>CAWCFE010000002.1:0-3920623 GCA_963794735.1 Vulcanimicrobiota bacterium | reverse complement strand
ACATCGGCATGCTGGCTGGTGTCCCCGCCCGGCGCCTGCCGCAGTCGTTCCTATTGACGAAACCTGTTGCTGCGCAATAATTTTGCGATGGCCGAGTGCGCACTGCGCACCGCCGGATCAGAGCAGCTCCAAGGCCCGCTGTTGTTGGAAGGCAGCTCGCACGATCGCGCCTGCGGTCTGGAATACGGGCTTGTCACGGTCGCCGGCCTGAACGGGTAGGTTGGCGGCGCAGCGCAGCACCATGATGGCGAGCCCGCTGTGGGTCGTGTACGAGACGATCAGCAGCTTGGCGCACGCATGCGTGCCGGTGATGGTCATTACGTGCTGGTGTTTGTGTTCCCATCCCGGCCAGTTGAAGTTGGGTGGTCGTTGCAGCGGTGACCAGTTGACGTTGATGGAGGTGATTTCTCCGAGCAGGGGGGTCAGCACAGCGACGAGGTTCGGCAATTCATTGGTGATGCGGTCTGCGCGCGGCCACCACGCGCCGTCGATATCTTGGCCGAGCTCGCGAGCCACGGATACCCGGACGGGATTGGTTGAGCCACGGCTTCTCAGTGGGCGAGTCACGGGAGATACCGCCGGTTCCGCAGGAAACAATGTCGCGCCGTAGCTGGGGCCGCACAATCCACGGAGAGTTCCTTCACGGTTGGCATCGTCTGCCCGCGGGCGCATAGCAAACGGAGGAATCACATCGCCCGTGGGGTCATCTGCGCCGAATCGGCCAGCGACCACCGCCGACAACGAAACGGCTCATACTTAACGCTACGCCACCAGCATCGCGGTTCGCTGACGACCCGAGTGTGGGCTCTCAATTGTGATCTCGGGGTCGCTAGTGCTGGCGACGGCGGCGCTCGGCAACTACACCGCGTCGGCGAAGGATGCGGGTCGCCGAGTAGCCTGGCTATTACAACGCGGGAAGATGGTGGGTCATGGGCATACAAGACTGGTGGGACTTGCCCCGGTATCATCCGTCGAAAATCCGGGTCGGCGACATCATCGGGACGCTGAAGCCCTTGAAATCGCGTCTCACCGTCAAGATGATCAGTGGACCGCAAACATCTCCACGGCGGTGGACATTTTTGGCCGCGACGACATCGGCCGGCAGCACACGAGCACGTTCGGCGAGGACGAGTTCGTTCGCAAGTACTCATGACAGCGTCGTAGTACTCGGGCTCAGCGGCCAGCAGGCGCCATTGAGCTGGGTATGGCATTGTCTTGGGGCGTGGGCGAGCTACCCGGTTTCCAGGGCGCCAGTGCGGGACATACCGCCCCGTCGGTCGGGCCGTTGTCGGCCGACCAGCAACCGGCGACCAAGGCCGATCTTTATGCCGCGGTGGATGCGCTGCGCGCTGATATGCGCGAACTGCTCGACGAGGTCTCTGGAAGCCGATCCGGAAGCGACGGATCGGCCAGTCAGCGACGCCGCGAGCTCGCCAGGGGGCCCTGCCGGGAATCTCGACGACGATCAGTGGTGACTCGCTACCGGCCAGCTCACGCCGGGGTGGCCGCTAGAGTCGGGGCGGCGGTGGCCGGGTTCGCACCGGGCGGCACTATGAATGCGTGAAGCCGTTTTGAATCGACGTTCCCGACGACGTTCTTGACGATCTGCGAGCACGTCTTGCGCGCACCCGATGGCCAGAGGCCGAATGCGTGGAACGACCTGCAGCCAAGGCATTCCGCTGGAATACACCCGACAGCTGGCCGAGTACTGGGCCAACGATTACGACTGGCGATCGCGTGAGGCCGCGCTCAACCGCTTCGACCAGTTCGTCACCGAAATCGACGGATTGGACATTCATTTCATCCACCAGCGCTCACCGCACGAGGACGCCTTCCCGTTGGTGATCACACATGGCTGGCCCGGCTCAATTGTGGAGTTCCACAAGGTGATTGAGCCGCTGACCAATCCGTCGTCCGGACGCGCCGAAGACGCCTTCCATGTCGTCTCCCCGTCCCTTCCCGGCTACGGCTTTTCCGACAAGCCCGCCGACCGGCTGGGGCGTCGAGCAGTCGCCGGGCCTGGGAGCCGCTGATGCAGCGCCTCGGCTATGGGCGCTGGGGGGCCCAGGGCGGTGACTGGGGTTCGGCGGTGACAACGCAGCTGCCCATCGGCGTGCCGGCGACAGCCATGCGCGGCGATCCATCTGAACATGCCGATCGGTGCATTTCCGGGAAAGCGAGCGAACCTGACCGAGCAGGAAAAGGCGACCCTCGCCGGCCTGGCCTACCACCAAAAGGGGGCACCGGCTATTCCAAGCAACAATCCACCCGGCCACAGTCCCTGGGTTATGGTCTGGTCGATTTGCCGGGTGGGCCAAGCCGCCTGGATCTATGAAAAGTTCTGGGCCTGGACCGATTGCAACGTGGCATCCCGAAGACGCGCTGACCCAGGACGAACTCCTCGACAACGTGATGCTCTATTGGGTGACCGGCACTGCCACCTCGTCGGCCCGACTGTATTGGGAGAGCTTCCGGGTCTGGCGGGGCGGCAGTCGTGTCGAATTGCCCACTGGCATTGCCGCTTTCCCGGCGCTCCAGCGCGCGCCACAGCTCGTAGGCGCGTCGCAACAGCGGCACGTAGGCGGGATCCTCGAAGTAGGCTTTGCGAATCATGCGGGTTTCGCCGGTCGACGCGCCCTGATCGTGAAGCCGCGCGAAGCGTTCGATCCCGACGGTCCGAGCGCCGCGGCCGGCCAAATGCGCGGCCGCCGCCGCTCCCATGCTGCCCAAGCCGACGACCGCGACGTCGTACCGCATATACGCGCTCAGCCTAACCGCAGCAGGATCGCGCCGGATGGCGTCTGCCGGAGGTGGGTCACGCCGCCCGGTGACGGCGAGAAGCGCCAGAAGCCTCGCAGCGGCATCTCCAGCAGCTGGAGCAGCAAAACGCGAATCACGGTATCGTGGGTTACCATGACCACGGTTTGCCCGGCATGATACTGCATGGCGAAGCGCAGCGCGTCGGCGGCGCGCACGGCGACGTCTTGCAGCGACTCGCCGGTCGGGAAGCGCACGAGTTCGGGCGCCGCGTACCATCGTTCGAGCAAGGCTGCATCGATGGCGCGCACCTCGGCCGGCGTTTTCCACTGCCAGCTGCCGTACGAAATATCGACCAGCGCGTCGAGGACTTTCGGTGCGACCGCGCAAGCGCGCGCGATCGCCGAGCCGGTGACGACGCATCGCCGCATGGGGCTCGTATAGATCGCCGACGGGCGCCACGCACCCGCGATCGTCTGCGCCGCCGCCGCAGCGTCGGCCTCGCCTTGCGCGGTCAGCGGCACGTCGGTGCGCCCGCGAAAGCGTTCCGGCGCGATGCCTTCGACGTGACCGTGACGCACGAGCAGCAGTTCGAGGTCGCTCATGCGGGCCTCGGAACCAAGAACAGCAAGCTCGCGCCGAAGGCTGCGAAGGCGACGAAGAACACGACGACGGTGAAGGCCATGACGCGCTGCAGGCCGACGCCGGCGATCGCCAGCACCGGCAGCGCCCAGAACGGCTGAATCATGTTGGCGACTTGTTCGCCGGCGGCGACGGCCATGGCGGTCGCCGCCTGCGAGGCGCCGAGCTTCGCCGCCGCGGGCACGACGAAGGGACCCTGCACCGCCCAATGGCCGCCGCCGCTGGGCACGAACAGCGAGATGAGAATGCTGCAGACGTAACTCCAGAACGGCAGCGTCGAGGCCGTCGAAAACGTGAGGAACCATGCGGCGATCACGCCGGCCAATCCCGTGCCGGTCATGATGCCCATGATGCCGCCGTAGAGCGGGTACTGAATCAAGAGCGGCCCGGTGACGCGCGCCGCGCCGTCGACCGCGCGCACGTACGCGATCGGCGTTCCGTGCAGCGCCAAACCGAGCAGGAAGAAGATGAAGATCACCGCGTCGATATCGAGCGCGAAGCCCCCGGTGCGCCACGCGATCGCGACGTAGGCGGCGCCGCCGGCGACGATCGCCGCATTGAGCGGCCACGCGCGCTCGAGCCGCCGCGCGAACGTCACCGGCCGCGCGTCGGTTGCCGGCGGTTCGGCCTCCGGCACGGTTCCGGGAACGACGTCTTGCTCGCGCGGGCCTAGGGCGGCGAGCAGCCACGGCAGCACGACGAACAGAACGGCGACCGGCACGAGATTGAACGGCGCGAAGACCGTCTCGCGCAGCGGCAGCACGGTGCCGGTAAGGCTTTGCACGATATTCAGCTTGCTGCCGGGCGTCGCTTGGGCGAGCGCGATCGAACTCGAAAGCCCGCTGGCCCACACCACGAAGCCGGCATACGCGGCCGCGACCAGCCACCCAAAATCGACCCGCATGCGCCGCGCGATCGTTCGCGCCAGCAACCCCGCAACGACCAGGCCGAACCCCCAGTTGAGCCAGCACGCGGTCGCGCTGGCGAGGAACGTCATCGCGACGGCCGCCTTGGGCGAGCGGGGCAGGCTCGCCAGCCACTCCAGCGCCCGCGTCACCGGCTTGCTGGACGCGAGCGCGTACCCGGTGACGAGTACGAGAATCATCTGCAGCGCGAAGGCGAGAATATCGAAGATGCCCTTGTACCACGCGCTCAAGACCGCGGCCGCATCGCGATGCGGCGCGAGCGCAAAAGCCAGCGCCGCCGTCAGTAGCGTGAGACCGGCGGCGAAGACGTACGGATCCGGAACGGCCGACTCGAACGCCCGTACGAAAAAGCCGGTGATGCGCCGCACGCCCGCAGCTTTCATTGCTGCGCTCCGCGCGACCTGGCGGAGGCGGCGCGCGTTTCGCCGAACGCCGCCGCGTGGTCAACGTCACCCTCTACCTGCCGGATTTGTGGAGCACGCTCGGCGGCGTCTTCTACCTGCAGTCGTCGGCGTTCGCCCAAGCCTCCCGCGCATCGACCGGCGCCGTCGTCGTGGGCTTGTCGATCGTGCTCCTGGCGGGCTTCAGCGAGGCGATCGCGCAGAGCATCGTGCTCTTCGCCAATCGCGTCAAGCCCGCGCGCTTCTTTTTCAGCTGGGCGATCGACGCGCTGCTCTTCGCCTTCGGCTACGTTTTTCTCGTGCTCAGCACGTGGGCCGTCTGTCGCCTTCCGGGCACGCCCCACTTGCTCTTGCGCGAACTGGCGGTCGCGCTGGCGCTGAGCTACGCTCCGCTGCTCTTTTCGTTTCTCGGCGCGATGCCGTACCTCGGCCCGGGCATCCTGCGCCTGCTGCGCGTCTGGCATTTGCTGGCGATGATCGTCGCCGTCGCGACGATCGGCGCGACGACCTACGTTCACGCGGCGACCTACGTCGCGCTGGGGTGGGTCGTCATGGTGCTGGCGCAGCAGAGCTTCGGTAAGCCGATCGCGCAGATCGGCACGCGGTTGCTCGACGCGGTCGCCGGCGTGCGTCTCGTCGACGACGAGAGCCTGATCGTGGGCCGCGTCGAAGCCGGCGCCGACGCGCGGGAGAGCGAGCGCGCGCCGGTAAGCGTGGAACGGCCGGTACCGTCGCATCCGAACGCATGGAAAGCGGCGCTCGGATTGATCGGCGTCGCGGCGCTCGCGTTCGCCGTCGCGCTGGCGCTCGATCCGGTGCGCCAAGCGATGTTCGGCTGGCAAGATCGCTTGCCGGCGGTGGTGCAGCTTCCGCTCGATCTGCTCTGGCTGGGCGTGATCGCTATCGTCGTCGCCGCGTTCATGGCGCCGATGGAGACGCTGGGCTGGTGGGCGGGCTGGTACGGCGACGGCATCGACGCGGCGCCCGATCTCGCGCCTTCCGGCGAAGGCGATGCCGGCGACGTTTCGCGCTACGTGGTCTATCTCGATGGGATCGCGCAGTCGAGTTCGCAATACACGCCGGACATCGAGACGTTTTTGGACGCGTTGGCGCCCGAGCTTCCGCGCGGCGTGCGGCTGATACGCGGCGTCATGGGCTACTCGGTGATGAACCGGCCGCTGGAAGACGATCCGCTCTTTTCGCGCTTTTGGAAGCTCGTGGAAGCCTTGCGCCTGCGAAACCTCGACTCGATCTTCGGCATGTTCATCAATCTGCGCAACGTGACGATCGTCGCGGTCTCCGCCGACCGGCGGTACGGGCCGATGTACAACTACGGCGTCGCTCGCGTGCTCTACCGCTCGCTGATCGCCAACGGCTATCGCCCGCACAGCGGCGTTCCGGTGACGCTGATCGGCTACAGCGGCGGCGGCCAGATGTCGTGCGGCTCGGCCTCGTTCTTGAAGCGGGCTATCGACGCGCCGATCGACGTGATCTCGCTGGGCGGGGTGATCAGCGGCGACGATCCGATTCTGGAGCTCGAGCATCTCTACCATCTCGTCGGCAAAAAGGATCGCATCGAGCCGATCGGCCCGATCATGTTTCCGTCGCGCTGGAAGATCGCGGTGCTTTCGAACTGGAATCGCGCGCGCCGGCTCGGCCGGCTCACGCCGCTCTCGCTCGGCCCGGTCGGCCACCAGGTGCCGGGCGGCATGCTCGATCCGAAGGCGACGCTGCCGGACGGTCGCACGAACCTGCGGCAGACGCTCGATTTCATCGGCGCGATTCTGGCCGATCGCGTGGTGGCCGTCGACCCGCAGTTGCGCAAGAAGGTTTCCAACTACGAGCGCTACGTCGCCGCGCCGTGGAACCGGCCGGAGTTTTACCCGCCGGCGCCCGAACCCGACGCGCGCCTCTATCGCCCGGCCGGCGAGTGGACCGGAAGGCTGGTGCTTCCGCAGCGCGACGCGCGGTTCGGCGGCGTCTGGTTCGAAGTGCGCCACGCCCCCGAGGCGTATGCGGCGTTGAAGGGCACTCGCGTCAAGCTGGTGTGGAACGAGGATCTGCCGCGCGTTCGCGACGCGTTGCGCGCGACGCGCCGCGACGTCGCCTTCAGCGCGCAGGCCGACTACAGCAGCACCTACGGCGGCCTGGTGCATCCGGTGCGCGTCGATCGCTGGCGCCTGGTCGATCCGCTCGAATCGCTGGCCGGGTCGCATCCCACCGACGACGTCGAGGTTCGCCTCGCCGGTGCCGTCGACGTGAAGGACGCGGCCGGCGGCCCGGTGCTGCGCGTCGAGCGGCAGCCGGTGCAGATTACCGGCGCGTGGTACGGCTTGGTGCGCTTTCTCGGGCGCGCTGCCGAAGCCGGCGACGACGCGTTTGCGGTCGCGCACTTCAACGCCGAGAGCGGGGGTTTCGACGCTGGGCGCAGCGTGGTGCGCATGCCGCCTTGCGTCGACGACGCGGGCGGGCGCCCGACGTCGGTGAGCGACGGGATCGAGCGCGGCGACCTCAATCGCGACGGCTGGTACGTCTACGGCGCGTGCGACGCGGCGGGCACGTTCGTGGTGAGATCGCTGGCGCCGCGCGCGCTGCTGCGCGCCGACGGCGCCGCACGGAGGATCGAAGGCGAGTCGCCCTACCGGTACGTGCGCCGCGACGCCTGGCGCGAGATCGCGCGCGGCCCGAACGCGCACGTCGCGGTGCGGCTCGATTCGATGCCGTGGCGCGCCGGCGACGCGAGCCTGCTGGTGCATACCTACGGCGGCATCGGCGGTCGCAGCGCGGAGCCGGAGGCCTCGCACCCGCTGTACTTCGGCCACTTCGCGTACGGCGTGGCCGACGTCGTCGACGATCCGCTCGCCGGCGAGCTGCGTTTCGACATCGTGTACTATCAGGTGTACACGCACAACACCGACGGGCTGATCGCCGGGGCGCTGCACTGGTCGCGCTACATGGGCGACCGGCAGTTCGGCTGGGCGGGATTGCGGCCGGTGTGCGACGTCGCGCTGCGGCACGACGCGTTCGTGCGCGGCGCGCTCGACGCGCTGACGCTGCAGCTCGAAGTGATGACCGCTCGCTATCGCATCGGCGACGGGACCGGCGGAACCTACGTCGGCGCGGCGAACAACTGCTCGCAAGATTCGAATCGCGCGCTCTTCGCCGCGCTGCGAACGCTGCGCAAGACGGCCGCCGATCGCTACGGGCCGCTCCACCGCGTCGCGCGCGATCTGCGCCGCAAGCTCCAGCCCTTCGGCGCGCCCCGCCGCGATTGGAGCCGCAACGAGTACGATCTCGGCAGCACGATGGAAGACGCGCCGGTGCGCAACGTGCTCACCGCGCTGGGAAGCTGGCGCTGCATCTTTCCGCGCATCGCCTGCGATACGATTGCGGGCACGCTGTTGGCCGATGGCGCCAGCGCGCGCGTGCTCGGCAGCGAAGCGATCGGCGGCGAGCGCAGCGACGTGGCCGCGGTCGTGCCGTTCGCCCTGTAAACGCGACAGGGCCGCGCGTCGCGGGGTCGAAGGCCGCGGCTATGAACGCCCTGCAGTATCAGCGTACCGGCGAGCCCGTCGACGTCGTCGAACCGACCGACGTTCCCGTTCCCGAGGTCCCGCAAGGATACGTTCGTCTGCGCATGGTGCGTTCGCCGATTCACAATCACGATTTGGCGACGATTCGGGGCACGTACGGCGTCAAGCCGAAGCTGCCCGCAACCGGCGGCAGCGAGATGCTCGGCGTCGTCGACGCCGTCGGCGAGGGCGTCACGCTGGCGCAGGGAACGCGCGTCGCCACGATGGCTCCGGGTGCGTGGGCGCAGTACGCGCTCGCACCGGCGTCGGCGCTGGCCCCGGTGCCCGAAGCGATCTCCGACGACGCGGGTGCCCAACTGCTGGCCATGCCGCTCTCGACGGTGGTGCTCTTCGATTCGCTCAAGCTCGCGCCGGGCGAGTGGCTGATCCAGAATGCGGCCAACGGCGCGGTCGGCCGGATGCTCATGCGCATGGCGCAGAGCGCGGGGGTCAACGTGCTCGGCCTCGTGCGGCGCCGCGACGCCGCCGACGAACTCGAAGGCTTCGGCGCGCGGCACGTGGTGGTGACGGGCGACGCCGATTGGGCGGAGCAAATCCGCAAGATCGTCGGCGACGGCAAGGTGACCCGGGTGCTCGATTCGGTCTGCGACGATCAGTCGATCGTACTGAACCGCCTCTTGGCTCCGCGCGGCGAGCACGTGATTTTCGGCGCCCTGGCCGGACGGCCGCTCAAGCTCGATCCGGGCGCCTTGATTTTCGGCGAGACCGTCGTTCGCGGTTTTTGGATGACGACGTGGATGAAGGAGGCCTCGCCGGCCGACGTCATGCAAGCGATCGGGCGGGTCTTTGCCTTGGTCTTGTCGGGCGAGCTCCCGCTCCCGGCCGGAGCCGTGTTTCCCTTGTCGGAAGCCAAGGCCGCCCTCAAAGCGGCCGAAACGCCCGGCCGCCCGGGAAAGGTCCTTTTCCGGCCGTAGCAAGGCAAGCGGGCACCGCCGCCCCCGGAAGGAGTTCTAGAAGGCTTCCTTGACGCTTCCCGCGACGCGGTGATAAACTCTCATTCTATGCCCCGGGGCGATTGACAGCCGCCACAAGCAGAAGGGCGAGACACCTCCGTTGGACGGAGCCCGTGTTTCGTCTTTTTAGCGTGCCCGCGCCCGGGTCGTATCCGTAAGAGCAACAGAAAGAGAGTAATGGCGAAAACGACCGCTCCGAAGTCCCCCGCGAAGAGTTCCCCGGGTGCGAGCCCGGCGAGGGGTACCAAGGGCAAGTCGAAACGCACGGCCGCTTCGGCCGTGTCCAACGGCGCCTCCCGTACCATGCCGGCGACGTTCCCGATGCCGACGGGCGCGTTCACGGTCGAGTCGACTCCCGACCCCGGCCCCAAGCGTTCGCGTCACACGTTCGCGAAGATTCCGCACGTTCTCGATATTCCCAATTTGATCGAACTGCAGAAGGCCAGCTTCGAGTGGTTCAAAACTGCGGGCCTGGCCGACGCCTTCGCTTCGATCTCGCCGATCAAGGATTTCACCGGGAACTTGATCCTCGAGTTCGGCGAGCACGGCTTGGGCGAGCCCAAGTACACCATCGAGGAGTGCCGCGAACGCGACATGACCTACAGCGCCCCGCTGCGGGTGCGCGTCCGCCTCATCACCGCCGAGTCGGGCGAAATCAAAGGCATCCCGGACCAAGAGATCTTCATGGGCGATTTCCCGCTCATGACCGACAAGGGCACGTTCATGATCAACGGCGCGGAGCGCGTGATCGTGAGCCAGCTGGTGCGCTCGCCCGGCGTCTACTATAGCCAAGACGTCGATACCAACTCGCGCCCCACGTTCAACGCGACGATCATTCCGAACCGCGGCGCGTGGATCGAGTTCGAAACCGACAACGGCACCAAGAACGACGAGACCGAAGGCACGATCGGCGTACGGATCGACAAGAATCGCAAGATCTACGTGTCGACCTTCATCCGCGCGCTCTCGCGTCCGGATCTGGGCTTGAACTGGGAGACCGACGAAGCCATCCTCGCGCTCTTCGACGGCAGCCCGCTCGTGCGCAACTCGATCGACAAAGACAAAGACATCAAGACCCGCGAGGACGCGCTCAAGGAGATCTACAAGAAGCTGCGCCCCGGCGAACCCGAAAACGCGGAGAACGCCGAGAAGCTGCTCGAGTCGCTCTTCTTCGACGAGAAGCGCTACGATCTCGCCGGCGTCGGACGGTACAAGCTCAACGCGAAGTTCCACTACCGCATCGAAAACCCGGACGTGGACGATCGCACGGCGCACCCGTCGGTCGTCATCGACGAGTACAGCGACGCCGGCTTGGAAATGCCGCCGATCGAATCGAAGTGCCTGACGCGCGCCGACATGATCGCGGTGATCCGCCGCCTCATCAAAGTCGCGACCGGCATCGTGCCGAAGGACGACATCGACCATCTCGGCAACCGTCGCGTCCGTTCCGTCGGCGAACTGCTGCAAAACCAGTTCCGCGTCGGATTGCTGCGCCTCGAGCGCGTCGTGCGCGAGCGCATGACGGTTCAGGATATCGAAACGGTGACGCCGCAGGCGCTCATCAACATCCGCCCCGTCGTGGCCGCGATCAAAGAGTTCTTCGGATCTAGCCAGCTCTCGCAGTTCATGGACCAGACGAACTCGCTCGCCGAGCTCACGCACAAGCGCCGCCTTTCGGCCCTCGGGCCGGGCGGTCTCTCGCGCGAGCGCGCCGGCTTCGAAGTTCGCGACGTCCATCACTCGCATTACGGCCGCATCTGCCCGATCGAAACGCCGGAAGGCCCGAACATCGGCTTGATCGGTTCGCTCGCGACGTACGGCCGCGTGAACCGCTTCGGCTTCATCGAGACGCCCTACCGCGTGGTGCGCGACGGCATCGTGACCGACGAGATCGTCTATCTCACCGCCGATCGCGAAGACGAATACATCATCGCGCAGGCCAACACGCCGGTCGATCCGCAAGGCGGAAAGATCATGGCCGACAGCGTCGTCTGCCGTTACGCCGAGGAGTACATCGAGGAGCCCGCCCAGCGCGTGCAGCTCATGGACGTCTCGCCCAAGCAGATCGTCTCGGTCGCGACCGCGCTCATCCCGTTCCTCGAGCACGACGACGCCAACCGCGCCCTGATGGGCGCGAACATGCAGCGTCAGGCCGTGCCGCTGCTCCGTCCGGACGCGCCGGTCGTGGGCACGGGCATGGAGTATCGCGCCGCGAAGGATTCGGGCAGCCTGGTCGTCGCCGACGAAGGCGGCGTCGTGTCGTCGGTCGATGCCAAGGGCATCGTCGTACGCAACGGCGAGGGCGTCGAGAAGAGCTACGACCTGCTCAAGTTCGTACGCAGCAACGCCGGCACGTGCATCAACCAGCGGCCGATCGTCGGCTTGGGCGATCGCATCGACGCCGGTCAAGTGCTGGCCGACGGTCCTTCGTCCGACGAAGGCGAGCTCGCCCTCGGGCAAAACGTGCTCGTCGCGTTCATGCCGTGGGAAGGCTACAACTACGAAGACGCGATCCTGATCAGCGAGCGCATGGTCAAGGAAGATCGTTTCACTTCGATTCACATCGAAGAGTACGAGTGCGAAGCGCGCGACACCAAGCTCGGGCCGGAAGAGATCACGCGCGACATTCCCAACGTGGGCGAAGACGCGCTCAAGGATCTCGA
This sequence comes from Vulcanimicrobiota bacterium, assembly GCA_963794735.1. GTDB lineage: Bacteria > Vulcanimicrobiota > Vulcanimicrobiia > Vulcanimicrobiales > Vulcanimicrobiaceae > DATJUC01. Next base: position 3,908,688 of record CAWCFE010000002.1, on the reverse strand, counting down.
CGAGCGCGGCATCATCCGCGTCGGCGCAGAAGTGCGGCCGGAAGACATCCTCGTCGGCAAGGTGACGCCCAAGGGCGAGACCGAGCTGACGGCGGAAGAGCGCCTGCTGCGCGCCATCTTCGGCGAGAAGTCGCGCGAAGTGCGCGACACCAGCCTGAAAGTGCCGCACGGCGAAAAGGGCAAAATCATCGACGTCAAGGTGTTCTCGCGCGAAAACGGCGACGAACTGTCGCCCGGCGTGAACCACCTCGTGCGCGTCTACGTCGCGCAGAAGCGCAAGATTCTGCAGGGCGACAAGATGGCCGGCCGCCACGGCAACAAGGGCGTCATCGCCAAGGTCCTCCCCGAAGAGGACATGCCGTATCTGGAAGACGGTTCGCCGGTCGACATCGTGCTCAACCCGCTGGGCGTGCCCTCGCGCATGAACCTCGGGCAGATCATGGAGACCCATCTCGGCTGGGCCGCGCGCATGCTGGGCATGAGCGTCGCCACGCCGGTCTTCGACGGCGCGCACGCCGAAGACATCGCGGAGTGGCTGCAGGACGCGGGTTTGCCGGCCGACGGCAAGACGTGGCTGCGCGACGGCCGCACGGGCGAGCGTTTCTCGCGTCCGATCACGGTCGGCTTGATCTACATGCTCAAGCTGGCGCACTTGGTCGACGACAAGATTCACGCGCGTTCGACGGGTCCGTACTCGATGATCACGCAGCAGCCGCTCGGCGGTAAGGCGCAGTTCGGCGGCCAGCGCTTCGGCGAAATGGAAGTCTGGGCGCTGGAAGCCTACGGCGCGGCGTACACGCTGCAAGAGCTGCTCACGGTCAAATCCGACGACGTCGTCGGCCGCGTGAAGACCTACGAAGCGATCGTCAAGGGCGAGAACGTGATGGAACCGGGCGTTCCGGAATCGTTCAAGGTGCTCATCAAGGAGCTCCAGTCGCTCGCGCTCGACGTGAAGGTGCTTACGGAGAACCGCGAAGAGGTGGAGATCCGTACGCCCGAGGACGAGATGGGCGAGAGCGAGCGCCGCGAGTACGGCCTGCTCATGGGCGACGAACAGCCGGCCGTTTCGCAGACCGCCGTGGCGGCGCGCGAAGCGATCGCCGAAGCCGTCGGAGCGCCCGAGGCCGAGGGCGGCGCCGCGATCGAGGAAGAGGAAGAGGAAGAGGAGGAGATCGACGACAGCAAGCCGCTCGACGCGATCGCCCCGCTGCCGGCGCCTCCGCCGATCGCGCGCATCGCCGAAGTCGACGCCGAAGAGATCTTCGAAGAAGAGGAAGCGGCCGAGGAAGAGGTCGAGGAAGGCGCCCAGGGCTACGAACTCGAGGAAGAAGAGGAAGAGACGTACGAGGAAGACAAGCCCGCGTACGCCGACGACGAAGAAGAGACGCCCTTCGTCGAGCCAGGAAACGAAGAAGAGTTCTAGCAGAGAAGAGGCCCGCGCAGTTGCGCGGGCCTCTTTGTCGAAGCTCCGCCGCATGCGGGTACGGCCGGCTACCATCGACGATCGGCGCTTCATCCTCGAACTCGCACCGCGGTTTGCGGAGTTCGAAATGCCGCCCTGGCGCAGCCGCGCCGACGTCGTCGAAGGGACCGCACGCCGGCTCGAAGAGGCACTCGACGCCGCCGGTGCCCGATCCGCCTTCGTGGTGGCCGAAGACGACGACGGTACGCCGCTCGGTTTCGCGTGGCTGCTGGTCGTAGAAGATTTCTACAGCGGCCGCGACGTCGCGAAGATTTCCGAGATCGCCGTCGCCCGCGACGGGAGCGGTGCCGGCGCCGCCCTGATGGAGGCCGCCGAGCGCTTCGCGCGGGAACGCGGCTGTTCGCTGGTCGTGCTCAACGTCATGGAGCACAACGCGCACGCCCGGGCCTTCTACGCCCGGCACGGGTTCGCACCGGAGTATACGCTGATGGCGAAGAAGCTCTCGCCGTAGCCCCCGTTTTAAAGAAGAGGAGAGCGCCGGTATGAACCTTTCGCGCGTCGGCATCGTCGGTACGGGACGCATGGGCGCCAACATGGCCCAGCGTTTGAAGGACGTCGGCTATACCATCGCCGCCCTGTACGACGCGCGGCCGGAAGCGGCGCGCGAGACGGCGGCCCTCACCGGCGGCGAGGCGACCGCATCGCTCGCCCGCGTGACCGAGCTCGCCGACGTCGTCATCACCGTCGTCAGCGACGACGCGGCGATGCGGCAGATCTTTGCCGAAGGCGGCGACTCGCTGCTGCAAGGCGCGAAGGGCAAAATCTTCTTGAACTGCGCGACCGTGTCGCCGGCGGTGCACGTGGAGGTCGAACGGCTCGCGCAGGCGCGCGGGGCGCACGCTCTCGAGGCGTGCATGGCCAGCTCGATCACGCAGGCGCGCAACGGGACGCTCTACCTGATGATCGGCGGCGACCGCGCCGTCTTCGAAACCGTCGAGCCGATGCTCGAAAAAATGAGCGCCTCGCTGAAATACGTCGGCGGCGCGGGAAAAGCGGCTCAAGTCAAGGCGCTGGTCAACATGGTGATGAACGTCAATACCGCCGGCTTGGCGGAGGGCCTCGGCTTGGGCGACGCGCTCGGGCTCGATCTCGACGTGTTGCGCGAAATCTTTTCGCAGACCGGCGCGAACTCGCGGGTGCTGGAGACCGATGGAGCCGACATGCAAAACCGCGAACACGACGTCTACTTCTCGGCCGCGCACGCGGCCAAAGATTCCGGAATCGCGCTATCGCTGGCCGACGAGGTGGGGCTGCGATTGCCGCTCGCGCGGGCGACCTACGAGCAGTACGAGCGCATGAAAGCGCTCGGCCTCGGAGAGCTCGACAAATCCGGAATCTCCGAACTCACTTTCATCTCTCGACACGGAAAGGACCAGCTCGCCAATGCCTGACGCTGCGACGAAACAGATTCCCTTCGTAAGTTCCCAGACGACCGGCCCGCTCGGAGCCGCGCATCTTCCGCGGCTGTGGGCCAAGCTCACGCTCGGCTACACCGGCCAGCTCGCCGAAGGCTGGGATCACTGCGGACAAGGTTTCGATCAGATGACGATCGACAATCTCGGGCTCGACCGCGAGAAGCTGCTCGAGTTCGTGAAGACCCACAAGCCGACGTACGTGCAGTTCGAAGAGTACGTCGTCGAGCACGGCAAGACCGATGCCGAAACGATCGAGAAGCACAACGCTTCGATTCACGGATACAACCACGCGCCGGAGACCGCCAAATCGATGCGCCAGACGCTCGGCCTGAAGAACGAAGGCGTCAACGACGCGGTGACGCTCAACTCGCTCGACGATCTTCACGAGCTTCACCGGCAGGTTCACCACCGCTAAATGCTGGCCAGCGGACACCGGATCGCGCTCGACGACGGCGCGTTCACGACGATCGAGCGCTGGGGCGAGCGCGGTCCGGTGATCCTCGCCGTCCACGGCATGACCAGCTCGCGGCGTTCCTGGGAGCGCCTGGGGCGTCACGTCGCGGGGCGCTATCGCGTCGTCGCCTACGATCAGCGCGGCCACGGCGACAGCGCCGAGACCACCGGCCCGATGTCGCTCGAACGCGGCGTTCGCGATCTCGAAAACGTCATGCAGGCGCTCGGCGAACCGATCGACCTGCTGATCGGCCACTCGTGGGGCGGCGCCGTGGCGGTGACGGCCGGCCTGCACCTGCCGGTTTGGCGCGTGGCGGCGATCGATCCGATGCTCCATCAGGCGTCCGACGAGTGGTACGGCGAATATCTCGAGGAGTTGCGCGAACAGTTCGCTCGCACGGGGCAAGAGCGCGACGACCTGGTGCGCGCCGAGTACGCGCAATGGGATCCGCTCGACGTCGAAGGCAAGGTGCACGCCGTACACGCGATGACCGTCGCGCCGATCGAGGGCTTGCAGCGCGATACCGCGCGCAAAGAGTGGGATCTCCTGCCGTCGATCGCCCATTACGACAAGGCGCTCTTTTTGGCCATGGCCGCGCGCGGCGAGTCGATCAACGACGACGAAGCGCTCGAAGCGATCGAGCGCCATCGCGCATCCACCGTGGAGATCGCAACCTTTCCCGGTGCGGGGCACAACCTGCACCGCACGCAATTCGACGCGTTCGCAGCGGCTCTCGACGACTTTCTCGCTCGCACGTAGCGCCAAAGCCGGTTACGGCGGGCGCTAGCCGGGTAGACTGCCCTGGTGGATCTTTCGAATCCGCATTGGGCGCGCGTAGCGGCGGCTTTTCCCATCCCGCTTTGGATTGCCGCGCCCGACGGCGCGATTCTCTACATGAACGAGCGTTGGCAAGAGCTGACCGGCCAAACGCCTGCTACCGTGCTCGGAACGAACTGGTCCTCGATCGTCTATCCCGGCGATCTCGATGCGGCCGCCGCAGCATGGTCGAACGCCGTCGCGACCGGAACGCCGTTTCGTTGCGAGCTGCGGGTGCGCCGCCGCGACGGCTCGTATGGCTGGGTGAACTCGAAAGCCGACCCGATGCGCGACGGCGACGGATCGATTGCCGGCTGGATCGGCGTCGTCGTCGACGTCGAAGACGCGCATCGCGAACGCGAAGGGCTCATCGCGCTGGCCGAAACGGTGCCGGTCGTCATGTGGTCCGCGCACGCCAACGGCTGGATCGAGTGGTATAGCCGCTGCTGGTACGAGTACACCGGGCTCTCGCAAGACGAATCGCTGGGGTGGGGCTGGCAAACGGCGGTGCATCCCGACGATTTGCTCGAGCTGATGCGCGTCTGGCCTCACGCGCTCGAGACCGGCGAGCCGTTCGAGGTCGAGCAGAGGCTGCGCGGCGCCGATGGAAACTATCGCTGGTTTCTGGCTCGCGGTGCGCCGGCTTGCGATGAAAGCGGCACGGTGCGGCACTGGTACGGCAGCTGCGCCGACATCCACGCCCAACGCTATGCCTTAGCGCGCACGAAGCGCGTCGCCGAGACGCTGCAAGACGTGTTCTTGCCCAAGTCGCTGCCGCAGTTTGCGGATCTGCGCCTCGACGCCGTCTATACCGCGGCCGAGAAGGACGCGCTCGTCGGCGGCGATTGGTTCGACGCGTTCGAACTCCCCGACGGCCGGCTCGTCTTCTCCATCGGCGACGTCGCCGGGCACGGATTGGACGCATCGGTGACGGTCGGTCGCATGCGGCAAGCGATCTTTACGCTCGCCTGGAGCCTCTACGGCCCGGGGGAAATCCTCAAGCGGCTCGACCGGATCCTCACGGCCCAAGAGCCCGGCACGATCGTCACGGCGCTGGTGGGCACCGTCGACGCCGCGCACGCGACGCTGCAGTACGCGTCGGCGGGCCATCCGCCGCCGCTGATCGCACGCTCGAAGACGCGTCCGGCGGAGATACTGGAGTTCGGCGACCCGCCGCTCGGAGCCGGAGTACCGATCGATCCCGTCGTGCACTCGGTCGAGATCGAGCGCGACGCCGTCGTCGCGTTCTACACCGACGGAATGACGGAGTTCGCCCGCGACGTGGACGATGCCGAACGCAAGCTCGGCGACGCGCTGCGGCTGCTGGTGGGCGACACGCGCATCGCCCGCCCGGCAAAGGCCGTGCAAGAGCTCGTTTTCGACGATCGGCCGGCGACCGACGACGCGGCATTGCTGTTGCTGCAGTTTTCGGCCGTCGATCCGAACGCGTTCGACGGCGAGCTCGCGCCGCCGCAGAAGGTCTGGCGCTTTCATTCGAGCAGCGCCCACAGCGCGCAATCCTCGCGCCGCGAGGTCATGGCCTATTTGCGCGGCGTGTCCGGGCTCTCCGATCGCCTCTTCGACGTGGAACTCGTCGTCGGCGAGATCTTCGCCAACACGGTGCGGCACGCGCCCGGGCTGGTCGAAGTGCGCGTCGACTGGTCGAGCGGCAAGGCGATGCTGGTGGTCAAGGATACCGGGCCTGGGCTGGATACGCTCGATGCCCGGCTGCCCGCCGACGATTTGAGCGAAAACGGGCGCGGCATCTTTCTGATCAAGACGCTCGCGCCCGAGGTGTCGGTGAAATCGCGGCCGGGGTACGGCACGGAACTTCGCGTCGCGCTCCCCTTGCCGCGCTAGGAGCTAGGCGGCGGCCGCCGCCTGCGGTTCGAGCTCCCGAGCGGCGGCCAGCCCGCCGCGGTCGGTGGTGAGGCAGCCCGTCGCTTGGAACATCCGGTCGACGGCGGCCTTCGCGTCGGGATCGTCCCCGGCGATCGGGATGTTGGCGCCCGATTGCGGCAAGACGATCAGTGCCCGGACCACCCGGTGCGAGTCGAGCTTGCGCGCGAGCCTCTCGGTTCCGCCCTCGCGGCCGGCCGGCGAACCGTCCATCGCGTCGACGATGACGGCCTCGGCGCCCGAGCCCATGGCGGCAAGCGCCCGGTCGGCGCGGTCCGGCGCCGTGGCCATCACGAGCACCTCGCGCGTCATCGCCTGGTGGTAGGGGGTTTCGGCGGTGGCGCCGGCTTGGCGGGCCGCTGCCTCCGCTCTCTTCGCGTCGTTGGGATCGCTGACGGTGACGTCGTGCCCGCCGGAGGCCAGCAGGCGGCCGATCGCGACCGCGCGGTCGTTGGTGCCAAGAATGCCTATCTTCATACAGAAGTCGTTCCCGGCCCCAAGGGCGGCCTACGCGTGGCAGGCGCCCGTCTTGCCGTGCCGGAGGCGAGCGTGCAGGCGTGACGCCGCCGGCGCGGTGTGGTAGAATATCGGTCTGTGCCCGGGCGGGCGGCAACGGTGGGACCCCTTACGTGACCACGTGAGTGCGGCGTCCCTGCGTAAGCCTCCGACCTCGTCCCTCGAAGGATCCGATCTCCTTGAACCTCATCGACGTAAACAACTTCGACGCGATGCGCATCGGCCTGGCGTCGCCAGAGCAAATTCGTGCGTGGTCGTTCGGCGAAGTCAAGAAACCGGAAACGATCAACTACCGCACGCTCAAGCCGGAGCGCGACGGCCTCTTTTGCGAGAAGATCTTCGGCCCCACCAAAGATTGGGAATGCCACTGCGGTAAGTACAAGCGCATCCGCTTCAAAGGCATGATCTGCGACCGCTGCGGCGTCGAAATCACGCGCGCGAAGGTGCGGCGCGAACGGATGGGCCACATCGAGCTCGCGACCCCGGTCAGCCACATTTGGTATCTCAAGGGCGTGCCCAGCCGTATCGGCATCCTGCTCGACATGTCGCCGCGACAGCTCGAGAAGGTGATCTATTTCGCCGCCTACGTCGTCATCGATCCGGGCGACACCACGCTGACCAAGCGCGAAGTGCTCTCGGAGCAGAAGTACCGCGAAGCGCGAGAGAAGTTCGGCAATCGCTTCAAAGCCGGCATGGGCGCCGAAGCGATCCGCGAGCTGCTGCGCGACATCCAGCTGCGCAAGCTCCAAGAGGACCTTCGCAAAGAGTTCAAGGAGACGACGGGACAGAAGCGTCTCAAAGCCATCAAGCGGCTCGAAGTGGTCGAGGCCTTTCTCGCCAGCGGCAACAAGCCCGAGTGGATGGTGCTCGCCGCCGTGCCGGTGATCGCCCCCGAACTGCGCCCGATGGTGCAGCTCGACGGCGGCCGCTTCGCGACGTCGGATCTCAACGATCTCTATCGCCGCGTGATCAATCGCAACAACCGCCTCAAGCGGCTGCTCGAGCTCAACGCGCCCGAAATCATCATCAAAAACGAGAAGCGCATGCTTCAGGAAGCGGTCGACGCCCTGATCGATAACGGCCGGCGCGGCCGTCCGGTCACCGGCCCGAACAACCGTCCGCTGAAGTCGCTCTCCGACATTCTCAAAGGCAAGCAGGGCCGCTTCCGCCAGAACCTGCTGGGCAAGCGCGTCGACTACTCGGGCCGTTCGGTCATCGTGGTCGGCCCGAGCCTCAAGCTGCATCAGTGCGGCCTTCCCAAAGAGATGGCGCTCGAGCTCTTCAAGCCGTTCGTGATGAAGAAGCTGGTCGATCGCGCCCTCGCGCACAACATCAAGAGCGCGAAGCGCATGGTCGAGCGCGTGCGTCCCGAAGTGTGGGACGTCCTCGAAGAGGTGATCAAGGAGCATCCGGTGCTGCTCAACCGCGCACCGACGCTGCACCGTCTCGGCATTCAGGCCTTCGAGCCGGTGCTGGTCGAAGGCAAAGCGATCCATCTGCATCCGCTGGTCTGCACGCCGTACAACGCCGATTTCGACGGCGACCAGATGGCGGTCCATCTTCCGCTCTCCGCGGGAGCGCAGGCCGAGGCGCGCATCCTCATGCTCTCCTCGAACAACATTCTGTTGCCCGCCTACGGCAACCCGGTCTCCATTCCGACTCAGGATATGGTGCTCGGCCTCTATTACCTCACCTTCCAGCGCGAAGAGTACGCCGGCCCCGCCAAGGCGATGATCACCGAGGACTACGAGCAGAAGCCGCGCGCGAAGAACAAGAACGCGCCGACGCCCGATTCCCCCGGTGCGATCCCGACCTTCTACGATCCCAAAGAAGCCGTCATGGCGTACGAGAGCAAGGCCATCGGCCTTCAGGAGTGGATCTACGTTCGCTGGCGCGGCGAGCTCGTTCGCACGACGGTCGGGCGCACGATCTTCAATAGCGCGTTCCCGCAGCATTGGGATCACGCGTACGTCAACCGCATCATCGATAAGGGCGCGCTCAAGCGGACGATCACCGATTGCTACCGCCGCTACGGCAACGCCGAGACGGCCCGCTTCCTCGATGCGATCAAGGACCTCGGCTTCCACTACGCAACGCTCTCCGGAACGACGGTCTCGATCAGCGACATCATCGTCCCGACCGAGAAGTACACGATCGTCGACAAGGCCCAGCACGAAGTCGACGAACTGCATCGTCTCTACGATCAGGGCTTCATCTCGGAAGACGAGCAGTACAACAAGACCATCGAGATTTGGTCGAAGGCCTCCGAAGACGTCACGACGGCGATGCAAGCGGCGCAAAACCCGCTCAATCCCGTCTTCATGATGGCGACCTCGGGCGCCCGCGGTTCGATCGCGCAGGTCAAGCAGCTGGGCGGCATGCGCGGACTGATGTCCGACCCGTCCGGCCGCATTCTCGAAATCCCGGTCAAGGCGTCGCTCAAAGAAGGCCTCACGGTTCTCGAGTACTTCATCTCGACGCACGGCGCGCGTAAGGGTCTGGCCGATACCGCGCTGCGCACGGCCGACTCGGGCTACCTGACGCGCCGTCTCGTCGACGTCGCGCAGGACGTGATCATCCGCGAGGAAGATTGCGGCACGGCCAACGGCATCACGGTCAGCGACATCCGGGTCGGCAAAGAGATCATCGAGCCGCTCAACGATCGCATCATCGGCCGCCGCTCGGCAGAAGAGGTTCGCCTCGATCCGAAGCGTCCGACCACCGCGATCGTGGGTCGCGACGAAGAGATCGACGAGGAGAAGGCCAAGGCGCTCATCGACTCGGGCGTCGCGTCGGTGAAGATCCGCTCGGTGCTCACCTGCCAGTCGAAATACGGCGTGTGCTCGATGTGTTACGGCCGCGATCTGGCGACTGGAAACCGCGCCGATATCGGCACGGCGGTCGGCATCATCGCCGCTCAGTCGATCGGCGAGCCGGGTACGCAGCTCACGCTGCGAACCTTCCACACCGGCGGCGTCGCCACCGAGGACATCATCACGGGTCTCCCGCGCGTCGAAGAAATCTTCGAAGCGCGTAAGCCCAAGGGCCAAGCGACCATCACCGAGGTCGGCGGCACCATCAAGTTCGGCGAAGACAAGAACAAGCGCATCATCTTCGTGGTCGACGACACCGGCGAAGAGCACGAGTACGATATCCCGCACGGAACGCACCTCGCGGTGCAAGACGGCGGCAAGGTGCAACCGGGCGATCAGCTCAACGAGGGCTCGCTCAATCCGCACGATATCTTGCGCATCAAGGGCGAGACCGCGCTGCAGAACTACCTGGTGCAGGAAGTGCAGAAGGTCTATCGCTCGCAAGGCGTCGACATCAACGACAAGCACATCGAAGTAATCGTGCGTTCGATGCTGCGTAAGGTGAAGATCGTCGAAGGCGGCGACACGCTGATGCTTCCCGGCCAGTTGGTCGAGGCGGCGCAGTTCAACGAGAACAACGAGCGCGTGAAAGCCGACGGCAAGGAGATCGCTACGGCGAACCCCGTGCTGCTCGGCGTGACCAAAGCGTCGCTCGCTACGGAATCGTTCCTCTCGGCGGCGAGCTTCCAAGAGACGACCCGCGTGCTCACCGACGCGGCGATCAAGGGCAAGTACGATCCGCTGCTCGGGCTGAAGGAAAACGTCATCATCGGCAAGCTGATCCCGGCCGGTACGGGGATGTCGCGTTACCGCAACGTCGATATCGTGCCCGAGGGTCAAGACGTCGACGAAGACGGTCGTCCGCGGCAAGAGTACGAGATGGCGTATGCGGCGATGACCGCCGACGACGCCGCTCTGGCCGAGGTGATGGGCGGCGGCAACGGCGACGGCATGAGCCGTCTCGTCAGCGCCTACGAACGCAACCGCGAGCCGCTCACCGTGCAATACGAAGGCGAGTACGACGAGACCGTCAACGTGCACGCCGCGCCGAAGAAGACGCAGTACGACCGGCTCCGCGGGATCAATCCCGAAGACCTGTAACCCGAACGCGGCGCGAAACCCGAGGCCCGGCGAAGTATCGCCGGGCCTCGTTCTTGAACTGCTCGCGTATGAAACTGGCGCTCGCTCTCGTTCTGGCCGCCGCCGTCGCCCTGCCGGTCGCCGCTCCGGCGCAAACGGCTTCGGCCGAACGCTCGTTCTCGACCGGCCGAACCCGCGTGCTGCAGCTCGACGCTGCCGGCGGCGACGTGACGCTGATGCCCGATGGCGCCGCCGGATCGGTGCGCATTCGCATCTTCCAAAGCGGCGCCGCGAGCGGGACGCCGCAGATCGCCGGAACGGCCCACGGCAACCGGCTGGCGGTGACGATCGGCAGCCCCAACGGCAGCTCGATGATCCCCTTCGCGGAGGCCTCGGCGACCACGTTTACGGTCGACTACCCCGCGGCGATGCGCTTGGACGTGCGCGCGTCGACCGGCAACGTCCGCATCGTCAAGCCGCAGGCGGCGGTGGAAGTCTTCGCGCAGGCCGGTAACGTGACGATCGATGCGCCTGCCGGGCCGGTGACTGCGGAGGCCGCCGAAGGGAACGTCGTCGCAACCGGGGCGAGTTCGACCGTCGATATCGCCTCCGACGGCGGAGACGTGAGCGCGGTGCTCGCGCCGGGATGGTCGGGTGCGGAGGTCCGGCTGCAGAGCACCAAGGGCGCCGTCAGCTTGACGGTTGCGCCGGGCTTTCGCGGGCGTTTCGACGTGACCAGCGGCACCGGCACGGTGCACAACGAGTTCGGCAAGTCGAACGCGCGCTCGCCGCTGGTATGGCTCTACGCCCCCGCCGGAGACGTCTCGATCGCGCTATCCCACTAGCGCCGGGCCGGATACCGCGCTCGCGTTTTCGGCGAAGGCGCAGAGCAGGTTGACCAGCGCCATTTGTTCGGGCGTCTTGCAGCGCAGCTCCAACAGCGCCGGCGAGCAGACGAGCACGGTCATGCACTGCGCGCGCGAGATGGCGACGTTGAGCCGGTTCTTCTCGAAGAGAAACTCGAGATCGCGCGGCAGGTACGCTCCGCTCGACGTCGCCATCGAATAGAACACGACGGGCGCCTCCTGCCCCTGAAATTTGTCGACGGTACCGACGGCTACGGCCGCCAAGCCGGCCGCTTCGAGCCGCTGGCGCAAACGCTTGCGTTGCGCGTTGTACGGCGAAACGACGAGCACGTCTTTGGGCTCGATCGCTCTGAGCCCCTCATCGCCGGCGGTGACGGTTCCGCGCATCAGATCGAGGATGGCGCCGACGATCGCATCGGCCTCCTCGGGCGACGCACGGTAGTTTCCGTCGTGTACGACCGGGAGATAGCGCAGCCCGCTGCCGGAGAGATCGCCTGCGTCGATGCGGTTGCGCTCGCACTCCGGCGCCGAATGCAGGCGATCGCCGTAGACGGCGTGCGAGATGAACGAGCAGATCGAGGGATGCATGCGGTACGAAACGTCGAGGAAGACGCCGCGGCGGGGGTCGATCGTCTCGTCGCCGGCGAGCAAATGCTCGAGCACCGATAGATCGGTTCCCAACGGGTGCGAGCCCTGAGAGACCTGCGCGAGCTGCAGCGGATCGCCTAGCAAGACGACGTTGCGCGCGCAGCCCGAACACGCCAGCGCATCCGCGAGCGAAATCTGCCCGGCCTCGTCGATCACGAGTACGTCGTAGGCGCCGGCCAGATCGTCGCGCGAGAAGAGCCAGGACGTGCCCGCGGCCAACTCGTGCGGCGTTTCGGCGATCGCTTTCGGATCGGAGAGCGGCGTAACGTACGGCTCGGCGAGGGGCGAGTCGTAGCGCGACCCGTCCTTGCCTTCGGTGAACTTCTGAACGCCTCGGAAGCGAATGCCGTCCTTGCGCGCGGCCTCCTCCGTCTTGCGCAGGAGGTTGTGAATGGCTTTGTGCCCGTTGGCCAGGATGCCGACGCGCTTCCCGGCAGCGAGGAGATCGACGATGAACGCGGCCCCGATGGTGCTCTTACCCGAGCCCGGGGGACCCTGCACTACGAGATGACTGCCGTCGAGCGAGCCGACGAGGTCGGAGACCGAGCGTGCGTTCACGCGCTCGGGCTGCACCCGGTCGAGTGCGGTGGTGAAGCGTGGGGCACGCGCGAGCAGCATCGAGAGCGTAGCGGGATGCCGTTGTTCGAGCGTTCCATCGAGATACGCTTGCCCGATCCGGGCCAACGCTTGACGCTGCGTCGTCGTCTGCCTGGGTGGATCCGGGACGAGCGCGCGCAGCTCGCCGGGCACGATGGCTTTCGCCAACTTGATACGCAGGGTGCGCGCTTCCTCGTCGATGGCGACGATCGTCCCGGCGCTCTTCTTGGTGTGCGGGCAGAAGGGGTTGTCCGTTCCTAAGTTATGCGGCTGCTCGGGAAACTCGTACGTGAAGACGTAGGAGCTCTTCAGGCGTTCGGGCGGCACGTCGTCGCGCAAGCGCAGTTCGCCGATGGCTTCGTGATCGAACTCCATGAGGCGGTCGGCGTTGTTGTGCCGGTCGTGAAGCCGCCAGTAGCCGGGCTTGGCTTCGCGTGCGTGGTACTCGAGCAGGTGGCCCAGCAGCCAGCGCCCGCGCACCGATTCGGCGGCAGCGCGGATTTCGCGCAGCGAGCGCGGTTGCGGCAAACCATCGAGGAGCTGCCGGGCCAACTCGGTACGCTCGTCGGCCTTGACGGGCTCGGGCTCGCTGCGCGTTCGCCAAGGCAGCTCGCGACCGAGACTGCGCTCGCGCTCCTCGCGCCGCTCCAACAGCCAACGCAGAAGCCGATGCGTCGAGCGGCAATCGTCCTCGTTATAGCGCTCGATGTCGTCGAGGATGTTCTCGTCGCCGCCGGCGAGCCACGACTCGAACATCACGATCGAATCGTCGCCGCGTTTGACGTCGGTCGCGCGAGACATCCCGTAGAACGCCTCGAGCTTTTTGATCGAATAGCTGGGCTGAGAGATCCGCAGCGCCTGACGCACGACGGCGTAAAGATCGACGAACGTTTCGTTGCGCAGGAGATCGTCGAGCTCGCGTTCGCGCGTCGCATAGAACCCCATGAGCTTTCGCAGAGCCGTCGTTTCGTAAGGGGCGTAGTGATAGACGTGTAAGCCGGGATGCTCGGCGCGCCTGCGGCTGAGGAAATCCATGAACCCCTCGAAGGCCGCGCGCTCCTCGAGATCGCTGCGAGCCCACCAGGCGCGATAGACGCCTTCGAGCGGAAGGTAGACGCCGAAGAGGTATTCCAAGCCGCGCTCGGGCGTGTAGAGCGGGTCGCCTTCCATATCGAAGAAGACGTCGGCGTCGTGCGGTTCGGGCAGCAGTTCGAACCCCGCCGACGGCCCGTGTTCGAGCAGCTCGTACACCATCCGTCCTTCGGTGCGCGCGACGTGTTGCAGCGCGGCCTGCCCGTGCAGTTTTGAGAACGTGCTCTCGGCCATCCCGAAGGGGCGCGCCAGCGGCCCGGCGTTGGCCAGCCGGGCCAGCGTATCGATGCCGGTGGCTTCCAGCTTGGCGATCTGGTCGCGCCGGATGTTGGCGACCAGGCTCAAATGATCGTCGGCATCGCGTTGGCGCGCGCAGCGAACGTGCCACCGGCAGATCGCGCAATGCGGCGTCTCGAACGGATAGCTCGCGTTGGGCGCGGCCGCCATGCGTTCGAGAAAGCCCGTCTTGACGTGCCGGTAGTACGCCGCGAAATCGTCGACGCGGAACCGGCGCTCGTCGCCCGATCCCAACACGACGCTCGTCTCGCGCGGCATCGTACCCTGCAGCCGCGCGACGTGTTCGCTATAGTTGCAGAGCTGGATGAGATAGTACGGCTTCGGATCGAGAGCGAGCTTCGTATCGACGACCTCGTAGCTCCACGCCCATTTGGCGGACGGCCGGGCCACGCGGCGCAGAAAGTCGGCGCGGCCCAAGAACTCGCCGTCGAAGAATGCCGCTTGATAGATTATCTGGGCGCCGGCTTCCATGGCTTGGAGGGTTGCCGCCTCGGCGGCACGCCAAGCCTCGATCGTCGGCTCGCCGCCGCTGGGAAAGGCGATCAGACCAGACCCGAAGGTGCCGCGCAGGCGCTCCAGATGCCGCGCTTCGTGCTCTTCGCCTTTGCGCGCGAGCAGCTTCGCCGACTCGTCGGGCTCCGGACGCTCGAGTTCGCCCAGAGCGACCAAGCGCTGAAGCTCGGTGAGGTGCCGGCATTCGAGGAAATCGTTGAGGTCCGACGCCGAGAAGACGAGCCGTCCGCCGATTCGCTGCATGACTCCGCTAGGTTAGAACGCCTGCATGCCATATGCCTGGCATTCGCGATCGGCGAACGCCTCGCGCGTCATCCAGGGCTCCGCGACCAAATTAACTGGCTGGCCGTTTGCGGTTCCGAGGGTCGGGCACTAGCAACAAAACGGGGCGCCTCGCCGGAGTGCCACCCACATGGCATCGAAGCGGGCTACGCTGGGCTCGTCATGGATGCCCTGCTTCTTGCCGACCGACTTCCCAAGCTCGCTGAAAACGCGATGCGTGCCGCCATCGTAGCGTCGGCCGCCCTGCACGCGCGAGGCGACGACCGCCGCATCACGCCCCGTTCCCTCGTCGACGACGCGCTGGTGCGCTTCGAGCGCAACGCTATTCGCGTTGCGAGCGACGGCGTGCGCCCCGCGCTGCTCTTTGCGGAACGCGACCGCATCCTCACCGAGCTAGGAGGCTTTGCCGGGAGCCGGTTGGCGGCGCGGCTCTTTCGACTCCGCCGCCGCGACGTGTTGGCGCTCGGTCGCGCGGCTGCGCCATTCGATGCCCTGGTGCGCGGGCGCTCCGGCGGAACGTATGGCGTCGTCTTTCGCCGCCTGGCGCGCGACGGACGGCGTCTGGAGACGATGCGCGCAATCCGCGCCGCAGCAAGGCGTCATCGGGACGGAGCGCTGCGCGGCGTACTCGTCTACGATTTTGCATCGTCGACGGTACGGACGCTGCGCTGCGGCACGCGGACGGTCGAGCTGGCGGCGGCATGACGGATGGTCCGTAACCTGCGGGTCGTATAGTACGCAGATGCACGCATTGCTGATGGCCGCCGCCCTGGCGTTCGACGTGCTCGTCTCGGCTGGCCACGAGGGCCGCCCCGCAAGCTGCGCACAGTTTCCGGGTCGCGCCTGCAATCTCGGAGCCGCCGGCGAGCGCGAGTGGACGCCGATCGTTGCCGATGCGGCGGCGCGTATTTTGCGCGCGCACGGGGTGAGCGTTGCGCGGCTTCCAGCCGATTTCAAAGGCAATTATCGCGTCGGCGCGGCGGTCTTCATCCATTTCGACGGATCGGAGACTCCGTGCGGCAGCGGCGCCTCGATCGGCTATCACGGCTCCGCAAACCTTCGAGCAGCACAAGCGTGGCATAAACTCTACGGGCGCTATTTCCCGTTTCATTTCGAGCCGGACGATTTCACGGTCGGCCTGCGCGACTATTATGCGTTTCGCCAGGTCGATGCCAGCGACGGCAGCCTCGTGCTCGAGCTTGGCGAGCTCACGTGCCCGGCTCAACGCGCCTGGCTTGCGCCGAGGCTGCAATGGGAGGGTGCGCTGCTGGCGTACTTTCTCAGCGAGTTGGTCGGCAAAGGCGACGTCCCCGACCCCGGGCCCTTTCACGGAGGCTAGGGCACGGGCTGCACGAACCCGGCAGCAATGCCTCTGGTGAGGGCGCCTTGGCCGGCGCCGGCCATACGGCCGTGATCGAGGTCTTCTACCGCTACCGCGTCCACCCGGCGCAGGCGCGTGCGTTCGAGCACGCCTACGGGCCGGGCGGCCCGTGGGCCCAGCTCTTTTCGCAACATCCGGGCTTCGTTCGCACCCGGCTCTTCCGGCATCGCGACGAGCCGAACGTCTACGTCACCATCGACGTGTGGGATTCCAAGGACGACTACGACGCGTTCCGCATGCAGAATTCGAACGCGTACAATCAGCTCGATGCTCGTCTGGCGATGCTCAAGCTCGAGGAGCTCTTCCTCGGGTACTACGAAGGGCCCGACGAGTACCACCCCCCGCTCGATACCCTGGCGTGACGGCGGGAGGCCTTTTCGCTCCAATCGACCGGCCGCGCGTCACGGCCCACCTGCGCCGGGCCGCGAGTCGGCCCGTTACCGTGCTCGCCGCACCCGCGGGTTATGGCAAGTCCGTCGCTTTGCGACAGTACCTGGGCGCGGCTTCCTCGCGAGTCGTTCGCTTCGACGTGCGAGCCGAGCAGTGCGGCTTCCCCGCGTTCGCCGCGGGATTGTCTGCGGCGCTCGCACGCGAGATTCCCGTCGCAAAACGGGCGTTCTCGCTCGCACCGCCGGGCAACCCCGAGCGCTTCGCGCAGCGCATCGCCGGATTGCTCGAAGGCTACGACGGCATCGTCGCCGTCGACGACCTTCACCACGCGCTAGCCGATACGAATTCCGTTCGATTCCTCGTCGATCTGATCGATGCGACGAAGCCTCGCGTGCAATGGCTCTTGTCGACGAGAAGCGCGAGCGCGTTGCCCATCGCCACGTGGCTGGCTTACGGCGACTTAGAGTTCGTCGTCGACGAAAAGGCGCTCGCATTTACCAGGCAGGAAACGCATCGTGCGGGCCGCTCCGTTGGCCGAACGATAAGCCGCGAAGGCCTGGACGGCCTACAGCGGCTCACCGGAGGATGGCCGGTGGGTATTGGCTTCGGGCTTCGCGCGTCGCTGCAAGAGGCCGACGAGCGAGCCTGCGCCACCGTCACGCGGGAGATGATGTACCGGTTCATCGACGAGCAGATCTATGCAACGCTGGATGCGGACGAACGCGAGATGCTGGAGGTGAGCTCGGCGCTGCCCGCGATGGACGTCAAGCTTCTGGAGCGAGCCGGCTTCGACCGGGCCCTTGCGATCGCCGAACGATTGCGCGAGCGCGCGGCACTCATCTTCAGGGCAACCGACGGCGTATACCGCTGCGACGATCTCCTGGTGCGGTTCGTGCGGCGCCAAATCGCGCACGCAGGCGCCGCGCGGCAGGCCGAGGTGCACGCACGAGCGGCCCGCGCACTCGAAGAGGCAGGCGACGCCGAGAGCGCGGTTCGCTCCTGGGCAGAAGCGAGGTCGAAGGGCGATCTGCTGCGCGCGCTCAAAGCCTTCGGCTTCGAACTGGTCGAACGCGCGCGCACGGAATGCGTCGCGTCCGCGTTGGAAGCGCTCGACGATCGCACCCGTCGCGAAGAGGCACACGTACTGGCGTTGCGCGGGCTGCTTCACGCCGCGGCCGGCCGCATCTCGCGCGCGGATCAGCTCCTTCGCCGTTCCATCGCACGCGCGCGTGAGATCGAATCGCGCGAACTCGCCGCGACGCTCACCCTCAAGCTCGCCCTGCTCGTCGCCAACCGCCACGGCGACGTCGGCGAGCTCTTGCGCGAGGTCGCAGAAGACGCCGCGCTCTCGGCCGACTTCCGCGCCGAGGCGTATTCGCTTCTGGCCGCCGCTCGTGCAGTGGCCGGCGACCCGCCGGCAGCCAAGCCCGCGATCGAAAGCGCCGTCGCGCTGTTGCCCCACGTCGACGCCGACGCCACGCGCGCCCGCGTGCTGCAGCGTCTCGGCGTTTCCGAACTCTACACCGGCGAAGCCCATCGCGCCCAAACGTGGCTCCTCCAAGCAGCGGAACTGGCGACCGAGCTCCATCTCCACAGCCTCGCCAGCCGCGCCTACTCATCCTTATCGATGCTGGCTTGCCATCATTTCGATGACCTAGCGAGCCAGCGATCCTTCGCCGAACGTGCGGCCACGGCAGCCCGTGAAGCTGAGGGCGCCTTCGACCTCGAGTCCGCATTGATGCAGTTGCTGAGCATTGAAATGCGGTGCGGCAACGCGATGAAGGCTAGCGAAACAGAGAAGCAAATACTTGATTTACAGATTTCCACCTCGAGTCGGCAGCATTATCTCGTCGCGTTTAGGGCAGAACGATCTGCTTGGGATGGAAATTTCGATCTCGCCTGCGATCAACTGGGTAAGGTATGGAGCCAGTTTCATCACGACTTTGACCGAGTAATATGCGGATCGCAGTACGCCCTGTTCTTGGCGGCTGCCGGTCGTCGAGCGGAGTCAATATCAAAACTAAAGGACGTATCACGGATTAGGCAGGACGTTCGAGGTGTTTCGAGATTTAGCCAGCGGATTCTCTGCATCGCACGTTTGTATTGCGTGTTGGCAGAGCTGATTAATGGGCGTCCGATCTATGCAGAACGACACGCTGACGAACTAGATCGGAACAATAAAGGCATTGTCGAACGATCCGTCGTTAGAATCTGCGAGTCATCGATCCTAGGCATACGAGTTCTTGGAGGCTTCGATGCTCCTCTGATTCGATCGCTCTACCCAGAACTCAATCGAGTTGGATATGGCGGCCTCGCAATGACTCTGCAGGCTATTCTGCCCTTCTGTTTGCAGATCGCGCCGAAACCGCTTTTAACGGGCGCAGAGAGCATTGTCTTGAACTTGCTTGCACAGGGGCGTAGTCCCAAAGAAATAGCAATGATGCGGCACAACAGCGTCAATACGATTCGCGTTCATATTGCGAACGCCATAACCAAATTGTGTTGCAGCGGCCAGATCGAGGCCATAGCCAAGGCCCGGCAACTCGGTCTCATCTCCTAATGAATTTTGACTAGGGACGGGCCGCCTTCCGAGGCGCTAGGCTTGAGGTGCGACCAACCTTCAGTCGGGGAGGAAACGAAACGTGACATTAGCCGTGACCCTCATCGTGCTATTCTTCATGCCGGCGGCGCCGATCGGATAGCGCAGTGGTGGCTCGAAGCCCGGGTGTGGGCGAACCGGGGGGCGCCGTTTTCGGCGCCTCTCGCTTTTTGTGCGGGGGGCTGGCGGGTGAGGCGCTTAGGCTGGGAGGCAGCGGATTTCGGTAACGGCCAAAACCCAAGCGCCACCCTGGTGGCACTCTGGGGTGGCAAAGTGGGGCCATGGACGAGTTTCTCATCGGGGCCGGGGCGGTGCTGACGGCGGGTCCGGCTGCGACGATCGCTCCCGCCACGCTCCACGCCCAGGCCCAAGCGCACCTAGCCGGCGCCGTGCGGGCGGCAGTCCTCGATTTCGAGTCTTCCACCTCGGCCGAGCTCTCTCGCCTCGTGCTGGTGGCGGCCGGCTGGCGGGGGTGCCGGTTCGAGCGTGAGGTGATCCAGCCGCTGCTGGAGCGGGGGGAGTGCAGCCTGGCCGACGTCTTCGAGATTTTGGCGCGCGGTACGCAGGCCGGCGAGGTTCACCTATTTGCCCGGTGGCTGCCCGACGACGCGCTGCGCGCCGCTCTCGCCGAGCGACGGATTTGCGTCATCGCGCATCCTCTGGAGTCGATCGGCCAGGCCGCCTTGGTCTCGGGGCAGCGGGTTTCGCGCTGGCAAGCGCCGTTCCGGGCGGCCTAAGAGCGGTCGATCCCCGTCTCGTTCAGCCCACTCCAAGGGTGAGAACGCAGGATGCAACGAGAAATGGATACCATGCCTAACTCACGCGTAGCCGTCATTGACGACGACCGAATGGTCCGGGAGATGCTCGAGCTTGGTCTGACCCGTGAGGGGTACGACGTGCGAACGGCAACCGACGGCATCGGCGCGATCGAACTCGTGAAAACCTTCGATCCCGAGGTCATCGTCTTGGACATCATGATGCCCAAGGTCGACGGTATTACGCTGCTGCCCCGCCTGCGCGAGATCTCTCAGGCGCCGATTCTCATGCTGACGGCGAAAGGCGGCACCGACGATAAGGTGCGCTCGCTCAGCGCCGGCGCGGACGACTATCTCGTCAAACCGTTCGTCTTCGAAGAGTTGATCGCTCGGTTGCAGGCCAAGCTGCGGCGTCCCCAGCTCATCGAGGAACACGTGTTGCGCTGGCGCGACGTATCGATCAATCCGGCGACGCACGAAGCGTGGCGCGGTCGCGACTCGCTCGAGTTCACGCAGCGCGAGTTCGATCTGCTCGAAGTGTTCATGCGGGAACCGCGCCGCGTCTTTAGCAAGGATCACTTGCTCGAAATCGTTTGGGGGCACGATTTCGAAGGCGGCCCCAATATCGTCGAAACGTACATCTCGTATCTTCGCGCGAAGATCGACCGGCCGGGCGAGCAAGGGTCGTTCATTCGAACGGTTCGGGGCGTGGGCTACGGGCTCTCGCAGTAGCGTTCGCGGGTGAATATCGCCTCACGGCTGGCGGCGCTCTATGCAGTGCTGCTCGGCATGACCGTCTTGGCCGTCATTCTCGCGTCGTCGGTGGCGCTCTACTTCGAACTCGATAAGTTCACCGGCGACATTCTCATTGCCAAGCACGAAGAAGCGCGGATCCTCACCGATCAGTACCGGCGCGAGGGGATGTCGTTGGCGCAATCGGCGCCGGAGATCGTCAACGCGCTGAGCGGAATCGGCCTGCGCGTGACCGTCTTCGATGAGAAGGGCCACTATCTCGCCGGGGATCGAGAGTTTCGTCCGAGGGTGCTCGACCGGGTTTTGGAAGCGGGAGGGATGGCGGGCTTCAATCCCCGCTTCGGGCGCCAGCCGCCCCCGGAGCGCGGAATGCCGCCCCCGCCGGACGCGGCGGTTCACGATCCCTTGCCGCTCGCGGTGGTCGACGGCGGATACGTCGGCTTCGAACGCTCCGAACTGCTCCTCCTCGCCGCCCTCGTCCCGTATTGGCGCGTCGTCTTAACGATCGCGTTAGTAGCTATGGCGTTGTCGTGGTTCTTTGGCCGGATCTTCGCCGCGCAATCGCTCGCGCCGATCAACGAAGTCACGCGGTCCCTGCGCGCCTTGGCTGAAGGCGACTATACGCAGCGGCGATTCATCATGGCCCGAGGCGACGAGATCGCGTCGCTCACCTCTGCGTTCAACGATGCCGTCGCCAACGTCTCTTCGGCGATGGAAGACCGCCGCCGGGCCGAGGAACGCATCAGTCAATTCGCCGCCGACGCGTCGCACGAACTGCGTACGCCGCTGACGGTGATCGCCGGCTATATCGACGTGCTGCGCCGGGGCGCCATCGAAGAGCCGAAGATCGCGCGGCAAATTCTCGCGACGATGTCGCTCGAAAAAGAGCACATGCGCAGCCTGATCGACCGGCTCATGCGCCTGGCGCGGCTGGATTCCGAAGCCGGCCCTCGCGTCGAGTCGATCGACGTTCCGGAGTTTTTACGGACGCAGTGCGAAGCCGTACGCCGTCTCGACGATCGGCGGCCGATCGACTACAGCGTCGACAACGTACAGACGATCGAAGCCGACCCGGGCGAACTTGCCGAAGCCATGTGGAACATCATCGAAAACGCGCTCAAGTACGCGCCCGACGCGCCCATCCACCTGCGCGCGTCCCGAACCAACGGGCACACTACGATTACGGTGAGCGACGAAGGGCCGGGGATGTCGGAGTCGGAGCGCGTGCACGCCTTCGAACGGTTCTACCGCGGCGACGAGCGCGGCGAGATTGCCGGCACCGGGCTCGGCCTCGCGATCGCCAAACGGGCGGTCGAGCGGGCCGGCGGCGACATCGCCATCGATAGCGCTCCGGGGCACGGCACGGCCGTAACGATCACCCTGTAAGCTTCTTCCAGGGCCTTGCCACCGGCCGAGGAGCCGAGTATCTTTGGTGGATGAGCAACGGGGATTTCGACCAGGTGCGCTTCCGTCTCGAGCACGCCCTCCAGCGCTTGCAGTCCGAGCCCCGCGCGATCGAGCGCCGCGACGGCGATCGCCGCCGGACCGGGACGGAGCCGTGGACGGGCGTCGAGCGCCGCTCGGGCGTCGACCGGCGCCAGACCGAACGGCGAGGGTAGTTCCTAGTATTCGCTCGAGCGCCCGGCGCCGCGGGCGAGCTCGACCATCTCGCGCATGCGCGGATGATCGCCGTCGATCGTGGCAACCCACGATTCGAAGCGCGGCACCGGTTCGCCGACGCGAAATAGAAAGTACCAAACGTTCATCTCGCCCATGAAGGCGAATCGCTTTCGGAAGTCTTTTACGAGCGCGGGGTAGGTCGCGTGAGAACGCAGGTATCCGGCGACTCCGCCGAACTCGCTCTCGAGCGCTAAGAGCGCCTTCGCGTTATCGATCGTCGCCAGTACCTTTCGCCGCGTTCGCATGACGCCCGGCGTATCGAGCACGCGTTCGACGTCGGCTTCGCCATACGCCGCAACCCGCTGGGGATCGAAGGCATCGAACGCACGCTCGTAGGCCATCCAACGCGCGGCGATTTGCTTCCAGCTCACGCCGGCTTGAAAGACGGCCCGCGCCATCACGCGCAAGTAGTCGGCCGGCGAGGCCGGGTCGATCACGCCGGGGATCGCGGGAACCGCATCCTCCTCGCCCGGCATCGGCCGGCGCTTAGGGAGCGTTGCGCGCCGCGTCGAGCGCGAGCGCCGTCATCATCGCGACGCCGGTCGGCAAAGTGCGCTCGTCGAGATCGAAGAGGCTCGAGTGGTGCGGGTGCGCGGTGCGCGGGCCCCCGCTGCAGCCCAGGGTGTAGAAACACGCGGGCACGCGTTGCGCGAAGAACGAGAAATCCTCGGCGCCCATCAGTTGGCTCGCTTCGATGGCGCGTGCCTCGCCGACCAGCGTGGCGGCCAGCCGGCGGGCGTATGCGGTTTGATCGGCATCGTTGACCGTCACGGGGTAGCGGTCGAAGTAGGCGAAGTTGTATTGCGCGCCGGCGGCGTCGCAGCAGGCGCGCAGAATGCGTTCGATACGCCGCGGCATCGCTTCGCGCACTTCGTCGGAGAAGGCGCGGACGGTTCCGAGCATCTGGCACGTACGCGGAATGACGTTGTGGATGGTGCCGCCGTGAATCGCGCCGATCGTGACGACGGCGGGATCGAGCGGATCGACCTGGCGCGAGACGATTTGCTGCACCGAGGTGACGAAATGCGCCGCCGTGCAGATCGGGTCGACCGCATCGTGCGGTGCCGAGCCGTGCCCGCCGACGCCGAGAATTTCGATTTCGATCGAGTCGCTCGACGCGTACATCGGCCCCTCGCGGAAGCCCAGCACGCCGCTGGGGTACTTCGAGGAGAGATGCAGCCCGTAGGCACGCTCGATGCCGAAGCGTTCGAAGAGACCGTCGCGGATCATCGCTTCGGCTCCGCCGCGGCCCTCCTCGGCCGGCTGGAAGACCAGGCAGAGGGTGCCGGCGACGTCCTCGCGCCGGTCGGCGATCAGCGCCGCCGCGCCGAGCAGAATCGCGACGTGGCCGTCGTGACCGCAGGCGTGCATCTTGCCGTCGAACTGCGAACGGTACGGATGGTCGCCTTCCTCCAGGATGGGCAGCGCGTCCATGTCGGCGCGCAGCATGATGGTGCGCCCGGGGCGGCTGCCGCGCAGCACCCCAACCACGCCGGTGCCGCCTACGCCCTCGTGCACCTCGTAGCCGAGGTGGCGCAGCCGCGCCGCGACGATCGAGGCCGTCCGGTGCTCTTCAAACCCGAGCTCCGGATGCATGTGGAGATCGCGC
Organism: Vulcanimicrobiota bacterium; assembly: GCA_963794735.1. Classification (GTDB taxonomy): domain Bacteria; phylum Vulcanimicrobiota; class Vulcanimicrobiia; order Vulcanimicrobiales; family Vulcanimicrobiaceae; genus DATJUC01. Next base: position 3,884,690 of record CAWCFE010000002.1, on the reverse strand, counting down.
CGGATCAGGACGACGTCGTCGGATACCCGCTCCGGGACGGTAATGGTCGCGCCCATGAACCTGACTCATTCGCCAAGACGGGCGGGAGCCTCCCGGTGGAGCAGGGACTGTTCCGCGAGAAGTCGCAGAAGCGGGCAGACTCTCTCGGGGAACCAAAGGCATGACCAAGACGGAACTATTTACCGAGTACGCTTCGTACCATGCGGACCGCCGCAACCGGACCTGCCATGCCTTCGGGATTCCGTTGATCGTCCTGGGGATCATGGGCTTGGCGCACCTCGTGCGCATCGGCCCCGTCGACCTCGCTGCCGTGGCCGCGGTCGCCGTCCTCATCTACTATGCCGCCATCGACCTACGCGGCGCCCTGATCTCGGCCGTCGTTTTCGCAATTCTGTACGAAATTGCGGTTCGGCTCCCGTGGCAGGTGAATCTGGCGGCCTTCGTCCTCGGGTGGGGCTTCCAACTCTTGGGTCACCGGCTCGAAGGCTCCAAGCCGAAGTTCATGGAGAATCTCGTCTATCTCCTGATCGGTCCGCTGTACTTCTTTCAAGAAGTGCTGGGTTTGGCGCGGACGGAGCCGTCGACCTAATTTCCGTGCTACTCTCGTCGCGTGTGACCACGTAGATTCTAAGGAGTTCTCGTTTCGTGTACGTAGATGAAATGCTCAATTGTGTGGACTGTGGGCGCGAGTTCGTCTTCAGCTCCGGCGAACAGCGCTTTTACGAGCAGAAGGGCTTTCAGAACAAGCCCAATCGCTGCCCGGATTGCCGTCAGGCCCGCAAGGCCATGCGTTCCAGCAATCAGGGTGGCGGCGGGGCCGAACGCGGCGGCGGCGGTGGCGGCCGTCCGCGCGAGATGTTCACGGCTACTTGCAGCCAATGCGGTAACGTAGCCGAAGTGCCGTTCAATCCCCGCGGCGACAAGCCGGTGTATTGCCGCGACTGCTTCCAATCGCGTCCCAGCTACCGCTAGCGCCGGCCTTGCGCTAAGGCGCGGACGAAGGAGCTTGCCGAACGGCGGGCTCCTTTTTACATGGTCCGTCGCGGCGGCGTGACGAGCGAGACCGCCACCAGCACGGCGACGTTGCCGGCCAGCGCCAGGAAACCCGAGTTCAGCCCCCACGGCGAGAAGTTCGAAAGCGTGCACGCCGCAACGATCGCCAATCCCACCACGATGCCGGCGGTGACGCTCCACACGTTCGCGCGCCGCCAACAGAGCGCGGCGACGACGCCCGGCGCGAATTGCGTGATCCCGTTGTAATACATCAGCAGCAGTTCGACGATTGTTTTTTGCGCCGTCAGCCACAGGCCCAGCGCGAGCAGCGCGACGGCCAAGACGAGGATGCGGGTCGCGAGCGTACGCGCCGCGTCGCCCGTAGCGATCCCAAACGTGCCGAGCACGTTTTTGGAGAAGATGCTCGCCGCGCCGAGCAGCAGCGCCGTCGCGGGCACCAGCGCCGCCAAACAGCCCGCAGCCGCGACGAATCCCATCATCCACGGCGGATAGTACCGCTGCACGACCAGTAAAAACGACTGGTCGATCGCGGTGCCTTTCAGGCCAGGCGCGATGAGCAGTGCGGAAAAACCGGCGAAAAACACCAGCAGCAGCACGAGATTGTAGAACGGCAGCAGCATGGCGTTGCGCCTCAGCGCGTTCTCGCTGCGCGCGCTGTATACGGCGCTCATCGATTGCGGCCCCATGAAATAGCCGATCGACGTGAGCAAGACGGTGGAGACGTACCAAACGGTGCCGTGCGGTGCCGTTCCGTGCGCGAGCGTCAGCATCTGCGGGTGCGCGCGCAAGACCTGTTCGAGCATCGCTGCGGGCGAACCGAAGAACTGCATCGGAATGGCGATCCCGGCGAAGACGACGGCGCCGAGCATCAGGCCGTCTTTGACGATGCTCGCCCACGCCGTACCGCGCAGGCCGGCAATGAATACGAAGATCGCCGTGGCGATGAAACCGAGCGCGACCGCGCCGGTGGCGTCGAGCGCCCCGTACCCGGCCATCTGCAGCAGGTTCTGCAACCCGCTCAACTGGAGGGTCACGTACGGAACGACCAGCAAGAACTGCACCGCGCCGACGAACGCTCCCAGGGCGCGACTGTCGAACCGGTCGGCAAAGAAATCGGGGCCGGTCAGCAGCGAGCGCTCTTTGGCCACGCGCCAGATCGCCGGCAGCAGAAAGTATCCGATGACGTAGCCGCACGGCCCATAGGCGAGAATGTAGTACGCCGGCGCCCCCAGGCCGTACGCCCAACCGGCCATGCCCAAGAACGTGAAGCTGGTATAGATCTCACCTGCCATCAACACCCACAGGAAGATCGTTCCGAACGAACGCCCGCCGAGGATGTACTCTTGCGGATCCATCTTGATCCGCCGAACGCTCGAGAGCGCGAAGAGCAGCGTGCCGGCGACCACGACCGCGACGATGGAAAGGGCGACGACCGCGGAGTGGTTCACCAGCGCCGGTCCAGCCGTCCGATCGCCCACACGAAGCCCGGCGTCAGCGTGACCCAAAGGACGATCCAAAACAGGACGAAGGGCAGCCCGAGGACTCGCGGCTCGAGACGGTTTACCGCGGGGACGGCGACCGTGAGCGCTGCAATGGGGATCGCCGCCAGCAACGCCCGCAATGGAAGCATGAGCCGGTAATAGTATAGTGGCCGCATGGAAACCTACGACGCGATCGTTATCGGCGCCGGCCATAACGGCTTGGCCTGCGCGGCCCTCCTGGCCAAGGCCGGCCGGAGCGTCGCCGTGTTCGAGCGCTCGCACCAGATCGGCGGCGCGACGGTGACCGATCGCGACCAGTGGCCGGGCTACGCACTCTCGGCCGCGTCCTACGTCTGCAGCTTGCTCGACCCGTGGCTCGTCGACGAACTAAGGTTGCGCTCGCACGGCTTCGATTTCTACCGCAAAGATCCGTATGCGTTCACGCCGCTGCTCGACGGACGCTCCCTGCTCCTGGGCAGCGACGCCGAGAGCAACGCGCGCGAGATCGCCGCATTCGATCCAGGCGACGTCGCCGGATTCCAGGCCTACGGCGAACGCACCGAGCGCGCGGGGCGCGCGCTCTTCGACTCGTTTGCGGATGCGAATCCGCGTTTTGAGAATTTCGACGCCGACACGCAAGCGCTCTTGCGCGGCTCGGCCGCCGAGCTGGTCGAACGCTACGTTTCGACTCCCGTCCTTCAAGCGGAACTGGTGAACGACGGGTTGATCGGCACCAATCTCGGCCCGCGCGATCGCGGAACGGGATACGTTCTCGCGCACCATCTGGCCGGGAGGGTGTTGGGCATCCAGGGTGCGTGGGCGTTCGTTCGCGGCGGCATGGGCGCCGTGTCGGGGGCGATCGCCGCGGCGGCGCGCGAATACGGCGTACGGATCTTCAGCGACGCCGCAGTCGCTCGGATTCTCACCTACGACGATCGCGCGATCGGCGTGGCGCTCGAGGACGGCCGCGAAATCGCGGCGCGCGCGGTCGCCTCGAACGCGCACCCTCGCACGACGTTCCTCGATCTGCTCGATCCCGCGGCGCTCGATCGTTCGTTCGCCTCACGCGTGAAGGCGTGGAAGAGCGTGGGGCCCTCGCTCAAGCTCAATCTCGCGCTCGGCGAGCTGCCGGATTTTACGTCGCGGCCGGGCACCAACCCGCAGCCGCATCACCGCGCGACGATTCACGTCGCTTCGACGATCGACTACTTGCAGAAAGCCTACGAAGACGGGCGCGATCGCGGCGAGAGCGAGGAGCCGCTGATCGAGTGCTTCTTACAGACGCCGACCGATCCGTCGCTGGCGCCGCCTGGCAAACACATCCTCTCGGTGTTCGCGCAGTACTTTCCGTACGACCGCGCCGACGGCTGGTCGGCGGCCAAACGCGACGCGGCCGCGGATAAGATCGTGAACATTTTGGGACGCTACGCGCCGAATCTGCCCGGCGCGGTCGAACACCGGCAAGTGCTCGCGGCGCCCGATCTGGAACGCCGCTTCGGGCTGATCGGCGGTCACATCTTCCACGGCGAGCTCTTGCCGGGGCAGATCTATGAGGATCGCTTCGCGACGCGCACGCCGGTCGCGCAGCTTTATCTCTGCGGTTCGGGCGCGCACCCCGGCGGCTGCGTTACCGGGTTCCCCGGAAGACGCGCGGCCGCGGCGATCGCCGCCGACCTCGCACGGCGCGAGGACTAAAGCGCGGCGGCCTGCGTCAGGAGTTCTACTCGGTTGCGGACGCCTACCTTGCGGTAGATCGCGCCGACGTGCACGCGCACGGTATTGCGGCTGCAGATCAGATGGCTGGCGATATCGTCGATCGTGCGGCCTTCCATCAAGAGGCTGAAGATCTCGCGTTGCCGCGCGGTCAGCTCGCCTCCTTTGACGCCGGCGCGCAGGCTTTCGATGCGTTCCAGCTCGGCGGCAACGAACGAGTGCGGATAGTCGGCGATATTCGCGCGCGCGACGCGCAGCCACTCGTCGCCGCATCCCGCGCGATAGAGCAGCAGCGCGCACCACGCGGCGCGCCAGCCGACGCCGAGGCCGTCGTACACGTCGAACGCAACTTTGGCCGAGCGCCGCACCCCGTTGACGTCGTTTCTGGCATCGGCAATGGCGGCCGCGGCCACCGCTTGCAACGCCACGATTTTCGGATCTTGCCGGATGGCCATCGAATGCGCGACCGCGGCACGCGCGCCTTCGTACCGGTCGAGCAGCGCTTGCGCGACGCCCGCGTCGATTGCGGCGAGCATCTCCGCGCCGACCAGCAGCGCGGTGGATTCTTCGCCGCTGGGAACGGTCCAATCGAGCGCGAGCGCGATCTCGGCGGCGGCCAGGGCTTCGGCCTCGAAGGAGGCGCGCTCGCCGGCGATGCGCGAGACCCACGCGCGATCGAACCGCGAGAGCACGCCGTAGTAAGGCGACGGTGCTGCGTCGCGCGCCGCGTGCAGGTGGCGGATCGCCGGAATGTAGGCGGCTTGCAGCGCGCAGCTCCAGGCGGTGAGACGCAACGTTTGAAAGCGCTCGACTTGGAGATCGGCGGTCCAGGGGAAGCGCGGCAGCAGTTCGGCGACGACGCGGGCACAGTGCGGCATGTGATACTCGCGCGACACCGCCGCGAGCGCGTAAAGGCAACGCGCCGCCAGCCCGACGTCCGGCGTCTCGGAGCGCTCGAGCACCTGGAGGGCTTCGACGAGCAGCGCGGCTTGCTCCACGCTCTTTCCGCGGCTCCAGCGGATCCAGGAGCGCACGAACTTCGCCTGCGCGAGCGCATGCATTCCGGCCGCCGGCTCGACGGAAGCGACGAGCGCTTCGGCCTCGATCAGGTCGCCGCGCATCCAGGCGCACGAACCGCGGGCCACGAGCAGCGTGGCGCGAAGGCGCGGCGAGATGCGGACCCCCGTCGTTTCGAGCATGCCGACGTAGGCTCGGCTGGCCTCGGTATCGCCCTTGGCGGCAAAACACGTCGCGGCAATCGCGGCCGCTTCGAGCGCTTCGTCGCCGCTGGTGAGGTGGGCGCCGGCGTCGCGCAGCGTCGTTAGGGCTTCGTCGTACCGGCGCAGCCGCTCGTAGCAGCGGGCGGCCAGCAGCGCGCCGGCCGCGCTGGGCGCGTCGGATGCCAGCGTCCGGAGCGCGTCGTTGTATCGCCCTTGGTTCCAGAGCGTTTGCGCGAGGGCAGGTGCGGAACGGGCCTCGAGGTGCATTCCAGCCGCTCCGTCTAGCGGTTGCCGGTGCCGGTCGTCGTTCCGGTGAAGCCGGCCGTCGTGCCGGCGGCCAAGCCGCCTCCGGCCGAGTCCCCGAGCGTCCCGGGCGACGAAAGGGCGTTGCCGTGGGGGGCGACGCAGCCCAAGATGGCGGTCAAAGCGGCAAGAAGCAGTGCCAGCATCGTCGATCCTTTCGCGGTTTGAACGACTATAGGTGCCGATGTCTCTATGACGCAACGGCGCCTAGTCCTCGCGGACTAGTCGCAGCGGAGTATCCCTTGTGGCATTCCCGCTTCGTACCGTAGTGAAGCGTGGGAGATGCGATGGATCGTAGTGCGGGATGCGTCGAGGCGGTCGTTGAGGCCCTGGTGTCCGCGTCGGGGGACGGCGACCCGGCCGCGCGAGAGCAGGCCCACTGCGTAGCCGAGTGGGCGGCTCGCATCTCCACCGTGGTGCCGGGGGCGCCTCCGTCCGGATTCGTCCGGCGCTGCGCCCTCCTGGCATCGCTCTCGCCCGACGTGATCGAGTGCATCCCCGAAGTGGCCGAGTGCGGAGGGGTCGTCCGGGACTTTCAGTGCCTGGCGATGACGCATCCGTCGCGCCGTCCGAAGACGTCGACGGCGTCGCTGATCTTGGTGGTCGCCGACGAGCTCGATTCGCTCGTCTTCCGGGCGGACCGCTCGCTGCGCATGTCGCCGCGCGCGGCGCTGCGATTCATGCGAGAGCACGCCGACCCCGGCACGTTACCGGTCGTCGAGGCCGCCTTCGCCTGCTTGCGGGCCTAGCGGAGGCCCCGCGCTTCCACCCGCGAACGGCGGCTCCATGACCGCCAAGAGCACCTTCATCGATACGGCCGTTCAGGAGTACATCGTCGCCGAGACCGTGCACGAGCACCCGATCTTGCGCGAGCTTCGCGTGGAGACGTCGCACCGGTCGAACGCCGTCATGGAGATCGGCCCCGAGCAAGGAGCGTTCATGCAGCTCCTGGCCAAGACGATCGGCGCGCGGCGGTATCTCGAAATCGGCGTCTTCACCGGATACAGCTCGCTGGCGATGGCGCTTGCCTTGCCCGCCGATGGCGAGATCGTCGCTTGCGACGTGAGCGAAGAGTACACGTCGGTCGCACGGAGATACTGGGCGAAAGCCGGCGTCGACGGCAAAATCGACCTGCGGATCGCGCCCGCGCTCGAGACGCTGGGCCGCCTGGCGGCGGAGGGCGCCGCACCGTTCGACATGGCCTTCATCGATGCCGATAAAGAGCGCGCCGGCGAGTATTTCGAACGCTGCGTCGAGCTGGTGCGGCCGGGAGGCCTCATCCTGGTCGACAACGTGCTCTGGAACGGCGCGGTCGCCAACCCGAACGTCAACGACGCCGACACCTGCGCGCTGCGTGCCGTCAACGCTCGTGCCGCCCGCGACGAGCGGCTCGACGTCGCCCTGGTGCCGATGTGCGACGGCATCCTCGTCGCGCGAAAGCGGTAAGTCCCGGCCTTCGGTGCCCGGGCAGGGGGCGGCAGCCCGCCTCGTGACGAAGCCGCCAGCGTCGATGGTGAGCAGCCTTATCGGACGGTGGATTCGCCTAGCTACGGCGCTCTTGGTGAGCGCCGGCCTTGGCGTTGCGCTGCCCGCGTGCGGCGGCGGCAACGGCGCCGCATCGCTCGTTCCCCAAGCGTCCGTCCCCGCCCCGGCGCAAGCCGCCGGCGCGCGGGCGAAACGAAGGGGTTCGCTGCATCTCACGATCTATCTGGCACGCAAGCACCGTACGCACCGCGCGCATTACATCTCGCCGTACACCCGCTCGATTCTCTTCAACATCTACGACGCCACGCATACGTATTTTTTGTCATCGGCCGAGGTCGATATCGTGCCGGGATCGTCCACCTGCCCTCAGAGCGGCAACGTGGTGACCTGCTCGATCACGATCCTGGCACCGATCGGCCAAGATACGTTCGACATCACTACCTACAGCCGCACCGGCGGCGGCGGCGACCCGCTGTCCGGCGTGAGCGATTTTCCGTTTACGGTGGGCAACGGCGGCACGCTCGGCGTCACGCTCGACGGAATTCCCGCGCGCATCGAGCTGCGGGCCGCTAGCCAGCCGCTGCTTGGCGGAAGCGTGGCGCATGGGTTCCAGATTGCGGGCCAGCCGGCGGTGACGTTCGCCGTCTTAGTCTACGATGCGGCCGGCAACGTCATCGCCGGGCCGGGAGCGCCGTCGCTCGCACTCGTGGCGGCATCGACGAACGTCAAGGTAACGGCCGGCCGGCAGAGCAACACGTTCGTGCTCACGCCGGCGCGCTACGACCCGACGCCGTTCGCGCTTACGGCATCGGCCACGCCGCTCGGTGGTGAAGGCTACCCGCTTAGCGTCGCCACTACCGTCCATTACTTCCCGCTGCTCTACGTCGCGAACTACGGAGTGAGCGGCCCGTCCTACGTCACCGCCTACGCCCAATTCGACGGCACGCCCCTGCTGACGGTGTCGACCGGCGCGCAGGGCTTGTACGGGCTGTGCGCCGACGCGAGCGGAAACTACTACGTATCGAACGCGCCCCTTTCCAGCGGCTCGTCGGCGAGCGTCACCGAGTATGCGGCGGGCAGCGCCAAGGTGCTGCGCACGATCCCGCTCGTTGGGGTTTCAGAATACGGGATGACGACCGACGCCGCAGGCAACCTCTACGTCTCCGATCTGGGCAACGGCTCCGGCGGCTCGCTCTCGGTCTATCCGCCAAAAGGAACGACCCCGACGACCACCATTACTGGGCTCGCGCAGCCGTTCGGCGTCGCCGTCGACGCTTCGAGCAACGTCTACGTCGCCGACCACAGCGGCAACGCCGTGTACGTCTACGCGCCGGGATCCACCGTGCCGTCGGCCACGCTGACGACCGGCGTGAGCTCGCCGTGGCAGCTCGCCTTCGACTCCGGCGGCAACCTCTTCGTCGCCAACACCGGCAGCAAGAACGTCACCGAGTACGCGCCGCCGTTTTTCTCGACCAGCGCACCCGTTCGCACGTTCACCCTGGCCGCGAGCTCGCAGCCGCAGAGCCTCGCGCTCGATACGTTCGACAACCTCTACGTTGTCTATCCCGGAACGAATCAAGTCGCCGAGTTCGCCGCCAACGGTACGACGATCCGCACGATCGCGGGGCTTTCCGCACCCGAATACGTCGCCGTCGGTCCGCAGAACGAAGCGTACGTCACGAACTTCGGCGCCGGGAGCGTGCCGGTCTACGCCGCCGGGAGCACCGTCGCGCCGGTGCGCACGTATACGGCCGGCATGGCGTTCCCGTACTTCGTCGCGATCTGGCCGTAGCGGGCGCCGCGGCTTGCTCGTACGCTGCATCGGCGGAGGTCCCGCCGGACTCTACTTCGCCATCCTCGCACGGTCGCGATTTCCGGACTGGGCCGTCGAAGTCTACGAACGCAACCGCCCGCTGGATACGTTCGGTTGGGGCGTCGTCTTCTCGGATGCCACCCTCACGAATCTTCGCGATGCCGATCCTCCAACGCATCGCGCGATTACCGAAGCGTTCGCGCATTGGGACGACATCGACGTCTACTTCAAGGGCCAGCGCATCACGTCCGGCGGCCACGGCTTTAGCGGCATCTCGCGCAAACGGCTGCTAGCCATCCTGCAGGACCGGGCGCGCGCTCTCGGCGTCAAGATGCATTTCGAAACCGAGGTCGACGACGTCGAGGCCCTGCGCGATTGCGACCTGCTCGTCGCCGCCGACGGCATCAACAGCCGGATTCGTCAGCGATACGCTCCCGCGTTCGGCCCCAATCTCGACCGACGCCTCTGCCGCTTCGTGTGGCTGGGCACCACGCTCCCGCTCGACGCTTTTACGTTCGTCTTCGAACAGACGGAGCACGGCTGGTTTACCGTGCATGCCTACCGCTTCGACGAACAGCTCAGTACGTTCATCGTCGAGTGCCGCGAGGAGACGTGGCAAGCGCACGGCCTCGACCAGGCCGGCACGCAAGAAACGACGGCTTTTTGCGAGCGGCTGTTCGAGCCGTATCTTCGCGGGCACAAGCTGATGACCAACGCCGCGCACTTGCGAGGGCGCGATTGGCTGAACTTTACGCGGGTGACGAACGAGCGATGGGTGCACGAGAACGTCGTGCTGATGGGCGACGCCGCGCATACAGCGCACTTCTCCGTCGGGTCCGGAACGAAGCTCGCGATGGAAGACGCCATCGGGCTGGCCGACGCGCTCGCCTCGTGCGGCGATATTCCGACGGCGTTGCCGGCATACGAGGCCGCGCGCAGCCTGGAAGTGCTCAAGATTCAGAATGCGGCGAGAAACTCGACCGAGTGGTTCGAAAACGTCGCGCGCTACGCCAGCTTGCCGGTCGAGCAGTTCGCATATAGTCTTTTGACGAGAAGCCAGCGGATCGGTCACGAAAACCTTCGCTTGCGCGATACAACCTATGTCGAGCGGGTCGAACGATGGTTTGCGGGCGGCTCTCCCGTTCCGCCGATGTTCGCTCCGATCCGCTTGCGCGAGCTGAACTTGCGCAACCGCGTTGTGGTGTCTCCCATGGATACATACAGCGCGGTCGACGGAACGCCGAACGATTTTCACCTGGTGCACCTCGGCACGCGGGCGCTCGGCGGCGCCGGGCTCGTCTTTACCGAGATGACCTGCGTCACTCGCGACGGCCGCATCTCGCTGGGCTGCACCGGCATGTACCTTCCCGAGCACGAAGCGGCATGGAAGCGCGTGGTCGATTTCGTGCACGAGTTTTCCGCGGCGAAAATCTGCCTGCAGCTGGGGCATTCCGGGCCGAAAGGCTCGACCAAGCTCATGTGGGAGGGCATGGACGAACCGTTGGAGCGCGATAATTGGCCGGTGGTCGGGCCGTCGGCCGTACCCTACGCGCCGGCCAATCAGGTGCCGCGCGAGCTGACGCGCGCCGAAATGGACGAAATCCGCGAAGCCTTCGTGCGCGCCACGCGCATGGCGGTCGCGGCCGGATTCGACGCCATCGAGCTGCACTGCGCGCACGGCTATTTGCTTTCGTCGTTCATTACGCCGCTGCTCAACCACCGCACCGACGATTACGGGGGCTCGCTGGCCAATCGCTTGCGCTACCCGCTCGAAGTGTTCGGCGCCATGCGTGCCGCGTGGCCGGCGGAGCGACCGATGTCGGTGCGCATCTCGGCGACCGATTGGATCGACGGCGGGATTTCCGGCGAGGATTCGGTAGAGATCGCGCGCGCGTTCCAGGCGGCGGGCGCGGATCTCATCGACGTCTCGACCGGGCAAACGTCGCCCGACGCGAAACCGGTCTACGGCCGAATGTTCCAAACCCCGTACGCGGATCGGATTCGCAACGAAGTCGGCATTGCGACGATGGCGGTCGGCAACATTACGGAAGCCGATCAAGCCAACGCGATTCTTGCCGCCGGCCGAGCCGATCTCGTCGCCCTAGGGCGGCCGCATCTGGCCGACCCGTTCTGGACGCTGCACGCCGCGGCGCAGCTCGGGTACGACCACGCCGGCTGGCCGGTGCAGTACATGCCCGGCAAGCAGCAGCTCGACCGCCTGATCCAGCGAGCGAAGGAGAGTACCGGTGCCGTCTGAAGCACGCGAATCGATGAGCGGCAAGCACGCCGTGGTTACGGGAGGCGGCCGCGGCATCGGGCTGGCGATCGCCACGATGCTGGCCGAGCGCGGGGCAAACGTGAGCGTGCTCAGCCGCAACCCCGGCACGGCGACGCTCCAGCTCGCCAAGGGCGAGTACCGGCCCTTCACCGCGGAGGTCGACGTGACGCAGGAGGAGCAGGTCGCCAAAGGCATCGAGCGCTGCCGCGAACGGCACGGCCCGGTCGCGATCTTGGTCAACAACTCCGGCATCGCCGAATCGGCGCCGTTGATGCGCACGGGCCTGGCGATGTGGGAGCGCATTCTCGCGACGAATCTCACCGGCACGTTCTTGTGCTCGCGCGCGGTTGCCGACGACATGCTGGTTGCGAAATGGGGACGTATCGTCAATATTGCGAGCATCGCCGGCTTGGGCGGCGCGCCGTACATCTCGGCGTACTGCGCGAGCAAGCACGGCGTGGTCGGTTTCACGCGAGCGATCGCCGCCGAGTTCGCCGGCACCGGCGTTACGGCCAACGCCGTCTGCCCGGGCTACGTCGAGACCGACATGATGCGGCGCGCGATGGACAACATCAAGAAGTTCACGGGCGTCAGCGAGGAGCAGGCGCGCGAGCAGCTGGCGCAGACCAACCCCGGCGGCCGGCTTGCAACGGTCGAAGAAGTCGCGGCAACGGTGGAAGATTTGGTGACGGGCTCGCGCAGCGGCGTCGCCGTCGTCGTTCCCGGGGGCGCGGCCTTCTAGGCCGTTTTGCGTCCTCCCGGCGGGGTAGCTGGGCACTGCCTTGGGCATGAGGACGACTCCGCAATGTCGCTTTGCCGTCGCCGCGGCTGCGGCCGCCGCGATGGCCGCCTGCAGCAGCGCCGTCTCGCCGCTCGCGCCCGTCGTTTCGCCGTCGCTGGTGAAGGCGCCGGCGCGCACGACCGCGTGGGGCCGGCTCGTCGACGACCCCTCCGGCCGCCCCTTAGCCGGCGTTGCGGTGCATCTCGCGCCATGGAAGCGCGGCTGCGTGAAAACCTCGCGGCATACTGCCTCGTGCCCGCCGTATCTGCGCTGGCACGCAACGACGGGCGCTGACGGACGATTCGTGCTTCGCGACGTTCCCAACGGCGAGTACCTGCTCGTGATCGGCAGCGACGTGCCGAGCGATCTCGAGCGCCCGACGATTCACGACCGTGTCGCTTTTGCGGGCGGCGTGCAGCATCTTCGGGCTCCGACGCTGCCGACGATTCCGTGCATCGGCGCGGCCGAGATCCGCGAGTGGTGCCAAGGCGCCCAGCCCTCACCCGGAATCACGCCGTTCCCGCGTCCAAAGGTCGAAAAGAGCGGCGACTACCGTCTCACGCACGTCCGCCCCCGCCAAGAGCGCCCCTGCGCGATCGCCTTCAACCACCGGCGCGCAGCCGCCCATCTTCCCACCGTAGTCATCGACGAGTGGCTCACCGAATGGGCCAGAGAAGTGAACGCGTACAGAATCTCCTATCGTGGACTGACGCCAGGACCGGTTCCCTACATTACGTTGGAGGAAGGACTAATGATCGGGGGACATGGGTGCGCGGAAATGGTGGACCTAGTACCAAGTAAGTACTTCGCCGACCCGCGGCTCCTTTGGTTTTCAGGAACTTGGTATCGCTTACGCGAGGGGATTAATCGCGGTGCTACGGATGGTATGGTCGCGTTCCCAATAGATCCACGGGTCAACGCTGAGAGCGCGGTCGGGCGTTGGCCGTAACTGCTAGTGGTAGATGAGGGACGAAGCAAGCGACCACGTGTGGGCGTACTCTTGGCAGGCCAGTCCACCAATGTAGGTTTGCAGCTCATCAATATAGACCACGACATCTCCCGGTGCAGTACGTGCGAAGGTAGCGACGTTCGCGTTGACAGTCAGCTGACCGAATGGCGATGAGCCCGCGGATGGTGGGCTATCATCGGTTGGGAGCCCTGAGTTCAACGTGACGAAGAATGAAATTATGGTTATTTGCCCTCCGTCGCCTTTTGCGCAGCTCCCGGAACTGCTCCCCGCGGGAAGAACATACGTGCACGTTCCGCCAACTGGGATCGTTCCGCCCGAGGAATCACAGTACACGACAGACACAGGCAAAGGCGCCGGGCTTGCCGACGGATTCTGAGTTAAATCTCCGATTAGGTCAACAGTGCATTTCCCACCCTTGAGACCGCTAAAAATGAGAAGATCACCACCGGGGCCAGCGCCATTGGGATCGGGCAGCCAGCGCGACGCAAAGCTAAGATTGCCTCCGCAGGTGAATGGCGCATAGGCAAAGTTACGACTTGCTGGCATGCCGGCTTGGGATGCGACGGCGCCGCCGGTGATGGGGGTTTTTGAGGCGTCGAGGATGCAGCCGGTGTCGTCGGTTTGCGCGACGATGGTGCCGTCTGCGGCGAGCTCGGTCTTGCGCAGGAGCGGCGTGGAGAAGCCAGCGTCGGCGAAAGCGCGTGCGTGGCACGGCGCGCCGGAGGTCGATGGCGAGAGCGATTGGCCTTGCAGCGCGATTTCCTCGGCCGCGGGCCATGCGACGAGCGGGCCTTCGGCGCTCAGCGTGGCGTTGATGGCGACGCCTTCGCCGGTTTGCGAGCCGGCGTATTGGTCGAAGACCGTAGCCGCGCACGCAATCTCTGAGGGAGGCATCGCCGTCGCGGTGAGCGTGACCGAGGCGGTGGCCGCAACCGGCGAAGGCGACGGCGGTGTCGTTCCGCTCGCGACGGCGAACGTCACGTACTTACTGCAAAGCGGATCGAGGGCGACGGCCGGGAGCAGCGGCTCGGCGTCGTAACGCTTCGAGAGCGAGATCGTTGCCGACGAGCCGGCGCGCGCAAACGTGCCGCCCGGCAGTGCGAGCGGCGCGGTGAGGTGCGTCGCGGAACCGCCGCCGTACGACGCCGTCAGCCAGCCCATCACGGTGACGGCGACGCTTGCGGGTTGGCCGTAGTCGTCGGCGACGACGGCGTTGCAGAGCCCTTCGCCGGCAGGGTCGAGTGGAAAGCGCGCGGGCGCGTCGTTGGTGCTGCCGCCGCCGGAGTTCGGAAACGAATACGGTTCGCCGGCGGGCCGTTTGGGGTCGGCGCTCGCCTCGGCAGCGGAGACGGCCGGCGTGAACGGCGAGGGTAAGACGTTCGGAAACGTCGCGACGCCGCTGCCGCAGGCAAAACCGGTCGCCGCAAACCAATGCGTGTAGCCCCACTCGGTCGCCGCGAACGATTGCTGCGCGTCGGCGGGCCAATGATACGTCAGCGCGGCCGGCGTCACGATGGGAACGTTCGGCGTCGGCGAGGGGTTGGGCGCGGCGGTGCCGAGCGCGACGACGACGCCGCACGGAATCGTGCGCGTCGCGCGCGCGTGTTGCGGGCCGACGAACGTGAGCGTGAATCCACCGTGCGGGCAGGGCGGTTCGCTCGCGATCGGTGGAAACGTCGCGTGGCCGCCGGCGGCAACGTTCGGATAGCCGCCCTTGCCGCTGGCGTGTCCCGACGCGCCTAAAAAGATGGCGAACGGCGGAGTACCGAGCGTGGCTTCGCTGACGGTCGCGTCGCTCACCAGCGGCATCGACGTCGAGGTGAACACCGATTTCGCCGAGGTTGGCCGCCCGGTGTAGACGCGCAGCGTGAACCCGGGCACGCCGTTTGGACGGGGCGCGAAGACGAGCGTTGCGCCGTTGCCGCTCGTCACCGCGAGCGCGCGCGCATCGGCGAGCGCCGCGTCGAAATCGTTGGAGGCTTGCACGAGCGCACCGGGATGCATGCCGAGCAAGAACGCGCCTCCGCCGGCGAGCAGCATCGCGACGATGGCCGCCACGACCAGCATCTCGATCAGCGTCGATCCGCATTCCCATCGCGTCACCTCCGTGCAAGTGCCCGGCGGCGGGCGAATGGAGGCTTAGGCGCCGTACCAGCGCAGCAGCGGCCAGAGCCGGTCGAGCGGCATTCGCGGACCGCGGCAGAGAAAGATCGGCGAGGGGCCCTCGACCACCCACTTGTACGGCTCGCTCGACGTGCGAACCAGCGTGACGCTGCGGAAGTAGCGGCGCAGCAAGTCCGCGCGCGTCGCACCGATGGCGATCATGGTGCTGCCGCCGTACCCGTGCGTGCCCCAGAGATAGTAGGAGTTTTGGCTCGAGATGGCCGGCGGCAAGCCGAACTCGGGCCCGAAGAGATCGATCGCTCCGGCGTCGGCGTAGGTATCGGCATAGATGGCGGTCTTGGCGGCCTCGCCGGCGGGCAGCGCGTGGTAGACGGAGGCGACGTCGCGCGCCAATCGCCGCCAGCCGAACTCTTCGGCGAAGACCGGCTGGATCAGCCGGGGCGGCGTTCCGTCGCGGCCCGTCAAGCCGAGCAACGCGGTGTAGGCGATCAATCCGTCGACCGGCAGCACCGGCAGCGAAAGCGGCATCGCGACGATGCCCATGGCCGCGATGGCGACCACGACGCCGGTACGTAGCGCGGCAGCGGCGCGTTCGAGTGCGACCGCACCGATAGCGAAAAGCGATGCGTATATGCCGACGATGTAGTAGCCCTTCGCTCCCAGCGCGGCGGCGAGCACGAACAGTACGACGTAAGCGATGCCGACGAAGCGGACGTCGCGCAGCGTGGCGATGCGAAACGGGGCGACGACGCCGGCGATCCACAGCGGAACCGCGAGCGGATTGGTAAAGACGATCTGCTCGAGAGCGAACGCCATGGCATTTTGACCGAGGTTGCGGTATTCGAGCGCGAGCCCGGTTTGCAGCGCCGGGCGATGGGCCGCGTCGCCGCGCAGCACGTCGAACATCGGCCAGGCGTGCGCGGCCTGCCAGAGCAGGTTGGGCGCGAGCAGCACGAGTGCGAATGCCAGGGCGGCGTACGGCCACGGCGAGGCGAGGACCCGCCGCTCGCGCGTCAGCAGCAGCCCGGCGGCGAGCGCCACCGCGAGCAGCGCGATCGAATACTTGCCATAGGCCCCGAAGGCGGCGGCCGCCGCGGCGGCGAGCCACCACGTCGCTGCGCCGCCCGAGCGCACCGCGCGGACCGTTGCGAAGACGAGCAGCGTCCAGGAGAGGGGCTCGAACGAGGTGGTGGTGAGGACGTTGCCGAGCAGCAGATAGGCCGGCGCGAGCATCGTTGCGATTGCCGCGGCCGCGGTCGCGAAACGGCCGCCGCCCAGCTCGCGAGCGAGCGCCGCCGCGCACCAAACCGTCAACGCGGCGGCGAGCACCGGCAGCGCGCGCAACGCCAGGAGATGGTAACCGAAGGGTGAGGAGAGCCACGCTGCGACGGCGACGAGCGGCGGCTGATCGACGTAGCCCCAGGCGAGATGCTTGGAGCAGGCGATAAAATAGAGCTCGTCGCGGAAATAGCCGTATCGCCCCGCCGTCGCTGCGTGAAGCAGAAGCGCAACGATGCCGAGCAGCCAGCCCATGTCGCGACCTTTCGGCAGGAAAACGACACTCCTGCTGTCGACCTTTGTCGCGTGACCACGAAAGCGCGTTACGAGATCGACGCCGGCGTCGCGGTGCTGACGCTCGACGGACCGGGCCGAAAGAATCCGTTGACCTTCGAGCTCTATGCGGAGCTGCGCGACTGGTTCCGGGCGTTGCGCTCGGATCGCAGCGTCAAGGTGGTGGTGCTGACGGGCGCGGGTGCCGATTTTTGCTCCGGCGGCGACGTGCACGATATCATCGGCCCGCTGACGACGAAATCGCCCGAAGCGCTGCACGAGTTCACGCAGATGACGGGCGACCTGGTGAAGGCGATGCGCGCGTGCCCCCAGCCGATCGTCGCCGCGGTCGACGGGGTCTGCGCGGGCGCCGGCGCGATCCTTGCGATGGCCTCCGATTTGCGCCTGGGGACGGAGCGCTCGAAGGTCGCGTTCCTCTTCGTGCGCGTCGGGCTGGCGGGATGCGACATGGGCGCGTGTGCGATCCTGCCGCGCATCGTGGGTTTGGGCCGCACAAGCGAGCTGCTGTATACCGGCCGCGCGCTTCCGGGGCGCGAAGCTCGCGAGTGGGGATTCTACAACGAGCTGTGCGAGCCGGAGCAGCTGTTAGGGCGCGCCAAGGCGCTGGCCGCGACGCTGGCGGCCGGCCCCACCGCGGCGCATGCGATGACGAAGAAGATGCTGCACGAAGAGTGGGCGATGAACCTCGACGAGGCGATCGACGCCGAGGCGCACGCGCAGGCGGCGTTGATGCAGGGCAACGATTTTCGCCGGGCCTACGAAGCGTTCGTGGAGAAGCGCACGCCGCGCTTTGCGGGCGACTAGCGCATGGAAGAGCTGCTCTGGCCGTTCTTCGACGAGGAGCATCGAGCGTTTGCGACCGCCTTGTCGCAATGGCTTCCCGAAGCGGGCGTGGCCGACGACGAGTCCGACGCCGACGCGAGCTGCCGGGCGTGGGTTCGCGCGTTGGCGGCCGGCGGATGGCTGCGCGCGTGCGTGCCGGATTTTTACGGCGGCTTGCGCGCGAACGTCGACGTTCGGACGCTCTGTCTGGCGCGCGCGGCGCTGGCTTGGCACTCGCCGCTGGCCGACTTCGCGTTCGCGATGCAGGGGCTGGGCAGCGGCGCGATCGTGCTCTTCGCCGACGCGCAACTCCAACGTGCGTATTTGCCCAGGGTGATCGACGGGAGCTGCATCGCCGCCTTCGCGCTCTCCGAGCGCGAGGCGGGCTCCGACGTCGCCGCCATCGCTACGAAAGCCCGGCGCGACGGCGACGGCTACGTCATCGACGGCGAGAAGACGTGGATCTCCAACGCCGGCATCGCCGACGCCTACGTCGTCTTTGCGCGAACCGGTGAAGAGCGCGGCGCGAAGGGCCTCTCGGCCTTCCTCGTCGACGCCGGCACGCCGGGGCTCTCGATCGCGAACCGCATCGAAACGATGTCGCCGCACCCGCTCGGCACCGTGCGTTTCGACGGCGTGCGCGTGCCGCAATCGCAGTGCATCGGCCGCGAGGGCGAAGGCTTCAAGATCGCGATGGCGACGCTCGACGTCTATCGCAGCACCGTCGGAGCGGCGGCACTGGGCTTCGCTCGCCGCGCGCTCGACGAAACGATCGCGCACGTCAACTCGCGCCGGCTCTTCGGCGCGCCGCTCGCGGCGCTCCAGCTCACGCAAGCGTCGGTCGCCGCGATGGCCACCGACGTGGACGCCAGCGCGTTGCTCGTGTACCGAGCCGCGTGGACGAAAGATTCTGGTGCGGCCCGCGTAACGCGCGAGGCCGCCATGGCCAAGTGGTTTGCCACCGAAGCCGCAGGGCGCGTCTGCGATCGCGCGGTGCAGCTTTTCGGCGGGCGCGGCGTGAGCCGCGGCGAGATCGTCGAGCGGCTCTATCGCGACGTGCGCGCGCTGCGCATCTACGAAGGTGCGAGCGAAATCCAGCAAGTCGTCATCGCCCGGCAGACGCTCGAGGCGCCGGCGCGATGAGATTTACCGCACACGTCGACCGGTTCGCCGAGGAACGCCTGCCGGATCCCGACGCGATGCCGGAGCTCCGCTTCGAACTTCCCGAACTGCATTATCCGCCGCGGCTCAATGCGGTGAGCCGCCTGCTCGACGCGCACGTCGAACGCGGCTGGGGCGACCGGCGGTGCATCGTCGCGCCGGGCGGAGCGACGCTGACCTACCTGCAGCTCCAGCAGACGGCCAACCGCATCGCGCGCGTTTTATGCGAAGATCTTCACCTCGAGCCGGGAAATCGCGTGCTGCTGCGCGCCCCGAACACGCCGATGCTGGCCGCGTGCTGGCTGGCGGTGCTCAAAGCCGGCGGAATCGCCGTCACGACGATGCCGCTCTACCGAGAAATCGAACTGCGCACGATCATGGAGAAGGCGCAGGTGAAGATCGCCCTCTGCGACGTGCGCTTGCGCGACGATCTCGAAACCGCCTGCGGACACGTCGGCGGCGTACGCCGGCTCTACTTCCACGATCTCACCGGGGACGAGCTCGAATCGCTGGCGGCTCACAAATCCGATCGTTTCGACAACGTCGAGACGGGTGCGGAAGACGTCGCGGCGATCGCCTTCACGTCGGGCACGACCGGCACGCCGAAGGCGGCGATGCATTTCCATCGCGATTTGCTCGCATCGTGCGATTCCTACGCGGCCCACGTGCTGCGCCCGTCGTCGAGCGATCTCTTCAGCGGCAGCCCGCCGCTCGGATTTACCTTCGGTTTGGGTGGATTGCTGCTCTTTCCGCTGTGGGCGGGCGCGGCCACGCTGCTGCTCGAGCGCGCCGGGCCCGAGGAGCTCGCCAACGCGATCGCCGAGTACGGCGTCACGTCGGTCTTCACCGCGCCGATCGCGTATCGCCGCATGGCCCCGCTGGCGGGGAAGCTCGATTTTTCGAGCCTGCGCGCGTGCGTCTCCGCCGGAGAAGCGCTGCCGAAGGCCGTGTGGGACGCGTGGCACGCGCAAACCGGGCTCAAGATCCTCGACGGCATCGGCAGCACCGAGATGCTACACATCTTCATCGGCGCGCCCGAAGAGCGCGTCGTCGCGGGCTCGACCGGATTGCCGGTTCCCGGCTACATCGCTGAAATCCACGACGACGACGGGCGGCCGCTGCCGGCGGGCGAGGTCGGCCGTCTGGCGGTGAAGGGCCCGACCGGATGCAAGTACCTCCAAGACGAGCGCCAAGCGCTCTACGTGCGCGACGGCTGGAACTATCCGGGCGACGCATACCGGATGGACGAGCGCGGATACTTGTGGTACGTCGCTCGCACCGACGACATGATCGTCACCGCAGGCTACAACGTCTCGGGCCCCGAGGTGGAACAGACGCTGATCGCGCACGCCGACGTCAAGGAAGTGGCCGTCGTTGGCAAGCCCGATCCGGAACGCGACACGTTCGTGGTCAAAGCCTTCGTCGTGCTCGCCGACGGCGTAGAAGCGTCCGAGCCGAAAGCCGAGGAGCTGCGCGCTTTCTGCAAGGCGAACATGGCCTCGTTCAAAGCGCCGCGCGAAGTCGAGTTCGTGCGCGAGCTGCCGCGAACCGAGACGGGAAAGCTGCAGCGCTACAAGCTGCGCCGCCGCTAAGCCTTCGGCAGCACCGCCGTCGCTTCGATTTCCACGCACGCGCCCTCTTCGAGCAGGTCGGCCACCACGACCAGCGCCATTGCGGGATAGTGCTCGCCGAAAATCTCGCGGTACCGGCCGCCCAGCGTTCGCAGCGACGCTCGGTAGGCGTCCTTATCGGTGACGTACCAGGTGAGGCGAACGAGGTGTTCCGGCTCTCCCCCGGCCGCCTTCAGCACGGCGGCGACGTTCTGCATCGCGCGCACGGCCTGATCCACGAAATCCTGCGAGACGAGCCGCCCGCGCTCGTCCCAGCCGATCTGACCCGAGATGGCCAAAAAACGGCCTTCGGCGACGACGCCGTTGCTGTAACCGCTGGGCCGCGGCCAGCCGGGCGGATTGATCGATTCGGTCATGCGTAATCTCCCGAAGTGGTGCGATCGTCGCCGGGGGAAATCCCGGCGGCTTGCAGAGCGAGGTTGACTGCAGCCGCGACCGCGAGGTTGGCGGCTAAGGCGAAGAGGGCGATGAATCCCGTGATCGTGGTTCCGAAAACGTGGAAGGTCACGTTGGACGTGAAGTTGCCGGCGTACGCCATGGCGGCACTGGCCACGATACCGCACAGCCACCCGGCGAGCAGCGCCTTGGGTGAAAACCAGCGCGTCCACAGCCCGAGCACGAAGGCCGGGAAGATCTGCAGCATGAGCGCGCCGCCGAGGAGCTGGAAATCGATGACGTACGGCACCTGCACGAAGAAGACGCAGAGCAGGCTGGCGCCGCAGATTGCCAGCGTGAGCAGCTTGGCGATGCGCGTCTCCACCGGCGACCGTTCCGGCGAGAACTCGCGAAAGACGTTGCTCGCAAAGAGGTTGGCGGCCCCGATGCACATGATGGCGGCGGGCACCATGGCCCCGACCACCACCGCGCCGCCGGCGACTCCGGCGAACCAATCGGGGAAGAAGCGTGCGAAGAGCATCGGCACGACGCTGCTTGCCTGTTGCTGCGGCACGTGGATTCCGGCGGCCAGCGCGCAGTATCCGAGCAGCGCCAGCAACCCCAAGAGCAGCGAGTAGATCGGCAGCAGCGCGGCGTTGCGCCGGATCACGGCCTTGCTCTTCACGGCGAGCACGCTGGTGATCGAATGCGGATAGATGAAGAGCGAGAGCGCGGAACCGAACGCCATCGTCGCGTACGTGAAGTACTGCGACGGCGCGAGGAAAATCGACGCGGGCTTCGGCCGCGCCGCGAGCGCGGCCGCCGAGGCGGCGAAGACGTGCGCCCACCCGCCGAGCTTTGCCGGGATGACGACGACCGCGGCGACGACGGTCACGTAGATCAGCGCGTCCTTCACGAACGCGATGAGCGCCGGCGCGCGCAAGCCGCTCGTATACGTGTACGCTGCCAGTAAGACGAATGCGAGGGTGAGCGCGACCAGGCCGTTGCCGAGCTCGAAGATGCCGCCGAGCTGCACGAAGATGGTCTTCATGCCGACGAGCTGGAGTGCGATGTACGGCATCGCCGCAACCACGCCGGTGAGCGCGATCGCCATCTCCAGCGTGCGGCAGCCGAAGCGGTCGCGCACGAAATCGGCGGTCGTCACGTAGCCGCGGCGATGCGCGATGCCCCAGAAGCGCACCAGCACCACGAGCGCGATCGGATAGGCCACGGTGGCGTACGGTACCGCAAAGAACCCCAGCGCGCCGGCGCCGTACACGAGGGCCGGCACCGCGATGAAGGTGTAGGCCGTGTAGAGATCGCCGCCGAGTAAGAACCAGGCGACCAGCGTGCCGAAGCGACGGCCGCCGAGCGCCCATTCGTCGAGCGTGTTCAAGCTCGCCCGGCCCCAGCGGGCCGAGAAAAAGCCGACCGCCGTGACGCTCGCCACCAAGGCGAGCAAGACCATCGCGCCGCTAGACATCGCCGGGCCCGCGCGAGAGCAGCGCGACCGCACCGAGGAACGCGGCGGTTAGGACGATCCACGCCAGCTGGTACCAGTAGAAGAAGGGCATGCCGAAGAGCGGCGGCGTCGCGCGGTTATAGATAAACGGCAGAAGCGTGCCGGCGAACGGCGCGAGCAGCAGCAGCGCAATGACGATTCGCTTCACGCCTCAGCGCTCCAGCGGGAGCGAGCGTTCGCTCCAGATGGCGGCGATGGAGTACTTGCCGAATAGGCTTGCCAGCGCCATGCCGCCGATGCACACCGCCGCGCCGAGCAGCTGGTGCGCTTCGAAACGCGCGCCGAGGATGAAGACGCTCGCGACGCCGGCGACGATCGGCACCAAGAAGCCGAAGAGCCCCGCTTGCGCCGCGCCGATCGTTGCGATGCCGTAGTTCCAAACCGGCCACGTGAGCACGATGGGAAAGACGACGGCAAAGGCAAACGGCCCCCAGACGCGCCAGCCGAGGTGCGCGAGATCGGCGTGCATCAGGCGAGGGATGCCGGTGGGCAGGATCATCAGCATGCCGATCGTCATCGTGATCGCGACCAGCGCCGTCGGCGAGTACCGGCCAACGAGCCGCGCGGTCGCGACGTTGTAGCCGGCAAACGAGAGCGACGCTACCAGCGAGAGCGCGTCGCCGATGCGAAAGGTCGCGCGGCCGGCAAAGGCGCCTTCGAAGATCGCGATCCCGAGCAGCGCGATGGCGGCGCCGGCCCAACGGGTGCTGCGCACCCGTTCGTGGCCCGCCACGGCAACTACGACCAGAGTGAAGACCGGCGCCGTCGCGCCGAGCAGCGACGACGCGAAGGCGCTGGTGTTGGCCAATCCGATGATCCAGAGATACTGGTAGACGCCGTATCCGCACGCGGCGCAAACGATCAGGGGAAGCACGTCGGCGCGGCGGATACGGATGCGTTCGCCCATCGCGTAGACCAACGCGAACGCCAGCGGCGTCATGGCCAAGAATCGCAGCGCCGTGAACGCCAGCGGGTCGAGGACCCCGATGGCGCTCTTGACGAGCACGACGTTGAGACCCCAGCAGACCACGACGTAGACGAGGCCGACGTAGACGAGCACCCGGGACGGCACGACCGCGGCTGTTCGAGGCTCGAACCGCCGACTCCCAGAGGAGGCTCCCCGTATCAAAGCAAAGCAGCCCCAGCAACCTAGACGACTTCTCACCTATATCGAAAGGGCGTGCAATGTCGGTCAATCAGCCTCCGTCCGATGCCCCGTTCGGTCTTCAACCCAACGTCGCTGCCGGTCTCGCCTATCTCCTCGGATTACTCGGCGGGATCATATTCCTCGTTGGAGGCGGCACGAACAAATTCGTAAAGTTTGCGGCCGCGCAATCGATCACGTTTTGGGTGGTCTACTGGATCGGCTGGTGGGTCATCGGCTTCCTGGCCGTGCTGACGCACGGACTGGGCGGCATCCTGTACATGGTCTGGTGGCTCTTGGGCGTGGCCGTGTGGCTATGGACCTTCATCATGGGCTTCCAAGGCAAAGAAGTGAAGATTCCGGTCGTCGCCGGGATCACGGAAAGCATCTTCAAATCCGCCGTTACGTAACGGAGCGTTGCCGGTAGACGAGCCCACGTCGGACGCACCGTTCGGCCTCGAGCCGAACGTTGCGGCCGGTTTGGCCTATCTCGTAGTCCTCCTCGGAGGCATCGTCATGCTCGCCGGCCGCGGTACGAACCGGTTCGTCCGGGCGTCTGCCGCGCAATCGATCGTTCTCTGGGGCACGTATCTCGCCGCGCATCTAGCCTTCGGGCTGCTCGGCACGATCGTGCCCCTTTTCTCGTTCGTCGACCTCGCGATCGACGTGCTCTGGCTCGGCCTGTGGGTCTACACGTTCGTCTCGGGCTTTCAAGGCCGCCCGATCGACTTGCCGGTGGTGACGCCGGTCGCGCGGCGGCTCTTCGCCGCCGCGCTGACGTAACTGCTCTGAGAGAACGCCGCTCGCGCACGAGCTAGGGCGATTACGGCGACCATGCGGGTGCGCTGCCGGCGGAGCCGCCGGCGGCGCGCCATACGTTAGCGGGCATGGCCGCCCCCGATGCCCGGTTGCGGTACACCACGTCGACGAGCGTGCCGGGCGAGCTGCCCTGCGGTACGGCGCCGCCGTCGTCGCCTGCCGGATTGCCGCTCCCGGCGGCCAGCGACGCGTCGGCCGATCCGGCCAGGATTGCGTACGGCGCGATCGCCATCGTTCGAAAGGTGACGCGTGCGGAGCGCGAGGCTAAGGCCGTGCCGCTCGAGCCGGTCGCTTCGGCGTCGATCAGGGCATCGATGCGGCCTTCCTCGACCGCGTCGTTGCCTTGTTCGTAGGCGGCGCAGCCGTCGCTCGGGCACGACGCTTGCGGCGACGTTGCCGAAGGCACGAACTGGATCGAGGACGAGGCGACGATCGCGCATCCGTTCTGCGCGGCAACGCGGCACGTGGCGCTCGGAGAGGGAGCGACGGGCGCGGGTGACGCCGGATCGGCACCCGCGGCGATCGCCGCTGCGACCGCGTTGCGAGCGCTCGTGACCGACGTTTCGATCTGCGCGTGCACCGCGTCGAGCGCTTGGCGCCGGACCACGACCTGCGCGAGCGCGTGCGTGGCCTGCAGCGTCGTCTCGCCGAGCGCGAGCAGCAGCAACAACGAAAACAGCGTTCGAAGCAACAACGCGCTACGGCGCGCCGGTGGGTGCCGGAGCGAGACCCGGCGCGCGCACCTGCGTTCCCGGAAGCACCGAGCGCCGCGCGAGGATCGCCGCCAGCGACGCCCGCTTTCCGGACCCGTCGGAGGCTGCGGCTTCGACCGTCACGAGCAACGCACCGTCGGTTTGCGCAGCGGCGGAAATCGAAAGCTGCGCGGGGAGCGGAGATCCCGCCGCCATCGGGACGCTCGTCGCAACCGAAGCCGGCGCGAGCGTCGCGTCGTCGTATTTCAACAGGTCGAGCGCGATCGAGAGCTCCCGCGCGGCGGCTTGCCGCAGCGCTGCCGTACGCGCGTCGCCGGCGCCGCGCGCCGCCACGAGCGCGCCGTGCAGCACGGCGCCGGCGACGATCGCGACGATGCCTACGGTAACCGCGGTTTCGGCGAGCGTCGTGCCTCGTTGGGAGTCCACCGCACGTGCAGTGCCCCGCGTTCGTCGCGAACGAGTCGCGGCGGCGGCCATTTCAGGAGCGGGCGTTCGAAAAGGTACGTCACCAGCGCAGCCTCGCCGATCGCCGCGACGAACGCGACCGCGGTATAACGCACCTTCCACTCGGGATCGTCGTGGGGATCGCCGGTGTAGGGCGGGACGTGCCACGTTACGAGTTCTCGCGCGACGATCTGGTGGTAGAGATAGAGATTGTACGAGATCGCGGCCAAAAAGCGCAGCGGCGGATTATCGAGCAGCCACTGCCACCAGCGCGGCGCGGCGAGCGAGCCGAGCGCGATGGCCGCGAACGCCAGGCCGAGCAGCGGGCGCTTGTCGATTTGCCACACCCCCGCCCACTGATCCCACGTCCGGTAGTTGAAGAGGCTTTCGAGCAAGGCGACGAGCAGAGCGACGCCCCCGATCGCCAGCGCCGGCGCCGCGAACGTCCACGCCGAGTTTTTCACGCGCTCGCCATAGCGCACGTACAAGTACGACGCGAGCATCCCGATCCCGAAGATATCGAGGTAGCCGGGCAAGTTCTCTTCGTAGTTCGGAAAGAGGGTCGAGTAGCAGCAATGCGCTAGCCACGCGCGCCACGCCCAAGCGATGGCGATCGTCGCCGCAGCGACGATCCAAGGGCGCCGCTTGAAGCACCACCACACGAGCGGAAAGAGGCAATAGAACTCGACCTCGACCGCGAGCGTCCAGAGCACGCCGTTGATGGTGCCGTAGCGATCCGGGAACCACGTGTGCACGAAAAGCAGATGCGTGACGAGATCGGGAAGCGTCGACGCATAATCGAGGTGTTGTGCGTAACCGATCGCATACGCGACGGCGATCGAAAGCACGTACGACGGGACGATCTTGGTAAAACGCCGCCAGGCGAAGTTCCCCCAGGTTTGCGGGCGGCCCACCCCGGCCTCGGCCCGCACGAACGGATACGCAATCACGAAGCCGCTGAGAAAGAAGAAGAGCGTAACGCCCACGAAGCCGGTTTCCGGAACGAACTGCAGCCAGTCGGGCCATGCCGGAAGCCACGAGATCTCCCACACGTGATACCAGAGCACGAGCAGCACGGCGATGCCGCGCAGCCCGTCGAGCACGCCGAGACGCCGTTCCTCCAGCATGGTTCCGCTCGCCGCCATTGCGCGCAGAGAATACATGCTCGCAAGTCCCGGCACCCCCGAGCGTTTGCGCCGAGGCCGGCTAGAAGTTTGTATTAGGGCATTGACACAAAAGCGCGATTGTATTAGCCTAGTGATACAATGAGCGAACAGATCGCAGATCTCGTTTCCCGCGTGGTGCCGGCCCTCGTCATCGCCGCCGCCGGGATCGCCTACCTGCTGGCGCCGAGCCTGCTCTCCGCCGTCCGGCCCTATTTTTCGAAGCTGCGTCTCGATGCGTCCGGGCGCGCCCGGCTCGATGCCGTGCTGAAAGCCCGAACCCAGGCCGAGAACGTCCCAGCCTGGCTCGGACGCCTGCTGGGAGCCGTCTCGCTCGGATTGGCGGCGCTCTACCTCGCACCCGGCATCTCTCCGATTCTGCCGTACACGGCGTGGTGCTTAGCCTACGCCGCGGCGTGCTTGGCCGCGTACGTCGCGTTCAAGCGCGCGTCGGATCGTCGCGCGGCGGTGCTGCGTTCCCGCCATCCGTTCGAGGCGCTCTCGCTGCCGGTCGTCGGCTCGCTGATCGCCGCCGTCGCGGCGATGTTCGGGATTGCGGCAGTTACGAGGGATTCGTATGCCGCGCTGGTCGCCGTCGGCGCGGCCGTGGCGATCTGGATCGGCTGGCGTCTCGCCGAGTCGCCGGCGCTGGTGCTGGGAGACGATGTCGCCGTCGAGATCTTCGTCGACCACCGTCTGCGCTTGATGCGGGCCGTCAATACGGCCGCCATCGGCATCGCGCCGGTCGTGGTCTACCTCGGCATGCGCCACCCGCAGGGGCCGGCCGTGCTTCCGCTCATGGCGGTCGTGCTGGTCGCTTGGCTGCCCGGGCTCGTTGCCATGATCCGCGCGAACCTTCAAACCAAGGCGCCGGACGCGCTCGCCGCCGGGCACGGGTAGGCCGGTGCCGGCACCGCCCATCGTCGTCGACGAGACGATCGAGACGCCGCCCTACCGGCAGCTGCTCGAGCAGCTTCGCGCGGCGGTCGAGCGCGGAGACTTGACGCCCGGAACCGCACTCCCTCCGGTGCGCCAGCTCGCCGGGGATCTGGGCATCGCGCCCAACACCGTCGCCCGCGCGTACGCCGAGCTGCAGGCCGACGGATGGCTCGTTGCCGACGGGCGCCGGGGAACGCGCGTGGCCGGGCGCCCGCCCACCACCGATGGCGAGGCGCGGCGGCGCGCGCTGCACGACGCGGTGTCGCGATTCGTCGACGGCCTCGCGCACCGCGGCTTCGCGCCGGAGGAGATTGCCGCAGCGTGGCAGCGCGTCGAAGCGTCGCCCGGCTTGACAGGGCCGCGCTCGCTGTGATTGAGTAACGGTCACATGCGGAACGCTCGCTGGTACGCTTATTCGTATACCTTCCGCCCTTGGGGCCGGTGAGGGTACGTTTGCGCGAACTCGAGCGAAAGCCGTACGCAGACGCGAACCCCGCCGGACCCGGCGGGGTTCTTTTTTTAGCGTGCGCCCAATCCAACAGTGGAAAGAGATGAGATGACGATCGCGGTCTATCAGGGAGTCGACGGAGCCTACTCGCAACTGGTGATCGCGCATTATTTGCGCGAGAAAGGCATCGAGGGGAGCACGCTTGGAGTGCCCAGTTATCGGGAGATGGCGACCTCGGTGGCCGGCTCGCGCGCCGACGCCGGCGTAATTCCGATCGAGAACGCGATCGGCGGCACCGTGCGCGAAGGCTACGATTTGATTGCGGAGTTCGGGCTCGCGCCGCTGGCGGAGGTTCACTGGCGCACCGATCACCGGCTGCTGGGCGTGCGCGGCGCCGAGCTGCGCGACGTGCGCGAAGTGCTCGCGCACCCGCTGGTGATCGCCGAGTGCGGGCGCTTTCTGGCGGGCATGCCGCACGCTCGCGCGATTCCGTGCGAGGATACGGGCGTCGCGGCACGCGAAGTCGCGCGCGGCGGAAATCCCGCGATCGCGGCGCTCGCACCGCCGGCAGCGGGCGCGATCTACGATCTCGTCGAGCTGGCGGCTAACTGTACCGACGATCCCAACACCTATTCGCGCTTCTTGGTCGTGCGCTCGCGCCACGCCGCGGCGAACGATCCGCTGGCCGGCGTGCCGAAAGGCGCGAGGCGCAAGACGTCGCTGATCTTCTCGGTGCACGAGCGCACCGGCTCGCTCGCGCGATGCCTGGCGATTCTCGCCGAGCGCAACATCAACGGCGACAAGCTCGAATCGAAGCCGTTCTTAGGCCACGGTACCGAACGCATTTTCTACATCGATTTCGACGGCGACGTCGACGATCCGAACGTCGCCGATGCGATTGCCGAGCTCGAGCGGGCGTGCAAGACGGTCACCGTGCTCGGCAGCTTCGACGCGCACGAGGGCGCGCCGATCGGCGCCAACGACCGCGCGGCGCTCGCCGGTGCGCCGGCCGCGCCGCAGCCGCGCCGCGTCGAGCCGATTCCGGTGCCGGGGGACTCGCCGTTCCCGCGCGTCTCGCGCCTGTCGCGCCCCGAAGGCACGGCGATCCGCATCGGAAACGTGCGGGTTGCCGACGGGGAGTTCGTCATCGTCGCCGGGCCGTGCTCGGTCGAATCGCGCGATCAGGTGCTGCAAACCGCGCACGCGGTCGCGGCGCAGGGCGCCACGATGTTGCGCGGCGGCGCGTTCAAACCGCGCACCAGTCCCTACGCGTTTCAAGGGCTCGGCTGGGAAGGCGTGGCGCTGTTGGCCGAGGCCGGCCGCGCGAGCGGCCTGCCGACCGTGAGCGAAGTGATGACGATCGATCAGGTCGAGCGCATGGCCGAGCGCATCGACGTGCTGCAAATCGGCGCGCGCAACATGCAAAACTTCGACTTGCTCAAAGCGGTCGGCCGCGCGGGGCGGCCGGTGCTGCTCAAGCGCGGGCTCTCCGCGACGATCGACGAGCTGCTGGCGGCGGCCGAATACGTGCTCGCCGAGGGCAACCCCAACGTCATTCTCTGCGAGCGCGGTATCCGCACCTTCGAGCCGGCGACGCGCAACACGCTCGATCTGTCGGCGGTGCCGGTCTTACGCGAGCGCTCGCACTTGCCCGTCTTCGTCGATCCCAGCCACGGCGTCGGCGTGCGCCGCTGGATCGCTCCGCTCTGCCGGGCGGCCAAGGCGGTCGGCGCGCACGGGATCCTCGTCGAAGTGCACCCCAATCCTCCCGAAGCCAAGAGCGACAAGGAACAAGCGCTGACGTTCGACGATTTCGCGGGAATCGTGCGCGAGCTCGAAGGCATCCCGATCGCGTCGCACGCGGCGCATCTCGACGGAGCGCTGCGATGACGGCGAGCCGCGTCCGCGGCATTCGCGGAGCGATTACGGTGGAGGCCGACGTGCCCGACGCCATCGTCGCGGCGACGAAACGCCTCCTGCGCGAGATGGTGGAGCGTAACGGCGTCGAGATGGACGACATTGCGTCGGTACTGTTCAGCCTTACGCCGGATCTGCACGCCGTCTTTCCGGCGTTGGGGGCGCGCGAGCTGGGATGGACGCACGTGCCGATGCTGCATTTCACCGAGATCGACGTTCCGGGAGCGCTGGGCCGCTGCATCCGCGTGCTGATGCACGTGAATACCGAACGTGGCCTCGAACAGATCGAGCACGTCTATCTCGACGGCGCGACCGCGTTGCGTCCGGATTTGGTCAAGTCGTGAAGCAGCGCGTCGTTGGCATCGTCGGCACCGGCCTGATCGGCGGATCGATCGGCATGCGCGCCCGCCGCGAAGGCGCGGTAGTGGTCGGCTACGACGAAGACGCCGGCGCGCTGGCGCAAGCGCTCGAGGTCGGCGCGATCGATTTCGCGGCCACCCGCGACGAGCTCTACGCGCGAGCCGGTACGGTCGCGATCGCGACGCATCTCGACGCTACGCTGGCCGAGCTTGGGAAGCTGCGAGCCGAGGGTCCGCTGCGGGCGACGCTGATCGTCGACGTCGCTTCGGTGAAGGCGCCGGTCGCCGCCGCCGCGACGGGCGTGGCCCACTTCGTGGCGACGCACCCGATGGCCGGCTCGGAGCGATCGGGCGTCCGCGCCGCCGGGCCGGAGCTTTTCGAAGGCAAGAGCTGGGCCTACGTCGGGAGCGGCGACGAGCCGCTCGACGCGCGGGCGCGTGCCTTCATCGCCTCGCTGGGCGCACGGCCGCTCGAGGTGGAGGCGGCCGAACACGACCGTATCGTTGCCCTCACGTCGCACCTGCCGCAAGTCGTCGCCAGCTGCTTCGCCGCTCGAGCGAACGAGTGCCGGGACGCAGCCTTCGACGGGCTCTGCGGGCCGGCGGCGCGCGAACTGCTGCGGCTCGGAAACTCGGGATTTCAGATGTGGGCGCCAATTCTGGCCGCCAACGCCGCCAACGTCGCGGGGGAGTTGCGGACGCTTGCCGAGGCGCTGCTCGCGGCCTCGGAGGCGATCGCGGCCGGCGACGTGGAGGCGCTGCGGCCGGTCTTCGCCGAGGCGGCGCGCATTTGACGGGCGTCTGACGCCCTGATATACTTCCGTGGTTCGGCCCCACCTGGGGTCCCGGCGCGGTGCCGGGGGTACGCCCAGGGGTCCCCGGTTACGCGTGCGTTGCTGGGGTGGAGGCCGTGTTTTACTGTGTTGTGGTTCTTAGGGAGTAGTTTTGCCAACCATCAATCAGCTGGTTCGCCGGGGGCGCGAGAAGACCGAGAAGAAGGTCAAGACGCGCGCGTTCCGCGTGATTCTGACCGGGCCCAAGCCCGGCCATCCGGATCTGCCGACGCGTCAGTTCGAGGTGCAGGGCAATCCCCAGCGCCGCGGCGTCTGCACTCAAGTGAAGACCGTCACCCCGAAGAAGCCGAATTCGGCGCTCCGTAAGGTCGCGCGCGTGCGCTTGACCAACGGCGAAGAGGTGACCGCCTACATTCCCGGCATCGGCCACAACCTTCAGGAGCACTCGGTGGTATTGGTCCGCGGCGGGCGCGTCAAGGATCTCCCGGGCGTTCGCTATCACATCATTCGCGGCACCCTCGACACCGCCGGTACCGCCAACCGCAAGCAAGGCCGCTCGAAATACGGCGCCAAGAAGGACAAGAAGAAGTAGATGCCACGTAAGGGGCCTGCGCCGAAGCGGCAAATTCTGCCCGACGGTAAGTTCAACTCGAAAGTGCTCGCGCGTTTCATCAACAAGGTGATGCTGCGCGGTAAGAAGTCGACGGCGGAGCACATCACCTACGGCGCGCTCGAGATCATCGCGGAGAAGACCGGGCGCGACCC
The DNA here is from genome assembly GCA_963794735.1 of Vulcanimicrobiota bacterium. Lineage (GTDB taxonomy): Bacteria > Vulcanimicrobiota > Vulcanimicrobiia > Vulcanimicrobiales > Vulcanimicrobiaceae > DATJUC01. The sequence continues at coordinate 3,852,920 of CAWCFE010000002.1, read as the reverse complement.
GATGGATATCTTCTCGCAGGCGCTTTCGAACGCGATGCCGCTGGTGGAAGTGCGCCCGCGCCGCGTCGGCGGTGCGACCTATCAGGTGCCGATGGAAGTGCGTCCCGATCGCCGTCAGGCGATGGCGATGCGCTGGCTGATCGGTTTCGCCCGCGCGCGCGCCGGCCGCTCGATGGAAGAGAAGCTCGCCAACGAGCTGCTCGACGCATCCAACAACACCGGCGCAACTATCAAGAAGCGCGAAGACACTCATAAAATGGCCGAGGCCAACAAAGCCTTCGCGCACTATCGCTGGTAATCACAAAAAAACACATACACAACCATGGCTGTTAGAGAATTCCCGCTCGAGCGTACGAGAAATATCGGCATTGCCGCTCATATCGACGCCGGCAAGACGACGTGCACCGAGCGCATCCTGTACTACACCGGCCGCGTCCATAAGATCGGCGAAGTCCACGACGGCGCCGCGACGATGGACTGGATGGTGCAAGAGCAAGAGCGCGGCATCACGATCACCTCTGCCGCGACGGCGACGACCTGGCGCGACACGCGTATCAACATTATCGATACGCCTGGCCACGTTGACTTTACCGTCGAAGTCGAACGCTCGCTGCGAGTGCTCGACGGCCTCGTCGCGCTCTTCGACTCGGTCGCCGCGGTACAGCCGCAGTCCGAGACGGTGTGGCGCCAGGCCAACAAGTATAAAGTTCCGCGCATCATCTTCGTCAATAAGATGGACCGCATGGGCGCCGACTTCTTCAACGTCGTCGCCAAGATCCGCGAGCGCCTCGGCGCCCGCGCGGTGCCGATCCAAGTGCCGATCGGTGCGGAAGATCATTTCCAGGGCGTCGTCGATCTCTTCACGATGAAGAAAATCGTCTATACCGACGATCTCGGTTCGACGATGGCCTCCGAAGAAGTCGAAGGCGAGCTGCGCGAGCTCGCGATGACGTGGCGCCAGGAGCTGGTCGAAGCGATCGCCGAGCAAGACGACGAGTTGCTCGAGCTCTTCTTCGACGGCAAAGAGCTGCCGATCGACCGCATGAAAGCGGCGCTTCGCCGCGCGACGATCGCCGGCACGGTGCTGCCGATGCTGTGCGGCTCGGCCTTCAAAAACAAGGGCGTGCAGCCCCTGCTCGATGCCGTGGTCGACTACATGCCCTCGCCGCTCGACGCCAAAGCGATCGTCGGCACCGATCCGAAGACCGGCGACGAAATGGTCCGCAAGCCCGACGACGGCGAACCGTTCTGCGCGCTCGCGTTCAAGATCGCGACGGACCCGTACGGCAACCTCACGTACTTCCGCGTCTACTCCGGCATCCTCAATAAGGGCACGTACGTGCTCAACCCGCGTACCGGCCGCAAAGAACGCATCGGACGCATTTTGCGGATGCACGCAAACCATCGCGAAGATATCGATTCGATCGGCGCGGGCGACATCGCCGCGGCCGTCGGCTTGGGCGACACGCGCACCGGCGACACGCTTTGCGACGAGAAGTCGCCGATCACGCTCGAGTCGATCACGTTTCCGGAGCCCGTCATCTCGCAGGCCATCGAGCCGAAGACGAAGGGCGATCAGGATAAGCTCGGCACGGCGCTGACGCGCTTGGCGCAAGAAGACCCGACCTTCCGGATGCGCACCGACGAAGAGACGCAGCAGACGATCATCGCCGGCATGGGCGAGCTGCATCTCGAGATCATCCTCGACCGCCTGCGTCGCGAGTTCAAGGTGGAAGCCAACGTGGGCAAGCCGCAGGTGGCCTATCGCGAAGCGATCACCAAGACGGTCGAAAAGCAGGGCAAGTTCGTGCGGCAATCGGGCGGCAAGGGCCAATACGGCGATATCTGGCTGCGCGTCGAGCCGCAAGAGCCGGGAACCGGCTTCGTCTTCGAGTGGAAGATCGTCGGCGGCAAGGTACCCAAAGAGTATTCGAAGGCCGTACAGGAAGGCGTGCGCGAATCTTCGCAGAGCGGCGTGCTCGCCGGCTATCCGGTGCTCGATTTCAAAGTCACGGCGTTCGACGGTTCGTTCCACGACGTCGACTCGTCGGAAATGGCGTTCAAGATCGCGGCGTCGATGGGATGGAAAGAAGCCAACAGTTCGGCCGGCCCGATTCTCCTCGAGCCGATCATGAAAGTGGAAGTGACGACGCCCAAGGATTACATGGGCGCGATCACCGGCGACCTCAATCGCCGCCGCGGCATGATTCAGGCGACCGAGGAAGCACCGGGCGGCGCGCAAGTGATCACCGCCAACGTTCCGCTCTCCGAGATGTTCGGATACGCAACCGATATGCGCTCGGCGACGCAAGGGCGCGCGACCTACACGATGGAGTTCTCGCATTACGAGAAGGCGCCCAAGTCGGTGGAAGAAGAGATCGTCGCGAAGGCGGCAGGCAAGAAACCGGCCCACGCGTAGCGGCCGGCGCTCCGAGCCGGTTCACGATGCAACAGCGAGATCGGCCGAAACGCCGATCTCGCTGTCTTTAAGGTTCTTAAGCAACTAAGGGATCGTCGACCGGCGTGCGATATTACACGGGATGGCGTGCGTCGCCGCGTTTGTTTAGCGGTTCGGGCCGAGGGGGTTGCCAGGGATGAGCGACGAGTCAGCGATGGTCGAACGGGAGCTGCGTGCGGCGGGTTTCCCGGGCTCCGCGCCGCCCAAGCCCGTGCAGGACTACATCGACGAGCGGCCCATCTGGCCCGACGGAACGGCGGTCTCCGAGACGCCGATGACCGCGATGCAGTGGCGGATCTGGTCGCTGGCGGCTTCGGGCAAGTTCTTCGAAGGGCTGGTCGTCTTCATGACCGGCGTCGCGCTGCCGCTCATCGGCCAAGAGTACCACGTCACCGCCGTTCAGCACGGCATGGTGAGTTCGGCCAGCGTTCTCGGCATTCTCATCGGGGCGATCGCGTTGGGCAGCCTGGCCGACGTCTTCGGGCGGCGCACGATGTTCATACTGGAAATGCTCGCGTTTCTGGTCTTCTTGATCGGCGTGACCGTGAGCCCGAATTTCGCGTGGCTGCTCGTCTGCCTCCTAGGGTTAGGAATCGCGCTAGGGTGCGATTATCCGACGGCGCACATGATGATTTCAGAAAGCATCCCCAGCTCGGTACGCGGACGGCTCGTGCTGGCGGCGTTCGGCTTTCAAGCACTGGGCGCGTTGGTGGGAACGATCGCGGGTTTCCTGGTGCTCAAAAACATGCACGACATCGGCGCGTGGCGCTGGATGTACGCCCTGGCCATCGTGCCGGCCGCCCTGGTCGCGGGCTTTCGCTTCGGCGTGACCGAGAGCGCTCCGTGGCTGCTGCACCGCGGGCGCGAACGTGAGGCGCACACCGCGCTCTCCCGCCTGCTGATGCGCTCGCCGAGATACCCCCATGCCATCGCGTTGCTGCCTCCAGCGCGGACCGCGGGCGGGACCGGGTATGCGGCCCTCTTCAACAAACGCAACATTCGCGCGACCGTGCTGGCCTCGGTGCCCTGGTTCTTACAAGACCTCGGCACGTATGGGATCGGGATTTTCACGCCCACGATCTTGGCCGCCTCGCTGGGGCACAAAGCCGCCGTCGCCGGCAGCATTACCGCGTTGATCAGCAGCGACAAGCTGGCAGCCAAGGGGGCGGCGTTCATCGACGTCTTGCTGATCGTCGGGATCGTCGCTGCCGTCCTGCTGGCGGATAAGGTCGGGCGCATCGCGCTGCAGGTCTGGGGCTTCGTCGGCTGCGCCGCCGGGCTGCTGATCGCCTCGTTCTCCACCAGCGGCGGCGGGTTGCTCAGCGTCTTTACCGGCTTCATGCTCTTCAATTTCATGACGAACCTGGGCCCCAACGCTCAGACCTACTTGATTGCCGGCGAGGTCTTTCCGACCCGGATCCGGGGCAAGGGCGCCGGCTTCGCGGCGGCCTTCGCCAAGGCCGGTGCGGTGACGACCGCCTTCCTGTTCCCGATCCTGCTCAAGAACATCGGCACGGCCTCCCTACTGTACATCCTGGTTGGGACCTCGCTGCTGGGGGCCGCAGTCACCTGGGCGTTCCGGGTGGAGACCATGGGCAAGAACCTCGAAGCGTACGAGTAGCTTGACGCGCCCCCGGCCCGCTTGATATATTCCGTAGGTCATAGCGCCCTCTTCGGAGGGCGTTTGCAACGTAAACGGCGGAAACGCGAATCTGAACGCCAGGGTCCGAGGACTGGGCGGGGTTCGCGTGCGCGTCTCTCTCTCAGCTCGGATAATAAGAGGAAATCGTAAGAAATGGCCAAGGCGAAATTCGAACGCACGAAGCCGCATGTCAACATCGGCACGACGGGTCACGTCGACCACGGCAAGACGACGCTCACGGCGGCGATCACGCACTGTCTCTCGACCGAGGGGCTCGCGCAGGCTCGCGGCGTGGACGAGATCGATAACGCGCCCGAGGAGAAAGAGCGCGGCATTACGATCGCGATCTCGCACCAAGAGTACGAGACGCCGAAGCGCCATTACGCGCACGTCGACTGCCCCGGTCACGCGGACTACATCAAGAACATGATCACCGGTGCCGCCCAGATGGACGGCGCGATCCTCGTCGTGGCGGCGACCGACGGCCCGATGCCGCAGACGCGCGAGCACATTCTGCTCATGCGCCAAGTCGGCGTTCCCAAGATCGTGGTCTTCCTGAATAAGGTCGACCTGGTCGACGACGAAGAGCTCTTGGAGCTGGTCGAGCTCGAGATTCGCGAACTGCTCAGCCAGTACGAGTTCCCGGGCGACGACACGCCGATCATCCGCGGCTCGGCGCTCAAGGCGCTGCAGTCCAGCGGCAAGCGCGGCGACCCGGATGCCGAGCCGATCTTCAAGCTGATGGACACGGTCGACGAATACATTCCGGAGCCGGTCCGTCAAACCGACAAGCCGTTCCTGATGCCGGTCGAAGACGTGTTCACGATCACGGGCCGCGGCACGGTCGGTACCGGACGCGTCGAGCGCGGCCAGGTGAAGGTGGGCGAAGAAATCGAGATCGTCGGCCTGAAGGAAGAGACCAAGAAGACCGTCGTGACGGGCATCGAGATGTTCCGCAAGCTGCTCGATTCGGGCATCGCCGGCGACAACATCGGCGTGCTGCTGCGCGGCGTCGACCGTAACGAAATCGAGCGCGGACAAGTGCTGGCCAAGCCGGGTTCGGTCAAGCCGCACAAGAAGTTCAAAGCCGAAGTCTACGTCCTCTCCAAAGAAGAGGGCGGGCGCCACACGCCGTTCTTCGGAAACTATCGTCCGCAGTTCTACTTCCGCACGACCGACGTGACCGGCACCATCAAGCTGCCCGAGGGCGTCGAGATGGTCATGCCGGGCGACAACGTCCAAATGGACGTCGAGCTGATCACGCCGATCGCGTGCGAAGAAGGCCTGCGCTTCGCCATCCGCGAGGGCGGCCGCACCGTCGGCGCCGGGGTGGTTACGAGCGTTTCCGAGTAGTCTTTTCGTCCCTGGTGTCGTTGCCGGGCGGTTCGCGTACCACAGTACGCTTCACCACCCGGCGCCTAACCAGGAACGAAAATCCCTGGCCGGTCGCGGGCAGATCGAGTAAGATAGAGAAATCCCCAAGCACTTTGAAAACTGAAGGCTGAAAGAGACAATGTCAAAGCAGAAGATTCGCATTCGTTTGAAGGCGTACGATCATAAGGTGCTCGACCAATCCGCGGAGCGGATCGTCGACACGGCCAAGCGCACCGGCGCGTTCGTGAGCGGTCCCGTGCCGCTGCCGACCGAGATCAACCGGTTCTGCGTGCAGCGGTCGACCAATAACGACAAGAAGTCGCGCGAGCACTTCGAGATGCGGACGCACAAGCGTCTGATCGATATCCTGCAGGCGTCGCCGAAGACGATGGATGCGCTGATGCACCTCGATCTGCCGGCCGGCGTCGACATCGAACTCAAAGCCTAAGGTTTTCTCGCACCGCCAAACAAAACGAAAAGGCCCGGAGCAGCAGCTCCGGGCCTCTCTTTTTGTGCGGCTTCGCCTATCCCGCGGCGGCGTCGCCTTTTTTCGGCGGTTTGCCGGAGCGGATCTTGAACGCGAGTTCGGGGCGGTGCTGCAACGGCGGGTAGACGTGCGCCCGCACCTCGAAGCCTTTCTTTTCCAAGCCCAGCCGGAACGCGGCTTGCTGAATGCCGTGCAGGATCTTGGCGTTGAGCTCCTCGTCGGCAACGCCGAGGTCCATCAGGCTGTGCACGTGCTTCTTGCACAGCAGGGTCGCGCGGATCTCGCCGGGGACCCGCTCCGATTCGTGATCCTCGTCGACGGGGTCGTGAAAGACCACGACGTGATGGTCTTCGTAGATCACCTCGTTGTCGCCGACGGATTTATCCCACGAGCGCTCTTCCTTCGGCCACGACGGCGGGCCGGCCAGAAGGTCGCTGGGGGTGAGGGACTTGTTCTCCATGCGGCGTTGCTCTTTCGCCGGCGCCGGCAAACTCCTTGGGGGAGGCCGCCTCGCCGGCGCGGAATCGGCGCGCATGACGCAGTGGGTTTCGGAGATGATTTGCAGCCCGGAGCAGCGCACGTGGGAGAAGCCCGACCCCGAGCACACGTTCCGCGGCCGCCTGGACGGCACGCGCGCGAAGGCCGACGAGGTGGTGTACGAGGACGACGACGTCTTCGCGTTCCGGCACAACATCGATCGCAGCAAAGAAGAGTGGTGGGAGTACCACGTCGTCATCATTCCCAAGAAGTGGGTCCCGACGGTGCTCGATCTCGGCCTCGGCGACGCGCGGATTTGGCACCGCCTGATCGCCGGAATTCAGAAGGTCGCGCTGAAGCTGGGCCTCTACGAGCAGGGCTTTCTCATTCGCTTCGGCGTGCTGCCTCCGTATCAGCACACCGAACACGTGCACATTCACATCCTCGCCGGCAAGCACACGCACCCGTACATCGACGGGCCGATCTCGAATGCCGGCTGAGGAGCCGGCTGGCGCGTCGCTTCCGGCGCCGCCATCGCTCCTCCACGTCGCGCTGACGTTCGCCGCCATCTCTTCCACCGCGTTCGGCGGCGGCCAGAAGGCGAGCATTCGCCGGCAAGTGGTCAGCCAGGGCTGGATGGATCGCGACGAGTTCATGGACGGGCTCGAGCTCGCGCAGGTGCTGCCGGGCCCCAACATCCTCAACCTAGCGATCTACTGCGGGCAGAAGGTGCGCGGAGTGCCGGGCGCCGTCGTCGCGTTCTTGGGCGCGAGCGTCCCGCCGTTTCTCATCGTGCTGCTCGCCGGGGCTCTCTACTTCAAATTTGCGTCGAATCCGTACGTCCACGGGGCGTTACGCGGATGCGCGCTCGGCGCCCTCGGCCTGACGGTGGGGAACGCGCTCGAGCTGAGCTGGGACGAGCGCGGCGATTGGATGCGGATCGCGCTCCTGATCGTGACCGCCCTGGTCGTGTCGTTCTTCAAGATGCCGCTGCTTCTGGTCCTCGCGGTGTTCGGCGGCATCGGGATCGCGCGCGAGTACCAGCGCGCGCAGCGTGCCAAGAAGGCCGCCTCGTGAACGCGACGCTCACCACGGCGCTGCATATCTTGTGGACGTTCGGCCAGCTCTCGGTGCTGGGCTTCGGCGGCGGCAAGGGCATCATTCCGCAGATGCACCGCGACGTGGTCGTGCAGTACCAATGGATCACCAACGATCAGTTCTCGCAGTTCTACACGATCGGAAAGCTCGTCCCGGGGCCGACGACCATCTTCGCGACGCTGATCGGCTACGCGGCGATGCCGGGGCGGCCTTTGCTCGGCGCGGTGATGGCGACGATCGGCATGTTCGTGCCGTCGAGCATCATCATGGTGGTCGCGGACGTGTTCTGGGAACGCTTCGGCGACTCGCCGTGGCGCCCGATCATTTCGCACGGCCTCGCGCCCGCAATCGTCGGGCTCGTCTGGTCGAGCGTGTGGACGATCAGCCGCGGCACCGCGGCCGGCGTGATTCCGTACGCCATCACCGGCGTGGTGACGATCCTGATGCTGCGCACCAAGCTCAGCGCGCCGGCATTGATCGCGCTCTCGGGCGTTGTGGGGATAATCGCCCTGCGTTAGCGAACGACCGGCCAAATGCCCATCGAGCTGCACGAGACCCGGTCGCGAACCTTCCACGGTACGAAACGCCGCATCTATCATCTTCTCGAAGAGATGGGGACGTCGGGCGATCAGATTTGGCCGTTCGCGTCGCAGCCGTTCATGCGCTCCCCGGGTCCGCTGACGCCGGGCCGCACCGAAGAATGGCATCTGGGCATCCATAGCGTGCTCGAAGAGGCGACGCCGGAAGAACGCATCGTGTGGCGCTTCAAGAACGAAGGGGTCGAAGGCACCCACGGTTTCCACCTCGCCTCGGGCGGGAAGGAGACGGTTCTGGAGTACCGGGTCGACGCGACGCTCTCCGACACCGACGGGCGCTTGCTCTGGCGGCGCTTCGAGGATCAGTTCGAACGGTCGATCGAGGCGCTCTACGACAAGCTGGCACGGGTCTTGAAACGATGAATCGCCGCCACCTCGGCCCTTCCGGCCCCGCCGTTTCGGCGATCGGGCTGGGCTGCATGGGCATGTCCGATTTCTACGGCCCCCGCGATGAAGCCGAATCGATCGCGACGATTCGTCGCGCGCTGGCCCTAGGCGTGACCATGCTCGACACGGCCGACATGTACGGCGTGGGTGAGAACGAGCGGCTGGTCGGAAAAGCCATCGCCGGCCGGCGGCACGAGGCCTTCGTGGCGACGAAGTTCGGCATCGTGCGCGACGCTGCCGATCCGTCCAAACGCGGCATCAACGGCCGGCCCGAGTACGTGAAGGCCGCCTGCGACGCTTCGCTCGCACGGCTGCGCGTCGATCACATCGATCTGTACTATCAGCACCGCGTCGACGCGAGCGTTCCCATCGAGGAGACGGTCGGGGCGATGGGCGAGCTGGTTGCGGCGGGCAAAGTGCGCTTCATCGGTCTCTCCGAAGCGAGCGCCGAAACGATGCGCCGCGCGCACCGCGTTCACCCGCTGGCGGCCGTGCAGAACGAATGGTCGCTGTGGTCGCGCGACTTGGAAGAGAACGGGCAGCTCGAGGCGGCGCGCGAGCTGGGCTGCGGCATCGTGGCGTACAGCCCCTTGGGGCGCGGCTTCCTCACCGGCGCTTTCGCCTCGCCGGACGACTTCGCCCACGACGATTTTCGCCGTACCAATCCGCGATTCGCCGGCGAGAACTTCGGCAGAAATCTCGACCTCGTGCGGCGCGTCGAAGCGATCGCCGAGCGCAAGGGCTGCGAAGCGTCGCAGGTCGCCCTGGCGTGGCTGCTGGCGCAAGGCGGCGACGTCGTACCGATTCCGGGAACCAAGCGCGTGAAGTATCTGGAGGAGAACGTCGCTGCGGCAAACGTCGAGCTTTCGCCCGGCGAACGGCGCGAACTCGACGAGGCGTTTCCACCCGGCGCAGCGAGCGGCGACCGTTACTCCGACATGTCCTTCGTCAACCGATGAGCGCCACGGCGACGCGCAAGGCGGCCGCGCCCGATGCCGGCGATTTTCTCGCGATCGGCGCGCTGCTCGACGACGAGGAACGGCTGATCGCCGAAACGGTGCGCGCGTTCGTGCGCGATCGCGTCGCTCCCAACGTTGCGGAGTGGTTCGAAAAAGGCTATTTGCCGCGCGAACTCGGGCGGGAGCTCGGGACGCTCGGCCTGCTCGGCATGCATCTCAAGGGCTACGGCTGCGCGGGCGCGAGCGCGGTCGCGTACGGCTTGGCATGCCTCGAACTGGAAGCCGGCGACGCCGGCGTGCGCAGTTTTGCGTCCGTGCAAGGATCGCTGGCGATGTACGCGATCTACCGCTGGGGCGACGACGCGCAGCGCGAGGCGTGGCTCCCGCGCATGGCGCGCGGCGAGGTGCTCGGCTGTTTCGGGCTGACCGAGCCCGACTTCGGCAGCAACCCCGGGGGCATGCGCACCAGCGCGCGCCGCGACGGCAGCGACTGGGTGATCGACGGCACGAAGATGTGGATCACCAACGGCTCGATCGCCGACGTCGCGATCGTATGGGCGCAGACCGGCGACGGCATCCGCGGCTTCATCGTTCCGACTTCGGCGCCGGGCTTTACCGCCAACGAAATTCATCGCAAGCTCTCCCTGCGCGCGTCGATCACGAGCGAACTCGTGCTGCAGAACGTGCGCCTGCCTGCGGAAGCGCTGCTGCCTAACGCGCGCGGCCTCTCCGGTCCGCTCGCGTGCTTGAACGAAGCGCGTTTCGGGATCATCTGGGGCGCCATGGGCGCGGCGCGGGCGTGTTACGAGACGGCGCTGGAGTATTCGAAGACGCGGGTGCAGTTCGACCGTCCGATCGGCGGCTTCCAGCTCACCCAGCAGAAACTCGTGAACATGCTCCTCGAGCTGGATAAGGGGCGCTTGCTTGCCTTGCACCTCGGCCGGATGAAAGACGAAGGCCGTCTGCACCCCAGCCAGGTGAGCTTCGGCAAGCTCAACAACGTGCGCGAGGCCCTGGCGATCTGCCGCGAAGCCCGCACGATCCTCGGCGCCAACGGCGTCACCCTCGAATACCCGGTGATCCGCCACATGAACAATCTCGAGTCGGTCCTCACCTACGAGGGGACCAGCGAGATGCACGCCCTCATCGTCGGCAAGGAGATCACCGGCCTCGACGCCTTCGCCTAGCGCCTCAACCGCTTGACGGCGCCGGGGGCCTTTATGGTAAACTGCCCAGGTTGTGGTCCAGCCGGTCCGCGGAGTTTCCGCGTGCCGGTGAAGAATGAAAGGGCAATACGCCTGGACCCGTGTGCCTGACACTATTACCTGCTTATAGGACGAGGATTATGAAGAACATCCTTGGCCGCAAGGTAGGGATGACGAGCGTGTTCACCGATGACGGCAAGTACGTGCCGGTCACGGTGATCGAAGCCGGTCCCTGCACGGTCGTGGAGCGTCGGACGAAGGAGAAGCACGGCTACGAAGCCGTCGCGCTCGGCTTCGGCTCGGTCAAACGCAACCACGTCACCCGTGCCCTTGCCGGACATTTCAAAAAACAAGGCGTCGAGCCCGCGAAATTCGTGCGCGAGTTTCGCAGCGATATCGACGGCGTCGAGGTCGGCCAGACGGTCACCGTCGCCGAGTTCGCGCCCGGCGACCGCGTCGACGTGATCGGCGTCTCGAAAGGCCACGGCTTCGCCGGCGGCATCAAGCGCCACAACTTCAGCGGCGGCGGCGCGAGCCACGGCTCGATGATTCACCGTCAGCCGGCGTCCAACGGCGACACCAACGCCGGACGTACCGTTAAAGGAAGCCGCCGCCCGGGTCACTACGGCGTCGATCGCACGACGCTGCAGAATCTCGAAGTCGTGCGCGCCGATACCGAACGCAACCTCTTGCTGGTGCGCGGCCCCGTGCCGGGAGCGAAGAACTCGCTCGTCGTCGTCAGCAAGACCGTCAAGGCTGCCAAGCAGCCGGCGGGAGCGTAAGCCATGAACGTCATCGATGCCAACGGACAGGTCGTGCGCGAAGTTCAGGCGCCGGCCGTCCTCGATAAGGATTACAGCGAAAAACTGGGCGTGATCTACCGCGCCGTTCATCGCGAGTTCGCCAATCCGCGCGCCGGAACGGCCTCGACGAAGAAGCGCGACGAGATCTCCGGCGGCGGACGCAAGCCGTGGAAGCAAAAGGGCACCGGCCGCGCGCGCCAAGGTTCGATTCGTTCGCCGCAGTGGCGCCACGGCGGCGTGGTCTTCGGGCCGCAGCCGCGCAGCTACGTCGAATCGCTCAACAAGAAGGAGCGGCGCCTCGCGTTCGTCGCGGCGCTCGCCGACCGCTTCCGTAATAACGCCGTCACGCTGTTCGAGCCGGGCGAGTTCGCGATCTCCAAGACCGCGCAGTTCGCCAAGCTGATTTTCGGCGGCGCCAATCAAGCCAAGACCGGCCCGACCACGCTCATCGTCTGCGGCCAGAACGAGGCACACGGCGACGCCATCGCGCGCGTCAGCCGCAACCTGCGCCGCGTCGCCGTCACCAACGAAGGCGCGCTCGACGTCAAGGACGTGCTGCGCTACGAGCGGCTCGTCTTCACGACGGCCGCCTACGACGCGCTCGCCGCGAAGCTCGAGGGAGAGAAGTAGCATGGACGCACGCGACGTCATCATCGCGCCGCGCATCACCGAGAAATCGATGGCCGACGCGCTCGCCCATCAGTACACGTTCTCGGTCAATCCGCGCGCCACGAAAACGCAGATCCGCCACGCGGTCGAAGAGATCTTCAAGGTCGACGTCCTGAAGGTCAACACCGTCAACGTGCGCGGGAAGTCGCGCAACTTTGCCCGCCGCGGAACCAAGACCAGCGGCAAGCAGAGCGACTTCAAGAAGGCGATCGTCACCATCAAATCCGGCCAGAAGATCGAACTGGGCGGCGTCAACTACTTCGAGCAATGATTCGCATGCACAACGCGTCCGATCGCTTCGTTGCTCCTCACTCCCGTGCTAAAGCACGCTTCGCTCGTCGCGCCTCGCGCTCGAACGCGTTCTGCACGCGACTCGGAGTTGTAATCTCATGCCAGTAAAAAAATATCGACCGACTTCGCCGGGCCGGCGCTTCGTGACCACGATGGATTTCTCCGACCTCTCGAAGGTCGAGCCGGAGAAGTCGCTCGTCGAGGTTCGCAAGAAGCACTCGGGCCGCAACAACAACGGCCACATCACGGTCCGCCACAAGGGCGGCGGCACGCGCAAGCAGTACCGCATCATCGACTTCAAGCGCGGCAAAGACGCGATTCCGGCCAAGGTGGCGACGATCGAGTACGATCCGAACCGCTCGTGCCGCATCGCCCTGCTGCACTACAAGGACGGCGAGAAGCGCTACATCCTCGCGCCGCTCGGCCTCAAGGTCGGCGACGTGGTGGAATCGGGCGCCGGCGCCGACATCAAGATCGGCAACGCGCTGCCCATCAAGAACATTCCGGTCGGTACGGTCATCCACAACGTCGAGCTGCGGCCCGGCCAGGGCGGTAAGCTCGTGCGGTCGGCCGGCGTTTCGGCGCAGCTGATGGCGAAGGAAGACGAGTACTCGCAGGTGCGCATGCCGTCCGGCGAAGTGCGCAAGATCCACATCAACTGCCGCGCGACCATCGGCCAGCTCGGCAACATCGAACACGAGAATCAGGTGATCGGTAAAGCCGGCCGCATGCGCCATATGGGCAAGCGCCCGAGCGTGCGCGGCATCGCGATGAACCCGGTCGACCACCCGCACGGCGGCGGCGAGGCGCGCTCGACGTCGGGCCGCCCTCCCACCACGCCGTGGGGCCAGATGACGATGGGCAAAAAGACCCGTCGCAACAAGCGCACCGCCAAGATGATCGTCCGCAAACGAGGATCGAAGTAAATGGGTCGCTCCCTTAAGAAGGGTCCGTTCGTCGCGGACCATCTCGTCAAGAAAGTCGACAAGCTCAACGAGACGCGCGAGAAGCGCGTCATCAAAACGTGGAGCCGCGCCTCGACCATCGTGCCGTCGATGGTCGGCCACACGATCGGCGTCCACAACGGCAAGGCGCACGTGCCGGTCTACGTCACCGAGAACATGGTCGGGCACAAGCTCGGCGAGTTCGCCCCGACGCGGCATTTCCGCGGCCACGGCGGCGACAAAGCGACGGTGAAATCGTGACCGCCCAAGCGACGCCCGCGCCCGCCGACCGCCAGCACGCGGTGGCCCATCTGCGCTTCGTGCGCACCGCTCCCCGCAAGCTTCGCCGCGTCGCCGACGCGATTCGCGGCAAGTCCGTTCGCGAGGCGCTGGTGCTGTTGAAGTTCGCCGACGTCTACGCCGCCGAGCCGATCGAGAAGCTGCTGCGCAGCGCGGTCGCCAACGCCGGCAACAACCACGACATGAATACCGACGAGCTGTACGTCGCGCGGATTACCGTCGACGGCGGCCCGGGCGGACGCTTCACCAAGCGATTGGATCCGCGCGCCCAAGGCCGCGCGTACTTCAAGCGCAAGCGCCTCTCGCACGTCACCGTCATGGTGAGCGAGCAGCCGCCGGCCAAGCCGCGTCGCAAGCGCGCAGGCGCCTCCATCGCCGTCACCCGCACCGGACGCCGCACCGCGGCGCGCGGCACGGGCTCGGTGCCGAAGACCACTACCGCGCGCAAGCGCACCGCTAAGGCTGCGGCCTCGAAAGCGACGGAGGCTGCGAAGTAAGTATGGGACAGAAGATTCATCCGGTCGGTCTGCGCCTGGGCATCACGCGTACCTGGGACAGCCGCTGGTTCGAGAAAAAGCATTACATCGATTGGCTGCACGAAGACGTCGCGATTCGCAACTTCTTCAACAAGTGGATGCGCTCGGCGGCGATCAGCAAGATCGAGATCGAACGCCGCGCCAATCAGGCGCGCGTGATCGTGAACACCGCCAAGCCGGGTATCATCATCGGCAAGCGCGGCGTCGGCATCGAAGAGATTCGCAAGAACCTCGAAAAGCTGACGGGCAAGAGCGTCGCGGTCAACGTGATGGAGATCAAGCATCCCGAGCTCGACGCGCGTCTGGTCGCCCAGAACATCGTCGACCAGCTCGAGAAGCGCATCGCTTTCCGCCGTGCGATGAAGCAGGCGATCATGCGCACGATGAAGGCCGGCGCGCGCGGCGTCAAGGTGCAGGTTTCGGGCCGCCTGGGCGGCGCCGAAATCGCGCGCACCGAGCGTAACGCCGACGGCAAGGTGCCGCTGCACACGCTGCGCGCCGATATCGATTACGCGCACGTCGAAGCGTTCACCACGTTCGGGCGCATCGGCGTCAAAGTGTGGGTGTATCGCGGCGAAGTGCTCCCCGACCAGCCTCGCGACGGCGCCCTGCGCGACCGCGGCGAGCGCGGCGGTTTCCGCGAGCGCCGCGAGCGCGGCGGACGCGGACGCGGCCGCGGACCGGGCGGGCCGGGCGGTCCGGTGCAACAGCCCGCGATGCCCGCTCCTGCGGTAGCCGCAGCGCCGGCAGCCCCCGTTCTTCCCGGCGAGTCGGAAGCCGAAGCGGCGCTGATTCGCGTGCCGCAGCACGAGAGCGAGGCGCAAGCGTTGACCGAAGCGGCGTTGCCGCAGGAAGCCGCGCCGGAGTCGATCGTCGACCGCTTGGTCGCCGATGCGGAACCCGTCGCTGCGGACGTACCGGTCGAGGCGCCGATCGAGACGCCGGCTGGCGAGGTCGTGGCGGAGCGCCCGGCCGAGTCGGCCGCCGAGGTCGTGTTTCCCGAAGGCGAGGTCGTTGAGTAATGTTGACTCCCAAACGCGTCAAATGGCGCAAGGTGCAGCGCGGCCGGATGACCGGCAAGGCGCTGCGCGGCAGCACGCTGACGTTCGGCGATTACGGCCTGCAGGCGATGGAACCGTGTTGGATGACCAACCGGCAGATCGAAGCGGCGCGTATCGCGATGACCCGTCACATCAAGCGCGGCGGCAAAGTGTGGATCAAAGTCTTTCCCGACAAGCCGGTGACGAAGAAGCCCGCCGAAGTCCGCATGGGCGCCGGCAAGGGAAATCCCGAGTTCTGGGTCGCCGTCGTGCGCCCCGGGCGCGTGCTCTTCGAGTTGTCGGGCGTGGCCGAGGACGTCGCGCGCGAAGCGCTGCGCCGCGCCGCGGCCAAACTGCCGATCGGCACCAAGATCGTTTCTCGCGAGGAGGCGGCTGGTCATGAGTAAGAACGATCTAAGCGAACTGCGCGGTCTCACGATCGAGGAGCTGCAGCAGAAGGCTCGCGACGCGAAGTCGGAGCTCTTCAACCTGCGCTTCGCCCTGCGCACCGGCCATCTGACGGATTTCAGCAAGATCCGCGCGATGCGCCGCACGTACGCCCAAATTCAAACCGTCATCTCCGAGAAGCGCATGGCAATGGAGCAACATGGAGCAGCATAGCGAGACGCGCGAAGAGCGCTCGGCGCGCCGCGTCAAGCAAGGCCGGGTCGCGTCGAACAAAATGGACAAGACCATCGTCGTGGTCGCGGAGACTCGCGTCCCGCATCCGACGTACGGCAAAATCATCCGCAAGTCGACGCGCTTCAAGGCGCACGACGAACGGAACGAGGCCAACGTCGGCGACGTGGTCCGCATCATGGAGTGCCGTCCGCTTTCGCGCGAGAAGCGCTGGCGTCTGGTCGAGATCGTGGAGCGTGCGAAGTGATTCAGCAAGAAACCCGGCTGAAGGTCGCCGATAATTCCGGCGCTCGCGAGCTGCTCGTGATCCACATCTCGGGCGGAAGCCGTCACGCCTACGCGCACGTCGGCGACGTGATCGTGGGAACCGTCAAGAGCGCCATTCCCGGCGCCGCGGTCAAGAAAGGCCAAGTCGTCAAGGCGGTGATCGTGCGCACGAGCGCGCCGATCCGCCGCACCGACGGCTCGGTGGTTCGCTGCGACGACAACGCCTGCGTGATCATCAAAGGCGAAAAAGACAATTTGGATCCGCGTGGGACGCGCGTCTTCGGACCGGTCATGCGCGAGCTGCGCGACCGGGGCTTCTTGAAGATCGCCTCGCTCGCGCCGGAGGTACTCTAGCTCATGGCAAACCTGCTCAAAGGCGACACCGTCATGGTTCGCCGCGGCAAGGAGAAAGGGAAGCGCGGCACCGTGAAGGCCGTGCGCCCGGATTCCGGCACCGTTACGGTCGAAGGCATCAACGTCGTCAAGCGCCACACCAAGCAGGGCTCGCAGTCCGGCAATATGGGCGGCGCCATGCAGACCGGCGGCATCGTCGAAAAAGAAGCGCCGCTGCCGATGTCCGCGCTGATGTACGTCTGCGAGAAGTGCAAGGCTCCGACGCGGCTGCGCCACAAGCGCACCTCGGACGGCCTGGTGCACCGCGTCTGCGCGCGCTGCGGCGAGCCCGCGCGCGAATCGGCGAAGGGAGCGTAACGTGGCCGAACGTCTGAGAGAGAAGTACGACGCGCAAGTGCGCAATCAGCTGCAGGAGCGTTTCGGCTACAAGAACGTCAACCAGATTCCCAAGCTGGAGAAGGTCGTCATCAATATGAGCGTCGGGGAGGCGATCGCCAACCCGAAATCGCTCGACGCGGCCTTGAACGAGCTCACCGCCATCGCCGGCCAGAAGCCGGTGGTGACCAAGGCGAAGAAGTCGATCGCGGCGTTCAAGCTGCGCGAAGGCATGAACATCGGCGCGAAGGTGACCCTGCGCGGCGACCGCATGTACGTGTTCCTCGATAAGCTCTTCAACGTCGTTCTTCCGCGCATCCGCGATTTTCGCGGGCTTCCGACGAAATCGTTCGACGGTCGCGGCAACTACAATCTCGGTCTTCGGGAGCAGCTCGTCTTTCCCGAGATCAACTACGACAAGGTCGATAAGACGCGCGGCATGGATATCACGATCGTGACCACGGCGAAGTCCGACGAAGAAGCGTCGGAGTTCCTCGTCGCGATGGGTCTGCCGCTCCAGAAAGGACGCAGCTAGTGGCCAAGACCAGCATGATCGTCAAGTCGCAGCGCGCGCCGAAGTTTTCGGTTCGCGCTCACAACCGCTGCAAGATCTGCGGGCGTCCGCGCGGGTACCTGCGCAAGTTCGCCATGTGCCGCATCTGCTTCCGCGAGAACGCGCACAAAGGCGTCGTGCCCGGCATCACCAAGGCTTCGTGGTAGCTCCTCAGAGGATATGTTTTAAATGGCAGCAGTAACCGATCCCATCGCCGACATGCTCACGCGCATTCGCAACGCGAACACGGCCAACCACAAGACGGTCGACGTTCCGGCGTCGCGCACGAAGCACGCGATCGCTCAGATCCTCAAGGACGAGGGCTTCATCGATAGTTTCGAGCGCCTGAGCGAAGGCCCGCAAGGGACGATTCGCATCGCGCTGCGCTACGGTCCGGAGAAAGAGAAGATCATCACGGGCCTGCGCCGCATCTCGCGCCCCGGCTTGCGCGTCTACACCGGGAAGACGGAGATCCCGCGCGTGCTCGGCGGCCTCGGGCTGGTGATCATGTCGACGCCGCAAGGCATCATGTCCGGGAAGCGCGCCAAAAAAGTCGGCATCGGCGGCGAAGTGCTCGCCTACGTGTGGTAGTTGGTCCTTCGACAAGCTAAGGATTGAAAAGGATTAGTTGAAATGTCTCGCATAGGCAAAATGCCCGTCAGCGTGCCCTCGGGAGTGAACGTCACGTTCGACTCGGGCGAAGTGCACGTCAAGGGGCCCAAGGGCGAGTTGCGCCAGTCGATTCTGGCGCAGGTCGTCGACGTGAAGCTGGAAGACGGCCGCGTGATCGTGGAGCGCAAGGGCGACGCCAAGTCGCACCGCTCGGCGCACGGTCTCACGCGCACGCTGATCGCCAACATGATCGAAGGCGTGAGCAAGGGCTTTCGCAAGAGTCTCGAGATTCAAGGCGTCGGCTTTCGCGCCGCCAAGGCGGGCGAGAAGCTGAACCTCACGTTGGGCTTCTCGCATCCGGTGGTGTTCGAGCCGCCGGCCGGCATCGCGATCTCCGTCGAGGGCCAGAACAAGATCCACGTCGAGGGCATCGACAAGCAGGCCGTCGGCCAGGTTGCCGCCGAGATTCGCGGGCTGCGTCCGCCCGAGCCGTACAAGGGCAAAGGCATTCGGTACGCCGGCGAGACGGTTCGCAAGAAGCTCGGTAAGGCCGGAAAGGCAGGCAAGAAGTAATGGCGCGCAACTCCAAAGAGCAGTCGCGGCGTTCGCGCCACCTGCGCATCCGCAAGAAGCTGGCCGGCACGTCCGAGTCGCCGCGCCTGCTGGTTCGGCGCACGCTGCACCACATCTACGCGACGATCGTCGACGATTCGAAGGGCCACACGCTGGCCGCCGTGTCGACGCTCGACAAGTCGCTCTCCGAGGGGCTCGGTTCCAAGACCAACGTCGACGCCGCGAAGGCGGTGGGTGCGGCGATCGCGGCCAAGGCCAAGGCCGCCGGCATCTCCGACGTGGTCTTCGACCGCGGCGGCTACAAATATCACGGACGCGTGGCGGCGCTGGCCGACGCGGCGCGCGAAGCGGGGCTAAACTTCTAAATGCAATATCGTGGCGGTCGCGATCGCGACAACAGTGGATTCGAAGAAACCGTCGTCCGCGTCAACCGCGTGGCGAAGGTCGTCAAGGGCGGTAAGCGGTTCAGCTTCAGCGCGCTCGTCGTCGTGGGCGACCGCAAGGGCAAGGTCGGTTTCGCGATCGGCAAAGCCGGCGAAGTTCCCGAGGCGATTCGCAAAGCGGTCGAAGCGGCCAAGAAGAACCTGATCGTCGTTCCGATGGTCGAGAAGACGATTCCGCACGAAGTGCGCTTCCAGATCGGCGCGGCCTCGGTGCTGCTCAAGCCGGCCGCACCCGGTACCGGCGTGATCGCCGGCGGCTCGATGCGCGCCGTGCTGGAGCTGGCCGGCATCCACGACATTCTGACCAAGTGCCTGGGCACGACCAATCCGATCAACGTCGTCATGGCGACGGTCGAAGCACTGCGCTCGCTCAAGACGGCCGAAAAGGTCGCGGCGCTGCGCGGTAAGACCGTCAAAGACATCTTCGCAGCATAAGAGAGTACGATGGCAGAGAAGAAATCCACCAAGAAAGCGGCGGCCGCCGGTGCGGCGCCCTTCGCCGGAACCGGCGAAGGCGTCACGAAACTCGGCGCGCTCAAGCCGAACGCGGGCAGCCGGCCGAAGCGCCAGCGCATCGGGCGCGGCCACGGTTCGGGCATGGTGAAGACCGGCGGCGAAGGCGGCAAGGGTCAGACGGTGCGTTCGGGCGGCGGCAAGGGGCCGGCGTTCGAAGGCGGACAGACGCCCTGGGCCCGGCGCCTGCCGCATAAGCGCGGCTACTCGCAGAAGGCCCGCGACATCGGGCACTTCCGCACGCGCTTGGCGGTGGTCAACCTGCACCAGCTCGCCGAGTGGGACGCCAGCGTGGAAGTCACGCCGGACTCGCTGCGCGAGAAGGGCGTCCTCAAAGACGTCCGCGACGGCGTGAAGATTCTCGGCAACGCTCGCACGCCGGCAAGACGCTGCCGACGGGATTGCGCTTCCGCGACGTGCTCTTCTCCGGCAGCGCCCGCGAGGCGCTGGCCGCCGCCGGCGCGCACCTCGGCAAGAGGCCCAATAGCCGGTGTTCGAACAACCTGCGCGCGGCCCTGCTCGTTCCGGAGATCCGGCAGCGGGTCGCTCTTCGTGCTCTTCGCCTTCGCGTGGTTCGTCTTCATGATCCACGTGCAGCTGCCCAACGTGAACCAAGCCAAGTGGCAGCAAGTGCTCGCAGAGCGGCGCCTTCTACAACCTGCTCGGCTTCCTCTCGGGCGGCGCGCTGCAGAAGCTTTCGGTCATCGCGATGGGCATCACGCCCTACATCAACGCGTCGATCATCATGCAGCTCATGACCGTCGTGCTGCCGCAGCTCGAAGAGATGGCGAAGAAAGGCGGCGAGGAAGGCCGCAAGAAGATCAGCCAGTACACGCGCTGGCTGACGATCGTGCTGGCCACGATGCAGGCCTCGTTCATGGCGATCAGCATGCAGCGCAGCGGCGTCTTCTACGACAGCAGCGTGTGGTATCTGCTCTACGCCATCGTCGCGATGGTCGCGGGCACGCTCTTCCTGATGTGGCTCGGCGAGCAGATCAGCGACAAGGGCATCGGCAACGGCGTCTCGCTGATCATCTTCATCGGCATCGTGCTGCGCTTCCCGCAGTACGTCACGCAGACGTTCGCCTCGACCTCGCAAGGGGCCGAGTCGGTGCTCAACATCGTGCTCTACGTCGTCGTCGCGCTGATCATCATCGTTTCGATCATCTTCCTGTATCAGGGGCAGCGCCGCGTTCCGGTGCAGCAGGCGCGCCGCGTCGTCGGCCGCAAGATGTTCGCCGGACGGTCCACCTACATTCCGCTGCGCCTGAACAACGCCGGCGTCATCTCGATCATCTTCGCGATCTCGATCCTGCTGCTGCCGCAGCAGGCGCTCTCGTGGTTCGGCCACGGCGGGGCGGCGGCGACGTACTTCCACCTGTTCGGCCCGTTCGAGATTCCGACCAACGCGGCCGGCCTGTCCGAAGTCTTCAACGTGTGGTTCTCGCCCAGCGGCTTCGTGTATAACGTCGTCTACTTCTTGCTGGTCGTGATCTTCACGTTCTTCTACAGCTCGATCGTGCTCAACACGCGAGACGTCGCCGACAACCTGAAGAAGACCGGCGCCTTCATTCCGGGCATCCGCCCCGGCCAGCCGACGGTCGACTACCTCAACAAGATCCTGTTGCGCATCACCACCGCGGCGGCGATCTACCTCGGCTTGCTCGCGGTGCTCCCGGGCGCGCTCCAGCGCGGCCTGTCGGTGACCACGTTCTACCTCGGCTCGACGTCGCTGCTCATCGTGGTCGGCGTCGCGCTCGATACGATCACCCAGATCGAAGCGCGTCTGGCGATGCGCGATTACCGCGGCTTCATCAAGCGATAACCGTGCGTTTGATCTTTCTCGGTCCGCCGGGAGCCGGCAAGGGTACGCAGGCCAGGATACTGCAGGAGCGCTTCGGCGTCGCGCAGATCTCGACCGGCGATATCCTGCGCGAGCATCGCGCGCGGCATACCGAGCTCGGGCGCGAGGCCGAAGGCTACATGACGCGCGGCGCGCTGGTGCCCGACGAGCTGATCATAGCGATGATCGAAGGCGAGCTCGAGAAGCATCCGGCCGGCTTCATCATGGACGGCTTTCCGCGGACGGTAGCGCAGGCCGAAGCGTTCGACGCGCTGCTGGCTCGCAAGGGCTGGAATCTCGATGCGGTAGTGCTCTTCGACGCCGATCGCGCGACGCTGGTTTCGCGCTTGAGCTCGCGCTGGACCAATCCGCGCAACGGCCGCACCTACAACTCGATCACCAATCCGCCGCGCGTCGCCGGCATCGACGACGAGGACGGCGGCCCGCTGGTCCAGCGCGAGGACGACCGTCCCGAGACCGTTGCGAATCGTCTCGACGTGTACGATCGCCAGACCAAGCCGCTGGTCGCGTACTATCGCGACGCCGGCCTGCTCGCCGAAGTCGACGCGCTCGGCCCGGTCGACGGCGGTGGCGCACGAGCTCCTTCACGCGATCGGCACGGAGCACGCGCACTAACGTGATTGCGTTGAAGTCGGCGCGCGAGATCGAAGTGATGCGCCGCAGCGGCAAGATCACGGCGGCGGTATTGACCGGCTTGATGAAGGCCGTCACGGCCCGGCATCACCACCGGCGAACTCGACGAGATGGCCGAACGCGGCATCCGCGAGCGCGGCGGGATCCCGACGTTCAAAGGCTACCACGGCTTCACGGCCTCGATCTGCGCGTCGGTCAACGACGAAGTGGTGCACGGCATTCCGGGATCCCGCGTTTTGAAAGAGGGCGATCTGCTCTCGATCGACATCGGTACGACCCTCGAAGGCTACGTCAGCGATAGCGCGGTGACGGTGCCGGTCGGCAACGTCTCGGCGGCCGCACGGCGGCTGATGGACGTCACGCAGGAGTGCCTGATGGCGGGAATCGAGGCGATGCAGGTGGGGCGGCACGTCGGCGACATCGGGGCCGCCGTACAGGCGCACGCCGAAAATCATGGCTACGGGGTCGTCCGGGAGCTGGTCGGCCACGGGGTCGGGCGGGAGATGCACGAGGAGCCGCAGGTCCCCAACTACGGCAAACCGGGCACCGGGATGGAACTGCGGCCGGGGCTGGTCCTGGCGATCGAACCGATGATCACCCAGGGCAAGTACCAGGTGAAGATCCTCAAGGACGGCTGGACAGTCGTCACGGCAGATGGTAAACTCGCAGCGCACTTCGAGCATACGATAGCCGTCACCGACGACGGCCCGAAGATCCTCACGCTTCGCGATTTCGCGGAGCACCCGGAGGTCGACCGGTACCGGCCCCCGCAGGAGGCCGTCGTATGAGAAGGGCCCGGAGATTGCGTCCCGATGGAACGCTTGCCGTGCGAACGGTCGCACGGTGGAACCGCGTACCGAACCACATAGGTCAGTCTAAAGAAGAAGAACGATGAAAGTACGACCCAGCGTCAAGAAAATTTGCGAAAAGTGCAAGATCATCCGCCGTCACGGTAAGGTGCGGATCATCTGCGACGTCAATCCCAAACACAAGCAGGTGCAAGGCTAATGGCGAGAATTGCGGGTATCGATCTTCCGCGCGAGAAGCGCATCGAGGTCGCGCTGACCTATATCTACGGCATCGGGCCGACGACGGCGCGCAAGCTGCTGTCGCATACCGGCATCGATCCGAACACGCGGGTCAAAGCGATGACCGAGGACGACGAGAAGCGTCTGCGCGACGCGATCGACCAGCTGCAGCTGCGCGTCGAGGGCGACTTGCGCCGCGAAGTCCAGGGCAACATCAAGCGCCTGATGGATATCGGCTGCTACCGCGGCCTGCGCCACCGGCGCGGCCTGCCGGTGCGCGGCCAGCGTACCAAGACCAACGCCCGGACCCGGAAGGGCCCCAAGCGCACGGTGGCCGGCAAGAAGAAGGTCGCAGCGAAGAAGTAGTCACAAAGGGCTCGACAATGTCGGGCCCTTCGCACGCCGCATGCGCGTAATCCTCATCCCCGGCTGGAACGAAGCCGCCGACGACCTGCAGTGCCTGGTCGGCGGCCGGCACGGGCATCCCGGTTTTGCCGCCTTCGGGTACGAGTGCTCGATCTTCGACGGCGGCCAGGGCTCGATGCACGATCGCATCGGCCAGTTGCGCGAGTTCCTCGAGCGCCAGCCTTCCGGGGGACCGGGCGGCGAGGGATTCGGGCTCTTCGGTTACAGTGCCGGCGGCCTGCTCGCCCGCGGCCTGTTGCGTTCGCAGCCGGTCCCCAGCGTGCGCTCGATCTTTCAGCTCGCGACGCCGAACGCGGGCGTCGTTACCGACGGCGCCGCGGCGTTCTTCGCCCGCCTGCACTTTTCGCGCAGCGCGCTGGCCGACATCGACGTCGAGTCGGAGTTCGTCCGCTGGCTCAACGCCACGCCGGGCCACTGGGAAAGCGATGCGCGCGGCGACAAGCGCTGGACGCTCGACGCCGATCCTTGGGTCGTTCCGGACGGCGTGCCGATCGCGGGGATCGCCGGACGCGTGCCGCGCTACCGGCGCAGCGACGGCGTGGTGCTGGAAGAGTCCGCGACGTTGAACGACCGCGTCGCGCACGAGTTCGTGAGCGATCCGCAAGCCAACCATCTCAACCTCGCGGGAACGTGGAACCCGCTGACCACGGTGCTGCGCGGGTGGCGCGCCGACGACCGCATCTGGCCTGGCGTCGTCGCGCGGGCGGCCGCATTCTTCTCCGAGCCGGCAGGCGCGCCGCGATGATCTTCGTGGGCACGTGCGGCTTCTCGTACAAAGACTGGGTCGGGTCGTTCTACCCCGCGCGTACCAAGCCCGAGCAGATGCTGCCGCGATACGCGCGGCGCTTTCGAGCGGTCGAGATCGACTCGAGCTACTACGGCGTGCCGTCGCAACGCACGGTCGAATCGATGGCGCGCCGCACGCCGCGCGGCTTTCGCTTCAGCTTCAAGGCGCCGCAGAGCGTCACCCATCCGCCGGAGGGCTCGGCGGCGTCGCGCGTTCACGACGATGCGAAGCTCCTGTGCGAGGCGCTGGAGCCGGTCGTCGCGGACGAGAAGCTGGCGTGCGTGCTGCTGCAGTTTCCCAACGGGTTCAAGCCCGAAGGCGGCGCGGAATCGTACGTGCGCAAAGCCGTCGAGTCGTTCGACGGGCTGCCGGTGGTGGTCGAGTTTCGCAACGCGCGCTGGCAGCGAGCGCAGACGCTCGAGCTGCTGCGCGAACTCGACGCGGGCTACTGCAACGTCGACATGCCGCATCTCGAAGGCCTGCTCGGGCCTTCGTCGGATGCGACCGGACCGGTGGGGTACGTGCGGTTTCACGGCCGCAATGCCAAGACGTGGTGGCGCGGCAGCAACGTGACCCGCTACGACTACTTCTATACCGACGAGGAGCTCGAGCCGTGGACCGGCCGCGTCGCCGAGATCGAAGAGCAGACGCGCGAGACCTACGTGTTCTTCAACAATCATGCCAATGGCAAGGCCGCAGAGAACGCCGCGACGTTCGAAGCGCTGCTCGACGCGGCGTACGGCGACGAAGCCGAAGCCGTCGTGGCGCACGCCCAGACCGGCGCGGACGAACCCGAGAGCGGCACTCGCCAGCAAGCCTTCGATTTCGGAGAGCCGTGAGAGCCGTCGTCACCACCGGAGGCCGGATCGCCGGCGAGTACGCGCGCGCAGCGGGGACCGGCGTAAAGGCGCTCGTCGAGCTGCACGGCCGCACGATGCTCGACCGGTGCCTCGCCGCGCTGCGTGGGGCCGGCGCGACGCAGATTGCGGTGGTGGGCGGCGCCGAGGTTCGCGCGGCGTGCGGCGCTTGCGTCGACGCCTTCGTCGACGAAGGCGCGACCGGCACCGAGAACCTGGTGCGAGCCTTGCGCGCGTGGCCCGACGACGGCGTGCCGCTGCTCTACGCCGCGAGCGACATGCCGTACGTCGGCAGCGAGAGCGTCGGCGATTTCGTCCGGCGCGTACCGCCCGGGAGCGTCGCCATGCCGCTTTGCGAGCAGGCCGCGTTCGACGCGCGCTTTCCGGGAGCGCCGCCGGCGGGCATCGCGCTGGCCGGCGAACGCGTCGTCAACGGCGACGTCTTTTATCTTCCCGCCGGCGCCGTGGCGGCGGTCGAACGCATCGCGGGCCGCTTCTTCGAAGCGCGCAAGCATCCGTGGCAGATGGCGCGCCTGGTGAGCCCGCGGCTGATGGTGCGCTTCCTCTTCCGGCGGCTGGGCATCGTGCATCTCGAAGAGCACGCGCATCGCATGCTGGGCGTGCGCGCGGTCGCGGTGCGCGGCTGCGCTCCGGAGCTCGCTTTCGACGCGGATTCTTTAGCCGAGTACGAGTATGCGCGCGCCAACCCCTAATCCGTTCAAACTCGCGATCTTCTGGTTGGGAATTCAAACCGTTTGGGGCGCGTTGCTCGGCATCTCGCTGCAAGCGCGCAGCTTGCAGCTCGCCGCGTCGGAACCGATGGTCGCCTACGGCCATCTCGCGACGATCGGCGCCTGCGTCGCGGCCCTCACGCAGATCGGCGTGGGCTGGTGGACCGACGCGCGCCGTACTGCGGGCAGCCGGCGCATCGAGTTTTACGTCACCGGAGCGCTCGCGGGCGCCGCGTCGATCGGATTCTTCTACGGCGCGACGACGTTCGCGTCGCTGACGCTCGCGTACGTGCTGCTCCAGCTCTCCCTCAATATCGCGATCGGGCCGTATCAGGCGATCATTCCCGATTTCGTCGAGCCGGCGCGCACCGGCGGGGCGTCGTCGTGGATGGCGGCCTTGCAAAGCGTCGGGAACGCGCTGGGGGCGATTCTCGCCAGCGTCGTCGCCGACGCGCGCCTGCTCGCGAGCGCCATCGGCGCGGTGCTGGTCGCGACGTGTGCCGCGACCTGCGCGCACGTCCGCGGCTTGACGCCGCGTCCGCAGCGTCCGTTCGAAGCGCCGCGCCTGACGCGCGCGTTCGTCGATCTCTTCATCTCGCGCGCGTTGGTGTACGTCGGATTCTTCACGTTGGTCGGCTACCTGCTCTTTTACGTTGCGGGCACGCTGGGCCCGCGCGACCTCAATGCCGCCAGGCTTCAGAGCGGCGTTTTGATCCTGGCGTTCACGCTGGTCGGCGCGCTGGGGGCGGTGCTGGCTGCGCGGCCCAGCGACCGGATGGATAAGCGCCTCGTCGCCACCATCGGCGCGGTGGGCATGGCCGCCGCGCTGGGGCTGTTCATTGCGGCGCATACCTTGGCGCTGGCGGTCGCGGCGACGTGCCTGGCCGGCCTGGGATGGGGGATTTTTCTGGTCGCGGATTGGGCTCTGGCCTGCCGCGTCATGCCCGAGGGGGCGGCTGCGACGGGAATGGGTATTTGGAATCTGGCCCTGATTTTGCCCCAAATTGCCGCGCCGCTGCTCACGACGGGAGTGCTCCAGCGCCTCTCGGTGACCGGCGCCGCCCAGGGGCCCAGGGTCGCTTTCGGGCTGGCGATTCTCGAAACGCTGGCCGGGACGGCCTGGCTCTGGCGTTTATCACGTTGCGCCGCAAGGGAATAACGGGTATCGTGCGATTGTGCGGGTACCTGCGCGTCGAGCGCTTGCCTGTACGGTGCAACAGCCCAGTAAGGAGGCCCTCGTGAAACGACTGAGCACCGGAGTCCTCGCGGCGATTCTCGTCGCGTGCGGACTTTGCGCGGCTCCGTCGATGGCGGCGACGCTAGGAAACATTGGAAACGGCGTCGCTCAATCGTCGGACTCGATGCCGGCCGCGAACTTCGGTACGCCGCCGTCCGGTCAAATTCCCATCCTCTATAACGACCACCACGTCTACAGCAAACCCGACGTCCTCAAGCAAGGCCGCGTTCTCGCCGCGCTGGTGAAGAACGGTACGGTCCTCATACCCTTGCGTTCGATGTTCGAACAAATGGGTGCGACGGTATCGTACGACGCTGCCAGCAAGACGGCGACGGTGAGCAAACCCGGCGCGCAGGTGCAAGTCACCGTCGGCAAGCCGGAGGTCGTCATCAACGGCGAATCGCGTCCGCTGGACGTTCCGCCGATGCTCTATCAAGGGAACGTGCTCGTTCCCGTGCGCGTGATTTCGGAAGGCATGGGCGCCTACGTGCAGTGGGTTCCCGATCAGCACGTCGTCGTGGTGCGGTATTTGCCCGCGACGCCGCCGCCGTCGCCGCCGCCGAGCGAAGCGCCCCCGCCGCCACCGCCGCCGACTCCGACGCCGCGACCCGTCGCGACGCCGTATCGCGACATCTACGTGGCCGGCGATTACATCATCGCACCGAAAGTCTACAACGCCTTCGATCCCGGAAACGCCGGAAACAACTCGTGGGCGGTGCGCGGCGCGATGGAGTTCAACGCGCTCAATCTTCCCTGGATGATCGAAGGATCGTGGGAGCAGTATAGCTACCCGCATAACTGCGGTCAGACGCCGGGGCAAGTTCCGCCCAATCCGCAGTGCTACGTCACCGTGATCGGCGGCAACGGCGCGGCGTTCGTTCCGTCGTTCACCGCGCGCGATTCGGATGCGGACGTGAGGCTCGGACTACGCGTCCTTCAGCCGCGCGTCTACATCGGCATCGGATATCTCTGGCGTTCGAACAACTACGGCTACCCGAACCTCAACAACGTCGGGTTCGGCATCGAGAAGCTCCCCGATCTCGAGGTTCCGCTCTCGTTCTACGGCAGCTTCTACTATTATCCCAACATTAAGGGGACCTACATCACCGGTATCCCCCTGGCGTACCAGCTCTATAAGTACCAGTTGGGGCTCAACTACGTCGTGGGCCGCAGCCCGGTGTTTATCGACCTCGGCTGGATGGGCAACGCGCTCAATAACAAGCAAAACGCCCCGGTCAATACGACGGCCACCGGGCCGTACGTGGGCCTTGGGATCAAGTTCTGAGCACTCGGCAAGGGGGGCCCGGTAGTGAAAAACCGGGCCCTCGATTGCATTTTAAGCGTAATTTGCGATATTTGGACGAAGGGCAAACGCTCGGTCGTGCCATAATGGAAGCAACAACAGCGCACAGGAGGCTATCTGTGAAACGAATCAGCATGGGGCTGCTGGTGGCCGCGTTCGTCGCGGTTTGCGGTCTGAACGCTATGGCTCAAGGCCAGAGCGCGACGCCGCCCGCACCCGATTTCGGAACTCCGCCGTCCGGGCAGATTCCGATCCTCTACAACGATCACCACGTGTACTCCAAGCCGGACGTGCTCAAGCAGGGCCGCGTCTTGGCCGCACTCGTGAAAAACGGAACGGTGCTCATCCCGCTGCGCTCGATGTTCGAGCAAATGGGTGCGACGGTTTCGTACGATGCCGGCACGAAGACGGCGACCGTCAGCAAACCGGGCGCCGAGGTGAAGGTCACCGTCGGTAAAGCCGAGGTGATGATCAACGGCGAAGCGCGTCCGCTGGACGTGCCTCCGATGTTGTATCAAGGCAACGTCCTCGTCCCCGTTCGCGTCATCTCCGAAGGCATGGGCGCCTACGTCCAGTGGGTTCCCGATCAGCACGTCGTCGTCGTCCGGTATCTGCCGGCCACGCCGCCGCCGCCGCCGACCCCGGCTCCGACGCCCGTTCCGACGGTCGCGCCGACGCCGACGCCGGTGCCGCCCAAGCCGGCGTACAAGGACCTGTACGTCGCCGGCGATTACATCATTTCGCCGAAGGTCTACAACGAGTTCAGCCCCGGCGGTGGCAGCACCGGATCGTGGCAAGTCCGCGGCGCGTTCGAGTTCAATCTCGGAAGCCTGCCGATGATGATCGCCGGTCAGTACGACAACTTCCAGTACACCCATAACTGCGGCGTCGCTCACCCGACGGTCGCTACGGCTCCGCAGTGCTTCGTCACCGCGCTCGGCGGGCGGTTCGCCTATCCGTTGCAGACGACGACGCTCACCAATCGCGACTTCCAGGCCAAGCTCGGCTTCCGCATCTTCAATCCGCGCGTGTATATCGCCGCGGCCTACATCGGCGGAGCGACGAGCTACGGCTATCCCCACCTCAACGCCGTCGGCGTCGGCATCGAAAAGCTGCCCGACCTCGACCAGACGCTGAGCTTCTACGGCAGCGTGTACTACTTCCCGAACTACAAGGGAACGTACACCAACGCCAACATCACGCCGCCGTACCCGACCTCGGTCGGCTTCGGCTACAACCTGCTCTCGTACCAGGTCGGCGTGAACTGGGTCGTCTTCGGCCCGGTCTTCCTCGATGCCGGGTACATCGGCCAGAACGGGGCGAACAAGAACAACGCTCCGATCTCGTACAGCATCAACGGACCCTACGCGGGCTTGGGCATCAAGTTCTAGCCCTCTGCGTAGACCAAGCGACACGGGGCTCGGCCGTCAGGCCGGGCCCCGCGTGCGTCCCAGGGGTTGCCGACTAGGACTGTTGACCGGAAGCGCGCCCTACGGTAAGATACCTCCTTGGTGCCTTCTCTCAGGCTACCACGCGGCATAATTGCCCCCGGCCACCCGGCCGGGACGCGAGCGCAATCGCCGAGCGCTCGCGGCAATCACCAGATCCCGTAAGGGGTCGAGGCGACGACACCCCGTCGTTCGGGGAAGGATAAACCGCCCCGGCGCGCTCGCGCTGGGTCGATTCGGAGATTTCGTTGGCTGCCAAGAAGCAAACCAAAACGCGCCGCAAGCGCGAGGTCAAGAACGTCCAATCGGGCGTGACGCACGTCCACGCCTCGTTCAATAACACGATCGTCACGATCAGCGACCCGCACGGTAACGTCGTCTCGTGGGCCTCGGCCGGAAATCTCGGCTTCAAGGGCTCGAAGAAGTCGACGCCGTTCGCCGCGCAGATGGCCGCCGAGGCGGCCGCGCGCAAAGCGATGGAACACGGCATGAAGTCGACCGAAGTGCTGGTCAAGGGTCCGGGCGCGGGGCGCGAAGCGGCAATCCGCTCGCTCCAGGCCGCCGGGCTCGAGATCACGATGATCAAGGACGTCACGCCCATTCCGCACAACGGCTGCCGCCCTCCGAAGCGCCGCCGCGTTTAAGGATCGTACATGTCGCGATATACTGGACCCGTCTGCCGCCTGTGCCGCCGCGAAACCGCGTCGAGCAAGACCGGCGAAAAGATCAAGCTCTTCCTCAAAGGCGATCGCTGCCTTTCGAAAAAGTGCGCCGTCGAGCGGCGCGGCACGGCCCCGGGCCAGAAGACGGCCGGGAAAAGCCGCACGAAGGTTTCCGAGTACGGCCGCCAGCTGCGCGAGAAGCAGAAGATGCGCCGCTACTACGGCGTGCACGAGACGCAGTTCGAGAACTACTTCCGCGAGGCGGCCCGCGTTCCGGGACAAACCGGCCGGACGTTCTTGCAGCTGCTCGAACGCCGCCTCGACAACGTGGTCTACCGTTTGAATCTCGCCAACAGCCGCGCGCAGGCGCGTCAGCTCGTCACGCACCGGCACTTCCGCGTCAACGGCCGCATCGTCAACGTGCCGTCGTTCATCGTGCGTCCGGGCGACGTGCTCACGATCGGCGAGCGCAGCCTCAAGTCGCCGGTCTTCGCGGCGAATCTCGAAGTCGCGGCGAGCCGCCGCCCGCCCGAGTGGCTGGAGTGGAACGACCAAGAGAAGAGCGGCAAAGTGCTGCAGTTGCCGTCGAGGGAACAGATCGACACCCCCGTCGACGAGCAGCTCATCGTCGAATACTATAGCCGGTAGGCTTTTCGCGCCTGGTGTCGTTGCCGGCGGGTTCGTGGACGCCAGTCCACTTCACCCACCGGCGCCTAACCAGACACAAAAATCCTTACCGGGGCGCTGGCCAACGGTTTAAAATTACTACTACCCGCTGCTAGGCGTACGATCGTGGTCCGTGGGTCGGGCGACGGATAACGTAAGCGGCAACAAAGGACCTACGAACATTACCATGACTATGCTCGAAATGCCCGCGGGCGCGACGATCGAAGTTCGCGAGCGCCGGGACAATTACGCCAAGTTCGTGATCGAGCCGCTGGAGCGCGGCTTCGGCATCACGCTCGGCAACGCGCTTCGCCGCATTCTGCTCAGCTCGATCCCGGGCGCGGCGGTCACCTACATGAAGATCGACGGCGTGCTGCACGAGTTCTCGACCATTCCCGGAATGGTGGAAGACACGATCGCGCTCATGCTCAACCTCAAGGGCCTGCCCGTGAAGTTGAACACCGAAGAGCCGAAGATCCTCACGCTGAGCGTCAGCGGCGCGCGCGACGTCACGGCAGCCGATATCACGCCGGACGCCGACGTCGAGATCCTCGAGCCGGGCTACCGCCTCGCGACGCTTTCGGCGAAGGACGCCAAGCTGTCGATGGAGATCGGCATCGAGAAGGGCCGCGGCTACGTGATGGCCGACAAGCAGCGCAACATCGAGCACATGATCGGCCTGATCCCGCTCGATTCGATCTTCTCGCCGATTCGCAAGGTCAACTTTACCGTCGACGACACGCGCGTCGGCCAGAGCGTCGATTTCGATCGCCTGACCATCGAAATCGAAACGAACGGCTCGATCACGCCCGACGAGGCGCTTTCCACGTCGGCGGCGATCATGCAAGAACAGCTCGATCTGTTCGTCTCGTTCACCAATCGCGCGGAGCCGCTGCCGGAAGCGCCCCCCAACGAGTGGGACATTCCGGTGGAGTCGCTCAACCTGTCGGTGCGCTCGTTCAACTGCCTCAAGCGCGCCGGCATCTCGAAGGTCTCCGAACTCCTCGATCTCACCGAAGACGAGATCATGAAGATGCGCAACTTCGGCAAGAAGTCGCTCGACGAAATCAAGCAAGTGCTCTTAGAGAGGGGGCTCTCGCTGCGCCAGCCGTAGCGTGAGAAACGAATGCCGCATCAAATCGCGTACAAACGCCTTTCCCGCACCGACGGGCACCGCAAGGCGTTGCTGAGAAACCTCGCGACTTCGCTCTTCAAGCACGAAAAGATCGAGACGACCTCGGCGAAAGCCAAAGAGATCGGCCGGGTCGCGGAGCGGCTCATCACGACGGCGATGGAGGGCGATCTCGCCGCCCGTCGCCGCTTGGCCGAGTTCATCACCGAACCGGCCGTCGTGAAGAAGCTCGTCGAGCAGATCGCGCCGGCTCTGAAGGGCCGCACCGGCGGCTACACGCGGATCACCAAGACCCGCGTTCGCAACGGCGACGCCGCCGAGCTGTCGCTGATCGAAATCGTCAAGTAACCGCGCCGCTTACGGCACGGGTACGGTGTCGGCATACGCGCCGCTCTTGCGGCGCCTCATCGCGGGCGAAGATCTCGGCAGCGACGACGCCTCGGCGTTCGTCGGCGAGGTGATGGATGCAACGGTCACGCCGGTCCAAGCGGCCGGCGTGCTCGTCGCTCTGGCCGCAAAGGGCGAGACCGTCGCCGAAATCGTCGGCGCCGCGCGCGCGATGCGCGAACGCAGCCTTCACGTCGAGCACGATCTGCCCGCGGTCGTCGACGTCGTCGGCACCGGCGGCGACGGTGCGAACACCATCAACATCTCCACCATGGCGGCGCTCGTCGTCGCGGCGTGCGGCCTTCCCGTCGCCAAGCACGGCAACCGTGCCGCCTCGAGCGCGTGCGGCAGCGCCGACGTGCTCGAGGCCGCCGGCCTCGCCATCGAAGTCTCCCCGGCCGTTGCGAGCGCCATGCTGCGCGAGGCCGGCTTCGCGTTTCTCTTCGCGCCGCGCTATCATCCGGCGATGCGCAACGTCGGGCCGGTGCGCCGCGAACTCGGCGTGCGCACGATCTTCAACATCCTCGGCCCGCTGACGAATCCCGCGCGCGCGAACTACGCCGTCGTGGGCGTCGCGCGCGAGAGCTTGGCGGAGAGCCTCGCCAGCGTTTTGCGCGAACTGGGGGTCGAGCGCGGTGCGGTCGTCCACGGTACCAACGGTCTCGACGAGGTCGCCGGCGACGTGCCGACGATCGTGCACTCGTTCGACGAGCGGGGCGCCCGGCGGTGGCTGCTCGATCCGCGCGACTACGGGATCGACGTGGCGCTCGCGGCGATCGTAGGGCGCTCGGTCGAAGCCTGCCGCGACGCCTTCTGGAGCATCCTCGGCGGAGAGCCATCGCCGGCGTCGAACGTCGTCGCTCTCAACGCCGCGGTCGCCCTGCAAGCCGCCGGAGCGCACGAGCGTCTCGACGAGGCGATCGACCGGGCTCGCGCGATCCTCGAAAGCGGCGCGGCGTTGCGCACGTTCGAGCGTGCAAAGGAGTATTCGCTTCATGGCTGACACGCTGCAGAAGATCTACGCCGCCAAAGCCGAGCTGCTCGCACGGGAGCAAGCGCGCGAGGGGTACGAGGAGCTGCGCGCCCGCGCGCTGCAGAGCGTACCGGGGCGGCGCGGATTTCTGGAGGCGCTGCGCGGGGCCAGCGGCGCGGCGATCGTGACCGAGATCAAGCGCGCGTCGCCTTCGGCCGGGCTGATCGCGCGCAACTTCGATCCGCCGGCCATCGCACGCGTGTACGAAGGCGCGGGCGCGGACGCGATCAGCGTCATCACGGAAAGCGATCACTTCTTGGGCGACCTCTCGTATTTGGGCGCCGTACGCGCGGCGAGCTCGCGCCCGCTCCTGCGCAAGGACTTCATCTGGACGCGCTACCACGTGGCCCAGTCGGCCGCGTACGGCGCGGACTGCCTGCTGCTGATCGTCGCCGGCATGGACGACGAAGCGCTTCGCGCCTGCATGGACGAAGCGCGGCAGTACGCGCTCGACGTGCTCGTGGAGGCACACGACGAGACCCAAGTGCGCCGCGCGGTCGACGCGGGAGCGAGCTTGATCGGCATCAACAACCGCAACCTGCGAACGCTCGTCACCGATTTGGCCGTCAGCGAACACTTGCTGCCCAAGGTGCCCGAGGGCATCTTCAAGATCAGCGAGAGCGGCATGCGCGACGCCTCGGACGTCGCCCGTCTGCGCGCCGCAGGCGCTCAAGGGTTTCTCGTCGGCGAAGCCCTGATGCGCTCGGACGATCCTTCGGGGCTGATCGAGACGTTGCGCTCCGGCGCACGGTTGGAGCGATGCGTACCTGGGTGAAGTTCTGCGGCTGCACGTCGTTCGACGACGCGCGGCTCGCCGCGCAATGCGGTGCCGATGCCTTCGGCATGATCTTCGCCCCCTCTCCGCGCCGCATCGCGCGGCACGCGGCCGAAGAGATCGCGGCGCGCATCGGCGAGCTGGCGATCGAGCCGGTCGCCGTGCTGGTCGACCCGGAAGCCGGCGAGATCGCCGCCGTGCGCGCGCTCTTCCCGACGGCGTGGCTGCAGTTCAGCGGAAGCGAAACGCCGGCGACGCTCGACGGCGCCGGACCTCGCTGCATCAAGGCCATCCACGTCGGCGATGCCGACACGGCGCACAGCCTCGAAGCGCGCTCGCAGCGGTTCGCGCGCGCGCGCCTGCTCTTCGACACGCACTCGAACGAGCTCGCGGGCGGCACCGGCGAGCGCTTCGTTTGGGAGCGCACCGCCGCCATTGCGCGGCGGCGCGACGTGGTCGTCGCCGGCGGCTTGACCGCGCAGAACGTCGGGAGCTGTGTGGAGAGCGTGCATCCGTTCGGCGTCGACGTGCGTTCCGGGATCGAGACGGCGGGACGCAAGGACGCGGCGAAGATGCGCGCGTTCGTCGGCGCCGTGAGAGGAGTGTCGTGCGCTCGCTGACTCCCGATTCGCGCGGGTATTTCGGCGCCTTCGGCGGCCGCTTCGTTCCCGAAGTGCTGATCGCGGCCCTCGACGAGCTCGAGCGGGCCATGGGCGAAGCCTTCGGCGATCCGTCGTTCTGGGACGAGTACCACGCGATGCTCCGCGATTTCGTCGGACGGCCGTCGCCGCTCTACCGGGCCGAGCGCTACGCCGCCGGCCTGTCGGCCGTGCCGCTCTTGCTCAAGCGCGAAGATACCAACCACACCGGCGCGCACAAGATCAACAATACCGTCGGCCAGGCGCTGCTGGCCAAACGCATGGGCAAGCGTCGCCTGATCGCCGAGACCGGCGCGGGGCAGCACGGCGTCGCGACGGCGACCGTCGGGGCGAAGTTCGGGCTTCCCGTCGACGTGTACATGGGTGCCGTCGACGTCGAACGCCAAGCGCTCAACGTCTACATCATGCGGCTGCTCGGCGCGACGGTTCATCCGGTGACGGGCGGCACGCAGACGCTCAAGGACGCCACCAACGAAGCGTTTCGCATTTGGGCCGAACGCGTGGAGGACACGTTCTACGTCATCGGCAGCGTCGTCGGCGCGCACCCGTATCCGTACATGGTCCGCGAGTTTCAGAAGGTCATCGGCGTCGAAGCGCGGCGGCAAACGCTGGAACGCTACGGGCGGCTTCCCAGCGACGTGATCGCGTGCGTGGGAGGCGGCAGCAACGCGATGGGCATCTTCGCCGGCTTCGTGGACGACGAAAGCGTGCGCTTGTGGGGCGTCGAAGCGGCGGGCGAAGGCGTGGCGTCGGAACGCACCGCTGCGTCGCTGGGTGCCGGCAGCGTCGGCGTGCTTCATGGCTCGCGTTCGTATCTGCTGCAAACCGACGAAGGCCAAGTCCGCGAGACGCATTCGATCAGCGCCGGACTCGACTATCCCGGCGTCGGTCCCGAGCACGCATTTCTCAAGGAAAGCGGCCGCGCGCGCTACGTCGGCGTCACCGACGCGCAGGCGCTGGAAGCGTTTCATGCGTTCGCGCGCGCCGAAGGCATCGTTCCGGCGCTGGAGAGCGCCCACGCGATCGCGTTCGCGCGCGAGCTCGCCGCGCAGCGCGGCCCCGGCGACCTGATTCTGGTGAATCTGAGCGGCCGCGGCGATAAGGATATCGGGCAACTGCAGCACGCCGGCGGCGGCGCGTGATCGCCGATGCGTTCGCGCGCAGCCGCGCGCAAGGGCGGCCGGCCTTCGTGCCGTACGTGATGGCCGGCGATCCGGATCTCCCGACCACCGAAGCGATTCTGACCGCGCTGACGCGCGCGGGAGCCGACCTCATCGAGGTCGGCATTCCCTACGGCGACCCGCTGGCCGACGGCCCGACCGTCGCCGCTGCGGCGCAGCGCGCGCTCGCCTCCGGCACGCGCCTGGGCGACGTGCTCGCCGTAGTGCGCCGCGCGCGCGACGCCGGCAGCGCGCCGGTGGTGCTCTTCACCTATTTCAATCCCGTGTATCGCTACGGCATCGAGCGATTTGCGGCCGAAGCGGCGGCTGCGGGCGCATCGGGGGCGATCGTTCCCGACGTAGCGTTAGAGGAGATCGGCGAGCTGGCAGGCGCACTACACCGTCATGGGCTCGAATTGCCGCTCTTGGTCGCGCCTTCTACCGGGCGCGAGCGCGCGAAGCGCATCGGCGAAGCGGCCACGGGGTTCGTGTACGTGGTGTCGCGCCTGGGCGTTACCGGCGCGGGCAGCACGCCCGATTTCGATCCGCTGCGCGCGCAGATCGCGATGCTGCGCGGCGTTACGGATATGCCCCTCGCGGTCGGTTTCGGCGTGAGCCGCCCGGAGCACGTCGCCACGCTGGCCGGGCTGGCCGACGGCGTCATCGTCGGCAGCGCGCTCATCGACGCGTACGCGGGCGAGCGGGGTCAAGCGGCAGCGCAACGCGTCGAATCGTTCGCGCGGTCGTTGACGGGGGCGCGGTGATGCTGCGGCTCGGGCTGGCGATGGCGGCGATCGCGGTGCTCTTTGACGCCACGGGCGCCGCGCTTGCGGCCGGCTTCCATTTCAACTACGGGCAGTTCGAAATACTGGGCGTGGTGCTCTTCGTACTGATGGGCATCTACGCCGGCCGTACGCTGCCGTTCGCGCGCGCGCTCGTCGCGCTGCTGATCGCAGCCGTCGCCGAAGCCACGCTCGGGTGGTACGTCGCCGCGCTGATCGGGCCGGCACGCCCCGGCCCCGAGATCACGCGAACGATCCTGGTCGCGTACGCGCTCTTCGGCGTGCTGGTCGATTTCTGCAGCGGTGCGATCGGTGCGTACTTCGGCTGGCGCGCCGCGCGCTCGCGCGCGAAGAGTTAGGACCCCGCCGCTACAGCAGGAAGAAGAGCGCGATTCCGACGGCGGTTCCGATGACGGCAATCGCGGCGGGAGCGTTCTTTCGGCCCAGCGACGACGCGGCGAGCAGGCCGAGACCGACGGCGACGACGCCGCTGCCCGGGTAGAGCCCGAAGTAGAGACGCTGCGCGACCAGTGCCGGATGGAGGGCGCTGGCGACGGCGCCGCCGGGCAGCGCGTGTTGCAGCACCGAGGAGAGTAAGACGCCGAAGAACCCGACCACGAAGGTTTGCAAGGCGCTGCCGGGGCGCTCGAGGGCGACGGTGAGGATCGCGACGGCGACGAACGCCATGAGCGCGCCGATCGGATCGAGCGGCTCGCCGGCCAACCCGATGCCCAGAAAGAACGCGGCGATACCGGCCGCCCGCACTTGATTCACCTGCTACAACTCCTTGCGCATGAGGATCGTATCCCACACTTCGCCGCTGCGGCGCGTCACGTCCCGTTCGTAGCGCTCGATTTCTACGAAACCCGCCCCGCGGTAAAGCGCCAGGGCGCGTTCGTTGTGCGGAAAGACGAAGAGATGCAGCGCCGTCAGGCCGTTCGAGCGCGCCCACGCAACGGCCGCATCGAGCAACGCCGAACCGACGCCGCGGCCTCGCTGCGCGGCCTCGACCATCATGCCGAGTTCGTGCCCCAGTTCCTCGCGCTCGTAGATTGCCAGATGGCCGGCGAGCTTTCCAGCATCGTCGCGCGCGACCAGCAGGAGGCGGCGGGGATGCGCGATCGTCTCGGCCAGGCCGCGCCGCTTGCGTTCGCGGTCGTAGCCCGGCTCGGTGCCGATAAAGACGCGCTCTTCGGCGACGGCGTCGAAGAGCGCGAGAATATCGTCGAGATCGGCGGGAACGGCCGGCCGGACGATCACACGGCGGCCGCGGCCGCTCCGAGGCCGAAGCGCTGGTCGGCGTCGTCGGCGATGTAGCGGCCGATGGCCAGCGACGAGGTGGCCGCGGGCGAGGGCGCGTTGCGAACGTGGACCACGCCGGCGTCGCCGTCGAAGACGAAGTCGTCGACCAGCGAGCCGTCGCTCATCATCGCTTGCGCGCGGACGCCCGAGGGCCCGACCAGCGTATCGTCGACGGTCAGTTCGGGAATGTACCGCTGCAGCGCTTTGACGTATGCGGAACGGACGACGTCGCGGTACATCTCGCCCAGTCCGGTCGAGAGATACTTGCCCGCCAGTTTCACGAATCCCGAGTACGTCAGCGTCTCGAAGAGATCGCCGAGGTTGATCGTGGTGAAACTGTAGCCTTCGCGGGCGAAGGCCAGCACGGCGTTCGGCCCCAGCCAAATGTCGCCGTTCATGCGCGGCGTGAAGTGGACGCCCAAGAACGGGAAGCTCGGATCGGGGACCGGATAGATGTTGCCCTTCACCAGGTAGCGCTTTTCGGGCTTGAGGATCAGGTAGTCGCCGCGGAACGGCACGATCTTGGGATCGGTGCTGCCGCCGGTCATCTTCGCCAGCCGGTCGGATTGAAGGCCGCCGCACGTGATGACGTATTTCGCCTCGACCTCGCCCTTGGGCGTGGTCAGAATCGTGGAGGCGCCGCGCCGCTCGATGGCGTCGACGGGGCGCCCCGTCTCGATCGTGCCGCCCATCGCCCGCGCGTCCTGCGCGTAGCTTTGGGAGACGACGCCGTAATCGATGATCCCCGTCACCGGCGAGTAAATGGCCTTGATGCCGCGGCAGTGGGGTTCGCGTTCCGCGATCCCGGCCGCGTCGACGATCTCGAGCGTGTCGATGCCGTTGGCGAGTCCGCGCTGATAGAGATCGTCGAGCAACGGGAGCTCGTGCTCCTCGGTCGCGACGATCAGCTTCCCGACGTTGTTGTACGGGATCTTCTTGGCGTCGCAGTACTCCCAGAGCAGCTTGCGGCCTTCGACGCACAGCTTCGCCTTGAGCGAGCCGGGCTTGTAGTAGATGCCGGAGTGGATGACGCCGCTGTTGTGCCCGGTCTGCTGGGCGGCGAGAATGTCGTCCTTTTCGAGCAGGATCAGCTTCAGCGCGGGGTGCCGGGTCAAAAGCTCGCGGGCCGTCGCCAGCCCGACGATGCCGCCCCCCACGATCGCGATGTCGTACGTCATAACCCGGCAATTCTCGCACGGCCGGCGAGGCCCCGCTAGTGAATAGGTCGGGAAGGCGGGGCCTCAAGGGTCGGCGCCGCCGGCCTGGTATAGAGAGGGCATGACGAGCACACTCGAGCGCATCGCGCCCTTCAAGAACGAAATCATCAAGAACTTCACCGACCCGGCCGATGCCGCCGCCATGCGGCAGGCGCTCGGCGAGGTCAAGGCGGCCTTTGGTAAGCACTATCCGCTGGTCATCGGCGGGCGCCGCATCGAGACCGACAAAAAGATCCGCTCGATCAATCCCGCCAATCCGCACGAGATCGTGGGCCTCACGAGTTCGGCCTCCAAAGAACAGGCGCGCGAGGCGATCGACGCCGCCGCCAAGGCCTTCGAATCGTGGAAGCGCCTGACGCTCGAAGACCGGGCGCAGTATCTCTTCAAGGCCGCCGCGCTCCTGCGCGAGCGGCGCTACGCCTACGACGCGCTGCTGGTGTACGAAGTCGGAAAGAGCTGGCCCGAGGCCGACGGCGACATCGCCGAGTCGATCGATTTCCTGGAGTTCTACGCGCGCGAGGCGCTGCGTTACGGGCAGCCGCATCCGGTCGTCCCGATCGAAGGCGAACGCAACGAGATGGTCTACATTCCGCTCGGCGTCGGCGCCGTGATTCCGCCGTGGAACTTTGCGGGCGCGATCATGATGGGCATGACCGCCGCCGCCATCGTCACCGGCAACACCGTGGTGCTCAAGCCGTCGAGCGATTCGGCGATCGTCGCCGCGTGGTTCGTCGACCTGCTCGAAGAAGTCGGCGTGCCGCACGGTGTGGTGAACTTCGTTCCGGGCTCGGGCAGCGAGATCGGCGACCTGATCGTTTCGCACCCGCAGATTCGCTTCATTTCGTTCACCGGCTCGAAAGAGGTCGGACTGCACATCAACGAGCTCGCCGCCAAACCCCAGCCGGGGCAGAAGTGGATCAAGCGCGTCGTCGCCGAGATGGGCGGCAAGGATTCGATCGTGGTCGCCGCCGACGCCGATATCGACGCCGCGGTAGAAGGCGTCGCCGTGTCGGCCTTCGGCTTCCAAGGACAGAAGTGTTCGGCGTGCTCGCGCGCGATCGTCGACGCGAGCATCTACGACGAGTTCGTCGAGAAGCTGCGCCATCGCGTCGAGAAGATCTCGGTCGGCGATCCGACCGATCCGCAAAACTACATGGGCCCGGTCGTGAACGAATCGGCGTTGAAATCGATTTCGTCGTACGTCGAAAAGGGCAAGAAAGAAGGGCGGCTGATCGCCGGCGGAGGGCGCGCGCCGGGCGCCGGATACTTCTTGGAGCCCACCGTGATCGCCGACGTCGCTCCCGATGCGACGATCGCGCAGGAAGAGATCTTCGGCCCCGTGCTTGCGGTGATCAAAGCCAAAGATTTCGATCACGCGATGGAAATCGCCAACAATACCGAGTTCGGATTGACGGGCTCGCTCTATTCGAGCGACGAGAAAAAGATCGAACGCGCGCGCGAAGAGTTCTTCGTCGGCAATCTGTATTTCAACCGCAAGAGCACCGGCGCGATGGTGGGCGCGCATCCGTTCGGCGGCTTCAACATGTCGGGCACCGACAGCAAGGCCGGCGGTCGCGACTATCTGCTGCTCTTCATGCAGGCGAAATCGATCTCGCGCAAGATCTAGGCCGCCCCGCTCACTCGATATCGAAATGCTCGACCGTCTCGGGGCGGTCGAGCAGATAGCGGTCGTCTTCGGGATAATATTGCGCGCGTTCGATCGGCTCGCCGGCGAAGCGCACGATCGCTTCGCGCGAGTCCCAAAACGAGAGCGTCGCCACTTCTTCGCGATCCTCGCTTTCGGTGCTGAGAATCCACGCGCCGCGATTGCCCTCCGTGATGCGGTAATCGTTCAATCCCGTTTCGCGAATGTAGCGGCGATACGGTCGCAGCTGCCCGCGGCGAACGCGCGCGCGCCAAAGGCGCGCGATTCGCGGCGGCCGCAGCGCCTCCGCGTCGGCCACGATTTCGTAGCGATTGCCGTCGGCGTCGTCGAAGAATGCCGCGTAACAGTCCTCGCCGTATTCGGGATTGAGCCCCGGCGCTTCCACGGCGCGCGCGCCGGCGGCCGCAGCCGCGCTTGCCGCCGCATCGACCGCGTGCCGATCGCGTACGGCGAACGCCAGGCGCGACGCGCCACCCGCCGTTCCGCCTTCGGTCGTGAAGAGAATGCGCGGCCGCTCGCCTTCGACGGGTCGATAGCGCAAATACCATTCGCCCTCGGCGCCCAGGCGATAGCCGATCGCGTCGCCGAGAGCGTCGAAGAGGCGGCGTGCGGCGGCGAGATCGCGGACGTGAACGTCGACGTGATGCAGCATTAACGCACGGCGACGCCTGAAGGGTCCTGAAACCCGGTAGCGTTGACGGTAATCGTCTGCACCGGAGCCGCGTTGCCGTTGACGTTGGGAGCGAAGACGAGAATCGGAGCGCTCGCAGCGCTCGCATTGCCGACGTAGGTGTAGCCGGCGTCGTCGACCGCGATGCCGGCCGGCGAGTCGAGCTGCGTGTTCGAGCCGACGATCGTTCGCACGGGCGCGGCGTTGCCGCGCGCGCCGGCGGCGTAGACCGTAATGCTGTCGTTCCCGGTATTGGTGACGTAGATTTTTCCCGAGGAGTCGAGCGCCACGCCGAACGGCGCGGAAAGGCCGGTGCTGGTGCCCTCGATGATTCCGCCGGCCGGCACGTTGCCGTTCGCGCCGGCGGAGAAAAACTGGACGTCGCCCGGATAGTTGGCGAAGCCTTGCCCCGTGTCGACCACCAAAAGGTTGCCCGAGCCGTCGACCGCGAGCCCGCCGGGCGTGTGGAAGTTCGCCGCGGTTCCGGCGATGCGCCGCGACGGCGCGACGTTGCCTCGTTGGCTCCGGCCGAACACCGCGACCTGGCCGCCCGGATACTGCGCGGTGCTCGTCGCGTCGCTCACGTAGACGTTCCCGCTGCCGTCGAGCGCCACGCCGAGCTGGCATCCGGAGAGGCCCGTCGCGGCACCGGCGATCGCCACCGCCGGGGCGATCGAGCTTCCGTTGGCCGTCGCGCTGAAGGCCAGGACCGGCCCGGCGGTGTTCGCCAGCTGCAGGCAGCTCGTGGCCCAGAGCTTCCCGGAGGCCAGCGCGAGCGAGTAGGTGTAGGCGAAGTTCTGGTACGGGCTGCGGATCTGCGTCAGCGGCGAGACCGATCCGTTCGAGCGGGCGCTGAGCGAGACGAGGTAGCCGGGCACCTCCCCGGCGCCGGCGTAGAGCGTGGTCGCCCGGCCCGGGGACGCCGTCGGCGGCGTGCCGCCCCCTCCGCCGCTGCCGCCGGCCCCCTTGCAGGCGGCAAGCAGCGTCGCCGCCGCCAAGGCGGCTGCAACCAAGTGGCGGCGTGGTGGGTTCACAGTGGTAGGTCCCATTCCCCCGGAGGCTCGGTACCGGGCTGGCAGCCTTAGCAGCGGCCGTCCCACTGACCTTCGTCGCAGCCGAAAAATACTTTGAGGCTTTCCTTGACACGGGGGGTATGCGGCGATAAGATAGCCGTTGTGACTCTAGCCGCCGGGCGCTAACGCGGTCGAAAAGATCCGCGTGTAGAGGCCCTGGGCCGGCTTGGGTTCGCTCCTTGAAAACTGAACAGTGCAGCAGCGCATAAGTCTGTGGGTCTCCGACCTCTAAGACAAGGTCAAATCTGGCAATGTCTTTTGAGAATCGCGAGAACGTACAATTTCTGCCGGCTTCGGCAAGCTCCGCGTAACAGCGGCTCTTGGCGAAGAGGTCGTGTCGCAAGCGATCGTAACGGCAAGCGAATTTTGAGAGCCATTATCAGGCTCCATAAAATTTTTTATGGAGAGTTTGATCCTGGCTCAGGACTAACGCTGGCGGCGTGCCTAACACATGCAAGTCGAACGAAGTAGCAATACTTAGTGGCAGACGGGTGAGTAACACGTGGTCAACCTACCTCATAGTGGGGGATAACTAGCCGAAAGGTTAGCTAATACCGCATACGATCGCCGAGGGGCATCCTTTGGCGATGAAAGGAGCAATCCGCTAAGAGAGGGGACTGCGTCCCATTAGCTAGTTGGTGGGGTAATGGCCTACCAAGGCACCGATGGGTAGCTGGCTTGAGAGAGCGACCAGCCACACTGGAACTGAGACACGGTCCAGACTCCTACGGGAGGCAGCAGTGAGGAATTTTCCGCAATGGGGGAAACCCTGACGGAGCGACGCCGCGTGTGGGAAGAAGGCCTTCGGGTCGTAAACCACTGTCGAGGGGGACGATATTGACGGTACCCCTGGAGGAAGCCCCGGCTAACTACGTGCCAGCAGCCGCGGTAAGACGTAGGGGGCAAGCGTTGTCCGGAATCATTGGGCGTAAAGCGCTCGTAGGTGGATCGGTAAGTCTGCAAGGAAAGACCTGGGCTCAAC
This sequence comes from Vulcanimicrobiota bacterium, assembly GCA_963794735.1. GTDB lineage: Bacteria > Vulcanimicrobiota > Vulcanimicrobiia > Vulcanimicrobiales > Vulcanimicrobiaceae > DATJUC01. The sequence continues at coordinate 3,808,845 of CAWCFE010000002.1, read as the reverse complement.
TCAGGGACCCGTGTGGATACTATCGATCTTGAGGCAATCAGAGGATGATGGAATTCCCGGTGTAGCGGTGAAATGCGTAGATATCGGGAGGAACACCAGTGGCGAAGGCGATCATCTGGGGTTGTTCTGACACTGAGGAGCGAAAGCTAGGGGAGCAAACGGGATTAGATACCCCGGTAGTCCTAGCCGTAAACGATGGACACTAGGTGTAGGTGGTATCGACTCCATCTGTGCCGCAGTTAACACAATAAGTGTCCCGCCTGGGGAGTACGGCCGCAAGGTTAAAACTCAAAGGAATTGACGGGGGCCCGCACAAGCGGTGGAGCATGTGGTTTAATTCGACGCAACGCGAAGAACCTTACCGGGGCTTGACATCCTGCGCTATCCTAGGAGACTAGGTTTCCCAGCAATGGGACGCAGAGACAGGTGCTGCATGGCTGTCGTCAGCTCGTGCCGTGAGGTGTTGGGTTAAGTCCCGCAACGAGCGCAACCCTTGCCGTGTGTTGGTCGTAAGATCTCTCACGCGGGACCGCCGGTGACAAGCCGGAGGAAGGTGGGGATGACGTCAAGTCAGCATGGCCCTTACGTCCCGGGCTACACACGTGCTACAATGGAACGGACAGCGAGTCGCGAACCCGCGAGGGTAAGCTAATCTCACAAACCGTTTCTCAGTTCGGATTGGAGGCTGCAACTCGCCTCCATGAAGTCGGAATCGCTAGTAACCGCAGATCAGCTACGCTGCGGTGAATACGTTCCCGGGCCTTGTACACACCGCCCGTCACGTCACCTGAGTTTAGTGTACCCGAAGCCGCCCGTGCAACCGCAAGGAGCAAGGCGTCTAAGGTATGCTAGGTAAGGGGGACGAAGTCGTAACAAGGTAGCCGTATCGGAAGGTGCGGCTGGATCACCTCCTTTCTAAGGAGTACGTGTCGTTGGATCGTGGTTTACCACGGTTGCAACGGCGTACAAACTCAAGTCGACCACAGACGAAGCCGATCGTTGAGGAACCTATCGCTCACCTCGAGCGTATGGTCGGAGACATCGGCATGGATGGTTATCGACACCATCTTTTGCGCGGCTCCCGCTAAGGGGGTCTACCGTTAGGTGCTGCACTGTTCAGCTTTGAGGGAACGAACCTCGCCGTCCGTTCGCATCCGTAAGAACTGCGACGGTAGCCGGCGAAGTGCGTTGCCTTCGATCCTTGAAAACTGTATAGAGAAGAACTTTCATGTGTCACGACATGAGAGCGGCCGTCCTTCGACAGGCTCGGGATGACATCGGTCACCCTTAGCTCGTCCTCGGAGGATGGTGCAATTTTGCGTTAGTCAAAATAAATTAAGGGCATGCAGGTGGATACCTTGGTTCCACAGGCGATGAAGGACGTGCCAAGCTGCGAAAAGCGTCGGGGAGCTGCTAAGAAGCGATGATCCGGCGATATCCGAATGGGGCAACCCCCATGCCGTCATGGGCATGGACACCACGATGAATTCAATAGTCGTGAGTGGGCGTACCCGGTGAACTGAAACATCTAAGTAGCCGGAGGAAAATACATCAAACGAGATTCCCGTAGTAGTGGCGAGCGAACTGGGAACAGCCTAAACCGTTCATGTGCAAGCGTTCGGGCGTTGCATGAGCGGGGTTGTACGACAGCCGTCTCGGAGCCGAATCTCCGAGCGCGAGTTACAAAATCGATCAATAGTAGAAGCCGGCTGGAAAGCCGCACCAGAGAAGGTGAAAGTCCTGTAGACGAAATCGATCGATCTCGCGGAGCTGTTCGTGAGTAGGGCGGGGCACGAGAAACCCTGTCTGAAACTGGGAGGACCATCTTCCAAGGCTAAATATTCTGTGGAGACCGATAGTGCACTAGTACCGTGAGGGAAAGGTGAAAAGAACCCCTGAAGGGGAGTGAAATAGAACATGAAACCGCATGCCTACAAACCGTGAAAGGCCCATGCGCAAGCAAGGCTGATCGCGTGCCTATTGAAGAATGAACCTGCGAGTTACTTGTAACGGGCTTGGTTAAGGTGTTGAGCCGGAGCCGTAGCGAAAGCGAGTCTGAATAGGGCGTTTGTCCGTTGCAGTAGACCCGAAACTAGGTGATCTATCCATGGCCAGGGTGAAGCGTGATTAACCTCACGTGGAGGCCCGAACCTGTTGTTGTTGAAAAAACATTGGATGAGCTGTGGATAGGGGTGAAAAGCCAATCGAACCTAGAGATAGCTGGTTCTCCCCGAAATAGTTTGAGGACTAGCGTTGTGCGTTAACCCGCGGGGGTAGAGCACTGACAGGGCTAGGGGTCTTACCAGATTACCGAACCCAATCAAACTCCGAATACCGCGGCGTACTGCACAGCAGTCAGACTGTGGGGGATAAGCTCCATGGTCAAAAGGGAAACAGCCCAGATCAACAGCTAAGGTCCCTAATCGATGCTCAGTGGTAAAGGAAGTCTCGTCGCATAGACAACTAGGAGGTTGGCTTAGAAGCAGCCACCCTTGAAAGAGTGCGTAATAGCTCACTAGTCGAGTGATGGGGCGCCGAAAATGTAACGGGGCTCAAGCATCGAACCGAAGCTTTGGGATTAGTAAAACTAATCGGTAGGGGAGCGTTGTGGCGTAGGCCGAAGCACGACCGTGAGGACGTGTGGACGAACCACAAGTGCGAATGCAGGTATAAGTAGCGATAAATGCGGGTGAGAACCCCGCACGCCGGAAGTCTAAGGTTTCCTGAGCAACGTCAATCGTCTCAGGGTGAGTCGGGAGCTAAGCCGAGGCTGAGAAGCGTAGGCGATGCACAAGCAGTTCATATTCTGCTACCACCGACGACCGTTTAGACTTTGGCAGACAGTGTTGAACGATCGTAAGTCCGCCTCGGAGGATCCGGTTCTGCCGGCCCCTCGCGAGGGATTTTTCGTGAGCGCTAGGAGCGACGAAGGAGCGATCTACGGATCGTGACTGAGGAGCGACGACGCGATCGCGAAAAAGACCCGCGACGTTTAGCATCGCCTACCAAAGTCTATGAATTGAAGGGGTGACGCAGGAGGATAGGTCAGCGCGCGGATGGATGTGCGCGCCCAAGCTGGTAGGCGGTGTTGTAGGAAAATCCGCAACACGTAACGCCGAGAAGCGAATGCGAGGCTCTTCGGAGCTGAAGTGACTGACTCCACGCTGCCAAGAAAAGCCCCTAAGTAGGATCGTAGGTGCCCGTACCGTACACCGACACAGGTAGACTGGCAGAGCATGCTAAGGCGACGAGAGAATCCCTGTTAAGGAACTCGGCAAATTGACCCCGTAACTTAGGGAGAAGGGGTGCCTCCTTTGGTCTAGTGTTTACCACGAAAGCTGAGGGAGGCGGCACAAAATAGGTCCAAGCGACTGTTTAACAAAAACACAGGTCTCTGCGAACGCGAAAGCGGACGTATAGGGGCTGACTCCTGCCCGGTGCTGGAAGGTTAAAGGGAGAGGTTAGCGCAAGCGAAGCTTTGATCTGAAGCCCCAGTAAACGGCGGCGGTAACTATAACCGTCCTAAGGTGACATATCGTTGCCTCATCGCACGGAGACGTGCGAACGACAACCTGGCTATATGCGGGAACATCCTGAGAGCCCAACCTACTCGACGGCCTCGAGCGCGTCAGTAACAATGGTTGGGATTGGACAATCCGCAGGAAACCTCGATGAGAGGGATCCTCAGAGACTATATGCCAGGCATCCAAAGTAAGGATGCGATGCTATGCAACTCAATCCCGATTGGGTGGTTGGATTCGTCGATGGAGAAGGGTGCTTCTTCGTCGGAATCCAGAGAAACCCAACGGTCAAGATCGGATTCCAAGTCATTCCGGAATTCCGCGTCGTTCAACACAAGCGCGATATTGACGTGCTCCACGGCCTGAAGAGCTTCTTCGGGTTCGGACGAGTCTGTCAGAATCACGACGATCGATGGGAATACCGGGTGCGCCGTCTCGATCACCTCAACGAAGTCGCCCGTTTCTTCGCGAGCCACAAGCTCAAAACGAAGAAGCGCGTCGATTTCCAGAAGTTTTCGGACGTCCTCATCATGATGGAAGAAGGCCGGCACTTGACCAATGACGGGTTAAGGGACATAGCGCGAATCGCAACCCTTATGAATACCGGCAACCGTCCGCGGTTGGCGGGATTACTGGATGAAGATAGAGTCCAGTCCGGCGTGAAAGCGTCGGAGGAAAACTGAGCGAAATTCCTTGTCGGGTAAGTTCCGACCTGCACGAATGGAGTAACGACTTGGACACTGTCTCAATGGGGAACTCGGCGAAATTGCAGTACCAGTGAAGATGCTGGTTACCCGCAGCAGGACGGAAAGACCCCATGAAGCTTTACTGTATCCTGATCTTGGGTTTTGAGATTGTTCGTACAGGATAGGTGGGAGTCGATGATCCGGCGGCGCTAGTCGTCGGGGAGACAACGTTGGGATACCACCCTAATAATCTTGGAATTCTAACTAGCCGCCATTATCTGGTGGTAGGACATGGTCAGGTGGGCAGTTTGACTGGGGCGGTCGCCTCCTAAAGAGTAACGGAGGCGCCCAAAGGTTCCCTCAGAACGGTCAGAAACCGTTCGTACAGAGTGCATAGGCATAAGGGAGCTTGACTGCGAGACGGACAGGTCGAGCAGGTGCGAAAGCAGGGCTAAGTGATCCGGCGGTTCCGAATGGAAGGGCCGTCGCTTATCGGATAAAAGCTACTCTGGGGATAACAGGCTTATCTCCCCCAAGAGTCCACATCGACGGGGAGGTTTGGCACCTCGATGTCGGATCGTCGCATCCTGGGGCTGTAGTAGGTCCCAAGGGTTGGGCTGTTCGCCCATTAAAGCGGTACGCGATCTGGGTTCAGAACGTCGTGAGACAGTTCGGTCCCTATCCGCTGTGGGCGTAGGAGATTTGAGGAGTTTGGACCCTAGTACGAGAGGACCGGGTCGAACGAACCTCTGGTGAACCGGTTGTTCCGCCAGGAGCATAGCCGGGTAGCTATGTTCGGATCAGATAAACGCTGAAAGCATATAAGCGTGAAACTGACTCCAAGATGAGATCTCAATCCCGTAAGGGTGAAGAGCCGTGGTAGACCACCACGTTGATAGGCCGGAGGTCGAAGCATCGCAAGGTGTGAAGCTGACCGGTACTAATCGCTCGGAAATTTTGATTCAACTTCAAAATTGCGCCAATAAATCGCTCGTTGTGGCACTGGAAGTTCTTCTCTGTATAGTTTTCCCGGCGCGATCGGCTGGAGCTCAGGCTCGCCATCGCGACGGGGATCAAGTTTCTGGCGTCTATAGCGGCGGGGTCCCACCCGTTCCCATCCCGAACACGGCAGTTAAGCCCGCCAGCGCCAATGATAGTCGGACCGCAGGGTCCCTCGAAAGTAGGTCGGCGCCAGATTATAAAGACGAAAGCCCGTCGCGAAAGCGACGGGCTTTTTCGTTTTCCGCCGGACCGCCGCCGTTGCCGGCGCGGGGTCAGGGCAGGGCGACGTAGTCGAACTCGCTGCGAAACGCATCCGGGCTGAGATCGGTCAGCGCGGCCAGGTCGGCAAGCTTTTGCGGATCGTCGAAATCGCCGGGCTCGAGGCGCACCATGTAGTCGCGAGCGACGCGATACGATTCCGACGTCGTGTCGACGCGACGCGTGCGGATGCGCCCGGTCTGCGGATCGAGCAGCTCGCCGAGCGACATGGGCTTCACGTGCCCGTCGGAGAGCGCGATGAGCGCTCCGCTGCCTCCGCCGACGAGGTAACGCACGGCGCCGAAGCCGAGCGTGCGCGTGTAGTCGACGTCGAACGGCACCGGCTTGGCGCAGCGCAGCTCGTAGCCGATGTCTTTGGCGTGAACGGTCGCCTCGACGCCGATTTCGGCGAGGCGCGCGCGAACGCCGTCGCGCAGCATCGCGCTCAACGGCACGTCGGCCAAGCGAATGTTGCCGAACGAGTCGCGGCCCACGTTCTCCAGCTGCTCGAACGCGTCGACCGGCAGCAGCTCGGTGATGCCTTCGGCGACGACCGCGACGCCGTGCTCGCGGCCGATCGCCCGCCGCTTGAGGATCGCGCCGACGATCGTGTCGACCGCGTTGCGCAAGTGGATGCGCTCGGGAAACTCTTCCGGAATGACGGCCAGCGTGGAGCCGGCGGCTTTGCACATCCCCAGTGCGAGGGCGCCGGACTTACGGCCCATGCAGACGACGACGTACCAGCGCGCGGTGGTCCGCGCGTCTTCCATCAAGCTCTCGAGCAGTCCGGCGCCGACCGACCGCGCCGTCTCGAAGCCGAACGTCGGCGCGTTTTCGTGCAAGGGAAGATCGTTATCGATCGTTTTCGGAACCGTCGCGACGCCGACGCGGCCGGCGAGACGCTCGGCGATCCTCGCCGCGCCGTAGGTCGTATCGTCGCCGCCGATGCAGACGAGATAGCGCAGCCCGAGCGCTTCGATGGAGGCGACGCACCGGTCGAGCGTCGCTTCGTCTTTGGCCGGGTTGGTGCGCGACGTGCGCAAGATGGAGCCGCCGAACGTGTGGATGCGCGACACGTCGTCGAAGGTCAAATCCTTGGTGCGCGGCGTTCGCCCCGCGGCCAGATCGCGATAGCCGTCGTAGATGCCGATCGCGCGCAGGCCGCAGTTGAACGCTTCCATGGCGGCCGAAGCGATCACGCCGTTGATGCCCGGCGCGGGTCCGCCGCCGACGAGGATGCCGACTGCGTCCTTCATCGGCGTTGCGTGGTTGCCGGCGAGGCAATCGGGCGAACGCGGTAGATCACCCCGTTGACATCGTCGGCGACGAAAAGACTTCCTTTCGCCCCCACCGCGATGCCGGTGGGACGTCCGATGCGGGTGAGCCCTTCGGGCTGAAATCCGCCGACGAAGGTTTGCCATTGCGTCGTAGGATCGCTCCAATCGACGGGCTTGACCGGTGCGTCGCCGTGCATCGGCACGAAGACGACGCGCGGCTTGGCAGCGTAGATCCCATGGCGTTGATGCCACGAGCCGTGGGCGGCTGCGAAGAGATCGCCGCGGAATCGCGCGGGGAATGCGTACGGACCGGACGGAGCGAGCGGGTAGAAGACGTCGCCGATGATGGTGGAGTAGGCGGGCAGCTCGACGCGCGGTACGGTTTGCGACGCACAGTTCGAGCCGGGCCAGTAGACGACGTGATCTTCCTCGCACTGCGGCCATCCGTAGCTGGGATTGCCTGCGTGCGCCGAGACGTCGTCGAGATATTCGTACGGATGCCCGAACGGGAGCGCGTCCTGGCCGGCTCCGCCCGCCCAGAGGGCTCCCGTCGCCGGATCGATCGCGATCGCAATGCCGTTGCGCATCTTGTGCGCGCGCTGCGTGAAATTCGAACCGTCGAGATGCATTTGCGAGATCGCCGCGCGCGTCGGATCGACTTCGGTACACGGCTTCGTCCCGCGGTCCTCGTAGGCGTTGCACGACGAACCCACCGAGACGTAGACGATGCCCTTCCAGTACGCGACGGAGGTCGAAACGTGCACGTCGCCGTCGGTGCCGGGTGCTTCGGGCCCGGTGCGGACTTTGGCGATCTCGGCGACCTTTTGAGCGGCGAGGTCGCCCGACCCGTAGGGCGTCGACCAGACGCCGTTGGTCGTTCCGAAGAGCAGCGTGCAGCGGTCCTGCGCGAAAGCGACGCCGGCGGCGCCGCCGTCGGGAAGCTGCGCGAAAACCTGGGGCGCGCCGGCGGCGCCTGCCGCCTCGGCGTCCGGGACGATATAGACGTCGCTCGAACCGGTACCGACGATCAAATCGCCGTCGGGAAGAGCGGCGAGTTCGCGAGCGTGAGGAACCTGCGCGATCGTCTCGATCGCGAACCCGCCGTAGACGCGCAGTCCCGCGGGTGTGACGGGCGTCATTCCGGGGGAAACCGTCTTCCCAGGGCCCGAGCAACCGGCCGATTCCGGGCGGCGAGCCGCCGTCGTGGCAGGCGAGAGCGAACCGGTGCCGCCTTGCGCGGTGCCCGGATTGCAGGCCGATAAGACGAGGAGGGCGGCGAGCGTCGAAACGGTTGGGAGCGGTTTCATTCTCACGCTTTCGCAAGGTCGAGGAGACACCCCGCTTGCTAGTATCGCATAGAACCGTGAACTACGATGCCGTCCTGTTCGATCTCTTCGGCACGCTGGTCGACGATCGCGCGCGGCCGATCGAAGGGGTGCGAACGTGCCTCGATTCGCTCGGCGGCGTGCGGTGGGCGGTCGTGACCTCGTGCGGGACGCGCTTCGCGACGGCGCTGATCGCGCACGCAGATCTGCCGTCGCCGCCGCTGCTCGTAACGGCCGACGACGTCGCGCGCAACAAGCCCGCTCCCGACAGCTATCTGCTCGCCGCCGAACGCTTCGGCGTCGGACCCGAGCGCGCGCTCGTGGTGGAAGACAGCCTGCAAGGCGTCGCCGCCGCTCGCGAGGCGGGGATGGACGTGGTCGCCATCTTACGCGGAAGGCCGCCGGCGTTTGCACGCGCGGCGACCTTCATCGTCAAGAACTTTGCGTCGCTACGGCTGCGGCCGAACGAAAGCGGCGTCGAACTGGAGCTCCCGGAGCGCGGTTAGCGGGGCGGCTGCGCGCCGGCGGGCTGCTGCATCTGCTGCTGCGCCCGCTGGAGCTGGCGCTGCAAGCGTTGCACGCGCTGCTGCGCCATCGTCTGGCGAAGCTGGTTCTGCTGATCCGGCGAGAGCGATCCGAAGATCTGCTGGCGCATGGCGCGCATGCCTTGCGGATCGCGCGGCGCTCCCATCGGATGCTGCTGGAAATATTGGCCGAGCGTCGCCTGCACTTGCTGCTGCTGCTGCGCGTTCAAGTTCACGCCGGAGAGCGCGCGCATCCAGCGCTCGTAGCGGCGGTCGGGGCGCTGGCCTTGCGGTTGGCCCTGGCCGTAGCCCTGTGCTTGCGGGGGAAGCGGTTGCTGGATCTGCTGAGCCGAAACGGCAACGGGGAGCGTAAGAGCCGCCAATAGTGCGGCGAAAGCGAAGAGTTTCATCCCGGTCATCATACCGGCTTTGCCGGGCGGCCGCGTTAGCCAGCCATTAGGATAGGAGGGCAGGCATGCAAGAGCTCGTGACCTACACCCACTACGAGACGATCCATACCAAGGCGCGCTACGAGATCCTCGATATCACCGGCGTCGTCGAGCGAGTTCGGGCCGCCGCCCGCTTGGCCGACGGTACGATCCTCGTCAGTGCGATGCACATTACGGCCAGCGTGTTCGTCAACGACCACGAGAGCGGGTTGTGGGAAGACATCATGGCGTGGCTCGAAGAGCTCGCGCCGCGCAAGCCCGGATACAAGCATCATCTCACCGGCGAAGACAATGCCGACGCGCATCTAAAGCGCATGCTGCTCGGCCACCAGGTGATCGTCCCGGTGACGAACGCCAAGCTCGATCTCGGCCCGTGGGAACGCGTGCACTACGGCGAGTTCGACGGCCGGCGCCCCAAGCGCGTGCTCTTCAAAGCGATCGGCGCGGCCGAATCACGCTGAGCGGCGGGCGACGATCTCGAGCTTGGTGCCGGCCGGATCTTCGAAGAAGATCGCCGGGTAGCCCTCCATATCCGGGTTGCGTTCGATCGCGACCGCTCCGATGCGATGGAGCAACGCCTCCAGATCGTCGAAGCGTTCGCGCTCGACGCGAAACGCGATGCGCGTATCGCCCGGTACGTGATTCTGCCGTTCGATGATGCCGAGAAAGAAAGCGACCGCGCCGTCGCGCTGCTGCTCGTAGTATTCCACGGCGTTGTAGGGCCGGTCGTGCGAGGCGTGGTGCCACTCGCCGGCGACGTCGACGTGCTCGAAGCCCTTGATCGGCAGGCCCAGTTCGGGCATCAGCGCGTCGTAGAACGGCTCGACCGCGGCCAGCGATCGCACGCGGCAGTCGACGTGGTCGAAGCCCCCAAAGCGGCGCATCGCCGCTACGGCCGGATCGCGACCGCTTTGACGCCGGGCGACGCCTGCGCTTCGAAGCGCTTGAAATTTTCGAAGAAGAGCGTGGCCAGCTTCTTGGCTTGCGCGTCGTACGCGTCGGGCGACGGCCAGGCGTTGCGCGGATTGAGCACGTCGTCGGGCACGTCGGGCACGTGCTTGGGGACGCGCAGCCCGAAGAACGGTTCGGTTTCGAAGTCGTGCGGAATGCGGCCCTCGATCGCGGCGTTGACCATCGCCCGCGTGTGCGCGATCGACATGCGTTTGCCGATGCCGTACGGCCCGCCGGTCCAACCGGTGTTCACCAGCCAGCACTCCACGTCGTGTTCGTCGATCTTCTTGCCCAGCAGCTTGGAGTAGACCGTCGGGTGGTGCACCATGAACGGCGCGCCGAAGCACGTCGAGAACGTGGCTTGCGGCTCGGTGACGCCGCGTTCGGTGCCGGCCACCTTGGCGGTGTAGCCGGAGAGGAAGTGGTACATCGCCTGCTCGCGCGAAAGTTTGGCAATCGGCGGCAGAACGCCGAACGCGTCGGCCGTGAGCATCACGATCGTGCGCGGATGGCCGCCTTGGCTGCCCGGAACGACGTTGGGAATGTACTCGAGCGGGTACGCGGCGCGAGTGTTCTCCGTCTTGGCGTCGGAGTCGACGTCGAGCGCGCGCGTGCGTTCGTCGTAGACCACGTTCTCGAGGACGGTCGAGAAGTGGTTGGTCGCCGCCCAGATTTCCGGCTCGGCCTTGGGCGAGAGACGGATCACCTTCGCGTAGCAGCCGCCTTCGAAGTTGAAGACGCCGCTGGCCGACCAGCCGTGCTCGTCGTCGCCGATGAGCGGCCGGTGCGAATCGGAGGAGAGCGTGGTCTTGCCGGTTCCGGAGAGACCGAAGAAGATCGCGACGTCGCCGTCTTTGCCGACGTTCGCCGAGCAGTGCATCGGCAGCGTCTCCCGCAGCGGCAAGAGATAGTTCATCACCGTGAAGACCGATTTTTTGATCTCGCCGGCGTAGCGCGTTCCGCCGATCAGGATCAGGCGCCGCTCGAAGTTCACCAGTACGAAGGTTCCCGAACGCGTGCCGTCGCGTTGCGGATCGGCCTGGAAGAGCGAGACGTCGACGACGGTGAACTCGGGGACGAAGTCGGGATCGGGCCGCTCGGGCGTGATGAAGAGGTGGCGTGCGAAGAGGCTCTGCCACGCAAACTCGGTGTAGACGCGCACGGGGACCCGGTAGCGTTCGTCGGCGCCCACGTAGCAATCGACGCAATAGGCTTCCCGCTCGGAAAGATAGAGCGTTACCCGGTTCCAGAGCGCGTCGAACACCGCGGGATCGATCGGCGCGTTGGTCTCGCCCCAGTCGATGTGCTCCTGGCTCGACGGCTCCTTGACGAAGAACTTGTCTTTGGGCGAGCGGCCGGTGTGCGGGCGCGTGTCGACGATCAGCTGTCCGTCGCGACCGATCGTACCCTCGCTGCGACGAATCGCATGCTCGACGAGCTCGGGAACCGAAAGGTTCTCCCAGAGCTTGGCGACCTTGAGTTTTTCGGGAACGGTAAGAATGGCTCGGCCCTCGCTAAACAGGTGGCGATAAGGGTTCTCGCGCTCCTGGAACGAGCCTGCAGGCGCGCGGGGCGCCGGGTCCAATGCAAGCCGCATGCCCAGAGTTGCTATCCTATTCCCCGCGCTCGCCGCCCTTATGCTGGCGGCGTCGCTGCCGGCGCGCGCCGTGCTCCCCTTTCATTTTGGGCTGTTCCCGAGCGGTCCGCTGGACGGCATTACCGACGTTCCCGGCGTCCTGGTGAGCCACGTCACGAAGGTCGAGGGCAGCGATATCCGGACCGGCGCGACGGCGGTGCTCCCCAACGCCGATCCGTGGGACCACAAGGTCTCGGCGGCCTTTTTCGCCTTCAACGGCAACGGCGAGATGACCGGAACGCACTGGATCGAGGAGTCGGGCTACCTCGAGGAGCCGGTGGTGCTCACCGACACCCTCGACGTCGGCCGGGCGGCCGACGGCGTGGTGAGCTGGCAGATCGAACACCATCCGGCCATCGGCCGGGGCGACGACGTGCCGCTCCCGGTCGTGGCCGAGTGCGACGACGGCTTGCTCAACGATATCCAGGCGCGCGCGGTCACGGCCGCCGACGTGGTGAAGCTGCTCGACTCCGCTCAACCGGGGCAGTTCGCGCGCGGCAGCGTCGGCGCCGGCACAGGGATGAAGGCGTTTGGGTTCAAGGCCGGGATCGGGTCGTCGTCGCGGGTGCTCCCCCGGGAGGCCGGCGGGTATCGCGTGGGCGTGCTGGTCAACGACAACACCGGAAGCGACCGCCGGCTCCTCAACATCGTCGGCGTGCCCGTGGGCGCGAAGCTGGAGGGCCAATACAAGACCGTCTATCCGCACCGGGTCTCGCTGCGCGGGCGGATGGGTGAAGGCAGCATCATCATCGTGGTGGCGACCGACGCGCCGCTCGACGGCCGGCAGCTGCGCGCGCTGGCGCTGCGCGCCGCGCTCGGGATGGGCCGCGTGGGGCTTACCTCCGGCGTGGGCAGCGGCGATCTGATCGTCGCGTTTTCGACCTCCCGGGTCTTTCAGCGCACCGCGAACTTCACCGTGAGCGCGCCGCCGCAGCCGGTGCTCGAGGACGAAGACGCGCTCGACGCGCTCTACACTGCGACGGTCGAAGCGACGCAGGGCGCGATCTACGACGCGCTGTTCGAATCCAAGACGACGACCGGGAGATTGGGCACGATGGTCTACGGGTTGCCGGTCGGACGGGTGCTGGAAATGCTCCAGCTCGCGGGGGCGATTCCCGCGCCGTGAGCTTCATCGAGACGCCGCGCTTGCTCATTCGCACGTGGATGGCGTCGGACGCCGCGGCGCTCGAGGCGATCTACGGCGACGGCGAAACGATGCGCTACATCGGCCGCGGCTATCCGCAAGGGCTGCCGCCGGAGACGACGCGCGCGGCGCTCGCGGCGATGATCGCGCGCTACGAGAGCGACGGCATCGGCGTTTGGCCGGTCGTGCTCAAGGAGAGCGGCGAGCTGATCGGGGCGTGCGGCCTGCAGCCGCTCCCGAAGACCGACGAAACCGAAATCGCCTTTCTCTTCAACAAGGCGTTTCGCGGGAAAGGCTACGCCTACGAGGCGGCCGCCGCGGTGATGGAGTTCGGATTCGCTCAGGCGCGCGTTCCGCGCATCGTCGCCGTCGTCAATCCGCGCAACGCTCGTTCGATCGCGCTGATCAACAAACTCGGGATGCGCTTCGAAGGGGTCGTTCGCGCGTATCAATCGGATCTGCTTAAGTATGCGAAGGAGGCATCCACGTGAAGATCGCCCTGGGAACCGTCGGGCATTTCGGATTGGCCGTGCCCGATCCCCAAGCCAGCGCCAACTGGTGGACGAGGCTGTTCGATTTGGACGTGATCTTTCGATTCGACGACGGCATCGGCATCTCGAACGACAAGGTGACGATCGTGCTGCACCGCGGGCAACCGGAGCCGCAGGCGATCGGGCACATGTCGTTTCACTGCGAGTCGATGGATGCGCTGCGCGCGGCGCTCGCGGCGTTGCGCGCGGCCGACGTCGACGTCGAGGATCCCGGCGACGAAATCGGGCCGGAGGCCGAAGGGTCGCCCAACCTCGGGCTGTGGTTCCACGACGCCGACGGCTACCGGTGGGAGCTTTCCGTCCAGGGCGGCGCCCGGGAAAAGGACTGAAGCGGGGTGCGAACGGGGCAGGCGGGAATTTTCGCGCTCGGCGACGCGGCGCACGGATTCTTCGAGTTTACGATGCATGCGGGTACCGAGGCGCTCGAACTGGCGAAGGCGATCGAATCGTTGCCGGGGCCGCGCTCGACGGTCGGCGGGGTCAATCGCGTCGTCGGATTCCGGCCGTCGCTGTGGCGCGCGCTCGCGCCGGAGGATGCGCCCGGCGGCGTGCGCGATTTCGATGCGGAGATTCGCGGCGCGGACGGGTACGCGATGCCGGCGACGCAAGCCGACGTGTGGATCTGGTTCGCCGCAGCGAGTTACGACATCGTCTTCGATTTCGGAAAGATGACGCTGGCGTCGCTCTCGCCGTATGCGAAGCTCGTCCGCGAAGTGCGCGGCTGGTCGTACCGGCACAATCGCGACCTCACCGGCTTCGAAGACGGCACCAAGAACCCCGCACTCGACGCCGCCCCCGAGATCGCGCTCGTCGAGGACGGCCGCCCCGGCGCGGGCGGCAGCGTGCTGCTCTTTCAGCAGTGGCGTCACGACGGCAAGGCGTTCGACCGGCTGCCGGTGCGCGAGCAAGAAGCCGTCATCGGTCGCACGAAGGCCGACAGTGTCGAGCTCGAAGGCGACGCGATGCCGGCCGACTCGCACGTGCAGCGAACGACGGTCGACGAAGGGCACGGCGAGCTCAAAATCTTTCGGCGCAACGTTCCGTACGGCACCGTCGAGGAGCACGGGACGCTCTTCATCGGTTTCAGCGCCGATCAAGAGCGGATGCACCGGATGCTCGAGCAGATGGCCGGCGTGGGCGGCCCGCGGGACGCGCTGACGCGCTATACCACGGCGCAGACCGGGGCGTATTACTTCGTGCCCTCGATCCAGGCGCTGCGCCGCTTCGCTCCTCCCGAGGACGACGACTGAACTGACCGCTTGACCGCCTCCACCGGAGGCGAGTATACTACCGCATAGTGTCCTACTGTATTAGGACACCAGAACACTATGGCACAGCGTGGAAGTCAGGCAACTGTTCGTCGATGACGCATCACCCGTTCCGGTGTACGCCCAGCTCTGCGAGCAGGTGCTGGCGGCGATCGCTCGCGGCGATCTGCGCCGGGGCGAACGGCTGCCGAGCGTACGCGACGTCGCCGCCGGCCTCGGACTCAACCCGAACACGGTCAACCGTGCGTGGGCCGAGCTCGAGAACCAAGGCGCCGTCGAGGTCCGCCGCGGGCGCGGCACGTTCGTCGCGGGAACGCGCCGGGCCTGGACGGGTCCGCGGCTGCCGGAGATCGCGGGGAGCTTCGTATCGCGGGCGCGCGCGCTCGGCTACGATCCGCCGCAAATTCTCGGAGCCGTCCGCACCCAGCTTCGCCGCTTGCCGCAACGCGAGCCGTCGTAGAAAGAGAGAGCTCCAGTGAACGCCCTATTGATCGCCGGAATCGTCTTCCTCGTCGTATGGTACGCGCGCAAGCGCTTCAACGCTCGCCCGGCGGTGCGCCGCCCGAGCGACGACGCCCTCTCGCACGCGCTCCTGACGCGCGACTAGCCCGCTTTAGGCGGTCATCGCCAGCAGCGCCACTTTCAAGAGCGCGAGTGGCGATTTCGAGTACTCGTACTCGCACAGCGCGTCGCCGATTTTGGCTTGGTTGCGGTTGGTCACGAACCAGGGCGGCTTCGGCATCAGGGTCGCACCGTATCCGAAGAGGCTGCGCGGGAAGGGTGCGAACGGCGCGTAGACCACGCTCTTCTGCGACCGCGAGAAGAGATGCGTGTTGTGCACGACCCCGATTCCGCTGCGCACGTCGCCGAGCGTGTGGCCGGGAAACGCTCCCCACGGCGTTTCGCAGCGTAAGAAGCCGACGCCGGTCCAGGCGTTGACGCCGACGCAGCCGTAACGCATCGCCGCGACCGCAGCATCGACCACCAACGCGCGTTCGCGCATGGTTCGCGGATGCACGATCAGGTTGCCGCCCAGCGTTCCCCAGAGCCGGTCGTTGGCGAAAGCGACCGCGTCGCGAGCGAACGTTTCGAGATCGCCCGGCAGCGTCGTCACCGTCAAGATGCTCGAGAACGCCTCGGTTCCGAACGACGGATCGCCGGCCGCGTCGGCGTCGACGATCGTTCGCGCGAGAAAGCCGTCGCCGCTGCGCCCGTAGCGCCGGACGCCGGCGTGGCCGGCTGCGAGGGTTTCGAGCCGCTGCGACGCACCCGGATAGTAGGCGGGGCGATCGATCAGGCTCGCCGCGAGGTCGTCGATCGCGGCCAGCAGCTTGGGCGTGCCGTCCCACTCCGAAGGCAGGATCAGCACCTGCGACGCGATGCAGTTGAAGCCGTCGTTGTGCAGCTTCTGCGTGAGCACGTTCGCGGCTTGAAAGCGGAAATCGGCATCGGTCCACTCGCCCGGCAGAACGATCGTCGGGCTGACGTTACCCAGCTCGCTGGTGATCGGCTTGCGCAGCACGGGATCGTTGCGCCGCTTGCGATCGGCGGCGTCGGCCCCGTCGCCGAAGACGATGGCGTCGTGCGTCTTGTCGCTGCCGGTAATGTGAATCTCGTCGACCAGCGGATGCGCGCAGAGGTACTTTCCGGCTTCCGCCCCGCCATAGGCCATCCGCAAGAAGCCGCCGCGAATCAGCGGCTCGAACGCCTGCTCGAAGACCGGCCCCAGGTAGTCGTTGACGGGGTTCATTTTGAGGATGCAGACCGCTCCGTCGGCGATCAGCTTGTAGAGCACGTCGAGCGGCGCGATCGACGAGATGTTGCCGGCCCCCAGAACCAGAGCGACGCGCGGCGCGTGCGACGGCTCTCGATACCAGACGCCCATCGTCTGCGGCAGGCTCTCGGGGGTGACGCCGGGCTCCATCCACACTTCGGCGGTGACGCCATTGAGGAGCAGGCGGTCGGGCAGCTCGGCTGGGAAAACGTCGACGACCACCTGGCCGCCGGGCCGCGTCCGGACCCGCGAAGGGGCGATTTGCGGGCCTCCGGTGCGCTCGATTTGCTCCAGGGTAGTGAGATACCGGTTGAGCGCGGTCAGCACCGCCCAGGGGCCGCTAATCGCCTCTTCCCCGGCCAAGGGCGTGCCTGAGACGCCTTTAGCCGCCGCCCCCGCCGCGGTCCATCGCTTGGCGACGGCGTGCACGCCGGCCCGGCAGGCCTCGAGGACCCGGATCTTTTCGGAAACCGGCATAGCCGCCCAGGCGGCCGCGCCCGATCGCAGATCGCGCAGCTCGGCATCGATCTCGGGAAAGGGCGTCTGAGAAGGGGAGAGGGTAGCGCTCATAGCCGAGGGTTCGGTCCCGCCCGAGTCCGGCCCCGTTTTGCGCCCGTGATATGATCGCTCGCGGAGGTGCCGCATGGCCAAAAAGAAACGGCGGCCGAAGCCGCCGAACATCGTGCCGAGAATGGGGCCGGCCACCAACCTGCGCCCGGCCGGCGCGCACGAATCGAGAAAACGCTACGATCGCAAACGGCTCAAAGCCGCTCTCCGTCGAGAAGAAGACGAGAGCGGCTTTTGCGTTACTTCAGCTCGCAGTTGATCATCCAGTCGATTCCGAATTTGTCGGTGAACATGCCGAACTTGGCGCCCCAGAACATTTTTTGCAGCGGCGTTTCCACCTCGCCGCCCTGCGAGAGCGCCGCGAAGATGCGCTCGGCACGCGCCTCGTCGTCGAGCGAGATCGAAAGCGTCAAGTCGGAATCCTTCGCCGGCTGCGTTCCCGGCCTGCCGTCGGACGCCATGATCGTGCCGCCGTCGAACTTCAGGCGCGCGTGCATGATTTTCGAGCGCCACTCGGCCGGGCTCTGCTCGGCCATCGGCGAGCCCTCGATGCGCGAGAGTTCGAGCTCGCCGCCGAGCGCGGCTTTGTAGAACTCGAGCGCCTCTTCGCAGCGGCCGTGGAAGAAGAGGTACGGATTGAGTTCGATCACGAGATCAGCTCGCGTTCGACGAGAATGTTGCGCGGATCGATCAGGTGCTTGTTCATGCCCAGCTTCTCGGGCGGCACGCCGAGCGCGAACGCGACCAGCTGCGGAAGGTGGAAGGTCGGCAGATCGGTACGGCCCCAGCGCGACGCCGCGTCGGCTTGATAGCTGTCGAGGGCGAGGTGGCAGAGCGGGCAGGGCGTGATCACGGCTTCGGCGCCGTGATCCTTGGCCATACGCATGTTCTGGCCGACCATGTTGGCCGCGGTGTCGTCCTTTTCCAACTGGATGTGGAAGCCGCAGCAGCGCGTCTTGCCGGCGTAATCGACCGGCTCGCCGCCGAGCACGGCCACGACGTCTTCGAGCGAATGCGGATTGCGCGCCGATTCCCAGCCGTTGACCGACTCGGGCCGGATGATGTGGCAGCCGTAGAAGGGCGCGACTTTGAGGCCGTTGAGCGGGCGCACCACCATCGAGCGCAGCTTGTCTAGGCCGATGTCGTCGATGAGCAGCCACAGGAGATGGCGTACCGTGACGTTGCCCTGGTACTTGGCGCCGAACTTCGAGAGGATCGAGTTGGCTTGGTCCATGCGCTCTTCGCTCTCGAGCAGCTCTTTGTTGGCGGCGCGCATGTGGCCGGTGCACGTCGAGCAGATCGTGATCACGTCGTCGAGACCGAGCGCCTCGGCTTGGGCGTACGTGCGGGCGTTGAGCACGCGCGCGACGTCGCGATTGACGTCGTTGACGACCGACGCGCCGCAGCACGACGCCGCAGTGAGTTCGATCAGCTCGATGCCGAGCCGGTCGGCAAGCAGCATCGTGGAGTTGAAGAGTTCCTTGCACGACTCTTTGGCGACGCAGCCGGGAAAGAAGCCGTAGCGTTTGGTCTGAGCCGAATGCGTGCGCCGGTGCGCGTCGAGCGGCAGATCTTCGGGAAGCAGTGTGGCGGCCATCAGGATACCGGAACCTCCAGGGCGTCGAAAATCGTACGCACTTCGTCGACCTTCGGGATGGGTTTGAGGAAGGGCGGCGGCATCTTGCCTTTCGCCGCCATGCGCAGGGCTTGCGGCGTGACCTTGAGCATGCCGCGAACGTTGAAGCGTCCCACCGTGCCCATCACGACCTCGGTCTCGGCCAGCATGCCGGTTTGACGGATCGTCTTACCGACCACCAGCGCGTGACGCGGGCCGCGCTCGTTCATCATCACGCGGTCGCTGATCGCGGCCCGTTTGACGTCGACGATGCGGTCGTTGGGATCGACGTGCTTGGGGCAGTACGAACAGGCGTAGCAGTGGGCGCAGAGCCAGAGGTAATCCTCGCTGATTTGCGCGATGCGCTCCTTGCGCTTGTCGTCGCGGACGTCTTCGATGAAGCGGTAGGCGTACGCGATCGCGGCCGGCCCGGCGAAGGCCGGATCGACGCTGATGACCGGGCAGAGCGCGTAGCAGGTGGCGCACATGATGCAGTTGGCCACGTCGACCAGCTTTTTCATGTCGTCGGGCGAGACGCGCCGCTCGCGCTCGTGCGCCGAATCGGCGTCGGCGGGCTGCAGGTACGGTTTGAGCCGTGCGTACTTATCCCAGAAGGGATCCATGTGCACGACGAGATCCTTCATCGGCTGGAAGTTCGGCATCGGATCGATCTTGATCGTGCCCTCGCCGTCCATCACCGTGTTGCACGGCGTCTTGCACGCCAAGCCGGTGACGCCGTTGATGTTCATCGAACACGAGCCGCAGATCGCCGAACGGCACGAGCGCCGGAAGCTGATCGAGCCGTCGATCTCGGCTTTGGCGGTTTCGAGCGCGTCGAGGACGGTCGTCGTCTCTGGAACGTCGACCGCGACGACGTCGCGATGCGGCACGGTGTCGACGGCTTCGTCGAAGCGAAAGATGTCGAGTTTGATTTCAGCCATCGGTTAGTACGATCTCACTTCGGGCGAGTACTGGGTGATCGTCACGCCGCGCGAGTAATCCAGGCGAGGCGTCCCGTCCGCCTGGCGCCAGGCGAGGGTGTGCTTGAGCCAGTTGGCGTCGTCGCGTTCCGGGTAGTCGGTGCGCGCCTGCGCGCCGCGCGATTCGCGCCGGGCCAGCGCGCCGGCGGCGAGCGCCAGCGAGGCGTCGATCAGGAAGTCGGTTTCGAGCGTTCCCACCAGATCGGTGTTGAACGTCGCCGATTTGTCCATCACGTACGCCGTGTCGTCGAACTCTTTGCGGACGCGCGTGAGCTCGGCGACGGCCTTCCCGAGATCGTTCTCGTTGCGGAAGATGAAGGTGTTCTCGCTCATGGTCGCGTTCATGGCGTGGCGCAACACCGGCGCGCGGTTGCCCTTGTTGCGCCCCAGGAGCGTCGCGATCCGCTCCCGCTCTTGCTGGAGCGTGCGTTCGGAAGGCTTGACGCTGCCCACGGTCTTGATGTAGTCGAGCGCGTGCGTCGCGGCGCGCGCGCCGAAGACGATCGTCTCGAGCAGCGAGTTGCCGCCCAGCCGGTTGGCGCCGTGGACGCTCACGCAGGCGCACTCGCCGGCGGCGTAGACGCCGGGCACGCGCGTCGCGCCCCACTTGTCGGTCTCGATGCCGCCCATGGTGTAGTGGGCGCCGGGAAGAATCGGAATCGGCTCGTTGATGGCGTCTTTGCCGGTGGCGTCGAGCGCGAGTTCGCGGATCTGCGGCAGGCGCTCGAGGATCTTTTCGCGGCCCAGGTGGCGCATGTCGAGCAGCACGCAGCCTTCGACGCCGCGCCCTTCGAGAATCTCGGTCCACTCGGCACGCGAGACGACGTCGCGTGAAGCCAGCTCGCCCTTGTTCGGGGCGTACTTGAACATGAAGCGCTCGCCCAACGAGTTGAGCAAGTAGGCGCCTTCGCCGCGAGCGCCCTCGGTCATCAGCACGCCGTTCTCTTTGAGCGTCGTGGGATGGAACTGCATGAACTCCATGTCCATGAGCGGGATACCCGCTTTGTAGGCGATCGCGGCGCCGTCGGCGGTCGAAGCGTAGCCGTTGGTCGTCTTGAGGTACATGCGGCCGGCGCCGCCCGTCGCGAAGATGGTGGCCTTGGCGGTGATGAACTCGAGATCGCCGTTGCGCATGTTGTAGGCCACGACGCCGCTGCCGACGCCGTCTTCGATGCCGAGCGCGGTGCAGAAATACTCTTCGTAGACCTTCACGCCGAAGCGCTCGAGCTGCTCCCAGAGCGTGTGCAGGATCACCAGGCCGGTGACGTCGGCCGAGTAGCAGGTGCGCATCGAGCCCGCGCCGCCGAAGGGGCGCTGGGCGATCCGGCCGTCGGGCATGCGCGAGAAGATGCAGCCGCGGTGCTCGAGCCAGATGATCTGTTTGGGGGCGTCCTCGCACATCGCCGCGATGGCATCCTGGTCGCCCAGATAGTCGGAGCCCTTGACGGTGTCGAAGGTGTGGGCTTCGGGCGAGTCGTCTTCGCGATTGCCGAGCGCCGCGTTGATGCCGCCTTGGGCGGCTCCCGAGTGGCTGCGAACCGGGTGCAGCTTGGAGACGATGGCTACGTCGGCTCCGCCTTCTGCGGCCTGAACCGCAGCGCGCATGCCGGCAAGGCCGCCGCCGATAACGACCACGTCGTGCTTGATCACCGTACGCCTTTCATTCTGCTAGAACGTATCAGTTATACTACCCGCCGGACGGCAGGCCCACGACTTATGGCGCTCGCTCCCCGGCGATGCGCCTAAGCGCTGGCGTCGGCCGCCGGAGCCCCCTTGGTCGCGAGCGAGCGGTCGTAGAACCGGAAGGCATTTTTCCCGGCCTGTTTGGCCTGGTAGAGCGCCTCGTCGGCCGAAAAGAAGAGGGTTTGGCCGTCGGTCCCGTCGGTGGGGAACATGGCGACGCCGATCGAGCTGGCCAGGCCGTTGCGGCGCAGTGCGGCCATGATGCGCTCGACCCCGCGGGTCGCTTGCTCGCGATCGCTCTGGGCCATCACCACGACGAACTCGTCGCCGGCGTAGCGCGCGATGATGTCGCCCTTGCGGGCGTTCTTTTTCAGCACTTGGGCGAAACGCTTGAGCGCTAAGTCGCCCAAGCTGTGCCCGCCGGTGTCGTTGATCTTCTTGAGATCGTCGAGATCGAGGATTACGAAGGCGAAGGGCGTGTCGTAGCGCTCCGACGTGTGCAGCTCCCGCTCGAGCATGTCGTGCAGCGCGCGCCGGTTGGGAATGCCCGTCAAGCTATCGGTGTGCGCGAGGCGCTGCGTCTCTTCGAGCAAGCGGCGCGTCTCTTCGTACAGCCGGGCGTTTTCGACCGCAATGGCCGCTTGCGACGCAAAATCCAGGATGACGCGCAGCTGGTTCTCGCTGATCTCTTCGCCGGGCGGGTCGTCGGCATAGAGCATGCCGCGCACGATGTCGCGGGCGACCAGCGGCGCGATGCAGTACGAGCCGCGCGTATCCTCCAGCGGCTTGTCCGGATCGCTCGCCGTCCCGAAGGCCAGCTGAAGGTCGCCGTGGGCGACGTCTTGGAGCGTCGAATCCGAACGGTACTCGCGCGGGTCCAGAGCGTGGAGGACTTGTCCGTTGAAATCGCCCTCGAGCCGGCGTATGACCACCCCGTTCTCGATGACGTCGAAAAGGATGACGCGCTTGAACTTCAGCGCCTCGACGACGCCGCGCAGGACCATCGAGAGGATGTCGTTGATCTCGAGCGTGGAGTTGATGGTGGAGAAGACCTGCTGCAGCACGAAGAGTTCGGAGTTCTGCTGGGCAAACTCGTCGCGCTCGGCCTCGACCTGGGCGAGGCGCGCGCGCAGGTCGTCGAGCTTGGCCTGAAGCTCGAGGACGTCGGCGCGTTCGGAGGCCTCCGGGGTCGTTTTGGGCTCCATCGCTTTAAGGTAACGTCAGCTTTTCTTATTACTTTAGGAAGTCCGCTTGAAAGAGTTCGTCCATCTTCACGTTCACTCCGAGTATTCACTGCTCGACGGCGCCTGCCGGGTCGATAAGCTTTGCCGCCGGGCGGCCGAGAACGGGGCCCCGGCCGTCGCCCTGACCGATCACGGCGTCATGTACGGGGCGATGGAGTTCTATTACGCGGCCCGGGGGGCCAGCGTGACCCCGATCATCGGCTGCGAGGCCTATATCGCGCCTCGCGGGCGAACCGACCGCACCGTCCGGGACGAGGCCCACGTCACCCTGCTGGCGGCCGACCTTGTCGGCTACCGCAACCTGACGGCGCTGATCTCGAAGGGCTTCCTGGAAGGCTACTATTACAAGCCGCGGATCGATCTGGACCTGCTCGACCAGCACAACGACGGGCTGATCGTCCTCTCCGGCTGCATGTCGGGTCTGGTCGCGGCGCCGCTGCTCAAGAACGACTACGCCACGGCCGTCAAAAACGCCAAAACCTATCGCGACATCTTCGGCGACCGGTTCTACATCGAGGTGATGCGCCACGGGATGCCCGAGGAGCAAGTGATCAACGAGGGGCTGATCCGGGTCGCCCGCGAGCTCGAGCTCCCGATCGTCGCCACCAACGATTCGCACTACCTCG
This sequence comes from Vulcanimicrobiota bacterium, assembly GCA_963794735.1. Taxonomy (GTDB): domain Bacteria; phylum Vulcanimicrobiota; class Vulcanimicrobiia; order Vulcanimicrobiales; family Vulcanimicrobiaceae; genus DATJUC01. Next base: position 3,785,764 of record CAWCFE010000002.1, on the reverse strand, counting down.
AGCAGAAAGACGCTCCGGCCCACGACGTGCTGCTCTGCATCGGCACGGGGAAAACCGTTTCCGACACCAGCCGGATGAAGTTCTACTCCGATCAGTTCTACGTGAAGTCGGCCGAGGAGATGTACGAGCTCTGGAGCGACCTTCCCGAGGCGTGCGAGAACACGGTCGCGATCGCAAAGCGGATCGACATTCGGATTCCCGAGAAGATCTTTCACCTGCCGCAATATCCGGTGCCGCAGCCGGAGACCGGCGAGATCGACGACAACGAGTTTCTGCGCCGCATCTGCGACGAGGGTCTGCTCGCGCGCTACGGCGCCGAACGCATCGCCGAGGACCGCGCGCTGCGCGACCGGCTCGAATACGAGCTGGGCGTCATCACCAAGATGGGTTTCTCGTCGTACTTCCTCATCGTCTGGGATTTCATCAAGTACGCGCGCGATCACGGCATCCCGGTGGGGCCCGGCCGCGGTTCGGCCGTCGGATCGCTGGTGGCGTACTCGCTGAAGATCACCGACCTCGACCCGATCCGGTTCAATCTCTTCTTCGAGCGGTTCCTCAATCCGGATCGCATCTCGATGCCGGATATCGATACCGACTTCTGCGTCGAGCGCCGCGACGAAGTGATCGCGTACGTCACCGAAAAGTACGGCAAGGAGCGGGTCGCGCAGATCGTCACGTTCGGAACGATGGCCGCGCGCGCGGCCGTGCGCGACGCGGGCCGGGCGCTGGGCATCCCACTGCCCGACGTCGACCGCGTCGCCAAGCTCATCCCCTCCGGCCCCGGCGGCCTCTCTATTACCGACGCGCTCGATCAAATCGCCGAGCTCAAGAGCCTTTACTCGATGCGCACCGACGTGCGCAAGCTGCTCGACACCGCCAAAGAGATCGAAGGGCTGGCCCGCAACGCCGGCACGCACGCTGCCGGCGTGGTGATCTCCGCCGGCCCGCTGATCGAATACGCGCCGCTCGTGCGCTTCAACGAGGGTGGCGTCAACACGCAATACGACATGGAGTGGGTCGAGAAGATCGGCCTGCTCAAGATGGATTTCTTGGGCTTGCGCAACCTGACGGTGATGGACAACGCCGTCAAGGAGATCCGGCGCACCACCGATCCCGAGTTCGATCTGGCGAAGATCCCGATCGACGACGCCAAGACCTACGACATGCTCGGCCGCGGAGAGACCATGGGCGTGTTTCAGCTCGAATCCGACGGGATGAAACGCGTCTGCTCCGAGCTCAAGCCCTCGCGCTTCGAAGATATCATCGCGCTGGTCGCCCTCTACCGGCCCGGGCCGATGGACTGGATTCCCGACTACATCGCGGTCAAGCACGGCCGCAAGAAGCCGCAGTACATCCATCCCAAGCTCGAGCCGATTCTCTCCGAATCGTACGGCATCGCGGCCTACCAGGAGCAAGTGATGCAGATCGCGCGCGACGTCGCCGGCTTCACCATGGGCGAAGCCGACGAGCTGCGCAAGGTGATGGGCAAGAAGCAGAAGGACAAGATTCCGCTCTACCACGACAAGTTCGTGGAAGGGGCGATGCGCGTCTCGAATACCGATCGCGCGCTGGCCGAAAAGATCTTCAAGTTCATCGAGCCGTTCGCCGGTTACGGCTTCAACAAGTCCCACGCGGCCGCGTACGCCTGGATCGCCTACCAAACCGCGTACCTGAAAGCCAACCATCCGCTGCCGTATCTTTCCGCGCTGATGACCTCGGTGAAAGACCGCACCGACAAGCTGGCCGAGTACATCGACGAGGCCAAGAAAGTCGGCATCGCGGTGCTTCCGCCCGACGTCAACGAGTCGCTGATCGATTTCGGCGTGGTCGGCGAGAGCATTCGCTTCGGCTTGGCCGCGGTCAAAGGCGTCGGCGAAGGCGCGGTGCGCAGCATCATCGCCGCGCGCGACGACGGCGGCCGCTTCGCCGATCTCTTCGACCTGGCGCGGCGCGTCGACGCCAAGCAAGTGAACCGGCGCGTCTTCGAGGCCTTGATCAAGTGCGGCGCTGCCGACGCGCTGCCGGGCAATCGCGCGCAGAAACTCGCCGCGCTCGACGCGGCGGTGGAACTGGCCGCACGGGCGACCCGCGATGCCGAGCTCGGCCAAGTCTCGCTCTTCGGCGAAGCCTCGGCGCAGGCGCCCGCGCTGGCGCCGAAGCTGCCGCCGGTCGCCGCGCCCAGCACGCGCGAGATGCTGGCCTGGGAGAAGGAGACGCTGGGCATTTTCGTCTCGGGGCACCCGCTCGCCGACGTGCAGGGCACGCTGACGCGCATGGGCGCCACGCCGGTCAAAGAACTGCAGCGTCTGGCCGAGGATTCCGCCGTCACCGTCGCCGGCATGGTGACCGGCGTGCGGCGGACGCTCACCAAGAACGGCCAGCAGATCTTGATCGCGCAGCTCGAAGACACGACCGGAAGCTGCGACGTGATCCTGTTCGCGAAGCTCTACGGGCAGTTCCAGCAGTTCTTCACCGCCGATGCGATCCTCGTCGTCAAAGGCCGGCTTCGGCTGCGCGAACGGCCCGGGACGGCGCCCGGCGAAGAACCGCCGGTGGAACTCTCGATCAGCGTCAACGAGGTCGTGCCGTTCGTCCCGCCGGCGCGCACGACGTACGCGCCGCCCGGCGGGTGGCACGTCGAGGTGAGCCGTCGCGAACAGATCGATCGCCTCGCCGCGCTCGTCGACGAGTGGCCGGGCGAGGTGGCGGTGGTGATGCACGCCGGCGGCCGGACCCAGCGGCTGGCGCGCACGATCGACGCCGACGTTCGCGTACGCGGCGAGCTCGAGCGCATCTTTGGAAGCGAGCACGTGCGCGAAGGCGCCGGCGAGGACGCTGCGACGTGAGAGTGATCGCGGCCGGGGACTCGGCCGAGCTCGCATCGCTCTTTCCCAGCGGCTGGAGCGCCCCCGAAGCGGTGGTGGCATCGGTTGCCGCGACCATTGCGGACGTGCGCGCGCGCGGCGATGCGGCCGTTGCCGACGCGGTGCGCCGCTTCGACGCTGCGGGCTTCGAGCCGGAACAGTTGAGGGTTTCGATACCTCCGCTCGACGGAGCCGGCGGCCTGGTGCCGCGCGACGTTGCCGATGCGATGCGCGTCGCCGCCCAGCGGATCGCGCGTTTCCACGAACGCCAGCGCGCCTCCGATCTCACGTTCGCCGAAGAAGACGGCTCGAGGTACGCCGTGCACCGCCGGCCGCTCGATGCGATCGCGGGGTACGTTCCGGCGACGTCGCCGCTCGCGCTGCTGATGTCGGCGATTCCCGCCAAGCTCGCCGGCGTGCGCCGCGTGGTCGCGATGACGCCGCCGCAACGAGACGGCGTTCCGCATCCCGCCGTCCTCTTCGCGTGCGCGCTGTGCGGCGTCGACGAGCTCTATGCCGCCGGCGGCGCGGCGGCGATCGCGGCCGCGGCCTATGGAACCGAGAGCCTTGCGGCGGTGGAGAAGATCGTCGGCCCCGGCGGCGTCTGGGTGACGGAGGCGAAGCGGCAAGTCTTTGGACGCTGCGGCATCGACGCGCTGTGCGGCCCGGCCGAGGTGCTGGTCGTCGCCGACGACGGGGCGAACAGCGAGTACGTGCTGGGCGAGCTGCTGGCGCAAGCCGAACACGCCGCCGTCGGGCGTCTCGCGGTGGTTTCGGAATCGCGCGCGCTGCTCGACGCGGTCGCGCAGCTCGTCGACACGCTCGACGTCAAGACGCTCGAACGCGGCGAGGCCATCGATGCGGCGCTGGACGCGAAGTGCCGGCTCGTCCACGCCGCCAATCGCGAGGAAGTGTTCGCGGTGATCGAGCGGTTCGCGCCCGCGCTGCTCTGCCTGCAGGTGCGCGACGCATCGCTCTATCTGCCGCGCATTCGCTGCGCCGGGACGGTCTTCGTCGGCGATGCGACGCCGCTGGCGTGCGGCGATTATCTCGCGGGAACCAACGCGGTCGTGCCGACGGCCGGCACGGCGCGCTTTTCGTCGGGCCTCTCGCTGCGCGATTTCACGCGGACGGTCGCGGTGGTCGAGAACAGTCTCGAGCGCATGATGAACGATGCGGCGGGGATTGCCGCGCTGGCGGAGATGGAAGGGCTTCCGCATCACGCCCAGACCGCGCGCATGAGGTTCGGCGGGTGATCCGGCTCGTCGCCTTCGACCTCGACGGGACGCTCGTGGGGCGCGACCTCACGCTCTCCGCCCGCGTACGCGACGCGGTCGCACGCATGCAGGCCAAGGGCGTCGCGGGCTGCCTCGTGACGGGGCGGATGTACCGCGCGACGCTGCCGTTCGCACGCGAGCTGCGCTTCGAAACGCCGGTCATCTGTTACCAGGGGGCGGCGATCGTCGATCCGGCAACCGACGAGGTGCTGCGGCACAGCGCGCTCGCCAATGACGTCGTGCTCGATTTGATCGCGTCGGCCGAGGCCGGGCGCATGCACTTGCAGCTCTATCGCAACGACGAGTACTACTGCGAGGAGCGCAACCGCTTCTCGGAGATGTACGCCGCGCTGGCCAAGGCCGAGCCGGTCGTGGTGGCGTCGCTGCGCGAAGCGTTTGCGTACAGCGGCGCGACCAAGGCGATCGCGATCGCCGATGCCGGCATCGCGCAGGCCTACGAAGCCCGGCTTGCCGCAGAACTCGGCGCCCGGGCGTATGTGACGCGCAGCTTGCCCGAGTTCGTGGAAGTGCTCGATCCGTCCACCGATAAGGGCGGGGCGCTTCGATTCGTCGCGGGGCGCCTGGGCATCCCGATGGAAGCGGTCGCGGCGGTCGGCGATTCGTGGAACGACCGGCCGCTGCTGGAAGCGGCGGGGCTGCGGATCGCGATGGGCTCGGCACCGCCCGAACTGCGCGAGGTCGCGCACGAGGTCGTCGCCGACGTGGCTCACGACGGCGTTGCCGAGGCGATCGAAAGGTTCGTTCTGGCTTGAAACCGCCCCGCAAGCCGGCGCGCCGCCGCAAGATCTCCCCGGCCAAGCGCCTGCGGCGTTTCTGGATCCTCATCGCGGTGGTGGGCGTGCTGGTCGCCGGCGGCGTCACGGTGCTCGTCACCTGGCCGGGATTCTCCCCGCGCTACGTCGTGGTCAGCGGCAACCGCGCGGTTCCGACCGGCGAGATCGTACGCGCTGCTGCGGTGGCGCCGCACGTGAACATGTGGATGCAGAACTCGGGCGCGATCGCCCGGCGCGTGGAGGCCATACCGTACGTCGGCTCGGCCAGCGTGGCCCGCATTCCGCCGGCGACGGTGGCGATCGCGGTGGTCGAACGCACGCCGTTTGCGGTGCTGCATAGCGGCGCGCAGGCCGCCGTCGTCGATCGCGCGTTGCGCGTCCTCGCTCCGGCGCAGGCGGCCGACGGCGCCCGGCTGCCGTCGCTCTTCGTCAAAGCCGGCCTCTCGCTCGATCCGGGAAGCTTCGTCACCGACCCCGCCGCGGTCGAGCTGCGCGACGACTACCTCGCCATGGTGGCCGCGCACGTAATCCCGGTCGCGATGGGGCTCGACAAGTACGGCGGGGTCGTAGCGACCGTCGCCGGCGGCGTGCGCGTGCTGCTAGGCGAAGACGAGGATATGGATCGCAAGCTCGCGCTGGTCGATCCAATCTTGGCGCAGGTGGCGCGCGGCGGACGGCGCATCGCGTCGATCGACCTGCGCGCACCCAATACGCCGGTCGTCGATTTTCGCTAAAGGCACAAAAGAAGGGCGCCGAAGCGCCCCCGAATGCCGCCGGCCCGAACCGGGCCTAGTGGGCGGTGATGTCGGCGTAGACCATGACGTTGCCCTTGATCAGCGAGAGCTTCACCTGGTCGTTGGCTTTGACTTTCGAGAAGTCGACGGAATCGCGGCCGGCCGACAGCGTGGCCTCCGTTCCGTTGTCCATCGTCACGAGAATGTGCTTGCTATCGACGACGCGCTCGACCTTCACCGTGTAGGTGCCGTCGGGAATCAGCGAGGCGTCGATGGTGGCTGCGCCGGCGGCGATCGGGGCCGACAGCGTGGCGAGAAGCAGGGCAACCGCCGAGAGGGTTCGGTTCACTCGAAATACTCCGTGCTCTTGATAGCCTAAGATGATAGCGCAAGTGCCCCCGGCTCTTCTAGAGCCTGGGACTGAGATTTTTCCTCGGATTTCGTCCCGGCGGCTTGCTGCCCGGTATCGAACTGACCGACCATGTCGCTCAGCGAGGTCGCCTGGTTGTAGACCTCGTCGGCCGCGGCGGCCATGCCGCCGATCGCCTCGGAGTTCTTGACGCCCAGATCGGACGAGCGCTGCACCCGCGTACCCAGCGCTTCAATCGCCGCTTGTTGCTCCGTCGAGGCCCTGGCCACCTGCGCGGTGCGGGCTTCGATCTCGGAGACGTTCTCCAGGATCTGGTTCGACGTGATGGCCTGTTCGCGCATGGTCGCGGCCGCCTCGTGGGTCATCGCGCCCATCTGTTCGCTTGCCTTGGCAAGTTCTTCGGAGGCGCGAGCCTGCTCGGTGGTGGCGATGCTGATCTCGCTCACCAGCTGGGCGACCTCGGTGACGCGCGTGCTGATCGTCTCGATCATCTGCGTGACGTTGCGGGCCGACTCGGCGTTGTTCTGCACCAGCGTATTGGCGCGCGCCGTTCGCTCGAGGACGGCCGATGTGCGGCGCTGGATATCGGCGACCAGCGTGCCGATCTGCTTGGTCGAGCTGGCGGAGTTCTCGGCCAGTTTGCGCACCTCGTCGGCGACGACGGCGAAGCCGCGGCCGTGCTCGCCGGCGCGGGCGGCTTCGATGGCGGCGTTGAGGGCCAAGAGGTTGGTTTGGTCGGCGATCTCTTCGATCAGGCCGAGAATCTCGCCGATCTGCCGCGAGGCGTGATCGAGGCTCTGCATCTCCGAGACGACGTCGGCGACCGTGTCGCTGATGCTGCCCATGCCCTTGGAGAGAGCCAAGACTTCGTTGCGGCCTTCGCGCACTTGCTGGTCGGTGATGTTCGATTCGGAACGCACCCGCTCGGCATTCCCGGCGACTTGGACGATCGACGCCGACATCTCTTGCGTGTTGGCGACGGCCTGTTCGACGACGGTCGCGAGATTGAGCAGGTTTTGGTCCATCTCTTGAATCGAGGCGGTCATCTGCGCGACCGCGCTGGAGATATCGGAGACCCGGCGCGCCACGGCCTCGGCGTTGTCGGCCACGCTGCCGGCGGCGCCGCCGAGATCGGCGGAGTACGAGAGCGCCTCGCCCAGGGCGGAAAGCTCTTCTTTGACGCGCCCGTCGACTTCCAGCGCGATGTGGTTGCTCTGTTCGCTCGCGCCGCGCACCGTGATCGACGCGCGCTGAATTTGCGCGATCAGCGCGGCGAGCCGGTCGCCCAGTTCGTCGATGGCCTGCCCGAGCCGGCCCAGCAGATCGTTGCCCGTCCAGGCGATGCGCTGCGAAAGATCGCCGTTGCCCATCGCTTCGAACACCTCGACCGTGCGCCCGATCGATTTGAGCATCGTGGAACGAAACCAGCTCATCGCGACGATGATGATGACGATCGCGAGCACGATGCAGATCGGCACGACGACGTAGGCCAGGTTGCGCGTCGCTTGGAGCCTGGCAAAGCTGCGATCGGCCAAGCTATTGAGCGCGCCGAGCATCGCTTGCCCGTCGGTGTTTTGCTTCTCGTACGCGGCCGACGACGGCCCGTCGATTTGCGAGAGCGCCTCTTTGGCCTTGCCGGACTGCAGCAGGCTCACCGCCGAGAGCGCTTGGAAATCGTAACCGCTCGCGCTGGTATTGAAGGCGTTGGCCAGCGTCGCGACTTCCTTGCGATCGGCGGGAATCGCCGGCGAGTCGCAGTTGGGCATCGCTTGGCCGTCTTTGGTTTCGACGGGGCAGAAGATTGCCAGCATCTTGCGCGCGTCGTCGGGGAACTGCTTGACGAGGTTCTTGGCCTGCGTCAGCCGCGCGGCCGCCTTGGCGGGATCCGGATTGGTTGCCGCCTCGAGCGTGGCCGCCCGGAGGCTGTCGGCGTCGGAGGCGACCCTCGCGTAGGCCAGCTGACCGGCGATGACGGTGCTGTGAAGCTGCTCGGCCTGGTCGGAGACGCCTTTCATCGCAAGATACATTACGGGAAAGAACGCTACGACGACTACAATAACGAGCACGAACGAGATCGTCAGGCCTCGTTCAAGGCTGGTATGCCGCGCTTCCATACGTATGCTTTCATCGGCCCCCGCCGACTTTACTTTAAACGCGGCTTTACACGCTCCCGACGGTGGGTCTCCACAGGTTGTCCCCAGCGAGTTCGCAGCGTTGTCCTCAAGGAGATACGAGGCTCCTCGCCAAGCCATGCGGAGCCGTCCCGACCGGGTCTAGGCCTAGTAGGGATTGCTGGGCAGAACCACAATATATGGTGGTTAATACCGGCGTTGGAGTAAGGTGATCGCGGGATGAAGCACGAGACCGTTTGCGGCCTCGATATCGGGACGACCAAGACCTGCGCGGTCGTCGCCGTCGACGGGCCCAACGGCCTCGAAATCGTCGGCATCGGCGAAGCGCCCTCGCTCGGAATGCGCAAGGGCGTCGTGGTCGACCTCGACCAGACCATCAAATCGATCGAAGCCGCCACCGAGAAGGCCGAACGCATGGCCGGCATGCACGTCGGCGACGTGTTCGTCGGAATTACCGGCGATCACATTCGCAGCACCAACAACCGGGCCGTCGTGGCCGTCTCGGGCGAGGATCGCGAGGTCTCCCCGGTCGACGTGCGCCGCGTGGTCGACGCGAGCAAGATCATCAATCTGCCCGCCGACCGGCAGATCATTCACGCCCTTCCGCGCTACTTTACCGTCGACGGCCAGGAAGGCGTCGACGATCCGGTCGGCATGGCCGGGGGGCGCCTCGAGGTCGACACGCACCTCATCACCGGCGGATCCACCTTCATTACCAACGTGCTCAAGTGCGTGCACCGCGCCGGCCTGGAAGCGGCGGGCTTGGTTTTCGAGCCGCTGGCGAGTTCTGCGGCGACGTTGCTCCCCGAAGAGAAGCAGGTCGGCGTCGTGCTGCTCGATATCGGCGGCGGCACGACCGACATCGCCGTCTACTCCCTGGGCGGGGCGATCTTCACCGCGACGATTCCGGTCGGCGGCAACATCCTCACCAACGACATCTCGCTTGGCTTGAAGACCACCCTGGCCGAAGCCGAGGAAGTCAAGAAGAAGTACGGCGCCGCGGTGCGCGACGATGGCGGCGAAGAGACGTTTTCGGTGCGCACGCTCGACGGGCGCTCGTCGAAGGACCAAACGACGGCGCAGCTGCGCGCGATCGTGGTACCGCGCGTCCTGGAAACCCTGCGCATGGCCAAACAGAAGATCGTCGAGAACGTCCCGCGCGACTTGGTGCTCGGCGAAGTGGTCCTCACCGGCGGCGGCGCACTGCTGCCCAACATCGACGCGATCGCCGAAGACGTCTTCGGCCTCCCCGTGCGCGTCGGCATGCCCAACACGGTGGGAGGATTGACCGACGCGATGACGCAGCCCCAGTATGCAACGGCGATCGGCCTGGTGCTCTTCGGTGCCAGCGACGAACACGACGACGGCGAACTCGGCCGGCGGCGCAACGGCACGGTGTTGCACCGCATCCAGAGATGGCTCTCGGATCTATGGAACTGAATCAACAAACGCTCTTTCCGATGGAGGAACCCAAGGTCATGGCCGAAGCACGACGCTCCGCTCCCGAGCCCGAGCACGCCGCGACGATCAAAGTGATCGGCATCGGCGGCGGCGGCTGTAACGCCGTCAATCGCATGGTGCAAGCCGGCCTGGCCGGCGTGGATTTCTTTGCGGTCAACTCCGACGTGCAAGCGCTGCGCAGCGCGCTCACCGAGAACACCGTGCACATCGGCGGCGGCCAGACGCGCGGCTTGGGCGCGGGCGCGAACCCGACGCTCGGGCGCGAGGCCGCGCAAGAATCCCACGAGGATCTCGCGATGATCCTCGACGGCGCCGATCTCGTCTTTCTCACCGCCGGCATGGGCGGCGGTACCGGCACCGGCGCCGCTCCCGTGATCGCCGAGCTCGCTCGCGAATCCGGCGCGCTCACCATCGCCGTGGTCACCAAGCCGTTTGCATTCGAAGGCAAGAAGCGCATGCAGATCGCCGAGAACGGCATCGCCGAACTCGAAGCGAAGGTCGACACGCTGATCACGATTCCGAACGAGCGCATCCTCCAGGTGATCGAGAAGAAGACGCCGCTCAACGAGGCCTTCGCCTTCGCCGACGACGTGCTGCGCCAAGGCATCCAAGGCATCAGCGATCTGATCACGCAGCCCGGCCTGATCAATCTCGATTTCGCCGACGTCAAGACGATCATGAGCGACGCCGGCTCGGCCATGATGGGCATCGGCGAAGGTACCGGCGAGCACCGCGCGGCCGACGCCGCGCAAAAGGCCATCGCGTCGCCGCTGCTCGAGACCACCATCGAAGGGGCGCGGGGCGTCATCTTCAACATCACCGGCGGCCCCGACATGGCGATGTACGAGGTCAACGAAGCGGCCGAGATGATCAGCCGCGCGGTCGATCCCGACGCGCAAATCATTTTCGGTGCGTCGATCGATCCGACGATGTCGGGCAAGGTGCGCGTCACCGTGCTGGCGGCGGGCTTCGGCGCGCCGCGCACGCATCGCAGTGCGCAGGCGGGATACGCCTTCGAATCCGCCGGCGCCGGCGGCAAGCTCGATACCGTCGCTCCGGTGAACATGGACGACATCGAGGTGCCGGCTTTCTTGCGGTATCGCGGCTAGCCGACTCCTCCGCCATGTCCTACTCGGCTCGCGTCCTCCTCGATTCGGTCAGTCCGGCGGGGGTTCGTCTCACCACGCTCGAGGTGAGCTTCCCCCGCTTCGTTCTTGCGGAGTGGAACACGCATCGGGTGATGTCGCGCAACAGCGCCAGCTCGCGGGCGGTTCCGACGTCGAAGCTCATCGAACGCGTCGAAACCGATCCGGTGCTTCCGATCGAGTGGGGGCGCAACAAAGCCGGCATGTCGGCCGACGACGTGCTCACCGAGGAAGAAGAAGCCGAAGCCAAGCGCATTTGGCTCTCCGCGCGTGACGCGGCGGTGGCGCACGCGCGCCGCATGCTGGCGCTCAAGGTGCACAAGCAGGTGCTCAATCGCGTGCTGGAGCCATTTCTCTGGCACGTGGTGATCGTCACCGCGACCGAATGGGAGAACTTCTTCGCGCTGCGCTGCGCGCCCAACGCGCAGCCGGAGATTCGCGAAGCGGCGTTGCGCACGCGCGCGGCGCTCGAAGCGAGCACGCCGCAGCCGGTGGACTACGGGCAGTGGCACCTGCCGCTCGTCCAGCCCGACGAACGATCGCTCGATATCGAATCGCAGAAGAAGATCTCGGCGGCGCGCTGCGCGCGCGTCTCGTACCTCACGCACGAAGGCAAACGCGAGATCGAGAAAGACCTCGAGCTCCACGACAGCCTCAAGAGCAATCGCCACCTCAGCCCGTTCGAGCACGTTGCGACGCCCGCGCCGGACGCGTCGTTTCACGCCAACTTTCGCGGCTGGCTCCAAATGCGTCACGAGATCGAGGCCGCGACCTGGCCCTCGCTGGCGGTTCGCTAGCCGCCCGAAAGGCGATCTAGCTGAACGTGGCTATTTCGTTGGACTCGCGAAGCGACGTAAACCACCGCGTACCGTCGTGAGCGAGGCAGCGGGCGTTGTCGTCGATCGACGCGATGCCTTCGAACTGCGGCGCCGCTTGCGTGACGTCGAGCGTCCCGAAGCGCAGGTGCTCGAGTTCCTCGTCGCCGGAGATCATGAAGAAGCGTCCGCCGGGGCCGAAGCCGAAGCCGCCGCAACGCGTCGGAAGCGCGATCTGGCGCAGAATCGCCCCTTGGCCGTCGAGGACGAGGATGCGGCGGTCGTGCATCTGGCCGAGGAAGAGGTGCTCTCCCTGCGCGGCGAGATGCGAGCCGGTGAAATCCGGGCACGCCGTTTTCGACGACTCGTCGAAGCCTTGGCCGGGAACGAAGCGGAAGAGATAGCGGTCGTCCTCTTCGCCGAGCGCGACGACGACGCGCAGTTCGTTGCCGATTGCGGCTAAACCATACGGGCGGCCCGGGGCGGCGATCTCTTCGCGCACGGTCCAGCCGTTGGGATCGATCGCGTACAAGTGGTCGGTATCCCACGAGCCCATCCAGAGCGTGCCCGCAAGATAGGCCAGCGGTTGCGGACGGGTGGCGGGCGACGAATGGCGGTGGAGTTCGATAGCGGTCTGCATGGCCTTCACAAGGCGCGGTTGCCGGCGAAGGTTGCGCGCGGCGGGCGCCAAAGAGCGCACGCATGGCGGTTTTGCGCGCGGCCGAGTACCGCGAGGTTCCGTGGAAGAACGGCGGCGGCACGACGCGCGAGATCGCGCTCGCTCGCGACCCGCAACGTCCGGAGTCGCCGCTGTGGCGGCTGTCGATCGCGACGATCGGCGCCGACGGACCGTTCTCCGATTTCTCCGGCTACGATCGCACGATCGTCGCGCTCGAAGGCAACGGCGTCGAGCTGAACTTCGACGACGGCGAAAGCGTCCGGCTCGATCGCCCGTATGCGAGCTGCAGTTTTGCGGGAGAACGCCGTCTCGCGTGCCGCTTACTCGACGGCCCGGTGCGCGATTTCAACGTGATGACGCGCCGCGACCGCTGCGCGCACGCGGTGACGATCGCGCACCTTGCAGCCGGCGAGCCGTGCGACCCGGGCTCGGCCCGAGTCGCACTGATCCTCGCGGGAAGGCTGCGCGCCAACGGCGAGGAGGCGCGGCGCTTCGATCTCGTCGCATTCGGCCACGCGCCCGTCCCGGCGTGGCACGCCGGGGGTGGCGGTGCGTCGCTATGCCTCGTGCGAATCCACCTCGGCGAGCGGCCGGAGACTATCGGCGCGCACACTTCACCCCATTGAGCGAAAACGTTGCCGGTACGGCGTTCGCGCCCGCATAGGCGGCCTGGAATCCGAGCGTCGTCGAAGCGCCCCTGGCTATGGGAGCGTTCCACGCGGCGTTATTCACCGCGACGCTTCTGCCGCTTTGTGCAAGCGTGCCGTTCCAGAGGTTGGTGATGTGCTGGTTGCCGCCGAAGGTCCAGGCGAGTTTCCAGCCGTCGATGGCTTTCGAACCGGTGTTGGCAATCGTTAGGTTGGCGACGAAGCCCGCGCCCCAGTCGCTGGTGACGTCGTACGTTACCGCGCAGGCGGTCTTCACCGGCGGCGGGGTCGGCGTCGGGCCGGTGGTCGGCGCCGAGGTCGGCGTCGCCGTGGGCGAAGGACTCGGCGTGGCCGAGGGAACGGGCGTGGGCGGCGTGCCGATGGGCGTCATGATCGTTTGCAGCGGCGCGACCTTGGCTTGGTTGACGGTCGTCCAGTCGTCGTTCAAAATGCCGCCGGTGTCGCCCGAGTTCGGATTCCACGACCAAAAGCTCCAGCTGATGCCGGTCGCTTTGAGATAGGCGATCATGCTGGAGAACCATTCTTTATCGGACGTCGTCGCGAGCATCGAGCCGAACTCGCCAAGCAGCACCGGAGCGATCGAGTCTTTGGCGAGATACCCCCAGTGCGCGTCCCATACGCCGGGCAAGTTATTGGGATAGTTCGGTGCGTTGAACCACGGCTGATACGAGACGCTGGCCGGATAGTCGTGCGGGGAGTAGACGACGCGGTGCGCCACGTTGAGCGTCACGGGGGCGGCGCCCGCGCCTTCGAGATTACCGCCCCACCAGTAGTAGTCGTTATTGTAGCTCTGCACGCCCTCGACGATGATCAGCCAGTTCGGATTGGCGGCGAGAATGGCGTTGCCCGCGCGTTCGGCAGCCAGATGCCAATCGTTGGCGGCAACGCCGCAGCTCCAGCAGGCCGGGTCGTGCGGCTCGTTGTGCAGGTCCGCGCCGACGACGGTGGGGTTGCCCGCGTAGCGCTTGGCGAGCGAGACCCAATCGTTGATCCAAGCCGATTCGGGATACTGCGGCGTGTACCACAGCGCCGATTGGCCGCCGTCGTCGGGGCGGTGACGATCTAGAAAGATGCGCAAACCGACGGTGCCGGCGTACGCGACGATCTTGTCCATGATCTGTGGCCCGGTCAAGCCTTTGAGATCGGGATTGAGCGTGTAGTTGATGAGTCCGCCCGGCGGAACCGTGGGCGTTTCGATCGTCTGGCTCGAATAGGGAAGCCGGATCGTGTTGAAGCCGAGCGAGACCATCTGCTTCATCATGTCTTGATAGTTGCGCGCCCACAGCCCGTCGGGCGTTTCGTCCGGCGTTTCCATGCCGAACCAGCTGACGCCGGCGACCCGAACGGCTTTTCCGGTGGAATCGACGATCTGCGATCCGTTGGTATGCCAGTAGCCCGTCCCCGCGTTCGCGCGCCGAACGTGCGTGGGAGCCCGGTGCGCCGCCTTAGCGGTCCGAGCCGGTGCGGGTTCCGCGTTGCTCGTCGCCGGCGGGAGCGTCCCTCCGGCCTGCGATTGGGCGCAGCCGGCTACCAGCGATGCCGCGAGCGAAAAAGTGAGTGCGAGTGCGACATGGTTCCGTTCAAGCACGAGCGTGTATCCTCCGCAAAACGGTGTTGCCGAGTAACGCAGCCGCGCAGTGAAAGGTTCCTTAGTGCTGGGAGCTGCCTGCGCGAAGGGCGTAGCAGTCGCCGTTTGCATCGCAGGATGCGGCGCCGCGCGGTGCCGTCGCGTCGAAGCCGCCCTGCGGCGCGGGAACGGCGGTGCGAAGGATCCCCGAAGGCCAAACGCCGAGCAGATACAGGCCGGTTCCCGAGAGGATCGAGCGCCAACCCGAGGCTTGCGCTTGGGGATATTCGCGAACGCTCGTGGTCTTTCGGACGACGGCTAAGAGACCCGCGTAGAGATTCCCGGCGGCATCGAGCGACGGCAACCCGAAGACGGATTTGGCCGGCGGTGCGATCGTCGTGACGACCGCACCCGTGGCCGCGTCGATCGCATAGATGCGCGACGTGCAGATCCACGGACCGCCGTTGACGGAGTAGCAGCCGCCGGGGCTTTCGAGCACGTTGCCGGTAAGCCGATCGTAGAAGAGCGGCGCAACGCCGGCGGTGGTCGGGAGCGGGAACGAGCGCGTGGGATCGACGTGCCCGCGATCGTAGACGAACGTACCGGCCACGAATTTCTGCGTCTCGCTGACGTACTCGGCGTAGAGCCGTCCGCTGGGGTCGGCCAGCAGATTGAGAACGTGCCGTGCGGACGGAACGTGAATCGTGCGCGCGACGCTCGAGCTCGCGTCGTATTCGTCGATCGTCTGCCGTTCGCGGCTCATGAGCTTTCCGCACGACACGTAGATCGTTCCGAACGGATCGATTGCGATCGAGATGGCACTCAGGAGGCCACCGCAATGGTGCAGCGGGATCGTCAGCGCCGGTTCGACCGAACCGGCGGCGTACTTCACGACGGTGCGGCGGCCGTCGATCGCGTAGAGATTGCCGGCCTCGTCGAGCCTTATGAACGTGGGATCGTGAATCCCTCGCAGGATCGTCCGCGACGGCGCCACGGCGCCCGCGTCGTATTCGTCGACGTGCGGCCGGCCCGCGCCGGCCATCAGCAGAAACGCCGTGCCCGTGCCGCCGAGCGCAAAGCCGCGAAGGTTCGTGAGGTTGCCGATGGTTCGCAGCGGCTGCGTCGATCCGACTGGAATTTCGTCGAGCTCGGGAGCCGCCGACGAGGTCTTCAATACGTACATCAGGGGCGTGGCGGAGCTCGTGCGCGCCTGGTGGCCGAGCGGTGCCGGTCCGCCGCTGGGAAGCGCCGCAGAACACGCGGTCACCAATGAGGCAGCGAGCGCAACGAAAAGAGCGCGAATCATGCCGGCCCCTTCGACGGGAACCGCGCTCGGGCCGTTATTCCTCGGGCTGGGGGATCGAGCGTGCCAGGACGAGCGCCTCGGCTTCGTCCATCGCCGCGCCTTCCTCCAGAAGGGCGTTGAGCCGCGGCGGCGCGTAGGCGAGCCGAAGGATCGGCATGATGCGATCGTAGCCCCACTGCTCGGTCGTCTGGCGCGGATTGCGCTCGTGCGCGTACACCGCATCGACGAAGCCCATGAGGCGCGCCGCGCGCTCCGGATGGCCGTGACGCGCGTCGATCTGCGCCAAGTGCTGGATGCAAATGGCGGCCCCCATCGGGCGTTCGCGCCGCAGGGCCAACTCGAGCGACTCCCGTGCCAGCGACCACGCTTCGCGCTGCTCGCCTGCGGCGAGCAAATAGGCAGCGAGGTTTCCGGCGCCCGACATGATCATCGCCGCGTCGTCGAACTCGTGACTGGTGGCCAGCGCCGCCCGCGCCAGCGCGATGGCGCCCGAAACGTCGCCCGTATAGAACTTCAACTCGGCAAAGTTGTTGTAGGCAAACGGCATGCGGCTCAGATCGCCGGCGTGCCGCAATCGCGCGAGCGCGTCCTCGAACGCGCGCGTGCTCGCGCCGACCGACCCTACGCTGAACAAGCAGAATCCGTACCACGCCAAAATGGCCGCGTCGAGCCGCGCGAGGCCGAGCGGCGCGGCGACCTCGAGCGCTTCGCGAAACGCGGCGAGGGCTTCGTGGAGCTTGCCGGCCCGTCCGATGCCGTTGCCCAAGAAGCGCAGCGCGTCGGCGAGCAGCACCGGTTCGCCGGTGAGGCGCGCTTGGCGGACGGCTTCCAGTGCCGGCGGCATCCCCAAGCCGCTGTCGGCTCGCAGGATCGAAGCGACCATCAACAGGCGCGCGCGCGTCGACGGATCGGCATCGCCGAGCGCTTCGAGCGCGCGTTCGGCCAGCGTGCGTCCCTCTCCGCAGAACGACGCATTCCAGAGCTCGCGCAGGTTGCCGACGATGCGCGCGGCCGAGACCGGATCGTGCCCCTCTTCCAAACCGAACGCAATCGCGGCCCGGTAGTTGTCGAGCTCGGCGCGCGTCAGCGCGAGAAACGCGTACGGGCTGGTCTTCCAAACGAGATCGAACGCCTGATCGGAGAGCGCGCGGAAATAGCGGCAATGCCGCCGCGCGAGTGCGTGCAGCGAGCCGCTCTCGGCGAGCTTTTCCAGCGCGAAGTGCCGCGTCGATTCGAGCAGCCGGTAGCGCCGTGCGGGCCCTTCGCCTTCGACCACGACGAGCGACTTATCCACCAGGCGCGCGTGCATCGCGATGACGTCCTTCGCGTCGACGCCGTCGGTGCAGATCGCGGTCGCCGACTCGATCGTCCACCCGCCGCGGAAGACCGCCACCTGGCGCAGCAGGCTGCGCTCGGCCTCGCCGAGCAGATCGTAACTCCAGCCGATGAGGGCGCGCAGCGTCTGCTGACGCGGAAGCGACGCGCGATTATCGCCGGTCAACAGCAGCAGCCGCTCGTCGAGTCCTTTGGCCAACTGTCCCGGCGGCAGCAGCCGGAGCTTGGGCGCGGCCAGCTCGATCGCCAACGGAACGCCGTCGAGACGGCGGACGATATCCGCCACGATCTCGACGTTGCCGTCGGTCAGCCGGAAATCGTTCACCGCGGCGCGGGCGCGGTCGGCGAAGAGGGCGATCGAGGCGAAGGCCAACGCCTGATTCGCGCGCAAGCCGCGGGATGCGGGCGGGTACGCCAGCGGCGGCATGCGGTAGACGCGCTCGCCCGCCACGTTCAAGGGTTCGCGCGAGGTGGCCAGCACCAGGACGTTGGGGCAGGCTTCCAACAGTGCGCGCGCGGCGCGCGCCGTGCCTTCGATAAGATGCTCGCAGTTATCGAAGATCACGAGCGCTTTCTTGTCGCGCAGCGACGCCACTGCGCCCTCGATCGGAACGCGGTCGCCGCCGGCGTCGTCGGCGTTCAAGGCCGTCGCGAGAGCGCTGCCGACCAGGCGCGCATCGTGCAGGGGCGCGAGTTCGACGAACCACACGCCGTCTTTGAACGCGCTCAAACAGTCGGCGGCCAAACGCAGTGCCGTTCGGGTCTTTCCGACGCCGCCGCTTCCGACGATCGTCACCAGGCGGTGCTCGTGCATGAGATCGGCGATGGCCGCCAGCTCGTGCTGGCGCCCCATGAACGAGCTCGTTGCGATTGGAAGGTTGTTCGGCGTCGCGGCCGACCGCAGCTCGGGAAACGCGCCGTGCAGTCCCGGCGCGATCAGTTGAAAGACCGGTTCGGGCTTGGCGAGATCGCGCAAACGATGGTGACCGAGATCGCGCACGGTGACGCCGCGCGGCAGGCGCTCGCGCACCAGGTCGGCGGTGAATCCCGAGAGCAGCACTTGCGAGCCGTGCCCGATCGAGAGCAATCGCGCGACGCGGTTGACGACCGGACCGAAATAGTCGCCGTTTCGTTCGTCGCTCATGCCGCTGTGCACCGCGATTCGCACGGGCAATCCTTCGACGGCGCGCCAGTCGGCGGCGCCGAGCGCGCGCTGCACGTGCACCGCTGCGGCGATCGCGTCGGTGGCGTTCGCAAACGCGGCGCAGAACTGATCGCCCATCGTCTTGAAGACGTGCCCGCGGTGGCTCTCGATGGCCTCGCGGAGCAGCGCGTCGTGGCGTGCGAGCGCATCGCGCATCGCCTCGCGATGGCGCTCCCAACGCCGCGTGCTCCCCTCGATATCGCTGAACAGAAACGTGACGAGGCCGGTCGGCGCCGGGTGCCGCACTGCCGGTCTTTGCCGTACGGCCGATGCTTCTGCGGTGACGCCTTCTCGCGGTGCGCGCGGTTGGAGAAGACCGATCATCGTTGCCCCCTAAGCTGTCGCCCGCGGCGACGCGGCTGGTTGGATCGCCTCGCGCAACCGAAAACGCGGCAGCGAAGGCGCGCGTGACAACCGCCTGCAACGGCGCCGCGTTCGGTCACGAACGTTCGGCGCTACGCGTTAGGGCTTTTCATCGACGACGGGGCCGACATACTTGGGTTTCGCTCGATGGCGGGAACGTTGGTAGGGAAGGTGGGAGTCGAACCCACATGAGTTGCCTCGGCCGCTTTTGAGGCGGCTGCGTCTGCCATTCCGCCACTTCCCCGGGGTGCGCTTAGCGCGGGCGAAGGGGCGGATTCGCCTGGAGCGCCCGTTCGGCCTCTGCGGGGTCGGCGGCGGCGAGGATGCCGAGGGCGAGGTGGGCCGTAGGCGCGGAAAACGTCAGCGTCACCAGCTCCGCGCCGCGCGTCGAGCGCAGCGCGACCGAAGCGATCTCGTCGGGGCGCCAAGCGAGCACCGCAAAGCGATGTCCGTGCAGCACGCCCGCGAACGCCGCGCCGGGCGGCGCGACGATTTCGTCGCCGGGGGCCAGCGCGAAGCCGGAGATGCTCTGGAGGCGCGCCGCCGCCGAATCGTGCGGCGCGAATCGTTCGGTGACGTCGAGCAGCTGGCCGTCGCGTGCGAGCTCGAGCGTTCGTTCGAAGTGCGCGCCGCCGGCGGGGACGTCGGGCGCGTCGTACGCGCAGGTTACGCGCAGCGCCGTAGCGTCGCCGGATTGCGTGCACGCGTAGGGCCGGTTGAACGTACCGGCCGGCAGCGGGTGCGTATAGGCTGCGATGTAGTCGCGCGATGAGGGCGTCGCTTGCGGATCGACGGCGTCGCGCAGCAGGCCGACGCTCGAAGCGGCGTTGTCGATGCCGGCGGCACTAAGCTCGCCGATGCGGGCGCCGGCGTTGGGTGCGAAGGCGACGCGCAAACGGTCGCCCTCCATGCGGATCGCATCGCGCACGGTAAACGGCGGCGGCGCGGCCGGTTCGGGCGGTGCCGGCGTTTCGGACGCGGGCGCCGCTGCAATTCCGACCGGGATCAGCTGGGCTTGGCGAGCGCCGACGGTGACGGAGCCGACGCTGCGCGGCGCGTCGCTCGGATTGACGACGTCGAGGAAGCCTTGCGATGCGCCAAACGTCCCGTTCGACGCAAGGAAGGTCGCATCGTCAACCGGCAGCGCGTCGATCGCGCCGACGCGATCGAGATCGGCTACGAGCCGTCCGCTGCGGCGCAACGCGTCGAGACGGCGTTCGACCGGCGGGCCGATCGACGCCGCCAAACGCTTGGTGATCTCGATCGGAATCACGACGTCGCTCAAGCGCGCGATCGACGCTTCGTCGGCGTAGGCCAGGTCGATCAAACGGCAGGCGATGCGCCGGCGCTCGCACCCGCGCTGCATCGCGATCGTCGCGTCGGCAAAGGCGGCGAAGTCGTGGTTGGTGAGAATCGACGACGAGAACAGGCTGGCCGGCCACACGATGCCGACGTCGGCGACGGGATGCGTGTCGGCCAACAGCGGTCCGTACCGCCGGACGAGGTCGCCGAAAGCGGCGGTCGGCGCGTAACGCGGCGAACTTGCGAGACCGGTCGTCAGCGCCGCATCCCACGCATACGACCAGTTTGCCCAGGGCGCTTCCCAGCCGGCCGGATCGATGGTGTCCTGCAGCGGAAAATCGACGATGCCGTGCGCGCCGTCGCGCAAGAGCTCGTGCAGCGCGAGCGCCGTATTGGTGGGGTCGGCGGGGCGCGGCGCGCCCTCGTCGGCGCCTTGCAGCCAGCCGGCTTGAAACTCGGCTTGCATCACGGGAAGGCCGGGCTGCGTGCCGAGCAATCCGGTGGCGAAGTCGATTTGCGAAAGATCGTGCGGGCCGATGGAATAGGCGTCGCTCTGATACCAGTCGCCCCACGCCCAAGCCGGGGCGGCCGCCGGCACCTTGGTTTCGAACGTATTGATGAACAGCGGCACGCGCGTCCCCGCCGTCGATTGTACGGCCAAGCGAAGCCACTCGATGTACGCGCGCCAATGCGGCGCCGGCCACGTGTCGTTATCGATGTAGGCGCCCTGATCGTCGTCGAGGGCGATCGCGATGACGTCGTTCGCATAGGGTGCGGCGGCGGTGAGGACCGCGTGCAGCCACGCCGCCGAGTACCGCAGATGCGTCTCGTTCGAGAGCCACTCCGATGCGGCGGCGTCGGCGTGCGCATTCTGCAGCGTCGCCGTTGCGGGATAGCGGCCTTCGAGCACGTCGTGGAGCGGCATGTCGTACTCCGGACGCTCCAAGAGCCACGCCGGATAGCCCCCGTTGCGCCATTCGTTGCGAATCACCGGGCCGGGCCGAAGGATGACGTGCAGGCCGAGAGCGTGGCAGATCGCCAGGACGGCCGGCAGGTTGCGCTCGGGAACGGTGGTGCCCGAGAAATCGGGCGGCGCGCCGGCCGCCGGCTGATGCCAGTTCCAGACGACGTAGAGATCGATCGTGTTGATGCCGAGCCGCCGATAGGCTTCGAGCGTCGATTGCCACGCCATCGCGGGAATGCGTTCGTAGAAGAAGGCCGCGCCGAAGACGAAGAACGGCTTTCCGCCGACGGTAAAGACGGGATACCCGTCGTGCTGCTGCACGGCCGACGCGTGCCAGCGCGACCACGGCGAGGCCGGCGCGCGCGCGGATGCTGGCGACGGCAGCAGCGCGAACGCCAGCGCCGCAACGGCGGCGGCAAACGGCCACCAGCGCTCGATCTTGGCAACGCCCAGAAAGAGCAGAAACCCGAGGGCGAGCCATCCGGCGCCGAGCAGGATGGCCGTCCACCCGGTATAGCAAAAGGTGAAGATGCTGGCGGCGACGTCGATCAACAACGGCAGCGGATAGAGCGGCATCGAAAACGGCGGCGCGGGAGCGGTGAATCGCAGTCGCGCGAGCGCCGCCATCTGCAGCACGCCGACGAGGATGATGCCGGCAGTGAGAAACGCGATCACTTGGTCGAGCGTAAAGAAGCTGGCGACGATGGAGAGGCCGCCGATGGCCAGCAGCGAGACGTAGGGAAAGCCTTTGCGCGGATGGAGCTTGGCGAAAGCGGGAATGAACGCACCGTCGCGAGCGGCCGCAAACGGCACCCGCGACGCGCCGAGTAAGTTGCCGTAGAGCGAGGCGAACGCCGTAATCAGCACGAGCACCGTCACGCCTTGGGCCGCGCGGCCGCCCCACGCGCGCTCGACCACGGTCGACCCGACGAACTGCGCCTGCGCGGTCGGGACGCCGTGGGCGTCGAGCAGCGAGCGCCACGGGACGACGCCCAGCACGCCGATTTGCAGCAATAAGTAGAGGGCGGTGACGATGGCGATCGAGAGCAAGATCGCGAGCGGAATCGTGCGATTGGGCCGCACGACCTCGTCGCCGACCAGCGCGATTTCCGAATAACCGGCATAATCGTAGATCGTAATATACAGCGCCGTGCCGAAGCCCGCTAAGAACGCGGCGTTCCACGCGACCGGTCCGTCGAGGTGGAAGGCTTGCGAGAAGTTCGCGTGGGTGAGCGCCGCGAGCGCGACGAGCGCGATCGTCAGCGTCGCCGCCAAGCCGAAGGCGTTGCCGATGGCCGCGACTTGCGAGGTGCGGCGGTAGAGCAGCGCGATGGTCAGCAGGGCCGTGCCGACGGCGACGCCGTCGCGGGCGAACGCGTTGCTTTCGAGCGCCGGGAAGAGATAGGCCGCATAGCCGGCGAGCCCGATGTACCCGCTGGCGAGCACGCACGGAGCGAAGAGCAGGTATTGCCAGTTGAAGAGAAAGGCGAAGAGCCGGCCCAGCCCGTGGGGCCCGAACGCTTCGCGCAGATAGACGTACGTGCCGCCCGATCCGGGAAAGCGCGACGAAAGCTCGGCCCACACCAGGCCGTCGCAGAGTGCGAGCAGCGCTCCGGCGATCCACGCCAGCAACGCCAGCGGTCCCGCCAACTGCGCGAGAACGAGCGGAATCGTGATGAGCGGCCCGATCCCGATCATCGTAATCACGTTGATCGCGACCGCACCGCGCAGATCGATGGCGCGCTGCATTGAAGGCCTGTGGTTCGGTGGGTTGAATGGCGCACCTGTGCTCTCCAAACTGCTGCGGCTCCGCGGCGACGTGCGCGTCGATACGATCGCCAGCGAAGCGCTGGCCGGAAACGCGCTCGGCGATCCGGCGGACCGTCCGGTGGCGGCCTATCTGCCGCCCGGGTACGACGCCTCGGGCTCGCGCCGGTATCCGGTCATCTACGTGCTGCACGGCTATACCGGCGACGCGGCGGCGTTGCTGAGCGCCCGGCCGTGGGAGACCAACGTCATTCAGTGGGCCGACCGGCTGATCGCCGCCCGCTCGATGCCGCCGGCGATCGTGGTGCTGGTCGACGGCTTCACGCGCCTGGGCGGCTCGCAGTACGTGGACTCGATTCACAACGGCGATTACGCCACCTACGTGGTGCGCGACGTCGTCGGCCACGTCGATCGAACCTACCGCACGATCGCGGCCGAAGGCGGCCGCGCCGTCGTCGGCAAGTCCTCGGGCGGATTTGGCGCGATGCATTTGCCGATGGAGCATCCGGGCGTCTTTTGCGCGTTCGCCTCGCATAGCGGCGACTCGTACTTCCGGTACGCGCATCCGATCTCGTTCCCGTCCGTGCAGCGCACGCTCGAGAAGCACGATTTCGATATCGCGGCGTTCGTCGACGGTTTCGAGCGGAAGTTCAAGCGCGATCACGCCGAGTACTCGACGATGGAGATGCTCGGCTACGCGGCGGCCTACTCGCCGCGTTCGGCGACCGCGTTCGATCTCGATCTGCCGTTCGATCGCAAGACGGGGGAGCTCGACGATGCGATCTTCGCGCGTTGGCTCGCCTTCGATCCAGCCGAGCGCGTGGCTGGCCGGCACCGGGAACTCGAGCGGCTGCGGCTGCGTTTTCTGGATTGCGGCCGCCGGGACGAGTACGGCCTCGACGTCGGTGCCCGCGTCGTCGCGCGGCGTATCGAAGAGCTCGGGCTAGACGGTGCGGCACGAGGAATTCGACGACGACCACCGCAACGTCGGCTATCGTTACGCCGTCTCGCTCCCTGCCCTCGCCGCCGTCTTGGATTGCGAATGAATCGTTTTAGCTCGCTCGCCCTCGTTGCCACGCTCGCCGCCGCGCTGCTCGCCGGCGGCGCCGCGCGCGCGCAGATGGCCGAGCCTACGCCCACCCCGGATCCCCTCACGTATACCGATCCCGCGATGAACTTCCGCGCGCCGGACGGATCGTACCTGATGGGGCGCAAGCCGATCGAGCTCTCCCAGATGGGCGACGATCTGCAGCCGGTCGCCGCGTGGATCTACCGCGCCGGCCACGAAGACGCGCGCCAGATCAAGATCGAGATGGAAGTCTTCCAAGGCTCGACCGATCAATGGGAGCAGCAGTTCGAGAGCCAGACGCATAGCGGAGGCGAGGGCATTCTCATTCGCGGCAAGACGGCGATGACGCTGCTCAACGGCATGCCGGCGTACTTCGTCGAGGTGGCCTCAGGCGCGGGCTTCGCGGCGCGCAAAGAGTACGCGATCGTGTGGGTCGACGGCCAGCGCGGCGTCGTACTCTCGGTCTCGGGACGCATCGGCGATATCGACGCCGACGAGGCCAAGAAAGAATTGCACGACGTGACCGCCGTGCGCTACCCTACCGACCAGCCGTAGCCGTCAGGCGGGTCGCCGCCAGCGCTTGCTCGAGATCGTCGACGAGGTCCTGCGCGTCTTCGATTCCGACCGAGAGCCGCAACAACCCGTCGGTCACGCCGCGCCGTTCGCGGTCTTCCTTCGGAATCGACCCGTGCGTCATGCGCGCCGGATGGCAAATCAGCGATTCGACGCCCCCGAGGCTTTCGGCCAAGCTGAAATAGCGCAGTCGATGGGCGAAATCGAGCGCGCGTTCCTGCGGGCCTTCGAGAACGAACGAGACCATGCCGCCGAATCCGCTCATCTGGCGCTTGGCGAGATCGTGCTGGGGATGCGACGGCAAACCGGGGTAGTAGACTCGCGAGACGCCGTCGTGGGCTTCGAGATACTCCGCGACGACCTGCGCGTTGCGCGCGTGCTCGCGCATGCGCACGGCCAGCGTCTTCGCGCCGCGCAGCGTGAGCCACGCATCGTGCGGTCCGGGAACCCCGCCGACGGCGTTCTGATGAAACTTCACGGTCTCGTAGAGCTCGGGCGAGCGCGTGATCGCGACGCCGCCGACCACGTCGCTGTGGCCGCCGATGTATTTCGTAGTGGAATGCACGACGACGTCGGCGCCGAGATCGAGGGGCTGCTGGAAGTACGGCGTCGCGAACGTGTTGTCGACGGCGACGAGCGCCTTGCGCGTGGCGGCGACGTCGGCGAGGGCGCGGATATCGATGAGCTTGAGCAGCGGATTGGTCGGCGTCTCGATCCAGAAGAGCTTGGTCGCCGGGCGAACCGCCGCGCGCACCGCCTCGAGATCGCTCATGTCGACGTACGTGAACTCCAAGCCGTAGCGCGTCAGCACCTTCGAGAACAGCCGGTAGGTGCCGCCGTACAGATCGTCGGTAACGATGGCGTGGTCGCCGGCGGAAAGCAGGTTGAGCACCGCGGCCGTCGCGGCCATGCCGCTGGCGAAGGCGCAGCCGTACTCGGCGCCTTCGAGCGAGGCCAGCTGCTTTTCGAGCGCGACGCGCGTCGGATTGATCGTCCGGCTGTAGTCGAAGCCTTTGTGCTCGCCGACGCGGTCTTGCGTGTACGTCGAGGTTTGATAGATCGGTACGATCGTGGCGCCGGTCGCCGGATCGGCCTCTTGGCCGACGTGGATCGCTTTGGTGGAGAACTTCACGGCCGCTACTTCCGCACGACGTCGGAGCTGGTGGAGAGGAAGCTGATGATGTCTTGGCGCGTGAGCACGCCGATCGGCTCTCCGTCGTCGATCACCACGATGGCGGGGTTGGCGAGCGTCAGCAGTTTGTAGGCGCGCTCGATCTCTTCGAACTGCTCGAGCGCCGGGAACGGGCGGCCCATCACCTCGCTCACGGGCTGGTGCAGGATGTCGGCGTGATCGAAGACCGACTGCATGACGCCGACGTCGTTGACGCTACCGACGACGTCGTGGCCGCGCATCACCGGAATCTGCGAGATTTCGTACTTGCGCAGCAGGTCGAGCGCCGTCGAGACGGTGTCTTCGTCCGAAACGGTGATCAGCGAGGGCAGCGGCGTCTTGGCGCGCAGCACGTCGCCCACCGTGGCGCGGCGCTTGGCGTCGGCCAAGAAGCCGTTGGCGATCATCCATTCGTCGCTGAAGATCTTCGACATGTAGCCGCGTCCGGAGTCGGGGAAGATGACGACGACGACGGCGTCCTTCGGCAGCGTCTTGGCTAGGCGCACGGCGGCGACGGCGGCGGTTCCCGACGAGCCGCCGACGAGCAGGCCTTCTTCGCGTGCGATGCGCCTGGCCATCAAGAACGAATCGCGATCGGAGACGCGTACGACTTCGTCGATCACGCGCAGGTCGACGGTCTCCGGCAGGTAGCTCATGCCGATGCCTTCGACGGCGTACGAACGCGGAATGTCGCCGGAGTAGATCGATCCTTCCGGATCGGCGCCGACGACGTGCACGTTGGGGTTGCGTTCCTTGAGGTAGCGGGCGCTGCCGGAGATCGTCCCGCCGGTGCCGATGCCCGCGACGAAGTGCGTGATCGTGCCGTTGGTCTGCTCCCAGATCTCGGGCCCGGTGGTGTGATAGTGCGCGTCGGGATTGTCGTGGTTGTGAAACTGGTTGGGCTGAAACGCGCCCGGGATTTCGGCGGCCAAGCGGTTGGCGACGCCGTAATACGATTCGGGCGAGTCGGGCGGCACGTTGCTCGGCGTGATGACGACGTCGGCGCCGTAGGCACGCAGCAGATCGATCTTCTCGCGCGACATCTTATCGGGCATGACCAAGATGCAGCGGTAGCCGCGAATGGCGGCCGCCATGGCTAGGCCGGTGCCCGTGTTGCCGCTGGTCGGCTCGACGATCGTGCCCCCGGGCTTGAGCAGGCCGGCCTTTTCGGCGACGTCGAGCATCGCCACGGCCGGCCGGTCTTTCACGCTGCCGCCCGGATTGACGTACTCGACCTTGGCCAGGAGCAAGCATTCGGCGCCGTCGGTGACTTTGTTGAGCTTGACGAGGGGCGTGTTGCCGATCGCCTCCAAGGCGTTGCTGCAGAACGTGGGACCCGCGGCGCGGTCGGAAGGAACGGTCGTAGCCATAGGACCCGCGGCTTCAGCGCGGCGAACTCTAACCCCTATGAATCGCGTCCTGCGCGCCGCCGCCTTCGCACTCGCACTCTGCGCCGGTGCGGCCGGCTGCAACGACGACCAGCTCCCGCCGGCGGCCGGCTTCGCGAGCGTCAGCGGAATCGTGCTCGACGCCGCCACCAACAAGCCGGTAGCGGGTGCGACCGTCACCGTCGATACCGTGCTGACCGCAACGACGGATGCCGCCGGCAAGTTCGCGTTCGACAAAGTGCCCAGCGGCATCGTCGACTACACGGTGCAGGCCACCGGCTACAAGCTCGCGACCTCCAGCACCAACGTCGAGCCCGGCAAGCCGTTCGAGCTCGATCTGACGCTGGCGGCCGACCCCTCCGCGCCGCACTGACCGGTTAGGAGTAGGCGCTGGAGCGCCGGTACGCACTGGCGGGCTTCACCAGCGTGGCGCGTTCGGCGACGGCGCGATCGATCACGGAAATCACCACCGCGGCCAGTTTCTCCGGATCGTGACGCACCGTCTGCGTCTCGCTGATGACTTGCGCGCGCACCGGCTCGACGCCCAGCGCGGCGACGCGTTCGACGTCGGGTTTGACCGGAATTTGGCCTTCCTGGGCGTAAAACGCGAGCAGCCGCGAAGGCGCCTCGTCGTTGACCAGCACGTAGTCGCACACGCGCGCTCCCGCGTTGTCGAAGAGCGCTTCGACGTGATCGGCGGCCGTCATGTTTTCGGTCTCGCCCGGCTGAGTCATGACGTTGCAGACGT
Organism: Vulcanimicrobiota bacterium; assembly: GCA_963794735.1. Taxonomy (GTDB): domain Bacteria; phylum Vulcanimicrobiota; class Vulcanimicrobiia; order Vulcanimicrobiales; family Vulcanimicrobiaceae; genus DATJUC01. Next base: position 3,758,068 of record CAWCFE010000002.1, on the reverse strand, counting down.
ACATCTTCACCGCGCCGCTGTTGGCGACTTCGCGTGCGATGCGATCGACTAAGAAGTTGGGCAGGATCGACGTAAAGAGCGAGCCCGGGCCGAGCACGATCGCGTCGGCTTCGCGAATCGCTTCGATCGCTTCGTCGAGTGCGGCCGCCATCGGCGGGTCGAAGAAGACGCGTTTGATCGGGCGTTTCGCGAGCGGGATGTTCGACTCGCCTTCGACGATCGAACCATCGTCGAGCTCGGCGCAGAGGCGCACGACGCCCAGCGTCGCCGGCAGCACGCGCCCGACGATGTTCAAGACGCGGCTCGACTCTTTGATCGCTTTATCGAAGTTGCCGGTGATGCCCGTCATGGCGGCGAGGAAGAGATTGCCGAAGGAGTGCCCGCTCAAGCCTTCGCCCTCGGTGAAGCGGTAGCGGAAGAGATCGGTGACCAGCGCTTCGTCGTCGGCCAGAGCGACCAGGCAGTTGCGCACGTCGCCCGGCGGCAGCACGCCGAGCTCTTTTTGCAGGCGCCCGGAGGAGCCGCCGTCGTCGCTCACCGTTACGACCGCCGTCAAGTTGGTGGTGCGGCGCTTGAGGCCGCGCAGCAGCGTCGAGAGGCCGGTCCCGCCGCCGATGGCGACGATCTTATAGCCTTGCTTGAGCCGAATTCCGGCCAGCGCTCCGCGCAGGCCCAGGCGGCCCTCGCCGCGCGCGATGCGCAGCGAGGCGCGCATCAGCATCGCCGTCGAGAGCGCGACCAGCGCGGCGCCGGCGATGCCGAGAATCAGCGTGAGATAGGCCGGCGAGAAATAATCGTCGACGATGTCGTCGAGAATTTCGTTGATGTGAATGCCGCTGCCCTCGGCGATCGACCAGCGCGCGATCGCGTCGACGAAAATGGCGAGCCCGATCAGCGCTACGAAGAGCCAGCGTTTGACGCCCAGGCCGGGAAGAAACCACTGCAGCCAGCCGGCAACTCGCGCGCGCATCAGCGGCCGATATCTCGCGCTTCGAACGCGATCTCCAGGCGGTCGTCGCCGCGCAGCCGCTCGAGAATGCGTTTGGCGACGTAGATCGAGCGGTGGCGGCCGCCGGTGCAGCCGACGCCGATCGTTAGTTGGGTTTTCCCTTCGGCGACGTAACGCGGCAGCAAGAAATCCAGCAGGTCTCCGGTCTTTTCGAGAAAGGGCGCGAGTGCGGGATCGCGCTCCACGAACGCTGCGACCGCCGGGTCTTCGCCGGTGAGTTCGGCGAGCGGTTCTTCGTAGTTCGGGTTGCGCAGGAATCGCACGTCGAAGAGCAAGTCGAGATCGATCGGCAAGCCGTACTTGAAGCCGAACGCGACGATGGTGACGCCCAGCCGCGAGGGCCGTTCGGGGGCGAAGGTGGCGGCGATGCGAGCTTTGAGCGCGGCGTGCGTGAGCTGCGAGGTGTCGATCACGGCGTTGGCGCGCTCGCGCAGCGGCGAAAGCAGCCGCCGGTCGGCCTCGATGGCTTCCGGCAGCGAGCCGGCATGCCGCAGCGGATGGCGCCGCCGCGTTTGGCTAAAGCGCCGCACCAGCAGATCCTCGTGCGCGTCGAGGAAGAGCAATCGCGCGTTTCGGGTATGAATTGCACGGTCGATCGCGGCGTACGGGTCGCCCAGGCGCTCGTCGCCGCGAACGTCCAGGGCAATCGCCGCATCGGGAACGCCGGCCCGGTCGAGCGCCGCCAGCGCTTCGTCGAGGACCGCGGGAGGAAGGTGCTCGATGCAGTAAAAGCCCAAGTCTTCGAACGACTTGATCGCCTGGCTCTGGCCGGCTCCGGATAGGCCGGTCACGAATACGACACGCGACGGACTCAAACGCATATGAAGCTTTTTTCGACCGAACGAGCCAACGCCCTCATCCCGAAGCTCACACCTTTGGTGGACGAACTTCTGGCCAAGCGCCGCGACCTCGCGATCAAGCTCCTGGAATCGGATCCGGCGCTGCACCCGGCGCAGCAGCCGCGGATGCCGCGGCTGGCGGGCGTGCGCTCGCCGTTCCCTCCGCCGCGCTTCGGCGAGCTCAAGTTAGAGATTCACCGGCTGATCCACCGGATCGAGTCGCTCGGCTGCGTCGTCAAAGACATCGACCTCGGGCTCATCGACTTTCCCTCGACCCGCGACGGCGAGCCGGCATACCTGTGCTGGAAGGCCGGCGAACCCGCCGTCTCGTTCTGGCACGGCACCGGCGAGGGCTTCGCGTCGCGCAAACCGCTCTAGGCCGCAGCCTAGACCGTCGACGCGCTCGCCTCGACGGGCACGAAATCCTCGGCTAGCCCCTGCAGCCGGATCTCGCCGAACTCGGCGGTGTAGGCCCCGCTCTCCACGCCGGTGATCTGCCCGATCTCGGGCACGTCGGCGAGTTGGGGGATCTTCGAACGGATTTCGTCGGGAATGCGGACTTTATCGCCGACCGCCAGCGCGCCCTGATCGAAGAGGGCGTTGAGGCTTTCCAGCAGCATCGGCAGCGGGATGCCGTAATCTTCGCTGACGGCGCCGATCGTGTGCGTCTCGCTGATGGCGCAGTTCGAGCATCCGCCCAAGTGGAAGCGGGCAAAGACGCGCCGCGCGCCGGCGTGCAGTTTGAACGCCTGGTCGACGGTCATTTCGGGGGTAAAGTGCTGTTCGCTCACGGTCTGGTTCTCGGGCTCCTTTAGGAGGGGTTCATTGGCTGTAATGCCTTAGGGGCCCCGTCGAGTTGCGGCGGGGACGAAACGCGAAGTACGCTTGTAAGCCGGATTCTGTGCCTGCAGCCGAGGCCGCAGGCGACGGCCATCTCTCTGGGGTGCGCGTCACCGCGCACCTCGGTGCGACGTTGCTCGACTCGGAACCGGGCGTCCGCCTCTTGCGAGGATGCGAGCGTCTTGCTTCGGGTGGGGTTTACCCGAGCCCGCGTCACCGCGGTACTCCGTGAGCTCTTACCTCACGATTTCACCCTTGCGCGAGCGAGCTCGCGCGGTATGTTTCTGTGGCACTTTCCTTCGGGTCGCCCCGACAGGACGTTATCCTGCACCCTGCCCGTATGAAGCCCGGACTTTCCTCACCCCCCTGGGGCGCGGCCGTCCCGCGTACTTCGCGCAGCTCACTATACCACGCTCGCGCTACTGCGTGAGCAGCCCGTTTCCGTCAAAGGCCCCGAAGAAGACGGCCTTGGCCGTCGGCGGGACGTTGCTGGGCGGCGTGGTCGGGTCGCGCGCGGCTTTGGGCCCGTCGACGAAGTAGAGCGAGAGGTTGGGCAGCGTGCACGGAATGAAGCTGCACGAGGGGCTGATCTGCTCCGGCGTCGTCGCGTAGGTCGAGGGGCTTTGCGCGTAGAGCGTGATCGGCGTGTTGAGCGCGGTCGCCGGCAAGCCTTGCGGATTGGTCGCTCCGCCGTACGGAGTTCCGGGGCCGAGCGCATTGGGCGAGGGATAGGAATCGACCGAGTAACCGAACTGCAGGCTCTGCCGGTCGAGGCCCCCGGGAGCGGGCGCGATCGGCGCGGCGTTGTGAAAATCCACCGCGCCGCCGTTCGACGGCGTGTTGAACGGCTGTTCGGTGAAGGCTTGCATGCCGAAGTTGCCGCTAGCCTGATACGTGGGATGGAACTCGCCTTCGATGACGACCGTCACGTCTTGCCCGCTGTTGACCGAGAACGTGAGGTTCGCGATGCCCGCGCCGGCATCGTTGCCGGCCTTGAAGAGCGTCAGCGTGTGCGATCCGGCTTTCAGCGCGGTGTACGGCGTAAGCGCGCCGTACGCGATGTTCGATTGAATCTTTCTGCCGTCGAGCTGCACGTCGACCGGCCCGCCGTCGGCCGAGCCGTGAACCATGCGAACGTACGCCGTGTTTCCTAGGCTTCCGATGAGACCGTTGCCGCCGCCGCCGTTACACGCGGAGAGCGCGAGCGAAGCGGCGACGGCGAGCGCGATGCGTTGACCCATGCTGCGGCTTTACCGGTGCGCGGTGCGCGTCAAACCCAGCCGCTTCTTAGAATTGCGCGAGCCCGGCACGACGGCCGGGCTCGCGAAATCGTGGTGGAGGCAAGGAGACTCGAACTCCTGACCCTCACGCTGCCAGCGTGATGCTCTACCAACTGAGCTATGCCCCCGCGACCGGCGCTTATTCCAGGCGGTAGGGGTCCGCTCCTCGGACACGAAAGACGCCCGCCGCGCGGGGATGTAGCTCAGCTGGTAGAGCATCTGCTTTGCAAGCAGAGGGTCAGCGGTTCGAGCCCGCTCATCTCCAGAATATAAAAAGAGGCCTCCAGTCTGGAGCCCTCTTGCGGTTTCCCGAAGGTCCGACCGCTTAGGCGACGCGCGACCGGGATTCGAGGACGCGGTCGATTTGATTTTGCACCTGCGCTTGCGTGAGGCCGTGGCTGGCGGCGTCTTGCAGGATCTGCTCGACGAGCCGCTGCTGGGCCGGCGTGAGCTGCGTATCGTTCAAAGAGCCTCCTAGCGAGCGCACCGGCGCTCCTCTCGATGATACCGGCAGGGGGGCCGCCGGTTCTTTGTCTTTCTGCCAAACTGGCGTTTTCCGACGGCTAAGCTTGCGTCAAGGCCGCTTGGTTGCGCCAAACGCCGCTAGCCAGGCGGGCGGCGCGGGGCTATACTGAGGCCGTGAGCAGCATCCCCGCCGCGATCTCCCTCCTCAATGCCTACGATCCGGCGAATCCCGCGTCGCTCGAACCGGCATTGAGCACGGCCGGGCTGTCGCAGAGCTATTTCGCCCAGGGCGCGGCCGGGACGGCACCCTACGATCCGGGCACCCAAGGCCCCGTCGCTTCGACCGCCGCATCGGGCCCGAAGCCGAGTGCCTCGTCGGTGCCCAACATTTACCAGCAGTCGCTGGCCTCGCTGCAGCAGTGGTCGTCGCAGACGCTGATTACGTCGGCTCTATTCGGAGCCGCAACGCCTGGATCGACGAGCTCGAACTCCTCGAGCGACCTCACCACGGCCCTGGAAAACGCCGCGCAGCAGCAGCAAGCCGCGTGGGCCGCACAGCACCAGGCCGCGCTTTCGGCCGCGCAAGCGGCGCTCAACGCCGGCACCCAGGTCAATACGTCGGCCTGAGGCCGATCCTCGCGCCGTACCGGGCCCGGCCCTCCAACGTTCGAACCGGATGAGAGCTGCGCGCGCGCAGCTTTATTCTTAGTCCGTTCTCAGGGTTAGCCCATAGGCTTACGAGCAAAGGAATTGTACCGAACATCATGTCCACGTTTTCATCCATGCATCGCGCCGGCTTGGCGGCTTTAGCGGTAGCGGTGTTGGCGCTTGCCTCGGGGTGCGGCTCGAAAGCCCAGGCGGCATCCCCGTCGGCCCTCGCCGGCGATCCCAGCACGTACGACGGGCAGAGCGTGAGCGTGAGCGGGACCGCGAAGGATCCGCGCACGCGCAAGCTGCGCCGCGGCGGCACCGCCGTCATGTATCAGCTCTGCGACTCGACCTGCATTCACGTCTTTCAGTTCGGCGACGCGACCGTGGCCGACGGCGCGCAAGTCAGCGTCACGGGGACGTTCCACGCCACCTTTGGCCGCATCAAGCAGATCAGCAACGTCTTAATGGTGGGCGGACGGCCGGGCGGCCGCTGGGGCGGATCCCCCGGCGCGTCACCGGGTGCCTCGCAGAGCCCCGGCTAACACGACGCGCGTGAGACGTACGAACCCCCGCCTTTTCTCGGCCGGGTGCGCGCTCGTGTGTGCGCTCGCGCTGGTGGCCTGCGGCGCCCGCGGGGGCCGTCATCGTCCCGGCGATCAGAGCGGCGGCCCGCCGATTCCCACGGCCACTTCGCATTCCGCGACGATTCATCCGACGCTGACGATTTCCGGCATCATCGCCCCGTATCAAAACGTCGAACTGACGAACTCGCTGGCCGAGCCCGCCTCGGCCGTCAACGTGAACGAAGGCGATCGCGTCACGCGCGGCGAGGTGATCGCCGTGCTCGATACGTCCGATCTCCAGGCGCAGCTCGAATCGCTGCAGCACGCCGCCAGCTCCAACGAGCAGAAGGCCGAGCAGGCCGTCTACACGGCGCAGCAGACGATCGCGCAGGCTCCCGATACGGTATCGACGGCGCGCGAAGCGCTCAACCAGGCGCAATCGAACCTCACGCAGGCGCAAGCCGACCTCGCGCGCGATGAAGCGCTCGAGAGCCAAGGCTATATCTCACAGCAAGCGCTGCAGACGCAGCAAACGCTCGCCAACGTCTACCAGGCCAACGTTCGTTCCGATCGAGCGGCGCTCAACTCCGCGATCATCTCGCAGCACACCAACGGAACGATGTCGCAAGGCTTGCAGGCGGCGCAGGTAGCCTCGGCACGCGAAGACGCCGCATCGGCCCGCGCGCAGGCGCGTCAGCTCGCCGCCGAGATTTCGCGCGGCACGATCGTTTCGCCGATCGACGGGGTCGTCGTCAACCGCAATCTCAATCCCGGCGAGTATCCGGGTTCGCGCACGATCTTCGTGCTGCAGCAAGTCGACCCGGTCTACGCCGAACTCAACGCCACCAGCGGCGACGTGTTCCGCGTGCAGCAAGGCGCTACGGTCGCGTTGTCGGTAACGGGAGCGGCCGGAAAGAGTTACACGGGCAGAGTGGTCGGCGTGCTCGGGCAGGTGCAGCCCGGCTCGACGAACTTCACGGTGAAGGCCATCGTCTACGGAACCGGCGGACGCCTGGCGGCCGGCTTGCCGGTGACGGGAAAGATCGATCTCCCCTCGGCCATCGGCGTGGCGATTCCGACGGCCTCGTTTTTGGACGACTCGCACGGCACGGTGATGACCGTCAAAGACGATACCGCGACGCTCGCGCGCGTGCGAGAAGTGGCCAGCGACGGCACGACCTCGATCGTGACCGGCCTCAATCCCGGCGTCACCGTCATCTCCAACGGGCAGCTCGGCATCACCGCCGGTGAGGATCTCGGCGGCCCGTAGCATGGGCCTCACGCGCATCTTCGTCAATCGGCCTACGCTCGTCATGGTCGCGCTCGCCGCGATCCTGCTCGGCGGCGTCGTAGCGTACGCGACGCTGGTGAACCAGCAGTTCCCCAACATCGATTTTCCGACCGTGCAAGTGCACGCGAGCTACCCGGGCGGCTCGCCGACCGAGATCCGCGACGCGATCGTGCGGCCGCTCGAAGACGCGATCGCGGGTGCGCCCAATCTCGATCATCTCAACTCGACGATTCAGAACGGCCAAGCTTCGATCGCGGCCACGTTCACGCTGGGTTCCGACAAAACGACCGATTTGGTCGAAGTACAGCGCCGCGTGCAATCGGCCGAAGGAAATCTACCCGGCGATCTGGTGACGCCCACGATCGGCAGCTTCGATCCGGGCGAGCCGACCGTCGCGACGCTCGTGGTCACCTCGCGTTCGCTCACCCCCGAGGCGCTGTCGCAGCTGGTCAACAACCAAATCGTTCCCGATCTCGAACAGGTGCCCGGCATCGCCAACGTCAACGCCGGCGGCGCGCTGACGCCGGCCATTCGCGTCGACGTCGACCCGACCGCGCTCGGCACGTCGGGCGTGACGCTCGCCGACGTCGTCTCGGCGATTACGAACAACAACGTGCGCGCGCCCGGCGGCATCGTGTACTCGCCCGGCCGCGAGACCAGCGTCGACGTGCGGGGCGACGTCTCCGACGTCGCAAGCGTCTCCAATCTGCTGCTGCAGCCGACCGCCGGCGGCACCGGCGGCGCGGCGCTGAATTCGGGCCTCTCGGGTACGCCGCCGGTAACCGTCGCGCCGAAGCAGAGCCTGGGGACGCCCATCGCCGCCTCGACGAATTCGCTCAACGCGTGGAGCGTCGCGCCGCGCTACTTGAGCGTCGGCGATCTGGCGCACGTCTATGACGGTGCCGAGACGCGCCGCGTCTACTCCTACGTCGGCGGGACGCTCGCGATTACGCTGGGAGCGCAGAAGACGACCGGCGCTAGCGAGGTGGCCGCTTCGAACGCCGTGCTCGCCGCTATCCCGAGGCTGCGCGCGCGCTACCCGGCCGTAAACTTCGACGTGCTCAACGTGCAGGGCGCGTATACCAAGCAGCAGATCGACGCCGTGTGGCGCACGCTCGGGCAGGGCATTCTCTTCACCGGCATCGTGATGCTGTTCTTCCTGCGATCGTGGCGCAACTCGATCGTCGTCTTGGTCGCGATCCCCTCGTCGCTGCTGGTGGCGTTCTGCATCATGAAGATCGTGGGCTTCACGATCGATACGATCTCGCTGCTGGCAATGACGCTGATCATCGGCATTCTCGTGGACGATTCGATCGTCGTCATCGAAAATATCGAACGGCACTACGAAGACGGCGAGGCGCCGCGCACGGCCGCTATCCTCGGCCGCACCGAGATCGGCCCGGCCGCCGTGGTGATCACGCTGGTCGACGTAGTCGTCTTCCTGCCGATCGCGTTTCTACCGGGCATCGTCGGGCGCTTTCTGGCCGAGTTTGCGCTGGTGGTCGTGGCGGCAACGCTGACGTCGCTGGCGATCTCGTTTACGATTACGCCGTCGTTAGCCGGCAACTGGGCGCTCTTTTCGAAGTGGAAGCCGTGGAAGGCGATCGACGGGTTCGCGCGCGGATTCGAACGGGCGCGCTCGTTCTACTCCGAGCGCGTCGTCGATTGGGCGCTGTCGCGGCCGCGGCTCGTCTTTGGCGTGTCGGCGGTGTCGGTCGTCGTGGCGGTGGCCTTGATCGCTGCGGGGGCGGTCGGCTTCGAATTTATGCCCGTGGTCGATCGCGGCGAGATCTTCGTACAGCTCACGTTCCCGACCGGAACGCCGCTGGCGGTGACCAACACGGCCGTGCAGCGCCTTGGGGCGCAGATATCGCGCGAATCCGGCGACGTGCAGGCGGTCACCGCTACGGCTGGGGCCACCCAACAATCGTTCGGGGGCTCGCTGAACATCGGATCGGTGGGGCAGCTGCACGTCTTCCTCCAGCTCGACCACAAGATCTCGACGGACACGTGGGCGAAGCGGCTCGGGGCGATGGCGAGGAAGATCGCCCCCGGAGCGAAGGTCGTGTCGATTCCCTCGACGGGAAGCGGCGGCGGCAATCAGCAGCCGATCGACTATCTCGTGCAGTCGCTCGACGACCATCCCGAGCCCTACGCCGCCAAGATCTTGGCGGCGCTGGAGGATACGCCCGGAACGGTGCACGTGACCAGCTCGTACGAACAGGTGGCGCCGCAGGTCGACGTCGTGTTCGACCGCGACATGGCGCGCGTGCTCGACGTGCAGATCGCTACGGCAGCCAACGCGATCCGGGCGAGTTTCGGCGGGGCACTGGTAACGCAGTTCGAAACGCCCAAGGGGATCCAATACGTTCAAGTGACCTATCCGCAGTCGGCGATGGCCAGCGTGAACGACGTGCTGAAGATCCCGCTACGGACGGGCACGGGCGCGCTGATCCACGTCGGCGACGTGGCGCACCTCGTGCAGAACCCGGTCGAGCCCATCATGACGCGCACGAACCGGCAAACGGTCATCCACGTGACGGCCAACGTCGCGCCGGGCGCGGTGTTGTCGAACGTCCAGAATGCGTTCCGAAGCAAGCTCAAGACCCTCGGCCTCCCGCCGAGCGTGACGGTCATTCCCAACGCCGGAGGCCAGCAGGCAAACCTCGCGCTGACGGTGCGCAGCATGGGAATCGCCCTCCTGCTCTCGTTCGTGCTCGTGTATCTCCTCATGGTGGCGCTCTACGATAGCTACCGCATACCGTTCATCATTCTGTTCGCGGTGCCGGTCGCCGCAGTCGGCGCGATCGGCGCGTTGGCGCTGACGCGTCAATCGCTCAATTTGTTCTCGCTCATCGGCACGATCTTGCTCGTCGGGCTGGTTTCGAAGAACGGCATCCTGCTGGTCGATTTTGCCAACCACCGCATCCGGCGTGGCGTCGACCGCGTCACCGCAATTCGGGAAAGCGCGCATGCGAGATTCCGGCCGATCGTGATGACCACGGCGGCGATGGTCGCGGGCATGCTGCCGATCGCGCTCGCGCTCGATCCAGGCGGCGCGCAGCGGCAAGCGCTGGGCGTAGTCGTGATCGGCGGCTTGCTCAGCTCGCTGCTGTTGACGCTGGTCGTCGTTCCCGTAGCCTTCGTGCGCTTCGCGCCGCGCTACCGGCCATCGGTCGCCCCCGGCCTGCCGCCGTTTGCCGCGCCGGAGAAGGTCGCGCACTAACGTGTGGATTACCGAACTCTTCATCCGGCGGCCCACGCTGGTCACCGTCTTCCTGGCGCTCGTGCTGCTGGCCGGAACGCTCGCCGCGTCGTCGCTGGTCAAGCAGCAGTTTCCGAACTACGACGTTCCGACGATCGAGATTTCGCTCACCTACCCGGGCGGCTCGACCACCGAGATTCGCGACGCGATCGTGCGGCCGATCGAAGATCAGATTGCCGGGGCGCCGGATCTGCAGGCGATCGAAACCGCGATCCAGCCAGGCCAAGCGACGATCGTCGCGCGGTTCTCGCTCGCTTCGGATCAAAACAGCGACCTCGTGCAGATTCAAGGACGCGTGCAGAACGCCCAGCATCAGTTGCCGAGCGACTTGCAAACGCCGCAAATTACGATCTACGATCCCAGCCAAGCCGTCGTCGTCTCGCTGACCGCGAAATCGGCGACCCTCCCGGCCGGCGAGCTTTCGTCGCTGGTGACGAACAAGGTGGTTCCGGCGATCGAGCAGGTGCCGGGCATCTCGTTCGTCGAGGTCAACGGCAACGTCACGCCGTCGCTCCAGGTCTTCGTCGACCCGCGCCGGATGAGCGCGTCGGGCTTGACGCTCACCGACGTCGTCAACGCGATCTCGCAGAATAACGTCCGCGCGCCCGGCGGTATCGCCTACGAGCCCAACCGCGAAACCTCGATCGACATTCGCGGCGACATTCAGACGCCGGCTACCGTCTCCGATCTCTTGCTGGGATCGGCGTCGTCCGCGGCCGGCGCCAACACGAGTGCTTTCGGCACCAGCAGCCGGCTGCTGCGGATCGGCGACGTCGCGCGCGTGCTCGACGCCTACGAGCCGCAACGCGTCTACGGCTACGATCACGGCACGCCGGCCATCACCCTCGATATTCAGAAGGCCGCCAATACCAGCGAGGTGGTCGCGTCGCAAGCCGTCCTAGCGGAGCTGCCGAAGCTGACGCGGCAGTTCCCCGACATTGCGTTTACCGTGCAGAACGTGCAGGCGACCTACACGCAACAGCAGCTCGCGGGGGTGCTGCGCACGCTGGCCGAAGCGATCGCGATCACCGGGATCGTGATGCTGTTCTTCCTGCGATCGTGGCGCAGCGCGATCGTCGTGATGATCGCCATTCCGGCGTCGCTGCTGGTGACGCTGGGCGCGATGCGCCTGCTCAACTTTACCCTCGACACGGTATCGCTTTTGGCGATGACGCTGATCATCGGCATTCTCGTAGACGATTCGATCGTGGTGCTGGAGAACATCGAACGCCACGCCGCCGGCGGCGAGGTGCCGCCGATCGCCGCCTATCGCGGCCGAGCGGAGATCGGCACCGCGGCGCTGGTGATCACCCTGGTCGACGTCGTGGTCTTTCTGCCGATTTCGTTCCTTCCCGGCGCGGTCGGGCTCTTTCTGCGCGAGTTCGGCTTGGTCGTGTCGATTGCGACCCTCACGTCGCTGTTCGTGTCGTTCACGGTGACGCCGGCGTTAGCCGCGCACTGGTCGCTGGTGAAGCGCTGGACGCCGTGGGAGGCGATCGAACGCTTTACCGACGGATTCGGGCGCGTTCGTTCGTGGTACGTGGAACGCGCGCTGCAGTGGGCGTTTGCCAACCGCCGCGCCGTCGTCCTGATTTCCGCAGGATCGCTGGCCGTATCGCTGCTGGTGATTCCATTGGGCCTGGTCGGCTTCGAGTACATTCCGGGCGTCGACCGCGGCGAGCTGTTTCTCACCATCACCTATCCCACCGGAACGCCGCTCGAAACGACGCGTCAAGGCGTGCTCGCGGTCGAGCGGATGGTCGACGCCTCGCACGACGTCGCGTCCGAGACCGCGCTGGCGGGCGCGTATCAGGGAAATCTCCCAGGATATGTAAACAACGGCGCCATCGGGCAACTGCACGTGTTCTTGACGCCGCACCGCTCGCAGAGCACGGCGCAACTCGCGGCGAGCTTCGCCCAGCAAGCCCAAAAGCTGCTGCCGGGGGCGCACGTCGTCGGCATTCCGGCCACGAGCACGATGGGCGGCATCGTGCAGCCGATCGACGAGGTGGTGAGCCTGCCGGCCGGCGATCCATCCGAGGCTGCCGCGCAAGTCTACGGCGCAATGGCCTCGACGCCGGGCGCCATCAATCCGACGACCTCGGATAATCCGAAATCTCCGCAGGTGGAGGTGGAGTTCGACCGTGGCCGCGCCCGCGCGCTCGGGGTCGAAGTCGGGACCGCGGCGTCGGCCGTGCGGGCGGCCTTCGGCGGAACGCTCGCGACGCAGTTTACCACCGAAAACGGCATCAAAGACGTTCAGGTGATCTACCCGCAGTCCGATCAGAACTCCCTGGCGGGCATCGCATCGATCCCAATTCGTTCGAGCAGCGGGTCGATCGTGAGCGTCGGAGACGTCACCACCATCCAGCGCGCCCCGGCGCCGCCGCTCATCACGCGGATCAACCGGCAGAGCGTCGTGTACGTGGGGGCCAACGTGGCGCCCGGCGCCGAGCTCTCCAACGTGCAGCGCGCGTTCGCGAAGCGGTTGGCCGCGCTTAGCCTGCCGCCGGGGACGATCGTCGCGCCCGTGACGGGCGGCAACGAGGAGTTCGTGCGCGACACCGTGATCGGCATGAGCATCTCGCTCGCGTTGTCGGTGCTGCTGGTTTATCTGCTGATGGTGGCCCTCTACAATGGCTACCGCACGCCGTTCGTCGTGATGTTCAGCGTTCCGGTCGCCGTCGTCGGCGCGCTGGGCGCGCTCGCGATCACGCACCAAACGCTCAACCTGTTCTCGTTCATCGGGTCGGTGCTCTTGATCGGCCTCGTCAGCAAGAACGGCATCCTGCTCGTCGATTTTGCCAACCGGCTGCGCCTGACGCAGCACAGCACGCGGGCCGCGATGCAAGAAGCGGCGCTGGAGCGGTTCCGGCCCATCGTGATGACGACGGTCGCGATGATTGCGGGCATGCTGCCGCTCGCGCTGGCGATCGATCCGGGAGCAGAGGCGGAGCGCTCGCTGGGAACGGTGGTCGTCGGCGGCCTCATCAGCTCGCTGCTGCTCACGCTCGTGCTCGTTCCGGTCGTCTACCTGCGCCTAGCCCCGTCGGTCGAGGAGATCCGCGAAGGCGACGCCTAGCGTAGCGCCGGCGCCTCGAAGACGATCTGCACGCCGTAGCCTTTCGGCGTTTTGATTTGCGAGATCGCGATTGCGGTCGTCGCATCGGTCAGCGACCACTTCGTCGCTCCGCCGTTGGAAACGTTGGCGGCCGAGAGCTTGGGCAAGGCGAGGAGAAATACGTCCTTATACCGATCGGCAGAGTCCGCGGCGGTATCGGCGGCGACGCACGTTGCGTACGGGCGCGCGGCCTTCGGACTGACGATCGTGCACTGCATATCCGGCAACTGCACGCGTGAGGCGTACGTCGTTGCGCCGCCGTCGCTGCCGAGCGTCGCGCCTCGCACGTTCTGGAAGCCGTCGCCGATTGCCGCGGCGAGCGCGCGCACCATCGGCGAGCCCGGGTAGGCTTCCGACGGGTCGTTCGAAGGCGTTACCGTAAAGGTGACGGCCGCCTCTGCCGGAGGCGTCGCATACGTATAAGCCGCCTCGCGCGCGACGAGCAGATACTTCCCCGGCAACGAGTTACCCGGCATGGGAAAGGTGAAGTCGTAGCCGGCGTTCTGAGCGACGAGTTGCCCTCCCGCGGCCTCGTTGGTATTCGAGAGATACCAATCCGCGCTGGAAGCGCGTTGCCAGGTCTTGGGGCCGAAGCCGGAGGTGTACGCGCATCGGTACAACACTGCGTGCACCGTTTGGTGCCACGCCACGGTGGCAGGCACGCCGGCGATCCCCGGCCCCGCGTCGCATCGGTCGCCGTTGACGATTTGCGGCGAACCCACCGCCGGCGCCGGGCCGGAGCTCCGACCGCAGCCGAGGAGGAAGGGCATCGTGGCGAACGCCGCCGCGGCAAAACGGGCACCGATTTGAAAGGCCATCGAAGCCAGTATACGGCATCGTTCGCGGGCGTTCCAATCGCTGGTACCGGAACTGAGTTGCGGACCGGCGCGACGAAGCGGGCGGAATCATCGTTGAGCTATCGAGTCACGATCACCCTCACTCGTTTATTGGAGAATCGCTTTGAAGTTTGACCGGCGTATGGTTTATGCGTCCTTGGCGTTGTGCGGCGCCCTCGCGGCGTGCTCCGGCGGAGCCGGGTCGCTGCCCGGAACCGCGAACGGCTCGAGCCCGAACGCGCTAGGGCGCGCAAAAGGCAGCGCGTCGACCACCCTGACCTTCGTGAACAAGAGCGGCACCGCGAGCAAAGACATCTGGTTTTGCTATTTCGGGCTCGATCCGGCCAACGGCACCCCGCTCTATCTAGCCGATGCAAAGGGCACGCTGGAGAAGAGCGTACCCTCGAGCAAACCGACGACGTCGCTCTGCCAGAGCGTAGCGTCGAGCAAGTCGTTCGTCTTCCCAGAACTCAACGCGGCGCGCTTGTACGTGTCGTACGGCAAGCCGCTCGCGCTCGCGGTCGGCGGGAACGCTCGCCCGATTCCGCCGTCGGCTGCCGATCCGACCGACGCAAACTACGCGACGAAGTGGGACTTTTTCGAGCTGACCTACGTGCCGCAGGACGGCGCGCCCACCGGCCGCTTCAACTTCAATCTCTCCGTGCTCCAGAGCGCCAATCTCGACATGCAGTTTTCCGTCAAGGGCGTCGTCCCGGGGACGACCATGCCGGCCAGCTACAGGCGCGGCTGGCTTCCGGGCGGCGAAGCGGCCTTCGAGAAGTCGGTCAAGGCGAACAAGGAGTTTGCGGGCCTCGTTCTTGCCGGGACGAACCGCGTGCTCGCGCCGGGAACGGCGATCCAAGCCTACGCGCAGAAGCTCATTTCCAAACCCATCTTTGCCTCCGATTACTACAAAGGGTACGTCGGTAAATCGTGGACGAAGTACCAAAGCGACACCCTTACCTTCGTCGGCGATCCGCCCGCCGGATCGAACAAGTTCGTCACGTGGACCGGCAAGGTGGTGAAGGGCCAGTTCGTCTTTACGCCGCCGGCCGATAACACGCTCGGCCTCAAGCCGATCGTCTGGAACCAGCCTTCGACCGCCGACATCTTCGAGAATAACTTCCTGTTCTGCGTCAGCGGCTGCGGGCAAACCGACAAGCAGCAGGAGAACTACGCCCTGCAAATCTTCGGCACGCTGATGGGCGCGTACAACCGCTCCGTGATGCTGACGGAGACCACCTTTACCAACAGCCCGAACGGCGCGTGGTGCAAGAACCAGAGTGCGTGGTACCAGGACCCCATCACGAACGTCTATTCTCAGTACATCCACGCGAACTCGATCGACGGCCTGGCCTACGCCTTCCAAAGCGACGACCACTGCGACGCGAGCAGTTTCGTCGCCGTCTGGAATCCGACCGACTTTACCATCACCTTCCAGAACTAAGCCGCGCGCCGGAAGCAGGAAAGGGTCCCCGGCGATGCGCCGCGGGACCCTTTCTCTTGTCGCTCCGGCAGGGTATATATAGCTTATGCCGATTGCAAGTGTCGCCCTCGTCCTTGCCGTGGTGCTTCCTTGGTTCGCGCCTCCGTCGGTGGACGTCGCAACCGAAGCCGTCACGTTCTCGCACGAGGGGGCAACGCTGCACGGCACGCTATACCTGCCGGCGTCGAATCACCCCGTGCCCGCGGTCGTCGTCTATCAAGGCGCGTCGGAACCGCTGGCTAGCACGCCGCTCTACCGCCACCTCAGCGAAGGGCTGCCGCAGCTGGGCATCGCCGTACTGCTTTTCGACCGGCGCGGAAGCGGCGCGTCGACCGGAACGAACGACGTTGCATACGAGACGCTGGCCGACGACGGGATTGCCGGTGCGAACGAGTTGCGATCGCTGCCGCACATCGACCCTGCCCGCGTCGGCTACTGGGGCATTAGCCAGGGTGGCTGGCTAGCCGCCTTCGCCGCGGCTCGCGACCCGCATGCGGCGTTTGCGATTGCTGTGTCGGCACCGCTCACGACCCCGGAAAGCCAGATGGAGTGGGCCGATTCGAACCACCTTTACGCGCTGGGGTATTCGCAGGCCGACGTTGCCGCAATGCTGCTCGCGCGCAACATGTGGACGGGGTATCTGCGCGGAACGAACACGCGCGAACAGGCCGTGTCGGCGATCGGCGCGATCGAGCAAAAGCCGTGGTACCGGTACATGTACATGCCGACGGTCGCGCAACTCAAAGGGCCCGACCAATCGGAATGGAAAACGCAGATGGACGACGATCCGCTCGCGGCTGTACGAGGCGTGAAGATTCCGATGCTGTTCGTTCTCGCGTCGAACGATCCATGGATCGCGGTACGGCAGACCGAGGCTAAGCTTCGCGACGTCTGTGCCACGCATCCGAACATGAGCTACGTCGTGATCCCGGACGCGAATCACTTGATGATGCGACCGCCCGTGCCCGAGCGCATGGAAGATGCGTCCCCCCAAGCTGTGCGATCCGAAATGCCGAACTCGCCGGTCTACTTCATGGTTCTGGCGAGCTGGCTAACGCGCGTCCTCGGCCTCGGCAAGTCGTAGCCGGACCTCAAAAAAGAAGAAACCCCGCCAGGGCGGGGTTTCTTCATCGTCCGGTGGTCGAATGACCGGACGAGATTATTTTGCTGCGGATACCGGCAGCAGCTGGATATACGTCTTGCCGTTTTCACCGATGAGCGTCACGAAGGTCCCGGTATTTTGATCGCCTATGAGCAAGAGACCGCCCTTGGCCGTGGCCGGTGCGGTGGCCTGTGCGCCGGCATTGGTAACGTACCACTTGGCAACGGTGACCGGATCGTCGCTGGTGACGTACAGCTTGCCGCCCGGCGGGGGCGTACCATAGCTGCTCTTGTCCGTAGCGGTGGCGCCGGGGTAAACCTGCGAGGAGGCAGCCGGCGAAGTTGAGGTGTCGGTCGCCGAACTTGTGGAGTCCGCATCGGCGGCGGAGCTCGTCCCTGAGTCGGTGCTGGTGCTCGTCGAGGCCGAACCGGACGCGGAACACGCGGCGAGCGTGAAGAGTCCGGCCAGCGCCAATGCAGTAGCGAAAGAGGCTTTCATACTAGGTCTCCTTTCGTAAGTCTGGCGACCTTCGGGCGAAAGCAAGCAACCCCTACCAAGCAAGCAGGTGGGGCCTGCCTCGAACGGGCGTAATGGAGAATCCCAGTTTCGATAGAATCAGCGTGACGATGCTTCGCGAACGCTCGACGTTCTTCGGTTTCGCATCTGCGCTGGTTTGCGCGCTTGTCGCCGGCAGCGTATCGCATTGGTCCCTCTTTTGGATGGCGGCGACTGCTATTGCGGGCATTTTCTTCTTTCCGCGCTGCTTCTACGGGTTCAAAGAAGCCAGGGCGCTTCGCGATGCCGACTTCGAACTAGGTTCTGGGAAATCGGTCAGCTGGTACGTCGAACCGCCTCCGAATCAGCTCGTCGCGAAAGGCCATGCCGAGATGCGTGGCGCGGAGGCAGGCGACGAATCCGACGACGCCGAGCGGCCTCGAGAATCATCGACGCAGATCCCGCGGTGTCGCCGAGAGGTTGGCTCGGTTCAGGACGAACGTGCGCGTTATAAGGCGCACCCATAAGTACTAGGTTGCCGATCGCCGGTCGTTCAGCGGCGGCAGGCTTCCGTTACCTTCCAGGAGTGATCGGCGGCCTCTTCGTTCCAGTTAAAGACGTTCTTACTGATGGGCTCAATCGAAACCGTTTCCCCGCTCCCATCGACAACGCTCCGAAACTGTCCGCCATCCCACCCGGCAACCGTTTTCGTGGAAACACCCTGTGAAGTAAATCTGTAAGCCACCAATCGCTGCCGCTGCGAGTCATAACCCCAGACCTGCGCACTCCAATACGTGCGTCCTTTCTCTGTAAGGTCTGACCGTTCAATCATCCACATGCGATCTGGAGAAAAGGAATACGTCGCGTGCTCGACATCGCCCGGAGGTACCTTTGGCCCCTGAATTACGCACGTCCACGAACCTTCCATGAATGCAAGTTTCTCCATGGCATCTCGACCGCTGGTCTGGGCAGCAACTGTAAATGGGAAACAAAGGGCCAAGATTCCGAAGGCGGCAAGGGATCGGACGTATTCGATGAGGCGCATATTCAAGAAAGTCTTCCTTCCCACTGTGGCGGTTTATCTTTCTGGTTCAGATGCGGTATCGGGCAACTGTTCGGTGGAGTTGTTTTGAGCGCCGGGGAGGAATCCGATCAACCAAAATACGATCGCAAAAATCCCGGCAAGGGCACCCCAGCGATCAGCCTGGATGCCGACATGAAAGCCCGCGGCCTCACCGCCCGCGAAAGCAAGTAGCACCGCGCCGAGGATAGACACCGAGGCGATCAAGATTCCTTTCTTCCAGGAGTTCATGAACCCGATGACACCGGCAAAAGCCATGAAGAGAATCGTCGGCGGCCAGAAGCGAAATTCGAGGGGTCCAAGTAACGGGCGGTAGTCGGGGAGTTGGATGCTGCGACATCTCAGCCAGGAAGCCGTCATATGACAGCCCACGATAAGAAAGATGGTGCCGTTTAACGGTCCAAGGATTCGCCATACGTTCAGGTTTGTCGGGCCCGCTTTCTCGCGGGTCCAGCCCATGAGTCGGGAGATAGGATCGGCTTCCGCTCGAGTCGGATACCGATCGCCAACTAGACCCTGCACGAACGGCGAGTTTGGTTTGCGCCAAGCCGCGATCCCAAGCACGAGAGCGAACCCGCCCACGAAGACAAAGAAGAGATCCTTTAAGAGATCTGTTACGTTGCAGGCGTCCATATGTTATCCCCCCGTCTCGGGGCTGAGCCCTAAGTGTCTTCGCTGCGTCGCAATCGCCGCGGAGCTAAGATCCTGAAACTGCAATGCATTCCGGTAGGCTTCGGGTTGGCTGCGTAGATCGTGCGTCATGTCGTCGTGGGTTAAAACGATGACGTTATGCCAAGGCTGGCTTTCGCGCACAGTCGTTCGCACGAACTCGGACAGAGGAGGCTTCTTCTTTACGATCGCGTCCGGATCAAACGTCTCCATGCATTCGGCGAGGAAGTCGCCCATGGAGCGCTCGCTACCAAATATATTCGTGCGCCACAGCTCCGTAACCGGCGTCGAGATCGGGACTATAGGGTTCAAGGTGCCGCCCCAAAGATAAGAGTTCAGCTCGAGCGCGGCTAAAATCGCTTGCCGTTCGGCGTCGGCGAGCAGCGCGAAGCGAATTGGGCGGACACGATCCGTAACGAACGCTCTCATCCCCGTTTAGCCGCTCTGCTACATACGGCGGGAAGTGCTAGGCGATGGGCTTGGGGAGGCGTTCACTTGGATGCCGCGCCAGTGTACGGTCCCTTTGGCGTCTTCGACCGAGAACTCAACCTTATAAGAGTCACCGCCGGCCGTAGCGGTGCAATAAAACGTTCCCGGAGGCGTAACAACCAGAATGCCCTGGCCGCAATGCACGACGGCATCCGCCGGAAGACTGTTCTGCTTTAAGCGAGTGTTGAAGTCGTCTTGAGCCATCCGCTCCGCTTTTTGCCGATCGACGACGGCATCCAGGGGCTTGTGATCCACGCCTTTCACGTCGTCCATGGAGACGTCTTGGCGAACGTCATGACCGTCAATCGTGACGATGCACTGCACATGTTTGTCCCCGCTCACGTTCATTTTTGCAGGGCAGTGCACGACTATCGTATGCGCAGGTTGGGAATCGCCGGAAGCAGCCAGGAACTCAGCCTCGCCGCTATCCTCAATCCATTTTTCCAGGGTCGGTCCATCAAGGATAGTTTCCTTGCCGGCCTTGTGCTGATCGACGGCCGCAGAGATCCACGCGGGCGAACTCAGGCCCGGCGGGTTAAACGTAAACACCTGACCGTCGGCTTGTGCCTTAAGGCGCAAGGAGGAAACGGCGCTCGACCCAGTCACGACGCACGTAAAGTCCGTGCCCACGGGAACGAAGCGGAATGGCGGATCGCCACAATCAACCTCGGCACGTATGCCGTATACGCTAAGCAGCAATGCTTTTTCTAGGCGATTTAGTTGCCGAGTTTCATAGAACGATGATTGAAGAAAGTTAGCGGTGTTAGTAGAGGCGGTGTAAACGATTCCAACTTGAATCGGCTTTTCGTTGACCTTGATGGTGCAATAAACCGTCTTTCCGCCCGTGAAGTCGAGTATATCCGGGCAGCGGGCGAGAGTCACCGAAAGGCTGTGATCGAACGCTCGCAGTTCCGGAACAAACTGTTCGTTGATCATCTGCTCGACGTCGGCCGACGTGATCGTGTTAGCCTTGTCGGAACCCGCCGCAATACATGAACCTAGGAGCGCCACAATAACCGCACCCGAACGCGCCGCACTGCCGATAGTCAAAGATCGTACTCCCTAGTCCGTTTAGCCGGTCCACGACCGAGCCGTTAGCCGCTCGCTATTTCTGCGGCGCTGCGATTGCGCCTGGCCTACCGTCATTTGCACCCACAATACAGGCATGAGAAAAGACCCCCGAGATTTGATTCGGGGCTTTTCCTTCGTAAAATGGTGGGCCATCCTGGGTTCGAACCAGGGACCTCATGCTTATCAAGCATGCGCTCTAACCAGCTGAGCTAATGGCCCTCGGGCACGCCAGTCGAAAGTATAGCATAGGGCGCAATCCTCTCCCTGCCGCTCGTTTCGGGAATCCAGGGTTTCATCGCTCGTCCTTGCGGGCGGGCCCGCCTGGCCGCCTGTCCGGGCGCCGGCTTTCGCGGGGGCGTCGGCGCCTTTGGAGCCTATTGGGCGATGAACTGCTGCAACTGCGCAAGCGGCTCGACGCTGACGGAGATCATTCCGCGCTGCGGCGCGCCGAGGTCTAAGACGATGCCGATTGCCACCGCAAGGATCACTGCGAACAAGAGGATCGCCACGGCCTCGCGGCGCCGGTTCCGGCCGAAGCGGTAGCCGAGCATCAGCATCGTGAGCACGGAGATCGCGACGAGCATGACGACGACGCTCTTGGGGATGTAGGCGTCGAGGACCGCCCGTTCCGCGACGCGCACGCCGCTGACTTCGTTGAGGGCCGCGAGGAGCAACGGGATCGCATTGGAGGTTGGGTGGCGGGCCGCTGCCGCGACGCCGTCCTCCCACATCAGGTGCCATTGGACCGCGGATTTTGCGTCGGCACCTGCGCGCTGCGCCGGGTCGACGGCGCGCAGCATCTCCAGACGTGTCGCCAAGTAGGCCCGCAGCCTTGCCCGCACGTCGCCGGCGGCAGCCGGGTCCAAGAGATCGCTGCGCTCGTAGGCCAGCCCGATGGCGTTTGCCTCGCGGACGATCGTGTCGCGGCGGGAATCGTAACGCTCCAAGCCCATGGAGAACGTGAATCCGAGCAACAGCGCGACCAGCGTCAGCGCCGCGGCGAGGACGAGTTCGTACGGAACCTGGCCCGTTTCGCGTTCGCCACGGTGGCCGACGACGTAGCCCACTTCGAAGGCGATCAGCATCGCGGTTTCGATCGCGATGACGAGCACCCAGACCGGCGCGTAATCGAACGCGTTGCCAAGCGCAGACATGAGGCTTCGGCCATTCTGGTCTCAAGCAGGGACCTCATGCATAGCCGAGAGAGCGAGCGCCTCATGCGGCCTTAGGCGCAGCGCTTGGGTCGGTTTCCGAGGCGACGCGGGACGGGCTCCAAGGGAGGCGAAGAAGACGGGCGGCAACCAAGGGTGCGCGTGTGGCCTGCACTCTCTTCTTTGAAGCGGAGCTCTCATTATGACCAAGCGTTATCTACAGCTTGCCTTTGCGGGGCTGGCGATCGCGGCGGTCGCCACCGCTTGTCACGGCAGTAACGGCTACCTGCCCGGCGGCGGACAGGCCGGCGCGCCGAATTTGGCTCGGGCCGGCGCCGCAGTACCCCCGCCCATCGCTCAGGCGCTGCGCGACCGCGGCATGACCGACGATTCGATCGCGGCGATCCCCGCGTGCACGGCGCCGGTCGGGAAGATCCCCGGCCAGTACACGTCGTTCCTCGCGACCGGCAACGTCAAGGGAACCACCTTTACGTCGACCTCCGGGTACTCGCTGTACTTCGTCGCGAACTACGTGAAAGCCACGCCGGTTCCGACGACGTCGCCGTCGACCGGACCGACGACGTCGCCCACGTCGCGGCCGACCGCGCCGCCGCCCGAGTACTTCTACTACGGCACGTTCACGTTGAAAAAAGGCGCCGGCGGATGCGTGTATCTCATCGCGACGGTGAGCCAAAAGCCGCCCAAAGGTTCGAAAACGAACGCGGCCGGCCTGGGATTCCCGAACCTCAAGGGGACCTATCGGTCGAAGTATCCGCTCGTTGCGGAAGGCCCGCTCGATCTCAAAGTCAGCGGCCTCTCGGCTTCGGGCGGCAGCGGCCCGCTCACCCTGCTCAAAAAGACCGGCGGCACCTACAATACCGGTATCGTGAAGCTGACCGGGCGCATGAAACTTCCCTAGGCGAACGTTTCGCCCGTTATCGAAGAGTGGATCGCGCTAGATCAGCGCGATCCACTTTTTCATGATTTCGTCCTCGTTCTTGAGCTGCTCGAGGAGCAGCGTCTGCAGCGCTTCGTGCTCGCGCAGCATTTCGGCGCGCTCGGCCACGTCGTAATCGAAGGCTTGGTGCTGCGCCGCGATTTGCGCCTGCTGCTCGGGCGTGAGGCCGCCGTCGGACGCCGCGGGCTGCACGGCGGCGCCGCGGGACGGAGCCGCCCGCTCGGAACGCGGTGGAAGAAGCGGCGCCGTCATTCGGTGATCGACTGAATGAATTTCTTGGTGATCGAGTCGTCCATTTTGCGCTGCTGCATGTCGACGTTTCGCAGCGTATCGACTTCGCGCATGTTTTCGCTGCGCTCGTCCATCATTTGATCGAACGCCTCCGACTGCAGCTGCAGCTGCTCTTGGTTTTGGATCTCGGATGCGTACATGCTCAGCTGAAACGCCTCGTCTTGCGAGTTGAGGGCGTTCATCGCGCCGTTCTCGGCCGCGCCGGCCGCGCCGCCGCCGCCGAAGAGGCCGCCGACGGCGTTGCCGAGCAGCCCGGCGCCGGCGCCTTCGAGGATGGGAAGCAGAAAAGCCATCGCGTTCTCCCGGAAAAGAAAGAGGGGCGGTTAGGCGTCGTCGCCGTCGCCGTCGCCGAAGAGTTGGCCGTAGTCGGTGGCCGTGGGGCGGTAGGGCTGGTGTTGCTGCTGATTGGCCTGGCCGAGGGTAGGCGGCGTGGGCATGGGCAGCGCCGGGGCTTGCCCTGCCAGCCCGGAGAGCGTCCCGAGCGAAGCGATGAGCCCCGGTGCCTCTGCGCCGGCTTCGTCGAGCGCGGCGGGCTCGGGCGCGGCGGCACCTCCGGCGAGCTGGGCGTAGTGGCGCATCACCGAGGCGGCGTAGCCGAGCTCGCTGCCGTCGGGCCAGCGGGTTCGGGTACCGGTGGCGTCGGGCGACCCCGCATTGTAGGCGGAGAGGGCCTCGCCGACGTTGCCTCCGTAGCGATGGAGCAGCCCGGAGAGCATCCCGGCGGCGTAATCGGCATTCGCCGCAGGGTCCATCGCGGAGGCTTGCTTGGCGAAGGCGTGCCAGCGATCGTCGATTTGGAAGAGGCCGCGGCCGTGGCCGCCGTCGCCGACGACGTTTCGGCCGGCATTGGCCCCGGGGCCGCCGGTCTCTTGAGCGGCGACGGCGGCGAGCAGGTCGGGGTCGAGGCCGTGCCGGCCGGCGGCGGCGGCAATCTGGGGCGCGAAGGCGACGCCTTGGCCGGCCAGGCGGGCGGCCGTCGATTCGATACTCATGGCACGCCCCCAATCACTACGACGCGGGCGTTTGACAAGGAGCGGCGCGGGTTCTAGAATGTCCAAGTTGCATTGGGCCCCGCCTGGCTGGTGGGGCCCTCATAGTGCAGCCGCATTGGTGTCATGGCTCGTTCGCATAAAATTCGATATCGGGGGACTGCTCGCCGGCGGCCGGCAGGTCATGCTCGTCGACGACGAGGTGCCGATCGAGCCGTTCGAAGGGATGGCCTTCCCCGAGCCGGCGCGCGTTCGACTCGAACTGCGTTGCGCCGATCGAATGCTGGTCGTCGCGGGGAGCGTCGACGTCCGGTGCCAGGGGCCATGCGACCGTTGTTTGGAAGACGTCGAACGTGAGGTGCACGCCGACGTCGACGAACGGCTCGATCCGGCGGTGGGGCGCGAGGCCGAGCCGTTCGGGGAGAGCAACGTTTTGACGGGAGACCGTCTCGACGTCGCCGATCTGGCACAACAAGTAGTGCTCAGCCTTCTCCCGATGGGGATCCGGTGCAGCGATAACTGCCAGGGCCTCTGCGGCGAATGCGGAGCGAATCTCAATGCGGGCGAATGCTCGTGCGATAACGGAGAATCAGGTGGCAAATCTAAAGTGGAAGACGCCGCGCAGTAAGACGCGCAGCCGCCGTGCGGCGAACTGGAAACTCGGAGCGGTGACGGCGGTGGAATGCCCGCAGTGCCACCAGCCGAAGCGGCCGCATTTCGCTTGCGAGTCCTGCGGAACGTATGCCGGGCGCCAAGTCGTCGAGATCAAAGACGACCACGCCGGCCACGAGCACGCCTAAGCGCGAATGCCCCTTTCCGGCGTGAAGATCGTCGGCGTCGGACATAAGGCGCCGGCGCGGATCGTGACCAATCACGATCTCGAGCAATGGCTCGACACGTCGGACGAATGGATTACCACGCGCACCGGCATGAAACGGCGGCACTGGGCGGGCGACGACGAAGCGACGAGCGACTTGGCGCTGGGAGCGGCGCAAGGCGCGCTCGATCACGCCCGGCTCGGAGCGCGCGACATCGATTGCTTCATCGTGTGCACCGTGACGCCGGACTACTACTTCCCCGCCACCGCGTGCCTGGTCGCCGCCCGTCTGGGCGCTAAGGACCGGGCCGCTTTCGATATCTCGATCGCCTGCAGCGGCTTCATCTACGGCCTGACGGTCGCCGCCGGGCTGGTACGCTCGGGCGTGTACCGCCGCATCATGCTGATCGGCGCCGAAACGCTCTCGAAGATCCTCAACAAGCAAGACCGTTCCACCGCGATTCTTTTCGGCGACGGTGCGGGCGCGGTGATTCTCGAAAGCGCCGCCGAGAACTCGTTTCTCTCCTCCGAACTCGGTTCCGATGCCGGGCGCCCCGAACTGCTCTACGTGGAAGCCAGCGGATCGCGCCGCCCCATCGACCACGCCGCGATCGACTCCGGTGCGAATCTCATCCACATGCAGGGCCGCGAAGTCTTCAAGTTCGCCGTGCAAAAGATGATCGAATCGACCGACAAGGCGCTGGCCAAGGCCAACCTCACCAAGAGCGACGTCACGTTTCTGATCCCTCATCAGGCCAACAAGCGCATCATCGACGCGGCCGCCAAGTATCTCAACATGCCCGACGAAAAAGTGGTGACCAACATCGCGGAGTACGGAAACACGTCGGCCGCCTCGATTCCGATCGCGCTCTCCGAAGCGGTGCAGAGCGGATCGATCAAGGCCGGCGACGTGATCGTCTTCGTCGCGTTCGGCGGCGGCCTCTCGTGGGGCGCCGTCACCTGGCGGTGGGCTGCGTGATGCGCGTCGCAGTCGTCTTCCCCGGACAAGGTTCGCAGGCCGTCGGCATGGGCGTCGACGTCGCCGCCCATTCGCCGGCCGCGCGCGACCTCTTCGACCGCGCCGCCGAGGTGCTCGGATACGATCTGCTGGCGCTGCAAGCCGAAGGTCCCGACGAGAAGCTGCGCGAGACGCAGTTCAGCCAGCCGGCCATCTTCGCTACCAACGTCGCGCTGTACGCGGCGCTCGGCGGCGAGCTGGAGCCGGTCGCGACGGCGGGGCATTCGTTTGCGGAGTTCTGCAGCTTGGTGGTGGCCGGTTCGATCGGCTTCGAGGAAGCGCTGCGCGTCGTCGACGCGCGCGGAAAGGCGATGCAGGCGGCGGCCGAAACTGCGCGCGGGGGCATGTCGGCGGTGCTTGGCCTGGAAGCGGAGGCGGTGCGCGCGGTGGTCGAACGCACGCGGGCCGAGGCCGGCGGGCGCCTGCAGCTGGCGAACTTCAACTCTCCGACGCAGATCGTCATCAGCGGCGATCTCGACGCGGTGCGCGCCGCCGGCGACGGCATGCTCGCCGCCGGTGCGAAACGCGTCGTCCCGCTCAACGTTTCGGGCGCGTGGCACAGCGAACTGATGGAGCCTGCCGTGGAGGCCTTCGGCGCGGCGGTCGACGCTGCGCACTTCGAGCTTCCGCGCTTCGACGTGATCTCCAACGTCGACGCGCAGCCGTATCGCGACGTCGCGACCATCAAGCGCAACCTCGTGCGCTCGATCGTCCACGAAGTCCGCTGGCACGAAACGGCCTTGCGATTGCTCTCCTACACCCCCGGCGCCGTCGTCGAGTTCGGCGCGAGCGCCGTGCTGGGCCCGCTGATGCGCCGCCTTCCCGGCGCGCCCGCCGTTTCGGTGGCGAGCGACTGGGCCGGCCTCGAAAAACTGCGCGCCGCCATCGAAGGAGCTGCGGTACAATCGTGAACTTCAATGGAAAGACGGCGCTGATCACCGGCGCGAGCCGCGGCATCGGCCGCGCGATCGCGGTCGAGTTCGCCAAGCGCGGCGCCGACGTCGCGCTGGTCGGCCGCGACACCGCGGCGCTCGAAGAGACGGCCGGCCTGTGCGGCAACGCGCGCCCGGGTGCCGTGGCGCACCTCTTCACCGGCGACGTGACGTCGCAGGCGTCGGTCGAGCGAGCCGTTGCGGAAACCATGGAGCGCTTCGGTCGCGTCGATTGCGCGATCGCCAACGCCGGTCAGTCGATCGATTCGCTGCTGCTGCGCCTCAAGCCGGAGATCGTCGACACGATGCTCGACGTCAACCTGAAATCGGCGTTCTACCTGTGCGGCGCCGTCGCGAAGCCGATGATGAAGCAGCGCTCCGGCTCGATCGTCCTCATGACCAGCATCGTCGGCATGATGGGGAACGCGGGCCAGGCGGCGTACGCCGCGTCCAAGGCCGGCCTGATGGGCCTCTGCAAGTCGGTGGCAAAGGAGTTGGGTTCGAGGAATATAAGAGTCAACGCCGTCGCGCCGGGCCTGATCGAGACCGCTATGACGGAGAAGCTGCCCGGCGCCGCCAGGGAATTTTCGATCAAGCAGGCCGCTCTGGGGCGCCCCGGCACGCCAGAGGACGTCAGCGGAGCGGTGGCGTTCCTCTGTTCGGATGCCGCCGGATACATCACCGGGCAGACGCTCGTCGTCGACGGCGGCGTATTGATGTGAACACCATCGCAAGAAGGAGACGTAATGTCCACCACGTTCGATAAAGTCAAGAAGATCATCGTCGAGCAGCTCGGTGTCGACGAGTCCGAAGTGACGCAAGAGGCATCGATTACCGACGATCTCGGCGCCGATTCGCTCGATCAGGTCGAGCTGGTGATGGCCTTCGAGACCGAGTTCAATATCGACATTCCCGACGAGGAAGCCGAGAAGATCAAGACGGTCGGCGACGCGGTCAAGCGCATCGACGAAGCCACCGCGGGATCGACGGCATAGCGATTGCTCGACCAACTCACCGAGCGTCTGGGCGCGATCTTTTCGCGCCTGAGCGGACGCGGCAGGCTCAGCGAGGGAGACGTCAACGAGGCATTGCGCGAGGTTCGCGTCGCGCTGCTCGAAGCCGACGTCTCCCTTAGCGCGGCCAAGAGCTTCGTCGCCGGCGTCAAGGAGAAGGCGCTCGGGGCCAACGTCCTCGAGTCGCTCACGCCCGCGCAGACGATCGTCAAGATCGTCTACGACGAGCTCGTGGCTCTCCTGGGCGGAGCGGCCGCACCGCTGCAGTTCTCCGACGCGCCGCCGTCGGTGATCATGCTCGTCGGGCTGCAAGGCTCGGGCAAGACGACGCAGGCGGGCAAGCTGGCGTTGCGCCTCAAAGAGCAAGGGCGCCGTTCGCTCCTAGTCGCCGCCGACGTGTACCGTCCGGCCGCGATCCAGCAGTTGCAAACGCTCGGCAAACAGATCGACCTTCCGGTCTTCGAGCGCGGAGCGGGCGATCCGGTGAAGATCGCGCGCGAGGCTATCGCGGAGGCCAAGCGCCTCGCGCTGTCGACGGTCATCATCGATACCGCCGGACGGCTGCAGATCGACGACGCGCTGATGGTCGAGCTCGAGCGCATCAAGAGCGCGGTCGATCCGAAGGAGATTCTGTTCGTCGCCGACGCGATGACGGGCCAGGAAGCGACGGCCGTCGCCAAAGGTTTCGACGATCGATTGAAGATCACGGGCGTGATCCTCACCAAGATGGACGGCGACACGCGCGGCGGCGCGGCGCTTTCCGTGCACGCGGTGACTGGGGCGCCCATCAAGTTCGTCGGCGTGGGCGAAAAGCTCTCGGCGCTCGAGCCGTTCTACCCCGACCGGCTCGCGTCGCGCATTCTCGGCATGGGCGACGTGCTCACGCTGATCGAGAAGACGCAGAGCCTGTATTCGGCCGATCAGGCGAAGAAGCTCGAAGAGAAGCTCACCAAGCACAGCTTCACGCTCGACGATTTCTTGGAGCAGATGCGCCAAGTGCGTAAGATCGGCTCGATGACGGAGATCATGAAGATGATTCCCGGGCTGTCGAACCGCCTGCCGAAAGACTTCGAAATCCCGGAGAAAGAACTGCATCGCATCGAAGCGATCATCTGCTCGATGACGCAGCGCGAACGCAGAAATCCCGACGTCCTCAACGGCTCGCGCCGCAAGCGCATCGCCATGGGATCGGGCACGCAAGTTTCCGACGTCAACAAGCTCGTCAAAGGGTTCGAGCAGATGCGTCAGATGATGAAACAGATGGGCGGTAAGCGCGGCCGTATGCCGAAGCTGCCGGGCAATCTGTTTCGTTAGTTATCCCTACGAACTAGCAAGAGAAGGCACATGGTAAGAATTCAGACTCCGGCGCATGGGCGCGAAAAAACAACCGACGTACCGATTCGTCGTCGCCGACGCGCGCGCTCCGCGCGACGGCCGCTTCATCGAGATCCTGGGGCACTACAATCCCCGCACCGAGCCGAAAACCGTGCAGGTGGACGAAGAGAAGGCCAAAGCGTGGCTCGCCAAGGGCGCGCAGCCGTCGGAGACGGTTCGCCGGCTCTTCGCGGAGCGCGGCCTGGTGGATCGCGGACCGCTGCCGACCACCAAGCGCAAGCCGAAGAGCGAGAAGGCTTCCTGATGAGCGCCTTCGACGACGAGTTTGGGCTCTTCGGAGAAGGCTCCGAAGAAGCAGAGCGACGCCCCACGCTGGGCGCGCGCAAGATCGTCTCGAACGAAACCGTGATCGACGAGATCGAGCCGGAAGAGCCGCGCCGCGCTCCGCGCGGGCCGAGCGCTCCACGGCGCGATCGCGGCGACTACGGCGGCGGGGCGCGCCGTCGCGAGAGCGGCCCGCGTTCGGGCGGCGATCCGTGGGCGGGCCATCGCCGCGCCAGCGATTTGCTCGGGTTCATGGCACGCAAGCTGGTGGCCAAACCCGACGCGGTGGCCGTCGAGCTCTTCATGGACGAAGAAGCCAAGCCGGTGATCGAGCTGGTGGTGGATCCCGAGGATCTCGGCAAGGTGATCGGCCGCAGCGGCCGCGTCGCGCACGCGCTTCGCACCATCGTTCGCGCGACGGCCGAGGGACGCGTTTCGATCGACATCCTCGATAGCGAAGAAGCCGCCGAGGGCGCCGAAGACGACGCCGAAGCCGGCGAGTAAGGAGCTCCCGGTCGGCCGCATCTCCGGCGTGTTCGGATTGCGCGGCGAGCTCAAGTGCGACCCGTCCGGTGCGGGTCGCGATCTTTTCGTTCCCGGCGCCGCCCTGCGTTGCGTGCGCGACGGCACCGAATCCGAGGCGACGATCGCCGGCGTGCGCCCGCATAAAGGCCGGCTGCTGATTCGCATCGAGGGCGTCGACGATGCCGACGCCGCGCAGCACTACGTCGGCGCGACGTTCTACGTTGCGCGCGAAGCGATCGAACTCGCGCCGGGCGAATATCTCTTCGCCGATCTGGCTGGGTGCAGCGTCGTCGGGCTCGACGGCACCGAGTACGGCACCGTCGAGCGCGTCGAGAACTACCCGGCGAGCGACATGCTGATCGTCGGCGGCAAGATGGTTCCGATGGTGGCCGCGATCGTTCGCGATATCGACGTGCGCAATCGCCGCATCACGATCGATCCTCCGGCAGATTTGCTCTAGCCGGCCAACTCAGCTATTGTCGGGGTGGCCTTTGGCGTAGGTCGCGACCGCCGAGTCGACCGCCGCTTTGAGGCTGGAGCCTTTGCCGATTTCGCCGTCGAGCAGCACGCCGAAGCACGTGTAGATCTGCAGCGTAAACGTGTACTCGCGCCCGTGCTTCTGCGGCTGCGATCCGAGGATGCCGGTCGCGATCGTGTTGTCGCGATTGGTCCCGCAGATCGCATCGGCCGATTTCTTGATGCTGGGCGTCGGGCCGGTCATCGAAACGTTGAAGAACTTGCCCATCGCGAAGTAGAGCTCGCTGGTCGCATTGGTGAGATCGCTCGGCTCGACGGCGCCCGAGGCGCTCGCGGGCGCGACGATCACGGCGCGCGGCGGCTTGGTAATGGGCGCAGGCGACGGGGTAGGCGTCGGCTTGGGATGCTTGCCGAAGACCGAATCGACGATGCCGCCGATCCCCTTGATCTGCATCTGCGCGCCGTTGGTCGACGTCGGCGCCGGCGTCGCGGATTGGGTGGCGATATTCTGCGTGCCGCGGCCCGAGATCGCTAGGATGTTGGCCCGGGCTTGGAGCGCTTGCGAGGCGACGTCGGCGACGCTGCTGACCTGCGCGGTTTGCGAGAAGAGGATCACGCCGCTTTCGACGCTGACCACTTGCGACACGACCGCAGCCGAATCGCCGACCGGCGTCACGTAGCCGCTCACGTAATAATCCGCGTGCTGCGAGCGCGCGTACTCCAGAAACGCCGGTCGTGCGACGCCGGTGGGAATCTGCAGCACGTTGATGTCGCCTGCGGCCGTCATCTCTTGTGCGAGGATCTGGGCGATCGCGGCGCCGGCCTTCGGGTCGGTGCCTTGAACGTCGAACGGATAGATCAGCACGGTCGGGTTTTGGCCGAGCGCCGGCGGGGGCGCCGATGGGGTCGCGAGCGGTGCCGGCGAGGGCGCCGGGGTCGGGGCCGCCGCCACCAACGCGAGGGACGAGACGAGCAGCATCATTCCGAGGATCCGGCGCAACGAGGTTCCTTTCATCGGTCGGCGATTCGGTCGGCGAACGCGCGGATGGCGGCGTTCGTCTCCTCCGGGCGCTCCATCATCACGAAGTGGCCGGCGTCAGCGACTATTCGCGCCTCGCCCGCCGGTACCCGGTCGGCGAGAAAGAGGGCGTACTTCGGCGGCGTCAGCACGTCGCGTTCGCCGGTAATCGCGAGCAACGGCACGCTCAGCTCGCTCAGGCGTGCGGTCACGTCGAACGCGTCGACGGCACGCAGGTCGCGCAGCGTCCGAGCGGCCCCTACCTCCAGCATCGTTGCGACGGCCGCGTCGACGTCGGCCTGGCCGGCACGGGCGAAGAAGGACGAGGCAAAAGTGCGGGCGGCGGCCGGAAAGTCGCGCTCCATCGCTTCGAGAAACGCCGGTGCGACGCGCATGCGCGCGCCGCTGCCGATCGCGACCACCCCCGCAATGCGCGAGTTGCCGCGCAGCGCGGTTTCGAGCGCGATCGCGCCGCCCATCGAGTGGCCGCAGAGCAGCACGTCGCTCCAGTCGAGCGCGTCGAGACGCGCGGCCACCGCGCCGGCGAATCCGCCGATCGAATCGGGACCGTCGCCGCCGTCGCCGTGGCCCGGGAGCACCATCGCCTCGGCGCCGGCAAATTCGGCGATCTGGTTCGAAAACGCGGTGCCGGTGCCGCCCGCGCCGTGGAGGAAGAGCATCTTCATTTGTGTGCGCTCCATGCGGCGCTGTATTCCGCGCCGAAGAGAAAGATCGAACCGATGCAGTAGAACCAGAGCAGGATGACCAGCGGCGCCGACAGCGCGCCGTAGACGTGCGTGAAATCGACGTGCGTGACGTACTGCGTGAACGCGTACTGCACGGCCGGCCACGCGACGCTGACCACCACGGCGCCGCGAACGGCAAAGGCCCACGACACGCCGCGGTTGGGAAGCCAGCGATAGAGCACGACGGCGACGATGAACACCAGCAAGATCGAGATCGCGTAGCCGGAGAAATGCGTCACCTCGATGGGGTCGGCGATGCCGGCGACGCGCAGCGTCACCGAAAGGACGACCGGCAGAACGATCGCGACGACGAGCAGCACGCCGGTAAGCGGAAGCATGATCAGCGAGAGCGCCAGGTTGTGCACCAGCGGCCGCCCTTTGGGGACCCCGAGCGCGCGATCGAGCGCGTAAGCCAAGCCCATGAAGAGATTCTTGCCCGACCACAGCAGGATCGCCAGCGCGATCAGGCTGCTGATGCCGCGTCCGTAGATGTACGTTTGGAGATTGGCCGCGATGTAGTCGTGCAGCGCCGGCGCGAGGTCGTCGAAGAACGCGAGCGTGCGGCGTTCGGCAAAGGGCAGAACGTAGGTCGCGGCGCTCAGCAGCAAAACGACCAAAGGGAAGATCGCGAAGAGCGCGTTGAAAGCGATCGACTGCGCGAGAAACGCGCAGCCGTCGCTCGAGAAGCGGATCGCCCCATCGCGGAAGGACGAAATGAGTCGCTTCATGCGATGCGGTATATCGCCTAAGCGTGCCCGTATTCCCACCTGCGGCCCGGGTGACGGTGGTCGTCGACGGCCGGCCCCTGCTCGCGTATCTGCCCGCCTACCTCGATGCGGGCCGCGTGTACGCGCCCGTCGATCCGCTGCTTCTGCGCGTTGCCGATCGCGTCTGGCGCGAGGGCGACGTGCTCGTCGTCGAGCGCGATTCGCGGCGGATTCGCATTCCGTTGGGAGCGATGCAGCCGGGCGACGTTCGGTTGGAATACGTCGCCGTCGGCCCGGCGCTGCGCGCCCTGGGCGACCGCGTTCGCTACGACCCGGCCGCGCATCGGCTCTTGGTCGAGACCGCCGCCGCCGCAAGCATCGGCACGCCGAGTCCGTTCGTCCCCGGCGGCGGCGCGCCGCCCCGGCAGGTGTTCACGCCGCAGCCTGTGGCGACGCCGCGGCCGGTCTGGACCGGCCCGGCGCTCCCTCGCCGGACGCCGTTGCCGGCTCCTCCGCCCGGCCGTCCTTAGCCGGTTCTCCGCAAGCGCGGGTAAAAGGCGCTGATGGTTTCGGAACGAGACGTTTTGGCGGGCGGCTGCCTCCTCGCCGGGGCACTTGCGGGCGCGATCGCCGAGTACGCCGTCCGGCGGCGCGGCATCGTGGCCGCACGCTGGATCGGCATCGCCGGCTTCGGCGCGGCGGGCGCCTATGGGGCGGCCCTCGTTCTCCAGGCCGGCCACGTCTCACCGGCGACCCACCGCGCCTTCGTGGGGTGGCTCATCGGCCTTGCCACGGTCACCGCTTCGCGTCTCTCCGGCGTCGCGGCGAGCCGCTACGGCCGGCGAGCGTCGGGCTCGGTCGTTGCGTCGTCGGTCTTCGTCAGCGTCATCGAAGCCTTCGTGGTGGTCGTCGGCGCGCTCATGCTGCTCGGCTTTTTGGGGATTTCGGTAGCCCCGATCCTCACGGCGTTCGGCATCGGCGGCCTCGCGGTCGCGCTGGCACTGCAAAATACGCTGACCGACTTTTTCGCCGGCGTGCAGATCGCGGCGTCTGGGCAGATCCATCCCGGCGATTTCGTGAAGGTCGAGGGCGGCCGGGCGGGCACGGTGGTCGATATCAACTGGCGCAACACCGTGCTCGAAGACGGCGATGCCAATCGCATCGTGGTCCCGAACCAGAAGCTGGCCGCGTCGGTCTTTACCAACCTCCACCGCCCGCTGCGGGTTGACGTGCCGGTGAGCGTCGAACGCGGCGCCGACCTGCGCGGGATTGCCGATCTGGCCCGCGACGCGGCGGGGGCCGTGCCGAAGCGGTCGAGCCGCGGCGACGTCGACGTTCGCTTCGAGCATGCCACCTCGGACACGCTCGACCTGGTGGTGCGCATCCCCGCCGAAAGCGTCGCCGATACCGACCGGGTGCGCAGCGAGTTCACCCGGGCGTTTCTGGAGCGCGTCGCCGGCAAACCGGCCATTCGCGAGGTGGACCGCGGCCCAGCCTAGGGAAGCGCCCCTCGCCGCCGAAAATATCTAGCTTCGGTGACTACGCAGCACGATAGCGAAACGCTTTCCACGAACTTGTGCCCCCGGTTTCATCGGGCGGTCGAGCTCATCGGCCGGCGGTGGACGGGCGCGATCGTCCGCGTGCTGATGCGCGGTCCACGGCGGTTCAACGAACTGCTGGGCGCCATCCCCGGAATCTCCGACCGTCTGCTGACCGAGCGCCTGCGCGAGCTCGAGTCGTCCGGGATCGTCCGCCGCGAAGTGCGCGACGCTCCCGCGATGCGGGTCTACTACGAGCTGACCGAGAGCGGCCGCGAGCTACAGGAGCCGCTCGACGCCCTGGGCCGCTGGGCCGAGCGCTGGATTCCCGCCGAGGCTAGCGAGCCGGCGCGCTAGTCAAGTCGCCGGCTAAGACGAAGTCGATGCCGTCGGCCTGAAGTTCGGGGATCATCGCACGAACTGCCGCGAGCGTCGTGGGGCGCGGATGGCCGATGGCGATCGCGCTGCCGGTGCGCTTGGCGATGGCGGCGGCTTCCCGCAGCTGCCCCTCGGTGTACGCCACATCGGCTTTGTTATCGAGAAACACGTCGCGCGACGCCGTTCGCAAGCCGGCGGCCGCCGCAACCTGCGCGCCAACCGAATCCGGACTCGTGCGCGAATCGATGAAGAAGAGGTCGCCGTGCTTGGCCAGCACCGCAACGACGTCTTGCATCACGCGCCGGTCCGCCGAGCCTTTGCTGCCCTCATGATTGTTGACGCCGGCCGCCGAAGGAACTTGCGCGAGATCGGCCTCGACTTGCGCCTCGATCTGCGCGTCGGTCATCTCGGTCGTGACTTTGCCGGGCCCCGGGTTCAATCCGGAGATCGTCTCCATCGGAAGATGCAGCATCACGCCCTTTCCGGCCGCCGTCGCGTCGCGAGCGATCGTGCCCGTGTACGGGACGTCGGGAAGCACCGAGAGCGTAATCGGAATGCCGAGATTCAGGAATCCGCGCTCGGTGTCGATCCACTGGCCGCAGTCGTCGACGATCAGCGCGAGCTTGGGTGCTCCCGCACCCGGCGTGTGCGCGGGCAGCGCCGGCAAGCTTGCCGTGGGCGAGGGCTTCGGCGTGGCCAGCGGGGTCGGGCTCGGCGACGCGACCGGCGCCGGCGTGGCCGTTTCCAGCGGTGTCGCGGTGGCGGCCGGCTCGGGTGTGAGCTGCGCGACGGGGAGGGGGCGGTGCTGCGCGTGAGGTCCGAGCAACCACCAGCCAACGGCGAGGCCGGCGGCACACACCAGCACGAGCCAGACGACCGCCGGGAGCGACGTGCGGCGACGCCGCGTTTTCCTAGGCACGGTGGCCGTGCTTCGCCGCTTCGCGGAGCGCACCCTCACGGCGGCGAACGGGCGGCGCATGCACGAATCGCTCGATGGAGCGCTCGACGGCATTTGCGTCGTCGCGCTCGCCACCAATATTCCGGGGCCGCTCGCCGCGGCGCGGCTGCGCGAGCTCGGCGCGCGCGTCGTCAAAGTGGAACCGCCCAAGGGAGACGCATTGGCGTCGGCGTCACCGTCTTGGTACGCGCAAATTTGCGACGGGATGGAGGTGCGCCGCTTGAATCTTCGCGAGCGCGAAGATCTCGAGCGCCTGCACGACGTTCTCGCGGGCGCCGACGTGTTGATCACCGCAACGCGCGCCGGCGCGCTGCGCCGAGCCGGATTGGACTGGCCGCAGCTTCGCGAGCGCCACGCCCAGTTATGTCACGTCGCGGTCGTGGGAGAAGCCGCGCCGCACGACGACCGCGCCGGGCACGATCTCACCTATCAGGCCCGAGCCGGCCTGCTCTCGCCGCCCTCGATGCCTCGTTCCGTCTTCGCCGATCTAGCGGCGGCCGAACGCGTGGTAACGGCCGCTCTGGCGGCGCTGTGGAAGCGCCGGGCCGGCGGCCGCGGAGTGCGGGCCGAAGTGGCGATCGTCGACGCGGCGCAGGCGTTTGCCGTGCCCCTGCGCTGCGGCCTCACGGCCGCCGCCGGCCCGCTGGGCGGCGCCCTGCCGGCTTACAACCTCTACCGGGCCAACGATGGATGGGTCGCGGTGGCCGCGCTCGAAGAGCATTTCGCCGTTCGTTTGGCTGCCGTGCTCGGCGTCGAGGAACTCGACGAACCGTCGCTGCGGTCGGCGCTCGGCGCCCGCTCCGCCGCGCAGTGGGAGGAGCTGGCCAACGAACACGACCTCCCGCTTGCGGCGATACCGCCGGAGAAAGGATCGCGCTGAATGCAGCTGTCCGGACGGACGTTTTTGATCACCGGGGGCAGCTCCGGGCTGGGCGCCGCGTGCGTTCGGGAGTTCGCGGGAGCGGGTGCCAACGTCGTGATCTGCGACGTCAGCGAGCGCGGCGAAGAGCTCGCGCGCGAGCTGGGCGCGAGCGTGCGCTACGCCCGCACCGACGTTACCGACGAAGCGCAGGTGCTGGCGGCCATCGGCGCCGCTCAAACGGCGTTCGGCGGTTTGCACGGCGCGATCAACTGCGCCGGCATCGCCACCGCAGAACGCGCCATCGGCCGCGAGGGCCCGCAGCCGCTCGCGCACTTTGCCAAAGTGGTCGGCGTGAACCTCATCGGCACGTTCAACGTGATCCGGCTGGCGGTCGCCAAGATGCTCGAACGCAGCGTCGAGCCCGGCGAGGATCGCGGCGTGGTCGTCTGCACCGCGTCGGTCGCCGCGTTCGACGGGCAGATCGGCCAGGTGGCCTACGCCGCCTCGAAGGGCGGCGTCGTCGGCTTGACGCTCCCGCTGGCTCGCGAGTTCGCGCAACACCAGATTCGCGTCGCCAGCATCGCGCCCGGAATTTTCGATACGCCGATGCTCGCGGGCTTGCCCGAAGCGGCGCGCGAGTCGCTCGGAAAACAGACGCCGTTTCCCGGGCGCCTGGGCCGGCCCGCAGAGTTTGCCGCACTCGCTCGTCACATTGTGGAGAACCAAATGCTCAATGGTGAAGTCATCCGTCTCGACGGCGCGATCCGTCTGGCGCCGCGGTAACTCACTATGAATCGCCGCCGTTTCGTCGTCACCGCCATCGCCGCCGGCGCCGTCGGCGTCGCGCTCGCTACCGACGCCTGTTCGAATAGCGTCACCGAGTACAACGGCCCGCAAAGCGTCTTACCGCCGGCAGGACCGGTCACCGAACTCAACGTCGCGTACGCCGTTACCGAGATCAAGGGCTACAAACTGCGCGGGCGCGTCTACAACGGACGCACCTACGGGCCGACCGTCCAAACGCGCCCCGGCGAAACGCTCGCGTTTCGCATCGTCAATCGCCTGCCGCCCAATGCCGGCGGCGCGGCGCCGATCGGCAGCGTGGAAATCCCGGCACCGCGGACGTCGATGGAAGCGATGAATGCGAAGTATAAAGGCCCGCTCAAACGCTCCACCACGATCGACAAGATGAACAACCCGCACGGGTTCAATACCACCAATCTCCACGTGCACGGAATTCAAACCGTTCCGCATCTGTTCAATCCGATCGGCACGAGCGATCCATCGGCGCCGATGGTGATGATCGAGCCGGGCAAGAGCTTCAGCTACAACCTCCCCGTGCCGGCCAACCATCCCAGCGGCCTGCACTGGTACCATCCGCACAAGCACGGCTCGACCGACGTGCAGGTGAGCAATGGGATGGCGGGGCTCATCGTGATACGCGGCCCGATCGACGAGGTTCCGGAAATCGCCGCGGCGCGCGAGATCTTCATGACCGTGCAGACGCTCGACGTCAACCCGAGCACGCAGTATCCCGGCGAATACGATCGCGAATACAAGGCGTACAAAACGCCGCAAGAGGGCGGCTACAGCTTCGGAACGCAGTACACGATGCTCACCGTCAACGGCGAAGGCACGTACTGGATCGACAATAACGACAAGTCGCCGGCTGGCTGGAGCGCCCTCGGGGTGCCGCAGTTCTCGGTGCAGCCCGGCGAAGTCGTTCGCTTGCGGCTGCTCAACGGCACGAACTACCTCGCGCTGATGATGGTGCTCGCCGGCTTCGACGTTTGGCAAATCGGCTTCGACGGCGTCAACACGCTCGAACCGATCTATCTCGACATGACCGGCAAAGGCGTGACCACGATCACGCCGGAGAATCTCTTCAGCGCGCCGATCCGCTTGACGGCGCCCGCCAACCGCATCGAGCTGTTGATCCGCGCTCCGAAGACGCCCGGCACGTATAAGCTGTCGTCGCTGGCGAGCAACGGCATCGATTTCGAGCCGAGGCCGGCCTTCGACATCGCCGACTTCGTGGTCGCGGGATCGCCCGTCACGATGGGCATCCCCAAGAAACTCCCGGTCCCCACGCGCGAGTACCCGGTCATCACGAAGGCCGATATCGTGCGTTACCGCACGTTCGTTTTCAATCAGGGGCCGCGAACCGATCTGCTCACGGGCTTCGGCTTCACGGTCAACGATCAGCTCTATCAGGAGATGGACTCCTCGGTGCGGCCGAAGGTCGGCACCTGCGAGGAGTGGCGGCTCGAAAACGCCAGCAACGAAGCGCACCCCTTCCACCTGCACGTGAATTCGTTCCAGCTGATCGCACTCAACGACGTGCCGAACGATCCGATGGAGGTTTGGGATACCTTTTACGTTCCGCCCAAGGTAGGTGGAACCAACGGGAGCCTGACGATCCGGATTCGGTTCGTCGAGTGGGTCGGCAAGACGGTGTTCCACTGCCACATCCTGCCGCACGAAGATACCGGCATGATGCACAACTTCACGATCGAGTGAGGCTGAGAGAACGCTGAACGCCGGCGACCAGGAACACCGGGCGGGCAAACGCCAACATCGATCCGTGAAATCATTGTTTGGCGGCTTGCTCGTCTTGCTCGCAGCGGTCGTCGCGATAGCGGCTCCGTCGCGCGCCGGCTCGACGGAGCCTCCGTGGTACGTCAAACCGACCCCCAAGCCGGCTCCAACCGCGACGCCGGTTCCGTTACCCTCGCCCGACCGGCTGCTCTACAACATTCGCAGGCAGTTCCGCTCGCACCGGCCGCCGCCGCCGTTCGTCACCTACACGCTGGTGCGCAAGCAGACCCTCGACGACGGCTATCCCGACTTGGTCAACAGCTACACGTATCACATTTGGTGCCGCACGTCGGATCGTGCCGCGCTCGGGCGCAAAGTCTATCGGGGCTCGTCGCGCGGTCCGCTCGAGTTTCTCCGCCCGTCGTTCAACGAGCCCTGGGATCCGGGGCCGCCGACGGCCGACCTCTTCGAGCCGGCGCCGGCGCATCCGCACACCTCGCCGCGCGATTTCGTGCCTACGCCCGAGCCGACCGGAAGCTTGCCGCCGCTCATCGCGAGCGTTTCGGTCATGGGCGAGTTCGATTACCGCGTGACCAACGTGCGGTCGCAGGGCAATCTGCTGGTGCTCGATCTCGCGCCGCGCCGCGACCCCGACCGCAACCGCTTGCGCAAGCTCTACGTCGATGCCAAGACGCTCGAACTGCAAGAGGTCGTCGCGACCGACAAGCTCTTCGATTCGGATCGCGGCGGGCATTTCTATCCGATGCTCTTCACGGTGACGCTCGGCTGGCTCGACAACCGCCCGGTCGTGACGCACATTCACGGCACGCCGACGCTGGAGCAAGACGCCGAGTATCTCGGTAAAGATGCGACCGTCGATTACGATTTCACCGACATCCAGTTCCCGGCGTCGCTGCCCGCGTGGTACTTCGACCCCCGGACGTACGCGCAGTACGCCAACTCCGACGACGCGCCGGAGTAACGGTTACAGGTTGGGGGCGTTCGCCTTGACGAGCTGCGGGTATTTCGCCTTGAGGGCGTGCAGCTTGGGAATGTCGTTGAAGGCGATGTACGGATTGCTCGGGTTGTTCACCGCGTAGTTCTGGTGGTAGGCTTCGGCGGCGTAGAAGCCGTCGAGCGGCGCCACCTTCGTGACGATCGGCGACGAAAAGACGTGCGATGCGTCGAGCTTGGCGATCTCGGCCTTAGCCTCGTTGCGCTGCGCAGGCGTCGTATAGTAAATTTCCGAGCGGTACTGCGTGCCTTCGTCGGGTCCTTGGCGGTTGAGCTCGGTGGGATCGTGCGCGACGAGAAAATACACTTCGAGCAAATCGTGGAACGAGCCGACCGCCGGATCGTAGGTGACCTCCACCGACTCCGCATGGCCGGTCTCACCGGTGCTCACGATCTCGTAATGCGCGGTGGCCGCCATGCCGCCGGAGTAGCCGGCCACGGCGCTGCGCACGCCTTTGACCGACTCGAAGACGAGCTGCATGCCCCAAAAGCAGCCGCCCGCTAGGACGACGCGCTGCAGCGGCGGAGCGGGTGCGGCCGACGCGGACGGAGCCGCAACGGCCCCCGCGGCGGCGAGGAGGAGGAGCGTGACCACGGCGGAGATGCGCTTCATATCTCTTGAAACGCCGGCGCGGGCAAAATGGATGAGGCGGCGGCTACGGCCGCAGGTGCGCGTCGAGCCAGTCGAGCCAGATGCGGGTCAGATCGGCCGTCTGCACCGTATTGCTCGGGCCGTGCGTCGTGGCCGGAAAGACGAGTAGGCGCACGGGAACGTGGTTGTCCTGGAGCGCGTGGAACAACGCGTACGCTTGCGGAATCGGGACGACTGGATCTTGCGTGGTGCCCCAGATCAGCGTCGGCGTCGTGATCTGCTTGTAATAGGTAATCGGCGACTGATCGGAGTACACGCGCCAGCCGTCGCCGGCATACGGGGACGTCCCGATGACGAGCGTATCCTGCACGTTGGACGTCGAGAGATTGTACTCTTCGAACTCGTCGTTCACGGCCGCGCCCGAAACGGCGGCACGCCACACGTGATAGTGCCCGATGAGCCAACTGGTGAGCAATCCGCCGTACGACCAGCCCGAAACCGCTACGCGGCTCGAATCGACGTTGGGCTCGGCCTCCAATGCGGCCAGGCCGCTCATGATATCTTCGCCCGGGCCTTGCGCGCTGTCGGCGAAGATCGCGTGCATGTAGGCATTTCCGAGATTGTCGCTGCCGCGATAGTTCGGCTGGAAGACGACGTAGCCGTGCGAGGCGATCGCTTGCGCGAGCGGCCATACGTCGTACGCTAGGTTCTGCAGGCTGCTCAGCCCGGGGCCGCCGTGGATCAACAGCACGATCGGGCACTTCACGACGCCGCTGCATGCCGGCGGCGTGGTGACGACGCCGTCTTCGGCAAAGCCGTTCGGCCCGGTCCAGTCGAGCTCGCGCATCGGCGCGAGGGCGACGGCATCGAGAAAGTCGTTGAAATGCGTGAGCCGGCGCGGCGCCGCCGCACCCGGTGCGAGATAGTAGAGCTCGCGGGCGTGGCGCGCGTCGGAGCCCACGAAGGCGATGCCGCCGGCGCTGGAGATGCTGCCGTCGATGCCGGAATCGAAGGTCGCGCTCGAATACGGATCGCAGACGGCGTTGAGCGAGTGCAGCGGTAGCGGATGAAGCGCGCCGGCCGAATCGAGCCGCCATAGCGGCATGTGGGTGCCATCGGCGGCGCAGAGCAACAACGAGCCTCCGCGCGGGTACCACACCGACGCGGCGACGTTGCGATCGAGCGCCGGGGCCGCGCGAACGTCGCCGTCCGCGGAAACGACCCGCACCGTGTTCTCCGAGTTGTAGTCGCCGTCGAGCGGATACCAATAGGCTAGGCGTCCGCCGACGGGCGCATACGCCGGGCTCTCCTCGTAGTGCCGGTGCTCGGTGAGCTTGCGCATTTCGCCCGTGCGTACGTCGATCGTCCAAATCGTCGAGCGTTCGTTGTCGCCCGAAAACGTGTTCTCGACGCGCGTGAACGCGATCTCGCGCCCGTCCGGCGACCAGGCGATCTGCGAGGAGAAGATGCCGCCGGGATCGGTCGGAGCGATGGTCCAGCTACCCGACGTCATCCGCCGCGCCCGCCCGCCGGCGGACGGAACGATCCAGAGGTGGTCGGGCGGCGTCAGCGCGGTGGCCGTGAAATCGTTGTCGCCGGCGTAGAAGTAGTCGTGGTGCGCCGCCAGCGCGGCGGCGTTGGCCGGCTGGTCCGCGGCGACGAACGCGATCCACTTGCCGTCCGGGCTCCACACCGCGTCGATGACGCCGCCGGGAACGTGCGTGAGCCGGGCCGAGTGCCCGCTGCCCGACCGCACGTAGACCTGGAGATTCTGCTCGCCGGGGGGTGCCGCGAGGTAAGAGAGACGCGCGCCGTCGGGCGACCAGCGCGGCACCGCGACGCCGCGGCCGTAGAGCAGCGAACGCGTGGCGCCGTCGCGCACGCTCACCAGCAGCAGCTCGTCCGTGGTGGTCGCGGCCGCGGCGTCTTGGACGATCGCGATCAGGGCGACGGCCGAGCCGTCGGGGGCGATCGCGGGCTCCTCGACGTTGACGATCCGGGCCATATCGGCGATCTGCAAGCCGCGCGCGCCGGCGGCAGCCGGGGCTCCGGCCGCAACGCACGCCAGTAAAGAAAGCGTAAAGATGCGTCTCATTCCAGGTCGTCGTCAAAAGTTCGGCGGAACGTTCGGCATGCCATCCATGGCGCCGGCGGCGAGGATTCTCCGCGTCGGCGGTAGCGATGCGGATTTGGCCACGCTCGTGACCGCGCTGCGCGGTGCCGGTCAAGCAGACGTGCGCCGCGCGACGCCTTCGGAAGCGCTCGCGGCGATCGCGTCGTCGTCGGCCGACTTGCTCTTGCTCGATCTGGTGCTGCCGGGGCCGGAGATCGTGCGCCTCATGCAGGCGGCCGCGCCGGGAGGCGGCGCGCGTTCGCGCGTTCCGGTGATCGTTACGGCGCCGGCCGGCATGGAAGAACGCGTCGAGACGTGTTTGCGCCACGGCGCGGAAGATTTTCTCACCACGCCGTTCGACGCGTCGCGGCCGCTCTCGATCGCGCGCCGCGTGCAGCTCTGCTTGCAGCGCCGGTGGCTGCGCGACGCTACCGTGCGGCTGCGGTCGCGGTCGCCCGAGGTGGAAGAGACCGCCGTGCTCGAGCTCTACACCAGTGCCTCGAATCGTTTCGTACCGCGCGAGTTTCTCGAGCATCTCGGCCGGCGGTCGCTGGCGGACGTGCGGCTGGGCGATCACGTGGAACGCGAGATGACGGTGTTTTTCAGCGACATCCGCGAGTTCACCGCGCTCTCCGAGAGCATGACGCCGCAAGAGAACTTCGATTTTCTCAACTCGTACTTGCGCCAGGCGACGCCGATCCTGCGCGCCCGGGGTGGTTTCGTCGACAAATACATCGGCGACGCGATTATGGCGCTCTTCCCGGAGTCGCCGGCCGACGCCCTTTCGGCGGCCGTCGACTTACAGCGCCAGCTGGTCGCCTACAATACCGGCCGTGCGAGCGCCGGGTACGCTGCGCTGAAGATCGGCATCGGCCTGCATCGCGGGACGCTGATCCTCGGCACGATCGGCGAAGACGAGCGCATGCAAACCACCGTCATCGCCGACGCCGTGAACGTCGCCTCGCGCATCGAAGGGCTTACGAAAACCTACGGCGTCCCCTTGCTGGTGAGCGGTTCGGTCGTCGAGGGATTGAGCGAGCAGGAACGCGGGAGCCACCACTTGCGCAACCTCGGTGCCGTCAAAGCCAAAGGGAAGACGCGCAGCGTCGAGATCTTCGAATGCTTCGACAACGATCCCGAGCCGCTGGCGGAACACAAGAGAAAGACGGCGGATCGCTTCGCCAAAGCGATGGAGCACTTCCGCCGCGGAATGTTCCTGAG
Source organism: Vulcanimicrobiota bacterium (assembly GCA_963794735.1). Classification (GTDB taxonomy): domain Bacteria; phylum Vulcanimicrobiota; class Vulcanimicrobiia; order Vulcanimicrobiales; family Vulcanimicrobiaceae; genus DATJUC01. The sequence goes on along the minus strand of CAWCFE010000002.1, from coordinate 3,714,000 downwards.
CGCGGGAGCCATCTTCGCCGAGATCGCAAAGAAGAGCCCGGAAGACACGGTGGCCGCCCATTTTCTGCAGAGCTGCGCCCTGACGACGGTGCGCGACCGCGGGCCGGCTCCATGGGACGGCGCCGAAACCATCGAAGTCAAGTAACGTGCTTGGGATTCGTTCGAAGCCGGCGCTCGCCGTAGCCGCCGCAACGGTGGCGTACGCCGCGATCTTCTCGCTGCTGGGATACGACCGGTACGCCACCTATCATTCCGGCGCCGATCTCGGCCTCTTCACCCAGACGATCGCCAGCGCGTTCCATGGATTTTCCAACACGTTCGAAGGCGGCAGCCACTTCGCGTACCATTTTTCGCCGATCCTGTATGCGTGCGCGCCGTTCGTGTGGCTGGCGCATTCGGCGCTCGCGCTCGTCGTCATCCAAGCGGTCGCGACGGCGGCGATCGCGCCCGCGCTCTACGCCATCGCGCGCAAGCGCACCACCGACGCCGGCGCCGCGGCCCTCGCCTGCATCGCGCTGCTCTATCCGCCGCTGCAGGGCGTCACGTTCACCGACTTTCACGAGGTCGCGTTCGTGCCGGCGGCCGTCGCCTGGCTGCTCTGGGCGATCGACGAGCGGCGGTTCGCGATCGCGGCAGTGCTGCTCGCGGTCGTGCTGAGCGTGAAGGAAGACCAGGCGGTTGCGATGGCCTTTCTCGGCATCGCGGGCGCGGCCTATTTCGGCCGGCGCGGCGAGCGTGGCGCGGCGACCTTTTGCGCCGCCGCGTTCGTCGCGTCGACCGCGGTCTTCTTCGGATACTTCGGCTTCGTGCGCGCGTGGGCGGGTGCGACGACGCCCTGGATGCCGGAACACTTCTACGCCTGGCAAGGATACGCCGGAGCCGCGCCGCCGTTCACGCAGGTCGTCGCGCGGCTCAGCTATTTGCTCGAAGCGTTCGTGCCGCTGGCGCTGCTGCCGTTTCGCTCGCGCGCGCTGGTGCTCGCGGTGCCGGGCTTCGCCGAAGTGCTGGCGTCGCGCGAACCGCTAACGTATACCATGGGCCAGCATTATGCGGCCGTGTGGGTGCCCTACGTGCTGGTGGCGTTCGTCCTTGCGGGCGCGCGCCTGCTGAGCGACGGAACGCGCGGCGGACGCGCGTGGGTGCGCGCAAGCGCGGTGTTGTGTGCGCTGACGCTGATCTTTTTCAGCCCCTTGCATCTCGCGCACTTTCTGCGGCCGGTGGATGAGGCCGATCGCGCGACCGATGCCGCGATCGCGCGGATTCCCGAGTCGGCGTCGGTCGGCACGTACGACGAAATCTACGCTCACCTCGGGTTCTATCCACGCGCCGTCATCGGGGTGAAGACGCAGCCCGAGTTCGCGCTGGAGAACCAAGCCTACCATTCGGCCCGCTGGGACCGCGTGCTGGCTCCAGAGCTCCGCGACGCGATCGCCCGGGGCGCGTACGTGCTGGTATCGGATGATGCCGGCGTCCGGCTCTATCGCAGCACTTTGCCGTAGGGCAGGCGTGCAAGCGCCGCCTGAGGCCCGTTTGAAACTCGCAGCGCGGCAGCGGGTAGTGATGGCCATGAGACTTCTGCGCCTCGTCGTGGCCGCGAAAAGTGCCATCTTCCGGACCGTGCCGCTCATGGGCGATGCGCGCGTTCCGTTTTCGCTCAAGGCGATCGTGGTAGTGATGGCCGTGCTGGTGGTCTCGCCGGTCGACGTGTTCGGCGACATTCCGATCTTAGGTGCGCTGGACGACGGCGCGCTGCTGACGTTGCTCTGCCTCTGGTTCGTCAACCGCGCCGCTCGCCACGCGACGCCGTGCGGCGCCGCGATAACCCCGGTTCGCTAGGTGCCGTAACGCCGGTGGCGCGAGGAGAAGTCGGCGAGTGCGGCGCCCAGGTGTGCCGCGCCGAACTCGGGCCAATAGGCCGTCGTCGACCAAAACTCGGCGTAGGCCGCTTGAAAGAGCAAGAAGTTCGATAGGCGCAGCTCGCCCCCGGTGCGGATCACCAGATCCGGATCGGGCAGATCGGCGGTATAGAGGCAGCTCGAGATCGCGCGCTCGTCGATCGAATCGACGTCGCGAATGCCGGCGTTGACGTCGCGCACGAGCGAGCGAACGGCGTCGCTAATTTCGCGCCGGGAGCCGTAGTCGACCGCAAGATTCAGCGTGATGCCGGCGTTCGGGGCGGTGTCGGCGACGAGCCGGTCGAGCGCGGCCTTCGTTCTTGCCGGTAACCGTTCGGCGCGGCCGCAGAGCCGCACGCGCACGCCGCACTCGCCTAGCGCGCGAAGTTCGCCGCGCGCCGCCTTTACGCAGAGGCTCATGAGTAAATCGACTTCCGGCGCCGGACGCTTCCAGTTCTCCTCGGAGAACGCGTACGCGGTGACGACGCGAATGCCGTGCCGGTGGGCCTCTTCGAGCGTGCGGCGCAAGGCGGCGATGCCGCGACGGTATCCGTAGGCGATTGGCAGGCCCCGCTCGCGCGCCCAACGGCGGTTGCCGTCCATGATGATGGCGACGTGCTGCGGGATCACGTGGTTGCCAGCCTGCCGGCGGGAGCGGTCGCGCTCGAACGTTCGTGAACGTCGCGAACCACCGATTCGAGTTCGTCGACGTAGGCGAGAAAGCGCTGGCGCCCGCGTTTGGTAATGCGGTAGAGCGACGTAGGCCGCCCGGTCGCGCGGCGCTTCTCGGAGGCGATTACCCCGACTTCGGCCAGCGCGTGCAGATGCCGGTTGAGGTTGCCGTCGGTGAGATCGCAGGCCGATTGCAAGTCGGTAAACGTCAGCCCGTCGGGATGCGCGATCAGGCAGGTGCAAATCGCCAGGCGGCCGCGCTCGTGGAAGATGCGCTCCAATCCCGGATAGGAGAAGGGCGCGTCCTTGGAATCGTTCACGCTTCGCGGTTCCTCCACAACAAATAGCCGATGGCGAGCTGGCCGGCGCCGAAGCCGAGCGGCATCACCCACCACGCGAGCGCGCGCTCTTGCATCGGGGTCACCAAAAAAACCACCGCGAGCGCCGCGAAGGCGCACGTCACCGGCAGCGCCGAGTCGGGAATGGCGCTGCGCGAGGCAAACAATCCGATCGCGTAGAGGGCGAACCATGCGCCGGGAAGCAGCGCGTACGCACCGTAGTGCGCGAGCGCGACGGTCAGCGCGCCGCCGAGGATGACGCTCGGCGCGACGGAGAGCGCCGCCGAACGGAAGCGGCTGCGCGGCCCGACGCCGCGATGCCGCCACAGCCAAACGAAGACGGCGCCGTAGTTCAGCGCGAGCGCCGCGATCAAGCACGCGAGCCAAATCGTTAGATACTGATGGAGCGCTTGCGGCGCACGCGGAAATGGAACCAACGCGTACTGCACGGCGCCGGCGGCGCAGGCGACGAGGCCGCTCAGCGCGGCGGCCGGGGCCGAATAGCCTTCGAAGCGCTGGACGTGCGCGAGCCGTTCGCGAACCTCCGCTAAATCCGAGAGCGCCCGCTGGAGTTCCATATGCTTTTACTTTGTATCACAAAGTATCGGATTCCGCAAGGGACGAACGGGCTGCCGAATGGGGGCGGGCGCCTGCCCGAACGCGAAGGGCCGCACGATGTTGCCCGCGATGCTCGTCGTCGGCTCGCTCGCGCTGCACGCATGCACGCATGCTGCAGGCTACTATTGCGGAACGATCGCGCGCCCGCTCGATCCGGCACACCAAGTGGCGGGTACGCTTCGCATCGGGTTCTTATGGTTGCCGCACTCGGATCGCGCGGCCGCGTCGCAAGGAACGATCGTCGCGGCGGAGGGCGGCCCGGGCTACCCGTCGGGCGCATCTCGCGACGGCTATCGGGCGATGCTCGGGCCGCTGCTGCGCACGCGCGACCTGCTGTTGATGGACGATCGGGGAACCGGCCGTTCGGGAGCGATCGATTGCGAGCCGCTGCAGCGCGCCCCGGTGATGATCCTTGCCAACGTCACGTCGTGCGGGCAACGGCTCGGCGCGACCGCAGATCTCTACGGCAGCGATCTCGCGGCCGACGATCTCGACGCGCTGCTGGCGGCGCTGGGGCGCGGCCGCGTCGATCTCTACGGCGATTCGTACGGCACGTTCTTCGTGCAGGTTTTTGCCGCGCGCCATCCCGCGCGCGTACGCTCGGTGACGCTCGACGGTGCCTACCCTGCGATCGGCGGCGATCCGTGGTATGGGAGTACCGCGCCGGCGATTCGCCACGCCTTCGATGCGGTGTGCTTTCGCTCGCCCCCGTGTGCGGCGCTCGGCGGTCACTCGTCGGCGCGGATTGCGCGGTTGGTCGTGGCGCTGCGGCGGCCCGGCGCTCCGGTCGCACCCTCGCAGCTTGCCTTCGTGATGGACAGCGCCGGTCTCGATCCACTGGCGTACCGCGATCTCGACGCGGCGGCGCGCGCGTACCTCGATCGCGGCGACGTGGTTCCGCTGCGCCGATTGGCGACGGAGGCGCAAGAATACGAAGAGAAGGGGCCGAGCTCGCCGGCCGAGCTGAGCCAAGGGCTCTTCGTCGCGGCCAGCTGCAGCGATAATCCGCAGGCGTACGACATGCATCTGCCGCCGGCGGCGCGCGTCGCTGCGTGGAAGCGCGCGCTCGCCGCCAAACGGCGCAGCGAATCCGGCGTGTACGCACCGTTTCGCATCGACGAGTTCCTGGCGATGCCGCTCGATTACGCGTACGTACCGCTCTGTCAAACCTGGCCGGTCGCATCGTGGGCGCATCCGGCTGGGCAGCCGGTGCCGCCGGGCGTGGCGATGCCGGCCGTGCCGGCGCTAGTGCTCACCGGCGATCTCGACACGATCACGACGCCGGCGGAAGGCGATGCGGCCGCGGCACTCTTTGCAGACGCGCACCGGCTGATCGTGGCCAACACCGGCCACGTGACCGCGATCGGCGATCCGTTCGACTGCGCCTCCGCCGTCGTCCGCCGGTTCGTCGAAGGCTTGGCGCTCGACGGCGACTGCGCGCGTTCGATTCCCGCGGTGCATCTGGTGCCGGCGTTCGCGCGTACGCTCGACGGCGTTCCTCCGGCGATCGCAAGCGGAAAGGGTGTGTGGCCCGGCGCTTCGCTGCACGTTGCGGCAGACGCGGTGTACGCCGCGGCAGACGCGCTCTCGCGCGTCGAGGCCCTGGGAATCGACCGCGGCAACGGCTTGCGCGGCGGATCCTTCTCGGTCCGCACCGCGGGCGAGCGCAGCGTCGTCTCGCTGCGCGGCGTTCGCTGGACGGGCGATCTCGCCGTCGACGGCACCGTCACCTACGATCCGGCCTCCGACCGCGCCGCTGCGGTCCTGCACGCGCAAGGCCGCACGGTCCGCGCGCGCTGGGCGCTGCACGGCGCCGCCGCGCGTGCATCGATCGAGACGGCCGCCGGTGCTGCCGAGCTGCACGCGACGATGGCCGCGCCATGAGCGGCATTCGCATCGAGTACGTCTTTACGATCCTCTTCTTAGCGATGGGTCCGCTCGGCGTGATCCCGGTCTTTGCCGCCTCCACCGGCGCGGCGTCCTTCGGGTATCGCACGCGCGTCGCCGCGCTGGCCACGCTCTTCGCTGCGGCGATCTTGGCCGTGGTGGCCCTCGCCGGAGCGGGTACGATGTCGAGCTGGCACGTCTCCAGCGCGGCGCTCGAGATCGCGATCGGCATCCTGCTGCTGCGCTCGACCTTCACCTCGATCGCCCACCTCGAGAAGATCATGCAGCACCCCGAGGCGATTGCGGCGCCCTCGCCGGCGCCCTCGGCCGCGTCGCTGGCATTCTCACCGATCGCAGCGCCGACGATGATCTCCGCGACCGCCGTGGTGACGATCGTGCTCTTTCTCTCCCTCGCGCAAAACGATCCGCACCTGCGCGGGCAGATCTACGCGGTGCTGGCCTTCCTGCTCGGTTTGAACTTCCTCGCCATGCTCGCGGCGCGTCTCGTGCTTCGCTTCGTGCCCATGCCGGCGCTGGCGATCGCCGGCTGGATCTTTGCCGCGCTGCAAGCCGCGCTGGCCGTCGAGGTGACGCTGCTCGGCCTGCGCGGTGCCGGATTTCTCCCGCACCCATAAAGGAAAATGGATGAAGAAAACGCTCTGGATCGTCGGTACCGTTCTCTGGGTCGGCGCGGCCGTGCTGTCGAGCGGCCTGGCGATGATGTCGTTCATGATGTTCGACGCGCCGGGATCGACGGAGAGCCGGTTGACGGTCGCGCTCTTTCTGTCGGTGCTGTCGTTGCCGGCTTGGTTTCTGGCCGGCGCGGTCGTGCCGTGGATCTTTTACAAGAAGCGGGTGGGGCCGTGGCTCTTTTTGATCCCCGGCATCGATCTGCTCGCCATCGGCCTGTTCTTCGTGCTGATCGATAGCCTGTGTGGAGGCAGCCTCGCGTGTCGGTGAACGAGCAGCCCGCGCAGCAAGCGCGCCCGCTCGTGCCGATCGTCGCCTCCGTCGTGTGGGGCGTCCTGTTTTTCCCGGGTTTGTTCGGCGCCGCGATGTCGGCAATGTTCTTCGATGCCCCGGGCTCGGAGAGCAATCCGTACGCCTGGATCAATGCCGGCATCGTGACGTCATTTCCGCTGCTCTGTCTGCTCTCGATTGCGTTGGGTTGGCTGCTCTGGGCGGTGCAGCGCCGTCGCGCCGCGACGCGGCGCAGGTCGCAGATCGTCGTGGCGTGCCTTCCGATGCTGCCGATCGCCTACCTCGTCGCGGTGATCGTCGTTGGCTTGGTGGAATTAATGACGTCGGGCGCGCCGCCCGGGCTGCACTCGACGACGTATCCCACGCCGTCGACGCACTAGGAGCGTACCGGCTAAAAACGGAGCGGCTAAGGCCGCTCGATGGATGCGAGCACGAGTTGCGAGACTCCCAGGAGCAGCGCCGCTCCGAAGACGCGCGCCGACCTCCGGTGCATGCTGCGGTAGGCGACGCGGCGCGGGTCGTCCTCGGGCACGGCCTGCAGCGAACCCATCGCCGATTGCGCGCGCGCCATCTCCGGCACGACCGATCGCTGATGGTAGGCGAGCAGCGCGAGCGCGGCGGTACCCAGAGCGGCCCGGACCGGGGCGCGCCGCATCGCCGCGGCGGCGACGGCGACGCCGCCGGCAACGGTCGCGACGTTGCTGAGGCGTTCGAGCGAGCGCCGCGTGATCTCCGCAAAGACGTCGCGGTCGTCGACGAGCCGGAAGGCCACCGGAGCCGAGATGAAGGCAAAGCCGGCGCTCGAGCCGGTCCACAGCGCGGTTGCCGCGATTTCGACGGCCGCGGAGACCTTTGCAACGCTCATCGCGGGCCCGCGTGCGCCGCCGCAGCGTGCGCGAGGATATCGCTTGCAACCGCCGGATCGCCGGCGTCGGGGGCGCGGAAATTGGTGCGGAGGCTGGCTTGCGCGCCGTAGCCCTTCTTCGGGTTGCGCTCGGTCACGTCGATCTGCGCCGGAATCGCCTCGAAGGGTGCCAGCGACGGCGTCGTGGCGAAGGCATCGTATATCGGGGGCGCCACCGCGTCGTAGACGCTCATCGGCGCGAGGCCGAGGAGCAGCTCGATCGTATGAAGCACGCTCGACGTGCTATAACGCGCGTGATGGACGCCGCGCGCCGCATACGGCGAGGCCAGATAGAAGGTCGTCCGCTGATCGTCGACGTGGTCCGGCCCGAGCTGCGCGTCGTCTTCGATGGCAAAGATGGCCGTGCTCTTCCAATACGGCGAGTGCGAGACCGTATCGACGATCCGGCCGAACGCGTGATCGTTTTGCGCCGCATAGGCTCGGGGCGTCAGCGCGCCCGGCAGCGTCAGCTCGGTGTGGTCGTTGGGCAGCCAGATGATTTCGAGATCGGGCAACGTGCCGGATTTTACGTAGCCTTCGAACTCTCGCTGCCATTCGTCGGCGCGCAGTTCGTCGTCGATCTGCAGGTCGAAGGCCGGATAGTGCGGATCGAGCTTGCCCTTGAGGCCGGGCATCTGCGTCGTGACCGGAGCGCTGGGAAGCGGCTTAGGCCCGAGATCGGAACTGATGGTATATCCAGGCGCCGCTTTGGTCGAGTTGGGCGGCGGGGTGGGGTTGGTCGCATACTCGCCGTAATCGCGCAGCGAGACTCCGTGAGCTTCGGCATCGTCCCAGAGATAGCCGTTACGCGGGGTCGCCGCCACCGAGCCGTCGATGAAGTCGTCGAGGTTGCGCCGGCCGCCGTAGTTCGGCGGCCAGAACCGCTCGACGTAATCGTTGGCGAAAGCGGCCATCGACCAGTTGTGGCCGCTCGCGCTCACTTGCGCGTCGGTGAACGTCATGTCGAAGATTCCGAAGCGGCGAGCGATCTCGTGCTCGTTGGGCGTCACCTTCTCGCCGAAGAAGGCGAGCTGCGGATCGCCATCGGCGCCGGCGAGATCGCCGAGCACCTGATCGTACGTCCGGTTCTCTTTGATGACATAGATGACGTGCTGGATTGGCCCGTGAGCGCGAACGACCGTTTGCGCGGGCGTCGGCTCGGGCGCGGGGACGTTGGCGAGCACCTCTTGCGTGCTCGTGTCGCCGAACGCGCTGCGTTCGATACGCCGCACGGAGCCGGTCATCGAAGCCGCGACGTAGCCTGATGCGAGCACGGCCTCGAGACCGCCCGGATGCGGACGCTCCGGCTCGAAGTTCGGATTCGCGCGCGAGCCTTCGCCGCGGCCGTTCGTGACGTAAACGTACCGCGCGTCGGCGGCGATGCCGCTGGGATACCAGCCGGCGGGCATGCGGGCAACGACGCGCCCGTCCGAGATCTGCGCGATCGCATTTTCGGCGCCGAGCGTGACGTAGAGCGTTCCATCCGGCGCCAGCGCGAGCGCGTTGGGCGACGCGCCCGCGCCCTGCGGCAGCCCGACGTCGATCCGGGCGACGACCGCGTCGGTCGCGGTATCGACGACGTCCACGGCGTCGGCATCGCCGCATGCAACGTAGAGCTTCGAACCGTCGGCGCTCAGGAGCAATGCCGACGGATGCAAATCGACGGCGATCGTGCTTCGCGGCGTGCCGGCGGCCGGACGCACTGCGGCGATTTTCGTCACCGTCGAGGCGCCGCGATTCGCGACGTAGATTGCGGCGGCGCCGATGGCGATGGCAGAAGGATGGCTGCCCGCCATGCCCGCGCTCGTGCCCGCACCAGCGCCGAAGAGATGCACCGAGCCGTCGACGTCTCCAGCGGTCACGACGTCGCCGGACGCTGCGCGCGCGATCGCGGCCGTCCAGTTTCCGGCATTCGCCTGTTGCGAGACGGTGCCGGTGGCAAGATCGACGGCGAGCAACGCATCGGTGCTCCCGCCGGCAACGAGGACGCGGCCGTTGCCGTCCCACGCGGGAACCCCGAAGGCATCTTTGAGCTTCGTCAAGCGAACCGTCTGCAGCGTGTTCGCATCGAGCACGCGCAGCGCGGGCGGATTGAAGCCCGCTTCGACGACGGCCAACTTGGTGCCGTCGGGCGAGAGCGCGATGCCTTGCGGAAACGTGCCGGTGGTCCCGACGGCACCCTCGGGCGGCGAGAGCGCCCAGAGCGACGGCAGCACGGCGGTTGCGACGGCGGTGGTGCCAAGCGTACACGCGAGAAGAAGAGCGATCGAGATGCGGCGCATGTGCTCTAGTTGCCGCCTCCGGCGAACCGCATCCTCTAGTCCGGCGGCGCTCCTCGGTAGAGAATGCGGCCCGCACGCATGGTGAGCCGCACGCCGGCGAACGCGGCCGGCCCCGCGGAGGCACCGGCTCCGAGAACGACCAGATCGGCGTCGTGCCCGGTGCGGATGGTGCCCGCGTCTGCGGTACCGCCGAAGCGGCGGGCCGGCGCGGTGGTGAGCGATGCAAGGATCCGCGCAAACGACATTCCCGCTCGGGCCATGAGCGCGTACTCCGCGCTTGGATCGGCGCCGGTAAATCCGTAATCCGTTCCGAAGAGTACCTCGCCGCCGCGCGCAGCAAACGATGCGAGCTGTGAGATCGCGCGTTCGACGAACTGCGTTCGCAGCGACGCACGGTCGTGGCGCAGCGCGTGCGTCCACAACGAGAGCGTCGGAACGAGCGCGACGCGAGCTCGAACCATAGCTTCGACACCGTCCTCCCACGATTGCGCCGACGGCACGGTGTGTGCGAGGACGTCCACGCCGGCGTTCACCGCTCGTCGCAGGTCGTCGCCCGTGTTCGGATGCACGAACACCGGTGTACGATGCGCGTGCGCCGCTTCGACTGCGGCACGCATCGTCGCTTCCGAAAGGTGTGCTGCCGCGGCTGAGGGCGGTCCCGACGCAAAGAGTTTGATCGCGTCGACGCCCGCGTCGAGGAGTTTGCGTACGGCCGCTGCCGCCTGGTCGGGATCTTCGGCTTCGGGCAGCGCGACGCTCATCCACCCCATCGTTCGCGAGACGAGATCGGGCGGAGCGGCGCCTTTGGGGACGATGCCTGGACCCGTCGTGAGGATGCGCGGTCCTTCGATCTCGCCGGCGGCGATGCGCTCGCGGATCTCGTGCGTGTTGTCGTACGGCGACGAGAGATCGAAGACCGAGGTAAAACCGTAGCGCGTAAAGTCGCGTAGCTCGTCGCCGAGCTCGGCGGCGGCCCGCTCGTTTGCACCCGACCACTTGCGCTCGGTAACGTGCACGTGCGCGTTCCAGAAGCCGGCGGTGATGGTTTGGCCGCTGCAGTCGAGGACCTGCGCGCCGTTGGGGACGGCGACGTCGCGCTGCGTGCCGACGGCGGCGATGCGGCCGCCGTCGACGACGACAATGCCCTCGTCGATCGGCGGACGATCGGGATCCGTGTAGACCGTGCCGCCCGTTAGGGCGACGGGCGGTTGTTCCACACCAGTTTCGCTGCGGCGAGATCCTCGGTCGCCAGCCCGAGTGACTTGAAGACCGTCGTCGCCGATCGCGGTGGTGGAGCGATCGTCTTGGCGAAGAGCTCGCCGAGTTCGGCGTAGATCGCGGCCTTCGAAAGGATGACGTCCCCCGATTCTTGTGCGGCCGCCGCGCGCGAGTCGACGACGAGGGTCGACGACGCCATGGCGCCGTCGTCGAGTTCCCGCCAGTCGGGCCGGTTCGCACCGACCGCGTTGACGTGCGCTCCCGCTTTCAGCCAAGCTCCCTGCAGCACCGGCTCCTGCGAACTGGTCGCGACGACCACGACGTCGGCGCCGCGCACGGCCGTTTCGGCATTCGCGGCGGCGACCGCGCCGCGCCGTTCGGCGAAGCGCCGTGCGTGTTCCGGCGTCCGGCTCCAGACGCGAATCTCGCCGAACCGGGCGACGTGCGCGAGCGCGTCGAGATGCGAATGCGCCTGGACGCCGCTGCCGAGGATGGCCAGCACGCGGCTTTCTTCGGGCATGAGCAATCGGGTTGCCGCGGCGGAGACCGCGGCCGTGCGCATTTCGGTAATCAGCCGCCCGTCCATCGCGGCGAGCGGCTCGCCGGTTTTCGTATCGAAGAGCAGCACGAGGCCGTTGTGCGTGGGATGCGGCGTGCCTTCGTTCCCGGGATAGAAGCTGACGATCTTCGCTCCCATCACGTCGTCGGCGGCAGCGGGCATGATGCCCAGATAGCGTCGGTGTTCTTCGATCGTGAGAATGCTGCGCACCGGCTGCTGCACGCGTCCAGTTGAGAATGCCGCGAGCGCGGCTTCCATGGCTTCGATCAGCGCGTCCCAGCGTAATGCCGCCCGCACCTGATCCTCGTCGAGATAGATCATCCCGTCGGCGGCGCCGGCCGCGAGTCCGAAACAAGACGGCTGAAGCAGTAGACCACCGGGCCGCCCATCACGAAGATGGCGATGAGCGAGAGGCTGCCTTCGAGCGCGGCAAGCGATCCGGTATAGTTTGCCGGCGAAGCGTATGGGAGCGAGACGCCGCCGACGAGCGGAACGATGATGATCCCGATGGCGGTCAGCGCGTAGTACCAGACGGGCAGGCTCCACAGGAGCGCGTCTCCGCCGGCAGCGGGTTGGCTCGGGCGTTCCGGGAAGCGCGACGCGAAGAGATAGTAGACGAGCATGAAGGCGAAGACCGTTGCGAACCAGCCGGCATAGTTATGCAGTGGAACTCCGAAGTACGGGCCCCCGGCATGCCAGATCCAGTCACCTGTGGCCGTCGATTGATACGGGTCCATCGCGACGTCCCAGCTCACCATGATGAACGCGCCGCACAGCGCCGCCAGCACCGCGCGTCCGCGCGCCAAAGCCGCGCGCCCAACGAGAATGCGCCCCATCATCATGGCCGCGTATCCGACGCCGACGTACCCGACCTGAATCATCGGCGGAACGCCCAGGATTTTTGGGCCGAGCAAATCGGTGTAATGGTATGGGCCGAAGACCAGGCCGGTCGCGACCCCAAGCGCCTCCGATGCGAAACTGACGACGAACGTAATCGCAACGAACGCGATGACGTTTCGCCACCCGAGCACCGCCGCGCCGTGGAGGAGGATGAAGAGGAAGCCCGCTACGAGGGTCAGGATCGTGTCGAGACCGTTACCGATGTGCAGTACGGGCCCGAGATTCAAGATCGCAATGGCGACCAGCAAGACGATTGCCGCAATGGGAAAGCGCGCCGGCGATGGGCGCGCGTCTGCCACACTATTCATCGCGTTCGACCACCCTTCTGGGCGGCGTGGTTCGACGCGCTTGCGCGCCGTACTTGCAGGCGGGTGCCGGCCGGCTGCGAGGTCGCCGGGCGATCGAGGGCCAAAGGCGGTTGACGCATGTATTCGCTTCCGCCCGTCGTTCGCTGGCGCAAGCCGCACGGGGTTGCCCAAGGAAGGCCGCCGCTGCTCGTGCTGCTCCACGGCCGCGGCGCCGACGAGGACGATTTGTTCGGCTTGGTTCCGGCGATCGACCCTCGCTTTGCCGTGGCGTCGGTGCGGGCGCCGCTACCGACCGAAGAAGGCGGCTATACGTGGTGCGAAAGCCGCAGCCCGGGCCGCTACGTTGCGGAGAGCTTGCGCGCGTCGCTCGCGTGGCTCGGAGCGTGGCTCGACGCTTTGTCGGCGGCGCGGCCCGAGCCCCAATCGACGTATCTCTTGGGATTTAGCGCCGGCATGGCGATGGCCGGCGCGCTGCTGCTAGAGCGCCCCACTCGCTACGGCGGAGCGGTACTCTTGAGCGGCACGCTGCCCTTCGATACCGGCGTTCCAATGACGAAGGACCGTCTGGCCGGCGTAGCAGTCTTTCACGGCCACGGGTCGTTCGACCGCGTGATCCCGGCCGATCTCGTGGCGCGCAGCGGCAAATACTTGAGCGAGGCGAGTGGAGCCAGGCTCGAGCGCCGCGCGTATCCGATCGCTCACGAGATCGGCGGTTCGGAGATGCGCGACGTCGATGCCTGGCTCGTAGAGAGCGCCGGCTTTACGCCGCAGCGCTGACGGAAGCTACGGCTCGAACGTGCAGCTCTGGCGAGCGTTCGACCAAACCTTCTGAACCTGCTCGGAGGGCGGCCCGATATCGGGGTGCCCGTAGTCGCCGTCGCAGATGTCGGCGATCTCGCCGTAGTCGCTGCCGGTTTCCGGGTTCACGTGGTAGTTGTACCATCCGCCCTTGTTGGGATCGTTGACGAGCGGATCCGTAATCGCTTCGAAAATCTCGTGCAGCAGCGTCGAGTCGGTGGAATCGCGCAGCTTCTTGTTAGGGGAGAGGCACGACGCGGCTTGATACGGCTCGACCGAGTAGACGACGAGGCCGATATCCTTGAACGCGATCGACGAGTGGTACCCGCAGTAGTCGACCTTGCAGGTCGGATTCTCCGCCGTGCACAGCCCGGTATCCTTACGCACGAATACGTGATAGAGGTGATTCAAGCCGCCGCCGTATTCGGCGGCGGCATCGTGCAGCATCGATTGAAGGTCGGCTTCGGTGATCTTCTTGCCGGAAAACGGGACGTAGAGACCGCCCGCGTACGTATAGCGCCCGTCCGCGGTCACGACCTTCGGCTTCATGTACTGGTCGGCGACGTGGATGTACGACGAATCGCCCAAACGGGCGGAAAAGTCGCCGGGATCGCCCCAGCAGCTGCCGTCGGGGCAGTTGACGTAGAGATCGTACGTGGTCGACCGAACGAGCACGGGACCGCCCTCGTAGCTGAGATCCTTCGGGTTCTTTGCCGAGGGGCGCCCGGCGGTGCGAACGGTGGGGCGTCCCGGGCCGTAATAAATCGCCGCGGGGGCCGAAAAGAGCACGAGACCGGAGATCGACCGCACGGTGCCGGCGCGGACCGCGAGCGTCCCCAGCATGCGCTCGCGCGAAGCGGGGGCTGCGAGAGGTTGCGTGCCGGAAGGCAGCGCGCCGGCGCCCGGAGCGTTGGGATTCGATCCGCAACCCGCCATAACCACGGCAAACGACGCCGCGGCCAGCAGCGATAAAGGAGCACGAAAGATCACTTGACATCCCTTCGTACGGAGTGACGGTAAGTCTGGGCCGAGTTGCCCGCTTGGGAAACGTATCCTCGCACTCAAGCGTGCGCCAGTTCGGGCGGGGTAGAGGAGCGCCCAAGCCTCAAAATTGCAAGCCGCCGTCGGCGCCGATGACTTGTCCGGTCACCCAGGCCGCGTCGTCGGAGACGAGAAACGCCACGACCGCAGCAATGTCTTCCGGCGTGCCGAGCCGCCCTAACGCGGTCTTGGCCACAATGTCGGCCGTGTGGGCCCGAATTCCGTCGAACATGCTTGTGTCGGTCGCTCCCGGCGACACGGCGTTGACCGTGATCTTCTGAGGCCCGAGTTCGAGTGCCAGCCCGTGCGTGAGCGAGTTTATTGCGGCCTTCGTTGCGCCGTAGGCGACGAAATCCGGAAGCCCGATCGAGCCCAGCGCGCTCAAATTCACCACGCGGCCGCCGTTCGTCATGCGCTTCGCCGCCTCGCGTATCGCCAGAAGACAGCCCCGCACGTTCAACGCCAGCAGCGCATCCAAATCGGTGGCCTTCATCTCGGCGAGCGGCCCCATCGCGAACCCGCCGGCGCTGTTGACGAGGATATCGACGCGGCCCAAGCGCTGCACCGTCCGATCGAATAACGCCACGATGGACGCCTCGTCGGCGATATTCGCCGCGATCGCGATCGCCGCACCACCGGCAGCTTCGATGCCGGTCACCACCGCAGCCGCTCGCTCGGCGCTCGAGTAATAGTTCACGACGACACTCGCGCCATCGGCGGCGAGGCGTTTCGCGACGGCGGCTCCGATTCCGGTGCCGGCTCCGGTAACGACGGCAACTTTGCCTTGCAGACCGTTCATGCGCACTCTTTCGCCGGAAAGCCCGCCCGTCGCTCCATCGTGCGCGGTCCGAAGGCCGCCGGCGGAGCGTTCGCAAAGGTACGGCGAGGCATGCTCGCCGATTCTGCATGCGGAGGGATTCGATGCCTGACGATGAGCTGTTGGCTGGGTGTGCGTGCGGCACGGTCGCCCTTGCGTTGAGAGGCGCGCCGATCGTGAGCCTCGCGTGCTACTGCGACACTTGCCAGGAAGGCTCGAGCCGCATCGAAGCGCTGCCGAACGCGCCTGCCGCGCGAGACCCGCACGGTGGCACGGAGTATGTCGTCTATCGCAAGGATCGCGTCCGCTTTGCAAGGGGCGCCGAGAGCGTCACGGCTTATGCCCTCGAGCCGAACCCTAAGACGAACCGGGTCGTGGCGACGTGCTGCAATTCGGCGATGATGATGCGCTTCGACGATGCGCGGCATTGGGTTCCGATCTATCGCGCCCGGCTCGGGCCGAAGGCGCCGGGGATTCAAATGCGCATTTGCACGAGCTACGTGCCCAAAAGCGAATCCCTGCCGAGCGACGTTCCGTCCTATCGGGATTATCCGGGCGCGCTGATGAGCAAATTGCTCGCATCCTTCGTCGCGATGCTCTTTCGCCGGTGAGAACGTTACGCCAGAGCAGATGGCATGAAGGGCACGGCAGCTAGCTGTTGGGGCTCCCTAACGTGCCGGGTTCACGAGGTTAGGGCGTCGCCGCGCCGGCGACGCTGCAGGAAGCGTTGCCGCCGTTCGGGGCGTTGCTCTCCGCGAATACGATGGATGGATAGGTAGCCGGCTGCGGAGTTGGCGCGGCCGAATAGTTGAGGGTGTTCGATTCTCCGGTCGTGCTGCGGTCGAGAACGCAGAGCGGCGCTACGAGCGGATTCCCCGTGTCGACTTGAATTTGCACCGCGACGGTCGCACCCGGATTGAACGTGGCGATACTGCTGCCGGCATCGCCCAAGACGTTGAACTGGACGTCGCTCCAATGGTAGGCCAAGTCGGTCATGCTGTCCGATTGTGCGTTGCGCACGGCGTACGACGTTTTCCCGATAGTGAGGAACACCCCGTCGCCCTTGAGGTCGGACTCGCCTTGCAGACTGATGTTGGCGAGATTCTTGATCGACTGATAGGGAACGTCGAGCGTGCGCGGGCCGTTGACGAAGCAACTATTTCCCGAATGATTCCACTTCTTCGGGCAGGTCAGGGGCTTGCCGGCGGTAGCCACGAGCCAATCCTGAACGAGGATACGGGTCGGGACGTGCCGGCTCGGAGGATTGTTCCCGAATACGAACTGCTCCCAGCCCTTGCATCCCACGTTGGGTCCGCACGCCGCCGTCGAAAACGTGTTCGAGTTGAGTTGAAGGGAAAACGTGTTCGGCCCGAGCGACGCCCCGCCATTCTTTGGAACGCTATGCTCCGCTTTGACGCCTTTTACCGACGGAAACGAACCGATCGCGCCTTTGATGAGCGCGGGCGAGAGGATCATTGCCTCGATCTGCCCGTTGCCGCCGCCGATGTTGTCGGGTGCGCCCGGCAGTTGGCGAGGAGCCGCGGTCGATGCGTCAGGTTCGGTGGAGCACGCGACGCGGATCCATCCCGTGGAAGGATAGTGCGCTTCGAAGCATCCTGCGCCGGGAAGCTGCGTTCGCGTGAGGGAGTCGCGCCAAGCGGCGTATGCGAGGACTGCCCGCTGCCGGTGCATAGCGCCGGCGCCTTGGGGAGCGGCGGGCACGGTTGACGGCCCGCACGCGGCTAGACCGATCGCAGCGCTCGCTAAGAGAGCGCCGGCGGTCGCGATCCGTAGACGAACGTGCATGGATACGTGCATCTCCTTATAGCGATAGCGTTGGAAACTATTTCGCGGCGGCTTGGACCATGTCGACCAGAGCCGATGCAAGCTTATGCCGGTTTACGTAGGGGTCGGGCGAGTTTGCCGGCAGTTGCGCGTCCTTTGCTGCGTAGACGTCGTAGAGTTGCTTGAACGCCGCCCCGCCGTAGCCGCCGTCGGTGAGTGCCAAGAGAAAGGATGCCATGATCGCGGCTTGGGCCTGAGTGCCGCTGAGGTCGCGATCGATCCAGACGATCATCGTGTGGGTACCGTGTTGATCCTGAATGCCCGCATAATGCCACTGCTGATCGTACGGCGGCATCTGGCTCGGAGGCTTTGCGGCGACGGCCAGCGGGATGGTCGTATCGCCTTCACGGAGTGCCGTGTGCAAAGCCTGGGTCAATTGCGCGACGTCGCCGCTGGTGATGGTGATTCCCTCGATTTGGGTACCGTCGGCGCGAGCAGGACGAGGCAAGCACGCCAAAAGCCCGACCGTCAAAAGAAGGGCGAGGCAAAGGTAGGCTCGAGTCAAGGTGGCCTCCTGGGGCGAGTGCCGAACCGTGCCGGACCCGGCAATCGTTCGTCAGCCCCAGCGATGGCGACCTCCCACGGTGGCTGGGCTGCGCGGCGTGCAATGCCATTCAACACTCGCATGTACTGGCACTCCGAGCGTCGTCGGCGATCCGGCCGCGTTTCCGCCTTGCCACGCCGGTCTGACTGCGTAACTCCAAAACTTCAACGGCTCACGCTAGGTGCGTCGAAGCCATGACAGCATTGCAAAGCCGAGCCGCGCGCGCGCGACGGTTGTGTCGCGCTCTGGCCTAAGTGGAGGAGGGGTCGCTGGGCTAAAGGAAGGTCAATCGTCGACTCGGAGATCGACGGTTTTCCTTTGACGGCACCCTAGCGTGTGGAGGCGATGTCATCATGAAAGACGAGCGAGGCTTCAAGAGAGCGCAGTTTCTCATTGGCGGCTCGGCCCTCGGGCTCGCGGCATGCTCGAGTGGGTCGATGACACCGCTCGCCTCGCTTAGCAAGATAGCAAGCGTTCGGCGGACGAACGCCTGGCCGAACGCTCGAGGGCCGGCTGCAGTCTTTCAGGGCTACAACAGCGTGCTCGGTGACGCGCGCTCGACTGCGCTGAAGGGTACGTCCAGAACCATCGGCGGCGGAAGCAAGACTACGTGCATGGTGTGTACGAGCGCGCAGGAGGTCGCCAAGGCGCTCGACATCGATGCGTCGCTATCGGTCGCCTATGGCCCGATAGCGTCGGTTGACGCAAAGACCAAGTATATGAGTTCTCTCAACCTCACGACGTACAGCATCTGCATGATCGTGCACTCAAAACATACCGAGGGGATAGAGACGTCTATAGACGTCGGGCTCCAATCGGGCGTTTCGGTACCGAGTAGCGATGCGGATATCGATACCTTCGTTAGCGCGTATGGCGACTCGTGGGTTTCGGAGATCACTCGGGGCGGCGAATACTTCGGCACGTACACGTTCTTCAGCGAAACCAAAGAAGAGCAGTCCAACCTCGAGGCCTCGCTGCACGCGAGCGGCATCTATAGCGGCGTAACGGTCAGCGCCGGCATCGAAGCCAAAGTCAGCAATTTCCTCAAAACCGCGAACGTGCGCTATACGTTCAATCAGGAGATCACCGGGATAGCGAATCCGACGTTCCCGTCACCCGAGAATTTCATTCAGTATGCGCTGAGCTTCCCGAGCCTGATGCTCGATAGTCCGACCATCATCGGCTTTGCCTCTAGCGGTTACGAGACCGTTCCTGGATTGGCTAAGCCGTTTCAGAAAGTCGCGGAGAATCGCCGCTACTTCCTAGAAGGCGATTCGACGCACCCCGGAGGGCTCGCGAGCAGCCTGGCGACGATCGCGCTCATCAAGAATCAGGCGAGCGATCTCCAAGCGGTTTACAGTTTCTACAACTATACCGGCGATACGCTCCTGGCGAGCAGGTTGGCAACGGCCAAGAGCGACTTCGACGCTATCGTCAAGCAGATGCAAACGTTTCAAACAGCCGCAACGACCGTGTTTCCCAAGTTATCCCTGTCGTCGATTCAAAACGGAACGCCCGCGCTCGCCTACGGCGTCGGGTCGAGCCCCGACTGGGGAGCGACTGTTGGCAACCCATTCAACGACGTGGACGTTCGAACGTATCTGCAGAGGTTCACCCGGATCGCCGCGGTTCAGCTGCGCGGCTCTCCGAGTTTCCTCGAACAAATCATCTCGACGTACGAAGACGAGACCGGAACGTACCCTCCGATCAAGCATGGCGGCGAAGCCGGCACCCTCACGAGTCCGCTGCATATTTTGCCGGGCCAAAGCATCAGCGCTGTCCGCGCAAGAACCGATCCTAAAACGCAATCGCTGCTCAAGGCGTTACAGATCACCCTTAACGACGGCCGCGCTATCACCGCCGGCAGCAGCGACGGAACCCTCCAACCGACGTGGACCGCGCCCAGCGGCAGCGTCGTTATGGGCTTCCACGGGCGCAGCAGAGACGGGACCGGTTCGATCGCGTTCGTGTATCAGATCGGCGTGGACTACGCTACACTCAAGCCCGCAACGTGGAAAGCCGTTCCCTAGCGTGTAAAGGATCGCCAGGGTCAAGGTCCGAGCTTCGCCCAGAGCCCCGCTGGAGATCAATGCGCCAATGCGAGTCGCGTCGTCGGTCATTTCGATGCCAGCGGGGGCTAGGCGCACGATCTTCATTCCGTTAGGTTTAACTGGGCTTGAAAGACATGGGAGCAGCGGTTGCAAGGTACTTCTTTAAGTACGGGGGATAACGATCTGCTCGTCCTTCTCGAGGGCTAAAATGACGTGGACGATCTGCTGCTTAGCCCTATCGATATCACCCATCTGCGTAGGTCCAACGAGATCGACTTCATATTGAAGCAGATTTGCTGCGCGCGTGGACAGATTCTTGTAGATCCGCGCCTTCACGGTTTCGTCGCTGGATCTGAGCGCGAGAGCCAGATCTTGGCTGTCGACGTCCTTGAGCAGACGCTGGATCACCCAATCTGCGAGATCGACGATGCGTTCGAACACGAAGGAAGCGTTGTTTTGTCGGTGTTGCGGCATCAGTTCACCCATTCTCGCCTCGGCGGTGGCGCCATGCCAGGAAATCTCTTGGGAGCGCTTTGGGTTCCATCGTGAGTTTTCGAGTCTACGACATGTTCTGTTGGAAGTCTATGATCAAGCCTGTACGCACCGAGGAGGACGTAACGATCAAGGCGCCCATCGAGTAGAACGAACGCGACTCACTATCAAGGAAGGAGCCGGCAAGGTAGCTCGCCGGTCAGACCTCAGGTCAGCCTCAGGAATGTTCGGCCGCGTACTGTATCGCGGATGTCAGTTCAGGATCGCTGGGCGCGTCGACGGGACTCGGTGTCAGCCTCACGTCAGGAATAACTCCGCGCAGCGTACGGTCGCCGCTGGGGCGTACAAAGAATTTAGTGGAGACGGTGCCCTCAAGCTTGGAGTAAGGCATCGTGAAACTAAAGAGCTCGCCATATAGGGTTGGTAGTCCGCCAGACTCGTCTCCCATAATTGTGCCGACGCGAGAATCTTGGACTGCGGCAGTAAATATAGCAGCTGTAGAGAATGTGCCTGCCCCTTCAAGGATATAGATTTTTCCTGGAAAGACCGTCTTTGCGGAGGCAGCGCTTGTCCAATCGACGCTTTGCTGCAGGAGTTGGCCATTTGGCGATGACCAGGCATCGGACCCGTAGATATCGGTGTATTGCTTCTCGCCGTATGACTGTTTAGTGACTTCGCTGACTTGGATATCGACTTCGGAAAAGTCACGGTACCTGTGGCGAGCTAGAATTTGAAAGAAACGCGTCACTGGTATCCGTGTTCCCGCCGGAGTTCATTCGGAGATCGATAATGAGTGCGCGCGTCCCTCGGGCCTTCATTTCTTCCACTAGGCGCCTCGTGAAGTCTCGCCATCCGTCGGGGTTGTCAAAGCTGTGGATTGTCAGCACCCCGATCGCACCCTTGTCCGCGTAATCCATTCGGAACGGCGTCAGGGCGTCGTAGCCGGCGTTCGAGTTATCCCATGCGTGGATCGCCGCTACGGTGGTCCCACGAAGGGTCTGAGAAGTCTCTCGTCGTCCTCGTCCGTAGAACGCTACGTGAAAGGGCGCATTCATGCCCGCGTGCCACATATATGCTCGGACATCCTGGGCAACGAAAGAATCGCGCAATGCCGTACGCTCCGCACCCACGAAGCGACCAAGACGATCGAGAAAAATCGGTATTGTAAGCCCATTAATACTTGAAAGCTCGGCTCCAAGGGGAATCGTATTTTCAGGTCCGTAGTTCGCTGTGACGAAGGCCCGCCGATCGACAACGCGTAGTTCCAGTGGAAATAGTCGACCGTTTCCCTTTCGAAACTCCTGATAGGCTTTGGTGTAGGTATCGAGATTAGTGTGACTGTCGCCTAGTTCTGCGATGGCAGGTGCGAGCTGCCGGTAAAACCCCTCGGCGGAAAGGCCGCTCTTCGCCCCCGTGCCGATGGATTCAATTGATGCCTCAAAGCGTTGACGCGTTTCATGAAAGAACGGGTTCGGGTGGGCGCTCTCAACAACCATCTGAACGTATTTGATATCGGATGAGATCTGGTCTGTAGAAAGCTCGCCTGGTTTTGGCGGAGCGACGACATGGGAACAGGCAATCAGATAGACAATTGCTGCAATCGTAGTCGCGAGTTGCCGTATGAGAGGAAAATGCTTAAGCAACGCGGCGCTTCCGAGCAGCGACGTACTTCCTGCGACTCCCCCTGGATTCGCGGTGAAGCTTAACCGCCGTATTGATGTGCAAACCAAAGACGCTAGAGAGTATGGGCGGCGCCACTTCGGCAGCGAGCTGAAGCCTTCGCCCACGCTGTAAGGGCCGCAGGGTCATTTTTACGAGTTTACGAGCAACCCGACGTCGCGCCGCAGCTATCGCATTTTTCGCAGGCGCCGTTGCGGACCATCGTGAGCTGTCCGCATTCCGAACATGCGTTGCCGGTGTAACCCTTGGCTTTCGATGCATTGATCGCTTGCGTCTTCGAGAGCGTCGCGGTTGCGGTCGCACTCATCGGCGATGCGATGGTTTCGGGCGCGCTGACGGATGAAGGCGGTTCGAGCGTTGTGGCCGAGGCTTTGGCAACCGATTGGCCGGGACGCAGATGCGTGCTGGTGGGATGGAGTTTTTCCACGACGCCGGCCGGACGCACGCTGACGGCGCCTTCCTCCTCGGCCACGTAATCGCCGCCCGGCTCGGGGCCCATGGCATCCATCTCCATCGACGGCTGCACGTGCGCGAGGTCGTAGCGCCCGAGATAGCTGACCGCGAGCTCGCGGAAGATGTAGTCGAGGATCGAGGTGGCCATTTTGATGTAATCGTGGCCGACGACCGGCCCGTTGGGCTCGAAGCGCGTGAAGGTGAACGCTTCGACGAACTCTTCGAGCGGCACGCCGTGCTGTAAACCAAGTGAGATCGCGATGGCGAAGTTGTTCATCAACGAGCGGAAGGCGGCGCCTTCCTTATGCATGTCGATGAAGATCTCGCCGAGCTGGCCGCCTTCGTATTCGCCGGTGCGCAAGTACACCTTATGGCCGGCGATCGTCGCCTTTTGCGTGTATCCGCTGCGGCGCTGCGGCATCGGGCGGCGTTTGGCGATGTAGCGGTAGACGATCTTCTCGGCGATTTGCAGCGGCGTGGTGAAGGGCTGCGGTGCCAACGAGCCCGACTCGTCGCTGCCTTCGCCGCCGATATCGTAGCTGGCCGCCAAGGGCTGCGAGAGCTTGGAACCGTCGCGATAGAGCGCGATGGCTTTGATCATGCGCTCCCACGAATACCGGTAGGCTTCCTCGACGTCGGCAATCGTCGCGTCTTGCGGTAGATTGACGGTCTTGGAGATTGCGCCCGAGACGAACGGCTGCGCGGCGGCCATCATGTCGACGTGGGCCAGGGGACGAATGTAGCGCGAGCCGTACTTGCCGCACGGAGTCGCACAGTCGAAGACCGGCAGATGCTCGTCCTTGAGGTAGGGCGCGCCCTCGACGGTCATGCGGCCGCAGATGTGCGCCGAAGCCTCTTCGATCTGCTGCGTCGTAAAGCCGAGGCCGTCGCGCAGCAGCGAGAAGTTAAAATCGTTGAGCTGCGCGTCGGTGAGGCCGAGCTTCTCTTTGCAGAATTCCTCACCGAGGACGTACTTGTTGAAGACGAAGGGCAGTTCGAAGGCACCCGGCAGCACGGCCTCGACGCGGGCGACCGCCGCATCGTCGAAGCCCTTTGCCTTGAGCGTCGCGCGATTGACGTGCGGCGCTTCTTCGAGCGTTCCGGTGCCTTTGGCGTAGGTCTCGATCGCGGCGATTTGCTGCTCGGAGTAGCCGAGACGATGAAGCGCGGCGTCGACGGACTGGTTGACGATTTTGAAGTAGCCGCCGCCGGCGAGCTTCTTGAACTTGACCAGTGCGAAGTCGGGTTCGATGCCGGTCGTGTCGCAATCCATCACAAGGCCGATCGTCCCGGTCGGAGCGATGACCACCGTTTGCGCGTTGCGGAAACCCGCAACCTCGCCGATCGACAGCGCTTCGTCCCACATCTTGCGCGCGAGCGCCCACGTCTCTTGCGTGAAGAGGGTCGGAGCGTGGGTCACGGGCTTGACGCTGAGGCCTTCGTACTCGTTCTGGTCGGCCGCGTACGCCGCGCGCCGGTGATTGCGAATGACGCGCAGCATCGGCTCGCGATTGGCTTCGAAGCGATGGAACGCGCCGAGCTGCTGAGCCATCTCCGCCGACGTGCGATACGCGGTTCCGGTCATGAGCGCGTTGATAGCCGCGCACCAGCCGAAGCCCTCTTCGGAATCGTATGGGAGCCCGAATCGCATGAGCAGCGTTCCAAGGTTCGCATATCCAAGCCCAAGCGTGCGATAACCATGATTCTTCTGCGCGATCGCTCTCGACGGCATCTGCCCCATGGTGACCGAAATCTCGAGCGTGGTCGTCCACACGCGCGACGCCTCGGCAAACCGGTTGGCGTCGAAGTTCCCGTCGTCGTTAAGGAACTTCACGAGATTGAGACTCGCGAGATTGCAGTTGTGGGCGACGAGGCCTTCGGCAATCACTGAATGCGTGACCGGCTCGGTGATGTCGTACACCATCGATTTGCCGGCCGGCTGCACGGAAACGACCTTCGGTGCTCTCGGGTTCTTGAGCGCACCGTTGAACGGCCGCGCGAGGAGCTCGCGCGTCTTACGCTCTTTGGGCTCGGAGCACGGAAAGCCGACGAGCGAAAGAAACGTCCGCGCCTGCTGATTGTATAAGTGGAGCTGACCTTGCGGATTCTTGCGCCCCTCTGGATGCGTGAACGAGATTCGCGACGTCATCCCGAGATCGGAGAGCAGCAGTTGCACCGAGCGAAGAAGATCGGGCGACGAGGAGGCGAGCATGACCTCGGGTTCGGTGGCCCGTTCGTCCTGGCGAATGCATCCGTCGGCCGAGAACAGGCCTTGGAGGTAGGCAATTTTCAGATCGTCGGCAACGCGATGCACGCTGCTCGGCACGTCTTTATCGACGGCCGTTGCCTGCTTAAATCCGTAGCGCTGCTCCAAATGATTGACGAGCGAGGACTGCGACGTCATCGTCTGCATGACGCCGTTGCGCTGCGTCGAGATCGTGGAGAGGCGAGAAGAAGCCCCGCCGGCGGCGGCGGCTTTCAGCTCGTTGAGCTCAGGCACGAGCATTTCGGCAGTACGCCGCTCCGTAGGCCCGAAGACGAGTGCGACCGTATCCTTGCTGAACACGCCGTCGCCCGTCAGCCAGCCAAGCATCTGCCAGCGTTTAACTTCCTGCGGCGGCGAGGAGAAGTTGACGACGTTTCCGCTTTCGCGAATTGCGACGCGATCGACGTGCGGCACGAGTTCGTCCATGCGCTTCCAGAGGCCATCGTTCGTCAAGAACTTATGGTCGGCGGTCGTGCGAATCACGCGACCGTCGGCGAGGGTCATGCGATAGGTCTCGCGCTCCCCGACTTGCGTAACGTATGCGCGCCGGTGTGCCGCCACGCGCCGGTGGTCGTACTCTGAGTGCAGGTCCGTCGTCACGGAAACTTCGGCGCCGCTCTGTTGCGCCTCGAAGAGCTCTTCGACCGTACGAATACCGTTAGGCGTGCTGATACGTGTCTCAGGCGCAAAACACGCAGTATCGTCGATGAAAACGTACTCGGAACAATTGTGAACGACGATCCCGTTTGCAACAAAGTGATGCGTCGACGATTCGGTCAGATCGTAGACCGGCTCTTCGCCTATTGGCGTTAGTGATACGAAACGCACGGCTTGTCGATCTGCTGCGGGAGCGGCGTTCGCCATCGCAAAGGGCGCGTGAATCGCAATGACGACGACTTCGTCGTCTGGCGTGAGTTCGCAAGCGGGCACGTCGCCGCGGCCAACGGTGAGCACGCGGTGATCTGCCGTCAAATCGACCGAATAGCCGTCGCTCAACGTAAGCCTAAAGACCGGTTTGGTTCCGGTCGGGAAGATCTTATTGACGAAGTGAGGCTTTCCGTCGCCGCCGATGACGAAAGCTGCTTTGCCGACTAGATCGGCAATGCGTTTAGGTCCGTCGGCGGTTGCGACCAGCGTGTCGCCGGTAACGCATGGATTTGTGGCGTTGATGCGATCGTCGGCGGCGCAGGTGTGCCACTCTTGAATGGTGTCGTCGAACTGCAGGCCGGGATCGGCGCACTGCCAGGCGGCCATCGCGATTTGATCCCAGAGGTCGCGCGCGGAGATGCGCTTGACCACGTCGCCGGTGGTGCGCGACGTCAGCGGCCACTCTTGCTCGCGGTCGAGCGCCTCGAAGAACGCGTTAGTCAGGCGCACGGAGTTGTTGGAGTTTTGGCCCGAGACGGTGACGTAGGCTTCGGAATCCCACGCCGTGTCGTAGCGCTCGACCTCCAAACGCGTGTAGCCCTGGCGCGCGTAATCGAGCGCGTTCTGCGTCGCGCCCGTCGGAATGCCGAGCGAGATCGCTTCGCGAATTGCCGCACGCAACGACGCGTTGAGCGCCGGATCGAGCCGCGCGTGTTCCGGCACCTTCGTATCGTGCGCCGCCGCGATGATCGCGTTGATGTGCTTTTCGAACATGCGCGAGCCGACCACGAGATCGGCGACCTTGCGCTCTTCGCGCACCTTCCAGTTCACGAACTCTTCGATGTCGGGGTGGTCGGCGTTGAGCACCACCATTTTGGCCGCGCGCCGCGTCGTGCCGCCCGACTTGATCGCGCCGGCGGCGCGATCGAACACCTTGAGGAACGACATGAGCCCCGAGCTGGTGCCACCTCCCGTCAGCCGTTCGCCGGCGCCGCGGATCTTCGAAAAATTGGCGCCGCTGCCGCTGCCGCCTTTGAAGATGCGCGCCTCGCGAATGACGCCGTCGAAGATGCCGCCCTCGTTGACGAGATCGTCTTCGATGCCGAGGATGTAGCACGCGGAAACCTGCGGGTGCTCGAACGTGTTGGCCGAGGCCTTCGCCACGTGGTCGGCGGGATCGACGTACCAATGCCCCTGCGCCGGGCCCGAGATGCCGTACGCCCAGTGCAGGCCGGTGTTGAACCACTGCGGCGAGTTGGGCGCGCCGATCTGGCGCGCGAGCATGGCGCACATCTCGTCGAAATAGACGCGGGCGTCGCTTTCGGAATCGAAGTAGCCGTACTTCCAGCCCCAATAGGTCCAGCAGCCGGCCATGCGCTCGAACACTTGGCGCGAGTCGCGCTCGGCCCCGAACTGCTCCTTGCGCGGCATTGCCTCCAAGGCGGCTTCGTCGACTGCGGAGCGCCACAGCCACTCGGGGACGCCCTCCTCTTCGACCCGCTTGGTCGCCTTGGGAACGCCGGCCTTACGGCAGTATTTCTGGGCGAGGACGTCGACCGCGACTTGGCTCCAGCCGGTCGGCACCATCACGTCCTGCGCCTCGAAAATCACCGAGCCGTCCGGGTTCACGATCTTCGAGGTGCGCGGTTCGAACGTGAGGCCGGCATAGGGATTGTCGGAGGTCGAGTACGTGCGGTGGAATTTCATGCGTTGCTAGCTCCTTGCCCAATACGGTAGCGTTTTAGGGGGAATGGGAGACCTTCGAGGCGAGCGATACGAACACCTGTTCGCATGGAGGTGTTTGACCGCCCCGCCTCAGCCTATAGTGTAGCGCAGGCCGGGACTACCACAAGATATTGTGTCCGGCGGGTCGGACTCCTTGTGGTTTTCTTGGGGATAGCGACAAAAATCGGGGGACGAATTCCGCCCCTGGCCGCCAGGCGTGGAGGCCGTGTGGAGAGGTCCGAGGATACCGGGGATAACCGGTGCAACGGAGGCGGAGATGCTCGGCCCAAATCGCTTTGCTCCCCGGCTGCACGAGATACCTCATGCGGAGCTCGAGGCGGCCGGCATCCGGGGCCTGATCGTCGATCTCGACAACACGTTGCTGGGGTTCCGCGAGACCGAGCTGGGCATCGAGCACGTCGAGTGGGTGAGGGAAGCGCACGAGCGAGGCTTCCGCATCGTCATGCTCTCGAACAACTTTTCCGAACGGGTCACGACCATCGCCGGGCAGCTCGGCGTGGCGTGCATCCCCAACGCCCTCAAGCCGCTGCCGTTCGGCTTCCTGCGTGCCAAGCGCCGGCTGCGCTTGCGCCGCCACGAAATCGCCGTGGTCGGCGACCAGCTCTTCACCGACGTGCTCGGCGGCAAGCTCTGCGGGCTCTACACGATCCTCACCGAGCCGATCGAGACCAAGGATTTCGCGATCACCCAGGTCTTCCGGTTCTTCGAGCGGCTTATGCTTCCGGAGCGGCGCACGCCCTCGTGAGGCTCGCGCTGATCGGCGATCCGGTCGCACACAGCCGCAGCCCGCAGTTGCATCGCGAGTTTCTGGCCGAAGCGGATATCGACGGCTCGTACGTCGCGATTCGCGTGCCGCTGCCCAACGCCGTCGCGGTGGTGCGGCGCATGCGGCTCGACGGTTACACGGGCTGCAACGTAACGTATCCGCTCAAGGAAGCGACGCTCGAAGCGTGCGACGCGCTCACCGAAGAAGCGCGCCGCGCCGGGGCCGTCAACACGATTTTCTTCGGTCGCGAAATTCTCGGAACGAATACCGACGGCGTCGGCGCGCGCATGGCGATCGAAGCCATGCTCGACGAGCCGGTCGCGCTCAAACGCATCGGCGTGCTCGGCTACGGCGCGACCGCGCGCGCGATCCTCGCCGAGCTGCAAGCGAACGATGCGTATGCGTTCGTGTGGGGCCGCGACGCCGCGCGGGTGCGCGATGCGTGCGAACGGTTCGAAGCGCAGCCGTGGCCGAGCGAGAACTTGCCCGAGATCGTGATCAGCACGCTGCCGCCCGACGCGCGCCTTCCCAACGAGCTCGTCGCCGATCTGCACGCTCCCGATTTGGTAATCGATGCGAACTACGGCGACCGTGCCGTGCTCGGCCGTCAGATCGATCGCGAAATCGTCGGCGGCGACGCGATGCTGGAAGCACAAGCGCGAGCCAGCTTCGATTTCTGGCTCGCGCACGTGGATCGGGTCGCCTCCGAAATGGACGACCAGGACTAGGTTATTTGCCTCCGGCCAGCGCGCCGATGAAGAACGAGTACGACGTGCCGGCTTGCGTCACGAACGTGCCCGGCGTCGGCGTGAAGACCCATGGCGCGCTGAGCGAGTCCGCGGGTCCGGCAACCGGCCACCCTTGGACGGTGCCGCCGCCGGCACTGCTCCCGGCCTGAACGGCGATCACGTAGAGGCCCTCGTCGACGCTCGGAGCGCAGGTCGGTACGAGCGACACCAGGGCGACGCCGAGCGTGAAGTTGCCGCTGCCGCGCGCCGTGAACGGCGGTGCCGAGCCGGTGCCGACGTTGCCGCAGCCGTTGGTATTGAAGAGATCGGGGATCTGGAAGCTCGCGCCCGTAAACGCGAGCGGTGCCACCAGCGAGAACGTCGCGGGCGGAGGCGTCGGTGCGGGTGCCGGCGTCGGTGCGGGCACGCAGAGCGCGATGACGTAGAAGACGTACGACGCGCCGGCCTGCATGTTCAGTCCCGGTGAGAGCGGCGCGAAGCTCCACGACGAAGCCGACGGATCGACCGGACCGGCGATCAGCGCCACGTTCTCGCCGAAATCGGCCGGACTCTTGGAGATGCGGCGCGCGACGTCGTCGTGCCCGCCCATCCACGTCGGCACCTGAATGGCGACGATGTAGAACTCTTGTTGCAGCGCCTCGCCCCAGTTCGGAGCGCCGTGCTTTCTCACGGCCTTCGAGCCCGCGGCGTTGGTGCAGGTCGCCGGCAAGTCGACCGGGCCGTTGAGCGCCAGCGGACCGCTCGACTGCGCGCGATAGGCGGGAGCGTTGAAAATATCCCAGCACGAGCGCATCGATGGGATCGAGAAGTTCGTTCCATCGAAGGCGAGCGGCGCGATCACTCGCGGAATGCACCACGATTCGCAGAGCGGATTCGATTTCTTCGCCGGCGGATGCGCGATCGAAGGCTGGGCCGCGATCGTCGCGTTCGACGATGCCCCTGGCCCGCTCGCCGGCACCGAATTACCGGGGCCGCCCGTACAACCGGCCGCGATAAAGACCGCGAAAATAAAGGCGGCACTGAGCGCCACAACTCTCATGTCCGACCCCTTCCTGGGAGGATTCCTTGCTCGTCTAGGGTTCGTGGGGGAGCCTAGAAGCTCTCTCTACCGTTTTCCCCGCATAGGCGCGAACCCGCAAAGTCTATGTAAAGAGACCTTTAAGAAATTCGGAGAGGGGGAGATTCGAACTCCCGAGACCTTTAAGGGGTCTGCTCGCTTTCCAAGCGAGTGCATTCGACCACTCTGCCACCTCTCCGCGATGCGCCGTGGGCCGGGGCGCTTTTTAGCCGCCGGGGACCGGCCGTCCTCGCTTACGAGGCGGACTTGGCCGCGGCGCGTTGATCGTTGAGGAGTTCCTCGAACTCGTCGCCGGGCAGCGCGCGGCCGAAGAGGTAGCCCTGCGCGTACTCGCAGCCGCAGTCGCGCAAGAACTCCATTTGCGCCTCGGTCTCGACGCCTTCGGCCTGTACCTTGAGCCCCAGGGCGTGCGCCATCGCAATAATGGCCGAAACGATCGCCAGATCGTTGGCGTCGTCGGGGATATCGCGTACGAACGTCTTGTCGATCTTGAGTTTATCGATGGGAAAGCGCTTGAGATAGGCCAGCGACGAGTACCCGGTTCCGAAATCGTCGAGCGCCAGCGTGATGCCCAGGCTCTTGAGCTGGCGCATGATGCCGATCGAATCCTCGGCGTTGTGCATCGCGACGCTCTCGGTGATCTCGAACTCCAGCGTCTTGGGCTGATAGGCCACGGAGCGCAGCGCGTCCTCGATCGATTTGATCAAATTGTAGTGCAGAAACTGCCGGCCGGAGAGATTGACCGCGAGCAGTAAATCGATCGCAAAGCGCTGCTGCCAGCGCCGGACCTGATCGACGGCGGTGCGGAGCACCCAGTCGCCGAGCTGGACGATGAAGCCCGACGTCTCGGCCTGCGAGATGAAGGTCTCGGGGGCGGCGAAGCTTTCGTCGCGCTGGGGCCACCGGCACAGGGCCTCGACGCCGACAACGCCTCCGGTTTGAAGATCGACCACCGGCTGATAGAAGATGCGGAACTCGCCGTAGCTCAGCGCGTTGGCCATCCTCTGATGCATCGGCAACCGGTAACTCACGACGGCCCCCCGTTTTCGATAGCTTGAAATCTCTTCCCGCTATTAAGCGCCCGTAAACTTTCGTATACAATGAGCAAATTCACCGTAGTACGCGATGCGCGCCGCCTCTTCGGCAAGGTCGGTGCGGTCGAAGGCTTCCTCCAGCGTCGGGGCGAGGGCCGAGAGCCCGTGGCGCTCCATTAGCACCGTGTCGAAGCCGGCGGCGAAGGCGTCGGCACAGAGCGCGGCCAGCTCCTCGGAGCCCGGCGGGCGGTAGGGGACCCACCCGACCGGCCCGAGCGTCTCGCGCGCGCCGACCGTATCTTGAGGAAAGACCGCGCCCGTCCGCGACCAGACCACGCAAAAGGTCGGGTGCGCGTGCACTACGCACCGGGCGTCGCTGCGGACGCGGTACGCCGCCAGGTGAAGCGGCAGCTCGCTGGTAGGTCGCGGCCCTTCCGCTGCCGGTTTGCCTCCGGGGATGACCCGGACGATCGATTCGGGCGTCAGTTCGGCCAGCGACCTGCCGGCCGGCGTCACCAGCACGGATCCGTCGGCGAGCCGCACGCTCACGTTTCCGCTCGTGCCGGTCACCAGCCGCCGTTGCCAGAGACGCGCCGCGCACCGCACGATCTCATCGCGCGCGCGGCGTTCCTCGCGCGCTCCCTCGTCGTTCATCGTGGTGCGGTTCGCGCGCAAGGGGGCGAGTGCCCTCGGGCGAAGCTCGAGCCCATGACCGAGCGCAATCCGTTGGGGCGGGTCGTCGTCGCCGAACCGTTCGACCAGCGCGGCATCGCCGTCCTCGAACGCGCCGGCATCGACGTGGTGTCGTGCGTCGGGAAGCCGGCCGCGGCGCTGCACGAAGCGTTGCGCGAGGCGCGCGGACTGATCGTTCGTTCCGAAACGCGCGTCGACGAAGGCCTGCTCGCAGGCGCCCCGCGCTTGGAAGTGGTCGCGCGCGCCGGCGTCGGCGTCGACGCGATCGACGTAGCGGCCGCGACCGCAGCGGGCATCGTCGTAGTAAACACCCCCAGCGCCAACACGATCGCGGCGACGGAGCATACGTTTGCCATAATGCTCGCCACCCTCCGGCACGTCTCGCAGGCGCACGCCGCGGTGCGGGCGGGGCGATGGGAGCGCAAACCGTTCGTCGGGCGCGAGCTGTACGGCAAGACCCTGGGCATCGTCGGCCTCGGCCGCATCGGCAGCAGCGTCGCCAGTCGCGCCGCCGCGTTCGGCATGCGGCTGCTGGCGTACGATCCGTACGTGCCGGCATCGCGCGCGAGCGCTCTGGGCGTGGAGCTGGTGGAGTTCGACGCGCTGCTCGGCGCCGCCGACGTCGTGACGCTGCACGTGCCGCTCACGCCGCAGACGCGCGCGATGATCGGGGCCGCCGCGTTAGCCGCCATGCGCGAAGGCGCGGTGCTGGTCAACTGCGCGCGCGGCGCCGTGGTCGATTTGGCGGCGCTGCTCGACGCGCTCGAAGCGGGCCGGCTCGGCGCGGTCGCGATCGACGTCGTGGCGGAAGAACCGCCGCCTCCGGAATCGCTCTCCGCGCGCGTGCTCGCGCATCCCGGCGTCGTCGCGACGCCGCACTTGGGCGGCTCGACGTACGAAGCGCTCGAACGGATCGCGCTGGAGCTGGCCGAGGACGTGGTACGCGTGCTCGGCGGACGCCCGGCCAGCGGTGCCGTGAACGCGCCGACGCTCGAAGGCGCGGACGCGCAGAGTGCCGGCGGATTCGTCGATCTCGCCTTCCGGATGGGCGCGATGCTGCCGCAGCTTTTCGACGGCGCGCTGCGCGAGGAGATCGGGCTGATCCTGCAAGGCGATCTTGCCGAGATCGATGCCGAGCCGTTCGTCGCCGCGCTGCTCGCTGGCGCGCTCCCGTTCGTGACCGACCGGCGCGTGACGATGGTCAACGCGCCGGGCGTCGCGCGCGAGATCGGCGTGCGCACGATGGTGACGCGCGAGGGGCCGGCGCGCGGTTTTCGCGCTTCGATCGCCTTGGCCGCGGGCGAACACCGCTTGGCCGGAACCGTGC
Organism: Vulcanimicrobiota bacterium; assembly: GCA_963794735.1. Taxonomy (GTDB): domain Bacteria; phylum Vulcanimicrobiota; class Vulcanimicrobiia; order Vulcanimicrobiales; family Vulcanimicrobiaceae; genus DATJUC01. The sequence continues at coordinate 3,681,191 of CAWCFE010000002.1, read as the reverse complement.
TGCACAACGGGCCGCGCATCGTGGAGATCGATTCGTTCGAAGTCGACGCGGTGGCCGACGGAGCGATGCTGCTCACGCGCCACCGCGACGTCCCCGGAATGGTCGGGCGCATCGGCACGCTGCTCGGCGACGCCGACGTGAACATCTCGACCATGCAGGTCGCGCGCTCGCAGCGCGGCGGCGGCGCGATGATGGTGCTCGACGTCGATCGGGCCGTCGGCCGCGACGTGCTCGATGCGATCGCGCGCGTACCCGGCATCGAAGCCGTTCGCTCGATCGCGCTGTAGTGCCGCTGGTCTACCTCGCCCGTCACGGCGAAACGGACTGGAACCGCGCGGGCCGCTATCAGGGCCGGCGCGAGTCGAATCTCACCGAACTGGGGCTTCGCCAAGCCGGCGCGCTGGCCGGCGCCCTGCGCCCGGCGGGGGTAGCGCGCATCGTTTCCAGCCCGTTGACGCGCTGCGTCGAAACCGCCGCGCCGCTGGCTGCGGCCACGGGCCTGCGCGTCGAGACCGACGCCCGGCTGGTCGAGATCGCGCACGGCACGTGGGAGGGCCGCTTGCGCGACGAGATCGAGCGCGACGACGGCGCGCGGCTGCGCGCCTGGCGCGACGCTCCGGAGTGCGTCGCCTTTCCGGGCGGCGAATCGCTCGATGCCGTGTTCGAACGCTGGCTGGGATTCGCCGGGTCGCTGGACGGGAAGAACGACGTTGCAACCGTCACGCACGACGTCGTCGTACGCGTCGCGATTCTGTGGGCCGCCGGGCGCCCGCTCTCGGAACTGTGGAAACCGCCGGTCGTCAACGGCGGTTATGCGGTCTTCGAGACCGGGGTTTGGCCGTGGACGCTCCGCGACGCATGCGTGGACGGCCACCTCGAAGGCCTGCTCGCCGACGCGAGCCGGCAAGCACTGTAAGCGTGTAAGAAAGGACCGACCCGTGAGCAACTCAGCGCAGCCGTTTCTCAGCGACGTCAAGGAGCTCCGCCGACGCGCGCGAGAGAACATCGATCGCGGCGCCCTCACCGATAGTTACAAACTCGACGCGGCCAAGGTCTGCGACATCCTCAATCAAGCGCTGGCCACCGAGATCGTCTGCGTGCTGCGATACAAGCGCCACTATTACATGGCGAGCGGCTTGAACAAGGATGCGGTCGCGACCGAATTTCTCCAGCACGCCGGCGAGGAACAAGAGCACGCCGACCGCATCGCCGAGCGCATCACGCAGCTCGGCGGCGCGCCCGATCTGAATCCCGAAGGGCTGGCGACTCGCAGCCATTCCGAGTACAAGGAAGGCAAGTCGCTCGTCGAGATGATCACCGAAGATCTCGTCGCCGAACGGATCGCGATCGAATCGTACACGGAAATCATTCGGTACCTGGGCGATAAGGACGTCACCACGCGCCGGCTGATGGAAGAGATCCTCGCGGTGGAAGAAGAGCACGCCAACGACATGCACGACCTGCTCGAAAAAGTGCGCGCATAGCCTCGACGCTGACGTTCGTCCGCCACGGCGCCACGGCGTGGAACGCTCAGCGCCGTTTCCAGGGCCACACCGACGTCGAACTCTCCGAAGACGGACGCCGGCAGGCGCGAGCCATCGCGGCGCGCCTGGCCGCCGAGCCGGTCGACGCGATCTACGCCAGCGATCTCTCGCGCGCGCTGGAGACGGCGCGCGCGATCGCGGCGCCGCACGGCGTAGAGGTTCGCACCGATCGCCGCCTGCGGGAGTTCGCGTTCGGCGCTTGGGAGGGGCTGACGTGGGCCGAGATCGTCGCCGCGAGGCCGCACCTCGCGCAGGCCTCGCTCACGCGAGCGGAACTGTACGCGCCCGAGGGCGGCGAGACGTTCGAGCGCGTCCGCGCGCGCGTTGCCGAGTTCCTCGACGAGCTGGCCGCCGGCCCGCCTCCGCGCCACGTCGTGGTGGTGTCGCACGCCGGTCCGCTGCACGCCGCTCTCGCGGCGCTGGGCATCGACGATCTCTCGGCCAACTTCCTTCCGGCCAGCCTCACGCGCATCGCCATGGAAGCGGGCGGCGCGCGGCTAATCACCTTGAGCGATGTTCAGCATCTCGATCCCTCCGGTTGACCGCCACGCGGCGCGGGCCGCACACGAACGCATCTGCCGGCTCACCAAACCGGTCGGCAGCCTCGGCCGCATCGAAGAGCTGGCCGAGTGGCTCGCCGCCATCCACGGCGGCCCGCCGCCCAGCCCGTACGAACGCCGTGCGATCGTCGTGGGCGCCGGCGATCACGGGGTGACGGCCGAGGGCGTCAGCGCCTATCCGGCCGAGGTGACGCCGCAAATGATCGGCGCGTTTCTGGGCGGCTTCGCGGCAATCAACGCCTTCGCGCGCGTCGCGCGCGCAGAAGTATTCGTCGCGAACTTCGGCGTGGCGTCGGCGCTGCCCGAGCATTCCCGCTTGATCGACGTCGCCGTCGCGCGCGGCACGCGCAACCTCGCACGCGAGGCGGCGATGCCGTTGTCCGACGTCGACGCCGCGCTGCGCGCCGGCGCCGACGTCTTCGCGCGCGTGCGCGCGCGCTTCGATCCGCAGATCGTGGCGCTCGGCGACATGGGGATCGGCAATACGACCAGCGCAGCGGCGATGATCTGCGCGTTCGCGGACGCGCCGGCCGACGACGTGGTCGGGCGCGGAACCGGCGTCGACGACGAAGGCTTGCGGCGCAAGACTGCGGTGGTGCGCGACGCGGCGGCGCGCGTCAAGGGTGCGAGGTGGGACGTCGTCGCCTCGGAAGTCGGCGGCTACGAGATCGTCGGGCTGGCGGGCGTGCTGTTGGCGGCGGCCGCAGCCCGCGTGCCGGTGCTGCTCGACGGATTCATCGTCGCGGCGGCGGCGCTGCTGGCACGCGCCATCGCCCCGACCGCCATCGAATACTGCATTGCGGCGCACCGCTCGCGCGAAGCCGGGCACGCCGTCGCGCTGCGAGCGCTCGGGCTCGTCCCGCTCTTCGATCTCGATTTGCGGCTGGGAGAGGCCAGCGGTGCCGCGCTGGCGTTTCCGCTCTGCGAGGCCGCCGCGCGCATGCTGGTAGAAATGAAGACCTTCGAAGAAGCCGGCGTCTCCACCGCAGCGCAGACGATCGAAGCGTGAACCGCGCGCTGCGCGCCTTCACCGCCGCGCTCGCGTACTTCACGGTGCTCCCCGTGCGCGTCGCCGACGCGGGCCCGCTCGACGCGGAGGCGCTCGCGTACTGGCCCCTCACCGGGGCGGTGGTGGGCGCCCTTGCGGGAATCGCGGGCCTGCTAGCGGCCTCGCGCGTTCCGCAACTGGGGGCTCCCGCCGCGCTGATTGCCGCCATCGCGCTCACCGGCGCGCTGCACGTCGACGGATTTTTGGATTGTTGCGACGCGTTGTTTGCCACCGCGGCGCCGTCGCGGCGGCTCGAGATTTTGCGCGATCCGCGGCACGGGTCGTTCGCGATTGCGGGCATGGCCATCGCCGCCGTCGCGTGGTTGCGCGGCATCGAGCTGGTGGCGGTCGCGTGGCTGCCGTTGGTGCTCGCGTTCGCGGCGATCGCGGGCCGGCTCGCGGCGCTGGCCAACGCGTGGACCTTTCCCTACGCGCGCGCCGACGTGCCGCCGGCCTTCCGGCGGCGTCCCCCCGCAGCGCCGGTGCTCGCCGCGTTGGCATTGGCCGCAGTGCTCGCGCTCGCGCTCGGGCCGGCCGCCGTCGGCGTCTTGGCAGCGGCGATCGGCGCGGGCATCGGCCTAGGCTGGTTTGCGAGCCGCCGCCTCGGAGGAGGCCTCACCGGCGACGCGTACGGCGCGATCGCCGTGACGATCGAGATCGCGGCGCTGCTCGCGCTCGCCGCGCTCCCGCACGCCGCCGGGAGCTGAAGCGCTACTCGCCTTGTGCCAGCGAGTAGCCTCGCTCGCCGTTGAACGTGTAGAGCCCCTCGGTTTTGATCACGTCGAAGCCGGCGCGATCGGCGGCTTCGAGCAGCTTGACGACGTGCTGCGCGGTAAAGAGCTCGCCGTCGGATTCGAAGCGGCACGACCAATGATCGCTCCAGTACGTATCGGGATTGCCGTTGGGCCATACCTTGGTGCCGCGGTTGCTGATCACCGTGAGCTTCGTCCCCGAAACGTTGAACATTTGCATGAGGGCCGCGATCTGGTCGGGATTGCCGTCGCGGCGGTCGATGAAGATGTCGACGCCGGCGCGGACCTTCATCGGCGGCTTGCCGGCGGGCCGAATAGCGAGGTTCATCTGCACGTCTTCGGCATATTCGGCGGGCTTGAGCGTGTGCGGCTTGCGCCCGAGGCGCTCGATGACGGCGTCGGCGAACTCGCGCGTGCCGACCTTCTGCTTGGAGACGCCCTCTTTATAGATATCGTAAGTGTGGACGCCGTCTTCGATCGTCGTTAGCCACGCGTTGTGCACGTGCTCGGCGACCGAAGGCTGGCCGATGTGGACGAGCATCAAGATGGCGCCGTGCAGCAGGCCGGAGGGGTTGGCCATGTTCTTGCCAGCGCGGCGCGGTGCGGAGCCGTGAATCGCTTCGAACATCGAGCAGTGATCGCCGATGTTGGCCGACCCCGCCAGCCCGACCGATCCGGTGATCTGCGCCGCGACGTCGGAGAGCACGTCGCCGTAGAGATTGGGCATGACGATCACGTCGAACGCCTCCGGCGTGTCGGCCATCTTGGCCGCGCCGATATCGACGATCCAGTGCTCGTGCTCGATATCCGGGTACTCCAGTGCGATCTCTTCGAACGTGCGATGGAAGAGCCCGTCGGTGATTTTCATGATGTTGTCTTTGGTGAAGCACGTCACTTTCTTACGCTTGTTCACGCGCGCGTACTCGAAGGCGTAGCGAATGATGCGCTTGCTGCCTGGGCGCGAGATCAGCTTGAGGCACTGCGCGACCTGGTTGGTTTGGCGGTGCTCGATGCCGCCGTAGACGTCCTCCTCGTTCTCGCGCACGATCACGATATCCATGTTCGGATGCTTGGTCGAAACGTACGGGTGGAGCGACGAGCACGGGCGCACGTTGGCGTACATGCCCAGCGTCTTGCGGACGGTGACGTTGAGGCTCTTGAATCCTCCGCCTTGCGGCGTGGTGATCGGCGCTTTCAAGAACACCTTCGTGCGCCGCAGCGACTCCCACGACGACGGCTCGATGCCGTTGCTCAAGCCGCGGTTGTAGACCGATTCGCCGATTTCGATCTTCTCGAGATCGAGTGCGGCGCCGCCGGCCTCGATGATGCGCAGCGTGGCGTCCATGATCTCCGGGCCGATGCCGTCGCCGTATGCGACCGTGACCGGAACTTTCTTAGCCGTGGCGGGGGTGGCGGTGGTGCTCAAGCGAGATGATCTCCCGTCGTGGTGTGGGAGGGTCGTTTTGCTCGCTCTAACGGCTCCACTCCTGCGCGTTCCAGCCCTCGCTGACGCCGTTGGGCTCGAAGTTCCGCAGGGCCGGAATCCTGGCGTAGCGCAGGGGCGCGTAATAGAAGAAGGCGCCGACCGCGTCGCGCAGCAGCAGCCGCTCGATGGTTGCGTAGGCGCGCTTGCGGACGCTGCGGTCGAACGTGGAGAGCGCGAGGCGCTGCGCGGCGTCCATCTCGGGCGAGCAATAGCGAGAAATGTCGTTGCCCGCCGGGGGAAATTCGTCGCAGCTCCACTGCGACGAATTGTCGGGATCGGACCCGGAGACCCAGGAGTACATCGCCAAGTCGAACTTTCCGCTGTTGTAGATGCCGCCGGCCTCTGCGGTCGCATAGAGCGTCGCGAAATCGTAGCTCTTCAGCTCGAGCTCGACGCCCAACGGTTTGACCATCTGCTGCACCTGCTGCACGATGGTACGCGAGAGCTCGCTGCCTTGCCCGTAGACCAACTGCAGGGAGAGGCGCGCGCCGTTCTTTCGGCGCACGCCGTCGGGCCCCGGCACCCAGCCGGCGGCGTCGAGCAGCGCCTTCGCGGCCGCCGGATCGTAGGGAATCGGCTTGAGGGAGGCGTCGTACGCCCAATAGTAGGGCGAGAGATCGGCGACCGCGAGCGTCCCGGTGCCGTAGCTGTCGTCGCGCGTGACGGCGGCGCGGTCGATGCCTTCGACCAGCGCGCGGCGCACGCGGACGTCGTCGAGCGGCGGGCGCTTCTCGTTGAACAGGATCGCCGTATAGACGGGCGCCTCGGCCAGCTGACGCACCACGCCGGGAGCGTTGGCGAGATCGCGGTAGGTCGTGCCGGTGATCTCGAGCGCGAGATCGATTTCGTGCGAGCGAACCTGTGCGCCGGTCGTGTTGCCGTCGAGCACGATCGCCAGGGTCAGGCGGTCGATCGAGGGCGCGCCGCGGAAGTAGTCCTTGTTCGCGGTCAGCAGAATGCGGTCGCCGCGCAGCCAGCGCGCGAACCGGTACGGCCCCGTGCCGACCGGCGAAGCGTTGAACGGAATTTGGTTGACGTTGGGATATCGCGCGAGCAGATGCGCCGGAAGGATCCCAAACGGCGTGTCGCTCTCGCCGAAGATCGTGTCGATGGCCGGCGCGAAGAGCCGTTTCATATGCATGACGACGGTATAGTCGTCGGGGGTGTCGATCGAAGCGACTTGATCGTAGCCGCGCCTCGATAGCACGTTGTTGGCCGGATTCATCATCGCTTGCCAGGAGAACTTGACGTCCCGGCTCGTAAACGGAGCGCCGTCCTGCCACCGAACGCCGTGCCGCAAATGATACGTGATCGTGAGGCCGTCTTTCGAGATGCCGCCGTTGGCCAGCGTCGGAACGGTCGCCGCGAGGTCGGGGATCTGATGGTGCTGCGCGTCCTGCGTCACGAGCTCGTCGAACATCAGCGAATCGGCGAAGGACTCGACGGTGTTCTGTTCGAGGATCGGGTTGAGCGTCTGCGGATTGATCGGGAGGGCGATCCGCAGCGGACCGCTCGGGGAGGTTTCGGCGCCCTGGCGGCTGCATGCGGAAGTTGCCGCCGTACAAACGAGCGCGGCGGCCAGGAGACAGGCGGTGCGGTAATTCACGTCTGCGCCACCACCCGAAACTTCGCGTACATGTATGGATAGTCGTCGTAGAACCAGTTGCGCAGCGACCGGCGGATCAGCTCCCGTGCGGTGACCGGCGACGCGCCCTTCATCACGTAATGCTTGCCGTCGAAGAAATCGGCGGAGTACTGCGGATACGACGCCATCGGTTCGAAGCCGGGAAACGGCTCGAACGCGGTGGAGGTCCACTCCCAGCCGTTGCCGATCAGATCGTGCACTCCCCACGCGCTCGCGCCGGCGGGATGGGCGTCGACCGGTTCGGGATCGTAGCGTTCGAAATCGAAGTTGCCCAGCTCGGCGCTGGGCGCGTCCGCGCCCCACGGGAAGGGCCGTTCGACGCCGGCGGGCGTGCCGAACGCAGCGCGGTGGTACTGCGCTTCGGTCGGAAGCTGCATCTTCGCCCAGCGCGCGTACCGCGTCGCGTCGCGGTGGCTGACGTAGACGGGCCACGACCACGGCATCGGCAGTTCTTCGAAGACCGCGCGTAAGAACCACTCGCCGTCGCGCTCCACCCAAAACGGCGGGCGTGGGCCGCCGTCCTTGACGAAGGCCAGCCAGTCGGCGTTACTCACGGGATAGGTCGCAATGGCGAAACGCGGCACCTCCACCTCGTGCCGCCCGAACTCGTTGTCCCAGCCGAACGGGATTTCGTCGACGCCGGCGCCGAGGGTCGCGATGCCCGCGGCGATTTCGACCGGTTCGTTGGCGACCAGCTCGTGGTCGTGATGATCTTGCGGGACGCGCCCTTTGGCATCGTAGTCGAGTTGGTGGACGATGTAGAGCAGCGTCTCGTGGTGCATCTGCTCGTGCTCGAGCAGCGTGTACACCGCCTGCCCGCGAGCCAGCCGCGGCGACGCGGGATCGTCGATGCGAGCCGTCGCGATCGCGGCGCGCACGCGTTCGTCGCACCGCAGGTTGAAGGCCTCGACGCGATCGCGCGACGGCCAGTCGCCGCGATCGTGCGCGCGTGCGGCCTCCGCCGAGCCCGGATCGATGCCGCGTTCGAAGAGCGTTTCGAAGGCCGGGTCGATCGAAGCTTCGCCGAGCGATCGCCGGTTGAGCGTCAGGAAGCTGAACGCCGGAAGGTGGCCTTCGTAAAACGCGATCGGGTGGCGCAGCGGGATCGGCCGCGAGTACATCGCCGAATCCTCGACGAGCGAAAAGATCGCGGCGCTGCGTTCCCGGTTGGCCGCGTACCAGGCCAGGAGGGCGCTTCGGTCGAGAGCCGGCGTTCCCGGCGCGAGAATGGTGGGCATATCGTCTAGCCTCCGTACCCGGAAACGCCCGCCTTCTCGCGGCGAGCGGCCATGAAGCGTTCGAACTCCGCCGCCGGCAACGCGGGCGCGATGACGAAGCCTTGCGCCGCGTCGCACCCGTGCGCGGCCAGGAACGCGAGCTGCTCTTCGGTCTCGACCCCTTCGGCGATTACCTCCAGCCCCAGGCTGTGCGCCATCGCGATGACGGTGTTGACGATCGTCTCGTCGCCCGAGAAGCGGCCGATGCCGGAGACGAACGAGCGGTCGATCTTGAGCACGTCGAGATCGAAGCTGCGCAGGTACGCGAGCGACGAATAGCCGGTTCCGAAATCGTCGAGCGCGACGCGGATTCCGCTGGCGTCGAGATCGCGCACGATCGCGGCGCTCTGCGCGGCGTCGGCCATGGCGACGCTTTCCGTGATCTCGATTTCGAAGCGCTCGGGCGGGAAGTCGGCTTCGGCTAGAGCGGTCATCACGCGCTTGCGCAGGTCGCGGTCGTGGAACTGGCGCGCGGAAAGGTTGACCGCCAGGCGCAGGCGCCCCAAGCTGCCCTGCCAGCTGCGCACTTGACGCGCCGCCGTCGCCAGCACCCAATCGCCGAGCGGCACGATCAGCCCCGAGAACTCCGCGCTGGGAATGAAGTGCGCGGGTTCGATGAGTCCCGACTTGGGATGGTTCCAGCGCACCAGCGCCTCGACGCTGACCACCCGGTCGGTGCGCAAGTCGATCTGCGGCTGGTAGAACACGACGAACTCCGAGAGCTCGAGCGCGCGGCGCAGCAGTTTCTCCTGCGAAAGGCGCAGGTGGATCGGCGCCTCCAACGTCGGGTTGTAGAAGAAGTACCCGTTGCGGCCGCGGTCCTTGGCGCGCGACATCGCGATGTCGGCGTTCTTCACCAGCGTCTGGTCGTCGCGGCCGTCCTCGGGATAGAGCGCGACGCCGACGCTGGCCGAGATGAAATGCTCGTTCTCCTCGAGCGAGAACGGCTCGCTCACTACGGCGATAACGCGTTCGGCGACCTCGCGCGCGCCGTCGGCGCCGTCGCAGTCCGGAAGCAGCACGACGAACTCGTCGCCGCCCATGCGCGCGACCTGACCGCGCCGCCCGACGCACTCGACCAGACGTTCCGCCACCAGCTGCAGCAGCCGGTCGCCCCGCGCGTGCCCAAGCGTATCGTTGACGTCCTTGAACCCGTCCAAATCGAGGTAGAGTAACGCCGCGCGCGAGAGCCGCGATTGCGCGACCTCGATCGCGTCGCGAACCTTCTCGCCGAGGAAAACGCGGTTGGGCAGCCCGGTGAGGGTGTCGTAGTACGCCAGGGCGTGCAGCTGCGCGCGCGAGAGATCGCTCTCCATCGCGCCGGCGATGAGCATCGAGATCAAGCCCATCAAGTCCGCATCGGTCTTCGAGAACGAAGGCGCGGCGCCCGGAGCGAAGGCAAAGACGAGCGCGCCGAAGGAGGCGCCGTCGACGGAGAGCGCGGCGGCGGCGCCGCGCTCGCTCGCAACCGGCGCACCCGCCGCGCCGCGATCCGCGCCGCGTGCGAGCGCGATCAGCGCGTCGTCGGAGACGGGCGCCGCACCGGGGGCGCGATAGAGTTCGACCAAGCCGGGCGGGTCGGCCGAGGTGTCGACCACCGCGCCGGCGGTCGCGCCGAACGAGCGCGCGCCCATCTCGAGCGAGGCCTGGATGCGCAGTTGCGAGCTGCGGCCGCTGGCCGCGATGTAGTAGAGATCGCGCATGCGCTGCGCCTGCATCTCGGCCTGGCGTTCGGCGGCGCGCCGCTCGGTAATGTCTTGGAAGACGGCGTAGATGCCGACGATCTGGCCCTGCGAGTATTGCGGAATGATCGTGCCGGCAACTTCGATGCGCTGGCCCTTTCCGTTGAGAATGCCGAAGGTGAGCGAGGCGGGCTCGCCGCGCGCGGCCTGCGCGAAGGCGCGCTCGACGCCGGGACGCGTCGCTTTCGGGAGAAAGGCGCGATAGCTGCTGCCGACGATCGCGTCGCGCGGGAGCCCGGAGAGGCGCTCGGCCGCCTCGTTGCAGTCGGTCATGGTTCCGTCCAGCTCGAGAGCGAGGACGGGATCGGGATTGTGCAGGAAGAGCGAGCGCAGGCGCGCTTCGCTTTCGGCGAGCTGGCGCTCTTGCCGTTCGATTTGCTGCTGCGCGTGGCGGCGCTCGGTTTGATCGCGCAGGATCGAGAAGACGCCGACGATGCTGCCGTCGCGCACGACCGGCACGGTGGTGATCTCCAGCTCGATCGGCAGGCCGTGGTAGGTGTGTGCGCGCGCCGCGTACGAGACCGTCTCGCCGCGAAGCGCCCGCTGCAAGAACGCTTCGTGCTTGTCGACGTCGGCCGGATCGAGGAAGGCCGAGTAGTGCATGCCGACGATGCGTTCGCGCGGGAACGGCCCGAACTTCGAGACCGCGGCGTTGACGTCGACGATCCGCCCGTCCGGCGAAAAGATCATGATCGTATCGGGATTGGACTCGAAGAGCGAACGGAAGCGCTCTTCGCTGTCGCTCAAGGCGGCCTGCGCCGCGACCGTCTCGGTGATGTCCTCGGCAAAAGCGATGAGGTGGTAGCGCGGATCGTCCTGCACGTCGACGGTCGTCCACCGGAAGGTGCGTTCCGCGCCGTCTTTCCGGACGGCACGATTGACGATGACCAGCGCCGCGGGACGGTCCGGCGAGGGCGGCCACGCGCCGGCGTCGATGTTGGCCTCGGCGTCTTCGCGATAGACGAACGGCGCCTCGCGCCGGTCGCGTTCCATCGCTTCGGCTGCGGTATACCCGAAGAGGGCTTCGGCCCGCTGGGACCAGTAGCTCACGCGCAGCTGGCGGTCGAGCACGACCAAGGCCAGCGGCGAGCGCGAAAGGACGTCGTCGAGCTCTTCGAGCGCGCGCTCGCCGATCACGGCGTTACGCGTCCGCCGCCGTCATAGATTGCCGCGCCGTTCCTGCTCCCGTTCGATCGAGACGAAGAGCGCTTTGAAGTTGCCTTTCCCGAACGAGAGGCTGCCCTTGCGCTGGATGATCTCGAAGAAGACGGTGGGACGGTCTTGCAGCGGGCGCGTGAAGATCTGCAGCATGTAGCCGAGATCGTCGCGGTCGACGAGGATGCGCAGCTCGCGCAGCAGCTCCGTCGCTTCGTCGATCTTTCCGACGCGGTCTTCGAGGGCGTCGTAGTACGTGTCGGGCGTATCGAGAAATTCGACGCCGTTGGCGCGCAGCGCCCGAATGGTGGCGGCGATGTCGTCGGTGCGGATCGCCATGTGCTGCACCCCGGCGCCGCGATAGAAATCGAGGTACTCCTCGATCTGCGATTTCTTCTTGCCCTCCGCCGGTTCGTTGATCGGAAACTTCACCCGGTGGCGCGGGTCGGTCATCACCTTGGAGCGCAGCGCGCTGTACTCCGTCGAAATGTCTTTGTCGTCGAACGACGCGAGCTGCGAGAATCCGAAGACCCGCGCGTAGAAGTCGCCCCACGCGTCCATCTCGCCCCAGCCGACGTTGCCGACGCAATGGTCGATGAACTGCAGTTCCGGCTTGGCCACGCGATCGAGCCGCTTGCGGCGCTCTTCGAAGCCCGGCAGGAAGACGCCGGCGTAGCCGTCGCGCTGCACGAACGAGTGCACGGTATCGCCGTAGGTGGCGATCGTCGCCTTGACGACGCGGCCGGTCGCGTCTTCGAGCACGGTCGGCTCGAGCACGGAGCGGGCGCCGCCGCGCAGCGCCATTTCGTAGGCGGCGCGTGCGTCCTCGACCAGAATCGCGATGTCTTTGACGCCGTCGCCGTGCAGGTTGACGTGGCGTGCGATCTCGCCGTCGGGAACGAGGCTGGCCGTGAGCACGAAGCGGAGCTTGTTCTGTTCGAGCAGGTAACTCACGCGATCGCGGATTCCGGTCTCCGGCCCGGCGTAAGCCAGCTGCTCGAATCCGAACGCCGACATGTAGTAATGCGCCGCTTGTTTGGCGTTGCCGACGTAAAACTCGACGTAATCCCAATCGATCTGCGCGAGCGGATTGCTCTGGGGTTCGGTGGTCGTGCTCATGGCGTGGGCTTGGCGAAGCTAGCCGAGGGGCCCTGTTGCAGGTTGCGCGAAAGAGGCGTACCGATGAGTACCTCCGTCGCAGTGCGGCCGCCGGTGCGCGCGGCGTTTCGCGCGTTGATCGATTACGCCGGCCTCTTTCCGCCGGCCGGACTGCCGATGCGCGAGGCGGTCGCGGAGTACGCGGCGGCCCGCCACGGGGCGCCGGCATGGATGCTCGGGCGCTTCATCGTCCCGGTCTCGCGCGGCCCCGAGCTGCTCGACGCACTTCGCGAGAGAGCGGACGAGCCGCCGTTTGCGCTTTCGGCCATCGTCGACGCCGCGCCCGATCCGCGCCGCTGGTTCGACGCGCTACAGGCCCGCTTGCAGGAGACCGCCGGCCTGCGAGCTTCCCGCGCGGTCGTCGTCGAGGCGCTGGAAGTGCCGCTGCCTCCGCTGGCGACGATGCGCGAGACCTTCGATGCGCCGTTGGGGCAGCTGGGCGCTTCCCTCGAGCGCGCGGGTCTGCGCGACCTCCCGGCCTACGCCGAAGCCCCGCGCGGCCCGGGATGGCGCGAACGCCAAAGCGAGATCATGGCGGCGACCGGCCGCGCGCGGCTGGGGGCGAAACTGCGCTGTGGCGGCGTGACGGCGCAGGCCTTTCCGAGCGTGGAAGAGGTGGCGGCGTTCGTCGCCGCGGCCACTGCCGCGGGCGTCGCGTTCAAGGCTACGGCCGGCCTCCACCACCCGGTCCGGCACGTCGACGCCGCGACCGGTTTCGCGATGCACGGCTTCCTCAACGTGCTCGCGTCGGCCGCATTTGCAGCGGACTGCGTGGGCGACGAACTCGTGCGCGTCGTCGCCGAAGAGGACCCGGATGCATTCTGGTTCGACGACGCGGCGTTCGGATGGCGCGAACGGCGAATCGATGCGCCGGGGCTCGAAGCGATTCGCGCGCGCGGCTTTGCGGCGTACGGCAGTTGCAGCTTCAAGGAGCCGGTCGACGACTTGGTCGCCCTCGGCGTGCTTCCTGGGGGCGGCGAGGGGTGAACGCTACCGATCCGTCGCTCGAGTCGTGGATTGCGGTCGCACCCGGCTCGGATTTTCCGATTCAAAACCTTCCGCTGGGCGTCTTGCGGGCCCCCGGCGGGACGGCGCGGATCGGCGTCGCGATCGGCGAACGCATCCTCGACCTGTACGCGCTGGCCGAAGCCGGGCTGCTCGACGGCGCGTGCGAACGCGAGCACGCCCTCGCGCCGCGGCTCAACGGACTGTTCGGCGCCGGGCGCCCGGCATTGCGAACGCTGCGCGAACGACTGAGCGCGCTCCTACGCCGCGAGGGCGATCCGGCGCTGCGCCGGCAAAACGCCGACGCGTTCTTCGTCGAACTCGCGAGCGCGCGCATGGAGCTGCCGGTGGAGATCGGCGATTACGTCGATTTCTACTCGTCGATCGAACACGCGACGAACCTCGGCCGGCTCTTCCGGCCCGACGGCGAGCCGCTCATGCCGAATTGGCGGTGGATTCCGATCGGCTATCACGGCCGCAGCGCGACGATCGTCGTCGACGGTACGCCGATCGTCCGCCCCAGCGGCCAGCGCAAGCCGCCGGATGCCGCCGAGCCAACGTTCGGGCCCACGCGCATGCTCGATATCGAACTGGAGATGGGATTCTTCACGGCGCGCGGCAACGCGCTGGGCGTGCCGATTCCGGTCGGCGAGGCGATGGATCGCATCGCCGGCTTCGTGCTGGTCAACGATTGGAGCGCGCGCGACGTTCAAGCGTGGGAGTATCAGCCGCTCGGGCCGTTTCTGGGCAAGTCGTTTGCCACCACGATCTCGCCGTGGGTCGTGACGCTGGACGCGCTCGAGCCCTTTCGCGTGAGCGGCCCCGTGCAGGATCCCGAGCCGCTGCCATATTTGCGCGCTCCGCAGGCGGCGGGCTACGACGTGAAACTCGACGTGGAACTGCGCACGCAGCGCATGCGCGAGCGGGGCATCGCCGCGCAAAGGATTTCGCATACGACCTTTGCAGGCATGTACTGGAACGCCGCCCAGCAGCTCGCGCACGCCACGGCCAACGGCGCGCGCACGCGGCCGGGCGATCTCTTCGCATCGGGGACGATCTCGGGCTCGGCTCCAGACAGCTACGGCAGCCTCATCGAGCTGACGTGGCGCGGGACGCGCCCGATCGCGCTGCCGGACGGCGAAACGCGCAGCTTTTTGGAAGACGGCGACGAGATCGAACTGCGCGGCTGGTGCGAGCGCGAAGGCGCGCGCCGGATCGGGTTCGGCCGCGCGCGCGGCGAGATCGTTCCGGCTAGCGGCTGAAGAGCGTGAGTACCGACGCCGACTGCGTGTTGCGCTGCGCCTGAACGGCCAGCGCTAATTGCGATTGCAGCGACGCCAGCGTCGACGCCGTCGCTTCGGCTCCGGCGCTCGCGCCGGCCAGCTGCGACTGTGCGGTCTGAAGGTTGTTGGCGGCGACGTCGGCGTTTTGCTGGTCGTACTGCAGCGCGACTTGCTGCGAGCCCAACGCCGTCTGCACGTCGCCGAGCTGGACGATCGCCTTATCGAGCTGCCCGATCGCGTTGGTGGCGTTGGCGCTGCTCGAAAGGTCGACGTTGGCGATCTGCAGCGAGGCCGCGGACGCGTTCCCGTAGCTCACGCCGGTACCGTTTCCCTCGGCCGCGCCGGATTGCACCTGCAGCGCCGAGCCCTGGGTGTTGGGCGGCGTCGCTTGCGCGATCTGAATCGTCGCCGTCTGCCCGATGTCGGCGTTGGTGAAGTTGCCCAGCTTGATGCCGACGTTTTCGAGCCCGGAGACGGTCGAACCGGCGCTGTAGAGGCCGGGGAGCGTGACGTTCGCTCCGGTGGCGCTGTCGACCGCGGTCACTTGCGCCTGCGCCTGACCGTTCGCGCCCGCGACGACCGTGACTTGAATCGTGGCGTCCTGCGTGCCGGTTCCACCGAAGCCCTGTGCCGGGCCGTTGGCGTTTTGAAAGTTGGGATTTGCGGCGGCGACCTGCGTCACGAGCCGCCCGCCTTGAGCCAGCAACGCGTTGGAGGGCACCGACGCCTGCGCGGGCGTCCCGGCGTTGGCGCCGGCAAACTGCCCGTCGAGCAGCGGCACGCCGTTGAAGTTGGTCGTCTGCGCGATCGTGTTGGCCTGCGCGACCAGCTGGTTGGCCTGAGCCTGCAGCGCGGCGCGATCGGTGGGCGAGAGAAAATCGTTGACGCCTTGCACGGCCAGCGAGCGCAGCTGCGTCAGGATGCCGCTCTCTTGTGCCAGGGCGCCCGAGGCGACGCTCGTCGCGTTGTACGCGCTCTGGACGTTCTGGCTGGCGGCGTTATAGGCGGCGACCTGCGTCTGCAGCGACGTCGCGATCGCGTACGCGGCCGGCCCGTCGACCGGCGACTGCAGCTTCTTGCCGGTCGACTCGCGGGTCAGCGCGGTCTGCAGCGCCTGCTGCGAACGCTGCAGCGCGGTGAGCGCTACGTCGGGAGTGATCGGGCCGATCGCCATGCTCGAGAGTATACCAGGCTTCGCTCGCTTGCGTCAGGGGCCGCCGAGCGTCTTTACACGCGGGCGGGGGCCTCGATCCACGAGCGGTAGTAGGCCGGGTCTTCGCACTCCAGGGCCGCGCGCGCGAGCGAAAGCGGTGCGAAGGTGTCGACCATGACGGCGATCTCGTCGGTCGAGGTCTTGCCCAGGCTGGCCTCGACGGCACCCGGCTGCGGGCCGTGCGGCGCGCCGGCGGCGTGCAGCGTGATCGAGCCTTGCTCGACGCCCCGCCGGCTCATGAAGTTTCCGCTCACGTAGTAGAGCACTTCGTCGCAGTCGACGCTGGAATGGTTGTAGGGCACCGGAATCGCCTGGGGATGGTAATCGAAGAGCCGGGGGACGAACGCGCAATACGCGGCCCCCGGCGATTCGAAGGTCGCGTGGGCCGGGGGCGGCTGATGCAGCTTGCCGGTGATCGGCGCGAACTCTTCGAGATTGAACGCGTAGGGGTAGCAGTAGCCGTCCCAGCCGACGACGTCGCAGGGATGGTTCTGCACGAGGTACGTGGCGTGGCGGCCGGCGTTGGTGACGCGCACCTCGTATTCGCCTTGCTCGTCGACCGGCGGCTTGAGCGCCGGCACGCGGAAATCGCGCTCGTAGTACGGCGCGTGCTCTTCGAGCTGCCCGAACTCGTTGCGGTAC
This sequence comes from Vulcanimicrobiota bacterium, assembly GCA_963794735.1. Taxonomy (GTDB): domain Bacteria; phylum Vulcanimicrobiota; class Vulcanimicrobiia; order Vulcanimicrobiales; family Vulcanimicrobiaceae; genus DATJUC01. The sequence goes on along the minus strand of CAWCFE010000002.1, from coordinate 3,664,681 downwards.
TTGCGCGGAATTTTCACGTTGCCCGAGCACTCGTGCACGAGCATGCGCGTCGGCGCCGACGGCAGCAGGCGATAGGTGGTGCCGGTCGGTACGACGACGTAGTCGTGCGCGCGATAGGCCAGCTCGCCGAACTGCGTTTCGAGAACGCCCGCGCCCTCGTGAATGAAGAGCAGTTCGTCGCCGCCGGTATTGCGATAGAAGTACGTCATCGGGCGATCGGGGCTGGCAAGCGAGATCAGCAGGTCGGCGTTGCCGAGCAGCGGCATGCGCGAGTCGATCGCGTCGCCGCCGGCCGGAAGTTCCTGCGTTTTGAAGTGGCGGTTGCGCAGCGGATCGTTGGGAACGAGGCGAACGCCGGGCCGATCCCACGCACGTACGTCGAGCGTTGCGGTCGGCGGCCGAAGGTGGTAGAGCAGGGAGTAGACGCTTTCGAAGCCCTTGGTCGAGAAGAGTTCTTCGGCGTAGAGGCCGCCGTCGGGGCGGCGAAAGACGATGTGGCGCTTGTGCGGTAGCGAACCGGAGCGAACGTACGACGGCATCGTTACGCCTCCGCCGCCGGCGCGCCGGCACGTTCGTTCGCGACGAACCCGTTGTCGCGATGCGAGCCGTCGCAGAACGGCTTCGTGGAGGATCCGCCGCACCGGCAGAGCGCGACGTTTTCGCCTTCGACCGCGTATTGGGTGCCGTCGGCGTCGATGACGGTGAAGCGTCCGGTGACGCGGTAGGGCCCGCTCTCGCGAACCTTGATCACGACCTGTTCCATGCGCGCAAGGCGTTCGACGCCCGCGCGGCGCACTCCGGTACGAAGAAGGAGGACTACGATGAAGCGCTTCTCCATCGCCCTTGCGGCATTGGCGTTTGCCGCATTCCTCTCGCCCTCGTGGGGCGGACGGCAGGCGACCGCCGCCGCCGCAACGCCGACGCCGGCCGCGCTGCAGTACGACGAGATCAACCGCGTCGTGATGCCGCCGGCGACGCCGCCGGCGCCCGGGACGTTTTCCACCGACTACCAGGCGATCGTCGCGTCGATTCAAGCAAACGGAGCCGGCGCCGGCTCGCCGCCGCCGCGGCGCGGCGGCCTGAGCGGAATGCTCGGCGCCGTGATGGGCGGCAACCCGCCCGGCGGCGCCAACCCCGGGGCCATGATGGGCATGATGCGCGAAGGCCGTTTGGTGCGCTACACCTTCTATAAAGGGTGGATTCGCACCGACGACCCGTACACGCAAACCGCAACCATCGAAAAGTGCGATCAGCATCAGTTCGTGACGCTCGACCTCGCGAAAAAGACCTACAGCGTCGCGGATACGCAGCCGCCGTGCCCGGAGCCCGCGATGCCGATGGGCCCCATGTCGCGCGGCCAAGCGCCGCAGAACGAAGCGCCCGGCACCGTCGACATGACGATGAAGGCGACCAGCCAGAGCCTCGGGCCGATGACGATCGACGGTATCGCCACCAACGGCACGCAGGGCTCGATGCAGATGACGATGGCCAACGCCACCGGTTCGTGTCACGACGGCGAGTTTGGGATGGCGGTGGTGCAGTACGTCTCGGCCATCGGCGTTCCGCGCGCTTATTGCCCGCTGCCGCGCACGATGAATGCCAATCCCGGCGAAGCGATGGCGGCGCACGGCGGGTGCAAGCCGACGATGCACGCGCAAGGCGCCGCGGGCATGGGCTCGATGATGGGCGATGCGTCGCATCTCGCGATGTACCGCCGGATGTCGATGCAAGGCTCGGGTTCGGAGGAGGCGCACCCCGGAATGGCCGGGATGTCGATGGTCGTCGAACGCGGCAACGTCACGTGGCTGAGCGGCGCGCCGGCCGACGCGCTCTTTGCGATCCCGCCCGGCTTCACGCAGGCGGGGTAGCGGCTCAGGGGTGGGAGGCGGTCGCCTCGAGCGTCGCCTTGGCCAGCACGTGCCCCCGTATGGCGCGCTCGAGCGCGTCGGCTCCCAGAGGCGTCGGCCCCGGCAGCGTCGCGACGTCGAGGGCGTAGAGCGTGAAGACGTAGTGATGCGCCGGCCCCGGCGGCGGGCAGGGGCCGACGTAGACGGCGTGGCCGGTAGAGGCTAAGCCGAGCTTCGCCTTGGCAGGGGTTGCGTCGCCGCGAATCTGCGTGGTGGCGGCCGGAACGTCGTACAGCACCCAGTGATCGTAGCCGCCGGCCAGCGGGGCATCGGGGTCGTGCAGGATCAGCGCGAACGATTTGACCCCTTTTGGGGCGTTCGTCCAGAGCAGCGCCGGCGACCGGTTCGCTCCGCCGCAGTCGCGCGCCATCAAGGCCAACGGAATGGCGCCGCCGGCGATGAAGTCGCCGCTGCGCAAGTGCATGGCCGCGGTGGTCGCGGCAAGGAGGATGGCGCCGATCATTTCCCTGCCAGCTTCTGCGCTCGCAGGAGAACTCCGGGAGCGACTTCGCTCGGCTCGGCTCCCAGCCGGCTGTGCTATCATGGCGGATGCCATGATGGGGGTTGGGCTTCACGCGGCGTAACCTCGTGAACCCCGCCAGGTCCGGAAGGAAGCAACGGTAAGCGAGCCCTTACGGGTGCCGTGATCCACCTGACTCTCGTCGTGGTTTACCTTTTTCTTGAAGTCGTGAGCATGCCGAACGCCTCTCTCTACGCGGCACTGGCCGCCTTCGGCGGCGCCCTGGCGGCGCTGCTGGCCTACCACTTCGCGGCCGTGCGGCCCGGCTTTGCCGAGCTGCGGCGGCGGCTTGCCGTCCAGGACGAGCTCATCGGGGCCGACGCCGGCAGCGCCGCCGGCCGCCTGGCGCGCCTGGAGGAAGGGCATGCTGCCCACCGCTCGGCGGTCGAGAGGGTGGCCGGTCGGCTCGACGAACTCGAAGGCTTCGCCACCACGGACGTCTCGCGCGTCGGCTTCGTTCGGTACGACGCCTTCGAGGACACCGGGTCCGATCTGTCCTACGCCCTGGCGCTGCTCAACCGCGAAGGCGACGGCGTCGTTCTCAGCAGCATCTATTCGAGAACCGACACGCGAACGTACGGCAAGGCCGTCAAGAACTTCAAGCCTGCGGCGAACGCCTCAGATGAAGAACTCCGGGCAATCGAGCTAGCCCGCACTACTGCAGCGAACGGATGACCGAAGACCGCTATTACGTGAAGATCGTCCCGCACCGGGGCGACACCGTGCATCGTTTCTGGGTGCGCCGGCGCCACATCGCCGCGGCGTGCCTGGTCGCATGCGCGATTTTGCTCGGCTCGCTGGCCTTCGCCGGCGTCCAGGTGCTTCGCGCCCGCGCGCAGGTGGCCAGCCTAGAGCGCGAGGCCGAGCTGCAGCGCACGACGCTGACCTCGATCGGCGCGCAAACCGACGCGCTGCGGCGCCAGCTGCTGCACGTCCAGCGGCAAAACCAGGAGATCAAGCAGCTCATCGGCGCGCCCGTGAAGGCGCCGGCACCGGTCCAAAAGACCTCGTGGGTGCGCGGCGGCCCGGCTATCGACGTGGTTGCGGCCAACGTGCACGCGCTCAGCGTCGCATCGGCCCACACGCAGCAAGAGTCCGATTCGATCAAGCGCCTGGCCTTGCGCGTGCTGAACATGGAGCATCTGCGTTCCCTCGCCCGAGCGCGGCTCGTCGCCGCGATCCCGTCGATCGATCCCGTGGAGGGCGCCGAGGTGATCGGCTGCTTCTGCTATCGCACCTATCCCGACACGGAATTTCACGAGGGCGTCGACCTCGGCGCCGACTACGGCGAGACCGTGCGGGCGTCGGCAGCGGGGACCGTGGTGGCCAACGCCTACGACGGCGCGTACGGCATCAAGGTCGACATCGATCACGGCAACGGCTATCACACGTGGTACGCGCACCTGTCGCACGCGGACGTCGCCGTCGGCGAGCACGTCTACAAAGGCCAGACGATCGGCGCCGTCGGAGCGACCGGCTTCGCTACCGGCCCGCACCTGCACTATCAAGTGATGTACCAGGGGCAGCCAATCGACCCCGCGCCGTTCCTGCACGGCGTCCCCGCGAATGTCTTAGCGTCGCTCCCGTAGAACGCGTCGGATCGTGAACGGGCTCTTGTGCGGTCTCGACCGCATCCTCATCGACGCGGTCAACATCTACTCGATCGTGCTCTTCGTCTACGCGATTCTGTCGTGGTTTCCCGACGCGCGCCGCTTTCAGGCCTACCTCGCGCCGCTCGTCGAGCCGCTGCTCGTGCCGATCCGGCGCGTGATTCCGCCGATGGGCGGGCTCGATCTCGCCTTCCTCGTGCTCCTCTTGCTGCTTCAGGTCGTGATTCGCCCGTTGCTCAACGCGGCGCTGTTCAACACCTGCGTTCCGTTCTAGTGGCCGTCAAACCGGAGAATCCGCACCGGCTCGAAGTCGCCTCCAACGTGCGCAACTTCTGCATCATCGCGCACATCGACCACGGGAAGACCACGCTCTCCGACCGGCTGCTGGAGATCACGCGTACCATCGAGGCCCGCGATCTCGAAGAACAGGCTCTCGACGCGATGGATCTCGAGCGCGAGCGCGGGATCACGATTCGCATGCATCCGGTAACGCTCAACTACCGGTCGCGGGCCGGCGAGCTCTTCCGGCTCAACCTGATCGACACGCCCGGGCACGTCGATTTCTCGTACGAAGTGTCGCGCTCGCTGGCCGCCTGCGAAGGCGCGCTGCTGATCATCGACGCGGCGCAGGGCATCGAGGCGCAGACGCTGGCCAACTACCACTTGGCGCTCGAGCACAATCTCACCATCATCCCGGTGATCAACAAGATCGATCTGCCCGCGGCCGATCCCGATCGGGTGATGGCCGAGGTCGAGGAGCTGCTCGTGATGGAAAAGAGCGAGTGCATTCTGGCCAGCGCCAAAAACGGTATCGGCATCGAGGAGATTCTCGAAGCGATCGTCGAGCGGATTCCACCGCCCAAGGGGCATCGCGACCACCTGCGGGCGCTGGTCTTCAACGCCCAGTTCGATCCGTACCGCGGCGTCGTGAACTACGTGCGCGTGGTCGACGGCGAGCTCAAGACCGGCACGCGGTTCACCTCGATGGCGCACCAGCGCGTCTTCGAGTGCACCGAGGTGGGCGTCTTCGCGCCGAAAATGCGGCCGGTCGAACGTCTCGAGGTGGGCGGCGTCGGCTACGTGATCGCCAATATCAAGTCGCTGGGCGAGATCGAGGTCGGCGACACGATCACGGCGGCCAACAATCCCGCGCACGTCGCGCTTCCGGGCTATCGCAAGGCCGTACCCATGGTCTTTTGCGGCCTGTATCCGAACGAGGGCGCGGAGTACGACGACCTGCGCGACGCGCTGGAGAAGCTCAAGCTCAACGACGCCGCGCTGGTATACGAGCCCGAAACGTCGGTCGCGCTGGGCTTCGGGTTCCGGTGCGGGTTTTTGGGCCTGCTGCACATGGAGATCGTTCAGGAACGCCTCGAGCGCGACTACACGCTCGATCTGATCGCGACCTCGCCTTCGGTCGTGTTCCGAGTGACGAAGACCGACGGAACCGTGCAGTCGATCGACAATCCCTCGAAGCTCCCGCCGACGCCGGTGATCCGCACGATCGAGGAGCCGTACGTCAAGGCGACGATCATCGCGCCGCCGGACTACGTCGGCGCGATCATGGAGATCACCCAGAGCCGGCGCGGCGAGCTGGGCAACATGGAGTACCTGCACGACGGCCGCGTGATCATGACCTACGAGATGCCGCTGATCGAAGTGATCGTCGATTTCTTCGACCAGCTCAAATCGCGTACCAAGGGCTACGCCTCGCTCGACTACGAGGTGATCGGCTACCGCGAGGGCGATCTCGTCAAGCTCGAGATCTTGCTCAACGGCGAGCCGGTCGACGCGCTCTCGTTCATCGTCGCCCGCGAAAAGGCGGCCCAGCGCGGCCGCGCGCTCACCGAAAAGCTCAAAGAGCTCATTCCGCGCCAGATGTTCGACGTGCCGATCCAAGCCGCGATCGGCGGCAAGATCGTGGCGCGCGAAACCGTGAGCGCCGTGCGCAAGAACGTGCTGGCGAAATGCTACGGCGGCGACATCACGCGCAAACGCAAGCTGCTCGAGAAGCAGAAGGCGGGGAAGGAGCGCATGAAGCGCGTCGGCCGCGTCGAGCTGCCGCAGGAGGCGTTCATGGCCGTGCTCCGTCTGGAGGATTGACCGCGCCGTGAAGACCTACGTCGCGACCAAAAACGCCGGCAAGCTCGGCGAGCTGCGGGCGATCTTTTCGTCGACGTTGCTCGAGCTCGAAACGTACGGCGGATACGCCGACGTCGAGGAAGACGCGTCGAGCTACGCCGGCAACGCGCTGCGCAAGGCGCACGCGCTGGCACGGCAATTGCGCGACGACGGAATCGTCGCGGCGGTGCTGGCCGACGACAGCGGCCTCGAAGTCGACGAACTCGGCGGGCGCCCGGGCGTGCTCTCGGCGCGCTACGGCGGCGCGGAGCTGGCGTGGCCGCAGCGGCGCGCGCTCTTGCTGCGCGAACTCGAAGGCCTCCCCGAGGAGCGGCGGTCCGCGCGCTTCGTGTGCGTGCTCGCGCTCGCGCTGCCCGACGCCGATCCGATCACCGCGATCGGCGTGACCGAAGGCCGCATCGTCTCGAAGGAACGCGGAACCGCGGGCTTCGGATACGATCCCCTCTTTCTCTATCCCGCCAGCGGTTGCACGTTCGCGGAGATCAGCGCCGAGGAGAAGAACGCGATCAGCCACCGGTATCGCGCCGGTCAAGGGCTGCTCGCGCTCTTGCGCGGCCGTCTCTGAGATCGCGATCGTCCCGGCCGGTGCCGGCGACGTCCGCGACGTCTTGCGCCGGCGCGGTGCCGACGACGCAACCGCCCGCCTGACGTTCGAGCGCTGCGAGGCCGGCGGCGTGTGGGCCGCCAGCGACGGCGGCGAGACGATCGGCATGGTTGTATCGCGCGCGAGCCTCGACGAATGCTTCGTCGGCGATCTGTTCGTCGAGCCGTCGTTTCGCGGTTCCGGCATCGGGGCGCGCCTGCTCGACCGTGCGCTCGCCGCCGGTGAAGGGCCGGCGCGCGCATTCGCATTCGACGCCGGCGATGCCGCGGCGCTGGCGCTGGCGCTGCGCCGGGGCTTGGCACCGCGCGCGACGCTGCTGCAGTTGGCCGGCGCGCTTCCGCGCGAAGACGCGCTGATCGCGATGGCGGCCGGCGATTACCGCTTCGACGTGGGCGAGATCGATCCGCAACGGCACGCATACGCCGTCGCCGCGCTGGATCGCGAAACGCGCGGGCTCTCGCACGCCGACGAACACGAGCGGTTCGCGCGGGAAGCGACCGGGCGGGCGTTTTTCCTCAACGGCGAGCTGGTTGCGTACGCGTACGTTTGGCCCGACGGGCGCATCGGGCCGATGGCGTGCGCCTCCGGCGCCTACGCCGTGCAGGTGCTCTCGTTCGCCTTGGCGACCCTGCAGCGAACCTACGGCGCCTCGTGGTGCTCCGCGCTCGTCCCGGCCGCGAACGTGCGCGTCGCACGGGCGCTGCTGCGCGGCGGCCTGCGCGTCGAAGCGCAAGCCGCGCTCGCCGGCGACGCTGCCGCGAGCGGATTCGAGCGGTACGCCGCGTATCACCGCCTCTTGCCGTAGTGTGGTACGCTTTCGAACGGCACCGCGGATCGGGACGTAGCTCAGCTTGGTAGAGCGTTGCGTTTGGGACGCAAAAGTCGCAGGTTCAAATCCTGTCGTCCCGACCATTTGCGGGGGCGTGGTATCCTAGCCAAGGTGCCGCCCCCGATCTGCGCCCGTGGTCTAACAGGATAAGGCACGAGTCTTCTAAACTCGAAGATGGGGGTTCGAGTCCCTCCGGGCGCGAAGCTGGAGCGGCCAATCCAGGCGCCAGTGGTGTGGTGACCGTAGCTCAGCTGGTTAGAGCGCTAGACTGTGACTCCAGAGGTCGCGGGTTCGAATCCCGTCGGTCACCCCACAAATCCCCCAAAATTTCCCTGCTAAAGAAGTAGTGCGTCGGGCCGCCGCGAAGTGGTCGCGATGGTCCGCACCCCTGCGACGATTCGGGCCTGGGCGTCGTGGTCGGGCGTCGCGCTGACGCTGATTGCCGCGGTGCTGCTCGCCGGTGCGGTCTGGCAGGTCTCCCGACTGGATTCACTAGGGGGGATCGACTCCGCAACGTTCGACCGGTATCGCCTCGCCATGCGCGGCGGAGCCGACGTGCTCGCCACGAGCGAGATGCTGGCCGACTACCGCCGCGCGCTGGTCTTGGGCGCTCCCCCGATGGAGTTGCGCGCATTGCGCGACGTAATGGGATCTCGCATGCAGGCGCTCGACGTGCTTTTCGGCCCCGGCGGCAGCATCTCGTCGTTGGGAACCGGCACCGACTGGTCCGCCGCCCGCAAGGCCTGGGAGAAGGTGCGCGCGGCGCCGCCCGGAGCCCGTTCGCTCCCGCTCTTCACGCCGCTGGCCAACGCACTGTTCAACCTGATGACCGATTGCGATAACGGGTCGGGAATGAACTACGACTCCAACGCCACCGCGCAGAATCTCGCCTTCGTCTGGTTCCAGGCGGTTCCGGACGCCTACGAAACCGTGCAGCGATCGTGGGTGCAAGCCGAGCTGGCGGTGCGCCAAGGCGGCATGCCGCTCAAAGAGCGCCTCGCGTTCTCGAGCACGCTGGGCGGCCTGCGCGGCGATTTCGATCTGAGCGCCTACACCATTCCGGCCGACGTAGCGGTGCTCTCGGCGATGATGCCCGCGCACGCCAAGACCTTCGCGCTGCTGCCCAAGCTCGCCGACCGCTACGGCGCGGCGGGAACGGCCTACTACCAGCTCATGCGCGATCACGTGCTGTACGAAGTTCGGCCAACGCTCGCGCCAGCACGCATTGCCGCCGCCGCCAGACCGGCCCTCGTCGCAACCCGCGACCTCGGCTACCGGATGACGTTCGCGCTCGACGCGCTCTCGCGGCAACGGCTGGCGGTCTACAACCAGCGCAAGATCTACCTCTATGCGGTGCTGCTGATCGGCGCGCTGCTGGTCGTCGGGCTGATGCTGGTGATGGCGCAGCTCGCGGCCTATCGCAGCGGTCAGGCGCTGCGTCGCGCGCGCGAAGAGTCGGAACGCCTATCCGCCGAGCTCGCGCGCCAGCAAGCCGAAGAAGCCCTGCGGCTCTCGGAGGCACAGTTCAAGGCCGTCTTCGAAGGCGCCGCGATCGGCATCGCGGTGCTCGACACCAGCGGCAACGTCGCCGATTCGAACACCGTCTTTCGCTCGCTCTTCGGCGAGTCGATCGCCGCCGCGCTCGACGGGCACGAGCAGGAGCTCTCGGAGCTGCTCGCCGGCGAACGCGACACGTTCGAGTACGAGCAGCATTTCCGCACGGCCCTCGGCCAGGAGATCTGGACGGACGCGACCGTTTCGGTGGTCACCGAGCGCGACGGGAAGGCGCTCTTCGCGATCTGCATGTTCCGCGACAAGACGGCGCTCAAGCACAACGAGCGGCGCATGCTGCACGACAAGACGCACGATTCGCTCACCGGCCTGCCCAACCGGTGGCTCTTCGAAGAGCAGCTCCGCCGGCGATTCGAAGAAGCGACCGCGCTGCTCGACTCGTTCTTCGCCGTACTGTTCGTCGATCTGGAACACTTCCGCGACATCAACGAAAGCTTGGGGCATCACGCCGGCGACGCGGTCCTCACCCAGGTCGCGCAGCGCCTGCGCTCGTCGGTCGACGCCCGCGACGTCGTCGCCCGGCTGGGCGGCGACGAGTACGCGATCCTCTTACAGTCGTTGGGCGACATCCTGCACGTCGAATCGGTCGCACGCCGCATCCTCAACAATCTCTCGAAGATGATCGCGATCGGCGGCCGCACGATCTATCTCGGCGCGAGCGTGGGCATCGCGATCGGTTCTGCGAGCTACGAACGGGCCGAGGACGTGATGCGCGACGCGGAGATCGCGATGCAGCACGCCAAGATCGGGGGCGGCGCCCGCTACGCGCTCTTCGATTCGACGATGCACGATCGCGCCCAGAAGCGCTTGCAGCTCACCAGCGACATCCGCCAGGCGCTCGAGCGCAACGAGTTCCGGCTGCTCTACCAGCCGATCGTGAGCATCGTCGACGGCACGCCGGTCGGGTGCGAGGCGCTGCTGCGCTGGGATCATCCGGTCGAGGGCGTGATGAGCCCGACCGAGTTCATCACGCTGGCCGAGCAGACCGGTTTGGCCACGCCGATCGGCCGGTTCGTGGTCAATACGGCCTGCGAGCAGCTCTCGCAGTGGCGGCGCAATCGCAACGGGCGCATGGATTTTACGATGCACGTCAACGTATCGGCCGCCGAGCTCGACGACGTCGATTTCGAGCGCGCGCTCGTCCAAGCGATCGAACACCACGGCCTCTCGCCCGAAGATCTCACCATCGAAATCACCGAGAGCGTCGTGCTCGATAGCGGCACCCGCGCGAACGTGACGCTCGAGCGCATTCGCGACCGCGGGTTCAAGATTTGCATCGACGACTTCGGCACCGGCTACTCGTCGCTGCGCTACCTCCAGCAGTTCAAAGTGGACGCCATCAAGATCGATCGCGGCTTCGTCTCCGGCAGCGACGGCGAGCTGGCGAGCGAACCGATCGTCCGCACGCTGATGACGCTGGCCGAAGCGTTCGACGTGCGCGTCGTCGCCGAGGGCGTCGAGACGGTGCGCCAGCGCGAGATCCTGCGCAACGCCGGGTGCCGGTTGGCGCAAGGCTTCTTGTACGCGCGCCCGATCTCGTCGGCGGAGATGGTGACGCTCTATCCCGACGTGCTGGGCCGTTCGGCGCGTTCGGCGTCGGCGTAGGGCAGGACGAACGCCCCCGCGGCGTCGTATAGGAGCGGTCGGCCTCCGAGGGACGCCATGACGAGCGCCTTTAGCTCAGTCGGTAGAGCAGCGGACTTTTAATCCGTTGGTCCCGGGTTCGAGTCCCGGAGGGCGCAGACGCACCGCTAGCTCAATTGGTAGAGCAGGTGACTCTTAATCACTTGGTTGGGGGTTCAAGTCCCTCGCGGTGCAAATGATCGAAACCCCCGCGAACGCAGCGTCGCGGGGGTTTTCATAATTATCCGAACGCGCGACCGAGTTTGCGCTGGAGTTCCAGGAGCTGCGTCACGATCGGAATCGGCTGATCGTGGAAGCGGTCGAGACAGTACCGGTAGCCGATCGGTTCGCCGCAGGTCGGGCATCGATTGCTCATCGTAGGCAGGAACGTACCCGCCCCACGGGCGGCGCAAAGCACGCAAAGCAATTGAGGGGCCAAAAGTCTCAAGGAACCTCGGCCACGTTCGAGGGAGATCGCGCTTAGCATTCCTACAGCTTTTTGGAGGCTTGCATGGTTTTCGAAATTGGGCGGCCGCTGGCTACCCTCACCCTGATCGCGCTGGTTTCCGGCTGTGCCGGCGGCCCGGGCGTCTCCTCCACGCCGGGCTCGGCGCTGAGCGATGCTTCCGCGGCGAGCCCGGCGGCCAGCGATGCGGAGTCGCTGCACGCGGCGATGGCCGAACTCGATTCCGCGCCCGATGCCGGCACGCCCGTGCGGGCCGTCTTCCATGCGTTACCGATCCGTCCGGACGGCAAGGTGCTGCTGCCTTGGATCATGGGCTTCGTCGCTGCCGGTGAGGCGCAGGGTGGCGTTCCTTGCATCTCTTGCGTCAACGGCGCACAGACCGGCGACAACGTCGGCCTCACTGGGCCCGGCAACTACGTACCGGCCGGCGCGACGTGGCAGTATTCGATTGCCTACACGAACGTCGCATTTAAAGGCACGTGTAAGCTGGCCTGGGCGATCGCGTCTGGGGCCAAAAAAGTCGATGCATTCGCGGCAACGGTGAATCTGACCCAAACGGGCGGCTTCGTACTCTACGCACTCAACCGCAACCGGCCGAAGTTCTCGGGCAAAGCGGTCTTAGCCGGGCGCGTCACCTGCGGAAAGGGCGCCGCGCAAACCTCGACGGCGCCGCTCGTCTTTCAATAGCAGCCGCCTCGCTCGGGGCCGCGGTCCGCACGGCGGCGAAACCGCGGGCCCCGCGGAACGGTACTCAGGGATATGCTCGTCGCCACGCCGCCGGCCGTCGACGCGGCCTCGCCCGACCCGTACGCGATCTTCGCGCGGGCGCGTGCTTATTGGGAGCACCAGCGCTACCCCGAGCGCGTCGAGTATACGGTCGCGGTGCGCGTGGTCGAGGGGACTCGCACGCTGGTCGAGCGTTATGCCAGCGGCTACGACGCCGAGGACGGCCGCGTGGTCTTCGACGCGGTCAGCGACGCGGAGCGCGCGCATCCGGTAACGCCGCACGGCATCGGCTTCTCGCTCATGGGGTCGTACGTCGGCGGCCCGGAAGCGCCGATCGACTATCTCGGCGTGCCGATCCTGGCGCCGAACTATTCGTTCGGCATCGGGACGACGCCGTTGACGCCGCCGCCGCAGCCGAAAACCGACGCGCAGATCGTTCGCGAAGTGCGCGAGCAGTTTCACGATCCCGATCCACGCGCGCACCCAGCGGCATCGCCGCCGGCCGAGACCGGTTTGCACGAGATCGCCGAGGTCGTTTCGAAGAGCCGCGCGTACGACATCTCGATCGCCGGGACCGACGTCGTCGATGGCGCGCCCGCGTACCATCTGCGCATGCAGCCGCTGCACGATCCGGCGCGCTACCGTTTACGCGAGCTGTGGGTCGATGCGGCGACGTACGCGCCGCGCAAGCTGGTCGAAGCGCTGAACTTCGTCAACGGCCCCGGCACGACCGTGCCGTGGAGCGTCACGTTCGCCGACGTGGGCGGCGCGCTGTACGTCGGCACCGAAACGGCGCTGGGCCCGATGCGCTACCAACACCAGCGCTATGCCGGCGCGAGCGTGAGCATCGAGGACGTCCGTTCGGTCGACCGCTTTCCCCCGGAGCTTTCGTCCTTCGTCCCGGACGATGGGCCCCTGCTGATGGTCGAGCCCTAAAGCCTCGCGCGAGCGGAAGGAAAAGCACCGCAGGCGTTCTATTAACAGTGGTCCCGCGCGAGCCGGGCATGTGGCGGAACTGGCAGACGCGCTGGATTTAGGTTCCAGTGGGGCAACCCGTCAGAGTTCGAGTCTCTGCATGCCCAGAGCCCCCCGGGCGCGGGACGTTGGGCACCGGCAGAGCCGGCGGGGTCCCTCACTCGGTCCACGACAAGGGCCAACGTGCGCGGTTGTTAGGAACGCGCTGTCGTGCGGAAGTAGCTCAGTGGTAGAGCATCGCCTTGCCAAGGCGAGGGTCGCGAGTTCGAATCTCGTCTTCCGCTCCATGTTTTTTCTATGAGCACATCCACACTTCACCGATTGGCTCCGACGCAAGTCGAGCTCGAAATCCCGATCACCGACGACGAGCTGGCGGCCGCCGAGGAGCGCGCTTTTCGCCGGCTCGTCAAGAACGTGCGCCTGCCGGGCTTTCGCCAGGGCAAGGTGCCCCGGAAGGTCTTCGAACAGGCCTACGGCGCCGACGCCATCACCAGCCAAGCGATGGAGGAAGTGCTGCCCGAGGCCTATGCCAAGGCCGTGCGCGAGCACGACCTGGCTCCGGTCGACCGGCCGAAGATGGAGGTCCTAGAGGAAGACGGCGGGCGTCCGACCCGGCTCAAGGCGACCGTCGAGGTTCGCCCGGAGATCGAGCTGGGGCAGTATAAGGGTTTGCGCGTGACGCGGCCGAGCAGCGCCGTGACCGACGACGACGTCGAGCGCAGCTTGACGGCACTGGCCAAGGAGCGGGCGACGCTGGTTCCGGTCGATCGCGCCGCCGAAGAGGGCGACGTGCTCACCCTCGACTATCGCGGAACCATCGACGGCGAAGCCTTCGAAGGCGGTTCGGCCGAGGGTCAAGTCACCGAGCTGCGCGAGGGCCGCTTCATTCCCGGCTTCGTTGCGGGCATCACCGGCATGCGCGCCGGCGAGAGCCGCGACGTGGAGGCGCACTTTCCCGAGGAGTATGCCGAGCCGTCGCTCGCCGGAAAAACCGCGACCTTCGCGGTGACCGTGCACGAGATCAAGCAATTCGAGCTGCCGCCGATCGACGACGAGTTCGCGCGCAATCTTTCGAACGCCGCGTCTCTGGACGAGCTGCGGGCCGACGTCCGCCGGCGCCTGGAGGCGATCGCCGATTCGCGGTCGCGCCGCGCAGTCGGGAATACGCTCATGGAGCGGCTGCTCTCGGCGCACGAGTTCTCGCTGCCGGCCAGCATGGTGGAGAGCGAGCTCGAGCACCTCAGCGGGGAAGCGTCCGCCGAACTGACGCGTTCCGGGGGCGATTTCAACGAATACCTCGAGCGCTCGGGCAAGACCGCGGAGCAGTTTCGCGAGGAGTTCCGTCAGGATGCCGAGCAGCGCGTGAAGGCCACCCTGCTCGTCGAGCAGATCGCCAAAGCCGAGCGCATCGCGGCCACGCCGGCCGATATCGCCGAAGAGCTCGAGGCGCTGTCGCGCCAGTACGGCCAGCCCGTCGCCCGGATCCGCAAGGCCCTGGGCAACAACCTGCTCTCCCTGATGGACGGCATCGTCCGCAATAAGACGCTCGACTTCCTCATCGATAACGCCGAGGTCGAAACCGCCGCCGAAGAAACCGCGCAGCCCGCGTCGTAGTTACAGGGCAGAGAACGTCTCTGCACCGCTTTGGGGAGAACATTTTGGGACACCTGGTTCCGATGGTCGTCGAGCAGACGGCGCGCGGCGAGCGCGCCTACGACATCTATTCGCGCCTGCTCAAGGACCGCATCGTCTTCGTCGGAGGGCCGATCGACGATCACCTGGCCAATCTGGTGATCGCGCAGCTGCTCTTTCTCGAAAAGGAAGATCCCGACAAAGATATCGACATGTACGTCAACTCCCCGGGCGGGAGCGTGACGGCCGGCCTCGCGATGTTCGACGCGATGCGCTTCATCAAGCCCGACGTCGCCACGATCTGCATGGGCATGGCCGCCTCGATGGGCTCGATCCTCCTGACCGGCGGCGCGCCGGGCAAGCGCATGGCCCTGCCCCACGCCAAGATTCTGATTCACCAGCCGTGGGTATCTCAGATCGGCGGACAGGCGACCGACGTGGAGATCGCCGCCCGCGACCTGATCGCGACCCGTCAGACCGTGGCCCGCATTTACGAAGAGACGACCAAGAAGCCCCTGGAGGAAGTCCTCAAGGACATCGACCGGGACTACTACATGACCGCACAGGAGGCCAAGGATTACGGGATAATCGACCAGATTATCGAAAATCGGACAGGCCTGCCGATGCCGGCTTAGTCGAGGAGGGCGCCCGGGTACCCATGTTCCGCTTTGGAGACGAGAAGGGTCAGCTCAAGTGCAGCTTCTGCGGCAAATCGCAGGAGCAGGTGCGCAAGTTGATCGCGGGCCCCGGCGTGTACATTTGCGACGAATGTATCGAGCTCTGCAACGAGATCATCGAGGAAGAGCTCTATAAGAACGTCGACGAGAACCTTCGGCTTCGCAACATCCCCAAGCCGAAAGAGATCAATCACATCCTCAACCAGTACGTGATCGGCCAGGAGCGCGCCAAGAAGTCGCTGGCGGTTGCGGTCTACAACCATTACAAGCGGATCAACGCGGGCGGCACGGCCGACGACGTCGAGCTGCAGAAGTCGAACATCCTGCTGGTCGGCCCGACCGGCTCCGGCAAGACGTACCTGGCGCAGACGCTCGCGAAGATTCTCGACGTGCCGCTGGCGATGGCCGACGCCACCTCGCTCACCGAGGCCGGCTACGTCGGCGAAGACGTCGAGAACATTCTGCTCAAGCTGATCCAGGCCGCCGATTACGACGTCAAGCGCGCCGAAAAAGGCATCGTCTACATCGACGAGATCGACAAAATCGCTCGCAAGAGCGAGAATCCGTCGATCACCCGCGACGTCTCCGGCGAAGGCGTGCAGCAGGCGTTGCTCAAGATTCTCGAAGGCACCACCGCCAACGTCCCCCCGCAGGGCGGGCGCAAACACCCGCACCAAGAGTTCATCCAGATCGACACCACCAACGTGCTGTTCATCTGCGGCGGTGCGTTCGACGGCCTGGAGCGCATCATCGAATCGCGCGTCGCGGCCAACAACATGGGGTTCCGCGCCCAGCCCGAGGGAAAGAAAGAGCAGCGCGTCGGCAAGCTGCTCCAGCAGCTCATGCCCGAGGATCTACTCAAGTTCGGGCTGATTCCCGAGTTCATCGGCCGTCTGCCGATCGTCGTCACGCTCGACGCGCTCGACGAACTGGCGCTGCGCCGCATTCTCACCGAGCCGCGCAACGCGCTGGTGCGCCAGTTCCAGAAGATCATGAACATGGACGGCGTGGACTTGCAGTTCACCAAAGAGGCGCTGGTGGCGATCGCGACTAAGGCGCAGAGCCGCAAGACCGGCGCGCGCGGCCTGCGTTCGATCCTCGAAGAGACGATGCTCGAAGTGATGTACGATCTGCCGTCGCTGCAAGGCGTCAAGAAGTGCATCGTCAACAAGGACGTGATCGAGAAGAAGGAAGCGCCGACGCTGATCTACCAAGAGCAGAAGAAGGACATGCCGGCCTAAGGGGATTGGGCCGAACGGACTACGCGAGGGCGCCGCTAGACGGCGCCCTCGTTCTTTTTGCCGGCAGCCGGGTACAAATACTCCGAATTTCTGGACGAATTGGCTGAGAGGCGAACAAGTAGGTGCTACGAACTGCCCGACCCGTGGACGATTGCTCGAAGGACCCGCGCGACGAATGCCATCCGCTGGCCCCTTTACCGGCGTGGTGGAGCGGCTTCATGTTCCACGTGCTCAACCCGCGCCAAGTGTGCATGTACACCTATCTCACGATGCTGACCAATGGCGACGGCACGTGCCATCCCACGATCGAGCAAATCCGCGAAGACCTCGGCCTCTATAGTTCGTCGATGGTGTTCGAGGCGCTGGCGGTGCTGGAGGACCTGCGATTCATCACGCGCGAGCGGCGCACGTTCCCGGGCACGCGCGCGAAGCGCAACGTCTACGGGCGGCCTCCGTGCGAGCAGACCGTGCTGCGCCTGCTCGAGCGCAAGGCGATCGACGGCGAACTGCGCCCGACCGGCCGCAGCGGCTCTCCGGTGTCGGCCGAATCGCGCCAACTCGCCGCCGACGGCCTCAAATCGCTGCTCGGGCCGCCCGCGTACGCGCGCTACGTCGCGGCGACCCCGAGCGCGAAGCGAGACGTGTTGCTCGAACTGCTCGAGGCTCTGAGTTCAGGGGCCTAAGAAGAGATGCTCTTGTTTGCCGCTGCAGCGCGACGAGCCGCCTCTGCACGCCAGCGATAACGCCGGCCTCGCACCGCTCGTCAGCGGCAGGCGGTAGACGTCGAGACGTCCCGTCGCGGCATCCAATGCGTAGAAGAGGACCCTGGGGGGGTCGGCGATCAAGGCGCCGACACGCTGCTCGACGGTCGCACTGGGAAAGAGCCCGACGACGGGGTTGAGCGGCACCTCGAACTGGGCGAGCTCGTCGACGGGCGGCGGCGGCGGCTGCTGCGGCGGTGGCGAGTGCAACGCGCCGATATACTGCCCCAAGATCAGCGGCGCCGGGTCCGGATTGGTCGGTAAGTACTGGCTGGAATCGACGAAGTCGGCTTGCGCCAGATCGATGCCGAACGGCGACGGCTGCGCGGCGTAGGGAAAGGCCAGCTTGAAGAGCATGCTTCCGATGGAGTTGGAGGCGTAGGCGTACAGCGTGCCGTTCACGTCGAAGCGCGCCTGGCCGACGTTGTTGAATCCCGCCGTCTTCGTGTTGCGTACGCCGAAAAGGACGAAGACGCCGGCGACGCTGTGCGGGCCGATCGGCCGCCGCAGCTCCGTGATCTCTCCGCCGATGTTGCTCACCAGCCAGAGGTTGCCTTCGGGATCGAACTCGATGTCGTTCAGTTCCGCCCCGGAAGGCCCCACCGCGGTAATGGCGCCGTTATACTTCAACCGCAGCGTCGCGTATTTCGGCGCGAACGAGACGATCGGCGGCTTGAACAGACGCAGTTCGGCGGAGTTGGCGATGGCGATCGCGCCGAACGCATTGACGGCGATCTGCGGCGGAATGGACGAGCCCGGATCCTCCACCAACGTCGCGAACGGCTTCGACGCTGCGTCGAGGGGAAGGCGATAGATCGAAAGCGTTCCGGCGTGATCGACGTAGAGGTGCGGCAGCGCGGTCGGATACGGCGCGGATCCGTGCGCGGCGTCCTGGTTGGCAGCAACGTTCGGCAGCGCCGTCGTGCGCCCGGCGCCGCATCCCGAAATCGCGAGTGCAGACGCCACCGCTGCGAGCGCGGCGCATGCGAGACGGGCGGCGAGCGTGGCGGATGTACGGTTCATTGGTCCAGCACTCCGATGGCCGGTCCGGTGGCGCCGGCCGGCCCGGGATCGAGCAAGAAGATCGAAAGGCGGCCGCTGTTTTCGAACGGCAGCGCGTTGGCGGTATCGAAACTATTGGCGTCGCACGGCGTGACGCTGCCGCCGGCCAGCGGGGCCGTGCCGCGGCCGACGTATCCTCCGAAGGCCTTCACCTTCGCCCCGAGCGACGCGCGAGCGACCGCGCCGAGCCGAACGCTGCCCAACCGTGCGAAGCGGCTCGCGCTCGAACACGCCGTGACGGACGAAACGAATCGCCCGTAGTCGATCGACGCCCGTTTGGGCGACGCTTGATACACGGCGAGCGACGCGCCCTTGGTGGGCGCGGGATCGGCAAACCCGATCAGCCGATAGTGGGGATAGTCGCCGACCAGGACGATCGAATAGCTCTTCCCGGCGACCAGCCCGGAGAGCGTCATCGGGCCGACCGAATAGCCCACGCTGTCGAAGGCCTTGACCGAAACCGTGCCCGCGCGCAGCGTCAGGTATTGCGTCAGGTAGCCGTACGGAAAGATCGACGCGACGGTCTGTCCGTTCACGCTCAGCGAGGCCGTCCCGAGATCTTGCACGATGCCGTTGATGCTGGTCGCGAGAACGGGCGCGCCTTCGACGAAGCGCGCGGAGATCGCGCCCGAAGCCGCGGGCGCGGCACCCGCAGCGAACGCCGTGGCGGGCCGGTACGGCGCCGCACCGCCGGCGTTACAGCCGCCGAGTGCGATCGCGATGCCGAGGATCGTAGCGGAGAGTCTCATCGGCGAATCCTCGCCGGCGACGCGAGCGCCGAAACGTAGAGCGTGACCGGGGCGTGCAAGCCGGTGGCCGAGCCGCTGATGCGCTGCGTCGGCGCCACCGTTCCGCCGTTGAGGCCGGGATAGACGGCGACGGCGTCGTCGAACTCGTCGGCGACGTAGATCGACGAACCGTAGAGCGTGACGTACGGATAGAAGCCGAGCAGCGGGTTGTTATGGGAAGAGTAGCAGAGCGGATTGGTGGTCGTGACGCCCGAGAGCGTGACGACGCGCAGCGGCGCGACGTCGGTCGTTCCGCCGGTCGCACCCGCCGCGAAGACGTTTGCGCGCGCTTGGCACGCCGTCGTCGACGTGCCGGCGAGCGCGATGTTGGCTACGTAGATTTCGCCGCTGCTATCGAGCGATGCGTCGGAGGCGAGGCCTTGCGTGAGCTGCGTCGTCGTATCCCACGGCAGCGTGCGCGCCGGGCTCGACGCGGGATTCTGCGCGTTCGACGCCAGGTTGGTGTAAAGACCGAAGACGCTCGACGGCCCGGTTTTGAACGTACCGTTGACGTAGAAGTTTCCGCTCGCATCGAGCGCTAGTCCAGTTGGGCCGGGATATTGAAAAGTCGGCTGCGCGAAGGCCCAGGCGCTCGCCGGCGTGGCGGCGCCGGAGCTTCCCGGAGCGTAGGCCAGCACCGCGTTGCCGGAGTTTCCGCCGGCGGTCGTGGAGCCGTACGTGACGAGATCTCCCGCAGCGTCGAACGCCAAGTAGCTCGGATAGAGCGCGGTCTTCGAGGCGCTCGAGGCGGTGATGACCGCTTTGGGCTGCGCGCTACCGGTCGCGCCCGCCGCGTAGACGGCGATCTCGTTGCCCTCGTCGGGCGTGCCCAGCGGCGACGACCCGGTGGGCGAATCGAGATAGCCGACGTAGAGATTTCCGGCCGAGTCGACCGCAATGTTGCGAGCGTACAGCTTGGTGCTCAGCGCCAGCGTCGTCTTCGGCGCGACGTTGCCGGTTGCCGATCCCGCGTACGTCGTGACCGTCGCGCCGAGCCCCTGGCCCGAGCCCGCATTGAGCACGTACACGGTGCCCGCCGGCGGCGGCGGAGGCGTACCCTCGAGCGCGAGCGGCGCATTGGCACTGGCGCCGTTCGGGCCCGCCACCGCCGATTGCACCGTCACGCTCGACGCCTGCGCGTTGCCGTCGTAGGCGATCGTGAGCTTCTGCGACGGCGATGATACCGTAACGCTGTCACCGGGCGTACCCGCACCGTGCAGGGAATACGCGCCCAAACTGTCGCCTTGAATCGTCAGCGCGATCGGCGTTTGGTAATCGCTCGCGCCGGCGATCGGTGCGCCCGAGCCGTCGTACGCTGTGAGATCGACCGAGACGGTGGCTTTGCTTCCCCGCGGGAGCGACGACGGCGAAAGCGCGAGCGAGAGCGCCGCGATCACGCCCTGGACGGCGATCGAGCTCGAAGGAGAGACGGTCACGGTGCCGCCGGCGGCGCCGATGTGGGCGCGCAGCGTGCCGACCGAAAGCACGGTGCCGGTGGCGTTGGGGCCCGCGTACGTGGTGACGTTGAAGAGGCAGCTTCCGGCGGCGGCGGAGACGCTGCCCGTGCACGAGAGCGCGCCGCCGCGCTGCGAGCAGTTCTTCGCGCGCGGATAGGTATCGACGATCGAAGCCTGCGCGCCGCCGGCGGCCGCGCCGTTGACCGACGCGAGCGAAATCGAAAGCGATTGCATGTGCGGCGAGAGGAACTGCGGCCCGGAGCCTTCGCGCATGGCGGCGTTGCTCGGAAGGTGTACGTTCACGCCCGCCGTGACGAGCTGCGAGGGCGGCGGCTGCTGTCCGCCGCTGCCGACGACCGACCCGTTGGGCGTGTTCGGCGATCCGCCGCACGCCGCAAGGGCGTAGACGGCGGCCAACGAGGCGGCGTACCGAAGAGCGCGGCGCGCGTTCACGGGTAGGTTCCGTTGAGCAGACCGGAGGTCGAAACGTCGGCTTGCCCGTGCGGACCGGAAATGTGCGGTGCGAAGCTCAGGTTTGCGGGGTAGGACGCCTCGTAGGCCGGATAGTCGAAGCCGGCTGCGTAGACGTGATAGTTTTCGCTGGAACAAATCGAGCTCGTTGCGACGCCGGATCCCGTCAGCGGCCCGAGCGTGTCGGCCAGCGTCAGTTTCTGGCGGCCGCGCGCGTGCGTGACGATCGTGTAGTAGGTAGTCGACGTATGCGTCTGCAGGCACGTTCCGGTGCACGACGGCGAGCCGAACTTACAGAGATCCGCCGCGACGACCACCATCGCTTCGCTGATGCCGGCCGGTACCGTGATGCCGATCGTGCCGCCGCCTTTGTTGTCGGCGGTGAAGGTCGGCGTTCCCAGTGCCGGCAGCGCGTGCAGCGACGTCAACTGCGCGGTTGCCGCAATCACGCCGGGAGCCGGGGTGGGCGTGCCGTTGGGGCCCGGGCTGGGCGTCGGATTCGCCGGCGTCGTGTACGCCGGCGGCACCGCCGCATAGAGACGATAGGCGCCCAGCGCGGGCGTAATGTCGAAATCGGTGAAGCCCAAAGAGTAGCCTTGGAAGCCGAGCGCCGTCAGCGTCGGGCCGATCGATGGAAACGCCGGAGGGCCGCCGTAGAAAAACTCGGCGCTGCCGGGTGCGGGCGCGTTCGGCCCGTAGATCGGCAGGTTGAACGCCTGATAGAACGGCGTCGTGCCGTTGGACGGCCCCGCGTTGGAATCGCACGGGCACAGGCCGTAGCCGAAGACGCCGGTCGAGCCTTGCGTGAGTCCCGGCGCCGGGCCGGTCCACTGCGCTTGGTTGAGCGTCGCCCACGTGATGTGATTGGTGCCGAGGTCGGCGCCGGCGTATTGCCAGACGCCCTTGTCGGCCGGCAGGATCGAAAACGCGGTCGGCCCGATGATCTGCGGCTGATTGTAGAGCGTGCCGGAGAGGCCGTTGCTCTGCCGCAGCGTCGAGACGGTGTTGAGGCCGTACGAGACGGTCGACCCGTCGTCGGACGAGATCGTCGCCGTGCCGACGACGAACTGCATCTTGGTGGTGGCCGCGGGATCGAGCTGCGTTACCGGCGGCTCGGAAGAGCCGCCCTGGCCGCAAGCGGCGAGGAGCGCGGTAAGGGCTGCCGCTGCGAAAAGGCGAGTCTGTGTCGTCATATCTTTGCCTGATAATAGATGCGGAACGAAATGGGTGCGAGGTTCGGATAGGTGAGGTAGGCCGCGTTGGGATGCGTGGCGATGTCGGGCGGTTGATACTGCGGCGCGCCTTGGCTATACGTGCACGGCGCCGTGCCGCTGGTGAGCCCGGTGGTAACCGGCGTGCCGTAGCAGCCGTTGAAGATCGGCGTATTGTAGATCATGTTGAACAAGTTCTTCACCTGCAGTCCGAAGGTCGAGCGCGTATTGCCCAGCGGGGTGTACTCGAAGGTGATGTCGGCGTTGACGCGCGGGGTCGTCAAAAGGCCACCCGGCAGGCCCGGCTCGTGGATGCCGCGCGTCGCCGCGATGTTGGGCGCCGTGCACGTTCCGGGATCGAGCGGGTCGATGAATCCGGGAGCCTGCGAGTAGATCGTCGAGAGCGACGTGCTCGCAACGACGACCGGCTTGCCGTTGCAGTAGACCGCGGTATAGTAGCCGGCGCCGTACGGGTAGCCGACGTTGAAACCGATCACGGGATTGATCCGCCACCCCTTCTCGTTCTTCCAATCGAACGCGGCGTTCATCTGGAACGGCGAGAGATCCGGCGAGCGGTACGTTACGCCGAGGGCGAGCGCGGCCGGTTGTAAGAACGCGCCCGGAGGTTCGTTGCCGAACTGGCTGATGTAGGTCGCGCCGATCTGCATCGAAATGCCGTACGGGAGCACGCGATTGTAGAGGCCTTCGATGCCGGTCGCCTTCTGAATGCCCAAGTTGGAGTAGGCGACGTCGCCGTAGACCGGCGTGCCGGTATTGTAGTTGAATCCGACGATTTGCGCCGTCTGTTCGATGACGTTGTAGCCGCGCCGGTAGAAGGGCGTCAGCTTGAGCGCCGAGCCGTCGCGGAACTCGTGCGCCCACGAGAGGTCGACGTTGGTGAAGGTCGCGCCCACCAGCGGAGCCTCCAGCGTCGAGCTGCCGAAGCGATAGTCGCGGGTGAGCCAGTAGAGCTGGTTCGCGTAACTGGTACAACGCTGGTCGGCGTGGGGGCCGCAGTACTGCGCGGCCTGTCCGGTCGTGTTGTCGTACGACGGGATGTTCGCGTAGGCTTGATACGGGAGCGTGCTCACGTCGGCGCCGAGCTGGCTGGGCAGCGGAATCGACATCGTGTGCCCGAAGCCGATGCGGAACGTGTCGTGCGGGTCGGGAATGTACGAAAGGTCGAAGTGCGGCTCGTACATGCGCTGATGCGCGACCGCGCCGACGCTCGGCGGCGCGCCGGGGCTATAGGGAATCTGGAAGTTGTAGCCGTCGAGCCGCAGGCCGAGCTCGGTCTTCCAGCGCGTCGACATGTCGATCGTGTCTTGCACGTACGCGCCGTAGACCTGTTGCGAGACCGTCGGCACGTCGAGCTCGCTGGGAAAGCGCACGCCGCGTGGAAAGTAGCCGCTGAGATAGCCGCAATCGTTCAGCGAGAGCTGCCGGCAGAGCTGCGGCGAGAAGAAGTCCTGTTCGAGGCCTTGCGCCGTCGCCGGATTATTGTTGGGCAGCAGCCCCGTGTACGTGTATGGCGACGGCAACGGCTCGTAGGGATGCGTGATCGCGTAGGTGATCAGGTAGGGCGACGTCGTGAGCGCCGTATAGGACGTGAAGTCGTAGCGGTTGCCGTACGGCCGCGAGAACTGGTAAAGCACGCCGTATTTGAAGACGTTCTTCGAGCCGACGATCGTCGTGAGGTCGATCTGCCCGGTCGTGCGCTGGCCGCCGTAGGGCTCGGCGTAGATGCCTTGCGCCGGCATATTCTGGGATTGGTCGAGCCAGGTACGCGAGTACCGGGCCGTGAGGTTGGTCGTCATTCCCAGCTGCGCGCCGTACTCGAGTTTGTAGGCGAGAAACGGGCTCTTCTGTTGGTCGGCCTGCGAAACGAAGGCGTAGGTATTCGGCTGGCCCGGGAAGAGCGGAATCAGCCGGTCGCAAGCGTAGTTCTGTTCCACCGAGTTCGACGTGCCGTTGGCGTGGATGATCGGATACGACCAGCACTGCCCGACGTTGGTGCCGCCCGAGATGTACGGCAGGTTTTGAAAACCCCCGTAGTCGAGGTTTTGCGTGATGTCTTGGTCTTGGATGAAGAACTGCAAGCGCTGGTTCTGGTTCTTCCCGAAGCGATAGATCGAAATTGTCGACGAGGTCGTTCGAGATCAGCTGCTGCGGCGCGTAGTAGACCAGGTTCGGGTCGATGACGCTGCCCAGCGTCGCGGCGTTCGTG
The DNA here is from genome assembly GCA_963794735.1 of Vulcanimicrobiota bacterium. Taxonomy (GTDB): domain Bacteria; phylum Vulcanimicrobiota; class Vulcanimicrobiia; order Vulcanimicrobiales; family Vulcanimicrobiaceae; genus DATJUC01. The sequence goes on along the minus strand of CAWCFE010000002.1, from coordinate 3,640,180 downwards.
CCGAGCGTTCCCAGCGTCGCGGCCGCCGTTCCGGGAATGCCGTACTGGAAATCCTTGTCGATGCCGATGTAGCCGATGTAGTTGGAGAGCCGCTGCTTGGGATCGGCCCAGCCCCACTCCGCGCCGTATTGATGCAGGTAGGGGAAGAGCAGCGCCTCGACGTCGACGTTGAAGAAGCCGGGATAGGTGCCGTGCTTGGCCGTGAACATCACCAGCCCGGTGCCGGTGTCGCCGTGCGTCGCGTCGCCGCCGCCCGGGACCAACTGCACGCTGCCGACGCCGTTGAGCATGCCGAAGTTCGCAACGTTCTGCAGCGAGTTTTGCAGGTTTGCGGTCGGCGTCGTATAGTCGATTCCCTCGAACTCGTACGCCGCTTCGAAGGCGAATCCGCCGCGAATCGAGACGGTACCGCTCTTGTCGATCGTGACCGACGGAATGCTGCGCAGCAGCTGGTTCTCGTCGGTATTGAACGATTTGCCCTGCACCATGTCGATCTGGCTGCCGGTGACGGTGTAGGTGTCGATGGTCATTCCGTGCTGGAAGGCGCTTCCGGCCGAGCGCGCGTGCGTCGTCGCGATGAGTTTGAGGCTGCGCGAAAGCTGGGCGTTGACGGTGTTTTGCGAGCCGTTGAGCACGACCACGACCGACGATGCCGGCTGATAGCCGGCCTTCGTGAAGTTCAGCGAATAGTTGTCGGGCAGCACGCTCAGAAACGAATAGTGCCCGCGCGCGTCGGTGACCGTATGGTACACGGCGCTGGGCGACTTCGCGGTCACCGCCGCTCCGCCGATCGGCGCGTGCGTGTGGTCGTCGGTCAACGTCCCCGAGACGATCCCGCCCGTTTCGGCCAAGGCCGGCGCGGCCGGGACGAAAACGGCAAACGCGCAGATGAGTGCAACGATCCTCAAACGCACGTCAACAATGGCTCCTCTCATACGGGCGGGGCGGGGGATGTTGGGATCGGCGGAGGTTGCGGAAAGGCCGCGAGCGCGAACGCTCGCGGCCCTTCTGCCGCTAGGAGCTGCAAACGCCTAGGGGGCGAGGCAAGGCGACGTGCTGTGGCCGTGGCCGTTGAGCGCGTTGCGGATTGCCTGGTGGATGCCGGCGCTGAGCGGAACGTAGCCGGTCTTGATCATGGCCGCGTTGGCCGGGGACGAGCCCGAAGGCGTGACGCCGGTCAGCCACGAGATGAGCGCCTTGTCGTCGGCATAATGGGCGTTGTTCTTGCCGTAGAACATCAGGTAGCTGACGCCGACGATCGGGAACGTATCCGCAGCCGTGTGTGCGAAGTGGCTCGGATTGATGAACAGGATGCAATCGGGGCGCGTCGATCCCAGCGAGACCGGCGTGGGGACGTCACCCGATTCGCCGTACGTGACGTACCGCGCGTTGAGGCCCGCGAGTGCCAGCGCTACGCGCGCCGGTTGCGAAACCGCGTTGACGAAGTAGGGACGGTGGTTCTTCGCCAGTCCGGACTGGATCCACGGCGTCAGGACGGCCGGCGATGCCGAGCGAGCCCACGCGGACTCGACGTATCCCGTGCCGTAGGGCGTGCTCTGGATCGCGGCGAGAACGCCCGGGTTGCCGCTCTCACCGATGAAGTTGGCGTTCGGAACGCTTCCGCTGCCGGGTCCGTTCCAGTTCGTGCCGGAGCCGTACGTCCACGCGGCGCTGTGCCCGCTGCCCTCGTAGGGCGCGGCGTTGTACGGCGCCGGCCACGACGAAACGCAGTTGGCGGCGAGATAGTTCTGGAAGTTGTACGACGTGCCGCTGCCGTCGGAGCGGAAGTAGAAGGTGATCGTCTTGTTGGGCAGCGCGGTGGTCGCCACGCCGTTGTCCTGCGCGATCGCCGGGTCGTTCCAGGTGCTGATCGTGCCGTTCGCGATCGCGCACAGCGACCAGGTCGAGAGCTTCAGGCCGTTGGGGAGAATTTTGCCGAGATCTTTCGGACGGTAGCCGTACGTGATGGCGCCGCCGATGGCCGGAAACTCGAAGGGCTCGCCTTGGTTCGGCGAGAGGCTCGAGCCGAGGCCGCGATCGCTATTGTAGGTGACGTAATCGGCTGCGACCATCGCTTGGTCGGAACCGACGAAGTCGAGCGGGTCGACGCGGCCGCCCATGCCGGTGGGGCTAGCGCCGAGCGGCGCGCATGGCTGCGTCGAGATTCCGGTAATGCTCTTGCCGTTCGGATTGGTGAACGCGGCGCGGCCGAATCCGCTGCCGGTCAAACAGTAATAGATCGTCCCGGTGGTCGGGGCGAGATCGAAGAGCGAGCCGGTTCCCGGAGGCTGCTGCGGATTGGCCGATCCGGTGCCGCAGCTGGGCGCGGTACCTACGGCGCAGCCCGTAGGCTGGTTGCCGAGATTGTAGGCATACGCGGGAAACGTCGCGCCGCCGGCGTGCAGGTCGGCGCTGTTGAAGTCGTGGGGACGTTTGTGCGAGCCGTGCGCGGCGATGCGCGAGTTGGGCTGCATGCCGGGCGTGCTCGGAACGGTTCCCGACGAGCTATTGCAAGCGCTCAAGACGAGCGCCGGCGCAGCCATCAGGACCAGCGCAGAGAGGGCCTTTCTCATTCCAGAATTCATCCTTCTTTGGCGCCCCAGAAGGGGCCAGAGCAACAGAGAGGGCGGCGGGGAGCAGCTCTCTATCGTGATGCTAGACGAGGCGACGGCACGCTCGCATCCCGGAATTCGGAGCATGCGTTAATCCACTAGCGGCGACCATTACGTAAGGCTAAGAAAGTCCACGCAACCTTAACCTTCGATTCCAGCCGATAAGGGCGCGTCGACGATCTGCCAGCGGGATCGCAGCCCGAGCCGGGAGAGAATCGAGCTGACGTGGCGCTCGACGGTATGCTCGCTGATTTGGAGCGTGCGCGCGACTTCGCGGTTGGAGGCGCCGCGGCGGATGAGGTGCGCGACTTGCTGCTCGCGGCGAGTGAGCGAGATCGCACTCGGCCTGCGCCGTTGCGCCGAGTCGGGCGCGCCCTCGTGACGAACCAGCAGCAGCATCGCTTCGTTCGTCCAGTGCCGCAATCCGATTGCGTCGAACGCGCGGGCCGCATCGCCGGCACTATCGATCGCGCCGCTGCGATCGCCCTCGCGCAAGCGAAGCTGCGCGCGCGCCAGCAGCCAATGCGCCTCGACGTAGCGGCGGTTCGGCGCGAAGACGGCGCGCAGGCGGTCTACCGCCAGGCGCGCGTCGTCGAGCGAGCCCCAACGGGAGACCAGCCCCAGAAACTCGATCGCGGAGAGCGGATCTTCGATTCCGGCCAGGGCGCGGCGTACGGCCAATGCCAGTGGCGTTCCCGGCGCCGGCGACGCGGCCGCCGCCGCGAGGCAGGCCGAGGTGGCGGCGACGGCCGCCCACGGACGGCGCGTCGAGAGCGCAATGGCGAGCGCGGCCGGCGACGACCAGCGCGCGATCCCGGCGGCGTCGCCGGCGAGCAGTGCATACGCGCAGGCCACCGGAGCCAGCGCCGCCAGGTCGTCGCCGGCCGGCTGGCGAGCCATGGCATCGCCGAGCAGGGAAGCGGCGCGGTCGAGATCGTCGAGATCGAGCGCTAGCGCGGCGGCCGCCGAAAGGCAGAGCGTCCGCCAGGCCGGCAATCCACGCGCGGTCGCCAACGCCAGGGCCTCCTCGGCGGCCGTCCGCGCGACCTCGAGATCGCCGAAGAGGCGTGCGTGAAAGGCGAGCCGCTCGGCCGCCGCCACGGCGAACCCGAGCCGGCCCTCCCGCAGCGCGGCATCGCGCGCCGCGGCCGTGAGGGCGTAGACGCCGGGCGCGTCGCCGCTCCAAGCGAGAATGGCCCCGGCGGCGAGCTGATCGCCGGCTTCGGGCGGTTCCGACGCGGCAAAGTACGCGGCGGCGTCGGCGTGCGACCGGCATCCGAGCAGCTGCGCGTCGGCGGCCAGCGCCAAGGCCGCGTCGCATCCGGTCGCAGCGTAGACGCCCGCTGCGAAACGGCGTTCGCGCGGCTGCGCGAGCGGTACGTGCCCCGCCAAATGGCGCGCGCCATCCCGGTTCGCGCAAAGAAGGGCGCGGTCGATCGCACGAGCGCGGCTGCTGGCTACCATCTGGGCAGCGATGCTAGCAAGCGATGCTTAAGGTGCGATTACGGCCGGTTAAAGGAGAGCGTTTCGAGGTTCCGGCGCTCATCGTGCGGAACGCAGGGCCGACTCATGACGCAGTACGACCCCAAGGCGATCGAACAGCGCCTGTACGACCGTTGGGAACGCAACGGCTACTTCCACGAAGAGCCCGATCCGGCGCGGCCGCCGTTCGTCATCTGCATGCCGCCGCCCAACGTCACCGGCCGCGCGCATCTGGGCCACGGATCGACGTTCACGCCGATGGACGTGCTCACGCGCTACCACCGGATGCTCGGCGACAACGCCGACTGGCTGCCCGGCGTCGATCACGCCGCGATCGCCACCGAGGCCGTGATCGTCAAAGACATGGCCAAGGAAGGGCTCACCCGCGAGGATTTGGGCCGCGAGCGATTCGTCGAACGCGCGTGGGAGTGGTCGCGCACCTACGGCGGGCAGATCGAGAAGCAGTTCCGCACCCTGGGCTTCGGGCCCGACTGGGCGCGCTCGCGTTTTACGATGGACGACGGGCTCTCGGCCGCGGTGCGGCGCGTCTTCGTGCAGCTCTATCGCGAGGGATTGGTCTATCGCGGACGGCGGCTGATCAACTGGGATCCCAAGGGAAAGACGACCGTCTCCGACGCCGAGGTGGACCACGTCGAGCGCGACGCGACGCTCTGGCGCGTGCGCTACCCTCGCTCGCGCGACGATCTCGCGGCCGGCATCGAGGTCGCGACGACGCGTCCCGAGACCATGCTCGGCGACGTGGCAATCGCGGTTCACCCCGACGACCCGCGCTACGCGAGCCTCGTCGGCACGAGCGTGCTGGTACCGCCGCTGCTCGAGCGGGCGATTCCGATCGTCGCCGACGCCGCCGTCGACCCCGAGTTCGGTACGGGCGCCGTGAAGGTGACGCCGGCGCACGACGCGACCGACTACGAGATCGGGCTGCGGCACGAGCTGCCGATGCCGACGGTGCTCGATTTCCAAGCCCGCGTCACCGGCGCCGAGATCGGCGTCGGACCGTACGCGGGCATGGATCGATTCGAAGCGCGCGCGCGCATCGTCGACGATCTGCGCGCCGGCGGGTTGCTGGTCGCCGAGGAACCGTATCGCCACGCGGTCGCGGTGAGCGAACGCAGCGGCGACGTGATCGAACCGCTGCTTTCGCTGCAATGGTTCGTGCGCATGGCGCCGCTCGCGCAGCCGGCGCTGGCCGCATATCGCGACGGCCGCATTCGCTTCGTGCCGGAGCGCTACGGCCGCACGTACGAACAATGGCTCGAGAACATCCGCGATTGGAACGTGTCGCGCCAAATCTGGTGGGGCCACCAGCTGCCGGTGTGGTACGCGCCCGACGGCTCGCCGGTCGTCGCCGAGACCGAAGAAGAGGCGCGCGAGATCGCGTTGCGCGAGCACGGCACGGCCGAGCTCGTGCGCGATCCCGACACGCTCGACACCTGGTTCTCCAGCGGCCTGTGGCCGTTCTCGATTTTGGGCTGGCCCGAGCGGACGCCCGAGATGCAGTGCTGGTATCCGTCGCAAGTGCTGATCACCGGATGGGAGATCATCTTCTTGTGGGTCGCGCGCATGGCGATGCTGGGGCTGCATTTCGCCGGCGACGTTCCGTTTCGCGACGTCGTCATCACGCCGCTGGTGTTCGACGCGCAAGGGCGCAAGATGTCGAAATCGCTCGGGAACGTGGTCGATCCGATGGACCTCGCCGACAAGTACGGCGCCGACGCGTTCCGCGTGTCGATCCTGCGGCAGATGCGGCTGGAAGGCCAGGAGATTCGCTATCAGGAGTCGCGCTGCGAAGAGTCGCGCAACTTCAACAACAAGATCTGGAACGCGCTGCGTTACGGCGCGTCGCTGCCCGAAGGCTTCCCGGGCGCGATGACGCTGCCCGCCGGCGACGCGCTGACGCTGGCCGACCGGTGGATCCTCACGCGGTTGCGCGAGACGATCGCGCGTACGACCGAGCAGCTCGACCGCTACGATTTCGGCGGCGCGACCGAGACCGTGTGGCGCTTCGTCTGGTACGAATTTTGCGACTGGTATCTCGAGGCGACCAAAGCGCCGGAGAACGCCGCGACCCGCGCGGCGGTATTCTCGTTCGCGCTCAACAACGCGATGCGTCTGCTGCATCCGATGGCCCCGTTCATCACCGAAGAAGTGTGGCTCGCGCTGCCGCACGACGGCGAGACGATCATGACCGCGGCCTGGCCCGATCCCTTGGAAGTGCCGCACGACGCGGCCGCCGCCGCAACCTTCGAGGCACTGCGGCGCACCGTGGAACGCGTGCGCAACCTGCGCGCCGAGTCGGGCCTGCCGCCCAAGGAACGCATCGACGTCGACGTCCCCGCCAACGTCCCCGCCCCGGTCGCCGCGCTGCTCGCTCACCTCGCGACCGCCACCGTGCGCGCCGTTCCGGCGGCCGGCACGACGATCGAGGAGGGGCTCGCCGCCGTCGCCGGCCGCGCTCCGCGCGAGCTGCTGCTGGCCCGGCTGCACAAGGAGCGCTCGCGCCTTTCCGGCGAGGTCGAGCGGCTGGAGAAGAAGCTGGCCAACCCGCAGTTCGTCTCCAAGGCCGCCCCGGACGTGGTTGCGAAGGAACGGGAAAAACTCGCCGGCTACCGGGACGAGTACCAACGCGCAGAAAAGGCGGTCGCCGACCTTGAATGAGCCCAGCCCCGCGCAGACGTCGCGCATCCTGTTGCGCGGCGACGAGATCGAACGAATCGTCGCACGCATCGCACGCCAGATTCTCGAGCCCGACGACGCCCAGGAGGGCCTCGTGCTGCTGGGCGTGCGGCGGGGCGGCGAAGCGCTAGCGACGCGCCTAGCGGCGGAGATCGAACGCGTCGGTGGGCGCGCGCCGCTGCTCGGGTTCCTGAACATCAATCTCTACCGCGACGACCGCGTTAGCCACGAAATGCCGGATTCGCAGATTCCGGTCGACGTATCGGGTCGCACGGTCGTCATCGTCGACGACGTGCTCTACACCGGCCGGACGATTCGCGCCGCGCTCGACGCGGTCACCGATCTCGGGCGCCCGAGCGCCATCCGCCTCTGCGTGCTGGTCGACCGCGGCTTGCGCGAACTGCCGATCCAGCCCGAGTACGTCGGACGATTCATTCCGACGAGCCGGCGCGAGCGGATCGTGGTCTCCCTGGCGGCCAGCCCGGAGCCGACCGACGAGGTATCGATTCTTGCGGATTCGCCGTAGCCTCATCGATCTCGACGACCTGTCGGCGGAAGAACTCTCGTACATTTTCGAGCGCACGGCGGCGTTCGAGGGCCATCCGCCGGGGCCGCTGCTGGCCGGAACCGCGGTGGTGAACCTCTTCTTCGAAGAGAGCACGCGCACGTTTACCTCGTTCAACTTGGCCGAGCTCCGCCTCGGCGCGGCGGTCGTGAACCTCGCTCCTCGCGACACGAGCATCGCGGGGAAAGGCGAGTCGCTCGAAGATACGGCGATCACGCTCGGAGCGATGGGCGTCGGCGTGCTGGTCGTGCGCCATCCCGAAGCCGGTTTTCCGGCGCGGATCGCGCGCTCGTTCGACGGGCACGTCGTCAACGCCGGCGACGGCGCGCACGCCCATCCCACGCAGGCGCTGCTCGACATCTACACGCTCATCGAAGAGTTCGGCGAGCTGCGCGACCGCACGGTCGTCGTGGTGGGGGACATCCTGCACAGCCGCGTCGCGCACTCGACGATTCGCGGGCTGCGCCGGCTCGGCGCCCGCGTCATCCTGGTTGGGCCGGAGTGTTTCCTGACGAACGACTACGCCGCCGAGGGGATCGAGATCGAACGAGATTTCGACGCCGCGATTCCGAAGGCCGACGCGATCGTGCTGCTGCGCATTCAGCGCGAGCGCTTTGCGGCGATGCCGCTGAGCGACGAAGAGTACGTCGCGGCGTACCGGCTCGACGAAAGCCGGCTGGAAAGCGTCGCGGACGATGCGGTGATCATGCATCCGGGGCCGTACAACCGGGGGATGGAACTCGACGACTGCGTGCTGACGCACGCGGGCTGGCGTTACGCCAAACAAGTGCATCACGGCGTGGCCATCCGCATGGCCGTGCTCGACTTCCTCGTGCATGGCCGCTGACGCACTGCTGATTCGCGGCGGGCGCGTGGTCGATCCCTCGCAATCCCTCGACGCCCGCCGCGACGTTCGCGTCGCCGGCGGACGGATCGTCGAAATCGGCGAGGGGCTGGAATTGCTCGACGGCGAGCGGCTCTTCGACGCGGAAGGCGCGGTGGTCGCGCCGGGCTTCGTCGACATGCACGTTCACTTGCGCGAGCCGGGGTTTCTCGAGAAGGAGACGATCGCGACGGGCACCCAGGCCGCCGTCAACGGAGGATTTACCGCCGTCGCCTGCATGCCGAACACGGAACCCGCGCTCGACGCGGTCTCGACGCTGCGCGCGCTGCAGACGATCGTCGATCGAGACGCGCGATGCCGGGTCTATCCCGTCGCCGCCATTACGCACGCGCGGCGCGGGCTCCATCCTTGCGACTTTCCCGCGCTGAGCGCGGCCGGAGCCGTGGCGTTCTCCGACGACGGCAATACGGTGGCCGACGCGCGGGTGCTGCGCGACGCGGCCCTCGAAGCGCGGTCGTCGCCGGGGTGCTTCATCTCGCATTGCGAAGACGCCGCGCTCAAGGGCGACGGCGTGATGAACGAAGGCGCGGTCTCGCGCGCGTTGGGTTTGCCGGCAAGCCCGGCGCTCGCCGAGGATGCGATCGTCGCGCGCGATCTGCTGATCGGACTGGAGACGGGCAAGGCGTGGCACGTCGCGCACCTGAGCACGCGCATCGGTTTGGAGATGCTGCGCGGCGCGCGAGCGCTCGGCTCGACGGCGACGTGCGAAGTCACGCCGCACCATCTCGCCTTCACCGACGAAGCGTTTGCCGAACTGGGCGCGGCCGCAAAGGTCAATCCGCCGCTGCGCACGCAGGCGGACGTGCGCGCGCTGCGCGACGGCGTGCGCGACGGCACGATCGACGCGTTCGCGACCGACCACGCGCCGCACACGCCAAAGGAGAAGGCCGGATCGCTGCACGAAGCGCCGGTCGGCTTTACCGGCCTGGAGATCGCGATCGGCGCGTACGCGGCGGCGATTCCCGACCTGCCGGTCGCGCGATTCGTGGAGCTGCTCTCCACCAATCCGGCGCGCATCCTCGGCGTCGCCGGCGGAACGCTCGCCCTGGGCGCGCCCGCCGACGTGACGATTTTCGCCGACCGGCCGTGGACGGTCGATCCGTCGGCGTTCGCGTCGAAGGGCCGCTGCACGCCGTTCGCAGGCCGTCGCTTGCCTCGCCGAGCGATCGCGACGATCGTGGGCGGCCGTCTCTACGCGACGGGATTCCCGTCGCCTCCCGGCTAACGCGTAGGGCCGTCATGTCCCCACTCCCGGCCGCGCTCTTCCTCGCCGACGGCAGCCGCTTCGACGGCAACGGCTTGCAATTCGAGGGTACGGCGCTCGGCGAAGCGGTGTTTTTCACCGGCATGACCGGCTACGAAGAGGCGCTCACCGATCCGTCGTACGCCGGCCAGATCCTGACGTTCACCTATCCGATGATCGGCAACTACGGCGTCTCCGGGAGCGCCGCGCAATACGAGCGCGGCTGCGTCTCCGGCGCCGTGATCAAGCATATCGCGCGGCACCCCTCGCATCACCTCTCCCAGCGCGATCTGGCGTCGTGGCTCGACGAGCAGCGGATTCCGACGCTCGTCGGCGCCGACACGCGTGCCATCACGATCGCCTTGCGCGAGCACGGCACCATCTGGGCGGCGCTTGCGGTCGGCGAGACGGCGCTCGACGATGCCGAACGCCGGCTGGCCGAGTTCGTGCGTCACGCAAGCACGAAGGCGCTGGTCCCGAGCGTCGCGACCAATCGCGCCTTCGTCGAAGGGTGCCGGGGCGGCCGGCGGCTCGCGTTGATCGATTGCGGCGTCAAACGCGCGATTCTGCGCGAACTCGCGGCGCTGGGGGCGGAGATCGAAGTGCTGCCGTACGACGCGACCGAAGAACGCATTCTGGCGGGCGACCCGGAGGCGGTGTTCATCTCGCCGGGCCCCGGCGATCCGACCGATCTTCCCGAGACGATTGCGACGCTGCGATCGCTGGTGGGGCGCAAGCCGATGTTCGGCGTCTGCTTGGGCCATCAGCTGCTCGCGCTGGCGTGCGGCGCGCGCACGTACAAGCTGCCTTACGGCCACCGCGGCGGCAATCAGCCGGTGAAGGATCACCTGGCCGACGACGTGTTGATCACCGCGCACAATCACGGGTACGCGGTCGACGCGACCTCGCTGCCCGACGAACTCGAAGCGACGATGACGAATCTCAACGACGGAACGAACGAAGGGTTTCGCCATCGCAGCCTGCCGATCGCGGCCGTGCAGTTTCACCCCGAAGCGTCGCCGGGGCCCTTCGACGCCCGCCGGCTCTTCGCACAATGGCTCGACGGCTTGCCGCAGCGCTGACGCTCGCGCTTCTGGCAGCGGCGCCGTGGGCGTCGCCGGCACGCGCGCAGACGCTCCAGCGCCTCACCGTCGAGTCGTTCACCCTGTCGGCCGATACGTCCAAACCGGAGATCGAGGTTCCGTTTCACCTCGTCGTGTCGCTCACCGTGAAAGAGCGCGTCGCCGGCATCGATAACCTCGAGCTGCCGATCCTCGCCGAGCTCGAGCTCTTAGGCGACGAACGGCGCACGGTTGCCCGCTCGTCGGGAACGCAGTACCGCGAGACCATCACCGTCGTAGCGCACCATACCGGTGCGGTGACGATCGCGCCGGCCACGCTGCAGGCGATCGACGCGCGCGACGGGCGGCCGAAGCAGTATTTCACCAACGCCCTGACGCTGCAGGTGACCGGCGGAAAGCTCGAGCCGTTCGAGGAGGGCCAAAGCCTTGCGGCGGCCGCGGCCGCGCTGGCGATTCGCGTCGCCCTTTGGACGCTCGGCATCCTCTGCGCGATCGCCGTGCTCGTGCTCGCCTTGCGGCGGCGCCGCGCGCCTCCGCCTGCGCCCGCGCCGCCCGCGCCCGTCGCGCCGGCGGTGCCGCTCCCCTCGCACCGCTCGCGCCGCGAAGAGCTCGGCGACGCCTTGAGCGTGCTACGCGCCGACCCGGTGCGGCCGACGGCCGTCGCCGTGCGCGCCGCGGTGTGGCGCATGGTCGGCGGCACCGACGGCGAAACGCTCGCCGACGTGCTGCAACGATCCGGTGCCTCCGATCCGCGTATTCGCGACGTCCTGCGCGCGCTGGAGCGCGCCGCGTTCACGTACGACGCCGATCTGCAGGCGGCGATCGCCGGCGCCTGCACGGCGCTCGAACGGTACCTCGCGTGAGCGCGCGCCCGTCCGATCTGACCGCGGCGCTCGCGCGAACGATCGTCGGGCAGCGCGGCGTGCTCGAAGCGCTGCTCATGGCCTTGCTCTCCAACGGGCACGTCCTGCTCGAGGGGCCGCCGGGGCTTGCGAAGACGCTGGCCTGCCGCGCGCTGGCCGCCGCGTTGACCGGCGAGTTCAAACGCATTCAGTTCACGCCCGATCTGTTGCCGAGCGACATCGTCGGCACGCGCGTCTTCGATCAGCGCGAGAGCGCGTTTGCGACCGTACTGGGGCCGATCTTCGCCAACGTCGTGCTCGCCGACGAAATCAATCGCGCCCCGGCCAAGGTGCAGTCGGCGCTGCTCGAAGCGATGCAGGAACGCCAGGTGACGATCGGGCCGCAGACGCACGCGCTGCCCGACCCGTTCGTAGTGATGGCGACGATGAACCCGCTCGATTCCGAAGGCACCTACGCGCTGCCGGTCGCGCAGATGGACCGCTTCCTCATGAAAGTCAACGTCGGCTACCCGTCGCGCGACGAAGAGCTGGAGATCCTCGAGCGCTTCGCGATGGAGGAGACCGAGCCGGTACGCGGGGTCGCGACGCTCGACGACGTGCGCGCCTGGCGCCGCGGCGCGCACGCCGTTCACGTGGACGACAAGCTCAAGCGCTACATCGTCGAGCTGGTCGCGCGCACCCGCGACGCAAGCGGCATAACGGCGCAAGCGCACGGCGGAACCGGCGTACCCGTCACGGCCTTGATCGACTACGGCGCGAGCCCGCGCGCGACGCTCGCGCTCGCGCATCTCGCTCGAGCGCGCGCCTTTCTCGACGACCGCGACTTTGCGCTGCCCGACGACGTGCGGGCGGTCGCGCCGCACGCGTTGCGGCACCGCATCGGCTTCAACTACCGTCTGGCAACGGAGGGCGTCTCCGCCGACGCGGCGATCGAGGCCCTCGTCGCGGCCGTCCCGGCGCCCTGACCGTGGCCGCGCGCACGCTTCGAGACGCGCTGCTGCGCGGCCGGCGGCGCCCGCGAGCGCTGGGAGCGGGATCGCCGACGATCTATCGCGGCGACGGCTACGAGTTCGTCGAGCTGCGGGCCTACGTGCCGGGCGACGACGTGCGGCGCATCGACTGGGCCGCGACCGCGCGCTCGGGCGATCTGCAAACGCGCGTCGTGCTCGAAGACGTCGCGCTGACGCTGGCGGCCGTCTTGGATGCGTCGGGTTCGATGCGCGTGGGGCGACGGCGGCCGCTGCTCGAGGCCGGCCGCGAAGCGATCGCGCACTGGTTCGGCGCGGCAGCCGCCGACGACCGCTGCATCGGCGTCGGCTCCGACGCGCTCACGCCGCCGGCGCTGCAACGCCGTTCGGCGGCGCCGGCCCTAGCCGCGCGGCTGGGCGACGCAACGGCGTTCGATCTCGGCCGCGCGCTGCGCGTGGCGCGCGCGGCGCTCGCCCGTGGCACCGCGCTCCTGGCGGTCTCGGATTGGTACGATCTCACGCCCGCGCTCGATCCGGTCCTCGCCGAACTGGGTGCGCGATTCGATTGCACGGCGCTGGTGGCGCGCGATCCCTGGTACGACGGCTTGCCGTTGGGCGGGATCGTCGCCCTACGTGGAGCCGAATGCGGCCGCATTCGTGCTTACGTCGGCCGGCGCGAGCGGCGAGCCTACGCGCGGGCCGTGCGAGCGCGCGAAGAGGCGCTGCTGGCGCGGTTCGCGCGCGCCAACTGGCGCGCCGGCGTCTTGCGTGAAAGCGACGGCCGCGCCTCGCTCGATGCCGCGTTCGGGCTGGCCGGATGAGCCTCGACCGGCCGCTGTGGCTCGTCGCCGCCGTTGCCGGCGCTGCAGCGTTCGCGTTGCTCTATCGCGCGCTGACGCGCCGAGCGCGCGCGCAGGATCTCGCCTATTCCAACGTCGAGTTTTTTGCCGATGCGGTGCGCCCGCGAGCGTGGATTTTGCGAACGCTGGCAGCGATCTGGGTGCTGGCCGTTGCGGCACTCGGCATCGCGCTCGCCGGACCGCATCTCACGCTGCCGGTTCCCGTGCGCGACGGCGAAGTGTTCATCTGCATCGATACGTCGGGATCGATGGCGTCGACCGACGTGGCGCCGACGCGTGCGGAGGCGGCCAAAGCCGCGGCCCGCGCCTTCATCGCGCAAACGCCGCCCGGCACGAAAATCGGCATCATCAGTTTCTCGGGCAGCGCGGGCATCGTCTCGCCGCTGCGCGCCGATCGCGCGCAAGTGTCGGCCGCCCTCGACGACGTCCCCCTTCCCAACGGCGCGACCGCGATCGGCGACGCGCTCCAACTGGCCGCGCAGAACCTCTCGCCTTCCGGGCACCGGGTCGTCGTGCTGATCACCGACGGCGTGAACAACGCCGGCGTGGATCCGGCCGAGGTCGCGCGCTGGCTGGGCGCGCATCACGTTCCGGTGTACACCGTCGGAATCGGCACCCCCGCCGGCGGATTGATTCCGGGCACCGATCAGGAGGCGACCATCGACGAAGAAGCGCTGCAAGAGTACGCGCAGGTCAGCGGCGGCGCATACGCGCGCGCCGAGAACGCGACCCAACTGCGCGACGCCCTGGCGCGTTTGGGAAGAGTGACGTCGCTGGAGCGCCGCAGCGTCGACGCGTCGCTCGGCTTCGCGATCGCGGCCGGGGCGGCGATGCTCGGCGCGTTCGTCTTCGGCTTTGCGTGGGGGAAGTATCCGTGACGCGCGATCGGGGTGACGACGGCACCGAGCCGGAGGTGCTGCTGGCGGCGTGGGTCGAGGCCGCTCGAACGGCCGGCGCGCGCGAGCCTGCCGCGATGTGCGTGGCCACGGCCGACGCGCGCGGCGTCCCCAGCGCGCGCATCGTGCTGATGCGCGGGCTCGACCGGCGCGGATTGCGCTTCTACACGTCGTACTTCAGCCGGAAAGGCCGGGACCTGGCCGAGAACGCCTACGCGGCGGCCGTCTTTCATTGGCCCGAGCTCGAGCGCCAAGTGCGCGTGGACGGCCAGGTGTCGGCGCTCTCCGAGGAAGAATCGGACGCCTATTTCGCCGCCCGGCCGCGCGGGCACCAGCTGTCGGCCTGGGCCTCCGAGCAAGGCGCCTTGCTCGAGAGCCGGGCGGTGCTCGAGGAACGCTACGCGCACTTCGAGCAGCGCTTCGAAGGCGAGCCGGTCCCCCGGCCGCACTCGTGGGGCGGCTACTTGATCGCGCCGGTGCGCTACGAGTTTTGGCAAGGCCGGCCGGACCGGCTGCACGAGCGGGTGCTCTACGAACGCGACGGCACGGCCTGGCGGCGCTCGCTGCTGCAGCCCTGAGCGGCCTACTCGCGCGTGAAGTGCTGCACTCCGTCGGGCTTTCCGTCGGCGCCCAGCGAGGTCAGCGTCAGGGTGTCGCCGTCGATCGTGAAATCGAACGCGTGATTCTTCGCGAGATAGTCGGCCCGGATGACGAGCCGCTCGTCGATCACCTGGAAGAGGGCGATCGCCCCCGGGGCGATCTCGACGTTGCCCATCCCCGATGGGGCCAGCTTCTTGCCGAAGTCGAGCTCGCGGAAATCGAAGCGCCGGTTGGTGGCGCGGTCGGTGGCGCGCCACGAGGTGCCCGCCAGCTGCGAGGTCTGCTTGTAGGAGGCGGTTTGGCAGGCGGGAAGCGCGACGGCAAGCGCCGCTGCGAAGAGAAGGGCGCGCATCCTTGGAGTATACCATCGGGAGGTCCAGGACTCTGCCTCCCGGCAGGCCAATGAAACCGCCCCAGCATGCCCCAGCGTAACGTCATGGTTATCGGTTCCGGACCGATCGTCATCGGTCAGGCCGCCGAGTTCGACTATGCGGGCGTGCAAGCGTGTCGCGCGCTGCGCGAGGAAGGCCATCGGGTCGTCCTCGTCAACTCGAATCCCGCGACCATCATGACCGACCCCGAGATCGCCGACGCGGTCTATTTGGAGCCCCTGACGGTCGCTTCGATCGAACAGATCATCGCCCGCGAGCGGCCCGACGCCCTGCTGCCGACGCTGGGCGGCCAAACCGGCCTCAATCTCGCGATCGAGCTCGACGAAGCCGGCATCCTCGAGCGGTACGGCGTCGAGCTCCTGGGCACGCCGGTCGAAACCATCAAACTGGCCGAGGACCGCGAGCGCTTCAAAGAGATGATGGTGCGCATCGGCGAGCCCGTAGCGGAGAGCGCGGTCGTCACCGAGATCGCTCAGGGATTGGCCTTCGCACGGCACGCCGGCTATCCGCTGGTCGTCCGTCCGGCCTACACCTTGGGTGGGACGGGCGGCGGCATCGTGCGCGACGAGCGGGAGCTGGTCGAGACGCTCGAAGCCGGCCTGCGCGCCAGCCTCATCGGGCAGGCGCTGCTCGAGACCTCGCTGCTGGGCTGGAAAGAGGTCGAATACGAAGTGCTGCGCGACGGCGCCGACAACTGCATCGTCGTCTGCAACATGGAAAACATCGACCCGGTCGGCGTGCACACCGGCGATTCGATCGTGGTCGCGCCGTCGCAGACGCTCTCGGATCTCGAGTACCAGATGCTGCGCACCGCGAGCATCAACGTGATCCGCGCGCTGCGCGTGCAGGGCGGCTGCAACATTCAGTTCGCGCTCCACCCGCACCGCAGCGAGTACGCCATCATCGAAGTCAACCCGCGCGTCTCGCGTAGCTCGGCCCTGGCTTCGAAAGCCACCGGCTATCCGATCGCGAAAATCTCTACCCGGATCGCGCTCGGGCAGACGCTGGATCGCATACCGAATCCGGTCACCGAAGTGACCAAGGCCGCGTACGAGCCGACGCTCGATTACGTCGTCGTCAAGATTCCGCGCTGGCCCTTCGACAAGTTTCCGATCGCCGACACGGCGCTGGGAACGCAGATGAAATCGACCGGCGAAGCGATGGGCATCGGGCGCACGTTTCGCGCGGCGCTGCTCAAAGCGGTTCGCGGATTGGATCTCAAGCGCGAGACGCTCGCGGGCGGTTTCGAGGAGTGGAGCCGCGCCGAACTCGAGGCCATCGTCGCGCGGCCGACGCACGAACGCCTCTTCGCGATCTGCGAACTGCTGCGCCGGGCGATGCTCGAGGGCGGTCGCGAAGAAGAAATCGCGCGCGTCGCCGAGCTCTCGGCGATCGATCCGTTTTGGCTCGACGAGTTTGCCGATCTGGTGGCGCTCGAGGGCCGGCTGGCAACCAATCCGACCGTGCAGGACGCGCGCGAAGCGCTCGAGAGCGGTTACGCCAGCGCGTCGCTCCCGCCGGGCGGTGCGGACGCAGCGCCGGCGGCGTTCCGCATGGTCGACACGGCCGCCGCCGAGTTTCCCGCGAAATCGCCGTACTACTACCTCTCGCGCGGCGAGACCGACGAAATGCGCCCGACGCCCAACGAGGCCGTGGTCGTCGTCGGCAGCGGGCCGATTCGCATCGGCCAAGGCATCGAGTTCGACTACAGCTGCGTGCATGCGGCGTGGGCGCTCAAAGCCGCGGGCCGTTCGCCGGTGGTCGTGAACAACAATCCCGAAACGGTTTCGACCGACTTCGACATCTCCGACGTGCTCGTCTTCGAACCGCCCGGTGCCGACGAAGTCGAGGCCGCCTGGCGCGCGACGGGCGCGCGCGGCGTGATGCTCGCCTTCGGCGGGCAGACGGCGATCAATCTGGCCGGCGAGCTGAGCGCGCGCGGCGTGCCGATCGTCGGCAGCGACCGCAGCTCCGTCGACATGGCCGAGGACCGCGAACAGTTCGACGCGGCGCTGGCGCGATTGGGCGTCGCGCGGCCGGAGGGCAAGGCGGCGCGCAGCTTTCGCGAGGCGCGCGCCATCGCACGCGAGCTCGGATTCCCGGTGCTGGTGCGGCCCTCGTTCGTGCTGGGCGGCCGCGCGATGGAAATCGTCTACAACGAAGGCCAGCTCGCATCGTACGCGGAGTCGGCGCCGCCCATTCTTCCCGACGCGCCGCTGCTGGTCGATAAATATCTGCGCGGCTTGGAAGTCGAAGTCGACGCCGTCTGCGACGGCGACGACGTGATGATCCCGGGCATCTTCGAACACGTCGAGCGGGCCGGCATTCATTCCGGCGATTCGATCAGCGTCTATCCGACGCAAACGATCGATCCCTCGATGGAGCGGCGCATCGCCGACGTCACGCTCTCGATCGCGCGCGAACTGCGGATCCGCGGATTGATCAACATCCAGTTCGTCGTGCACGAGAACCAGCTCTACATCATCGAAGCCAACCCGCGGGCTAGCCGCACGGTGCCGATCATTCAGAAAGCGACCGGCATCAACATGGTCGCCGCGGCGACGCGCATCGCGCTGGGCGAACGGCTGCGCGATATGGAGTACGGCGTCGGATTGCAGCCGCGCATCCCGTACGTCGTGGTGAAAGTGCCGGTATTTTCGTTCTCGAAGATGCGCGGCGTCGAGACGATTCTCGGGCCCGAGATGAAATCGACCGGCGAAGTGCTCGGCATCGACGAGACGTTTGCCGGGGCGCTGCGCAAGGGGTTTCTGGCCGCTGGCGTGCGCTTGCCCGGAACGGGCGGCCGCATCCTCGTCTCGATCGCCGACGAGGAGAAGGAGGCCGCCGTGCCGGTCCTGCGCCGGTATGCGGCGCTGGGGCACACCCTGGTGGCGACGCCCGGCACGCGCGCCGTCCTGGAAGCGGCCGGGATTGCGACCGAGCCCATCAACAAAATCGCGCAGGGCTCGCCGCACGTGCTCGATCTGATCGGGTCGCGCGGCGTCGACCTGGTGATCAACGACGCCAAAGGCCCGCGCGAAATCTCGGATAACTACAAGATTCGCCGCGCTGCGGTCGAAGCGAGTATCGCGTGTTTGACCAGTCTGGATACGGCGCGGGCCCTCGCGGAGGCCCTCGAAAGCACGGCGGGGCCGCCGCGGAGTCTGCAAGAGTACCGCAACACCGCGCCGGCGGCGATGCGCTGACCGAGGCCGTCGAAGACGAGCCCCGCGTCTTCGTCCTCGGCGGCAACGGCAGCACCCTGGCGGTGGCGAACAGTTTCGTCGCCGAAGGCGGAGCCATCACCGCGCGCTTGGTGCCGTTGGCGTGGACGCCCATCGGCGTCGCGGTCGGGGACGCGTGGCAAAATGCGGGCATCGCGGTGGCCGGTCTCTTCGATTGGGTCGACCGCACCTTTCCGCCCGAGGACGAGCGCGCGTTCGTCGCCCCGATGCGCGATATCGAGCTGCTCTCGCGCATCGGCTGGAACGCGCCGCTGCCCGAAGCGATCGACGAGCGGGCGGTGCTCAACATCGAGGACGTGCCCGAAGAAGTCGCCGACGGCTTGGCCCATCCGCCGGTGCCGGTCGTGCAGTGCGCGGCTTGCCGCCGGCTGTGCGTGCGCGACGAGTTCGTTTGGAAAGAGAAGCAGCTCTGCGCGTGGGATTTCCACGGGCAGGTCTTCGGCCGGCGCGGCCCCTGGCGCAACGGGCCCTACGAGGAGCGCCATTTCGAGACCCTGCCGCAATGCTCGTACGTCGCGCCGCCCCTGCTCGCGGAGATGGGGATCGACGTCGTCATGGTGCTCAACGCCGTGAGCGAGGAGGTCGCCCGCGCGGCGATCGACGTCGTGCAGCGGGCCGATCCGGAACGTCCGCACATGGCCGTGCGCACCGAGGGCGGATTTGCCGTGCTGCGCGAGCCTCCCGAGTGACCAACCGCGCGATCCGCCGCCTTTGGGCGGTCTTCGTGCTGCTGTTTCTCGGGTTGGCGGCACGGCAAGTGTACGTGCAGGTCGTCGCCGCACCGGCGATCGCCGCGAAGCCCGGCAATCCGCGCCACCTGCTGCTCGAGGCCTATCGCGGACGGATCCTCGCCACCGACGGTAGCGTCCTCGCGCAGAGCGTCGCGGGGCGGCGCGTCTACCCGCTCGGCCCCGCCGCCGCGCAAGCCGTCGGATACGTGTCGATCCGCTATGGCACCAGCGGCATCGAGAGCGCGTTCGATCGCGCGTTGACGCCGCCGGACACCAGCGGCGATCCGCGCGCGCAGTACCGCGAGATCGTTGCGGCGTTCGAAGGCAAGACGGCGACCGTCAGCGGGGCCGACGTCGTCACGACGCTCGTCCCGGCGGTGCAGCAAAAGCTCTACGACGATCTTTCGAAGTACCCGCGCGCGGCCGGCATCGCGATCGATCCGCGCACCGGCGCCGTGCTCGCGATGGCCAGCGTGCCCAGCTACGATCCCAACGCGTTCGACGCCGAGTTCGCGCAGCTCAGCCGCGACCCGGCGAGCCCGCTGGTCGATCGCGCGCTCGACGGCCTCTATCCGCCGGGATCGACGTTCAAGATCTTCACGGCGGCGGCCGCGCTCGACGCGGGGACCGTGACGATGGATTCGCACTTCGACGATCCCGGCTACCTGCAGATCGGCAACTTCACGCTGCACGACAACGAGAGCGAAGCGACCGGCTACGCCGACTTGACCACCGCCTTCGCGCTCTCGAGCAACGTCGATTTCGCGCAAATCGCGCTCAAGATGGGCGTCGGCCCGTTCTACGATTATCTATCGCGGTGGGGCATCGGCGAATCGCTCGATTTTCAGCTTCCGTCGGAGCCGGCCGGCGTGCCGCCCAAGGCCGGCATCGTTCCCGGCGAGCTGGCGCAGATGGGCTTCGGCCAAGGCGCGCTGCTGGCCAGCCCCTTACAGATGGCGCTGATCGGCGCGACGATCGCCAACGCCGGCGCCGAGCCCCGTCCGTACGTCGTGCGCCAGGTGGTACGCGACGGTGCGGTCGCCAGCGTCTACTCGTCGAGCACGCTTGCAAACCCGGTATCTGCCGACGCCGCAGCGAACGTTACCAAGATGATGATCGCGGTCGTGCAACGCGGCACGGGGACGCCGGCGCAGATCCCGCACCTCGTGGTGGCGGGCAAAACCGGAACGGCCACGAATCCGCTGGGCCGCTCGCACGCGTGGTTCGTCGCATTCGCCCCCGCCGATCGTCCGCGCGTCGCGGTCGCCGTGGTCGTCGAGAACGTCGGATACGGCGCGACCTACGCGGCGCCGGTCGCCCGCGACGTGATACGGACCGCACTGGAAGCCGGAGCCCCGTGATCGAGGAGCGCGTCTTCAACAACCGCTACCGTCTCGACCGAAAACTCGGCGAAGGCGGCATGGCGATCGTCTACTGCGGAACCGATATCGTGTTGCGCCGCCGCGTTGCGATCAAAGTGCTGCGCGAGCAGTACGCCGCCGACGCCGAGTTCGTGCGGCGCTTCTATCAGGAAGCGGAGTCGGCCGCGCGGCTCTCGCATCCCAACATCGTCAACACCTACGACGTCGGTCGCGAGGGCGATACGTATTTCATCGTGATGGAGCTGGTCGACGGCCCGTCCCTGGCGGAGATTATCGCCGCCGACGGCAAGCTGCCCGAACCGGTAGCGATCGATTACGCGGCGCAGATCGCCAGCGGCCTGGCCTACGCTCACCGCGTGGGCCTCCTCCACCGCGACATCAAGCCGGCCAATATCCTGGTGACGAAAGACGACGTCGTCAAACTCTCCGATTTCGGCATCGCGCGCGCGGTTTCGCAGCAGACGATGACGCTGACCAAGCCGGGGCTGGTGATGGGCAGCGTGTATTACATGCCGCCCGAGCAGGCGCTCGCGAGCGATCTGCACGAGGCGTCGGATCTCTACAGCCTGGGCATCGTGCTCTATCAAATGCTCACCGGGACGCTGCCCTTTACCGGTGAGTCTCCCGTCACCGTCGCGCTCAAACACGTGCACGACCCGGTGCCGGTGATCGATCCCAAACAGTTCGGCGTCAGCCCGGCGCTGGCGGCGATCGTCAACAAACTGCTGCAGAAGAAGCCGGAGAACCGCTTTACCTCGGCCAGCGAACTAGCGACGGCGCTGCGCGAAGCGCGCGAACGGCCCAGCGTCGCCGGTTATCGCATCGCCAACGACGCGGCGCCGCCGCCGGGCGCGCGCGCCTCGCGTCTGCCGCCCCCGCGGCGTTCGCCGATGCCCGACCGCCCGTACGGCGTCGTGGCCGACGACGAACCGGAGCGCCGGCGTTTCGGCGCGTGGCCGTTCGTCGCGCTCGTCGTCGTGCTGATGGCCGCGACGGCCGCCGGCTATCTGCTCTTCGGGCGTCCATTGCCGGATATGAACGCGACGATTGCGGTCGCCGACTACACCAACATGACCGACGCGATGGCGCAAGCCGCGATCGTCAACTCGGGGCTGCGCGTACGGTTCGTCAAGAGCTCGAGCGATACGGTCGCGGCCAATCACGTCATCCGGCAGAATCCCCCGCCCGGCACGAAAGTAGAGAAGGACGCGCTGGTCGAGCTGGTGCTGAGCAACGGCAAGCCGCTCGTCGGCCTGCTCGACGTGCGCGGCTACAGCGCGCTCGACGCGCAGCGCAGCTTGCAGCAGCAGGGATTCGCCGTAACGATCAAGCGCAAGTTCGACACGACCGCGAAAGATAACGTCATCGATCAGACGCCCAAGCCCGGCACGCAGGTTCGGCAAGGGTCGCGCATCACGCTGGTCGTCTCCGACGGACCGCAGCCGATCGTCTTGCCGAACTTCGTCGGCATGTCGGTCTCCAACGCTGCGGATCGCGCGCAGCGCATGGGCATCACGCTCGACACGTCGCAGCAATCGGCGGTGGCCGGCGTGCCGGCCGATACGATCGCGTCGCAAGACGTCGCGGCAGGCAACAAGGTCGAACGCGGCGCCGTCGTGCACGCCGTGGTCAGCACCGGAGTCGACGCCGTGCCGGCCGGCCCCGCCAACCCGCCGGCGGGTGCGGCGATGGTTCCGGTTCCCCCGCTGGTCGGGGCCGCCTATCAGCCCGCCGTCGACGCGCTCGGCCAAGCCGGACTCGTCGCGGCGATGCGCTTCCAAGTGCAGAGCAGCGGCACCGGGCAGATCCTGTCGCAGGATCCGCCGCCCGGCACGCAGGTCGCGCAAGGTTCGACGGTGACGATCACCCTCGCCGTTCCCGGTGCGGTTCCCGATACCGAGGGCATGGCCGTCGACGCGGCGCGCGCGACGCTCTTCGCGGCCGGGTACGCCGTCGGCCACATCGAGTACACCACGAAGGTCGGCGCCGGCGGCCGCGTCGTCGGCACCGATCCGGAAGTCGGCTCGTCGCTCGCTCCCGGATCGCCCGTCACGTTGATCGTCAACGGGACGGGACCGCAGTAACGCACCGGTGCGCATTCTCGGCATCGATCCGGCCCTGCGCACCACCGGATACGGCGTGATCGACCGCACCGCGCGCGGCGTGCGCCTCGTCGAAGCGGGCATCGTGACGCCGCGCGTCGACGCGACGCTCGAAGAGCGCCTGCGCGAGCTGCACGCGGGCATCAGCGACGTCATCGCCCAAACGCACCCCGAACTGGTCGTCATCGAGGAGCTGTACACGAAATACAAACACCCGCCTACGGCGCTGCTCATGGCGCACGCGCGCGGCGTGCTCTGCCTGGCCAGCGCGCAGGCGGGGATCGCGGTGCACACCCTGGGCCACTCGCGCGTCAAACGCGCGCTCGTCGGTTCCGGGAGCGCGCGCAAAGAACAAGTCGGCGCGATGGTGCGCCAGCTCCTCGGGCTGCGCGCCGCGCCGCGCCCGGCCGACGTCTCCGACGCGCTCGCGCTCGCGCTGGCCTTCACCGGCGCCGGGCCCGGTTAGCGTGTTTTCGCGCATTTCCGGCTCGCTGGTGGAGCGCGGCGGCGAACTCGCCGTCGTCGAGACCGGCGGCCTCGGCTACGAGATCGTGCTCCCGCCCTGCGTCGCCGAGAAGCTGCCGGTGCAGGCGGGCGAACGCGTCACGCTGGAGATCTACAGCGTCGTCAACATGGAAGGCAACAGCGGGCGCTTCACCTATTACGGCTTTACCAACGCGATCGAACGCGACTTCTTCGAGGCGCTGCTCACGGTCGCGTCGATCGGGCCGCGCTCCGCGTCGCGCGCGTTCTCCGCGCCGATGGCCGCCATCGCCGGCGCGATCGACCGCGGCGACTACGCCTTTCTCAAACGCTTGCCGGGCATCGGCCAGCAGAAAGCGCGCGACATCGTCGCCAAGCTGCAGGGAAAAGTCGCGAAGTTTCTGCTGATCCAAGATCCGCCGCAGCCGCAGGCGCCCGCGATTCCGGGCTTCGCCGACGAAGCGCTGGCGGTGTTGCTGCAGCTCGAATACAAGCCTGCCGAAGCCGAAGCGATGATCCGCCAAACGCTCGAGAGCGACGCGTCGATCGGCGACGCCGAGGCGCTGCTGGCGCAGATGTACCGCCTGCGCGCGTCGAAGGAACGCCCCTAATGCAAGAGGGCGGAGCGCGAAAACGTCTGATCGGCCCGCAAGACGCCGCCGACCCGGCGCCCGATCCGCGCGTGGTCGATCCCACCGATACCCTCGAAGACGAAGTATACGGCGCGAGCCTGCGGCCGCGCAGTTTCGACGACTACGTGGGGCAGGAGCGCGTGGTCGAAAACTTGCGCATCGCAATCGACGCGGCCAAAGCGCGCGGCGAACCGCTCGAGCACGTGCTCTTCTACGGGCCGCCGGGTTTGGGCAAGACGACGCTGGCCGGCTTGATCGCGCGCGAGCTCGACGCAAACTTTCGCCCGACGAGCGGCCCGACGCTGGAGAAGCCCAAGGATCTGGTCGGCATTCTCACGGCGCTCGAAGAGGGCGACGTCTTTTTCGTTGACGAGATCCACCGGCTGGGCCGCGTCGTCGAAGAGTTTCTCTACCCGGCGATGGAGGATTTTCAGATCGACTTCGTCGTCGATCGCGGCGCGTTCGCCAAAACGTTGAAGCTGCCGCTCAGGCGTTTCACGCTGGTCGGAGCGACCACGCGCGCGGGCATGCTTACGGCGCCGCTGCGGGAGCGGTTCGGCATCGTGCACCACCTCGACTACTACGGCGTCGCGGAGCTGGAGAAGATCGTCGCGCGTTCGGCGACCGTTTTGGGGGTGCCGATCGACGCCGAGGGCGCGCACGCGATCGCTTCGCGCAGCCGCGGAACGCCGCGCGTCGCCAACCGCCTCTTGCGCCGCGTTCGCGATTTCGCCGAGGTGCGCGCGCAGGGCCGGATCACCGCCGAAGTCGCCGCCGAAGCGCTCGAGCGCGAGGGAGTCGACGCGGTCGGCCTCGATCGTCTCGACCGGGCGTTCTTGCGCACCCTGGTCGAGCAGTACGGCGGCGGCCCCGCCGGCATCGGGGCGATCGCCGCGTCGCTCACCGAAGACGCGGAGACGCTCGAGGACGTGGTCGAACCATATCTGCTCAAGGAAGGCTACGTCATCCGAACGGCCAGCGGGCGCAAAGCCTCGCCTTCGGCGTACCGGCTGCTGGGAATCTCCGGACGCGGGACGCCGGCCCAGGAGCGGCTCCTGTGATGCGCCGCCGCACGTTCGTGCTGGCGGCGGCTGCGGCCGCCGCCGTGCCGCGCGCGGCCGCGGCCCAAGCCGACGACGTCGATCCGGCCGTGACCTCGCGTACGCCCTCGCTGCGCGTCCTGCTGGGCCAGGGCGACGCCACACCCGATCCCGGAGGTGGATTCCTCTTCGATGGCCGGGCCTATCGAGGCACGTTCGTCCGCCTGGCCGATGGCCGCATCGTCAACGTCGTCGGCCTGGAGGAGTATCTCTATGCCGTGGTCCCGCACGAAATGCCGCCGAGCTGGCCGCCGGCCGCGCTCCAGGCGCAGGCGGTCTGCGCGCGCACCTACGTGTTGCAGCGGAGCAACCCGCGGCGCGAGTACGACGTCGTGCCCTCCGAGGCAGACCAAGTCTATCCCGGCATGGCCGGGGAGACGCCCTCCGGCCGTGCTGCCGTCGACGCAACCGCCGGGACGGTGCTGCGCTACGGTCCGGAGTTCGCCAGCATCGCCTATTCGTCGTGCTGCGGAGGCCACACCGAGTCGGCGGCCGACGCATGGGGCGGCACGGGCGCGCCGTATCTCGAGGGCGTCGTCTGCCGGTACTGCCAGCAATCGCCATACTACCGCTGGACGGTGAACGTTCCGTTTGCGAGCGTCGCGGATCGATTCGCCGCCGAGCTGGGGCCTTTTGGCGCGCTGCGCGGCGTATCGGTGCTCGACCGGGATGCGAGCGGACGCGCGCGCACGATCCAATTGACCGCCGAGCGGGGAAGCGCGGTCGTCAAAGGGAGCGCCTTTCGCCTCGGCGTCGGGCCTCGCGTCGTGCGCAGCTTGCTGATCGCCGATACGCGCGCGAGCGGTTCGCAGCTCGTGCTGGAAGGTGGCGGACTCGGGCATGGGGTAGGGATGTGCCAGTGGGGTGCTCGCGGAATGGCGCTGTCCGGCAATACGGTAAGCGACATTCTCGCCTTGTATTTCCCTGGAACCGAAATGACGCATGACTGATGGAACCGCCAAACCCGACGCTGCGACGGAACAGAGCGACGCCGACAAACGCTATAACTTGCGTCTACGCAAGTATATCGACGTCGTCGTTGAGGATCCGCTCTCGGCGATGCTCTTTCGCGGAGCCGTCGCCGACATCTCGCCCACCGGCATGCGCGTGATCGCCGATCAGTATCTTCCGGTCGGCAGCAAATACACGTTCACGATGAAGCGCAACCCGTTCCTACGGTTGCGCGGTCAAGTCCGTTGGATTCGCACCTTTACGGCCGACACGTACCAGGTCGGCGTGCTGATCGTGGAAGCCACGGAAGAAGACCGCAAACGGCTCACCAACTTCTTGGATATCGAACGGCAGCGCTTGACGAGCGGCTGACGGCCGCCTACGATTTCGCGCTGCCCCCGGAGCTGATCGCCCAGCATCCGGCGCCGGTGCGCGACGCCAGCCGGCTGATGTCGCTCGACGGCGACCGCATCGAGCACCGCCAATTCTCGGACCTCCCCGAGCTGCTGCTCCCCGGCGACCTCTTGGTGCTCAACGAGACGCGCGTCATCGCCGCGCGGCTGCACGGCACGCGGGCCGGCAGCGGCGGGCGCGTCGAACTCTTGCTGCTGCATCCCGCGCGCGGCCCGCGGTACGATCCGCACGCCTCGCGCTGGCGCGCGCTGGCGCGCCCCGCGCGACGGCTGCGCCCCGGCGACCGCGTGCTCTTCGGCGAGCTCGGCGAGGCGATCGTGCGCGAAGCGCTCGACGACGGCGTTCGCGAGATCGAGTTCGCGCTGCGCGTCCCCTTCGAGCGCTTTCTCGAGCTGGCCGGTACGCTGCCGCTCCCTCCGTACATTCACAACGAAAGCGCCGAGGCGCAGGAGCGCTACCAGACCATCTTCGCCGCGGTTCCCGGCAGCGTCGCCGCGCCGACGGCGTCGCTGCACTTCACCCCCGGCGTCTTCGAGCGCCTGGCCCGGCGCGGCGTCGAAACGGCGCGCATCGTGCTCGACGTCGGGCTGGGCACGTTTCGCCCGATCGCGGCTTCGCGCATCGACGACCACGCGATGCATGCCGAGAGCTACGCGATTTCGCCCGGCGCCGCCCAGGCGATTGCGACGGCGCGCCGCGAGGGCCGTCGCGTGATCGCGGCCGGCACGACCGTCGTGCGCGCGCTCGAGGGCAACATCCGAAAGCACGGCCGCGTCGTTCCAGGAGAAGATGCGACCGACGTTTTCATCACGCCGGGCGACCAGTTCGCCGCCGTGGATGCCATGATTACGAACTTCCACCTCCCCAAATCGAGCCTGCTCGTGCTGGTGAGCGCGTTTGCCGGCCGCGGGCGCGTGCTGCGCGCCTACGCCGAGGCGGTCGCGCGGCGCTACCGATTTTTCTCCTTCGGCGACGCGATGCTGATCGCACGGGAGCCGCGCGCGCGATGAGCCTGCAGGCCGAGTGGAGCTGGGAGTTTCCGGTAGCGCGCGAAGCGTTGTGGCGCTACCTCGCCGACACCGATTGG
This sequence comes from Vulcanimicrobiota bacterium, assembly GCA_963794735.1. Taxonomy (GTDB): domain Bacteria; phylum Vulcanimicrobiota; class Vulcanimicrobiia; order Vulcanimicrobiales; family Vulcanimicrobiaceae; genus DATJUC01. Next base: position 3,612,889 of record CAWCFE010000002.1, on the reverse strand, counting down.
ATCAACGAACACGCCGGCTTGCCGCGCATCTCCGTGCGATACGAACCGCTGGCCACCGGGGGCACGAGGCGCATCGCATCGTTTCGCCGAGGCCCGGTGCTCTTCGAGTGGGAGGAACGCCCCACCATTTGGCAGGTGCCCTCGTTTCACGCCGTCGAGCGGCTCTACCGGGAGGGCCCGCTGGCGCGGTTCTTCACGCGCACGTCGCTCACCGAACTCGGCCCGGACCGCACGCGCGTCGACGTCGAGATCGAGCTGACGGCCGCGACGCCCTTCGCGCAGCCGTTGCTCGCGCTGATCGCCGCGCAAGGAAAGCGCGGGGCCAACCGCGCGTTCGCGCTCGCCGCAAAACTGGCGGCACTCGGCGAACCCGCCCCCGAGGCGCCGGCGAATCTCGGTCCGTTCGCGCCGCTGCTCGACGCCGGCATCGATCCGCGGGTGGCGGGCGCCATCGCGGGCTTCGTCGACCGCGCCGAGAACCGCGACCTGCAACGCATGCGCCCCTACGAACTGGCCGACGCCTGGCACCTTCCGCGCCGCGAAACGTTGCGCGCGTTCCTCACGGCGACGCGTTTGGGTGCGTTCAACATGAGCTGGAGCGTGATCTGCCCCGGCTGCCGCGGGCCGACTCCCGGCATCGAATCGCTGGCGAACTTGCAGCGCGGCTACCACTGCCCGGCCTGCAACGTGCCGTTCGACGCGGTCTTCGATCGGTCGGTCGAGGTGACGTTCGACGCGAAACCGCTGGGCCGCGCGGCCGAGCAGGGATTGTTCTGCATCGCCAGCCCGCAGCGCAGCGCGCACGTTCGCGCCCAAACGCTGGTGCCCGCGCAGACGCAGTCGCAGCTCGAGGTCGAACTCGAAAGCGGCGCGTACGACCTCAACGCCGTCGGCATCGGCGTCGCGCCGTTCGTCGCCACGCGCGACGAAACCGCAGCCGCGCCGGACGTTTCCATTCACCCGCTCACCGGCATCGACGCGCCGCACGCCGTCGCCGCCGGAAGCGTACGCCTGCGCGTCGAGAGCGAGATGGATCACGACGTCGTAGTGCGCGTCGAAGACGGCCGCTGGCCCGATACGATCGCCACCGCGGCGCACGTCACGGCGCTGCAGGAGTTTCGCGATTTGTTTTCGTCGCAGGTGCTCGCACCGGGGCTCGAGATGGCGATCGAAACCATGGCCATCCTCTTCACCGATCTCATCGGTTCGACCGCGATGTACTCGCGAACCGGCGACGCGCCCGCGTTCCGCATCGTGACCGATCATTTCGACGTCGTGCAAGACGTCGTGGCCCGGCACGAAGGCGCGATCGTCAAAACGATCGGCGATGCCGTCATGGCGGCCTTCGTCGACCCGGCGAAGTGCCTGGACGCAGCCCTCGAGCTGGACGACAGCATTCAGACGATCAGCGCGCAGGGCGAGGCGCTGCGCCTGCGCGTCGGCTTTCACGCGGGGCCGTGCATCGCGATGCGCGCCAACGACCGCGTCGATTACTTCGGCACCACCGTCAACATGGCGGCCCGGCTGCAGTCGCTCGCACGGGCGGGCGAGGTCACCCTCGCGGGCACGATCGCCGTCCGCCCGGCGGTCGCAGCGCGGCTGGAATCGCAGGCCGGACGCATCGAGCGCGAGCGGGTCGCGATCAAGGGTTTCGAGGAGCCGGTCGACGTCGTAAGGATCGCCTCGCGCGCGTAGCCGCCCCTCGTGGACGTATCGTGGACGCCCCCGTGGTAGGGTAAGCCTGGGGATCGGTGTGGCTCCCCATCGTGTGGCTCATCGTCTCGCACTTGGGGGAGGCCCATCGTATGCACCGTTCCTTACGAGCGACGCTCGTGACGTCGTCGCTCCTCTTAGCTTCGTGCGGAGGTCACGCCGGCTCGTCGCTCCTGCCCTCGGGCGGTCTTCCGCCCGCCGCCGAACGCCCAGTCGCCGCGGCCGCCGCGCCCGCGGCGGCATTCCGCGCCGCGCCGAGCAAGCGCGCGTCGCGGGTCAGCGTGACCCTTCGGATCGCTTGGAAATCGCGCCATCCGCGGCCCCACTACATTCCGGCCACCGCCCGCAGCATTTCGTTCGCGGTCAACGGCGGCGTGCCGCAATACGGCAACGCGCCCAAGTCGACGTTCGCGATCGACGCGCCCGTCGGCACGGATACCTTCTCGATCGCCGTGTACGACGAGCAGAACGGCCAAGGCAACGTCTTGAGCCGCGCCGACGTGACCCAAAAGGTGGTGCTCGGGGCGGCCAACACGATCAAAGCCACGCTCAACGGCGTGGTCGCTTCGGTAAGCGTCGCGCTCGGCAATCCGGCGCCCGCAGCGGGCAAAGCCGTGGTCATCGCCGTGCACGCGGTGGCCTTCGATGCCGATCAAAACGTCATCGTCGGACCGGGAGATTACTCGACGCCGCTGGTGCTTTCGATCTACGATCCCGCGAACAGCAAAACGCTCGCGCTCTCGAAGAAGGTGGTTCAAGCGCCGGGAACGAGCGTCACGCTTTCGTATAACGGCGGGACCCTTTCGTCGGCTACGGTCGACGTTGCGGCCAACGGCACCTGGGGCGCGCAAGCGCAGTTGAATCCGACGCCGACGTTCTATCAGTACGCCGTGCCCTCCACCAGCGTCCGGCCCCAATGGATCGCCGCCGGACCCGACGGCAACATGTGGTTTACCGATTCGGGCACCAACTCCGTCGCCGAAGATTACGCCCGCCGGCGTCGTGACGGAGTACGCGATCCCCACGACCAGCGCGGTGCCCGAAGGCATCATCGCCGGGAGCGACGGGCGGATGTGGTTTACGGAGTACGGCACCAGCAAGATCGGGGCCGTCACCACCTCAGGGACGTTTCAGGAGTTTGGAACCTTGTTCGGAAGCGACGGCCCCGAACTGCTCACGAACCGGGGAGACGGGTCCGCGTGGTACGCCGCTGCGGTCGGAAATCACATCGGGTATCAAGGGATGACCAACGGCATCGCGGGCGAAACCAGCAGCCCCACCGCCGGATCGGCGCCGTACGGCATCGCCGGCGCCGCGGATAACAACCTCTATTTCACCGAGCAGAACGCCGGGAAGATCGCAAGGATCAGCAACCTCTTCGGAACGATCACCGAGCTCTCGCTGCCGGCCGGCGCTGCGCCCACGCAAATCGTTCGCGGTCCCGATGGGAACGTCTGGTTTACGGATCTCAACTTGAGCACCGTCGGGGTCGTCTACACGTCCTCGTTTTCGGTGACGAACTTTCCAACGGCCACGCCGAACGCGGTGCCGATGGGGATCGTCGTCGGCGCCGACGGCGCGCTGTGGTTTACGGAGAGCGGTCTCGACCGGATCGGACGGATGACGACCTCCGGAGCCACCACGGAGTACGCCTCGCCGCAAACGGCGCTGGCCTTGAAAGGCATTGCCGTCGCGAACGACGGCTCGCTGTGGTTCGCCGAACCTTCCAACGTCGGCACGCCGCATATCGGAAAGCTGGTGTACTAACATGACGCGTTCACTCATCGCCGCCGCAGCGGCATGCGCGCTACTCGCCGGGTGCAGCGCACCGGCCGGCGGCTTTCTCCAGCCACGCCAACTCGATGCCCCCGCGGCGGTCTCGCCGGCGCTCGCGGCGCTCGGCGTCGCGCCGAACGTCGTGTCGTTTACCGTCGCGGGCGCGATCGCGCCGGTCACGGCCTCGGAGGCCGGCTACGCCGGCACGTTCGTGGCGACGGCACCGGCCGGGTGCAAAGGCATCGTCGCGCTGCTCGAAACCAAACTCTCCGGGCCGAACGCGACCTTCGACCTGAAGTCGCTCAAGGCCGGGAAGTGCGACGTGACGATCGCCGACGCGCACGGTCAAAAGGCGATCGTCAGAGTCTACGTGACGACCACCGGCGGCAGCGTCGGGTAGCCCCCGGGGAGCTCCTGCGGCGCGAGCGACAGGGATTGCTCGCGCCGCACAGGAAACGCGGCGCTTGCCCGGCCTGCAGAAGATGCGTTTGAACCAGCAAGCAGCCGGGTAGGCAAAACACCTTGGAGTGAGTTCCCGCTCTCACGAGTCGTGAGAAAGGATCGTTGTTCAATGAACGCAGCCCCCACCTCGCAGATCTACACGCCCAAGAAGTGGGATCTCAGCGGCCTGACCGGCATCTCCGACGGCACGCTCGAAATGCACTTCGGCCTTTACGAAGGCTACGTGAAGAATGCGAACCTGCTCAACGAGCGGCTTGCCGACCTGCGCGAGCGCGGCGAGAATCAGGGCGCCAATCCGGCGTTCGCCGAGCTCGTTCGCCGGCTCGGCTTCGAGTACGACGGCATGCGTCTGCACGAGTACTACTTCGATAACATGACCAAGAACGCGAACGGCCCGCCGACCTCGGGACGCCTCTACGAAGCGCTGGGTACTGCGTACGGCGGTTTCGACGCGTGGAAGAAGGATTTCATCGCGACCGGCGGCATGCGCGGCGTGGGCTGGGCCATCGCGTATTGCGATCCGAAGAACGGGCGCATCTCGAACTTCTGGATCAACGACCACGAGTACGGCCATCCCGCCGCGTTCGAGCCGATTCTCGTGCTCGACGTGTGGGAGCACGCGTTCATTCGCGATTACAAGCCGTCGGAGCGCGCGAAATACATCGAAGCGTTCTTTGCCAACGTCGATTGGAAGGCGTGCGAGGCGCGCCTGCCTTAAACCGCCGCTTCGGACTGCGGACGCACCGCGATCGTCTTGGGATGGGTGTACCAAACCAAGCCGGGCGGTGCGTCTTGCTGTTTGCGCACGTGCTTGCGTAGCGTGTAGTCGACCGGCACCTTCGCCGACGCCGAAGCCTTCGAATAGTACGCCGCCAGCGACGCAGCCCGTTCGACGTCTTCGTCGCCGGGCGGCGAGCGGTCGTCGCGCGCCAGCACCACGTGCGCGCCGGGAATGCCCTGCGCGTGAAACCAGAGATCGTTGGGGCGAGCGATCCGAAAGGTGAGGTCGGCGTTTTCGGCGGGATTTCGACCGATGAGAATGCGCGAGCCGCCCGCCGTGCGAATTTCCAGCGGCGCGCGCTTCGCCCGGCGTGCCGGCGCGCCTCCGGCGCGCGTCCGGTACGGCTCGAGTTGCGCTACCGCCGATTCGACGGCGTCGAGGTCGGCATCGCCGGCGCGCTCGCTCTCCCAGCGCAGTTCCTCGACCGCGGCCAGCGCGGCCTCGACGGCCGCACGGCGCCGCTCGAGGTGCGGACGCGCGGTTCCCAGCTTCTTGTACTGCGCGAAGAGCTCCGCGGCGCGCTCCTTGGCGGCGTCGCGCTCGCCCGGCGCGAGTTCGTGCAGCGTCGCAAAGATCGCCTCGCCCTCGGCGCGCAGGCACTCGCGCTCGCCGGCGCGCTCGGCTTTCTTCGCGAGCGATTGCAGCTCGTCGCGCAGCTTGCGCTCGCGCGCGTCGAGCCGCTTCGCCAGCGCGGCCTTGCGGCGGCCGACGCGCTCGCGCTCGCCGCGCGCCATCCGCTGCGCTCGCAGTTCGGCGAACACCGCCAGCAGCGACGGCACGCGCTGCGGCGGCCCGGTGCCGGCGACCTCGAGCGGCGCGACGTGCGCTGCGGCAATCGCGGCGTCGTCGCGACGGTACACGTAGAGCTCGCCCTGGTACGCGCGGCCGTCGTCGACGAGGGGTGCCAGCGGATGGCCGGCGGCCGCCGGCGGGAGCGGCGGCAGCTCGTAGGCCATGCCGGCGCTCACGGCGCGGCGGCCGTTCTCGGCCAGCGAGAACTCCTTGAGCGCGGCCACGGTCGTCCCACGTTTGACGAGCACCGCGTTGCCGAAGCGGGGCACCAGCTCGAAATACAGCTGCGCCTCGTCGCCGACGCCGAAGCGCGAGCGCGCGGCGAGATCGAGCGCGACGAGCCGGTCGCCGCGGCGGGCGCGCACCTTGACGACGCTCATTCCGCGGACGGTGGCGTCGAGCGCCCGCGCGAAGCCCGGCTCGGCGGCAAGCGGCGTCTCCGGCGGCTCGAGCGTCATCAGCGGCGGTGAGGCGAAGAGATCGACCGCCAGCAGCTCCGGGCCGCCGCGCGTGCGCAGGGCCAGCGCGATGCGGCCGTCGGCGAGCCGTCCCGCCGCCGTGACGCGCGCGCCGCGCAGGCGCTCGTCGAGTTCGTGCGCGAGGCGCGCGGTGAGAACCCAGTCGGTCAGCACGATCGGACGGTGCGGGCGGTGTGGCGCGAGGGTCGCGGCGGCATCTCGGGAAGAATCGGCTTTGTGAACCGGCGTACCTTTGCAAGCGTTTTCGCGGCCGCCGCACTGTTGGCGGCCTGCGCCCACCAGTCGCCCGCTCCGTCGGGATGGCAGCCGCAGCCCGGCGCCAGCGCGGCCTGGTCGAGCGGCGCGCAGCGATATGCGTACGCGCAGCGCGCGTTCTCCGGCACGCTCCAAGACTTGGCCAGCCAAGAGGCCGTCAACGTCGTACTGCAGCACCACGGCGCCAAGTTCTCGCGCAGCGACGTCTTCGCGCCGTGCCCCGGAAGGGCCGCGATGGCGACGTTCGCGCTTCCCGGCGGCGACGTGCTCGAAGATGCGTTTGCGGTGACCAACGGCAAGGCGCTGGTCGTCACGTACGTGCGCCCGGCCGGCACCGCGATCGACCCGGCCGTCGAAGACGCGATGCAGCGCGCGCTCTGTTCGACCGCGATCTAGCCGCCGTCTCTGAAGCGTTCGCGTAACTCGCGCTTGAGCACTTTGCCGCTCGGGCCGAGCGGCATCGCGTCGACGAAATGCACTCGTCGGGGATACTTGTGCCGCGCGAGCTCGCGTTGCGACCACTCGATCAGCATCGCGGCGTCGAGCGCCGCGCCGGCCGCGAGCACGACGATCGCGGCGACCTCTTCGCCGTGCGTCGGATGAGGGACGCCGATCACCGAGACGTTTTCGACCGCCGGATGGCGGATGAGCACCTCTTCGACCTCGCGCGGGTAGACGTTGAAGCCGCCGCGCAGAATCATGTCTTTCTTGCGATCGACGATGGTGATGAAGCCGTCGGCGTCGCGCGTTCCCAGATCTCCGGAGCGAAACCAGCCGTCGACGATCGACGCGCGCGTCGCTTCGGGATTGTTGAGATAGCCTTTGAAGACGGCGTGGCCGCGAATGACGATCTCGCCGAGTTCGCCGTCGGGCAAAAACTCGATGCGCTCTTCGATCTCCGGGCGCGCGACCGCGAGATCGACGCCCCAAATGCCGCATCCGACCGTGCCCGGTTTGCGCCCGAAACACGCCTGATTGAAGCTGGCCACCGGAGAGGTCTCCGAGAGCCCGTAGCCCTCGTAGATCGGCACGCCGAAGCGCGCTTCGAACGCCTCGAGCACCGCGGCTGGAAGCGCGGCGCCGCCCGAGACGGCGATGCGCAAGCGAGTCGGTCGGGGATCGCTCTTGGCCGCCTCGAGCAGGCCGAGATACATCGTCGGAACGCCGGCGAACGCCGTCACCTCGCGCTCGACCAGCAGCTTGTGCGCGAGCGCGGCCTCGAAGCGCGGCATCAGCACGATGCACGCGCCGACGCGAAATGCGGTATTCATCACGCAGGTCTGCCCGAAGGAATGAAAGAGCGGAAGGGCTCCGAGGAAGACGTCGTCGGGCGTCAGCGCGAGAATGTCGGAGGCGTTGAGCGTCGCGTTGAGCACGAGATTGCCGTTGGTCAGCAACGCGCCCTTGGGCAAGCCCGTCGTGCCGCTCGTGTAGAGCACCACCGCGTCGTCCTCGCTCTCCCTCATTGCGTAGGCGGGGAGCGGGTCGAGCCCGGCCGCGGCCGCGGCCAGGTCGCCGTCGGCGGCCTCGGGCGCGGCCAAGAGGGAGAGGCAGGCAATGCCGGCCTCGCGGGCTCCCGGGAGGCCGGCCTCCAAGAGCGGCCCGGCGCAGATCAGCAGCTTCGCTTCGGAATCGCGCAGCAGGTAGGCCACCTCACGCGCGGTCAGGAGCGCGTGCACGGGCACGACCACGGCACCCAGGCTCAGGATGGCGTAGTAGGCTCGCGGGAAGTCGGGCACGTTGGGGATCATGATGGCCACCCGGTCGCCGGGGCCGATACCCCGCGCCCGCAAGGCGGCGGCGTAGCGCCGGGCCTGCTCCCAGAGGTCGGCGTAGGGAATGCGCTCGTCCCCGAAGATCAGGGCGGTTCGGAGGGGGTGGCGCTTGGCAGCTTCGGCCAGGATTGCGGCAAGTGAGAGTGCCATACGAGGTTAACCAACCCTCCCGTGGGAACAGATGACGTTCAGATTGGTGGAGTTCGCTTGATCGCCGGCCCTGGACTGCTCTTCGTCGTTTCAGGCCCGTCCGGGGCGGGCAAGGATACGCTGGTCGATGCGGTCCGGGAGCGGATGCCGCGCATCCGGTACTCGATCTCCGCCACGACCCGTCCGCCGCGCGAGGGCGAGGCCGACGGCGAGCACTACTTCTTTCTCACGCCGCAGGAGTTCGAACGGCGCCGGGAGTCCGGCGGGCTGCTGGAGTGGCGCGAGTACAACGGCAACCTTTACGGGACGCCGCGAGATTACATCCAGGAGAGCGTCGCGCAAGGGTACGACGTGATCATGAAGCCGGAAGTCAACGGCGCGCTCGCCGTCAAGCAGCGCTACCCGGACGCGGTCCTGATCTTCCTGGTACCGGACCGGCTCTCGCACCTGCGGGACCGATTGCTGGCCCGGCGCACGGAGACCAACGAAGAGATCGCGCGACGCCTGGAGATCGCGCAGCAGGAGATGAAGTTCATCCGCAGGTTCGATTACCTCGTCGTCAACGAACAAGGCCGGCCGGAGCAGGCCGTGCTCGATCTGCAGGCGATCCTGCACGCCGAGCGCTTCCGCATCCACCGGTACGACGACGATTCGCTCGCACGCGTCGAATCGTCGTAACCCTCTCGTCTAAGCAAGGAATACGTTTTGAGTAAATCGGTTTTCGGAGATCTGGACGCGCTGCTCAAGCACGCGGACTCGAAGTTCAGCCTCGTCAACATCGTCACGCGCCGCGCGCGCCAGCTCAACAACTGGATCCGCGTGCAGCAGCTGCCGCCGGGCGACCGGCGCGAGTACTTCGCCAGCGAGCCGCTCGTCGACAAAGAGAGCATCAATCCCAACAAGCCGGTCTCGATCGCGCTCGACGAGATCGCCGAAGGGAAGATCTCCTACCACCGCACCCGCGAAGGGATCAAGTAAGGGCGCGCCATGTGCGGGATCGTCGGATACATCGGCCAGCGCGACAGCGTCCCGATCATTCTGGACGCCTTGCAGCGCCTGGAGTATCGCGGCTACGATAGCGCCGGCATCGCGGTAATCGACGCCGAGGGAAATCTCGCCGGGTCGAAAGCCGAGGGGAAGCTTTCGCGCCTGGCCGAGCGCTTGCGCAACGGCGAGAAGCTCAGCGGGGCGGTCGGCGTCGGCCACACGCGCTGGGCGACGCACGGCCGGCCTTCGGACGCCAACGCCCACCCGCACATGGATTGCGCCGGGCGAATCGCCGTGGTGCACAACGGCATTATCGAAAACTACTCCTCGCTGCGCGCCCGCCTGCTCGAACTCGGGCATACGTTCAGCAGCGAGACCGACACCGAGGTGCTGGCCCACCTCATCGAGATGCACTACGACGGCGATCTCGAGCAAGCCGTGCGCAAAACGCTGCACGAGGTCCGCGGCGCCTACGCGCTGGGGGTGATCTCCAGCGACGACCCCGATCACCTCGTCTTCGCGCGCAACGGCGCCAGCCCGCTGGTGATCGGCCTAGGCGAGGGCGAGATGTACGTCGCCTCGGATACGCCGGCCATCCTGCCGTACACGCGGCGCGAAATCATTCTGCAGGAAGGCGAGATCGCGGTCGTCGGCCGCGACGGCTACCGGCTGAGCGATTATCACGGCGCGCCGATCCATCGCGACGTCGTTCAAGTCACGTGGGACGCCACGTCGGCCGAAAAGAGCGGCTTCAAGCATTTCATGCTCAAAGAGATCTTCGAGCAGCCCAACGTCATCAAAGAGACGCTGGCCGGGCGCATCGACGACGGCGGCGGCGTGCACTTGGCGCGCGAGCTCGGCAACGTGTCGGTCGAGCAGCTCAAAGCGCTCAACAAGATCGCGATCACCGGGTGCGGCACCGCCTATCACGCCGGCATGGTCGGCATGTACTTGCTCCGTTCGCTGGTACGCGTTCCGGTCGAGATGGAGCTGGCCAGCGAATTCCGCTACGGCGATCCGGTGATCGATCCGACGGCGCTGGTGATCGCGATGTCGCAATCGGGCGAGACCGCCGATACGATCGAAGCCGTGCGCATCGCCAAACAAGCCGGCAGCGCGGTGCTCGGCATCTGCAACGTTCTTGGATCGCACCTCAGCCGCATCGCCGACGGCACGCTCTACACGCGCGGCGGCCCCGAGATCGGCGTCGCCGCTACCAAAACGTACGTTTCGCAAGTGACCGCGATGACGCTCTTCGCGCTCTACCTCGCGCAGGTGCGAGGGACGGCCGACGCGCGGCGCCTTCACGAGATCGCCGACGGCACCAAGCTGCTCCCGGCCGCCGTCGACGTGGTGCTCAACACCTCCGACGAGATTCGCCGCGTCGCGCGCGAGATCCGCAAGGCGCACAGCGTGCTCTTCCTGGGCCGCTACGTCAACTTCCCCACCGCTCTCGAGGGCGCGCTCAAGCTCAAGGAAATCTCGTACATCCACGCCGAGGGTTACCCGGCGGGCGAGATGAAACACGGCCCGATCGCGCTGCTCGACCCGAGCGTTCCGGTCGTCGGGATCATGACCGAAGACCGCGTGCGAGAGAAGATGCTTTCGAATCTCATGGAGTCGAAGGCGCGCGAAGCGCCCGTCATCGTCGTCGCCAATCACGGCGACGCCGAGGCGAAGTCGATCGCCGACCACGTGTTTTACGTCCCGCGCGTCGACGAGCTCCTCTCGCCGATCGTCAACGTCATCCCGCTGCAGCTGCTCGCGTATCACATCGCCGACATCGAGGGCAAGGACGTCGACCAGCCGCGCAACCTCGCCAAGACCGTGACGGTGGAGTAGGCGCGTGCGCGTCGATTTGGGCGATCGGCCGGTCGACCGTCTCGCCGAGATCCTGCTGGAGGCGGAGCGCGCGCACGCCGTCTACGAGCAACGCATCGGCCGCGCCGATCCGAACTGGGCTGCGTGGTACGCGCGCCACATCGTCGACCGCCTCTCCGAGGACGAATCGGCCCGTTCCGAGTAAGGCGGAACTCGCGCGCCCCGCTCGAATCACGCCCCCGGTATGATGCGTAGCGACGGGCGGCGACCCGACGAGCTTCGCCCGGTCACCATCGAACCGGGCTTTCTGAAGTACGCCGAAGGCAGCGCGCTGATCGGCGTCGGCAACACGCGCGTGCTCTGCGCGGCCACGCTCGAAGAGCGCGTCCCACAGTGGATGAAGGGGCGCGGCCTCGGGTGGGTGACCGCCGAGTACGCCATGCTGCCTCGCGCGACGCAGGATCGCACCCAGCGCGAGGCCTCCAAGGGCCGCATCGGCGGACGCACGCACGAGATCCAGCGCATCATCGGTCGTGCGTTGCGCGCCATCACCGACACGGCCAAGCTCGGCGAACGCACCGTGTGGATCGATTGCGACGTGCTGCAGGCCGACGGCGGCACCCGGACCGCCGCCGTCACCGGTGCTTACGTCGCGCTCGCACTCGCATTGCGCAAGAGCTTCGACCCTGCCGACAAGGCGCGCTGGCCGCTCCAGGGCTGCGTCGCCGCCACCTCGGTCGGGATCGTCGACGGCTTTCCGCTGCTCGATCTCGCCTACGACGAGGACAGCCGCGCGCACGTCGATTTGAACGTGTTCATGACCGACGCCGGACGTTTCGTCGAGCTGCAGGGCACCGCCGAAGCGGCGCCGTTCGACCGGCGCGATCTCGATACGATGCTGGCGCTGGCCGAAGGCGGCATCCGGCAGCTCTTCGCATTCCAGCAAACGGCGCTGGGAGCGCCCGCGCCCACGCATGCCGGTTGATCCGAGCCTGGCCGCGCTGGCGGCGCGCGTCGGCGGCTTCCACATTACCGATCGAGCGATGAAACGCGCGCAAGCCGACGTCGAAGCCGCCATCGCCGCGGGCGAGGCCGGCGCGCAGGTTCGCGACGCGTACGTCGGCGCGGTCCGGCGCTACTTCGAAGCCTTCGCGCGCGAAGCGCGAGGCCATTTGCGCGACGTCGACCGGCGCCTCGAACAGGCCAACCAGGTCGTGTTCAATCTCACCGCCGAGCGCGGCGTCGCCGTCAAGCGCATCGAGGCGACCGAAGCGGTGCTCGAAGAGGCGGCCGGCTTGTGAGGATGCTCGATCGCTTCGGCCGCGCGACGACCGGATTCTTCGAATACGCCGGCGGCCTGACGCTGCTCTCGCTCGAGTCGGCCGGCTTCTTGGTCAAGCTGCGCATTCGCGTCGCCGAGACCATCTCGCAGTGCGCCTTGCTGGGCGTGCAATCGTGGATCATCGTCGTGCTCACCTCGCTGTTCACCGGCATGGTGATCTCGCTGGAGTCGGCGCAGCAGGCCGTGCAGTACGGCGTCGGCACGCTCGTCGGCGGCGCGGTGGCGTACGGCACCGTGCGCGAACTGGGCCCGATGCTCACCGCGGTGGTCGTCGCCGGACGCGTCGGAGCGGCGATCGCCGCCGAGCTGGGCTCGATGGTGGTCACCGAGCAGATCGAGGCGCTGCGATCGATGGGCCTCGAGCCGTCGCGCTTCCTGGTGGTGCCGCGCCTGCTGGCGATGCTGCTGATGCTGCCGATGCTCACGGTCTTCGCCGACGTCGTCTCGATTTTAGGCGGCATGTGGATCGCGTATACCTACGCGCACATTTCGTACGACACGTTCATGTCGTCGGTCCGGCAGACGATCGGGTTCGACGACGTCGTCAAGGGTCTGGTGAAATCGCTGGTCTTCGCCGTCATCATCGCGATGGTCGGGGCGTATCAAGGCTTGTCGACCAAGGGCGGCGCCGCCGGGGTCGGCAAATCGACCACCAGCGCGGTCGTGTTGTCGATCATCTTGATCTTCATCTCGAACTTCGTGCTCTCGTTCTTGCTCTTCGGCGGGCATTGACGTGGAGGCGCAACGCGAGGACGGCTCGGGGTTCGTCGCACGGCTGGTCGACGTGTCGCTCTCCTTCGGCGACCGCGTCGTGCTGCGCAACTGCAGCCTCGATATCGTGGAAGGCGCGATCACGTGCATCGTCGGCCTTTCGGGCGCGGGAAAATCGACCATCGTCCGGCTGCTCGACGGCCTGCTGCGCCCCGACGACGGGCACGTGTACGTGCGCGGGCAAGATATCTGCCACCTCAGCGAAGACCAGCTCATCCCGGTACGGCAGAAGATCAGCCTCTCGTTTCAGTTCGCCGCGTTGCTCGACAGCTTGACGATCGGCGAGAACGTGGCGCTGCCGCTGCAAGAGCATTCGAAGCTCTCCTCGGCGGAGATTCGCAAGAAGGTCGTCGAGTCGCTCGATAGCGTCGGGCTATCGCATACCTACGATAACCTTCCGAGCGAGCTCTCAGGCGGAATGCTCAAGCGCGCCGGCTTCGCGCGCGCCATCGTCACGCGCCCCGAACTGATCCTCTACGACGAGCCGACGACCGGCCTCGACCCCATCGTCACGCATTTGATTACCGAGACGATCGTCAAGCTGCGCCAGCAGCTCAACGGCACGGCGGTGGTGATTTCGCACGACCTGCAATCGATTTACATGATGGCGGATTACGTCGCGATGCTCTTCGAGGGCGCCGTGATCGCCTACGACCGCGTCGAGGATTTCCGCAACTCGCCCAACCCGATCGTGCAGCAGTTCATCCAAGGCTCCGAGGTCGGTCCGATCCCGATCTAGCAAGCTCGCGCCCGGGCCATTCGTCGCGCGCCGCCCGGCCGGTCGCCGAAGGCCCCGGCGGCGCCCGCCCACCCGGCTGGGCCGGGCCCCAGGCCCGCTCCGGACGAGGCCCTTTCGGCAACTTGGAGTAATACCGAGGCCGTATGACGAGGCAAGCTCAGGTCGGGGCCTTTTCGCTGCTCGCGCTCCTCTTTCTGTTCGGGATTTTCTACTACATCACGAACTTGGGGACGCGGACGACCGGCTATACGATCGGCGTGCACTTTCAGTCGGCCGCCGGGCTGACGCAGGGAGCGCTCGTCTATTTCAGCGGCGTCAACGTCGGCTCGGTCGACGGCATCCACCTATTGCCCGACAACACCGTCGACGTCATCCTGGCCGTCAATCGGGACATCGACATTCCGGCCGCTTCGAAGTTCTTGATTCAAGCGCCGCTCACGGGCTCGCCCAACGTCCTGATCGTTCCCCCGGCGGCCCATCCCGGGATCGCGCTGCTGCCACGCCAAGTGCTGCCGGTCGATCAGCAGCCCGAGGGCAGCAACTCAGCGACCATCGCCGACCTGCTGCAGCAAGGCCAAGGCGAGATCAAACGGTTCGACACGGTGATGTCCGAGCTGGAAGCGCGCACGCCCAAGCTGCTCGACACGCTGCAGACGACGTTGAACAACGCCAACGCGCTCACGGTGACCGCGAACAACTCGATGCAGCAGCTTTCGCAGCAGTTGGCGACGATCGGCTCGAGCTTGCAAACCAGCCTGACCACCGCGAGCGCGAACATCGACCAGCTCTCCGAGACGCTCAATGCGTCGGCCACGACGGATTCGAAGAAGGTCACGAGCCTGCTCGATCGCCTGAACTCGACGTCGGTAGCGCTCGAGCAGACGATGAACTCGGTGCAGGGCCTGGCGACCGATCCGCGCCTCAAAGCGAACGTGCTTGCCACCACGCAGAGCATCGCCGACGCCACGGCGACGCTCGCGGCCCTCGCCAAGGACTTGCGAACCGTCACGGGCGATCCGCAGACGCAGGCGCAGATGCGCAGCACGATCGCCAATCTCGACGCGGTCATGCAGAAGTCGAACTCGCTGCTAGGCGAGCTCGGCGGCACCAGCAGCGTTTACGGCGTCGACGCCGGAGCGACCCCGGCCCCGCCGTACACCGTCCCGAGCGGCTCGCCGTATCCCGTGACGCCTTCGGGCCCGGGCGGTCAGCCCGGACAGAGCGGAACGGGCGCGCCCGCGACGTCGGCGTTGACGCCGGCCAAGCGCCAAGCGCTCCAGGGCAAGCTCTCGTCGCTCGCCGCCAACCTGGTGGCGCTGCAAGTGCGCCTGAGCGGCCTTTCTCCGCAGCAGAATCCGGGGCTGAACCCCGTGATGACCAAGAGCCAGGGTCCGCTGGGAGATCTCAACGTGCTCGTGCTGCCGCACGCGGCCACCAACCTCATGTTCGGCGCGAACTCGATCGGCAACAACACCACGTGGAACGCCGTGCTCCAGCAGAACAAGGGGAACTTCACCTTCGGCGGCGGCGTGCTCTACTCGCAAATGGGCGTGCTCGCGCGCTACGGTTCGCCGACGAGCCGTTTCGGTCTGGAGACGCGGATCTACGATCTCACCTACCCGATGATCGATCTCTACGGCAACGTGCGGCTCGCTCCCGGGACGACGCTCTTCTTCGGGCAGCGCGATATGACGCACGCGTCCCGCCGGAACACGGCCGGGCTGCAGTATCAGTTCTGACGTGACGCAGGCAACGCCGGCGCAGCTATCGCGGCCGCGAGTCGGGATCGTCGGTGCCGGCGCGATGGGCACGCTCTTCGGCTTTCATCTCGCGGACACGTGCGACGTCACGATGCTCGACAGCAACGAGCACGTCGCGGCCGCCATCGCGCGCGACGGCCTGCGCGTCAACGACGCCGCGCCGCGGCGGGTCGACGTCGCGTCGAGCGCGCGCGAGCTCTACGGCTCGCAGATGCTCTTCCTCTTCGTCAAGGCGGTCGACACGCTGCGTGCGCTGCGGCCCTTTGCCGGGCAGCTCGACCCGTCGGCGCCGGTCGTTTCGCTGCAGAACGGCGTCGGAAACGAAGACGCGATCAAGACCGCGCTCGGCGGCGCGGTGCCGGTCGTGCTAGGGATCACCACCGAATCGTCGCAGACGCTCGGCCCGGGTCGCGTGCGGGGCTCGGACGGCGGCAATACGATCATCGGTTCGATCTCGGCGGCGCCGAAAACGTCGCGCACGATCGCCGATCTGCTCGTCGCCAGCGGGTTGCGCGCCGCCGTCGTCTACGATATCCGTCCGCATCTCTGGGGTAAGCTCGTGGCCAACGCGGCGATCAACGCGCTCTCGGCGCTGCTCGATTGCGAATCCGGCGAGATTCCGCGCGACCCCAACGCGGCGCGTCTGGCCGAATCGCTCGCCGACGAGGCCGCGGCCGTCGCGGCGGCGCTCAAGATCAATCTGCCGTTCGTCAATCCCTGGCAGTACGTAACCGAAGTGATCGCGCTAGGTGCGGACGCGAAGAGCTCGATGGCGTTCGATTTGGAATCCGGCCATCCCAGCGAGATCGATCACATCAACGGCGCCGTGGTGGCGTTCGGCCGCCGCACCGGGACGCCGACGCCGTTCAACGAGGCGATGGTGCGCCTGGTGAAGGCGCGCGAGTCGCTGCTCGCGCGCTCACGCCTCGGGATGCAGGCGTAGCAGGCGGATCGTCCCGGCGCGCGTCTCGACGTCGATGCGCTGCGCGCCGCCGCCGTTGACCGCGCCGTCGATCGTCTCGGACTTTCCGGCCGACGAACCGCGCAGATCGAAGTCGGTAAACAGCGTCCCGTCGTCGGTGTGCAGGTGCACGCGGAACGCGGCTCCCTCGTTGATCCAGATCACGATGTCGCCGCGGCCGGTGCCGAAATGCAGCGTGCCGGGCCACGTCGTTCCGCCGATGGTAATCCCCAAGTTCCCGTTCACCGCCAGCGCCTGCGCGTAGCCCGGAACGATCGCCTGCACGTTGCCGTTCCCCGCGAAGAGCCGCGCGGGGCCTTGCACGTTGGTCGCGCGAACGTCGCCCGATCGCGAAACGACCACCAGCGTCACGCCGTCCGGCACGCGCAGCAGCAGGTTTGCCAACGGGTAGGGCGCGTCGACTAGAATCCCGGTCCGCGTGGGGCGAATCGTCGGCGCCGGCGGCGGCGTGCCCTTGGCTGCTGCCGTTGCGGAGACGGTAAAACGATCGTGCGGCGCGCCGATCTCGGGCTGGAACGCGCTGACCGTCGCGGAGGCGACGTGCACTTCCATCGTCGAGCCCGGCTTGAGCGCGCCGACGGTAGTAGCGTACGGCGCCGCCGTCGAACACGCGGCGCATGCGAGGAGGAGAAGAAGTGGGAACGATTTCACGTTCGAACGGTTCGCCCAGACCATCCCCGCGCCATGCGGCGCCGTGGAAGATCGCGCTCCTGCTCTGCGCGCTGACCGGCTGCGCCTCGCCCGTTGCCAACGCTTCCGGCCCATCCGCGCCCGGCTTCGCACCGGCCGCCACGCGGGCGGCGCGCTGGATTCCCGCCGCCGGAACCAGCTACCAAATTCAGTACGACGGCACGCTCGATACGAACGTGGCCGCCGATACCTACGATGTCGATCTCTTCGATACGACGTCCGCGCAAGTAGCGGCGCTGCACGCACGGGGGCGCCACGCGGTTTGCTACATCTCCGTGGGAACCTGGGAGAACTGGCGCCCCGATGCCAAAACGTTTCCGGCCAAGGTCCTCGGAAAGCCCGACGGCGGATGGCCCGGCGAGCGCTGGCTCGACGTTAGGCAGACGTCGATTCTCGAGCCGATCATGGCCAAGCGTTTCGAGTTGTGTAGAGCCAAAGGCTTCGACGGTGCCGATCCCGACAACATCGACGGCTACCAGAACGCGACGGGCTTTCCTCTCACGGCCGGCGAGCAACTGACGTACGACGCGTGGGTCGCCGGCGAAGCCCATTCGCTCGGGCTGACGGTGGCTCAAAAGAACGACGGCGCGCAGGTCGCGCAGCTGAGCCGGCTCTTCGACTACGCCGTGCTCGAGCAATGTTACGTCCAACGCTGGTGCGGACAGTTCGCGGGCTACACCGCACGCAACGCCGCGGCGATCGACGTCGAATACGGCATCGCGTCCGGCCGGTTCGTGCAAAAGACGTGCCCGGCCGACGCCGCCTACCGCGTCACGGCGATCCTCAAACGCTTGAGCCTGAACGCTTGGATCGTTACGTGCCCGACCGCACCGCGCGTCCGCTGAGCACCGAATCGACGTCGCGCGCCGGATCGAAGAGATATCCCTGCGCGTACACCACGCCCAACGCGCGCAGGATCGCGAGCTGCTCGCGCGTCTCGACGCCTTCGGCGACGGTGTAGAGCCCTAGCGTCACGGCCAGCGCGACGATGCTGCGCACGATCTCTTCGGCGGGCGAGTTCGCGCCCAGCGCTTCGACGAAGCTGCGGTCGATCTTGAGCCCCGCGATCGGGAGACGCTGGAGGTAGGCCAGCGACGAGTGCCCCTGGCCGAAATCGTCGAGCACCATCTGCAGCCCGATCTCGCGCAGCCGTTCGAGGGTGGTGCGCGCGTACACCGCGTTGGTCATCACGGCGGTTTCGGTGATCTCGAGCTTGATCGAATCCGGCGTCACCGCGCGCGCGGCCAGCGTCTCGGAGATGTCGTCGGCCAGCGAGGGCTGCGTGAAGTGCTGCGCCGAGAGGTTGACGGCAATCGAACAACCGGGAAAGGCTTGTTTGAGGGCCGGAATATCGCGACAGGCCGTTTCGAGCATGAAGGCGTCGATCGCGCCGATCAAGCCGTGGGATTCGGCAAACGGGACGAAGTCGGCGGCGGCGACGACGCCGTGGCCCGGGCGCTTCCAGCGCACCAGTGCCTCGAACGACGTGACGCGGCCCGATTCGATCTCGACGACGGGTTGGTAGTAGGCGAGGAACTCCCCGCGCTCGATGGCGTCGCGCAGGTCGTGATCGAGTTCCGATTCGTCGGCGACGCGCTGGCGCATCGCACTATCGAAGACCACGTAACAGTCGCGGCCGACGCGCTTGGCCTGGTACATGGCGATGTCGGCGTCGCGCAAAAGTTCGTCGGGCGTGTCGTACTCGGGCGAGAGCACGACGACGCCGATCGAAGCGGCGCTGTAGAGCGTGCGCGTCTCGAGCGTCACGGGGTCGCGCAGCGACGCGACCAGCGCATCGGCTTGCGCGGCGATGCCACCCGGACCGATCGGTGCGATCACCACGAACTCGTCGCCGCCCAGGCGCGCGACCATCGCTTCGGGCGGCAGGTCGGCGCGCAGCCGGCGCCCGATCTGCTTGAGCATTTGGTCGCCCACGATGTGCCCGAGCGTATCGTTGACCACGTTGAAGCGATCGAGGTCGATGAAATAGATGCCGAACCGCGTGCCTAGCGATTTGCAGGCCGCGATGGCGTCGGAGACGCGCTCGAGAAACGGCGTGCGGCTCGGCAGCCCCGTGAGCGAATCGGTGTAGGCAGCCTTGCGCAGCTCGGCCTCGATCTGCTTGCGCACGTCGAGCTCTTGGCGCAGACGCTCTTCGCGCTCCTCGGCCTCGATGGCTTGTTCGCGCAGGCGCCAGGCGCGCGTCAGCGTCACCGCTAGCAGGAACGCGCCGATCCAAATCGCGACCGCGGCCAGGCTCGCCTCCAGCCAAACGCGGCGGTTCTCGCCGTGGAGCTTGGAGGCGTCCGACGACAGATGGATGATGGCGTGCGTGTAGAGCAGCGGAATCGACAGATCGACGCGATCGCCCCCCGCGGTTCCCGGCGCGGTCGAGAACATCAGGTCGCCCTTGCGATCCGTGATGTAGGCGTATTCCGAAGGCTCGATCGCCGAACTGAGCAGGCGCGAGAAATCCTTGGAGAAGATGTCGACGCTCGCGACCGCTTGCGGGCGCCCGTCGCCGCCGCGATGCACTTTGAGCACGCTGATGAAGCTCGCGCCGTCCTCTTCGTACGGGCCTTCGATATCGGTCGGCATGTCCGACGCGATGGCGCTGCGGTACCAGACGCTGTTGGTGTACGCCGTGTGGCGTACGTCGTAGTTGCTCTCGTCGTTTTCGATCAGTTGCGGATGGGGGTTCACCTCGACGTACGGCCCGAAGAGACGCGTCCGGCGATCGAAGACGTTGGGGCCGTAGAAGATTCCGACGCCGTGAATGACCGGTTGCTTCTCGACCGGGCCGCCGCGGATGAACGTTGCCGAGAGGGCGATGCCCCGCAGCAGGTCTTCGGTCAGCCGGCGGTCGCCCCGAAGCGGGCCCAGCGTGTCGGCCGTGGTGGTGACGAGCTGCTTGGCATCGTTGAGAAAGTTTTCCGCGGCCAGGCCGGCCGTACTCAGGCGCAGCTGTTGCTGGGTTTGGAAGTCGCGCCGATCGGCGTCGACCTTCGAGGCCGCAAGATAAAAGTCGGTCGCGGTAGCGATCGATGCGGCGAGCAATAACACGCCCAGCCAGTACCACGGCCTACGATATCGCTGAGCGTTCGTCTCACGGGCCTCGAGCGCCATCGTGGGGCTACGGTTCGCCGCCTGATTGCCCGTTCATGCTCGAATAACGAATCGCCGGACGATTCAGGTGCGGCGGTCGCGCGGATGGTGCTCCTCGTAGCTCTTGCGCACGTGTTCGAGGGTCATTTGCGCGTAGATCTGCGTCGTCTGCACGCTCTCGTGGCCGAGGAACTCCTTGATGGTCATCAAGTCGACGCCGCTCTTGTGCAAATGGGTCGCGACCGAATGGCGCATGGTGTGGGGGGTGATCTTGCCCTCCAGGCCGCTGAGCGAGACGTAAGCCTTGAAGACTTTCCCGGCCTGCTGATAGCTCAGCCGCCGGTGCTGGGCGCTGACGAACAGCGCCCCGTCCGGACACGCCGGCCGGACGGCAAGGTAAGCGCGCAGCGCGTCCGCCGTCGCCTGATTGAAGAACACGATCCGCTGCTTATTGCCTTTGCCGATCACGCGAATCGTCCGATCCTCGAAGTTGACGTCGGCCAGGTCGATCGAGACCAGCTCGGCGCGGCGAATGCCGCTGGCGTAGAGCAGTTCCAAGATCGCCACGTCGCGGCGCCACCGCGCCTCGGGCTCACCGGCCGGCGGCCGGGTGCCGATCAACTTCATGACCTCGTCGACCGGCAGCGCTTTGGGCAAGCGCTTGGGCAGCCCGATGTTTTGGATCTCGGAGGCCGGATTATCGGGGCGCACGCCTTCGCGCTTCAGGAAGGCGAAAAACCGGCGCATCACGGCGAGTTTGCGGCGGATGCCGGCCGCACCGTACCGGCGCGACGTCAGGTCCATCACGAATCGCCGGAGCGACGACGGCGTCGCCGTGACGAACGCGTCGCCGAACGGCCCGCGATACGGCAGCCCGTCGTCGCCGGCGATGGCGCGGTCTTGCAAGAAGGCTCCGAGGAGTTCGACGTCGCGCGCGTACTCGCGCGCCGTCCGCGGGCCGCGGCGCAGCTCCATCGTCAGGTACGAAACGAAATCGACGATCGCCGGATCGACCGGCCGCCAGTCGCGGCAGCGGCCGTCGGGCTTGCCGGTATGGGCGTTTTTCAAGGGATCCGACCGCTCCACGCCTCTTCCCCCGCTCGTGCCTAAGTAGCGCAAATATTGGTTTGTGCTATTCCGAGGGAAGAACGGCGCCTCCTTCACGGCCAAGGCGGCGCGGAACGGCTGCCTCCAATAGCCAATACGTGCCGGGATCAGCATTTCTTTCAGAAAGCGGGCGTACGTGCGTCGTCTTGCCGGTTCGGCTGCAGCTGCGTTCTTGCTCGGCGGGTGCGCGATGGGTGGCGGCGCGGCGAACCCCGGCGCACCGGCGACCTCGTCGCCGGGAATTCGCCTGCGGGCCCCGGCCACCGCAGGCGCTCAGACGGTCAGCATCAAGTTTCTCGTGCCCAGGGCGGGGCGGCCGCCGCTGCGCGACAAGCTGTGGGGCTACATCTCGCCGGGCAGCAAGGCGGTGAAAATCATCGCCGCCGGATTCACCGGCGCCAATGTGACCGCCGGATCGAGCGGATGTCGCACGACGTCCGACGGCACCGAGTGTGTGGTGGGAGGCATCCTCACCTATCCGAAGCTGCCCATCGTGGTCGAGTTTTACGACCACCCGCTCGATCCCCAAGGGTATATGGCCGGCAATCCGCTCAGCTACGGCAGCGCGGTGCCCGTGCTGGCCAAGTCGACCAAGTTCGTGACCGCGTACCAAAACGGATTGCTTGGCAAGATTGCGGTCTCGCTGAAGAATGCCAGCCCGCCGCCGGCCGTGGTGAGTACCATGCCGATTTCCCTCGTGCTCTACGACCCCGCGGGCTTCGTCATTCCGCAGCCCGCGGTCTTCTACAGCGACAAGTACCTATCGGGCTCCGGCCAGCCCGGATTCTATTCGCTGCAGTTCGACGTCACGTCGAGTGTCGACGCCGGGCAAAACCAATTTTCGTTCGTGGAGAATGGGCGCGTCGTCAAGATCTCCGGGATCCTCTTGCGCCAGTCCGCGACGATCGCGCTTCGCTATGCCGGCCGCGGCGTCAAAGCTGCGCAGCTGGCCGTGACGGGACCTCTGAACACGGTGACCGTTCCCATTACTCCGAAGGCCGGACTGGGCGGGTCGATCGCGCTTTCGTCACTTGGGCCCCAAGCGCGAATCTGTGCCGAACGGTTCGGCCGAACGTGGTACACGGAGCCGGCGATCGCGAAAATCGCCGAGATCGATCCGCAGCACCCTGGCGTGCGGCACGAGTACGCCATCGAGTCCGGCCGAACGCCGATCGACATCGCCTGCCAGACGGCGTCGCTCAACAGCCCGCTGGTCTACGTCGCACTCTCGGGAGACGTTCTGGGGCATTTGTTGCGGAACCACATCGTCGAGAAGCCGCTGCCCACGGCCGGCGCCGGCCTTCACTCCGTATCGATCGACGGGTACCCCGCGGTCAATGCGTCCTTCACCGAAGAGACCGCCGGTAAGGTTGGGATTTACACGCCGGATCCGCTGCTCGGCCCGTGGTACGAGTATCCGGTCCCGGCCGGAGGGCATCCCACCAACATTCTCGGCCAGTGGTTCTCCGATCCGGCCAACAACGCGGTCGGAACCGTCAACAGCACGCCGGCGGCCGTCGAGTACCATCTGCCAAACCCGGGCTCGGACCCGGGCGAATTAACGTCCGCCGGTCAGTCGAACCCGACGATCTGGTTTGCAGAGCTTGGAGCCGCCCGAATCGGCTCCATCGCCAGCAGCGGCTATCGCATTCGCGAGTTTCCCACCGACGCGCCATTGCGGCACGTCGCCACCGGTTGGGACGGCTGGGTGTACGCGACCGATGCAAAGCATCAGATGGAGTCGATCGATCCCGATGGCCACGTTAGCGTGATCGGGCGCAGTTCCGATCAGCTCCTGGGCATCGTTCCCGGGGCGAACTCCGACCTTTGGGTGCTGACGTGGGGCTCGCATGGGTCGAGCCTTTTAGAGGTGATACCGTAGATGCGATCGCCCTTCTTCCGTTTCACTCTTGCCGTTTTGGCCGCGGCGCTCAGCGCGTGCGGCCCCGGTGCCGAAGTACCGGCCGGCCCGTCGTCGGCGGCCACGCCGCTGCACGCGCGCGCGACGCGTGGGTACGCGACGATCTACAACTTCGGATCGAGCGGACCGTACGACGCGCAAGGCTATCGCGCGACGCTGTTCCCGTGGAACGGCGCGTTGTACGGAACCTCGTATGGCGGCGGCGCCAAAGGCCAAGGCACGATTTACTCCGTCACGCCACAGGGGAGCGAAAAGCTCGTCTATAGCTTCGGCGAAACCACGAACGACGGAGCGCAGCCGTTTTGGGGTGCAAGCCTCATCGCTGCCGGGAAGGCTCTGTATGGAACCACGACGTCCGGCGGACGGTACGGAGGCGGCACGGTCTATGCGCTCGACGCCTCCGGTCGCGAACGCGTCGTCTGCGATTTCGGGAAGAACGCGCTTTCCGGCATTCATCCCGAAGGGTCGCTGCTCTATCTCGGCGGGAAGCTCTACGGAACGTTTTATAACTCCTCGCAGATCTTCGTCACCACGCCGGCCGGTCGAGCGAGCACCCTCTACGATTTTACCGGACCGTACAAGCCGGGCGGCTCCCGCGCGGGGTTGGTCGCGATCGGTACGACGCTGTACGGCACCACCGAGAGCGGCGGCGTTCACGGTGACGGAACGGTGTACTCGGTCACGCTGCCCCATTCCGGCAAGATCGTGTTGAACTTCATCGACGGCTTCAACGGACAGGATCCCGAATGGGGGCTCGCGCTCGGAAACGGCGTTTTATACGGTACCGCCGGCGGCGGCAACGGCGCTGCCTTCGGCGTTCTGCCGTCGGGGCGACGCGTGATGTTCCACCAGTTCACCTCGCAAGACGGAAGCGACCCACAGCTGCTCACCTACGCGAACGGAACCCTGTACGGCACCGCGCTCCAGGGAGGAGCGCATGGGTTCGGCACGCTCTTCTCGATCGATACTGCGGGACGCGTCAAAGTCTTGCACGACTTCCAGGGCGGCGCCGACGGCGCGTATCCGCAGGGTGGCGTCGCGTACGAGAACGGCAGGCTGTACGGAACGACCTCGAGCGGCGGCAGCGAGAACTTGGGCGTGGTCTACGCATATACGTTGTAGGCGCTAGGGAGCGACGCGCACGCCCATCGTGAACGTTCGGGGCGCGGCGAAGTGGTTGCCCTGGGCGTTGAGCAGCGTGACGTAGTAACGGTCGTTGAGCACGTTTTGCATGCCGAACGTGAGTGCGGTCTTCGGTGCGATGGCGATCCCTTCTTCGACGTTGAACGTCGTGTGCGGCGTCATCTTGCAGTTGCCCGGCGTATCCGGCGGGCAAAACGCCGAGGAGAGTCCGCTTCCGTACTCGCCGTCGGCCGAGAACCAGCCGCCGCGCGCGGTGGGCAGCAAAATGCCGGCGGCAGCGCTCCAGCTTTGTTCGTGATCGGCCGGCGTGAAATCGACCGGCGAGCCGAAGCACGGGGCCAGCAGCTGCGTCTCGCAGCCTTTGTTATCGGAGACGACGTGCGCGACCGATGCGTACGCGCGGCCGTTGCGCGCTAGCGGCTGCACGTAGTTGAGCGCCTCCTGCGAGAGGCGGCCGAGCACGTAGTTGATGTCTTGATGGAGCAGCGTCGTGCCGACCTGCGTGTCGTCGATGAGGTCGTTGGCGTTCTTCTGCCATACGCGAAAGCCCAGGTCGCCCGGCCCCAGCGGAATGTGGCCACCGAGTTCGAGCTGCGTGTCCCGCTCCGGTTTGAGGTCGAACTGCGCCGGCGTCGGCTGGAGCGGAAGGTTGAGCAGGTAGGCCGCCTCCGGGCTCACGTTCTCCAGCGAAAACGGCTCGAAGAACCGTCCAATGTAGGCGTAGACGCTGGCGCGCCGCCCCCAGAAGCGCGTCAGCTTCAGCCGCGGGCTGAAGGCCCCGAAACCCTGCGAAAAGCCCGTCGATTTGATGGTGAAGAAATCGTAGCGAAGGCCGTAGTCCGCCTGCCACAGATTGCTCATGCGCCAGCTATCCTGCGCGTACGATTGGTACGTGTTCCCGAGGTTGGGCGCGTCGTCGACGACGGTTGCCGGCGCCCCCGGCGTACCCGGCGTCAAGACCGGCGCGAGAAAATTGTTCGGCTGTAAGGTGACGTTGTAGTATTTGAGAATTCTGGCGAGGTCGTACGAGACGCCCGCGGCGATCGTGTGCTTCCCGAAGTTTTGCGTGTAGTCTGCCTGGAGGATGTAATCGATGGCGGTACGCTGGTCGGCCAGCGAATACGCGCACGTGGTCGGAAGGTAGTTGACGCTGGGATCCTTCAATGCGTCGGCGCAGTCGGTGGCGGCTCCGCCGTTCCCGAACGGAGCGGGCGCGACGTTGAGCGCTTCGCCATAGATCCAATCGTTGACCGGGTCGCCGAAGTCGGCAATCTTCGACACTTTGTAGGCCGGCCCGAACGTGATCGCGCCGCTACTGCCGAGGACGTCGTGGAATTGCACGGCGAGAAACGTGTCCGACTGCGTTTCGTTGTCGTCCGTCGTTGCCGGCTCGCCGTAGGCGATATCGTTGGGAATTTGATACGTGCTGTGACTGTTGACGAACGTGACGTTGGTGAAGTCGTCGTTCTTTCCGGGAAGCGTAAAGCGCGCGAACTGCCCGACCTGGCTCGAGTCGTTGTGAGGCGAGTTGAAATCCGGCGGGTCGAGGCCGCGCGTCGTCTGCGCGGCATTGAAGGCGACGTCGAATCCCCCGCCGCCCGCCAGCGGTGCGTGATAGCCGAGTTGCGATTGGGCGTCGGTGTACGAGCCCGCCGAGCCGTAGCCGTAAAAGCCGGCCGGACCGGTTCCGGCCCGCGTCGACAGGTTGAAGACCGAACCGAAACGCAGCCCGTACTGCGCGGGATACGCGCCTTCGATCACGTCGGCAAAGGAAAGGTCGTTCAAATTGATCTCGCCGCCAATGTCGCGATTGAGCTCCTGGGGCAGCGCAACGCCATCGATCATGTAGTTGATGACGCCGTGATCGCCGTTGATGTGGACGACGCCGTTCGCCCCGCGAACGGCGCCCGGTAACTGAATCTCCATCTCGGAAAAACTGTTGTCGAACGGCAGTTTCGTCAGTGCGGTGCTGTTGAGCACGACGTCGCTTCCGCTGCCGTGCAGCACCTCCGATCGCGCCTGGCTGACGACCGTGTGTGCGATCTCCGAGAGCGGAACGAGCGCGATCTCCACGGTGGCCCCCGCGCTGCCGAGATCGACGCGCACCCGTCCTCGCAGATCGCCCGAGGCGGCTTCGAGATCGTACGTGCCCAGCGCGAGCGGCGGGAACGAGAAGCGGCCCTTGGCATCGGTCTTTGCCGTCAGCGTGCGGTTGTTGCCGGCGACCGTGACGGCGACGTTCGCGACGGGCGCGCCTTTGGCCGTGACGGTTCCCTTCAGAAACGCACTATCGTTTACCGCGTACGACGGCGACGCGGTCGCAATGACGAAGGCAACGGCCCCCACGACGGCGGCCAGCCGGCCCCAAGGGAAAGCGAATCGAAGCGCGTGCGCGCTGCGAAGCGGAGGGTACATGAAGATGCTCCTAGACGAATTATTGTGAACGGGTGCCGCGCGAGGCGCGGCGAGTCTAGGAGAGGAGCGGCGGCGGCCGGTTACCCAGCGTGGGACCGAAAAACGAATACGTCGAGGCTGCGTGCCGGCGAGCGAAGCGCGGCACGCGACCGGCGGTAGGAGCGCGCGGGGCTCGCTCTCGCGCTCGCGAAGCCGACGCTGCGACGCGCACGATGTGTTTGCGCAGCGCGATGAGCGCGAACGACCCTACCAAACTCGCGACGATGGCGGCGAGGATGCCCACCACGGCATCGCCCTTGCACATTGGGCAGCCTTCGCCCAGTTGCGTGATCGCAAAGAACGCAAACTGGAGCGCGGCAGAAAGTGCGAAAAACGCCGGGCCGCGTCCTCGGAACGGCAGCGCGCCGGCCAGCAGCCCGATCCGCCGCCGGCGCTCGGCAGCCGGCCCGAAGAACCCCCCGAGGCCTAAGAACGTCCCTAAGGCGCCGATCGCGAGAACGGCCAAGTACGCGTGCAGCGGCGAGAATGCCAAGTCGTCGGCATCCCGGCCAAGCTGCACGAACTCCGACCCCAGGTGAACGGCAATGCCGAACGGCACCGAGAGGGCCAAATAGAGGAGCAGCGCTCGCCCGCGGGTCATGATTTGAGAATGATTCGCAAGTTATCCCCCGGCCACCTTCTTCTCGCAGGTGAGTGCTCGGTTCGCGGGTGAACACCCGGGAGCGATGTTAGTGGGGCCCTCGCCGGTACGGCTCGCACCCAAGACCCTGCGCCGCCCACGATTGGAGCGCTGGCTCTCCGGGCAAGCGGGCCTTCCCGTGCGTTTGATCGTCGCACCGCCCGGCATGGGCAAGACGACGCTGCTGATCCAGTACCTTCAAGGCTCGGATCGGTCCGCTGCCTACTGCGCGCTCGAGCCGGGCGCCACGCCCGCCAAGCTCTACGCCGCCGTGGCCGCGGCGCTCAACGTCCGGAAAGCGCCCGCCAACGAAATCGATCTGCTGGTCTTGCTGCGCCAGACGGCGGGCAGCCAACCGCTCGAGCTAGCCGTCGACGACGCGGATAACGGGACGCCGCAAACGCTCGCCGTTCTGGCCAAGCTCGTCGAGAGCGTTCCGGACGGCGTCGGCCTGATCTATGCGGCGCGTTCGCGCGAGACGCTGGATTCTGCGCGCTGGATCTCCTCGGGGCTCGGGGCGCTCTGCGATTCGCGCCGGCTCGCATTCGACCGGACCGACATCGCCACGCTGGCCGACGCGAACGGCGTCTCGTACAGCCACGCCGACGTCGCGCGGCTGCTCGAAGAGAGCGACGGATGGGCGGTGGTGGTCAGCGGCGCCGTGCGCGCGGCGGTCGAAGACGAACGCTCGCTGCACGACGCCTACGATCACTGGCGCAACGCGTACGGCGAGATCTTCCTCGATTTCGTGGTCGCCAACAGCCAGCGCGCCGGCGACGAGGACCGCGCGTTCGTGCAGAGCCTCATCAACGGTATCGGCGTCACCGATGCCGACGCACTGCGCCGCCTCGAAGCGCGCGGACTGTTCGTCATCAACGACGGCACCGGCGTTCGTCCGCTGCGCGCCGTGCAGCAAGCACGTGCGGTTCCGACCAAGGGCGTCGAAACGTCGGTTCCGATGGTCGTGCGCATGCTCGGGCGCTTCGGCGTGCAGATCGCCGGCCGCAACGTCGAGTGGGTCCGCCGGCGCGACCAGCAGATCGTCAAGTATCTTCTTCTTCGCCCGGGCGCGACCGCGACGCGCCAGGAGCTGGCGACGATTTTCTGGCCCGGCGCGAACCGCCAGCTCGCGATGCAGAGCGTTCGCACGGCCTGCAGCAACATTCGCAAGGCGATCGCGGGAGCGGTCGGCTACGCGCGCGTCGACCGCTACTTTCGCGCGGCCGACAACGTGATCGTCGTCGACCTCGGAAACGTTGTGACCGACGTCGGACGCTTCACCGCGCACGCGATGGCCGGCGACGCGTCGTACGAACGCGGCGATCTCTCCGACGCCGCGACGCACTATCACGCGGCCGAAAAGATCTACGCCGGTCGTCTGCTCGAAGACGACGCCCCCGAAAAGTGGTTCGCGCAGCAAGCCGCTACGCTCGACGACCGCTTTGCCATCGTGCTCGAAAGGCTTGCGGAATCGGCCTACGAAGGCGGCGACATCAAGCACGCCGCCGAGTACGCCTACCGCGCCAAGCTGATCAACCCCGACCAGCCCCAGCTCGTGCGCTTGCTCTCGCAAATGAAAGAGTCGTCGCGGCCCGCGTGAGCCCGCACGACTCCCTGCCGATCCTCTCGACGCCGCGCCTGACGCTGGCCGTGCTCGGCCCGGAAGACGCCGAGCGGTGCGTCCGCTTCAACCGCGAGAACGCGGAGTTTCTCGCACCGTGGGAGCCGCCGATGCTTCCCGCACGGCTCGACTGCACGGCGATGGCGGCGGCGCGCGAGCAGGCCGTGGCCGACGCGCGCGCCGGCAAATCGTATTCGTTCGCGCTGATTCCGGGGCACGGCGATCCCGAGGCCGCCATTACCGGGTGGATCAGCATTACCAACGTCCTGCGCGGCGTCTTCCAAGCGTGTAATCTCGGCTACCGGATCGACCGCCGGATGCAGGGCCACGGCTATATGTCCGAGGCCGCGCGCGAATGCATTCGCTTCGTTTTCGAAACGCTGCGGCTCCACCGCATTCAAGCGGCCTATATGCCCCACAACCAGCGCAGCGCGGCGCTGCTTCGCGGGCTCGGATTCACCGTCGAGGGCACGGCCAAGCGGTATCTCTTCATCGGGGGCGAGTGGCGCGATCACGTGCTGACGTCCTTGACCAACCCGGATCCATCGCCGCCGCCGGGGCTTCCGGCCGCTCCGCCCTAGCAACGCAAACGCGGCGCCCGCCCGAAGGCGAACGCCGCGTTCCGCGTTGCGAGCGGGTGCTTAGATCTTGATCGTGAGCGAACCGGTGACTTGCATGGGTTCGACGACGCCTAAGAAGCCCGTATTGTTGCCGTTGAACCAGAACGAGTACGGATACTGCAGCTGAGGCGGCGGCGTCCGCGAGTTCGAGTTCGGGTAGAAGTTCCCCGACGGATAGAGGAAGTTCGTCGGCAGCGATCCGTACTGGCAGACCCACGGATTGTCCCACGCGTACCCGCGCTGCCCGCAAACGTCGAGCAGGTTGGTGAAGTTCAGACGCGCCGTGACGCGCGGCGAGACTTCGTAGCTGAAGGCCAAGCCCATCTGTAGCTGCCAGGGCTGCTTGAATGCGCCGAGGTTGTCGTAGCCCTTCGTGAACGGATCGGGGATGAAGAGCGGCAAGCCTCCGCCGTCGTTGCACGAGGCCGGATCGGGATTCTTGCCGTTCTGCAGCCGCCATGCGGTCGGCGCCAGGTAACACGAGTTCGGGTAGTAGCCGGGCACCGACGTCGGGGCGCCGTAGGAGGCTCCCGATTGGAAGTTCCACGAGTTGGTGACCGTGAAGCGCTGGTGCTTGTAGTTGAGAATCAGCGCGACCACGTAGGGCACGGCGTAGCCGTTGGCCGCGGCTGCCGGGCCCGGGATGACGTCGTAGGTCGTGTACCAGGCGTTGGGCGCGAAGATCGATTGATACGGCTGATTGTAGTAGGGATTCGTAACCACCCCGGGCTGCGCGCAGTTGTTGGTTCCGCCGCCGCCCTTGCCCGCCAGGAAGTAGCACGGAAACCCGCCGTGGCCTTTGAGGAATCCGTCGTACTGCTGGATGTACTCGTTGAGCTGGTTGATGACGTTCTGATTCGTGCCGCTGAAGTTCTGATAGCGAATCTGGCTGTGCGTGTACGTAAACGCGAGCTGGCCGCTCAGCCCTTCTGCCGAGAGATTGCCCTTCTGCACCGCTACCTCGACGCCGCTGGTCTGCTGGTTGCCGACGTTGAGGCCGGATTCCAAACCGCCTTGCGGATCGATGTAGAAGTTCTGGAGCTGATCGCGCGTCGCCCGGAAGAACGGGCTGACTTTGAAGCTCCAGTCGGTGCCTTTGAGCCGGTGCTCCCAAGAGACGTCGTAGTTGTACGACGTGTCGGGACGGATCAAGTGGTCGGGCGTGTTGAAGCCGTAGCCGTAGAAGTGGCTGCCCAAGAACGCAGGCAGGTTTTCTTGCAGCGTGTTGTACTGCGCCCACGACGAGTTCGGCGGGCGCGCGTAGATGCCGAACGACGCGCGCAGCACGCTATTCGCGTCGAGCGTGTAGGTCACGCCGAGCCTGGGTTGAAAGCGCGCCAGGGTGTAGGATCCGCCGCTGGTGTTGATGAGCGGGCCGTATTGCGACTGCGCCAGCGGGACGGTCGCAACGTTGCCGACGACCGGACAGGGCCCGGTGCCGTTGTTCGTACGATCGATCGGCTTGCTGTTGTTCACGCCCGGCGCGAAACAATACTCCGCGTTGTAAGCGTTGAACCAGAACTGCCGCGCCGGGTCGTTGGGGTTCGTGTTGCCCAGGATGTATTGAAAGTCTTCCAGGCGCAAACCGAGGTTGACGTTGAGCTTGTCGTCGGGACGCCATTGGTCGCTGATCGAGTAGCCGGTGAATGCGGCGTTGACGTCGTTGATGTTGGCGTTGAAGCTCGTGTTCGTCACCAGCCATTGCGGATTGACGCCCTTGCTGCAGGCCGGCAGCTTGGGATTCGACGCGCACGAGTACGTAGGCGGCGGCGACGGATTCGCCAGGGTGCCTTGCGATTGATCGTAGCAGCCGATTTGGGCGCCGGTGCTCGGATCGTAACAGTCGCCGTTGGTGCCGACGTAGTTGGTTGCCGGGAAGCTTCCCAACCCGTGGAAGTAGCCGGTATCGTAGCGCTGGAGCGCCGAGTACGTGTACGACCCGGTGACGCTCAAGAGGTGCTGGGCGCTGAGCTGGTTCTCGTAGCTCATGTTGAAGCCGTACGTGTGATCGGGCAGGAAGTACGGAAGCTCCCATCCGTAGTACGGCTGCGCGAACGAGTTGTAGCCGTTGATGTCCCAGTTCGAGTAGAGCGCGTAACCGTACACGCGCAGGTACGACGACGAGTTGAAGACGTGCTGGAACTGGAGCTTCTCGACCGCAACCCCGTTATCGTTGGGATCGCGAAGATTATTGGGGAACGGGCCTTGGAACGAGTGCGGCGGGCTCGACGGGAAGAAATACTCCTTCACGCCGGACTGCTGGAACGGCTTCATCGAAGGCCCTTGGTAGACGTAGCCGTCGTCCCAGGTGAGCGGCCCGTAGAGCGCGTTGACGACGTTGGGGCCGAAATCGTTGGTCGAACTGTAGTAGTTGTTGAGGTTTTCGCTGGTGGTGTAGAGCATTTGCACGTCGTCGCGCAGGCCGCCGTTCTTGTGCGGGATGCCGAAGTGCAGGTCGATGATCGTATCGCGCAGCGACTGCGTCGCCAATGCGTAGCCGAGGCCGCTCGTAAAGAGCGCCGGCGACGGTGCGCCGGTGTAGACGTACCCATTGGAATGCGCGAGGGCGCTGCACGTATAGCCGGCGCACGTATTGCCCGGCACGGGGCTGACCGGATAGAAGAACGAGTTCGGAATATTCGAGCCGTTGTCGTTGTTGATGTAGCGGAAGTCTTGATTGCTGCCGCCCAAGCCCACGTAGTAGCTGAAGAGCCGGTCGGGCGTCGCGCCGCCGACCTCGATCGAGGCCTGGTGGTAGTAGGCCGGATACCCGACCGAGAGCGTGCCGTCCGCGTACCCGGGATAGGTGCCGGTCTTCAACACCTGATTGACGTATCCGGAGATGCCTTGCGCGTCCGAACTAGCGTTCACGCCGCCGGTGTACACCTGCACTTCTTGGCTGCCGAGGCTCGAGAGCATCGTCTGCGGCGCGTTGTCGTAGGCGCGGTTGACGGGAATGCCGTCGAGCTCGTAGCCCACTTGGTCGATGTCGCCGCCGCGGATGTGGACGGTCTGCCACCAGCCGGACTCGCCTTGATCGAGCATCACGCCCGGAGCCGAGGCGATCGCGCCGTACGCGTTGTTCAAGCTGCCGGGGCCGCTCAAGCCCTGCGCGGCCTGCTGGCCGGCGGCGTTGACCGAATACACGTCGGCGGTCGTTCCCGGCTTGAGCAGGCTCCCCGCCGCCGCCGAGGTGACGTGCGCGATCGTCTTGATCGCCTTCTGCATCGACCGGTTGAAGGTTTGCACCGAGTCGGCAAACACCGAGAAGCCCGGCTCGGCGACCGAGTCGTAGCCGTCTTTCGTGAGCGCGATCGTGTACGTATCGGGGTTGAGCGAGAGGAAGCGGTATTCGCCTCCCGCGTCCGTCGTCGTGGTCACCGCCTGAGAAGGCGACGTGGCGGAGACCGTCACGCCCGCGATCGGCGCGTGGGTCTGCGCGTCGGTAATGCGGCCCGTGATGCCGCCGGTGGTGCCGGCCGGAGCCGGAAACGGTAAGAGCGCGGCGACGATAGCGGCCGCGGAAACGATTCTCGACCAGGGTTTCAAGTCGGCTCTCCCTTCTGCAGTGGCCTTTTACAACCGGCAGCCGCTCGCCCCTTTTGTCGGAATGGGCTAGCGCAGCGAGTTTCCCGACTCGTCCATCCAGTCGCGCGTGAGAAAGAGCCAAAATGCGAGCCCCGCGTACTCGCCGTAGCGCGCAAACGCGCGCCGGATCGTCGCGTCGGCGGCGCGCCGCTTGCCGGCAAGGCGCAGATATTTCGGGCGCGTCCACGAGTCCAGAATCAGATCGCGATGGCGGCCAAGCATCTGCATGACGTGGGCGGCGGCGTACGGCCCGACCCCGGGCAGCTCGAGCAATCGCTCGCGGACGTCTTCGTCGCTCGCCCCCCGAGCGGGCAGCAGCGCCTCCAAATCGAGCGCCCCCGAGACGACGTCGCGCGCGATCTGGCGCACGTAGGGGCCGCGATACCCCATCCGCGCCACGTCCCGGAACCACGCCGCCGGCGTCGCGGCCAGGATCTCGGGGTCGGGGAAGACGCCCCCGCCCCGGTCGACCAAGGCGCGCGTCATGCGCACGGTCGCCGACCAGCTGCAGTTGGTGGTGCAGATCGTCTTGACGAGGTCTTCGAAGACGGTGGGGCTGGCCAGCATGCGCCCCGCGCCGGCAGCCGCCCACGCCAAACGCTCGTCCCCGGCGATGCGGCGGTAGAACGGCGACAGGTCGTCGTCGAATCGAAACATGCGCCGGACGGCGGCGACCGCCGCGGCACGCTCGCGCGCGCGCAAGCGCACCTCCGCGGCGGCCAGCAAGGTGCCGTCACGCTCGGAGAGCACCACCGCGACCGCACGAGCGCCGGCCCGCAGCGAGCGCCGGTAGCGCAGCGTCTCGGGCTCGATCGACGCGGGGGCAAGCTCGGCACAGCCGTGCGAAAGGACCGTTCGCGCAAACGAGATCGGTTCGCCGCCCGCGCCAAGCAGCGGCGCCTCGTAGAACGTCTCGAGGCTAGGCGACGTAGGAGACGTTTACCGCGACGCCGGCCGCTTCGGCGCGCATCAGCACGCCGTAAACCGCGTCGAGCTCTTCTTCGATCGAGGCGATCTCGCGCGCGCTGACGCGAACGTGCGCGGCGTGCGTCCAGAGTAAGTTGCGCGCTCGCTCGAAGGCGGAATGCAGCCTCCCCGGCGTCGCCTCCAGCACGGGCCAATCCAGCGCGCTCTGCGCCGGCACCACGCGCCAGCCGCGGCCGGAGATCAGCGGCACTTCGTCGTCGGCATCGAAGGCGTGCGGAATAGCGCCCAGCACGTCGACGGCCTCTTGATCCGCGGTCGAGAGAATCAATCCGAGCTCGCCCAGGCGAACGATGTACCGGAAGAACGACGCGCTGCCCACCGTGTATCCTCCGGCGGAAGACGCGACGCTGACGTGGATCGGATCGTCGTTATCGGGCGACGTCAAACGGAATCCCCAGGTCGCCGGCCAGCTTCTCCAACCCGTCCCACACTTTGACGTGAACCGGTACGCCGTGCGTGCGGTGGTACTCGGTCTTGATGACCTCCGGTTCGCCCGCAACGTAAATGCGTTCTTGCCCCGGCGACTTGGAGCTTTCTTTGAAGTAGCGCAACTGGCGGTCCATATCGGCCTTGAACGACGCGACGTCGCGAAATCCATCGATGCGGAACGCGCCGAACCAATGCGAAATCGCGCCTTCCTTCGTCTCGGTAACGACCGGCAGCGTCGGCCCGAACGCGCCGCCCGAAAGGACGCCGCAAAGGATATCGACCAGCAAACCGAGGCCGTAGCCTTTGTGGCCGCCCGTATCGGTGCCGAAGCCGCCCAGCGGCAGCAGCGCGCCGCGCAGCGCTTCGTCGGGATCGAGCGTCATGTACCCGTTGGAATCGATCGCCCAGCCGTCGAGCAGCGGTTTGTTCTTGCGCTTGTAGACTTCGAGCTTGCCCTTCGGCACGGTCGTCGTTGCGAAATCGAGCACGAATGCGGGCTCGCTTCCGGCCGGGATCGCAAACGCCAGCGGGTTCGTACCGAGCACGACCTCGCGTCCGAACGTCGGCGCGCCGTATTTCACCGAGTTGGTCGAGGCGATGCCGATCATGTCGCGGTCGAGCGCGAGCATCGCGTAATATCCCGCGATGCCGAAGTGATTCGAGTTGCGTACGGCGCCGAAGGCCGATCCGTGTTTGGCCGCCTTCTCCATTACGCGTTCCATCGTCATCTTGCCGACGGGATGGCCTAAGCCGTTGTCCGCGTCGTAGAGCACCGTCGTTTCGGTCTCGCGTGCGATCGAATAGTTGGGCTTCGGCTTGAGGTGGCCGCTGCGAATGCGCCCCACGTAATAGGACTCCAACCGCGCGACGCCGTGCGACTCGATCCCGCGCATGTCGGCCGCGACCAGAACGTCGGCGACGACCGCGGCATGCTCGCGCGCGACGCCCGAACGTTCCAGGACCTCGGTAACGAAATGCTTGAGCTTCTCGTCGGTAGAGAGGCGGTACTCGGTGGTGCTGGCGGCCTCGGCCAAAATGGTTCTCCTCGTCGTCCAGACGGCGAATTCGTTCGTTGATTGATTCGCGCGCGAGGCCCCAGCCCCCTCACGGGGGCCCGCGCGTGCGAAGCGAATCTTGCCCTGCGATGGAGCCGGCTCTACAAGGATTCGACGGCAGCGACCAGCCGTCGGCTTCGATTTACGATACCTGCATTCGCTGCGGCCTCTGCCTGCCGGCCTGCCCGACGTACCAGGAGACGCTCAACGAGACCTCGGGCCCGCGCGGACGGATCAGCTTGATCAAGGCGGTAGGCGAAGGGCGGCTCGACCTGTTGAGCCCCGGCTTCGTCGAACAAATGTCGCAGTGCCTCGATTGCCGCGCGTGTGAAGCGACGTGTCCCTCCGGCGTGCACTACGGGCAGCTCATCGAAACCGCGCGCACGCAGATCGAACGGGCGCGCGCTCCCAAGCGCGACGAACGCAGCCGCCTAGCGCGCCGGTTCCTCCTCGGCGCGCTGTTCGCGCGGCCGGCGCTCATGCGCGGCGCCGCGGCATTGCTGCGATTCGCCCAGCGAACCGGCCTGGCGTCGCTCGCTCGGATCGTGGGGCTGGGCGACGCCGCCAAGCTCGCACCGCCGATCCCGGACCGGTTCTTCGTGGCCGACGGGCGCCGCATCGAGGCGCACCCGTCGGCGGGAACGGCCTTCCTGCACGTCGGCTGCATCATGCCGGTGGCCTTTCCCAACGTGCACGAGGCGACGTTGCGCATGTTGCAGCGCGCCGGTCTTTCGGTCGTCGTCCCAGCCGACCAAGGCTGTTGCGGGGCGATCGACGTGCACGCGGGAGAGATGGACCTCGGACGCGCGCTGGCCAAGCGCAACATCGAATCGTTCGAACGCAGCGGCGCCGACGTCTACGTCGTCAACGCAGCGGGCTGCGGCAGCGCGCTCAAGGAGTACGGCGAACTCTTCGCCGAGGATCCGGCGTGGGCGAGCCGGGCAAAGGCGTTCGGCGAGCGCGTGCGCGACGTCACCGAAGTGTTGGCGGCGATGCCGCTCGACCCGAAGATCGGGCGCATCGACGCGGCCGTGACGTATCAAGAGCCGTGCCACCTCGCGCACGCGCAGCGCATCACGTCGGCTCCGCGGCGGTTGCTCGCGCAGATCCCGGGCTTGCGGCTCGTCGAAATGAACGAAAGCGCGTTTTGCTGCGGGAGCGCCGGAATCTACAATCTCACGCAGCCCGAGATGGCGGCGCGCCTGGGCCGGCGCAAGGCCGGAAACGTCGCCAAGACCGGAGCGACGATCGTCGCAACCGCAAATCCCGGCTGCGCGCTGCAAGTGGCGTCGGCGTTACGCGAAGCCGGATACGATGCGCGCGTCAAACACGTCGTCGAGTTGCTCGACGACGCGTACGCGGCTTACAGCGATTCCGCGACCCGGTTGGTGCCGGCGCGCGCGTCTTCGCGCGAGGGGTAGACTTCGAAGATCCGGATCAGTCCGGTGATGTTGAGCAATCGCAGGATGGCGCCCTCGCGTACGACCAGGCGCATCGAACCGTCGTGTTCCGTCGCCCGGCGGTGCGCGCCGATGAGAGCGCCCAGCCCGGTAGAATCGAGAAAATCGAGCCCACTCAAATCGACGACGATATCCTTCTTGCCCTTATCCGCCGCGTCGATCAGCGCCGCGCGCACCGTCGGCGAGGTGGCGAGATCGAGACTGCCTCGCAGGACGAACTCCAGGGTCTCGCCGGAATCCTCGGTCTTCAGGTCGATGGTCAATTCGTCGTGCGTCATGGGGCAGCTATTACCAGGGCCGCCCCATGGGACCTGCGGCTTTTACGGCACGAACCGGCCGTCGTCGTCGTTCCAGCGCACGATCCGGCCGGGCTGCAGCCGAACGCCGCCGACCCAGCGGTCGATGGGGATCTCCGCAAGCCAATCGGCATCGCCGGCGAGGATGCGGCGCCCGAGCGGGGTGACGATCCGCGCCCCCGGCTCGCCCTCGATGACGGCGGCACGCGGATCGGTGAGATCGTCGAGGATCTTTGCGAATGCCGAGTCGCCGAGGAACAACGCCTCCTCGCGGGCTTGCGCCCGCCGAAAGAGCTCGGCATCGGGCGCCGCACCCGCCGAAACGGCTTGAACGGCTTGCCGCTGCGAACGCGAGAGGCCGTCGCCCACCCAGGGATACTCCTCGCAGAAACGGCGGAGCGCCGCACGCAGATACGGCAGCCCGATCGCTTCTTCTTGCGCGCCCGCGAAGAGTTCCGCGGGATCGGGGGCGGTCACGCGAGCCCACGCACGCGCGGCCGATTTAAACGTCGCAGCCGTCACCGTTCGACGGCGCGGATGCAGCGCCGACAGCTCCTCGGCGGTCATCGTTCCGAGGTAATGATCGCTTTGGACGATCGTCACGCGCCCGGGTTCGAGTTCGAGCGCGTCGAGCGCGGTGAGGATCTGCAAGATCTGCAGCTGGTCGTACAGGTCGTGCTCGAACCACAGCACGACTTCGCCGAAGGTGCCGGCCTTGCGCAGTTGCGCGTCGCGCGTTTCAAACTCGTGAATGATCTTGATCGGGTTTCCGAGCCCGCGCAGCGAGAGATACTCGGCCCGCACCGCGCTCATCGCCTCCAGCGAAAGCCCCGCCGGCACGGGGCCTTCGTTGAGCGCGTCGCGCCACGCGATCTGCGTTCCGGTAATGCCCGCCTTGCGAAACAGGTATAACACCGAATCGCCGTTGGTCACGTGCAGCGTCGCCGCCGACCGAATCACGCCCGCGCTACTCCTTCACAAAACGCCACCTCAAAAGCACTCCGTCGCTTCGCGACTGCGCGCCCCCACGGGCACAGCCCGCGGGTCCCCATCCTCCGCGAGCTCAATACGAACGATCTTTAAAAGCACTCCGTCGCTTCGCGACTGCGCGCCCCCACGGGCACAGCCCGCGGGTCCCCATCCTCCGCGAGCTCAATACGAACGATGCTGGGGTGGCTGGATTCGAACCAACGCATGGCGGAGTCAAAGTCCGCTGCCTTACCGCTTGGCTACACCCCATCGGCGGCAACCGACATTATCGCCTGGAGGACGTTGCCCCTGTCAAGCGCGCGACCCAGGGGACGTCGAAGAGGTCGCCGGCGGAGGCGCGGCGCGCGTAGCGCAGCGCGAGGACCAGCCAGATGGCGAAGAGCGCGACGTCGGCTACCATCGCGACCACGTAGAGCCAAATCGTCGCCGCGACGCTGGAAACGACCAGGCTGGCGAGCAGCGGCCACGCTAGGGCGAGGAGACCGATAACGGTGCAGATGCCGCCGAACCAGAGGGCCTGGCGCATGTGGAAACGGTACCAGGCCGACGCGTTCTCGCGTGGCGCAATCCGCTCGTAAGCGGCAAGCGGCCACGCGAGATAGGCGGTCGATACGAGGCGCGCCTCTTCGGCGGGGCGCCGGTCGGGGAACTCTACTGGCGTGTTGCGAGGAGGCGCTTAGCGCCGACGTACCGCGACGCCCAGTACGACTCCGAGAGCTTGCTGACCATCACGCCGTGGCTGGAGCTCGCGTGCACGAACTCGCCGTGCCCGAGGTAGATGCCGACGTGGGAGACGCCTTCGGTGTAGGTTTCGAAGAACACCAAGTCGCCGGGCCTGGGGCCGCCGACGGCCGGACGGCCGACGTCGTATTGCGCGTCGGCGGTGCGCGGCAGGCTCACGCCGATCATCGCGAAGACGTGCTGGACGTAGGCCGAGCAGTCGAAGCCGGCCGGCGAATCGCCGCCGAAGACGTACGGCGTGCCCAGGAAGCGCAGCGCGCTGCGCGTCAGTTGCTGGGCGATCTTGGAGGTGCGGGCGAGAATGCCGCCCGCGAAGCGTCCGATGCCCCCGCGATGGCGGGTCGGCTCGGTGATCACCAGATGCGAGGTCCACGCGGCGACATCCGGGCTCACCGCCTGGACGTTTACCGACTGGGAAGCCGCGGTCTGGGAATACTGTAGCTCGGGTGACGACTGCGTGTCGGCTTTCGCGATCGCGCCTGTGGCAGCAATCAATAGTGCGAAAGTCCCGGCAGTTAACGCCTGACGCAAGAACCAACTCCTCTTTCACAACACTTGCGAGGTTAGTTGACGGGTTCGGGCGGGAAAGAACGCCCTAGAGCCGACCGGCTCACTCACCCCTACCGGGAAATCCCCCGCTCGAGGCCTGTATGAGGACCTCGATTCAGTGATCTTGTGCAGCGTAGTAATTTACTCGGAGCCCACCCCGGAGCTCCAGGACTGTCGACGGTTAGATTTGGGTTAAGCGCCCTATCTCCTTCTCAATTCGGTGAGCAACCCGAGCGGCCACCCGCTCCACCAGCTCCCGGTCGTCGCCCTCGGCCATGACCCGGATCAGAGGCTCGGTTCCGGACGGGCGAATCAGGAGCCTTCCAGCCGAGCCTAGGGCCTCCTGGCCGGCGGCGATCTCCTCGCGGACGCTCTCGAGCTCGAGCACGTCGCGCCGCTCGGCTCGGACGTTGAGCAGCACCTGCGGAGCCACGACGACCTCCGCCACGAGATCGCGCAGGCGGCGGCCGGAACGGGCCAGCAAGCCGAGCAGGGTCACGGCCGTCATCGGCCCGTCGCCGGTGGTGTTGCGCCGCAAATCGATCACGTGACCGGATTGCTCGCCGCCCAGCGTGTATCCGCCGGAACGCATGATCTCCAGCACGTACCGGTCGCCGACCGCCGCGCGCACCAGCTCGATGCCGTGGCCGCGCAGCGCGCGCTCGAAGCCGATATTGCTCATCACGGTTCCCACGATGGCGTTCCCGGCGAGCTCTCCCCGGTCGCGCATGTCGCAGCCGATCGCAAACATGACGTGATCGCCGCTGACGGCCGCGCCGGTTTCGTCGACGAAGAGCGCGCGATCCGCATCGCCGTCGAAGGCGACGCCCACGACGCGTTCTCCCGCCGCTGCGAGCTCGCGAACCGCCGCTTGGAGCGGGCGCAAGTCGGTCGCGCCGCAGCCGACGTTGATACGCGAGCCGTCGTTTTCGCAGTGCAGTTCCGTCACGGTGGCGCCGAGCTTGCGCAGCGCGTACGGGGCGGCGGAGAATGCGGCGCCGTAGGCCGCGTCGACGACGACGCGAACGCCGTGCAGATCGTCGCCGAAGCCGGTCAGTTCGCGGTAGTAATGACGCGCCAGATTTTGCGCCATTCGTGCCACGCCAACGCCGGTGCCGGTCGGGCGCGGAAGATCGTCGGCGCCGACGACGGCTTCGATTTCGTCTTCGATGGCGTCGGAGAGCTTGAATCCGTCCGGGCCGAAGAATTTGACGCCGTTGTCGCCGATCGGATTGTGCGACGCGCTGATCATGACGCCGGCGGCGGCGCCTTCGGCTCTCGTCACGCACGCTACTGCCGGCGTCGGCACCACGCCCAGCACGACCGCGTCGCGCCCGACCGACGTGACGCCGGCGACGATGGCGGCCTCGAGCATCGTGCCCGAAAGACGCGTATCCCGGCCGACCACGATCGGCTTGTGGCGATCGCTGGAGTGGGCCAACACGCTCGCTCCGGCGCGACCGATCTGAAAGACCAGCTCCGGCGTCAGCTCGGCGTTGGCGACGCCGCGGATGCCGTCGGTTCCGAACAACCGGCTCATCGCTTCACCGGCGCGCTACCCGCAACGAACTGCACGCGCACGCGAACGAGATCGGGCGCGACCACGAGGCCGGCGACCTCCGAGCCCTCCGAGTTCACCGCTACGGGCCGCACCATTTCGTCGAACGACGCGGGCTGATCGGGAAGCGGGATTCCAACGTGCACGGCCGTCACTTGCGAGAGGAGCGAGGTCGGCCCCTGCACCGTCACCGTGGCGGGCCGCACCGACGCGGAACTCACGACGATGCTCCCCGACTGGCCGGCGTAATGCAAGTCGATCGAAAAGGCGCGCTGTTCGATCCGCTCGATCGACAACGTCACCGAGGCCGGGCTGAGACTCTGCACGGCGACGTCGGGAGCCACCAGCGTCACCGGGACGTTGTAGACGCCGGCGCCTTTATTCGAGAGGTCGAGCACCGCTTTGATTTCGTCGGCTTTGGTCGCGGGCTCGCCGCGTTTGGCTTCGATGGTGACGACGGCGTCGCGATCGGTGTAATGCGCCACGTAGCCGACCGCCAAGTTGATCGCGGTGATCGGAACGGCGACCTGCTGATCGAAGCGGGCCGCGGCGACGATCGGATTGGTGGCGAAGCGAAAGTACGCCCAGCCGACGACGGCGAGCGCGATCGCGAGCAGTTTAAGTCCGAAGTTCTTGCGGATGATCTGCACGCGGTTTTCCTCGCTCGCGTCCGGATACGAGACGGGAGCGCAGGTGGGAGACGAGATCGTTGTTGAGGTAGCGCTGGCGGCGCGGAGGCCGCGTGACGGCCAGCAGCATTTTTGCCAAGCGCTGCTCTTCCTCGACCGGGCGCGAGAGCTTGCCTTGGCGTGCGATGCTGATGCCGCCGCTCTCTTCGGAGACGACGACCACCACGGCGTCGGTCTGCTCGGTCAAGCCGAGCGCGGCGCGGTGCCGCGTCCCGATGCGTCCTTCCGCCAGCGACTGCTCGGCCAACGGCAAGAAACACCCCGCGGCTTCGATCGTGCGCTCGCGCACGATGGCGGCGCCGTCGTGCAGCGGCGAGCGCGGCATGAAGATCGCCAGCAGCAGCTCGGCGGAGACTTGCGCGTTGAGAATCGTGCCGCTCTCGCAGAACTCCTTGAGCCCGCTCTGCTGTTCGATGACGATCAGGGCGCCGAGCTTGTTGCGCGAGAGCAGAAAGGCCGCGTGCGCCAGCGTCGCGATCGCTTGATCTTCGGCGCGCGTCGAACGCGAAACGCCCTCTTCGTCGCTGTCCATTCGAAAGAGCCCGCCGCGCCCGATTTGCTCCAGCGCGCGGCGCAGTTCGGGCTGAAAGACGATCGGAATGGTGACCGCGGCGCCGACCACGATGAGCCGCAGGATCGTTCCCAGCAGCGCCAGATGCAGCAGGTTCGCGACGCCCAGCAGCCCGACGAGCACGAGAATGCCCAGCAGAATTTGCACGGCGCGCGTTCCGCGAATCAAGAGCAGCAAGTAGTAGATCAGGATGCTCGTCGCGATCACGTCGAGCACGTC
This sequence comes from Vulcanimicrobiota bacterium, assembly GCA_963794735.1. Lineage (GTDB taxonomy): Bacteria > Vulcanimicrobiota > Vulcanimicrobiia > Vulcanimicrobiales > Vulcanimicrobiaceae > DATJUC01. Next base: position 3,569,871 of record CAWCFE010000002.1, on the reverse strand, counting down.
GGTGAGGCCGACCGAGGCGAGAAACGCGCTCATCGCGATTCGACGCCTTCGAGCAAATGCTCGAGGATGCGATCGGGAGCCACGCCCGGAGCCTGCAGGCCGTCTGCGGCGATTGCGGCGACCACGTCGAGCGGCAACGGAGCGAGCGCCAGAATCCGGCGACCGGTCTGCGCGCGTGCCAGCTCGGCATCGACCAGCGCCGCAACCACCGATGGCGCCGTCCGTTGCGGATCCCATTCCACGATCGCGCCGCCCTCGCACGGTTCGCACGCGAGGACGCCGGCCGGCCGGCCGGGGCCGCCCAACGCCTCCAGGAGCGCGGGCACCGCCGAGCGATCCGCCGGAAAGACGGCGAGCGCTGCGACGGCCGCGTCGTAGGCCACGGCGTCGCCGGTCAGCGCGGCGCGTACCGCACCTGCGCCGGCGGCGGTCGGGACGGCGATCGCGCCATAGGCACGCCCTAACGCCGGATGTTCTCGCCAGGCGGCCGAGCCGCCGTGCGAAATTACTGCCGTATCGACGGCCTCGCGAGCGGTCGCGTCGAAGCCTCTACCGGTGCGAACGGTCAAACGGATCACGGTCCCTCCATCGTTAGGCGAAACGGCCGCGCAATCTTGCGCGCGGAGCCGGTTCTGACGCGTTTGCACCGCGCGCTCGTCATCGCGACGGGCCGCAACTCGGCGTGGATCGCCTTGGACGGCGAGCACGCACCGCGGATCGCCCAGTTGCGCCGCGCCAGCGGAAAGCGTTCCATGCCCGTGCCGGGCGACGTCGTGCACGCGCGCATTCTCGAAGACGAGCGCACGGTCGTCGATCGCGTCGAGCCGCGCAACTTCACCTTGGCGCGGCGATCGGCCGGCGGACGCTCTAAAACGATGGCCGCCAACGTGGATTTGCTGATCACGGTGACGGCGCTGGCCGATCCGCCTCCGCGTCCGATCACGCTCGATCAGCTCCTGGCCTTTGCCGAGCTCGAAGGGATCGCCGCGGCGATCGTCTTCACCAAGCCCGATCTCGCGCCGCCCGGGTTGGCCGAATCGATGATCGCGACGTATCGCGCGCTCGGGTACGAGACCCTGGTGCTCAACCCCAAGACGGGTACCGGCGTCGAGGATCTTCGCGCCCTCATCGACGGCCATCACGCGTTGCTCTCCGGCGTCTCCGGCGTCGGAAAGAGTTCGATTTTTCGCGCGCTCGGCGGCGAGAACGCCGTCGGCGAGGTGTCGCGGCACGGTCTGGGCCGTCAAACCACGACGACGGCGCGCCTGTACCGGATGGGCGAAGGCTTTCTCATCGACAGCCCCGGCGTCAACGAGTTCGGCCTCGGAACGATCGCGCCCGACGAACTGGCCGGGGCCTTTCGCGAGATGCGAGCGATCGTCGGGACCTGCCGGTTCACCGATTGCTCGCACCGTCAGGAGCCGGGCTGCGCGGTCAAGGGCGCCGTCGAGGCCGGGACGATCGATGCGAGCCGCTACGCCAGCTACGTCAAAATGCTCGCCTCACCGACGTAACGCTCGCTTCTACTGCCAGCCAACGTCCAAAAAGCCGCGTGCATTCAACGAAGGCGCGCGCCCGTGCTACTGAGAACTGAGGCCAACTCAACATTCGCTACAGGAGCTTCCCGCATGCTATTGCGTTCTCTCACCCGCGGGTTGGCGGCATCGGTCGTCGTCGCGCTCGCGGCGTGCGCCGGCCAGTCCGTCGTACCGTCGCAATCTACGCCGTACGCACCGCAGTTCGCCGCGCCCGCGGCGCAGAGCGGCGCCACCACGGCGGCTCTGCCGATGGGCGCGGATCTCGCGTCCAGGGCGACCGATCCGTGCAATCTCGGCATTTGGTACTTCAAGGGTTCGTGCCTCAAGATCGCGGCGAAGAAGCCGAGCACGAAGTTCGCGCTGAAAACCTATAAGGGCATCACCGCCACGATCACGTGGCCGAGCAGCAACGCCAAGCCGAATACGTTCATCATCATCGGCGAAGGCACCAACTCGACCGACATCACCGGCACGTTCAACGGACACGCCTTCACCTTCTACAAAGGCAAGGGCATCAAGTGCTACAACACGAGCCTCAAAGTGACGCCGTGCACGGGATCGGCGCTCGTGTACGCGATCGTCGCCAACGATAGCAAGAACGCGATCACCTTCAGCGGCACGCCCCAGATCGACATCGCTTCCAGCGGGCTGGCCGGCAAGAAGAAATGCACGCTCAACCTGATCTATTTTGCCAACAACGCCCCCAAGGGCTGGGAGGTCACGCCGATCTCGGCCGCCCCGAAAGCCGGAAAAGTCACGATCCCGTCGGTGAAGCTGAGCCAGGGCTTCGGCTTTAGCGGCGACACCTTCTCGGTGTTCGCGATCACCTGCGAGTAAAGCCGCAGCCGCACGTCCCCGGGCCGCCAGCCGGCGGCGGCCCGGGGATGGGGACGGGTCTGCGCTGGACACCTCGCAACGCGGCCTGCTATACTAACCGCCGTTGTCCGTAGCCCACCGACAGGAGCCCGTTCTTGCCCAATATCAAAGCTGCCGAGAAATGGTCGCGGCAGACCGCCAAGCGCAGCGTCCGGAATAAAGATGCCAAGAGCCGCTTGAAGACCGTCTATAAGAAGGCCGTTTCCGGCGAGGGCGAATCGGCCTCGTCCGTCGAGAGCGCCTTCGACAAAGCGGCCGCCAAAGGCATCATCCACCCGAACAAGGCCGCCCGCAAGAAATCGCGCCTCGCCCATGCGATCGCGAAGGCCGCGGCCGCTCCCGCCAAGCCCGCCAAGACGCGAGCCGCCAAGAGCTCGAAGTCGGCCGCTGGCAAGTCCAAGAAGGCCTCCAAGAAGGCCTAACCGGCCGTGAACGCGCCCGATCCGCGCGAGGTGTTTCTCGCAACGATGGGGCGCGAACTCCATCGCGCCGGCATCGCCACCGACGCTATCGAGCAGACCCTCACCGAACTCGCCCGCTCCATCGGGCTCGAGGTGCAGGTGTTCGCGCTCCCGACCTACATCACGATCGCCATCGGCCCCGACTGGACGCAGCGCACCGTCATGATGCGGCTCGACCCGGGCCGGGTGAGCCTGCGCAAGATCGCGATTCTCAACGAAATCTACGACCGGTTGCGCTCCGGCGCCATCGATTACGACGCCGCGACGCGTTTGCTCGGCGGCATCGATCATCGTTGGCCCGGCCTCCCCGCGTGGTACGAGATCCCGGCCCTCTCGCTGATCGCACTGGGCGTCGCGCTGATCCTCGGCGGCGGCCCTCGCGAACTGGGCGTCTCGGCGACGATCGGCTTCTTCACCGGCGTGCTCGGCGTCTTCGCCGCGCGCAGCGCCGTGGTCGCGCGCCTCTTCGACGTCTTCGCCGCGTTTCTCGCGACGCTGATCGTTGCCGCGTTCATTCATTTCGTCGGCCCCACGAACGTCTACATCTCGATCGTCGCCGGCATCGTCGTGCTGCTGCCCGGCTACACGCTGACGCTCGCACTGCACGAGCTCGCCAACGACTTTCTGGTCGCCGGCGTCGCCCGGCTCGGCAAGGTGCTGGCCGTGCTGCTGGCGCTGGGATGCGGCGCGTTTCTGGCGCTCGCGATGGTTCCCTCGCTGCTGGCCGGCGGCAACCTTTCTACGCACCCGGTCTCGGCCACGTGGTGGTTCGTCGCCTCGGTCTGCCTGGCGATCGGCATGTCGATCGATCTCGACGCGCGCCTGCGCGATTTCGCATGGGTCTTCGCTTCGAGCTTCGTCGCGCTGCTCTGCACGCATCTGCTCGGCGCGACGTCGGCCCACGCGGTCGCCGCCTTCATCTCCGCGTTCATTTGCGGCATGGTGGCCAATACCGGCGCCAGGCTCCTGCGCGTGCCGCAAGCGATCATGCTCGTCCCGGCGCTGATCGTGCTGGTGCCCGGAAGCTTGAGCTACGAGAGCCTGCTCTTCGCCTTCACCGATAACTTGAGCGGCGCGCTGGTGCTCGCCGGCAACGCGATCGTCGCGGCCATCCAGCTCGTCGCGGGTCTGCTGCTTTCGCAGCTGGTCCTTCCGGCATCGGCGCTGCAGCTGCGGCGCGGGATCGGACGTCTGCGCTAACGCTTAGAGACGTTCGCTGCGAAGGCGCAGGGCGTTGGAAATCACCGACACCGAGCTGAACGACATCGCGGCCGCCGCGATCATCGGCGAGAGTAGAATGCCGAAGGCGGGATAGAGCGCTCCCGCCGCAATCGGAATCCCCAGCGCGTTGTAGGCGAAGGCGAAGACGAGATTCTGACGCACGTTGCGCACCGTCGCTTGGCTCAAGCGCCGCGCGCGCACGATTCCGCGAAGATCGCCTTTGATCAGCGTGACCCCGGCGCTCTCCATCGCGACGTCGGTTCCGGTGCCCATGGCGATTCCCACTTGCGCGCGTGCCAGCGCGGGCGCGTCGTTGATGCCGTCGCCGGCCATCGCGACGAACCGTCCTTCGCGCTGCAGGCGTTCGATCACGCCGGCTTTTTCGTCGGGCAGCACGTGAGCGACGACGTCGTCGATGCCCAGGCGCCGTGCGACCGCTTGCGCCGTCGTCAGCGCGTCGCCGGTAAGCATGACGATCTTCAGCCCCTGCGCGTGCAGCTCGGCGATCGCCTCGGGAGCGCTCTCCTTGATCGGATCGGCGATGCCCGCGATCGCCGCCAGCCGGCCGTCGACCGCGACGAACACGGCGGTTTCGCCCTTCTCGCGCATGGCTTCGGCAATCGCGCCTTCCGGCCCGATCTCGATGCCGAGCTGCGCCACGATCTCGGCGTTCCCGGCCGCGACGTCGCGTCCGTCGATCGTCGCGCGCACGCCCTTGCCTGCGAACGACGCAAAATTCGCAACCGGGCCGAGGGAGAGGCCGCGCGCCTGCGCGGCCCGCACGATCGCCGCCGCCAGCGGATGTTCGCTGCCGCGTTCGAGCGACGCCGCCGCCTGCAGCAGCGCGCGCTCGTCGCCGTCGCGCAGCGCGACGAACTCGGCCAGCTCCGGCCGCCCTTGCGTCAGCGTCCCGGTCTTGTCGACGACCAGCGTGTCGACGCGGCGCAGCGTCTCGATCGCTTCGGCGTTCTTGAAGAGCACGCCGAAGCTCGCCCCCCGGCCCGCCGCGACCATCACCGACATCGGCGTCGCCAAGCCGAGCGCGCACGGGCACGCGACGATCAGCACCGAAACCGCGGCGACGATCGCGTACGAAAGCGCCGGCTGCGGCCCGAGGAAGAGCCATAAGAAAAAGGCGAGGACCGCGCACGCGATCACCGCGGGAACGAAATAACTCGAGACGGTATCGGCCAGCCGCTGGATCGGCGCCCGGCTGCGCGTCGCTTCGCTCACCATGCGCACGATCTGCGCGAGCAGCGTTTCCGAACCGACGCGGCGAGCTTCCATCACGAACGTCCCCGAGCCGTTCACCGTCGATCCCAGGACGCCATCGCCGGCCCGTTTTTCTACCGGCACCGGCTCCCCGGTCATCGCCGACTCGTCGACGAACGAAGCGCCCTCCAGCACCACGCCGTCGACCGGCACTTTCTCACCCGGGCGCACGCGCAGCCGGTCGCCGGCGCGCACCGCATCGAGCGGGACGTCGGCTTCGCTGCCGCCGGCGCCGACCCGGCGTGCGATCTTCGGTGCGAGATCGAGCAGCAGCCGGATCGCCGCGTTGGTTTGGCTGCGCGCGCGCAGTTCGAGCACCTGGCCGAGCAGAACGAGCGTCGTGATGACGGCGGCGGCTTCGAAATAGACGGCCGGGCCGCCGCCGGCTCGAAGCTGCGGCGGAAAGGCGCCGGGGAACAGCACCGCGACGAGGCTGTAGCCGTATCCCACGCCGACGCCGAGCGCGATCAGCGTGAACATATTGAGGTGCAGGCCTCGCAGCGATTGCCATCCGCGCACGAAAAACGGCCAGCCGGCCCACAGCACCACCGGCGTGCACAGCGCGAGCTGCAACCAAACGATCGCCGCGTGCGACAAGCCCGCGCGCGACCAGATGCCGCCGAACTCCTCGCCCATCGCCAGGGCAAGGACGGGAATCGAGAGGGCCGCGCTCCACCAAAAGCGTCGCGTCATGTCGTCGAGCTCGGCATTGGCCTCTTCGGGTGCGGCGGCCGCGTCGAGCGGTTCGAGCGCCATGCCGCAAATCGGGCAGTGGCCGGGCCCGACCTGGCGGATCTCCGGGTGCATCGGGCAGGTATAGATGGTGCCGGCCGGCACTGCGGGCGCGGGCTGCGGCGCGAGATATTTCGCCGGATCCGCCGCGAACTTCGTGCGACATCCGTCGCAACAGAACGAATAGACCGTACCGTCGTGCGCGAACGATGGCGAATCGCTCGGGTCGACGGTCATCTCGCAGACGGGATCGACCGAACTCACGCGGCGATGCTACCCTTGCGCGGACCCACTGTCAAGCCGCTTCTCACGGATCGACGTTGATTGCAAGCCGCGTGTCGCGGTTCGCACGCGCCAGCGGCAGCACGCGTTGGCGGATCGACGCGCGCAGCGAGGCACCGCGCCGGGTGCGCAGGGCGATGCGGAAACGCCACTCGTCGTTGAGCCGCGCGATCGGGTACGGCGCCGGCCCCAGCACGTCGATCCCTTCGATCCCGCGCAAGGCGCCGGCGTACTGACGCGCGGCTGCCTCCGCGGCGGACGCGCTGCGCCCGATCACGCCCAAATACACGAGCCGGCGCGCCGGCGGATAGCCCAGGGCCGTGCGCTCCTCGAGTTCGCCCGCGGCGAAGCCTTCGTAATCGTGGCCCGCCGCGAAGACGATCGCCGGATGCCGCGGCGCGTAGGTCTGCACGATCGCTTCGCCGGCGCCGGTGCGCCCGCTGCGGCCGCACAACTGCGCGATCAGCGCGAAGCTGCGTTCCGACGCGCGAAAATCGGGGAGGTGCAGCCCCAAATCGGCCACCACCACGGCCGCCAACGTCACGGTGGGAAAATCGAGGCCCTTGGCGACCATCTGCGTGCCCACCAGCACGTCGCCGTCTTCGCCGAACTCCCCGAGAATGCGCGCGTGATCGCCGACGCGAGTCGTCGTGTCCGAATCCATGCGCAGCACGCGCGCCGCGGGAAAGAGCCGCGTCACCTCTTCGGCGACGCGCTCGGTGCCAACGCCGAGCTCGCGAATCGTCGCCGCACCACACGACGGGCACGCGGGCGGCAACGGGCGCTGCAGATCGCAGTAATGGCAACGCAGCAGCCCTTCGCTGCGATGAACGGCCAGCGAGACGCTGCAGCGCGGGCAGTCGGGAACGAATCCGCACGCGCGGCAGAGCAAGAACCCCGCGCTGCCGCGCCGGTTGACGAAGAGCACGCTCTTCTCGCGCTTTCCCAGCCGGTCGCCGAGCGCCTGGACGAGCGCCGCGCTGAAGATGCGCCGGTTGCCGGTTCCGAACTCCTCCGAGAGATCGACGATGCGCACCGACGGCATCGGCGCTTTGGTGGCGCGCTCGCGCATGACGATTCGCTCGATGCGTCCGCTCTCGGCCGCCGCGTACGACTCGAGCGAGGGCGTGGCGCTGCCGAGCAGCAACAGCCCGTTCTCGAGCCGCATGCGCTCCCGCGCCACGGTCACGGCGTGATAGCGCGGCACGCCGTCTTGCTTGTACGAGGTTTCGTGCGACTCGTCGATTACCATGAGCCGCACGTCGCTCAGCGGCGCGAAGACGGCGCTGCGCGCGCCGACGACCACGTCGATCTCGCCGCGGCGGCACGCCTGCCACGCATCGAAGCGTTCGCGCTCCGACAGCGCGGAGTGCAGCACCGCGACGCGCTGCCCGAAGGCTTCCTCGAAACGCCGCGCGGTCTGCGGCGTGAGCGAAATCTCCGGCACGAGGACGATCGCCCGGCCGCCTTGGGCGACGACGCGCGCGATCGCCTCGACGTAGACGTAGGTTTTGCCGCTCCCGGTGACGCCGTGCAGCAGCAGCTCCTCGAAGCGCCGCCCTTCGACGGCGGCCAAGATGCGTTCCAGCGCGGCGGCCTGCTCCGGCGTCGCCGGCGGCGGCGCCGGCCGAACGTGTGCTTGCGACGCGGCCGACGGCAGAATCTCGCGCTGCGTCAGCGCTCCGGTCGCGATCGCGCGGGCGATGACGGCGCTCGAGAACCCTGCGAGCACGGCGTCGGCGCGCGGCACGCCCCCGGCCCGCTCGGCCACGAACGACACCAGCGCGCGCGCCTTCTTCCCGCGCGGCACCGCGCCGCCGGCGTCGAGGACGGCCACGCGGTACTCGCGCGTGCGCGGGTCGGCCACCCGCCGTTCGCGGCGCAGTTCGCCGCTGCGCACCAGGGCCTGCACGTGCCGCAGCAACGCGGCACGATCGCCGAGGCGGCGGGCCTCCGGATGACGCAGCAAGCGATCGAGCCCAAAACTCTCTTCGAACGCCTCCCAGACGAGCCGCACCAGCCGCGGCGGCACCGACGGATAGCGCGCCGGGTGAGGCTCGCGCACCGCGCGCACCAGCGTTTCGCGCATCGTCGGCACCGCGCCCGCGAGCACGACCGCGCCGAGCGCTTCGCCCAGCGTGCAGAGATAGCGCTCCGCCACGAAACGCGCGAGCGCGAGGCCGGTCTCGTCGAAGGCCCGCGGCACGTCGAGGCGTTCGATCAGCGGCTTGAGCCCGGGCGGCGGCTGCGCTTCCTCCCGCGGCGGCGAGATGACGTAGGCGAGCACGTCGCGATGGCCGAGCGGCACGCGGACGACGTCGCCGACGTGCACCTCGATGCCGGCCGTATCGTACGTGAGCGGCAGATCGAAGCGCGAGGAGCGAACGACCGCGAGCGCGTCTACGACGCGCACGTTCACGCCCGCGCGCGCCGGCCGCGTTCGGTCTGGGCCGTTGGCGCGCGCTGCAGCTTGCCGAGCACGGCGCGCACCTGACGATCGGAACATTCGACGCCGTACTCCACGTCGCCGATCGCGCGGGGCAGCACGAAGCGCAGGCGGCCGTTGCGCCGCTTCTTATCCGACTGCATCGCGGCGAAGGCCGCGCCGGGATCGACCGTCGTGCGCAGCGGCATTCCGAGCAGCGTCAGCAGGGCGAGCAGCCGCAAGTGTTCTTCTTCACTGAAGCGGCCCGTGCTTAGCGAAAGCAGCCCGGCGCCGCGTAAACCGATCGCGACGGCGGCGCCGTGCGTGATGCGATAGCGCGACGCAGCTTCCAGCCCGTGCGCGAACGTATGCCCGAGATTGAGCAGCTCGCGCATGCCGGCCTCGTGCTTGTCGTCGGCGACGATCGCCGTCTTCACCTTCACCGCGGCGCCGATGAGCTCGACCCACGGCCAGCGCCAAAACGGATGCGGTGAGAGCGCTTCGAGCGAATCGAACAGCTCGTCGCCTTCGATCACCGCCGCCTTCACCACCTCGGCGAGCCCTTCGCGGATCGCACGAAAGGGCAGCGTCCGCAGTGCCGCGGTCTGGCAAAACACCGCCACCGGATCCTTGAACGCGCCGGCAAGATTCTTCCCGCCGCGGAGATCGACCGCGGTCTTGCCGCCGATCGCCGCATCGACCATCGCGACCAGCGTGGTCGCGACGTGCGCGTACGGGATACCGCGCATGAAGCTGGCCGCCGCGTAGCCGAAGAGATCGGCCGCAACGCCGCCGCCGACGCCGATAACCAGCGTTCCCCGGTCGGCACCCGCAGCCACGAGGGCGTCGAGCACGCGCTCCAGCGTGGCCATGGTTTTGCGCGATTCGCCCAGCGGAACGGCCACCGTGCGGATCGCACGCTTTCCGGCCGCTCGCGCGACCCGCCGTGCGATGGCGCGGACGTGCGGATCGGCGTCGCAGAGCACGATCGCCGGCGCGGATCGGCGCTCGACGAACTGCGCGATCGACGGCGAGAGATCGTCGCCGATGCACACCGGGTACCCGAGGTCGTGATTGACCAGCGGGAGCGTTAGATCTCGATCTTCTTCTTGTGCAACCACTCGATGATTCCGTCGACGACCTGCGCCGAAGTGAGATGATCGGCCTCGACGACGTAATCGGCATGTGCGTATTGCGGCATGCGTTTCGTGTAGAGATCGCGGATTTTGGCCAGCGACGGCGTCGGGCCGAGCAGGGGCCGCACGATTTTGCTGCGGCGCATCCGCTCGAGCGCCTGTTCCGGCGTGACCTTGATGAAGATGCGATACGCGCGCTTCTTCAGCAGCTTCTGGTTGTCGTCGAGCGTCAGCGCGCCGCCGCCCAACGCCACCACGCCGGCATCGCCGTCTTCCAGCACGCCGGCCAGCGCCGCCTTTTCGTAGCGCCGGAACGCCGCCTCACCTTCGTTATAGAAGACGTCGGAGATCGCGCCGTGCTCCTTGACCACGATATCGTCGGTATCGTAGAAGGCGCATTTGAGCTTGCGCGCCAGCCGCTTGCCGATGGTCGACTTGCCCGCCGCCATGAATCCAACCAGCGCGATATGGCGCTTCATACGTTCTCCACCTCGGTTTCTTCAAACAGGGACGCCGCCGCGTCGCGGTTGCGGCGCACGTTATCGAGCGTCTCCTCCATCGAGTCGCCGCCGAACTTCTCGAGAATCGGTCCGGTCAGCGCGAGCCGCACCATCGCCTCGCCGACGATCGCGCCGGCCGGTACGACGCAGACGTCGCTGCGCACGATCGTCGCCGGCGCATCGGTGCCGGCGTGCAGGTTCACCGACGGCAACGCTTTCATCAGCGTCGGAATCGGCTTGACCGAGACGCGCACGACGATCGGCTCGCCGTTGCTCATGCCGCCCTCGATGCCGCCGGCGCGATTGCTGGGCCGCACGACGCTGCCGCCTTCGAGCGCGAAAACGTCGTGGGCTTCGGAGCCCGGCTTGCCGGCGACCGCGGCGCCCAGGCCGATCTCGACGGCTTTCACGGTCTGCATCGCCATCACCGCACCGGCAAGGATGCCGTCGAGGCGCTGCCCGGGCTGCCGGTTGCTGCCGATGCCGACCGGCATGCCGTCGACGCGCACCACGAACTGGCCGCCCAGCGTGTCGCCAGCAGCCTTGGCGGAGTCGATCGCGGCGATCATCGCTTGCGCCGCTTCCGGGTGCGGGCAGCGCACGTCGCTGGCTTCGACGTCGTCTTGATCCCAATCGTCGAGCTCGGGTGCTTCGACCGCGCCGATGCGCGTGACGTAGCTGCGGGTGCGGATGCCGAGCGCTTCGAGAAACTGGCCGCAGATCGCCCCGAGGCAGACGCGCATCGCGGTTTCGCGCGCGCTGGCGCGCTCGAGCACGTTGCGAAGATCGGTCTGCCGGTACTTCAGCGCGCCCGCGAAATCGGCGTGGCCGGGGCGCGGATTGGTGAGCGGCTCGCCGTGCCCGGTGAGCGGATCCATCAGCGCGCGCACCTTGGGCGTGAGGTGATCGCGGTTGCGCACGATCGCGGCGATCGGCGAACCGAGCGTCTCGCCGCCGCGCAGGCCGGCCAAGAACTCGACCTCGTCGCGCTCCAGCTGCATGCGCGCGCCGCGGCCGTAGCCGCCCTGGCGCCGCGCGAGGGTCGCATTGATGGCGTGAACGTCGAGCCGGAGGTGGGCTGGAAGGCCGTCGAGGATGCCGACGAGGGCGGGGCCGTGCGATTCCCCGGCGGTGAGATAGCGGAACATCGAGAGTCGGCCTTTCGGCGAGGGGCGAGGCGGCTCATGCGCCGTTTAGGCCCGGGGGGCCGGGGTATCCTAGGCTCCATGACACACCCGCATCCCCTCCACGGCGTCCGCGTCGCCATCCTCGTCGACGACGGCTTCGAACAAGCCGAGCTCGTCAAGCCGCGCGAGGCGCTCAAGGCCGCCGGCGCCGTCACCGAGATCGTGTCGCCGCAGAAAGAGAAAGTCCAGGGCTACAACCACGACGAGAAGGGCGACGAGCTGCCCGTCGACGTGCACATCAACGACGCCAACCCCCTGAACTACGACGCGCTGCTGCTCCCCGGCGGCGTGCGCAATCCCGACGCGCTGCGCATCAACAATAAAGCGGTGCTCTTCGTGCACGCAATGGAGACCGCGAAGAAGCCGATCGCCGCGATCTGCCACGGACCGTGGATGCTGGTAGAGACCGACTACGTGCGGGGCCGCAAGGTAACGTCGTGGCCGTCGCTGCGCACCGATATCATCAACGCCGGCGGCGACTGGGTAGACGAAACCGTCGTCAGCGACGACCTGCTCGTAACCAGCCGCAAACCCGACGACATTCCGCGCTTCAACAAAGCGATGATCGAGCTGTTCGCGCCCAAGGAAGCCGCCGCCACGAGCTAACCCGGAGCGCCCGGCGGCTTCGCGGCGCGAAACCCGAGCAGAGGATACGCCGGCCTGCGCGCCCGGCCGGTGCACATCCTCAAAACGCCGACCATTTCAGCACGCGTGACGGTGACGGCTGCCGTCAACTTCGCGGCGGTGCGGTTCCGGGATAGATCACGTGCGGTGTAATGAGGAACACGATCTCGTCGCGCTCGCGGGTCGTCGCCTTGTTCTTGAACAGTCCGCCGAGCAGCGGTATGGCGGAGAGCCCCGGAATCCGCTCCCGCGTTTCGGTCGTCGTGTCGCGCAGCAAGCCGCCGAGTACGATCGTTTCGTTGTCGCGCACGCGCAGCGTCGAGTCGATCTTCCGGTTGGCGACGATCGGATAGCCGGTCGAGGTGTAGCCGATCAGTTCGCTGTACTCCGGGTGGAGTTCCGCGATCACGGTTCCGTCGGTCCCAATGGTCGGGGTCACCCGCAAATGCACCCCGATATCCACGTATTGCACGTTTTGTCCACCGAACACCGAGGTACTATACACGATCGGGTAGGTCTCGCCGATGCTGAGATCCGCTTCCTTGTTGTTGATGGTGACGAGCTTCGGCGTCGCGAGGATCGAGGCGCGGCCCGTGCTCACGAGGGCGTTGAGGCGCACGTAGACCGGGATCGTGCTCCCGGTGAACGCGTACGTCGCCGATCCGGGGAGCGGGTTGCCTTGCAGGTCGGCGCCCCCGAACTCGATGCCCACGTTGCTGGAATCGTTGATGGGGGTGACGTCGGCGACTTTGACCTCGAACATCACCTGCGGGCTCGGCCGGTCGATCGTGGCGATCAGCCCTTGGCTGACCGCTTGCACCCGCTCGCCGCCCGTGACGAGAACGGCATTCTGCTCGTCGTCGGCCAGAACGATGGCGTCGGGCAAGATCGCCTTGAGCTTTGCGACGACGTCGGCCGGCCGCAAGTACCGTAAGCGATACGAGCGAGCGGCCGCAAATTCGCTCTGCGCCGGAGGCGCCGCATCCAGCTCCGCCACCAGCCGGCTCGCGCGAGCGATCGTCGTCGCATTCCCCTCGACCACGAGCGACGACGTGCGCTTGTCGGGAACGACCACGGTGCCCTCGGGCAGCGTGCCGGCAATCTCCTTCGCGACGTCTTCGGCTTGCGCGTGCGCCAGCGGCAAGAGCACCGTCTCACCGCCGCGATCCATCGTTTCGCTCGAGCCGACGATCAAAATGCCGCCTTCTCTTCGCACGTGGAGACCGTGCGCGGTGACGATGGCATCCAATGCTTGCTCGAACGTCACGCCGTGCAGATGCAGCGTCATACGCTCCGGCTTGATCGATCCTTCCGCGAGGACGTTCTGACCCGACTCTTGGGCCAGTAGCGCGATGACGTCGGCGATCTCGACGTCGCGCACGTCGATCGTGATCGCCCCCGGCGCAGCCGCGCACAGGCCGATCAAAACCGCAACGAGTGCGAGGCGCCTCACGGGCGCTCCGGGCCGAACGGAATCGTCGTGCCGTCGTCGAGCAGCACGCCGGCGGACGTAATCGCCGTGACGACCGCCGAGCCGACGGCGCTGCCAACGCCTACCAGCTCCGCGCGCTCGCCGTTTTCGATCAGCGCCCGCGGATGCGCTCCGAGCACCAGCGCGCCGACGCGCGGAGCAGCGACGGCGGCCGTTTCGGAGCCGGGACCGGGCGCACCAGCGAACGGGTCCCGCACGACGACGGCCGCCGGATACGCGAGCTCGGGAAGCGGCGCCGCGCTCGGCGGTTTCCGAACGGGCGCAGGGTCGCCGGCGTGCGCTTGCAGCGTCCACGGCGTTGCCAGCGGCAGCAGCGCGATCGCGGTTCCGCTCGCCGCCAACGCGGCGCGGACGATCGAGCGTCGGCGGTTAGTGGGAATCGGTTTGCGCAAGATTCGGCTCCTTTCCGAGAGCATCGACTCCGTGGTACACGATCGCGCGCACCGAGGCGTCGACCGATTGCGACCCGTTTGCGCCGCGCGACGAGTTCAAGCGAACGCCGGTCGCTTCGAGCAGGACGTCGCCGCGCGACAGGGCTGAGAGGACGGCAACGATGTCGGCGTAGCGGCCCCGCAAGCCGACGACGATTCGCGCGTACCCGGCACCGGGTGCGCGCTCGCTCTCCGGACGAACTTCTGCGACGGAGAGGTGGTAGCGGTCGCTCAAGCGTTGTAAGTGCGCGATCGCAGCGAGGCTCGCGCGCGCGCTCCCATCGCGGCCGGAGAGCCGCGCGAGATCGTCGGCCACGCGACGGCGAGCCGCGGCGATTTCCGCCGATTGCCCCTGCAAGCGTTCGTTGCGCTCCGCGAGACGCTCCAGTTCTCGCGCCCGAAACGCTAGGCCGTCGAGCCTGGCCTCGCACGGCGCGACGATCGAGCGATACGCGACGATCGCGAGGAATGCCAGCGCCATCCAGGCTAGTCGCGGCCTCGCGCTTCGGCTCATGGAGCCGTTCCCGCGCCGAGATCGAAGTGCATCGGACCGCTCGAACGCTCGTCGCGCCTGACCGCGATCGTCGACGGCGCGCCCGCGCGGCGATCGGCGAGCAGATTCTCGACGAACCGCTCGAACGCCGGAAGCTTCGCGGCGACGCCTTCGATTGCGTAGCCGGTCTCCGCCGCCTGCACCGACGAGAGCCAAACGCCGTACGGTGCGAGATTTCCCAGCGTCGCCACGCGTTGGGCGAGCAGCGGGCCCGAGCTGCGAATCCGGCGCAGCGCGCGGTCGCGGGCCCAGAGCTGGTCGAGCGCTCGCGTTTGCATCGCGAGGGCGGCTACGCCCTGACGGCTGCGCTCGTAACGTTCCTGCGCGCGATCCCGGGCGTCGACGGCGCCGGCGATGCGGACGCTCTCGAGGGCCCAAGCACCGGCAGTCGCGACGGCCAGAGCCAGAGCTGCGGCGGCGAGGGCGCGAAAACGCGCCGGAACCCGCGCGGTTCGCAGCGCATCGACCGCGTCGGGCATACCGTCGTGAAGAAAATCGAACGACGTCACGCTTTTCCACCGCTCGCCGCCAGCGCGGCCGCCAGGGTCCAATCGGGCGCGGCCGCTCGCGCGACGTCGTCGGGATACGCACCGTCGCGCAGCAAATCGCAAACGACCAGGTCGGCGATCGCCTGTGCCGCCTGGGCGATCGCCTCGCCCAAGCCGGGAAGCCGTGCGCCGTTCCCCGTCAATGCGATCGTGCGCACCGGCGATCGCCCGCGTGTCGATTCCACCGCGCCGGCTACGGCGACGGCAAACTCGCGCAACGCCGAGTCGCCGGCGCCCGCCGTCCCCAAAATGCGCTTGCGTTTCTCCGCCATCTCCTGCCCGATTGCGAGATCGCTCGCAATGGCGCGCGTTACGTCGATTCCGCCCATCGGGAGTTCCTGCGACGAGATGCCGGCGGCCGAGAATGCGTGCAGGGTAGAACGCCGGCAGCCGACGTCCAGCACTGCGTCCGCGTACGAGAACGAGCGGCGCAATGCCCAGGCTTCCGAATCGGCGGCGACCGGCCGCAACCCCGCACGCCGAATCGCGGCCGCGCGCCCGTGAAGCGCGTCCTTGCGCGCGATTCCCACCGCATACACGCCGCTTTTCCGATCGTGCGGATGAACGCGAACGATCGTCGCCGCGTCGTTGGCCGCCCACGGCGCGAAGCGTTCCGCCTCGAAGGCCGCGCAACGGCGCCGCTCGCTCCAACTCATCGCCGGGAAGCGCAGCAGCTTCACCACCGCCGCGCCGGCCGGAAGTGCCATGACGCAGCGCCGTTGCCGCGTCCCGAGCTCGCGCCAGACTTGCTCGACCGCCGCCGCGAGGAGATCGCCATTCGCGACGGCGCCGTCTTGCATCGTACCGTCGGGCAGATCGCACGCGCCGGCAGCCGCAAGGCGCACGCCTCGGTTCGAAGCCCGTTCCATCACGGCCATGCGCAGGCGCGTCGTGCCGATGTCGATCCCAAGCGGGAGCGCTGCGGCGGCCATCAGCGCAGGATCGCGCAACACGCGCCCAGGGCAAGGAACGGCGCGAACGGGATCGCCGTTTTGCGCCCGGCGGCGCGCGCGGCCAAGAGCGCCGCGGCGACGACCCCGCCGGCGCAAAAGGCAATCGCAATCGCGACGGCCGCGCCCGCCCAGCCTAACGAGAGCCCCAGCACGCCCGCGAGCTTGACGTCTCCCCAGCCCATGCCGCGGCCGCGCGACGCCGCCAGCGGAAGCGCCAGCATCGCCGCGCCGGATACCGCTCCGCCCACCGCTTCTTCGAGGCGCCCATGCGCCGCCGAGACGGCCACCAGGAGCGCTGCAACCGGAATCAAGACCCGGTCGAACACCAATCCCGTTTGCGCGTCGACGGCACCGCTCACGCAAGCGGCGGAGATCGCGATGACGTTCCCCCAACCGGCGCCGCCTCGTTGCGCTGCAACCGCAGACGCCGCGGCGCCGAGCACCGCAAACCCCCAGCACGACGCTCGCGCGACCTCGAACGGCAACCCGTACGCCCGCGCCGTTCGACCGGCGAGGAGCAGCAGCGTCGCCGCGGCGAGCGCGAAGCGGGCTTCGGTGACGAGCACGTCGTTCACGGCAGGCTGCTCGCCTTCGCGAGGGCGTGCGCGGCCAGCGGCATGCGCGGCCACGAGCGCAGCGCCGAACGCCAGAGCGATCGCGCGAGTGCGCGCTCGCCAAGGTCGGACGCCTCGACGCCGGCAAACGCGAACGCGCGCGCATCCCCGCCGCTGCGCGCAACCGCAACGAAGTCTTCCAGCGCCTCCCGCGCGCGACCCAGGGCGCGCCACGCCATCGCGCGGTCGAGGCGGACGACGGTATCGTGCGGCTGCTCGTCGAGAAAGCGCGTCGCGTATGCGGCCGCTTCCGTCATCGTGGCGCGATCGTGGGTCGTCGTAGCGACGAAGGCGAAGCGATCGACGGCGACGGCACACAGCGGGTCGACCCAGATCGCGCGCCGGTAGTACGCCAGCGCCACGCCCGGCCGGCCGCGCAGGAGCCACTCGTCGCCGCGCAGCGCGATCGCGCCGGCGACCTGCGAGCGGAACAGCCACGCCGACAGCGAGAGCGCGACGGCCACGACGATCGCGCGGCGACCAATGGACGACGCCATCACGCCAACGCCCCGTAGTAGATGCCCAGCGCCAGGGTCACGGCACCGCCGACCGTCGACCAAGCATCGCGTGCGGCACCGCGTCGAAAGCAGCGTTCGATCGCGGGCAGGCCGGTCGCGAAGACCGCCAGCGGCGCGGCGTGTCCCAACGCGTAGGCCACCAGCGATGCCGCCGCCCAACGAACGTCGCCCGCCGCGCCGGCGGTGCTCGCTATAGCCGCCGCAACCGGGCCGCAGCACGGAGAGACGATCGTCGCGAACCCGAAGCCGAGCAATGCCGCAAGCCCGCACGGCGCTCGCTCGTCGCGGCAGCGCGAGCTCTCGCAGCGCCGCACGAGCAGGTGCAGCCCGGATGCGACCATGGCCGCCGCCAGCACGAGGTACGTTACGCGCGAATGCGCGGCGAACGCGGCAAGCGCTCCGCCTGCGATCCCCGCGACCGCGAAGCAGGCGCACAATCCGGCCACGAACGCGCCGATTCGCAGCGCCCGCGTCCACCCGCGCGACCCTCCGGCTACGGCGGCGACGCCGGCGAAGCGCCCGGCCGTACACGGGCCTAAGCTCGTCGCCACTCCGCTCGCGAAGGCACCGGCGGGGACGAGCGCGTCGATCGTCATTGGTTGGTCGCCGAAAAGCCCGCGGCCGACGAATACTGGATGTGCGTGAAAGCCGTGCTCGGCGAAATATTCTGCAGCGTTCCGGGGTCGTGCGTCCCCGGGCAGAGCACGACGTACGCCGCCGTCGACGTCGTGGGGTTCGTCACCGTGTAGGAGTAGTACGCGGAGGGCCCGGCCGCCGGATCGACCGGCACCTGCTTCAAGTACGGTTGAAGATCCGTGTTGGAGGCGTTGACCGTCCCGCTAGGCGGATAACGGTCGTTGTCGGTCTGGTACAGTTCGAGGGCCGTCGCGATTTCTTTCAAGTTCGCCTCGCACGCTGCCGTCTGCGCCTGCGCGCGCGCCCTGACGAAATTCGGAACCAGGATGCTTGCGAGGATGGCGATGATCGCCACGACGATCATCATTTCGATCAGGGTAAAGCCGCGTTGCGCGGCCGCTTTCGAAGGCATCGCATTTCTCCGTCGGTGGACGTTCGACACCACGGCGAGTGCCCAACGGTCGTAGGGCTTGCGACCCTCGCTACGAATTGCGCAGACGCGCGAGCGCGCGGCGGTGTAAGCGCGTCAAATGACGGCGCGAATATCCCAAGCGTTTCGCCAGCTCCGAGACCGGCATCTCCTCGAGATGGATGCAGCGGACGATCTTGCGCTCTAACGGCGTCAGCGCCGAAAGAATGTGCTCCACGCTCAGACGGTCGACCACCGCGTCCATCGCGTGGTAGGCCGCGCGCGCCTGAGCCGTCGCCAGACCGTCGAGCGAAGCCACGTTGCGCGTCGCCCGGTAGGCACGAACCTCATTTCTTTCCGCGGGCGTCGCATTGACGTAGACCGCCACGTCGCATTCGCGCGGCTCGCGTCCGAGCACGGCGACGAGCTCCCGCTCGGCCGCGGTCCAACGGCGGTCGAGATCCTGCACCCGCCGCGGCGCGCGCATGAGGCGCTCGTTATCCCGAACGTAGTGCATGAGTTCGCCGACGGCCAGGAGCCACGCGTACGCTTCGAATGGGGTCGTTTGATTCGTATCGTAGCGATCGGTCGCCTTGACCAGGCCGATGGCGGCGATCTGCTCGAGATCGGCGCGTTCCAATCCCGGACGCACGAACCGCCGCGCCGCGCGCCGGCACACGTACCAGTACTCGCGAACGATGCGTTCCCGGTATTCTGGCAGCCGGTAGCGCAGCCACAGCTCGACCGCGGACGAGGCTTCGATCATTTGAGTTCTCCGATGAGCGTATAGAGGGGCAGAATGATAGAGGCGACGATCGCCGCTACGACGCCGCCCAGCAAGCAGATCAGCAGCGGTTCGACCACGGCCGTTAGGGCGGCGAAGCCGGCTTCGACGTCGAGTTCGTAGGCCGCGGCTACGCGTAAGAGCATCGCGTCGAGCGCGCCGCTCTCTTCCCCGGCGCGGACGAGCGCGAGAAACGTCGCGTCGAACACGCCGCTGGCCTCGAAACGGGCGCCCAGCGGCTCGCCGGCATGGAGCGCCTCGGCGAGCGGCGCGAGGGCGCGGCGGTATCGAGCGCTGGATACCACGCCGGCCGCGGCGTCCAGTGCCGACACGAGATCGACGCCCGCCGACAACAGCGACCCCAGCGTTCTCGAAAACCGCGCACCGTTGAGGCGAGCGACCAGCGTACCGACCACCGGAACGCGCGCCACCGCCGCGTCGACCGCTACGGCCCACGGCGAATCCGAACGCGGCAGCGCGTAGAGGGCGCGAGCCGCGAGCGCTGCCGCCGCGCATGCCGCCAGCCACAGCCAAGGGCGGTGTAAGGCGCGGCCCAGGGCGACGAGCACGCGCGTACCCAACGGAAGCGCGACGTGCATCTGCGCAAACATCGACGCGAAAGCCGGAATCGTTTCGGCCACCAGGAACGTGACGAGGCCCAGCGCCGTGCACGTGACGACGGCGGGATAGGCCATGGCCGCGGCCACCCGCTTGCGTAACGAAGCGGCGCGCTCTTCCGCTTCGGCAACGGTCCGCAAGGCTCGATCGAGCGAGCCGCCCACTTCGCCGGCTTTCACGGTCGCGATCGAAATGGTGGAGAACTCGTCGGGATGCCGCTCCATGGCCGCCGAGAGGGAAGCGCCGCCGCCGACGTCGGCAGCGATGGATGCAACGACCTCCGAAAACTGCGCGTCGCGGCCGTCGCGCGCCAGCACGTCGAGCGCCCGCTTCACCGGAATCCCGGCGGCAACGAGCGTGGCGAAGGAGCGAAAGAACGCGGTCCGCGTCGACGCGCGCCGCGAAACGAGCATCGCCGCCCGCGCGAGAGCACCGCGCGCGGTGGCCGCGTGCGCGAGCTCCGTAACGTATAGCGCGCGCGATCGCAGATGGGCGATCGCCTCGAGGCGCGATGCGGCCTCGATGGCGCCGCGCACCGCCCGGCCTTTCGCATCGCGCGCGGCGTAGTGGTAGTGCGCCTGCTTCACGCCGGGCTCCGCGCGTCGATTTCGCCCGACCGCGAGAGTTCGTCGAGATGCTGGCTCAACGTCTGCATTCCGAATCGGCGGCCGGTCTCCATGACGTTGCGCAACTGATGCGTCTTCCCGTCGCGGATGACGTTCCTGGCGGCGTCGGTGCCCACGAGAATCTCTACCGCGGCGCGACGGCCTCCGCTGCGGCGCGCCACCAGCGTCTGATACACGACGCCCGTAAGAACGGCGGCGAGCTGCGCGCGAACCTGAATCGCCGCGTTGCCTTCGAAGGCGTCCACGATCCGGTCGATCGTCTGTGCCGCGTCGTTGCTGTGGAGGGTGGTCACCACCAGGTGTCCGGTCTCCGCAGCGCCGAGGGCGATGCGCATGGTATCAGGATCGCGCATTTCACCCACCACGATCACGTCGGGATCCGCGCGCAACGCACCCCGTACGGCTGCCGCGGCGCTGGGCGTGTCGCGCCCGATCTCGCGCTGAACGACGATGGAGCGCCGGCTCGCGTGATGGTATTCGATCGGATCTTCGATCGTGAGGATGCGGCACGGGCGCGACGCATTGATGCGGTCGACCATGGCGGCGACCGTCGTCGATTTCCCGCTTCCGGTCGGCCCGGCAACGACCACCAGGCCGCGCTCGCGCTCGGCGAGCGCGGCGACCGCGTCGGGCATCCCCAGGAGGGCCAACGAAGGCACGGCCGGTTCGAGCAGCCGTACTGCGACCGCGTACCCCGTCGCGCTGCGATAGAGATGCGCGCGCATGCGGCCGCGATCGTCGCTCCACGCAACCGAAACGTCGCCGCCTTCATCCAGCGCCGCGCGTTCGTCATCGGCGAGATACGCGTCGACGATCGTCGCCACGTCGCCTTGCGTAAAGTCCGGCTCGGATAGCGCGACGAGCCCACCGTCGACGCGCAGCATCGGCGGGCAGTTCGCTTGGACGTGCACGTCGGAAGCCCGGCGCCGGCGGGCACACAGGATGGCGTCGCGGAACCGCAACGGCGCCGGTGCGTGCGTCATGCGATGGAGGGAGGCTCGAGTACGCGTTCGAGCTCCTCGAGGCTCGTTTCACCGCGCAGCAGCATCGCCCGTGCGGCGACCGACATCGGCTGATATCCGTTCTCGCAGGCGATGCTGCGCACGCGCGCCGGCGATGCCTGGCGCTCTACCGCTTCGCGCAGCGCGTCGTCGAAGGTCAGTAGCTCGAAGAGCCCGCTGCGCCCGCGATAGCCCGAGTGCAGGCAGCGATCGCAGCCGCGCGCCGTTGCGACGACGGCATCGGGCGCAATCCCCCACGCTTGCGCGGCCGCTCCGGCACGATCGGCCGCCTTACAGTTCGCACAAAGCTGGCGTATCAGCCGCTGTCCGACGATCGCGCTCGCAGCGTGCGCGAGGGTGCGCGGGGGAACGCCGAGTTCGAGAAGCCGCGGAATCGCGCCGGGCGCGTCGACGCCGTGCAGCGTCGTGCAAACGAGTTGACCGCACAAGGCAGCCGAAAGCGCGACTGCGGCCGTCTGCGGGTCGCGCATCTCCCCGACCATGATCGCGTTGGGATCCTGGCGCAAGAACGCGCGCAGCGCGCCCGGGAAATCGAGCCCGGCGCGCACGTTGACCTGCACCTGCGCGATGCCCGGAAGCCGCGCTTCCACCGGATCTTCGACGCTGCAAAGATGCTGCGCGAGCGCGTTGCGTTCGCTCAAGCCGGCGTACACCGTGGTCGTCTTCCCGCTTCCCGTCGGGCCGCAGGCGACGACGAAGCCCGACGCAGCTCCGATCTTTCGCCGAAACGCCTGCGCCATCGCGGGTTCCATCCCGAGCGTTTCCAGCGTCGGAACGGCCGCCCACGCGTCCAGGAGACGAATCGCTAAGCGTTCGCCCGCAATCGTCGGCAGCGACGCGACGCGCACGTCGAGGCGCCGCACCCCTCGTTCGAGCGTGTACCGCCCGTCCTGCGGCAGCCGCCGGTCGGCGATGTCCATGCCGGCCAGCACCTTGATGCGCGAGACGATCTGCGAAAAGAGCGGTTCGGGCAGCCGCCGCGCTTCGCGCAAGATGCCGTCGACCCGTTCGCGAACGCGTCCGGCACCCGAGCACGGCTCGAGGTGAACGTCGGAGGCGCGATTGCGGATCGCGTTCTCGAAAATCTCGTCGGCGGCGCGAACCGCCGGAGCGTCGTCCTCGGCCGCCGCGTCGCGGCCATACGAAGCGTCGCCCCCGAGTTCCAAAGGAACTCGCAGCTTCTGCGAAAGAGACACACCCACAACCTCTTTGAGAAGAGATAGAGAATCCGTTTATAGCACAAGACGCTCGAGCGGGAAATACGCTCGGCAAGGAATTTTTCTTAATGTCTAAGCGCGTCGCACGCTGGGTACTTTCGGTCGTCTTCCTCGCCGGCGCATGCGCTCCGGCGCTCGCCGCCGATTCGGCGCCGCCCGCGCCGACGCGCTACGTCACCGATACGGCGGGCGTGTTGAGCGCGAAGACGAGCGATGCCGTCGACGCCGAGCTCAAAGCCTACGAGAAAGCGACGGGGCATCAAATCATCGTCTGGATCGGCGAGAGCACCGGCGGCGTGCCGCTGGAAACGTGGACGGTCGATACCGCGCACCGCTGGCGCGTCGGGCACAAGGGTAAGGACGACGGTGCGATCTTGTTTCTCTTCACCAAGGACCGAAAGGTACGTATCGAGGTCGGTTACGGGCTCGAGGGCAGACTTACCGATGCCGATTCCAAACGGATCATCGAGGACAGCATCGTGCCGGCGATGCGCGCGGGCGATCCCAATCGCGCGGTGAGCGACGGCGCCGCCGCGATACTCACCACCATAACGCCCACCTATTCGCCGGCGGTGCCGGCCGGATCGCCGCCGCCCGATTCGTCGAGCTCCGACGATTCGCTCCCACCGTGGGTCGTCATCGTCTTCTTCGTCATCCCGTTCTGCGCGATCTTCGCGTTCATCATGTGGCGCGCGTTCTTTCGCAAGGGTGCGTGGAGCGGAATCGTCACGAGCGGCGGCGGCAGCGCGAGCAGCAGCAGCAGCGACGATTCTTTTTCCAGCAGCGGCAGCGACGATTTCAGTTCGGGCGGCGGCGATTTCGGCGGCGGCGGCGCGTCGGGCGGCTGGTAACGCAAAAAGAAAACGGGACCGTCGCGCGGCCTCTAAAGGCCGGGACGATCCCGCTGGATTGTTGCGCGCGCTAAGCGCGACTGGTTAGCGCCGCTTGCGTGCGGGCGATTTCTTCGCCGCCGCTTTGCGTGCGGGCGCGGCTTTGCGAGCGGGTGCCGCTTTACGCGCGGGGGCTTTCTTCGCCGTCTTCTTCGCGGCCGCAGCTCTGCCGCCGCCACGCTTCGACATCACGGCTTCTTTGAGCGCCTTCGCGGGGAGGAACTTGAACACGCGCTTGGCGGGCACTTTCACTTGCTCGCCGGTCGCGGGATTGCGCGCCATGCGCGCGGCGCGATCGCGCACTTTGAACTGGCCGAAGCCCGGAATCTTGACCGGTTCGCCGGTCACGACCGCGGCTTGAATGTCCTCGAAGAGACCGTCCACCAGAGCGATGGCGTCCTTGCGAGAAAGCTCGAGCCGTTCCATCGCCGACCGAACCAAATCTACCTTGTTCATCCGTACCTTTCCGTGTGAGAGCGGAGCACTTTAGCGCTCTCTGTACCGCCTCAATCGCCAATTTCCTACGAAAATCGGCCCTGCGAGGGATGAATCGTCCGGGTCCGTAACCTTGGAATTGTGTTGAGCTCCCCGACGTTTGCACCCGGCGCCCTGCGGGGCGAACTCTCCGTCCCGGGCGACAAGTCGATTTCCCACCGCGCACTGCTGGCCGGCGCAAGCATCGGAGCGCCGGTACGGATCGTCAACTGCAACCCCGGGCGCGACGTGCGCGCCACGCGGGAGGCGTTGGCCGCCCTTGCGGTATCGTTCGAAGCCGACGGCGCCGACGTGCTGATGGAAGCGCCCAAACGCGGCCTGCGCGAGTCGCCCGCACCGCTGGACTGCATGAACTCCGGCTCGACCGCCCGGATGCTGCTAGGCGCGCTGGCCGGCGCGAACGTGCGCGCGCGCTTCGACGGCGACGCGTCGCTGCGCCGCCGGCCGATGGAGCCGGTCGCCGCGCAACTGCGGGCCTTCGGCGCCAAGATCGAGACGACGCAGGGCCGCCTGCCGATGGAGCTGCTGGGCACGCCCGAGATCCAGACGCGCAACTTTATTTTGCTTTCGCCTTCGGCGCAGGTGAAATCGGCGATCCTCTTTGCCGGCCTCTTTTCGCGCACGCCCGTAACGATCGGCGGCGATCGCAGCTCGCGCGACCACACCGAACGGCTCCTGCAGTATCTCGGGGCCGAGATTCGCTGGAACGGGCGCGAGGTCGCGCTGGGCGCCGCGCCGCTGAGCCCGAAAACCATCGAGGTGGCAGGCGATTTTTCGTCGGCGGCCTTTTTCATCACCGCGGCCGCGATCGCACCCGGGAGCGACCTGCTCGTGCGCGGGGTGGGCGTGAATCCCACGCGCACCGGCCTGCTCGACGTGCTGCGCGAGATGGGCGCTCGCATCGAGCTGCGCGACGAACGTCTCGTCTCGGGCGAACCGGTGGCCGACGTCGCGGTGGCGCACGCGCCGCTGCGGGGCACCGACGTCGGCGCCGACGCCGCGCTGCGCGCCATCGACGAAATCCCGCTCCTGGCCATCGCCGCCGCCTTCGCGCAAGGCGAAACGCGGATCGCCGGCGTGCGCGATCTGCGCACCAAGGAATCCGACCGCATCGCCGGCATCGAACGGTTGCTCGCCGCCGTCGGCATTGCCGTCGACGCCGAACCGGGCGCGGTGCGCGTCCACGGCGGCGCGCCCGCAGCTACGGGTGCCGTCGTCGATACGCACGACGATCATCGCATCGCGATGGCTGCGGCCGTGCTGGCGTGCGGCGCCGGGCCGATCGCGATCGATAGCGAGGAAAGCGTCGACGTGAGCTTCCCGACCTTTCGCACCACGCTGGAAAGCGTTCGCACGTGACCGCCCATCAAGCCGTCTACACCGCCGGCGAGTTCGAACTCGAATCGCGCTATCTCGAGACGGTCGTCTGGGACGCGATGGCGATCGAACCAGGCACGAAAGCCCTCTTCTGCGGCTACGGCCCCGACGGAGAGCCGGTGCGCCACGCGATCGCCGCCGGCGTCGATGCCACGGTCATCGAGCACCGCGACGAAGAGATGCGGCGGTTCGCCAACATCGGCGCGAAGCTGCTGCGCGGCAGCACCTCGGTGATTCCCGCCAAGGAGAACGCCTTCGACGTCGCCGTAGCGTTCCATTACCTGCACGAAATCGACCCCTTCTTCCACGCGCAGGTGCTCTCGGAGCTCGCGCGCGTCGCGCGCCGCGTCGCAATCGTCGAGCCCGCGCCCCCCGGCGACGCGCTCGGCAAGCGCATCGCCCTGCTCTACTCGCAGGCCAAGCGCGAGCTCGGGCAGTTCGAATACTACCAGCCCATGGAGTACTGGAAGAAGCTGCTGCAGGCCGTCAAAGCCGAGGTTTCGCAGCACGTCTTCGCCTTTTCCAAGATTCCGCCGCGCGAGTACCTGCTCGATACCATCGAGCTGCTGCTGCGCACGATGGAAGTGGAGGAAGCTCCGGAAGGCTACATCACGGAGCTGCGCGAGATCGCGCGCCGCGCCGATCAGTTGCTGCCGCCGCCGCGCTACGTGCTCGTCGGGGCGGCGCTGGGCGAGCTGGTCGAGCCCCAGTTCACCAGCCGCGAAGCCGTCGAGGCCACGATCAAGCCTCCGGTCAAGCTGCAAAAGCCTAAGCCGGCCCCTGCCGCCGGTCCGGCTCCTTCGTCCGCGCCGCCCGCGTCCGCGCCGCCGCCCGCCGACCGGCCGGTGACGCCCGACGAAGGCTACGAATTCCCGCCGGTCGAGGCGCCGGCGCCCAAGCCGGCTGCGGCGCCGCCGCCCGCGCCGGCCGCCGAAGCGCCCGCTCCCGGATTCTCGCCGGGCCTTCCGCTCGGCGCGCCGCCCCCGCCGCCCCAGCCGGCTCCCGCGCCGGCCCAGCCAAAGAAAAGCGGCGACTCGCCGTTTGGCGCGCCGTTTGCAATGCCGGCGCCCGATCCGTTCGGCGCGCCGCCGGCGGGGATTCCGCCCTCTTCGACGTGGTCGTGGGAGCCGCCCGAGGGCGGCGACGAGAATGAGACGCCCTTTAAGCCGGGCTAGACGCGCCTAGAAGATCGCCCGCAGCGCCCGCACGGCAATCGCCGTCAGGCGGATGGCTTCGACCGCCTCGGGTACGCGCAAGGCCCGTATTGCGGCGGCCAAGGCGGTGACCGCCGCGCGCCCGCGCACGGCAAGCGCCTCGGCCTCTTCGGCAGCGCGGTCGAACCGCGCCGCTACGGCCCCGAACCGCTGCGGGTCGAATCGGCGAAGCTGGGTCTCGGAAAAGACGGCGATGCGGCTCTCCAGCCGCTTCTGCTCGCGCAGGAGCTGCAATCCGCCCACGCCTGCAAGCACGAGCGCCCAGACGATCGCGACGGCGACGATCCAGGCGCCGGCGAGGCTCACGCCGCCGAGCCCGACGACTTCTTGGCGTCGCCGCCCGACGGCGTGGCAGGAGCCGGCGACGACTCGCTGGAGGCCGTGCTCGAACCTTCGCTCTTGGCCGGGCTCGAGGCGGAGTTCTTGCGCGAGTCGGTGGCATAGAAGCCGGAGCCCTTAAACACGATCGGCGCGGGGTTAAAGACGCGGGCCATCGTGCCGCCGCAGGACGGGCACGGCTCGGCGTGCGTCTGGTCGAATCCGTGGCGAACCTCGGAGACGGTTCCGCACTGGGTGCAGCGATAGTCGTATAACGGCATGGCAGTAGGAGTATACAGGGAACTAGCAGTCCCGGTCAACGACTGCTAGAAGCTAGAGGTCGGCGAGAACGGGATCGTCGCGGCGGTATTCGACCAGGCCCTTGAAATGCACCAGCGCGTCGTCGAGGGCGGCCGCCAGCTTGCGACCGTGGCGCCAACGGTCCATCAGCTCGCCCAGACGCCCGTGGTACGCCGGGTAGGCCAACCGCACGTGCACCTTCGAGCGCGTCGTCTTGCGCTCGATGCGAAAGTCGAGCCGGCGCCGCACCGAAAACGCCCCCACCAGCGACAGATGGAAGTTCGAGATGAATCCGTCGACCTCGTAGAGCTGCTCTTGCTCGCCGGGCAAGCTCGAGCGCAAAATCACCTCGCTGCCGAGCCCGAGCGGCGCAGCCGAATCGCCCATGCGGGCGCTGCGAACGAAGGAGAGCCAGACGGGCCATTTTTCGACGGCGCAGAGCAGCGCGAACGCTTCCTCGGCGGGGGAATCGATGTCGAGGCTGGCGTTGAAGCACCGGAGGCCCGGGTACGCGATCGCCATAAAAGAGGGTTCTCCGCCCCAACCGGTAGTGCCTTCGACCGATTCATCCACAACAGATTGTGGATTGCTATCCACCGATTTCACCGCTTCCGACGGCCGTGGCGAATGCCACGAGCGTCTGCACGCCAAACGGCAGCGCGGCTTCGTCGATGCGAAAGAGCGCGCTGTGCCCCGGATGCGTCGAGCCCGCGCGTTCGCTGCGCACGCCCAGCCGCACGTGCAAGCCGGGAACGCGCTGCGCGAAGTACGCGAAATCCTCGCCGCCCATCGTCGGCGGCAGCTGCTCGACGCGCAGCGTGCTGCGCTCGCGCAGGTACTGGGCGAAGGCCAGCGCCAGCGGAACGTCGTTGAGCACCGGCGGATACCCGCGCACGATGCGCGTTTCGATGGCGACGCCGTACGCGCTCGCGATTCCGCCCGCGATGCGATGCACCCGTCCGTCGAGGCCGTCGCGCACCTCGGGATCGAGCGCGCGCAGCGTTCCGGAGAGCTGCACCTCGTCGGCGATGACGTTGTTGCGATATCCCCCCGCGACGGTGCCGATCGTCACGACGACGGATTTGAGCGGATCCACTTCGCGCGCCGCGATATTTTGCAGCGCGAGGATCAGCGCCGCCGTCGCCGGCATCGGATCGGTCGCCGTGTGCGGATACGCGCCGTGGCCGCCCTTTCCGCGCACCGTGAGATAGAGCTCGTCGGCCGAGGCGTTCACCGGCCCGGGCGTGATCGAGATCTCGCCGGGCGCCAGCCGCGGATCGACGTGCAGCATCGCGATCGCGTCGACCTTCGGATCGTCGAGCGCGCCTTGCGCGATCATCGGCTCCGCACCGCCCGGACCTTCTTCCGCCGGCTGAAAAATGAGGACCGCCGTTCCGGCGAGCTCCGCGCGCATGCCGGCCAGGGCTCGCGCGGCACCCAGCAGCATGGCGGTATGCGCGTCGTGGCCGCACGCGTGCATCCGGCCTTCGATCTCGGAAGCGAACGGCAGGCCCGTGCGTTCGGTGATCGGCAGCGCGTCCATATCCGCGCGCAGCGCGGCGACGCGGCCCGGACGCGCGCCCCGGACGATCCCGACGACGCCCGTTCCGGCCAGCCTTCGGTGTTCGATCTGCAGCGCGTCGAGTTCGCGCTCGACCAGCGTCGCGGTCTCGTGCTCTTCGAAGCCCAGTTCGGGGCGCCGGTGAATCGCGCGGCGCAGCTCGATCACGCGCTCCGTCAGCGACTCGCTTGGTTCCAGGATCATCGTCCCAGCTTTACGCCGCCACGGAGAAAATCCCCGGAACCGCGAAGAGCGCGCGCTGACGATGCTGCCTCCGGACCTGGCGTTCGCCCTGCTCATCAACCAAACGACCGCGGCATATCAAGCCGACCCGCCGGTCTACATGACCTATACCGAGCGTACGCACGTGAGCGTCGCCTCGCTCGGGCGCACCCAGGACATCAACCGGTCCATCGCGGTCCGCGTCGCCGACGACTACGCCGTGATGAAGGACCTTCCCAACGGAGGCGAGCGTACCGGCCAAGCCTTTCCGATCGTCGCGTACTTCGATCCGCTCTCCTCGTTCGGTTTTAGCTGGTTCGCCAATCTCAAACGCGTCGATATCACGCTCGATCGCGGGCGTCCGCTGGTGCTCTCCACGCCGCAGCCCGATCCCAGCGTCGACGCCGTGGTGGCCTACAACAGCAACTGGGCGGCGCGCTACGCTCCCGACTCCACTCCCGACGCGGTCCATCTGCTGATCGATCCGACGCCGCGCCTGGGCGGCAACGCCTATTATCCGAGCGAAGTGATCGAAGACCCGCAAACCCATCTGCCTTCGCACATCGAGATGCGCGTGACCGGCTCCGACGAAACGATCGCGCTCGATTACCAGGTGATCGACGGGCACTGGGTGATCGTCCACGCCGTCTGGGGCGGCACGCAGCACGCGGTCTTCATGACGTTCAAGGTAATCGCCGACGTCACGTTTTCCGATATCGCGTTCCCCACCGAAGCTCCGGATCCACGGCTCGCGGGCACGCCCGCGCCGACCGCGTCGCCGCCGTCAGCCTCCCGCCGCTAAGGCGAAGAGCGAATCCGGCAGCGTCGCTGGAAATTCGAAGCGGTCGTAGCGAAAGACCGCGTGCATTTGGAACCAGCCCGGCCGGCGGTACGGGCGCACCGCGCCGCTGACGTCGCCGTCGGTGATGAGGTAGTACGACCCGACGGGCGCCAAATGCAGTTCGATTTGCAAATCGAAGGCCAGCGTCGGCCCGGAAATGAGCTCGTGGAAGCGCATCGTACAAAAATGCCGGCTGCGCGCGTCGACGACGACCTCGGTGAGCGGATGATCTTGCGGCTGCGAACGCGCCGCCGCGTAGAGCTTGCGGCCGGGCCGCCCGTCGGCGCAGGGCGCGTCGCCGCCGTCGCGCAGCGCATACCGGTGCTCGTCGATCGCGCGCACGATCGCCACGATAGGCGGTGCCGACGCGCCCGGGCTGGGAACGTCGCCGGGCTCCGGTTGTGGCGTCGACGGCGCGACCGCATCGGTCGCACTCAATCCGTGGCGCAGCCACGTGTACGCGCCGTTCCAGGTCGGATCGAAGACCGCCAGATGCGAACGCACCAGCGTACCGTCGGCCAGCGAGACCGACGCGAGCCCGTCGGATTGGCGGTAGGCGACGTGCCACGACTGTTCGTCCGACGTTCCCGCCAGCACCGCGAGTTCCGCGTGTCCTTCGTCGTCGGCGGAGACGACGATCGAACCGTCGCCGGACGGCACCGTGGTGCGATAGGTGAGAAACGGCGGCTCGGGGTCGCGTTCCATCGCCGATAGCGCGGAGCGATAATACGCCGGAGCGTCGACCGGCGCCGCCGCCGCGGCCCCGAACGCGCCAAACGCAAACGCCACGCCCAGCGCAAGCGCGCGCGCGAGCACGCCGGCATTCATGGCGGAGAGGACCCCAACGGTCCAAAGCCGCTACGGCGCGTGCGCGCCTTCGCTGATGAGCGTTCCGTGAGTTCGGAACGCTGGGAAATGGCGGAGAGGGTGAGATTCGAACTCACGGATATGCCCCACGCGTCTGCGACGCGCGGGGACCCCAACGGTCCAAAGCCGCTACGGCGCGTGCGCGCCTTCGCTGATGAGCGTTCCGTGAGTTCGGAACGCTGGGAAATGGCGGAGAGGGTGAGATTCGAACTCACGGATATGCCCCACGCGTCTGCGACGCGCGGGGACCCCAACGGTCCAAAGCCGCTACGGCGCGTGCGCGCCTTCGCTGATGAGCGTTCCGTGAGTTCGGAACGCTGGGAAATGGCGGAGAGGGTGAGATTCGAACTCACGGATATGCCCCACGCGTCTGCGACGCGCGGGGACCCCAACGGTCCAAAGCCGCTACGGCGCGTGCGCGCCTTCGCTGATGAGCGTTCCGTGAGTTCGGAACGCTGGGAAATGGCGGAGAGGGTGAGATTCGAACTCACGGAACGCTCATCACGTTCGCCCGCTTTCGAGGCGGGTGCCTTCAACCACTCGACCACCTCTCCGCGGTGCTGTGGCGACCGGCCTTACTACGGCGCCGCCGGTTCGATGCCTGCTTCTCGCGCGGGGCCGCGTTTCTCGCGAAAGAAGCGCTGGAGCTGCGCGACCGTATCGGCCCGCAGGATGCCGGCATCGACCTCGATGCGGTGGTTCGTCCGGCTCGAACGCAGCAGATCGAACGCGCCGCCGTCGGCGCCGCCTTTGGGGTCGCCGGCGCCGTACACCAGCCGCTTGATGCGCGCCGCGATCATCGCTCCGGCGCACATGACGCAGGGCTCTTTGGTGACGTACAGCGTCGCCTCGGAAAGGCGCCAGGCGCCCAGCCGCCGCGCGGCCTCGCGCAAGAGCAGCATCTCGGCGTGGGCGGTCGCGTCGGGGCGCCGCTCCTTCTCGTTTTGGGCCTCGAGCACCAGATCGCCGCTGACCAGCACGGCGCCGATCGGCACCTCGCCCGCCCGGCCCGCTTCATCCGCCAGCTCGATGGCCCGGCGCATGTGCCGCTCGTCCCGGTCAGCGCCGGTCACGGTGCGGTCGCGTAGAGATCGCGGCGCGTCGGCGGGAGGTCGACGCTTCCGCGATCGTCGCGCCGCGCGAGCAGCGCTTGAAATAGCCCCAGGCGGCCGATGCGAAAGCCTTGCGCGCTGCCGGCCATGTAGAGCCGCCAGGCGCGATACGCCTGCACCCCCGCGGCCGCAATCGCCGCGCCGGCGTTGCGTTCGAGGTTGGCCACCCACGCGCGCAGCGTGCGCGCGTAGTGTTCGCGCAGATTCTCGACGTCGCGCACCTCGAACCCGGCGCTCTCGGCGACCGCGAGCGCGTCGGAGATCTCGACCAGCTCGCCGTCCGGAAAGATGAACCGCTCCATGAAGCCGGTCGATTTTCCCGATCGTAAGCGCGGATTCTGATGCGCGATGCCGTGATTGAGAAAGAGGCCGCCCGGCTTCAACGCGGCAAATGCGGCCGCGAAATACGCTCCCAACCGCTGGCGCCCCACGTGTTCGAACATTCCGACGCTCACGATCTTGTCGAAACGCTCCGCGCCCAGCTCCCGGTAGTCGAGCAGCTCCACGCGCGCGCGCCCGGCCAGCCCCGCTTCGGCGATGCGCCGGCGCGCTTCGTCGAACTGCGCGCGGCTCAACGTAATTCCCACCGCGTCGGCGCCGAAGCGCAGCGCGGCGCGCAGCACCAGGCTGCCCCAACCGCAACCGATGTCGAGCAGCCGTTCGCCCGGGCGAACGCGCAGTTTTTTGCAGAGATAGTCGAGCTTCGCCGATTGTGCGTCGTCGATCGTTTCGATACCGTCGTCGAAGTACGCGCACGAATACACCAGGTCGCGATCCAGAAACGTGCGGTAGAACTCGAGCGGAAGGTCGTAGTGAAACGCGATCGCCTTGCGATCGCGCTCGCGCGAGTGCAGCCGTCCGCGCAGGCGAGCCTCGCGTAGGCTTACTTTGGGAGGCTTGGGCAAACGGCGCAGGCGCACGGCGATGCGCAACGCTCGCGCCGGCGTCATCGCCTCCGACGCCGCGTAGAGTTCGTCGACGGCGGCTTCGAGGTCGCCCTCGATCGAAATCGATCCGGCGGCAAACGCACGCCCGGCGGCCAAATCGATCGGCTGGGCGATCGCCGCGCGTAATGCCGAGGCCTCGTTCACGCAGAAGGTGAAGCGCGGGCGCCCGCTTGCGGCTTCCACGCGGGTTCCATCCCACAGCGCGACGTCGAAATCGCGCGCGAAGGCCGGCCCAAAAAGTTCGCGCAGCACGGCGAGCGCGGCCGCGCCCTGCGAATCACGATGCGAAACGGTATCGACAGCCATATGCGGTTCCTACCCACCCGGCGAGAGGATAGCCGGATAGTTCGCGCGCGAAAGCGCCCCCGCCCTTTAGGGTTCGGGCGGGTTGGGGTTCTCCCAGCTCGAGCCGTCGGCGTACTTCACGCGTAAGACCGCGCAATACGCGAACTCCGTGCCGAGCGGAAAGATCTCCCGGCTCACCACGAACTCGTGATCGATCTTGACGCCGGGCGCAAACGTGCCGACGTCCTTCGCAAGCGCCACCAGCGAGCCGCGCGCGACCAATCCGAAGTCGACTTCCGTAGCGGTAACGGGCGCTTCGTTGCGATAGACGATGCCGAGGAAGCCGTCCCAAGCCGGAAACCCCATCGGGCCGTAATGCCACGTGCCGTACGGGTCGATCCAGGGATGCGTCTGCGCCGCCGTGTGCAGGTGCGGCTCGCACTCGCTAACCGCGATGCGAGCCCCCGGCGTCTGGCGCGTTTGGGGCAGGGTCGAGGCGACGCCGAGAATCGCCGTAGCCAGCAACAACGCGAGCATCCGCATACGCTCACGCTACGCGCGGCCTGTGAAGCGGTGCGGAATTCGGCCTTCTCAGACTCTTCTTACGGGGGAATGGCGCGCCCGAAGGGATTCGAACCCCTGACCCCTGCCTTCGGAGGGCAGTGCTCTATCCAGCTGAGCTACGGGCGCACGAAACGGGTCGGCTTACGGCCGCGGCACGTCCGGTGACGAGCTGCCCGGAGCGCTGGGCATGTGCTTGAAGAGATCGAGCTTGTGATCGACCAGCGTGCGGTAGAACTTGCGTACGCAATCGGGATGCCCGAAGAAGTACGTTCGCGCGTAGGCCAAATCGTCGCCCGAGCTATCCGGCACGTAGTGCGAGATCTCGATCTCCTCCATCTGGCCGCGGTCGACCGGATGGGGACAGAAATCGCACGGGATGGTGGACATGACGAATCGTGTATCCTTTGGAACGGCATCGGCCGCCTGCTGCGGCGGCCGATTCCTGAAGAAACTTGACTCGGGTAGGATTTGAACCTACGACCAAGGGCTTATGAGTCCCCTGCTCTACCACTGAGCTACCGAGCCATGGCAGCTGACGGTCGTTTTCGACACCGTAGTCTACCAAAACTTCGCTCCGGCATCAATCGTCCCGGGGCTCGTCGCCGGCCGGATCGCAGCCGGCCCGCGCGAGGGATGCCGGTAGGGGCTCGCTCGGTGCCACCGAAAAGCGGCGCCTTACGCGCTCGCTCTCTCGGGGTGTCCAGCATGCGACGTTTCCGTGCCCTTTTGGCCGCCGTCTTGGCCGTTGCCGGCCTGCTCGCGGCGCCGGCGCCGTTGCGTGCCGACGACACGGCCGCGGCCTTGTTGGCCAAGCACAAAGCCTACGTGGGCTGGGAGTTCGGCGACGGCACGATCCGCACGCTGCGCGTGAACGGAAAGCGAACGACTGCGGCCGCGGACGGCACGGCGAAGATCGCCGCACGATGGATGACCGTCGAGGCCGGGCCGATCTTTCGGTGGACGGGCGCCTACGGCGACTACGGTTTCACCGGAAGCGTCTTTTGGGTCTCCGACGAGAACGGCTTCACTCACCCCGACTACAGCCCGTACCGCACCTACGAAGTCTCGCGCATGGTCCTCTTCGGCGAGGCCACGTCGGCGCTCGCCGGGACGATGCGAGCGCCCGTCACGATCGACGGCACCAGTTATCCGGTCGTACGCGTCGAGCCGCCGCACGGGGTACCGATCGACCTGGCGGTCGATCCGGCCACCGGCGCCTACCGGCGCGCCGTGGTCGACCCGGGCGGAAACTACCAGACGACGTTCGATATCGTCGCCTACGCCGACGTACTGCCCGGAAAGCGCGCGATCTCGCAGTACCGTACCGGCACCTCGCCGGCCCTCAACGAGCTGACCTACGAGCCCAACGTCTCGCTTACGACCGACGATTTCCACCCGCCGCAGCAAGTCGCGTCGTGGGACTTCGCCAATCCCAACCCGTTCCCGATCGAGGTCAACGCCAGCGGGATCTACGTCAACGCCACCGTCAACGGCGTCCCGGGGCGCTTCCTGCTCGATACGGGCGCCTCGGAGATCGCGCTCGACAGCAGCTTCGCCGCGCGCGCACACGTCGTGGCGATTCGCCCGAGCTCGGCCAGCGGCATCGGGACCAACGTCATTCGCACCGAGATCACGCGCGTGGACGCGCTTTCGATCGGCGGAAACACGCTGCACGACGTTCGGGTCGCGACCGGCGACTTCGGGTGGTACGAGCACCAGGAAACCAACGCCAATCACGACGGGCTGATCGGCTATCCGCTCTTTGCCGGCGCCGTCGTCCGGCTCGACACCGGCGGGAAGACCATGACGATCGCCGATCCGCAGACGGCCACGGTCGACCGCTCCTCCGGTTACGCCGTACTGGTCGATCTCTCCACGCAGCAGCCCATCGTTCCCGTGGTTATCGATGGGAACATCAACGTCAACGGACTGATGGATTCGGGGAACGCGACGTTCGTATTGATCAGCCGCGATCTGGTGACGCAGCGGCACATTCCGATCGTCGCCGCCGGGAGTTACAATAGCGACGATCCCCTCTCGAAGCAGACCTATTACCAATCGCACATGGTGATCGAAGGCGTCGGCGGGCGCGAGGAAGTGCCGTGTTCTACGATTTCGTCGATCGCCATCGGGCCGATCGACTATCAGAGCACGCAAGCCTGCGTTTCCCGCACGATCGGCAGCGATTCGATCATTCTGGGATACGACTTTCTGCGGCAGTTCGATTACGTGTTCGACTATCGCGAAGGGCTGATCATGATGAAACCGCACGCCCAGTAGCGTTCGATTGCAAAGCGAAAGCAAACGCCCCGCATCGTTTTCGATGCGGGGCGTTCTTCACAATCGCGGTCGGAGGGACTCGAACCCCCAACCTACAAGTTCGTAGCCTGTTGCTCTATCCAATTGAGCTACGACCGCGCGTGTCCCGGACCCATTGCGCACATTCTATGCCTCGGCCGCTCCCGCGCATCCTGCGCTTTGCGGGACTCGGAGAGAGAGGGATTCGAACCCTCGATACGACTTTACATCGTATAACGGTTTAGCAAACCGCCGCCTTCAGCCGCTCGGCCATCTCTCCCGGCTCGTCGGGCTCGATGCCCGCCGCCGACTATACCACAGAACCGTAGCGCTCACCTAGCAGGCGGCACCTGGTCTTCTCGCGCTGCGGCTTACGGGGGCGCGGTCGGGCCTTCCATCGGCGGTTCGGGAACGAACTCCGCGCGCACCGGGGCCGGAGCAACCGGGCGCGGGCGGCGCGCCCACAGCGCGTCGATGCCGAAGACGCGGCCCGTCGGGAGCACCAGGCTGATCAAGCACAACACGAAGAGCTCGAAATCCAGGCTCTGCAAGGTTCTCGTCGAGAGCAGATGCCCGCGAGCGGCCATGTAGTTGAAGGTCAGCACGATGCCGATGAGCGCGCCGAAACGCGTCATGGCGCCCAGCACCAGCGCCAGCCCGGCCAGCACTTCGCCGACGCGCACCAGTTCGGCGAAAATGGCGATGTTCGGCATGACGTAGCCCACCAAGAACTGGTGGTACCCGCCGGTCGTGTGCTGCATTCCCAGGCAAACGTAGTTGGCAATCGCCGGCGCCTGCGTCTGCGTGACGCGCCCGCAATCGAGCGGCCCGCTCGACGGCATGAACTCGACGCTATGCGTGAACTTCGGGATCCCGTGCGCGAGCCAAATCGCGCCCGTGAGAATTCGTACCACCGCCAGCCAACGCCCGTAGGCTGCAGAGGTGGGAAGGGTGCTCGTCATGCTACCACCTGCTTTCCCAACGTTGCTAAACGTGCAATCATCGAGGCCGCTTCCCCTGCTGCGTGGGGACGGCCCAGCCGCGTCGCGGCGGCGACCAGGCGCGCCCGGCGCTCCGGGTTACCCAGAATGCCGCCCAACGCCGCCGGCAGGTCGTCGACCGACCGCACGCGCACGGCGGCCCCCGCGTCGCACAGCACCCTGGCGTTGCGCTCTTCCTGTCCGGGCAGCGGCTTGCAAAGCACCATCGGAACTTGCGCCACCAGCGCCTCGGCGGTGCTCAGCCCTCCGGGCTTGGTGACGAACACGTCGGCGGCGTGCATGTAGTCGTAGACGTTGTCGACGAATCGCAGGGCGCGAACCGGATAGCCGATCGACTCGGCCGCGGCCAGCACGCGGCGCTCGACGCGCGCGTTGCGGCCGGTGATGACGACTGCCGTCAGCGGAGCGTCGATCGACTCCAGCGCGCGCATCATGCGCTCCAGCGGCCCGATGCCAAGACCGCCGCCCATCATCAGCACGACGTGGCGGTCGCGCGGCAGGTCGAGGCGTTCGCGCAGCGCGTCGCGGCTCTCGGAGGTCGGCGTAAACTCGGGCCGCACCGGAATACCGCTGGCGGCGATCCGATCGCCGTCGATCCCGCGCGCGATCATCTTCTGGCGCACGCTCTCGGTGGCCACCACGTAGCCGTCGACCTCGTCGTGCATCCAAAATGCGTGCACGGCAAAATCCGTGACGATGCCGACGATCGGCGGACAGCCGTCGTAGAGGCGTTTGTACTCCGCCATGGTCCCGCACGGAAACGCGTGGGTGCAGACGACCGCGTCGGGCCGTTCCTTCTCGATCAGCACGCGTAAGTTGCCGGCGGTGAACTGATGCGCCCACGTCCGAAACGGCCCGATCTCCGTGGCGCGCTCGGCCCTGGCGTAGATGAAGCGGTACATTTGCGGAATGGTTTTGACCATCTGCAGGTAGCCGTCGGAAACGACGCGCGACATGACGAGCGCGGCGTACTTATACGAATCGACGACGTGCGTGCGCACCGCGGGATCGATGCGGCGCAGCCCGGCGCAGACCGCCTGCGCGGCGGAAAGGTGTCCGACGCCGACGCTGGCGGAGAGAAAGAGAATCCGAATCAGCCGGTACCGCCCGCGTCCTCGCCGGCCTCTTCGGCGAAGACGAGGAACTCGTCGAGAATTTCTTGCGCGAGGGTCTCGTCTTCGACGAGGTTGCCCTCGAGATCGGTGACGATGAACTCGCCTTCGCCCTCGTCGTGCGGCTCGTGCATCAGCACCGCGTACGACGCTCCGTCGTCGGGATCTTCGAGGATGCCGACCACCTCGAAAGGCAACTCGGCGCCGTCTTTGGTTTCGATGTAGAGGATCTCGCTGAGCTCCAGCGGGCCGCTCTTGATTTCACCGTTGTTGGAGGACATCGTGCGAGCTCCTTACTGCAGGCAACGTGCGACGTTGGCGTTGTGTTCGGCGAGAGTTTTGGCAAAAACGTGGCGGCCGCGACCGCAGTAGACGTAATAGAGGTACTCGCTCTTCGACGGATGGAGCGCGGCTTCCAGCGAGGGCTTTCCCGGGTTGGCGATCGGCGTCGGGGGCAGCCCCGGGTGGAGGTACGTATTGTAGGGAGAGTCGATCTTCAGGTCGGCATACGAGAGTTCGCTTTTGTGCTCCGGCAACGCGTACTCGATGGTGGCGTCCACCTCCAGCGGCATTCCCAGGCGCAGCCGGTTGTAAATCACGCCGGCGATCTGCGGCCGGTCGGCGTCGGCCTTCGCTTCGCGTTCCACCAGCGAGGCTACGGTCACCGCCTGCGGGACGGTGACGCGCTGGGCTCGCGCCAGCTTCGCCGCATCGGACGGCAGTTCGCGGAAGAACTCCCCGGTCATCTGCGCTTCGACCTGAGACGGCGAGGCGCCCAGCGGAACCAAGTAAGTGCTCGGAAAGAGAAAGCCCTCGAGGCTCCTGGTTCGTACCCCGTCGACCACGATCGTATCGTGCCGGAATGCCGCGGCGAAAGCGGCCGCGTCGCCTACGCCGCTCTCTTGAAGTTTGCGCGCGATTTGCTCGGCGGTGAAGCCTTCGGGCACCGTCACCCACACTGCGACCTGCGCCCCACCGCTGACCAGGGCGCGCAGCACCTCGCTCTGCGTCTCGTGCGCGTCGAAGCGGTACTCGCCCGCGCGCACGTCGGCTTCCTCGCCACGCATTCGTGCGAGCAGCCGAAATGCGAGCGCGTTATCGATCACGCCGGCAGACGCCAGCTGGCGCGCCACCTCCGCGAAGGTCGACCCTCGCGGCACCACGACCTGCGTCGCCGCCGCCGGCGAGGACCGGTCGCGATAGGCGGCGTGGAAGAACCACGCAACGCCGGCCGCGGCGGCGAGCAGCGCCAGCACCGCCGTCCACAGCGCGATCCGAAGCGCGGCCCTCACGCGCCGCGCTCCCGGCGGCGGCGCGCGAGATAGGTCTCCAAAATGAGCGCCGCCGCCATGGCATCGACGATGCCCTTGCGTTTGGCGCGCGACACGTCGGCCGCGATCAGCGTTTTGTTGGCCTGCGCGCTGGTCATGCGCTCGTCGACGCGATGCACCTCGCCGTCGAACGCCTCGCGCAAGCGCTCCACGAAGGCGTCCATTTTCTCGGCGGCGATGCCGCGCTCGCCGGCCAGCGTAATCGGGTCGCCGACGACCAGCTCCCGCGCGGCGTACTCGCGCGCCAGCTCGACGATCCGGCCGAGGTCGGCACGCAAATTGCTGCGATCGATCGTCGTCACCGGCAAGGCGAAGGTTTCGCCGGGATCGGCAACCGCGACGCCGATGCGTTTGCTGCCGACGTCGAGCGCGAGGATGGCCACGGGTTACTTCGTTACGAACTCGGCGAGATGCGCTCCCGCCTTCGGCCGCCGCCCCAGGTGGTGCGCCAGCAGTTCTTCGACCGCGCGCGCGACGCGCGGCCGGGCGCGCAGAACCGCTCCGGGCGCCCCGCGGCGCGCCGCGAGCGCCTCGAAGTTGGCGCGGTCCTCGGGATCGAGTTCCAGCAGATCCCGCCAGCGTTCCCGGCACGCGGCGTCGATCAATCCTCCCGCCTCGGCATCGAGCCAGACGGCCGGTGCATCGCCGAACGGCTGCCCGCAGCGCACGCAGTCGCGCGCCGGGGGAGCGATGCCGAGCAGCTCGAGCAGACGCAGCGAGAAGCGCGCGAGCAAGCCGGCGGGGGCGTCGGCGCGCGCCACGGCATCGAGCATGCCGGCGAGCAGCGCGTACACCTCGGGCAGGGCGAGATCGGGTTCGCAAAAGGCGTCGATCAGCTCGGCGACCATCGCGGCCACGGCGTAGCGCTCGGGCTCCACGAGCTTCGACCACGGCGAGTTGACGATGTCGGCCGAAACGATGACGTCGAGATTGCGCCCGCGGTGCATGCCGAACTCGCATTCGTTGCCGAACTCGACGCGGCCGGCGAGATGGCTCTTCGGCCGCCGCACGCCCTTGGCGACGGCGTCGAGCTTTCCGCGCTCGCTGGTGAAGAGCGTCAAGATGCGATCGGCTTCGCCGAGCGGCCGCCCGCGCAAGACGATCCCGCGCGTTTTATAGGCGCGTGGTTGCGTCAGAAGCGTCCTGCTCCGTGGGAGCGCCGGCGCGCCCGTTGGTAAAGACGCGCACGGTGACGATGCGCCGGCCGCGCATGCGCTCGACTTTCAGCTTGGTATGGCCTCCCGCGTCGATCTCTTCGCCCTCGGAAGGCAGCCTTCCGAAGAGGCCGACCGTGTATCCGCCGATCGTCTCGAAATCGTCGGTGGGGATCTCCGTACCGAGTTCGTCGTTGACGTCCTCGATGTTGGTGCCCGCGTCCACGACGGCTTCGGACTCGGAGATGACGTGGATCGGCTCCTGCTCGTCCTCGTCGTGCTCGTCGCGAATCTCGCCGACGATCTCCTCGAGCAGGTCCTCCATGGTCACCAAGCCCGCGGTGCCGCCGTACTCGTCGACCACGATCGCGAGCGAGAACTTGTCGCGCTGCATCTCGCGCAGCAGCTCGGCGATCTTCTTCGTCTCGGGCACGTGCATGGCCGGGCGCATCAGCGCGCGCACGCTGGTGTGCGCGAGCGATCCACCGGCCAGCGCGACCAATAGCTCGCGATCGTGAATCACGCCGACGATGTCGTCTTTCGACTCTTGGTAGACGGGCAGCTTCGAATAGCCCTCCGCGACCACCACGTCGAGCACGCGGCGAGGCGAATCGTCGATCGAGACCGCAACGATTTCCGGACGAGGCTTCATCACCTCGCGGACGATCGTATCGCCGAACTCCATCACCGAGTGAATGAGCTCGCGCTCCTCCTCCTCGATCACGCGCTGCTCGGCGCCGACGTTGACCAGCGTGCGGATATCTTGCTCGGTGACGTAGATTTGCTGGCCGTGCTTGATCCCCAGCGGCTTGAGGATGAGCTCGGTCACGAACTGGAAGACGCGCGCGATCGGCGTCAGCACGCGGTCGGCAAAATGCATCGGCCAGGCCAAACGCAGCGCCCAGCGCTCCGAATCCGAGGTCGCGATCATCTTGGGAATGATCTCGCCGAAGGTGAGCATCACGACGGTCATGACCACGGTCGAGACGACCGCGGCGAACGGGATCTGCAGCTCGTAGGCCACGTAGAGCGCCAGCGAGTCGGAGGCCAGCAGCACGATCGTGTTGCCGATGAGCACCGAGGTGAGGAAGCGGTTCTTATCCTCGACCAGGGGGATCAGGTCTTTGGCCCCGCGCACGTGACGCTCGGCGATCGACCGCGCGCGTAAGCGCGAGATGGCTACGAGCGAGGCTTCCGAGGCCGCAAAGAAGGCGGCCAAGACCACCATCACCGCGAGAATGATGAGGTGAAGGATGTAGGCTTCGGGGCTACTTCGGGAGGGGTCGGTATTCAAATCGGCGCCATTATAGCATAACGTGGGGGCGGACCAGCACGTAGAGGGCCGTCGCGACCACCGTGCCCAGCACGGCGCCCCAGAGGACCTCGAACCCGTTGTGGATCCTCGCCTCGACCCGGCTCTGGGCCACCAGAAAGGCGATGAAGTAGGCCAGGAGCGCCGGCAGAGGCTTCTGATAGAACAGCGCCAGCATCGTGGCGGCGGCGAAGGCCAGGGCGGCGTGGCCCGAGACGGCGCCGCCTTGCAGCGGGGTCCCCCGCCCGACCCAGGCCTTGGCGAAAATGGTCGCGATGGCCACCAGCGCCAGCACGATGAGCGCCACGTTGGCCGGGACCGATTGCACCGCCTCGAAGACCCGGCTGCCCCCGTTGAGCAGCCCCTGATAAAAGATCAGATAACCGGCGGTCCCGGCGCCGATCGAAGCCACCAGCACCGCGCCCGCCGCGGCGTCCTTCGCGGTCTTGGCCAGAGGATGGTGCGCCACCGTGAGCAGGTCGACGATCGCCTCGACGGCCGTGTTGACCAGCTCCAGGCTCAAGACCATCGAGATCACGACGACGATCGCGACCACGTAGAAGCGGTCGAGCCGCAGCGCCAGCGTGGCCAGCAGCACCAGCACCGCGATGGCCAGATGCACGCGCATGTTCGGCTGCGTGCGCGTCGCGTACATGATGCCTTCGAACGCGTGATGGAACGAGCGAAAGAACCGGTGCTCCGCAATGGGTGCGAAGTGCGGCTGCTCGGGCTTGGAACGGTCCTCGGGAGAATGGCGCATCATCCGGCCTCTTCGTACGGCCACGGCATGCCGATGGCGTCGGCCAGCCGCCGTTCTTCGCGTTCCATCACGCGCCGTTCGGCGGCCAGTTCGTGATCGTGCCCCATCACGTGCAGTAAACCGTGGATCAGCAGGCGCTCGAGCTCTCGCTGAAGCGGTGCATCGTAGGCGGCCGCCTGGCGCCTGGCCGTCTCGACCGAGATGACGACGTCGCCTAACAGCTTCTCGGGAGTCTCTTCGTCGCCGTCGTGCAGCGGAAAGCTCAGCACGTCGGTCGGCGCGTCTTTTCCCCGGTGCTCGCGGTTGAGCTCGCGGATCGCGGCGTCGCCGACGATCGTCAACGAGAGGGACGCGCCCGGTTCGCCGGCGGCGGCGAGTAAACGGCGTGCCGTTGCGACCAGCGCGCGTCCGTCGACGCCGGATCGGCGAACGCCGTTGCGGTAGTGGATCACGCCCGCGCGTCGCGCGCGTACGCACGAATGATTTTGGCGACCAGCGGGTGGCGCACGACGTCGGTGTCGTCCAGCTCCACCACGCCGACGTCGTCGACGCCGGCAAGCCGGCTCGCCGCATCGCGCAAACCGCTGCGGTCGCCGAACGGCAAGTCGATCTGGGTCACGTCGCCGGTGACGACCATTTTCGACGAGCTGCCGAGACGGGTCAAGAACATCTTGAGCTGATCGGCGGTGGCGTTCTGCGCTTCGTCGAGAATGACGAATGCGTCGGAGAGCGTACGGCCCCGCATGTACGCCAACGGCGCCACTTCGAGCGTCCCGCGCTCGATGTATTTGTTCACCAGGCCGTCGTCGAGCAGTTCGTTGAGCGCATCGAAGAGCGGGCGCATGTACGGATCCACCTTCTCGCGCAGATCGCCGGGCAAGAAGCCGAGCTTCTCGCCGGCTTCGACGGCCGGCCGCGACAGCACGACGCGCGACACGTCGCGGCTCTTGAGCGCCCGCACCGCCATCACGATCGCGAGGTAGGTCTTTCCCGTTCCGGCCGGCCCGATGCCGAACGTGAGCGTGTTGCGCTCGACCGACGCTACGAACGCGCGCTGCCCCGCCGTGCGGGGGCGCACTTCGCGGCCGCGCTGCGTGCGCAGCAGCGTCGTTGGGAGGTGCGTGCCGCCGCGGCGTTCGCGCGCGTCGGAGAGCGCCAGCGCGACGTCGTCGGGCGTAATGTGCGCGCCGCGCACCGCGGCGTCGAGGACGTGGCGGATCACGTGCTCGGCGCGCTCGACGTTTTCTGCGTCGCCCGCCAAGCGCAAGGCGTCGCCGTCGGCCCGGAGGCTGACGTCGAGCGAAGCTTCGATGGCGGAGAGATTGCGGTCGTACTCGCCGAACAGCCGGACGCGATCGGGCAGCTCGTGCAGGTCGACGGAACGTTCGGTGGTCAAGCCCGAACTATTCGTCGCGCAGGGCGAGAGGCTTTCCCAGCACCTCGGCGGCGATCACCGCCCGCCGAAGCGCCGTGCGGTCGCCTAGGAAGGCCGGCGGCGGCGCGGGCGGGGCCGCGGCGGGATGCGCGCGGATCCTTTCCGCCGG
Organism: Vulcanimicrobiota bacterium; assembly: GCA_963794735.1. Taxonomy (GTDB): domain Bacteria; phylum Vulcanimicrobiota; class Vulcanimicrobiia; order Vulcanimicrobiales; family Vulcanimicrobiaceae; genus DATJUC01. Next base: position 3,525,691 of record CAWCFE010000002.1, on the reverse strand, counting down.
AGCGGCGGCCGCCGGAGCCGCAGGAGGTGCCGGCGCGGCCGGGCGCTGCGGCGCGGGCGGCGCGGCAACGGGAAGCGGGCGCGCTTCGAACGCGTACTGCATCGGTGCCGCTTGCACGCGCACGGGCACCGTCAGCGGACCCGGTCCGGGCGACGGTGCGCTGCGCTGCGACGCAGGCGGCGGTTGCGCCGCGCGCTGCCGCTTTGCGGACTTCACGATGCTCGCGACGACGCCGACGATGACGACGACGACCCAGAGCAGGCCCGCGATGTCGCGCACGCGTTACCGCGCCGGCGGATTTTGCGGCGGTTGCTCGGGAGCGGTACCGCCGTCCGCCGTGCCGCCGATCGACGATCGCATGTCGGTGTCGGCTTGAATGTTCTTGAGGCGATAGTAGTCCATGACGCCCAGATGCCCGCTGCGGAACGCTTCGGCGATCGCTTGCGGGATCGAAGCTTCGGCCTCTACCACTTTCGCGCGCATCGCTTGCGTCTCGGCCTTCTGCTCCTGTTCGGCCGCCATGGCGGCGTATTGCCGCTCGGCCGCTTTCGCTTGCGCGATGCGACGGTCGGCTTCGGCCTGGCTGGTCTGCAGCTCGGCGCCGATGTTCTTGCCGACGTCGACGTCGGCGATGTCGATCGAAACGATCTCGAAGGCGGTCCCCGCATCCAATCCCTTTGCGAGAACGGCTTTGCTGATGCGATCGGGATACTCGAGCACCTCTTTGTGATCGACCGCCGCACCGACCGCCGAAACGACGCCTTCGCCGACGCGTGCGATGATCGTCGGCTCGCCGGCGCCGCCGACGTACCGGTCGAGATTGCTGCGCACCGTGATGCGCGCCTTCACGTTGAGCTGAATGCCGTTCTGCGCGACGCCTTGAAACGTCGGCGTTTCGATGACTTTGGGATTGACCGAGGTCTGCAGCGCTTCGAGCACGTCGCGCCCTGCCAAATCGATCGCGGCGGCGCGTTGCCACTCCAGCGGAATCTGCGCGCGCTGCGCCGCAATCATCGCCAGCGTGACGCGTTCGACGTTGCCGCCGGCCAAGTAGTGCGACTGCATTTGGTCGACCGTGAGGTCGAGGCCGGCCTTACGCGCGCGCACGTAGTTCGTAACGATGATGCTGGGCGGTATGCCGATCAGGCGCATCCGCACCAGCGCGACGATGCCCAGCGGCACGCCGGCGGCAATCGTGCGAATCCACAATCCGATCGGGAAGTAGTACATGAACGAGAAGAACAGGACGATCGCGACGAAAATAATGACGATCAACGCCGCCGCGCTTACGGCACCCACGAGACTTCTCTCCTACGCCCGGTAGTCGGGCAACGACAACGCTTCGACGAACACGCGCGCGCCTTCGACGCGCACGACGCGAACCGGGGTTCCCTGCGGAATGAACTCCCCCTCCGTGAGCACGTCGATGCGGCAACCGTCGATAGCCGCAATGCCCGCCGGACGCAAATACGTGGCGGCCGTCCCGAATTTCCCGCGCAAGCTCGTATGATCGTCGCTGGTGACGTATTCGGGGCCCTGGGCGGCGGCGAGCGCGAGCTTGTGCAGCCACGCGTTCTGCGGCACGGCTCGCGCGAAGAGCGAGAAGCAGATTGCCGTGAGCACCACCGCGGTCGCCAGCGTCTCCACGGCGACGGCGATGAACGGGAGGCCGAAGGCGAAGAGCACCGCCAACAGCAGGCAGAGCCCCCCCAAGATGCCGGGAATGCCGTGCCCCGGCACGACGTGGAGTTCCCACAAGATCCCGAGCACGCCGAGTACCGCCAGCCCGATCACTAGCCCGTTGGAAAAGCCGGCGTAGACGTGGCTTCCGAAGAACAGCGCCAGAGCGGCGACGCCGATCGTGCCGGCGACGCCGTGCAGCGTCTGCATCTCGATCAAGAGCCCGAGCATGCCGATGGTGAGCAGCAACCCGCTGACGGCCGGATTGGTGGCGAAGCGCGCGAGCTCCTCGGCCCAGCTGTACTGGGCCTGGTCGCGCGGCGCGGCCGCCAGATGCGATTGCGACAGCGCGTCGTCGAGCGTCGGAGCGACGGCGTCGGCGATGCCGGCGCGCACGGCGTCGTCGGTGTTCAGCGTCAGGATCGCTCCGGTGCGCTTGTACTGCGGCACGTCGACGTTCTTGTCGACCATGGCGCCCGCGATCGTCGCGTTGCGATGGTTGCGCAGCGCGGTCGATTCGAACTCGGCGCGCATCGCGGAGACGAACTTCGGCTCGGCCGGAATCGTCTCGGCCGCGCCGATCGACGCACCCGGGGCCATGACGATGCGGTTGGCGGCCAGCGTCACGAGCGCCGCGGCCGAAAAGGCCCGGCGGCTGACGTAGGCGACGACCGGCTCTCGCGCGTCGAAGAGCGAATCGCGAATCTCTTGTCCGGCCGATACCAGGCCGCCGTTGCTATTCACGTCAAGCACGATCGCGGCCGCATGCTCGCGGTTGGCCTCGGCCACCGCGCGCGCGACGAGATGCGCCATGCCGTCGTCGACGGTGCCTTGAATCGGAACGATGACGACCGGCGCGGTAGCGCTCGTGGCGCCGGCCAACGCCATGCCCGCTCCTCCGCAGAGCAGGAGAGCCAACCAGAGCATCGCCCGGAACCGCGTCTTCCTCATAGCGCTTGCTACCGCAGGCGCGCGCGAAAGTTGCGGCCGGTTAGGGTCCGGCGAGCTCCTGCGTGACGATCTGCCGAACGAGGTTCCCGTCGGCGAGGCCTTTGAGCTGCGGAACGACGATCTTCATGACGGCGCCCATCGACCGCTGGTCGGCGGGCAGCTCGCCCAGCACGCTGCGGACGATCGCGCGAATCTCCGCTTCGGATTTCTGCTGCGGCAGATAGGCCAGCAGAATTTCCCGCTCGGCCGTCTCTTTTTCGGCCAGCTCCGAACGGCCGGCCTTGCGAAACTCTTCGGCGGAGTCGGCCCGCTGCTTCACGAGGCGCCCGACCACCTCGATCTCGTCGGCATCGGTGAGTTCGGCACCCGCCTCGGACCGCTTGTAGGTGAAGCCCGAGAGCGCGGATCGCAGCGTGTCGAGCCGCAATTGATCGCGCGCCTTCATCGCCTCCTTGAGGTCGGAGGCGATGCGGTCTTTGACGCTTCCCACGGATTAACTGCGGCGCTTACGAGCTGCGGCCGACTTCTTCTTCTTGCGGACGCTCGGCTTTTCGTAGTGCTCGTGCTTGCGCGCCTCTGCGAGGATCCCCGCCTTTTGCGTCGCTTTCTTAAAGCGGCGCAGCGCGCTCTCGATCGATTCTCCCGGAGCAACGCGAACTTCCATGCGGTAACGACCCCCCTTTCGGCGTGCTTGGCGCACGTAAAAACTAGGCCCGTTGGGCCCGAGGACTTACCCTAACACACGGGCCTGCAGGCGTCAAACGCCGGCGTCGTATCGCAAGAGCCCAGGCCCGGCGACGCGGACCCCGGGGGTCGGCCGGTGTTCGGCAAGCTTTCCCGAGACGAGGTGCCGCACGTCGAGCGAGGCCAACAGCGTGGCGGCGTCGGCGATCAGGCGGCGATGGCACGTCCACCACGTGGTCTCGGCGCAGCAGATCGCGACCGGCGCTCGCGCCGCCTCCGCCATCGCCTCCGCAAACGCCGCGCGAAACTCGGGGCCCTCCATCCAGTCGGCGTAGCCGCGGAAGCCTTCGTTTCGGAGCGCCACGTTGGGCGAATCCGGCCGGGGGCGACGGCGGCCGCCCATCGCCTCGACGTGCCGGTAGGCGATCCCGGCCTCGGGCAGCGCCCGTTCGAGCACGTCGCGGCCGAACTGCGGGTGCCGGCGGCTCCCGGGAAAACGGCGCACGTCGAGCAGGCGCTCGATGCCCGCCTGCTGCAGGTCCTGCACGAAGCGCTCGAGATCGACCGCCCCGTGCCCGATGGTGTAGAGCCGCGGAGAGGCTATCCCGGCGGCCACGCCAGCGCCCGGCCGGCCAGAACGTGGACGTGCACGTGGTCGACGGTCTGCCCGCCGTCGGCACCGGTATTGACCACCAGCCGGAAGCCGTCGCCGCCGCGTTCGCGCCCAAGACGCGCTGCGACGCGCATCAGCCGCGCGAGGGTCGCGTCGTCGCCGGCTTCGGCCAGCTCGCCGAGATTCGCGTGATGGCGCAGCGGCATCACCAGGAGATGGACCGGAGCCTGCGGGTTGACGTCTTCGATGGCGAGCACCTCGTCGTCGCGGTGCACGGCCTTCGAAGGAATCTCGCCCGCGGCGATCTTGCAGAAAATGCAGTTAGATGCCAACGTCGTAACTCACCGGGCGCAAGTATTCGTACGCGATGCGCGTATCCGGGCCGGGAATGAAGCCGGCGATCGACGTGCGCACCGCGACGGGCGAAGGCACGTGAACGATCGGAATCGCCGGGACCATCTCGTGCACCATGGCGTTGGCCTCCTGGTAGATCTGCGCGCGGCGCGCCGGATCGCTGCTCGCCTGCCCCTCGAGCATGAGCTGATGGAATCGCGGATCGCGCCAGAAGGCGTAGTTCAGCGCGTTGGGTTTGCGCGCCGAATCGCGATCGAGCAGCGTGTAGAGAAAGTTGTCGGGGTCGCCGTTATCGCCGCTCCAGCCCGCCAGGCAGAGCGCGTGCTCGCCGTGCTTGGTCTTGTCGAGAAAGACGCTCCACTCCAGCGGCACGAGCTCGACCGTAATCCCGATCTTGTGCAGCTCGCTGCGAATCGTCTCGGCGACGCGCTGCGGCTGCGGCAGATACGGACGCGGCGTATCGGAGTAGAACAGCGTCGTCTTGAAGCCGTTGGGGAAGCCGGCCTGCGCGAGCAACGCCCGCGCGCGGCCGAGATCGACGGCGTACGCCTTCACCGCGGGGTTCTCGCCGATCATGCCGGGCGGCGTCCAGTTGTCGGCGACCAGCGCACCCGCCGGGTAGAACTGGCGGACGATCGCCCGCACGTCGACCGCCGAGGCGATCGCTTGGCGGACGGCCAGCTTTTCGAACGGCGTTCGCTCCGTGTTCATCGCCAAGTACGCGTTGTTGTTGCCCGGCTCGTAGTACACCGTAACGCCCGGGGTTCGCAGCAGGGCCGAGACTTCCGACGATCCCGGGTTGACCGCGATGTCGATGCGGCCGGCCTGGATTTGGTCGACCGTGCGCGTTCCGCCGGGCATATCGAGGACGACGACCGTGCGGTATTCGGGAACGATGGGGTAGCTCGGATTCGAGCGCAGCACGATCTGCTTGCCCTTGACCCATTCGACCAGCGTGTATGGGCCCCAACCGACCGGATGGGCGTCGAAGCCTTCCAAATCGTCGCGAATCGCGCGCGGCGAGCCGATCGCGAAGTTGGGAAGCGCGAGATCGTGCAGAAACGGCGAGAACGGACGCGCCAAGGTGAAGACGACCGTCGAATTCGATCGCACGCGCACGTCGCGAATCAGGCCCGGAAACCCGCCGAACATGGAATCGTAATACTGGTACGAGAAGCTCCCGTGGTACGGATTGCTGATCAGGCGCCAGCGATCGAAGTTGAACTTCACCGCTTGCGCGTCGACCGGCGTGCCGTCCGAAAACGCCAGGCCCTTCTTCAGTTCGAACGTCCACGTGCGGCCGTCGGGGCTCATCTGCCAGCTGCGCGCGATCGCCGGCTCGACGTCGAACGTGCCGAGCCGAAACTGCACCAGCCCTTTCATGATCTCCGTCGACACGTTGAGCGAGACGCCGTCGTTGGCTTGCGCCGGATCGAGATGCACCGCGTCCTTGACGCGAGCCACGACCAGCACCGGGCCGTCCGACTCGGCCATCGCCGGGCGCGGCTGCTCGCCGCCGCATCCGCCGGCCAGGAGCGCCGCGGCCAGCGACGCGCGCGTCAACCGTTTCGCGAACTCACCCACGCTCGATCTCCTTCCGCGCGGCTCCGATGCCCTAATGCGTGCGGATCGTGAACGTCCAGGACTTCGTCGTCGCGTTCCCGGCTCGGTCGGCCACGCGCACCGTGACCCGCACCGTTCCGTCGGGATACGAATACGACGGCAGGTACTGAATGAACTGCGCGGTTCGCACGCAGTCCGACGTGACGTCCCGGCCGTCGACCCAGAGATAGGCGCTCGACGGGTTGACGGGAACCGCATCGGCGGCGAAGGTCACGTAGATGGCCGGCCGGCTCGAGTTCACGCTGGCACCTTCGGCCGGCGCGAAATCGGCGATCCCCGGCGGCGTGCTCGAGGCCGAGATCGTCTGGGGCGCTTGGGCGTCGGGAGCGTCGACGCCGCCGATAGACAAATGGCCGATCAGCGGCGCCTCGTCGAAGTTCGCCCCGGGCGGAATCGTGTAGGCGCCCGCATAGGTCCCCGCGCCGGTCTCGTGCATCGCCTGTGCGGTGACGTACGAGCCGATGTCGAAGCTGGCCGAGCCGCCGGGCGTTCCGTGCAAGGTCACGTGGATCGTTTCGCCGGGACGCAGCGCGTGCGACGCGTCCACGTCGATCGCCGAGATCGCGACGCGCGCTCCCGGTGAGGCCGCGGCCGCAGGGGCCGCCACGCTGCGGCTGGCCAAGATCTCGCGCACTTCGTTGGTTTGCACGTTATAGCGCACGGCGATCGCGTCGCCGGGGCGCAGATCGGAAAACGCGGCGGCTTTGCCGTTGAGCGCAATTTCGGTGCCGCGACCGGGCGAGATGACCTGCCCGTCCTCGAGGACGAACGCCCCGTTGGCGACCGCGACGATGTGCCCGTCGCGCGTTCCAAACGCATCGACGACGCGCTCGACCCTGCCGTCCCGGCGCATCTCGATCCGCGCGAAATCGCCGGGACGAACGTCGCCGAGTTCGCCGGGCGCGACGACGTTGGCGTTGACGTCTTGCATCTCGACGATGGCGTTGCGCCCGATCGGAATCGTCTTCGGCCCGCTCGGATAGCCCAGCGTTACGGTCGGCGGATCCGAGAGCACGTCGACGGCCGCCACCGTGCCGAAGCGCTCGAAGCCGCTCCCGGTCGCCACCAGGCCGTCGGCGGTGCGGCCGATGCGCTGCGCGTCGATCGTCACCGTTCGCGCTTTGCGGTCGACGCGCACCTGCGCGCCGAGAACGTCGGTAAAGAAGCGCAGTGGGGCGTAGAGTACGTCGCGCACCTCGATCGCGGGAGCCTCCATCACGATGCGCGCGCCATCGACCTGCGCGATCCGGCTTCCGACCGTCAACACCACGGTTTGCGAGCCGACTTGGGTGGAAACGCGCGTGCCGCTGCGATCGAACGGCAGGCCCAGCGCGGAGAGCGTGCGCCGCACCGGCACGAAGAGCACGCCGTCGTCGAACCGCGGCGCCGGATCGATGGGCAGCCGATCGCCGTTGATGACGATCGTCAGCGGCGGCGAGCTCGGCGCCGAAGCGACCGCCAGCGCGAGCGCCATCGCGATCGAAATCAACATGCGGTTGCCAGCACCTCGGCGTAGACGTCGGCCGTCGCGCGAGCGCACCGGTCCCAGGTAAGATCGCGCGCGAGTGCGCGCCCGCGTTCGATCGCCGCGGCCCGCCCGGCCGGATCGGTAGCGAGGCGTTCGAGCTGCACGCGCAGTCCGTCCGCGTCGCGCGCGCGAAACGTCGCCGAGGCCGAAGCGAGGACGTGTGGCACCGCGTCGTCGCAAGCCGCCACCGGGCAGCCGGCCGCCATCGCCTCGAGCATCGGCAAGCCGAAGCCCTCGCAGAGCGCGGGCGATACGAGCGCCAGCGCCCCGGCGTAGTAGCCGGCCAGCGCCTCGGCGCTCACGTCTCCGAGCGCGTGGATCCGCAGCTCGCCGCGGCGCCGCCGTTCCAGCTCGCCGCCGAAATCGTCGGGACCGGTGAGGTAGAGATCGATGCCCAGCACTTGCGGGAGCGCCGACCACGCGTCGAAAAGCGTCGGCAGATCCTTATGCTCGCGGTGGTTTCCGACGTAGAGCAGATAGGGCCGCGGCCCGCGGAATGGCTGCGCCCCGCCAAAGAAACGCTCCGAGACTCCCAAAGGGATCACGCGGACCTTTTCCGGATCGACGCCCAAAAACCGCTGGAGATCGGCGACGGTTCGCGGATCGTCGGTGATGACGCGGCGCGCCAGCGCGGCCGCCCGCCGGACGACCGTGCGGTAATACGGCCCGACCTTGGATTTGAAATACTCGGGAAAGCGCAGGTGGATGAGGTCGTGGATCGTGAGCAGGGCGTTGCGCGGGAACGCCAGCGGCACGTAGAGCGACGGGAAGTGCACCACGTCGACCCGCGCGCGCCGGATCGCAGCCGGGAGCGCCACCTGCTCTTGCCAGCCGAAGTTCCCTCCCCGGTCGAAGAACGCGAACTCGAACTCCGGCGCGACGCGCGGCAACCGGTCGCGCAGCTCGACGACGTAGGTGCGCATGCCCACCGATTGCTGACGGGTCAGGCGCGCGTCGAACCCGACTCTCACCCGGTCAGCGCCTTCCAGGCGACCACCGCGGGATAGAACGCGGAGTGCCAGGCGACGTAGAGCCCGCGCGGGCCGTCGAGCACGGCGCCTTTGATCGCCACCAGCCGGACGAACGCGAAGGCTCCGCCGGCGAGAGCGCCGGCCAAGCGTCCCCACGAAGCGCGCAGCCCCGCCGATTCGATTGCCGTGTAGCGCTCGTATTTCGAGCGATAGGTCGCAACGTCGGGATACGAATAGTGCAGCAGCGTCCCCGGCAGCTCCGCCACCGGTCCCTCGCAAATCCAGCGTTCGTGCAGCGCCGCCGCACCGCCGGCCGCGGGCTTGGCTTCGATACGCGCGCGCTCGGTGCGAAAGAGGCGCAGCAGCGGTTCGTTGCGCCAGACGCGCAGCGGCTTGCCGCAAAAATACGTCGTGCGCCGTACGACGTAGCCGTCCATATCCGGCGGCGCCGCGCCGATAGCATCGCGCAGACGATCGTCGAGCGCCTCGTCGGCGTCGATCATCAGCGTCCAGGGCGTCTCTACGGCGCGCGCCGCAAAGCGGCGCGCGTCGACGTAGTCGGTCCAGGGGCGAACCACGACGCGAGCGCCGGCGCCGCGCGCAAACTCGACGGTTCGATCGCTCGAACCGGCATCGACGACCAGCACCGGCATGCCCTTGGGCAAGCTGGTGAGGGCGCGGGGGAGGTTGCGTTCTTCGTCGCGCGTGAGGATGACCGCGGTCACGTCCGCGAGGGTCACGGAACCCGTTGCGCGATCGTTTCCAGTTTCGTCTCCGAGTGGCGCAGCGCGGCGCCGATAAAATCGCGGTAGAGCGGCGACGGCCGGTCGGGTCGCGATTTGAACTCCGGATGAGCCTGCGTTCCCACGAACCACGGGTGCATGTCTGCCGGCAGCTCGATCACTTCGACCAGCCGCGTTTTGCCGATCGTGTGGTGGCCGGTAAACCGCATCCCGTGTTCTTCGAAGACCGGCCGGTAGCGGTTGTTGAACTCGTAGCGGTGGCGGTGGCGTTCGCTGATTTCGAGCTCGCCGTAGGCGCGCGCGGCGTGGCTGGCGGGTTCCAGGGTGCAGCTGTACGCGCCCAAGCGCATCGTGCCGCCGTACATTTCGAGATTTCGCTGGTCCGGCATGAAATCGATCACCGCATCGGTGGCCGTTTCGTCGACTTCGCTCGTCATCGCGGTGGGAATCTGGCACACGTTGCGAGCGAACTCGATGCAGGCCAGCTGCATGCCGTAGCAGATGCCCAAGAACGGGATCTTCTGCTCGCGTGCGTACGCGATCGCCTGTAGTTTCCCGCGCACGCCGCGCGCTCCGAATCCGGGCGCTACCAGGATGCCGTGCGCGCCGCGCAGGATCCCGACGCCTTCGGTCTCGACCGACTCGGAATCGATGCGCCGGATATCCACGCCGGCATCGTGGTGGACGCCGGAATGGTAGAGCGCCTCGTTGATCGAGATGTACGCGTCCTTGAGCTCGACGTATTTCCCGACCAGCGCGATCGAGACGCGACGCTGCGGATGGAGCATCCGCTGCGCGATCGATCCCCAGTCCTCGAGCTTCGGCGACGCCGTAGGCAGCCCGAGCTTCCGAATCGCCGCCTGGGCCAGCCCCTCGTTCTCCAAATTGAGCGGCACCTGGTAGATCGTCTGCGCGTCGCCGTTCTGCACCACCGCGCTCGGCGGCACGTCGCAGAAGAGCGCGATCTTCTCTTTCAGTTCGATGGGCATGGGCGCCGACGATTGCGTGCGGCAGACGATCGCATCGGGCGAGATCCCGATGCCGCGCAGCTCGCGAACCGAGTGCTGCGTCGGTTTGGTCTTGAGCTCGTCGGCCGCGCCTAAATGCGGCACCAGCGTGAGGTGCACGAACATCACGTTCTCGTCGCCGACGTCGTAACGCATTTGGCGGATCGCTTCGAGGAACGGCAGCGATTCGATGTCGCCGACCGTACCGCCGACCTCGACGATGCAGACGTCGGCGCGGCTCGATTCGGCGACGCGCTTGATGTGCGCCTTGATCTCGTTGGTGATGTGCGGGATCACCTGCACGGTCGCGCCCAGGTAGTCGCCGCGGCGTTCCTTCTCGATCACCGAGTTATAGATCTGCCCGGTCGTCACGTTGTTGGCGCGCTGCAGATTTTCGTCGATGAAGCGCTCGTAATGGCCGAGGTCCAAATCGGTCTCGGCGCCGTCTTCGGTGACGAACACCTCGCCGTGCTGATACGGATTCATGGTGCCGGCGTCCACGTTGATGTACGGATCCAGTTTGAGGATCGAGACGCTGATGCCGCGCGCTTTGAGGAGTCGTCCGAGGGAGGCCGCCGTGATGCCCTTGCCGAGCGAACTTACGACGCCGCCGGTGAAGAAAATATACTTCGCCATCTCGGGACTAGCTATTTCCCGGCGGGCGCCCGGAAGTCCTTATCGCGGCGCGGCCGTCTTGAGCTTGACGTAGCGGGCCAGCCCGGCGTAATCCTCGCACACCTCGACCTCGGCGTGCGGAAAGGCTTGCCCGACGATCAGCAGCAGCCCGTCGATGACCGGCGGCGCCGCCTCGAGCAGCATGAGCCCCCCGGGCTTGAGCAGGCTGGGCGACCCGGGAACGAACTTACGGTAGGCGTCCAAGCCGTCGGGGCCGCCGTCCAGCGCCTCGCGCGGCTCGAAGGCCAGCGGGTTGGGCGGGCCGGGAACGTCTTCGCTTCGCAGGTAGGGCAGGTTGGCGACCACGACGTCGAAGCTGCGGTCGCCGACCGGCGAGGCCAGGCTTCCGTAGTGGAACCGGCAGCGCCCGATCACGTTGAGCCGGCGCGCGTTGTGCTCGGCAACCTTCAGCGCCGGGGCCGAGGTGTCGGTCGCCTCGACGAAGACGTTGGCGTTCTCGGCGGCGATCGTGCAGGCGATCGCACCCGAGCCGACGCCGACGTCGAGCGCGGTCACGAAGTGCTTGGGCAAGTTCGGGTTGACGCGGTCTTTGACGTGCGCGAGCGCCTCGTCGACCAAATGCTCGGTCTCCGGGCGCGGCACCATCACCTTGTCGTTGACCGCGAACTCCCGCCCGTAGAAGCCGGCGAACCCTAAAATGTAGGCGAGCGGCCGGCCTTCCGCGCGCAGGTCGCACAGGCCGCCGAACTTCTCGGCTTGCGGCTTGGAGAGAAACGTCTCCGGGTGGGCGACGATCCACGAGCGCTCGCGTCCCAGCACGTGCGCGAGCAGCAGCAGCGCGTCGGTTCGCGGCGACTCGCTGCTCTTGGCTAACGAAATAATCCCGCGAGCCAGCGTCTGAGCGACGGTCTGCGGGCGGTAGGCACTGACGGCCATCGGGGGCCGATTCGTCGCGGCGCTTAGCCGACCTGCGATTCGCCCGCCAGAAGTCTCGCGCGTTCGTCGGCGAGCAGCGCGTCCACGATATGGTGCAGATCGCCGTCCATGACGCCGCGGATGTTGCCGAAGTTCTGGTTGATGCGATGGTCGGTGACGCGATCTTGGCCGAAATTATACGTGCGGATCTTCTCCGAGCGATCGCCCGTGCCGACCTGCGAGCGCCGCATCGAGCCGACCGCCTCTTCCTGTTCCCGCCGCTTGCGATCGAAGAGCATCGCGCGCAGCATCTGCATCGCTTTTTCGCGGTTTTGCGTCTGCGAACGCTCTTGCTGCGACGCGACGACGATGCCGCTGGGCACGTGCGTGATGCGGATCGCCGATTCGGTCTTGTTGACGTACTGGCCGCCGGCGCCCGACGATTTGTACGTGTCGATCTGGAGATCGGCCGGCTTGATCTCGATTTCGATGTCGTCGTCGACCTGCGGCAGCACGGCCACGGTCGCGGTGCTGGTGTGAACCCGGCCCTGCGCCTCCGTCGCCGGAACGCGCTGCACGCGATGGACGCCCGACTCGTGCTTGAAATAGCGATACGGCTCGTCGCCCTTGACCGCGAAGACGATCTCTTTGTAGCCGCCGGCGTCGCTGACGTTTTCGGAGATGAGCTCGACGTTCATCCGCAGGCGCTCGGCAAAGCGCAGGTACATGCGGGCGAGATCGCCGGCGAAGATCGCGGCCTCGTCGCCGCCCGCACCGGCGCGGATTTCGACGAAGACGTCCTTATCGTCGTTGGGGTCGCGCGGCACCATGAGCTGCTGCAGCTCGGCGGCGGTCTCGCGCTGGCGCTCGCGCAAGGCGTCGGCCTCCTCGCGCGCCAGCTCGCGCAGCTCGCCGTCGCTCTCGCGCGCGAGCCGGTCGTTTTCGTCCACGTCGGCCTCGAGCTTGCGCAAGCGCCGGTAGGCTTCCACCGGCGCCTCGAGCGCCGAGCGCTCCTTGAGCAGCGCGGCGTATTTGGCTTGATCGAAGGCGCCGCTGGGGTTGGCCAGGCCGGCTTCGATCTCGTCGAATCGTCGCGCCATCGTCTCCAGGCGCGCTTGGAGCATTTCGTTCATCATTACAAAAACAAAGACGAGCCGCCGGTGGGCGACTCGTCGACGGGCGTTGCGGCGTTAGGCGTTGGCGGGCGTCGCCTTCGCTTCGCGGCTCGCTTTGCGCTTGGCCGCCTCTTCTTGCTTCTGCTTGGCCGCAGCCGCCCGCTGGTTGAACTTGTCGACGCGCCCGGCGGTGTCGATCAGCTTCTGCTGCCCCGTGAAGAGGGGATGGCAGGCCGAACAAATTTCTACGGCGATCTCCGGGAGGGTCGAGCCGGTGGTAAACGTGCTTCCGCAGGCGCAGTGAACGCGCGCCTCGGGGAACCACTTGGGATGGATCTTCTCTTTCACAGCCATTGCATTATAGCAGCCCTGGCAAGAGGGCCGGCCGCCGTCTCCGGCAGCCGGCCCCTCGCTTGGCCTGGGTCGCCTAGGGCAGCTTGGTTCCCTTGACGACGTTGTTGATCAGGTGGCCGGCGTACGGAACGCCGACGCCGGTGACCATGTCGTAGCCCTTCCCGGCGCTGTACCCGACCGGGGTCGGCAGCGGAGCGGGGGTCTGGCCGGGCAGCGGCGTCGGCGTCGCCGCCGGCACCGCCTGGTTGTTGCCGTAGATCACGTCGTAGAAGACGTTCTTGTACGACGTCGCGTTCGAGTAGAGCGCGTAGTAGAGCGGGGCCGGGTTACCGAGCCGGTACGCCGGGCCGCCGGTCGCGGTGGCGCACGTGGCACTGGCCGCGCACGCGCTGAGCACCAGGCCCCATTCGGCGTTCGCCTCGGGTGCCGACGCGCTGGTCCCACCGTCGGCGAAGACCTCGGTCGCGCCCTTGAACGCGGCGTAGATCACCTGGGAGGGGCCGGTCGCGGGATCGGCGTCGAGCGAGATGTCGGGGACTTGGCGCATCGTGTTATGGACGGCCGACGACTGCCACGACGTCGCCGGGAAGACGGCCGAGATGCCGCCGCCCGAACCGACGTTGTTTTGGAAGTGACCGTTGCCGCCGCCGGTCGTATTATCGGCCCACGCCGTGATCTGGCCGTTGACGACGCCGTTCTCGCCGATGGGCGCGTTCACGCCTCCGACGGCGACGACGTTGGGATCGCTGGCGGGATAGCTCACGCAGGCGATGCCCAGCGGCAGGCCGGTCGAAGGATCGAAGCACTCCCAGGCGCCGTTGTCGCCCGAGGAAACGAAGACCGCGATGCCTTCGGCCGCGAACGAAGCGAACTCGATTTGGCCCACGCCGGGCTTCGAGGGATTGCTCGAAATGTATCCCGAGGCGAGTGCGTCGTTTTCGGGTTCGCCCCAACTGAGCGACTGCGTGTCGGAGCGGTTGTCGGCGATGGCCTGCTGCAGCGAGTCGTCCGCGAGCTGAATGCCCATCAGCGGATAGTATTCGCTGCCCTTGGGGCAGGTGCCGTTCTTCTTGTTCTGCACGATGAAGCCGTTGCGATTCACGCAAATCGACGGGTTATACGCGAGATAGAAGAGCGTGTTGGCGCCGGGCGCGAGGCTGGCCACCTGTTCGGTGTCGAGCTGCGCTTCGACGTCTTCGGGATTGCACGTGTTGTAATTCGGAGGCGTGGGGAACGGCGGGTTGTTGCACGGCGCGGTGATCGGCGGCGCGTTTGCCAGGCCGGCGGGATACGGATCGACCGCACCCGTGCCCGTGTTGCCGTTCGCCGGCGAAGCCGGCTGCGGCGACGCGTTGACGACGGAGACGCTGCCGACGGGCGTATGCCAGAGCGCGCCCAGCGCCGGAACGTCGGCCGGCGAGATCTGCCAGGTGCCGTTGATGCCGAGCGTTACGCCCGCACCGGTGTAGCCGCCCGAATACGCGCCGCTATAGTCGAAGCCGCTGGCGAGCATCTGCGGCGGGTACCCCGCGAAGTGCGAGTAGATGCCGCGCACGTAGTAGGTGTGCGCGGGATTGTAGGTGGTCAGGTGCAGCACGGACGAGACCGGCAGCGCCTGCGAGAAGTGGGGTGCCTGCATCGGCGCGATCGCCAGATGCTTGCCGTAATAGAAATAGCCGAACGTGGTGCCGAAGGCGCGCTGCAGTTGCGCGATCGTTCCGGTCACGGTCAGCACTTCGCGCTGCGGCCACATACCGACGCGCATGTGCAGGCGCGTAAAGTACTTCGCCACCATCTTGTAGTCGCCGTCGGAAGCGCCGAACCGGTCGGCGATCTGCTGCGGCGTCAGGAAGTGCCGGTAGTTGGGCGATTTCGGATCGCTCGCCGAGTGGGCGTATTCGAGCAAACCCCGAGCGTCGCGCATCCGGACGCCGACGAGGACTTCCATCGCGCCGATGCTGACGGGCTTGACGAAGGTCATCCGTTCGCGCATCCCGCGACCCCATTCGAAGTTCGCGTTCTGCGAGGAGCCCGCGGGCTTGAGCACCGCTGCGGCCGCCGCGGCGCCGGTCGCGACCGGCAACATCGCGCCGTTCGGAACGGCGTTCGGCGTTTGCGGCGTCAGGCCGCCCCCGCCGTTGCAGCCGGCGAGCGCGACGAGACCCGCCGCGAGTGCGAGTGAGAGCTGGCGCTTCATCGCGCACCTCCGTTGAAATGGGCGAGGTGGTTGAGCATCGCCGCACGCAGCTTCGCGTGCACGGCTTCGATCTTCGCTTTGAAGTGCGATTCCGCGCCGGCTTCGAGCGCAGCCGCCGCCTGAGGCGAGATCCGCGCTTCCGGCAGCGAGCCGGAGGTGCGAACCAAGTCTTCGAGCGTGTTGATCGTCGAGATCGGCTTATCGTCGGGCGAGACGATCAGGAACGCCGTCGAGTCGCCCTGCCAGTTGTAGTAGTTGTCGATGAAGTCGTCGAGGAAGATGCACATCGGCCCGGAGGCGTCCGAGTACGTCTTGACCTCGTAGATGTCGACGTAGCCGATGATGGTGTCGACCGTGCGCTGGAAGCGGCGATCGAGGATCGCCGGCTTGCCGGCGAACGCGCCGCACTCTTTCGGGGCGGTTGCGGTGCGGCTGAAGCTGCGCTCCACCCACAGCGGCGGCGGCTGCCCGA
Source organism: Vulcanimicrobiota bacterium (assembly GCA_963794735.1). Lineage (GTDB taxonomy): Bacteria > Vulcanimicrobiota > Vulcanimicrobiia > Vulcanimicrobiales > Vulcanimicrobiaceae > DATJUC01. The sequence continues at coordinate 3,509,848 of CAWCFE010000002.1, read as the reverse complement.
ACCACGACGGAATGCTTCCCTGCGGGATCTTCTGGCCGTTCAGGAAGAGCGTGATCGCGATTTGCGCGGGCGTGCCCTTCGGCGCTGAGAACGAGAACGACGTGTTCGAGGGCGTGCCTTCGAACGGGCCCATGTACGAACCGGCGCCGGAGGCCATCTCGTTGATTTGAATTTTGGCCAGCGTGCCGTTGAGATTGTAGGTCGTGCCGGTCTCGGTGTACGTGCCGTTGGAGGCGACGCTCCGGTCTTCGTAGTGTCCGTCGCTATAGGTTTCGTGGACCGCTCTCTCGGGCGTGTTTTTCCACGTGGTGCCGATGGCGCCCGTCTCTTGCTGCGGGCTTCCGAAGATCGTCACCGTTTGGCTCGATTGCGCGTAGGTGGGCGCGGTGATGTTGCTCACCTTCGCGTAGCCGAACAGGTCGCTGCCGTTGATCGCGACGTAATCGTAGGTCCACGTCGTCACCTGCTGCAGGCTCGTCGTGGCCTTCTCGAGCACTTGAACGTTGGTCGTGATCGCCGACGGAAGCCCGGGCGGCGGCGTCGCCGGAATGGCGCTCACCAGATCGTTGATCTTCGAAACGATCTCGATCGGCGGTTGCGGCGACGGGAATCCGTATTTATAGGTAAACGCCTGCCACTCGCGGCCGGCTAAGTGCAGTTCGGGCGCGGGCGTCGGCAACGTCGTTGCCGGATGCGCGCCGGTGGGAGCGATGTGGGATTGCGACGGCGTTTGCGCCGTCGAATTCGAGTTCGGTGTGAACGTAGCACCCGACGAACATGCCGCGAACGACACGGACGCCGCTGCCAACGCTCCGAAGAATAGCAAGCGCAGCCTCACGCGAATCCTCCAAAGAAGGGCGAGCGGTTGATTCAAGAATGAGAGCAAGCGGTTCGCGAAGGAGCTCTCCTCACCCCCCCAAGAAGGTGGGCATCGTGAAATCAACGTCGTTGCTCGTCGCGAGCCTGGGCGCTGCATGCGCCCTTACCGTTCTGCCGGGCGGCCGAATCGCAACGCCCGCAAGCGCCGCAACCCCGCCGCCGACGCCGCCCCCGATGTCGGCGCCGGCAACGCCGGCCGCCGTCGCCACGCCGTTTCCGCTGCCTTCCGGCTTTGCGACGCCGCTTCCCGACGCATCGACGCGCCCCGGGCCCAAGCCGACGCCGACGCCGCCTACCGACGCGCGCAAGGGGCTCGAAGGGGTCTGGGAAGTCCAGATTCAGCGCGCCAGCCGCACCGAGTACACGCACTTCAAGCTGCTCGACCAAGACGGAGCCACGCTCACCGGCATCTACCTCGACGGCAAGGGAAAGAAGTATCCACTCGCCGGCTCGGTCGACGGCCAGCAAATCCGGCTCATCGTCACGATGCCCGACGGCACGTCGCTGCTCATGGAAGCGCGGCTCGACGGAACCACCGATATGGTCGGCATGTTCACGTCACCGACCGAGCAGATTCCCTTTACGGCGTCGTACCGCCCCAAAGAGAAGTGGATCGAGAACGTCAATCCCTCGCCGGGCGGCCTCGGCGGCCAGCCCGGAGCTCCCGGCGGCGGCGGCTATACGCCGCCCAGGCGCTTCTCCACGTAGGGCACTAAGCCGCCGGCGTCGATCAGCGAGCGCATGAACGGCGGGAACTCCGCCGCCCGGTACTGGGTGCCTTTCGTGACGTTGCGCACGATGCCGGTGGCGGGCTCGAGTTCGATCTCGTCGCCGCTTTCGATGCCGTCGACCGCTTCGTCCGATTCGAAGATCGGCAGCCCGATGTTGAGCGCGTTGCGATAGAAGATTCGGGCGAAGCTCTTGGCGATCACCGCCGACGTCCCCGAGCCTTTGATCGCGATCGGCGCCACCTCGCGGCTCGAGCCGCAGCCGAAGTTCGTGTCGGCGACGATGATGTCGCCGGCCGACATCTTGGCCGTGTACTCCGGGTCGAGGCCCTCGAGGGCGTGTTTTCCCAGCTCGGCCGGATCGATGATGTTGCAGTACTTTCCCGGGATGATCACGTCGGTATCGACGTTCTTGCCGTATTTGTGCGCTTTGCCGCGCAGGGTCGATTCCATCGTCGTCCTTTACAGTGAAGAGGTGGCGAGATCGAGAACGCGCGGGTCGGCGATCTTCCCGGTCAGCGCCGAAGCGGCGCACGTGGCCGGCGACGCGAGGTAGACCTCGGCCTTGGGCGAGCCCATGCGCCCGACGTAGTTGCGATTGGTGGTCGAGATCGCGCGCTCGCCGTCGCCGAGCGTTCCCATGTGGCCGCCGAAGCACGCGCCGCAGCCGGGCGTGTTTACCGCGCAGCCGGCCGCCGCGAGCGTCGTGAGAATCCCCTCGTTGGCCGCTTGCATCCACACCTTTTGGCTGCCGGGATTCACGATCACGCGCACGCTCTTGGCGATCTTCTTTCCCTCGAGAATCTTGGCGACGACGCGCAAGTCTTCGATGTAGCCGTTCGTGCACGAACCGATGAAGACTTGATCGACCGGGATGTCGTCGGCCGCGACTTCGGAGATGGGGTGCACGTTGTCGGGCGTGTGCGGGCAGGCCACTTGCGGCTCGAGGTTGCCGACGTCGATATGGATGACGCGCTCGTACGCGGCGTCGGGATCGGAGCGCTCGACTACGAACGGGCGGTTCGTGCGCTCCTCGACGTACGCCAGCGTCTTGGCGTCCGCGTGAAAGATGCCGTTCTTCGCCCCGGCTTCGATCGCCATGTTGGCCATCGTGATGCGGCCGGTGATCGACAGCGCGTCGACGGTCGAGCCGTGATACTCGATGGCGCGATACGTCGCCCCGTCGATGCCCAGTTCGCCGACCGTGCGCAGCATCACGTCTTTGGCGTACACCATGCGCCCGAGGGCGCCGTCGTAAACGATCTTGATCGTCGCGGGAACCTTGAGCCACACCTCGCCGAGCACGAAGGCCGCTGCGATGTCGGTCGAGCCCATGCCGGTTGCGAAGGCGCCGAAGGCGCCGTACGTGCACGTGTGCGAATCGCCGCCGACGATCAGCTCGCCCGGTGCGACCAGGCCCTCTTCGGGCAGCACGACGTGCTCGATACCGCCGCGGCCGACGTCGAAGAAGTGCTCGATCTCTTGTTCTTGCGCGAACTCTTTCATCAGGCGCGCGAGCTTGGCCGACTGCGCGTCCTTGGCCGGAACGAAGTGGTCCTCCACCAGCGCGATCTTGTGCCGGTCGAACACTTTCGAGGCACCCTTGATGCCGCGCATCACGCCGATCGCAACCGCCGCGGAGAGCTCGTTGGCCAGGACGAGATCGACGTTCGCGTTGACGATCCGTCCCGGCTCGACCCGGTCGAGGCCGGAATGGCGAGCGAGGATCTTTTCGGTGAGTGTCATTCCCATGAGGGGAACGGTTATCCGGCGAAGGAGCCGAGTCATGCACGACCAGCGCCAATTCGGATTCGCGACCCGCGCCATCCACGCCGGCGCTCCGCCCGATCCGCATACCGGCGCTCGCGCCTTTCCGATCTATCAAACGGCGGCCTACGTCTTCGGCTCGACCGAGCAAGCCGCCGAGCTCTTCCAGCTGCGCAGTTACGGGCACATCTACAGCCGCATCAGCAACCCGACGGTCGCCGCATTCGAGGAGCGCATGGCCAGCCTCGAGGGCGGCCTGGGCGCCATCGCGTTCTCCAGCGGCTTGGCCGCGCAGCTCTGCACGATTCTCGCGGTCGCGCAGGCCGGCGATCACCTGGTCTGCTCGCAGAACGTCTACGGCGGCACCGTCACGCAGCTGTCGGTGACGATGCGCCGCTTGGGCATCGAGACGTCGTTCGTCGCGCCCGGCGACCTGGACGCCGTTGCCTCGGCCTTCCGCCCGAACACGCGGCTGCTCTTCGCCGAAACGATCGCCAACCCGTCGGGCGAGCTGGCCGACATCGGCGCGCTGGCCGGCATCGCGCACGCCGCCGGCGTGGCCCTGTGCATCGACAATACCTTCGCTTCACCCTACCTCTGCCGGCCGATCGAACGCGGCGCGGATCTGGTGCTGCACTCGGCAACGAAGTTCATCGGCGGTCACGGCACGACGATCGGCGGCGTGCTGGTCGAATCCGGGCTCTTCCCGTGGGGAAACGGCAACTACCCGCTGCTCTCGACGCCCAGCCCCGGCTACCACCAGAAGGTCTTCACCGAAACGTTTGGCGAGTACGCCTTCCTCATGCGCGCGCGTGCCGAGATATTGCGCGACGTCGGAGCGCCGATGTCGCCGATGGACGCGTGGCTGATGCTGCTGGGCCTGGAAACGCTCGAGGTGCGCCTGGATCGCCACGTCGCCAACGCGCGAGCGATCGCCGCGTTTCTCAAGACGCGCCCCGAGGTGGCGTGGGTCAACGAACCGCAGCTCGGTTCGATCTTCACCTTCGGCCTTCACGGCGGGCGCGAGGCCGGGCGCCGCTTTATCGACGCGCTCGAGCTGTGGAGCCATCTCGCCAACGTCGGCGACGCAAAGAGCCTGGTCATCCATCCCGCTTCGACTACGCATTCGCAGCTGTCCGATGACGAGCTTCGCGACGCGGGCGTAGGCCCGGAGGCGGTGCGCTTGTCCGTCGGTCTCGAAGACGCGGACGATCTCATCTGGGATCTCGATGGCGCGCTGCGCCGGCTCGGCGCGCAGCCGGCAACGGCGGGGGCGGCCACGTGATCCTCCACACCCCGCAGGAGCGCCGCGCACTGCTCGAACGCGTCAAGAGCGTCGTCGTGGTCGGCGCGTCGAACAACCCGCTGCGGCCCAGCTACACCGTCTTCTCGTACCTGCGCACGCAGACGCCGTATGACGTCGTTCCCATCAATCCGTCGATCGCCGAGATCGACGGCGTCAAGGCCTACCCGTCGCTCGCAGCCTATGCCGCGCAGCGCGGGCGGCCCGATCTCGTCGACGTGTTTCGCAAGCCCAGCGACCTGACCGGCGTCGTCAAGGAAGCCATCGCCATCGGCGCGCGAGCGCTGTGGCTGCAGTACGGCGTCGTCGATCGCGACGCGATCGAGATGGCCGACGCCGCCGGGATGACCGTCGTGGCGGATCGTTGCATCAAGGTCGAGTACGCCCGCTTTCACGGCGGTCTCTCGACCAGCGGGCTCAATAGCGGGCTGATCACGTCGCGGCGCGCGCGATGAGCTACGCCTCGCGCTCGCGCGAGCTCGACGCAGAGATCCTGCGCGTCATCGGCACGTGGAGCCGCGACCGCCGTGCGCCGTCCGACGCCGAGTTCGACGATCTCGCGCTCCGGCTCTTCGCCTATCAGCTCGAGTACAACGCCCCGTACGCCCGCTATTGCGCGAGCCTTGGGTTTTCGCTCGACGCGTTGCCGGATTCGTGGGAAGCGATTGCGCCCGTGCCCTCCGGCGCGTACAAGGAAGCGACGCTGGCCACCTTCGATCCGTCGCGCGCCGCGCTCGCCTTTCGTACCAGCGGCACGACCACCGGCGTCGGCGGCCGGCATTTCATGGAGACCCGCGCGCTCTACGACGCCGCCCTCCTGGCCGGATTCGACCGGTTCCTCCTGACCGACGGCGCGGCACTGCGCTATCTCAACCTCGTTCCGAATCCCGCCGAGCGCCCGGATTCGTCGCTAGGGTACATGATGCAGCAGGTCGCGCTGCACCGCGGCGACGCGCAAACGGGCTGGTATCTCCGCGGAAACGATTTGCTGCTCGACGCCTTCATCGCCGATGCCGAAGCGGCGATCGGCGACGGCGCGCCCGTCTGCGTCGCCGCCACCGCGTTCGCGCTCGCCCATCTCCTCGACGCACTCGAAGCGCGCGCCGTGCGCTTGGCGCTCCCGGCCGGATCGCGCGTTATGGAGACGGGCGGCTTCAAGGGGCGCGCGCGCGCCGTCGATCGCGACGAACTCTACCGGCGCACCGCCGAGGCGCTCGGCATCCCGATCGCCCGCATCGTTGCCGAGTACGGCATGACCGAGCTCACCTCGCAATACTACGACGACGTGCTCGCCGCACCGCCCGGCGATCCGTCGGCCCCGCGTTTGAAACGTTCGCCGCCCTGGCTGCGCGCGCGCGTCGTCGGTCCGGACGGTGCGACGCTGCCCGACGCGACGGTCGGGACGCTGGTCCACGTCGATCTCGCCAACCGCTCGTCGTGCGTTGCGGTGGCGACCGAAGATCTCGGCGCGCGCTTCGGCGACGCGATCGTCCTGATCGGCCGCGAGCGCGGCGCCGCTCTGCGAGGCTGTTCGCTCGACGCGGAGACGCTTAGGTCGGCGAAGGACTAGGGCTGGGCGACGTACTGGGCGGCGGCGACGGCGTCGGCGTCGGCGAGAGCAGCGGCCCCACCTTGACCACCGATCCGATGCCGGCCAGCACCGTCACGTTCTGGCCGTGCGCGCCGTGCGGCCCGACGCCGAAGAGCCGGTTCGCCGGATACTGCCCGCTCGAGTTTGCGAACTGCTTGTTCGGATTCCACGTGTTGCCGTAGGCCGTGATCGTGACGTTGGCCGCCGTCACCGAGATTTCGCTGACCGTCGCGCCGATGAAGACGTTGCCGCCCACCGAACCGGCGGGGCTGCCGAAATCGACGGTACCGCTGCCGTACGGACCGCTGGTCGGCGATCCCGACGGGTAGGGCGAGGTCGTCGGCGAGCCGGTCGGCGCCGTCGACGGGTAGGTCGTCGGCGCCGCCAGCGTATCTTGATACGCGTACTTCATCGATTGGAACGTCTGGTTCGCGACGTTGACGGTCGCGCTGCCGTCGGTGAGAATGCCGGTGTCCAAGCCCCCCACCACGCTTTGCGAGATCTGCCCGCTCAGCGTCACCGACGGCGCGCTGCTCGCGCCGGGCACCGTAAAGGCTGCAATCGCGTAGCGATTTCCGTTGACGATGCACGCCGAGCACGACAACGTTCCGCTCGGCACGATGATTCCGCCGTAGATTCTCTTCTGCGGCAAGCCTGCGCCGAACGATACGTGCGAAGCACTCAGCGTGCCCAGCGCGTCGAACGAGGCGTACTTCTGCGGCGCCACGAGCTTCATCGCACGAACGCCGATGTACACGCCGTCGAGCACCGCCGAGACCCCGGGGGGTGCCTCCATCGTGGTAAAGTACGTTTTCGCCGGCGCGTTGAGGAGCTTCTCGAGATTGGTGTCTTCGCCGTATCCGGCCACGAACGAACCGCTGGCCGGATTGCGATTGCTGGTATTGATGCCGGCAATCGTGACGCCGGTCGGAATCACGATCGGAAAGACCTCGCCGCTCGACGTGGTGTAGGCGCCGATGGCCAGCTGGATCGTCAGGCCGCCCAGGGTCGATTTCTTGACCACGCTCAAGGCCTTGGTGATCGAGCGGTACGGCGCCGTCGACGTGCCTTTGCCGGTTGCGTCGCTGCCGGTCTTGGGATTGACGTAGAACGTCGTCTGCGGCATCGCGGTCGGCGGCGCCGGGCTATTATTGCCCCGTCGCGTACAGCCCACGGTGCTGGAGAGGCCGGCAACCGCAACCAGTGCGACGACGATGAAGAACGCACGAGAAAACCACGACATGGGGCGCGCCTTTAGGCGCGGCGGCCTCGGGGACCTAGCGGACCGGATGAGAAAGAGGGAGGAATGCATCTCGCAGCAACCCCCGTTCGCTCGATCGTGCGCGCGGTGGCCGATGCGGCATCGCGGTGGAGCGATGCCGACTTTCCGGCGCGCGTGCGCGCGCTCGACGGCGTCTGCGAACGCACCGGATACTCGCTGCCCGTCGTCGAGTACGCGCTCGACCGGCTCTTCTTTCCGCTGTCGGAGGAGGCGCTCGCCGAGACGATCGCGGCAGAACTGGGATCGCTCGACGTCCTCGACCGCTTCGTCGAACGCGGCGGCGGCGCGCCGGCGCGCGCGCTCGGCACCGGGCCGGCCTGCATCGTTTCCAGCCGCACGACGATCGGCGTCGCGATCGTTCCGGCGATCTTCGCGCTCTGCGCGAAGTGCGACGTGCTGGTGAAGGATCGCGAAGACCATCTCGTCGCCGCATTCTTTGCGACGCTGGGCGAAGAGCTCGACGCGCTGCGCGAGGCGGCGCGCGCGCAAACGTGGAGCGGGGCGCAGACGCCCGCCGCACTCGAGGAGTTCGCGACGGTCGTCGCGTTCGGAAGCGACGAAACGCTCGCCGGCATCCGCCGGGCCCTCGGCCCGGACGTGCGTTTCGCCGGTTACGGGTCGAAAGCCAGCGCCGGCTACGTCGCTCGCGGCGCGCTCGAAGACGCCGCGACCGCGCGAACGATCGCTGCCGGTGCCGCGCGCGACCTGGTGCTCTACGACACCGAGGGCTGCCTCTCGCTGCATGCGCTCTTCGTCGAGGACGGCGCGGCGGTGACGCCGGCCGAGTTCGCGGGCATGCTGGCGCGGGCCGTCGAGCGGGCCGCGGTCGAGTTTCCGCCGGGTCAACGCCGCGAACGTGCCGCGGCGGTTGCGTCGGCGCGCGATCTCGCGGCGTTCCGCGCGGCGGCCGGCCGCGGCGCGGTGTACGCCGACGCCGCCGCGACGTATTGCATCGTCTACGATCCGCCGGCCGAGGAGCCTCCGCTCTTTCTGCCGCGTGCCGTCGCGGTGCGGCCGGTCGCCGAGCCCGCACAGGCGGCCACCTATCTCCGCGAGCAGCGCCTCCCGATCGAAGCCGTGGCGGTCGCCGGCGCGCGTGCCGATGTGAAGGATATGGCTCTGGCTTCGGGCGCTTCGCGCATCGCCTCGTTTGGAACGCTGCAAGCGCCCCCGTTGCAAGGGTTTCACGGTGGACGCCCCCGGATCGCCCACTTCGTTCGCTGGATCGCGGACGAGACGTGAACCCGGAGTTTTGCGCCGATCTCGAGTACGCCGCGACCGCGATCCCGGGGCCGCGAACGCGCGAGCTGATGGTGCAGCTGGCGGCGCACGAGTCGCGCAACGTGACCTTTGTCTCCGACGATTTTCCGGTCTTCTGGGAGTCGGCGTCGGGCGCAAACGTCGTCGACGTCGACGGCAACCGGTACATCGATCTGACCGCCGGTTTCGGCGTCGCCAACGCGGGGCACGCCAATCCGTACGTCGCTTCGGCGATCGCCGACCAGGCGGCACGCCTCATGCACGGCATGGGCGACGTCCATCCCAACGAAGCCCGCGTACGGCTCATGGAACGCCTCGTGGGCCATCTGCCGGCCGGCTTGCGAACCGTCTTTCTGGCGACGACCGGCTCCGAGGCGGTGGAAGCCGCGCTCAAAACCGCGATGCTCGCGACCGGCAAATCGCGCTTCGCCGCCTATCGCAACGCGTATCACGGCCTCTCGTTCGGAGCGCTGGCCGTGGGCGGCATCGACCGCTTCGTTGAGCCGTTTGCCGCCGCGATGGGGCCGCGCGCGACGCTGCTGGAGTATCCGGCCGGCTTTGCCGGCGCCGAAGCCGCGGCGGCGATCGCGCAAACGCGCGACGCGCTGCGCGGCCGCGACGATCTCGCCGCGCTCGTCGTCGAACCGGTTCAGGGCCGCGGCGGCTGCGTCGTCCCGCCGCCCGGGTATCTGGCCGGCGTTCGCGCGATCTGCGACGAGATGGGCATCGTCATGATCGTCGACGAGATCTTCACCGGTTTCGGCCGTACCGGAAGCTGGTTCGCGATCGAGCACGAACGCGTCGTGCCCGATCTCATCTGCGTCGGAAAGGCGTTGGGCTCGGGCTTTCCGATTAGCGCCACGATCGGGAAGCCGTCGATCATGGAGGCGTGGCCGCCAACCACCGGGGAAGCGCTGCACACGTCGACCTACTTGGGCAACCCGATGGGCTGCGCCGCCGCCCTCGCCACGCTCGACGAACTCGAGCGCCATCAGCTGCCGGCGCGCGCCGCACGCCTGGGGCTTACGCTCGCCTCGCGCCTCGACGCGATGCGGTCGCTGCGAGCGGTCGCCGCCGTACGCGGGCGCGGGCTATTGTGGGGCGTCGAGCTGCGCGACGGCGACGCGGCCGCGACCGCCGTCAAGCGCGCGCTCGCAGCGGGCGTGATCGCGCTGCAATGCGGGCCCGGCGGCGAGACCATCTCCATCTCGCCGCCGCTGGTCATCGGCGAGCGCCAGCTCGCGCGCGCGCTCGACCTGCTCGAATCGGCAATTCGCAGCCTGGACTAACCGCTCGCGCGTCGAAGACGCGCGCGATGAGCACCACCTATCGCATCGGCATCGCGGGCGCCGGCTTCGGCGTTTCCGCCCACTTGCCCGCGCTCGCCGCCCACCCGCGCTTCGAGGTCGTCGCGCTGGCGTCGCCGTCGAGCGCCAAGCGGGTCGCGGCCGAACGCGGCCTCGCGGCCTTCTCCTCGTGCGAGGCGATGCTCGCGGGGTGCGAACTCGATGCGGTGACGATCGCCACGCCGCCGTACCAGCACGAACGCGACGTTCTCGCGGCCCTCGACGCCGGCAAACACGTAATCTGCGAGAAGCCGTTCGCGCTCGACGTCGCTTCGGCCAAGCGCATGGTCGACGCGGGCCGCGCGGCCGGCACCGCGTGCGGGGTCGCGCACGAGTTTCGTTTCGTTCCGCAGACGCAAGCGCTCAAAGAGCTGGTCGTCAATCACCATCTCGATCCGCTGCGCCAGATCGAGATCACCTCGCTGCGAGCGATGCTGCGCCGCCACGACCGCCGGGCCCGCAGCTGGTGGTTCGAACGCGAACGCGGCGGCGGCCTGGCCGGCGCGCTGCTCAGCCACGTGATCGACGCCGCAACGTGGCTGGCGGGGCGTCCGCCGCAGCGCAGCACCGGCTATCTGCGCACCGCCAACGCCGAACGCACCGACGAATCCGGCACCTTCGTCTCGAGCGTCGACGACGGCGGATTCGCTTTGCTCGACTACGGCGACGGACTCATCGCGCGGCTCTCCGCCGACGCCACCACGGCGGTGAACGCCTACACCTGCGCCGTCCACGGCGAAGCGCGCACGGCCGTCGAGAGCGGCCCGAACTTCACCGAACTCACCCTCTACAGCATCGATGCCGACGAGACCAACGAACTGCAGTGCAAGCCCTCGCCATATGCAAAGTTCGCTAGCGTCAACGCCAACGTTCCGCTCCTGATGGAACTATACGATGCGTTCGCGCTCGCGATCGACGGCGATCCGCACGCCCTCCCGACGTTCGAAGACGCGCTGGCGACCCAACGCGTCCTCGAATCCATCGGGTACGGCTAGCGCCGCGTCAACGCGCCTTGCGCTCGTGCAGCATCACGGTGTTCCCCTCCGGATCCGGCACCGCCGCCATGCGGCAAGTCGGCAGATCGAGGAGCATCGCGATCGGGATCCCGTGCGCCTTCACCGCCGCGAGCGCGGCATCGAAATCGCGCACCGCAAAGAGCACGCCGTTGCTCGGTTGAAACGGCATCGCGCTCTGCGCTCCGCCGCCCCACAATCCGAACGTGCTGCCGTCGGGAAGCTCGTACTCCGCACCGCGGTTCTCCGGATAGACGAGCGCGGGCTCGAGGCCGAGCACGTCCCGGTAGAACGCCATCGCGCGCTGCGTATCCTTGACCATGAACCCGGAAAGATCGATGCCGTCGATCGCGACCTTCGGCAGCAGCAACCCGCCGAGCTGATCGACGACCATCGTCCAGCCGTGCTCGTGCCGGTCGCGCGATGCTTCGCTGGCCAGTGCTTCGTGCGTGAGCACGAGCTCGGTCCCGCCCTCGCGTGGGACGAACTCCAGCGTCACCAGCGATTCGTGCAGGTCGGCGGGATCGTCTTCATCCCACTGCCAGGTCATCGAGAGGCGTTCGGGGGCGCGCACGTCGCGATAGACGCCGCCCACGGTCATCGCCTCGCCGTCGGGGGCGCGCATCACGATGCGATAGCGCCCGCCCGGGCGGACGTCCATTTCTACCACCTCGGCAACGTGATCGCCCGGGCCGAGAAAGCGGGCCGCGATCGCGGGATCGGTCCACGCTTGGAACAATCGCTCGCGCGAGACGGGATAGCGGCGGCGCAGCGTCAGCGCCGGGGCGGTCGGAACGGTCGCGTTCGTCATGGCTTTCCTTCTTTCAAAACGGCGTCGAGCCGGTCGAGGGTGGCGTTCCAGAAGGCCGTTTGGCGCTCGATCCACGCCGTCGCCGGCTCCATCGCCGACGCCGCGAGCGAACACGTATGCGTTCGTCCTTCGACGCGGCGCTCGATGAGGCCGGACGATTCCAGCACGCGAACGTGCTTCGAAACGGCGGGCTGCGAGATGTCGAACCCGGCGGCGATCTCGCCGACCGTCAGCGGACGGCGCGCGAGCCGCTCCACGATGCGGCGCCGCGTGGGGTCGGAGAGCGCCGAAAAGACGGCGTCGAGGCGTCCGGAAACGTTAACCATAGTGTTATATAACTATATGGTTAAACATCGTCGAAGTCAAGCGCGCTAGCGCAGCGGCGTCCGGCAGACGAAGGCGTGGGCGGCCGAATCGTACCACCACAGGCGCCCGTACGCGTCCAGCAGCATTCCCGGATTGAGGCCGTCGACGCGGCCGTATTGCGCCAGCGGATGCACGCCGTCGCGGTCGATGCGAACGACGCTCGTCGCAAAGCGCGCGTTGCCGTCCGGCGCGCTGACCACGATCGTCGCTTGCGCGCCGTCGGCGCCGACGATCTGCATCGCACAGCCCGGGAGATCCCAAACGCGCAGCGTCTTGGCGTTCGGGAGATCGATCGACGCGGCGTGCTCGCCGGCGCTCACCCACGCGCGCGCGCCGTCGCGGCCGCGCACGTCGACCGGAACGCGAAACGCGCCCGGCGTGCCGGCGAAACACCCGTTGTCGGGAGCGCGCAGAAAGCGCACGTTTTGGTTCCAGCGGTTGACGACCACGACTTCGGGCTGGCGGCGGTCGGCGACGACGAGATACTTCTTGCCGTGCGCTCCGCCCGCCAGCGACGTTGCGAACGGCTCGATCCCGCCGGGCAGCGGCTGTGCGTACCACTTCCACACGTCGACCACCGCCAGCCGGTTGGGCGCCGCCTGCGCCGCGACGATCCAGCGGTGGCGCGCGTCCGCAACGATGCCCGAAAGCGGCGCGTACGCCGGCGGCACGGCCGTTGCCGACGCGCCGAGCCGGCTGTCGATTTTGAAGAGCTGCGTGCCGTCACCGGCCAACACGTAGATCGCGCCGCCGTACCAAAAGATCCGGCCCGCGCGCGCCGCCGGAAGTGCGATCGCGCGCCGGCGATCCGGCTCGCTCTCGCGCACGACGGTTCCGCCGTCGAGATACCACAGCGTCCCCGTGCGGTCGACCGCGTGCGAGTACGCCGGCGCCGCGCCGCGCGCGGCCACCGGAAATCGCAGGTCGATGAAGCGGTCTCCGCCGGATCCTGGGCCGCCGCCGTTGGTGCATCCGGCGGCGAGCGCGGCCCCGGCCAAGGCCGCCGCCTGCCACCCGCGTCTCACCGCGGCGCGCCGTCCTCGTTCATAGATATCTCCAGACGATACCCAACGCGACGGTGGTCGCCCGCTGTTGAACCGCCGCGCGGCCTCCGCGCAGCAGAAATCGCCACGCCCGCGGCCGCCCGCCGTCGTCCAATCCAATCCACACCAGGCCGACCGGCTTCTCCGCCGTACCCCCGTCGGGCCCGGCGATGCCCGTGGTCGAGACGGCGAGGTCGCACTGCAGACGCGCGCGCGCACCGGCCGCCATCGCGAGCGCGACCTCTTCGCTCACGGCGCCGTAGCGCTCGATCAGGGCCGGATCGACGCCGAGCTCTCGAACTTTCACCGCATTCTCGTACGCGACGACGCCGCCGGCAAAGGCCGACGACGCGCCGGGAACGCTCGTGAGCGCGGAGGCGATGCGTCCGCCGGTGCACGACTCGGCCACCGCGAGGCGCCGCCCGGCGCGCGCGAGCGAGGCGAGGATGACGCCTTCGAGGGTTTCGTCGTCGTAACCGAAGACGTGCCCGGACAAGCGCGCGACGATTTCGGCGGCCACGGGTTCGATCAGCGCTGCAGCCTCTTGCGGGTTCCGCGCTTTGGCCATCACCTTCACGTCGGCGCGCGCGTCGTGCGCGAGGACCGCGATCTTGGGGTTTTCGCCGGCGCGAAAGAGGTCGTCGATGCGATGGTCGATTTCCGACTCGCCGACGTTGATCGTGTGAATCACCCGCGTATAGATCGCCGCATCGAGCGCGTAACGCTCGCGCAAGAACGGCAACAGACGTTCGGCGAGCATCGGCTTCATCTCGCGCGGCACGCCCGGCATGCACGCGACGAACCGGCCGTCCGCACCGAACGCGACGAACCCCGGCGCGGTGCCGTTGGGATTCTCCAGCGGAACGCTCCCGCGTGGGAGATCGGCCTGCTTTTCGTTGTTCGGCCGCATCTCGCGGCCGATCGCCGCAAAGAACGCGCGCATCTGATCGAGCGCGGGCTGGTAGCGCTCGGTGCCGAGCCCGAGGGCGTCGCAGACCGCTTCTTTCGTGAGGTCGTCGACCGTCGGGCCCAGGCCGCCCGTCGTCACGACGCCGTCGGCACGCTCCAGCGCGGCGCGAATCGTCGCCGCGATGCGTTCGCGATTGTCGCCGACCGCATGCGTCGCGCGCACGTCGACGCCGATCTCCGCCAGCCGCGCCGCGACGTGCGCGGTGTTGGTATCGACGAGCTGCCCCAGCAGCAGCTCGGTGCCGACCGCGATCAGTTCGACGCTGGGCACGCCCGCCGACCCTCCGTCACGGTCAGAAATCGACCGGCCGCAGATAGAACTCGTTGATCGCGGTGTTGGTCAGCATCGCGGTCGTCGGAAGATGGCGTTTCCAATGCGTTCCCTCGACGCGGCGCCGCACCAGCGATACTTCGGCTGGCCCGAAGCCGCGCTCGACCAGCTGCGCGTCGGAGTAGCCGAGCAGCAGTTGTGCGAGAATGGCGTCGGCTCGCGCGTAGGTGATGCCCAGATCGCCCTCGTCGGTTTGATTGGCCTCGAGATCCGCACTGGGCGCCTTCTCGATCAGCGCATCGGGAACGCCGAGATAGCGCGCCAGCGCCCAAACCTGAGTCTTGAAGAGATCGCCCAGCGGGTTGACCGGCGGCGTGTCGTCGGCGTGCCAGGTGAAATATCCCAATAGGCGCTCCGTCTTGTTGCCGGTGCCGATCGGCAGCGCGTCGAGCTTTGCCGATTGATCGAAGAGCGCGACCATGCGCGTGCGCGCCATCACGTTTCCGCGCCGCCGGGCGTCTGCGCCGGGTTCGTACTGCAGGTAGCCGTCGACCGCCGCGGTGATTTCGATCGTCCGGCAATGGATGCCCAGCGCGTCGACCACGGCTTGCGCGTCGTCGAGGCTGGAACGGCTCGAGGTGGCGTAAGGCAGCCGTACGGCGTAGACGTTCTTCGCGCCCAGCGCGCGCGCGCACAAATAGGCCGTCACGGCCGAATCGACGCCGCCGGAGAGCCCGACGACGGCGCGTTCGATCTTTCGCCGACCGACGAGTTCGTCGCGCAGAAACGCGGTCAGCCACGCGGTCGTGACGGCGGGGTCGATGCCGGGCGGTGCCGGAACCGCCGCCGGCGCTTCAACGATCGGAAAGGCCACGCGGTCCTCGCGGAAGCGGAAGTTCCTCGTCGAGCAGCAAGTCGGGCAGCACCGCATCGAGATCGCCCAGCAGCGGAAGGCTCGCGCGAGCCAGATCGATCTCGCGCAAATCGAGCTGCGCGCGCGCGATGCACGCTTCCGCCGCGGGAGCGCGCACCAGCACCGTGCCGCGCGGATCGATCGCGCACGACGAGCCGGTCATGCCTTTGCCGCCTTCGAATCCGGTGAGCCCGGCGTAGACGATAAACACGCCGTGCTCGACGGCGATCGAGCGCAAGAGTTCGCGCCAGTGCGCGACGCTCGTCAGTTCGCCCTCACCTTCGATGCCGCGGCCCGGGGACGCGCTGGGAACGATGAGGATTCGCGCGCCCTTGACGGCGGCGATCGTGGGAACGATCGCGTGCCACGCATCTTCGCAGACGAGCAGGGCGGCTTTGCCGAAACGCGTCGGGAACACGCCGAGCCTTCGGCCGCGCGAGAGAAAGCGCTCTTCGTCGAAGACGCCGTACGTCGGAAGAAACATCTTGCGGTGCACGTGCACGATGCGCTCTTCGCCGCCCTCGACGTGCAGGTAGAGCGCGCTGTTGTAGTACGTGCCCTCGGCGTTCTCGTAGAAGCCGGCGACCAGATCGACCGGTGCGTCCGCGCACGCATCGCGCCAGACCCGCGCGAGATCGCTCGCGAAACGGCGCACCGGCAGCGCCAAATCGTAGACGGCGCCCTCCAAGAAGTATCCGGTCAGCGCGGCCTCGGGCAGCACGACGAGATCGGCCGGGTCTTTTCCGATCTGTGCGAACGCCTCACCGGCGGCCGCGAGGTTCTCGGCGTATCGTCCTTTGGCCGGCTTCATCTGCACGATGGCCAGGCGGACGCGGGGCGGCTGGTCGGCCGGGTGCATCGGCGGCTCCATGGGTCAACCGACCTATTTGGGAGCCTCGCGCAAAGGGCCTGGCGACGCGGCTAGTGGCGGTTTCTCGAGCGCTGAACCGCGTGCGTGTAGCGCGCGATCTCTTCCTGCTGGTAGCCGTCGATGTTCGAAAAGGCGACGCCGTAGCGGTAGCCGCCGTTCTCGGTCGACTGGGCCGTGACGATGCGAGCGCCGACGAGCATCTCGGCAAACGGCCGGCGGGGATCGTTGGGCGAGTGCCGGACGACCGCGTTGCGAACGTCGAGCGCCACGGTCTCTTCGGGATAGACCTTGAGCACGTCGGACGGGAGCGTAAAGCGCAGTTCGACCGGCAGGCCCTCGACAAGCTGGTCGGGGCAGGTCATCAGCAGGCCGCCGCTCGACACGTTCCCTGCCTTGGCGTTTCGGTACCCGTCCTTGGCGGTGCGGTACTGCAGGGCGAACTGCGTCAGCACGCGCACGCTCGTGCGCGTCAGCCGTTCGGTCGTCGGAATCGCATTGAGGGCCTGCGCGTGACGCGCCGCCGCCTGGCGGCGATGATTGTCGTTGATGGCGCGCGCGAGCTGGTCGATCTCTTTCGAGCTCATGCGGTCGAGCCGCATCCGGTAGACGAAGCGCGGCCCGCTGGTCGTGCGCGAAACGATGCTGCCGCGCACGAAGATCGCTCCCGTCGCAGCCGCGTAGGCGAACTCGACGCCGTCGCCGTTATCGAAGAACACCACGGTGCGGAAGCGGCATTCGCCGACGGTGAGCTGTTCCAGCACGGCGTTGGCCGGTGCGATGCCCCTGGCACTGACCGATACCGGGAGTTCGAGCGACTGCGGAGCAACGGCTTCCGCCGCGCGCGTCTTCGCTCCACTTCCGATCCACGTCATGTCGATGTGCCTCCTGCTTCCTTATGGGCCATCGACCGAGCAAGCGTTTAATATTAAGCTTTTGGTTGAAACTTTACCGTTGCGGCGCGCTCGTCGCCAGCTCGATCTGCTCGTCGCCGGGCGCCTTCAGCCCGAGCTGGGCGGCGCATTCCTCCGCCGGGTAGGTGAGGATCTCGGCCAGCGTCGGGTGGAGGTGCGGAATACGCATGAACTGCTCGACCGTGGCATCGAACGTCATCGCCACGATCACCTCGTGAATGAGCTCGGAGCCCTGCGGACCGAGAATGGCCGCCCCGAGGATCGTACCGCTGGCCGGGTCGGCCATCATCTTCACGAAGCCCTTGGTCTTGCCCAGGCACTGCGCTTTGCCGTGGTCGGCGAAATCGTACCGGCCGCGCACGTACGGGCGGCCGCTGCGGCGCAGCGATTTCTCGGTTTCGCCGGCGACGGCCACCTGCGGGTCGGTAAAGACGGTATGCGCGCTGGTCAACCGGTAGTCGGCCTGCTCGGCGGCGTTTCCGTGTGCGTTGCGCGCGGCCAGCTCGCCCTGATAGATGGCCACGTGCACCAGCAGAAACTCGCCGGTGACGTCGCCGATGGCGTAAATCTGCGGATTGCTCGTGCGCATCGTGCGGTCGACGCCGACGCCGGTCGCGGGATCGTAGGCAACGCCGGCCTTCTCCAGATCGAGTCCCTCGACGTCGGGAACGCGTCCCATCGCATAGAAAATCTCGTCCGCCTGCGCCTCCCGCGTCTCGCCTGCGACGGCGTAGCGCACGGTCTTTCGCCCGCCGCCGGCGCGCACGTCGAGGAGCGTCGCATGCGTGACGACCTCGATGCCTTCCTCGCGGAAGTATCCGGTCAACGCCTCACCGACGTCGTCGTCGCTCTCGGTCAGCAGATGGCCGCTGCGAATCAGCATCGTGGTCGAGGCGCCCATCCGCGCGAGAAACTGGCCGAGCTCGCAGGCCGTGTACCCGCCGCCCAAAACGATCGCCGATCGCGGAATCGTCTCGAGTTCGAGCACCGCGTCGCTGTCGAGATAGCCGGCTTCGGCCAGCCCCGGCAGCGCCGGCGGCCGGATCGTGCTGCCGGTCGCCACCACGAAGGTGCGCGCCTCGAGCACGTCGTCCCCGACGGCCAGTTCGGTCGGCGAAAGGAAGCGTGCGCGGCCCATGTAGAGCGGCAGCTTCTCGATGCCGTCGATGCGGTAATCGGCGAACTCTTTGACCAGCGCACGCTTGCGGCGCGCGATGAAGGGCACGTCCGCGGTCAGACCGGCGGCGTGAATGCCGAGCGCCGCGGCATCGCGCGCGTCTTGCAACGCGTCGCTAGAGGCGAGCAACGCCTTACTGGGCATGCAGCCGCGCAGAATGCACAGCCCGCCGAGCGGGCCGCGATCGACCAGCGCCACGTCGCAGCCTAAATCGCGTGCCGTTCGCGCCGCGGCGTATCCGCCCGAACCGGCACCGACGACGATCATTTCGTGCCGGTAGCGCGTCATCGTCCGGCGGGGCGCGCTCCGAGCCGGTGAATCGATTCGATGAAGCGCACCGTCCCGGAGGAATGAACCAGGATCGAGTGCGTTCGCGCCTGATTGCCGTAAAAGCGCACGCCGCGCACCAGGTCGCCGTCGGTGATGCCGGTCGCGCAGAAGATGACGTTCCCGCTCTTGACCAAGTCGTCGATCTGCAAGACGCGGTCGAGATCGCCGAAGCCCATCGCGATCGCGCGGTCGGCCTCTTCTTGGCTGCGCGGCTGCAGGCGCCCCATGAAGTTCCCGCCCAAGCACTTGATCGCCGCAGCGGCGAGAACGCCTTCCGGAGCGCCGCCGGTGCCCATCGCCACGTGCACGCCGGTGCTGTCGATCGCGGTGGCAATGCACGCGTCGACGTCGCCGTCGGAGATCAGCTTGATGCGCGCGCCCGCGTGACGGACTTCGGCGATGAGATCGGCGTGCCGCGGGCGGTCGAGGATCACGACGCACACGTCGTTGATCGGTTTCTCGAGCGCGTTGGCGACGGCTTCGAGGTTTTCGCGCACGGGCGCGTCGATGTGCACGAAGGCGGCCGCTTTGGGGCCGACCGCCAGCTTTTTCATGTAGGAATCGGGTGCGTGCAGCAAGCCGCCGCGCTCCGAAATCGCCATGACGGCGATCGAGTTCGGCAGCCCGTTGGCGACGAGATTGGTGCCTTCGACCGGGTCGACGGCGATATCGACCTCTTCGCCCCCGCGTCCGAGCTCCTCGCCGATGTAGAGCATCGGCGCCTCGTCGCGCTCGCCCTCGCCGATCACGATGCGGCCGGCGATATCCATCTCCCCCAGGGTCTCGCGCATTTTTTCGACGGCGGCGCCGTCGGCCGCGTCCCGCTCGCCGCGACCCATCCACCGCGATGCCGCCAGCGCGGCGCTCTCGGTGACCTTGACGAAATCGAGCGAGTGAACCGGGTGGTTGAACGAAACGCGTGCGGTCGAGCGTGCCATGCCGGGGAGGCTACAAGGGAAGCGGGAGTTCTCCTGTATAACCCCCGCAGTCGTGTCCGCCAGCGTCCGAGTTCCACGACCGTCGAATGCGACGTTGCCGCGCTTCGAAGATGTCCTCTCGCCCGGCTGGTCCGCGTTCCTCGCGGTCGCGGTGGCCGGCCTCACCCTTGGATTCTTCGCGTGGTACGCCGCGGTCGTGCCGCGCCACAGCCCGGCCGCAAGCGAGCTCGGCCTGATGGTCTGCACGCTCGGCGGCATCGTGGCCGCGACGGTGGCGTGGATGGCCTACGGCCGGTACTTCTCGCGCCGGGCGGGAACGACGCTGGTCCGGTCGCTGCGCTACGACGCGCTGACGTGGCTGCCGTTCCTGCTCCTCTGGCTCACCTTCGCGCTGCCGCCGCAATACACGCACGGCGGGCGCCTCTTCCTATTGGCGGCCGCGCTCTTCTGCGTCGGCAAGCTGCTGATCGCGGCGCGCTTCAATCAAACCGTCCGCGAAGTGCTGATCGACTTCGTCGCGACGCGCGCGGCGATCATCGTCATCGCCGAACTCGCATCGGTCATCATCGGCCAGCGCGCCGGCACGCACGTGCAAGAGTCGCGCCACGTCTTGCTCGCCGTCTGGGGCCGCTGGGATGCGGTGCACTACTTGGATATCGCTACGCACGGCTACCAAGGCACCGACATGGCCTTCTTCCCGCTCTATCCGTTTCTGATCCGGACCATCGGCTCGCTCGCGGGCAGCCATCTCATCGCCGGGCTGCTGATCTCGAACGCGTCGTTCTTCTTCGGGCTGCTCTACCTCTACAAGCTGCTCGAGCACGAATACGACCGCTCGGTGGCGCGGCGCGCCATCTTCTACGTCTCGATCTTTCCGACCGCCGTCTTCTTCTCGGCCGTCTACACCGAGTCGCTCTTCTTCATGCTCACCGTCGCCTCGTTCTATTACATGCGGGCGCACCGCTGGTGGCTCGCAGGCGCGATCGGATTCTTCGCGGCGCTCACGCGGGTCGAGGGCGTGCTCTTGCTGGTGCCCTTCCTCATCGAGTGGTACGCGCAGTACCGCAGCGCGCCAAAGCGCGGCCTGCGCGATCTCGCCGCCGGCGCGCTCGTCCCGATCGGGCTTTCGGTCTACATGGCGTACCTGTGGGTGCTGCGCGCCGACCCGCTCTACTTCTCGCACGTGCAGATCCACTGGAACCGGCATTTCGCGCCGCCCTGGATCAGCGTGTTCAACGCGTTCCTGAAGATCGCGCACGCGACCAACGGCCAGGTCGTGGCCAATCAGTCGCTCGAGCTGGCGTTCACGTTCCTCATGATCGCCGTGCTGATCGGCGGCCTGCACATGCTGCGCCCGTCCTACATCGCCTACATGGCGCTTTCGGTGCTCGTGCCGATGTGCACCTCGAGCTTGATGTCGATGCCGCGGTTCGCGCTGGTGCTCTTCCCCATGTTCGCCATTCTGGCGCGCTGGGGCGACCGTCCGTGGGTCAACAACGTCATCCTCGCCTTCTCGCTGCCCCTGCTGGGGCTCTTCACCGTCCTCTTTGCGGATTGGTACTGGGTTGCCTGATAACGTGATCTCCTCGCTCGCCCAGCGCCGGGGCGTGCGCCAGTTCGTGAAGTTCGGCATCGTCGGAGCCTCGGGCTTCGTGGTGAACTTCGTCATCTTCACGCTGTTGCAGCGCGTCGTTCCCGACCACGCGCATCCGCTGCAGTACAGCATCATCTTCTCGATCGCGTTCCTGTCGGGCGGCGTCTCCAACTATTTTTTCAACCGCATTTGGACCTTCCGCTCGACCGGCCACGCGGTGCGTCAGGGCGCGCAGTTCATGACCGTCTCCGCAATCGCGCTGGCCGCTTCGCTGCTGGTCTCGCAACTGGTGAGCCCTTGGCTCGGCCACGGTCACCGCACCTGGTTCGTCGCCAACGTGGCCGGCATTTTCATCAACTTCTTTCTGAATAAATATTGGACGTTCAAGCCCGCAGCCTAGGCCCCGACCCGCTGGCCGCGCGGCCGTGGCTCTTCGCGGCGGCGCTGGCGGCGACCGTGCTCCTGGCGGTGGCGCTGCGGCTGCACGGGATCCACGATCCCATCCTCGACCATCCGGCCTGGCGGCAAGGCGACACCGCGAGCATCGCGCGCAACTTCGCGCGCTTGCGCTTCGACGTGATGTATCCGCAGACGACCTACAACGGGCCGCCGCCCAACTACGTCGAGCTCGAACTGCAGATCGTGCCGTTTCTCGCGGCGGCGCTCTACAAGCTCTTCGGAATCCACGAAATCTTCGGCCGCCTGCTGACGCTGGCGTTCAGCGTCGGAACGGTCGGCGTGGTCGGGCTGTTCGGGCGCTGGCTCGCACGCAGCGCGACCGCGGGAGTTGCGGCGGCCGTCTTCTTCGCGATCTTTCCCGGCAGCATCTATTACGGCCGCACGTTCACGCCCGACACGGCGATGGTCTTCTTCCTCACCGCCGCGATCTACGCCGTGACGCGCTTTCTGCTCGAGGACGAACGCCTGGGGCCGCGAGCGCTCGCGCGCGTGACGGCGCTCTTGACGCTGGCCTACCTGGCGAAACCGGTCGCGGTGCTCGGCATCGTGCCCGTGGCCTGCGCGATCTGGCAGCGCGGACGAGCCGGCTTGCCGATGCGCGCGAGCGCGCTCGCCGTGCTACTCGTCGCGCCGCTGATCGTACTCGCCGGATACGACCATCGGGTCGCCTCGTATGCCGAGTGGCACTGGGCCGGCGGGATCGCGCGCCTGCACGTACTTCCCTCGCTGCGCGACGCCTTCACCAGCTTCTCGGGGTTTACGTCGAAGCTCGCATGGTTTCGCATCGTCCTGGGCATGCTGCGCGCCACGATGCTCGGCCCGCTCGCGTTCTTGCTGACGATCGCGTCGTTCGTAGCGCTCCCGTGGATCCCGCTACGCGCCAAGCCGGTGCTGTGGGGCTGGCTGGCCGGCGGCCTCGCCTACGTCTACGTGGTGGTCACGGTCGAACGCGTCGACTACTACATGGCGCCGCTGTTGCCGCTGGCTGCACTGGCCATCGGCTGCGCGTGCGCTTGGGCGCTGGGGGCGATTCTGCGCGCCGATGCGGCGCCGGCCGCCCGCTACGCCATCGCCGCGATCGTGCCGCTGCTGGCGGTCGCAACGCTCCTTCAAGCCCGGGCGGCGGTCGCGCCCTATTACCGGTACAGCAAGGCCGTCTATCGTAACGCCGTCGCGCTGGATCGAACGCTGGATCCGGGCGCGCTGATCGTCATCGGCCATTACGGACCCGACGTGCAATACTACATCGACCGCTTCGGCTGGGAGGAGGATCCGTCGCTATGGACGCCCTTCGACGAGGAGAGCGCGATCCGCAAGGGCGCGCGGTACTTCGTCTCGATCGAAGATAACCGCCTGCGCGCCAACGCCGATCTCTGCGCGTGGCTGCAGCGCTTTCCGCTGCTCGATCCCAACGCGCAGTGGCCCGTCTATCGCACCGATCCCGCGCTCGAACGCCCCGGCGCGCAGCAGTTTTGGCGCGCCTACCGCACCGCCGAGCGCGCCGGGCGCGGGCGCGCGTTTCTCGACGCGCGGCACGCCTGCCGGCCGGTCAGGGGCCGATAGCATCGAAGGTTTCGCGGGCGTTGACGAACGCCTCGGGCGAGACCGAGATGCTTCCGCGATACGGATAGTCGAGCGCGACGGCGAGGAAGAGCACGAGGCCGATGAGCAGGCCTAACGACCCGATCATCAGATGCTGCATGATGCTGTGCCGGAATCCGAAGAGGTACGTGAAGCCGACGGTCAGCACGGCGCCGATCGCAAGCACGGCCCACATGATGCCGTTCACGCCCGTCGCGTCTTCGCTCAGCCGGACGTCGCGGTCGGCCAGCGCCACCTCCATCGACTGCAGCATCTGCGCCTGAACGTTCTGCTGCGACGGGCCGCGCACCGGAAGGCTCCGCACGTCGGCGTCGATGCGCTCGAGTTGGCGATCGGCGATCGCCGACTCCCTGCCGGCACGCATCTTGCGCCACTCGTCGGAGACGACGTCGTCGACGTAACGCCGTAAATCGGCGCGGATCTTTCCGGAATCCGAAAACGACCCGGCGTCGCGATAGACGGTCGAGATCGCCCCGGCCTCTTCAAAGCTATGTTCCTCGGCCGCCTGAAAGCGCTCCCAGACGCCGATGGCGACGAAGGCCAGCAGCACCGCGTAGACGACGCCGATCACCGCCAAGATGAAGCCGGCCAAATCGTTGTGCGCGATGCGAACGTCGTTGGGCGCGAGCTTGCCGATGATCCAGCCGATGATCACGGTGAGTGCGACGAATCCGCCGACGATGACGACGCCGCTGCCGGCCGTGGGCAGCGATTCGAACCAGGCGATCACGGCAGCGGCAGCAGCGACGTAGTCGTTCCCGTCGCGCCGCTCTCCGAGGCGGGAGCCGGGACGCCCGACGTCACGAGCTGACGGTAGACGATGAGGCGGCTCGTGTTCTTGGCCAGATCGATCTGCAGCTCGTAGCTGCGCTTGATCGCGTCGGTCAAATCGTCTCCGTCGAAGGTAAAGCCGAAGCGCGCGAGGCTCTTGAGCAGCAGCTTGTTCTCGGCGTCGAGCTGCTGGTAGGCCCGCACGAGTTGCAGGCCGGTCTCGTGGTAGCTCGGGTAGTTGGAGATCACGATCTCCCGTTTGAGCTTGGCCTGGCCGATCAGCGTCTCGAGCGCCGAAAGCCGGAGGCTCTGCGGATCGATCGCCAGCGCGTCGTGAATCGTGGATAGGGCGTCCTCGAAGTCGCCCTTGGCGTACTCCGCCTGGGCCAGCGCGGCCGCGGCCACCACGAATCCGGCGCGAGCCCGCGCGTCCTTCGGATCGACGCGAAGGGCGAGACGGTAGGAGAGCAGCGCGTCGCGCGCGTCGCCGCGTTCCTGCGCGACGTCGCCCTGATGGACGCGCGTGTTGACGATCCAGCGCTCGATCGAGCCGGCGCAACCGGTCAGCGCCAGGCTCGAGAGCAGCACGGCGGCGGCGGCAGCGGCTCTCACTCTAGAAACGAACGTGTCCGGCAAATCTGGCTACGACCTCGATCAGCAGCGCCGCGGGATAGAAGACGATCTGCGACAGCAGCGTCCCGACGATGGCGGTCAGGGATAAGTAGAACACCATCGCCCGGACTTCCTCGACGGTGCGGGTGCCGTGGATCGCCTGGTCGGTGATCATCGACGACGTCGGGTCCACGAAGAGCGTGAAGGCGATCGTGCCGATCCCGTTGATGACGCCCGAAAGCCCGAGCGCCGTCCGGGCGACGTTGAGATCGAGGACCGAGGCGAGGTACGCGGCCTGGACGCCGATCGCGTAGACGCACATGACGACGGTGTTGAAGATCAGCAAGCGGCCCGGCACGCTGCGCCAGCGGAAGGCCAGCAGTTCCTTGAGCGCCGGGAGCCGCTCGGACCGCACCACCTCGGCGATGACGCGCGGCGAGAAGAGCCGGACCAGCGAGTGCGGCACCGAGCCGCGCGCCTCGAACGAGCGCACGCCCCGGCGGAACAGATAAGTAAACATCGGCAAGAGGAGCGCGAAGACCATCATGCCGCAGGTGCCCGCCAGCACCGTCAGCCGCAACTGGGCCTCGAGTGTCTCGATCCAGGGCTGCGCGCCGGCGGGTCCGACGTTGCGGATCGCGTTGGCGGCCTGGTCGGAGAGCGGCCCGACGAAGAACACCATGAAGAGATTGGCCAGCCGGCCCGTCGTCACGAACAGGTTGAAGAGCGAGATCGAGGTCGCGATGCGTTTGGTTTGGACGCCCGCCAGGCGCGCCGCGTAAGCGCCGATCGTCACGCCCTGAACGACGAACGTGATGAGCATCGCTCCTACGAGCTTGCCCGACCACAGATGAGGAAGCAGTTGCGCCGCCGGGTTAGGCGGCGTCACGGTTCCACGCGATCGCCGATTCGTCGACCGGGCCGATGATGCACAGCCCGAGATTCTTTGCGGCGAGCAGTTCGCCCGCGACCGCCGCCACGTCGCCGGCGGTCACCGCGTCGATCTTCGACTCGATCTCTTCGGGGCTGACGTCGCGGCCGAGCGCAAACTCGTTGCGGCCCAGGCGAATCATCCGGCTCGAGCTGGACTCGAGCGAGAGCGTCAGGTTGCCTTTGATGTGCTCTTTGGCCAGCGAGAGCTCGTCTTCGCCGACCGGCGTCGACCGCACGGTCTCGAACTGCTCGGCGACCACGTCGATACAGGCTTGCACGTTCTCGGGCGACGTGCCGGCGTAGACGCCGAACAACCCGGCGGCGCGATACGCGGCTTGAAACGAATAGACGCTGTACACGAGGCCGCGCTTCTCGCGAATCTCCTGAAACAGCCGGCTCGACATCCCGCCGCCCAAGATCGTGTCGAGGATCGAAAGGGCGTAGCGGCGGTCGTCGCGCACCGAGAGCCCGCGCGTGCCGATCACGACGTAGGCCTGCTCGCTATCCTTGTGGCGCACGTGCGTGGCCGGCGTCGCGACCGGCGCTTCGGCGACCGGGAGCGTACAGCCGCCTTCGAAACCGGCGAACTGCTGGGCGACGAGCTCGACGAATGCGTCGTGCTCGACGTTGCCGGCGGCGGCGACGACGACGGAGTTGGGCGCGTAGTGTGCCCGCATGTGGGCGCGCAGATCGTCGGGGGTGACGCGCGTGACCGTTTCGGCGAATCCGATGGTCGGCTCTCCGAGGCTCGCGCCGTTCCACATCGTCTGCAGGAAGAGATCGTGGATCAACTCGTCGGGCGAGTCTTCGTACATCTTGATCTCTTCGAGTACCACCTTCTGCTCTTTGAGCAGCTCGCCGGCATCGAAGGTGGAGTTCATGAACATGTCGGCCAGCACGTCGATCGCCAACGGAACGTGGCGGTCGATCACTTTGGCGTAGTAGCAGGTCGTCTCTTTATCGGTGAACGCGTTGAGATTGCCGCCGACGCCGTCCATCGTCTCGGCGATCGCGCGCGCCGTCCGCCGCTGCGTCCCTTTGAAGAGCATGTGCTCGACCAGGTGCGAGATGCCGCGCCGGTCGCGGGTCTCGACGCTGGAGCCGACGTCGGCCCAGATGCCGACGGTCGCCGAACGAACGGCCGGCATCGTCTCGGTCAACACTCGGAGTCCCGAGGCGAGCGTGGTCTTGCGGTACATTAGGTGCCCTGCTTCTTGAAAGCGTCCGCAGCCCATTCCTGGTCCCAGTACGCGCCCTGGCCCGATAGCGCACGGTGCGCGATCGACGCGGTCGATTCGCCCCGTCGGATCGTGAGGCTGAAGACGGTGCGGGTGGTGGGTTTGGCCAGATCGCCGGTCACGATCACGTCCTTCCCCACGACGATCGGGACGCTCGCCCACACGTCGGCCTCTTCCGCTTTGGGCACGGCCGCGAACGCGCGCGCCGCCAAGTCGGCGATCTCACCGGCAAACTCCGCGCGGGTGAGCGGGCGGTGAAACTTCACGCCCCAGAGCCGGATGCCGATGACGACGTGCCCTTCGAAGGCGTTGACGGAAACTTGCGTGACCTGCGCCGGCCAGGTGGTGCCGAAGATGGCCAGGCCGGCGGTCTTGGCAAGGTCGAGGCGGTTCCCGGCGGCGCGCTGCGCGGCGTCGAGCTCGGCCACCGTCGGAATGCTCGCAAACGCGTGCGCCGGCATCGCCGAGAGCAGCAAGGCGAGGAGCAGCGCGATGCGGGCGGCTGCGGTCACGATCCCTTAGTACGACTGGGCGAAATACGCCCGTACCTTGGCGGGCTCGCCGCACGCGACGCACGTCGCGCCGGCTTGGTCGAGCGGATGGAGATTGCGCGTCGTCGCGCCGGTTTCGGCTTTGACCGCGGCTTCGCAACGTTCGAGCTCGCACCACGGGATGTCGATCATGCCGGCGCGCTCGCGACAGAGCGACACGAACTGCGCGCGCTCGCGCGCGGCGACGGTGTGGCTTTCCAAGAACGCTTTGGCCGATTCGTAGAGCGAACGCTGGATCTCGTCGAGCAACGCGGGAAGACGGTCGGGCAGCGACTCGACCGGGACGCTCTGCTTGTGGTCGGCGTCGCCCTTCTGGCGATCGCGCCGCACCAGCACGGCCGTTCCCGCATCGACGTCGCGCGGACCGATCTCGACGCGCACCGGGACGCCGCGAACGTCCCATTCGCTGTACTTCCATCCGGGCTGTTCGTCGCGCGTGTCGACGCGGACGCGAAAGCCGGCGCGCACGAGCCGCTCCGCCGCTTCGTGACAGGCGGCGACGGCGCGGTCGTCGTTCGAACGCACGATCGGCACGAACACGGCCTCGATCGGCGCGAGCTTGGGCGGAACGCGCAATCCGCGGTCGTCGCCGTGCGCCATGATCACCGCGCCGAGCATCCGCCACGACATCCCCCAGGAGGTCGTGTACGCGTATTTGATCTGCTGGTCGGCGTCGGTAAACTTGATATCGTAGGCCTTGGCGAAGTTTTGGCCGAGATCGTGCGACGTCGCCGATTGCAGCGCCTTGCCGTCGGGCATCAGCGCCTCGATCGAAAAGGTTTCGACCGCGCCCGGAAAGCGCTCGCTCGAACTCTTGCGCCCGGCGTACACCGGCACCGCCGCGACGTTCTCGGCGAAATCGCGATAGACGTCGAGCATGCGCATCGTCTCTTCGCGCGCCTCGCCGGCGCTCGCGTGAGCGGTATGCCCCTCTTGCCAGAGAAATTCCATCGTGCGCAAAAACGGTCGCGTCGCCTTTTCCCAGCGCAGCACGTTGCACCACTGGTTGATCAAGATCGGCAGGTCGCGGTACGACTCGACCCATTGCGCGTACATCGTGCCGATGATCACTTCGGAGGTCGGACGAATCGCCAGGCGTTCCGTCAGCTGCTCCTGCCCGCCCTGAGTCACCCACGCCACTTCGGGCGCAAAGCCCTCGACGTGCTCGGCTTCTTTGAGGAGCAGCCCTTCGGGAATCAGCAGCGGGAAGTAGGCGTTTTCGTGCCCGGTGGCCTTGAACCGCGCGTCCAGATGCTTTTGCAGATTCTCCCACAAGCCGTAGCCGTTGGGCCGCAGGACGACGCAGCCGCGCACGGGGGCATACGAAACCAGTTCCGCCTTCAGGCAGACGGCCGTGTACCACGCGGAGAGGTCGGCCGCCTTCGGAGGAATCTCCTTGACGACGACCGGGGCCAACGCTTGCGACATGACCGGCCCCGTTTCTATTGGCCGGGTCCGGCGGCCTCCTCACGGGCGCCCCAGGGCGTTTGGACGAGTTGTGGACGGCACCCAGGTACAACTGGAATCATGAGCTCGCCACCCCCACGCCGGCCGCGCGATCACCTTTTCGTGATCCGCATGTGGCACGACGACGTGCCGGAATCGCCGCCCTCGGCGTGGCGGGCGCAGATCACGCACGTCGCTTCGCGCGAACGGCGCTACTTCTCGA
This sequence comes from Vulcanimicrobiota bacterium, assembly GCA_963794735.1. Lineage (GTDB taxonomy): Bacteria > Vulcanimicrobiota > Vulcanimicrobiia > Vulcanimicrobiales > Vulcanimicrobiaceae > DATJUC01. The sequence continues at coordinate 3,480,650 of CAWCFE010000002.1, read as the reverse complement.
ACTACGGCGAGCTCTGCGAGTTCCTGGACCGCTGCCGGAAAGGATCCACCAGCCGATGAGCGTCCAACGCCGCCCCCGCGACGAGATGTTCGTCGTTCGGATCTGGTCGGAGAGCGACCGGATGGTGCGCGACCTCTGGCGTGCCTCCGTCACCCACGTCTCGTCGGGCCAGCGCCACTACTTCACGAATTACGGAGAGCTGTGCGAGTTTTTGGACGGCTGGCGGGCGCGGCCGCAGCCGGCCGTGCGGCCGGCCCTTCGACGAGCGCACGATTGAACGGAATCGAGAGGAAGGCGTCGCGATCGTCGCCGGCCATGCCCGCAATCTCCCGCGCGACGATGTCGCGGCCGCGGGCCAGCCACGTCCGCGCCTCGGCAGCGCGGCCGTTAGCCTCGGCCTCACGCGCCACGATCCAGCAGATGCGGGCCGGCCGCTCGAGGCGCGACGGATCGCGCTCGTACTCCTCGCGCAGCTCGGTACAAACGTCGCGAGCCGCTTCGTTGCGGCCGGCGTCGAGCAGCGCGCGCGCGTAGCTGCAAAGATCCTCGACGAGCGCTACGCGCGCTTCGTACGCGCTCCGGCGAAGCGCTACCGCGCCGGCCATCGACGCAACGCCCGCGTCGACCTCACCCAACGCGCAGGCGGCCGCTCCCGAAACGAGATCGGCTAGGATCCGCAGCCGCAGCTCGCCCGACGCATCGGCCTGTTCGCGAGCGACCCGCGCGTGCTCGGCGGCGCGTTCCGGCTCGCCCAGATCGAGTGCGAGCTGCCCGAGAAAGCCCGCGCAGTAGCCGATCTTGTCGCGCGAGCCGGTTTGCCTGGCCACCTCGCGAGCGCGTTCGAGCACGCGTGCGGCCTCGGCAAGCTGGCCGACCATCCGCAGTTCGCTGCCCCAGTTGCAGAGATTCGACACCAGCAGCTGCGCGTGCCCGAGGCGTTCGCACAGCTCCACCGCTTTGCGGTAGTGCTCGCGGCCTTCGGCCAACCGCAAGTCGTGATAGGCTCCGAGCGCCGCCAAGCCGTGCCCGCGCGCCGCGCCGTCGAGATCGCCGGTTTCTTCGGCGAGGCGAAGCAGCGCCTCGCCCGCGCGTTCGCACATCGCGTGATCTTCCTGCGCGATCGCCAGCTGCGCCTGCGCGTAGCAGAGATAGCTGCGATTCTCCACCGACGGATGCGTCTGCGCCTCCGTCCGCATCGCCGAGATGTGATGTTCGGCTTCGTCGAGCAGCCCCAAGCGAATCTGCACGCCCACCAAACGCTGGCGCGCGTTCGCCGCGGTTTCGCGATCGCCGCGCAGAAACGCGACGCGCAGCGCTTCGCGCAACATCGCGCGCGCCTGGCGCAGATCGCCCACCAGCAGCTCGAGCACGCCCAGCGCGCAGAGTGCCCCGGCGCGCCGCGCTTGCGCCGCTTGGCCCGGCGACGCCAGCATCGCTTCGACCGTCTCGCGCTGCGCGGCGCGATCCGCCGTCTGCGCGCAGTACGATTCCCACTGTTCGAGCGTTGCGTAGCGCTCGTCGTCGCCCAGCCCCGCAGCCAGCTGCGAGAGCGCTTCGAGATCGGTGCGCCAGCGCTCGTGGTTGGTGTAGCCCGCCTGCGCGCGGCAGAGCATCAGCAGCGCGCCGAAGCGGGCGTGCGCGTCGCCGGTCAGTGCGACCGCTTCGCGCGCGTACTCGATCGTTTCGTCGCGCGCGCCGGCTGCAAACGCCGCGCCGGCCGCCTTCGCGTACGCGGCGCCGGCCCGCCGCGCGTCGCCGGCCAGCCGCCAGTGGCGCCCGACCGCGGCGAGATCGCGCCGGTGGCTCGGGCCCATGTCGGTGAGCGCGCGCGCGATGCGCCGGTGCAGCGCGACGCGCCGGCGCTCCGGGGTGGAATCGTAGACGGTCGCCGCGATGAGCGCGTGGCCGAACGCGTACGAAAACGCCGCGTCGCCGCTCTCGCGAACCAGTCCGCGGTCGAGCAGCGTTCCGAGCGCGTCGATGGCGTCGGCCTCGGGCCACGCGAGCACGCGCGAGAGCGCATCGACGCTGAACGTTCGGCCGATCGACGCGGCGACTTGCGCGAGGGTGCGTTCCCGGCGAGGCAGCAGGCTCACGCGCTCGAGGATCGTCTGCCCCACGCTGCGCGCGGCCGCGCCGGCGTCTGGAATGGTTCCGGTTTCTACGTAACTGCCGACGAGCTGGTTGACGAAAAACGGGTTGCCCTCGCTCAGGCCCCACACGCTGGCGAAGAGTTCGGGGGGAGTTTCGTTCAGCCGAGGCTGGAGCGCGACGAGCCGCTCCACGTCGTCGCGGCCCAGGCCGTGCAGCGTCATCGCGCCGGCACGGCGCTCGCTCTGAAGGCCTCGCCGCAGCGCCCCCAACGCACGATCCGGGCCGCCGTCTTCGGCGCGATAGGTGATCAGCAGCAGCACCGGCAGCGCGCCGATGCGGCGCGCCAGCGCCTCGAGCGCGTCGAGCGTCGCGGCGTTGGCCCAATGCGCGTCTTCGACGACGAGGAGCAGCGGCCGCGAGCGGGCCAGCGCTTCGACGACGCGCGCGATCGCTTCGAAGAGCCGGGCGCGCGCGCGCGGCGGATCGAGCGCCGGCGCGTCGGCGAGGCCGGGATTCTGCTCGCGCAGTTCGGGCAGGAGCTGAGCGAGCGAGGAGAGCCAGATCGGATCGGCGTTCGATTGGGCGATCAGCGGTAAGCTGCCGCGCAGTGCATCGACGATCGCCTCGTAGGGGAACGCTTCGGGATTGGACGTACGCCCGAAGAGCGCGCGCCCGCCCTGCGCGGCGACGTGCGAACCGATCTCCGCGACCAACCGCGATTTGCCGATGCCGGCTTCGCCGCCGACGAAGACGCTGGTGCCGCGGCCGCGCGCGGCGCGCAGCCACGCAGCTTCGAGCGTGCGGCACTCCTGCGCGCGCCCGACGAACGGCGCCGCCGGCGAAGCGGCGGCATCGTATCCGCCGCCGTCGAGCTGGCCGGGAATCGGGGCGTTGGCGAGGATCGCGGCGCGCAGCGAGAGCGTTTCGGGCATCGGTTCGACGCGCATCTCGGCGCGCAGACGCGCGCCGAAACGCTCGAACGACGCCAGCGCTTCGGTGCGATCGCCGGCTTCGTACCGCGCCGCCATCGCCAATCGCACCGCATCCTCGCGCCACTCGTCGGTGGCGAGCATGCGATCGGCGTAGCGAACGGCCGCGTCGAAATCGCGTTCGCGCCGCGCCCGCAACGCCGCATCGTAACAGAGCTCGAGAAAGCGCGCTTGATAGCGTTCGCGCTCGAGCAGCGCCCAGTCGTCGTATTGGCCTTCGAGAAAGTCGCCGCGATAGAGTTCGATCGCCTCGGCGAGCCGTTGCGGATCGGCGGCCGCGGCGTCGAAGGCCGCGACGTCGATCCACGATGCCGAGGCCGGATTCCAGCGTACCGAGGATGCCGACACGTCGAGCCAGGGAACCGCTCCCGCCGGCTGCTCCGGCAAGGCGTGCGCGATCCGGTGCAGGTGCCTGCGCAGCTTGCCGCGCGCTTCGTCTTCGGCGTCGTCGGGCCAGGTTTGGGTGGCCAGCACCGCGCGGGCGACCGGCTGCCCGGCGCGCACCAACAAATAGGCCAGGAGTCCGGCAGCGCGCGGCGGGGCGCCCAGCGGCCAAGGCTCGCCGTCGTGGCGCAGCTCCAGACGCCCGAACAGGCGGATTTCCAAGCGACCCATCGCGAGCTCTCTCTTCGAGCCCGGAGCGGCGCCTTACCGCCAGGCCGCGGAATCGCCGGCGTGGCGGACGCGCGGCTCGCCGGGCGGCCGGTACGGGGCGCGGGACGTCTTCATCCAGGGCCGCTCCCGGTCGCGGCGCTTTACCGTGAGGTGGAGCTCCAGCCGCTCGCGGCGGGCGCGCCGGCCGGCCAGGAACACGTGCAAGGCCGTTCCGGCGAGGATCGAGACCGCTATCGCACCGAGGATCGCTTCCATGCCCGCAGCGTACCGCGCCGGGCGTCCCGAGAACGTCCTGCAGACCGCCGCGGCCCCGGCGGCGAATGCGGCGGCATGCCCAAGCTCACGAGAATCTACACGCGCACCGGCGACGCGGGAACGACCGGCCTGGTCGGCGGCCAGCGGGTGAAAAAGAACGCCCTGCGGATCGAAACGTACGGCACGGTCGACGAGCTTTCCAGCAGCATCGGGGTCGCCCGGGCGGCGTTGCGAGGCGGCTTGCTCGAACGCCCGCGGGCGGCCAGGCTCGACGCGTGGCTCGCCTGGACGCAAGACGTGCTCTTCAACCTCGGCAGCGACCTCGCGACGCTCCCGGCCGACCGTCTGGCGCAGATGCCCGCCGTCACCGGCGCCGACGCAGCGGCCCTCGAGCGAGCGATCGACGAGGCTCAGAGCGATCTCGTCCCGCTGGCAAACTTCATCCACCCCGGAGGATCGCTTCCGGGCGCCCTCCTGCACGTGGCCCGCACGGTCTGCCGGCGCGCGGAGCGGCTGCTCGTGACCTTGGGCGACGAGGAACCCGAACTCTCCGGCGAGACGCTGCGCTATCTCAACCGCCTCTCCGACGCCCTGTTCGTGTGGGCACGCTGGATCAACCAGGACGCCGGCGAGCCCGAACACCTGTGGAACGCCGCAACCCGCCCGCCGGAGTAGTTCCCGCTCGCCTCGGAAGGACGACCCGGCCGGCCGCGAAAGTGGCCGGGCGGATGCACAGCGCGAAGACGGCATTTCGTCTCTGCCTGGTGGCGATGGCGGCTGCCCTCGCCGCCGCGGTCGCGCACGTCGTCATCGACGTCGCGGGCGATTATCTGCTGGCGCGCGACGCGTACGACGGGGTCGCGCATTCCTCGCGCGCGCTCGTGGCGGCGCTGTTGGGCGTCGCCGTCCTGGTCGCCGCCGCGCGGCTGGTCTTCGACGCGATCGACCGGCGCTGCGGATCGACGACGTCGTTGCTGCGCACGATCCGAGAGGCGCTGGGCTCGCCCGCGCGCTTTGCCGCCGCTTCGGCGGCCGTCGCGATTCTCGCGCTGGCCGCGATGGAAGGCTTCGATTGCGCCGCCGGCGGCGTGCGCATCGACGATCTCTCCGATCTCTTCGGCGGTTCGCTGCTCCTCGGGCTCTCCGCGCCGGTCGCCGCCGGCCTGCTCTTCGGATGGCTGCTGCACCGCGGCGTTCGCGCGCTCGCCGAGCACGAACCGGCGCTCGCGCGTTTCGTGCTGCGCGTCGTTTCGCTCACCCTCGCGGCCGCCGCTCCGGCCTCCTCGCACCGCCGCATCTATGCGGTCGTTCCCGCGACGCGAGGCACCTCGCTCGCGCGCCGCGGACGCAAACGCGGCCCTCCGTTCGCGACCTCCGGCTAACCTCACTCACCCCCTTCGTCTTCAACCGGAGTCGCATTCATGCCGACCTTCTTACGGCGCGCGTTCGCGTCGTGTGCGTGCGCGCTGCTGCTCGCAGCCGCCCACCACCACGACGACCGCGCGCACGACGGCCACATTCACGTCAAGGGCACCGTCACCGCCGCCGACGGCACGCCGATCGCCGGCGCGACCGTCGCGCTCACCGCGGCATCGAGCGTTCGAACCGCACGCACCGACGCGCGCGGCCGCTTCGATATCGATCGCGTGCTCCCGGGCACCTACTCGATTTCCGCCGCCGCGCCGGGATACCAATCCGTCACGCAGCGCGCCGTCACGGTCGCCGAACACGAGGAGCACCTGGCGCTCGTGCTCGCCCGCGCGACCACCAGTTCGCTCACCACCATCGGCACGGTTCGAGCGCGATCGGGCGAGACGGTTTCGACCGCTTCGGCGCCGAGCGTGACGATCTCGGCGCAAGACGCCGCGGCCTCGGGAACGACCGCGGTTTCGTCGATGCTGTGGGACCAGCTCGCCACCACGCCCTTCCTGCCGTTGGGAGGCGGCAGCAACGCGACGGTCGCCTACGCCGTGCGCGGGCCCGACCCGACCGAAACCCTCGTCGACGTCGACGGGCACCAAGTCAACAACGGAAACACCGGCGACTTCGATCTCTCCCTGGTCGATCCGGCGTCGCTGCAGAGCGTGCAGCTCGTCTACGGTATCGCTCCGTCTTCGTTGCTGGGGCCCAATACGATCGGCGGCGCGGTCAACATCATGACGCTCGAACCGACGACGACCGACCACGCGCTGCTGCGCGTCTTCGGCGGCTCGTTTGCAAGTTACGGAGAAACCGCACAAGCGACCGGCAGCGACGGCCGCTTCGGCTTTGCCGTGTCGCTGCACGGCGTCTCGTCGATGGGCTCGGTCGATCGAAGCATCGTCGCGGCGCCCCCCGGAACCGGGCCGTCCGCGCGCAATAACACGATCCAGAGCGTCGGTAGCGATTCGTATGGCGATTCGGTGCTGGGCAAGCTGCGCTATCAGCTCGGCGGCGAGAACGGCTACGGCTACGTCCAGCTCGACTATCGCGGGCAATCGGCGTTCAAAAACGATTCCTCGCTGCTCACCAATTACACGCCGCCGAACTTCGGCGGCAACACCGGCGACGCGATCTGGGCCGGCGCGCTGCATCCCTTCGACGCCGGCGCCTCCGGCGGTGGTTACCAAAGCTTCGCGGGAACGGCGCTGGGCGCTAACGGGTTCAACTACGGCGTCGACGCGCAACTGCCGCTCGGGAACCAACGCATCGACGGCGCCCCGGCAACCCTCGTCCAGTTCAGCCATCTCTCGACGCTGAACTCGCAGACCGTCGCCGGCCCCGGCGCGCAGTCGCTGCCGTATCTCTACGATCAGCGCGACGCTCTGGGCGACGACTGGCTGCAGTTCGACCACCGCTTTCAACGCGGCGACCTGACCTTCAAATACGATCTCGGAACCGAGACCCTCGACACCAACTACGTTCAGGGGCAAGTGACCGCGCAGTGGATCGGCGAGGCGCCGCACCCCAACGCCGTGGCCTTCGACGTAGCGCGGCCTCCCGTCCAAATCGAGACGCTGGCGCAAACGCAGCGCTCCGCCGTGCTACGGTACGACGGCGACCCCACCAGCCACATCCACTACTCCTTGGCCGGCTACTACAGCAGCTTCAGCACCTTCGGCAGTTCGTTCGATCCGCGCGCGGGCTTCGTGTGGACGCCGACGGGCGATACGGCCGTGCGCGCGTCGGTCGGCACGACCTTTCAAACGCCGCAGCTCTCCGAGCTGGTCGTCCCCCCGCTCGCCGATCGCGTCGCCGTCGGCGGCATCGTGTACGTCGGCAATCCGAACCTGCGGCCCGATCACGCCACCGAGTACGACGTCGGCGCGGAGCACGTCTTCGGGCGGCTCGGCCATCAGTTGCACCTCACGGCCGACCTCTATCAAAGCAACTTGCGCGCCACGTCGAGCCAGCTCAACGTCACGCCGATCGCCAACTGCAATCCCAACGTGCTCGATCCGGTCGGGCGCAAGCCGTGCCCGCTCAGTTACCCCGTCAACGGCGGCGACGGCATCTATCGCGGCATTGACGTCGCGGCCGAGCAACAACTCGGCCAGAGCCTGCGCCTGCGCGCGGGATGGGACGTCGACAGTTCGTATCTCACGACGATTCCGCCGGAGATTCAAGACGGGACGCTCGTCGCCGGCCAGCAGTCGCTCGGCCAGCCGCTGCACAAGGCGTATCTCGCGCTCGACCGGGACGCACGGCGCGGCCTCGCCTACGGCGCGCGCCTCAACTACGAAGGCTGGTACAACGAGCTCAACCGCTCGCCGTACGCCACGCTCGACGCTCACGTCGCCTATCGCAACGCGGGCTTCGAATACGGGCTCTACGGGACGAATCTGACGAACGTCTACGCACAACCGTTCACGGTCGTGGGCGGCGGCGTCGTCTACGGCGCGCAGCCGGGGCAGCCCGTTATCAATCCGCCGGCGTACGTCTTGCAAGGGGCGAAGATCGTCTTCGTCGTCACGCGCTCGATCTGACGGTCGCGAGCGAGTAGCGCAGCAATGCGGCCAGCGTGATGGCGTCGTCGATCCGCCCGTCGGCGGCGGCGGCAAACGCCTCGCCGACCGGCAAGCGCAAGAGCTCGATGCTCTCCTCGGGTTCGGGTGCGGCGTCGCAGCGTTCCAAATCGCGCGCGAGAAAGAGCGCGATCGGTTCCTGCACGATCGAAGGGATCTCGAAGAGCCGCCCGAGTGGCGTCCACGAGCGAGCGAGCAGTCCCAGCTCTTCGCGCAGTTCTCTGCGCGCGCCCTCGAGCGCGCTCTCGCCGGGATTGCGGCCGCCCTTGACGATCTCGATGCAGCGGGCCCGCGCGGCGAAGCGCGGCTGCACCGCAAAGATCAGCGCGCCGGCATCTTCCACCACCACCGCGCACGGCCGGGGCGTGAGCACCACGAGATGCTCCCCGGGCACGCCGTTGGGATGCACGATGTCGTGCACCTCGGCCGAAAGCCAGGCGTTGGCGTAGAGCTCGCGCTTGCGCAAGCGCCGGTACGGATCGGCATCCATCGGTGCAGGCTTCGGCCGGGGGACTGGGGCCTCTTGCTTGCGAACCGTCGCGGAATGTCCTTCGTCTCCGAGCTGTTTGCCACCACCAACGTCGATAAACTCCGAGAACTCGGAAGCCGCAAGATTCTGCGGCGGGCGCTCGGCGCCCGGGATCTCATCGCCATCGGCATCGGGACGATGATCGGCGGCGGTATCTTCACCACCATCGGGACCGGCATCAAAGGCGCCGGTCCCGCCGTTATCATCTCCTTCCTCCTAGCGGGCGTCACCTCGTTCTTTGCGGCGCTCTGCTACGCCGAACTCGGCGCGATGGTCCCGGTAGCCGGCAGCGCCTACACGTACGCGTACGCGACGCTGGGCAAACTGTTCGCTTGGATCATCGGTTTCGCGCTGATCTTCGAATACGGCATCAGCGCGGCCCCGGTCGCGCAGCAGTTCTCCGCCGCGATCCAAGACGTGTTCAAGAGCGTCGGCATCTCGCTCCCGCTGTGGATGCAGCAGTCGAACCTCGTCATTCACGGAGCTTGGTGGCAACTGAGCTCGTGGGATCTCGCGCACTCGCAGTACGATCTCGTCGGCGCCGCCTTCGTGATGGCGCTGAGCGCCCTGCTTTCGGTCGGCATTCGAGAATCCGCGACGGTCAACAACGTCTTCGTCATTTTGAAGGTGTCGGCGCTGGTGGTCTTCGTCATCGCGGGCCTCTTCCTGTTTCACGCCGCGAACCTGCACAATTTCAACCCGGTCGGCTGGGGATCGCTCACGCCGTTCGGCGGCGCGGCGGAATCGGCGCAGCCGTACGGCATCATCGCCATCGGTGCGTACGTCTTCTTCAGCTACATCGGCTTCGACGCGGCCACGACCACGGCCGAAGAATGCCGCCGCCCGCAGTTCGACGTTCCCGTCGGCGTCATCGGCGCGCTCGCAATCGGCACCGTGATCTACTGCGCGACCGCGATCGTGCTCGTCGGCGCGGTTCCGTGGAAGCTCGTTCCGATCAAAGATCCGCTGGTGTACGCGCTCGCGCCGCTGCACATGCCCTGGCTGAGCTGGATCATCACTGCGGGCGTGCTGGCCGGCACGACCAGCGTCGCGCTGGCATCGCTGCTCGGACAGTCGCGCATCTTCTACGTGATGGCGCGCGACGGCATGCTGCCTCCGGCCGTCGCGAAGGTGCATCCGCGCTTCAAGACGCCGCTGGTGACCACGATGTTCACCGGCATGGTGGTCGCGCTGCTGACGCTCATCGTCCCGCTCAACAACCTGCTCAATCTCGTCAACATCGGCACGCTGGTCGCGTTCACCGTGGTCTGCGCCGGCGTGCTCTTCCTGCGCAAGCACAAGCCCGATCTGCCGCGCAGCTTCCGGGTGCCGTTCGTGCCGCTCTTTCCGCTGCTCGGCATCGCCTTCTCGCTCTTCCTGGCCGTCTTCGGGCTCTCGCGCGCGACCTGGACCTACTTCGTGCTGGCGCTGGTCGTCGGGCTGATCTTCTTCTTCTCGTACGGCTTTCGCAAATCGAACCCGGCCGACGTGGTCCCCGTCGAGGAGCCCGAAGGCCTCAGCGAGTTCGCGTAGACGCTATTGCGTCGCTTCGACCGGCTCGCCGGGCGTTGCGGCTCGTCCGATGCCGGGCGTGAGGACGTCGATCCGCGCGCTGCGCGGGTCGTAGGTCGCGTGCACGTCGAATGCGTTGGCCAGCGCGGTGAGCGAAACCATCACGCGGCCGCGCACGCGAAACGGGGGATGCTTGAGCGTGAAGCGCATGCCGTCGAGCGTTGCGTGCGTGTCTCCGACGCGCAGCCGCAGCGTCCGGTTGCCGCGCACGATCTCGATGCCGCCCGGGCCGCCCGCGAGGATCGTCTCGGCGCCGAGGGCGTCGGCGATGGAACGCACCGGCACGAAGACGCGATCGCTCGCGGTGGTGACCGGCGGGACGTCGCTTTCGACGCGTTCGCCGTCGACCGTCATCACGACCGGGCGCGAAAAGGCCAGTAACGCGGAGGCCACGACGGCGGCGGCGGCGGTGACGAGCAGCGTTCGCCAGCCCGGCGCCCGATAGGTCACGTCGAGGCGCCGACCTCGTGCAGGTACGCCGGATACTTTTCGGCGATCACCTTCTCGATTTCGAGGCGCAGCATGCCGAGCAGTTCGCTCTCGGGATAGGTGCCGACCAGCTCGCCGGCGCGGTAGATCGCGCCTTTGCCCTTGCCGCCCGCGACGCCGACGTCGGCCATTTTGGATTCGCCCGGACCGTTGACGACGCAGCCCATCACCGCGACCTTTACCGGCGCGCTGTACGATTTCGCGATCGCTTCCACCGAACGGCCGAGTTCGAGCACCGAGATCTCCGCGCGTCCGCACGACGGGCAAGCGGTGATTTCGAAGCCCTTCTCGCGCAAACCGAGCGATTTGAGAATCGACCAGCAGACCGGAACCTCTTCGATCGGATCGTCGGCGAGCGAGACGCGGATCGTGTCGCCGATGCCCTCGAAGAGCAGGATGCCGAGACCGATCGAGGATTTGATCGTTCCGTCGCGCAGCAGACCGGCTTCGGTGATGCCCAGATGGAGCGCGTAGAGCGTGCCGCGCTCGCGCAGCCGGCGATCGGCCAGGCGGTACGCATCGACCGTGGTCAGCACGTCGTGCGCCTTGAGCGAGATCGCGATGTCGGTGTGGCCGTGCTCTTCGAGCATCTCGACGTGGCGCAGCGCCGATTCGACCATCGCCTCTGCGGTGTGCCCGAGGCGCTGCTCGAGATCCGGCGCGAGCGAGCCCATGTTGACGCCGACGCGAATTGGAATGCCGCGAAGCTTGGCGGCGGTCACCACCTCGGCGACCTTCTTCGGATCGCGGATGTTGCCGGGATTCAAACGCAGCTTGGCAACGCCGGCCTCGATCGCGGCCAACGCCATTTTGTGATCGAAGTGGATGTCGGCCACGATCGGCACGGGCGAGCGATAGACGATCGCCGGCAGGCCGGCGGCGTCGGGCGGATCCTTCACGGTCACGCGCACGACCTCGCAGCCTTCCATCGCGAGGCCGTAGATCTGCTCCAGCGTTGCGTCGGCATCGGCGGTATCGGTGGTCGTCATCGATTGTACGGCGACCGGATGGTCGCCGCCGATCCAGACGCTCTTGGCGTCTTCCTTGCCGGTCTTGTTCTGCAGGAAGATCGGCTTGCTCTTACGGCGCAGGCGCAGGGACACTACATGACTCCATTTTGGTTGAAGAGGCGAGCGATATCGTGGAAGGCGACGACCAGCATGAGCGCCATCAGCGCGGCGAATCCGGCGACGTGCACCATCGCCTCCTTTTCGGGGTCGATGGGTTTGCCGCGCACCAGCTCGGCGACGATGAACGCCGCGCGGCCGCCGTCGAGCGCGGGAATCGGCAGCAGGTTGAAGAGGCCGAGCGCGAACGAGATCATTGCGGCCAGCGAGAGGTAGGGGCCCCATCCGAAATCTTGGATCGTGGTCGCGACCTGCCCCATGCCGATGACGCCGGACACCTGCGGGGCGTACTGCGTGAAGTGCATTACGAGCATGACGACGCTGCCGACGGTTTGATCGGCGATCCCGGCAAACTCGAGGCCGCTTTCGCGGACGGCCTGCAGCGGAGCGATCCGCACGAAGATCGGAACCGGCTGGAAGCCGATGCACCCCATCGTCGCCGCGGCTTTCCCGGGCATGCCGAACTTCGCACACGGCTGCGGCGTGACGTAGAGCTCGGTGCGCGCGCCGTCGCGCTCGTACACGAGATCGAGGCGCTTTCCGAGCGACGCGTGAATCGAGTCGACCAGCTGCGCGCCGCTCACCGGCTTTCCGTCGAGCGTGAGGATGCGATCGCCCGGCCGGATTCCGGCGATCGCTCCGGGCGAACCGGCGACGACGCTGCCGACGACCGGTTGCGTGCCGGTTTGGCTGGGAACGCCGAAGGCGAGCGCGCCGAAGAGCAGGATCGCGTAGCAGAGCACGAAGTTCGCCACCGGCCCGGCGAGCACGATCGCCAAGCGTTGCCACGCGCTCTTGGCTTGAAAATTATCGCTGGCGGCGTCCTTCTGCGCTTCGGCGAGGAATTCGCGCTGCTGCTCGGCCTCCGAACTCTTGCCGTCCTCACCCTGCATCGCGCAGTAGCCGCCGATCGGCAGCGCGCGCAACGAATAGAGCGTGCCGCTGCGCGGGCTCGTCCACCCCAAAAGCTTGGGGCCCATGCCCACGGCGAACTCGTTGACGCGCACGCCGTTGCGCCGCGCCACCACGAAGTGCCCGGCCTCGTGCAGCACGATCAAGACCGACAAGACGATCAAGAACGTGACGACTTTTTCGATCCCGACCAAGCTGATTGCGGCTAACAACACGACGACTGTTCGATCTCCTCGACGATCTTGCGGGCGGCGTCGCGGGCCTTCCGGTCGGCCGAGCGCACTCCCTCGAGGCTCGGTTCGCCATCCGGCGTTCGCTCCATGGCCGCCTCGATAATTCGGGGGATCTCCCCGAACGCGATCTTCCCTCCCACGAACGCTTCCACGGCAATTTCGTTTGCAGCCGAGAGCACGGCCGGGACGGTCCCGCCCCTGGCCATCGCCTCGTACGCCAGGCGCACGCACGGAAACCGCTCGGGGTCGGGCGTTTCGAACTCGTAGCGCAGCGCCCGCTCGCCCTGCTTGGCGCCCAGCGCCGCCAGCGCGTCCGGCACCGCCGCGCCGGCGGGCTCCGGCAAGCGGTCGGGATAGGCCAGCGCGTAGCCGATCGGCAAGCGCATGTCGGGTGCCGCGAGTTGCCCCTTGACGTTGCCGTCGGTGAAGATCACGAAGCCGTGGGCGATCGACTGCGGGTGGACGACGATGCGCACGCGCTCGCCGGGCAGGTCGAACAGCCGGCTGGCCTCGATCGCCTCGAGGCCCTTGTTCATCATCGACGCCGAGTCGATCGTGTTCTTGGTGCCCATTTGCCAGGTCGGGTGCGCGAGCGCCGCCTCGAGGTTCGCGCGCTCGATCCGCTCGCGCTCCCAGCGCCAGAACGGGCCGCCGGAGGCGGTGAGGACGATCGCCGCGACGCTCTCGGGCCGCTCGCCGACGAGGCATTGAAAGATCGCGCTGTGCTCGCTATCGACCGGCAGCAGCGCCGAGCCGCTGCGGCGCGCGGCCTGCACCAGCAGGTCGCCTGCGGCGACGATGAGTTCCTTATTAGCCAGCGCGACGTCGATGCCGCGCTCGACGGCGGCAAAGACCGCGTCGAACGCCACCGCGCCGTCGGTCGCCGCGAGCAGCACGTCGGGTTCGCTCTCGACGGCAACGCGCAGCAAGCCCCGCGCACCGTCGGCGGCGCTGGTGGCGTACCGCGGCGCGTAATGCGCGGCCTGCCGCCCGAGCAGCTCCACGTTGCGGCCCGCCGCCAAACCGACGATTTCGAAACGGTCGCGATGACGCTCGATCACGTCGAGCGCCTGCGTGCCGATCGAACCCGTGCTCCCGAGAATCGCTACGCGCTTGCGCCGCACGCTACACCACCGCCAAGATGCCGAGCAGATGCAGCGTACCGAAGAACGCCATCCCCCCGAAGAGATAGGAATCGAAACGATCGAGCACGCCCCCGTGGCCCGCAATCATGCCGCCGGCATCCTTGACGCCCGCATCGCGTTTGAGCGCCGACTCCACCAGATCGCCGGCCTGCGCCGCCACCGAGGTGAACGCCCCCAGCACCGCGCCCTGCCACCACGACAATCCGAGCTGCGGAAACGCCAGGGCGACGCCGACCGCGAATGCGGTGACCACCAGCAGCGAGCCGCCCGAACCCTCGACGGTCTTTTTCGGCGAAATCTTCGTAAGCTGGTGCCGCCCGGCGAGGCCGCCGATCACCATGCCGAAAATGTCGGTCAGGGCGATCGCCACCACGGCGTAAAACGTCCACAGCATCCCGGTGATCGGGATTTGCCGGATGAAGACGAAATACGTCAGCAGCTTGCCGATGTAGAGCACCGCGAGCAGCGTGTAGGCCGTCCGCGCGAAGTAGCCTTGCTGCTCGCCGTACATGCCGATCCAAAAAGCGGCGATCACGATGCCCGCCAGCAGCACGCCTTCCCACTTGTGCAAGAGCCCGAGGGCCGCGAGCAGCACGTACACCGCGACCCCGGCGACCGCGACGGGATACTCCAGCGGCTGGCCCTTGATGGCGCAGAGCGCGTTGAGCTCGTAGATGCTCGAAAGCCCGATGCCGAGCAGCAAAACGTAGAAGGCCCATGGGTAGACGACGCACGCCAGGCCGATCGCCGCGACGATCAAGCCGACGACGATCCGTCGCGTCACGCTCCTCCGAACCGGCGCTCGCGCTGCGCGTACTCGACCAGCGCGCGCGCGAAGTCGTCCTTCGAGAAATCCGGCCAGTACACGTCGGACATGACGAGTTCGGCGTAGGCGGCCTGGTAGAGCAGAAAGTTGGAGAGACGGTGCTCGCCGCCGGGACGAATCAACAGATCGAGCTCCGGAAGCCCGGCCGTGTAGAGATAGCGGGCGATCGTCGCTTCGTCGACGGCGGCCGCCGGCAGCGTGCCCGCGGCCACGTCGCTCGCGATGGCGCGCACCGCCTGCGTGAGTTCCGCGTGCGAGCTGTAATTGACGGCCAAGTTGAGAATCAGGCCGTCGTTGGCGGCGGTGCCCGATTGCAGCTCCTCCAGAGCGGCGCGCGGCGCGCGCGGCAGCGATTGCCAATCGCCGATGACGCGCACGCGCACGTTGTTGGATTGCAGTTCGGCCAGCTCGTTGCGCGCGAAGTAAACGCACAGTTCGAAGAGCAGCGAAATCTCGCGCGCGTCGCGATTCCAGTTTTCGGTGGAGAAGCCGTAGACGGTCAGCGCTTCGATGCCGAGATCGCTGGCGGCCCGCGTCACGCGGCGCAGCGCCACGATGCCGCGGCGGTGGCCCTCGATGGCGGGCAGGCCGTGGCGCTTGGCCCAGCGGCGGTTGCCGTCCATGATGATCGCCACGTGGCGCGGCAGCCGGCCGGGGAGCGCTTGCGTCGCTCGATGCGCGGCGTCGATCATCGCACCGGCTCGTACGATTCGTAGCCGGCGGTCAGGTCGGCGACGCCGGTCTCGGCGTCGACCTTCACGCGCAGCACGCGCAGCGCGCCGCACCCAAGCCAGGCGCCGTACGGCGCCAGCACGGTCAGCCGCAGGCGTTGCCCGCGCAGCTGGCGCCGCGCGTCGACTTCGGGAACGAGCATCAGGTCGTTCACACTTCCATGATCTCTTTTTCTTTGGACGACACGAGCGCGTCGATCTCTTTGACGTAGCGGTCGGTGATCTTCTGCAGCGTATCCTGCAGCCGCTTGTTGTCGTCCTCGGTGATCTTGCCGTCTTTGAGCTGGCCGCGCAGATCGTCGTGCGCCTTGTGGCGCACGTTGCGAACGGCGACGCGGCCGTCCTCGGCCTTCTTCTTGACGACTTTGGCCAGGTCTTTACGGCGCTCTTCGTTGAGCGGCGGAATCACCAATCGGATCGCCGTGCCGTCGACGTTGGGCGTCAGGCCGAGGTCGCTCTTCTCGATCGCCTTGCGAATCTCGCCGACGACACCTTTATCCCACGCGGTAATCACCAGCGTGCGCGCGTCGGGCGTCGCGACGCCGGCCACTTGCTTGAGGGGAACCGACTGGCCGTAAGCTTCGACGTGCAGCCGGTCGAGGAGTGCCGGCGTAGCGCGTCCCGTGCGGATCGACGCGAACTCCGAGCGCGTCGCCTCGACGCATTTGTTCATGCGGGATTCCACGTCTTTGAAAAACGGATCGCTCATCCTTGTGTCCCCTTAGCGTAGCGTCATACTGAGGCGACGGCCGGCGCGCGGCCGACGTACGTGCCGATCGCCTCGCCCCAAATCACCCGCCGAATATTTCCCGGCTCGGCCATGTCGAACACGACCACCGGCAAGGCGTTGTCCATGCACAGCGCCATCGCGGTCGAATCCATGACCTCCAGCCCGAGCTGGAGCACTTCCATGTACTCCAGGCGATCGAACCGCGTCGCGGTCGGATCCTTTTTCGGGTCGGCCGTGTAGATGCCGTCCACCTTGGTCGCCTTGAGGATCGCCTGCGCGTTGACTTCGACCGCGCGCAGCGCGGCCGTCGTATCGGTGGTGAAGTACGGGTTGCCCGTGCCGGCCGCGAAGATGACGACGCGGCCCTTCTCCAGATGCCGGATCGCGCGCCGCCGGATGTACGGTTCGGCGATTTGATGCATCGCGATCGCCGTTTGCACTCGCGAGGGCACGCCCATCCGCTCGAGCGCGTCTTGCAGCGCCAGCGCGTTGATGACGGTCGCGAGCATCCCCATGTAGTCGGCGGTCGCCCGGTCCATGCCGGCCTCTTCGTGCACCTTACCGCGCCAAATGTTCCCGCCGCCGACGACGACCGCGACCGAAACGCCGGCGCGGCTGACTTCGGCGATCTGCTCGGCCATCGCGCGCGTCGTGTCGACGTCGACGCCCGCGTGCTCCCCGGAGAACGCCTCCCCGGAGATCTTGAGCAGAACGCGCGAGTATCGAGGTGCGGTCACGTGCGTCGGCTACTCTCCCAGCGCGAACTTGGCGAAGCGGCGAACGCGGATTTTCTCGCCCAGCGCTCCGACCGCGGCGTTGATCAGATCGGCGACGCTGATCGAATCGTCCTTCACGAACGCCTGATCGAGCAGGCAGTGCTCCTCGTACCACTTGTTGAGCTTGCCTTCGACGATCTTTTCCGCCACCTCGGGGGGCTTGTTCGGCGGAACCGACGCACGGAACTCGGCACGCGCGGCCTCGACGGTTTCGGCCGGAACCGATTCGCGGTCGAGGTACTGCGGCGCCATCGCCGCGATGTGCATCGCGACGTCGCGCGAGAGTTCGGCAAACTTCGGATTGCGCGCGACGAAATCGGTCTCGCTGTTCACTTCGACCAGCACGCCGATCTTGCCGCCTGGGTGGATGTAACTCGCAACCAACCCTTCGTTCGCCGTGCGCTCGGCCTTCTTAGCGGCCTGGGCGGCGCCGCGCTCCAGCAGGAGCGTCTTGGCCTTGGCGAAGTCGCCCGCAGCGTCGATCAGGGCCTTGCGGCAGTCCATCATCGGCGCGCTGGTATCCTCGCGCAGCGCTTTGATCTCGTCGGCTTTCGGTGAGTAGGACATAGCGGTGGACACGTGTTCTCTCCTCGTTCCCTAAATGCTTGCGGCGGCGTGGACGGGCTCGGCCGGCGCCGGGGCGGCCTCGGGCGCTTCGCCCTCGTAGGCCGTTTCGTCGTACGCGCTCTCGCTCTCGGTCCGGCCCTCGATGATCGCGTCGGCGATCTTGCCCACCATCAGCTTGACGGCGCGGATGGCGTCGTCGTTCCCCGGAATCGGGTAGTCGATCTCGTCGGGGTCGCAGTTGGTATCGATGACCGCGATGATCGGGATCTTCAGCTTGCGCGCCTCGAGGACCGCGATGCGCTCCTTCTTCGGGTCGACGATGAAGACGGCGTCGGGCAGGCGGTGCATGTCTTTGATGCCGCCCAGAAAGCGCTCGAGCTTGTTCATCTCGTCGGCGAGCTTGGCGACCTCTTTTTTCGGCAGGCGGTCGAAATCGCCCTGAGCCTTCATATTCTCGAGCTCGCGCAGGCGCGCGATGCGCTTCTGAATGGTCGAGAAGTTGGTGAGCGTGCCGCCCAGCCAGCGCTGGTTGACGAAGAACGTTCCGGCGCGCTCGGCCTCCTCGCGGACGACGTCCTGCGCCTGCTTCTTGGTGCCGACGAAGAGAATGACGCGGCCGCCGCGTGCGAGCTGCTTGACCACTTCGTAGGTCTCGCGCAGCTTCTGCACCGTCAGGGCGAGGTCGATGATGTAGATGCCGTTGCGCTCTTGGAAGATAAACGGCTTCATCTTGGGATTCCACCGGCGCGTTTGATGGCCGAAGTGGACGCCCGCTTCCAAGAGTTCGCGCATGGTAACGACGGACATGAAGAAAGAACCCCTCTCTGGCCCCCGCCGCCTGCCCTCCTGGCGGTGCGGTCGTCGTATGGAGCCATCGCCATCCGGCCTCCCTGCCGGATGAAGTATGTGTGCCGCCGGGCTGGCGCCACGGCAACCGCGGCATTATAGCACGGCGGCACGACCGGCGCAAAAGCCGGAACGGGCAGGTCGGGCCGCACGGCTGACCGTAGCAAGCCCCGAGTCTCCTGCTACACGAGGGAGGGGTTCGTGCGCACGTTTGCCATCCTCGCCACCTTGAGCGCCCTGGCCTTACTGACCGCCTGTGGCGGCGGGAAGAGCGCGAGCCAGGCTCCAGCCTCGGCCGCACCCTCGCAGGCGCCTGCAAGCGCCGCGCCGGCCGCTACGGAGGTGCCCAGCGCCGCCGCCAGCCCGGCGCAGACGGCTCCCGGCGCGACCCCGACCCCGGTCAGCGTACCGACGCCCACGCCCAACCCCAACCTGCTCGACGTGGCCAACGGCACCATCCTGCGCAGCTACTCGCCGCCCCAGCTCGACGACATGAACGACGGCAACCTTGGCAACGCTGCCGAGGGCATCGGCAGCGAGCTCTCCGATGCCGCCAAACCGCCCTACGTGTTCACCTTCGAGCTACCCGGGCCGGCCAAGATCGACGGCTTTGCCGCCGCCCTGCGCGGCACCGACACCAGCAAGGGCGAGCCCCCGCCGTCGCTCACGATCGCGGTCTCGACGACGTCGGCCGACGCAGGGTTCCACGACGTCGGCACCCTGCAGGGCGGCGCCGACGGTTCGGGCGGCAAGAAGACGCTCGCGGCGACGGCCGATGCCCGTTGGGTTCGAGTCACGTCGAACCGGCTCTTCGATTCGGTCTCCGCGACCGGCACCATCGCGCCGCCGCCGGCCGGCTTGAACCCCGGCGGCTATTACATCATGGATGCCGTCCCCGACAAGAACGGCGCCTTCGTGATGTCGGGGCGGCAGGCCGACGACTGGCGCGCTGCGGCGGTCTTTCTGGGAGGCGGCCTCACCATCACGCAATGCAGCGGAAACGCCATGCCGGCCACCTTCGTCGGGCAGCTCGACGGCCGTTCCTGGAACGCGGTTCAAAAAGGCACCAGCGACGCCAATCCGGACAGTTACCACATGGTGATCAACGACGACGCGTCGATCATCGCGGGCCGCAGCGGAGCCGGCGACGGATCGTCGTTCTACTTCATGCGCACCACCGACAAGCCGGCCTTTTGCGTTCCGCGCGTGACCGGCGGCGGCATCCACCACTTTCTGGTGCTCGATCAAAACCGGCAGCCCTCGTTCTATCCGGTCGACGCCGACGCGCCGCTGCCGGCCTACACGTTTACGGCGATCGGCGCCGGCATGCTCGATCGGAACTCGTTCGCGGGCCAGGAGGGCGTCATCGCGCGCGGCGTCTGCTACATGGGGTACTTGACGACCCCGCAGCAGTTGGCGCTGCTCCAATCCTGGGTCGCCGCCGGCCACAAGCTGGTGCTCGCCGGAACCGGCTGCAACGACGGGGCCGCCTTCGATTGGCTGACGTATCCGTTCGCGTCGGCCGGCGCCGGCCCGGACAGCGCCACCGGAACGCTGATTCAAACGGAGAACGACGCGCTGGGCACCGGCGACAAGAACGACGCCGCGCATTTCGTCGACGTCGCCGCCTATAACGCCGACAAGAGCAACGCCGCGGGCGTCGCGCTGCCGATGACGACGAACGACTCGCACTGGTGCGGGCATCTCTTCGCCGCCAAGTCGACCAACGTGAACGGCTTCGTGCAAGCGTATGCCATCGACGGCAAAGGCATCGTCGTGTACGACGGGTTCTCGGCCAGCGACAACGGGCGCGCCACCGTCAACCGCATCCGCCAGCTCGAGCTCGATCTGCCGGTGCCCTCCGATCTGCCCTGCACGCAGCTCGCGATCGATCCGTTCCTCATCGCGCCCAGCCAAGAGGCAGCCTTCAACGCCGGCACGGCGCAGACGATTCGCGCGCCGATGGAGGTGCTCTCGAATCAGCGCTACACCGGCCACGTCACCGTCAAGACCTCGGGCGGATTCCCCGCCACCGTGACGCCGGCATCGTTCGACATCGGCGGCGTGCAGAACGTCGCGGTCGCCATCGCGGTCCCGGCTTCGGCCAAGCCCGGCGTTTCGACGGTGACGGTCACCGCGAGCAACGACGCGGGCCGTTCTGCTTCGGCCACCGTGACGCTCACCGGCGCGGCGTCGCTGAAGAAAACGTTCAAGCCCGCTACCCAGAAGCGCATCCGGATTTACGGCATCCACTTCGACGTTGACAGCGCGCACATTCAGCCGCGCTCGGAGCCGGTCATCGCCGATATCGCTCAGGTGATGCACGCCAACCCGAAGCTGCGCTGGCAGATCGAAGGCTACACCGATTCCGACGGCGGCGCGGCCTACAATCTCGCCCTGTCGCAGCGGCGCGCGCAGGCCGTCGTCGACGATCTGGTCGCGCGTTACGGAATCGCGCGTTCGCGCTTGGCTGCCAAAGGTTTCGGTTTGACGCACCCGGTGGCGTCGAACGCGACGCCGGAAGGCAAAGCGCTCAACCGGCGGGTCGAACTCGTCGTCCTTCCGTAGGGATGGACCGTCCGGCGGCAGCGCGAAAGCACCCGCGATGCGTTGGCTAGTCACCGGCGGCCTCGGGTTCATCGGGTCGAACTTCGTCCGGCTGGCGATGCGCGAGCGGCCGGAGGTCGAGATCGTCAATCTCGACGCGATGACCTATGCCGGCAATCCGGCGAACCTTCGCGAGATCGAAGGCGAGGCGCGGTACCGCTTCTTCAAAGGCAACGTCTGCGACCCAGCCGCGGTGCGAACGGCGATCGGCGACGGCGTCGACGCCATCGTAAACTTCGCGGCGGAGACGCACGTCGATCGTTCGATTCTCGATCCCGAAGAGTTTTTGCGAACCGACATCCTCGGCACGCACGTGCTGCTCGAAGCCGTGCGCGAACTCGGCATCGCCCGCTTTCTCCAAGTCTCGACCGACGAAGTCTACGGTCACGTCGCGCAAGGCGAGTCGCTGGAGAGCGATCCGCTGCGGCCGCGCAGCCCCTACTCGGCCAGCAAGGCCGGCGGCGATCTGCAAGTGCTCGCCTACCACACCACCTACGGCACGCCGGTCGTCATCACGCGCGGGAGCAACACCTACGGCCCGTATCAGTATCCCGAAAAGCTGATCCCGCTCTTCATCACCAACCTCATCGACGACCAGCACGTCCCGGTGTACGGCGACGGCTTACAAGTGCGCGATTGGCTCTACGTCGAGGATCACGCGCGCGGCATTCTCCACGCCCTCGAGTACGGCGAGCCCGGGAACGTCTACAACGTCGGCGGGGGCAACCCGCGCACCAACATCGAGATCACGCGGCTGCTCGTAGACGACTGCGGACGCGCGATGGAGACGCACGTGAAGCACGTCGTCGACCGGCCCGGCCACGACCGCCGTTACGCCGTCAACTCCTCGAAGCTGCACGGCTTGGGCTGGGCGCCGCGCATGCCCTTCGACGAAGGCATCATCGAGACGATCGCCTGGTACCGCGCCAACGAAGCGTGGTGGCGCCCGTTGAAATCGGGCGAGTTCCTCGACTACTACAAGCGCCAGTACGCACACCGGTGAGGGATCGATGAAAGGCGTCATTCTCGCAGGCGGCCTCGGCTCGCGGCTCCGGCCGCTCACGAAGGTCACCAACAAGCATCTGCTGCCGATCTACGACAAGCCGATGATCTACTATCCGATCGAGACGCTGTGCAAGGCCGGCATCCGCGACATCATGATCGTCACCGGCGGCAACTCCGCCGGCGACTTCCTGCGGCTGCTGGGCAACGGCGCGTCGTTCGGGCTCAAAGACATCTACTACACCTACCAGGAAGGCGAAGGCGGGATCGCCGACGCGCTGCGCCTGTGCGAGCACTTCGCCGAAGGCGACCGCATCGTGGTGATCCTGGGCGACAACATCATCAAGGACGACATCGCGCCCTACGTCCGCAAATTCGCCTCGCAGGATTCCGGCGCGCGCATTTTGCTCAAGGAGGTCGAAGATCCGCAGCGCTTCGGCGTTCCGGAGCTCGACGGCGAGCGCATCGTGCGCATCGAGGAGAAGCCGCACACGCCGGCCAGCAACTTCGCCGTGACCGGCATCTACATGTACGACCGGCGCGTCTTCGATTTCATCCGGCGCCTCAAGCCCTCGGGCCGCGGCGAGCTAGAGATCACCGACGTCAACAACCAGTACATCCGCGAAGGCGATCTCTTCTACGACGTCCTCGACGGCTGGTGGACCGACGCCGGCACCTTCGAGTCGCTCTTCCACGCCAACGCCCTCGTCGCCGGCGACCGCTGACGAGAAGCGGCGCGCCGCGTGCGCGGCGCGCCGCCCCCGGCTCCTATTAGCGAACGCCCATCGGAGCGTGTTTCTGCCGTTTTGCGGCCCGCTTGGCGTTACCGTTCAAGAACCCGGTATTCGTCCAGACGGCGATCCCGACCGGATTCGAAAGACCCGAATTCGTTCCCGATATTTCGGCGTAGGGCGACGGCGAGCCGCTCGCACTTTCCGGATATACCGAGACGTTGAACGGAAGCCCGTTCGGCGGTGCGTAGGCGACGTCGTAGATGTACCCCTGGTCGTCCACGGAAAGGTCTTCCGCGTTAGCGCCGCCTCCGTTTTGCGTCGTCATGCGGTTGTAGGGGCACGTCGTGTCGGTGAAGCCGGCGGCGAACTCGAGCACGTTGCCGCTGCTTGTGTTCGCTGCAACGATCATGTTGCCGGACGGATCGAATGCGAAGCTCATCGGCGCCAACGCACCGCCGCCATTGCAAGCGGCGTCCCAGGCGGCGTCCATCGTGCCGCCGATCGGCGCGACGTTACCGTTTGCATTGGGCGGAAACTCGAGGATTCCCTGACCCGTAGCGACCCACAAGTTTCCGTTTGCGTCGAATCCCAGCTTTCCCGCCCCGGTAAGCTCGGTGGAGGATCCCGAAATGGTACGGATCGGCGTCGCGCTGCCGCTCGCACCCGCGGCATACACGTAGACTGCTCCCGCGACGTCGGGCACGTAGACGTTGCCCGACGCATCGATCGCGATGCCTTGGAAGCTTCCATCCGAAACGCTATTGGCCGGCGTGATCGTGCGCGCGGGCGTTCCGCTTCCGGGCGCGTACTCGGCGATCCCAAAAAATTCCGCTCCACCCTGCTGCGCAGGATCCGCCTCGTAGGCAACCCATAGGTCGCCCGCCGCGTCGAACGTCATCTTCCCGTTGGTGTTCCAGCTCGCATTCGGCAGCGTCGAAATCGTCGACGCCGGCGGCGGCGCGAAGACGCCCGGTGCGTAGGTGACGATCGAGCCGTCGATGCCGCCCACTGGACTGCTATTCAAGGCGTAGACCGACCCGTTGGGGCCGCTTCCGGGCTCGTAGACCGTTCCTGAGCTCGTGCGCACGAAGGGGACGCCCTGCGATCCGTCGGCAACCTGGACGATGGTGCCCCCGATGCCGGCCGTATTCACCTGCGTCCAGGCGGTGGTGTCCCAATACCACAGCGCACCTTGTGGATCGACGCGCCACATCGTACCGTTCGGTCCGGCGGCCATCGTTTGGGTGTTGCCGTCTCCCGGCTTCCAAAGCGCCCAGGCCGATCCGGTCCACGCGTACATTACGTGAGCGGCGTTGACGGCGAACAGGTACTGACCGGTGGGTTCCCACGACATGTGGGTTCCGGCACCGGTACCGATCGCGACCCAGGCGTGTCCGTTCCACCAATCGAGATTGTAGTTGCCGCCGCCCGCCGACGTCGTGCTGACCACGAACACCCGGCTCAACGTCGTGGCGGTAATCTCGCGAGCGGTCATGCCGGACATGAGATTCCAACTTCCGCCGGAGTAATGGTAGACTTTCTCTTGCGCGGTCAACGCCATCAACGTACCGTCGGGCGCAACGCTGACCTGGGTGGCACCGAAATCCGACGGGCCGAACGCCGACCAGCTGGTCCCGTCGTACAACGCGATGCTATCGCCGCCCGAACCGTCGCTGGTTTGGGTAACGGCGTAGACGTTATCGTTGGAATCGACGCTGATCCAGTTCGCCGTGCCGATAGCACGCCACGACTGCGGCAACGAAAGGGCCGGACGAACCTTTGGCGGGTGAGCGCCGGGGCTATTGCCGGCCGGCGCGAGGATGGTCCCCGCACCCCCACCGCAGCCGGCCAGCATTAACAGCGAAAACGAAAGCGCGGCGGCGCACGCCGCAACCCGAGAGCTTGCGTTCAAAACGAGATCTCCTTTGGCACAATCTGCCCACACACAAAGACGAGCAAGCGCCCGAAAGCGCTTGCCCGTCCACTATAGCAGATGTCTGTAGGCTTGCCTAGTAAGGCAAGCCTGCGGCCGTCAGCGGGCGCCGGAGGCCGAGAGGCTTCCGGTTCTTTCCTCGATGTACTCGATGAGCCGCGCGGCCGATTCGGCGATCGTGTGCGAGGTGGTGTCGATCGTCAGGTCGGGATTCTCGGGAACCTCGTACGGCGACGAGATGCCGGTGAAGCGCTGAATCTCGCCCGCGCGGGCGCGACGGTAATGGCCTTTCACGTCGCGCTTCTCGGCCGTTCCCAGATCGCACGAAATGTAGATCTCGTGGAACTTGCCGGGATACGACGCGCGAGCGCGCTCGCGGTCGACGGCGAAGGGGGAGATGAGCGCGCAAATGACCAGCAATCCGGCGTCGGCGAGCACCGCCGCGACCGCCGCCGTGCGGCGCACGTTCTCCGAACGGTCCTCTTCGGTAAAGCCGAGGTCGACGTTGAGCGTGGTGCGCAGCGTGTCGCCGTCGAGCACGTAGACGTGCCGCCCGCGATCGAAGAGCATGCGCTGCACGGCCATCGCCACCGTCGATTTGCCGGCGCTCGGCAGCCCGGTGAGCCAGAAGACGCCGCCGCCGTGGCCGTTGCGCAGAATGCGCTCGGCCGACGTGACCGACGAGATCTGCGCGATGACGTCGGTCGCGCCCTCGGAGCGCGGACGCCCGATGATCGAGCGCACGCGGCCGCCCGCAACCACCGCGAGTTCGTGCATCAGCACGAAGCGGCCGAAGCTGGTGTCGTCGAGGGTGTCGTCGCCCGCGATCAGTTCGCGCGCCGAAAGCGTGATGACCGCGACGTCGCCCTTGTTGAGCGATTCGCCGGGTTCGGGATCGAGCGAGTCGGGATTGACGATCTCGTCGATGTGCTGCAGCGTGACGGGAATCTCGCGCGTACCGATGCGCAGGCGGAACGTCGCTCCCGGAAAGACCGGGTCGGCGCCCAGCCACACGACCGTCGCTTGCATGGCGTGCCCGAGGCTCGGCGCGTCGCCGGAATAGCTAGCCAGGGCGCCGCGGTCGACGAATATGCGCTCGTCGAGCGCGATTGCGACCGAGTCGCCGGCGTGCGCTTCCTTCACCTCGTGCGGCCACCGCTCGATGGCGGTGACGACGGCGTCGGTCTGCAGCGGCCAAAAGACGATGCGTTCGCCGACGCGCAGCGTTCCCGTTTCGATCCGGCCGGCGATGAGGCGGCTGGTACCGCGCCGGTAGACGTCTTGCACGACGAAGCGCAGCGGGCCGCTCGACTGCGGCATGATCGGGCGCAGCTCTTCGAGAGCCTCCAGCAGCGTCGGGCCCTTCCACCACGTCCAGCGCTGGCTGCGGTTGACGACGTTGTCGCCGTCGCGCGCCGCGACCGGAACGATGTCCATCGGCGTGATGCCGAGCTGGCCGAGGAACGACTGCACCTCGCCCTTGCGCTGGGCGAAGGCCGTCTGCGCGTCGTCGGGCAGATCGAGCTTGTTGATCGCGACGAGAATTTCTTTGAAGCCGAACCACTGCAGGAAGAGCGCCTGGCGGCGCGTCTGCAGCGTGATGCCTTCGTCGGCGGCGACGACCATGATCGCGGCGTCGACTTCGGAGGCGCCGGTGAGCAGGTTGCGGATCAGCTCGCGATGACCGGGCGCGTCGACGAAGACGTAGTCGCGCTCGGGCATGCGCAGCCAAATGCGCGAGATGTCGAGCGTGATTGCCTGATCGCGCTCCAACTGGAACGCGTCGAGCAGGAACGAGTACTCGATCGGAACGCCTCGCTTGGTGCTCGAGTTCTCGAGCTCCGCAAGCTTCTGCGGCGTCACCTGGCCGACGTCGACCAGCATGCGGCCGAGGATCGTCGATTTACCGGCATCGACGTCGCCGACCATCACGATGCGAACTTGTCTCACGGTTGCTTACATATACCCTGTGGTGCGGAGCCGTTCGAAGGCGTCTTCGGTTTCGGCGTCCATGGTGCGTCCGGCCCGTTCGGGCTCGCGGGTCTTCTCCAGCTCGGCGATGACGTCGTCGAGCGTTTCGGCGGTGCTCGGAATCGGCACCGTGATGTTGCTCTCGCCCAGCGAACGGTAGCGCTGCCCGTTCTTGGCGAGGTAGAGCGGAACGTACGGGATATTCTCGCGCCGGTGGTAGCGCCAAATATCGAGCTCGGTCCAATGCAAGAGCGGATGGATGCGCACGTGCGCGCCGTCCGGAACCTCGTAGGGGAAGAAATCCCACAGCTCGGGCGGCTGCGAGCGCGGATCCCACGACCCGTCGGCGTTGCGCGGGCTAAAGATGCGCTCTTTGGCGCGAATCGCTTGCTCGTCGCGGCGGATGCCGAGAATGATCCCGCGGAAGCCTTCGCGCTGGATCAGCGCGCGCAGGCCGGCCGTTTTGCGGGCGGCGTGGCGGGCGGCCGGCGGAAGGCTCTGATCGACGGTCGACTCGGGAGGACACTCCTCGTTGAGCGCCGGGAGCTTCCACTCGCGAACCAGCATGTCGCGGAACTGATAGACTTCGGGGAACTCCATGCCGGTGTCCAGCAGGACGACCGGGAACGGCACGTCGCCGAGGAAGGCCTTGCGGACCATCCAGAGCAGCGCCGTGGAGTCTTTGCCGATCGACCAAAGCATGGCGACGGGCGAGACGCACGCGAACGCTTCGCGCAAAATGTAGATCGTACGCGACTCGAGCGCGTCGAGATCGGAATCGGTAGCCGTGGGCATCAGCCCTATTATCGGCTCGGGCGGGGCACTTTCCTACTTCCGACCGTAGTCGCAGCCGCCCGGCACAGGAGCGCCCCCGCCGCTGGGCGTAGCGCGACCTGGCATGCGTATCGACCTCCATCTCCACACCACGTGCTCCGACGGGGTCTGGCCGCGAGAGCGGCTTTTCGAAGAAATCCGGGCCCGCGAGCTCGAGGCGTTCTGCGTGAGCGATCACGATACGCTGGCCGCATATCCGATGCCCGAGGATCTCGCGGCGCGAAGCATCCCCGGCCTGGAGGTCGATAGCGAGCACGACGGCCATACCGCGCACATCCTCGCCTACGGCGTCGCGAGCAACGAAACGCCGCTGATGGAGATGCTCTCCAAGCAGCGCATCGCGCGCGAGGAGCGCATGCTGCAGATGATCGAGCGCCTGCGCGGGCTGGGCGTCGTCGTCACCCTCGACGACGTGCGCAAGCAAACCAAAGGCGCCTCCAGCCTCGGCCGCCCGCATCTGGCGCGCGCGCTGCTCGAGCTCGGCCACGTCGCGACGCTGCAAGAGGCCTTCGACCGGTATCTCGCCGACGAAGGCACCGGCTTCGTCGCGCTGCGCCGGTTGACGAGCGCCGAGATCGTCGACCTGATCCGCCAATCCGGCGGCGCGAGCGTCGTCGCGCATCCGGCGCGCCTGCGAGCCAAGCACCATCTCGACGAGCTGCGCGCGGCCGGCGTCGACGGCGTCGAAGTGATCCACCCCAGCGGCGACGCGGCCTACGAAGCGGAGCTGCGCGCCTACGCGCGCGAGCACGGGCTGCTCGTCACCGGCGGCACCGACTTTCACTTCCCGGGGGAGAAGCCGATCGGCATCGAGTTCGCCGCTGCGGACGTTGCGCGGCTGCGGGAACGCCTGGCGGCCCGCTCGCGAGCTTAGACGGAGAAGCGCCGGACGAACGCGCGCAGGATCCGCGCTACCAGCTCGGCCGAGACGTGGAACGCGGAGTCGTCGTCGTTACCGAACACCTGGCCGGCGTGGTCGCCGTACCACTTCACCATCTCGAACGAGGGCCAGTAAATGATGCCGCCGCCGTGCGCGGCCGTCACCTCGTGCGCGGCGACGCGCAGGGTCGATTTCGAAACGCAATCGGCCAACACCGCCGATTTCATTTCGAAGGTCCCCTTGAGCGGTACCGGCGACACCGTGAGCACGATTCGGACGCTTGGGTTGAGCGCGCGTAAGACGGCGGCGATGGCCTCGATATTCTCCACGTTCTCGGCGACGGTCGTCGTGCGGAACGAATACTGCTGGCTGTAAAAGTGCGATCCGAACGTCAGCGCGAACTGGCCCGTCTCGCGGTCGAAGAAACAGGGCGCGACGCCGAGCGAGATGATCACGACGTCGGCGCCGCTCAAAGCGGCAGCGTACTCCCGGCGCTTGTGCTCGCCGAAGAACGCTTCGAACGGCTCGGTCGCCGGCGCCGGTCCGTTGAGAATCCACTCCAGCAGGTACCGGTTGGCGTACGTGCTGTTGATCTCTTCCGGCACGCCGACCGTCGCCGTGTCGATGCCCTGGGCTTTCAAACCGTCGGCGATGTTGGCCGCAAAGCACGAGCCGGCCGTGAAGACCTTGCTGTCCTTGGTAAGGAAGGGCTCGATCCCGGCCAGATCTCCCAGCACGTATCGCTCGACGAACGCGTCGAAATCGCGGTAGTCGGAGATCAGCCGCGGATGGCGCGTCGGCTTGGCGCGCTTCGAGGCAGATTTCGACGCTTTGATCTTCTCGATCTCTTGCGCGAGGCCGCGAAACGTCGGCGCGATCGCGTAGAGACGCTCGAGCGTCGAGAGCGCCTCGTCGCCTTTGTCTTGTTCGAGCAGCGATTGGCCGAGCAGCCACAACGCGTCGGGATAGCCGGATTCGACGGCGAGCGCGCGGCGCGCCAGCCGCTCGCCTTCGACGCAGTCGCCGCAGTTGAAGTGATTGACCGCGGCGAGGTAATAGGCAAGCGCCGCCTGCGGCACGAGCGGTGCCGCCGCTTCGAACGCCGCCGCCGCTTGGCGGCGCGTCGTCTTGTCTTTTGCGAGGATCTCCCCGGCCAAATAGTGGGCGCCGCCGGCGCACGGGCCGCCCAGCGCGATCGCGCGTTCGGCATCGGCGAGTGCCTCGCCGAGCCGCCCGCTTTCGAACAAGATGCGACCGCGATGGTAGAAGCTCGCATCGAGCTTCGGATCCGTTTCGATCGCCCGGCGCAACAGCTCGAGCGATTCTTCCGGCCGTCCGGCGTTGAACCGGCGCACGGCCTCCTCGTTGAGGGCCGCGGCTGCCGCCGGATCGCCGTTCGCGCGTCGTTCGTCCACGGTCATCCTTCCACCGCGGCCCATCGGCGCGGATTCGCGGCAATCGCGGCCTCCGCGCCGCCGCGCCACGGCAACTCGAGCAAGAGCTCGCTCAGATCGTCGAAGTGCGACTCCAGCGTCTCTTCCAGCAACGCCTTCATCGCGTCCGACATCGTGTCCACGGCACGGCCGTTGACGCCGACGTTCCGCCGGCCCACCGCATAGTTGGCGACGGCGTCGCCGCGATCGGACGCGGCGACGATCTCCCGCAACCGCTGCTCGTCGACCCGCTCGCCGGCGTTCTCGACGATGGTCGAGAAGTATCCGATCGGATCGGTCGCGAGGCGTTCGTAGGCCATGACCAGCGGCGCGCGCGCGTCGCGCCAAGCTCGATAGAATCCCACGTACCACGGAACCAGGTTGCGAATGAGAAACTCGTGGCGCCGCTCTTGCGGGACGCGATTCCACAACTCGCGTTTCCCGAGATAGACCTCGGGGCCGCCGCCGACGTCGCCCCATTCCTTGCGCAGGTGGTCGTCGAACGAGACGATCGTGTCGGCCAGGTTTCGCCAGGTCACGACGGTGGAGATTCCGTGCTTGGCGATCGCGTCGAGATTCGGGCGCCGAGGCCAAATATGCAGCGGCATCACCCACGCTTTGCCGGCGAGCTGGGCCATCACGTCGGCGCCCAGCATGTGCTCCGAATACGGAAAGAACGACGCGACCACGCCCTCGACGCCGAAGTACTTGCGCAAGACCAGCGCGCCGAACGTGCAGCCGCTCTTCGGCGCCGCGGCTAGCAGCAGCCGCACCGTCGAACCGGCCTCGCGCGCGGCGAGTTCGAACGCAATCGGCGTCACGCGAACTTCCTCGCCGGCGCTGCGAAACGAGACGGAGAGTTCGTGGCGGCCGGTGCCCAAGCCGTCGGTGCCGACCGTGAGATGGAATCCGGCCTCGGGCAAAGCGGCGATGCCGAAGTGCGTGGCGACGTCGGGACGCGCCAGGCGCGTCAGATGGAACGGCGCGGCGAGCCCATCGATGAACGCCGCAACCTCGACGCTCTCTCCGGCGCGCCGCTGGTTGAAAGCCCATCCGTTGCAGAAAAGCGCGTCCCCCTGAGCGCCGCGCAGGCCGCCGGCTGAGTTCCAGTTCGAACCGGCGGTTTCGACCCGGTCCAGGGTCAGCGCGATGCCGGAAGCGGAGTGTTGGGTCACTTGAGCAGCGCTTGCACGAACTTCATCGTCGCGACGCGGTCGATTGCGGCGCTGTTGCCGATGACTTGCACCTGTTGCGCGCCGATCACGTTGGCGAGAAAGGCCGTGACGTCGCTCGGGATCCCGGCGGCGACGCACAGGGAGGTGATCGCCA
Source organism: Vulcanimicrobiota bacterium (assembly GCA_963794735.1). Classification (GTDB taxonomy): domain Bacteria; phylum Vulcanimicrobiota; class Vulcanimicrobiia; order Vulcanimicrobiales; family Vulcanimicrobiaceae; genus DATJUC01. The sequence continues at coordinate 3,449,487 of CAWCFE010000002.1, read as the reverse complement.
ACACCGCGTCGCCGGAGCCGATGCGATCGACCACGCGCAGCGCCAGCGACGGCGCAACCGCTTCGGCGCCGCCGTCGAAGAATGCGACGCCTTGTTTCCCGCGGGTCACGAGCACGCGTCCGCACTCCATGCGCCGCTCCAGGTTCGCCACCAGCTCCGAGAGCGGTTCCCTGCGGCTGCGCGCGTCGAGGCGGAGTTCGCCTTCGTTGATGCACACGTAATCGGCGCGCGGGTATTTCGAAATCGCGTGGAAGCGGATGTTGGCCGCGTTGACTTGCGTGTTGACGGCCAAGAACTTTCCGCTGCCCGCCAATAAATCGGTCGCGCGCTTGGTCATCAGCCCGTGCCCGAAATCGGCCGCGAGCACGCAGTCGGCTTTCTCGATGCGAGCCTCGAGCAGTTCGCAGAGCTGTTCTTCCTCGGAACCGGCGAGCGGATCGTCGTTGAAGAAATAGACTTCGAAGAGCTTCCCTAAGAGCGTCTGCTCGACGTACCGCCGCTTGACGATCGTCGGCGAGCCGCTTTTGTACACGAAATTGGTCCGGACGTTCGGCTTGAGCCGTTCCCGGATGAACGCCTCCTGAGGCTCGTCCTTCCCAAGGTAGGTCACGAGCTCGACGGTAGAACAGAACGCCGCCGCATGATTGGCGACCGCCAAGGCGCCTCCGGCATAGCGCTCGGTGGAGGCGTAACGCATCGCCAGCACCGGATCCTTCGACGACTTGCCCATCTGATCGACGTAGACGTACTCGTCGAGAATCGCTTCCCCCGCGACCACCAGACGCAGCGGTTGCAAGCTCTCGAGATAGCCGACGACCTCGGCGGCGCTGCGGCGCTCGCGAAAATCGGCTAGATAGGCCTCGACGTCGGGCGGAAAACTCGGGAGATACCGGTTGAGTACGTACGACGAGCTCAGCGTCTCGGCTTGCGTGAAATGGATGCGTCCGCCGCCGGCGCGCACCGCCTCTTCCTCGCGGGCGATGCCGCCCGTGACGTCGTCACCGGCCGACCGGTAATCGGGGCCCTTCACGTAGACGTCGGGAGCGACGGCGCGAATCGCCTCCTCCGCCGTCGGATACGCCGAGATGGCGACGTAGTCGACTTGCGCCAGAGCTGCCAGGACCTCGGCACGCAAGCCGTCGGCGAACGCGGGCCGGTGAGGCCCTTTATTGACGAAGGCATCGGCGGTTACCGTCACCACCAGGACGTCGCCCTGCGCCTTCGCTTCGTCCAAATGGCGCACGTGGCCGGCATGGAGCAGGTCGAAGACGCCGTGACAAAGCACGATCGCGCGGCCGCGCTCGCGCTCCGCCGCCATCAAGTGCGGCAGCGCTGTCAGATCGTGAATCTTCTTGCGGGCGGCAGAGGCCGCACCGTTCCCGGTCACGGGCGTACCTCCGGCGCCGCCTGCGCGCGGCGCACGAAACTGACGTATTGCGTTCTGCCGAAGAACCCGGCGAACTGCACCAGATACTCCCGCGGGTCGGCGCCTTTGGGCGCCCGCAGGTACGCGGCCAGTTCGCGCAGCGAAGCTCCGGTCGGAGGCGCGAGGCCTTCGATGCGCGCGGCGATTTCTTCGCACGCCACGGCAAAGGCCGCGTCGTCGGGTGCTCGTCCGGCGTCTTCGTTCGCACGCAAGCTCAGCCACAGGCGTTCGCAGCGATCTTGCAGCCACGCACCGAGTTCCGGCGGCTGCGGCGGCACCACGATGCGCCAATCCATGAGGTTGAGCACGTTGGCCCGATACTGATCGCAGGCCCGTTCGTTGAAGCGGCGGTTCTCTCCGTAGAGCGATTTGTACCAGCGCCAATCCGTGACGAACTGCGGCGAACTTCCGTAGAAATCGAACTCCGCGCCGACGGACTCGATCGCGTCGGCGATCGTGAAGAACTTTCCGATCAGCGGGTGCGTGACGTTGTCCTTGATCCAATCTTCGGCGGGGCGGCTCGCGCCCGGCAGTTGTGCCATGTGCTCTGCGAAGAGCTCGCGAACCAGCGCCACGCGCTCGTCGAGCGGCAACCCAACGGGCGCGATGCGCGTCGCCACCATGCGCCGGAGCGCTTCGCCCATGTACGACACCGGCTCCGAGCACGTAACGACCAAGACGCCGCCTTCGCGAACGTGCGACGCGATCTGCCGGCAGAACGCAATCGGCTCGCGCTGGAGCGGAATCATGTTCTCGGCTAAAACGACGTCGAAGCGCCGTTCCGCCCGGTACTCTTCGGCCAGCGATTCCACGATTTCGAAGCGTTCGGTCGAGCCGAAGTGCCGCTCCAGCGTCCGGCGCAGCCCGGCCAGGCCCGTCGCGCTCCCGTCCACTAGCACGTGCCGGCGCGGCGATTGCTCCGCAACGTGAATCGCGTTGTGACCGAGCCCGGGACCAAACTCCAGCACGTCGGCCAGCGAAAAGAAGCGCGGGGGCAGGCCTAACGCTCGGTACAGTGCGCTCCGGCGCTCGAGGTGCCGCGCAAGATCGGATACGTCCTGGCTCACCGGGCTCGTCCCCAGACTGGCGTAATAGTCCAGAAACGGCCGCTGAACGCTCATCATCGGGATTATCGGACCGCCGATTCCGGGGCCTTAGCCGCGCGATGCGTTACGGAAACGCACGTTGCCGCGGTGCTGCCAAGGAACGGCCTCTCTCGCTCGGAGCGCTTTCGCTCGGCCAGGTGGCGGCCGGCGGAGCGCAAAAGGCTTTGCGCGATGCCGTCCGTTTCAGCCTTTGGCCCGAAGGCGAGCGCGTGGGCCCGCCGCCTTCCCGCCGAGCTTGCAGCCATCGTCGTCGACGAGAGCGCGCTGGAACCGGCCTATGCCGAGGCCGTCGCGCGCCGCATGGCCGGCGAGCCGTTTTACGTCGCGACGACGATCGGCCAGGCGCGCACCGATCTCGCGCTGCTGGTAGCGGGCGCGATCGTCGAACACTCCTACGACGCGCGCCGCGAGCTCCTCGATCAACTGACGGCCGGGACGCTCCTAGTCAACGGAGCACCCGTCGCCAACGCAGTCGTGCATACCCCCGAAACGCTGGCGATTCTACGCGACCTCCACCTCTTGGGCGATGCCGTTTTGTCCCGCTCGCCGGCCGAATATCGCTACCAGGCCGCCCTTTTGGGACGGCGACGAGCGCACGTCGCGCACTATCCCGCACCCGGAACGGGCGTTCCCAAGGCGCGAGGCAATCCTCGCGGATCGCTCGTGATCTGGGCGCCGCACGCGCCCTGGCAGCAGTGCACGGCGTTCGCAACCGCGGTCGAGGAGATGCGCAGGCCGGTATGCATCGTTGCGGCGACCGTGCCTTCCGGACCAACCGCCGCACGGTACGTCACGCCGGAGGGCGCGGCGGACGCATTGGCGGATGCGGCGGCGATCGTCGACGCGACGCCGTACGATCCCGCCGTCGCGATCGCGCTCGCAAATACCGGCGTCCCGCTCGCCGTCGCCGCGACGAGCGGGGCGTGCGACTACGTGGCCGGCGTCCTCGCGTACGACCTCCACGACTGGCGCAGCATCGCGCGCGCCGCCTACGACGCGCTCGGCGCCTCGCCGCCGCGAATCCTGGAGACGCCGGATACGCTCGCCGCGCTGCACGACGTTCTCGCTTCGGCGTCGCCGCCCGCCCCCGAGGGCGACGCCCTCGTATCGATCGTCGTTCCGACGTATAACCGCCCGCACGAACTGAGACGCGCGCTGAGCTGTTTCGCCCGGCAAACCTACTCCAACGTCGAATGCATCGTCGTCAACGACGGAGGCGAGCCGGTCGATCGGATCGTCGCCGAGTTTTCGTTCGCACGGCTCGTCGACCTCGAGAAGAACTCGGGCGACATGGGAGCGACGCCGGTCGGGGCCGGCGCCGCACGCGCGCGCGGCACGTACCTCGGCTTCATGGCCGACGACGACGTCTGCTATCCCGATCATCTCGCGCGATTGGTGTCGGTCTTGGAGCGCACGGGTTGCGGAATGACCAACGGCAACATCAACGTGCGCTTCGTCGAACGCACGCCGGACGGGTCGCGCACGACGGGATTCAGCGCCGGGCTGACGTCGCACCTCGATCCGGCGCGGGCGCTGGTCGCGGGCGGAGTATCCATCACGAGCGTGCTGATGCGCCGCGATCTCTTCGAGCGGGTCGGTTCCTACTCGACGCAGCTGTGGTCGGTCGCCGATCACGAACTCCTGTTGCGGCTCTCCCTGGCTGCGGACAGCGCCCACGTCGATCACGCAACGACGGAATGGCGAGCGAGCACCGACGGCGGCAACCGTTCGTTCGAGCTCACGCAACTGATGTGCGATCAGCTCGAGTCGATGTGGCAGCGTTATCCCAGGCCCGACCGGCCCTCGCTCGAACGCGAACGCAGCACGCAGCTCGCCAATAACCGCGCCCTTCAGCCGGGCGTTCCCTACCGGCAGCCGACGATCGTGTTCGGAAGTACGACGGTCGCCGACTACTCCTAAACCGCCGGATACGGAGGCGGGGGAATCCAGCGCTCGCGGCCGGGCTTCGAAAGCACGGCGCTTGCGAGCGCGGGCGGCAGAGGAACGAAGACGCACGTTTCGCCGTCGACCGCCTGCGGCGCGCGAATCGGCACGCCGAGATGCGACCGCCCGATCCGGTCGGGATCCTCGTCGATGAAACACGCGACGCGCCCGGCGCGCGCCGCGAACGCGTACGTCGCTCCGATCGAGCTGCCGAAGATCGCGAGCGGCTCCTTTCGCTCGCGCGCGATGCCGGCTACCCGCGCGAGCCATTCGATCTGCGCTCCGAGGCGCTTGCGATCGGAGCGATCGAGCGCTTCTTCATCGTGCGCCGGCGCCGCAGAAGCTTCGATCTCGGCCACCGCGCAGAACTCGCGCTCGAAAAACTGCGGCTCGAACCGCACCAGCCGCAGGCCGGCGCGCTGCATGCAGCGCGCTAGCGCGGGCCGGTCGAAATGCAAGATATGGTCGGCGATGACGAGATCGAAGAAGTTGCCGGTCGAAAGCGGCGACTCGATCAGCAGCCTTCCGCCGGGAGCGAGCAGCCGGCGCAACTGACGTAGCAGGTCGGCCGGCGCTTCCATATGTTCGAGCGAGTGCACCATGCTGATCGCATCGAACCGATCGTCTAGCGCTGCGAGATCGCCGTCGTAGAGGCGCTCGACGCCCGGGATCGCCTCGACGGCGGCGCGGTGGCGGCCGTCGAGTTCGCTGCCCACCGCCGCCCAGCCGGGAAGCCGCTCGGAGACGGCGCGCAGCGTCGCGCCGTTTCCACACCCGACGTCGAGCCACCGGCCGCGCGCGGGCAGCGAGTGGCCTTCCAGAAAGTGGGCGACGATGGCCGCCGATCGCGGGCCGAGCCCGCCCGCCGCGCCCATGGCTCGCTGCTCGTTGCCTCCGCTCTGCGCGTAGATCGCATACTCCGCGTAGATGCGGTTCAACTCGTCCCGATACGCGTCGTCGACGGGCTTCTGCACGCCGCCGCACGCCGAGCAGCGCGCGATGCGGCCGCCGGTGGGCCACGGACGGCAATCCGACGTGACGCGCGGCAACGAGGCGAAGGCCGGATCTTCCACGAGCTGCGTGCGCTCGCAGTACGCGCACGGCATCACGTGGCAATCGCCGGCGATCGCGCCAAGTCGCGCATCGCCTCCAGCGCTTGCGGAATGGTGACGCCTAGCCGCTGGGCCGTCGCTTCGCAATCGAGTGCCGGGTAGCGCTGAGCGAACGCCGGCTCGGGGCGAGGCGTGGGCTCGACGAGCGACGGATCGGCGCCGAGCGCAGCTGCGAGGGCGGCCCCGGCCTCCTCATACGACACCGCGTCCGCCGCCGTAAAGTGGAACGTCCCGGCCAACCGGCGCTCCACGATGCGTTCGAGGAGCTCCGCCACCCGATCGATCGCCACGGGCGAGATCGCGAGATCGGTAAACGCACGGATGGGCATCCCGGCCCGCAACCGGTCCAGCCAGCCTGCGAAGAGGGGCACCTGCGGCGAGACCACTTTTCCAATGCGAACGATCGCGTGCCCCCCGGCGCTCAGTTCGCGCAGCCGCTGCTCGAGCATCACCTTCTGCCGCCCGTAGGCGGTACGCGGCGAGACTGGATCGGAGGGCTTGCGCCCAGGAAGCTCGCCGTCGAAGACCATCGTCGAGGAGGGCAGGACGATGAAGCTTCCCGCTGCGGCAAGCCGGCGCGCGATCTCGGCGAGGCCCTCGACGTTCACGCGGGCAACGCCCGCTTCGCCGGCTTCGCAGCGGGCGATGCTGGTTTCGGCCGCGCAGAGCACCGCAACGTCGGCACGCACGTCGGGCCAATCGGAGGGGTTTGAGAGGTCGAGCAGGGGGCGATCGGGGCTCGCGCGCTCGCGGCGCCTGGTCGTGGCGGAGACTCGCATGGCCCGGCGCGCGAAGCGGCTGGCGAGGGCCGAGCCGATCAGGGAATCGCCGCCGACGACGAGCAACTCCACCATGGGGCTTGGCACTTCGCGGTCAACTCCGGCCGACCTCGTGCCGACAAGCTAATACGATGAGCTTCATCGACGCGGCACTCGGCGCCACGAGCCTCGAGCGCGTTGCCGCGAATCTGCGCGGCGCCGTCATTCAAATGTCGCACGACGCCGGAACGCCGCATCTCGGATCCGCCCTTTCGTGCATCGATATCGTGACGGCGGCCTATTGGAGCGTCTTACGCATCGATCCCGAGGCGCCGGACGCCCCCGACCGGGACCGTTTCATCCTTTCCAAAGGCCACGCCGCTACGGCGCTGTACGCGGCGCTTGCGGCCCGCGGCTTCTTTCCCAAGGCGACGCTCGATTCGTACCACGTCGACGGCGGCGCGCTGGCCGAACATCCCGGGCCTCGCTGCGCGCCGGGAATCGAAGCGGCGACCGGCTCGCTGGGGCACGGGCTGCCGATCGGCATCGGTCACGCGCTGGCCGCTCGGATCGCCGGGCTGCCGTACCGCGTCTTCGTGCTGCTCTCGGACGGGGAATGCAACGAAGGCTCGGTATGGGAGGGCGCGCTCTTCGCCGCCGCTCAACGCCTCGATCGCCTCTGCGTCGCGATCGACTATAACAAGTGGCAGGCGACCGGGCGTTCCGAAGAGACGATGTCGCTTGCGCCGCTCGCCGAAAAATGGCGCGCCTTCGGCTGGGAATCCATCGAAGTGGACGGACACGATCTCGCAGCGTTGGCGCAGACGCTTGGGAGCGTCCCCCGCTCGAACGGTAAGCCGCTCGCGATCGTCGCCCACACCGTCAAGGGCCGGGGCGTGTCGTTCATGGAAGACGATAATAACTGGCACTATCGCATCCCCAACGATCGCGAAGTCGAACTGGCCCGCACCGAGTTGGGCTTAGCATGAGAAACGCGTTCGCCGACGAGATCTCCGCGTTGGCCGCAGCGGATCCGCGCGTCGTTCTGCTCTCGGGCGACATCGGCAACCGCCTCTTCGATCGCTTCAAAGACGTCGCCCCAACCCGCTTCTACAACTGCGGCGTCGCCGAGGCCAATATGATCGGCGTAGCGGCCGGCTTGGCGATGTGCGGTTTTCGTCCGGTCGCGTATACGATCGCTCCTTTCATCACGTATCGCGTGATCGAGCAGATTCGCGACGACTTGTGTTACCATCGGGCTCCCGCGGTCCTCGTAGGAACGGGCTCCGGTTTGCGCTATGCGTCGCTGGGCGCAACGCATCACTCGCTCGAAGAGATCGCCATGCTGCGCGCGCTGCCGGAGATGACGGTGCTCGCTCCGGCCGATGCGGGCGAAGTGCGCGCCTGCCTGCGCGACGCCTTACGGCTCGACGGGCCCGTCTACGTGCGCATCGGGAAAAAAGGCGAGCCGGCCGTTCACGAGCGGCCGCCCGAACGCGCCATCGGTTGCCATTTTGAGCTGCGCCAAGGCTCGGACGCGTGCATCCTGGCGACGGGCGCCGCCGTGGCAAATGCCCTCGATACCGCCACGATCCTCGCGGCGAGCGGAATCGGCGCGAGCGTTCTGAGCGTTCCCACGATCAAGCCGCTCGACACCGAGCTGCTCGCGAGCGTCTTCGCGCGTTTTCCGCTGATTGCGTCGGTCGAGGAACACGGGCTCATCGGCGGGTTCGGAGCTGCGATCGCCGAGTGGTTTGCCGATTGCGAACGTACGCCGCAAGGGCGCTTGCTGCGGTTCGGCACCGCCGACCGGTTTCTGCACGAAGCCGGCGAGACCGAGTACGCTCAAGCCAGGCTCGGCATCGATGCCGCAACCATCGCGCAGCGGATTGCCGCACGCCTGGCGTCGAACGTTTCGAACCCGATATGAAAACCGAAGCCGCGATTCTCGTCGAGACGTCGAAGCCTCTCGAGCTGGTCGAGCTCGCCCTTCCCGCCGTTCGTCCGGGACAAGCGCTCGTGGAGATCGCCTTTAGCGGCATCTGCCACACGCAGCTGCTCGAAGTGCGCGGCGAGCGCGGCCCGGATCCCTTTTTGCCTCACTGTCTCGGGCACGAGGCGACCGGCCGCGTCCTGGAAATCGGCGCCGGCGTTACCAAAATCAAGCCCGGCGACGAAGTCGTGCTCTCGTGGATCAAGGGCTCCGGCGGCAACGTCGCCGGCAGCGTCTACCGTTGGGGCGAACGCGACGTCAACGCCGGAGCCGTCACGACGTTTCAGCGCCATGCCGTCGTCAGCGAAAACCGCATCGTCCCGCTTCCCGCAGGGCTGGATCTGCGCGACGCGGTCTTGCTCGGGTGTGCGCTGCCGACCGGCGTGGGCGCGGTCGTCAACGCCGGCGCCGCGCGCGCCGGCGAATCGTTAGCGGTCTTCGGGTGCGGCGGCATCGGCTCGTGCGCCATTCTCGGAGGCATCGCGGCCGGATGCGCGCCGATCTTTGCCGTCGATCCCAATCCGCTCAAGCGCGAGCTCGCGCTCGCGCTTGGCGCCAGCGAAGCGATCGATCCGGGGCAAGGCGACCCGGTCGCGGCCATTCGCAGCCGCATTCCCGGCGGCGTCGATCTCGCGGTCGAAGCCACGGGCATCGATTCCGTCATGCGCCAAGCCCTCGATGCGGTGCGTTCGCAAGGCGGCCGCGCGGTCGTCGTCGGGAACGCGCCGCACGGCCGGCTCCTCGCGATCGACCCGCGCGCCTTTAACGACGGCAAGAGCCTGTTGGGCTGCTGGGGGGGCGACAGCGTGCCCGAACGGGACGTCCCGCGGTTGGCGCGTCTGCTGCGCAGCCAACGCATTCGCGTCGCCCCGCTGCTCTCGGATTCGTACGCGCTCGAAGACGTGAACCGCGCGATGGACGATCTCGCCGCGGGGCGCGTCGGGCGCCCGTTGATCGACACGACCATTCGTTGACGCCGTGCGCATCGGAATCGATTTCGACAACACGCTCGTCTGTTACGACCACGCCTTTTACCGCGCCGCCGTCGACCGCCGGCTCGTGCCGGAATCGCTGCGGCCGACGAAGCTCGCCGTTCGCGACCGGTTGCGCGCCGAAGGCCGCGAAGAGGCTTGGACGGCACTTCAAGGCTTCGTGTACGGCGAGGGGATTGGGCTGGCCGCGCCCTTCCCTGGAGCGCTCGCGTTTCTCCAGCGATGCGTGCGCGACGGAATCGACGTCTCCATCGTCAGCCATAAGACGCGCCGCCCCTATCTCGGCGGTACCGCCGACCTGCACGAAGCCGCGCTCGCGTGGCTGTCGTCGCACGGCGTCTTCGACCGCATCGGCCTTCCACGATCGAAGGTTTTTCTCGAGCTCACCAAAGAGGCGAAACTCGCGCGCATCGGTAGCGAACGGCTCACGGTCTTCGTCGACGACTTGCCGGAGCTGTTGAGCGAGCCTGGGTTCCCGGCCGGCGTGCGCCGCGTGCTCTTCGCGCCCGGCAGCGCCGCGGCCGTGCTGCCGGCCGGCATCGAAAGCGCCGGTTCCTGGGCGCAGGTGGAGCGCGTCCTCTTCGATCGGGCGGCGCCCGCGTGACCGGCGTGGCGATTCCGCCGGCGGCGCGCGCGTTGCTCGACCGATGCGGATATGCGGGCCCCGCCACTGCGACCCAACTCGCGGGAGGTGCGAACAATCGCGTCTTTCGCATCGATACCGCCGCCGCACCGCTCGCACTCAAAGAGTATTTCGCACATCCCGGCGATCGCTGGGACCGCCAGCGCGCCGAGTGGACGTTCGCAACGTTCGCTTGGGAGCGCGGCATTCGGTGCCTTCCCGAGCCGATCGCCTGCGACCCGGGCAACCGGCTCGCCCTCTACGCCTACGTCGACGGCGTGCCGTTCAAGCCCGGCGAGATCGGCGCCGGCGAGATCGACGCCGCGCTCGCCTTCGTCGCCTCGCTCGAGGCCGAGCGCGACGCAGCCGCGACGATCGGTACCGCCGCCGAGGCGTGCTTCACGATCGCCGACCACCTCGCCACGATCGACCGCCGCGTCGCCGATCTGCAACGCGTCGCCGATGCGCAAGCCTTGGCGTTCGTGCGCGACGAGCTGGTGCCGGCGTGGGCGAGCGTTCGAGCCGGCATCGCGTCGCGCGGCGGCGCGCAGCCGCCCGCGGCGGCTTGCCGCTGCCTCTCGCCTTCCGATTTCGGCTTTCACAACGCCCTGCGGCGGCCCGACGGAACGATCTGCTTCCTCGATTTCGAGTATGCCGGGTGGGACGATCCCGCCAAGCTCGTCGGCGACTTCTTCAATCAAGTTGCCGTCCCGGTTCCCAAGGAGTTCTTCGGCCGCTTCGCTCGCGGCGTCGCGCGCGCGCTCGGCGACACGAGCGAGGCGATTGCCGAGCGGGCGCGCCTGCTGATGCCCGCGTACGCCGTCAAATGGTGCTGCATCGTGCTCAACGATTTCAGGCCGGTCGGCGCCGCGCGCCGCCGGTATGCGGGAGCGCTCTCGGCCGAGCGCAAAACCGAGCAGTTGCAAAAGGCTCGCGCGCTGCTCGCCGGCCCGATCGCCGCCTCGCCTTCGTTTTAAGGAGGATCGTTCTTACTCGTGGCTTACGTCGATTTCATCGCCGACCTGCACCGCAAAACGGCCCGCGACTACCTGGAGCGCGTCTGCGTTCACGATAAGGTCGCGTGCGCGGAGAAAGCGGCCGCCTTCGGTTACGACTACTGGGACGGCGATCGTTCGACGGGGTACGGCGGGTACGCCTACGACGGCCGCTGGCGCGTCGTCGCCGAGCGCATGGCGCGCCATTACGGCCTGCAGCCCGGGGCGCGCATTCTCGACGTCGGCGCCGGCAAAGGCTTTCTGCTGTACGATTTCGGACAGGTCGTTCCCGACGCGCAGCTCGCCGGCATCGACATCTCGTCCTACGCGATCGAACACGCAAAGGAGGAAATCCGGCCGGCCCTGCAGGCCGGAAGCGCGGCAGCGCTGCCCTATCCCGATCGCTCGTTCGACCTGGTCTACTCCATCAACACGCTGCACAACCTCTACGTCTACGACCTTCACGCGGCGTTGCGGGAAATGGAACGCGTTTCGCGCGGCGGGAAGTATCTGGTCGTCGAGACGTACGGCAGCGAGCGCGAAAAAGTCAACCTCATGTATTGGCAGCTCACGTGCCGGATCTTCGCCACGCCCCGGGAGTGGGAATGGCACTTCGCCCAAGCCGGCTACACCGGCGATCACTCCTTCATTACGTTCGAATGATGCGCACCGTACTGGTCATCGGCAGCAACTCGTTCTCCGGCCAAGATTTCGTCGACCGGCTCCTGGACGACCCGGCGCGCCGGGTGATCGGCGTTTCGCGCAGCGCCGAAAAGCCGTCGTACATGCTTGCCTACCGCCAGCGCGCCGATTCGTCGCGCTTCTCGTTCGAACGCATCGATCTCAATCGCGACGTCGACCGGCTGCTTGCGCTGATCGATCGAGAGCGCCCGACGCACATCGCCAACTTCGCCGCTCAAAGCGAGGTCGCGCCGTCGTGGACCTACCCCGAACAGTGGTTCGAGACCAACACGGTGGCGCTCGCGCGATTCGTCAAAGAACTCGTGAAGCGCGACTTCGTGGAACGCTACCTCCACGTGTCCTCGCCCGAGGCCTACGGGAGCTGCGCCGGCACGGTCACCGAAAGCGCGCCCGACAACCCCTCCACTCCGTACGCGGCGTCGAAAGCCGCCGCCGACATGCTGCTCTCGGTCTTTCACAAGCAGTACGGCCTGCCGCTGGTCACCGTGCGCTCCACCAACGTGTACGGCGCGAGGCAGCAGCTGTTCAAAATCGTCCCGCGCACCGTCATCGCCCTGCGCTTGGGAAGGACGATCCAGCTGCACGGCGGCGGCGTCGCGGTCAAATCGTACGTTCACGTCCGCGACGTCTCCGAGGGAGAGCTCGCAATGCTCGAGCGCGGCACGCCCGGCGAACGCTACCACCTTTCGCCGGACTGCGGAATCGCGGTCCGCGATCTCGTCGCGAAGATTTGCCGGCTCATGGGCAAAGATTTCGAGAGCGTCACCGAGCCAGTCGCGGAACGGCCGGGCCAGGACGCAGCCTACGTCATCGATTCGAGCAAGGCGCGCGCGGCGTTCGGATGGAGCCCGCGCATCTCGCTGGACGAAGGGCTGGCCGGCGTCGTCGAATGGGTCGATCGCTACTGGGAAGCGATCGCCGGAGCTTCGCACGAGTACGAGCACCGGCCGTAGCCGCTAGGGCGGCGCCGACGGTGCCGGCTCCGGATGCTCCAGAGCCAGGTCCGGTTCAAAATAGGTTCCCTCGGCGCCGCGCGACCGGTGCCACTCGAGACGTTCGCGCCGCAACTGCGCGATCTCCGCGCTGTCCGTGGGGTAGAGCGCGAAGACGCGCTCCAGCGATTCGGCGCGGCGCGCGAAGCCCGCGACGGGGCCTTGGCCTTTAGAGGGATCGTATTCGATCTCCGCGCACGGCTGGTCGACGTGGGCGAAATCGTACGCGCGCGACATGCGGATCATGAACTCCGTATCGGCGGCGGCGGTCTCGATGTAGTACCCGAGGCGCTCGAGGATCTCGCGGTGGAAGAGCACGCACGACAGCGGCGCGAACGGCGTGTAGATGCTATCGCGGTGGTCGACGTTGTCTTTCCACATCAGCTTGTAGCCGAGCGTCTCCGCGCGCCCTTCGCTGCGACGGTCGAACCGCATCACCGTGTTGCCGTGCACCACCTTGGCTCCCGATCGTTCCAACGCTCCGACCCAGCGCGCGATTGCATCGGGAAAGAGCATGTCGTCGTCGCAGCAGAACGTGACGTACTGCCCGCGCGCGGCTCGCAGCGCGACGTTGGTCGCACGCTCGACGCCGAGGTTGTTCGCGCTCTCGATCAGCGTTGCGTTCGGATGACGCGCGACGACGTCGTTCACCGGCTCGCCGCCGTCGTTGACGACGATCATCTCGACGTCGCGGTAGCGTTGGCGCGCGATCGAATCGAGCGCGCGGGCGAGCAGCTCGCGGCGGTTGTAGGTGGGTATTGCCACCGACACCAGCGGACCGCCGTTCGGGACCGCGTCCCCGGCCCGCGACAACGCCGCCCGAGCATCCTCGGGGCAAGGAAGGCCCGCGAGGCTCGCCGGGCCCGAGGCGAGCGCGCGCTGCGCGGCGGCCTGGATCGATCGCCAATTCCAGGCGTCGTACGGCACCGCTCCTTGCAGATACTCGTGCGCGCCGCTCGCCGCCGTGACGGCAAGACCGACGCCGAGCCGTGCGAGCGCGATCGCCGTCGCCGGGCTGCCCGGCGACGCGTCGATCGCTACGGCGGCCCGTTCCAGCGCGCGCCGGTCGGGCGCCACGTACTGCACGTGGCGCACGGGAAACGCCGGGGTCTCCGAACACGCGATGATCACCGGCAGAAAGAAATCCCGCAGTGCGTATGCGAACATCGCCGTCTGATGCGCTCGCAACCCCGCAGCCCAGACGACGATCGAATCGCCCGCGAGCGGCGGCTCGCATTCCGGCACCGATGCGTCCACGCCGGGAAGACGCACGGTGAGATCGCGGCGCCGGCCCGTAATTCCCGCAACCCGCTCGGCCTCCGCCCACGAGCGAACCAGCAATCCCTGGCCCATCATCGCGACGTCGCCGAGGACCGACCGCGCGAGCGGATCGACGGCGACGAGCGCACTCTGCGGCTTCCCTTCGATCGTGAGGCCGCCGTTTGCGAGCGCGTCGAACAGCCGGCGGCGCCGATCTTCGTCCACCGGCAGGCCCAGGAGCTGGTGTGCGAATTCGTATGCTACCAGCGAGCGCTCGTCGTCGAGCACGATTCCGCTGAGAAACGGCGCGGCACCCCGGCGGCGCCGCACCGCTCCCGCCAGCGCTCGCGCCGGCATCGTTGCATCGGCAACCAGGGCCTCGACGCCGGCGATGCCGGCGGCGTACGCGCGAGCCGCGGCGCCGAAGGCCTCGACGCTCACCTCAGCCGCACGCGCTGCATCGTCCTGATATTGTAGTAGCGATCGTCGCTCATGGGGTTCGGGATCTTCCCCGATTCGAAAGCGGAGGCAAGATCGCGAACCGCGTCCTCGATCGAGCGAGCGGCCTCGAAGCCCAGCTCGCGCTTGATCTTGGCCGACGAGATGTGGTACGAGCGATTGTCGTCGGTCGGTTCGACGCCGATTTCCACGTCGTCGCCGACGATCGAACGCACCGACTCGGCGATCTCGAGCACCCGGCGGTTGTGGTATCCCGCATTGTAGACCCGGCCGTCGATCGCCGCCGCGTCCCAGTTCAGCGAACGCAGATAGAGATCGGTCATATCGTCGATATGAATGTTCGGACGCATTTGCGAACCGCCGAACACCCGGATTTTGCGATTGGCGACCGCGTGGTTCGTCAGGATGTTCACGGTGAGATCCAGTCGCTGGCGAGGCGAATAGCCGCAGACCGTGGCGGGGCGCAGAATCAAGACGCTAAACCCGGGCTCGCGCGCGTCGAGCAGCAGCTCTTCGCACATCGCCTTGTACTTCGAGTAATCGGTCAGCGGGCGCAGCTCCAGCTCCTCCACGACGTTCTCTTCTTCGCGCAGGCCGTAGACGCTCGACGACGACGCGTAGACGAACCGGGTGACGCCGGCCGCCTTGGCTTCCTCGAGCAGCATGGGGAAGCAGTCGTAGTTGATCGAGCGGCCGAGATGTGGGTCCAGTTCGAAGCTCGGGTCGTTCGAGATGCACGCCAAATGGATGACGTCGGTTGCGCCGGCGAGAGCCGCGCGCACGTCGTCGCGATTGCGGATGTCGCCGCGGATCCGGCGCAGGCCTGGCTCGCCCGCCGACGACGCGAGCACGTCCTCCCCGTAGAGAAAGAGATCGAGCACGGTCACGTCGTAGCCGCCGGCGAGCAGCTTCGGAACCAGCGCGCTGCCCACGTAGCCGGCGCCGCCGGTCACCATCACTCTGCGTCGTTCGCTCACTCCTGCGTCCTTCCTAAGTAGCGAAACCATGGCTCCGTCGCCTTGGCGATCGCGGCCGAATCCCACACCGGCGCGTCGCGCCAGTCGTCGAGACGTTCGAGCATGGCGCGCACGCCGTCTTCGAACGAGACGCTCGCCTTCCAACCCAGCAGGTCGCGGGCCTTGGCGACGTCGGCGAAGGTGCAGTCCGGCTCGCCGGGCCGCTTTGGGACGTGTTCGACGGGCCCTCCCAGCAACTCGACCAAACGATTGACGCTGTAGGTGCCGCCGCTGCCCAAGTTGATCGCTTCGCCGTCGACCGCGGAGCGCGCGGCCGTCACCAGCCCGTCGACGATATCGGTGACGTAGGTGAAGTCGCGCGTCTGCGTTCCGTCCCCGACCACCGTGTACGGCTTCTTCGCCAGCTTTTGTGCGAGGAAGACGCCGAAGACGGCACCGTACGTTCCCGACGTTCGCGCCCGAGGCCCGAAGACGTTGAAAAATCGCAGCGAGACGCTCGGAATGCCGTAAACGCGCCCCCAGTGCAGCACCAAGCATTCCCCGAGAAACTTCGTCAGCGCGTAGGGGTACTGCGGCCGGATCTCGGCCGTCTCCGGCGTAGGAAAGCGATCGGGAATTCCGTAGCACGACGACGATGCGGCGTACACGACGCGGCGCACCCCCGCCGCTCGCGCGGCTTCGACCACCGCGAACGTGCCGTCGACGTTGGCGCGAAAGTACGCTTGCGGTCGCTCGATCGACGGGACGATGTCGGCCAGCGCGGCGAGATGATAGACCGTGTCGACGCCGGCGTACTGCGCTGCCGCCGCTGGATCGTTGACGTCGAGTTCGAAGAATCGAAGGCGCGGGTGATCGGCGACCGCGGCCAGATTGGTCCGGCGGCCGACGGCAAGATTATCGAGTGCGACGACGTCGGAGCCGTCGTTGAGGAGCCGCTCGACGAGGTGGCTTCCGATGAAACCCGCGGCGCCCGTTACCAGCGCCACGCTCACGTGGCGGCGAGCCGCTCGCGAAGCGCCGTGGCGATCGCGTGATTGAGCACGAGATGACCGTCCTCTTGCTGGCCGATGTGGACCGCGGGCACGATCACCTTGAGCTGCGATAACGCCGCGAGTTTGCCTCCGGGTGCGCCGCAGAGGCCGACGACCGTTGCGCCGCGCGCCAGGGCGTACTCCACGGCCTTGACGACGTTGGGCGAGTTGCCAGAGCCGGAAATGGCCACCACGACGTCGCCGTCGCGCATCAGCGTGCTCAGCGGCTCGAGAAACACGTCGTCGTAGCTTTGGTCGTTCGCATACGCAGTCATGAGCGGGACGTTGTCGGTCAACGCGATGGCGCGAATGCGGCGACGGCCTTCGGCACGCGTGAACTTGCAGAGATCGTTCATCATGTGCGACGCCGTAGAGGCGCTTCCGCCGTTGCCCATGATGAAGATCTGGCGGTCGCCGGCCCAGGCCTCGTACAGGGCGTTCACGACGCGCCGGACGTCGTCGCGGTCGATTCCTCGAATCGCCTCCTCGACTTCGTCCATATACCGATCGATCGCGTCCATCATCTTCCTCCATCGACGCTGGCGGGGCCCAGGTTTAGGAGAAAGGCGCGCGCGACGCCGGGTAGGTCGGCGAGCACGTCCCGCGCGAGAAACCCAAACTCGCTTCGCACCCGGCCGGCATCGATTTCGGGGACCGTCACCGTCGGGGCACCCGGCGCGACGACGACGCGGGCCGGGACGGCTTGAAGGATCACCTCCAGCAGGGCCCGATGCGTCGTGTTCTTACCGGCGGCGACGTTGTACACGCGTTCCCGCGATTCGCTCGCGACGCGCAACGCCAGATCGGCCACGTCGTCGACGCTGACGTAATCCTTGGACGAATCTAAGGAGGTGCGAATCGCGATGCGCCCGGTCGTCGCCGCCTGCCTGAGAACGTCGCTCAAGAACAGGCCCGACCGAAAGCTCTCGCCGTAGACGTTCGAGCAGCGAATGACGCGGTTCTCGGCCTTGGCGGCGAGCACCGCGCCCTCTCCCGCCAGCTTGCTCAGCGCGTAGGTGTCGTCGGCCACGTCGGGGCGAAGGGCCGGCGCCGTCTCCTCAACGGTCGCGCCGGCGCGATCGTAGACGCGCGTCGACGAGAGGTAGACCAGACGCTCGTAGCGCGCGCGGGCGAGCAGCCGCACCACCGCGCTCGCGTGCAGCTCGTAGCTTTCCAACGGTCGCAGCTGCGCATCCCACGCGATGCCGGAGGCGTAGACGATCGATCCCAAGTCGCGGCCGAGCGGGACGGCGTCGTGACTGCACTCGAGCACCTCGTAGCCGAGCCGGCGCGCCCGCGCGGCGACGCGCCCGCCGATGAATCCGCGCGCGCCCACGACCGTGACGCGCCGGCTCACGGAACGTCCCGCAGGAGCGGTGCGGCCGCATCCTTTGCCGAGAGGAGCGGTTCGCGCCCCTCCAGCGGCCACGCGATGCCGATCGCCGGATCGTTCCACCGCACCTGGCCTTCGCTCGCGGGATCGTACGGCGCCGTTTGCTTGTAGGCGACGATCGCCGTCTCCGAAAGCACGTAAAACCCGTGCGCGAAACCGCGCGGAACGTAGAGTTGCTCGCCTCCGGAGGCGGTGATTCGGAACGACTCCCACGCGCCGAACGACGGCGACGCTCGCCGCACGTCCACGACGACGTCGAAGATCTCCCCCGCCAGAACTTGGACGAACTTGGCCAACCGAACGTCGTAATGCAAGCCGCGCAGCACTCCGCGCCGGGACACCGACGCGTTGTCTTCCACGAACTCGTCGCAAATGCCGGCCGGCGCATATTCGCCCGCCGCGAAGAGCCGGCGAAAACTGCCGCGTTCGTCGGAGACCGGCTCCCGAACGAGGAACTTGACGTCCGGCAGGCGGCTGGGCCGAACGACGATCACGCCGTCGTCCAGCGCGCCCAGGGCGCGCGGCCGGTCTCCCACAAGCGTTCGAGTTGCGTTCGATCGCGCAGCGTGTCCATGGCCTGCCAAAAGCCGCGGTGCTCGAAGGCCTGCAGGCGCCCTTGCGCGGCGAGCGTTTCGAGCGGCTCGGCCTCGAAATGCGTGCCGTCTCCTTCGATATACGAAAACACGTCGGGGCCCAGGACGAAGAATCCGCCGTTGATCCAGCCGCCGTCGCCGGGCTTTTCGCGGAAGCGCCGGACCGACGTGCCGTCGAGATCGAGCGCACCGTAGCGCCCGGGCGGCTGCACGGCCGTCAGCGTGGCCGCGCCGCCGTGCCGTTCGTGAAAGGCCGCCAGCGCGTCGAGATCGACGTCGCTCAAGCCGTCGCCGTACGTCAGGAAAAACGCGCGCTCCCCTTCGACGAACGGCGCGATGCGCTTTAAGCGGCCGCCGGTCATCGTCGCCTCGCCGGTGTCGACTAGGGTGACGCGCCAAGGCTCGGCGGCGCGATGGTGGATTTCGATTTCGCTGCGCTGGACGTCGATCGTCACGTCGGAGTTGTGGATCAAATAGTTCGCGAAATACTCCTTGATCATGTACCCGCGGTAGCCGAGGCACACCACAAACTCGGTATGTCCGTACGAGCCGTAGTATTTCATGATATGCCACAGAATGGGCCGTCCGCCGATCTCCACCATCGGCTTGGGCCGCGTGACCGTCTCTTCCATCAGACGCGTGCCGAGGCCGCCGGCGAGAATGACGACTTTCACGGTTACTTCGTCTCCGCGAGGATCGCCCAGGCGCGCTGGGCCGCGTCGAGCAGATGCCGCTGTTTCTCGACGGCGTCCCACGATGCGGCGAAGCACGGGCGCTCGTCGCCGGCGGAAGGCGGGGCCGCGCCATAGCTTTGCGCCAACTCCGCATTGCCGGCGGCACAGCGCTCGAGCAATCCGATCAATTCGTCGCGGCGCATGACGTCGAACTTTTCGTCGAGGAGCGGCAGATCTTCTGCCGGGAGCGCCTGCGCGACGATCGTCTCGGGCGCCGCGGCGCCGGGCATTCTCAGGCGCGCCGTCGCCGATAGGCCGGCGAGGACTTGGCGCATCGTCGGAGACGGGTTGCGCACGGCCGGGCGCAACAGCGCGTCGAAGGGCACGCGTTCGGCTCCGACCGTCGCCAAGAACTCGCGCAGCAGCGTTCCCGGATTGCGCCCGGGAGCGTAGGGGCGGACGAGCATGCGCTCCCGCCCGAAGACGGCCGCGAAGCTCTCGACCATCGGTGCGTAATCCACCGAGCAGATCGCGGGCGGATGCTCGATTCTCCAGTATCCGTCGCGCATGGTTGCGTTGAGCATCGCTTCGAAGTTAATCGGGAAGCCCGCTTTGGCGTTCTCGGTGTAGATGGCTTGAAAGTATTCGGGCTGACGGCGCACGTAGACGACGATTGCCACCGCGTACCCCGCGCGTTCGAAACGATCGCGCACTCGTTCGAGCACGGCCGGCTTGTCGCGCAGCCATTGAAAATCCTCGGACGAGACGACCGCCGCGGCTGGGCGCGCGGCTTCGATCTCTCGCACGAGATCTTCGAAACCGCCCTCTTGCGGCCGGTACTCCGCCAGGCCGCCGAGCTCCCACGCAACGTTGTGATGCCCGCAATTCCACGTGCCCCAGCGCTGCGCCGGACGGCCCGCTCTGGGAACCAGCAGCCCGTTGCGCGCCAGCGCCCCCTCGTTCATCGCGAGCATCGCCTGGATCGACGTCGTTCCGGTTTTGTGCGTGCCGACGTGCAGGTAGACGACGCGCTCTTCGCCGGTCACGGCCGCACGCAGCGCAGGTAGCCGCCGGGCGCGTCGGTCAGCACCAGCGAGTCGCTCAGTTCGCGATCGATCTCGAAACGGTCGTTCTCGCGCAAGAACTCGTCGAGCGCCGACTTGGGATTGCGCCGCTGGTCCCACTCGCGATGGAGATCGATGGCCGGCGCGACGTAGGCGACCGACGTGCCGAAGACGACCAGCGGACCGCCGGTGCGCACCAGCGTCGAATACGATCGCAGTTCGGCCAGCACGTGCTCGTGCGTGTGCAGCGAGTCGAGCACGACCATCACGCGTTCGTGCTGCGCGGCGACTGCGCGGACGCGCTCGAAAACGGCCGGATCGATCGACGACCCCTCCAGCACGCGGATCCGGCGGCCCATCGGATGGCGCTCGAGCGCCTCGCGATTGTGCGCGCGGAAATCGACCTCGACGCCGATCACCTCGCCCGGGCCGCCGATCAGCTCGAGGATCGACGCGTAGAGCAGCAGGGCTCCGCCGTGCGCGACGCCGGTCTCGACGACCAGCGTCGGACGGTACTCCCAGATCAGCTGTTGCAGCGCGACGACGTCTTGCGGATACTGAATGATCGGCCGCCCGAGCCACGTGAAGTTGCGGTAATATCCGTATTCGAAGGTCTTGCCCAAGAACGTGTTCGCAGCCGCGGCGAGCTCCGGATCGGCGTGCATGCGCGCGATCGCCGCCGCATCGAATGGGTCGTGCGCGTCGCGGCGGCGCGTCACGCGAGCCGCCCGGCCGCCGCCGCGGTACCGCAGTAGCGCTCCACCCGCTGCGCGAGCAGTGCGGCGACGGACTCGCCGCCGGCGCGCGCCCGGTAGAACGCCGCCGCGTCGGCGACCGCGCCGGCGGCATCGAACTGCGGCGTCCAGCGCAGCTCCGACCGCGCGCGCGATGCGTCCAATCGCAACGCCGGATTCTCCGCGGCGGCGCACGGCTCGACGCGTACGCGCAGCGGCCGCCCGTACGCGCCGGCGAACGCCGAAACGACGTCCTCGACCGTCTGGTGTCCGCGTTCTTCGGGCCCGAAGTTCCAAGCCCGCGCGACCGACGTATCGCCCGCCAACGCGCGATCGAGCAAGAGCGCGTATCCCGAAAGTGCGTCGAGCACGTGCTGCCACGGGCGCACCGCGTGCGGATGGCGCAGCACGATCTCGCCGTCGCTCAGCATCGCCCGCGCCAGATCGGCGACGAGCCGGCGCTGGGACCAATCGCCGCCGCCGACCACGTTGCCGGCGCGCGCGGTGGCGACGATCGTGCGCTCGTTCATGAGGCGGCGATACCCTGCGACGACCATTTCGGCCGCCGCCTTGCTGGCGCTGTACGGGTCGTCGCCGCCCAGCGGATCCTCTTCTCGCATCGCATGCGGCGACGGCACGTAACACTTGTCGCTGGTCACGACGACGCAGGCGCGAACGGAGGGCGTCGCGCGAATGGCTTCGAGCACATTGGCCGTCCCGAGCACGTTGGTTTCGAACGTTTCGATCGGGCGTTCCAGGCCTTCCAATACGAGGCTTTGCGCGGCCATGTGCAGCACGGCGTCGGGCTGCGCCGCACGCAGCGCCGCACGCAATGCGGCGGCATCCCGCACGTCGCCGATCGTATGACGAATGGCGGGCGCCAGATCCGCCTCTTCGAAGAGGCTCGGGCGCGAGGGCGGCGCCAGCGCGTATCCCGAGATGGTGGCTCCCAGGCGCGAGAAGAGCGCGATCGCCCAGGCCCCTTTGAATCCCGTGTGGCCGGTAACGAAGAGTCTCAAACGGCGACGGCTCCGCCGGCGTGCGCCGGGCCCGCCAGCGCGCGAACGAAGGCGACGATCGCTCCCACGTTCCCGGCACCGTTGACGCCGCTTTGGATCACCGGCTGGAGCTCGCGCAGATACGCTTCGCGCGCGAGGCGTTCGGCTTCGCTCTCCGGCGGATAGCCGTTGTAGACGTCCTGCACGCGGGACGCAAACTCGCTCCATTCGGCCGAACTCTTTCGACCGTACACGGCCTGCCGCTGCAGCGTCGCGTCGAAACAGAGGACGCAGGCGGGTTCGTCGAGCCGGACGATTGGAAAGCGCAGGCCCAGCCGGATCAAAAACTCCCAATCCTCGAGCACGAACAAGCCTCGGTGGAAGAATCCCGTCTGGACCAAACACGATCGGCGATGTGCCACCGCGTTGAGCGGAAGCCGGTTTGCGACGCGCGAGACGCGTCCGTCGGGATTCAATCCGAGCTCGCTCTCGACCACCTCGAACGCGTCGCCGTTGGCATCGACGACGGCGATTCGGCTGCGCCCCGCGACCGCCGCGATTGCGGGATTTGCGAAAGCCCGCGCCAGTGCGGCGAAATAACCCGTTTCGAAACGGTTGTCGTCGTCGAGATAGGCGACCACCTCGCCGTTGACGCACCCCAAGCCGAGATTACGCGACGCTCCCGGACCGACCGACTGACGCGACCCGCACGCGACGCGAACCCGGTCGGACAGGCCGAGCCCCGCCACGAGCGGCGAGGGGTCGGCGACGCCGTCGGTCACGACCACGGCTTCCCAGCGATCGTACTCTTGGCCGCCTAGGCTCTCTAGGGCTCGCTGCAGCGGCCCCAGGCGTCCCGAATGCGGAATCACGGCGCTGATCAGCGGCTCTCCCCGCAACGCCGCGCTGGAGATTGCGGGAACGCTCGCAATGGCCGTTGCGACGCGCGCGATGCGCGGCTCGAGATCCGCCCGGTGCTTTTCGAACTCCGCCGGAAACGGCGTGCGGATCTCGTCGACCTTGCGCTGCAGGATCCCCGAGAGTTCGGCGTTCCATCCCGCCAGCGCGTCGAAGTTCTTCGGGGTCACGTAGCGCTCCGCGATGGCACAAAACTCGCGCAGCTGATCGCCCGTCTTCACGAACCGCTTCACGCCGCTGCGGTTCTCGCCGTGAAAACGGATCAGCGCCTCGGGCTTTCCGAAGTATCCGAAACGCATCCCGGCGGCGGCCATGCGCAAATCGAACTCGAGATCGTGCAGGACGCCCAGGGATTCGTCCAGGTAGCCGAGCCGCTCGAACACGTTCTTCGGAAAGAGCGTCGTCGTGATGTACATGTTATTGTCGCGAGCCAGGAGGCTGGCAAGCTCGTTGCGGCCGACGTACGACAGCGCGCCGTCGAAGCTCGGATGCTCGAAGTAGTGCATGACCCGGCCCGATGCATCGGTGATCCCGACCGACGTGTAGGCGATATCGATCTCCGGATGCGCTCGCCTGAACGCCATCACGTCTTCGACGCAGGTCGGCAGCAGCCGGTCGTCCGCGGCCAGCAGAGCGACGTACTCGCCGCTCGCCAGGCGCAGCGCCGCGTTGTAGTTCGGCACCAATCCCAGGTTCTCGGGATGCACCACCAGGCGCACTCGCTCGTCCTTGAAGGATCGAGCGACCGCGACGGAATCGTCCGTCGACGCGTTGTCGAGAACCAGCACTTCGATGGTCGCGTAGGTCTGGTCGAGGGCGCTTTGGATCGCCTCGCCGAGAAACTCGGCATAGTTGAAAGACGGAATAGCGATCGTCACCAGCGGGTCCATCGGCCTGCGAGAGGGTTTGGCCGTTCCAGGCAACTTCCCTCGGGAGAAAGCCGCCGAAGGAGGCCGTCCGAAAAGATCTTTCCAGGCCGCGGTCTAACAACACCACGGCATGCCGTATTTTCGGTTCTTCGGGCTCGAGCGCGATCCGTTCTTGGATACTGCCGATCCGTTCTTCTATTGCGAGATCGGCAGCCTCCGCAAGGCCAAAGACCGCCTGGTGGAGTCGGTCGAAGCCTCGCGAGGGCTCACGGTCGTGCTGGGCGAGCCGGGAACCGGCAAGACGAGTTTGAGCGGCGCCCTCGAGCAGGAGCTCCTCGCCGACGATCGCGTCGTGCTCGGCAAGGTCCTCGATCCCATGTTTGCGACCGACGTCGAGTTTCTGATTGCGGTCGGCCGCGTCTTCGGCCTCGCGCTGCCGCCGAGATCGAGCGCCGCGCTGAAGAACGCGCTCAAAAACTTTTTCTTCGAGACGGCCATCCTCGAGAAGCGCACGCTCGTGCTGGTCGTCGACGAAGCGCAGAATCTCAGCGACGAAAACCTGGAAGCCCTGCGCCTGTTGCTCAACTATCACGTGCCTCAGCGCAAGCTGCTCAACATCACGCTTTTCGGCCAGAGCGAACTCGAAACGCGCATCGCGACCAAAGGCAATCTCGCCGACCGGGTCGATCGCTGGATCCGGCTCGGCCGCCTCGACGAAGCCATGGCCTCGGCGATCGTCGACTTCCGCCTGCAACGCGCCGGGCTGCCGCCCGGCCAGCAGCTCTTTACGCCGGGCGCGCGCGCGCTACTGATCTCGGCCGGCGAAGGGCTCCCCCGCCGGCTGACGATGATCGCCCATCTCTCGATGGAGGAGGCCGTCGACCGCGCGAGCTCTCTCGTCAACGAGCACCACGTTCTCGCCGCGATGGCCGCTCGCGGGATCGCCGCGAAGCCGCCTGGCGCCGCCGTCAAGGTGGCGCAAAACGGTTCGACGGCAGAGGGCCGCGGCGGATTCTTCGCACGGCTCTTCGCGCGCCGCTCGCCCGGCTAATGCGCGAGCCCGATTTCGAGCAGAGCGCCGATATGCGGCTGCTCGAACTGCAGCGAGGTGCGCTGGGTCTACCCGCACGCGAGCGCACGGCCTGGGAGAGCCACACCAGCGGCGAAGCCGGCGTTCCGATCGAGCCGCCCGACGAGCGGCCCGGATCGGGCGCGCTGCTCGCGGTCGAAGCCGCGGCAACGCCGGCCGAGGGCGTCATTCCCGGGGCCGTGGTCACCTTCACGCTCAGCATCGCGAACGAGGGCGCCTCCGAAGCCGCCGACATCGTCGCCGCGGCGCCATTGCCCGGCGCGGCCGCCTATCGTCCGGGAAGCTTCGTTTGGAACGGCCGCTCGACGTACGACGACGTCGCCGACGCGTTCTTTACCCGCGGCTTGCCGATCGGTGCGCTCGGCCCGGGCGACCGGGCGACCTTCACTTGGAAAGTCGGCGTTCGTCTGGGCATTAAGCCGCTGGTCGTCGCGCCGAGCGTGCGCGCGCCGGGCAGCGCGATCGTCGGCGCGCGGCCGGTCGTCGTCTCGCGCAAGCCCTCGACCGCGGCGTTCGTCGATCGCGTGGCCGAAGCCGATCTCGCGCTCTACGAGCCCATGCCGCTGATGAACGTCGAGATTCCCGCAACCGAACTGCCGATGTACGAACTCGACGAGGAAGAGTCGCTCGTCTACGAAGCCGCCGACGCCGCGCTCTCGTCGGCCGCGCCGCCGGTCGCACCGCCCGCCGTGCAGGACGAGCCCGCAGCGGCGATACCGGCCGCACCGCCTCCGGCACCGCCGCCCGAGCCCGTGCCCGAGCCCGTTAGGGAGGCGATCGTGCTCTACGGCCGCTTCGATCGCGCGACCGTCGCCTTTTTCGAACGCGCGCTTGCCGGTGCGCGGCCGCCGACGCTGCTGCAGCATTGCATCTTGGGCGGCGCGCTGGCGTGCTCGCTCGATGCCGGCGGCGACGACCCCGCCGCGATCAAACGCCATCTCGCCGCGCAGTCGCAAGTGCTGCACCGCATCGTGCTCCACGAGAAACTCGGCAAGAAAGAGCCGATTGCCGAATACGCCGGCGAGCTGCTCGCCCAGCTCGAGGAGTTGCGTCCGAGGCCCGTCGTCGCGCCGCCGGCGGCATCTAAGGACGGCCTGACGCTGGTGACCGAGCTCTCGGCTCCGACGATCGCCGTACTTGCAAAGATCGCCGAGGAACGCGCGCGGTGGGACTTCGTCAAGGCACGCCAACTCACGCTCGCGCTTCAAGCACAGTCGCTTGCCGTCGCCGGCGTCGACGATGCGGTTCGCGAACGCATCGAGGCGGCGTTGCGCGCGTACGCGCAGGCGTCGGTGACGGTATTGCAGCGACTGTTCGTTCGCATTCGGATCGATCGTACGACCGGCTTGCTCTTTCAGAACGACGGCGCGCTCGACGACGCAGGCAGCGCGGCGGTGGCGGCGCTCAAGGCCGCCCTCCCGTGAACATCATGCTGGGGATTCCAACCGCCGGCGCGCCGGCGGCGCCGTTTCTCGAAAGCCTGCGGGGGCTCGCGCTCCCGGCCGGCGCCACCGCGCTCGAGCGATGCGTCGTCACCGGTAACTTCGTTCCGGCGCAGCGCGATTTGATTCTCGAGCGCGCGCTGGAATGGAACGCCGACGTCGTGGTGATGTGCGACGACGATATGGTTCTTCCGCCGCAGGCGTTGCGCGAGCTCTGCGGCCTGCTCGAATCGCGTCCTTCGTGCGCGCTCGCGGGCGCGCTGTACTACTCGCGCGACGGCTTGCGCCCCATGGCCGTCGACGGCTGGGACGAGAACGACTCCACCAAAGGCTGGATTCCGGCGTTCGACGAGCGGACGCCGGTGGCGGTTGCCGGCGTGGGCTTCGGTTGCGTCGCGATTCGCGCGAGCGCGGTGCGCGCGTTCGAGCGTCCCTTCTTCTCTACGCACGTATACTTGGAGGCGGCGGCCGGACGCGTTCGCGTCTGCAACGAGGATTATCTCTTCTGCGCGCGCCTGCGCGCCACGGGGCGCGAGGTGGTGCTGCATCCCGGGGTGCGCTGCGGCCATTACGACCGCAATCGCGATACGGTTGCGCCCGCGCACTGGGAATCGCCGGAACGCACCGCACGACCGCGCGTGCTGGTACGCACCGGCGAACGGTACGAAATGGTTCCGCTCGCGCAAGCGCCGCACGCCGTCGCTACGGAGCGCCGGACGAACGCCGACGTGGTGTACGTCCGGGTCGATTGACCGCCGGCTAGCGCCGGCTGTCCAACCCGACGCTGTGCGGGCGCGGCGCATCCTTGGGGCGCACCGAGCGCGCCATGCGCTTCCAGCTCGAGATCATCCGCAGCCGCTCCCCGACCCCGTCGTGAAAGACTTGCAGCCGCTCGAGCTGATCCTGGCGAACGTCGAAGACGCGGCGCACGCGTGCGTACACGGCCGCGTCGAAGGCTTCGTCGCGCGCCGCCGCAGCCGCTTCCATTGCGTTGGTAAACGCGTGCGTGACGCGCCGCGAATCGCGCAGCGCGTTGGCGACGCTCGCCCAGTCGCCGCTCACCAGATGCGTTTCGAGTTCGCCCGAGAGCCGCTCGAGTTCTGCGACCTCGCGCTCGACGGCGTCGCGCTCAGCCGACGCTGGCAAAGGTCGAGGCCCCGGCCTCGCGGTTGGCCAGTCGCTGCGCCTTGAACTGCGCGACCGCCTGCTGCCACGTCTGGCGATAATCCGTGAAGTACGGAATCAGCCGTTCGATTCGCGTCACGTCCTTCTGCATGTTCGTCATCACCAGTTCGTGATGCCAGAACTCGTATACCCGGAACAGGTTCTTCGAAAGCTCGCCGCCGATCTCCATATCGAGCGAACTCATCAGCAGGCAGCAGGCCCGTTGCGCGCGCAGCAGCGCCTTGTGGATGCCCTCGATGTCGTTGCGCTCGTTGAGCAGCTTCTCTTGCGCTTGCTGCGATGCGACGATCAGCACGTCGAAGATCTTGACGATGAGATCTTCTTTCGACGCAGTCGCGATCGACGTCTCGAGGTAGCGTTGCTCGGCGGTTTGGCGCATCGGCACCGATCCTATGTCGACGAAGAGGACGAAGAGACCGTGAAGCCGAGGGCCGCGGCGAGCTCCTGCTGTTGCGACTGCAACTGCGCGATGAGGGATTCGCTGGCGACGAACTGCTGGCGCAGCGTGTCGGCCTGCGTGTTCGCGCTGTCCGTGATCTGCGCGATCTGCTGCTGGTAAGCCGAGATCGCGTCGGTATTGGTGTTCTCGTAGTTCTGAATGATCGAGATGGTCGGGATGTTGCCGACCGTGCCCGAGTTGAGCAGCGTCGGCGATCCCGTGACGCCGGTCAGATAGATGCCCAGCTGCGTCGTCAGGCCGTTCGAACCGTTGAGCAGATTCGTGACCGCGGTCGGGTTGGCTTCGTACGCCGCGAGAAACTTCGCCGAATCCAGCGGTTGGAGCGTGCCGTCGGTGCCCTGGTACGTCGTCTGCTGAATGGTAGCGCCGGATTGCGTGCCGGACGCCGCGCTCCCGCCCGTGATGCCCTGCGAGTTACTGTTGTTGCCGGTGGTCAGCGTCTGGAAGCTGTCGCTGAGCGACAGCCCGATCTGCGAGAGCGAGTTGTACGAGCCGCCCGAGCCCAAGAAACCCGCGGTAATCTGCGTCAGCTGCTGGACGATCGACTGCGCGTTAGTGTTGCCGAAGAGAACGCCGCCGCCGATCGACTTGGCCTGGCCGCCCGATCCGGGAGCCGCCGCCGTGACGATCGGCGCGGCGGTCGCGGCGTTGATCTCCGAGACGGCGGCGTTGTACGCCGACGTAAAGGATTGGATGGCGCCGACCAGCGTCGACGTGTCTTGACTGACGCTCACCGTGAACGGCGTCGTGGTATTGCTTTGTAAGTTGAGGGTGATGCCGGGGATCGCCGTGGTCACCGCGTTGGAGTTGCTGAAATACTTCTGCGTCCCGTTCGACGTGAGGATGTCGACCTCGGATTGCGAACCGACCGTCGTGGTTCCACCGGCCGCGGCCTTCAGGCCGGCCGCGGTGAGGAAGTTGCTCGTGTCGCCCGCCGCGCCGAGCACGATGCCCTGCGGCCCCGAAGCCGTCGCCGTCAACGTAATCTGTCCGGTGTTCTGGCTGTAGGTCGCGACGACGCCGGCTTGCGCCGAGTTGATCGAGCTGACGACGTCGGCCGTATTCGAGCCCGACGGTACCGTAATCTTCACGCCGTTGATCGTAAAGTATCCGGTGGTGACGGCGGTCTTATAGCCGGCGTTCGTGTTGCCGCCGAAGGTGGTCGCCTCGTTGATGCCGCCCACGTCGCCGGTTCCGAGGATCGAGCCGCTGGACGGCCCGTTCACCAACTGCGCGTTGCTCAGCTTGAGAACGTCGAGCAGATTGCCCGTGTCCGAGTTGCTTCCCAGCGAGATCGGCGCGTCGGTGGACGAGAATTCTACGGTACCGCCTACCAGCGTCGCACTGAACCCGCTATCGACCGACTGCACCGCGGTATTGATCGCCCCGATGATCTGGTTGAGCGATTGCGAGTTGACGTTGTACGAGATCGAGACGCCGTCGATGGTCACCTGGCCGAGATTGCCGCTGCCGTTCGACGGCGTGATCGCTGCGTACGAATCGGCCAAAGGCACGGTGTTCGACGCCTGCCCCGCATACGGTCCCGAGGTGATCAGATCGGTGATGCTGTGCCCGGCGGTCGCGCTGCTGACGACGCTGGTCGACGTCGCCGTCTGCACCTTGCTGATCGTATACGTTCCGGGAATCGCCGCGACGCCGGGCGTCCCGGCGGCCGTCAAGGCCGTCGTATCGCTCGAGATGCCGCTGTACGAATCGAAGAGGTTCGGGTTGGAGAGATTGCCGAGCGCGTTTTGCACCGACGAGAGCAGGTTGTTGATCTTGACCAGCTCGACGTTGGCGGCGTTCAGCGTCGCGACCGACGCGTTGAGCGCGACCGTCGGCTTGAGCGAGAGCGACGTCAGCTGGTTGATGATCGAGTTGTAATCGATGCCCGAAACGATGCCCGGAAAACTAATCGGCGGAACGTTGGTTCCGGCCACGCTGTTGGTCGACACGCCGGCCTCCTACGCGTTCCGGTCGAGCGTCACGCCCGTCGACTGATCGAAGAACTGCGACAGGTGCACTAGCAGCTCCGGCGGGAACTGCGCGACCTCTTGGCCCGTCTTCGGATCGGTGAACACGGTTACGATAACGTTCGGATCCGACTGCACGCGGTAGGACACGTCCAAACTAATCGGTTCGGGCGGTGCGGGCAGCGCGAAAAGCTTTGCAACGGCCGGCGCGAGCGTTCGTTCCGGCCCGGCTCCTGGAACCGGTGCGGGCGTCGTCTGCGTCTGCGGAAGAGCGGTCGATGCGGGAGCGCCGGCTTGGGGAGCCGGCGGCGAAGCGGCGGGTAAGGGCGCTTGCGGCGCCACCGTCCCGGTCACGGTCTCCACACTTGCCTGTGGAGCGGCTACGGCCGCAACGGGGCCGGTCGCCGAAACATCCATGTGACAACCACTCCTTCTCTGCTCTTCTTATTCTTCGGCTACCGCCGGACGGCAGTTTAGATGGCCGCCGCCTGCTGGTAGGCGGCCAAGACGGCTACGAGCATAGGAAACGGCGCATACTGGTCGGCCGTTCGCAAGGCAGTCGCCGGCCCGAGTTCGGGCGCGCGCTCCCAGGCCGCTTTGACGCCCTCCAGGACGCTCTCCAGCGTCCCCGGGTCCACCGTCTGAACCAGACCGGGCCACGCCGAACGGGCGTAGCCCGCCGATGAGGCTACCAGCGCCGCTCCGCCCGCCCCGGCCCGAGCGAGGCGGTAAAGCCCGCGACCGCTCCAGCCCACGTCGGCGAACACGCGCGCGCGCCGGTAGAGCCCGCTCAGATCCTCGGGGCTCAGCGCGGCCGCTGGGATCCAGCAGCCCCCGTCGCCGAGCCGGGCCAGTACCTCGCCGTAATATTCGACGTTGCCCACCGGCCCGGTGAGGATAAGCGGGTAGCCCAGCTTCCCGCAGGCCTCGGCGAGCAAGTACTGATTGCATCGCGGATCGATCGGCCCGTGCGCTAAGACGAACTCGCCCATGCCGGCCAGCTCGCTCGCACGGCCGGACGCGCCGGCGTGCTCGCCCAGGAGAGCGGGCACCACGCGCGACGCGCCGCTCCACCCGAAGCTTTCGCGCAGGCGGCGTTCCTCGTCGGGCGCCGCGACGATCGCCGCTTTCACGCGAGCCAGCAAGGCTGCGACCTCCGGCTCCTTCATCGGCGAAGCGCCGATCGCGGGCGCGCCCGGCGCGGTCAGGAGCCGCCGGCTGACGGCCAGCGCGTACTCCGAGCGCATCGTCTCGTCGATGGCGTTCGAGATCGCCTCCCGGTGCACCGCGTTGCCCCAGGCGGCTTCGTCTTTTGGATCGTCGGCGTAGGCGGTGAGGACGATCGGCACCGGCCCCTGAGGCTCGCGCTCGAACGATCCCGCCAGCGCCGCGGCGCACTCCGTGCCGAAGACGTGCAACAGATCGAAGGAACTCGCCCGCACGTGGCTCGCACCGACCAGCCGGGCGTCGAAGCCTTGCGCGTTCAGCCGCTGCGCGAGGGCGGCTGCGGCATCCCCGTCGGCATCGGGACTGCTCGCGTAGTCGTCGCGCAGGACGATCCCGATGCGCCCGGACGATCCGCCGACCACGCGCACGGGTTCCGTGCGGTCCGGGCGCGCCTGCATCTCGGGCGCGCGAACCCCAAAGCGCCCGACTTCGGCAGCATCCTCCAGGTCGAAACTCACCATGATCGCGATCGGCACGGGAGCGGCAACCGGAACCGCGCGTTCGCCCTCCCCCGCGCCATCGACCGCGATGCCGACGTTTGCCCGAGGAAGGCGCGCTCGTTCGCCGACGGCGAGCTCGTACGAATCCGCTTCCGCGCCGCCGAAGATCTCCAGCCCGAACCACCGGCGCGCCGCTTCCTCCGCCGCCGCATCGCCCAACCGCGCGTCGACCGCTCCGGCGCGCGCCAGCAGGGCGGCGCCGCTCGCACCCCGCGGATCGCGCACCGCAACGCGCGCGCCTTGCGCGAAACGCAGGGCGTAGACGTAGGGAGCTACGTCGCGCATCACGTCCTCGGTCGGGGCCGCCCCTAGAAACCCCAAGCTACGGGCTCGCTCGAACGCGCGGTGCGCCTCGACGTCGTCCCCGAAGTAGCGCACGACCTCGCCGTTGAGAAACCGGCCGATCGTCAGCGAACGCAGCCACGGTTCGAGCGCCGCTTCGATCGCGCGCGTCAGGTCCTTGCGCATCGGCGGCAGCCACCGAGGCCAGACGAACGCCGAGCCCTGGCGCATGAAGAGCATCGTGCCTTGCACGAGCACGAACGGGACGTTCGCGAACGCTCCTTCGCTGGCGAACGTGAGGTCGAGACAGCCGTAGTTATCGATGCGGACGGAGTAGCCGGTGTCGAGGCGCGCGGCCACCAAGTGCTCCGGCCGTACGAGGCGGTGAAAGCGTTCGGCATCGACGTGAGGAGCGTACTGCCCGAATCGTGCGTGCGTTCTCACGTCGCGTCTCCCCGCAGGCGGCGTAGCGCGCTTGGGCTGCGATCCTTGAGCGTCGCTGCGTCGACGCTGCGCGCGCCGGAAAAGCGCTCGCGCCACAAGCTCTCGTCCTCCTCGTCGCTGACCTCTACGTGCGCGCCGAGCTTCGGATCGATGTCCAGGCGCGCAAAAATGCGCTCCACGCGCGCGCCGAGGGTAGCCGCCGGCGGACCGAACGTACCGATCGCCAGCAGCACGGGATCGTCCGCACCGAAGGCGCGCGCAAAGCGGTTGGCCAGTTCGGCAACCGGCGCCCACTCTTCTTCGGTCCGCACCGCGGCGAGAAGCACGAGTTCGGCATCGATGGCGCTCGCGAGGTCGTCCGCCAACTGCGCCGCCTCCGCCGCCTCTGCCGTCGGTGGAGGCGCGGGAAGCGCGGCGTAGTGCAGGTTGCGATCGAAGCCGCGCGCGATCGCGATGCGCGGCTGATAGCCGTTGGTTGGGAATTGCGCCGGATAGCCCCATTTCGCGGCGAACCGGCTCCAGTTTTCTTCCATCGTCTGCGCGTAGTCGACCTTGTTGGCCGCAAACGACTGGCTGCCGAAATGGTGAACGAAGACGTCCTCGCACACGTAGATCGCGTATCCGGCCGCGCAGACGCGAACGCAGAAGTCGTCGTCTTCGAAGTTGCCCATCACGAACCGCTCGTCGAATCCCCCGATCTGCTCGAGCACGGTTCGCGAGATGCACAGGCACAAGCCGATTGCGCGATTGGTAAAGTACCCGCGGCCTTCGTGCAGGTCGCGACGGCGCGCCGCGTAGGCCGCCATCTCCTCTTCGGAGTCGTATCGCGCGTCGCCGAGGAGCTGGTGCCCTACCACCTTGTTGCTCCTAGGTGCGGTCACGCCGATCTCGCCCGCGTGCGCGAACGGTTCCAACAATCCGTCGAGCCATCCCTCGGTGACGACGACGTCGTTGTTGAGGACCACCACGTACTCTCCCCGAGCGGCGGCCATGCCGACGTTATTCCCGCCGCCGAAGCCGAGGTTCGTCGGATTGTAGATCACGCGCACGTGCGGGTCGTCGATGCGCCCGAGCATCTCGAGCGTCGGCGCGTCGGACCCATTGTCGACCACGATAACCTCGTATGGCTCCGAGGTCCGTTCCCGAATCGATGCGAGCGCCTTTTCGGTAAATGCCGGAGCGTTCCAGCTCAAGGTGACGATGGAGACGAGACCGCGCGGACGCGGCGGGCGCGCGCGAAGAAGCGCCTCGATCGCAGCGGGATCGGTATCGAAACAGCTTTCGATCGTACGGCCGTGGAGGCGCTCGAACGATCGGTCGGCCGACGCCGGCGGCACGCTTCCCAAGAACGTCGACGCCCCGCGGGTCCCGCGTCCGACGCCGACGGCGCTCAAGAGCAGATCGGCGACGGCGCCGTCGAGCGTATCGAATTCGCCCAGTTCCAGATGCGCCGGCAGAAGTTTGAGATTGAGCAGCGTGCAGCGCGCGTCGGCCGCGACGCACGCGACGTTCTGCCCGAGGGGCAGCTCGGGCACGAACGTGGAAGCCGCAACGTTGGGCGGCGCGCCCGTTTGCGCGATGAGCTCGTCGAGCCAGCCGCGTTCGAGGCGGCAATCGGCGCGCACCAGCGCGACGTACCGATCGCCGCGCACGCGCATCGCCTCTCGAACGGCCGCGACGTCATCCGAGGCAGCGTAGAGGATACGGGCCACCGGCGATCGGTTCGCGCGTACCATCGCCTCGATCTCCGCTTCGCTGCCGGGAGCGCGCTCGCCGTGCACGATCACCGTGGTCGGCGGGGTCGCAATCAAGCCCGTGCGAAGCTCGGCCAACTCGTCGCGCTGCAACGCCGGCAGTAGGCCGTTCTGCACGTAGCGCAACGTCGAATCGAACGCGACGCGTCCGGCCCAGCGATCCGAGAGCGCGTGGATATTCCACAAGACCTTCCGGAAGCGTTGAACGCCCGACTGCGACTCGAAGTGATAGAGGGTGGCACCCGGTTCGTAGAGCACGCGCAGCCCGCGCTCGCGCACCTTGAAGCAGTAATCGACGTCTTCGTAGCCGTTCCAGTACGTTTCGTCGAGTCCGCCGAGTTCGAGATAGAGCTCGCGAGGGGTTACCAAACAGGCGCCGGTAACGACTTGGTATTCGCGCCGGTATCCCACGTCGGGATCGTCGGCGCGGGTGTGCCACGCGTGGTGGTACGGCGCCAGCGCCGTCCTCCCGAAGATGACGGGCGCAACCACGACGCCCGCGTGCTGGATCGAATCGTCGGGATAGAGCAGCCGAGCGCCGACCGCGCCGACGCCGGGTTCGCGGGCCGCCGCGAGCATCGCCGAAAGCCAGCCGGGGAACGCCTGCGTGTCGTTGTTGAGCAGCACGAGGTATCGGCCGCGCGCCATGCGCGCGGCTTGATTGTTCGCGGCGGCAAATCCGGCGTTTCGCTCGTTGCGCACCACCGTGATCCAATCGAACTCCGCGAGCATCTCGGGCGTCTCGTCGGCCGACGCGTTGTCGACGACGATCACCTCGCCCTCGCCGGCACCGGCCAGCGTCGGCGGCAGCGTCCGCAGGCAGTTCCTGGTCAACCCGGCCTTATTGAAGACCGGAATGATGATGGTGTAGTCCACGCAGCCGGCTTAGGTAGCGCCTTGCAGCGCGCGATCGGCGACGGCGGCGGCTTCGTTCAGCCGGCCCGCCTGAAGGTAGAACGACGAGAGCGGGAGCGCGGCGCGCGCCGGATCCAGTTCGAACGCTCGCAGCAGCGACGCTTCGCGAACCGCGTCGTCTCCCGCATCTTCCGCCAGCGTGGCGCGCAGCATCCACGCATCGGTCCACTTCGGCTCCGCTTCGACCGCGCGATCGGCGAACGCGCGCGCTTCGGGCATGCGGCCGAGTGCGCGATACGCCGAGGCGCGCAGCGTCATCACGGCGGCGATCAATTCGGCTGGCCCTTCGGTCACGCGGTCGAGGGCCGCGAGCGCGGCGTCGTGTTCTCCGAGGCTGGCGTGCGCCAGAGCCAGGCCGTGCAGCAGCGTGGCATCCGACGGGCTCACGTCCAGGCCGGCTTGCGCGAGCGCTCGCCCTTCTTCGTAGTCGCGGCGGACGATCGCTTGACGAACGCGCCGCGCGTAGTCGGCGGCGGTCGCCGGCGGCGTCTCGCGTTCGCGGTCCAGCAGGGCTTGGAGGTCGGCGTCTTTGCCTCTCGCGCGCAAGACCGCCTCGAGCGGGTTGAGGACGTCGGCCGATCCCGGCGCCAAGGCGGCGGCGGCCCGCAAGTAGCGCTCGTCTTGGTTCGATCCGGCTCGCTGCGCGATCGCCGCACCGGCCAGCAGCATCGGAATCGCCCGTACCGGCGCCATCGTCCCGTACGACTCGTCGATCACGGCCTGCGCCGACGATTCCTCGCGATTGCGCAACAGGAAGTTGGTATACTCGACCGCCGCCTGTTCGCCGCGGTACATCTCGTACACGATGCGATAGGCCTCGCGCGCTTCTTGCAGGCGCCCCAGCCGTTCCAGCGACTTCGCGCGGTTGATGTGCAGCGGCTCGGCTTGCGGCGCGTTCTTGAGCCCTTGCTCGAACCACTCGAGCGCCTTGAGATCGTTCTTCTGCAGGACGTAACTCGACCCGATCTCGCTATGCGATTTCCAAATGTAGACCTGATCGTCGATGACGTACTGCAGGGCGGCGTACTTGCGATCCTCGATGGCCGCTTCGTACGCGGCCCGCCCCTCGTCGAAGCGCCCTTGCGCTACGAGCGCCTTCCCGAGCTGGAAGTGCGCGTTGGCGTAGTTCGGCGAAGCGCGCAGGGCCTCGCGAGCGATCTCCTCGCCTTTCTCCGGCAGATTCAGCTTATCGCAATAGACCTCGGCTAACACCGCCAGGCCGTTGGGCACGAAGCCGCGCTGTTCGCCGGCGAGCATCGCCCGCATTCGCTCGAGCGCTTGGCGCGACGTCTCGAAGTCGTCCACCAGAAAGGCCGTCGCCCCGAGGTTGAACCAATGGTACGGCTCGTCGGGCTCGCGCTCCGTGGCGGCTTTGACGATCGCGAGATTGCGCGCTCCTTTGTCGCGCGAATGCACCACCTCTTTCGTATACCCGTGATGCACGATGCCGATCGGCGAAACGACCCCCTTGAGGCCGTTCGGATCGCCCCGGAGCGTCGCGAACTCGTGGATCAACCCCCGGTAGCGAATCTCCGGATGGTTGGGGAAGACGCGAATCAGCGCGTGCGACATGTCGCCGGTTCCGCGATAGTCGTCCGATTTGTTGTAGAGGCGCGTCCAGACCGCCGTCTCGAACGCCGGTACGTCGCGCAGCTGCCGCAGCACCGTCTTGGAGGCGGGCATCAGCTCCTCGTCGGCGTCGAGGATGAGGATCCAGCGCTTGGTCGCCGCCGCGATCGACTCGTTGCGCGCCCAGGCAAAATCGTCGCGCCACTCGCGCTCGAGCACGGTCGCGCCGTACCGCTTCGCGATCTCGATGGTGCGGTCGCTCGAACCGGTGTCGACCACGACGATCTCGTCGACCGCGTCGCGGACGCTGGCCAAGCACTGATCGAGAAAGCGCTCCTCGTTCTTGACGATCATGCAGAGGCTGACGCCCGCCGGAAGCTGCCGCCACGCCGGCGGCGGTTTGGGCAATCCCAGCGCCAGTTCGCCGCCGGCGGCGGGCTGGGCGGAAGGGGCGGCCTTGCTCGCCACGGGGCGCCGAGAGCGGACGTGAATCGGCATCGTTTCTGTTTTCGGTTCCCCGCCACAAAAACGAGAGCCCGCCGGAGCGGGCCCTCGAGTTTGGCGAAGCTTCCGGCCGGTTACCGGAAGAGGGTCAGGACCGATTGCGCGTTGGCGTTGCTCTGTGCCAGCACCGAGGTGCCGACCTGCACCAGGATCTGCAGCTTGGTGAACTGCGTCGTCGCCGCGCCTACGTTCAGGTCGCGGATGTTCGACTCGGCCGCCTGCAGGTTGACCGCCGCCGTGTTGTCGTTGTCTTGGTCGAGATTCAACCGCACCACGACCGAACCGAGCTGCGCCTGCTGCAGGAGCAGCGTCTGCAGCGCGTTGTCGATCTGACCGATCGCGTCTTCGGCACCCAGCGACGGGTTGTTCGAAGAGCTGATGGCCAGGTTGATGTTCGAGATGCGCAGCGTCTGCGTGTTGGTCGCCTGGATGCCGACCTGGATCGTGTCGCCTTCGTCGGCGCCCGACTGGAAGTTGAACGCCGGGTTGTTCGGGTTGGTCAGCGCCGCAACGTTCTGGCTGATCTTGATGTACGCCGTCACGCCGACGTCGGCCGTCGTGATCGCGCCCAGCGTGATCGCCACGTTGTCGAAACCCGAGAACGAACTCGTCCCGTGGGCGGTGATCTTCTTGAAGGTCGAACCACCGGGGCCGGGTTTCGCCGAAGGACCGAACAGCGATTGCGACACCGCGACCTTGCCGGTCGCGCTATCGATGAACGTTTCCTGAACCGCAATCGAGACGCCCGTATTGACCACTTGCAGTGCGATCGTCCCGTCGACGGTCGCCTGGCCGCCGAGTCCCTGTACGCCCGGCGCGTTAACGTTCGGCGTCGTGTTGAAGAAGTTACTGGCCGACGACGTAGCACAAGCGACGAGGAAGCCTTGGTTGATACCGTTGACGGTCGACTTTCCGCCGTTGGTCGAGAGCGCCGCGTTCGCGGTGATGGTTAAGAACGCACTCTGCTCGGCCTGGAAGCCGGCGTGGCTGCCGTCGAGCAGCGCTTGCCCGTTGAAGTTCGTGTTCTGCGCGATGCGGTTGACTTCCAACAGCAGCTGCGAGACTTCCGTCTGCAGGTTGGTCCGGTCGTTATTGCTGTTGATGTCCGATGCCGCTTCGACCGCCAAGCTGCGAATGCGCTGCAGGATGTCGGTGGTCGTGGTCAGCGCGCCCAGCGCGACTTGCGCCGCGTTGTTGGCGTTCTGCACGTTCTGAACGGCTTGGTTGAAGCCTTGAACCTGCGTTTCGAGGTTCGTCGCGATCGCCAGACCCGACGGATCGTCGGCCGCGGTGTTGATGCGCAGACCCGACGACAGCTGGGTGACGACGTTCTTTAATTGGTTCTGGTTGTAGTCCAGATTGAGTTGGACGTTGTTTGCCAACAAATTGTTGGCGATGCTCAGACCTTGAGACATCTTTCCTCCATGATTACGCGATGATCAGTCGCGTCGCTAGCGGGAATATTCCATTTCCCCTAGTTAGGGTATCGGTGCCCCGGCATGAGACTTTAGCCGAAAGGAAGAGCCCGCCCCCCAAGGGGCGGGCTCTTCGCTGGGGTCACCCTCCGGCTATTAGCGGAAGAGGGTCAGGACCGATTGAGCGTTGGCGTTGCTCTGGGCCAGCACCGAGGTGCCGACCTGCACCAGGATCTGCAGCTTGGTGAACTGCGTCGTCGCCGCGCCTACGTTGAGGTCGCGGATGTTCGACTCGGCCGCCTGCAGGTTGACCGCCGCGGTGTTGTCGTTGTCCTGGTCGAGATTCAACCGGACCACGACCGCGCCGATGGTCGCCTGCTGCGTCAACAGCGTCTGCAGCGCGTTGTCGATCTGACCGATCGCGTCTTCGGCACCCAGCGACGGGTTGTTCGAAGAGCTGATGGCCAGGTTGATGTTCGAGATGCGCAGCGTCTGCGTGTTGGTCGCCTGGATGCCGACCTGGATCGTGTCGCCTTCGTCGGCGCCCGACTGGAAGTTGAACGCCGGGTTGTTCGGGTTGGTCAGCGCCGCGACGTTCTGGCTGACCTTGATGTAGCTGGTCACGCCGACGTCGGCCGTCGTGAAGTTGCCCAGCGTGATCTTGACGTTGTCGAAGCCGTTGGCGCTGGATTTGCCGGTGCCCTTGACAACACCGTTGGCCGCGAAGAGCGTGCTCGAAACGCAGACCTTGCCGGTCGCGCTGTTGATGAACGTCTCTTGAACCGCGATCGAGATGCCGGTGTTGACGACTTGCAGCGCGATCGAACCGTCGACCGTCGCCTTACCGCCGATGCCTTGCACGCCGACGTTGGTGACGTTCGGAGTGGTGTTGAACGCGCCGGTCGAGGCGACGGCGCAAGCGGCGAGGAAGCCGTGATTGACGCCGTTGACCGAGGAGCGTCCGCCGTTGGTCGAGAGCGCCGCGTTGGCAGTGATCGTCAAGAAGGCGTTCTGCTCGGCCTGGAAGCCGGCGTGGCTGCCGTCGAGCAGTGCTTGGCCGTTGAAGTTCGTGTTCTGCGCGATGCGGTTGACTTCCAACAGCAGCTGCGAGACTTCCGTCTGCAGGTTGGTCCGATCGTTATTGCTGTTGATGTCCGATGCCGCTTCGACCGCCAAGCTGCGAATGCGCTGCAGGATGTCGGTGGTCGTGGTCAGCGCGCCCAGCGCGACTTGCGCCGCGTTGTTGGCGTTCTGCACGTTCTGAACGGCTTGGTTGAAACCCTGAACCTGCGTTTCGAGGTTCGTCGCGATCGCCAGACCCGACGGATCGTCGGCCGCGGTATTGATGCGCAGACCCGACGACAGCTGGGTGACGACGTTCTTTAATTGGTTCTGGTTGTAGTCCAGATTGAGCTGGACGTTGTTGGCCAACAGATTGTTGGCGATGCTCAGACCTTGAGACATTGTTCCTCCATGATCGCACGATGATCAATCGCGCAGTGTAGACGTCCGTTACAAAGGAACCTTCCTGTTCCCTCAGTCCATGTATCGGAGGTTTGGGCTGAGACTTTAGACCGGTCGCCTACTTTTTTCGGGGCCGCAGCTGAGCCTGCCCGGCGCGGGGTCTGACGCCGGCGCCGGCGCCCTGGGCGACGGGCTCGGGGACGAGCGACGCCGCGGCGGAGCGGTTGCTGCGCTGGATCTCGTCGTAAATCTCGGAGCGGTGGACGGGCACCTCGCGGGGCGCCTCGATCCCGACTTTCACTTGATCCCGGTCGACACCGACGATCACGATCCGGATGTTATCCCCGATCACGATCGACTGGTTGATTTTGCGGCTCAGAACGAGCATCGGCGGCCCTCCTTGGCAGGTGGCTCCCCTTCGCCCCGGCCCGGCCGGGTCCCTCGGCCCTTACGGGGCCGGCGCCTCCATCGGGCCGGCCTCGGCGGCGTCGGACGCCTTGCGCGGGATCGGCTCGCGCACCGAGTAGTTGGAGTTTTCCAGCATCACCTGGCGCGCTTTGCGGCTGCGCAGGTTCACGACGATCGGCGCCATGAGGTTCATGGTCATCTCTTCGGCGTTCGCGGTGACGACGACCACGCACAGCAGCGTGAAATCCTCGGCCTGCTTGACGTCGAGCGCGACGAAGGCGTAGGGCGGCAGCTTGGGGTCGTACGACTCGAAAATAAAGTACGGGTCGGCCGTGGGAATCGCGACCTTAGGGTCGTCCAGGCTCTGGAGCCAGACGTATCCCGGGTGCTGGTCGAGCGAGAGCAGCAGCCAGCGGTGCAGCGCCGGAAATCCCGGGATGCCCCAGGGGAACTCGATGACGTCGGTCTCGACGTACTCTAATTGCCCGAACCGCGGCAGATCGATCGACGTCGTAGCGATGGATTCCATCATCGATTGTATATTCGGCTCCTGTCCAAGGGAAGTTAGGAGGGGACCGGGCGCCGGTCCCCTCCTTTACAGACTCCTACCGGAAGAGCGCCAGCACCGACTGGGCGTTGGCGTTGCTCTGGGCCAGCACCGAGGTGCCGACCTGCACCAGGATCTGCAGCTTGGTGAACTGCGTCGTCGCCGCGCCTACGTTGAGGTCGCGGATGTTCGACTCGGCCGCCTGCAGGTTGACCGCCGCGGTGTTGTCGTTGTCCTGGTCGAGATTCAACCGGACCACGACCGCGCCGATGGTCGCCTGTTGCGTCAACAGCGTCTGCAGCGCGTTGTCGATCTGACCGATCGCGTCTTCGGCACCCAGCGACGGGTTGTTCGAAGAGCTGATGGCCAGATTGATGTTAGAGATGCGCAGCGTCTGCGTGTTGGTCGCCTGGATGCCGACCTGGATCGTGTCGCCTTCGTCGGCGCCCGACTGGAAGTTGAACGCCGGGTTGTTCGGGTTGGTCAGCGCCGCGACGTTCTGGCTGACCTTGATGTAGCTGGTCACGCCGACGTCGGCCGTCGTGAAGTTGCCCAGCGTGATCTTGACGTTGTCGAAGCCGTTGGCGCTGCTCTTGCCGGTACCCTTGATGGTGCCGTTCGCGGCGAAGAGCGTGCTCGAGACGCAGACTTTGCCGGTCGCGCTATCGATGAACGTCTCTTGAACCGCGATCGAGATGCCGGTGTTGACGACTTGCAGTGCGATCGAACCGTCGACCGTCGCCTTACCGCCGATGCCTTGCACGCCGACGTTGGTGACGTTCGGAGTGGTGTTGAACGCGCCGGTCGAGGCGACGGCGCACGCGGCGAGAAAGCCATGATTGACGCCGTTGACCGAGGAGCGCCCGCCGTTGGTCGAGAGCGCCGCGTTGGCGGTGATCGACAAGAATGCGACCTGCTCGGCTTGGAATCCGGCGTGGCTGCCGTCGAGCAGCGCTTGGCCGTTGAAGTTCGTGTTCTGCGCGATGCGATTGACTTCCAGCAGCAGCTGCGACACCTCGACTTGAAGGTTCGTCCGGTCGTTGTTGCTGTTGATGTCCGACGCCGCTTCGACCGCCAGGCTGCGAATGCGCTGCAGGATGTCGGTGGTCGTGGTCAGCGCGCCCAGCGCGACCTGCGCCGCGTTGTTGGCGTTCTGCACGTTTTGCACGGCCTGCTCGAACCCCTGAACCTGCGTCTCGAGATTGGTCGAGATCGCCAAGCCCGACGGATCGTCGGCCGCGGTGTTGATGCGCAAGCCCGACGACAGCTGGGTGACGACGTTCTTCAATTGGTTCTGGTTGTTGTCCAGATTGAGCTGGACGCTATTGGCCAACAGATTGTTGGCGATGCTCAAGCCTTGAGACATGTGCTTCTACTCCGTTCTGTCCGAGCTTTATGAGGCTTTGGCGGCCGGCATCGCACCGGCACCTTCGTGGGTCCGCGGAATGATCTCGTGCGCCGAGTACTCCGAGCCTGGCAGCGTGATCTGCAGCGCTTTGCGCGCGCGCAGGTTGACGAGCACCGGCGCCTGGAGGTTGATCGTCATCTCGCGCGCCTCGTCGCCGACCACCACCACGCACAACATGGTGAAGTCGGACGCCCGGTCGATCTCGAGGGCGAGAAACGCCGCCGCCGGAAGCTCGGGGTCGTAGTCCTCGAATACGGCGCGCGGATGCGTCGCCGGCATCGCGATGCCGGGGTCGTCCAAGCTTTGAAGCCAGACGTAGTTCGGCTGCGATTCGAGGGTAAGGAAGAGCCACCGCCGGCAATCCGGAAAGCCCGGCACGCCCCACGGAAACTCGATAACGTCTGTGCCGGCATAGTGCACCTCACCGAACCGCGGCAAGAACGCCCGCTCCGGTTGCGCCGTATTCGTCCTGGACTCCATTGTCGTCACCTGCTTTTCAAGGGTTTTAGCTGCTGAGATAGTCGAACAGGTCCTTCTGCTCCAGCTGCGACGTCGTCGTGTACGCCGCTTGGAGTGCGGTTTGCGTGAGCGAGAACTGCGTCGTCGCCTTGGGAATGTTGGTATCCTCGATACCCGATTGGGTGGTGGTGTCGTTGTTGATCGTCGTGGCCGACTGGCTGGCCAGCGAGTTTACCTGCTGGATCGTCGCGCCGACCTCGGCTCTCGAGTTGAGCATCACCTGCGTGGCGTGATCGATGTCGTTCAACTGCACGGTAAGGTTGTTCACCACGTCGGCCTGCGGGTTCAAATTGAACGTCTCGACGAAGTTGGCGGAGGTCGTCGCGCCGGTGCCGGGCGTCGGAACGTCGGCGATCTGGAAGGCCCCGTTCCCGGACAGGCTGAGCTGTTCGGTTTTATAGTTGAAGCTCGCGGTGACTCCGGTGGCGGCGCTGGCTCCGTTGATGGCGGCGACCACCTGCACGATCGTATCGGTTGCAGGCAGCGTGATCGTCGTGCCGTTCGGCGACGACCCCGACGAAATGGCGATCGAGATCTGCGGCGGCGCGCCGTTATCGAGCTTGAGCGGCGTCGCGGCCAGCGAGTTCGCCCCCACCAACTGGCCCAACGTCGTGCCGGCCGTGATGGCGACGCCCGCAGCGTTCACCTGCACCGAGCTCGTGTCGACCACCTGGTTCTTGTTGAGCGTATCGTAGAGGT
The DNA here is from genome assembly GCA_963794735.1 of Vulcanimicrobiota bacterium. Taxonomy (GTDB): domain Bacteria; phylum Vulcanimicrobiota; class Vulcanimicrobiia; order Vulcanimicrobiales; family Vulcanimicrobiaceae; genus DATJUC01. Next base: position 3,406,070 of record CAWCFE010000002.1, on the reverse strand, counting down.
TCTGCAGCACCTGGAAGACGCTCGGGGATCCGTCCGCGGCGTTATAGTTGAAGGCCTGCTGCAGCGTCACCGAGGTCGCGACGTTTTGGCCGTTGGGCAGCCGCTGGATCTGCGGCGCGTTGTTGCCGGAGAAGTTCACGACCGTCGCTGCACTGCCGTTGGCCGTGACCGGGACCGACGCGGGATTGTTGGTTCCCGCAAACACGTAGTTTCCGGCGTACTGCGTGTTGGCCAAGCCGATCGCTTGCTGGAGCAGCTGACCGACTTGAATTCCGATCTCTTGCAGCTGGGTCGGCGTGTTGGTGTCGCTCGCCCCCTGAATCGCCAGGGACCGCGCGCTCTGCAGCACGTTGGTGAGGCTGCCGAGCGCCGAATCGACGGTGGTGAGCTGCTGGGAGACGTTGGAAAGGTTTTGCCCGACCTGCGTCTGCACGCCGATGTCGGCGCGTACTTGCAGGTCCTGCGCGATCTGCGTGGGATCGTCGCCCGGCTTGTTGAGCTGCTTTCCGGTCGAAAGCTGCTGACCGTACAGCGCCTCCTGAGCGTTGAGATTGTCGATCGTCGAGGTTTGCAGCTCGTAGATCGTCGATGTTGCGATGCGCACGGGAACCCTCCTTAGCCTCCGACGCCCAGCGACGTGATCGTCGTGTTCAAGATCTGGTTGAGCACGTTGATCGTCTGCGCCGCCGCGGTATACGCGCTCTGGTATTTGATCAGGTTTTGCGTCTCTTCGTCGATGCTGATGCCCGCGATGCTCTGACGCTGCGAATTGATGTTGTTGGCCAGGGTCGTCTGCGTGGTGGTCCCGGTCGTCGCGGTCTGCGCGTCGAGCCCCACCTGCGTGACGAAGCTTCCGTAAAACTGGCCGAGCGTTTGCGTCTGGGCCGAGGCGATCGAAAAGTTGGCCGCGTGCGCCTTGGCGGGCGTGAACGTCACCGATTCCACGCCGCCGGCGTAACTGACGGCCGTTACGACCACGTTCTCCTGAGGCGAGAGGCCGCCCGGCTGGGCGTCGATGGTCAGCACTTGCCCGACCTGGACGGGGTTCGAATAGCTCGTGTTCGCAGGGACCGCGACGGTGATCGGCGTTCCGGCGGCGGCCGCCGCCGGCGAGGTGAACTGCAGCGGCGGAACGCCGACGTTGCTCGAGAACATCGAGACCATCGCATTGGCGACGCCGGAGTTCCCTTGCCCGAGGGCGTTGGCCGCGTTCTGTTGGACGTTGTTGATGCCGCTCGCGCCCAGCGCCGCGAGGATGCCCGCACCGCCGCCGGCGTTGGGAACGTCGGAGATCGTAAAATCCGGCGTCGACGCCGACGAGCCTTGCTTGGCGCGAAGGTACTGGTCTTCGTTGGACGGGTCGCGGGCGAAGACGATCTGCTGCGACGACGGATCGAACGAGGCATCGACGCCGAAGTGGCCCGCGTTGAAGCTCTGGACGAACTGATCGATCGTCGTGGCGTTCGCACCGGCGTGCGTGCTATTCGTGTCGTAGGCGAACGTCTCGCTGACGCCGTCGACGGAAATCGTCAGCGTGCCGTTGGTGCCGCCCGGCCCCGGAGCGTCGGCCGCCGGCGGATTTGCAAGGCTCGCATTTCCGTCGATCAGCGCCGACGTGTCGACGGTGTTGTTGGCCGAGTTCAGCGGCACGACCAGCGATCCGGCGGCGGTCGAGGCGATCGACGTCGGAAGCTGGCTCGGATCGGTGATGCCCACCGAGATGTTCGACGCGCTGATCGGCAGCGTCGCGACGGTTGGCTGGAAGAGCGCGGTGCCGGCCTGCCCTTGCGCGGTGTATCCGGAGGTCGTGATGCGGTTGACCTCGTTGGAAAGCGACGCCGCGAACTGATCCAGCTGCGTTCCGTAATTGGACAATTTGTTGTTGTAGAGATCCGCGTAGGCCGCGAGCTGGCCGCTCCCCAAGGGGATGCCCGCCGCGCTGGCCGCCGCCGGCGGGGTGGTATCGAAGTCGATCTTGAACGTCGGGGCGCCGTTGGCGGCGGTTCCGATCGTCGGCGAGGCGAGATGGTAGGCGATCGTATCGTTGACCAGCGCCTGGCCGTTGACGGTAACCAAGGCGGAACCGTCGGCTTGGATCGAGGTCTGCGTGGAGAGATACTGCGAGAGCTGGTCGATCGCGTAATCGCGCTGATCGAGGTACGTGTTCGGGTTGTCGCCGGCCGCCGTCGAGGCGCGGATCTGCCCGTTGAGCGAAGCGATCTGGTCGAGCAGCCCGTTGACGGTCTGCACGGTCGTTCCGGCTTGCTGCATCACCTGCGCTTCCTGCGTGGTGATCGTGCTCGCGGCGGAGTTGAGTGAGGCGGCCAGCGCTTGGGCCTGCGTCAGCACGTTGGCGTTGACCGCGCTGGTCTGCCCCGTGCTGCTCTCGTTGACGAGCTGATTGATCGCCGCCTGGAAGGCGGTGTACTGCGCGCTCACGCCGGAGCTGGGATCGCCCAGGCTCGACTGCACGGAGTCGAGCTGCGTCTGCTGGGTTTGAAAGTAGTTCTGCGACGACGACGCACCGCGGAAGAGCTGATCGTAGGAGTACGAGTTGATGCGCTGGACTTCTTGGACGACCACGCCGTCGCCCGAGGTGCCTTGGATGCCGGTCGAGTATCCGGGCGAGCCGGCAATCGGTGCGGCCTGCTGCAGCACGGTCTGCTGCCGCGACGCGCCCGGCGTATTGACGTTGGCGATGTCGTCGGCGGTGACGTTTTCCGCGTACTGGAAGGCCGAGAGCGACTTGCTCATCAGCCCTAGACCGTAGAAGGCGCCCTGCGGAAAGAAACTCATCTCAGGCCTTACTGCTCACCAAGACGCTGTTGGTGGGCGGCGGAACGAAGCCGCGGCGCCGATACGTCTTGGGCCCTTCGTTGGCGGCGCGCTGCAGCGCCGCCGTGACTTGCATCAGCCGGTCGAGGCCGCCGACGATCAGCGCCTTGTTGTTCTTGCTGGTGATGCGCAGGCCGATCGAAAGCGTCGTGAGCTCGTAGAGGCGCTGGTTGAACGCCGGAGCCAGCCGTCGCGGCGCATAGGCGCAGACTTGACGCAGCGTCATCTGGCCGAAGCCGCGCGCCTGCATGCCGCGCCGTTTCGACGACGAGGTCGCGAAGGCGCGGCGCGCGCCGTCGAGCGCCTTGTCGGCCGTGCCGATGTCGTCGGCCGAATTCTTTACCAGCGCTTGCGTCAAGCGCAGCGCCGCGTCGTGAAGCCGCGAGAGCGCCGCCGACTCCTCTTGCAGCGCGGTCGCGAAACTCTCCCACGAATCGCTCATGGTTCGATCCTCCGTTCGTCGACGTTCGCGTTCGCCTCGCTCTTGGCGTTGGCCAAGATCTCCGGACGCATCTGCCGCTCCATCTGCGCGGCCAGCCCGACGCCGCCGGACTTGGCCATATCTTGCGAGTACTCGTTATCGAGCATCGACTGCCACGTTTGCTCCGACGCCGAATCCTTGCCGAAGAGCGAATCCTCGGGCACGGTCTCGCGCATCGAATCCATGACCATCTGCAGGAACACGCCCTCGAACTGCGTCGCCGCCGAATGCAGATTCGCCAGCGCCTTCTTCTGCTCGGCCGTCAGCGGCTGCGCGGCCGCAGCGGCCTGGGCCGCCTGCGCGCGTCCGATCTCCGGTACGTCCGCCATCACATGATCTCCACGTCGGCCTGCAGCGACCCGGCGTCGCGCAACGCCTGCACGATCGCGATCAGGTCGCGAGGCGAGACGCCCAGCGCGTTGAGCGCGCGCACCACCGACGAGAGCGTCGCCGCGCCCGCGATGAACGTGAGCTGGTGCCCCTTCTCCTCGGCGCCGACCGTCGTGTTGCTCTGCAAGGCCGTACGCCCGCGCGCGAACGCGTTAGGCTGCACCACTTGATTCGTCGTCGCGATCGTGATCGACAGGTTGCCGTGCGCGATGGCGCAGGGCGCCAGCTTGATGTCGCCGCCGAAGACGACCGTGCCCGTGCGCTCGTTCATCACGACCTTCGCCGTCTCGTCCTGTACCATCGTCAGGTCGGAGGCGTCGGCCAAGAACTGCACCACGTTGTTGGCGTAGTTGCCGGGCAGGTTGACGTGCACCGTCTCGGCGTCGAGGGCGCTGGCCGTGCCGCGGCCGAACCGGCCGTTGAGCACGGCGGCGAGATCGGCGGCCGTGCGGTAATCCGGCGTCGTCAGCACGTAGTTGAAGCCGCTGGGATCGGACTGCAGCGGCGTGATCATGTCGCGAGCGATCACGGCGCCGTTGGGGATGCGGCCCGCGCCGGTGAAGTTCTGCGAGATCGCCGAGCCGTTGAACCCGGCGGTGAAGCCGCCGACCGAGATCGGCCCCTGCGCGGTCGCGTACACGAGGTTGTTGGCGGCCTTGAGCTCCGTCAGCACGAGCGTTCCGCCTTGCAGGCTGGTCGAATCGCCCATCGCCGACACGACCACGTCGACGTTGTCGCCGGAGTGCGCGAACGGCGGCAGGGTGGCTTCCACGATCACCGCGGCGACGTCGCGCGTCTGCACTTCGTTCTGCGTCACCGTCAGGCCGAAGGACTGGAGCACGTTCTGAATCGTCTGCGACGTGAAGATCACGGCGGTCGAGTCGCCCGTACCCTGCAGGCCCGTTACGATGCCGTATCCGACCAGCTGGTTGCCGGTCACGCCCTGCACGTGCGCGATGTTCTTCACGCGGATCACGGCGTCGTCGGGCGCCGCGAACGCGACGCTTCCGCAGAAGGCCATCGCCATCGCCAGCGCACCGATCGTCCGAAGAACCGCCACCGTCTTGCTCATGCGTCGTCCGTGCCTTTAGAAGAGAAAGTTGAGAATCTGCTGGATGAGGCCCTTATGCTTCTGGCTGTCGCCGTAGAAGCTGGCCTGAACGTTGGCGACGCGCGAGCTCGCGACCGCGTCGCTGAAATCGAGATCCTGCGGGCGTACGTAGCCGGTGATGTGCAGCGTTTGACGCCGGCCGTTGACCACCACGCCCTGGTCGCCGGCGATCGCGAGCACGCCGGAGGGAAGCACGTCGGTCACCGTCGCCATCATCGTCGAGACGAACGAATCGGCTCCGCTGGCCGCTTTGTTCGACGATGCGTTGGTCGAGCCGTTGACGGCCGGAATGTTGAACACGCCCGTGAGGCTGAAGCCCGCGCTCTTGGTGCTCGAATAGATGTCGGTATGCGAGTTGACGTCGTTGAAATCGAAGACGATGTAGACCAAGTCGCCGACCTGCGACGCGCGGTGATCGGGCCCCAAGCGCAACGGATGGCCCGGGCCGGCGGGCGGCGGAGCGGCCTGATACAGCGTGTCGGCGCGCCCGGCCAGCGGGGCCAGCGCGAGCAGGGCGGCGGCGGCGAGCGCCGTGCGACGAAGGGTCATCACGGTTGCGTCACTCCCAGAATGTCGAGCTCGACGCGATCGGGGCCGACGACGGTGCCCGAGAGCGTCTTGTTGGTGGACGGGTTGTAGACCGAGACCTCTTCGCCCAGGCCGCCGCCGGTGCGCGCCACCGCCTCGGCGACCACCGAGACGCCGCCGTCGTTGACGATGAGGACGACCGACGAACCCGGTTTGACGATCTGATTGGTCTGCGTCTCCTCGATGTAGATCGGCTCGCCCTTGCGCACGGGAAAGAGCACCTTGCGACCGAGGAGCACCTGAGTGCCGTTGGCCGCGCGCCCGGTGTACGCGATCCGCTCCATCGTGAGGTCGCCGGCGTGGAGCACCGTCCCGGCCGCCAGATCGTCGGCGGCGACGGCCGTTCGGACGAACTGCTGCACGCGGTAGCCGACGAACACCGTGCGGATGAAGTTTCCGTCGACCGCGACGTCGATTGGGACGTTGACGTACGACGGCGTCACCAGCGGCGACTCGACGCGCAGCGATACCGCGCCTTCGACCACGAGCTGGTCGCGGACCGAGCCCGATTCGACCAGCTGCGCGTCGCCGTGGAAGGTGAGCCCGGAAATCGCCTTCTTGGCGAGGGTTTCGAAGGTCTTGCCGCTGATGCGCTGCGTCTCGGCCGCCATTTGGGCGCGCGCCGGTGCGGAGACGGCGAGTCCCCCGGCGAGCAGGGCGGTGGCGAGAAGCAGCGCGCGCGTCATCGTTTACTCGTCGCCTATTGGAACGGCGGGATGTTGATGGCGGTTTGCAGCATCTGGTCGGCGGAACCGATCGCCTTCGAGTTGGCTTCGTACGCGCGCTGCGCGACGATCATATTCACGATCTCGTTGACCATCTGCACGTTGGAGTTCTCGATGTAGCCGTCTTGCAGCACGCCGGCGCCGTTGAGGCCGGGCTGCGTGACGATCGGCGGACCGCTCGCGGCCGACTGCAAGTAGAGATTTTGCCCGGTCGGATTGAGGCCGGCGTTGTTGACGAACCGCGCCAGCGTAATCTGGCCGAGCTGCTCGGGCTGGCTAGTGCCGGGAACCTGCGCCGTGACGATGCCGGTCTCGCCGACCTGCACCGAGAGCGCGTTCTGCGGAATGGTGATCTGCGGCTGCAGGAAGTAGCCGTCGGAGGTGACCAGCGAGCCGTTGGCGTCTTCTTTGAATCCGCCGTCTCGCGTGTAGGCCGTCGTTCCGTCCGGCAGCGTGACCTGGAAGAATCCGTCGCCTTCGATCGCCACGTCGAGGTTGTTGCCGGTGCTCTGCAGCGAGCCTTGCGTGAAGATCTTCTCCGACGAGCTCACCTTGACGCCCAGACCGACTTGCTGGCCGACCGGCACGATGCTCGGCCCGATCGGCGCGCCGGGTGCCTGCAGTTGCTGGTAGATCAAGTCCTGGAAGCGTGCCAGGTTATTCTTGAATCCCGCGGTGTCGACGTTGGCCAGGTTGTTGGAGATCGTGTCCATATTGTACTGCTGGGCGATCATCCCCGAGGCCGCGGTGTAGAGTGCTCGCATCATGATGGTTAGCGCGCTCCTTGCTATGAGGTCGGCTTGGCGACGTTGGTGATATCTTGGTTGACGGCGTCGTCTTCCGCCTTGATCACGCGCTCGTTCGCGTCGAACCAGCGGTTGGCGGTGATGAGATCGACCATCGAACGCACGACGTTGCCGTTGCTCTTTTCGAGCGCGCCCTGTTGCACGTTGACGTTGGTCGTGGCGAACGGCTGCGCGTTGCCCGTATCGACGAGGTGATTCTCGCCTTCGTTGCGCAGCGCCGTGAGATTGGCAAACGAGGTGACCGCCAGCGTGCCGATCTGCGTCACCGAGGCGCCGGTTTGGCCGGCCTGCGGCGCTTGCACGATCGTGCCGTCGCTGCCGATGGTCGCGGGACCCTGCTGGATGTTGAACTGGAGCGGGCGCCCCGTCGTACCGAGGACGAAGTTGCCGTCGGTGGTCGTGAGAAAGCCGTTGGAATCGAGCGTGAACTCGCCGTCGCGCGTGTAGCGCACGCCTTGGGGCGTGAGCACCTGGAAGAACTGATTGGCGCCGGTCAGCGCGACGTCGAGCCGGTTGCCGGTCTCCTGAAGCGGACCTTGCGAGAAGTCTTGGGGCGTGTCGTATACCTGCGATCCGGTACCGACGGTGCCGACGTACTGCGCGACCGAGACGCCCGGAAGCGCCTTGCCCGAAGTGTGGCCGGGATCGGTCTGAATGCGGTAGACGTTGAGCGTGGGAGCCGATTGGACTTGGAGCAGCGTCTGCTTGAAGCCGCTCGCCGTCACGTTGGCGAGATTGTTCGCCACGGTATCGGCCATGCTCTGGGCTACGAGCGCGCCGCTCGCCGCCGTATACAAGCCGCGAACCAAAACACAAACCTCCGCACGAAGCCAGTGGGTCTGCAGAACCGTCAATCGATCGGGTTCCGCCGCGGCCCCACCTCGTGCAAAGGTTGTCCGGCCGCGCCTATTGGGGTAATCGGACATTTAAGGAGAGAGTTTAGGCGGCCGACTACTAAGCGATGACGCTCGACGAGCTGGATTTCGACCAACGCTTCGCAGCGGCCGAGGCGCTCGCGCGCGATCGCCGGCTCGACGAAGCCCTGGCGGCGGCCCGCGGCGCGGTCGCGCTTCGGCCGGATTCGGCGCCCGCCTGCGCGCTGGCCGGGGGCGTGCTCGCCGCCCTCGGGCGTCCACTCGAGGCCTTGCCGCTGCTCGAACGCGCCTATCAGCTCGATCCGGCGCGTCCCGAGGTGCGCAACAATCTCGGGGCCATTCTGCGCGGCCTCAAGCGCAACGAGGAGGCGCTCGAGCATTTTACTGCGGCCCTCGAGCTGGCGCCCGGGTATATCGACGCGCGTTTCAATCTCGCCGGCGCGCTCGCGGCCGCCGAGCGCTACGCCGAGGCCATCCCGCACTTCGAGGGGATCCTCTCGCAGTTGCCCAGCAGCGCCGAGCTGCGCGCCGGCTACGGCCGCGCCCTCTGGAAGAGCGATCGTTTGGAGGACGCCATCGCCGCCCTGGAGCACGCGATCGAACTCGACCCCGGGTACCCCGACGCGTACGCCTACTACGGCAACGCCCAGCTCGAACGCGGGCATATCGACGAAGCCGTCGCCGCGCTGGAAAAAGCCATCGCCCTAGCGCCCCACCGCCCCGATTTTCTTCGCTTCCTCGCCGATATCCGCACCTCGGCCCTTCGCGACGACCAGGTGGCCTGGCTCGAAGAGGTCGCCGCAAGCGCCGATGCGTCCGACGACGATCGCATCGAGGCGGGCTTCGCGCTCGGCCTGGTCTACGCCGATCGCGGCGAGCGGCCTCGATCGCTGACGCATCTGATCGCCGCGAACGCTTTGCGCCGCCGCCACATCGCCTACGACGAGCCCGCGACGCTGGCGTCGTTCGAACGCATCGCCGAGATCTTCGACGCCGAGTTTTTGGCGTCGCGGCGAGGCTGCGGCGATCCGTCGCCGGTTCCGGTCTTCATCTTCGGCATGCCGCGCTCGGGCACGACGCTCATCGAGCAGATTCTGGCCAGCCACCCGCAGGTCTACGCGGCCGGCGAGCTGACGCTGTTCGAAGAAACGGCAAACCGCGTCCTCGGCGGCGGTACCGCCGTCACCCCCGAGGCGATGCTCGAGGCCTCCTGCGAGCGCTTACGCGAGCTCGGTGAGGCGTATGCCGGAGCCCTGCGTGCCATGGCGCCGCAGGCGCGCCTCGTGACCGACAAGATGCCCGCAAACCTCCGCTTCGCGGGGCTCATCCGCATCGTGCTGCCCAATGCGAAGATGATTCACGCGCGGCGCGACCCGCTCGACACGTCGCTCTCGTGTTTCACGCAATACTTCGGCGGCGACCAGCCCTGGGCGTACGATCTGGCAGAAATCGGGCGGTATTACCGCGCGTACGCACGCCTGATGGAGCATTGGCGCGGCGTCGTTGCGCCGGAGGCGATGCTGGAGATCGATTACGAGACGGTCGTCGCCGATTTCGAGGCGCAGGCGCGCCGGATCGTCGCGTTTTGCGGCTTGGAGTGGGATCCCGCGTGCCTGGCGTTTCACCGAACGCGCCGGCCGGTCAAAACGGCGAGTGCGGCCCAGGTGCGGAAGCCGCTCTACGCGAGTTCCGTGCGGAAAGCCAGCGGCTACGGATCGCTGCTCGATCCGTTGATCGCGGCGCTGGGGCCCTAGAACTGGGTCTGCTCGATCTCCGAGTAGGCGGACATGAGCTTGTTGCGCACCGCCATCGTGAACTGAAAGGCGAGCGAAGCCTCCTCCACCGATTTGATCGTTCCGTCGAAATCGTTACTCTTGCCGGTCGCGAGATCTTCGGATTGCTGGCCGGCCGCCGCGAGCTTATCGTTGACGTCGCCGAGCAGCGACTTCACGGTGTCCTTGAACGACGTCGCGGAGGCCGCGGAGGCGCCGGACGTGCCGTCGAGCGGCTCCGAGGCCGGCGGCTTCGGAGCGATATCGGGAACGAACGTGCCGGGAGTGACCTTGCTGATCGCGCTGCCGTACGGGTCGACGTTCATCGGTACTCGGTTCTCTCTCTCTTCGCTAGCTCGTGAGCAAGCCCATCGACGCAGTGTTCATGGTCTTGGTCTCCTGGATCACCGCGACGTTCGCTTCGTAGGCGCGCGACGCGGCCATCATGTCGACCATCTCGGTCACCACTTGCACGTTGGGATAGTGCACGTAGCCCCGCGCGTCGGCCTCGGGATTGCCCGGATCGAACGTCAGGCGGTCGGGCGACGGATCGTCGACGATGCCCAGCGCCTGGACTCCGTCGACGCTGGGTTTCGGCGACGCTCCGGCGTTGAAATCGTCGGTTTCGGCGGCGGTACCGTTGGTCTCGCCGGGCGCGGCAGGCTTTTGCGCGAACACCACCAGCTGGCGCTTGAACGCGCCTCCCTGGGGCGTGCGCGTGGTGTTGGCGTTGGCAATGTTGTTGGCGATCACGTCCATCGCCAGCCGCTCGGCCGAGAGGCCCGAGGCGCTGATCTCGATCGCGGTATAGAAACCCATTACGTCGGCTGCTCCGTTACGGCTTGGCGCAACCACTGATATTGCTTGCGAAGCAACGCGGCCATCGTTTCCTGATAGCCGGAGTTTTGCTGCAGGAGCGCCATCTCTTGATCGACGTCGACGTTCGATTTGTCCGCCCGCATCTGCGTCGTGAGGTCGACCTGAGGCTGCGGGTCGAAGGGTGACGGCGGCTTGGCGCCGTTGATATCGAACTGCCGGCTGTCGTCGGTCTGCAGCGCCAGCTCGTCGGGGTTCGCCGGGGTCCCCAAGCTCGCCGCCAGAGCCTCTTTGAACGAGGTCGTCGAGCGGCGGAAGTTCGGCGTATTGACGTTGGCGAGATTATTGGCCAGCTGGACCTGCTCGCGGCTGGCGCCGTCGATCGCATTACTCAGCAGGTCGACCGTGGGGCCAAACGAGATGCCGCCGATATCCGTCATTCGATTGTTTATCGGCGGTGCGGCGGGCGAGCTTTACCTGCCCGCGAACTGCGCGGCGTGCAAACGCGCGTAGGCACCCCCTCGCGCCAACAGTTCTTCGTGCGTTCCGATCTCGAGAACGCGGCCGCCTTCGATATAGAGCACCGTGTTCGCGCGGCGAATCGTGGAGAGCCGGTGGGCGATGATCAGGGTCGTTCTGCCCGGCAGCAGGCGGTCCAGAGCCTGTTCGATCATGGCTTCGGAGTGGCTATCCAGGGCGCTGGTCGCCTCGTCGAGGATCAGGATGCGCGGATCGCGCAGGATCGCGCGGGCGATGGCGATGCGCTGGCGCTGCCCTCCGGAGAGCCGAACCCCGCGCTCGCCGACCTCGGTAAGATACCCCTGCGGCAAGCCCAGCACGAACTCTTCGACGTTGGCTTCGCGGGCCGCCGCACGGACCTCGTCGTCGGAGGCCTCCAGCCGCCCGTAGCGGATGTTCTCGAGTACCGAGGTGCGGAAGAGCTGCGGGTCCTGCGGAACGATCGCGATCGCGCGCCGCAAGTCGGTGAGACGCACGCCGGCGATGTCGGCGCCGTCGATGCACACGGCGCCCTGCTGGGGCTCGTAGAAGCGCGGCACCAGGTTCACGATCGTCGTCTTGCCGGCGCCGGAAGGCCCGACCAGCGCGACGACTTCGCCCGCTTCGATCGTCGCGTTTACGTGCGAGAGGGCGGGCAGGTCGGCCGCACCGTACGCGAAGGTGACGTCGCGGAACTCGATGCGGCCCCGCACCGCCGTCAGGGGCACCGCCGTCGCGGCGTCGCCGCTCTCCACGGGCAGGTCGAGCAGTTCGAAGATGCGGCCGCCGCCCACGATCGCCTTGCTGATGTCTCCGAAGAACGCGGCCACGCGGTTCATCGGGTTCATGAGGTTGACCAGCATGCCCCAGTACGCGAAGACTCTTCCGGTGTCGAGATGGCCGACGAGCACCTCGTGCACGGAAAACCACATGATCAGCACGATCGCCGAGACGAGGATCGTCGAGACGACGAGCGGCTGCGTCTGGATGAACTGCGTGAGCTTCATGTACGCGCCGAAGAACTCGTCGTTGCGCGCGCGAAAACGCTCGACCTCGAACGTCTCGCGGCCGAACGCCTTGACGATGCGCTGGCCCTGGAGCGATTCGATGAGCTGCGCGGAGAGATCGGCGGTGCGCTCCTGCGCCCGGTGCGTGCTCTGCGCGATCAACCGCTGGAAGGTCGAGACGGCGTAGGAGACGATCGGCGCGACGATGACCAGCGAAAGCGTCAGCCTCCAATCGAGATAGATCATCGCGCCGAACGACGATACGAAGGTGACCAAGGCGACGACGAGCTGCGGCAGCGAGACGCTGACGGCGTCGATCATGAGCTGCAGGTCGGTAGCGAAGCGCGCGATGAGCTCGCCGGGCCGCCAGCGGTCGAACTCCGCGAGCGGCAGGTTGAGGAGCCGCTCGAAAAGCTTGACGCGCAGCCGCGCGACGAGATGCTGGCCGCTCCAGGCGGTCAGATACGTCTGCGAGTACGTTGCCGCGTTGGCGAGCACGAGCGCTCCGAAGGTTCCGGCCAGCGCGACGTAGAGCGCGTGCAGATCGGGCGCGCGTCCCTTCGGCGGGGCGAGGACCTGATTGATGATCACCCCAAAGGCGATCGGCGGAACGACCGTCAGCACGCCTGCCAGCGCGCCCAGCAGCGTGGCGACGACGATGCGCGGAAGGTACGGACGAGCCTCGCGCGCCAGGCGCCGGAGGACGGTTCGGCGGGTCATCGGGGTTGGTTCCTTCGGCGAATCGCCGTGAAACCTCTTACGCGGCTCGCCGGTACGAGGGATGTAGAGAATAGGAGAGCCTGCAAGAAACCATCATGGACTGCTACTTCCACTCGAACGTTCCGTCGATCGCCGCCTGCGTCGACTGCCGCAAACCGATCTGCGCGACGTGCCGCGACGACCGCGGCTCGTGCCCGAGCTGCCGTCTTGCCGCAAAAGTCGAAGCCGCGACCGCGACGCGCCAGCCGCTCGGCGGCCAAGTGCCTCCGCGCCCGCAGCCGCAACCCGCGCCGCACGCGGTGGTCCACGGCAAGGCCGAGGTCGCGACGCTGCCCGATCCGGTCGAATCGCGCGCCCTCGTCGCGCTCGGCTATCCCCTCTGGCCGCTCGCGCTGGTCTCGCTGCTCGAACGCAAGTCGTCGCGATCGCTGCGCCGCGCCGCGCTCCAAGCGCTGGGCTTCAACGTCGGCATGGCCGCGTTCGCGGGCCTGCTGATGCTCCTGGGCAACGTTCCGATCTTGGGCTTCTCGGCGCAGATCATGGTCGCGCTGATGCTCCCGACCTTCCTAGTCGCCAGCGTCTACTACGGCATCAAGACGTGGAACGGCGACGAAGTGCGCGTCCCGGTGATCAGCGACTGGATCGACGAGAAACTTCCGGCCGATCCTCCGGCGTAACGGCCGCGCGGTAGCGCGCGAGAAAATCGCGCGCCGCGCGCTCGTGATCGATCGCCGGCGGCGGATAGCGATCCGGAGGAAAGAGATCGAGCGCGAGCTGCGGCGTCGGCGTGCCGGCGCCGCGCCACTCCGCCAGCGGCACGTGCTCCAGCTCGCGAACCCACCGCCGGACGTACCGGCCGTCGGGATCGTAGCGGCGGCGCTGGCGCTGCGGATTGTAGATCCGCGGATACTGCGCCATGTCGGCGCCGACGCCGGCCACCCACTGCCAGTTTCCCGTCGCTAACGCCGGATCGTCTTCGATCAGCCAGCGGTCCCATTCGTCGCGGCCCACGCGCCAATCGACGCCCAAATCGAAGCAGAGAAATGAGGCCGCCACCGCGCGCACGTGCGGATGCATCCAGCCGGTTTCGTGCAGCTGCCGAATGCCCGCGTCGATGAGCGGAAAGCCGGTATTGCCGCCGCGCCACGCATCGAGCGCCGGATGCGCGCGTGCGAAAGCGAACCCGCGCATTTTTTCCTGCAGCGGCTCGCCGCCGGTCTGCGGATGAAACCACGAGAGCTGATAAAAGAAGTCGCGGTGGGCGAGCGCGCGCAGGAAGAGCCGCAGCGAGAGCCGTTCCTCCGAGAGCAGAAACGGATCGTCCAAGCGGGCGCGCACGGCGCGCACGACCTCTCGCGCCGAAATCGTGCCGAACGTGAGATGCGCCGAAAGGTGCGACGTCCGGTCGTCGGAGGGGAGCGTCGCCGCCAGCGCGTACTGCGTGGCCGATTCGCGCATGAAGCGTTCGAACGCGGCGCGCGCGGCCGCCGCCCCCGCCTCGGCGTCGCGTTCGCCGGCGCCGAACTCGCCGGGGACCGGCAGCGGCTCGCTGTGCAGCTCGGTCGCGGCAAAACGCACCAGCAGCGGGTGCTCGTGCGAGGCCGGTTCGAGCCCGCGCCATACCTCGTAATAAGGGGCGAACGCGCGGTATCCTTGGCCTGCGACGGCGCGCGCCGCGGCCGTCTCTTCGGGCGGCAACGCGGGGGCGTCGTGCACGGCTAGCGCCGCGAGCCCGGCCTCCTCCAGCTCCGATTGCAGCCGCGCGTCGCTCTGAATGCTGGCGCCGTCGTACGACGCGCTCCACGCGGCCCCGCCGGCGCGCACCGCGTGCGCGATCTTCTTGAGCGAGGGGCCGACCGGGCCGCGGCGGATCAGCAGCGCGCTCCCGCGCTCGCGCAGCTCGCCGTCGAGCGCGCGGACGGCGGCGCAGAAATGCGCCGCCCGTCGCGGCGATCGCGCGAGCCTCGCTTCGAGCGCGCGATCGATCACGAGCACGGGTAACACGGCGCCGCGGGCCGCCGCCGCAGCAAGCCCGGCGTGGTCGTCCAGCCGCAAATCGCGCGCGAACCGATAGATAAAGGGCCCGTCGGGCATTCCCGGCGATTCGGTTTAGAGGGGCGCTTCTCCCCGACGGTGGAATGATGCGCTCGTGGCAGGGCGCAAAATCTTCATTCGTTTCGCGCAAGCCAGCGACGTCGACCGCCTGATACGGGACGGCGTCATCGCCGGTCCGTCTCCGACGCGCGAAACGTGGAACCAGCGCATCGTCAAATGGCTCTCCGAGCAGCGCGCGGGCCGTCGTTTCATTTTGATCGCCGAAGACGAATCCGGGCTGCTCGGCATGGTTCAGCTCGTGATGAAGCTGCCGCTCGGTTACGACGATCCCGAAGCCGCCAACGGCATGGACGTCGCCATGATGGAGGGCTTGCGCACGCGCCCCGACGCACCCGGAGAGGTCGGCAACGAACTCGTCGGCGAGGTGCAGAAGCTCGCGATGAAGCGCAACGTAAAAACGCTCACCTTCTGCCTGCCGATGAACAACTCGCGCGCGATCTACCAGGCGCGCAGCTGGGGATTCGAAGAGTTTCGCATCATGGCCGAACCGACCAAGATGCTCGCGTTCTTTCGAAAGTCGATCGAGTAGCGGCTACGGCCGGTCGCCCGCGCGAAAGGTGAAGGCGTCGTGATAGACGCTCGCCACCGCGCGGCCGTTGATCGTGCGCGGCTGATAGCGGGCGCGCATCGCCGCCTTGCAGACGGAGACGTCGAGCACGGCGTATCCCGAGGTCTTCGAAACGGTGCACTTCGTCGGCGTGCCGCGATCGTCGACGGCGATGTCGACGGCGGTCGTTCCTTCGGCACCGAGATCGTACGCGATCGCCGACGGGTGCGGCACGATCGCGTCGTCGCCGCCCAGCGGGACGACGTCGCGCACGACGGTCGGAACCATCGCGATCGACTCGGCGTGGCCCTCGGGCGGTGCGGCGGTCGCGGCCGTCTGCAACGCCGCAATCGAACGTTCGTCGTGGCTCGACGGCATCGCCGTCATCTCGGCCTGCGCGACTTCGACCGCCTTGGGCGCGGCGGTCGCCGCCGGCACGGCCTTGGCCGGGCGCGTCGCCGCGAGGCGTACCGGTTCGGCGCCGGGAGGCGCGAGCGTCACGACGTTATGCACCACGACCAGCGAGTGCGCCGGCGCGGCGTGCGCGGCTGCGACGCGTTGCGGTGCCGAAGCGGGGCGGCGCTCCAACACTACGTGAAAGGCGCCCGTTGCCGCGGCAACCTCGCGCGCCGGCATGACGAGCGGAGCGGCGTGCGACGCGACCAGCGCGTGAATCCCGAACGACAGAGCGAACGCGGCCGCGAGCGTTCCCGCCGCCGCCGGCCACCACCGCGCGCCGCGCCGCGCCGCTGGCACGACGCGCACCGCGGGCTCCCAGCGCTCGGCGTCGCGCGCCGCCGCGACGGTCGCCATGACGCGTTCGATCTCGCGCTCGCCGCCGAGCGCGTCGATGCAATCCGCGCAGCCGGCGAGGTGACGCCGGTAGGCATCGCGTTCCGCATCGCTGGCTTCGTTCAACGCGATCGCCCCCGCAAGGATCTCGGCGCGCGTGCACTCGTCGATCATGATCTACGAACTCTCTTTCATTACCGCGCGCAGCGCGCGCATCGCCCGGCAGACTCGCTGCCGCACCGCATCCGCGGTCGTCCCCAGCATCGCCGCCGCTTCTTGCGACGAGTAGCCCGAGTAACTCGTGAGCAGCACCGCCGCCGCCTGATCGGCCGGAAGACGGCCCAGGGCCGCCTGTAAATCCACCGACGCGGCGGTGCGCTCGTCGATCCGCCAATCGCCGCGGTCCACCTCGCGGTCGAGCGGCAGCATGCGCAGGATCTTCCGGCGCCGCAGGTGCGAGATCGCGCCGTTGGTCGCGGCCCGGTAGAGCCAGCCGGAGCTCAGCTCGCGGCCGGGGTCGGCCTCGAGCATCCGGTAGGCGGCCAGGAAGACGTCTTGGGTCAGATCGAGCGCGACCTCGGCGTCCCCGACCATGCGGCGGAGGTACCGTGCGAGCTTGGTCTGATACTCCCGCACCATGGTTTCGACGCGCGCGTGAGCGGCGGCGATCCGGGTGGTGTCGAGGAAGGCATCGTCCATGTCCGGCTCCTTTTAGCCATCAACGCGGCGCTCCATCGTCCTGTGACGCGGGGTCCGCCTGCGGCTAGCCGCCGATTTCCGAAAAGGCGCGCATCCGCGACGACGCCTCCCCCAGGCGGAGGTGGTGGCGCTCGGGCTTGATGAGCATCGAGGCGCGCAGCAGATCGGCCAGCTCCTCGGTGCCGGCTCCCGCCCGCAGCGGCCCCCGCAGGTCGACGGCGTGATCGCCGAAGAGGCAGAGCCGCAGCCGCCCGTCGGCCGTCAGGCGCACCCGGTTGCAGCGTTCGCAGTAGTCGTGGGAGAGCGGGCTGATCACGCCGACCGTGCCGGCCGCACCGGGGTAGGCGAAATAGCGAGCGGGCCCGTTCCCGCCCGGTCCCTCGACGGGCTCGAGCCGGTCGAGCGCGGCCAACCGCTCCAGGATCTCGGAGGAGGCGAGGTAGCTCTCCGCCTGCAGCCCGAGGTTCTCGTGGACCGGCATCACCTCGATGAACCGCACCGCCACCGGTTTGGTGCGGGTCAGCGCCGCAAACGCGGCGAGCTCGTCGTCGTTCGTCCCGCGCATCACCACGCAGTTGATCTTCACCGGTTCCAGGCCGAAGGCGATCGCCGCGTCGATGCCGCGCAGCACGGCCTCGAGCCCCGGCCGCCGCGCGATGCGTTCGAACCGGACGGCCTGCAGCGTGTCGAGCGAGACGTTGACGCGCCGCAGCCCGGCAGCCGCGAGCGCGGGAAGCTGCGCTTCGAGCAGCAGCCCGTTGGTGGAAAGCGCGATATCGTCGATGCCCGGCACGCCGGCGATGCCGGCGACCAGGCGATCGAGGTTACGGCGTACGAGCGGCTCGCCGCCGCTGATGCGCACGCTGCGCACGCCCGCCGATGCTGCGGCGCGGACGATCGCGACGATCTCTTCGTAGCGCAAGATCTCGTCGCGGCGCAACCACTCCAACCCGGCCTCGGGCATGCAGTAGACGCAGCGCAGGTTGCACTTGTCGGTCACCGAGACGCGCAGGTACGTAATGGGCCGCGAAAACCCGTCGGTCATCCCGAAGAGCCGTGCGGTCAAATCGATCGGTGCCGTTACCGCCACGCCGCGCTACTCCGCAAAGAGCCCGTCCGCGAGCGGCGGATTGAGCGTATAGCCGTCGATCGACGTGGTGATGTCGGCCGCGTAGCCGGGCTCTTCCACGTGCCCGGTTTGGGCGGTGACGACGGTCGCGCCGTCCACCTTCCCATAACGATCGTGCATCTCTGCGTAGCCGCCGTTCTTGTAGTTCCAGCGCATCGACCCGACCAGCGCGGTCGCGTCGTCGACGGTTGCGTCGACGCTCGCGACGTTGCCTTCCTTGCGCGGCGTCAGCTCGAACTGCGTCGTCGTACCGTCGTCCTTCTTCACGGCGATCCGGTAGACGGCCGCCCAGCGCGACGGCGGCTCGATGTGCGCGTAGAGCTTGTCGAACTGCGAAGCGACCGCGGGCATGCCGCTGGTAAAGACCACCTTCGTTTTGTCGGGATCCTTGTGATAGAGCGTGCCGACCAGATCCGCGGTCAGAAACGGAAACGAGCGCAGCGCCACGTTGGCGTGCACCGTCGCCGTATAGGCGTGCAGCGTCGGATTCACCGCGGCCATGCGGGCGAGCAATGCCTCGCCGTCCGCCGCCCGGGCGCCGAGCGGGGCCAGCACCGCCGCTGCGGCCGCTGCCGCTATCAAAGCCTTCATGTTCCTCCCGCTGAGTCGTGCAACGCGGCGCGGATCTCTTCCCGCACCGCCGCGTCTTCTTCTACCGCAATTTGCCGCTCCAAGCCTGAGCGCGCGCTGGGGGAGGCGATCCGCCCCAACGCCCACGCCGCGTGACCGCGCACCAGCGCGCTGGCGTCGCGCTCCATCGCGGCGATCAGCGCCGGCACCGCCGACCGGTCGCCCGCGTTGCCCAGCGCCACGGCGGCGTTACGGCGCAAGACTGCCGCTCCGCGCCAGCCCATCGCGGTGGCCCGGTACCGTCGCTTGAATCGGCCCGACGTCGTGGCCAGCAGCTCGACGAGCGAGGGCGACGCCGCGTCGTCGTCCAGCGGACGGTCGGCGGCGCCGCCTCGTTCGCCGGCCAGTCTCGTCGGCGGGCAGACGACCTGGCAGAGGTCGCAGCCCCACACCCACTGGCCCAAGAACGGACGCATCGATCGCGGGATCGCATCGGTGCGCTGCGTCAGATCGGCGATGCAGCGCGTCGCGTCGATCGTGTAGTCGCCGCGCAACGCGCCCGTCGGGCACGCGTCGACGCAGCGCGCGCAAGTGCCGCAATGCTTGGCCAACGCGGGGTCGGCCGGAAGATCGAGCGTCGTCACCACCTCGCCGAGAAAGACGAACGATCCGTGCGTCGGGGAGATTGCATTGGTGTGCTTGCCGATCCACGCCAGCCCCGAGCGCGCCGCGTACGCGCGTTCGGCCAGCGGGCGCGTGTCGCAGACGATCGCGGTCGAAGGCGCGCCCGCGCACGCGTCGATCTCGGCGGCGACCGCGGCCAGCACCGCGCGCACGCGGCCGTGATAATCGGCCGACCAGGCGTAGTTCGAAACGCGCCCGCGCAACGGATGGCGCGCGGCCGGCGGCGCGGTCGCGTACGGCATCGCGATGCAGACGTAGCTGCGCGCGCCGGCGAGCAGCGTCGACGGTTGCGTCGCAGCCGTCGCGTACGCGTCGCCGTACGGCCACGTCGCGAAATCGCCGCGCTCGAATGCGGCGCGCATGCGCGCGCGCGCCGTCTCGTCGGGAAGCGCCGGTGCGACGCGCGCGGCGGCGGCACCGCGTTGCAGTGCGGCGCCGACGGCGCGGGCCTTGATCTCTTCCAAACGCACTACAGCGTCTGCAACCCGCGCGGCTCGCCGCGCGGAAACGCGGCGTCGATCGCAGCCACGTCGGCCTCGTCGAGCACGAGCTCGCCCGCGCCGGCGTTTTCCTCCACGTGGGCTACCCGCGACGCCTTCGGAATGGCGAACACGTGGGGTTCGCGCGTGAGATAGGCGAGCGCCGCTTGGCGCGGCGTCGCGCCGTACTTGGCGGCGACGCTCTCGAGCACGGCGCCGCCGTCGCCCGCAAAGGGCGAACGCCCGCGGCCGAACGGGGTGTACGCGACGATGGCAATCCCGCGTTCGCGTGCCAGCGGAACGAGCCGGTGCTCGGGCCCGCGTTCGCGCAGATGGTAGAGCACCTGGTTGCAGCTCAGCGGAACCGTCCGCAAATACGACGCCGCCTCGAGCATCTCGTCGGCGTCGAAGTTGCTCACGCCGACGAGCCGCGCCTTCCCTGCCCCGACCAGCGCCTCGAGCGCGCGCATCGTCTCCTCGAGCGGATGCTCGCTGGGCCAGTGCAGCAAGAAGCAGTCGACGTACTCCAGGCGCAGCCGGCGCAAGCTGCGGTCGGCGGCTTGCAACGTGCCGCGGTACGTCGCGTTGCCCGGCAGCACTTTCGTCGTCACGAAGAGCCGCTCGCGCGCGATGCCCGCGATCGTTTCGCCCAGCAGTTCCTCGACGCGTCCCGAGCCGTACATCTCGGCCGTGTCGAGATGCGTCATCCCCAGCTCGACGCCGCGGCGCAACGCGCGCTTGGCTTCGTCGAGCCGCGCGCCGCTCTCGGGCATGTCCCACGTGCCCTGACCGATCGCCGCGACGGCGGTTCCGGTGGGGCCGAACGGCTTATTCCGCATCGCCGGTTGGTTCGCGCTCGGGAAGGCGCTTACGGACCGTCGGCCTCGACGTTGATCGAGAGATCGACGCCGTTGGACACGATCGCCGGCCCGTAGGTCATTCCCCACTGCGTGCGATCGACGGTGGCGGTCGCCGCATAGGCGACGATCGAGCGTCCGCGCGGCGACTTTCCGGCGCCGGCAACGTGCGCGTCGAGCACGACCGGGTGCGTCTGCCCGTGCATCGTGAGATTGCCGTCGATCGTGAAGTGGCTGGGGTCGGTTCCCTCCACCTTGGTGCTCGCGAACGAGATCGTGGGCGTCTCCGCGACGTTGAAAAAATGCGCCGAACGCAAGTCGGCGTCGCGCGAGTCGTTGTGCGTGTCGATCTTCGAAGCGTCCAGCTGCGCGCTGACCGCGACGGGAATCTCGGATCCCGGCTCGATCTGTACCGACGCGGAGACGATCGGAACCGTCCCGATCACCGGCACGATGCCGAAGTGCCGGGCGGTAAACTGCGCGTTGGAATGCACCGGATCGACCGTCCACGTCGCGGGCGCCGCGGCCGCCGGAGCGGCTGCGATAAAAGCAGCGAGAGACGCTGCGGTGAGAATCGGCATGTTCATGACCGGCGTTTTCCCGCCACGGCCGAACAATTCCTGAGCTCCGCCTTCAGAAGGCCTCGAAACCGGCGTGCAGCGCGGCGTAAGCGAGCAGCCCGCCGCGCAAGTGGACGACGCGTTCGAACCCCGCGTCGCGCAGGCGTTCGGCCGCCCAGCGCGATTTCGCGCCGACGCGGCACGCGACCACGTAGCGCTGCGCGCTGTCGAGCTCGTGCATGCGCGCCTCGAGCTGCGAAGCGGGAATGCAGACCGCGGATTCGACCGAACCGAGCACCGCCTCGTGCGGTTCGCGGACGTCGAGCAAGCGCGCCGTCGCGAGCGCTTCGTCGAGCTCCCCAGCTTCGAGCTCGTCGGCTGCCGCCGGTTCGTCTCGCTCGTAGACAACCGCGGTTAAATCGTCGAGCGTCGCGGCCGCGCCGCACGCGGCGCACTGCGGGTCCCGCTCGAATCGCACCTCGCGCACCTGCGCTTCGAGCGTTTCGATCAGCATCAGCCGCCCCGACAGCGGTTCGCCGATGCCCAGCAGCAGCTTGAGCGCCTCGCCAGCCTGCCAGGTGCCGACCAAGCCCGCGAGCGCGCCCAGCACGCCGCCCTCCGCGCAGGTCGGCGCGTTCTCGGGCGGCGGAGGCTCGGGATAGAGGCAGCGGTAGCACGGGCCGCCCGCCGCGGCAAAGACGCTCACCTGGCCGTCGAAGCGAAAGATCGATCCGTACACGTCGGGCTTGCCTTCGAGCACGCACGCGTCGCTGATGAGGTAGCGCGTCGCGAAGCGATCGGTGCAGTCGAGCGCGAGATCGTAGGCGCCGATCAGCGCGCGTGCGTTGCGCGGGTCCAAACGCGTGCCGATCGCGTCGATCGAGACGAGCGGATTGAGTTCGTGCAGGCGGCGCGCCGCGACTTCCGCCTTGCCGCTGCCGACGTCGGCGGTCGCATAGATCGTTTGGCGCTGGAGGTTCGTTTCGTCGACGACGTCGTCGTCAACGATGCCGATGCGCCCCACGCCGGCGGCGGCCAAATACTGCAGCGCAGGCGAACCCAAGCCGCCCGCGCCCACCACCAGCACGCGGGCGGCGGCGAGGCGGCGCTGCCCTTCCAAACCGACTTCCGGAATCAGCAGGTGGCGGCTGTAGCGCCGCAGCGCGCGGGGGCCGAGCGCGCTCACGGCCGCGGGTGCCGCTCGTCGAGCCACTGCAGCACGGCCGGCCGCGCGTGCTCGGCGGCGTAGGTGTGATCGCTCGCGATCGTCGCGAACCATTTGTCGTCGGGCGCGCGATCGTAGAGATCGCGCACGCTTTTGGCGGTCACCATCGCGTCGCGATCGGCCGCGACGTACGCGCATCGGCGCCCGGCCAGGCGGGGCAGCAGCGCGTCGTAGCGTTCGTCGACGCCGGCGACGAGTTCGGGCAGCGTCGCTCCCACGACGTACTTCGAGCGAAAGTCGGTGGCGCCGGCCTTGGTCAGCGCGGAGATCGACGCCGGGCGCCCGTAGCCGGTGGCGATCGCAATCGCGCCGAGCATCCGTTCGTCGAGCGCCGCGGTAAAGATCGCGGTCATCCCGCCCATGCTGTGCCCGAGCGCGTAGAGCGCTTCGTCGCCGCGCTCGCGCGCGAACCGCGCGACCGAGGCCATCGCGTCGATGCAATCGTCGACGCCGCGCAGCGCGCCGCCGCTGGCGCCGAGTTTGTGCCCGGGAAAATCGAGGCTGTACACGCCGAATCCGTGGCTGGAGAGAAAGCCGCAGAGCGGATCGAGGTTGTGTTTGCTCGACGAATAGCCGTGCCCGGCCACCAGCGAGATCCCGCGCGGCCGGCGCGGCTCGTACCACAGCACCGCGACGCGGTTGCGCTGCGCCTCGACCGACGTCAGCTCCAGATTACCCGCCACAGGCGTTCTCTCTCCACTCGCTCGCACCGCCGGCGTAGGCTTCCTTCTTCCAAATCGGCGCTCGCCGCTTGAGCTCGTCGATCGCGTAGCGGCACGCCTGGAACGCGGCGTCGCGATGAACGGCGCCGGCCGCGACCGCGACCGCAACGTCGCCGACCGCCAGCGCACCGACGCGATGCTCGATCGCGATGGTGACGTCTCCGAACCGTTCGCGCGCCTCGCCCGCGATCGCCTCGAACTCGGCCACCGCCATCGGCTCGAAGGCCTCGTACGAAAGCCCGGTCACCGGGCGGCCGTCGTCGGCGCGCTCGCGCACGACGCCCAGAAAACTCGCAACGCCCCCGTAGCGCGCGGCGGCGACTGCGGCCAGCACGCGCGCGGGATCGATCGGTTCGGCGACGATGCGAAACGCCACGCGGCTAGCCGCCGCCGACCGGCGGAAGCAGTGCGACGACGTCGCCGTCGCAGAGCGGTTCGATGCCGCTCACGATGCGGCCGTTGCGCGCCAGGCGCGTCGACGCGGCGAGATCGTGCAGCGGCGGCGCCAGGCGTTCGAGCGCGTTCCACGCATCCGACACTTGCGCGCCTTCGGCCAGTTCGAGCGCGATCTCCGGCCCGTCGAGCAGTTCGCGGACGCGCGCGAAGGGCAGAACGCGAACGCGCACGGGCGCCTTAGTATCCCCCGACGTCGGTGGTGTAGCCGCGCTCTTCGAGCCACGCCTGCGAGGCCGCACGCCGCGCCGGCAGATCGAAGCGGTTCGCGGTAATCTTGTGCATCAGCACCTCCCAGAAGTGTTCGTCGCGATCGTAGACGTCGTCGGGAATCTGGTTTTCTTCCCGGGCGAATTCGCGCAAACCCTGCCAATCGCCGGCCTCGAGCACGGCGCGCAGTTTCGCGTCGTACTGCGGCGAAGGGACGCCCGCGTTCACGCGCTGCGCTCGCGCGCGCCCTGCGGCGCCAGAACGTAGCGCTCGATCGCGACCGCGACGCCGTCGTCCTCGCACCGCGCCGTCGACCGGCCGACCGCGCGAATCACGTCGGCGGGCGCGTTCCCCATGGCGACGCCCACGCCGGCCCAGCGCATCATCGGCACGTCGTTGCGCGAGTCCCCCAATGCGAGCACGTTCTCGCGCGCCACGCCGAGATCGCCGCAGAGACGCTCCAGCGCGTTCTTTTTGGTGGCCTCGAGGCTCGTGACCGCGCACTCCTCGAACCCCTCCCACGTTTCGTACTTGAAATGCACCGGGAGATCCGAGAAGGCTTCGCGCATGGCGGCGACCGATTCGGCGCCGAGAAACCGGACGAACGTCGGCGCTTTGCCCAACAGCGGCAGCAGCGACGGCACCTCGCACCAGTGCGGGCCGCGCATGTCGTCCATGTACGGCGGCGAGCCGGCCGGGCGGTGGAAGCGTTCGTCGAGATAGATCGCCACCGGCAGCGCGTTGCTCTCCGCGTACTCGACCATCGGCACGGCGTATTGCAGCGGCACCGGAATGTGGCCGAGCGTGCGGCCCGAGAGAAAATCCTTCGTCAGCGCGCCGTGCGCGCAGATGCACGGCACGTTGAGCTGCAGCTCGCGGACGAGACGCGCGGGCGCGTCGGCGCCCCGGCCGGTGACGAGCACCACGCGGACGCCGGCTTCGAGCGCGTCTCGCACGGCGCGCCGGTTCGCCGGGGAGATCCCTTCGCGCCCGTCGAGCAGCGTGCCGTCGAGATCGAGAGCGACGAGATCGATGACGGGTTGCACCACTTAGACTATACCCGCCGCGTCAACGAAAGGAGGCGCCGCGCGGGGGTGCGACCTTTGCGGCACGCGAATCGTTGCCCATCGTGATGCCTCGAATTGCCGCCGCCCTGGCCCTCCTCGCTCTGGCGGCCCTTCCGGCCGCTGCGGGCGCGCAATCGCGCTGCACCCAGGAGACGCTGACGGTGCGCGGAGCGCCGGTGGCGATCGGTTACTGCGTTCGCGGCACGCCCACGCTCACCGCGTCGCAGGAGCTGGCCGTCCCCGTCACCGCCACCTACAGCGCCCCAGGCGGCTCGTTCAGCCGAGCCGTCGAGCTGCATTTCGTCGCCGGCGAGCGCGTCTCGCGCGTCCTGGAGAACCTCAACCTCCGTCCCCTCGGCATCGAGGGGACGCTGCACCTCACCCTGGCCTACGCCGGCGGCGTCGTGCGGATCGAGGGCGCCATGCTCACCCCGGGCGCCGTGACGATCAAATAGGCTCCCCGTGCAACCCTTGGGCGGGCGGGGTATTTCTTAGGGGGGAATATGCGACGCCGCTATATCGCGTTCAATAGTTCCAAGATCCCCGGCTGGTGTCGATAGGGAGACCGCCTCTTTCATCATGCCATGTACGGCCATTTCACCGAACCTCACGGCTCGGGACCAAGCGCACCACCTCTACGATGCGATACCGCCCGGACTCTTCCGGGTCGAGGACGAGAACGAACGCATCGCCTGGCGCGTCAGCCCCGAGCCGTTCGCTTTGACGCCGGAGCAGTTCGCCGAAATCGAGCGCCTGGGTGCCGACCTGCTCGCCTTCTACCGCACGCTCAACGGCCTCTACAATCGCAGCGCGCGCGGCACCGCTCCAGCCTTCATCGCCGAATACCTCGATCGCGGTAAGCCCGAGCAGATCGTCAAGCTCGCCCGCCAAAACCGCTTCAAGCAAGAGATTCCGTCGATCTTTCGCCCCGATCTCATCGTCACCGATTTCGGCTTCGCCGCGACCGAGCTCGACAGCGTTCCGGGCGGCATGGGATTCGTCGGTGCGACGATGGAGGCGTACTGCCAGCTCGGGCTCGAGAGCGTCGGCGGTACCGACGGCATTCCCAAAGGCTTCGGCGCGATGCTCCAGCACGTCACCGGCGCGCAGCGCCCGACCGTCGCGATCGTCGTCTCCGACGAGTCGAAAGATTATCGCAACGAAATGGGCTGGCTCGCGGCGACGGTGCGCCGTCTCGGCCTGGCCAACGCTTGGCTGCGCGAACCGCAAGAAGTGTTTTTCAGCGAGGAAGGGCTCTTCATCCGTCACGAGGACGGGCGCGAGGAGCGCCTCGACGCGCTCTATCGCAACTTCGAGCTCTTCGATCTGCTCAACGTTCCCAAGCAAGAGCTCATGCTCTACAGCGCGCGCCACAACCGCGTGAAGATGACGCCCCCGCCCAAGGCCAATCTGGAAGAGAAACTCGCGTTCGCGCTCTTCCATCACTACGCGCTGGAAGCCACGTGGCGCGCCGAACTCGGCGCGGAACGCTTCGAACGCCTGCGCGACGTCTTTCCGAAGACGTGGGTGATGGATCCGCGTCCGCTGCCACCGCAAGCCGTCATCGCCGGCCTCGAAGCCGGCGGCTCGCCCGTCGCCGATTTCCGGCGACTGATCGATCTAGGGAAGAGCGAGCGCGACTACGTCGTCAAACCGTCGGGCTTCTCCGAACTCGCTTGGGGTTCGCGCGGCGTCAAGATCGCCAACGATCTCACGCGCGAAGAGTGGCAGGCGACGGTCGAAAACGCGCTGGCCTCATTCGATAAAACGCCCTATATCCTGCAGCGTTTCCATAAGGGTAAGCGCGTTCGCCAAAGCTATCTCGACCGCGAGCGCGACGAGATTCGCACCTACGACGGGCGGGTGCGGCTCTGCCCGTATTACTTCGTGACCGGCGACGACGACGTGCGCTTGGGCGGCATTCTGGCGACGATCGCGCCGGCCGACAAGCGCCTCATTCACGGCATGACCGACGCCGTCATGACCTCGTGCATGGTGCGCGAGCCCGAGCCCGCAGCGCCGCAGTAAACGCGAGCGCCGGCAGCCTCGCAAGGCTGCCGGTGCGTCGACGATTGCAGGCCTCCCGGCCCTAGTACTCGGTGTAGAACGTCACCGACGGAAGCTGCGTCTGCGTGTAGTACTTCGAGCCGATTTCGATCCAAATCGCTTCGTGCGAACGCAGGCGGATATCCTCGTAGTTGCCGTTGTACGGGGCGTAGTGGCTCACCACGGTCTGCTTGAGCGGCACGTTGCCGACGAAGACGTGAACCGGACCCTGGAACGGCCCGAACCGCGTCGAGTCGTGCGGCACGCCCCAGATGTCCAACAGATTCTTCAGCTTGAAGATGACGTCGCTGTAGGGCAGGTTGCGGTCGACTTCAAGATGGATCATGCCCGACGCGTCGTGCGTGTGAATGTGATAGAAGCACTGCGCCGTGTTCGTGTAGCCGTTCGCATCCGGGCCGGGATCGACCATGCCCACCGCGTCCGGCATGGCGACGAGCCGTCCGTTATCGACGATGCCCAGATAGACGTGCACGTGATAGAGGTTCGTCACCATCGTCCGGTCGCACGAAACGCCGTCGACGTTCTGCCCTTGTCCGCCGTCCTTCATGTCGCCGTCCCTTGGGCTGAACATGTTGTCGGCGCCATTGACCGCGCCGGGGGAAATGACGACCGGCCCGAGCGCATTGGGGTTGGTTTGTTGCGCCGGAGCGGCCGGCACGCTCGCGACCGCGGGCGCTCCGGGCGCGGGCTGCTGGTCGACGATGGGCGCGTTCTGCACGGCGCCGGGCGAAGCCGGCACTGCGGAGTTTCCGTTGCACGCGGCCAGCCCGGCGGCCGCCAAGACGGCGGCTGCGACGCGCCAGCGAATCGATATCGGCATGGTCATGCAATCTCCAAGAAGTGGGTTCGTCTTATGGTAGACCCGCACGCGGCCACCGGGATGATGCGGCCCGTCCCGCGCGGTGGGGCGAATGGCCTAGTCGCGCAGCCGCGCGTCGGTATAGGGCTCGTGCCGCAGGGCCCGCGCCATGCCTTCGACGATCTCGCGACGGTGCGCGTTCTTGCTAAAGATCGCCGTCGCCCCGGCAAACTGACAGGCCTTCGCCCAGTCGGGACTTCGCTGCCCGGTATAGACGCAGATCACCGCGGCCGGAACCAGCATGCGCAACGCGTTGACCAAGCGAAGCGGTTCCTGATTGACGAAGTCGGCGTCGACGAAGAGCACGTCGGGCTGATCGTCGAGCAGGCGGTGCATGTCGATGTCGGCCGAGACGCTGCGCAGCTCCAGGCCGAGCTCGGCAAAGACGTCGGCGAGAATCGGCACGAAGAGCGCCTGCGCCTCGATCAAGTGCACCGAGCGCAAGCGTCCCACGGCGGGTTGGAGATCGCCGAGACTCGGCGCCACGTTCGTAAAGCTCCGGCCGCTACGCGGTGATCATGGCTTCTTCGCTCGGTTCGATTTCCGTACCGGCGCGAAGCTCGTAGGCTTGGTAATCCTGCCTTCTCGGGACGACGCGATTGAGGACGTAGCCCAGGATGTTGTGGACGCCGACCTGCTGGAGACGCCGCAGCGCGCGCTTGGCATCGCGCAGATCGGTCTGATTCGCGGAGAGCACGATCACGGTACCGTCGGCCTTGCGGGCCACCACGGCAGAGTCGACGTTCACCGAAAGAGCCGTTCCGTCGATGACGACGCAGCGATAGTGCTGTTGCGCTTCGCGCAGAAAGTCGTCCATCCGGGTCGATTCCAGCAGCTTGATCGGATTGGGCGTCGGCGTGCCGGAGGTCAGCACGTCGAGGCCGGGATACCGCGTACCTTGCAGCACGTCGGCGAGGCGCGAGCGGCCGACGAGAATATCGGAGAGCCCGCGCTCGTTCTTCATGCGCAGCTTGAGGTGGAGCGAGGCGCGGCGCAGATCGGCATCGACCAGCAGCACGCGCGGTTCGAGCTCGCCCATGGCCAGCGCGACGTTGAGCGCAACCGTCGATTTTCCGTCGCCCTGCGTCGGGCTGGTGACGACCAGCGTGTTGAGGGGCCGGTCCGACGCGTATTTGATCGACGTGACCAACTGAAGGAACGCCTCGACCGACATGGTGCGCACCCACGGCAGCTCGGGCGAACCGTTGCGCATCTTGACCAGCGGGATCGCCGCGAGCGGCGGCAGCGCGAGCTCTTCCTCGACTTCGCGATCGTCTTTGATGGTGTTGTCGAGGTAATCGATCACGAACGCGCCGAGCACTGCAAGCACCAGCCCCAGCACGATGCCGAGCAGCAGGTTCATGATCAGGTTGGGCGAGACGCTCGCGAAGCGCGCGCTGGCGGGCTGCGTGATCGTGACGTTGCTCAACGCCGTGTCTTTGGCAATGGCCGCGTTATTGTATTTTTGCTGGAGCGCGCCGAAAATGTCTTCCGCCGATTTGGCCTGGCGCTGCAGATTCGCCAGCGTCGCGGCCTGCGCCGGCAATCCGGCGAGCTGCGGCGCGAGCTGCTGCTGCTGTTTGTGAAGCGCTTCGACCTGCGCCTTATCCGAAGCAATCTGCGTCGAGAACTGGGCCACCTGCCCCTGAAGCTGCTGGTAGAGCGGATTGGGCACGGTGTTGGTATTGGCGACGACGGTCGCTTGCTGCGCCGCGATCTCGCGCTTGATTTGCGCCTCCTGGGCCTTGAGCGCGATCACGGTCGGATGCTTGTCGGTGTATTGCTGCAGGGCGGTCTGAAGCTGCACGTCGACTTGCGAGAGCTGCGTCTGCAGCTGCTGGAGCACGGGATTCTCGGCGACCGTCTGGCTGCCCGAGATCGTCGCCGGCGTGCTGGCGAGCTGCGCGCGAGCGCTCGCCAATTCCGCGGAGGCCTGCTGCCCGTCGGCCTGCGTCTGGCCGACCTTGGCATCGAGCGCCGCGAGCGCGCCGATCGCCGATTGGGTCTGGGCGGTGATATCGGCGATGTGATGCGACGCTTCGTAGCTGGCCAGCTGCGTCTGGGCGTCGGTCATCGCCTTCTGCGCCGACGGCATCTGCTGGTTCAAGAATCCGATCGCCGTGTCGGCTTGGCTGGCGACGAGCTGCCGCTCGCGATCGACCACCACGTTGCCAAACTCGTTGGCGATCTGCGCGGAGACGTTGGGATCGCCCCAGCGGACCGAGAGCGCGAGGATCGAGGTGTTGGTTACCGGCTTCACGTCGACGTGCCGCAGCAGCGCCTGCGGCGAGACGTGCAATCCGAGCGCCGCGATGACTTGTTCGGCAACCGGCAGCTCCTTGAAGAGCTCGACGTACGTTTCGGCGGATTGCACGCCGCTGGCGGTGAGCAGCGCGTTGAGCACGGGAATCTGGCTATCCGGGCCGGCCGCGCTCGGATCGCCGACGTTGACGCTCCCTCCGGGGTTTCCGGCGATGAGTTTTACCGTCGTCGTGTAGCTCTTGGGCAGCACCAGCGTCAGCACCAGCACCAGCCCCACGAATCCGAGAAAAATGGCCAGCATCGGCCGGGCTCGCCGCGCGAAGACGCGGGCAATGCCGGCGAAGTCCGCCTGGCCTCCTTCGCTCTGTGCCGAAATCGACGCCGGCGCGCCGCCCTCTAGTTGAAGCAACTTCCTACGTCCTTTGCTGAAGCTTGGGTGGCTACGGTATGACTCGCGACAAGAGGTAGAGCAGCCCGGTGCCCACGGTGCTGAAGAAGCCGTTGTTCTTCTTCATGGTGGGGACGTAGATGACGTCGCCTTTTTTCAGCGCGATGTCGGCGCTTTCGTCGCCCTGTTGCAGGGCTTGATAGAGGTTGATCTCCTGAGTCGTCTGCTTGCCGTCCGGACCGGTGCGGATGACGCGAATGTGATTGAGATCGGCCTGCGAGTTGGCGCTGTTCCCGGCCTTGGCGATGGCAACGGAAAGATGGTCGCCTTGCGCGACTTGCACGTCGCCCGGATGATCGACCGCGCCGGCCACGTCGACCGTAAACTGCTCGGGGCCAGGAACGTAGACGACCGAGCCCTCGCCCAGCGTTTCGTCCACCGCCGTGTCGCCTTTACGCAGCAGCTGTTCGAGCGGCACGTTGGTCACGTTGCCTTGGGCGTCCGCGACGCGCGCCATCGGATACGCGCCGTTTTCCACCGCAATGCCGCCGGCCGCCGCGATCGCATCCGACACCTTACCGTCGGAGCGCAACTGATACTTGCCCGGGTTCTTCACGTCGCCGAGCACGAGCACGGTCGGCTGAGCCAGTTGCGTGATCGCGACCGTGACGACCGGGTGGCGCACGTAGGTATGCAAATGCGATGCCAGCGCGTCGGCAGCTTGGTCGGGCGTCTTCCCGGCCACCGAAACTCGTCCGACCAACGGATAGTCGACCGTTCCGTCGGAAAGGACCATCACCGTTTGGGTCAGGCTTTGGTCTCCGAAGACCGAAACGGCCAGCTGGTCGCCAGGATGGATCACCGTCGTGGCGGCGACCGGCGCGGTGGTTGCAGCACGCACTAAAGCGACGGAGCAAACCATTGCGGCCAGGATCGCCATCGTGAAGAGACATCGGCGCATGGTTGTATCGTAGACGGCGCGCCGGAGTCCGTGAATGTCCGGGTGCCGCAGGCGCGATGGTTCATGAGTCCCGCCCCGGCCGGGAAAGGTGGGCCACGACCGGCCGCCGCCGCTCTGGTACGGTCGCAGTATGAGTGCGAGACGGTTTCGCAACGCCGCGCTGCTTGGAGCGGTGCTCCTTCTCGCTGCCGCTGCGGCGGGCTCGCCGGGCGTGCGCCCGTTCGCGTACCGCGTGGCGCGCCATTTCGGGTTCGTCAGCCCGCCGCCCCCGCTGAAATCCGGCCAAGCCCTCGCCTCGGTTCCCCTGCGAACGCTCGACGGCGATGCCGCCTCGCTGCCGGGCGATCGCGCCGGGCACGCGATGCTGATCAACGTCTTTACGAGCTGGTGCCCGTCGTGCAATCAGGAGATGCCCGCCCTCTCGCGCGCCGCGCCGGCACTGGCGCGCGACGGGATCGAGGTCGTCGGCGTCGATCAAAGCGAGAGCGGCGATCGCGTCAAGCAGTTTCTGCAAGCGTACGGCGTGACGTACCCCGTCTACATCGACGCCGACAGTTCGACCCGCCGCTCGCTCGACGCACGGGTCATCCCCACGACGCTCTTCGTCGATCGCCACGGGGTCGTGCGCTACATCCACGCCGGACCGCTCGACGTCGCCGCCTTCCTTTCGCTGGCGCGGGCGGCGGAATAACGCATGCGACGCCGCCGCGCCATCGTTCTCGGCTTCGAGTATCACGCGCGCTATCTCGCCCGCGTGATGAACCGGCATTCGCCGCAGTGGGAGTTCGCGGCCTATTCCAACACCCGGCTGGGAACCGTCCGCGCGCTGCTGGCGTTGCGCCGCGCCGACGCGCTGATCTGCTTCGGCGGCCCGGGGCCCAACGTCGCGCTTTCGGAGGCCGCAGCGGCGCGCGGCGTGCCGGTCGTCGTGATCTGGGCCGGCAGCGACGTGCTGATCGCCGCCGAGTCGCCGTTCGACATGGCCGTGATCGAGCGGCGCGGCTACCACAACGCCGCCGTCGCTCCCTGGCTCGTCGACGAGCTACGCGCGCTCGGCGTCACCGCGGCTTGGGTACCGGTCGGCGCGATGGAGCTGCAGCCGCGCGTGGCGCCGCTGCCCCAACGCTTCCGCGTGCTCACCTATCTGCCGCACCCGCGCCGGTCCTTTTACGGCGAGCAGCGCGTCTACCGCATCGCGCGCGCGATGCCGGACGTCGAGTTCGCGGTGCTGGGAGCCGGCGAGGCCGACCCGCACGCTCCCGAAAACGTCGCGTTCGCCGGCTACGTGCACGATGCCGGCAACGAACTCGACGCGTCGACCGTCTTGCTGCGATTGACCGACCACGACGGCATGTCGGTTCTCGTTCTCGAGGCGCTCGCCCACGCGCGCCACGTGGTGTGGACGCACGAACTTCCCGGCGTGCACGCCGTCTGCGACGAAGATCGAGCGCTGGCCGTGCTGCAGCGGCTCGCCGCCGAACACGCCGCCGGCACGCTGCGCCCGAACGCGATCGGCCGCGCGTTCGTCGGCGAGCACTACGCCGCTGCCGACGTGGCGCGAGGGATCGAGCGCTTCGTCGACGGCGTCCTCGAGAGCAGCATGCGCGCCCATCCCGCGCGCAAGCGGCGCGCCGCCATCTCCGGCTTGGGGCTCTTCTCCGCCGAGGTCGCGAAGCAGGTCGAACGCCGGTCGCCGGCCTGGAACGTCCACGTTCTGCGCACCGGGTCGCGCCTCGAAGTCCTCAGCGCGCTCTACAACTTGCTTCGTTCGGACGTCTGGTATTCGATCGGCAGCCCGATCACCGATCGCTGGGTTCACCTCTGGGCCCGCATGCTGCGCAAGCCCAGAATCGTGCACTGGGTGGGCTCCGATATCGAACACGCGCGCAACGCCGACTGGGTGCGCCGGCAGATGCAGTCGCGGCGCGTCAAGCATTTGACCGAAGTCGCGTGGACTGCCGACGAACTTCGCGCGCTGGGCCTAGAATCGGAGATCGTTCCGCTGCCGCTGCGCCAGCACTCGACGGGCGTTACGCCGCTGCCGGAACGCTTCACCGTACTGCTCTACATCCCCAAGGCGCGACCGGAGTTCTACGGCCGCTCGGAGTACGAAGCGGTGCTCCAAGAGTTCGCCGGCGAGCCCTTGCGCGTTTTCGTGGTCGGCGGCGCCGAACTTCGCGCGCCGGAAAGCATCGAGGTCGTCAACCTCGGGTGGCGCGGCGACTTGCACGAAGTCTACCAGCAATCCACGGTGCTCGTCCGGCTCACGCCGCGCGACGGCCTTTCCCTGATGGTGCTCGAGGCGCTGTCGTTTGGGCGCTTCGTGATGTGGTCGAAGCCGTTTCCCTACGCAACGCAGATCGGCGGGCGCCGCGATATGATCGACGGCTTACGGACGCTCCTGGCACGACACCGTGCGGGGACGCTGCACGCGCAGTACGCCGCGGCCGAGATGGTCGCACGCTCCTACGGCTCCGAGCGCTCCATCGATCGCATTCTCAACGCTTGGGAGGTCGTCACGTGATCGAACCGGTCTCGCTCGAACGCTGGCAGCGTTTCGACGTCGCCCACCCCGCACCGACGTTTTTCGCCCGTCCGGCGTGGACGATGGCGCTCGCGGCCGCGTTTCCGCATCTGACGCCGCATCCGGTGCGCGTGCGAACCGGCGCCGGCACGTTGCTTCTTCCGCTGGTGCAGGTCGCAGGCGGCCGCCTCGGCTGGAAAGAGCTCGTCGGCATGCCGATGGGCGCGTATACGTGCGCGCTCGCCGAAGATGGAACGCCGGCTTCGCGCGACGCGTTCGAAGAGGCGATCGCCGCCGTCTCGCGCAGCTGCGACGCGCTGACGATCACGCCGTGGCCGTTGGCGGAGGCGCCGCAGCCGCCCGGCTGGCGCGCGATCGCCCACGAAACCGCGGCGATCGATCTCACGGTCGGAATCGACCGAGTGCTCGAAGGCGTCGACGGCGTGACGCGCCGCATGGCCGGACAAGCCGAGCGCCGCGGCGTCACCTGCGCGCCGGTCTCCTCGGGCCTGGGCGCGAGCACGTACTACGGCATGCTGCGCGAGTCGGCCGAGCGCTGGGGACTGGCCCGTCCGCCGTTCGCGCGGGAGCTGCTCGACGCGCTGGTCGCGTTCGGAGGCTCCGACGTCGAGATTTGGATCGCGCAGTGCGATAATCACCCCATCGCGGGCGGCGTCGTGCTCTACGGCGCGCGCGAGCTCTTCTTTTGGAGTGCGGCCATGCGCCACGATTACGCTCGGCTGCGCCCGAGCAACGCGCTCAACTTCGCGCTGATCCGCGCCGCCGCGGCCCGCGGCCTGGCGTGGTACAACCTCGGCGCCAGCGCCGGCCTGCCCGGCGTCGAGCGTTTCAAGCGCGGATTGGGCGCGCGCACGATCGCGTATACCGAACTGCATCGCGAAGGCGCGGCATTTGGAATGTATTCGCGCCTCCGTTCGTCGCTTCGCCGCGCGCCCGCAGCGGCGGGACGAGCGTGAAGGCCG
Organism: Vulcanimicrobiota bacterium; assembly: GCA_963794735.1. Lineage (GTDB taxonomy): Bacteria > Vulcanimicrobiota > Vulcanimicrobiia > Vulcanimicrobiales > Vulcanimicrobiaceae > DATJUC01. Next base: position 3,371,293 of record CAWCFE010000002.1, on the reverse strand, counting down.
CCGTGTACGCCTCCGTTCGAGACCGCACCGCGTACGAGGCGCTCCCGCGCCGGCCACTGCCGGAGCGGTTGACGGTGCCCTGGACGCTCGCGCTGTTGGGGGTCGACGTGCTGGCGACGCTCGCCGCCTGCTACGCGGCCGGCGTTCCGCCGGACGTCGGACCGGCCGCCTGCGTCGTGCTGTGCGCCGCCATGACGGCGTGCGGCGCGTATCAGCGCTCGTACGCGGTCCACTGGCGCGACGAAGCGTATCACGTGTTCGTCGGGTGCGTGCTGGCCGCGCTCCCCTTCTGGCTGGTCGTTCACGCGATCGGCGGCGTCGCGACGGGAACGGCCGTTACGGCCCTGGCCATCTCCGCGATCGCGATCGCGTCGATGCACGCCTTGCTCCATCGCGCTCGCCATGCCGCCCAGGTACCCGCACACGCGCGGGCGGCGTTCGCGACCCCCGAGGCCCAGTGGCGCGAAACGCATTCCATCTATCGCTCGATCAAACGCGCCGCCGACGTCGCGCTCGCCGCGATCGGACTCACGCTGCTCTCGCCGCTGATGGTCGCGGCCGCGCTCTGCATCGTCGCCGAATCGGGCATGCCGTTCTTCTTCCGCCAGGCGCGCGTCGGGCGCTCGGGGGTGCCCTTCGAGATCTTCAAGTTCCGAACGATGGTGCGCGACGCCGGCAGCGCTTGGGCGCGCCCGAGCGACGCGCGCATCACGCCGCTGGGCGCGTTCCTGCGCCGCTTCAGCATCGACGAGCTGCCGCAGCTGATCAACGTGCTGCGCGGCGAGATGTCGCTGGTCGGCCCGCGGCCCGAGATGGAATCCTTCGCGCGCGAGTTCCGCCGAACGATTCCGCACTACGAGGAGCGTCACGTCGTCCTTCCGGGCGTCACCGGCTGGGCGCAAGTGCAGCTCAAGCGCAATCTGGAGCCGCGCGACATGCCCTACGTGGTGCCTTACGACCTGTTCTACGTCGAGCACGCATCGCTCGTCCTGGACGCGATCGTCGTCGTCAAGACCGCCGTGGAGTTTCTCTTCCATCGTGCCGTCTAGCATCGGGCCGGGGACGCGCAGCGCCATCTCCGATGGGATCTTCACCTTCGCACTGCGCATCGCCAACGTGCTGGCGGCGCTGATCTTGGGCGTGCTCACCGCGCGGCTGCTCGGCCCTGCGGGCAAGGGCGTGTACGCGCTGCCGATGGTTCAGGCCGGCCTGCTCTCGACCGGCTTCGCGGGCCTGATGTCGGCCACGTCGTACTTCATGCTCAACGAACGCTCCGGCAGGCGGATCGTCGCCACCGCGTCGTACGCCGCGCTCGGATTCATCGCGGTCGCCGCCCTCGGCGTGCTCGCGCTCGCGGCGATCGGCCACAGCCTGTGGGCCGCTCCCGCCGCAATCGCCTCGCTGCCGGCCGTGGCGGCCGTCAACGTCGTCACCGGCTACGTCGTCGGCATCCGCCGCGTGCGTTACGCGACGACGGTCGCGCTGGCCACCACGCTCGCGACCCTGTCGTTCATGGGTGCCGGGCTCTTCCTGGTCGCGCGCAGCCCCTTCGTTGCGATCGCCGCCTGGATCGCCTCGACCTCGCTGGTCGCCTTCGCCGCTTACGCCGCGATGCTGGTGCACTCGCGCCGCCTCGAGCGCGGCCAGCCCGTACCGGTACGGCGCTTCTGGCACATGGCGCTCAAGATCGCCGCGACCGGCTTCGTCTCGCTGCTCAACTATCGCGCCGATCTCTACATCGTCGCGGTGCTGCTTCCGCCCGCGGAACTGGGGCTCTACACCGTCGCGGTTTCGGGTGCGGAGAGCTTGCTGGTTCCCACGCAGGTCGCCGCGCTCGTCAGCTCGCCGCATATCGGCAGCCTGCAGCCCGCCGCCGCAGCGCAGCTCGCGGCGCGCTGCGTGCGCAATAACTTGCTGGCCGCGCTGGCCGTCTGCGTGGGGCTCTTCGCGCTGGCGCCGTTCTTGGTCGGGCTTCTCTACGGCGCGGCGTTCGTTCCGCTCGTGCCCTCGCTGCGCATCTTACTCGCCGGGGTCGTCGCGCTCTCGCTCGGAAGCCCGATTTCGAACTACTACACGCTCAAGCTCGGAAAGCCGGAGATCCCGCTCGTGCTGGCCGGCGTCTCGGCCGCGATCTGCATCGCGGTGACGCTGGTGCTCGTGCCGCACGCCGGGATCGAAGGCGCCGCAATCGGCTCGACGGTGGCGTACGTCGTCGGCCAAGGGCTCGGCCTGGGATACTTCGCCCGCCGCACCGGCGTGCGATGGTCGCAAATGCTCGTACCGCGACTCGACGACGTGGCGGTGTACTATCACTACGCAAGGAGTTTTCGCCGTGCAAGCGTCGGTTAAATCGATCGCCTCGCTCCGCGCGGCGGCGGCCGGCGCGCTGGTGGCGGCATTCGGCGTGGTCGCTTCCCTCGCGATCACCGCGTTGGCCGGCACGAAGACCGGAATCGCCCTGGCGATCGCCGCCATCGCCGGCCCGGTGCTCGTCTATCTCGGCATCGTAACGCCGATCGTCTTTCCATTCACGGTCTACGTGATGCTCGTGCCGTTCGACAACATCCTCAATCTGTCGTCGTTCGGTACCGTCACCAAGCTCATGGCGATCGCGTCGGGCTTCGCCATACTGTTTTACTTGGTTCGCACCCATCGCGCGGTCAAACCCAACGCCGCGGTCTTGCTCTGGGTCGGATGGCTGCTGTGGTGCACCGCGACGGCGTTTTGGGCCATCGATCCGGCTTCGGTCTTCGCGTTACTGCCGACCGCGCTCGAACTGCTGGTGCTCTACGTCGCGGTTTCGATTCTTCCGGCCGACCGCCGCGCGACCATGTGGGTGAGCGTCGCAACGCTCGCGGGCGGGGTCGTGGCCGCCGCCTACGGCAGCTATCTCTTCCGCTCGGGGCTCGACGTCGGGCGCGGCGATCGCCTCTGGATCACGACCGACACCAGCTTCATCGATCCCAATCACTTCGGCGCCTCGCTGCTGCTGCCGCTGGCGATCGCCATGGCGATGACGCTCTACGCGCGCAAACCGCTCACGTTCGGCGTGGGCCTTCTCGCGACCCTCGCTCTCTTGGAGGGCGTGCTCGTCAGCGCTAGCCGCGGCGCCTTTTTGGGCGTCGGTGCGATCGCGATCTATCTCTTGATCCGCAGCCGGCGACGGCTGCGTCTCCTCGCGGCGCTCGTGCCGGCCGCCGCCATCGCGTTCGCGATGGAAGGCGCCAGCTTGATCGACCGCTTCGGCACCGCGCTAACCAGCGGCGGGTCGGGCCGCGTCGATATTTGGAAGGTCGGCTTAGGCGCGCTCAAGATGCATTGGCTGCTCGGTGCCGGCTTCAACAACTTTGCCTTCGCGTACGACGAGGCGTTCATGACCGCGCACCAGCAGCAGTTCGCGCAGTGGCATCGCGCACCGCACAACCTGCTGCTGGGCACCGCGGTCGAGCTCGGCGTCGTGGGGCTGGCGCTGCTGCTGGCCGCGTGGGGCGCGCAGTTCCGTCTGCTGCGCAACATCGCGCCGGGCGACGCCGAGTATCCGTTGCGCCTCGCCCTCGAAGCCGCGCTGATCGCCATCTTCGTCGCCGCGCTCTTCCTCGACGTCATGGTCATGAAATATCTCTGGCTGGCCTTCATGCTGGTCGCCGTCGTCGCCAACGCCCACGCCGCCCGGGCCCATACCACCGCATCTGCAAAGGAGATTCCGTCCCATGCGTGAGAGTTTTCTGCCGTATTGCCGCCCCGACGTCGGCGACGAGGAGATCGCCGCGGCGAGCGAGACGATGCGCAACGGCTGGCTTACCACCGGCCCGCAGAGCGCGGCCTTCGAACGGGACTTCGCGCAAGCGTGCGGCGTGGAGCACGCGGTCGCGCTCAACAGCTGTACGGCGGGCTTGCACCTCGCGCTGATCGCGATGGGCGTCGGGCCCGGCAGCGAAGTGATCATGCCCTCGCTCACCTTCGTCGCCGGCGCGCAGTGCGCGATGGAGCTGGGCGCGCGGCCGATCTTCTGCGACGTCGATCCTCACACGTTTTCGGCGTCGCTCGAGACGATCGCGCCGCTGGTCACGCCGCGCACGAGGGCAATCGTCGCGATGCCCTACGGGGGACGTCCGCAGGGAATCGACGATCTGTGCGATTTCGCGCGTACGCGCGGCATCGCCGTGCTCGAAGACGCGGCGCACGGCGCCGGGACGCTCGATCGCGGGCGCTGGCCCGGCGCGCGCAGCGACGCTGCGGTGTACAGCTTCTACGCCACCAAGAATCTCTCGACCGGAGAGGGCGGGATGCTGGTGACGCGCGACGCCGCGCTGGCCGAGCGCGTGCGCCGCCTCTCGCTCCACGGCATGAGCCGCGACGCGTGGAAGCGCTACGCCGATCGCGGTTCGTGGCGCTACGACGTGGTCGAGCCGGGCTACAAGTACAACATCACCGATTTGGCTTCGAGCATCGGTCGCGTCCAGCTTCGCCGCCTGCCTCAAATGCAGGCGCGACGCGACGCCATCGCACGGCGCTACGACGAGGCCTTGCGCGATCTTCCCGGCATTACGCTGCAGAGCTCGCCCGAGCGGCCGGGCGACCGCCACGGCTGGTGCATGTTCGCTCTGCTCGTCGACGAAGCGCAGGCGGGGATCGATCGCGACCGCGTCGTCGACCGCATGCGCGACGCTAACATCGGGACGAGCGTTCATTACATTCCGACGCACCTCATGAGCGCCTACCGCGGCCTTTCGACGCTCCCACTGCCGCACACCGAAACGATCGCCCGGCGAACGCTATCGCTGCCGCTCTATCCGACGATGTCCGACGCCGACGTCGAGGATACGATCGCCGCGCTTCGCGCCGCGCTGGGAGCCGCCGAGCGGGAACCCGTGCTGAGCGAACCCTAATCGTCGCACCGTTTGACGGCCGCGCACGCCGGGCAAGCGAGTCTGCATGGACGGACACTCCCGCTCCGGCGCCGGCCCGGGCGAGATCGCGAGACAGCGCACCGCGCCGGCGATCTACGTCGTCGACGCAAGCTGCCGCGTGGTGCTGGGGTGGCAGGCGCCCGACGGCGCCGAAGCGACCGCCGCCGGTCGAGACCGCACGCTTCCGAAAGAGCTCGCAGCCGCCACGAGCGAGCTGCTCAGCGCGTTGCGCGCGGGCGCGGCCGCACCGCTGGTGCGCTTGCTGGATTCGGGCTTCATCGTTCGAGTCGCGCCGCTGGCCGGCGAGTTGGGCGACTACGCCGCCGTGCTCGTCGAGCGATTCCGCGCCCGGAACGGAAACGGCCGGCGCCCGACCACGCGCGCCGACCTTTTGGGCCGCATCATCGGCGAAACCGCGCAAACGGCTCCGCCGGTGGAGTGAGGGCTAGACCAGCCCCATTTTGATCGCGTGCACCGCCGCCTGCGCGCGCGCGTAGATGTTCAACTTCGAGAAGATGCGGCTGATGTGGTTCTTGACCGTTTTCTCCGAGAGGTTGAGGCGCGCGCTGATCTCCTTGTTGGAGAGGCCTTCGGCGATGAGGCGAATCACTTCGGTCTCGCGCACCGAGAGTTCGTCGATATCGGGCCGTCCGTTCGACATGCTGCGCCGGCGCAGCAAGCCGCCGGCTACGCGCGGGTCTACGTAGGTCTCGCCCGCGGCGACCATTTTGACGGCACGCATGAGTTCTGACGGCGTGACGTCCTTGATGATGAAGCCCTCGGCACCGGCGGCCAGACAGCGTTGCATGATCTCCGCTTGCGGACGCATCGACAGCACGCAGACGCGCGCGTGCGGCACGGCTTCGTGACAGAGCCCGAGCGCTTCGGTGAGTTCGACGGCGCTGCCGTCGAGGTCGAGGATGATGAGATCGGGACGCGCTTTGGTGAGACCTGGAACCGAGACGCTGTCGGAGTCGCCGACCACTTGAATGTCCGATTCCATCGCGAAGACCTGACAGAGCGCTTTTCCAAAGAGCACCTGCCCCTCGATAACGTACAGTCGGATGACATTGGTAATGGGTGCGATCACGGCTGCCCTTTCGGTACGGGGTGAGAGTACGGGTCGTTGTGACTACTCCATGCCCACAAATGTACCAACGTAACGGCGTGCAGGGCCGAAATTAGGACGGCCAACCAACCTTCGCCTCAACGTTACGCTAGGACCATCGGCCCAACGTTCGGGACGCGGCCCAAGCCGCGCCGGCGCAAGAGCGTTCAAACGAGCGCTCTTTCGACCGTAGTGGGGGCGAATAAAACATTTCCCTGCACGCGTCCGAATTAAACTATGTATGCGTTTATGTAAAATGCTCTTAATGCTATCCGCCGTCGCGTTTGCTTCTTGTAGCGGCGGCGGAGGGCTTGGTTCCACACTCCCACACACTTCTTCCCTCGTGAAACCACGCACTGCAACCGCTCAATCCGGAACGGCATCCGTGAGCGGTCCGATCGTCGCCATGATCCAAGGCGGCTTTACGGTAGCAGGCGGCCAGGGCGTCGGTTACGTGCACGTGTACGTCACCGCAGCAACGACGATTTCGGGCCCCGCGCCCGCCGTCGGCGAACAAGCGCACGTGGTTGGAAGTGGATCGACCAGCACGTCGATCTCCGCAACGTCGGTCACGATTGGTTCCTCGAACTCCCCGTCGCCGTCGCCAATTCCAGGCCAGCCGGGCACAGTCTCGGCGGCCGGCCCCATTACGGCGACCTTCACCGGTGGATTCACCATCAACGCCGGCAAGAACGTCGGCTACATGCACGTCTATACGAACGCGAAGACGACCGTCACCGGCGGCGCGCCGCAGGCCGGCCATTACGCGCAGGCGACCGGCACGGGATCGCTCGCGACGAGCATCACGGCCACCTACGTCGCCACCTACGCCGCCGCGCCGGGCGCGACGAGCGCGACCGGTACCGCGACGAGCGCGACTTCGTACGGCTTCACGCTCGCCGCCGGATCGGCCGCTTCGGTCCCGATCGTCATGAACGGCGCGACCATCGTCGGCGGCTCGCCGCTGGTCACCGGCGCGCAGGTGCGCATCACCGGAACCGGTTCGCCGAACGCCGCGATTCTCGCGAGCTCCATCGTCGTTTCGGCGCCCAGCCCCTCGCCGGGGGCCTCGCCGACGCCGACTCCGCCGCCGATCTCGACGACGCACGTCTTGACGGCGGATTATCTCGGCGCACCCTGGGGCACCACCTCGGTGGCGTGGCAGGCGGCGGCGGCGTACCTCACCTGGGCGCAAGTCAGCGCGAGCAACGCCAACGCCGCGTCCGGCGCCGGGATGAAGACGCAGCTCTACGCCGATCCGAACCGCGAAGCCGTCGGCGACCCGCTCTACACGACCAACGAAGCGGCCTACGCCCACGACTGCAGCGGCAATCGCGTCTACGACACGTATAACGGCACGGTGACGCAGTACGTCACCGATCCGTCGTCGGCGGCGGCTCAAGCGAACTTCGCGTCGTACGTTTCCAACGTCGTCTCGCAGTCGCACTACGACGCCGTCTACGAGGACGACGCCGGGCCGTTGAGCGCGTATGCGCCCTATACGCCCTTCAGCGCGATGCCGTGCGGCTACAGCGACGCTGCGTGGCTCGCCGGCGGGATCGCGATCAACGCGGCGCCGCCGGTTCCGGTGATCTTCAACGGTCTTTCGGGATTGAACGGCCACGCGGTCTCGCTCGCGCTCGGGCTGCTCGCCACCGGCAACGCGCTGGGCGCGAACTTCGAGCACTGCTACTCCGACGACGGCACGCCCAAGATGACCGGCTGGCTGTGGCAGGCGATCGAGAACAGCGAGCTACAGGTGCTCGCCCAGCGCAAGCTGTTCGAATGCCAGCTTCGCGATTCGAGCAGTGCGGCGGCTTCGACCGACGCGCGGCTCTACGCCTACGCGTCGTTTCTGCTCACGTACGATCCCAAGAACGCCGTCTTCTGGGAAGAGTACGCAACGCCGTCTGGCCTTCACGTGCTGCCAGAATCGCAACTCGTCGCGCTCAACCCGCTCGCACCGGCGCCCGGCGACGTTTCGGGATTGCTCGCGAGCGGGGGAACGTACGGCCGCCAATATGCCGACTGCTACGTTGCCGGGACGTTTGCCGGCCCGTGCGCGGTCGTGGTAAACCCCGATAGCCAGCTCGCGCATCCATTCCCGTATCCGCAATACGGCCACTCGCTCGTCCTCTCGGGAAGCGGCGTGCTCGACGGCGGAACGATCTCGACGCAGGGTCCCGCGCCGGGCGCGACGCTCGCTCCGAGCGAAGCGGCGATCGTCTTCCCATAAGGCTGGTTGCCTGCTCGTACCCGTCGCGTAGGGACGTTCAGGCCTAGCCGCCGCGGGCGCGAATGCGGTACGAAGGGCGTGTGACACGCCGTTTCGTTCCGCTCGCGCTCGCGGCATCGCTTTGCCTGCTCGGCGCGGCTCCAACCCACGTGCAGACCGCCGACTATTTCGGCGGCTATGCGGGCACCCACGACGTCGCTCCCGCCGTTGCGGCGCGCTGGCTCACGTGGGCCGAGACCAACGTCGCCGATTCGCCCCGGATGCGCGCGCTCGGCGTGAAGACGCTGCTCTACACCGATCCGAACCGGCAAATTTCCGGCGAGCCGCTCTACACGGCCGACGAGTCGTCCTTCGCGCACGACTGCGGCGGCCAGCGCATCGCGACGCTGCGCTCCGGGCAGTATCTCATGGACCCGCACTCGCCGGCGATGACGCGCTTGTGGAAAGCGCACGTGCGCAGCTACTCGGCCGACGGCCATTTCGACGCCATCTTCGAGGACGACGCCGACGACCTCGCCTACACGCGCGGGGTCCCGTGCCGCTACGACGCGGCCGCGTGGCTGAGCGCGACCAACGCCATGCAGCGCGCGCTCGGGTACCCGGTGGTCTACAACGGCCTCGCGAACTTTACCGACCGCACGGTGTCGCCGGCGATCGGCCTCAACGCGACCGCCATCGGCGGCATGATGGAAGAGTGTTATGCCGTCTCGCCGAGCCGGCCGAAATCTTCGGGCGACGCCTGGTACGTTACCGAAGCGACGGAGCTGGCGATGGCCCGCGCCGGCAAGCTCTTCTTCTGCTACGGCAACGACACGACCGCCGCCGACGCCTCGCTCGACGCACGGCTCTACGTCTACGCCTCGTTCTTGCTCTCGTACGATCCGGCGACGAGCGTGCTCTGGGAGTATTATCAGGGGCCGGCGCGCTTCCACGTGATGCCCGAAGCGCAGCTCGTCCCGATGCAGCCGCGCGTTACCGCGCAGCGCGTCGACGATCTCTCGGTCGCGGGCACGTACCAGCGAGCGTTCGGCGCGTGTTACTTGGCGGGGCGCGACCAAGGTCCGTGCGTCGTGGCCGTCAATCCCTCGCAGACCGCGCGCCCCCTCGCACTGCCCGGCTACCGCCGGACGCTCGTGCTCGGCGGCGGCAGCGTCATCGAGGGCGGCACCGCGCGCGTCGAGATGCGGCCTCCGCCGGCGCAGCTCGACCCGCTCTCCGCCACGATCGCGTTCCGCTGACGATGCGCGTTCTCACCCTCGCGAAAGACTTTCCGTCGCCGGCTCAGCCGGGGGCCGGCATCTTCGTTCTGCGCCAGGCGCAAGCGCTCGCACGGCTCGGCCACGACGTGCGCGTCGTGCGCGTCGTGCCGCACGCTCCGGATTGGACGCCGAAGTGGCGGGCGTATCGCAGCGTTCCGAATCTCGACGTCGTCGAAGGCATTCGCGTGGAGACCATTCGCGCGATCGTGCCGCCGCGCATGATCGCGTACGAGTATCTTCCGCTCCAAGTGGAAGGCGCGCTGCGCCGCATCGTCGCCGCCTTCGCTCCGGACGTCGTGCACGCGCACTTTCTCTTTCCCTCGGGCCAACTGGCCGTCAAGATGCCGTTGCCTTCGATCGTCACGGCGCACGGGAGCGACGCCTACGATTGGGCGTGGCGCCGAGAGGGCATGCGCCGCGCCGCCGCCGAGACGATTCGTAAGGCCGGCCGCGTCGTCGCCGTAAGCGACTTCATTCGCCGGCACGTGTGCGCGCTGGCGCAGCGCGACGTCGCGGTAGTCTACAATGGCGCCGACGAGCGCATCTTTCGTCCGCTGCCCAAGGGCCAAGCGCGCCAGCAACTCGGGATACCCGACGGGCGGTTCGTCATCGCGTTCGCGGGGCGCCCGTCGCGCGCGAAGGGCGCGTTCGATCTCGTCGCCGCGGCCGCACGCCTGCGCGACGAGCTGCCGCTGCTGCTCGTCGCCGGCGAAAGCGACGAGGCGACGGCCTTTGCCAAAGCGGTAGCGAGCGCGGGCGTCGACGCACGCATCTACGGCGCGATCGATCAGCTCGCCCTAGCGCGCGTGCTGGCAGCCGCCGACTGCTTCGCGCTGCCCAGCCATCGCGAAGGGCTGCCGGCCAGCGTCTGCGAGGCGATGCTGGCCGGGCGGCCGATCGTCGCGACGCCGGTGGGCGGCATTCCCGAGATCGTCGAGAGCGGCGTGCACGGCTATCTCGCGCCCGCGGGCGACGTCGACGCGCTGGCGGAGAGCCTGCGCGCGCTGGCGCGCGATCCGGGGCGCGCCGCGCGCATGGGCGACGAGGCGCATCGCTTTGCCGCCCGCAACCTGACGTGGCGCAGCAACGCGCAGCGCTACGATCTGCTCTATCGCCGGCTCTGCGACGAACGCTCGCGGCATCGCCCCGCTCCCGCCCGGACGCAACCCGCATGAGCGCTCCAACCGTCGCCGTCGTCATGTCGACCTTCGACGAGGAGCGCTACGTCGACCGTTGCCTCGACGCGCTCGCCGCGCAGACCGTTCCCTGCGAGGTCGTCGTCGTCGACGGCGGCTCTCGCGACGCGACGGTTGCGCGCCTGCGTGCCCGCGCGTCGAACTGGCCCGCCCTCACCGTACTCGCCGACGGCAAACGACGCTCGCTCCCGGACGCGCTCAACGTCGCCATCGCGATGACGGATCGGCCGCTGGTCGCCAAGGTCGACGCGCGCACGTTCGTCGCGCCCGACTTTCTCGAGCGCGCGCTCGCGGTCTTCGAGCGCGAGGGACGCGGCGTGACGTGCGTCGGGGGGCGCCCCGAGCAGCACGGCGAGACGCCCTTCGGTGAAGGGTTCGCGCGCGCGCGCATGTCGCCGTTCGGCGTTGGCGCCAGCGGCTACGCCGACGAACGCGCGTACGCCGACGTCGACAGCGTGCAGTGCGGCATCTATCGCCGCGACGACCTCCTGGCCGCCGGCGGGTTCGATCCGAGGCTGCAGTACGGCGAAGACGAGGAGCTCAACTGGCGATTGCGACGCGCCGGGCTGCGCATCGTGCGCGATACGTCGATTCGCTTTACGTATCTCGCGCGCCCGTCGTGGCGCGCGGCCTTTCGCCAGTACCGCAACTACGGCCGCGCGCGCGTCGAGGTGTGGCGCAAGCATCCGCAGTTCCTACGCGCGCACCACCTGGCGCCGTCGGCCGCACTGGCCGGCGGAACGGCGCTGCTGCTCGCCGGCCTGTTCTCGCGCCGCGCGCGCATCGCAGCCGGCGTAGCCGTGGCTACCTACGGCATCGGAGCGCTGGCGGCCGCGGCCCGCGCATCGCGCGGCGACGCGCGAATCGCCCCGTACGCGGCCGCCGCCTTTCCGGCGTTACACGTGGGCTACGGCCTGGGCATGCTCGAAGGGCTGGTGAGGGCCGCTCGTTCCTAGGGTGCCGCAGAGCGCGATCCTCACGAGAAGCGCGCGACCAGAATCGCGATGTCGTCGTGGGGACGATCGTCGCAGAACGCGAGCACGTCGCGCATGAGGAGTGCCGCTTGTGCCGGCGCGCTCGAGGTGCGGTTCCGTTCGATCGTTTCTAGCAAACCGTGTCCTTGGTAAAACCGGCCGCTCGCCGACCTGGCCTCGGTCACACCGTCGGTAGTGGCGACCAAGGTCGACGCCCCTTCCAGGCTGACGAGGCGCTGGTGAAAGAGCATTTGACCGTCCTCAAAGACGCCGACGAGGGGGCCCGTGGGCGGCAGCAAGATAGTGCCGCCGTCGTTGCGCATCAGATACAGCGGCTCGTGCCCGGCTGAGGCGTACGTCATGACGCCGCGTTCGGGATCGATCAGCGCTATGAACACGCTGACGAACGAGCTCTCGTCCAGCTGGTCGTACTTGGCCGTTTCCATGTACAACACGTTGAGATTTCGTATCACCTGCGCCGCGGTCAAGCCGGCCGACACGTAGGCGCGCAGCGCGTACTTTACCGAGGCTACGCGCATTCCGGCGCGCAGACCTTTTCCCGAGATGTCCGCGACGGAGAGCGCGACCGAGCCTGCGTTGAACCGATAGACGTCGATCAAGTCGCCGCCGACGCGTGCTAGGTCGGCTGCTTGCCGGTAGGCCGTGCCGATTTCGATGCCGGGAACCGGGGGAAACGTGTATGCGTAGACGTCGTCGATGAGAATCCGAGCGGCGCGGTCTGCCGTTCCATCAGGCTCCTTCGCCCCTAGCCGGCGGTCGTCGATGCGCCGTCGCTGGCGAAAACGGCGCTGTGTCTCCGGCTCGTTCCGGCGGTCGTTCCCCAAGTACATACGTCGAGTATAGGATAGCTTTCGGCCCCCAATCGGTACGCAATGGCACCGCGCGGCAGCTCGCCCGATAACTTAGCGCGCGTGCTCCATTAAGGGTTCATACGAGCCCCATCTTGATGGCCTTCACGGCCGCCTGCGAGCGGCTGCAGATGGCGAGTTTAACGAAGATTCGGCTGATGTGGTTCTTGACGGTCTTTTCCGAAAGAGCCAGACGAACTCCAATTTCCTTGTTGGCGAGGCCGCCCGCAATGAGCACGAGCACCGACGACTCGCGCGCGCTGAGCTGGCTCGCCGCTCCAGTGCGATCGGCGGTGCGCCGGCGTCGCAGGAGGCCGCCGGCAACGCGCGCATCGACGAACGTTTCGCCCGAAGCGATCGACCGCACGGCGCGCACGAGTTCGGACGGATCGACATCCTTGATCAGGTATCCTCGTACGCCGGAATCGAGGCACCGCTGCATGACCGCCGGCTGCATCCGCATCGACAGCACCAGCAGATGTGCCGATGGGACCGCCTCCTTGCACGCCGATAGAGCGTCCGACAGATCCTCGGCGTTACCGCCAATATCCAGGAGAACGACGTCGGGCCGGGCGTCCCGAAGCTCGCGCGGCGCCACGCCGGCGGCATGGCCGACGATCGCAACGCCAGCCTCGCGCTCGAAGAGTTCTCTCAAAGCCGCGATGAACAGCACTTGGCTTTCGACGATGTACAGGCGCGCGACGGACGTGGCGGCCGCGGGGCGAGGATTCGTGAGTTGACGGTACACCGCTCCATTGTCGTTACTCGGCGGCCGCCCGTCCGTACGCTATGCGGCGAGGAACGCGCGCTCTTCACCAAGAAAACTTGACACTCTTAACGCCTGGACGGTACTCCTCACGTGCCGTCGACGTTGCTGGTGTGGGTCCTGGAGGCCGGTCCGATTGCCGAATAGGAAAGCTATCCCCGCTCCCGAGCTTGCGGTGGAGCACGTTGAGGCCAACGCCGTTCTGGCCGGCCTGCCGAGCGACGAGATCGCATCGGTTCTCGCGGCCGGGACTCTCGTCGCGCTCGAGACGCGCCAGATCATCTACAATGCCGAAGAGCCGATCCACGACGTCTACTTTCCGGTCGACTCCGTTTTGTCGGTCGTCACGAATATGAAGGACGGAGGTGCGATCGAGGTGGGGACCATCGGCCGCGAGGGCCTGTCGGCCATTCCGCTGCTCCTTGGAGCGACGACCTCGGCCAACGAGTGCTACTGTCAGGTTCCCGGAAGTGCCGTCGTCATCAGTGCCGACCACTTCCGTGCATTGAGCGTCCGTTGCGTCCGCTTCCGCCAGCTCCTCGACCGCTTTCTCCAAGCGTACGTCAACATGCTGGGTCAGTTGGCGGCGTGCAACGGCTTGCACAACATCTACGAGCGCACGGCGCGCTGGCTCCTGATGACGCACGATCGGGTGGCGGTCGACGAAATTCGCTTGACACACGAGTTCTTATCGATGATGCTCGGATCGCGGCGCTCGGGCGTGACGATCGCGGCCGCAACGCTCCAGCAAGCGGGTTTCATTCGTTACAACCACGGCCGCATCGTGATCGTGAATCGAGAAGGGCTCGAAGAGGCGGCCTGCGAGTGCTACCAAGTGGCCCGCGCGCAGTTTTCCGGTCTCTTCCGCCCGCTCGAGGGCGACGCCCCGGCCGGCCGCTAGCGCGAAATCTCTTGGTAGAGCGCGCAGAGGCTGCGCGCTTCGCTGGCCCACTCGTACCGGCCCATGATCGCGTGCCGGCCGCGCTCGCCCATCGCGGCGGCCGCCGCGGGGTCGTTGAAGACGTTGAGCATCGCCCACGCGATCTCGTCGGGATCGCGCGGATCGACGAGCACGCCGCACTCGTGCTCGCGAATAACGTCGCGGCAGGCCAAAAAGCGCGACGCGATCACCGGCAGGCCGGCGCCCATGTATTCGAACAGCTTCGTCGGCAGCGACTCTTCGAAGCTCGTGGCGGGCTGCAAGACCATCATGCCGATACGCGCGCGGCCCAGGGCCGAGGCGAGGGCTTGGCGCGGTAGGCGCCCCGGCGCTTCGACGCGCGACCAGCCGGGCCGCGCGGCCACCCGCTCGCGCAACGCCTCGGTTTCGAATTCGCCGGCGAGCAAGAGCCGGGCTTCGCCCGGTACGAATGGGTGCGCCATGGCGTCGACCATCTGCTCGACTCCGCGCACGAGCGTAATGCTCCCGAGATACATCGCCGTCAGCGGACGGCGATGGTACGGGATCGCCTGGCCCTCGATGAAGAGTTCCTCGACGCGGGGATAGTTGCGCACGACGACCGTCCGGCGGTGCGAGAAGTGTGCCGCGATCGACGGCGTCGCCGGGACGATCGCGGTAAACCAGCTCTGCACCGTGCGCAAGACGAACCCGGCCACGGCGCCGACGGCGGGTCGCGCGGCCGCCGGAATCCACGCTTTGGTTTTGATATCGAGCGCGAGATCTTCGTGCACGTCGAAGATGACGCGCGCGCCGCGCAGGCGCAGCGCCGCGCCGACGGCGACCAGCTCGGGGTCGTGAAAGTGATACACGTCGGCGCGCTCGTCGAGCGCGGCGCGATAGACCTGCCACATGGTCTTGGTAAAGCGTTCGAAGCGGTTGCGCGGAGCCGGCACGACCCGATGGCGTACGGCCGATGGCAGCAATCGCTCCGGGCCGGGCGCCACCAGCACGACGTCGTAGCCGTCTTGCGCCAGCGTGCGGCACTCCTTGTGCGCGATGCGCGTGTCGGACGCGTCGTGAACCGACGTCAGGTGTGCGACCTTGCCGCGCGTGCTTGGTTTCATGGCCCCTTTCATCCTCGCAACTCCCGGTCCGGAAAGCGACGCCGAAAAGGCCTACCCCGCAGAGGTCGATAGACTCCTCGCCTGCATGCTCCGCTCCGGTACGATACGCAGGAATGCGCAAGCTGCTGTTGCTCGCTTATCACTATCCGCCCGAACCGGCCGCCGGCGCGCGCCGGCCGGGCTTTCTCGCGCGCTACTTGCCGGAGTTCGGATGGGACGTCACCGTGCTGACGCGCCCGCTCGGCCTGCGTGCCCCGGGCGAGCGCGCCGAAGATCCGCACGCGCTTGCCGCGCCGGTCCTGGGCGCGCGTTTCGAACGCCGCATGCGCTCCGCGTTGGGGGCGCGCGACGCGTGCGCGCCGGCAGGCGGCCGCTCGCGCGTTCGCGAGCTCCTGCGGCAGGCGCGCGCGATGCTGCTCTTCCCCGATCGCGCGGCGCCGTGGCTGCCGGGGGCCGTCGCGACGGGATTGCGCGCAACCGCGCGGACGCGTTACGACGCCATTGCGAGTACCGCGATGCCCGCCAGCACCCACGTGGCGGCGGCGATCGTAGCCGCGGTGCGCGGTTTGCCGTGGATCGCCGATTATCGTGACTTGTGGTCGGGCAATCCGTACCTCCGCTACGGCCCCATCCGCACGTGGCTGGAGAGCGTGCTGGAACGGCGGCTGCTGCGGCGCGCTCGCACCGTCACCACGATCTCCGCGGCCTTGGCCGCGCAGCTCGAGACGCTCCTCGAGCGGCCCGTACGCGTGATTCCCAACGGGTACGATCCGGCCGAGTGGGAGCCGTTGCGCGCGCTCGATCCGAACGCCTTTCAGCTCTGCTATACCGGCTCGCTCTACGACGGCGAGCGTTCGCCCGAACTGCTCTTCGAGGCGCTGGCCGCGCTGCAGCGCGAGGGCGACGATGCGGCGGCTACGCGCGTCTTCTTCTTCGGCCCCAATAGCGATCGCGTCGGGGAACTCGCTCGCCGTCACGGCGTCGAATCCATCGTCGAGCAGCGCGGCGTCGTGCCGCGCGATCGCGCGCTGGCCGCGCAGCGCACCGCCTCGAATCTGCTGATCTTTCTCAGCCGCGATCCGGCGACGTACGACGAACTCGGCAGCAAGGTATTCGAATACGCGGGCGCGCGCCGCCCGGTGCTGGCGTTCGGGCCGCGCCAGAGCGCGCTGCGCCCCTACGTCGACCGTCACGCGCTGGGCTGGTACGCCAGCGACCTCGAGGAAGCCAAGGCGGCACTACGCCAGGCCCACCGGCGCTTCGTCGCCGGCGACCGCGAGCTGCGGGTCGCGCCCGGCGCCGTGAGCGACGCGCGCGATCTGGCCCGGGCCTTCGCCGTGGAACTCGACGCGTCGGTCTGACGCATCGGCGCCTTCGAGCAACGCCGCCGCGATCGCCGATGCGGCGCCGAGCGGAAACTGGGGAACGTGACGCCGCGGAATCGGCCGCCCGGCGGCGCGCCGAATCGCCTCGGGATCGCTGCCGGCCAAAACGTTCCATCCGTCTTCGAGCGTTTCGACCCATTCGGTCTCCTCGCGCAGCGTGACGCACGGTACGCGCAGCACGTATGCTTCCTTCTGCATTCCGCCCGAATCGGTGAAGAGCGCGCGCGCGCGCCCGAGCAGCGCGGTCGCTTCGAAGTAGGCGAGCGGTTCGCTGACGATCAGGTTGTCGCCATCGCCGGCACCGCAGCGCGCCGCGACCGCGCGCGTGCGCGGATGCACCGGGAAGACGATCGGCATGGCGATCGAGCGCAATCCTTCGACGATGCGGCGAAACGTCGCCTCGTCGTCGGTATTGGAGGCGCGGTGCACCGTTGCGACGCCGTAGCCGCCGGGCTCGACGCCGAAGCGCTCCAAGATCTCCGGCCGCGCCGGAAGATCGGCCGCTACGCGCGCCGCGAGATCGACCATGAGATCTCCGACCACGCGGACGCCGCGCTCGATGCCCTCGCTCGCCAACTGCGCCGCGGCGCGCGCGTTGGGCACCAGCAGCAGCGTGGCGACGTGGTCGGCGACGATGCGGTTGATCTCCTCGGGCATGCGCCGGTTGAAGGATCGCAGGCCGGCCTCGACGTGCGCGACCGGAACGCCGGCTTTGGCGGCGACGAGCGCCGCGGCCAGCGTGCTGTTGGTATCGCCGTACGCGATCGTCCACGACGGCGTCTCCGCCGCGAGGATCGGCTCCAGGCGACGCATCATTTCGCCGGTCTGCGCGCCGTGCGGCGCCGATCCTACGCCGAGCTCGTAGCGAGGCTTGGGAATATCGAGCTGCTCGAAGAACACGTCCGACATCGAGGCGTCGTAGTGCTGGCCCGTATGAACCAGCACTTCCTCGATGCCGCGGCGCTTCAGCTCGGCGCTGAGCACCGCGGCCTTGACGAACTGCGGCCTGGCTCCGACAACGCTCAGTACACGCACTGGGTCTCTTCGAGCGCCGTGACGACCGCGTCGATCTCGGTGTCGCGCAGCTCCGGAAAGATCGGCAGCGACAACACTTCGGCAGCGGCCCGCTCCGAGTGCGGAAACGCGCCCTCGCGCAATCCGAGTTCGGCGTGAACCCGCTGCAAGTGCAGCGGCACCGGATAGTAGATCATCGTTTGAATGCCGCGCTCGCGCATGCGTTTGGCCACGCCGTCGCGATCGCGGGCGATCCGCACCGTGTACTGGTGGTAGACGGGCTTGGTTCCCGCGGGCGCCGGCGTGACCGTCACCTCGGGCAGCCTGCCCAGCTCCACCGTATACCAGGCCGCAATCGTCCGGCGCCGCTCGATCCAGCGATCGAGGTGGTGCAGCTTGATGCGCAAGATGGCCGCCTGCAGCTCGTCGAGCCGGCTATTGACGCCGAGCTCGTCGTGATGGTATTTCACCGCCGCCCCGTGCGCGCGCAAACGCTTCACCCGGTCGGCTAGCGCCCGATCGCGCGTCACGATCATACCGCCGTCGCCGCACGCGCCTAAGTTCTTCGACGGAAAGAAGCTGAACGCACCGATCGTCCCGATGCCGCCGGTCTGCTTCCCGTCGACGGTCGCGCCGATGGACTGCGCGCAATCCTCGACGATGGCCAGATGGTGGCGGCGCGCGATCGCGAGGATCGCCTCCATGTCGGCGGGCTGTCCGTAGAGATGTACGGGGAGGATCGCCCGCGTACGCGGCGTGACGGCCGCCTCGATCGCCTTCGGGTCGATCGTAAACGTCGCGGGGTCGATATCGACGAAGACCGGCTTGGCGCCGACCATGCCGATCGCCTCCGTCGTCGCAACGAACGTGAAGGGCGTCGTGATCACCTCGTCGCCGGGGCCGATGTCGAGCGCCCGCAGTGCGAGGTGCAGCGCGTCCGTTCCAGAGTTCAGGCCGACGGCGTGCGGCACGCCCACGTAGCTGGCCAGCTCCTCCTCGAACGCCTTGACGTTGGGGCCGTTGATGAACGCGCCTTCGCGCATCACGTCGGCAATGGCGCGGTCGATATCCGGCTTGAGCTGCTGGTGCTGGCGGGTGAGATCGAGAATCGGAATCATGGCGACACCCGGCTCACCGCGGCGCCCTGCCGCCGGTACGAGCGCCCGCACGATTCGCACAACGCGCTTCCATCGCGGAAATCGAGCCGGACGCCGCACTCGCAAGCGTAGCCCGCGATCCGTGCGGGGTTCCCGTACACCAGCGCATAGGCGGGCACGTCCTTGGTGACGACGGCGCCCGCTCCGACGAACGCGTATTCACCGATGGTATGCCCGCAGACGATCGTCGAGTTCGCTCCCAGCGACGCGCCGCGCTTGACCAGCGTGCGCGCGTAGTCTTCCGGCCGGTTCCGCGGGGTGCCGCTGCGCGGCGTCGTCACGTTGGTGAACACCATGCTCGGCCCGCAGAACACTTCGTCTTGAAGCTCTACGCCTTCGTATACGGAGACGTTGTTCTGGATCTTCACCCGATCGCCGATCCGCACGCGCGGCGCGATCTGCACGTTCTGCCCGATCGAGCAGTTTCGCCCGATCGAGCACCCCGCCATCACGTGGCTGAAGTGCCAGATCTTGGTGCCTTCGCCGATCTCGACCGGCTCGTCGACGTACGCCGACTCGTGGACGAAGTAGGTTCGCTCTTGCGCGATCGTGGTCAAGAAACAGCCTCCATTCGAGTTGTGGTACGGTGCGTGCCGGCCAACGCCAGCGTCCGGACGACGGCGAGACCCTCGCCGCCGTGCGTCGGTGGAACCGCGTCGCCGCGCACCCAGCGGCAGAACGCGTCGATCTCGGCCGCCAAAGGCTCGCCGCCCTCGGCCGTGAGTTCTAAGGCGGCCTCGCGCCAGAGTTCCGGCAGGCCTCCGGTGTCGAGCCGGTCGCCGCACGGGGTCAGGGTAAGCCGCGAGCCGGCGGCGCCGTCGGTAAACGTGAGCACGCCGCGCGATCCGAAGACGTCGAAGCGCGATCCCTTTTCGGGATCGATCCAGGCGACCTCAACGTGCGCCGTTCGTCCTAGAGAGAATTTGAAATCGGCATACGCCACGTCGGCGACGTGCGGGCGCACGTACGCGCCGGCCGCCTTGGCAGCCGCGAACGGTTCCTCCCCGAACACTTCGAGCATCACGGCGACGTCGTGGGGGGCGAAGCTCCACCACACGTCCTCGTGCGCCCGCAGCCGCCCCCAGCTCACGCGTCGCGAGCGAAAGTGGCGCACGTCGCCGATGCGCCCCGCGCCGATCGCCTCGAGCATCGCCCGCACCAGCGGATGATAGAGCAGCACGTGGCCGACGGCCAGCTTTCGTCCCCGAGCGCGCGCGGCATCGACGATCGACTGAGCGTCGGGCACGGTCAGCGCGAGCGGCTTCTCCACCAGGACGTCGAGCCCGGCGGCGATCGCCGCCCGGGCCATGTCGGCGTGCGCCTGCGCCGGCGCCGCGATGGCTACGGCATCGAGATCGGCCAGCTTGAGCATCGTCTCGTAGTCGCAGTAGACGCGCACGCCTTCGTATTTGGTACGCACTTCTTCGAGCGGATGGAGATCCGCGTCGCAGACGGCCGCCAGCACGCCGAGCTTCGCGCAGCTGCGCACCACGTTCATGCCCCACTTGCCTGCGCCCGCAACGCCGATTCGAACCGCGCCGGCGTTCACAGCAGCACCACGTTTCCGTGGCCGTTGCGCGCGTGCTTGGTGGCGTTACGCGTATCGACGATCAGCGGCGACCACTCGACGATCTTGCCGTAGTCCACCGTCGTGTGGTCGGTGAGAATGACGACGCAGTCCGACCGCTCCAGCATCTCTTTCGAGATGGGCAGCGAGTGCCAAGCGTTCCCCTGATGGTCGGTGAAGCTCGGTACGTGCGGATCGTGATAGTTGATCCGCGCGCCGTCGCGGCGGAGCAGTTCCATCACCTTGAGCGCGGGGGATTCGCGGAAATCGTCGATGTCGCGCTTATAGGCCACGCCCATCATGAAGATCTCCGCCCCCTTGATCGCGCGCCCGCGTTCGTTGAGGGCGCGCACGATCTTCTCGCGCACGAAATACGGCATGCCGACGTTGATCTCGCCGGCCAGCTCGATGAACCGGACGCGGAAATCGTACTCGCGGGCCTTCCATGCCAGGTAGAACGGGTCCAGGGGAATGCAGTGCCCTCCCACGCCCGGCCCCGGATCGAACCGCATGATGCCGAACGGCTTAGTGGCGGCCGCGTCGATCACTTCCCAGATATCGATGCCCAGGCGTTCGCACAGCATCGCCATCTCGTTCACGAGCGCGATGTTGACGGCGCGGAAGGTGTTTTCGAACACCTTCGTCATCTCCGCAACCTTGGGCGAGGAGACGGTTAGGACGTCCAGGATCGTCTGCTGGTAGAAGCAGGTGCCCGCATCGGAGCACGCGGGCGTGACGCCCCCGACCACCTTGTTCGTGTTCTTCGTCGTGTAGCGCGCGTTGCCCGGATCGACGCGCTCCGGAGAGAAGCAGAGAAAGAAATCTTCGCCCACCTTCATTCCGCCGCGCGATAGGATGGGGAGCAGAACCTCCGTCGTCGTTCCCGGATACGTCGTGCTCTCCAAGCAGACGAGCTGGCCCGGGTGCAGGTGTTGCGCGACGAGTTCCCCGACCGCGCGAATGTACGAGATGTCCGGATCGAGGTTCGCGGTCAACGGCGTCGGCACGCAGATGATCGCGACGTCGCAGCGCGCGAGCGAGGCAAAATCCGAGGTGGCGCTGAGGCGCCCGGCGTCGACCATCTCCGCCAGCTCGCGGTCGTTCACGTCGCGAATGTAGTTCAATCCTTGATTGATCTGATCCACGCGGATCGGATTGCGATCGTAGCCGATCACCGT
Organism: Vulcanimicrobiota bacterium; assembly: GCA_963794735.1. Classification (GTDB taxonomy): domain Bacteria; phylum Vulcanimicrobiota; class Vulcanimicrobiia; order Vulcanimicrobiales; family Vulcanimicrobiaceae; genus DATJUC01. The sequence goes on along the minus strand of CAWCFE010000002.1, from coordinate 3,349,649 downwards.
AAATCCGACCTTGGCTTTTTCGACCGCGAGGGGCAAGCCGACGTAGCCGACGCCGGCCACCCCGATCACCGCCGTGCGGTCTAGAATCTTCTTTTTCAATCCGCTCAAACGCAGCGGGAGAGCCTCAACCAGTTGCACCGGTAATTCATCCTATCGAAAGTGGAGTGGATTTTTTGGGTTCGATGACGTGCCGCTTGACGACCGCAGTCGCCGGCCGTTGGGGATCGGCGAGCCGCAGGTGCTCGCCCGGAACGTACTCGGGGACGAACTCCCGCATGATCGCGAGGGCGCTGCGCCAATCCGACGTGCGCACGGCGCGCTGAAGCCGCACGATCGCGCGGCCGAGCTCGCTATAATCCAAGCGGTCTTGCTTGGCGATGAAGAGCCGCTCGTGGCTGGTCCGGCTAAAATCTTCGCGGTTGGTGAGAATCTCTTCGAAGAGCTTCTCGCCGGGCCGCATCGCGGTCTCGACGATGTCGATTTCCTTGTACGGCGTGAAGCCGCTCAGCCGAATCACGGACTCGGCCAACTCGAGAATCCGAATCGGCTCGCCCATGTCGAGAACGAAGACCTCGCCGTCGCGCCCCATCGACATCGCCTGCAGCACCAGCGAGACCGCCTCGGGAATCGTCATGAAGTAGCGCTTCATCTCGCGGTGGGTGATCGTCACCGGCCCCCCGGCGGCGACCTGCTGCTTGAAGAGCGGCACCACGCTCCCGCGGCTGCCCAGGACGTTGCCGAAGCGCACGGTCACGAACTCGGTCGCGCTTCCGCCGGCGAACGACTGGCAGATCAGCTCGGTCATGCGCTTCGTCAGGCCCATCACGCTGGTCGGGTTGACGGCCTTGTCGGTGGAGAGCAGCACGAACTTCGCAACGCCGCTGGCGGCCGCTGCCAGCGCGACCGCGCGCGTTCCGAGGACGTTGTTGCGCGCGGCTTCGCAGATGTTGGTCTCCAGAATCGGCACGTGCTTGTGCGCCGCCGCGTGAAAGACGACCCGAGGGTAGCAGCGACCGAAGATCGAGCGGATGGCGCCCGCGTCGGCGACGTCGGCGAGCACCATCTTCGTTCTCGTGAAGTTGTAGCGGGAACGCAGCTCTTGCTCGATGGCGAAGAGGCTATTCTCGCCGTGCCCCAAGAGCACGAGTTGCTTCGGCTCGAACGTGACGATCTGACGGCAAAGCTCGCTGCCGATCGACCCGCCGGCCCCGGTCACCAGGACGACCTGGTTTTCGAGGTGCGGGCGCAGTGCCGCGGTATCGACGACGACGGGCTCGCGCCGCAGCACGTCTTCGAGGCGGATGTCGCGAATGCGCGAGACGGTCACCCGGTCGCTGAGCAGCTCGGCGGCGTCGGGCACGACCTTCACGGTCGCCGCCGGATGCGCGGCGCTGCACAGTTCCTTGATGTGATTGATGAGCTGGAGCGGTGCGGCCGGGATCGCGACGATGACCGAGTCGACGTGCAGCTTGGCGATCAAGCGAGGAAGGTCGTCGATCTTGCCCAGGATCGGCACGCCGTCGACGCGCTTGACCGCAATGCCGTCGTCGACGCAGCCGACGATCGACATCGGCATGTCCTTGTCTTCTTGAATGGCGCGAATCAGCGAGAACGCCGGCAAGCCGACGCCGGCCACGATCACGCGCTGGGCGTTCGGCCGGTGGCTGAGAATGCGCGTGCGGGCGAGCACCAGGCCGATGCGCACGAACATGCGCAGCACGAACGCCAGCATCGCCGCGACCACGACGAGGCGGCCGGAGGCGTGGCTGAGCGGGCTGGGAATCAGCCAGATGCAGGCCAGCGCGAGGACGCTCGCCGCGCAGGCACCCAAGAGCAGTCGCAGCACGTCGTGGAAATCGAACGTGCGCGCGCTCTCGTAGCGAAACTGCGCGTACGACCCGGTAACGAACAGCACGGTCGCCACGATCGCGAGCTGGGCGACGCTGGCCGAATGCACGTCGGAAACCGGGATCGCCAGCGCGACGGCCGCCGCGGAGAGCAGGCCGTCGGCGATCAGCAGCCCATAGCGAAGTTCGGGCCGGATTCCACGAGTTTCGGGAGCGCCGATGCGTATTTTCATCTTCACCTGGCCGCATTGTATCGGTGCGGAGCGTTGCGTCGTAGGACGGAAACGGGCCAAAACCGGGGTGCCATAGCACCCCGGTCCTTAGGCCTTCCGGGTCGCTTGGCCGCACGCTGGCGGTCGTTGCCTTAGTACTCGGTGTAGAAGGTAACCGGGGGAAGCTGCGCGGCCGTACGGTACTTCGCGCCGACTTCGATCCAGATGGCGGTATGCGAGCGCAGCGGAACTTCCGCGAGGCCCTTCGTGAACGCCGCGTACTTGCTCACCGTGGTCTGCTTGAGCGGCACGTTGCCCACGAAGACGTGGACCGGGCCGTTGTAGTGGCCGAAGTTGGTGGCCGAGGCCGTCACGCCCCAGATCTGCATCGCTTCGCCGAACTTGAAGACTTGCGCGCTCGGCGGCAGGTTGCGCGGATCCTCGATATGCATCATGCCCGAAGCGTCGTGCGTGTGGATCCAGTAGTAGCACTTCGCGCTGGAGATGTAGCCGTTCTGTTCCAGGCCGGGGTTCATCATGCCGATCGCGTCGGGAATGGCGATCTGCCGTCCGTCGACGATGAGCCCGACGTAATAATGAATGTGGTAGTTATCGACGTGCTCGACCGGATCGCAGGTCACGGCGCCGACCTTCTGGCCTTGTCCGCCGGTCTTGGTGTCGCCGTCGGGCGGGACGAACCGGTTGTCGATGCCGACGACCTCGCCGGGATAGATATTGACGGGACCGACCTTGCCGGCCACCGCATCGGGAACGGCCACCGCAGACGTCGACCCCGACTGGGGAACCATATTGGCTGCGGCGTTCATGCCGCTGGGGCTTCCCGCGCTGCCGTTGCAGGCGGTCAAGGCCGACGCCACGATCGCCGTCAGGACGATCGATGGCCACCGGCGAGACGACTCTCGCATTGTTTCGGTATCTCCTAGTGAGAAGCAAGCTCGAACCCATCGTAGCCTCGCGCCGGGGGCCACGCGAGATTCGTCCCGTCCACGCGCGCGGGCCGAACGCCACGTCGCGGTTGGTACGCTAGACCTAAGGCCGCGGCGATTGCCGGGGAAAGATCCTGGGCAGATGAATCCGCTACGACGGCTGCGCGTCGCGACGCGCGCGCTCGCGACGGCGTTCTCGTCGGCAATGGCCGACGAGGAGCAGCGCCTCGCGCTGCCCGGCGTCCGGTTCGGCACGGGCGTGATTCTGCGCGGCGCCGAGCGCATCGCGTGCGGGCGCGACGTCTTTATCGATCACCGAGCCTACTTGAACTGCGGGACGATCAACGAACGGCGCGGCTACATTCGCCTCGGCGACCGCGTCGAGATCGGCCCGTACTGCGTGCTCTGGGGCGCGGGCGGATTGGAGATCGGCGACGACGTGCACCTCGGCGCGCACGTGCACGTCGCGACGCAGCAGGGCCGGCGCGTTTCGGCTGCCGCGCTCGGCCCGGGGGCGGTGCTACCGGTCGATTGCGCGCCCGTACGAATCGGCGATCGCGTCTTGATCTACTCCGGAGCGATCGTCGTTCCGGGCGTCACCATCGGTCACGATGCCGCCGTCGCAGCCGGAGCCGTGGTCGTCGACGACGTCGAGCCGTACGCGCTGGTCGCCGGCGTTCCGGCCCGGGTGGTTAGTTCCGGCGCGTTCGCGTAGCCGCCCGGTCGAGCAGCATCGCGCGCACGGCCGATTCGATGCGCTCGATGGCCGCATTCCGGTAGGCGCGCGCCGGATCGTCGTCGGGCGCGGGCACGATCATCGTCGCGTTCGCTTCGAAGAGTACCGGCCGCCCGTCGCGATCGAGCGCGAAGTCGATCCCGCCGTACTCCAAGCCGAGACGATCGCAGACCGCTTGGAGCACGCCGGCGGCCCGCGACCCGAGCGTTCCTTCGAGATCGTTCAAGTACCGCATCTCCTCGGCGCGGTACGCGGCATTCGCATCGGTCTCGGCCGAAAAGTAGTGCACCTTCCAGCGCGGCGAAATCGCAACGTGCAGCGGGTAGACGCGGCCGCCGACGAAGATCGCCCGGTACTTGCGAAAGCGTCCGTCGCCGCCCGCGTAATCGACGTACTCGATCGCGTAGAGCGTCTGGCCGGGAAGCCGCGCGACGACGGCCGGAAGCTCGTCGAGACGGTCGACGCGCTCGAGGTTCGCGCCGGCGTGATACCCCGGGGTTCGTAAGAGAAACGGCACGCGCACGCCGCCTTCCAGCAGCGCCGTCTCGCCGGCGCCGGCAAAGAACTCGCGCGTCTGCGCGAAGGCTCGCGGCACCACCAGTCCCGCAACGCCGGCGAGCCGTGCGGCGTTGTCGATGCGGCCGGTCGCGCGCACCGCGGCCGGCGCGTTGATCGTGGGCGCCCCCGACCGCTCGCAGACCGTTTGCGCCGCGTCGAGGGCCTGCGCGCACACGTCGGCGTCGCCGATGGCGTTGAAGATGACGTCGTGCGCCGGGAGCGCCAGCGACGCCGAATAGTATTCGGCGACGAGTTTCGACGTGGCGAAGATGCGGTCGTCGAGAAAGCGGTCGGTGGGGACGTTTCCGGCGCTGGCCGAGACGATCAAGAGCGCGCGCACCGGCGCGCCTTCGCCGCGATAGGGCAGCGTGACGAGCGGCTGCGTGCGAAAGCCGAGGTCGCGATGTTCGGCCGCCAGATCGGGGCGTCCCATCGCTTCGAGCGCCAACGCCAAGCCGCGGCGCACCTCGGCGTTGGCCGGATCGAGCTCCAGCGCGATTTGGTACTGCGCGCACGCCTGTTCGGCGTCGCCGCCGCGCAGCAGCACGAGCGCGAGATTCGCGCGGCCGATGGCGTTGCGCGGATGCTTGGCCACGGCGGCGTTGAAACACGTCACCGCGTCGGCGCGCGCGCCGGCGCGGAAGAGGAGCATGCCCAAGTCGTTGAGCGCGCCGAAGTGTCCGGGATCGCGCTGCAGCAGCTCGACGTAGGCCGCGCGCGCTTCGTCGGTGCGCCCGAGCCGGTCGAGCAACCGCGCGCGTTCGAACTTGAGGTCGGGCGAAGCCGGCCGGCCGCGCAGGCGCGAATCGACGTCTTTGAGCGCTTTCTCCAGCGCGCGCCGCGCCTTGGTCAATCGCGGACGCGCGTGATCGTCGCATCCTGCGACGGAATCACGATCTGATCGGGAATCATCGTCGCCGGATCGTACCATACCGTAAACGGCATTCGTCCGCCGACGGCGAGGCCGGCGTCGCCGGCGGGGACGCCCGGCGGGCGGCTCGACGTCGGCGCGGCCGTCGGAGCGATCGGCTCTTCGGTGCCCAGCGCCGGCGCGAGTGCGGTGACGGCGGCATCGTTCCACGCGCGCATCTGCGCGGGAAGCGCGAAGAATCCCGCGAGCAGTCCCGGCTCGATGACGACGAAGTGCTTGCCGTTCGGATCGAGCGCGTAGGTCTGCGGTTGGCCGCCGGTCGTCGAGGCGTTCACCGTCGCGGTCGTCGGGGTCAGCGCGACTGCGACGCGAGCCTGCTGGCCGGCGATGACGTACGATCCGTCGTACTGCGTCGGCACGAGATCGGCGCCCAGCACCAACGATGCGTTCCCGGAAAAACTCAAGCCCTGCGCCGAACCGGAGGCGGTCTCGTCGATGTTGGTCGTCGAGCCGCGATCCGCGACCGTCAGCGTCGACGACCCGGCGACGGTTCCGGCCAGCGTCGCGGAGTAGCGATACGATCCGGCCGGAAGCGCGGGGATGCCGGGGCCCAGAGCGGCGAGCAAGACCAGCGCGGAAATCATCGGCTACGCCTTCGCCGTCGCGGCCGAGCCGCACTGCGCGACGAGTTCGAGGAAGCGGTCGATCTCGGCTTCGGTGTTGTAGCCGTGCGGCGAAACGCGCACGCCGGTCGCTCGAAAGGTGGTCACCGCACCGAGCGCGTCGAGCGCGCGGCCGAGCGCTACGCTATCGCGGCCGGGCAACGCAAACGTCACGATGCCCGAAGAGATGCCCGCGCCGCGCGGCGTCGCAATGTGCGCGCCCAGCGCGCCCAATCCGGCGTACAGCCGGTCGGTCAGCGCGAGGACGTGCGCGGCGATCCGCTCGCCGCCCGCCGCTTCCAAGAGCTCGATCGCCTTGACGAGCGAGAGCGTGCCGATGACGTTCGGCGTGCCGCCCTCGAAGCGCATCGCCGCGCGCGCATACGGCTGATCGAAGTTGTGAAAATCCCACATGTCGGCCATCGAACGCCAGCCCGGCATCGGCAGGCGCAGCCGTTCGATCAGTTCGTCGCGCACGTAGAGCCAGCCGACGCCGTGCAGCCCGAGCATCCACTTGCCGGCGCCGCCGAACGCGGCGTCGACGCCGGCGGCGCGGACGTCGAGCGGAAACGCGCCCACGCCTTGGATGGCGTCCACGAAGAGCAGGGCGCCCGCGTCGTGCGCGACGCGCGCGAGCCCGGCGAGATCGTGGCGATACCCGTCGGCGTAGGAGACCCACGAGACGGCAACGACGCGCGCGGGGCGCTGCAGCGCGCGCTCGAGTGCGGCCGGCGTCAAGCGCTCGCGCGCTGCGTCGAGCTGCGTGACTTCTACGCCGCGCTCGCGTAGCGCAAGCCACGGCACGGCGTTGGCGGGAAACTCGTTGTCGCACAGCACGACGCGATCGCCCGGCTTCCACTCGACGCCGAGCGCGAGGGTATTGGCGGCGTCGCTGGTGCTGCCGACCGTCGCGATCTCTTCACCCGACGCGCCGACGAAACGCCCGATCCGTTCGCGGTACTCCGGCATCCGCTCGTCGTACGGATAGGTGCCGAGCACGCCGGCTCCGGCGTGGGCGGCGATCAGCTCTTCGATCGCGGCGACGGAACGGCGCGGCAGCACGCCGACGGCGGCGTGGTTGAGATAGAGATATTGCTGGGTGACTGCGAACTCGTCGCGCGGGAGCGGGGTGCTCACGCCGCGCCGATCATGTCCTTCGTGTGCCAGGCGATGTTGCCGGCACGGTCGCCGACGCGCTCGAGCGACGCCAGCACGAAGAGGTAGCGCGTCCCCGGCCGGATGATCTCCGGATCGGCGCGCATCTCTTCCTGCAGCAGCTTGATGCTGCGCTTGTAGAGCTTGTCGACTTCGTCGTCGCGGTCGATCACTTCGCTGGCGAGCTCGGGGTCGCGCTCGGTGTACGCACGCATGGCGTCGAGGAGAATGGCCAGCGCGACGCCGGCGATCCGGTCGATCTCGACCTTCTGCGGACGCATTGCGTTGTCGGAGAGCTTGATGGCGTTCTTGGCGATGTCCACGGCGTAGTCGCCCACGCGCTCGAGGTCGGTCGCGATCTCGAGCATGGCGGCGATCTCGCGCAACTCGCCGGCGACCGGCTGCTGGCGCCAAATCAGTTCGATGCAGTGGGCCTCGATCCGGCGGCGCAGATCGTCGATCACGTCGTCTCCGGCCACGACCCGCGCGCCGGCGGAGGCGTCGCGATTCTCCAGCGCCTCGACCGCGACGCGGATGGCGTCGCCGACCAAGGCTCCCAGACGTACGACGTCGAGCCTCGTTCCCTCCAAAGCCTCGTGATAGGCGGTCCGCACTGACGTTTATCTCCCCCTCGGCCCCGTTCGGGGCAGCCCCAAGTATAGGGCAAAGGTGGCTTCACTGCAACGCAACGAATGGACCTGCGCTCTTTATCAAACCATAAGCTTACTTGGATTACTCTTCGTAAGGGAGAAAACGTTCGTGTCAGAGATCAAAACGGTCGGCGTTTGCGGCGCCGGGCTCATGGGGAACGGCATCGCCCAAACCTGCGCCGCCGCAGGGTTCAACGTCGTGCTGCTCGAGGTCGCCGAGGAACCGCTGCGCCGCGGCGTCGCGTCGATCTCCAAGTCGCTCGACAAGTTCGTCGAGAAAGGCAAACTCTCGCAAGCCGATCGCGACGCAGCGGTCGGCCGCATCTCGGCGACCACCGACGTCGCCGGCCTGAAGGCGTGCGACCTCGTCATCGAAGCGATCGTCGAAAACGTCGAGATCAAAACCAAGCTCTTCCTGCGGCTCGACGAGCTGCTCGCGCCGCACGCCATCATCTGCACGAACACGTCGAGCCTGTGCGTGATCGAGCTCGGCGCCAAGACCAAGCGCCCCGATCGCGTCGCCGGCCTGCACTTCTTCAACCCGGTGCCGATCATGAAGCTGGTCGAAGTGGTGCGCACCATCGCCACCAGTCAGGAGACGGTCGACCGGCTCTTCGCCTTCGCCGAAAAACTCGGAAAAGAGCCGATTTTAGCGCAAGATACGCCCGGTTTCATCGTCAACCGCCTGCTGATTCCGTACTTGCTCTACGCCATCCGCGTCTACGAAAGCGGCTTGGCGAGCAAGGAAGACATCGACAAAGGCATGCGCTTGGGATGCGGCTATCCGATGGGGCCGCTCGAGCTGCTCGATTTCGTGGGGCTCGATACCACGTACTTCATCGCGCAGATCATGTTCGACGAGTTCAAAGATCCGCTGATGGCCGCGCCGCCGCTGCTCAAGCGCATGGTGCTGGCCGGACGCTTCGGCCGCAAGAGCGGGAAGGGCTTCTACGATTATGTCTAGTCTGAACGGCTTCGAAGACATCCTGGTGGAGATCGCCGCGCCGGCGGCGATCGTCACGCTCAACCGCCCGAAGGTGCTCAACGCGCTGCGCTCGCAGCTGCTCGCCGAGCTCTCGGTCGCACTGGTCGAGCTCGACCGCCACCCCGAAGTGCGCGCCATCATCCTCACCGGTTCCGGCGAGAAAGCGTTCGCCGCGGGCGCCGACATCGGCGAGCTCAACGCGCTGCCGAGCGCCGGCCACGGCACCGAGCAGGCTCGAATGGGCCAAGCGCTCACTCGGCAGATGGAGCGGCTGAGCAAACCGATAATTGTCGCAATCAACGGCTTTGCGCTGGGCGGCGGCTGCGAGCTGGCGATGGGCGGCGATATCCGCATCGCCTCCGAGAACGCCCGGTTCGGCCAGCCCGAAGTCAATCTCGGGCTCATCCCGGGCTACGGCGGCAGCCAGCGCACGACGCGGCTGGTCGGCAAGGGCATGGCGCTCTATCTCTGCCTCACCGGCGAGATGATCGACGCCGCCGAAGCGCTGCGCATCGGCCTCGTTCAGCGCGTGGTGCCGCAAGCGGAGCTGATGAACGAAGCCCGCAAGCTCGCTTCGACGATCGCCGGCAAAGCGCCGCTGGCGATTGCCGCGTGCAAGCGCGCGATCCACAACGGCGCGCATCTCTCGCTCGACGACGCGCTCGAACTCGAAGCGCTGGAGTTCGGGCTCTTGGTCGATACCGAAGACATCAAAGAAGGCACCGGCGCGTTCCTGGAAAAGCGCAAGCCCGAGTGGCGCGGACGCTGATCGCCGCTTTCGCGCTCGCAGTGCGGCTGTGCGCTGCGAGCGCGATCGCTGCCGACGTCGGCTCGCGCGCGGACGTCGGCGCCATCCGTCACGATCTTCCCATACTGCTCGCGCGCTGGGAGCTCGGCGCGCCCGCCGCCGTCACCGCGGTGCACGTCGACGGCAACGCGGCCGCCGCGCAGTGGTCGGCCGGCGCGACCTCGGGCGCCGCAACGCTGCACCGCCGTTCCGATCGCTGGTGGCTCGTCTCGGTTGACGGACCGCCGGCGCCCGCAGCGCCGTCGCCGGCACCGGGATGGGCGTCGTCGACCGACGCTACCGACGGCTTTGACGCCACGTTCGCGTACTCGCCGCCCGGCGATCGCGCGCTGCGCTTCGACGGGCGCGCCGCGACGGTCGCGGAAATGCCGCCGGCGCCGGGCGAGAACGGCTACTACTTCTTCGCCCTGTCGGCCGGCGGCGCGCAACGGCTCGACCGCGCGACGCTCGACGTGTGGTTTCCCTTCGTGCTCGATCCGAATCAGCGCTACGTCCTCTGGCTGGGCTTCGTCGAGCCCGAAGTGCGAGCGCTGCCGGGAACGCTGCAGCACAACGTGCTGCACTTCGCGCTGCCGCCGATGTCGTTCGTCCCCGGAAAGACCGCGCTGGGCGAAATCGACGGCGACACCGTTCCCGGGCTGCGGTGACGGCGTTTCCTGCGCTGCGCGAGTGGGAATAGCTCGTGGAGCGTATGAGCGAGCGGTTGAAACGATTCTTGAAGATCTTGGGGCCCGGCCTCATTACCGGGGCGTCCGACGACGACCCCTCGGGGATCTCGACCTACTCGATGGCCGGCGCGAGCGCCGGCTTTTCGATGTTGTGGATCGTGCTGCTGACGACGCCGATGATGGCGGTCGTCCAAGGCATGTGCGCGCGCTTGGGCTGGGTGACGGGAGTCGGGCTCGCGACCAACATGAAGCGCCGCCTGCCGCCGTGGCTCCTCTACACGCTATGCATCAGCGTCGTCGGCGCCAATACGATCAACGCCGGCGCCGATTTGGAAGGCATGGCCGCGGCCGCCAAGCTCGTCTTCGGTTGGGCGGATTATTTTTGGGAGATCCTCTTCGGCCTGATGCTGGCCGTCATTACGATTTATTTTTCGTATCGCGCCTTCTACTCCACCGTAAAATGGCTGACGCTCGCGCTCTTCGCCTACGTCGTGACGGCCTTCGTCGTACGGCCGCATTGGGGCGACGTGTTCCGTCATCTCGTGGTGCCGCAAATTCACCTCAACGCCTCGTGGCTCACGACGCTGGTCGCGGTGCTCGGAACGACCATCACGCCCTACCTCTTCTTCTGGCAATCGGATCTCGAAGTCGAGGAGCAGAAGGCGATGGGGCGCCGTGCCGAGCGGCAGCGCCGAGGCGCGACGAGCAAGGAGATCGCCGACGCCCATCTCGACGTGAACGCCGGAATGATCTTCTCGAACGCGGTCGCGTTCTTCATCATCGTCACGACCGCGGCGACGCTGGGCGCGCACGGATCGCATCGGATCGCCACCGCGGCGGACGCCGCACGCGCGCTCGCCCCGCTGGCGGGACGATTCGCCTCCTGGCTCTTCGCACTCGGCATGGTCGGGACGGGCCTCTTGGCGATCCCCGCGCTGGTCGGCTCGTCTGCATACGTCGTCGCCGAGGTCTTCCACTTTCGGCGCGGGCTCGGCGAGAAACCGAGCCACGCCCGCGGATTCTACGGCGTGCTCGCCGCCGGCATCCTGATCTCCGTGCTCATGGCGCTGCTGCGCGTCGATCCCATCGCGGCGCTCTTCTGGTCCGCGGTGATCAACGGCGTCGTCGCGGTGCCGCTGCTGGCCGTCGTCGTGCACTTCGCCTCCGACGGCAAGCTGATGAAAGAGTGGGCCAGCTCGACGCTGGCGCGCGCGTGGGGCTGGGCCACCGTCGCCGTGATGGCGCTTGCGGCCATCGGCATGTTCGCGTTCTGGGGGAAGAGCTAGGGCGCGAGCGACCTCTGCGCGTTGCTCATCGCCAGCGCGATGGCTGGGTTGAGGCCTTCCCAGGTCGCGCGAATGCGGCCGGCCGGATCGATCACGACCATCGTCGGAAATCCCCGCACCGAAAAGAACGCGCGAGCGCTTGCCGTTGGATCGAGCGCGACGTCGCCGAGGGCGTGTTCGCGTGCGAACGTCTCGGCGACCACGCGCGGTTCTCCGACGTCGATCGCCACCACCTCGGCAGACGGATGCGCCTTCGCCCACGCCTCGACTTGCGGCAGCTGGATTCTGCACGGCTCGCACCACGACGCAAAGAAATCGAGAAACACGAGCCGCCCGCGCTGATCTTCGATCCGAAACGTGCCGCCGCCGAGGCGCTCGTAGGCCGCGTGCGGTGCCGGGTGGGCGTTGGCCAGCGCGAAGTTGCGCGGCGCGATGAAGATCTTCCACAGCGCGAACCCGATCGCCAGAAGTGCGAGCACATCCCACACTCTGGCGATCGAGAACCACTGCCGGCGCATGCCGATCAGTCGACGGCGAAAACGGCGGCGATGCCTTGCCCGCCGCCGATGCAGGCCGAAGCGACGCCCAAACCGCCCCCGCGCTGCTGTAAATCGTGCAGCGTCGTGATCGCCAAGCGCGCACCCGACGCGCCGAGCGGATGCCCGAGCGAGATCGCGCCGCCGTGCGGATTCAAACGAACGCCGCCCCCCGAACCGTTGGCCGCCGCGGTGCCCATCTCGCGAAGACAGGCCAGCACTTGCGGTGCGAACGCCTCGTTGATCTCCATCACCGCCAAGTCGCGTTCGGCGATGCCGGCCCGCGCCAGCGCTTTGGGAATCGAGTACGCGGGGCCGATGCCCATGATCGAGGGATCGACGCCGACGACGCTGCCCGAGATCAGCCGGCCGATCCAGGCCACGCCGTCGGCCTTGGCCTGCTTGACCGTCGTCAATACGACCGCGGCCGCACCGTCGGTGATACCGCTGGCGTTGCCCGGCGTCACCACGCCGTCTTTGGTGAAGCGCGCGGGCAGTTTGGCGAGCTTCTCCATCGAGAGCCCGGCGCGCGGCCCTTCGTCCTTATCGACCATCGCTTTGCTGCCTTTCGGGCCGGGAACTTCGACCGGCACGATCTCTTCGGCAAAGTACCCGCTGGCTTGGGCTTCGAGGGCGCGTTCCTGGCTGGCCAGCGCGAACTCGTCGCAGGCTTCGCGGCTGACCGCGTACTTTTTCGCCAAGTTCTCGGCCGTAATCGCCATCGGAGTGTTGCCGTAGGAATCGGTCAGCGCGGTCCACAGCGAGTCCTCGAACTGCACGTTCTGACCGAAGTGGAAGCCTTTGCGCGCGCCCCTGACGACGTGCGGCGATTGGCTCATGTTCTCGGTGCCGCCGGCCAGCGCGTAGGTGGCGGTGCCTAGGGCGAGCGATTGGGCCGCCGAGAGCAGGGCCTGAAGGCCGGACCCGCAGAGGCGGTTGAGGGTTAGCGCCGGGACGCCGACCGGCAAGCCGGCGCGCAGGCCGACGTGGCGCGCGAGGTAGATCGCGTCGGCGCTGGTCTGCATCACGTTGCCGAAGACCACCTCGTCGAAGCGGTCCTTGGGAACGCCGCTGCGCTCGATGGCGGCCTGCGCGGCGGCGACGGCTAAATCGGTCGCGGTCAAATCGGAGAGCGCTCCGCCTAAATTGCCAAACGGCGTGCGGGCACCGGCGACGACCACGATATCGTTCTCGTTGATTGGTGTACTCATGGGCCCCGGGTATTCAGCAGGCACGGCGATAGGCCATCCCTAAGTCCGGCGACTTATGCCGATCAACCGACCCGCCGCGATGGCGCTCGACGCCCGGTCGCTGCCGCCTGCCACCAAAACCGAACAGATCCTCGAGGCCTTCGACCGCCTTTCGGTCGGTACGGCATTGGAAATCAACGAGGAGACCGATCCCCGGGCCCTGCGCAACGAAATGACCCAGCTGCGGGCCGGCCGCTTCTCCTGGGATGCCCGCAACCTGGGAAGCAACCGCTGGACGGTGCGGCTCGAGCGGATCGACGAGAACGCCGACGGCGAGACCTTCCTCCAGCACGTGCCGGCCTTCACCGCCGCCAAGGCGACGACGCTCAAGGAACTGGCCGGACAGCTGAGCGAGCGCAGCTACAAATCGGGCGACACGATCTTCGACGAAGGCGAAATGTGGCCGTACCTCGGCATCGTCAAGACCGGGAAGGTGATCTACACGCTGCTCTCGCCCGACGGCAAGACGCACACGATCGGCGAACGGCTCACGCACGACACGCTCAACGAGAGCGGCACCTTCGACGGCGGCGGCGCGACGACGCGCGCCGAGGCGCTGACCGACGCGAGCATCGTGACGCTGCCCAGCGAAGCCGTCATCCACGCCGCGCGCAACGACGCCGAGCTGGCGCTGGGCTTTTTGATCGCCTCGTCGCAGGCGCGCCGCCGTTCGATCGACACCATCGCCGATCTCGCGTTCGCCCACGTGCTGCAGCGCGTCGCAAAATTCTTGCTCGGATACGCGCGCGCGTCGGTCGGCATGACGCGCGGACTGCCCGGCGTGGAGCATCTCTCGCAGGCGCAAATCGCCGCCGCGGCGGGTACGGTGCGCGACATGGCCGCGCGCGCGTTGCTGCGCCTGAAGAACGCGGGCGCGGTCGAACTCGATCGCGGACGCGTCAAGGCGATCGACCGCGCGCGCCTCGAAGCGTTCGCGCACAACGTTCAGGCGCCGCCCGTCTAACCGGCGGGCGCGTCGCGCCCGGCAGCTAGCCCGAAACCGACTCCAGCTCCGCCGTCTCCTCGACCGGAGCGTTCTGCAAATCGAAGGCGGCGCGCTTGCTCTTAGCGGCGGCTTCGGCCAACGGCTGGCCGGCCGGCGCCTCGGACGGTGCGGCGGGCTGCGGCTGGCGTGCGAGCGTCTCGCGCCCCTTGCGCACGGCGCCGAGCGCTCCGGCCAGACGCGATTCCATCTCGGCGAGCACCTGCGCGGCGTAGTGGTCGGCACCCTCGCGAATCTTGCGCGCGCGTTCCTCGGCCTCGCGCAGCACGATTTCGGCGGTCGTCCGCGCGCGCGCCACGATTTCGTTTTGATCGACCAGCTCTTCGTGTTTGGTCGCGGCCTGATCGACGATGGCCTGGGCCTTCTCTTGCGCGGCACGCATCACGCGATCTTGATCCTTCGCAATGATCTTCGCGCGGCCGACCTCCTCGGGAAGCGAAGCGCGGACTTTCTCGACGTACTCGATGAGCCGCTCCTCGGAAAGAATCCGGTAGCCGGCCGGCAGCCACGTCCCTTCGTGCACGTAGGCTTCGAGTTTATCCAACACGCGATAGACCGACATTTCCTAACCTCCGTTACGATCGAGTTTCGAGCAGCGTGGAGCGCTTGGCGGCCATCACCTTGAGCACCGGTTCGGGCACCAGCGAACCGACGTCGCCGCCGAGGAAATAGACTTCTTTGACCAAGCTGGAGCTGACGAACGAATACTTCTGATCCGACATCAGAAAGAGCGTGTCGACGCTGGAAAGCGAGCGGTTCATCATCGCCGCCGACATCTCGCTTTCGAAATCGGAGACGACCCGCAGGCCCTTGACGATGACGTCGGCTTTGGCCGCCTTGACGTAATCGGCGAGGAGGCCGCGAAAGTGCTCGACGCGCACGTTGGGCAAATTGGCGATGCATTGCGAGAGCATGTCGACGCGTTCGTCGAGCGTGAACATCGGGCTGCGCTTCTGCGGATTGACGACGATCGCGACCACGAGCTCGCCGAAACACTTGGCGGCGCGCTCGACGACGTCGAGGTGGCCGTTGGTCGGTGGATCGAACGAACCGGGATAGACCGCGCGCGTCAGGCGCGCAAGCTTACCGTTGGTCAAGCCCGCCCCGATTCTCCCGGAGCGTCGGAGCCGGCAGCGGTAAAGAATGCCAGCGCGACATCGCCATACACTTCTTCGCGCGCGCAGCGATACCCCGGTACGTCGGGGAGAATCGTCTTGGCCGCGTGTTCGTAAACGACCAGCGCGCCCGGCGCCAGCAGCGTGCGTTCGAGCAGCAGCCGGAAGAGCTGGAGCGGCACCTCGTTGGCGTACGGCGGATCCATGTAAACGATATCGAACGGGCCTTCGAGGCGGTAGAGCGCGCGCTCAGCGGGCGCGGCGAAGACTTCGACGGTGGAGTCGACGCCGAAATCCTTGGCCGATTCCTCGATCGCGTGCGCCGTTTCGCGATGCGCCTCGACCGCGACGACGCGCGCGGCACCTCGCGAAGCCGCTTCGAACCCGATCGCGCCGGTCCCGGCGAAGAGATCGAGCACGCGCGCGCCTTCCAGGCGGTCGGCGAGGATCGAAAAGAGCGACTCCTTCACGCGGCCGGGCGTCGGCCGGACGTGCTGCCCCTTGGGCGATTTGAGTTTGCGGCTGTTGAGCGCGCCGCCCGTGATGCGCGGGCTCACGCGAGGCTCCCCTGCGGCGCCGGAAGCACGCCGAGCAGTTCTTCGAGGGAGTGGATCGTCGCGGGCGGCGGCAGCAGCTCGGGCGGATAGGCGCGCTGCTCGTCGTCGAGCCAGACCGCGTGCAGGCCGGTCGTTCGAGCCCCTCCGACGTCGCCCCGCGGGTCGTCGCCGACGTACCACGTATTCTGCGGCCGGGTGCCCAGCGTGCGCAGCAGCGCCTCGAACGCCCGGGCGCCGGGTTTTTGCTGGCCGATGTCGGCACTGGCGAGCACCGGGCCGTGAAAGCCGGCGCGGCGGGCCTTGCGGATTTGCAGCGGGTTCCAGCCGTTGCTGAGCACGGCCACCGGAATCCCACGCGCTTCGAGCGCCGCCAGGGTACGCTTGACCCCCGGCAGCGGCACGACGAATTGGTCGACCATCTCCAGGGCCATGGTGCGGTAGCGTTCGGCCCACCGTTCGCCGGCCTCGAGGCCCCGTTCGGTGACGAAGCGCCCGACCGCGGCATCGATGGGAAACGCCCCCGAGCGCTGCTCGGCCAGCAGCGCGTCGATGCGATCGGATTCCTCGAAGATCGAACCGAGCGGATGGCCGCCGCGTTCGATCACTTCCTCGAGCAAACGAAGGAAAGCCACCCGCTCCAGCTTGTTGTCGATCGCCAGCGTGTGATCCAAATCGAAACCGACGCCGAAGACGGCCTGTCGCTCCATGCCGGGCGGTTCGACGGTCCGGTCAGCGAGGCCCTGGCCCGGTCACGATGCGGACGAAGCCGTCGGGGCGTACGTATTTCGCCACCGCGGCGCGCACCTCGTCCGCCGTCGCGCCGAGCTCCGCTTTGGCGTCGATCACGCTCTGATCGAGCGGAAGCCCGCGCAGTGCGTAGTCGAGGAGTTGGCCGCTCACGCCGTCGTAGCTCGCCTCGCGAATCGGCACGTCGCCCATCAGCATCGCCTTCGCGCGCAGCAAGCGGTCGGCTTCGACCGGGCTGCTTTGCAGGCGCGCGAGCACGGCGGCCACTTGTTGCTGCGCGGGCACGACGTTCTCGGGATTGCACCCGTACTCGACGCCGAACGTGGACCGGATCTTCCCCGCGTTGAGGTTGCTGCCGACGCTGTACGCGTATCCGTGCACTTCGCGCAAATCGTGATAGAGCAGCGACGAGTAGAAGCCGCCCGTCAGCACCGTGTTCGCCAGCTCCATGTCGGCCCAATCCGCGTCGGTACGGTGCAGCGCGATCGTCTCGACCAGCCTCACCGACGACTGCACGCGGCCGGTGGCCAGCACCGCGACCGCGGCCGGAGCGTTCGATGGAACCGGCGACGGATAGACCTCGGGCTTCGGGCCGCTCGCGGTCCAAGCGCCGAAGGAACGTTCGACCAGCGCTTTGGCCGCGTCCGGCGTGATATCGCCGATCACGACGATCGTCGTCAAATCGGGGCGGTACGCGGCGGCGTACCACGCTTTCACGTCGTCGACGGTGAGCGCTTCGACGCTCTTCGCCGTCGCCCAGCGCCGCTCCGGATCGCCTGGCGGATAGAGCGCGTCGGCGAGCGCGACCTCGGCCAGATGATCGGGCGACGTCGCTTCGCCTTGCAGCTCGGAGGCGATTTGGCGTTGAACGATCGCGAAATTCTTGGGATCGAAGGCCGGGTGCAGCTCGGCGTCGGCGAGCAGCTCCATCCCGCGCCCGGCGTTGGGCGCCAGCGCTTCGAGCGAGAACTCGGTGCCTTCGCTCACGTTGGCCGCGATTTTGTCGAGCTCGGCGGCGAACGCGGTGCGCGAGTACGTCGTCGTGCCGTAGTGCATGAACTCGCTGGTGAGATCGGCGACGCCCTCTTGTCCGGGCAGCTCCTGTACGCCCGGATCGTTGAGGATCCGGCCGCTGACGACGACCGTATGCGTGATGCTTTCGGGCTGCACGATCAACCGGATGCCGTTGGGCAGCGTCGTGTCGGACGGGGCCAGCGCGTTCGGCGGCACGTGCAGGTCGTCGAGAATTTTTTGCGCCCACGGCGGCAGCGGCTCGTGCGACGAGGGCGGAATGGAGTTGTTCTCCTTGGCCAAGCCGCTCGCACCGGAACTCGCCGCGCCGGCGTTCTTCGGCACCGCATAGGCGGCGACGACGGTGTCGTCGTTGAGGTACGCGCGCAGCACGCGATCCACGTCGGCGGTCGTCACGCGCGCGAACTCGGCGGCGGCGGCGTCGGGCGAGCTGCGCCCTTCGACCGCCAGCGCGTCGCTCCACTCGTTGGCCAAGCCCTCGATCGAGTTGGCGTTGAACTGCAGTCCCGAAATCTCGCGCAGCTTGGCCGCCGCGACGAGATCGTCGGGGACCCCGTTCTTACGATAGCCGTCGATAACGTCGCGGATCGTCCGGTCGGCCGTTTGCGGATCGGTCGAAACCGGTACCGCCGAAAATGCGATGCCGATTCCGGCTTTTGGAAAGGTCTGCGCGAAGAACTCGGTCCCGAGCGACTTTCCTTCGTAGGGGAGCGCGCCGAACGCGCTGCGCTCGCTGTTGAGCACGTCGGCGAGAATCTGGCCGGCCGCATAGTCGGGGCTGTCGTAGCCGGGCATCCGGTAGCCGAGCAACACGGCGGTGTACGCCTGATCGGACGTGTCGTGATAGACCGCCGGTTTGAGCGGCTGCAAGTGCACGGGCGCGCGCGCCGGCAGCTTCGCGGAGGGAATATCGCCGAAGAGCTGACGCACGCGCGCGATCGTCGCCGGCCCGTCGACGTCGCCGACGATGACGTAGATGGCGTTGTTGGGGCGATACCAGGCGTCGTAGAACTTGCGCAGCTGCGCGGGGTTCACGCGGTGGTCGAAGCTCGAGACGGTCCCCAATCCGTTCTTGGCGTACGGGGTGCCCCCGATCAGCCGGTCCTGCATCTTCACGAAGAGGCGGTAGATCGCGTCGCTGTTGTCTTGCGTCACCTCCTGTTCGATGGCGGGACGCTCGGAGTTCCAAGCCGCCGGCGAGAGCGACAGGCCGGTCGCGCGGGAACGTTCCAGGCGCAGCGCGATATCGAGATACTGCGAGGGAACGGTAAAGTAGTATTGCGTCACCGTATCGCGCGTGTCGGCGTTGAAATCTCCGCCGGTGAGGCTCACGATGTCGTTGAGCAGCGACGACGAGAGCGTCTGGCTGCCGCGGAACATCATATGTTCGGTGGCGTGCGCGAGCCCGTCGATCCATTGCTCGTCCGAGCCCACTTTGTAGTTGAGCATCGTCGTGACGACCGGGGCCAGCGGATCGTGCACCACGACGACTTGCATCCCGTTTGCGAGCGTCGCCCGCGTCAGGGGCGTCGCCGCCCGGCTTGCCATGGGAAGGGCCAGAACGAAGGCGGCCGCCGCGGCTGCTGCGAGGCGGGAAAGGATGTGACCGGCGTGCATGGCCGGGCTATTCGCGCCGCAGCGCGCCAACCCTCACGACGAGAGGAGGAGCGCCTGCGTGCTCGGCTGGCCCTCGAGGAGCCGGCGCAAGCCTGCATGCTCCGGCGCGACGAGGTGCGGATCGGCCGCGACGATGGCCTCGGCCGCGATCTTGGCCGCGCGGTAGACGTCGATATCGCGCACTAGGTCGGCCAGCCGCAACTCGGCCGCGCCCGATTGCGCCGTTCCGGCGAACTGCCCCGGCCCTCGCAGCGCCAGATCTTCTTCGGCAATTTCGAAGCCGTCGGTGGAGCGCGTCAGAATTTCCAAGCGCTCGCTCTCTTCCGCGCCGTCGGGATAGACCATGATGCAGAACGATTTGGCGGCACCGCGTCCGACGCGGCCTCGCAACTGGTGCAACTGCGCGAGGCCGTAGCGCTGCGCGTCGAGGACGACCATCGTACTTGCATTGGGCACGTCGACGCCGACTTCGACGACCGTCGTCGCGACCAGCACGTCGATCTCGCCGTGCGAGAAGCGCTGCATCACGGCCTCCTTCTCGCGCGGCGCCAAGCGGCCGTGCAGCAGCCCCAAGCGCAACGCGGGAAAGACCTCGTCGCGCAGCCGCTCGTACTCGGCGACCGCGCTGGTGAGCTCGGTCTCGCCTTCGTCGATGGCCGGCGCGACGACGTAGGCCTGATGGCCCGCCCCGACGACGGCGCGCACGAACTCGTACACCTTGGGCTTGCGGCTGGCGCGAACGGCGAAGGTTTCGATGGGCGTGCGCCCCGGCGGAAGCTCGTCGATCACCGACACGTCGAGATCGGCGTAGATCGATTGCGCGAGCGTGCGCGGAATCGGCGTCGCGGTCATGTGCAGCGTGTGCGGCGACGTCCCCTTGGCGCGCAGGCGCGCGCGCTGCTCGACGCCGAACCGGTGCTGCTCGTCGATGATCGCCAATCCGAGCCGGTCGAAATCGACCCCTTCGGTGAGCAGCGCGTGCGTTCCGACCGCCACCGACGCTTCGCCGCCGGCCAGCCGGCCGATCGCGGCGTTGCGCGAGCGCTGCCCTTGGCTGCCGAAGACGGCTTCGAGCGCGATCCCGAACGGCATCAGCTGGGGTGCCAGTTTGCTCGCGTGCTGCGAAGCGAGAATTTCGGTCGGCGCCATGAGCGCCGACTGAACGCCGTTGCGCGCCGCCAGCAGGACCGCCGCCGCGGCGACGAGCGTTTTGCCGCTGCCGACGTCGCCCTGTAAGAGGCGGTTCATCGGAACGTCGCGCGTCATATCGTCCCAAATCTCCGCAATCGTCCGGCGCTGCGCGCCGGTGAGCGGGAAAGGCAACGCGGATTCGAACTCTTCGAGCAGGTTGGCCGGAATGCGCAGCGCGTGCGCGGCCCGATCGCGTTCGCGCTGCGCGCGGCGCAGCTGCGCCGCCGTCGCCAGCGCGAGGAACTCGGTGAAGACCAAGCGTTCGCGCGCGCGCTGCGCCTCGTCGGGATCGGCCGGCAAGTGCACGCTGCGATAGGCGTCGATCGCCGATCCGTAGCCGCGCGCCCGCGCCAGCGGTTCCGGCAGCGGATCGGCGGGTGCCAGCGCGAGCAGCCGTTCGATATTCTTGCGCACCACGGCGGCGATTTTGCGCGTCGCGAGATCTTTGCTCGCGCGGTACACCGGGACGAGCTCGCCGCGATAGCTTTCGCCCGGCGCGAGCTGCGCGTACTGCGTCACGTTCACCACCGGGCCGGCAAACGTCGAGTCGACCCGGCCGCGCACGAAGAGGCGCATGCCTTCGTGAAACCGGCCGTAGACGAACCGCCGGCGCCCGATCCACTTGGCGACGAACGGATCGCCCGCGTCGTCGAGCAGGCGCGCCTCGACGATTTCGAGATCGCGCACGCGCCGCTCTTTCGTGCCGATCACGCGGCCGACGGCGTTCTCCTCGCCGCCGGAGGCGCCGAGCGCGCGCGCGGGCGTCGGAAAGCGGAGATCTTCGTACCGAAACGGCAAGTGCTCGAGGAGCGCGCGCGCCGTCGTTATGCCGAGGTCGCGAAAGAGCGGCGCCGTCTTTGCGCCGACGCCTGCGAGCGTTTCGATATCGGCGTCGTCCGCACGCGCGACGCTCATAGATCGAGCTCCAGCTCGCGTCCGGGCCGGAAGCCCAGCGCCGCGTACAGCGGTTCGCCCTCGTCGCTCGTGCGCAGCCGCACCTTCACGCAGCCGCGTTCGCGCAGCCAGGCGATGCCGGCCTCCATCAAGCGCCGCGCGACGCCGCGGCGCCGGAACTCGGGCAGCACGTAGACGGAGTTGACCCAGCCGCGCGGCTGATTGAGGACGGTGACGCGATACTCGTCGACGATCGAGAACGCCGCCGCTCCGGCGACGCGGCCGTCGTGCGTTGCGAAGAAGACTTGCGCCTCGCCGCGAAGCTGCCGCCCCGCGAAGTAGGCCGCGAAACGCTCGCGCCATCCGGGGTGCTCGGCGTCCCAAGCGTGCCCTTCGCCGGCGGCCATCAACGCACGCAGGCGCGCGAACTCTCCGAGCTCTTGGGCGTGCGCGGGCCGAACGTCGATCGCGCTAGCCACCGGCGGCCGCATCGGCACGTTCGCGGAGCGCGCCGTAGGCCGCGCGCAGATGCGGGACCGCGATGCCGCGGCGTTGCGCAAGTTCGATCGCGGCGCCCACGATCGGCGTCGCCTCGAGTTCCCGGCCGCGCTCGAGGTCCTGCAGCATCGACGTCTTGACGTCCGCCAAGCGCGCCGCGTACGCGATGCGCGCGTCGATATCCACCTCGCGCACGGCGCCGAGCGCTTGGCCTACCGCGAGCGCTTCGGCCATCAGCGCGCGCACCTCGGCGCGCGCGCCGTCGTCGGCGAGCATCGGCTTGATCGTCAATCCGCGCAGCGCGCTGACCGGATTGAGCCCGCAGTTGTTCACCAGCTTGAGCCACACGGTTGCGCGCACGTCGGGATCGAGCTCGGGCGTCAGCCCGGCGCTTTCGAACAGTTCCACGATGGGGCGTGCGCGGTCGTTCGCGGATTGGCCTTCGGGCGCGCCCAGGACGTAACGCGTGCCGCCGCTTTGCACGACGTGCCCGGGCGAAGCGACGTGTCCGGAGACGTGCACGACGCCGCCGACGATCTGCCGGTCGGCAAAGAGGGCGCCGATGCGCCCGCCCGGATCGACGCTCTCCAGCGGCGGTTGGCGCACGTACCAGAACGGCAGGCCGTTCTGGAGCGTGACGATCGTCGTCGCGGTTCCGGATAAGGGCGCGAGCTGCTCCAGCAGTTGCGGCCAATGATGCGCTTTGAAGGTGAGGATGGCCGCATCGAAGCTGCCGAGACGGCGCACGTCGTCGCCGGCTCGAACGCGGGCGGCGAAGGCACCCAGATCGCTGGAATCGACGGTGAGGCCGTCGCGGAGGATGGCGGCGAGATGGTCGCCGCGAGCGACGACGCCGACTTCGTGGCCCGCGCGCGCCAGGGCGGCGGCGACGAAGCCGCCGATGCCGCCGGCACCGACGACCGCTACGCGCACGTTCCCGGAGAAAGGTTGGAGGCGACGGGCAGATTTGAACTGCCGAATGGGGCTTTTGCAGAGCCCTGCCTTACCACTTGGCTACGTCGCCGAACGATACGTTCACTTGGAGCGGGTAGTGGGAATCGAACCCACGCATCAGCCCCAATGCGCTCCGCGCATCGGGGACCCCTATGGTCTAACAGCACTACGGTGCTTCGCACCTGCGCGCCCCCGTGCGGCCCAGCCGCGCGGGTCCCCCCGTTTCACGAGCGGGTAGTGGGAATCGAACCCACGCATCAACCTTGGGAAGGTCGCAGGCTACCATTACATCATACCCGCGCGCGGCTTCGTCACTACCACCGCCAGTAAGAGAAACCCTTGGAAGGGCAGGGGTTTCACCCGGCGGCGCCCACCCGCGCGGGCCAGCCGGGCGCGCGAGCGGGTCGGGCGTTAGAAAGGCTGGCCCTTGCCGGAGCGAACTCACGGCTCGATGCTTTGGGTATACGCCGTCCAGCCGTGGTGGCTTTTCCTCATCGTCATAGGCGGGGTTTGCGCGCTTTCGGCGGCCGGCCTCGCGCTGTTTCACCGGTTCGTCCGCCAAAGCGAAGAGCTGACCCACAACGACGTTGCGGGGCCGATCATCGGCACGGTCGGTACCATCCTCGCGGTCATTCTCTCGTTCTTGCTGGTGACGGTCTGGCAGCAGTACGACGGCGCCGCCGCGACCGTCGAGCAGGAAGCCGGCGCGGTCGCCGATCTCTATCACCTCGCCGGGTCGCTTCCCGATCCGGTGCGCGGCCAAATTCAGGACGACCTGCACACCTACATCAACGCGGTGGTCGAAGACGAATGGCCAGCCATGAAGGACGGCCGCAACAGTCCGGTCGCGCGGCGCGCGGCGCTCCAGGCGCTCGCGATCGTCGCACGCTACAATCCCACGGCTCCGGCGCAGCAGGCGCTCCAGCAAGACGCCATCGGGCTGGTTCACACGATTCAAGATTCGCGCCGCGACCGGCTCTTCGATAACGCTCAAGGCATCCCGGTCTTTTTTTGGGTGAGCAATCTGGTGCTGGCGGCGATTACGATCGGCTTCTCGTATCTCTTCCGGGTGCGCAGCAAGGCGGCGCACTTCGTCATGACGCTTTCGCTGGCTGCCGTCATCGCCATCATCTTCGTCCTGATCGCCCTCTTCGACTATCCCTTTCGCGGGGAGAGCCAAATCCCGCCGACGATCTTCATCGATCTCCAGCACCAGCTCGGAAACGGCCTTACTGGATCAGACTGACCGAACGCGCCAGGACGATCGCGATCGTCACCAGCGAGATCAGCGATTCGACCAGCATCAAGAACTTCGCCCAAACGCTCAGCGGCATCACGTCGGCCGGGCTGAACGCGGTCGAGTTCGTGAACGCCAAATAGAAGTAATCGAAAAACTGCGGCTTCCAGTTTGGGTCGACGCCCGCCGGTCCGCCTTCGCCGCCGGCGATCGTCATCTGCAACTGTGGGAAGAGAAAGTCGGGTTCCCGGAAATCGGCTGCCGAACGGGCGTGGGCGCGCGCGTCGGGACCGTCGGCATCGAGCTCCCAGAACCACAAGCCGAAAACGATGATGTTCGTGAGCCAAATCTGCGCGCCGTGCTGCAGCAGCTCCGCGGCCGAGGCCGGCGCCGCCACCTTGGTCGGATGGAAAAAGCTGGCGACCAGCAGCGCGACCGAGGCGATATTGAAAAAGTTCACGAGCGCGATCAAGACGATGCCCCAGACGCGCATCTTGCGCGTCTCCTCGTGCCGCCGCGGCGCGAGGATCGAGAGCGGAATCAGCACGACCATCACCAGCAGCGGTGCGAACCACGTCGGCCCGAGCGTCAGTTTCTCCGGCAGCGTGATATAGAGCAGCATCGCCGCGACGATCGCGACGGAGGCGTGCCAGCGCGGCTCGTGTTTGACCGGCGCCCGAAACGGGCGAGGGCTCTCCATGGCGCCTGCGTTCGCTCGCAGCGCGGCGCAACCCGCCCGCCCGAGACGCCGTTATGAAGCCCATGCCGACCGATTTTCGCGATGGAAAGACCTTCCCGCGCCCGGGCCGCGACGCGGCCGACGGCGTGCTCTGGCTCAAGCGCGTCGCCGACAAGGCGCGCGCCGCACGCGCCGGCACGATTCACGATTACGTCTATCCCTGCCCGATGGATCGCGGCGTGTTGGAGCGTTGGGGCGTGCCGGTGCCGGAGTTCGAACGCGCGCTGGCCGAACACGCCGACGACGCGAGCCTCCTGCAGTGGCTGCGAAGCCGCACGACCGACGAGCGCATCCGCAGCGCCAACACCTGGCTGCTCGCCGAGAAGCAGTCGAATCTCGACCGTCAAGATGCCGAAGAGGGCGTCGCCGCCCGGGAGGTTCGCTAGTGCCGTTCATCGAGTTCGCGCGACCGGACGGCGGCCGCGCCCCGGGCTACTTGGCGGCTGCCGCGCAGGCGGACGCGCCCGGCGTCGTGATGTTCGAGGAGTGGTGGGGCGTCAACGATCAAATCAAAGAGACGGCGGATCGCTTGGCGACGCACGGCTTCTCGGTGCTCGTGCCCGACGTCTACCGCGGACGCGTCGCTGCGACCGGAGACGAAGCCAACCATCTCATGGAAGGCCTCGATTTTGCCGACGCCGCCACGCAAGACGCGCGCGGCGCCGCCGCAGCCTTGCGCGAACGCGGAGCGCAAAAGGTCGGCGTGATGGGCTTCTGCATGGGCGGGGCGCTGGCGATTCTCGCCGCGATGCACGATCCGGGAACGTTCGACGCCGCGGTCACCTTCTACGGGCTGCCTCCCGCCGAAGCGGGGGACGCCTCCGCGATCGGGATTCCGGTGATGGGGCATTGGGCCGCGCACGACGAGTTCTTCACGCCCGAGGCAGTCGAGGCGCTGGATCGCCGGTTATCCGACGGCGGCGTCGAGCATTACTTCCACCGCTACGACGCCAAGCACGCCTTCTATAATACCGGCGGCTTGGGCAACTACCATCGCGATCACGCCGAGACGGCGTGGAAGCGCACCGTTGAGTTTTTCGAGCGCACCCTGCGCTAACGGCGCGCTTACTTGTGTTCGAAGAGCTTTCCGGCGTTGATCGGCGCGAAGCGCATCGCGCCGACGGTGAGGCCCCACTTCGTCAAGAGCCGGTCGTAGGTGCCGTCGGCGACGACCGCCAGGAGCGCGCTGCGTAAGCGATCGCGCATCGCCGGATTCGTCTTCGCGACCGCGATGCCGTAAGGGACGACGTCGAACGGCTGCCCGGCCAGCTCGATGGGCTTGGCGTGACCGGCGTTGCGTATGCGATAGACTCCGACGGGATAGTCGGCGACGTACGACGAGGATTTGCCGTCCATGAATGCGGCGAACGCGTCGTCGTCGGTCGGAAAGCTCAGCACGCGGATCGCGCCCAGCCCGACGCGCTTGCACGCCGCCGACTGCGCCTGCAAATCGGTCTCGTACGAGGTGCCGCTCTCGACGGCGACGGCGTACCCGCACAGCGCCGAGAGCGAGAAGATGCGATACGGGTTCCCGGCGGGCACCACGATGCCGCCGCCGCCGACGAAGTAATCGATGAAATCGACGATCTTCTCGCGGGCGCTCGTATCCGAAATCGCCGACATCGCCGCGTCGAACTGCCCGCGCTTCACCGCGGCGAGCAGGTCGTCGAACTGGCGGTTGGTGATGGAGACCTCGCTGCCGAGCTGCTTCCCGATGGCCTGCACGAGATCGATGTCGAAACCGAGCGGCACGTGTGAGTTGGGCGGGTAGTACTCGAACGGCGCCTCGGAAACGTCTGCCGCGACGCGCAGCGTCGCCGAGCCCGCTGGCGCGACCGACACCGCACACGCTGCAGCCATAACGAGCAAGACGACGACTCGTTGAAGGCGATCGCGCATGCCCGTTTCTTTCCGGGCTAGGCGCGCGTGGCCTCCTCGCAAAAACGGGAGGCCCCGCCTTTTTCGGGCGAGGCCTCGGCCGAACGCTATGGTGCCAAGGGCCGGAATCGAACCGGCGACACCGCACTTTTCAGGCGCGTGCTCTACCAACTGAGCTACCTTGGCGTGGGACGAGCGCACCGCACCTCGCGGTGCGATGCGCTCGCGGACGATGGCGACGCTGATGGGGCTCGAACCCACGACCTCCGCCGTGACAGGGCGGCGCTCTAACCAACTGAGCTACAGCGCCAAGGATCGCCTAAATGGTGGGCACGGTTGGGATTGAACCAACGACCCCCCGCGTGTGAAGCGGATGCTCTCCCACTGAGCTACGCGCCCGTCCGCCGACCCTTGGACAAAGTGGTATCTTACCCTACCGCCGTCCCCCCTGTCCAGGACTTCCCCAGGCCCCGGAGAGGCACCCCGGCAAGTCGAAAGCGGGCACTATGCTCGAGGGCTTTCCGCTGATCTCCCGCTTCAGCATTCCGTTTGCCGACATCGATATGATGCAGCACGCGAACAACGTCGCGTACATTCGCTGGGCGGAGATGATGCGGTCGGAGTACTTCGCCCAGGTGGTCGGCGTCCCGATCAACGGCGACCACGGCATGATCCAAGCGAACATCCATTTCACCTACGAGCGCCAGCTGACGTACCGCGAGCACATCGCCGTCGGCGTTCGCGTGCCGCGCATCGGCACCAAATCCTGGGATTTCGAATACGAAATTTGGAGCGAGACCCACGGGTACCGGGCGGCGTACGGCATCACCACCGTCGTGGCCTACGATTTCATCGCCGGCCGGACGATCGTCATCCCCGACTCCTGGCGCGCCGCCGTCGCCGCCTACGAATCCGGGCCCCAGCACGAATTCGTATGACCGGCCGCCTCGCGCCGGCGCTGATGCTCGCCGTCGCGACCGCCGCGGCGACCGGCGTCCACGTGCCCGTGAGCACGACCAGCGCCTCGGCCCAGGCGGCGTTCGATCGCGGGCTCTTCGCTTACTATGCCTACGATCGTGAGGCGTCGGCTCGCGCCTTCGCCGCCGCGGCGTCGGCCGATCCTACCCTGGCGATGGCCGCCTGGGGCGAGGCCCTCGCCGACGGCCCCGATCTCAACACGCCCGAGACCCCGGCTCGCTTCGACGCCGGGAAACAAGCGATCGCGCAGGCGCAAAGCCTCCTGACCGCCCATCCCGCCGGTGCGTCCGAGCGGGCGCTGATTGCGGCCATGGCGCTGCGCTTCGAAGGCTCGTACGAGGACTGGCCGCGCGACGACGCCGCCTACCGCGCGGCGATGGTGCGCCTCGCCGCCGCCTCGGCCGATCCAACGGCGAGATCGTTGGCCGCCGAAGCGCTGCTCGAGCACCAGCAAACCGACGCCGGCGCGCGCGACCTCATTGCCCAGGCTCTCGCACTCGATCCGGCCGATCCGATGGCCAACCATCTCTGCATCCACTTGGTCGACGAGTCGGCCGATCGCACGTTCGCGCGGCTCTGCGCGCAACGGCTCGATGCGGCCACCTTTCCGCCCCTGGCCGAGCATCTCGCGCACATGCCGGCACACTACTGGATCGAGACCGGCGACTACGCCAAGGCGCTCGCCTCCAGCGGGCGCGCCGTCGAGCTTCTGCAGCAGCTCCAGGCTTCGGGCGAAGACGCCGCGCACGTCGAACGCTACGCCAAACACGACGTCGGCGTCGGCTATTCCGCGGCCATGATGCTCGGGAACTACGCGGCGGCGCAACGCTGGTCGGCACGGATGCGCGACGCGTTCGAGATCGGCTTCGACGGACTGACGGCGCTGCGCTTCGCGCGCTACGAACGCGCTTATGCAGCATCCCCCGACGAGATGGCCGGCACGGTGGTACGCGGCTACGCCGCGCTGCTACTCGGCAAAACCGGCGAGGCGCGCGCGATCGGCGACGCGATCCGCAAACAGCTCGGCCCGTCGGGCGGCGACGGCTACCTGCCGCAGCTCTTTCTCGCTCGCGTCGCCGAGGCCGCCGGCCGCGACGACGAAGCCGTGCAGTGGTATCGGCGAGCGCGCATCAACGAACTGGGTGCGTTCGGCGCCGAACTCATTCCGCTCTTTCCCGCCGACGAGGCGCTCGGGGGCTTCTATTACCGCCGCGGACGGTACGCCGATGCCGCGGCGGCGTTCGAGCGGGATCTTTCCGCCTATCCGAGCGACCCGCGCGCGCTCTTCGGACTCTCGTTAGCGCAGCGAGCGCTGGGGCGCACCGCCGACGCGGCGCAAACGGCGGTGCGCTTCGAGGCCGCGTGGGCCGGAGCCGACACGACGCTTACGCCAAACGATCTTTAGGCAGCGTGAAACCGACGATCGACGCGCTGCGCGGATCGTTGGTCCAAAACCGCGTGCCGTCGTGCGCGAGCGAGACGCCGGCAAACGGCAGCGTCGCGAGATAGTCGATGCCGCGCGCGCCCAGCGCCGTGCGGCCGATCTTGCAGCCGCCGTCTTTTCCGTGCCACGTCGAGAGATAGAGGTGGCCGCCGCTAAACGCGATCCCCAGGATTTGCGCGTCGGCCTGAATCTCGGCGATCGCGTCGTACTTCGCGTCGAGCTCCAGCACGCGGCGATTGTAGCGCTGGCTCAGCCACAGATGAATGCCGTCGTAGCCGAGAAACGAGCCGGTATCTTCCGGGCACGGAATAGCTTCTCGCACGACGAACCCGTGGCCGGGAATGTAGCGCCGGATGAACCGGCTATCGTCGGCCTCGCTGCAGACCACGCGCAGCTGATCGCCGATCGCGACCGCGCCAACCGGCCGCCCCGGCGCGTTGGCCTCCTCGACGATCGTCGCGCCGTCGGCCTTCACGGCGTAGAGCCGTTGCGTCTCCCACGAACCGATCCAAAACAGCTGCCCGTCGAAGGCGAGCGCCTGCGGGGCGGGTGCCGGCGAATGCCATCGCGCGACTTCGCGCGCTTCGGGGAGCTGCTGCATGCGCGGAGTTTCCACCGCAGCAGCTCCCCATCCGCTTGCTTACGCGGCTTCGCCGCCGCGTACGGACCGTGCCAGCGCCCCGAACGCGTCGCTGAGCGCCTGAGCGCCGTCCGCAATCCGCGTGCGAATCCCCATACTTCGCCCGCTGCGTGCCAATCGGCTCAATCGGCTGCGGCGAGCGTTCTCCAGGGCGTTCTCACGGCGCATGCGGATTTCGGCTTCCAACCAAAGTTCCACTATCCGCCTCAACTTTCGAGTGAGTGGTGATGTTCGATAGCTCGGGAAATGAAAAGGCCCCCGATCGATCCGGAGGCCTTCGAACGCGACTGTAAAAACCGACGACGTTACGTCGGGCCGCAATCCGAAGGTCCGTGGCGCATCGATCCGACGCCGCCGAGCGGCGCGACGGGAGTATTGCATCGGTTATTCCGGGTCATCGTGCCTCCTTTCGAAGCGGCAATGCGAGCGTGCGTGTTCGAATGACAATACCACGGGCGCAAAACGCCTGTCAACGGACCTTCGGACGATTCGAGCGAGCGAGTTTAGAGTTGCATGCGAACGACCGCGTTGGGCGAGTTCTCGAGGAACCAGAGATTGCCGTCGTATCCCGCCACGATTCCCTCGAGACTCGAATTACCCGAGGGCATCGGGATCTCTTTGATGTCGCCCGAGGGAGTGATGCGGCCGACGGCGTTTTGCGAGTAGTCCGTGAACCACACGTTACCGTCGGGTCCGAGCGTGACGAAGTACGGCTCGGCGCCGGGCAGCAGCCCCACGTTGTAGCGCGCGAACGCACCGCTGGTCGTCACCCGGTCGACGTAGCCGCTGTAGTCGTTAAACCACAGGTTGCCGTCGGAACCGGCGACGATGTAGACGGCGATTCCGCTTCCCGTCGTATATTCGGTAACGACGCCCGCCGTGGTGATCTTCCCGACGCTACCGGTTTCGACATACCAGATGTTGCCGTCGGGTCCCAGCGTGATGCCGTCCACTTGCCCGGTAATTCCCGACGAGTACTCCGTGATGGTACCCGAGGGCGTGATCTTGCCGATCCGGTTGACGCCGTACTCCGAGAACCAGATGTTGCCATCCGCGCCGAGCGCTAAGCTGAACGGCTCCGATCCCGGGGTGATGCCGGAGGAGAACTCCGTGACGGCGCCCTGCGTGGAGATTCGGCCGATCTTCGCTTCGTTCGTCTCGGCGAACCACAGATTGCCGTCCGAGCCGACGGCGATGCCTTCGAGCCGCGCACCGCTGGTAATGCCGGCGGTATAGCGCGTCACCGTTCCGCTCTCGGTGATCGAATCGACGCTTCCACCGTTGTAGTCGGTGAACCAAAGGTTTCCGTCGGGGCCGCGCGCGATCGCAGCAGGATCCAGCGCGCTCGGAATGTTGGTGTAGAGCGTGAACGGGGATCGCACGTTGAGCGTGTACGTGGCGCTGCACGAGGCGTTCGATAACGAGCACGGATCCGTCTCCCCGGCGGGGTAGCTCGCGGTGACGGTCAGCGTAGTGCTCGACGGGAACGTTTGCGGCGTCAGTTCGACGCGGCCGCCGCTTTGCGACGTCTTGGTGACGGCGCTCGCATTCCCGACCGCGAAGGCATACGACGGCGACCCGCCCCCGACGATGAGGTTGCCGTCGACGTCGTAGGCGTGGGCGTGCAGGACGTGCGGCTGAACGCCGGCCAGTTGGATCGACGACGTAGCGACGGTCGTTTCGCCGTCGGTCGGCGCCAGCGCGATGCGCCAGGGAATGCCGGAGAGCGTAAAACCGATTTGATTCGCCTGCCCGGTTTGCACGGAGAACGTCACGCCTTCGGCGATCGAAAGCGCATCGGCGCCGGACGGGATCGTGTTCGTGGCGGCGTCGTACCCATCGTAAGCGGTCGCGGTAGCGGTGTAACAGTTCGACGTGCTGCAGGGCGAAAGATCGACGGACGACGTGCAAACCAGCGCGCCGAGCTCCGACGAACATCCCTTCGCCAGCGCAACGGTGCCCATGACGATCGACGTCGTCGTAGGCCCGGTAATCGAGAGTCGCAGCGCCTGCGTGCTCGCCGAGACGTACTGCGGACGCCCGTCGCGCACGACGCGAACGCGCTGCCGCTTCGCTCCGCGCGGCACGCGGATGCGAATCGTCACCCGCCCCCTGCGGGCGCGGGAGGCAGATCCCGCGGCGGGTACGGACGGCACGACCGGCGAGGCGCCGAGCGGCGTTGCGGGGTTAGCTGCGGAGAGGGAAGAGCAGGAAGCCAGGGCGATGCATGCGATCGCAACCAGGCCGGCGCGCCAGAATCGCTTCACGGGTATACCTCAAAAGAGGCTCGTAAGCGCGCCGATGCTCGAGCCAGCACTCCCGTATGCGCCGGTCGCGTGGCTTCCCCCTGCGTCCCGTTGAGCCAGCCCTCGGGCTTCTTCCGCCGCTAAGCAGGGGGCGCACCCCCTACGCGAATAACAGAGGGTGCTGCGCCGCAGGTCCGTGCGCGCGCGTGAGGGCGGTTAGCTCAGTGGGAGAGCGCTTCCTTGACACGGAAGAGGTCATAAGTTCAATCCTTATACCGCCCACCATTTCTCCAGTGTCATCCTGATATGTTCCGGAGGGCCCGCTGCTGAAGTAAGGCGGCGGCGAGGGGCGGGAGGCCGCGTCACCCATTGACCAGCGCTGCTGAGTCCGAGCTCAGATAGGCACCCGCCCCTTTCTTTCTCACAGATCGAACAGTATGCGAGGCCCCCGACAAGGGTGAGCCTGTATCAATCAGAGAGATCGAAGAAAGGGCCACCGATGGACGTACTTGGGATCGATGTCTCAAAGGCTGAGTTGTCTCTGGTGTTGCTGCAAGACGATGCTGTGGCGCGCAAGAAGGTCGACAACACCGCAGCTGGGTTCAAGCAGCTCTCGGCGTGGTTGAAAAACCGCAAGGTGCGATCGCTCCATGCCTGCCTTGAGGCGACCGGCGTTTATGGCGAGGAGATCGCCGAATACCTAGCCGATGCCGGATACACCGTCAGCGTTGTCAATCCTAGCCAGATCAAAGCCTTCGGCCGCAGTGCCCTCGTCAGAACCAAAACCGACGAAGTCGACGCGCTCATAATCGCGCAGTTTTGTCGAGCTCATCAACCACCGGCCTGGACGGCCCCTCCCGCAAAGATCCGTACGTTTCGAGGGCTTTTGCGCCGGCGGGAGGCGCTCGTCGGCATGATGACGGCCGAAGGAAATCGCTTAGAGGCGGCCTCGAGCAAAGAGGTTCGCCGATCGATCAAAGCGGTGCTCAAGGCGCTCAAGAGCGAGCTCGAAACGCTCGAACGTGAAATCAGCGACTATGCCGATTCAGATCCGGATTTAAGAAACACGATCGATCGCCTCGATGAAATCCCTGGCGTCGGGCAACTCACCGCGATGAAGATCGTTGCCGAAACACAGAGCTTTCACGTGTGCCGATCGGCCAGTGAACTGGTGGCATACGCGGGCCTCAATCCTAGGCACTACCAATCAGGGCCCGTAAGCCGGCGTCAAGGAATCTCGAAGATCGGCAACGCGACTCTTCGTAAAGCCCTGTACTATGCCGCTTTGAGCGCGAAAAACCGGAGTAGATACTTTCGCCCCTTTGTGGAGCGGCTCAAGGCGGCTGGGAAACCTCCGAAGGTCATCATCACCGCCGTCATGCGCAAGCTCTTGGTCCTAGCCCATACCCTGGTCGCCCACAATACGAGGTTCGACCCAGCCTTCGCCGCTTGACTTAGAACACAGTATCTGAGCGGAGCGCCGAAGGCGCGCAGTCGAAGGACCGGCGAAAACGAAGACCCTCGAGCACTCGAGGGTCTCTTCTATTTCTATTTACTTCTATCTACTGGTTGCCGTTCCAACCGGATCCGCCGCGGCCGACCGCTTCACGCTGACGTTCCTAGCATTGCTTCTTCTCGCCGGCTCGCTCCTGAGGGCCGGCGAGCTTCGGCCCTAGCTCGCAACGCCGGAAGACTCCTGCGCGGAGTCTGTGGTAGGCTGGAAGCGGTCACGGGAGTCATCTTTCCGTCGGCCTGGGCCCTCGCCGGTGCGAACCACCGGCGGGGGTCCTCTGAACGGCCCTGAGCCGCGACGGCTTAGTGCGCGACCGCGAGCGCGCTGACGCTTTGATGAAACCGGTAGATGCGTTCCGGCTTCGCGGCACCCGGCGCGTACGCGGTGACGTTCCCGTATCCGTGTTCCGGCACGTTGGCGACGTAGAGCGTTCCCGAAGCGTCGAATCCCAGCGCGATCGGATCGCGCATTCCGATGCCGATTGTACGCGCGGGCGCCGACGCTCCCGGCGGGTAAACCGTGACGCTGCTGCGTACTTTTGCGGTTCCGCGGTTGGCGACGAACAGATTCCCCGCTTCGTCGAACGCCATGGCCGAACTCTCGGAGAGCCCCATCGAGATCGTGCGCTCGGGCGAATCGCCGCCGGGTGCGTAGACGAGAATCTCGTCGCTGCCGTTAAACGTGCCGTCGAGCACGTAGAGATTGCCGTGCGCGTCGAAGGCTAGCGCGAGCGGGAAACCGATGCCGCTTTGGATTGCTCGAAACGGCTTGGCCGCGTGCGGGCGATAAACGGTGATGTATCCCGGAAAATCGGCGAAGTTCGGAACGTACGCGTTGCCCTCGGAGTCGAACGCCGGAGCGCCGGGAAAGCTGGCGATGCCGCTCAGCGCGCGCAGCTTCTTCCCCACGCGGTCGTACACGACGACCGCCCCGGTGATTTGGCAGCAGCCCGTTTTCTCATTGCCCGCGACGTAGAGTTCGCCCGTCGGCGCGACCGACAGCCAGTGCGGCGTCCCCGGGAATCCCGCGACCGTATGCGACGGCGTTACCGAACCCGGTGCGTATGCCGTAATGGTCGCTCCGGTCGACGGCGAGTTCGCAACGTAGAGATCGCCCGACCGCTCGAGCGCCAAAGCCGTTGGATTCGCAATGCCCTGCGAGATCGTCGGCCCACCCAGCGCTTGCACGAGACCGTTGGGTGCAGGGCAGGATGGATGGACGCAGACCTCAGCCGCAAACACCGGCGCGCTGCCCGGCGCCGTGCCCGAGACCGCAGCCGAAGGCGCGAGTGGCGGCGGGGCGACGGTTCCCCCGCTGCACGCGGCGGCCGACGCGAGGAAGAGTAAGGCGCAAAGCCGTTTTTGTATTTCGCTCACGCGCGAGCCGCAGCGGCGGCTGCCATCGCGAGGCGATGATCGGCGTTCCACGGCGAGCCCATCGTTTCGCGCAACTGCAAAAAATACGCATCGAAGTCGTCGACACCTAGCGCGCGGGCCGCGGCGCCGGGCACGTCCTTGGGCTCGTACCAAAAGACGCGCCAACCGAGCGCTTGTGCCGCACCGGCGAGCGCCGTGCGGTACATCACCCAGTCGGCGACGTTGCGTGCGCGATACTCCTCCAGGCGCGCGGCGATCGTCGGCGGCAGCGGCTGCAGCGCACGCAGGGCGATCCCGTAAACGTGCGGCACCGCTGCAGCGATGGATTCCAGCGCCAGCGCAGCGTGTTTCTCCGCCGACGCGCGCACGCGCTCGACCAGTGCTACGGCCTCGTCTCGCGGCAGCATCTGCCCTTCGTGGTGATGCGGCAATGCGGGCAGCGCGTCGTCGACGAGTTCGACGCGCCGGCGGTCGGCGATCGCCCCATCGGGTGCGACCGTCACGAGTACGGCCCAGCCGCCGTGGTCGGAAACGCCGACGATGTATCCGTCGCGCACGGCCGCCACGTTACGATCCCGACTTGGCGCCGAGGCGGATCATCGCATCCGCGGCGCCCGGCGGAGGCTCGTTCGCTCGAACGTCGACCCACGCGACGACGCTCACGTACCGTCCGGCGCTGCAGCCCAGCCCGAGGCCGAACGAGAGATCTCCGGCAACCGGCAGACAGGTGCGCGACGCGCGGAACGTCTCGGGCCCGCTCGTTTTGCCCGCGACGTAGAGCTCGATCCAACGCTTCATATCCGCCAGGTCGGAGATCATCAGCCCGGCCGCACCCATGAGCCTGACGGGCACGGTGCCGCTCACGTCCTCCCAGTTGCGGTGCGCGTTCAGCCCGTAGCCGCGCGCCCACGGATCGGGCATCACTTGCCTTGGCCCGGCGCAAAGTACGGCTTCTGGGCGAGCGCGTCTTGGAGCAGGGCTTTTTCGTCGTAGGACGTCGCCGCCGAAGTCCCCATCGCCGCGAACTTCGAAACGTCGAACAACTCGAAGAGCCCACTGCGCACGTCGCACGACTGGCGTACCGTAATCTTTGCGGCATTCGGAACGGCGACGCCCGGGTGAAAATCGGCAACCGGCTCGTCGAGCGCGAGCTTCTTCTCGTCGGCAAGCCGCAGGCTGACGCTGACGACGAACGTTTTGGTGTTGCTGCCGGTGCGGAAGTGAACGGCTATCGACGCGGGCGTCGCAACCGCTCGCGCGGACGGGGCGGCCGCCGAGAGCAGCACCCACGAGTGTGCATGCGAGAATGCGGATCGTCGCCATAGCCGGGCACTTCCGCACCGCGTGCCCGAAACGCCTGCCGCGCGGGGCGGCAGGCGCCGGTGCTGCGCGAACGAACGATGACGAAGCTATGCGAAGGAGCACTATCGCCGCGGTCGCGCTCTTCTCGGCGTGCGCCGTTCCGGCCGTTGCCGAGCCGGTGCAAACGCCCGGCTCGAACGTGACCGTGACGACGTGCCATGCCCAACTCGATCCGCCGCCGCTGAGAATCGCCTACGTCAATACGTCGAGCCTCACCGCCACCGAAGTGGATTTCGAAATCAATACGACGGCCGGCACGATTCAATCGGTGGTCGATCGCGGGCACTTCGAGAAAGGCAGCCCGATCAACCACGTGTTTGCCCTGCCCCCGAACACCTCGCCGCTGGGGCTGAGCTCGCCGAAGTGCGTGGTCACGAAGGTCGTCTACGCCGACGGCACGTCGTGGGTCAACCCGGCCAACCGCTGACGCTTGGAACTGCTTCGGTTCTCCGGCCTCGAGTGCCATTACGGCGCGCGAGAGATTTTCACCGGCGCGAGCGGCGTCCTCGACGAGGGAGAACGCATCGGCTTGGTCGGCCCGAACGGCGCGGGAAAATCGTCGCTCCTGCGGCTGCTAGCCGGCGTCGACCGGCCGTACGGCGGAACGATCGCGCGCGCCAAAGGCGTGAAGCTCGGATATCTCGCGCAGGGGGTTGCCGACGAGACCGAATCGACGCTCCAGCAGCTCGTCGACGCGGCGCTCGCAAACGCGCCGCCCGACGCATGGCCCCTGCGCAACAAGTCGCTGCGTATCATGCTCGCGGCGTTCGGCTTTACCGGTGCCGACTTCGATCGCCCCTTGCGCGCGTTCTCCGGAGGCCAACGCGCCAAAGCCGCGCTCGCGCATCTGCTGATCGACGAGCCGGAGTATTTCATCCTCGACGAGCCGACCAACCATCTCGATATCGGCACCGTACGCTGGCTTGAAAGCTTCATCGCCGGCGACAAGCGCGGGTTCGTCGTCGTATCGCACGACCGCTACTTTCTCGATCGCATCGCGACGCGAATCTGGGAGATCGACCGCAAGGAACTGCGCGCCTACGCGCCCGCCCCGCACGCCTACACCGCGTACGTCGAAGCAAAGGCCTTGCGTCTAGAGGAGGAACGGCGCGCGTACGAGGCCTTCGTCGCCGAGCGCGATAAGCGCCGGGCCACCATCGCGGGCCTGCGCGCGACGCACACGTCGTCGGACTACAGCCAAGTGCGCAGCCGTGAAAGGCAGCTCGCGCGCGTCGAAGGAGCCGAAGCGACGACGGCGCCGCCGCCACCGGCAGCGACGATCGGCGTCAGGCTGCAGGCGTCGCGACGCGCCGGTAGCGGCTTCGCCTTCGAGGCCAAAGCGCTGAGCAAGGCCTACGCAAACCCGCTCTTTACCGGCCTGACGATCGACGTCGAGCGCGGAGAGCGCCTGGGCGTGGTCGGCCCCAACGGCTCGGGAAAATCCACGTTTCTGAAGATCCTCGCCGGCCAAATGCTCCCCGACGCCGGTGCGGTGCGCTTCAATCCCGCCGCGCAGATTGCGTACTTCGCGCAGAACTCGCACGAGCAACTCGACGTCGCGAAAACGGCCGTCGATGCCGTTCTTGCCAACGCGCCGCAACTCGCACCGCAAGAGGCGCGCTCCTTGCTCGGCCGGCTGCGCATCAGCGGCGAAGCCGCCGACAAAGCCGTCCGCGATTTCTCCGGAGGCGAGCGCCGCCGCATCATGCTCGCGTGCCTGATGGCGCGCAAAGCCGACGTGCTGCTGCTCGACGAACCCACCAACGATCTCGACATCGAAAGCCGCGAGGCGCTCGAGGCCGTCTTGAGCGAGTTCGAAGGAGCGACCGTCGTCGTCTCGCACGACCGCTTTTTGCTGGCGCGCCTGTGCGAACGCGTGCTATGGATCGAAGGCGGCGCCTGGGGCGTCGTTGGAGGCGGCTACGAGGTGTACGAGGCGTCCCAGCGCGAGCGCGACGTAGCCGCGCGCGATCGCGCCGCCGAAAGCCCCGTCCGGCCCAAGGCGTCGCGGCAGACGCCGCTGCGCGTTCGATCGCAACTGCAGGCGCAGATCGCGCGCACCGAACGCGAGATCGAGGCGGCCGACGCGCGCGTCGCCGAGATCGAGCATCTCTTCGCCCAACCCGAAACCTATGCCGACCCCGCTTCGAGCAAAGCGCTTTCCGCCGAACTCGACCAGCTCAAAGCCGGCGGCCACGAACGCGTCGCGCGTTGGGAGGCGCTACTGAACGAACTCGAGTCGCTGCCTCCCTAACCCGCGTTACGGACGCAGCTTGTAGGCCGTCCCTCCGCCGAAGCCGTTGAACGGGTTGGTTCCGCCTTCGCGCGTCACGCCGTAGAGGTTGCCGCCGTAGAGTACCGGGCCCGACGAGGGTTGAGCGCCGTCGTTCTTGCCGCCCGCTCCGAAACTGTAGGCGACGCGCTCTTTGCCGGCGGTCGAGATTTTGACGACGCCGCCCTGGCCGTACGCGCCGCCGCTCGCGCCGGTGAAATAACAGTACCCTGCCGCATATGCGATCGTTCCGTAGGGGTGCGTCACGTCGGTACCGCTGTCGCCCAAGAACTGATAGAGCGTCGTGACGTGCCCCGTCAGCGTCGCCGAATAGAACGTTCCGACCGCGTTGGGCG
Organism: Vulcanimicrobiota bacterium; assembly: GCA_963794735.1. Lineage (GTDB taxonomy): Bacteria > Vulcanimicrobiota > Vulcanimicrobiia > Vulcanimicrobiales > Vulcanimicrobiaceae > DATJUC01. Next base: position 3,310,829 of record CAWCFE010000002.1, on the reverse strand, counting down.
CTCCGGCCGTAATCCCGTAGAGCTTCCCGCCGGCGTAGACGAGCCCGTTCGGACGTTCGCCCTCGTAGTCGAACTGATGCAGAATCGCGTACTTGCCGGCCGGCGACATCTTGAAGAGCGACCCCTGATTCGTCGCGGCAAAGGCCGTGGTTCCGTACAGCATGCCGCCCACCGCAACGAGTTGCGCGCTCGGCGTATTGCCGTCGGTGCCCTTCCCAAACTGATGCAAGACCCGCTCTTTACCGTCGAGCGTGATGCTGAAGAGCGTGCCGAGGTTTTGGTTGGCGCCGCCGTACATCGTCGTGCCGTAGAGAACGCCCTTGAGATACGTCAGCGTGGCGGCCGGCCCGGCGCCGTCGTTGGGTTGTCCGGCAAAAGCGTAGAGCACCTTCTCCTGGCCGCCGGGCGTAATCGAGAAGACGGTGCCGAAGCCGCCGGCGCCGCCGTTCTCGGTCGTGCCGTAGAGCTTTCCCCCGGCGAAGACGAGGCCGGAGAACGGTCCGGCGCCGTCCTTCCCTCCGGCAAAGCTGTGCAGCACCTTTTCGTGGCCCTGGGGATCGATGCTGAAGACGGTTCCCTGCTGATACTTTCCGCCTTCCGAACTCGTGCCGTAGAAGATTCCGCCGACGTTGACCAGTTCGGACTGCGGATACGCAGCATCGTACCCTTTGCCGAAATCGTGGAGGATCGTCGCCGCCGCGGCGGCGCGGGCAGCGGGGCCGGCAAACGCGGGAACGACGCCCCCTGCGCCGGCGCCCGAATGCGAACAGGCGGCCAACGAAAACGCGGCCGCCGCGAGAAGCGAACGAAGGACCACGTGCCTCATCTTCACCTCGTAACGGAACGGTTAGGCCCAAGCGCTTCGCCCGACTCGCGCGTTCCACCCCGCGCCGCGCCGAGTTTTACTACGGCTTAACGGGGGTTTCGAGCGCGGCATCGAAAATTTTCTGATGCGCTTATCTGTGATTGGGTGGCTATTTGCATTGCCGCTGCTCGCGGCGTGTTCGTCCGCTTCGTACGCCCCCGCCCCCGGGCCGGCCGGCGCCGCCTCGAATCGGACCGCCGCCGCCGCCACCTACAAAAATCTGTATGCATTCGAAGGCGGCGCGAGCGGATGGGGTCCGTATTTCGGGCCCATCGCGGACGGGAAGCTGCTCTACGGCACCACCGGCGGCGGCGGAGCAAAGAGCAAAGACTGCTCGCAGGGTTGCGGCGCCGTGTACTCCTACGATCCGGCGGCCGGGCGCTATCGGGTGATCTACAGCTTCGGGAAGCAAGCCGATGGGAACAATCCCGGCGGTTTGACGGCCGATGCCAAAGGCAGCCTCTACGGCCCCGCTGCGGGTGGAACGTATTACGTGGGGATGATCTTCAAGCTCACCCCGCAGGGCGGCAGCTGGAGCGAAACCACGATCTACAGTTTCCATGGCGGAGCCGACGGTGCGGCCCCTTCGCAGTTCGTGGTCGACGCACGCGGCAACGTCGTCGGCAGCGCGGTCAACAACTCTTCGAGCGGCCCATCCTGCTGCGGCATCATCTACGAGCTCACGCCGTCCGGCAACACCTATACGGAGACGGTGCTGCACCGGTTTGCACGCGTCGACGGTGAGAGCCCCGGCGTGCTGACGCTCGGGCCGAACGGCACGATCTACGGCAGCACGCTCAACGGCGGGCTGCGCATCAACAACGTTTGCCAGCTGCAAGGTTGCGGAACCGTGTTCGCGCTCGTTCCCAGCGGCAAGAGCTACGCATTCAAGACGTTGTACCGGTTCCACGGCATCCGCGACGGCAGCTTCCCGTCCGGCCGTTTCGCCTTCGGGGGCGGGCGAACGAACGCTACGCCGACGATCTACGGCGTCACCACGACAGGGGGCGACGGCCAATGCGCCAACGCCTACGGGAAGACCGGGGGATGCGGAACCGTCTATGCGCTCGTTCCCGTCAACGGTGCTTATCCGAAGGCGACGCTGCTGCACCAGTTCGCCGGCTCCGGCTACGACGGCGGCCAGCCTGGCGCCGGCATCACGCTGGTCGACGGCATGCTCTACGGTACGGCATACAACTCGAATCTCGTCTCGCAGCGAACGGGCGGAATGGTCTTCGAGCTCAAGACGGACGGAAGCGGTTACCACATCGTCCACACCTTCATCGGTGGCGGCAACGACGGCTTCAGTGGCGGCGAAAGCACGCTCGCCTCGCTCGGAAAGGCGCTCTATGGGACGACGCTGCAAGGCGGCGGCACGAAGTGCCCGTCGGGCTGCGGTACGCTCTACTCCGTCACGCCCTGACGAAATAACTGCGGGCCGCCGCCGTGCGTTCGTCTATTTCGTCTGCACGACGACCATGCTCCACGGCGGAAGCGCCACGTCGAAGCTGCCTTGCCACGCGGCGAGGCGCCCCGCGGCAGGGCCGGCCCAGACGTGGTTCTTGGTGCGATCGTAGATGCTCTTATCGTACGTCCACGTCGAGCCGCCGCTGCCCGAGGTCTTCCCGTCGATGCGAACCGGCACGGTGACGGCGGCGGTCTCGCTCAGATTGAAGAGCATCACCGCGTAGCCTCCATCGTAGGTGGTGGCGTACGCGCGCACGTTGGGCAGCGACGATGCGGTCGCCGCCAGCATGTGCTCGCCGTTACGGATGAAATGCGACGCCACTTCGAAGGCCCGGCCGCTCGGCGTCAGCGTGCCGTCGGTCGGGGCTTCGGAGGCGTTGCACCCGTAGTTATTCGGACCCGCCTCGAAGACTTCGTAGCCGCCGAAGTTCTGCCAGCCGTAAAGCGAGCTGGACATGTTGCCGTTGGTCGAGCAGTTGCCGTAGCCGAACCACCACGTGGACCGCGCGACGCCGTCCTTGGCCATTTCGGCGATCGACTGCCCGACGTAAAGGGCCTGCGTGATCGACATCGACTGCTTGCCTGGAGTCGAGTACACCGAGCCGATTTCGCCGACGTAGATCAGCGCTTTGGGATGGCCGGCGGTCGCGAGCTCCTTTTTCAGTGCGTCGATCGTCGAGGTGAGCCCGGACGCGCCCTTGTCGATGATATAGCTATCGCTCTCTTTGCCCGGCGCTTGCGGGTAGTAGTGCAGCTCCACGCAGTCGTACTTGGCGTTCTTCAACACGACCGGATCCCAGCCGGTGTACCAACCCGGCTCGGCGTCGACGCACACGTTGATGGGGATCTTCGACGCCGCTTTCATCTGCGGGTAGAACTGCGTGGCGACGAGCTTGGCATACGTCGCGGGATCGTGCTGCGTCGACGGGGGCTGATGCTTGTCGATTTCCCACGACGCGCCGAACTCTTCGTTGCCGACCGACCACCACTTCACGCCGTAGCCCATGGTGTTATTGGCGTACGTTACCCATTCGGCCGCCTCCGACGGGCTCGCGCCGTCGGTGCACTGCGGATTCGACCCGTAGTTCACCGTAATCGCCAGATCGAGATTCGCCGGCCGCACCACGTCGGCAACGAAATGATCGAACGTCGACGGAGGGTACACGTACCCGCCGCTGCAGGCGCCTTGCCCGATGCTGTTGGTCTTCCAGTGGTACTCGTCGGATTCCGAGCCGCCCGGCCAGCGCGTGGCGTGCATCCCGGCCAAGCGAAATGCGGGCGCGATCGTCGAAAGCGTGATGTCGTTCCACGTGGCTTCGTTGGCACCGAGAATCAAGTCGGACACGGTCGCGCCGATCTTTGCGGGATCGACGGTGACCGCCGCCGAGGCCGACGGCCGCCGCGCGGTCGTATCGAATCCGCTTGCCGGCGCTTGCGCGACCGGCGAGAAATTCTGTGTCGATCCACCGCGACATCCGGCGAGTGCGATCGCTGCGAATGCGACGAACGAAAGCGTGCGCTTCAAAATCATTTCCCACTTATAGCACGCACGCCACGCGTTGCGAAACCGTTAACGGGTCAACGCGATGTTAACGCACGCTCTTGCAGAAATCGCGCTGCATGCGACGGCGTTACGCATAGCTTCGTATCCTGTTGCCGCGACGAGGCTGGCGCCGGCCACGGGCTGGGAGCCGAACCGGGGTGGCCGGGGCCAGGCTGCCTATCGGGTCGCCGACTAGGGTGACCGGCCGAGGCCGCCCGGCTATTCGCCGCCCGGCGGCAAGGCCTCGCGGCCCCCGCACGGCCTCCCCCGGGGGGCCGGACCCCTACTTACTTACAGGAAGCCTAAACTCGGCTGCGAACCGTCCGACATAAGATAAGGAGAGGGCAAGGAATGCCCTCGTTGGTCTGCGCACGCCCGATCAGCGTGCGATCATGGAGGAGAGATGTCTCAAGGCCTGAGCATCGCCAACAACCTGTTGGCAAACAACGTCCAGCTCAATCTGGACTACAACCAGAACCAATTAAAGAACGTCGTCACCCAGCTGTCGTCCGGTTTGCGCATCAACACCGCGGCCGACGATCCGTCGGGTCTGGCGATTGCGACGAACCTCGAGACGCAGGTTCAAGGCTTCAACCAAGCCGTTCAGAACGTGCAGAACGCCAACAACGCGGCGCAAGTCGCGCTGGGCGCGCTGACCACGACCACCGACATCCTGCAGCGCATCCGCAGCCTGGCGGTCGAAGCGGCATCGGACATCAATAGCAACAACGACCGTATCAACCTGCAGACGGAAGTCTCGCAGCTGCTGTTGGAAGTCAACCGCATCGCGCAGAACACGAACTTCAACGGCCAAGCGCTGCTCGACGGCAGCCACGCCGGTTTTCAGGCCGAGCAAAACGCCTTCCTGACGATCACCGCCAACGCGGCGCTCTCGACCAACGGCGGCAAGTCCGGAGCCAGCGGGATCAACTATGGATTTTTGATCGCCACCGCCCACGGCGTGTCGTCGGGCGGCATCAACTATTTCAACACGACGCCGAACGTGAAAGTCCCCGGCATTCAAGGCTTTAGCAACGGTCCGGGCGCCACGGTAGACGGCACCATCCAGCTCCAAGTGGTCAATACGGGCGTCTCGATTGCGGTTCAGGAGACGTTCATCCAAAGCGCGGCCGGCATCGTCTGCGTGTCCAAAACGCTATTCGGCCCTCCGGGTAAAGGCCCCAACATCACGGCCAACACGGTCGGCAATAAGTCCGGCTTCGATAACGTCGCGATCACCTTGGGCAACTTTACGACGGCCGACGTCGGCGTGACGGCGTACGTCAAGATCAGCCAGAACGTCGCGGCCCTGACCAACCCGAACAACCCGGCGTTCAACTTCCAGTCGGGCGCCGACGAAGGCGACACGATTCAGGTCGGCATCCAGGCGACCAACACGCAGACGCTGCGCATCTCGAATATCAACCTGGCCATCAGCTCTTCGAACAGCCCGTCGCTGGGTGCCGAAGACGCGATCGGTCAGATCGACAACGCGTTGCAAATCCTGCTCAATCAGCAAGCCCAGATCGGTTCGGTCGTGGTCAGGTTGAATCTCGACCAAGACAACGACAACACCGCGGCGGTCAACCTGCAGGCGGCCGAGTCGAACATCCGCGACCTGAACGTAGGCGCGGCGACGACGCAGTTCACCAAGCTGCAGATCCTGGTGCAGGTCGGCACCTCGGTGCTGGCCCAGAGCAACGCCAACGCTCAATCGGTCCTGACGCTCTTCCGCTAAGCGTCCCCGGCCGCGTAGGCCGTCGAGGCGAGCGAGCCGATGCTTTAGAGCATCGGCCGCTCGTCGTGGCGAAGTTCGCGGCGGGTGACCATCCCGTACCTTGCCGTTCTTGGAGGTCGTTATGTTTGCTCGCTACGCCCGCCCCGGCGTTCGCTCGTTGGCCGCGGTCGCCATGTGCGCACTCGCGGCGTGTGCGGGCCATTCCGGCCTGCTCCCGCAGCAGGCTGCCCCGCTCGCGGCGCCACCGTTTGCGGCTCCGGCCGCGGCGCCCGTCCCGCCAAAATGCGCCGGCCAGAAGACCACCGCCAAATACGCAAAGTCGACGCAGAAGCTTTCGAACAAAGGCGGGTCGCTCTGCATTCCGGCGTTCGGCGGGTTCGGCGGCACGATTCTGTATCCGAGTGCGAACCCCAGCGTCAGCATGACGCTGATCGGCAGCACGACCAACTACGCCAAGCTTGCGAATCTCGGCAAAGGAACGCCGATCTTCTACCTGCAGCTCGCGATTTCGTCGGGCACGGCGTTCGGAACGAAGGTGGTCGCGGGCGGCGGCCTCGCGTCGAAGAAGATCGTCGCCGGCAAGCCGTATACCGCCTACGGCCAGGCGTCGCTCGGCGCCGTCAAAGTCACCTTCCATCCGTGCTACGCGGTCGCAACGAAGAGCCCGTACGGCGGCGCCGTAGGCGGCCTCGGCACGCTGCTCAAAGGGCAGAGCGTCCCATTTGCCGTCAAGGGTTTTCTCGAGATCTATCCGGGCAAACTCTCCTCGACGAAATGCTAAGCCGGTGCTCGCCGGCGGAGGGAAACGAACGATGAAACGCTTTGGGTCGCGGCTGGTTCGCTGCGCGCTGGCGGCGTCGCTGCTCGCGGGCGGCACGGGCTTGACGGCACTTCCGGTCGCGGCGCAGAGCGCGGTGACGATCGTCGTCGGCGGAGCGCCGCTCTCGCTGGCGCCGGGGCCGATCGAGCGCAACGGGCGCGTCTTCGTGCCGCTGCGCGGCATCTTCGAACGCCTCGGAGCGACCGTCGTCTATCAATCCGGCCAAATCAACGCGACCAAAGGGCACTCGACGGTATCGCTGACGATCGGTTCGACGCAAGCGATTCTCAACGGGCAGCGGCAGTATCTCGACGTCGCGCCGTTCATCGTCGGAGCGACGACGTACGTACCGCTGCGGTTCATCGCGCAATCGCTCGGCGCGAGCGTCAACTACAACGACTCCACGCAGGTCGTCTCGATCGGGATGCCTCACGGAGGCCCGTACCCACCGCCGCGCCCGGTCCCGCCCCCCAATCCGCCGCCTGCGCCGCAAGTCTATCTCGTCGCTCAGCGGCCCAACCCGGGCTCGGCCGTCACGAACCGGTTCGCGACCGTCGCTGCTCAGTTTTCGCGCCCGGTCCGGCCGGCCGGCGTCCGCGTCTGGCTCGACGGCGCCGACGTGACCTATCGCAGCGGCGTCTCGCGTTCGGGCTTCTCCTACGCGCCGCCCGCTCCGCTGGCGTACGGCGGCCATACGGTACGCGCGTCAGGCTATGCCGAGGATGGCAGCCACTTCGATCGCTCGTGGTCGTTCGCGGTGGCGGGCGCTCCGCCGCCGGTTTCGCCGATCGATCTTCGCGACCAACAACCGGCACCGGGTGCGACCGTTGCCAACCGCTTCGCGACGATCGCGGCACAGTTCACGCGCCAAGCCGAGGCGGCCAGCGTGCGCGTCTTCCTCGACGGCGCCAACGTCAGCAATCGCAGCGGCATCTCGCCGACCGGCTTCTCCTACAAGCCGCCGGCGCCGCTCGACTTCGGCGCGCACCGCGTGCGCGTCACCGGAAACGGCCCCGGCGGCGTGGGCTTCGACCGTTCGTGGACGTTCTCGGTTTCGCGCTCCTCGCCGTCGCCGATGCACCTGACGATCTCGCAGCCGGCACCCAACGCCGCCGTCACGCGCTCGTTCACCGTGCGCGGCAACACCGTCGCGAATGGCAAGATCCACCTGACCGCCGGCGCGACGCCCGCGGCGAGCGGCCAGTTCACCGCCAACGCCACCGCCGGACCGGCGGGGAACTTCGCCATCGCGGTCTCGCTGCCGGCCCTGCTCGGCCAGCAATCGGTCACCGTGCGAATCGTCGCGACCGATCCCGCTACCGGCCGTACCCAGTCGACCGAGCTCCAGCTGCGCATGAAGTAACGCGCGTGTTGCTCGCCGTTGCGATCGCGCTCTCGGCGCACGCCATCGACGTCGGTGGCGTGCGGCGGACGTACGAAACCTACGTGCCGGCAACGCTGGCGAAGCCGGCGCCGCTGCTCCTCGCTTTCCACGGTCACTTCGGCACCGGCAAGGGCATGGCGCGCCTGACCGGTCTCGACGCGGTCGCCGACCGGCGGGGCTTCGTCGTGGTCTATCCGGATGGCCTCGATCGCGGATGGAACGACGGGCGGCCCGGCGGGCGAAATACCGCCGACGACCTCGGCTTTACGAAAGCGCTGATCGCCCGCGTGCTCGAACGCTATCCGATCGATCCGAAGCGCGTGTACGCGACCGGCATGTCGAACGGTGCGACGTTCGTGCAGTATCTGGGATGCAGCATGGCCGGTACCTTCGCCGCCCTCGCTACCGTGGACGGCTCGATGATCGCTGCCGACGAGCCGCAGTGCCACCCGTCCCGCCCCGTCTCGATGCTGACGATCGCCGGCACCGACGATCCCATCATGCCGTTCGGCGGCGGCGAGATCCATCTGCTGGGCGCCGCGAGCGGCGGCGTCCTCTCCTACGCGAGCACGCTCGCGTTCTGGGCTCGGCAGGCCGACTGCGCGGGCGTTCCCGCAGCGGCCGCGGTACCGGCTTCCGCCCCCGCCGACGGAACGTCGGTTTCGCTCACGCGCTATCGCGGCTGTCGCGCCGGCGCCTCGGTCGAGGGATACGCCGTCGCCGGCGGAGGCCACACCTGGCCGGGCGGACCTCAGTACGCGCCCGAAGCGTTCATCGGCCGGACGAGCGGCCAACTGGACGCCACGCGCGCGATCGTGAATTTCTTTCTCGGGCCTGGGTAAATCGCGGCCGGATGCGCGCGCGCCGCAACTGTCGCGCCGCCGCACTAGCGCCCGAAGGGACTGCCGGCTCCGCGGATTAATCGTCGCCCGCATGACCGCATTCTGGAGCCGCCGGGCAATTGCGTTCGGCTTGACGATGGTGACGTTCGCGGGCGCAAGCGCCGGCACTCGGGCCGCCGAACCGCCGGCCGCGTCGTTCGATCGCATCGGCGAAGAGGCACTGGCCACGAAGAAGGCGCCAGGCTTCTCATTCGTGGTGGTGCGCGACGGCGCGGTCGTCTACGCGCGCGGCTTCGGCGTGGCAGACCTCGCAAGCAAGGCTCCGGTCGCGCCGCAGACGCGATTCGCGATCGGCTCGTTGACCAAGCAGTTCACCGCTGCAGCGATCTTGCTGCTGGCTCAACGCGGGCGTCTCGCGCTCGACGATCCGCTCTCGAAGTATGCGCCCGAGTTACCGAATGCGAACGCCATTACGCTGCGCATGCTGCTCTGGCAGACCTCGGGGCTGCATAACTATCCCGATCCCGGCGAACATCCCTGGCCGACGGCCGGCGCGATTCCACTATCGTCGATCTTGGCGATTCTCAAGACCGACAACCCGGATTTTGCGCCGGGGACGCAGTGGGAGTACAGCAACGCCAACTATGCGGCGCTGTCGGCCGTCGTCGAACGCGCCTCCGGCACCGGCGAAGGTCCGTTCCTCGCGGCCAACGTTTTCGGCCCGCTCGGCATGCACGCGTCCGGCTATGGATACGCCGCCCAGGCCGGAACGGCCGTTCCGTATCGCGGCACCGCGCCGTTCGAGCCGCAGCAACCGATTTCGCTCGATTTGTTCGCCGGGGCGGGCGCCGCGGTCTCGACGGCAACCGACATGGCACGCTGGGACGTCGCGTTGATGGCGGGGACGCTGCTCGACGCTGCTTCGATGCGCGATCTCTGGACGCCGGGTACGGCCGGCGGCAAACCGGTCGAGTACGCTATGGGGTTCGTTCCGGCCACCGTTGCGGGCCATCGCGAACTCTGGCATAACGGCCTCGCGCCCGGAGCCGGCGGTTACTGCTACAACGCGATCTTTCCCGACGACCGGCTCGCCGTGATCGTCTTGAGCAACGGATACGATTTTCGCGGCGTTCCCGAACGCATGGTCGAGCGCGTGCTGGCGCTCTACGATCCCAGCGTCGCCGCGCAGGCAGCGCGAGCGGCGGCCGCGCCGACGGCGGCTCCCGGCGAAGATCCGGCCGTCACGGCGCGCGCCAAGGATTGGTGGCACCGATTGGCGACCGGCACCGTCGATCTCGCGCAAGTCGACCCGGCGTTCGCGCAACGCCTCACGCCTGCATTTCTCGCCAACGTTCGCACGGCGCTCGCGGCAATGGGCGCTCCGACCGGTTGGGTGTACGTCGGCTCGCAAAGCGTACCGGGAGCGACGATCTACGAGTATTGGATTCTCGTCGACGGCACGCCGCACGTTTGGAGCATCGTACTCACGCCGGAAGGCAAGATCGCGGGATCGCGGCTGCAGTGATTTAGGGCGCGAGAGCGGCGAGCGCGGCGCGCCCTTCGTCGAGGCTCGCGTATCGCCGGTAACGCGTATACGCGTATTTCACCTCGCCGTAGCCGTGAAAGACGAACACGTGCCCGTCGTACCGCTGCCGCTCCGCGGTCTCGTCCCAGAGGTCCGGCAATACCGGGCCGAAATCGGCGACGATCGAGGCCCGATCGACGTGCGACGGCATCGCGCTGGGTGCAAACGCGAGCCGAACGATGCGTCCGCGGGCATCGAAGACCATCGTCCCGTCGCCATGCTCGTCGTCGCGCTGCAGGCTGGTGAACGCGACGGCCGTTTGCCCCGCCGCGCACCCGTCGCACGCCGCGTCGGCAAATCGGTACTCGGAGAGTTCGCCGGCGTCCACCGGTAAGCGATAGTCGGCGGCGGGAAGATGCTGGTCGAGATCGGCCTGCCGTTTCGCGAGATCCGCCGCCGAAGCGACGCGCCCATTCTCGACCGCGCGCACGAGGCGTATCGCGACGAGCCGTCCGTCCTGCGTCAGGCGCCGCTGCTCGGTCTCGCGCGTGACGTCGTGCCCCGGGCCCCGCTCGACGTAGCTCGTCTGCAGATCGAAGGCGATCGTGCCATGACGCTGCGCGGCCAGCGCCGCGACCGCACCGTAGACGCGTGCCGCAGGTCCGGAGGGGGCGGGCGACGCTGCCAGGAGCGTCACGAGGGCCGCGACGCCGATACGCACAACGAAAGCTACCCGGCCTCCGGCACGGGCCCCTTTTTTCCATTCTCGGATAGCTCCAGGCGCGCGGCGGCGTTACGCTGAAGGGCAGGGGACGGCCGCTTGGGCGGCCCATACGCCATCATCCAACCCTTCAGTGGAGATCCAGGAGATCGCATGAAACGCTTATCGCTTCTTTTCAGTTTCGCCATTGCAGCGCTCGCGATTGCGCCCGCGCTCGCCAGCCCGCCGAATATTACGGGCACGTGGGTCGTTCAGCAGAGCGGCCTCAACGGCACCACGCAATCCACGATTACGCTGACGCAGTCGGGCACCGGCCTGACCGGTCAGAACGCGAAGAACGGCACCGGATTCACCGGAACGTTCGCGACCGACACGCAGATCAACGGCAAATGGCACGGCCCCAGCGGCGCCGGCTGGCTCACGGTGTACGTGAGCGAAAACGGCCACAGCTTCAACGGCACGTGGGGCTACAACGGCCGCAAGGCGAACGGCTCGTTCGTCGGCAACAAGGTGCTGCCGCCGTCGCCGATCACCGCCAAGGGCACGTGGAACGTCGTCGGCGCAGGCGGACCCAACGCGTTCGTCGGCAAGATGGCCTGCACGCAGTCCGGGCCGACCGTCGTCTGCCATGCCGGCGGCATCGTGCTCAACGGCAAGTTCAGAACCAACGACAAGGTCCGTGCGACGTGGTCGAACGGCACCGACTCCGGTTGGTTCTCGTTCTGGTTCAACGACGACAACAACAGCTTCAACGGACTCTGGGGACGCGGCGCCGAGACGACGCCGCCGGTCGGCCGGGTCATCGGACAGCGCGCACTCTAGAGCGCACGCCTTCCGGCAACGGCTCGGGGCGCGAACGATTCGTTCGCGCCCCGTTTTTTTCTAGGGCGATTGCGAAATCGTCCAGGAACTCCCGAGCTGTTTGGTGCGCCCTCTTCTGCCGGTGTGAACGACGACGGTCACCGTGCTCGTCGCCGACGTCAGCGATCGCGAGGCGTTAAACGTCATGCTGGTGCGAACGCTCACGTCGGTCGGAAACTCGCGCACGTGGGGCTGCACCGACGTGGAGTTCGAGCCCGTGCCGGCGATCGTCGCACCTGCGGCCGAAAGCGAGGTGACGCTCATCGTGACGGGCACGTTATCGGTGCCGTCTTCGAGCGGCACCGGAAGATTGACCGACCAGCTCGCGCCCGGCGCGAGCGGCTGCGGCGCTCCCCGTAGGAAGAGCGAGATCTGGCCGAACGGCTTGAGCGCATCCTTCAAATTCGGCGGCACGTTCACCGAACCGTTCGCCATCGTGATCGTTCCCGCGGGCACGCCGTCGAGCGTCACGGTAAACGACGTCGGCGACGCTTTCTGAAACCGGACCGAATGGCTCGCGCTCTGCGGGCCGCTCTGCGTCGTCGACTGCGACGTCATATGGTAGGTGACGGCCGTGCCGACGGGCAGCGTGGCCATCGGCGGCGCGGCTAATGCGGGCACGGCCGGCAGGAGCGACGCGAGCCCGAAAGCGGCTGCGGCAGCGAAGGTACGATTCATGGCAAATCTCCCCGGTGGTAAGCGTGCGCGATATCGGCGGGAGTCGGTCTTCGCGCAACGGCTCGGAAAAGCCCCGAGGCCGGTAAATCGGGCCGCTATTTCATTTCTCGGATAACCTCGGCGCTGGGAAGGGCGTACACTGAGCCTCAGCATGGAGCTTTACGCGGCGCGGGTAAACGACGCGGTCGAAATTGCGGCCGGCGTCGAGTATGCCGCCCTGGTTCGCGCGATCGCGGAATACGCGCTGCGCGCGGCGCTGGCACGTGCCGGCGACCAAAGCACCTGGGAGCAGGAGCGCATCCGGCGCGAGGGCCTCGCCGCGGTGGATTTTTGCAAGGACGGCAAGGCCGTGTGGACCGACCCGAAGCTCTTTGCGCTGGAGCGCGACGAAGCGCGGCGCGACGGGACGGAGGCCGAGTTCCTGGCCGCCAACGAGCTGGATCCCGGCCTGCCCGAACGGCTCGATGCGGATCTTCGCCGGTGGTGGCGCCGCAACGGCTACGAGACGCCGAGCCTGCGCGAGGGGATGCGCGAGCTCTTCGGCGAGCTCGAATCCGACTTAGGCGACCGCGTGGAGCATGCGCGGGAGCAATTTATCGTAGAACTACTCGAAGGTTAAGACTGGCTTCACCGGAACTTCGCGACATCTTCTCCCTGCGGTGTTACCGTAAAAGGGTGAATAAGGCAGCTGCCGCTTGGTCGCTGGTCTCTGACGCTTTGGCCTGGGCGCAACTCGACCCCGGGCCGCTTCGCACCCAGGTCGAGCGGGTCGACCTCGGGCCGATCGCGGTGGAGCGGCGCACCTTCAATCTCTCGCTCAACGCTCGGGGAGACCTCAACCCTGGCCGCCTGCTGCTGGCGATTACGGCCGACCCCCAGACGTCGGTCCACTGGTTCGGCGCCGAGAGCGGATACGCCGACCTCGCCTCGAGCGGCGGCTCGTTCGACGTCACGACCACGGGCCCGGCCACGGTCTACTGCGTCAGCCTCGACCTCGATCGGCTTGCCGGATCGGGCCTGGGGCTCGCCCAGGCGGCTGCGCGTCACGGCGCGAGCGCGTGCTGCGTGCGAAACGCGGTCGCCGTGCAGCGGCTGCGGCGATCGATCCGCACCTGCCTGCGCGCCCACCGCATCGCCGGCTCCCGCTATTCGCGCGGCGTCCCCGAAGAGCTGGAGCGTGCGTTAGCGGCGGCCCTTCAGGCGGTCGAGCAGCGCCCGGTCGCCAACGGCTCGCGCTCGCTTTCCCGGCGCGTCGCTGCGGTACGCGCGTGCGAAGCCTATCTCGGCGAACATCTCGAGGGCAACCCGAGCTTGCTCGAGTTGAGCGCGGCCTCGGGCCTGCGGCCGCGTTCGCTCTTCAACGCCTTTCACGCGGTGACCGGGCTCAGCCCGATGGCCTACCTGCGCCGCATTCGCCTCAACAACGTGCGGCGGATTCTCAGCCGGACCGAAACGCCGCACACGCGCATCATCGACGTCGCGGCGGATTTCGGATTCTGGCACATGGGGCACTTCACGGCCGACTATCGCGACATGTTCGGCGAGTCGCCCTCGGAAACGCTGCGCCGGGCGCGCGCCGCCGCGGGTGTATCGTAGGGCGCCGGGGTACAAGCCAAGTATGCACGACGAAAAAACGCAGCGCCGCGACCGCGACGGCGAAATCTTCGAGAACGATCTCACCGAAGAAGACGTCGCGCCCGGCGCGCTGCGCGACGACGCGGCGCACGACGCGCGGCCCGATCCCGGCGTGGACTCGCAAGCAGGCGACGAGTTCATGAAGGAGCGCTTCGGGCGCTCCACGCCTCCCGCGTAACTAGGCGATGAGCGCGGCCAGCGACGTTTGCGGCCGCGCGCCGAAATGCCCGATGGCTTCGGCCGCGGCGACGCTTCCGTAGCGTCCGCACTCGTCCAGTGGCGCGCCGTGCGTCAGGCCGTAGAGAAAGCCCGCCGCATAGAGATCGCCGGCGCCCGTCGTGTCGACGACGCGAGCGACGCGTTCGGCGGCCACGCGTACCGTCGCGTCGCCCGAAACGACCACCGACCCCGCGGGCCCGCGGGTAACCGCGGCAAGCTCGGTCATGCCGCGCAGCCGGCGCATCGACGCCTCCAACTCCTCGCCCTCGAAGAGCGCCGCGATTTCCGCCTCGTTGCCGAAGAGCACGTCGACGTGACGGTCGACTAGGTGGAGAAAATCGTCGCGATGGCGCCCGACGCAAAACGGATCCGAGAGCGAAAGCGCTACTTTCCCGCCGGCGCCGTGGGCGATCTCGGCCGCTTCGTGAAAGGCCTGCTTCGCGAGCGGCTCGTCGTAGAGATAGCCTTCGAGATAGGTGATCGACGCCGAGCGAATCATTTCGGCGTCCAGCTCGCGCGGCCCGAGATTGACCGACGTGCCGAGATAGGTGTTCATCGTTCGCTGCGAATCGGCGGTGACGAGAATCAAGCAGCGTGCCGTCGAGGGGCCCTGCGTCACGGCAGGCGTCGAAAAGCGCACGCCGATGGCGGTGATGTCGTGGCGGAAGGCGTGGCCGAGATCGTCGTCGCGCACGCGGCCCACGTAGCCGGCCCTTCCGCCCAGCGAGGCGATGCCCGCCATCGTATTGCCGGCCGAGCCCCCCGAGGTGATGACCGTCGCCCCCATCGCCTCGTAGATGGCGTTGGCGCGGGCCTCGTCGATCAGGGCCATCGTGCCCTTCACCATGCCGTGCCGCTCGAGAAAAGCCTCGTCGGCGGGCGAGATCACGTCGACGATGGCGTTGCCGATTCCCACGACGTCCAGGCGGCCGTTCGATTTTACCGTATCCACGGGAATATCAAATCGATGAGAACGCGCGCCCTCCTCCTGCGGACCGCTCAGTTCGGCACGGCCCTCGCCGCCGGCGCCCTGGTTTTCCTCGTCGCGCCCGGCTGGCTGCGTGGCATGATGCGGGGCGTCGCCGCCTACGACGCGTGGGCGCTCGCCCTGCTGGCCTGGTACTGGGTGGAGATCCGCCGCACCGAATCCGATCCGGCCGTCCATCGAGCCCGTCAGGACGATCCCGGCCGGAACATCGCGTTCGCGGTCGTGCTCCTCGCCGTGGCCTTCGGGCTGTACGCGGCCATCCAGATCCTCGGCCGTGGAAAGCACCAGCCCGGCCACGAACTCGCGACCTACGCGCTCGCCCTCGGAGCGGTAGCGCTCGGATGGCTGCTGATCCACACCGTCTTCATCTTCCGCTACGCGCGCATCTACTACGCCAGCCGCGCCGCCGACAAACGCTCCGACGGCGGCTTGAAGTTTCCGGGCGACGAGGGCCTCGACGATTTCGACTTCGCGTATTTTTCGTTCGTCATCGGCATGACGTTCCAGGTTTCCGACGTTCAGGTAACCGGCCGGCGCATCCGCAGGGTCGTGCTCGCCCACGGGATAATCTCGTTCGCGTACAACACCGCGATTCTCGCGCTCGGCGTGAATCTGGTCTCGAATCTCCTGCATTAGTTTCGAACGAAAGGAACCTCATGCACCGCGCTCTAGCCGTCGCGCTCGTTCTGTTCGCGGCCGCGTGCTCGAACGGGAACAGTTCCGCCTCGTCGGCGGCCGCTTCGCCCGACGCCGCCGCCGCTTCCGCGGCGCCCGCCGAGTCGGTTGCGGCGGCGTCTGCCGATCCCGCGGCGCCGGCGCACTATCACGTCGACGTCCAGACGTCGCGCGGACCGTTCGTCATCGCGGTCGACCGCGCGCAGGCGCCGATCGGCGCCGACCACTTTTACGCGCTGGTGAAGGCCAAATACTACGACGGCGCGCGCTTCTATCGCGTCGTTCCGCACTTCGTCGTGCAGTTCGGCGCCGCGGCCGATCCGAAAGTCACCAAAGCCTGGAGCGCGCCGATTCCCGACGATCCCGTGAAAGCGACCAACGGCCGCGGCACGGTGGCCTTTGCCGCAACCGGCGCGCCCAACAGCCGCTCGACGCACGTGTTCGTCAACCTCGGCAACAACGCGAATCTCGACGCGATGGGGTTCGCGCCGTTCGGACGAGTCACGTCGGGGATGGACGTCGTCGACCACATCTACGCGGGCTACGGCGAGCAGCCGGATCAGGAACAGATCGCCGACCGCGGGAACGCCTATCTGCAGGCGCAGTACCCGAAGCTCGATTACATCCGCACCGCTTCCGTTGCTCCGTAGCGCGGTTTCGAGCCCGGGGGCCGCGGGCATAACGTGCGAACTATGCAACGACGTCTCTACCCCCAAGCCTCCACGCCCGACGTTCCTCCGTCGCCCGACGAAGACGACGCCGAAGACGACGACGAGGAGACCGAAATCGACGACTTCGCCGAAGATATCAACGAGCCGGGCGCGGAGGAGTAGGCTCCCGCTCGCACTCGGCCTCGCGCTCCTGCTCGGCGCCTGCGGACACTCCGCCGGCGCCTCTTCGCGTCTGGTCTTCGACGGCCTTGGGGGCGAACCGGATACGCTCAATCCAATGTTCTCGTCCGAAGCCGACTCGCTCGATCTGAGCCATCTCTACCTCTCGTACCTCGTCGAAAACGACGCCGCCGGCAACGCCATTCCCGAGATCGCCGGCGCGCTGCCGACGCGCGAGAACGGCGGCATCTCGCCCGACGAGCGCACCTACACCTATCGGCTGCGTCCTGGCGTTCGCTGGCAAGACGGCAAGCCGCTCACCGCGCGCGACGTCGTCTTCTCGTACCGCGCCATCGTCGATCCGCGTAATAACGTCGCAACCCGCACCGGCTACGACCAAGTCGCTTCGATCGCCGCTCCCGACGATCGCACCGTCGTCGTGCGGCTGCGCCGGCCGTTCTCGCCGTTCGTGCAATACTTCTTTGGCCCGCAGAGTACCGGCGCGATCCTTCCGGCGCATCTGCTCGCCGGCGTCGCCGATCTCAACCACGCTGCGTTCAACCAGCAGCCGGTCGGCTCGGGCCCGTACCGCGTGGTACGTTGGCGCCGCGGCGATAGCATCGTTTTGCAAGCCAATCCGCTCTATTGGCGCGGCGCGCCGAAGATCGCGCGGCTGCTCTATCGCATCGTGCCCGATCCCAACGCGCGCATCGAGCTGCTGCAAACCGGCGAGGCGGACGCCACCTTCGATATCGATCCGCAGCTCTTGCCGCAGGTGCGATCGATCCCGCGCCTGCATCTCGTCTTGACGCCGGTCAACGATCTGCACGTGCTCCGCTTCAACCTCGCGGACCCCGCGTTGCGCGACCCGGCGGTGCGCCGTGCGATCGCCATGGCGATCGACCGGCCGACGCTGATTGCGGCCGCCACGCACGGCTCGGGGATCGTCGTGGATGCCGACCAGCCGCGCAACGGCTGGGCGTACGACGCAAACGTTCCGAAGATCGCCTACGATCCCGCGGCGGCGCGGCGCGTGCTCGCGGGGCGCCATCTCACCCTCGCGCTCGCGATCTCGCCGCAGATCGTCAACGGCTCGCCGCTGGTGGCGACCGTCATCCAAGAGAACCTCGCCGCGGTGGGCGTGCGCGTCGAGATCAAACAGTTTCCCGGGTCCATGATGTACGGGCCCGCCGCGGCCGGCGGCGTGCTCGCCTCGGGACGCTATCAGCTCGCGTACGATGCGTGGTGGGTGCTCGGGAACGATCCCGACGATACCTGGAACTTCGCATGCGATCAGTTTCCGCCGGCCGGGCTCAACTACTCGCGCTGGTGCGATCCGGTTGCCGATGCGGCGATGCACCGCGCGCTGGCCACCCTCGACCGCGCCAGCCGGCGCGCCGACTATGCCATCGTGCAACGCGCGATCGTGCGCGATCTACCGACCTTCACGCTCTGGCAAGTGCGTATTCCCTCGGCCTACCGTCCCGGCATCCGCGGCATCGCTCCGTCGCCCGCCGGCTCTACCTTCTGGAACGCCTGGCAATGGTCGCAGGCGGCCGCGGCACCGAACGACGGTTAAGGCGAAAGGTATTTGCCCAGCCAGCCGGCGATGAGGTGCAGCCGCTCGACGCGGTGGATAGGCGTTCCGGTACGCGAGAGATCGTGCGTCTCGTTGGGCACGTCGACGAACTCGACCGTGCGGCCCAGAATTTTTAGGGCCGTAAACTCTTGCAGCGTCTGGTCGAGAGGCGTTCGCGTGTCGAGCGACGAGTGCAGGATCAGCAACGGCGTGTGCACGTTCTCCACCCACGTAATCGGCGAAAACTTCGCGTAGTCGGTACTGGCGGGATCCCACGGCGGCCCCCACGTGTAATAGCCGCCTCCCAAACCGTTCTTCCCGGCAAAATCGGCGCCGAGATTCTCGGTCATGAGATTGCTCACCACGCGCTCGGCGACCGCGACCTTATAGCGGTCGGTATGGGCGACGACCCACAACGTCGCGTAGCCTCCGTACGATCCGCCCAGCACGCCGAGACGCGACGCATCGACGTCGGGCCGCGCGATCGCGGCGTCCATCACCGCTTGCGTATCCTGGAACATCGCGTCGCCATAGTTCGATTCGAGCGCCTCCTCGAAGGCGTAACCGTGCCCGGTGCTGCCGGCCGGATCGGAGAAGACGATGTTGTATCCGAGCGACGCGTAATATTGAAACTCCTGAAAGAACGTATCGCCGAACTGCGTTTCGGGGCCGCCGTGAATGTTGAGCAGCGTCGCGTGCTTGGCTTGCGTTCCGCCGCCGGTCGCGGGCATGAACCAGGCCTGCACGGTCGCGCCCGAGGGATCCTTCACCTCGAACTCCTGCGGCTTCGAGAGCGTGACCGATGCGAGATACGCGTCGTTGACGCCGGTGAGCCGGCGCGGCGTGCCGCCGGGGATCCGCGCCACGTACACGTCGGCCGGATGCAAGAAGTCGCTGTAGAGATAGGCGACGGTCTTGCCGTCGCGCGCGACCGAACACGACCACGCTTCGCCCTTGGGAGGCGTCAGATCGTGGAGCGCGCCGCTGCGCAAATCCAGCATCCGCAGGTTGGCGTATCCCGGGCCGTCGACGTTGAGCAACGCCTGGGCTCCGCCGGGCAAGGGCGCGGCGCAGAGGCCGCCGCCCTCCTTCATATCGGCGAGCAGCGAGTCGCCCCACGAGACTTCGTCCTTCGCGACCAGCGTCTGCGCGTCGCTGCCGTCGGCCTTCGACGAGACGAGCGCCGGCAGTTCCGCCGAATCCTTGACGCCGGAACGCAGGTAGAAGACGCGCGATCCGTCGGTGCTGAAGAACATCCCGTAGTTGGCTGGTTCGACCGACGCGATCTTCACCGGCGTTCCGCCCGCCGACGGCATCACGTAGACGTCGCTGGGGCCGGCGTCGACGCTCTCGTACTGCAGCGAGTTGAAGGCGATCGAACGATCGTCGGGCGACCAGGCATCGAAGTTCTCGCCCCACCGGCCCGACGTGAGCTGCTTGGGATTCGATCCGTCGGCATCGATCACCCAGAGATGCGGATGATCCTGATAGGTGAATCCCTCGCCGTTGGTTTCGAAGAACAGGTCGTCGATCGTGCGTACGTCGCTCTTCTTCTCTTGCGCGGTCGGCGTGAAGCCGGCTTTGGCAAAATCGACCCGCGCGTTCGGCATGGGGTCGGTCTGCGTCACCGTCAAGACGATGTGGCGCCCGTCGTGCGAAACGGCCGGCGAGGAGACGCCGTCGGCCAGGTGCGTCAGCGCGACGATTTTGCCGCCGTCGATGGTATACCGGTAGAGCTGGGGCTTCTGTTTGCCGGCGGCGCGCACGAAGACGAAGCTGCGTCCGTCCGGCATCCAATCGTAATCGCCGTCGCCGATCTTTCCGGTCACGTTCGGCGTCATCTTTCCCGACGCGACGTCGACGAGCGCGATGGCGCGGTCGTACGAGTTCTTCGGACCGTTCATCTTCGACGTGCTCACCAGCACGTGCGCCCCGTCGGGCGAGATGAGCGCGTTACCGAGCAGCGTGAGTTTGAAGAGATCTTCGGGGGCGATCGGAGCCGCCGAGGCGGACGCCGGGAAGAACGTTGCACAGGCGAGGAGCAGCCCCGCCGCCGACCATCGTTTCAATGCGATCCTTTCCGCTTTTCGCGCACCGTAATGACCGGGCACCGGGCGTGCCGCAACACGCTCTCCGCGACGCTGCCCATCAGCACCCGCCCAAGGCCCGTGCGGCCGTGCGTTCCCAACACGATTGCGTCGGGCCTCTCGCGCTGCGCGTACGCCGCGATCTCCGCGGCCGGCTCGCCCAGCAGCACCTCGCCGCGCGCCTCGAAGCCGCGGTCGCGCGCTTCCTTCACGTAGCGGTCGATCGTCGCCTTGGCCTCGGCCTCGCCCAGCACGATGCTTTGATCCATCTGCGGGCTGGGTGGAGCGAACCCCGCAAAGGTCGATGCATCGACGACCGAGCACAGGCTCACGCGCGCCTTGGCCGCCGCGGCGAGCTGCAGCGCGACCTCGAAAGCCTCGTGCGAGCACGCGGAGCCGTCGACTGCGACCACGAGATGCTCGATCAACGCAACGTCAACAGCGTCAAGCTGTACCGCGGCAGCGTCAACGGAATCGAAGCCGCTCCTACGGTGCCCAGCTTCGCCGTCGCCGGCCCGACCCAACGGTTCTTCTTCGAGTAATCGTACTGATCGGCGCCGTAGACCAGCAGCGTTCCGGCGTAGGACGCTTTCGGCGCGTTCTTCACCGCAGCGTCGACGGCGACGGACTGCAGCGTGTTGTTGAAGAGTGCCAACACGTAGCCGCCGCCCGCCCGCGCGAATCCGTAGGCGCGCACCGAGGGCGAGAGCGATGCCGGCGATATCGTCACTTTTCGCACCGACGATCCTCCCGGAACGCCGAACGACATCGCCGCCATCACCCGCGCGGTGGGGAACGAGGCGCCGGCACGAATCGCCGGCGTCGCCGAACAGCCCTCGTACGGGTCCGGCAACCCGTCGGAGAACAGCGCCTCGGAGCCGAAGTTTTGCCAGCCGTAGAGCGACGGAGAGAAATCGCCGCCGGTGCCTTTGGCGTCGCAGCTTCCGTTGGCCAGCCACCACGTCGCTCGCGGCACGCCGGCATCGAGCAGCGTTCCGAGAATCTGGCCGAGGAAGAGCCCGTTGACGATCGAGACCGATTGCTTGCCTTCGGTTCCGGCGTCGGCGTTGTATTCGCCCAGATAGATCGGCGTCGACGCGGCAACGCCGGCCGCCGTCATCTGCGAACGCAGCCCGGTGAGGTCGGACGCGAATGCGGTGACGTCCTGGCCGAGCAGCGTGGCATCGTTGTCGGTGATGTATTGCGGATAGTAGTGCAGCTCGACGAAATCGAACGGCCCGGATTTCGAGAGCACGACGGTATTCCACGCCGCGTCGTCGGGAGTGTTCACTACGACGCCCAGCTTCGCGTTCGGATTGGCGTGCTTGACGTCGGGATAGTAGCCGGTCTTCACCGCCGCGGCGTACGTCGCCGGATCGTGCGGCGACGCGTGCAAATCGTACTCCCAAGAGCCGTAGTTTTCGTTCCCGACCGTCCAGTAGGGGACGTTGTAGCCTTTCGACTTCGCGTAGGCGACCCACGCCGCGGCTTCGGTAGGATCGCCGCCGCCGCTGCACGCGCGATTGCTCCCATAGTTCAGCGTGATCGATACGTCGAGCCCGAGCGGCGCCGCAACCTTTTGCATGAACGCGTCGAACGTCGAATTCGGCGTGATGTACCCCTGGCTCGCGCACACGCTGCCGCCATTTTCCCAGTGGTACGCGTCGGATTCCGAACCTCCGGGAAAGCGCACCAGGTGAATGCCGGCGCCGCGCAGCGCGGGGTTGACGAACGATTGCGTGTAATCGAACCACGTCGCTTCGTTCGCGCCGTAGACGTCGGCGGAGACCGCCGGGCCGCTCGACGCGGCGTCGAGCGCGACGACCGGCGTGGACGTAGCGGGCAACGCCCGCACGACTCGAATGGCCGGAGCCGGCGCGGCCGGCGCGAGACCGCCGCCCGAACTCGGCGTGCACGCCGTCGCACAACAGACGGCGCCGGCCGCAGCCAATGCCATGAGTGCCGATCGCGAAATCATCGTCCTCTCCCTTATGGGACGGTCAACCGCCCGGTGAGCGTAACCGTACCGGTATCGAAGGTCGTCCCGGTCGAGTTCTCGAGCACGAGCGTTCCGCTGCCACCCGAGGCGTTCAAGTGCGAGATCTTCGTCAAGGCGTAGCCGCGCGCGGAGATGCCGGAGATCGAGAACCACGACGCAAGATTCGGAACGGCTGCAAGCGCGGCATTCGCACCCGTTCCCGGGATCGGGCGCCCGCTCTTCGAGGCTACGACGTACGCGCACCCCGTTTGATGCGTCTTGGCCAGCGTAAACGAACCGTAGTAGAGGTATGCCCTAACCGGCGGCAGCGACGGAAGGATCGACGGCGTTGCGCTCGGGCCGGTCGACGGCGGAGGCGAAGCCGCCACGAAGCTGGCTTGTACCCACAACGACCGCAGCGGCCGGCCGGCAAACCGGCCGTGGCGTATCTCGCCCAGCGCGGCCACCGTGACGTAGGTTCCGGGCAGCGTGGCGGCCGGCGCCGAACAGAAGGGCAGGCTCGCGTCGGGCGGCCGGACGCCGATGGAACGCAGTGCCGAGGCCGCGACCGGCGAGAGCGGCGATCCGGCGAGCGCCGGAGCGTAGGCGGGGCCATTACAAGCGGCGAGGACGGTTGCGACTGCAAAGAGTGCGACGACGATGCCGCCGCGCGTGGTGCTCATACGCGATTCCTCCGGAAGGAGAAGATACGACCGCCCGCCTTCTCGGGCCTGGTGAAGGAGACGGGCGGTAGGACCCTAATCGCATCGCTTGAGGAGGCGCCTTGGCACACGTCATCACGCACCGCGAGTTCAAGCTGTTACTCAAAGCGGAGAATTTCCGCACCAAACGCTCGGTTATCGCCTTCAACGACGAGTTTTCGAAGATCGCCGCCAAGCTCGGCGTGCGCTACGAAGAGTTCGAAGCGCTCGATTCGGGAATTCGCCAGGTGCGGTTCTTCGACACGGCCGGCCACCTGTTTCGCAAAAACAATATCATCCTGCGAATCCGCCGCGATCAGTCGACCGGCTGGCCCGACGAGACTTGGGAGGTCACGTTCAAACGGCGTTCCCCCGACTATCAAAAGGCCGCCGATTTCGACGTGCGCTCGTCGCTCGGCTTGCGCGAGCGCCTGAAGTTCAAGGAAGAGATCCTGCGCGACGAGGCGCTCGGGTCGATCCGCCGGATCTATTCGAACAACAACGTGCTCGATTCGCCGCTGGCCAAGTTCGAAGCGCCGATGTCGCGGATCGCGGAGATCTTCCGCGGGCTCAACGACTTTTCGTTCGATCCCAACGAGTTGGTGGTTCCCGTGAACAAAGCCAACGTCTTCGAAACCCAGGCCAAGCTCGGCCTCATCAACTTCGGACGCGACGTGATGGCTCACGTCGATCTCGCCGTGTGGCTGCGCCCGACCGAAGACGCGTTCAACGTCCTGATCGCCGAACTCGCCTTCGCCTACAAAGTGCTGGGATCGACGGTGAAGCATCAAGAGGGCCACGAGGCCGCCGACGCCTTCTTCAAGCAGCTGCAGGAGCCGCTCGCCGACCGTCTCGCGAGCGGGACGACCAAGACCGCGCTCATCTACGGCATCGACGAGTTGTGACGGGGGCTGCCTGAACCGTGCCCGATTGGCTCGCCCTGCTGCTCTTCGTCTTCGTACCGGCCTGCGCCGTCGCGGGCATTCATCTCGTCTTTCGCCGATTCGTGCCGCCCGAGAGTTTGTTGCCGCATCACGACGTTGCGGGGTTTCTGGTCGCCATCGTCGGCGTGCTCTACGCGGTCGTCATGGGGTTTCTCGTCGTGACGGTGTGGGCGTCGTTTCAGAGCGTGCAGAGCGATGCCGACGTCGAAGCGTTTGGCTTGGGCGACGCCTACGGCTTTGCCGGGGCGTTACCCGAACCGCAGCGGACGCGGATCCGGCACGACCTTGGGGAATACGCGGTTCGAGTCGCCACGGTCGAGTGGGCGAGCCTGGCGAACGGAAAGCCCGACCCGCAGGCGCATACGGTCCTGTTGCAAGCCTTCCGGGAGCTCAACCGCGTGCGCGCGCCGAAGGATCCGAGCTTTTACGCCGCGCTGAGGCTTCAAATCATCGTCGAGAACGAGCTCAAAAGCCTGCGCCAGGTGTGGGACCATCGCCGGTTGCGCCTGACCGATGCGCGAACGCACCTCGCTCCGGCGCTCTACCTCGCGATCGTCCTGGGCGGGCTGATGGTGCTCACCTTCGTCTTTCTCTTCGGCGTCGAGCACGGGACCGTGCAGGTCATCATGACGGGCCTCGTCGCCGGCTGCATCGGCCTGCTCTTCGGCCTCGTCGTCGAGTTCAATCAACCCTACGGCGGGCTCATCCGCGTAAATGCCGACGCCTGGCACTACGTCATCCACACCATGCACCCGAGCCCGCCGCCGAAGTAGCGCGCCTCGACGGCGGACCTGCGGCTAGTAGCCGTTGACGAGGCTCGCGCCGATGTAGCTTCCGATACCGCTGGCGAGATCGTAGCCCGCGACGGCGTTGTAACCGCCGAAGACGGCGATGTCGCCGGCGCACGACGGCACGCCGTTGTTGCCCCCGACCACGTCGTGGAAGTAGCTCGAGCGCTTGCTGCTCGCGTAGAGCTGGTAGAGGCGAACGTGCGGATCCATCACGTTCTTGTAGTTGCCCTTCTTCTGCTCGACGATCGCGAGCAGGCCCGCCCACTGCGGCGCGGCCTCGCTCGTGCCGCCGTTACCGCCTTGAATGCCGCCTTGATAGACGAACAAGCCGTCGTTGACGTCGTCGGAGATGAGCGAGACGTCGGGAACGTCGCGCCACCCGTCGTTCGGCGTGAGGCCGTTCTGATACGACGGCTTGGTGAAGATGATGCTCTTGCCGCCGCCGCCCGCACCGTTCGAGCCGCCGCCGCTATAGGAGCAGTTGCCGTAGGCCCAGACGGTCTCGTTCTTATAGGCGGTCACGTTGCCGCCGGAGATCGTGGCGTGAAGGTTGGTGCCGCCGACGCTGACGACGTACGGCGAGCTGCCGGGGAAATCGACCGAGACCGATCTCGTCGAGCCGTCTTCGCAGTCGTCGGTGCCGTTGTCGCCGGCAGCCGAGAACCACCACTGGCCTTCGGCGGCCGCTTGTTTGAAGTAGCCGTTGTCGAGCGCCATTTCGGAACGGCTCATATCGCGCTCGCACGTGCCCCAGCTGGTCGTCACGACGTGGGTCGTCGCGCCGAGCGTATCGACGATATACTTATACACGTCGTCGAACTGGTTGTTTGCCGTCGTGTGCGCGACGACTTGATTGAAGGTGACGTTGCGCGCCGTTGCGGTCGCCCAATCTACGTCGAGCGTGGACTCGCCGTTGCCGCTGGTCGAGATCCCGCCGTCGATCGGCGTCGTGATCAGCCTCGCCGCCGGCAGCCCGAACGTCGACTGGAAGTGCGCGAGGTCGCTCGCGGTGGCTGCGCCCGAGGTAGCGTTTGCCATCGTGATGCCCTTGCCGCTGAGCCCGGCCGCGTAGAGCGGGTTCAAATCGTAGGCGACGGCGACGTCGTTGGGCGCCCAGCTGAAGTACCCGCCGATAATCTTGTGCGGATTGGTGCGCATGTGCGAGTGCATCAAGTGATAGTCGTCGAGGCCGGTTACCAGTTCGGCGTGAAGCGCCGGCGGCAGCACGGGCTCGTAGCGCGCGGCGTAGAACGTGCGCGTGCCTTCGACGTGCAAGTCGATCGGGGTTTGAAAGAAGCTCGCCACGGTCGAGGCGGGCGCTTGCGCGACGATGTCGCGCCGGTTATTCGCGAGGTCGACGATTTGAAAGCCGCTCGCGCGCAGCAGCGCGATCGCGCGTGCGTAGGTGCCGGGGTCGGCACCGAAATAGGCGCCGAACTCTTGAGGCGTCAGGTAATGGCCGAAGCTGCCGGAGCCCGGCGCGTTCTGCATCGCGATGAAGCGATCGAGCTCTTCTTCGTGCCGTCCCGCCAGCAGAACGTGCACCTTGATCGTGGCGCCCGGTGAGAGCGGGCCGGCGATGCGGCCGTGCAACGCCTCGGGCGCGTACGGACGCGCCGGCAACGCCACCGCCGGCACGGCGATCGCCCCGATCGATAGCGCGGCACAGGCCATCGCGGAAACGAAAACTCCAGCAAGCTTCATGACGAACGCTCCCTTCAACGAGGGCTCGATTCGTTGCCGCGCGTACGGATTCCGCCGCGAGGCCGTTTCGCCGCTTACTCCGGTCCGGTTGGCTCGATCCATCCGCCGGGCGGAGCAAGCTGCTCGTCGGCCTCCTCCGGGCCCCACGTATCGGGATCGTACGCGTAGAGCGCCGTCGTGCCGCCGATGATCGGATCGACGATGCGCCACGCCTCCTCGACGTAATCTTGACGCGCGAAGAGCGTCGTATCGCCGGCCATCGCATCGCCGAGCACGCGCTCGTAGGCGTCCATCTCCTCGGCGCTGGGGTGGCGGCTGGCGATCAGCTCGATCGGCAGCGCCCGCTCGTCGCTCTGCGGCGACATCACCGTGGTGCCGATGCCGAACGTGATCTCCGGACTGATGCGCATGCGAACGTGGTTGCGCGTGACCGGGTCGATCGGAAATATTCGCGGCGGCTCCTTCAGGCAGACGACGATCTCGGTGGCGGTGACGGGCAGATTCTTTCCGGCGCGAATGTAAAACGGAACCCCCGACCAGCGGAACGACTCGATCTGCACCTTCACCGCCGCGAACGTCTCGGTCGTCGATCCGGGCTTCACGCCGGGTTCCTCGAGATAGCCCCGGAACTGCCCGCGCACCACGCTGCTCGTGTCGATCGTCTCCATGGCTTGGAGCACTTTCACCTTCTCGTTGCGGATCGACTCGCTGTCGTTGCGTACCGGCGGTTCCATCGCGAGGTTGCAGAGGATCTGAAAGAGATGGTTCTGCACCACGTCGCGGATCGTCCCGGTCGCGTCGTAAAACGCGCCGCGGCCCTGCACGCCGAAGTTCTCGGCCATCGTAATTTGCACGCTCTCGACGTACTTGTTGTTCCAGAACGACTCGAGGAGCGGGTTGGCGAACCGGAAAAAGAGCATGTTGTAGACGGGCCGCTTGCCCAGGTAGTGGTCGATCCGGAAAACGTTGCTCTCGGGAAAGATCGAGTGCAAGACCCGGTTGAGCTCTTTGGCCGAAGCCAGATCCGTGCCGAACGGCTTCTCGACGATCACCCGCGCGTCGTTCGCGCATCCCGATTTCCCGAGCTGCTCGACCACGCGCTCGAAGAGCACCGGCGGAATGGCCAGGTAATGCGCCGGCCGCTGCGCGCCGTCGAGCTGCTTTCTCAGTTCCTCGAAGGTGGCCGGGTCGGCGTAGTCGCCGTCGACGTAGCGCAGCAGCTCCATCAGCTTGGCGAAGGCCGCATCGTCGATGCCGCCGTGTTCCTTGATGCTGTCGTGCGCGCGGGCTTTGAGCTGATCGAGCGTCCAGCCCGCCTTGGCGACCCCGATGACCGGCACGTCGAGCGTGCCGCGCTTGATCATCGCCTGGAGGGCGGGAAAGATCTTCTTATACGCGAGGTCGCCGGTCGCGCCGAAGAAGCAGAGCGCGTCGGAGTGCGGCTTCGGATCGCTCACGCCTTCTGCTCCAGATGGCCGCCGAACTCGTACCGCATCGCCGAGAGCAGCTTGTCTTGGAACTCGGCGTCGCCTCGCGATTCGAAGCGCTCGTAGAGCGCCGCGGTGAGCACGTTGGCCGGAACGGCTTCGTCGATGGCGGCCTTGATGGTCCAGCGCCCTTCACCCGAATCCGAGACGCGCCCGCCGAACTTCGAGAGCTGCGGATCTTCCAGCAGCGCCGCCGCGGTGAGATCGAGCAGCCACGAGGCGATCACGCTGCCGCGGCGCCACACTTCGGCGACGTCGGGCAGCTCGAACTCGTATTGATAATGCTCCGGATCGCGCAAAGGCGTCTCCTCGGCGCTCGCCTCTTGTTTGCGCTTTCCCACGTCGGCGTTCTTGAGGATGTTGAGGCCTTCCGCATACGCGGCCATGATGCCGTACTCGATGCCGTTGTGCACCATCTTCACGAAGTGGCCGCCGCCGTTCGCACCGCAGTGCAGATATCCCAGCTCGGCCGTCCCGCCCGAGGCCTTTTCCCGGCCGGGCGTGCGATCGATCGTCCCGATGCCGGGCGCGAGCGTCTTGAAAATCGGATCGAGCCGCCGCACGTCGTCGCCGGGGCCGCCGATCATCATGCAATAGCCGCGTTCGAGCCCCCAGACGCCGCCGCTGGTACCCACGTCGACGTAGCCGATGCCTTTGGCCTGCAGCCGCTTGGCGCGGCGGATATCGTCGATGTAATACGAGTTGCCGCCGTCGATGACGGTATCGCCGCGCTCCAGCAGCGGCTCGAGCGCGTCGATGCTTTCGTCGACGACGGCCGCCGGCACCATCAGCCACACGCTGCGCGGCTTCTCCAGCTTCGAGACGAACTCGGCGAGCGACGCCGCACCGGTCGCTCCTTCCGCCGCCAGGGCCGCCACCGCTTGCGGGCCGCGGTCGTAGACGACGCAGGTGTGGCCCGCGCGCATGAGGCGGCGCACCATGTTGGCGCCCATGCGCCCCAGACCGATCATCCCGAGTTGCATCTAAGCGGATCCTTTCAGCGTGCGGTAACGCGCGATCAACGCGTTGGTCGAGCTGTCGTGGTCGCCGGCGAACGGCGTGGCCGGGTCGAGCTGCGGAATGATCTTTTGCGCGAGCACCTTGCCGAGCTCGACGCCCCACTGGTCGAACGAATCGATGCGCCAGACCGCGCCTTGCGTGAAGACGCTGTGCTCGTAGAGCGCCACCAGCGTGCCCAGCGCCGCCGGCGTGAGCCTCTGCATCAAGAGCGTGTTGGTGGGACGGTTGCCCTCGAAGACGCGATGCGGCACGAGCCATTCGGGCGTTCCCTCCGCGCTGGACCTCCTCGGGCGTCTTGCCGAACGCGAGCGCCTCGCCTTGCGCGAAGACGTTGGAGAGCAGCATGTCGTGGTGCTTGCCCAGCGGATTGAGCGCCTCGATGAAGCCGATGAAATCGCAGGGGATCAGCCGCGTGCCCTGATGGATGAGCTGGTAGAACGAGTGCTGCCCGTTGGTCCCCGGCTCGCCCCAGTACATCGGGCCGGTAGGATGGGCCACCGGCGTGCCGTCGAGCGTGACGTGCTTGCCGTTGCTCTCCATCGTGAGCTGCTGCAGATAGGCGGGAAAGCGCTTGAGATACTGCTCGTAGGGCAGCACCGCGACGGTCTGCGCTCCGAAAAAGTCGTTGTACCACACCGCGAGCAATCCCATGAGCACCGGCAGGTTGCGCTCGAAGGGCGCGGTCCGGAAATGCTCGTCCATCGCGTGAAACCCGCCGAGCATCGCGCGGAAGTTCTCGGGGCCGATGGCGAGCATCGTCGAAAGCCCGATCGCCGAGTCCATCGAATACCGGCCGCCGACCCAATCCCAGAACTCGAACATGTTGGCCGTGTCGATCCCGAATTTCGCGACGCCTTCGGCGTTGGTCGAAACGGCGACGAAATGCTTGGCGACCGACGACTCGTCGCCCCCGAAGCCGGCCACCGACCAGTCGCGTGCGGTGTGCGCGTTGGTCATCGTCTCGAGCGTCGTGAACGTCTTGGAGGAAATGACGAAGAGCGTCTCCGACGGCTCCAGATCGCGCACCGCCTCGGCGAAGTCGGTGCCGTCGACGTTGGAAACGAACCGGAACGTCATGCTGCGGTCGCTGTAGTGCTTGAGCGCCTCGTACGCCATCACGGGCCCCAGGTCGGAACCGCCGATGCCGACGTTGATTACGTTGACGATGCGCTTACCGGTATGCCCCCGCCACGCCCCGCTGCGAACGCGTTGGGCGAAATCGGTCATCTTGTCGAGCACGGCGTGCACGCCGGGGACGACGTCGCTGCCGTCGGTCTCGATCCGCTCGCCGGCCGGCGCCCGCAGCGCGACGTGCAGGACGGCGCGCCGTTCGGAGACGTTGATCTTCTCTCCGGCGAACATCGCGTCGATGCGCTCGCGCAGCCCCGACGCCCGCGCCAGTTCGACCAGCAGCCGCAGCGTCTCGTCGGTCGCGCGGTTCTTCGAATAGTCGAGATAGATGCCCGCAGCCTCGAGCGCCATGCGCTCGCCGCGCTGCGGATCGGCGGCGAAGAGTTCTTTGAGATGCGCGTTACGGATGGTTTCGTAGTGCGCTTGCAACGCGTTCCACGCGTCGGCGGCGCCGGGCGCGCTCGCGTTCACGAATGGTCCTCCCACAGGCGAAAGCCGCCCTTGAAGGCATTCGCGTTGTCGCCTTCGCGGCACTTCGGCGGCAGTTCTTTAAGTTTCTTAACGTTACCGCCCCCGATCACGACTTCGTCGGGTTCGAGCGCGGCGGTGAGGGTCGCGACGACGTCCTCGACGTTGCGGCGCCACTTCTTCGCTCCGAGCCGCTTGAGGCCGCGCAAGCCGGCGTAATCCTCGTACGTCGCCTTCTTGAACGGCAGATGGGCGAGCTCCATCGGCTCGACGACGCCGTCGGCGATCATCGCCGATCCCAGGCCGGTACCCAAGCCGAGAAAGAGCATGCGGCCGCCGTTGTAACTGCCTAGCGCCTGCATCGCCGCGTCGTTGACGAGCTTCACGGGGCAGCCGAAGGCGCCGTCGTAATCGAAGCCGACCCAGCCCGCGCCCAAATTGTGCGGTTCGGCGGCCGGATGATCGTGCAAGACGGGCCCGGGATACCCGATCGAGACGGCTTCGTAGTGCCACCCTTCGGCCAGCTTCTTCACCCCGTCGACCATCGCTTGGGGCGTCAGGCCGGGGCCGGACGGAAACTTCCGGCTCTCCGTCTCGCCGGTGGCGAGGATCTTCACGTGGGTTCCGCCGATGTCGACGACCAAAACGTTCATAGCGCCTAACTAGCGTATCGAGCGAACGCTATCCTGTTCCGCGTTGCCAGTCGCTCACCGTCGCGCGCGCGGGGTCGAGCGGGTCCTTTCCCCGTTCGCAATATTCGCCGTGCTGTTGGATCAGCTTGGCGACGATCCCCGTCCAGCCCGTTTGATGGCTCGCGCCCAGCCCCGCACCGTTGTCGCCGTGGAAGTATTCGTAGAACGGAACGTAGTCGCGCCATAGCGGGTCGTTCTGGAATTTTTCGACTCCGCCGAAGACCGCCCGGCGCCCGTTGCCGTCGCGCTCGAAGATGCGCACCAGCCGGTGAGAGAGTTCCATCGAAACTTCCCACAGCGTCAGCATCTTGCCCGACCCTACCGGGCACTCCACGCGGTAGTCGTCGCCCGTGAAGTAGTGGTACTTTTGCAGCGCTTCGACCAGCAGGTAGTTGATCGGAAACCAGATGGGGCCGCGCCAGTTCGAGTTCCCGCCGAACGTCCCGGTGCGCGATTCGGCCGGCTCGTAATCCACGCCGTACGTCGTGCCGCCGACGTCGAGCATGTACGGGTGGCCTTCGTGCTCCTTCGAGACCGATCGAACGCCGTACGCGCCGAAGAAGCGCGATTCGTCCAAAGCGCGCGCGAGGATCTTTTCCAAGCGATACGGATTGACGACCGAGAGGAGCAGGCGCCCGTCGAACCCGCCTTCGTCGAGCACCGCGACGTTCGAAACGAGCTTCGGCGAGTTCTCGACGAACCAGACCAGCCGCTCGCGAAACTCGGGGAGCCGGTCGGCCAGGCCCTTCTGACCGACCGCGAGCGCGAGCAGCGGCAACAGCCCGACGACCGAGTGCACTTTGAGCGGAATCGTCGTTCCGTCGTCGAGCTTGAGGACGTCGTAGTAGAAGCCGTCTTCGGCGTCCCACAGCCCCTCTTCCGGGCCGATCAATCCGTTGAGCGCGTGCGCGATGTAGAGGAAGTGCTCGAAGAACTTCGAGGCGATGTCTTCGTAAACGTGATTCTCCTGAGCGAGTTCGAGCGCGATCGCCAGCAGGTTGAGCGTGTAGACGCACATCCAGCTCGTGCCGTCGGACTGGTTGATGTGGCCGCCCGTCGGCAGCCGCGCGCTGCGATCGAAAATGCCGATGTTGTCGAGCCCGAGAAAGCCGCCCTGGAAGACGTTGTTGCCTTCGACGTCTTTACGGTTGACCCACCAGGTGAAGTTCAACAGCAGCTTTTGGAAGACGCGTTCGAGAAACGTGCGGTCGCCGGTCCCGTACATCTTCTTCTCGATCTGAAAGACGCGCAGCGCCGCCCACGCGTGCACCGGAGGATTGACGTCGGAGAAGTTCCACTCGTAGGCGGGAAGCTGCCCGTTGGGGTGCATGTACCACTCGCGCGTGAGCAGCACGAGCTGGTGCTTGGCGAACTCCGGGTCGATCATCGCCAGCGTGACGACGTGGAAGGCGAGATCCCACGCGGCAAACCACGGATACTCCCACTTGTCGGGCATCGAGATGACGTCGATCGAGTAGAGGTGCTGCCAGTCGTGATCGCGTCCGTTTTTGCGCTCCGGCGGAGGAGGCGGCTGCAGCGGATCGCCCTCGAGCCATTCGGCGACCACGAAATGATACGACTGCTTGCCCCACAGCATGCCCGCAAATGCCTGGCGCTGGATCGCGCGCAGGTCGTCGCTGATGGGATGCGGATTGACGTTGCGGTAGAAGAGATCGGCTTCCGCGGCGCGCGTTGCGAAGATCCCGGCGCACGCGTCGTCGAACGGCGTTTCGGTTGCGCGTTTGGAGAGCCGCAGGTTGACGACGCGCGTCTCTCCCGGCTGGAGCTCGAACGAATACCGCGCGGCGACCTTCGTGCCGAAGCCCGCGCGGTTCACCGCTTGGGCGTTGCCCGCAATCAGATAGTCGTTGATGCCGTCCTTGACCCACGGCGAAGGGTTGGGCGTGCCGTAGAGCCGTTCGGCGTTGGTTTCGTTTTCCGTAAAGAGCAGCTCGTCTTCGCCCTGCGTGTAGAACGCGTACTCGCCGAACCGGAAATGGTTGGCCGCGACGGCGCTGCCCCACGGGTAGGTGCCTTCGAGCTTGATCGCCGCCCGCTCGACGCCCGGCGTCCACGACCAGTCGTTGCGATACCACAGCGTCGGCAGCAAATGCAGCGCGTGGGCTCGCGCGCCCCGGTTGATCGCGGTGATGCGGATCGCGAGGTCTTCGGCATCGATCTTCGCGTACTCCACGAACACGTCGAAGTAGGCGTCGTCGTCGAAGATGCCGGTATCGATCAGCTCGTACTCTTGATCGTCGCGCGTGCGCCGCCGGTTTTCCGCCACCAGATCCGCGTACGGATAGGCTCGGTGCGGATACTTGTACAGCATCTTCATGTACGCGTGCGACGGCACGTTGTCGAGGTAGAAGTAGTACTCCTTGACGTCCTCGCCGTGGTTGCCTTCGTTGCCCGTCACGCCGAACAGGCGCTCTTTGAGGATCGGATCTTCACCGTTCCACAGCGCCAGCGCGAAGCAGAGATGCTGGTGAATATCGGAAATGCCGGCGATGCCGTCCTCGCCCCATCGATAGGCGCGCGAACGCGCGTGATCGTGCGGGAAATACTCCCACGCCGTGCCGTACTTGCTGTAATCCTCGCGAACCGTGCTCCACTGGCGCTCGCTCAGATACGGCCCCCAGCGTCGCCACGGCGCGCCGTGATCGGCGCCGATCTCGAGAATTCGCTGGCGTTCGGGATCCGCGGTCATGAAGCGAGGTTATCTCGCACGCCGTGCCGGCCCTCGTTTTGGCAGCGGCGCCGGCACGTGCCGAAGCCCGGGAGTTGAAACGATGCGTTGGCAAGGGTGCCCACACCCCACGAGATGATAAACGAGCAGGTCAGGGCTGCTACTCGCAGCACCTCGTGCTCCGCATCGGCCAATCCCGGACGAACCCTGACGGTCTTCTCGGCGGCGGTCGCCCGTTCGAGCGGCGCCGTTCGCGCCCTTCTTGACGTATGGCGCGCTGCCCTACGTGCGCGCGCGACGCCGTTCGCGCGTAAACGAGCGTGTGCTCGATTGCTCGAATTGCGCGCGGGAATAGCAAAAGCCGCCCGGTTTCCCGGGCGGCTTCGATGCCGGATCGGCGCGAAGGTTACTTCGCGGCCGGCTTGGCGGTCGCGACGGGAGCCGTCACGCCGTTGAACGTGGTCGTGGTCGCCGTGGCGGCCTTGACGCCCGCTTCGGCCTGCTTCTGGGTCTCGACGAGCATCTCGGCGATCTTCAGCGTGTAGGCTTTGCGAATCTCGAGCATCTGGCTGGCGAAGCCGAAGGTCATCTCGACCAGCTGCGTCGCGCTCGGCAGGTTCTCGAACGTCGGGACGGTGCCCGGCTTGTCGGACAGCTCTTTGCCGAGCTTGCGGAACTCGGCCATGGCGGCCAGGCTCGCATCTTGGGTCTGCTTGAGGTTCTTCAGGCTCTCGTCCTGAATCTTGGTGATGTACTCCGCTACGTTGACGGCCATTTCGTTTCTCCTCGGTGTGCTCTGGTAATCTACGTGCTAAGTATACCAAGCACCCGTTGTGTCTGTCAACTGCCGCGAGGTCGCCCCTTCACCCGCCACCGGCGACGAAGCTCCGGTAGATGCGAATCAGCGCCTCTTTTTGGTCGACCGTCAGCCGGGGATCCAGCTTTACGGCGTGTTCCACGCCGTGGTGGCTCTCGTCGCGGCCGGTCGAGTTGTCGAGCAGCCCGGCCTGCGCGTACATCGTCTCGGCGGAGATTTGAAGGGCGCTGGCGATCTGCTTGAGCACGTCGGCGGAGGGCTTGTAGAGCCCCCGCTCGACCTGGCTCAGATAGGGATTCGAGATCTTCGCGATCTCGGCGAGCTGGCGCATCGAGAGGTTGGCCAGCTCGCGCTGCCCGCGAATGAAGGCTCCGAGGCTGCTCCAGGCCGCATTCGGCCCGGGTTTCGGCTCCTCGTCGGTCGTCACGCGGGCGTGCCCTTGGCCGCGCCGGGAGCGAACGGCTCGCCGGCTTCGTTGCGGACGTAGCGGCCCGGGGCCGGCTCGCCGGCCGGCAGCGGATACGGCTTGCGCATGGGCCCGCCGTGCTTATCGGCCCAGATCGCCCAATCTTCCCACCAGGATCCCTGATGCCGGTCCGCGGTCTCCAGCCACTCGTCGGCCGACTCGCCGCGCGTAGCCTGGGGCTTGGTGTAATGCATCGTCTTCTTGCCGCCCGGCGGGTTCACGATGCCGGCGATGTGCCCGGCGTTCGTCAGCGTGTACGTCGCCTCGCCCGAAACGTACTGGGTGGAGAGATACGTCGCACGCCACGGGGCGATGTGATCGTTCTCGGCGCCGAGCACGTAGAGCGGCGTCTCGATCTTCCCCAGATCGATCGGCGTGTCGTCGATCGTGAATGCGTTCGGCTTGACGATCGCGTTGTGCAGGTAGCACGACCGCAGGTACTGCGAGTGCATCGCCACCGGCATGCGCGTCGAATCGCCGTTCCAGGCCAAGATGTCGAACGCCGGCGGCTGCTTGCCTTTGAACCAGCTGTTGACGACGTAGCTCCAGATGAGGTCGTGCGAGCGCATCCAGTCGAACGTCTTGGCCATCTCGGTCGACTCGAGGTAGCCGCGTTCGCGCATGCGCTTTTCGAGCCGCGAGATCGTCTCTTCGTCGGTGAAGACGCCCAGATCGCCGGGTATGCTGAAATCGATCAGCGTGTTCGTGAGCGTCGCGCTATTGATGCGATCGCCTTGGCCGTGCTTGGCCAAATACGCCATCGCGATCAGCGCCAGCGTGCCGCCCAAGCAGAGCGCCGCCACGTTGACCTTCTTCGCTCCGGTTATCTCCTGCACGGCGTCCAGGGCCGCCAGCACGCCCGAGCGCAGGTAGTCGTCCATCTTGTACTGCGACATCGACGCATCCGGGTTGCGATAGCTGATCATGAAGACCTGATGGCCGTGCTTGACCGCCCACTCCACGAACGAGCGCCCGGGCGCCAGATCCATGATGTAGTACTTGTTGATCCACGGGGGGCTGCACAGGATCGGAATCTCGTGCACCTTCTCGGTCTGCGGCTCGTAGGCGATCAGCTCGATCAGGTCGTTGCGCATCACCACGCGGCCGGGCGTGGTGGCCAGGTTGCGGCCGAGCTCGAAGCCGCTGGTATCCACTTGGCGCGGATAGCCCCCGTTGTTGGCGACGTCGTCCATGAAGTTGCGCATGCCGGCGACGAGGCTGAGCCCGTTGCTCTCCATCGCTTCCTTCACGACGCCGGGGTTGAGCCACGGCACGTTACTGGGAGCGACGGCGTCGATCATGAGCTGCATCGCGAAGCGCGCCTTGCGCCGCGTGGCCTCGGGAAGCCGCGCGGAGTCGACGAGCTGCATCGCAGCCTGCGCGCGAACGCGGTAGTCTTCCACGATGCCCGCGAGCAGCGGGTTCTCGCTCCATTCGGCTTCGCCGAAGCGCTTGTCGCCGTTCCCTTCGGGAGCGCCGACCGGCGCCTGGCCGGTCATGCGGCGAAGCATGTTCATGCCGACGTTCTGTTCGGCCATGGCGAAGCTCGAGAGCCACATGCCCATGCGCATCGGATCGGCCATCGCATCGGTGACGACGGCTTTGAGCGCGTCGCCGAGCGACGCCGGATCGAGGCCGGTCACGTCGATGGCGTAACTGAAATCGTCGGGCGACATCGTCGCGGTTGCGGAGCCGTTGGTGGAGACCATTTACATGTACCAGCCGCCGTTGACGTTGTAGACCGCGCCGGTGATGTATCCGGCTTTCTCGTCGACGAGGAATCTCACCACGTGTGCCACCTCTTCGGGCTGTCCGAGCCGGCGTTTTGGCGTTTGCGCGATGGCCGATTCGATCGCTTCCGACGGCATCGCTTTCGTCATCTCGGTCTCGATGAAGCCGGGCGCCACCGCGTTGACGGTGATCCCGCTCTTGGCAACCTCGAGAGCGATCGTCTTCGTCAGGCCGATGAGCCCCGCTTTCGCGGCGGCGTAGTTCGCCTGGCCGAAATTCCCGCTCAAGCCGACGACCGAGCTGATGTTGACGATTCGGCCGAACTTCTGCTCGATCATCTGGTCGACGACCGCCTTCATCATGAAAAACGGTCCCGAAAGATTTACTTGCAGGACCGCTTGCCATTCTTCGACCGTCATCTTGCGAAGCGTATGGTCGCGGGTGATTCCCGCATTGTTGATCAGGTGGTCGATGCGTCCGTGCTCCCGGACGATCGCCGCGACGGCCTCGCGGCACTCGTCGAAGCTTCCGACGTTGCCTTCGTAGAAGTGGAGCCGCGAGGAGCTGCCGTTGAGATGGAGCCGAAGGCTTTCGGTGCGCTCGCGGTCGACCGGCAGGCCGAGCACCGCGACGGTCGCTCCGTCTTCAGCAAGCAGGCGGCTGATCGCTCCGCCGATTCCGCGCGACCCGCCGGTCACGATCGAGACGCGTCCGCTCAGGGGCGAACGATTCTGGGATGCACTTTCGAGAGGTAAACTTTTCACGTGCTAGATTTACCCAACGGCGGCCCCCGTCACCTCCAATGGGGCGCCCGCCTCCTGGGAATTGCGCGGAGCGCCTTGGTGGCGGCGCTCGCCGGCTGTACCGCTGCGGGCCCCGGGCTAGCGGCTGCGGGGCTGCCGTCCCTACGCGCGGGAACGACGCCGCCGGCCGGTAGCACCGCGAGCGCCTATCGCTTTCTCGACCTCATGATGGACCGTTATGCCCGCGGAGCGACGACCCGGTTGGTGCAGAGCTTCGACGGCGGCGGCGTCGGGAATTTCACGGACGCGGTCACCTACGACGACGCGCTGGCGGTCGATGCCTATCTCGCTCGCGGCTCCGCCGGCGATCTCGAACGCGCCGCCGTGATCGGCAACGCCTTCGCCTACGTTCAGGCTCACGATCCCGCGCGCGACGGGCGGGTGCGCGCCGCTTACGCGCCGCGTCCGCTGCTCCGGCCGAGCGACGCGATCGCGACCGACCGCACCAGCGACGTCGGCAACATGGCGTGGGTCGGCCAAGCGCTGGTGCAGCTCTATGCCGCGTCGCACCGCGCCGCATATCTCTCCGCCGCAGAGGCCATCGCGGGCTGGATCGCGGCCAACGCCTACGACGCGCGCGGCGCCGGCGGGTATACCGGCGGCGATCTCCCCGGCGGCGCGAAGATTCGGTGGAAGTCGACCGAGCACAACATCGACGCGTGGGCGCTCTTTACGCTGCTAGCGGGCCAAACGCACGAATCGTCGTGGGCCGTGAAGGCGGCGTGGGCGCGCCGCTTCGTCGCGGCGATGTGGGACGCAAAGGACGGCCGCTTCTACGCCGGCACCGGCGACGACGGCGTCACGCCCAACGCCGGCTTCAAGCCCGAAGACGTCAACACGTGGAGCTACCTGGCGTTTCGCAATCCCGCGTGGGCCGCGGCGCCGGACTGGGACGCCGCCCAACTCGCGGTCGACGCCGGCGGCTTTCGCGGCGTCTCGTTCTGCAGCGGCGACCGCTCCGGCGTGTGGTTCGAAGGCACCGCGCATCTCGCCGACGCGCTGGCCCTGCGAAACGGGCCCGGCGATCTCGCGCGGGCCCGTTCGTACCTCTCCGACGTAGCGTTCGCGCAGACCGCCGCGCCGAACGCGGACGGCCTGGGCATCGTTGCGGCTTCCAAGAACCGTTTGAGCGATTGCGACGGGGATTTTTACTTCGCGTCGCTTCACGTCGGCGCCACCGCGTGGTATCTCCTCGCGGCGGCCCAAGCCGACCCGTTTACATATCCAATCCGCCGTTGACGTTGAACACCGCGCCGGTGATGTACGCGGCGTCGTCTTCGAGCAGGAAGCGGACGACGCGCGCGACTTCCGAGGCCTTTCCGAGGCGGCGCTGCGGGATCTTCTCGATGACTTTATCGAGCGCGGCTTGAGGAATGGCCGCGACCATCTCCGTCTCGATGAACCCCGGCGCGACGCAGTTCACCGTGATGCCGCGCTGCGCCATTTCGAGCGCCAGGCTTTTCGTGAAACCGAAGAGCCCCGATTTCGACGCCGCGTAGTTGGCTTGCCCGACGTTGCCCATTTCGCCGATCACCGAGCTGATGTTCACGATGCGGCCCGAGCCGCGTTCGATCATGTGCT
The DNA here is from genome assembly GCA_963794735.1 of Vulcanimicrobiota bacterium. Classification (GTDB taxonomy): domain Bacteria; phylum Vulcanimicrobiota; class Vulcanimicrobiia; order Vulcanimicrobiales; family Vulcanimicrobiaceae; genus DATJUC01. Next base: position 3,271,369 of record CAWCFE010000002.1, on the reverse strand, counting down.
CGAGCACGGCCTTGGTCATCTGGAACGCGCCGGAGAGGTTGACGTTGAGCACTTGGCGCCAATCGTCGACCGTCATCTTCCGCACCGTCTTGTCGATGGTGATGCCGGCGTTGTTGATCAGGAAATCGACGCGGCCGAAATCGTTCATCACCTCCGCAACGACGCGATTGCAATCGTCGGCGTCGTCGACGCGGCCCTGGTGAATGGTGACTTTCCCGCCGAGGCCCTTCATTTTTTCGGCGAATTTCTCGGCGCCTTCGCGGTTGCGGCTATATCCGGCGGCCACCGACGCGCCGTCTTTGGCGAGCATCTCGGTGATCGCCGCGCCGATTCCGCGCGTCCCACCCGTAACCAGCGCTACTCGACCCTCGAACACAATTGCCTCCTCATCCCTCACCGGAAGCCGGCGCGGTAGACGAGCAATTCGGCTACGTACGCGGGCCTTCCTAGCCGAACCGGCCGGTGATGTAGTCCTCGGTCCGCTTGTCCTTGGGCTTGGTAAAGATCCGCGCGGTCTCGTCCATCTCGACCAAGCGCCCGACGCCCGTCTCGTCGGCGAGCATGAACGCCGAAAACCTCGAAACGCGCGCCGCCTGCTGCATGTTGTGCGTCACGACGACGATGGCGTAGCGCTGCGCGAGCTTCGTCATCAGCTCTTCGATGCTCAGCGTCGAGATCGGGTCGAGCGACGACGTCGGCTCGTCCATGAGCAGCACCTCGGGCTCGACCGCGAGCGCCCGGGCGATGCACATCCGCTGCTGCTGGCCGCCGGAGAGCGCGGTGGGGGGCTGATGGAGCTTATCCTTGACCTCGTCCCAAAGGGCCGCGGCATCGAGCGCACGCTCGGCGATCTCCATGCGATCGGCCCGGCTCGTTCCCCGGCTCAGGCCGGACGTGACGTTTCCCAAAATCGAGAGGGTCGGGAACGGATTGGGACGCTGGAAGACCATGCCGACGCGGCGGCGCAGCTCGATCACGCTGGTGCCGGGGCCGTAGACGTTCTCGCCGTTGAGCAACACCTCGCCCTCGACCCGAGCGCCCGGCGCGATTTCGTGAATGCGGTTGAGGCAGCGCAGCAGCGTCGTCTTTCCACACCCCGACGGGCCCATCAGCGCGGTGACCGCCTGCGGCGCGTAGGCCATGCCGACGCCTTCGATGGCCTTGGTCTTGCCGTAATACGCGGCGAGGTTGGCGACGCGCAGCGGCGCTTCGCCGGCGCTCATCGTCCCCTCCGCGGCGAAAGCACGAGCCGCGCGGTGATGTTGAGCGCGAGCACGGCCAAGATGAGCAGCAGCGCGCCCGCCCAAGCTTGCTGCTGCCAGCTCTTGTAGGGGGAGATCGCGTAGGTGAAGACTTGCAGCGGCAGCTGCGCCATCGGCTGGGTGGGATTGAGCTCCCAAAACGGGCTGCCGAAGGCGGTGAAGAGCAGCGGCGCCGTTTCGCCGGTCACGCGCGCGATCGCCAGCAGCAATCCCGTGATGATCGCCGGGCGCGCCGCCGGAACGACGATGCGCAGCGTCGCACTGAACTCCGAGAGGCCCAGCGCGAGCGCGCCTTCGCGAATCGCGCGCGGCACCGAGCGAATCGCTTCTTCCGAGGTGCGCAGGATGACGGGCAGCATCAGCATCGCGAAGGCCAGCGATGCGGCGATCGCCGAGAAGTGCCGCACCGGGGCGACCAGCCACACGTAGGCGAACAGTCCGATCGCGATGCTCGGAATTCCGGAGAGCACGTCGCTGAGAAAGCGCACCGCTTCGGTAAACCACCCGCGGCCGAAGAGCGCCAGAAAGAGCCCGCAAAGCAGCCCGAACGGCGCCGCGATCGCAGTAGCAATGCCGACCGTGATCACCGTACCGACGACGCCGTTGGCGATGCCGCCCCCGGGCTCGCCGACCGGTGCCGGCAACTGCGTGAGGAAGGCCCAGTTGATCGCGGGAAAGCCTTGCAGCGCCACGTAGCCCAGAATCAGGAGCAGCACGGCGGCGCCGGCCGCCGCGCACGCCGCCGTGAGGCCGGTTCCGATATAGCTCAAGCCGTGCCGCAGCTTGAGTTGGCCGTCGCTTCGCCCCTCCCGAGCTGCCGCGCTCGCCATCTCGATCACGACCTCTCCCGGAACACGGTAAAGAGCAGTAAGCGCGCCAGCCCGTTGACGACGAAACTGACGACGAACAACAGTAAGCCGAGCTCGATCAGCGCGCTGATATACGTCGCTCCGTTCGCCTCGGTAAATTCGTTGGCGATGACGCTGGCCAGCGTATACGACGGAGCGAAGAGCGACGCGACGATCTCCGCGCGGTTGCCGATGACCATCGTGGTCGCAATCGTCTCGCCCAACGCGCGGCCCAGCGCCAAGATGATCGCACCGAAGATGCCGACCTTCGAGGCCGGCAGCACGACGCGCGCGACCGTCTCCCACTTCGTCGCACCCAGCGACATCGACGCTTCCCGCAGGTCGCCGCCGATCGCGACGATCACTTCGCGGCTAATGGCGGTCACCGTCGGCAGAATCATCAACGCCAAAATGAGTCCGGCCGTAAAAAGGCTCGTGCCCGTAATGATCGGGCCCGAGAAAATCGGAATGAATCCGAGCGTGTGGATGAGGAACGGCCCGATTTGATTGCGCACGACCGGCGCGAGCACGAACAGGCCCCACAAGCCGAAGACGACGCTGGGAACGGCGGCCAGCAGCTCGATGACGAAACCGAGCGGACGCGCTAGCCAGCCGGGCGCGAACTCGGCGAGATAGGCCGCGGCGAGCACGCCCACGATCCCCGCCAGGACGATCGCCATCAGCGAGCTGACCACCGTGCCGAAGATGAGCGGCAGCGCGCCGAACTGGTTGGTGACCGGGTTCCACTGCGACGTCCACAAGAACCGCGGCCCGAACGCCTCGAGCGACGGCCACGAACCGCGAACGAGTTCGAAAAAGAGCGCGGCGACCAGCAGTACGAACACCGCAGCCGCCGCATACACGACGAACAGAAAGAGTTTGTCGACCGCCGCGATCGCCGCGTAGTTGCGCGGCTTGCGCGCGACCTGCCGTTCTTGAACCGCCATCGTTCCTTCCAGAAAACGAGGAAACGCCCCTTACCCGTCCGAGGCGTTTCCTCCCGCGTCTACTGCCCCGAGAGCGGCGTTAGACCTTCATCATCCCGAGGGTCTTCTTCGCGAGCGCCTGGACGTTTTCCGGAAGCGGAACGTAGTCGAGGGACCCGGCGATCTTCTGCGCGTCCGGGCCGGCGAGCCATTCGAGGATCTGCTGGAGCGTCTTGCCCTTGGCTTTGTCGGACTGGTTCTGATAAACGACCACCCAGCTGTAGCCCGCGATCGGCCAGCACGTGGCGCACGACGAGTCGACGATCGAAATTCCGTCGCGGTCACTTCCGGACGCGAAGCCGCGGCCGCCTTGACGGTGTCGGGACCGTCGTCGACCCACTTCCCGGCCTTGTTCATCAGCGACGCCTGCGGGATCTTGTTCTGCAGGGCGTAGGCGAGTTCGACGTAGCCGATCGCGCCGGGCGCCTGCGTCACTTGGCCCGAGAGGCCTTCGCTGCCCTTACCGCCGACGTTGCCGGCCGACGGCCAGCTCACGCTCTTCCCGGCGCCGACCTTCGACTTCCACTCGGGCGAGACGTGGCTCAAATAGTCGGTGAACGTGTAGGTGGTGCCGGAGCCGTCGGACCGGTGCACCACCACGATGGGGGTGTTCGGAATCTTCTGGCCCGGGTTCAACTTGACGATCGCCGGATCGTTCCACGTTTTGATCGTGCCCAGGAAGATCTTGGCGAGCACGCCCGAGGTGAACCGCAGCTTGGTTACGCCCGGGAGGTTGTAAATGATCGAAACGCCGCCCAGGACGACCGGCGCTTGCAGCACGGGGCCGCCGCCCGCCTGCGCCGTCTTGATCTCGGTCGCGTTCATCGGCACGTCGGTCGCGCCGAAGTCGACCGTGCGCTGCGTGAACTGGGCGATGCCGCCGCCGCTGCCGATCGACTGGTAGTTGACCTGTACGTCGTGGCTCTTGCCGTACTCGTAAAAGGCCTTAGAAAAGAAGGGATAGTCCCAGGTCGAGCCCGCGCCCGTCAGCTGCGTCCCGGCCACCGCCGGAACGGCCGCGGCAACGATCGCCGCCAGCGTCAGCGCAAGAGTCTTCCGCATTCATGCTCCTTCGTAGAAATCCAGGGAAAGTGTCGCTCCCATTCTCGCGGCCGAATGCTAAGGCCAGATTAAGGCCACCTAGGCAACCTCTTAATCTGGCGGCGCAGAGGTCCGGCGCCGCATCCAGCCCGAACAACCGCACGCCCATGTCCGATCACCGCACGCCGCTTCCCGACCTGCGCCACACCGCGGCCCACGTGCTGGCCTACGCGGTCCAAGACCTGTTCCCGGACGCCAAGCCGACCATCGGCCCGGCGATCGAGCACGGGTTCTACTACGATTTCGATCGCGAGCAGCCGTTCACGAACGAGGATCTCGAGCGGATCGAGGCGCGCATGCACGAGATCGTGGCCGAGAACTACGAGATGACCGGCCGGCGCGTGACGCGCCAAGAAGCCCTCGATCGCTACGCCGCCAATCCGTACAAGACCGAGATCGCGCGCGAGATCCCCGAAGGCGATCCGATCACGCTGTACACGATCGGCGAGTTCACGGATCTCTGCCGCGGCGGCCACGCGCACACCACCGGCGAGATCGGCGCGCTCAAGCTCACCAGCGTCGCGGGCGCATACTGGCGCGGCAACGAGCGCAACCCGATGCTGCAGCGCATCTACGGCACGGCGTGGTACGATCGCGCCGAGCTAGATGCGTACCTGCACCAGATCGAGGAAGCGCACAAGCGCGACCACCGCAAGCTCGGCGTCGAGCTCGATCTCTTTTCGGTGGAGGAAGAGGCGGGCGGCGGCCTCATCTTTTGGCACCCGAAGGGCGCCATCGTCCGCGGCATCATCGAAGAGTTCATTCGCGAAGGCCTGCGCGAGCGCGGCTATCAGCCGGTCGTGACGCCGCACGTCGTCAGCGAGAAGCTGTACGAAATTTCCGGACATCTCGAGAACTACGCGCAGAATATGTTCGGTCCGCTCGAGGTGGAGGAGCAGCGCTTCCGCCTCAAGCCGATGAACTGCCCAGGCCACATTCTCATCTACAAGAGCCGGCTGCGCAGCTACCGCGATCTTCCCTTGCGCTTCTCCGAGTTCGGCACCGTCTACCGCTTCGAGCGCTCCGGCGTGCTGCACGGGCTGACGCGCGTGCGCGGCTTCACGCAGGACGACGCCCATCTCTTCTGCGCGCCCGAGCAGCTCCAAGGCGAGTTCGAGCAGACGCTCGACGAAGCGCGGCGCCTGATGAAGGCCTTCGGATTCACGGATTTCGAGTACTTTCTCTCGACGCGCGAGGAAGGCGTGCGCGCCGAAACCGACGCGGTAGCCGAAGAGGCGATTCGCAAGGCGCTCGAGCGCTACGAGCTGCCCTACGAGATCGACGCCGGGGGCGGCGCGTTCTACGGGCCCAAACTCGATATCAACGTACGCGACGCCATCGGGCGCAAGTGGCAGCTCGGGACCGTGCAGGTCGATTTCGTGCTCCCGCAGCGCTTCGGGCTGAAATACCGCGGCAGCGACGGCGCCGATCACACGCCGGTGATGATCCATCGGGCACTCGCCGGCTCGCTCGAACGTTTCTTCGGTATCGTGATCGAACATTTTGGAGGCGCCTTTCCCGCCTGGCTGGCACCGGTTCAAGCAGCCGTCGCGCCGATTGCCGACGCCCAACTGCCGTACGCCCGCGAGGTCGCGTCCCGCCTGCAGGGCATGGGCTTCCGAATCGCCGTCGACGAGAGCAACGAAAAGCTCGGCCACAAGATCCGGCATTGGAAAACGATGAAGGTTCCGTACATCCTGGTGGTCGGGAAACAAGAGGCCGCCGAAGGTACGGTGAACGTGAACGAACGTGGGATGGACGAAAAGCGCACGCTGCCGGTCGGATCGTTCGCCGAGGAACTTCGCGCCGCCGTCGAAGCGAAGCGGTAGCGCGATGAAGCTCGATCTTCGCGTCGCTTTCGCGGCGCTGGCTCTCGTCCTAGGCTCGTGCCAAGGCGGCGGCTTCGACAGCGGCGGCGGCGGCATGGGCGGCGGCATGGGGCCGCCGGTTCAAGCGCCCGGCCCGATGGGGACGGGCGGCATGCCCGGCGAGATGTCCGGCCCGACGACCGGCCCCAACGGCCAACCCGAGCTCACGGTGCCCGGGGCGACGCTCGCCCCCAACGAGGCGCAGTACCCGGTGGCGGACGGGCCGACCGGCATGAAATGCCCGCAAGTGACCTTCCAGGGCCAGCAGTATCAATGCACCCTCAGCTTCAACGTGCCGCCGCCTTCACCGTCGCCTTCGCCGGGCGCGAGCGAAACGCCCAAGCCGACCCCGACGCCGACGGCAACTCCCAGCCCGGCGTCGACCGGCGACGACTCCGGCGACGACGAAGCGTCGCCCTCGCCGACGCCGCCCGGGACCATCACGCTGCAGGTCGAGCCGCTGCCCAAAGATCTTCCACCGATGACCAACCCCGATCCGCGCCTGCTGCGGGTCACGCCGATGATGGCGATCCGCTTGCAGAGCGACACGGATTTCTCGCTCAACGGGTTCGCAGCCGCCACCTTCACGCTGCCGCAACAGCAGTTCGCGGGCCGCTCGTTTACGATTCAGCTCTATAACGAGGGCGTCATCCGCGGCAAACGCCTCGATCAATTCCTGGCTACCTACAGCCGCGCGACCACGAACGGCACGACCGTTTCCTTCGAGTTCCCCACGCCGAAGGTCACGGTGCGGCGCGGCCAGATCTGGCTGCTCGCGCTTTACGGATATCAGTATCCTCCCGGAACCACGCCCGCCCCGACGGCGTCGCCGGCCGGATCCTCGTCGCCATCCCCATCGCCGTCGCCGTCGCCGAGCGCCGCCGCTTCACCGACTCCATCGCCGTAGCGTCTTGCCGATCTGGTCGGAGCTGACGCCGGTCGCGCGGAGAACGTTCGTCGCCAGCTTCCTCGGCTGGACGCTCGATGCGTTCGACTTCTTTCTCCTCACCTTCGTCGTCTCGCGGATCGCGGCCGATTTCAAGCGCGGGATCGTGGAGGTTGCGGGCGCGATCACCCTGACGCTCGTATGCCGCCCGCTGGGGGCGCTGATCTTCGGATGGATCGCCGACCGCTACGGCCGCCGGACGCCGCTGATGATCGACGTCGCGTTTTTCTCGGTGGTCGAACTGCTCACGGCCTTCTCGCCGAACTTCACCGTGTTTTTGATCCTGCGCGCGCTCTACGGCGTCGCGATGGGCGGCGAGTGGGGCCTGGGCGCGGCGATGGCGATGGAAGTGCTGCCGCCCCAGCGCCGCGGCCTCTTCAGCGGCATCCTGCAAGAGGGCTACGCGGCCGGCTATTTGCTGGCGGCGGTCGCGTATTTCGTCGTATTCCACTTCACGGCGCAGCTCGGCCTAGGCGCCTGGGATTGGCGCATCCTCTTCGTCGTCGGATCGCTGCCCGCGTTTCTCGTCTTCTACATTCGCGCGCACGTACCCGAATCGCCGGCCTGGCTGCAAGGACGCGCGGCGCGCGAACCGGTTCACCCGCTGTTCTTGCTGCGAACCCTCGCGCGCAAATGGCCGCTGGTGCTCTATGCCATCGGCATGATGGCGGCGTTCAACTTCATGTCGCACGGAACTCAGGATCTCTATCCGACGTTCCTGCAGAAACAGCTGGGCTTCGCACCGGGGACGGTCTCGGCGCTCGCCATCGTCGCCAACCTCGGAGCGATCGCCGGCGGCATCACGTTCGGCGCGCTCTCGCAGCGTTTCGGGCGGCGCAACTCCATCCTCGTGTGCGCCGTGCTCGGTGCCGCGTTCGTTCCGTTGTGGGCCTTCAGCCACACGGCGGCGCTCCTCGGCGCCGGCGCGTTTGCGGTGCAGTTCGCGGTGCAAGGCGCCTGGGGCGTCATCCCGGCGCATCTCAACGAGCTTTCGCCGCCCGACGCGCGCGGAACGTTCCCGGGCTTCACCTATCAGCTCGGCAACCTCATCTCGGCCGGCGCCGCCCAGATGGAGGCGGCCTTCGCCATTGCGAAGTTCCCGCTACCGGGAGGCGGCGCCGAATACGGCCGCGCGATGGCCGTCGTGACCCTGATCATGCTCGCCGCGGTCTTCGCGTTCACCGCGATCGGCTATCTCGTTCATCCCGAGAATCGCGACGCGACCTTCGTTAGACCGTGAAGGCGACGATCTGATTGTATTCGCGGTGATTCGTCCAGTAGCGCGAGCCGTCGTAGGCCAGGCCGCGCGCGGCGAACGGTACCCGCGCCAGATCCTCGTAGCGAGGCGTTCCGCTATCGACGCTCACTCGCGTTAGGAAGTAGTCGGCGCTCTCTTCGTCGTCGGTATTGAGCACGTAGAACGTGCCGTCGACGTACGTCTGCCCGCAGACGCCGCGCGGCAGATCGATGGTTTTGAGCACGCGGCCCTGCTCGTCGATGCCGAGCAGCCGTTTGTTGTACCACTGGCTCACGTAGAGCCACGTACCGTCGTAACTCAGTTGCGATCCGGTGTCGTCGGGGCAGCCGATTGCGTCCTGATTCTTGAAGCCGTGCCCGGGCACGAACCGGCGAATCGTCCGCACGTCGTCGTCGCCCTCGCCGCAGATCACGCGCAGTTCGTCGCCGACGACGGTCATGCCCCAGGGCTTGCCGGGCGCGCGGTCTTCTTCGACCAGCGTCCATTGCGTCGGATTGATCGCGTACAGGCGGGAGGTCTCGATCGACCCCATCCAGAGTTTTTCGCCGTCGAAGGCGATCGATTGCGGGCGCGGGGCCGGCGAGGGTAACCGCAGCGCTTCCTTCACGTCTTGCATCCCCGGTGCTTTTCCGCGCGGTCGGCGGTTCCTGGCCTGCGCATGTGCGGCCGCAAGGAAACGCGAAGGGCCCGACGTGCTCCTGCTCGGCATCGAAACGTCCTGCGACGACACCGCGACCGCACTCGTTCGCGACGGCCGCCGCGTGCTCGCGAGCGTCTCGACCAATCAGGACGCGTTCCACGCGAAATACGGCGGCATCGTTCCGGAGATCGCGAGCCGCCAGCACGTCGCCCTGCTCTCGGCCGCCGTCGAGGACGCGCTGGGACGCGCGGGCGTGCGGTTGCGCGACGTCGACGGCATCGCGGTGACGCGCGGCCCGGGCTTGATCGGAAGTTTGGTAGTCGGGGTTGCTACGGCCAAGGCCCTCGCCTTCGCGCTGGGCACGTCGCTCTACGGCGTCAACCATCTGCACGGACACATCTTTGCGGCCTTTCTCGACCGCGACGAACCGCCGCCGTATCCGTTTCTCGCGTTGCTCGTCTCGGGCGGCCACTCGCAGTTGGTGGCGGTCGAATCGGCGACGCGCATGCGCGTCGTCGGACGCACGCACGACGACGCGGCGGGCGAGGCCTACGACAAGACGGCGCGCCTGCTGGGCTTTTCCTATCCGGGCGGCCCCGAACTCGATCGTTTGGCGCGGGTGGGCGATCCTCGAGCGCACGCCTTTCCGCGCCACCGGCCGCCGCCGGGATCGCTCGACCTCTCCTTCTCCGGCCTCAAGACCTCGGTGCGCTACTTCCTCGAATCCGAAGAAGGCCGGAACGCGCGGCCGCAAGACGTCGCCGCCTCGTTCCAGGCCGCCGTGGTCGACGTCCTGATGGCGCGCGTGCGCGCGGCGTTCGATCGCGCGCCGTACCGCGCCGTGGTGCTCTCCGGCGGCGTCGCCGCAAACTCCGCCCTGCAAGCGGCGTTGCGCGAATGGAGCGAACGCAACCGGATCGACGCCTTCGTTCCGCCGCCGAAGTACTGCACCGACAATGCGGCGATGATCGCCGCCGCCGCCTACTACCAGCGCGACGCGGTCGCCGCCGATCCGCTCACGCTCTCCGCCGACCCGAATCTACCGTTCGACGTCGAAATCGGCGCGCCGTTCGCAGCCGGTTCCCAGCCGGGCGAGCGATGATCGTTTCATGACGGAAACGATGCATCACGACGCGATCGTCACGTTGCGCGGCAACCTCGACGAAACCGCCCGCGGCCACATCGCTCGTTCCTTTGCGGGGCTCGAGCGCTGCCACGACGTCCTGATCGATTTGAGCGACGCCGAACAAGTCGATTCGTCGCTGCTCTCCGAACTGGTCTCGCTCAAGCGAAGATGCGTCGTTCGCGATACGCCGCCCAACGTGCGATTACGCTGTAACCGGCGGCTGGTGCGCCTGCTCGAGGTGGCGGGCCTCGACCGGCTCTTCGAACTCCAGCACGCCTAAACCGAAGCCTATCGAGCGCCGCGGCCCCCCGGCGGTGTCAAGATTCCGCCCGGACCGCGGCTGCCCGCTTGACGAGGCGCGCACCGGCCTGCTACGGTCGTTGCACGATGTTCTTTGCATCCGCCGTTACGACGACGACCACCACCACTACCGCCTGCGCGCGGTACGGTGCCGGGTCTTCATAGGCGTTTTCGAAGAGCAGCGAAGCGAGTTTCGGAACCCAAATGAGCCCCGCGCCGGATGCGCGGGGCTTCATTATTTTTTGCACTACCGAGGGAGAAGGGCCGATGCACCTGCCGGCGTTCGAGTTTCAACCACCGCGAATCGATCCAAACGGCTTCAAACGTTTGCTGCGCGAACGGCGCGCTTCCGGCGAACCGCACTTCACCAGCGGCGTCTGGCGCCTGGCCGAGGTGCTGCCGCCGCTTCCGGCCGGCGCGATCGTGACGCTCGGAGAAGGGAACGCGCCGCTCTACGAGAGCGCGCGCGGCGCGCAGTACGCCGGCGTCGACGCACTGGGCTATCTGCATTTGGGCATGAACCCCACCGGTTCGTTCAAAGACCTCGGCATGACGGTCGCGATCTCGGCAGCGAAGGCAGCCGGCGCGCAGGGCGTCGTCTGCGCCTCCACCGGCAATACCGCATCGTCGATGGCCGCCTACGCGGCGCGTGCGGGCCTGGCCGCCTACGCGCTGGTTCCCCGCGGCCGCGTGAGCCGGGCGAAACTCGCGCAAATGCTCGACTACGGCGCGGAGCTCGTCGAGATCGACGGCTCGTTCGACGACGCGTTCAACGGCCTCGAAGCGCTTTCGGACGGCCGCCGGCTGATCGTCGTCAACTCGATCAACCCCTATCGCATCGAAGGGCAGAAATGCGCGGCCTACGCGATGCTCCAAGCCCGCGGCTGGCGCGTGCCGGATTGGGTGGTGATGCCGGGCGGCAATCTCGGGAACGCCAGCGCAATCGGCAAAGGCTTTCGCGAAGCGCTCGCGCTCGGGCTGATCGATCGTTTGCCGCGTTTGGCCGTCGTGCAGGCCGAGGGCGCCGCGCCGTTCGTACGGGTGTGGGACCAGGGCGGCGACCTCGTTCCCGTCGAGCCGCGCACCTCGGCCAGCGCGATCGCCGTCGGATCGCCGAAATCGTGGCGCCGCGCGAAGGCCGAGCTCGAGGCCAGCCGCGGCGCTGCCGTCGCCGTCGACGACGACGCCATCGATCGTGCCAAAGCCTCGATCGGCGCCGAGGGGATCGGCTGCGAGCCCGCCTCCGCAGCGACGCTTGCGGGATTGCGGCGGCTGCGGTCGGACGACGTCGTGGCACCGGACGCCGACGTCGTCGCCGTCCTGACGGGGCACGTGCTCAAAGACGTGGACGCGAGCTTGCGAATCCGCGAACGCCTTGCGGTGCCGGCATGAGCCGCTTCACCGCGAGCGTGCCGGCCACCAGCGCGAACCTCGGCCCCGGCTTCGACGCGGTGGGCGTGGCGCTCGCGCTGAGGCTGCGTGCCGAGGTCGAGCCGGCCGCGGCCTTTGCGCTCGAATTCGTTCCGGGCCTCGACGCGCCGTCGCACGAGGGTTTTGCCCAAGCCATCGTGCGCGCAATGCGCTGCGTCGACGAGCGCCTGCCGGCCGTACGCGTGCGCGTCGACAACCGTATCCCGCTCGGCAAGGGCTTGGGATCGAGTGCCGCCGCCACCGTTCTCGGCATCGCCGTGGCCGCACGCGCTCACGGTCGCGCGTTGCCGCGCCGCGAAATCGCGCGCTTGGCCTGCGCGCTCGAAGGCCATCCCGACAACGCGCTCCCCGCGGTGCTGGGCAGCGTCGTCGTCGCCGCGTCCGGCGAGAACGGATCGTACCTGCGCTTGGCCGCCGTTCCGCAGTTGCGCGCTCTGGTCGTCGTCCCCGACGTCACCCTCGGCACCGCGCAGGCGCGCGCGCTGCTGCCCGAACGCTACGAACGCGCCGACGTCGTCTTCACGGCGCAGCGAGCCGCGTTGCTCGGCGCCGCGCTGGCCGCCGGCGCGTGGAACGAGCTCGACGCCGCAATGCGCGACCGGGTTCACCAGCCCTATCGGGTCGCGCGCATTCCCGGGATGGCCGAAGCGCTCGCGGTGCGCGACCGCGGCGTGCTCGGCACCGCGCTCTCCGGCGCGGGGCCGAGCTTGATCGCGCTACTGCGCCCGCAAGCGTCTTGGCGAAACGTCGCGCGGCGCTTGAGCAACTGTTTCGCCGCCGCCGGCATCGCGACGCGGGCGTTCGTGCTGCCGCTCTCTGCCGCCGGATTGCGCGTGGCCGCCGCGCACCCCGTTCTCCACGCGTTGGCGTCATGAAGCTCTCGGTCAACATCGGACTGCTGGGCTGCGGGACGGTCGGCACCAGCGTCGCTCGCCGGCTCGTGCTCGAACGAGCCGCCATCGAACGCCGCAGCGGCGTTCGCTACGAGCTGCGCGCCATCGCCGTCGCGGACGCGAGCAAACGCCGCGCGGCCGATCTCCCCGCCGAGCTCTTCACCACCGACGCGACGCGCGTCGTCGACGATCCGCAGATCGACCTCGTCATCGAGTGCGTGGGCGGAACCGGCGAAGCATCGGAGCTGGTCGAACGCGCGCTCGACCGCGGGCGGCACGTCGTCACCGCCAACAAAGATCTGCTCGCGACGCAAGGCCCGCGTCTGCACGCCATCGCCGCGTCGCGCGGCGCCACCCTGCGCTTCGAAGCCGCCGTCGGCGGCGCGATTCCGATCGTGCGTTCGCTCGGCGACGCGCTCGCCGGCGACCGCGTGCTGGCGTTGGCCGGCGTCCTCAACGGCACGTGCACCTCGATACTCTCGTCGATGGAGGCGGGCGCGGAGTACGCCGCCGCGCTGGCGGAAGCGCAACGCCTCGGCTACGCCGAGGCCGATCCGTCGAGCGACGTCGAAGGGACCGACGCCGCTCACAAGCTGGCGCTGCTGGTGCAGCTCGCCTTCGGCTTGGCGGTGCTCTCGCCGCGTATCGCCCGGCACGGCATCGCGCACGTTACGCGCCGCGACGTGGAGCGGGCGCGCGCGCAAGGGCTGCGGATTCGCCTCGTCGCCGCTGCGGTCGCGACGGCGCGCGGCGTGCGCGCCGAAATCGCGCCGCTGCTCGTTCCCGCCGCGCACGCGTTCGCACGAACGCGCGGACCCGAGAACGTCGCGATCGTCGTCGCGCGCGACGCCGGAACGCTCGAACTGCGCGGCGCCGGTGCGGGTGGACCGGCCACCGCGTCGGCCGTGCTCGGCGACGTCGTCGCCGCGCTGCGCGCGATCGGCGAGCGCCACGATCTGGCGCATCGCGGCCGCGCGACGTCGCTCGATCCGGCACTGGAAGTGACGCCGCTTTTCGACGCGCTCGAACGCGCGCGCGAACGCGGAGCGTATGCGAGGTGGGACGACGCGCTTCTGGAACGGGAACCGCTCCACGCCGTTCGAGCGCATGCCTGCGAAACGCGCGTTCGCCGCCCCCCGCTGGCACAGTACGGGTGCCCGCAAGCGTAGGCTCGGACGCCGGCAAACTCGACGGCGCAATGTTTTACGGCGCCGTACGCGGAGAGAATACGATATGCGCCCCCACTGCGCCATCGCGCTCGCCGCCCTCGCGTTTGCCTTCGCTTCGTGCTCGGCAAACGGCACCGGCGCGCCGCCGATTCCGGCGTCGCCGCTCTCTGCCGCTCGCACGAGCGGTGCCGCAAGCCGCCCGATGACCGTCGTCGGCAGCAACGGTAGTTCGATCACCGTCACCGGCCCCGTTTCTGCGCTGGGAAGCAACCGGTTTACGATCGACGAAGGGTCAGGCGGAGGGTACGTGCACGTCGATACGTCGGCGAGCACGTCGTACGCCGGCGCCAAGCCGTTCGTCGGCGAAAACGTGCTCGTCACCGGCAGCGGGACGTTCGGCAGCACGATCGCCGCGAGCAGCGTCGCGCAGCAGATTCTTCTTCCGAGCGGAACGCTCGCCTTGACGGGCCCGGTCTCCAACGCAGCCGCCGGCATCTTCACGATCGACGCACCGAACTACGGCTACACGCACGTGTACACGAACTCGCAAACGACGTTCGCCGGCGGTACCCCGAAGAATGGCGAGTACGCGCAAGCGGTTGGGCCGGGATCGAGCAGCGTCGACGCCACCTTCGTTTCGCTCTGGGGCGCTGCGCCTGGGAGCGTGAGCGCGACCGGAACCATCGCGGCATGGACGCCGCTCGGCTTTACGCTGAATGCAGGCGCAAACGCGCCGGCCGTCCGGGTGGTGCTCGCGTCGTCGACGCACGCGTCGCAGTGGCCGATGGCGGTGGGCGAAACGGCCAGCGTGACGGGTGCGGGTTCGCTCGCGCAGGGCGTCGTCGCCACGTCGGTGACGGTCGCGAGCCCGTCGGCCGGGCCGACGCCCAAGCCGGTGGTGCTCGTCTCGGGCGGCGTCATCGGGCAAGACAACCGCTTCTCGCCGCCCGACGGCGATACGCCCAGCGGCGGCACCGGGCAAAGCGTCGACGGCATTCCGTGCGCGCCGTCGATGTCGGAGAACGCCTACCACGTGCACGCCTACGTCGGGCTGCTCGTGAACGGTACGCAAATCGCGATCCCCGATCAAATCGGATTGGTCGACCCGGGGCCGGTTCAGAACGGATTGACGACGACCGCGCACTGCTACTACTACATTCACACGCACGACGCCACCGGGATGATTCACGTCGAGTCGCCGAGCACGGCGCCGCTGAGTTCGAGCATCTACACCCTAGGCAACCTCATGGACGTCTGGGGGGAAACGCTCTCGACGAGCGGGTTTGGGCCGTTCTCGGGAACCGTCCGCCTCTTCTACGACAAGGTGCCGCTCAAAGCCGCAAGCGCCTCGTCGTATACGGAGTACGCGGGAAACTTCAACGCGCTTCCGCTCTACTCGCACGAAGCGATCTGGATCGAAGTCGGGCCCACCTACGTCTTGCCTCCCAACATCCCTGCCGTCGATTTCTACACGGAATACTAGGGCGGGACGGAACCGGGCAGGGGGCTGCCGAACCGAAGGGCGAGCAACACCGGGAGGCGTCTCGTGAAACGGTTGGCCCTGCTGTGTACGCTGGCGATCGCGCTGCCCTCTTGCAGCGGCGCTCGTTCGCCGTTGCCGCTCGCCGCGCCGAACGAACCCGGGGCGGTTGCGAGCTCCCCACGCGCGCAGAAACCGGTGCGGCACCCCCGAAAAGTCAAGGTGCGCATTCGCATCCGCGTACCGGCCCCGCACCGCGCGATGCGCCGCGCGCTCTACCGGCGGCTCTCCGAATCGTCGGCGACGCAGGGCATCGAAACGCTCGTCTACGCCGCTGGCGGAGGGGGCTTGCCGTTGCAGACGAGCGCGGCCGACATCGCGCCGGGCTCGCCGAACTGCGTGGCGGCGGGAAGCGGCCGTTCCTGCACCTTCGAGATCGCCGCACCGCCGGGGCGCAACGAGATCTTCGTCTTTCAGACGTACAACGAACGTCCGGTCTCCGGGGCGATACCGTCGAGCGCGAAACAGATCGGCGCCGGCGTCGCCACGCAAACCGTCGTCGAAGGCTCGACCACGCCGACGATCGCGGTCACGCTGGGCGGCGTCGTGGCGACGGTCGCCTTACAAGTAACGCCGGCGACGCTTCACACGCTGATCCAGAGCACCGCAACCCTGCAGGTCTTTGCGTACGACGCGGACGGAAACGCGATCGTCGGCAGCTACGTCGATCCGGACGGCAACGCGATATCGCTCTCGTTGAGCGATTCGAACGTTCCGTGCTGTATTTCCGTCGATCTCAACCCCACGTCGCTCTCGTCGCCGAGCGCGACCGGCGTGCAAGTCTCGCTGACCGGCACCTTCACGTACGCGGGCGGCGTACGCGACGTATCGATCCAAGCGCAGCCTTCGGGCGGCCCGTCGTCCGCAGCGAGCGTCAACCTTCCCTTGTTCTTTCCGGTCTTCTCGCACTTCTACGATCAGAATTTGAGCACGCGCGGGCCGTTCTTCGCGGGCGCCGCGTACGATAACGGCAACGTCTTCTATACCTACAACGGCGGTTACGCGTCGAGCTCGAGCGCGGGCGGCGGCGTCGACTATTTCGATCCCGCGACGCAAAACGTCAGCTCGATTTCGGAGGCCTACACCGGCCCGATTGCGGGCGGCCTGGCGATCGGCACCGGTACCTACGCCGACGAACTCTTCGTCGTTGGCCCGACGAATTTGTATACTGCCAACGCTGCCTCGCCGTCGTCCTTCTCTTCGGCCTCGTGCGGACTGCCGTGCGGCGGATCCGGTTCGGGGGTGGCGCTCGACGCCGGCGGCAACCCATGGTACGGCAACGGCACGCAACTCGTCGCCGCGCAAAGCGACGGATCGGCGGCGACCTCGTACGCGATCGGCGGAACGCCGGCGTTCGGTATGGCCTTCGACAAGCTCAACCACCTGTGGATCGCCGACGCTTCGGCTGGCGGCGACGTGATCTACTTCGACGAAACGACGCACGCCGCCACCAGATACAAGCTGCCGAATCCACAACGGGCGCGCGCCTTCGACGTGATTGCCGACGCGGCCGGCAATATCTGGGTCACCGATCGCGGGAACGACCGCATCGTCGAGATCGACCCCACCACGCTGACGACGACCAACCAGTACGGCGTGCCGACGGGAACGCCGTGGTACCTCGTGCAGGATCCCGTGCAGACGAACACCTTCTGGTTCGATTACGACAACGGAGGCACCGTGGGCGTCGGCCGGCTCGACACGCTGACGAACGCCGTCACGCAGGCCAACGACCAGAACAGCTACGGCAATCAGCCGGGCGCAATCGTCGAAGCCAACGGGCTGATCTTCTTCCCGCTCGACGGCGGGCAGACGCTCGATCAGGTGCAGCCGTGAACCGCGCAACGATTCGCCGGTCGATCGCCGCGATCGCCGTCGCAGCCGCGAGCGCGTGCGCCGCAGGCGGCGCGCCCGGCGTCCCCTCAGCCGGCGTTTCCCCGTTGGTGGTGCGCGCCGTGCAGCCGCGCGCCGCGACGACCGTGTCCTCGCTGGTGCGGCTGGTGATTCCACCCCGTCGCGCCGCCGATCCGCGGCCTCACTTCGTTTCCGGCGCGACCGAGGGGTTGAAGATCGTCGCCCTTCCGTCCGGCGGAGGCGCCGGCGTCACCACCGTCGCAAGCCTCGCGCCGGGTGCGAACGGATGCACGCCCGAGCGCGGCGGCGGGCGCTCGTGCGCGGTGATCGCGAAGCTCCCCATCGGCAAGGACCGCATCACCATCCGCACGTACGACTCGGCGCCGTCCGGCCAGACGTTTCCACCGGGTGCCAAGCTGCTCGGCATCGGCGCGGTCACGCAGACGGTCGCGCGCACCGGCACCCCGCAAATCGTCGTGTATCTCGACGGCGTCGTCGGCTCGATCGAAGCCGGACCGGAGTTTGCGTCGCTGCCCGCCGACGGCAGCCCGCACCAAGCTGCGTTCGTCGTGCAAGCCGTCGATTTCGGCAACCAGCCGATCGTCGCGGGACGGAAAGATCCGTACCAGAATCCCATCTCGGTCACGCTGGCCGAAAACGGCGGGAGCGGCCACGCCGCGCTCGTGCTCGACGGAACGCCCAGCGGCACGAACGCTACGCTGCGCTATTCGACCGATACCATCGCCCTGGCGTACGACGGCGGCGGGTCCCCGGGCTATTATGACGCGATCGCTTTTTCGGCCAAAGGCGCTGCGAGCCGGTCGCTGCAGATGGCGCCGCTCTACCTCACGAGCACCTCACCGATGTACGCGTCGGGCCGGCTCGTGCTCGAAGGCAAACAAGTTGCGGCCGGGATGACGGTGACGGAAGCGGGCACGCCGCCCTCGACGCAGCGCTACGCCGCCACCCCAACGGGATGCGGCGGGATCGCTACCGTCACGACGGTCAGCAACGATCGTTCGCGAGCCGCCTTCGACGCGCGCGGTGGAAACACGTCGAGCGCGAGCGGGTGCGCGATCGCGTTCGGCGACGGCAGCAGCGCGATCGTCGTGCCGGCCAGCAACACCGCGAGCTCCGGCGGCGTCTCCCTGCCGGGAACGATCCTTCGCGTCTTTCCGATGCCCAGCCCAACGGCCGGCGCCCAAGCCAATCCTTCGAGCCTCGCCGTGGGTCCCGATCAACAGCTCTGGATCGCGGGCTACCAAAATGCCGGCGTTCAAAGTGCCAGCACGTCGGGCAGCTTTGCCACCTTCGATCTCGGGCCCGGATCGACGAACGGAATCGTGGCCGGACCCGACGGCGCGATCTGGATCGGCTACACGAACGTCAGCGGGTACGTCTCGACTCCGTACGTCGCTCGTCTGGCGTCGGGGGTGGCGTCGTTCTATCCGTTGCCCAGCGGTACGGTGTTTCCGAATTGGGGCAGCATCGCCGCCGGCCCCGACGGCAACCTGTGGTTCGTCGACGAAGGCAACGACGACGTCGACTCGATCTCCATTACCGGTGCGGTGACGCCCTACACTCTTCCCAGCGGCGATACGCCGACCGCCCTCGCCGCCGGACCGGACGGCGCGATGTGGATCGCCGGCAGCACCGGCGTCTGGAATTTAACCACCACCGGAGGCACGTTCACGCCCATTCCCCTCACCGGCACGCCGAACGCGCTCGCGGCGGGACCGGACAACCAGATGTGGGTAACGCTCGCGAACGATACCATCGCCAGCATCTCTACCGACGGCAGCTACACCGTCGCCTCTTACTCCACCGGTACGGGGACGGTGCCGACGCAAATCGCTCGCGGGCCGGATAACGCGATGTACTTCATCGAATCGGGCACGCAAAAAATCGGTCGCATCGACGTCACGACCCACGCGGTCGCGTCGTATAAGACGCCGGCCGGCACGACGACCATGCTGGGAATCACGACCGGCCCCGACGACAACGTCTGGTACACGATCGAAAACCTCAACGAACTCGTGAAGATGTCGCCGTAGGCGGCGCTAGTCGCGCTCGTAGAGCCAGCGCAAAATCGCGCTGGCAACCAGCCGGTGCTCGATCGGATGAAGTCGTTCCATGACCGACGCTTCCGCTTCGCCCGGAACAACGCGCAGCGGCTTGCGCGTCAACACCGGCCCGCGATCGGTCGCCGGCGTCACGAAGTGGACGGTCGCGCCCGTCCACGTGCCGCCGTGCGCCAATGCATCGGCAACCGCGTGCGCTCCGCGAAACGCGGGAATGCGCGTCCCGTCGGGGACGCCGACGTCGTCGCGTTCGGGATCGAGTGGAAGAAACGCCGGATGGACGTTGAGCAACTGGGGAAACGCGCGCACGAACGGCTCGGCGAGCAAATGCATCCAGCCCAGCAAGAGCACGAGATCGGGGCCGATTGCACGGACGCACTCCAGCAATCGTTCGTCGTAGGCGGCTCGGGATTCGTCGCTCCGTCGCCAGGGCAGCACCCGGGTCGCGATGCCGGCGGCGCGAGCGCGCTCGATCGCATAGGCTTGCGGACGATTCGTCACCAGCGCCGCGAGCTCGATCGGCAGCCGTCCGTCGCGCGCGCCGTCGATGACGGCTTGCAGGTTCGTGCCGCTCCCCGAGGCCAGCGCCAGCACGCGGGGCCGCGGCGCAAGCAGCGCGGCACGGTCGAACCGCTCGGCCACGCGCGCGCCGGCCGCGTCGATATAATAGCGCGCCAGCGATTCGTTGCCGACCGCAGGGATCACGGCGCGTGCGTAGCCGCGTTCGCGCAACCCCGCGAGCGCGTGCAAGAGCAGCGCGCGGCCCACGCCCCGTCCGCGCTCCTGCGGCGCAACCCCGAACGGCCCGAAAATCCCGACGTCGCGTTCGTGCGCGAGGCCGCGCAGCCAGCGAAAGCGCAAGCCTTTCGGATCGAACGTCGCGAAGCCCACCGGTGCGTCGCCGCGAAAGGCCAAGGCGTTGGTCCCCGCATGCGCCTCCGAGCTCCAGCCGCCGCCGAACTCCTCGTCGATCCAGGCCAGCACGCGTTCGCCGGCCGGCGCCGACGGAACGAGGCGCAGACCGCCTTCGTCGCCCGCGCGCGGAGCGGCGAAGCGATCGTCGAGATCGACGACGAGATTGAGCAGCTCGCCCACGCGCGGGGCTACTCGAAGAGCGGCATCAGCGCCGTCACGCAGCGATCGAGAAAATCTTCGTCGTCGCGATCGAGCGGACGATCCGCGTCGGCCTCGAGCGTGCCGATGACGATGCCCGATTCCGCGCCCAGAATGGGGACGATCGCTTCTGCGCCGCGCTCCCCGTTTCGCACGACGGCGCGGCCGGTTCGCACCACGTCGCCGCTCGCTCCCTCGGCCGAGCCGAAGGATATCGATACCGGGGCCGTGGCACCGGTGTGGCCGAGCATCGCGATGCGATCGTCGTCGACTTCGTAGATCCCCACCCAACGGTAGCCGCGCGCGGCCCGCACGATCTCGGCCGCGCGCTGCGCGCGCACTTCGCGCAGATCGCTCGAATCGACGGCGGCCGCGAGTTCGCGCACGATCGATTCGCTCACGCGCCGTCCCTCGCCGGATGAATGACTACCTGCGGCTCGTCGCCGCGCCGCGCCTCGATCCAGCCGACGATCGCCGCGCCGGGTGCCGCATCGACCGCGCGCTGCGCTTGCGCGAGCGGCACGACGAGCGTGTAGCCGATGCCCATGTTCAGCGTGCGATACCGTTCTTGCTCGCTCAACGCTCCGCGGCGCACGAGCTCGCGCTCGATCGGAGGAACGCTCCAGCGCTGCTGTTCGAAGACTGCCTTCACTCCCGGCGGCAGCGTGCGCGGCACGTTTTCGAGCAATCCGCCGCCGGTGACGTGCGACATCGTCTTCACCGTTGCGACGCGCTGGATCGCGCGCACCGCGTCGTAATACGAGGGATGCGGCGCGAGCAGGGCGTCGGCGAAGGTCGTGCCGTCGTCGAGGAACGGGCGCTCCCATTCGTCGCGCGGAATTAACGCGCGCGCCAGCGAGTAGCCGTTGGTGTGCAGTCCCACGGCGGGGAGCCCGACGACGGCATCGCCCGCGACGACGCTCTCGGGCGCCGGCAGCGCATCGACGGCGACGGTGCCGACGATCGTCCCCGCCAAATCGAAGTGTCCTTCGGCGTAGAGCCCGGGCATCTCGGCGGTCTCTCCGCCGAGCAGGGCGCACCCGTGGGCGCGGCACGCGGCCGCACACCCCGCGACGATCTCTCCCGCGACGCCCGGATCGAGCTTGCCGACCGCGAGGTAGTCGAGAAAGAAGAGCGGAGAGGCGTTGACGACGAGGATGTCGTTGACGCAGTGATTCACCAAATCGGCCCCCACCGTGCCGAAGCGGCGCAGCTCGGCCGCGATCAGAATCTTCGTCCCGACCCCGTCGGTCGAGGCCACCAGCGCCTTGGTCTCGTCGCCCGGCATGCGGAAGACGCCCCCGAAGCCGCCGATCGCATCGAGCTGGTCGGGGTGGCGCCAGGCGCCCAAGAGCTCCTTGTACCGGGCGACCGCCGCGTTGCCGGCGGAAATGTCGACCCCAGCCCGCGAATAGGCGTCGGTCTTGCTACTTTGGTCGTTCATCCTACCCCTTGCGCAGGGCCGCTCCGGCTCTGCGCGCGAAAGACGCGGAAACGCTCTGCCGTCTCCAGGGCAGTAGTTCACCGCGCGAAAGGTTCACCATGCAAATCCGTATCGCTCAAGATGCGCCGCTGGACGTGCGCACCGGGGCGCTCGTCGTACCGATCTTCTCCGGCGAAGCGTTGGCAGGCGCCGCCCGCGAGGCCGACGCCGCACTCGGCGGCGCGCTGGCCGCCGCGCTCGAAGCCGGCGAACTCAAAGGCAAGTTCGGAGAGACGCTTCTCGTTCACGCTCACGACCGCCCCTTCCGCCGCGTCCTGGCGATCGGCTTGGGCGAAGCGGCGAAGTTCGAACCATCGATGCTGGCGCGCTACGCCGGCATTGCGGTGCGTTCGCTCGGACGGCGCAACGTTGCGGAGATCGCGATCGCGTTACCCGACCAAGCACGCGGCCGCGAGACCGAATGCGGATCGTTCGTCGCCGAAGGGGCGATCGCCGGATCGTTCGAGACGACGTCGTACCAAAAGCATCCCGAGAAGCGCGTGGTCACCGAAGACGTCGCGTTGCTCGCCCGGGGCTTCGACGCGGCCGCGCTGACGTGCGGCGCCGCGCGCGGCACGGTGCTGGGCGACGCGGTGAACTTCGCTCGCCGCCTGGCGCTCACGCCGGCTAACGACATGACGCCGACCCATCTCGCGGCCGAAGCGGAACGCGCCGCAAAGGAGAACGGGCTCGAGATCGACGTGCTCGACGAAGCGCGCGCACGCGCCGAGGGCATGGGTTCGTTTCTCTCGGTCGCACAAGGCAGCGTACAGCCGCCGAAGTTCATCGTGATCAAGTACTCCGGCGATCCCGGCAGCGACCAGCTGTTGGCGCTGGTCGGGAAGGGCATCACGTTCGATAGCGGCGGCATCTCGATCAAACCGGCGGAACGCATGGAAGAGATGAAGTACGACATGTCGGGCGGCGCCGGCGTGATCGCCGCAATGACGGCGGTGGCCAAGCTCAAACCGAAGATCAACGTCGTCGGCATCGTGCCGGCCACCGAAAACATGCCCGGCGGCAAGGCGACCAAACCCGGCGATATCGTCACCGCAATGAACGGCAAGACGATCGAGGTGATCAATACCGACGCCGAGGGCCGGCTCATCCTCGCCGACGCCCTCTGTTACGCCAAGAAACTCGGCGCGACGCGGCTGATCGACGCCGCGACCCTCACCGGCGCGTGCGTCGTCGCTCTCGGCCACGCCGCGGCGGCGGTCGTCACCAACGACGACGCCTTCGTCAACGAGTTCTTGGCCGCGGCCAAGCCCACCGGCGAGCGCTACTGGCACATGCCATATTTCGAAGAGTACACGACGCAGATGAAGAGCGACATCGCCGACTTGAAAAACACCGGCGGCCGGGCCGCCGGCACGCTGACCGCCGGAGCCTTCTTGCGCGCCTTTGCCGAAGGCACGCCGTGGATTCACCTCGACATCGCCGGCACGGCCTATCTCGACAACGAGTCGGCGTGGCAAGCCAAGGGCCCGACCGGAACGCCCGTACGCGCGATGGTCGCCCTCGTCGAATCGCTCGCCGCGCCCTCGGGCGCCGGCGATCGCAACGGCGCCGCCAAGAAAGCTCAGACGCCGGTTACGTAGACGCGGTGTACACCTCGAAGCCACGCGACGGGGCCGGGGACGCCCGGCCCTACGAGCCCGAGAAGAATCCGGCGATCCGCCGGATCAATGCCGGGGCGATCAAGCGCCGCAAGGGCAAGGCGATCTTTCCGGTGGCGACGGCCTACGACGCGCCCTTCGGACAGTTCGTCGAAGATGCCGGCATCGACGTGATCCTCGTGGGCGACAGCGTCGGCAACGTCGTGCTCGGCTACGAAGAGACGACGCCCGTCACCAGCGACCAGATCGTCCACCACACGCAGGCGGTCGTGCGCGGCACGACGCGCGCGCACGTCATCGCCGACATGCCGTTCGGCTCGTACCAAATCAGCAACGAAGACGCGGTGCGGTCGGCCATTCGCTTCATCAAAGAGGGCGGCGCGTGTTCGGTGAAGCTCGAGGGCGGCGTGCACGAAGCCGAACGCGTGCGCGCCATCGCGCGCACGGGCATTCCGGTCGTCGGGCACATCGGGGTAACGCCGCAGACGGCCGGCCTCGGCCCCGGTTTCAAGATGCGCACGCACCGCGACCGCCTCATCGACGACGCGCGCGCGATCGAGCAGGCCGGCGCGTACGCGATCGTGCTCGAAGTGGTCGACGCAGAGATTTCCCGCGAGATCACCGAGATGCTTTCGATTCCCACGATCGGCATCGGGTCGGGACCGCACTGCGACTCGCAAGTGCTGGTCCTGCACGACGTACTCGGCATGTACCCGCACTCGCCCTCGTTTGCGAAGCGCTACGCCGAAATCGGCAAACTCGCGACCGAAGCGCTGCGCGCGTACGCCGGCGAAGTTCGTGACGGAACCTTCCCCGCGCGCTGAACTTCCCGAAGCGGGCGGTCCCGTCTTCGACGAAGCGTTCCGCGCGCGGCTGCGCGATCTCTTGGCCTGGCGGCGCGACGTTCGCCACTTTCGCGACCTCCCGCTCGACGACGCCACCGTCGAACGGCTCGTGCGCGTCGCCGCCCTGTCGCCGTCGGTCGGGTTCGCCCAGCCGTGGCGCTTCGTTCGCGTCGACGATCCCGAGCGGCGCGCCGCGGTGATCGCCTCGTTCGAACGCTCCAACGCCGACGCGCTGCGCGCCTACGAAGGCGACGACGCCGCCACCTATGCCAAACTCAAGCTCGCCGGCCTGCGCGAAGCGCCGGTGCACCTGGCGGTCTTCTGCGACGAAGCGACGCTGGCGGGCAAAGGGCTCGGCCGCAAAACGATGCCCGAGATGCTGGCCTACTCTACGGCGAACGCCGTGTATGCGTTCTGGCTCGCGGCTCGCGCCGAGGGCGTTGGCGCGGGTTGGGTTTCGATTCTCGAGCCCGGCCTCGTCTCGCAGGCGCTCGGCGTTCCCCGGGAGTGGAAACTCGTAGCCTACCTCTGCGTCGGGTATCCGGTGGAATCGCACGACACGCCGGAACTCCAGCGCGCCGGCTGGGAATCCCGCGACGAACGCGCAACGACCCTCTACCGCCGCTAGCGCGGCAACATCGAAAGGCACGCATCGTGATCGCACGCTCTCCTCATCGGATGCTGACGCTCCTTTTAGCGGCGTGCGCGGTCGCAACGTCGACTGCTTGCGCAGGAGGAAGCAGCGCCACGCCGGGGTCGTGTGCGGGCGAGACCGTCACCACCCTTCAACAGCTGTATCCAATCCCTGGAGCAACCAACGTGTCGCCCAACGTCGGGACGATCGTCCTCGCCGGGAACGCCGAGCAGCAACCCTGGCTGATCGGCCAAAACAAGCGCATCGAAACGCAGTTAACGGCATTGCCAAGCCCGCTGCCGCAGCCGGCACTCACGCCCGCGCCCGGGCTAACCTCCGTATATGCGGCGTCGTTCGGAACTCTGGCTCGTCACACGACCTACGGCGTGCGCGCCACGCAAGTCATATCTTTCCCTTGCGGTCCCGCCGTCCCCGGGCACACGCTGAAGCTCGGGTCATTTACCACCCGCTAGATGTACGGATAGAACCGGGCGACACGCACTGGTGTAGCCGCCGAAATGCTCGTTCTCTATCTCGCTGCCGGCATCTATCAAGTAGAGATCTTCGACGGGCCGGCGATTTGAGGACGCGCTACGGCAGCGCAGTGCGTGAACGCAACGCTGGCGTCCATCTTCCCAGCGGCGGTAAAGGACTGGTTCACCGGCCCTTGATACCGCTCTAGACTGCTGGGCTTGGCCGGAATCGACCGGAGGATGCTGGAACGAACCTTCCTATGCGCGCCGTCCCCGATTCCATTCACACGCGCCTCGCAAACGTCGTTGGGTCCGTCCGACGCAAACAGGCCCGGATAGCTCGGCGATCTCAGATTTGCTATTTTCTAGTGCTATTCTTTAGCCTCTCACCCCCACTAAGCGCAAGGGGTGCGGATTCCGTTCGGGCGTTCCCCGTGTGGCGGAGTGGCGGGAACTATACTGGCACTAGCATGGCGGCCGCAGACGGCGTAGTGGTGCTTGCTAACTCGAGCGGCGTCGTCGCACGTCGAACCGTCGATGGCGCCGTACTTTGGAAGGACCACGATGGCCGCCCTCCTGTGGTGGCATCTGAGAACCGATTCGTCTTTGCCCGGACAACTAACGTCTTGGTGGCAGTCGATTCGCGCTCCGGGCGAACGCTCTGGAGGGTGGCGAGCGGCGGCGCCGATGGCCTTTCTCTGGGGGCTAACGATGACCTGGCCGTCGCACTGTTCGAAGCCGTGCCTCTACCTACGAGCGAACGCAGCAGCACACTCCGAGCGATTTCGATGCGAACGGGCGCAACGCTCTGGCAGCGGCAACTCGATGCGGGGGTCAACGGCGCCAGGATCCATATAACGTTATCCGCGGTCATCGTCGATAGGCAGGTTGCGGGCGAACCGGTCGTCTCGGAAGCGCTCATATTGAACCGTAGGACGGGTTCAACCATAGCGAGCGTTAAAGACGCGGTACTTGCCCGCACCGGGGGAGGCCGTGTATGGTTGAGCCCTTTTCTGACGGAGCCGCAACGGCCCGGCGTGTTTTATCGCTTTCAACTGCCGGAAGGCAATCAATTAGAGACTTATACGTACGATCCGTGTAGCGATCGTGCGAGACCATACCTAACGCAAAACAAGGAGCATTCGGGCCAGCCCGTCCCAACGATCATCACTGCGACCGATCTCTTTATCGAATGCGGACGGCTCGACTCTACGCCAGGGCACGAATACGATCGTGCGAGCGTATTTCGCTACAAGGTCGGGGTGTCACCGTACGCGCAGAAACCAGACCGTTGGGTAGCAGACGGAAAATTGCTTGCGGCGGCAAATAACCGGGCCATCTTTGTGACCGAACGTGGCGTTTCAGAAATGCGTCTCGACTCGGGTACGATCGTTCGGTTACGGCTGCCATTTCCGTCTCCAGGGGATCGAGTGCGTCTGGGAGTGCAAGTGCGATCCTATGCGCTGTCGACCGACTCTACGTCGGCCTACTTTGCGGTTGGGGATGACCCTTGGCTCCTCGTATTAGTTGGAGAGGGTGGCGGACTCACTTACGTAGGAGCTCGCACGTGTTCGAACCCGAGCGTTGTTCGCTCCGTTTCAGACGACGACGCAATCGTGCTTTGCGCTAATGCCTTGCTAAGAGTCTCGCTTCGCAAACCCGCTAAGTGAGGACCGCCATTAGGACCGTATTGCGCGACAATGCGCTTGTCCGACTTCATTCAGCAGCGGTTACCTATTGAATCGCCCCGCGATGCAACGGCGCGTCTCGCCCATTCATCGAACGCTCGATGGATGCGAGCTGTTCGACTGTAAGGTGACCGGCGGCAAAAACGACCTCATCGCCGACGAGCCACACGCGAGCGGGGTAGCGTACCGCTTCCACCACGCGACCACGCTCGTCGCTTCGCATGAATGCAATCCACGGTACGTACGTCGCGTTCGGAACGGCCTTCTGTACCGAGAACCAGGCCATCTCTCCGTTCGACAATCGGTACGATGCAGTGTACGATTTGCCCGACGGGCCATTAGCATCGAAACGCACTAGTCTCGAGCCCTGGGGCAACCCCGAAGGCAGGACGAGATGGAACCGCGCGCTTCCCGAGGCACTCTTGGGATCGGCGGCGGCTCCCCACAAGAACGATACTCTGGTGGCGGGAGCAACGCCCCATCGCTGCATCTGTGCCACGATCGCGTTGCGAACTCCCGGCGAAGGAAGCACGGACGCCACAGCCAGGCATGGAACTCCAAGCAATAAGGCCGCGACGATCGCCGAGCGCTTGCGAGGTCCTCTTGACCTAGCCGACTGCCGTTCCGCGCGTTGCCGCACGCTGGACAGATTGAAGCGGGGCGCCGAGTCGCTTTCGACGGCATCGATAATGGAGTGGTGAAACGAGGAGCTCACAGAATGGCCTCCGTTGGGATTCGAGTTGGAAATCCGCTGCGACCATCAAGAAGTTTACGTATCCGCCGGCGCGCCTGGGCCAACCAAAAGCGCACCGTCGGACCGGGCGCCCCGACGACTGCACCGATCTCTTTGCTGTTCAAGCCGGAGTAATGATGCAAAATGAGGACGGTCCGTAGGTGAAGCGGCAGTGCGGCGAGGGCCGCACGCATATCCATCCGTTCGACGTGGGATTCGATCTGATCGGAAACGGCCGGCTCGGCCCATGCCGTGGACTCGATCTTCTTCCGGTCGGCCATGGCTTGTCGAACTACGAGACGATAGAACCACGCACGGAACGATTCTGGCTGTCGCAAGTGGCAGATCGTCCGATAGACGGTCGCGCACGCTTCCTGGGCGGCGTCCTCCGCTGCGGCCTCGTGTCGCACGATAGACCTTGCAATTCGGAACGCGTGCGGCCACGCTGCCTCGAGGAGCGATTCAAGGCTGGCTCGATCGCCGTCCCTCGCCGAGGCCACGATTTCGGGCGCTATGTCTAGGCTCACCTATTTCTCCTGATCGAAGCGGTTATCGCCCCAATAGAGGGTCGGCACCGGCCTAGTGTTGGGCTTCTACCTAATGACGGAGGCGTTACCGGTCGCGTGGCCGCACGGCGGCCTCCTCGTCTACCTGCGAGGTCCGATCGAAGATTGCGCTTACCGCGATCATCGAACTAACGCATGCAGCTGCGATCAGCCAGTACGGCCAATGCAGACCGCTAGTATATCGGGCGAGCAGGAGCGAGAAAAGGGCTGCCGTCCCTAGGAGGAGCATGACGGGCCTAAAGGCGGCGCGGCGCCGGTAAAAACGCATATTAGCGGTCAGTGCCTCCAAAACGGCTCATCTACGCCGATCGGGCGTCGTTTTCGATACGCCGCAGGGCGGTTCCGGTCGCTCCTACGGTTAGCGCATCGCCGCGATCGCGGCGATGTCGCGATCGTCGGTCCCGCAACAGCCGCCGAGAATCGTAAGCCCGAACTCGCGAGCGCACGCCCAGAGATCGCTCGCAAAACGGTCGGGCGGTGTCGCGGCCAGGCGATCGAGCGCGTCGAGCTCCCGTGGCGACAGCGGCGACGCGTTGGCCTTGAGGCTGCGCACGCGTGCGACCGCCGCCGGAGAGCGCGCTCGCGTGCGTTCGAGCGCCGACGCGGCGTGCGTGGGATAGAGGCAACCGATGCCGTAATGCGCCGGCTGCGGCGACGTCTCGGCGTCGATGCGCGCGATCGCGTCGTCGAAGGGCGTTCCGTCGAGCAACGTTCCCTGCGGCGTCAGCATTGGGGCGATCGCGTACGGCAGGCCGGTCGCAGCCATTGCGCGTGCGGCGCCGACGATCTCGCCGATCGCCGGAAAGGTCGGCGCGTAGAGCATATCGACGCCGGCGCGGGCCAGCGCTTCGGCCTGCACGCGGTGATACGCATACGCGTCTTTGGGCCCGAGCGATCAGCGCCGGGTCGTACCCGTCGTGTCGCCGGCCCGATCACGCCGGCGAGCGTGACGCGCGCACCCGATGCCGCGGCGACTGCGCGCACGAGCGCGACGGCGGCGGCATTAACGCCGGCGACGCGATCGGGCGCGATCCATGCGCTTGCGGCGCGCCAGGTCGGCGTGCCCAGCTGAATCGGCAACGCGTACTCGGCGGCGACCGCCGCGTACCCGGCATAGATCTTGGTGAGGATGTCGCGGCCTTCTCGGTCGTCGAGCAGCGACGAAGCGTTGAAATCCCGCAGCGGGCGGTGGAATTCGTAGACGATTCGCGTTTCGATGCCGCCGTCGGCCAGGGAGAGCTGTGCCGAGGCGTCAGTCAACGCGGGCGAGCGTCTGCGACCGGTGCGTGGCGGGCGCGCTGGGATAGTCGCCGGTGAGGCAGCCCACGCACATCTCGTCGCGCTTGCGGCCGGTCGCGCCCATCAGCCCGTCGAGGCTGAGATAGCCCAGCGAGTCGGCACCGGTCTTTTGGCGGATCTCGTCGACGGTATAGTTGGCGGCGATCAGTTCGTCGTACGTAGCCATGTCGACGCCGAGGTAGCATGGATGCTTGATCGGCGGCGAGGTGATGCGAAGGTGAACTTCCGTTGCGCCGGCCTCGCGCAGCAAGGCGACGATGCGCGGCGTGGTGGTGCCGCGTACGATCGAATCGTCGACGACGATCACGCGCTGGCCGCGCAGATTTTCGACGACCGGGTTGAACTTGAGGTGCACGCCGCGCGAGCGCATTTTCTGATCGGGGCTGATGAACGTGCGGCCGATGTAGCGGTTCTTGATGAGGCCTTCGATATAGGGCAGCCCGCTCTCGTACGCGTACCCGATCCCGCCGGGAACCGCCGAATCGGGAACCGCCATCACGACGTCGGCCTCGACGGGATGCTCGCGCGCCAGTTCGCGCCCCATCTCGTAGCGCGCCATGTAAATCGAACGATCGTTGAGCCGCGAATCGGGCCGCGCGAAGTAGATGTATTCGAACATGCATAGCGCCGGCTGGGTCGCGTCGACCTCGACGGTGTGCGAGGCTAAGCCGTGGCTGCCGATGCGCACGATCTCGCCGCGCTCGACCTCGCGCAGGTAGGTGGCGCCGATGGTGCCGAGCGCGCACGATTCGGAGGCGACGACGTAGCCGCCGTCGGGCAGCGTCCCGAGGCAGAGCGGCCGCACGCCCCACGGGTCGCGGAACGCATAGAGCTCGTCTTCGGTGCTCAACACGATCGAATACGCGCCGCGAGCCCGGCGGATGAGGGCGGCAATGCGGTCGGTCATCGTGCCGGGCGACTCGACGATGAGCTTGGCCATCACCTCGGAGTCCGAAGTAGCCTGCAGCACCGTCGTCGGCGCAAGCGATTCGCGCAGATCGTCGGTATTGGTGACGTTGCCGTTGTGCGCGAACGCAAAATCGCCCAGCTCCGTGCGTTCGAGCAGGGGCTGGGCGTTGACGACGATCGAGGAGCCGGTGGTGGAGTATCGCGTGTGCCCGATGGCGATGTGGCCGCTGAGCCGGGCGAGGATCTCCTCGTCGAAGATCGCCCCGAGCAAGCCCATCTCCTTATGCGACCGGATGGTGCCTCCGTCGGCGGCGGCGATTCCGGCCGACTCCTGGCCGCGGTGCTGGAGTGCGTAGAGTGCGAAATAGGCCAGGCGCGCCGCGTCGCGCCCCGGTGCAAAGACTCCCGTTATCCCGCACATCTACGCTTAGTATACCAGGGCCGGGCTAATCGCTCGATCGCCGGCCGCCGCCGAAGATCTGCAGCAACAAGAGAAAGATATTGATGGCGTCGAGATAGATGCTGACCGCGATCTGCACGGGCGTCAGCCCGTCGCCGCCGGCCCGGATCCGTGCGAAATCGATCAACACGAGCCCCGAGAAAATCACGAGCACGACCCAGGAGTAGACCTGCGGCTGGAACGTCTTCATGAACATCGTCACGACGCCGATCACGATCGCCGCGAGCAGCGCCAGCATCAAAATGCCTTGGAAGCGCCGCAAGTCCAGGCCGGTCGCATAGACGATGGCACCGAGCGCGAACATGCCCAGCCCCGTCGTAAGCGCTGCGTTGAACACGACGTCGGAGCCGACGTACCGCAGATAGTGGCCGACCACCGGCGCGATGCCCACGCCTTCGCAAAAAGCGAATGCGTAGAACAGGGTGAGGGAGAGCGCTTGGTTGGCCCGCGTCGCGTTGATGGCGATGAGCAGGCCGAAGCCGACGATCATCGCGATCAAGCCGATCGTTCCGCCGACGTTTTGGAAAAAGTACGCGCCGGCGGCCGTAATGCATAGGCCGAGCGCCGTGATGCCGAGCACTTGCGCGAGCAGCGACTGCGCGGGAATGGCTGCGGCGGTCCCCGGCACGTTGGGCTGGGGCTGCAATCGATAGCTCATGACACTCCTTACTAACCGTCGCTCGGTCCGAGAGTTACAGTCCGGCCCTTGTATAGCGAACGTATGTTCGATATACTATCGGCATGCGAGGGGTCGAAGTGCACGAGCAGCAGGCCAAATCCGTGCTCAACCCCGTCAAAGGCATGCCGTTCGCTTGGTCGATCAACCCGTATCGCGGCTGCTTCCACCAGTGCGTCTTTTGCTACGCCCGGCGGACGCACTCATTCCTGGGCGAGGACGGAATCGGCGACTGGGGGCGCCGGATCTTCGTGAAGGTCAACGCCCCGGCCGTTTTGCGCACCGAATTAAGCCGCCGGACCTGGCGGCACGAGGAAGTCGCGATCGGCACCGTCACCGACCCCTATCAGCCCCTCGAAGGCCGGTACCGCCTCATGCCGGGGATCCTCGGCGCACTGGCCGACTACGAAACGCCGGCCGGCATCATCACCCGTTCGCCCTTGGTGGTTCGCGACACCGAGCCGCTGCGGCGGCTGGCCGAGCGCGCCGGAGTGCGGGTCTCGATCAGCATCGCAACCACCGACGAGGCCCTCGCCAAAGAACTGGAACCGACCGTCGCGCCGCCGCGTCAGCGGCTTCGCGCCGTTCGCATGCTGGCCGAAGCCGGCATTCCCGTCGACGTTGCGCTGGCGCCGGTGATTCCGCACATCACCGACGGGGATGCCAACGTCGACGCCGTCGTGGCCGCGGCTCGCGACGCGGGCGCCTCGCACATCTGGCACAACACGCTCTACCTGCACGAGATCACGCGCGACGCCTTCTTCAGCTACCTGCGCGAACGCCGGCCCGAACTGGTGGCCGAGTACGCGCGCACCTATCGCGGCACGTACGCCCCCCGCGAACTCCACGACCGCGTCGATCGCACCGTCGAACGCGCCCTGCGCGCTTCCCCGCGGCGCGAGTTCCAACGCATCGCTCCGCAGCGCACCGTGCAGCTTTCGCTGCTCTAGCACGCACCCGCGGTCAAGGCGAGAGGTAGGTCAACGGATCGACGTCGACGAGATTCGGGTTCAAGCGCACGAACTCGCGCTGCAGGTACTCGTGCCCTTGACCCATCATGAGGACGACGCGATCGCCCGGCGCGATCGCGCTCAGAACGTTGGCAAAGATATAGGTATTGCGGACGTACCATTGCGCCACGTACGACGCCCCCGCGTTGTCGGCGTCGCGCCCCACGCCGGCAAACACGCTGTACCACGAGGCGTTGGCGCGGATGGCCTCGTCGGTATTGAGGTAGCGCAGCAGCTCGAGATACGTACCGGTGCGTTCCAGCGCTTCGTCGCGCGCTTTGTAGGCGTCGAACGCTTCGGTGCTGACCTTCGTGAAATTGGCCTTCAGGTATGCATCGATCCGCTTCCCGGAGGGGCTGTTGTCGTCGACGAGCGTCGGACCCCACGTGTCGATCGGATAGATCGCCGAATCCGCCGAAGCCGCCGCGAGCCGAAAGCCGAATTGATAGACCTCGTCGGCCGGCAGCGCAAACGTTCCCGCGAGATAGGCGCGGTATTGGTCGGCGTATTTCGCGTCACCCATGGGCGCCTCGACCAGCACTTTGGTCGGATGAAATGCCGCGAGATGGCGTACGACGTCGGCGATCTGCGCTTGGCGCTCCGGCGAAAGGGGGCTATCTTCGAACACACTGTTGTAAATGTCGCGCCTGGCTTCCAGATGCGCGACGCCGAGCACCATCACTTGGGGCTTGCCCGTCGCCGGCGGCGTCTGCGCTTGCGCGCCCATAGGGTCGAACTGCAAGGTCACGAGCGCCAAGACCAACACGACACATCGCATGAAGGCACCTCACCCCGACTCGCCATAGTGGCGTTCCCTTTTCGAGGCTCGCTCGAGCTTAGGCCTTTTTCGAGTCCTTGCCGTGCGAAAAGCGGCCCAGGACGAAGGCCGCGACCGCCGCTCCCGCGGGAACGACGCCGAGCATCCGCGCATCGATACCGACGATCGCCGCTCCCGCGGCCGGCCCGATCATCATTGCGACGCTGTTGATCGAGTCGCTCAGGCCCATGATTGCGCCGCGCTCGCTGCTCTTCGCGCGCACGGAGAGCAAGGCCGTGAGCGTCGGCTCGACCATCGCCGAGCCGACCGCCCAGAGCACGAGCGCGACGCAGAACGATGCGACCGACCAGACGAACGCGAGCAACAGGTAGGCGCCAAAACTGAGCGCCAAGCCGAGTTGCGCGACGCGGCGATCCCCGATGCGCGCGGCCAGCGGCGAGACGATAAAGAGCATCGCGCAACCGCCGACGACGCCGGCCATGGCGAGGAGCCAAGAGACGTGCGAGACGCTCTCGTGCAGCACGCGGTCGAGATAGAGCGCGAAGTTCGCCAGGAAGCACACGATGGCGAGGATGGCCAGGAACTGCCGGACGAGGAGGATGCGAACGGCCGGGACGTTGGCAGCGCGCAGCGAATCGGCAACGCTCGTCTTCGAACGGCGCTTCTCGTTCTTCGGGAGGAAGAGCGCGGTAAAAGCGATGTTGAGCGCTTCCAGCCCGGCCGCGGCGAAGAACGGTATGGCCAGGCCGTCGTGCATGAGCAGCCCCGCAACCACCGGTCCCACCACGAATGCGGCGCCGAACACGGCCCCGTAGAGCGAATAGGCGAGATCGCGCTGTTCCGCTTCGGTCACGTCGGCGATATACGACTGCACCGCACCCAGGCTTCCGCCGCCGCATCCGGAGATCACGCGCGAGAGAAAGAGCCAGAACAGGGAGTGCGAGAGCGCGAGCATCAGATAACCGGCCAGCGACAGGATTTGCGAGACGATTACGATCGGCTTGCGGCCGAGCCGGTCGCTGGCTTTTCCCCAGACCGGTGCGGCGACCACCGAACAGAAGGCGGGAATACTGAGCAACGCTCCCACCGTCACGTCGGAGACGTGATACTGCTTCACCACCACCGGCAACAGCGGGATCATCAGCGTATATCCGAGCGTATCCGCCAACGTCGTCCCAAAAATCGGAACGAGGGCGCGTGGAAGCCGCGGCATGCCCTTTTGTACCCACCGCACGGGAATCGACCGCACGCTCGTTTATCGCCCTCTCTCATTAACGACCTGGAAGAGGACGAGCGCGAGGCGAGCGAGAGCGCTCCCGACTGACGTCACAGCGCAGCGCCATCCGGCGTTGTATCGGACGTGAAGCGCGCTGCGCTCGTGATGGTCTTCGTTTCGACGGCATTGGTTCTGCCGGTGCCCGCCCTATCGGGAACGAACGGATCGCTGTCTGGGCGCATAGTCGATTTGCGAACGCACGCGCCGATCGACAACGTCGAGGTGACGGCTCGATCGCCCGAACAGAAACGCAGCACCCGAACGAATGCCGCCGGCCGTTTCGCATTGCGGGGTCTCACTCCCGGAATATTCGTCGTTTCCCTGGCGCACGCCGGGTACGGAACGATCGTCATTCCGAGCGTAGAGGTCGCAGCCGACACGCAAGCCGTCATAACGACGGCGATGGTCGCCACTACCAGATTTGGGACGAAGGACGTTACTTGTCGTCCCCGGCGTGCAAATCGTCAGCGGCGGGCTGCCGCACTAGCGCGGCCTTACGGCTTCGCGATGTCGGTGCGGTAGCCGAGCTTGGAGGTGCCTAAACGGCCGGCGAGCTGGCCGACGGCGTCGTAGGCACGCGAGCGCGCGTGGGCGAGATCGTCGCCGAGCGCGGTGACGGTGAGCACGCGGCCGCCCGGCGTATCCACCTTGCCGTCGACGAGCTGCGAGCCGCCCCAGAATGCCTGGCAGCCGTCGCCCAGTGCAACGTCGGCGTTGAGCCCCGTTAGGGGCGTGCTGCTGCGCGGATAGTCGTCGGTCGCCAGGACGACGCCGACGCAATGCTGCTCCGAGAACGTCGCGAGCGAAAGATCCATTGCGCCTTCCGCCGCCGACAACAGCAGCTTGGCGAAATCCCCTCCGATGCGCGGCATCAGCACTTGCGTCTCGGGATCGCCGAAACGGGCGTTGAACTCGATGACCGAAGGCCCCGACGCAGTCCACATGAGCCCGCAGTACAACACGCCGATGTACTCTTCGCCTTCGGCGAGCAAGCCTCGCAGCACCGGCGCCAAGATGCGCTCGCGTACGCGATCGTACAGATCGGAGGGGAATCCGCTCGGCGGCGAGTAGGCTCCCATGCCTCCGGTGTTTGGGCCGGTGTCGCCGTCGCCGGCACGCTTGTAGTCGCAAGCGGCCGACATCGGCACCATCGCGCGCCCGTCGGCCAGCGCAAACACGCTGACTTCGCGCCCTTCGAGCTTCTCCTCGAGCAGCACGTCGGTGCCGCCGCCGGGCAACTTGTTCTTGCCGTACCACTCGTGCAGCACGGCGCGTGCCGCTTCGACGCCGGGCGCGACGACGACGCCCTTCCCAGCCGCCAAGCCGTCGGCTTTCACCACGACGCCGCCGCCCGGCCACTCCGCCAGTGCCTTTTCCGCGGCTTCGAGCGAGTGGACGATCGCGGCGCGCGCGGTCGGAACGCCGTGGCGCTCCATGAACCGCTTGGCGAACACTTTGCTCGATTCCAAACGGCCGCCGGCGCGGTTCGGCCCGAAGACGCGGAGGCCGGCCTCGCGCAGCTTGTCGCCGACGCCGGCCGCAATCGCGACTTCCGGCCCGAGCACGACGAGATCGATGCCTTCGGAGGTCGCGACGTCGGCGAGCGTCTTGCCGTCGGTCGCGGCGATATTCCAGTTCTGTCCGCGCGATGCCGTACCGGCGTTGCCGGGTGCCGCGAACACGGCTTCGCACGAGGGCGACCGCGCGACGCGCCACGAGAGCGCGTCTTCGCGGGCGCCGCCGCCGACGATCAGCACGCGCACGCGATTACTCCCACTCGACGGTTGCCGGCGGCTTGGTCGTGATGTCGTACGCGACCCGGTTCACGCCGGAGACTTCGTTGACGATGCGCGACGAGATGCGCTCGAGCAGCTCGTGCGGCAGGCGAGCCCAATCGGCAGTCATACCGTCTTCGCTGGTGATCGCGCGTACCGCAACCAGATTGGCGTAGGTGCGGCCGTCGCCCATCACGCCGACGCTCTTGACCGGCGTCAACACGGCGAAATACTGCCACGGGTGCGGGTCGAGCGGCGCCGTATCGATCTCTTCGCGAACGATCGCATCGGCCTGCCGCACGATCTCGAGCCGCTCCGGCGTAACGTCGCCGATGATGCGCACCGCCAGTCCCGGCCCGGGGAACGGCTGACGCCGCACCACGGCTTCGGGCAGCCCCAGAACGCGCCCGAGCTCGCGCACTTCGTCTTTGAAGAGCGCGCGCAGCGGCTCGACGAGCTTGAAGTTCATCTTCTCGGGCAGGCCGCCGACGTTGTGGTGCGATTTGATCTTATGGCCAGCTTTGCTCTCCGGCGTCTTCGATTCGATGACGTCGGGGTAGAGCGTCCCCTGCACGAGGTGCTTGACCCCCGGAATTTTGGCCGCTTCTTCTTCGAAAATGGCGATGAACTCGTGGCCGATGACGATGCGCTTGCGTTCGGGATCTTCGATGCCGGCGAGCTTTCCGAGAAAGCGCTCGCGCGCGTCGACCGCAACGACGTTGAGGTGCAGCACGTCGCGGAAGGCCGCCAGCACCTCGGCGGATTCGTTCTTGCGCAATAGCCCGTGATCGACGAAGACGCAGGTGAGCTGCTCGCCGATCGCGCGCGCCACCAGGGTTGCCGCAACCGCGGAGTCGACGCCTCCGGAGAGCGCGCAGATCACGCTGTCGTTCCCGACCTTCGCACGAATCTCGTCGACGGCTTGGTCGACGAAGGAGTCCATCTTCCAGCCGTTGCCGAGCCCGGCGACTTCGTGAAGGAAGTTGTCGAGCACGATGCGGCCGTGCTGCGTGTGCACGACCTCGGGGTGGAACTGCACGCCGTAGATCTGCCGCTCCACGCTGCCCATCGCCGCGACGTGGCAGCGAGCCGTGGAACCGAGCGTCGAGAAGCCCTCGGGCAGCTTCGTGACGGAGTCGCCGTGCGACATCCAGACGCGCGACTCGTCGGCAACGCCGTCGAAGAGCGGCGTCCCGCGATCCGAAACGATGAGCGTCGCGGGCCCGTATTCGGCGTGATCCAGCTTGACGAGGTCGGCGCCCAGCTCGCGCGCCAACAGCTGCATGCCGTAGCAGATCCCCAAAATCGGCACGCCGCTCTCGACGATCGCTTCGTCCATCTGCGGCGCGCCATCGACGAGCGTGCTTTCCGGGCCGCCCGAGAGGATGAGCGCCGAGGGATTGCGCAGCGAGAGCACGCTCCACGGCGTATCGTGCGCAACGATCTCGCAGTAGACGCCCAGCTCGCGCGTGCGCCGGGCGATCAGTTGAGCGTACTGCGCGCCGAAGTCGAGAATGAAGACCGTCTCAGGCATCGGCGCGCTCGGCTCGTCCTATCCCGCCGCCGCGGCGGCGGCGAGCGCTTCGTCGTAGTTCGGCTCGCTCGTTACCTCGGGAACGATTTGCAGGTAGCGGATCGTCTTGTCTCGGCCGATCACGACGATCGCTCGCGTCAGCAGCCCGAGCTCGCCGATCAGCAGCCCGTAGTTCAATCCGAAGCTGTGATCGCGATAGTCGGAGAGCATTCCGAGCTTGTTGCCGGCCTCTTGCGCGCCGGCCCAACGTCCCATCGCAAACGGTAAGTCCATGCTCACGACCGAGGCGGCCACGCCGGCCGGCAGCTCGCCGACGCGAGCGTTGAACTTCTGCGACTCGAGCGAGCAGACGCCGGTATCCAGCGACGGCACCACCACGAGCATCGCCGCTTCCGTGCCGCCCTTGGTGAGCGCGTCGAGATTAAGCAACTTTAACTCACCGTTGGTGAGATGAAAGTCGGGGGCTGCGTCGCCGGCCTTCAGCGCCGGGCCCAGCAGCGTCATCGGGTTCCCTTTGAACGTCACCGCTCCGGCGCGTTCGTGCAAATTCTGTGTCGTCATCGTCACCTCCGAAGCGCAGCAGTTTCGCCTTCCCTCAGGTCAGAACATCCTTGAGGCGCCCGGCGTCGCGCGCCATCACGATCTCCATCGCGATTCGCTCGCCGACCGACACGTCGCGGCCCCAGCGATAGGCCGAATACGGCGTATACCGCGTCCCAGGCGAGCCCGGGATTCGCAAGGAGACGTCGTAGCAGACGAACTCCTTGGGCGGACCGGCCGTCACGATGCATTGCAGCGCGAACGGGCCGATC
This sequence comes from Vulcanimicrobiota bacterium, assembly GCA_963794735.1. Taxonomy (GTDB): domain Bacteria; phylum Vulcanimicrobiota; class Vulcanimicrobiia; order Vulcanimicrobiales; family Vulcanimicrobiaceae; genus DATJUC01. Next base: position 3,232,383 of record CAWCFE010000002.1, on the reverse strand, counting down.
GTCCCCGGCGGATTGGCCGCGCGCGCCACGTCGACGAAGCGCTCGCCCATCGCAAAGGCCTGTTCGAGCGTCGATTCCGTGAGCGTCGCGGCGATGTGCCCCGCCTCTTCCAAGCGCATCGGCACGTCGCGCAGTGCCTCGAACGCCGACGGCGGCACGTTGCGGAAGCCTTCGAGATTCGTTTGCCGGCGGGTGTCGGTGCCGCTAAGCTCCAGCTCCCGCAACACCGGCGAATAGAAGAAATTCAAATTGATCGAAGGCCCCAGCGCGTACTCCTCGATGACCGCTCCTTCCAATCCCTGCGGCGTCACCATGCCGGCATCGATCAGCCGCTGCGATTCGGTGCGGTACTGCTCGGGCGAGGAGACGAGAAAGAAGGCGCGTTCGAAGCTGACCTTGGCGTGCGGCGCCTTGACCATGACCAGGCGGTCGATCTCCTGCGGCGACGCAAACTGCCGGGGATGGCGAATGCCTGCCCGCTGCAGCAGCGCGTACTGATTCTCGGCTTCGTCGCGCTCTTCGGCGCGCAAAAGGTGGCGGTTGCCGAAGAACGGGACGCGCATCCGGCGCTCGATCTCGTCGTAGCCATAGTGCTGGCGTAAGTAGACTTCGAACGAGCGGTTGGCGATGAAGATCGCGTTCTCGGCCAGCAGCCGTTCTTGCACGCCGTCGTCGAGGATGTCGGCAAAGCGCTCGAGCTCGAGCACGTCGTCGACGCAGCCGCGCGGCGGGCCGCCGTACTCGCGCCGGCGATAGTGCTCCGTATAGGTGCGTTCGCGTCCCTTGGCGGTGACGACGAGGTTGCGCAGCCCCTGCGCGCGGGCGCCGGATGCGACTTCGAGCGCGGAATGGCTGCCGATCGAACAAAGCGTCAGCTTCGTACGATCGTAGCGCGCGAGGGCGTTCTCAACGATACTCTCCACGGTAGCGACGGCCTATTCGACGCCGACCTTACCGCCCATCTTGCTCGCCACGACGGTCCCGTACGCGACGACGGCGATTCCGCCGCCCACCGTCACGGCGAGCGCGCAGGCCAGCGAGAGGCCCGACGGCGCCGCGTCGTAGATCGAGAGGCCGCCGCTGCCGGCCGGATATCCCGGCAGCAGGTAGGGAAACATCGATCCGGCCGCCTCGGCGAGCAGCGATGCCGCAAAAACCGACGAGCCGGTGAAGGCCAGCAGGGGCCGCTCGCGCAGCCAGGCCACGCGGGTGGCCGCGAGGGCGGCGACGCTGACCGCAGTCATCGCCGCCGTCAACGCGACCGGCGGCATTCCGCGCACCGCGAACGTCGCGGCGCTCACGGCCAGGTCGGCGGCAATCGCCGCCCACCAGAGCGCGCCCGCCAGCGCGTGGCTGCGCCGCTCCAGCGCGCCGGCCGTCCGAACGCACAGGAAGAGCGCGCCGTGATGCGCGAGCACGATGGCCGCGAAGACGCCCACCAGGAGCGCGTACGGGTTGAGCAGCAGCGCGAAGGTTCCCTGAAAGTATCCGTGACGGTCGAGCGGGACGCCGCGCAGCAAGTTCCCGAGTGCCACGCCGAAGACGACGATCAGCAGCGTGCTGGAGAGCGCGAAGGCCGAGTCCCAAAATCCGTGCCAGAGATCGCTCGCGAAGTGGTTGCGCAGTTCCATCGCGATCCCGCGAAACATCAATAACCAGAGCACGATAATGAACGGCAAGTAGAATCCCGAGAACGACGAGGCATAGGCGCGCGGAAAGAGTGCGAAGAGCGCCGCGCCGGCGGCGATCAGCCACACTTCGTTGCCGTTCCAGAACGGCCCGATGCTCTCCATCGCGGCCGCTCGCTCGCCGTCGGTCTTGCAGATCCATAACGAGATCGCCGCCACGCCGAGATCGAAACCGTCGAGCAGCACGTAGGCCGAGATCATCACCGCGATGACGGCGAAACCGGCCACCGCCAAGCCGGAGGTCGCGCTCATGCCGGCCCCACCGCGATCTCGTGCAGGACGAGATAGAGAAAGAGCACGCCCAGGAGAAAGTACATGCCGGCGAAGCCGATCAGCGTGAAGAGCACCTCGCCGGAGATCACGTTCGGCGAGATGCCTGCGGCCGTGCGCATCACGTTATACACGATCCACGGCTGGCGCCCGACCTCGGCCGTCATCCAGCCCGCCTCGTTGGCGATGTACGGAAACGGCATGAGCAGCATGAGCGCCCACAGCGCGGCGCGCGTTCGGAAGAGCCGGCCGCCCCACCAAAGCAGCGATCCGGCAGCGACGGCAACGGCGACGAAGATCGTTCCGAGCCCCACCATCACGTGATAGGCGTAGTACGTCAGCTCCACCGGCGGCCACAAATCGTGCGCGTAGGCCCGCAGCCCCTTCACTTCGGCGTGGAAGTTGCCGTACGCGAGAAAACTGAGCATGCTCGGCACGTAGATGGGATCGATCAGCGAGCCGTTCTGCGGATCGGGCATGCCGATAATCGCGAGCGGTGCGCCCGGCGTCGTATCGAAGAGGCCTTCCATCGCCGCCAGCTTGACGGGCTGCGCGCGCGTAACGTCGTCGCCGTTCTTGTCGCCGGTCGGGAAGATCGCGAGCAGCGAGCATGCAAGCGCGACGATCGTTCCGGCGCGGACGAACTCGCGCGCGATCGGTTCGTCGCGGCGTGCGAGCAGATAGTACGAGCCGATGCCCGCTACCACGAAGCCGCCCGCGAGCAGCGCGCCGCACAGGACGTGTGCGTACTGCCACCACGCGTATGGCGAAAGCAGCACGGCGCCCAGATCGTCGAGCACGATGCGCCCCCCGGGACCGATGTAGAATCCGACCGGATGCTGCATCCACGCGTTGGTGGCGACGATGAAGAACCCCGAGAGCCACGAGCCGAAGGCCACCATAACCGCCGCGAGCGCCTTGAAGCGGCTCGGCGCATCGCCGCGCCGGTAGAGCAGCACGCCGAGGAAGATCGACTCTAAAAAGAACGCAAAGACGCCTTCCATCGCCAGCGGCTGGCCGACGATCGAACCCGTGCGATCGGAAAAGAGCGCCCAGTTGGTTCCGAATTGAAACTCCATCGGAATCCCGCTGACGACGCCGATGGCGAAGTTGATCGCAAAGATCTTCGTCCAAAAGCGCGCGGCGCGCGCCGAGAGCTCGTCGCCGGGATCGCGAGCCGCTTTCCACGTGTACCACGCAACGAAGGGCGCGAGCCCCATCGTCCCGATCGGAAAAAGGTAGTGGAACATCACCGTGAAGGCGAACTGCGCGCGATCGACCAACGCCGCATCCATTTCGCCATTCTACCCCCGCGAAGCCGGCCGGCGCCATCCCCTTAGGTCGTTGACTTCAAGAAGAGGGAGCGCTCGCGAAAGAGCTCTACCCGGCGCCGTTTGGAACGCGGTGCTACGACCGAAGCGTAGCGCGCGAACGCGGAGTTAGGTCGTCGCGGGTGAGAGCAGCTTGCGGGCTTGCGGGCTATCTTGGTATTCGACGGTGAGGATCGCGCGCAGGTGTTCGGCGGCCTTCTGCGCGTCGGGCGCCGACATGCGTTGCAGCGTCGTGTAGCACCAGTAGAGCAGCATCGGTAAATCGCGGTCGCGCGGGTAGACCTTATGCATGTCGTCGATCGACTCGGCGACGAACACGGTCTCGGCCGATTCGCGATTGCCGTAGTCGTAATCGAGCATGAAGTTGATGTGCTTGAGCTGGTTCTCGATGCCGAGAATCGAGAAGCCCATGCGGCCGAAGTATTCGTCGGCCGGCGCCAGCGTGGTGAGGTACGCGCCGTGGGGCATGGCCGTCACCGTGGTGATGACGCGAATCGGGTCGACGGCGTGCAGGCGATCGAGGAACGTCTTGGCGTTGGCGGCGTCCGCGTCGGTGTAGCCGTCGCGGCCCGGCGACGCGGAGTTGGCGGCGGCGACGAGCTCGTTGCCCCACGTCGTCGGCAGGTGCGCGACCGGGAAGCCCGGCGCGGCGGCGCGTTGGAGGGCGAGCGAGCGCCACGACGGATTGCCGGTGATCAGCCAGCCGCGCCAGTTCGCTTCGACCTGCGAGAGCAGCGCGTCGACGTCGCCCGGGTATGCTTGCAGATTCGCCGCCGCGTCCTGATCGGCGTATTTGGCCAGCGCTTCGGGATCGTCTTCGGAGTTCACGCGCTGCATCATCTGCCCCGCCGCGATCACGTCTTGCGGGTTGGTCGAGTTCTTCTCCACCCAGTCGGAGGCTTCGCGGACCCACCATACGGCGGCGTCGTGGTTGGTCAGCGGGTCGTAATGTAACCCGCCGCCGACGCGTACCGTGAGCGTGGCGAGCTCGCCGTACGCCGGGTCGGTCGGGTACTGCAGCGAGTAGGCGCGGCCGGCGTTGAAGATCGTCGAAAGATAGAGCTCTTGCGACCGAAAGTTCCAGCCGTTTGCGGAACCCTTCGCGTAGGCGTCTTTCATCTGGCCGTAGAGCACGGTGGGATCGGCGACGAGCGTGGCGCGCGCCGCGGACGGCAGGAGCGCCGCCCCCACGGCGAGGGCGAGCGCGCAGGCCCTAAACGACGCTCGAATCATCGAGAACTAAACGAAGATTGTTGGTCAAAAGTGCGTTCTTGATCTCGCGAGCGATCCGGCGCCCGGTCGACATCGGCTCGGAGTAGTTCAAGTACGAGTAGGGCGAGCCGTCGATGAACGGGTTGGTGCCGGCCACGATCCGCGCCGAGATCTCCATGATGTAGAACTGGCTGTCGGGCGTGATGATGGTCTCGATGCAGAACGCGCCGAACAGGCCTTTGGGGCCGCAGATCTCGCGGCTGACCTGGATCACGTCGTCGCCCATGCGCAAGGCTTCGGCGAGCATCGATTCGCGCAGCGAGACCGCCTGATTGCCCACCACGACGTAGGACGGCACGATATCCATGCCCTCTTGCGCCGCCGCCGGAATGCGCCCGAGCGAATCGACGTTGGTTTCGTATCGCCGGTCCATCGACATGATTTCAAGCTTGTCTTGCAGCGGCGAATAGAAGTAGTGGATGTAGAGCGGAACGCCGATGATGTACTCTTGAATCGTGTAGGCTTCTTTGAGATGCGTCGCCCGCGCTTCGAAATCTTGCGCGTCGCGGATGAACATGTAGCCCTTGCCGCCCGCGGCACCGTAGAGCTTCACGATCACCGGCCGGTCGATCTCGGCGCCGCTCTTGAACTGCCGCGGCAGCGTCAGGTTGGCGCGCGAAAGCCACTGGCGCTGCAGCTCGCGGCTGGCTTCCCAATCGAGCACCGCCTTGTTCCCAAAATAGGGAATCGTCATTTTCTTGTGCTCTTCCAGCGAGAGGTACGCGACGAACGACCCGTGCGGCACGATGATCGTCTTGCGCGCCTTGAGCTCGTCCATCAAGCCCATGAACTCCGCATACTCGTCGAGCACGATGACTTCGTCCACAAAGGCGAACGAACGGTAGAGCCGCTCGGTGTCGCGCTTCGAGATCGCCAGCGTCTTGAAGCCTTCGTCGTGGGCGCCCTTGAGAATCTGCAGAGCGGAGTGCGAGCCCAAGGTCGCGATAGTGTACGGACGATTCATACCTTTAATAGAATGCTCTTTCGATGGCGGGGTTGCAAAGAAGCCGTTCGACGGCGGTGGCGACGATCTCGTGGCGCGCGGGAGCGCCGGACCGGTCGAAGAGCCGCCAGCCGACGTAGCGGCGAGCGGCGACGACGCCCTCGATCCCTTTGCCGCCCAGGTGCCGGCGCACCTCGTCGTGCGCGTCGAGCTCGGCGATCCACGCTTCGCCTTCGCGCGGCGCGGGCCGCTCGAGCAAGACGAGCCGGTGCTTGTTCGGATTGAAGATGGTCTCGTTGGCTTCGACGCGCGCCGCCAGGGTCGCGGGATCGCCGTCGTCGTCGAATCGCCACACCTCGCTGCGCTCGAGCCGCGCGACCTCGACGCCTAGCCGCTGGAGCGTGACCAAGGCCGTGTACGCGGCGTTATCGGGAATCCGCAAGCCGATCGCGGCGGCCGTCTGGTTCATCGAAACGCCTCCACGAAGGCGGAGAACAGCGCCGACCCGCCCGAAGGTGCCAGCGCGTCGTCTCCGGACGCGCGGTCGAGGTGATTGAAGTTCCAGGCGTCGCGCTCCGGATGCGGCATGATCGCCAGCACGTTGCCTTCGCGGTTGACCAGCGCGGCGCAATCGCGCGCCGATCCGTTCGGATTGGCCGACTCGTCGACGCGGCCGTCGGCATGCGCGTAGACGAACGCCACGTGGCCGCCTTCGACGATCTCGTCGAGATGCTGCGCGGTCGCAGCCAGCCGCCCCTCACCGTTGGCCGCCCAGGCCGGAATCAGGGCGTCGGGTGCGAGCGCGCGCGTGATCGCGCACCGCTGCGGCGGGATGGCGAGCTTGACGTAGACGTGGCGGCAGACGAAGTGCGGCACCGGGCCGTTCTTCGTGAACGCCGCCGTCGGGCGCCGCACCGCGCCGGTTCCCGGCACCAACCCCGCTTCGAGCAGAATCTGCGCGCCGTTACAGATGCCCAGCACGATCTTGCCGTTGGCGGCGCCGTCGATCACGAAATCCATCATGCGATCGTGAGCGGGAATCGCGCCCGCGCGCACGCGGTCTTCGTACGCGAAGCCCCCCGGCAACACGTAGCCGTCGTACCGCGCCAGCGTTTCGGCGTTCGACCAGCGAACGATCTCGGCATCCGCGCCGCAATCGCGCAGGATGCGCACCGTTTCGTCTTCGGAGTTGGTTCCCGGAAAGACGAGGACGGCGACGCGCGGCTTCACGGATAGATCTCCTCGAGCGGCAGCGCCCAGGTGCGTTCCAGCTCCGCCACCCCGAACGCCGCGTTGCCGAACCGCAACTGCGGCGAATCGGTGACGCTGCCGATGCGCTCGACGCGGCAGTTGCACTCCGCGGCGAGCGCGGCGAAGGCCGGCGCGCCGGCAGCTTCCACGATGAAGGCGGGTGCCTCGCCGAAGTGCGGGCTCGCGGAAATCTCGGCGCCGAGCGCACGGCCCGCGCGCCGCGCCGCAAACGCCGCTTTGGCGATTGCAACCGGAGCGCCGCCGTCGCCGGCTGCAACGCAGGCGCTTACCATTCCCGCGGCGGCCGCACGGCGCATCAGCTCGAGCGCCGCGCGCAACGCGCCGTAGTCGACCGGCGGCAGCGCGTCGTCGACGTCGAGCAGCTGCGCGAGCACCGAGCCGCCTAGCGCCGTCGATCCCGCGCCGATCAGGAAGAGCGGCGAGCCCGCGCGCTTGAACCCCGGCGTCACCGTGCGTCCGACGTGCTCGATCGCTCCGATACACGCGACGATCGCCGAGGCCGGCACGGCGGTGCCCGATTCCGAGGCGTTGTAAAGGCTGACGTTCCCCGAGACGAAGGCGAGCCCCAGCTCGCGCGCCGCGCTTCCCAGCCCTTCCACTGCCGCAACGAACTGCCCGAGCTGCTCGGGATTGCGCGGATTGCCGAAGTTCAAGCAATCGGTCAAGCCCGCCGGTCGCGCGCCCACCGCAGCGACGCGCGCCACCGCAAGCGCGACCGCCAGTTCGGCGGCGCCCCGGGGATCGATCCGGCCGTAGCGCGGATTGCCCGCGACGGCGACGGCAACGCCGAGCGGCGCGCCCGGGACGGGCGCCAACACGCCCGCGTCGGCATAGCCGCGCGGAACGACGGTCGCACCGCGTACCACCGCGTCGTAGCGCCGGTACAGCGGTTCGCGCGAGCAGACGTCGCGATGCGCGAGCACCTGCGGCAGCAGCGCCGCATCGCCCGCCGGCACCGAAGCCGCCGCGCCGGCGGCCCGCCGCACCTGCGGCTCGACGAACGGGAGCTCGTCGCGAATCGATCCGGTGAGGAACTCGATGTCGACGTCCATCACCAGCTGACCGCGGTGGCGCAGCACGTACTGCTTCTCCGCCGTGAGGCGGCCGACGATCGTCGCCCGCGCGTTGAACGCGACCTGCGGCAGCGTAAACTCTTCGTTGTAGATGGCCATCACCGCGGGCGTAACGTCGGGCGGAAGCGCCCACAGCAGCCGCTCCTGCGTTTCGCCGATCGCGATCACTTCCGGCGGCATGCCGTCGATCGCGACGTTGACTTCGTCGAGATTGAGATCGGCGCCGTAGCCGCCGCTCGAAGCGAGCTCCGCCGAGCAACCCATGATGCCGCCCGCGCCGAGGTCTTTGAACCCGGCCACGATGCCGCGCTCGCGCAGCAAGGCAAAGACGCGGTAGCTGGCGCGCATCAGCACGTTTTTCAAGAACGGGTCCGGCACCTGAACGGCGCCCTTATTGGCCTCCTGGTCGGCCGAATCGAGCGCGAGCGACGAGAACGAGGCGCCGCCGAAGCCGCTCGGATCGGTCGCTTTGCCGACCAGCACCACGTCCCAGCCCGCCGCGCCCGGAGGCGCGAACGAATGCACGATCTCCGACTCCTTGACGATGCCCAGCGCCACGACGTTGACGAGGCAATTGTCGTCGAAGCCTTCGTCGAAGTACACGTCGCCGGCGAGATTCGGCACGCCGATCGCGTTGCCGTACGCGCCGATGCCGTCGACGGCGCTGCGGGCAACGTAACGCTGATGCGATTCGGAATCCTCGACGCGGCCGAAGCGCAGCGGGTCGGCGACGCCGATCACCTCGGCGCCCATGCACAGCACGTCGCGCACGATCCCGCCGATGCCGGTCGCCGCGCCCTCGAACGGCACGACCTGCGAGGGGTGGTTGTGCGATTCGTGGGCGACCACGATCGCGTAGCGCTCGCCGCCATACTCCCCCAGATGCACGATGCCGGAATCCTCGCCCGGCCCGAGCACGACCCCGGGGCCGCCGGTCGGCAACTTCTTGAGATGGTGGCGGCTGGATTTATAGCTGCAATGCTCGCTCCATTGCGCGTCGAAGGCATGGAGTTCGACCACCGTCGGGTCGCGCCCGAGCCGCTGCCGAATGCGCCGGACTTCGTCGTCGCGCAACGCGACGTTGAGCGCGGCCGGTTCGTTAACCAAGAGCGGCCCCCGGAGGCATTCCGCCTTGCTGCTGCAGCGCGGCGTCGGCGTGAATCACCATCGAGCGCGCGTTGGCCTGCATCATGAGCGTTCGTCCGTAGAGCACGGTGTCTTCCAAGCCCAGCAGCTTCGCGCACTCCATCGGAAGCCGCGCGGCGTCGCGGCCGTCGAGCACCGGTGACGTCGATGCCGAATCGACCATCGCGCGCAAGAGATCGTTGGAGCCGACGGTCACGAAGAGCAGGCGCGCGAACGTCGCTTCGAGCTGGCCCACCAGCTGCAGTACGAAGCCCGGCGTGGTCGAGGGGCTGGCGACGTGGCGCACCGTGGGCAATCCGAGTTGCCCGAGCGCCGCGACGATCTCGTTGGCGCGCTCCACGTGGGCGCTCGATTCTGCGACCACCGCCACCATGCCCGAGCGCATCACCGGGAACGAGCCGACCAGCTCCGCGACGCGTTCGTAGGAGCGCTTGACGCGCGCCAGCGCTTCGTCGTCGACCGTCTCCAAATTGCGGTACATCTGTTTGTCGAGCATGAGATCTTCGCGCCCCTGCGGCCAAATGCGCCACGAGTCGTTGTCGATGACGTCGGCGATGGCGAGCTGACCGGCATTTTCGCCCCCCGCGAGACGGCCGAACTCGATCTTGAGATCGACCAGCAGCACGTCGCGGCGGCGCCAGGCATGGGTGAGGATGTCGAACGTGAGGCGAGCCATCTCGCCCATCGCGGCTACTTCGTGCGGAGAGGCGATGCCCTGCGCGACGATCTGGTCGGGCGAGATCATCGGATCGTGGTTGGCGTCGTCTTTGAGGAAGAACTCGGTGACGCGCGGGACCAGCAGCATGCCGCGCTGCACGCCGGGATTGCGTTTGACGAACGAGCCCGCCGCGACGCCGCGCGTCACGACCTCGAGCGGAATCATGTTGCAGCGGCGCACGACGGTCTCGTTGTCGTCGTCGTCTTCGCCGCCGTTGAGATAGTGCGTCGGCAGGCCGCAAAGGTTGAGCAGCCGGAAGACGCGCGCCGTCGTCTGTGCCGCCAGGCGCCCTTTGCCGGGAATTTCGTTACGCCGCGCGCCGTCGCCGGCGGAAATCTGGTCGGTCTGCACCACCACGAGGTGATCGGGCTGGCCGGGGTACTCGTAGAGCACCTTGGTCTTGCCGCGCGCGATCTCGATGCCTTTGTTCATGTCCTCACTCCGCGGCGGGCGCCGGCAGCGCCACTCGTTGCTGTCTCGGGAACGGTTCGAGCCGTTCGATGCGGTCGGCGAGCGACCGCGCTCGCGCGGGGGCGGTCCCGACGTGTTTGCTCGGGTCGAGCAGGCGGCGGATCTCGGCCGGATCGACCAGCGCGGTGAGCGCGCGATCCTCGGCCAACAGCCGCGAGAGCGGATTGTCCTCGCCGCGCGCGAGCGCGTCCCACGCCTCCATCGCCGCCGCGCGAATCGACTCGTGCAGGTCTTGGCGATTTCCGCCGGAGCGAACGGCCTCCATCATGACCGATTCGGTGCCGGAGAAGGGCCCGTACGTGCGCAGATTCTGCGCGATGCGGCGCTCCTCCACGCGCAGTCCGTCGACGACTCTGCGCGCGAGCGTGATCAGCTCGTCGGTGCAGAGCAGCGCCTCGGGCAGGATCGTGCGGCGATTGGCGCTGTCGTCGAGCGTGCGCTCGAGAAAGTTGGTTGCGGCGTTCTGCCACGCGACGTCGGCATATCCCGGCAGCAGGCGCGCGAGCGAACCGATGCGCTCGCACAGAATGGGATTGCGCTTGAACGGCATCGCCGAGCTGCCCACCTGCGATTTTCCGAACGGCTCGGCAACCTCGCCGAACTCGGGGCTGCTCAGAATCCGCACGTCGGCGGCAAATTTGGAGAGCGAGGCGCCGACGCCGGCCAGGGCCGTCAGCAGCAGATAGTCGAGCTTGCGCGGGTAAGTTTGCGTACTGATCTCGCGCGCTTCGAGCCCAAACCGTTCGAGCACGTAGCGCTCGATCTCGGACGACCGTCCGTTGCGATCGAGCAGATGCTCGTACGAAGCGCCCGTGCCGACGGCGCCGCGCAACCCTTTGGTGGTGAGGTTCTCGAAGGCGAACCGCAGCGCCGCTTCGTCGACCAGCAAGTCTTGTGCGTAGACGGCCAGCCGGTAGCCCAGCGTCGTGGGTTCCGCGGGCTGCAGATGCGTGAACGCCATGCAGACCAGGTCGGCATAGGAGCGAATCTTGGGCACGAAGGCCGCGAGCAGCTCGTGCAGGTTCTCGCCGATCGTCGCCAGCGCGACCCGCATGCGATAGGTCTCGACCGTGTCTTCGATATCCATCGACGTGGCGCCGAGGTGCAGCTTGCCGCCGCCGGTCGCCGCTTGCGAGGCGAAGACCCGGATTTCGGCCATCAGGTCGTGATGGATCTCGCGTTCGATCGCCAGCGCCGCGTCGATATCGATCCGGCCGGCATGCGCTCGCAGATCGAGCAGTTCGGCCTCCTCGATCAGTCCCTCGGCGGCCTGCGCCTCGGCCAGCGCCACCCACACGGCGCGCCAGAGCGTGCGCCGGGTCTCTTCCGAGAAGAGCGAGCGCAGTTCGGCGCGGCCGTATCTCCAGGAGAACGGCGAAGCGTAGGTGCGATAGTCCATGGGACGCTTGGGGGTTCCGCCTCGGGCCCGCCCGCGCCTCCGCAATGTCTCTCCCGGCAAGGGAGCGAAGGCCCGGCGATGAGGTACCGAGCGTTTCTCTGCGCCGCCGCCCTGATTGCCGCGGCCGGCTGCAGCCGCAGCGGCGGGGGGCCGGCGGAGGGCGGCCGCCACGCTTGGACGGTTCCCGGGTTCCTCCGGGTCGCCGTCGTCGCCGAGCCCAAGAGCCTCAATCCGCTGCTCGCCTCGGCCACGGCCGACATCTTCATCGACCGGTTGATGTTCGAGCCGCTGCTCTCCGCCGATGCCCGCGGAAACCCGGTGCCGATGCTGGCGACGCAGGTGCCGACCCAGGAAAACGGCGGGATCTCGCGCGACGGGCTGACGATCCGCTATCTGCTGCGCACGGACGCCGCCTGGAGCGACGGCGTGCCGGTCACCTCCTCCGACGTCAAGTTCTCGTGGGAAGCCCTCACCAACCCCGACAACAACGTGATCTCGCGGCACGGCTACGACGACGTACGCTCGATCGACGCGTCGAACCCGCACGTGGCCGTCGTCCATCTCAAACGGCGCTTCGCGCCGTTCGTCAATACGTTTTTTGCCGAGAGCGACCAGCCGTACATGATCGTTCCGGAGCACGTGCTCGCCAAGTATCCCAACGTCAACCAAATACCGTTCAACCAAGAGCCGACCGTCAGCGACGGACCGTTCCGCTTTTCGTCCTGGACGCACGGCGACGACGTCGAGCTGTCCGCGAATCCGCATTTCTTCCGCGGCAAGCCGCTGCTCGACCGCATCCGGATCGCCTTCGTTCCCGACGAGAACACCGCGATCAATCTGCTGCGCACGCACGCGATCGACTACCTCTTCCAGGCGTCGATCTCGACGTATCCGACCATTTCGCAGCTTCCCGACGCGAAGATCGTCTGGGTCAACATGAACGGCTTCGAAGCGTTGGAGTTCAACTTGACGCACGTGACCGACCCCAACGTGCGTCTCGCCATCGCGTACGCCGTCGATAAGGCGAGCTTGGCGGCGCGGTTGACCCACGGTCAGGAAAAGGTGGCGACCGAGGATATTCCCGACTGGATGTGGGCCTTCGATTCCACCGTCAAGTCGTATCCGTACGACGTGGCGGCCGCGCGCCGCGCTCTCGTGCGGTCGGGCTACGTCTTCGGCTCCGATGGCGTGGCACGCAAGGACGGGCGTCCGCTCGAGCTGCTGCTTTCCACCGACAGCGCAAACGCTACCCATCGCGAGGAGAGCCTGCTGGTGCAGGCGGCGTTACGGCGCGCCGGCATCGGCGTCGAAATCAAGTACTATCCGCAGGCCGTGCTCTACGCCACCGCGCCGCTCGGGGGGATCCTGCAGAGCGGCAAGTTCGACATGACGCTCGCACCGTGGTACGCCGGCGTCGATCCCGACGACTCGTCGCAGTTCACGTGCGGCGCGATCGCCCCCCATGGATACAACACCTCGCGCTACTGCGAACCCGCCATGGAGGCCGCGCAGCGCACCGCGCTCGATCGCTACGATCAGGCCGTGCGCGCCACCGCGTACTCGCGCGTCGAGCATCTGCTCGCCCGCGATAATCCCTACATCTTTTTCTGGTGGCAGCGACAGCAAGAAGCCATCAGCGTCGATTTCAAGGGCTTCGCGCCCAACCCGGTCGTGGAATCCTGGAATGCTTGGCAGTGGAGCGTCTAGCACCCCGGCCGGCACCGCACTGCATTCCGTTTGACGAGTAACTCACGAAAACCGGGACCGCGACCGAGCGCTGGTGCTGGTCGGTGACGTCGACGGTGGCGCTGCCGGCATAGCCGGTGACGTCGATCTCGAGCTGATGCGGATCGCTCGAATCGGTGGGCAACGGCTGGACCAGCGTGCTGTTCGACGACGTCATCGTAAACGGGCCGCTATTTTGGGGCAGCGCCTCGCCGATTCCGAGCGGGACGGCGAATCCGGCGCCGGCGCAGCCAGGCTCGACGGCAAGCGAGACGCTCGGTGGAAAGACCGACCACGTCGATGTGAGCAACACGCGATAGGCCACCACCGAGTTGTCGCTGCGGCTGCACAGCACCCACGGCGTCTCGGTCGCATCGAAGCCGCTGCCTTCGCACGACGGGTTCCCGCCGCCCGAAACGTCGAGCGGCATTCCTAGCGGAAGAAAATCGCCGCTCGGCGGATCGAAGAGATCGATGCCGCCGTTGGAATCGACGTACAAGGCGCGCAACGCCGAGGTGAGTTGAAAGATCGGGCTCTCGGGATACGTCAGCGGGATCGAACCGACGCTCGATAGCGTGCCGCCCGATCCCACCTGCTCCAAGAAATTCTGTTTGCCGTCCGACGCGAGCGCGTACACGCTGCCGCCCGGCGCGGCGTCGAGACCCAGTACCGAAACGTTGGTGGCGTAGGCGTACGTCGGTGGCGACGTCGTCGGTGCGGGCGACGAGCTCGGCACGGACGAAGGCGACGGCGCCGGGTCGGCCTGGAGCAACAGCGCTTGATACTCGCTATTCGCCCATATCCCGGGAGCGCCGGATTGCGGCGCGGGCGCCGCGGCGTTCGGCGGATTACCGCCGAAGTTATAGAGGCCGATACTCGGCGCTCCAGGTTGGCACTCGGCGGCAAGCGCGAACGCGTTCGTGCCGATCCAACTGCTCTCGTATCCGTTATCCCACGACGCGATCCACAGCGTCCCGCTCGAATCTTGCGTCATGCCTTGGGGGACGGCGCTGGTGAAGCCCGACGGCGTCATCGTCACGCTCGCATCGGGCGATGCGGAGGTCAACTGCTTGTAGCAGACGGCGCTGTCGCCGGCACCTCCCAAAAACCACGTTCCGCCGAGCGAATCGACGAAAGGCTGATAGGCCGTAAACGGCAGCGTCTCGCTCGTCGACGAGAACGTCGACCCGTGGAGCGCGAACGTCCCGACCTTGCTTTGCGTTCCGGCGTCGACGGCGTAGGTGAACGTATTCGTCGACGCGCGGTATGCGAGTCCGCCCGGAAACGCACTCGCGCCTGCTGAGGGCGAACTGATGGCGTAGGGGAGCGCGTTGCTGGCCAGCGCGATCTCCGCGGCGTTCGGCGCGGGGGTACTCTCGTCGGGATGCATGCGCGGGTAGCGAACGGGCGCCGCCCCGGGAACGGCCGCGGCGAGCGAGTAGGTGGTGCCGACGATCGCGTTTCCGCTGAACCGCACCGACCCGTCGTAAACCGCCTCGAGCGCCAAGTCGTTGGGATTGGCGATGGTCACTTTACTGCCGGAGCCGCGATCGTTGGAGAGCGTCACGCCGGCCGATGCCGGCGAAACGGAGACCGTCACGGGTGCGAGATACGGCACCGGGCCGGTTCCCGAGTATTGCGAGAGGATCACGTATCCGGCCGCATCGACGGGCACGACTTCGATCGGCGTGCTCGTCGAGGCGCCGATCGGAACGGGAACGAGCTGCTGCGACGTGCCGGGATCCGAGATGATCACCGAGTTGATGCGGCCCTCGAGCGTAAAATAAAGTGCGCCGCTGGTTGGTATCGGGAGCTCCGCTTTCGAATCGTACGCCGAGAGCACCGATCCTTGGCCGTTCTTCTTGGCGTACGCCGTCAGCGCGAATGCGTCGCGGCCCGGCATCACCTCGACGTCGAACCGGCACACCAGTGCGGGCCGCCCGGCGCGAGGCGCGAAGGCGTCCGTCCGAACCGGCACGCAGGCGGGGGCGGCGACGTCGAGATACTGCGCCGGCATCGGGGTCGGCGATACGCCGGCCGACGCGGCCGGACGCACCACGACCGCGATCGAAGCGGTCCCCGGCGAAACGTACCGCGCGCGCCGCGCGCGTGCGCGGGACGGAATTACGAGCGACAGATGGGCGACGGTGGGGTGGTGGCGCGCCGTCTTCGCGCCTGGCCCCGCACTAGGTACGAGCGTGCCGTTGCTTGCCTGCTGACTGCAGGCGACGACCATCGCCGCTCCGAGCAGCAGAAATCCGAAGCCGATCGAGCGCCGCATCCGCGTCTCCCCTCGCGCTGCGGTATTCGGGTTACAACGCGCGGGACATGCCGGAGAGTTCGATGGTGATGCGCTCCACGAGCGTTCGGTGATCGTCGGGATCGTTTCCCGAACGTCCGGTCACGATCGATTCCACGCCCCGCACGGCGCGTTCGTACGCGACGCGCGCGCGACGTTCGCCGACCCGGCGCGCTAGCGGCCGCAGCACGCGTTCGCGCCATCTCGCGCGAGCCGGCAGTTCGCCGCCGCTGCGCGAGAGCTCCCAAAGGTAGCCGCACTCGGTCGCCAGGGCGGAGAGCAGCGGGATCGCCGCGCCGCGCGGATCGCCGGCAAAACACTCGTGCGCGATGTCGAGCGCCTCGGCGATCTTGCCTTCGACCAGCGCGCTCGCATATTTGTAGGCCTTGGGATCTTCCACCGAGAGCGATTCGCTCTCGAGCGCTTCCAGCGTGATCTTTTTGCCGGCCAGCGCCAGCTTTTCGAGATCGTTTCGTACCGCCGCGAGATCGGCTTCGCTGCGCACGAGCTGATCGACCGCGCGCGCTTCGGCCTTCGCGCCGAGCCGCGCGAGCAGTTCGCCCACGTAACGGTCGCGCGTCTCCGCCGACGCCGTGGTATCGACGCGCAGCGCCGCCCGCCCCGCCAGCGATCCCAACGGCTCGGGACGCTGCGACCTTGGCGCGACCAGATCGAGCACGATCAGCGTGTTGCCCTCGGGCACGCTTTGCGCGACCGCGAGCAGGTCGCGCCGGGGCTGCGCTTTGAGTTGCTGCGCGTCGGTTACCACCACCACGCGGCGATCGGCGAGAAACGGCATCGCCTGCACGGCTTCGCCGACGCGTCCGCTATCGGCGGCCTCTTCGGCGGCGAAGCGCTGGAGGTTCAAATCCCGCACGTCGGGCGGCAGCAGCCGGTCGAGCGCGATTTCGAGCGCGCGATCCGCCAGCACGCGTTCCGTTCCCTCGATGACTAGCAGCCGCCCGATGGCCGGCGACTTGTCGACGAAGTCGTAAAACTTCAACGGTCGTCGTCGACGGGCCGCGGGTCGGCGAGCATCTTCTCGAAGTACTGCTGCGAATACATCGTGCGGATCTTCGAGGAGGGGAACGTGCCGAAGTTCACGATCGGCGGAATCGGCTTCTGGCGGTAGTTGAACATGTCGCTCAGATCGTCGGCGGTGGCGTCCTGCCGGCCGAGCGTGCCGAGATTCCAGTTATTCTCGATGAAGTGCAGGATGCTGCCGAAATCGTGCACCTTATGCGAAACCGCGTGTTTTGCGTACGGCGAAATCGCGATGAGCGGAACGCGAAATCCGAGCGGTCCGAACGCGTCGCTCGGCGGAGGAACGTGGTCGTACCAGCCTCCCGAATCGTCCCAGACGACCAGCATCGCCGTGTTTCCGTAGAGCTTCTTCTGCTCGGTGAGATAGATATAGAGCGACGTGACCCACGCCGGGCCGCCGCCGGTCAAAAAGCCGGCGTGATCGGACGCGGGCCCGGGGGGCGTCACGAACGACACTTGCGGCAGCGTGTCGTGCTGAATGTCGCTGAAGATCTGCGTCATCGGCGTGACGACGTTGGCGTTCCAGTCGTTCCCGTAGCGGATGTGCCTGATCGCGTCGAAGGCGCTGATCGTTCCGTCGACGGTGCCGATCGTTCCGGTGTAGTACTTCCAGGTGACGCCTTTGGCGTCGAGCAGATCGCCGATCGTCCGATAGTCGTAGCACGGGCGTCCGAGATGCGTCGGGCCGTCGTAGGTTTTGCCGAACTCGCTGACGAGCGCGCCCTTAGGCGCGTCGCAGCCCCAGATGCCGGTCAGCGCGCTTTCGCCGGTGCCGATCGGATCGTTCGAGGCCGGCGTGGTTCCCGCGATCAAATACTGATGGCCCGGGAACGACGGCACTTGGCGCCCGGAGAACATGTGGTCGGCCACGCCGTAGCCGACGCCGGTCACCCACCCGGCGAGAATCCAGTAGAACAAGACTTCGCTCTGCGGCACGTAGCTATACGTGAAGTTCTTGGGCGGCCCGAACAGGCCGCTGCAGCCGCCGCTGCTGAGCGGATTCAGATCGCAGGCGTCGCGATCGAAGCCGTCCATCTTGCCGTGGTCGTACTCCGCCACCAGCGAGCCGTGCGAATGGCTCGGATCGAACTGCCACTCGAACCCCTCGGGCTGCAGATCGACGCGCTTGCCGCGGTGGTTCAGCCCGTGCGTCACCGTGTCGGCGCCGGGAAATCCATTGAACAGGTTGTCGAACGTGCGGTTCTCTTGGATCACGACGATCACGTGCTGGATCTTGCTGCCTTTGACCGGCGGCGTGGGTGCGGCCAGAAAGACGGCGTTGGGGCCGGCTTGCTGCGGCCGTTCGGGAAGAGAAGCGAGCGACGACGAGCTGCAGCCGGCGGCGAGCGCGGCGCAAAGTGTGGCGGCGACGATGCGGTGCGACATGACCGGCACTTCGCAGGCAGGGGCGCGGCCCCTTTCGTTGGTTAACGAATGCTTATCGCCGGACGCAGCTCGAGGTCGGCAATCGATTGCGCGTACGGCGGCCGCACGATGCCCGCCTCGGTGACGAAGCCCGCGATGAGGTGCGCGGGCGTCACGTCGAACGCCGGATTGTACGCCACCGCTCCCTCCGGCGCGACCCGCACGCCCCCGAACGACGTCACCTCGTCGGGAGAGCGCTCTTCGATCGGAATCTCGTCGCCGCCGGCGATCGTGAAATCGAACGTCGAACGCGGCGCCGCGACGTAGAACGGAATCCCGTGGTGCGCGGCCAGGATTGCCAGGCCGTACGTGCCGATCTTATTGGCCGTATCGCCGTTGCGCGCGATGCGATCGGCGCCGACGATCGCGAGATCGATGCGGTGGCGCTCCATCGAGATGGCCGCCGCACCGTCGATCTGCAAAACGGTGTCGACGCCGGCCGAGGCGAGCTCGAGATAGTTCAAGCGCGCGCCTTGCAGCAAGGGCCGCGTCTCGTCGACGTAGACGCGCGGGCGTTTGCCGGCGCGCTGGGCGGCAAGGATCACGCCGAGCGCGGTGCCGCCGCCCGCGGTCGCCAACGGCCCGGTGTTGCAATGCGTGACGATGCGCGCGTCTTTGCCGATCAGCTCCAACCCGTTGGCGGCGATGGCCTCGTCGATCGCGATCTGCTCGCGATGAATGGCCCGCGCTTCTTCGAGGGGATCCTCCGCCGCGAGCACGCGGTCGACGGCCCACGCAAGATTGACGGCGGTCGGCCGCGCCTCGCGCACGCGTTTCGCCGCCGCGCCGAACGCGCCGTCGTCGGCGATCGCTGCGCGCAGCAGCGCGACGCCGTAGGCTCCGAAGACGCCGATGCACGGCGCGCCGCGCACGGCCAGCGTCTTGATCGCCGCCTCGATCTCGTCGACGCTGCGCGCTCGCACGTAGCGCGTCTCGCCCGGCAGCAGGCGCTGATCGAGGTAGACGACGGCGTCGTCACCCCAAGCGACCGCTTCCAACCGCGTCAAACGCCGACCGGAACCTGCGCTGCAAAGCAGCCGCGGCAGTAGACCGGGCGGTCGCCGCGCGGGCGAAACGGCACCGTGGTTTCGACGCCGCACTGGGCGCAGACCGCGTCGTAGCTCGCGCGCGAGCCGCCGCGTCCGCCCGAATCGCCGCCGGCACGACGCGCCTGGCGGCAGTCGCGGCAGCGTTGCGGTGCGTTCGTAAAGCCCTTTTCCGCGAAAAATTCCTGTTCGCGCCCGGAGAAAACGAACTGCGAAGCGCAGTCCTTACACGTCAGCGTTTTGTCTTCCACCGATCCGGCCTCCTACAGCGTAAGGCCCGGTAGATGCGCGACCCAGAGGGGAGTTCCTCCAGCCGCGCGGTGAACGACGGAGCATGGCCTTCGTGCTCGCGCTCGATCAGGGCACCACCAGCTCGCGCGCGATGCTATTCGATGCCGCCGGCCGCGTCCGGGGCCGGGCCGCGCGCGAGTTTCCGCAATACTTCCCGCACGACGGATGGGTCGAGCACGATCCGGCCGAGATTTGGGAGACGACGCTCGACGCGGCCCGGCGCGCGCTCGGCGAAGCCGGGCTCCACGCACGCGACCTCGCCGCGATCGGCATCACAAACCAGCGCGAAACGACCCTGCTTTGGGACCGTGCGACCGGAGCGCCGCTCGGCCGCGCGATCGTGTGGCAAGACCGGCGCACGGCCTCGGCCTGCGAAGCGCTGCGCGCGGGCGGCGCCGCCGAACTCGTCGCCCGAAAGACCGGCCTGGTGCTCGACCCGTATTTCTCCGCCACCAAGATCGCGTGGCTGCTCGACGCGACGCCGGGGCTGCGCGAGCGCGCCCGGCGCGGCGAGATCGCCTTCGGCACCGTCGATAGCTGGCTGATCTGGAAGCTCACCGGCGGCGCCGTTCACGCCACCGATCATACCAACGCGTCGCGCACGCTGCTGATGGATCTGCGCGCGCTCGATTGGGACGACGAGCTGCTCGAACGCTTTTCCGTACCGCGTGCGGTTCTGCCGGAGCTGCGAACGTCGATCGGCGATTTCGGCATTTGCGACGCCGCCGCGCTCGGCGCACCGGTGCGCATCGGCGCCGCCGCCGGCGACCAACAGGCGGCGCTCTTCGGGCAGGCCGGCTTTCGCAAGGGGCTAGCCAAGAACACCTTTGGCACCGGCTCGTTCGTCGTGCTCAATACCGGAGACGCGATCGTGCGCAGCGCGTGCGGGCTGCTCTCCACGGTCGCGTATTCGGCACCCGGCGGCGTCGCGAACTACGCGCTCGAGGGTTCGATCTTCGTCACCGGCGCGGCGGTGGGATGGCTGCGCGACGGCCTCGGGCTCGTCAACGACGCGAGCGAGATCGAAGCGCTGGCGTCGTCGGTCGCCGACAACGGCGGCGTCTTCTTCGTTCCGGCACTGACGGGCTTGGGCGCGCCGCACTGGGACCCGTACGCGCGCGGCGCGATCTTCGGCTTGACGCGCGGCACCGCGCGCGGCCACGTCGCGCGAGCGGCGCTCGAGTCGATGGCCTATCAAACCAGCGACGTCGTCGAGGCGATGGCGCGCGACGCCGGATTCGCGCTGCGCGAACTGCGCGTCGACGGCGGCGCCGCCGTCGACGATCTCGCGATGCAGTTCGTCGCCGACGTGCTCGGCGTCGACGTCGTGCGCCCGAGCGTCACCGAAACGACCGCGCTCGGCGCCGCCTTCATGGCCGGGCTCTCGGCCGGCGTCTACGCCGATCTCGACGCAGTCGAAGCGATCTGGACCCAAGAGCGGCGCTTCCGTCCGTCGATGGACGCGCCGACGCGGGCCGCGCTGCTGTCGCGCTGGCATCGCGCGGTCGAACGCACGCGCGATTGGGCGCGATGAATCGCGCGACGATGCTCGCGCGGCTCGGCGACGAGCCGTTCGACGTATTGATCGTCGGCGGCGGCGCCACCGGGCTGGGCTGCGCCGTCGACGCCGCCGCGCGCGGCTATCGCACGGCGCTGGTCGAAGCGGCCGATTTCGCGGCCGGCACCAGCAGCCGCTCGACCAAGCTCGTGCACGGCGGCGTGCGCTATCTCGCGCAGGGCAACCTGCATCTCGTCCGCGAGGCGCTGCACGAACGAGCGCTGTTGCTGCGCAACGCGCCGCACCTCGTGACCGACCGCACCTTTCTCACGCCCGCGTACCGCTGGTACGAAGCCCCGTACTACTTCGCCGGCCTCACGCTGTACGACCGGCTCGCCGGCGCCGGCGACCCGTTCGGCAAGAGCGGCTTTCTGAGCGCCAATCGCACGCTCGAGACGCTGCCGTGGCTGCGACGCGCGGGCTTGCGCGGCGCGATCGCCTATCACGACGGGCAGTTCGACGACGCGCGTCTGGCGATCGCCTTGGCGAAGACGGCCGCCGCTCACGGCGCCGCAATCGCCAACTACGTACGCTGCACGCGCCTGGACGTTCGCGGCGGCGTTGCGACGCTTCGCGACGAAGAGCGCGGCACCACGTTCGAGCTTCGCGCGCGCGCCGTCGTCAACGCGGCGGGGATTTTTGCGGACGCGATCCGGCGCATGGACGATCCGGCCGCCCCGGCGTTGCTCTCGCTCAGCCGCGGCACGCACGTGACCGTCGCACGGCGCGTGTTGCCCGGCGACGCGGCGCTGCTCGTTCCGCGAACCGACGACGGGCGCGTCGTCTTTGCGATTCCCTGGCACGAACGCGTGCTGATCGGCACGACCGACGTCCCGGTCCGCGAGCCGCTGCTCGATCCGCAACCGACCGAAGCCGAGATCGAGTATCTGCTGCGCACGGTGGCGCGCTACGCGAGCGTTCCGCTCGACCGCTCCGCAATCGCGGCAAGCTTCGCGGGCCTGCGCCCGCTCGTGGAACGCGGCGCGGCCGCAGCGACGGCCAAGCTCTCGCGCGAACACGTGGTCGACGTCGCGCGCAGCGGCCTGGTGACGATTGCGGGCGGGAAGTGGACCACCTACCGCAAGATGGCGCAAGACGCGATCGACGCAGCCGCCGTCGCCGCGGGGCTGCCGCACGCGCCGTGCCGCACCGAACGCTTGCGCCTGCACGACGATCCGTCGGACGAGATCGACGCGCTGATCGCGGCCGATCCGTCGCTCGGGCAACCCCTCGTCGACGGCTTTGCATACCGGCGCGCCGACGCCGCGAACGGATTCCGCAACGAAATGGCGCGCACGGTCGACGACGTCGTCGCGCGGCGAACCCGTCTGGCCTTTCTCGACGAGCGCGCCGCCGCGGCCGCGCGTCCCATCGTCGAGCGGCTGCGGCCGCCCGGCCTGCCGGCATAGAAGCGAGCGCTCGCAACCGCGCTCTCTCCGAGCGGCGCCGCGCCGCCGATACCGAATTCGGTGACCCACCTCGAGATCGTCGAAGAGACGCTATTGCTCGGCCTGCTTGCCGCGTTCGCGCTGCTCTACGTTTGGCAGCGCGCGCGACTTGCATTCAACCGCCGGCGCGCACGCCGCATTCTTCGCGAACTCTTCGAGCTCGAAGAGGCGTTACGCGCGGCGCCGTTCGCGCCCGGCGGCGGTGCCGAAGCAACGGCGGCGAGACTGCGCGGGCTGGAGGAGCGTCTCACGATCGCGTCGCGCCGGTTGATCGACTGGCGCTCGTCGGAGGTCGAACGCTGGATCGTCGGACGGCAGATCGAGCCGCTGCTGATCGATTACGAGCGCGCCGGCGCGATGACGACGCGGCTGCAGGCGATGCTGGCGGCGCCCGCTAGCCGGTAAGCCGCAGCAGCGTCGCGGCGGCGATGGCCGCCTCGTAGCCCTTGTCGCCGCGCGCGGGATCCGCGCGTTCTTCGGCCTGCGCCACGTCTTCGGTGGTGAGCACGCCGAAGCCGACCGGCGCGCCGGTCGCGAGCTGCACGTCCATCAGCCCGCGCGCGCACTCGCCCGCCACGTAATCGAAATGCGGCGTCTCGCCGCGAATCACGACGCCCAAAGCGACGACGGCATCGTAGCGCCCCGTTGCGAGCAGATTCCGGCAGGCCAGCGGCAGTTCGAAACAGCCCGGCACTTCGAAGGCGTCGACCTCGCTCGCGCGGCAGTCGCGCAGCGCGCGGCGCGCCCCGTCGACGAGCCAATCGGCGAGCTCGCGATAGAATCGCGCAGAGACGATGGCGAACCGCTTGCCGCTGCAGTCGGGGGCGCCGCCGGCGGCCGAATCCTTCTTCACGAGACGGCCGTGCTTTCGTCGTCGAACATGTGGCCCAGCTTGGCGCGTTTGGTATCCATGTATCGCTTGTTGTACGCGGTCGGCTCGGTCTGCATCGGCATGCGCCCCACGATCTTGAGGCCGTAGCCCTCCAGGCCGAAGATTTTGCGCGGATTGTTGGTGATCAGCCGCATCTCTTTCACGCCGAGGTCGACGAGAATCTGCGAACCGATGCCGTAGTCGCGCTTGTCGACCGGCAAGCCGAGCGCGAGATTCGCCTCGACCGTGTCGGCGCCGCGATCTTGCAGCTCGTAGGCGCGCAGCTTGTTGGCCAGGCCGATGCCGCGGCCTTCCTGGCGCAGGTAGAGCAGCACGCCGCGGCCCGCGTCGGCGATCAGGCGCATCGCACCGTCGCGCTGGGCGGCGCAATCGCAGCGAATCGAATGCAGGGCGTCGCCCGTAAGGCATTCGGAATGAACCCGCACGAGCAGATCCTTGCCGTCGCCGATCTCGCCCATCACCAGCGCGACGTGCGTGTTGCCGTCGATCGTGGTTTCGTAGGCGACGCCTTTCCAGTTGCCCGTCGTGGTGGGCAGATCGAACTGGGAGATTTTCTTCACGAGCTTCTCGTTGCGCATCCGGTACGCGATCAGATCCTTCACCGTCACCAGCTTGAGGCCGTGCCGGTCGGCGTAGCTGCGCAAGCCGTCGCGCCGCTCCATGGTTCCGTCGTCGGCCATAATTTCGCAGATGACGCCGGCCGGATAGAGCCCGGCCAAGCGCGCCATATCGACCGACGCTTCCGTCTGGCCCGCGCGGACGAGCACGCCGCCCTCGCGCGCGCGCAGCGGAAACGTGTGGCCGGGCCGCAGAAAATCGGCCGGCACGGCGTCGGGATCGAGCAGCTTTTTGATCGTCGCCGAGCGGTCGTGCGCGGAGATGCCGGTCGTCGTCAAGCCTCGCGCTTCGACCGATACCGTGAACGCCGTTTCGTGCACCGCGGTGTTGTCGCTGACCATCTGCGGAATCTGCAGCTCGTCCAAGCGGCGCCCGAGCAGCGGGACGCAAATCAGCCCGCCGGCTTCCTTGCGCATGAAATTGATCGCTTCGGGCGTCACCATCTGCGCGGCCATCACGAGATCGCCTTCGTTCTCGCGGTCCTCGTCGTCGAGCACGACCACCATCTTGCCGGCGCGGATATCGGCGATCGCCTCCTCGATCGAATCGAACGGGCTCGCGGGGCCGGCCGGCTCCTCGAGGCCCGGCATCACCGCGGTTAGGCGGCGCAGCGTACGGTACGACGGCTCCCGGCGCCCCGAGCGCAACAATGAAATTGACGATTCGGTAAGCCCCGAGCGCTCGGCCAGTTCGGCCGCCGTCAGTGCCGCCTGATCCATTGCCGCGTTCAGGCGGCTGGCGAAGGTTTCCACCCTTCCAGCCTAGGCCGCTCGCTTTACAAGTGTCAAGCACAGCGGTCGCGTTGGCATACTTGAAACGACTGTTTCAAGTATGCTACCCTCGGCTGGTGTCGAGGACCCCGGATGAGACCCGCCGGTCGGAGCTGCTGGAGCGTGCCGTCGAGTACGTTCTGGCCAACGGGCTGGCCGATCTCTCGCTGCGGCCGATGGCCAAGGCGCTCGGGTCGAGCCCGCGCGTGCTGCTCTACTACTTCGGATCGAAAGAGGAGCTGGTGGTCGAAATCATTCGTCGCGGCCGCGCGCGGCAACGCGCGACGATGGCCAACCTGAAGATGGCGCCGGGGCTCTCGGCGCGCGCGATTTCGCGGCTCCTTTGGCAGCAGTTTTCGCAGCCCGCCTGGGAACCGCTCATGCGCCTCTTCTTCGAAGTCTACGCGCTCGCGCTGCAGCAGCCCCAGCGGTTTCCGGGCTTTCTCGAGGGCGCGATCGAGGATTGGCTCGGCGCGCTCGAGGCATGCTGCGAGCTCCCCGGCTACGACCGGGCCCAGGCGCGCGCGTTCGCCACGGTGCTGATCGCCGGCTACCGCGGCTTTTTGCTCGACCTTGCCGCCACGCACGACCGCCCGCGCGTCGATCGCGCGGTCGATCTCTGGCTCTCGCTCCTCGACTGCGCGCAGTCGCTCGAACCCGCACGGGAGAACGATCGTGGAACCACGGCCTGAAGGCGCCGCCAAAAGCGGCTCGATCCTCTTCATCTTCATCACCGTCGCGCTCGACATGATCGCGGTCGGCGTGATCGCGCCGGTGCTGCCGAAACTGATCGCCGATTTTCTCGGCGGCAGCATTCCGAACGCAGCCGAGGCGAGCGGCATCTTTGCGACCGTATGGGCGCTGGGTCAGTTCGTCTGTTCGCCGCTCTTGGGTATGCTCTCCGACCGCGTCGGACGGCGGCCCGTGATCCTCATCTCCAACGGCGTCACGGTGATCGATTACGCGATTATGGCGCTCGCCCCGAATCTCGGCTGGCTCTTCTTCGGCCGCGTGCTCTCGGGTGTTGCAACCGCCAACATGACGGCGGCCTACGCGTACGTCGCCGACGTGACCGCGCCGGAGAAGCGCGCGGCGGCCTACGGCATGCTGGCGAGCGCCTTCGGGCTGGGCTTCATCCTCGGCCCCGTGATCGGCGGCTTTGCCGGCGCTGCCGATCCGCGCCTGCCGTTCTGGATCGCCGCCGGCTTGGGCTTGCTCAACACGCTCTACGGCGCGTTCGTTTTGCGCGAGTCGCTGCCGCCCGAACGCCGCACGGCCGGCCTCGACTGGAAACGGGCCAACCCCATCGGCTCGCTCAAGCTCTTGCGCCGCCATCGCGAGCTCTTCGGATTATCGACCGTGAGCTTCATCGCGCTGATCGCGCAGCAAGCGCTGCCCAACCTCTGGGTGCTCTACTGCATCGCGCAGTTCGAGTGGAACCAGCGCGCGATCGGGCTCGGGCTGGCGCTGGTCGGCGTCGTCTCTTCGCTCAATGCCGCACTCCTGGTCGGCCCGGTCGTCAAACGCCTGGGCGAGCGGCGCACGCTCGTCTTCGGGCTGCTGACCTTCGCAACCGGCTGTGCGCTCTTCGCTTCGTCGAACGTGCTCGTCGCGATCGCGGGCATCGTGGTGATTTGCTGCTCGATCTTCAACTCGCCGCTGCAATCGCTGCTCTCGCAGCGCGTCGACCCCAGCGAGCAAGGCGAACTGCAAGGCGCGCTCGGCTCGATGCGCGGAATCGCGATGCTGATCAGCCCGCTGCTCTTCGCCGCGGTCTTCTATCAGTTCGCCGGGCCGTGGCGGGCGCTCGATCTGCAGGGCGCGCCGTTCTTACTCGCGGCGGCGATGGTGCTGGTCGCGCTCGCCGTGGCAATCCGCGTCACCACGCGGCGCGACGACGCGGTGCTGCCGATGCCCGAGCCCGTGCCGATCACCGTCGTCGACGGCTGAATTGGTTCGGTGCCGAAACACGGCGCGGCACTCCGCCGTATAGCGGCTATGACGAATCGACCGATGCTCGCCCTCTTCGCCGCGGCCTTGTGCGTCCCGCTCTTCGGCCAGGCCGCTGCCGCGGCGACGCCGCCCTCGGCCGAACGGTTCTACGCGCAGGCGCTCGAGCATATGCGGGAGCGGCCGCAACCGGCGTTCGCAACGTACGATGCCACGATGCAAGGCCTGCGCTGCATCGTCGACCAGTCGTCGGTCGGCTGCACGCTGGCCGGCGAGAACGCGCAGACGCAGTACGCCGTTTCGTATCGCGGGGCAGACCGGCGCATCGCCTTGCAGTCGGGTGGGAAAGCGGTCGCGCTCGCCGATCTTCCCTTCCTCGATGCGACCTGGCCCGAAATCGACGCCTTGATCCGGTATGGTTTCGGCACGCCGCCGGACGCCCGGCACGCGACGCCCGCGCCGCTGCAAACCGATCCGAGCTCGCATCTTCCGGTGATCGCGGTCGTCTCCTCGCTTGCGGCCGAGCACTACCGCGTGGCGGACGAGGGCGCGGCACCCTGCGCCAACGGCGATCCCGGCCACGAAGTGCACCTGGTCGCGCGGCACGACCCGCTGCTCTATCCGCTCAGCGACGCCGTCGTCGACTTGCGCACCGATACGTTTTGCATGCTTCGCTTCGGCGCGCGCGCCGATTTCGCCGCAGGCTTGGCCGGCGCCAACGGATCGGCCGATCTCGACCTCACCCGGGTGGACGGCTACGACATCGTCAAGGACGAGCGCTTCGCGATCAACTTGCGCGCGGCCGGCATCGCGGTCAAACACATCGACGTCTCGATCGCCTACTCGCGCTTCGCCTTTCCCGACGCCATCCCACCCGCGGTCTTCGCAACGCCCGCGCCCACGGCTAAGCCGAAGGCGCCCCCGGGCTAGGAGCCAAGCAGCGCCGCAGCACGTCGCGCAGCTCGGGGGGCATCGGGCGGCTCTTCTTGCTGGTTGCGTCGATGCACGCCACGGTCAGGCCGAAGACTGCGCCGGCCTCGCCGGTGCGCTCGTTGAAGACGACGGTGCGCCAGCTCACGCTCGACGCGCCGACGCGTTCGAGATGCGTCCGCATCCGCAGCCAGTCGTTCATCAATGCCGGCGCGTGGTATTCGGCCTCGGCGCGCACGCGCGGCAGCCAGAAGTGCAGTTCGTGGAAGACGCGGTCGTAGGGAAATCCCAGCTCGTCGAACATGCGGATCTCGGCGTACTCGACGAATCGCCAGTAGGCTGCGAAGTACATGATGCCGGCGATGTCGACGTCGGCCCATTGCACCTGCAGGCGCGTCTCGAACGCGCGCGCGTCGGGCGGCAGCGTGTCGCGAAATCGCGTCACGGCGCGTTTCGCGTAGCGGCGATGGCCGCGGCGACGTAGCGCGCGACGGGATCGGCCTCGAGGTTCACCCGGCTGCCCGCCGGCCGCGCGCCGAGCGTCGTGCGCGCCAACGTTTCGGGTATGACGGCGATCTCGAACCAGTCGCCGCCCGTTGCCGCCACCGTGAGGCTCACACCGTCGACGGCTACGAACGCCTTGTCGACGATCGCCGTAGCGAGCGTGGCCGGCCGCTGAATGCGCACGCGCTCGCCCTGCCCCTCGGCCGCGCGCGCCAACACGCCGGCCGTCGCGTCGACGTGGCCGTAGACGAAGTGCCCGCCCATGCGGTCGCCCACGCGCAGCGAATATTCGAGATTGACGCGATCGCCCTTGCGGCGTTCGCCCAGCGTGCTGCGAGCCAGCGTCTCCGGAACGACGTCGAAGGCGATGAGATCGCCGTCGATCGACGTCGCCGTCAAGCAGACGCCGTCGACCGCGATCGAATCTTTCACGGCCGGGCGCTCGCGTTCGACGCCCTCGCAGCGCAGCAGCAACGTCGCGCCGCCGCCTTCGAGCGCGCGCAGCGACGCGACGGTCGCGCGATACGCGATCAGTCCGCTAAACATCGAACGTCCCCGAAATGACGACGTCGGCACCGGCGCGCTCGACGCGATCGAACGTCATCTTCCTGCCCGCGCCTGCAAGGTCGGCACCGGTAAGTACCGGAACCGCGCGCTCGTTTTGCAGAAAGAGCGGCGCAATCGCCCAATAGAACCGATCGGCCAGACCGCGCGCGATCAGCCGCGCGGCCAGGGTCGGGCCGCCTTCGCACAGCACGCTGCACACCCCCAGTGCGCGCAGGCGTTCCATCGCGGGCTCGAGATCGAGTTCGCGATCGCCGTCGCCTCCAACGTAGACGACGCGGGCGGCGGCACTTCGCTCGAGCCTGCCAAAGCGTTCGCCCGCGTCCCCGTTCTTCGCGCCGGCCGGCGCGAGAACGATCGTCTCGGCATAGTCCTCGACGGGAGCGAAGACGCTGCGGTCCTCGGGCACGGCATCGGTCTCGCAGACGACGACTCGCACGTACGGCCGGAGGCGATGGTGCGCGGGCCGCACGGTGAGTTGAGGGTCGTCGATGCGAACGGTGCCGGCTCCGACCATGACCGCATCGTAGGCGATGCGGAGGTCGCGCACGTAGAGCCGCTCCTCGTCGGAGGTGAGCCACTGCTGCACGCCCGACTGCGACGCGATCGCTCCGTCGAGCGACATCGCCATTTTTACCGCCAGAAAGGGCCGGTCGCGCCGGATCGAGCGCGCGAAGATCTCGATCAGCTCGTTCGCGCGCGCGTCGCCGGCGACGTCGACGCGAATGCCGCATTCGCGCAAGTGCGCCACGCCTCGTCCGTCGGTCTTTGGATTCGGATCGAGCGTGCCGACGACGGCGCGCGCGATGCCCGCCTGCGCGACCGCCTCCGCGCACGCCGGCGTCTTGCCGACGTGATTGCACGGCTCGAGCGAGACGTAGAGCGTCGCGCCGCGCGCTCGATCGCCGGCCTGCGCCAACGCAATCGTCTCGGCATGCCGCTCGCCGGCGCGGTGGTGGTATCCTTCGCCCGCGATGCGCCCGTCGCGCACGACGACGGCACCCACCGGCGGATTGGGCGACGTGCTCCCGATCCCGCGAGCCGCAAGTTCGTACGCTCGCTGGAGAAAGAGCCGGTCGAGCGGCGTCATCGAGGATGCGGTTGGGGCTCCCACGGAGCGGGCGGTTTCGCCACCGCGGCGACGACGGCCCCTTCGACGCAGCCGCCCGCCGCCGCGATGGCGCGGGCGCAGTCGGCCAGCGTCGCGCCGGTGGTGCAGACGTCGTCGATCAGCGTTACGCGAGCGCCGTGCGACAACTCGCCGGCGCACGCAAAGCGCCCGCGAGCGGCCAGACGCGCCCGGCGGGATCGGCCCTGCTGCGCGCCGGCGCGCTGCACGAGCGGGGCGATGACGCTCGCGCCGGCCGCAGCGGCCGCCCGGCGAGCCATCAGCTCGACGCCGTCCATTCCGCGAGCGCGCACGCGACGCCGCGTGGTCGGCACCGGAACCAACAGCGCGCCGCGAGCGACGCACCGCGCCAGACGATCGCCGAGCGCCTCGGCGACGTCGCGGCGACCGTCCTTGAGGGCGAGTATCGCGGCGCGCAGCGCGCCTTCGTAGCCGCCGTATCCGCAGACGCGCAGGCCGCCCGCGAACGTCCGCAGCGGCGGGGCGTCGACGGCGCACGCGTCGCAGAAGCCGCTCCCGAAGGCTCGGCAGGCAGCGCACTGGGCCGGAAAGAGCAGGTCGATCGCCGCGCGCCACATGCGCGTGGCAATCACGACGAACGCGGCGGCGTCTAGCCGCCCGGAACCGCTTCGTTCGCCACGACGGCGCCCTCGAGCGCGGCGTTTGCCGCGACGCGATAGCCTTTGCCGACGATGCAGTCGCGCAGATTCGCCCCGGCCCCGACGGTGGCACCCTCCCACAAGATGCTGCGCTCGAGGCGCACGCCGCGCTCGATCGTCACGCGGTCGCCGATCACGCACGGGCCCGCGATCTCCGCGCCGTCGCCGACGCTCGCCCCGGCGCCGATCCATACGTTTCCTTCGATGCGCACGCCCGAGCCGAGCCGCGCCGACGGGTCGATGCCGTGCGAGCGCGTTTGCGGGATCGCAAAGACGCCGTTGACGATATCGTAACTCGCGCGCCGGTACTCCGCCGGCGTGCCGATGTCGGTCCAGTAAGCGCCGCGGGCGTCGAAGCCGTAGAACGGCGCGGCGTCGCGCTGCAGCTGCGGAAAGACCTGTTTGCCGAAATCGTAAAACTCGGCGGGCGGAATGCGCGCGAAGATCTCCGGCGAGAAAGCGTAGATTCCCGTGTTGACCAGCTTGCTGCGCTCGGTTCCCTTCGCGGGCTTTTCCTGGAAGCCGACGATCTTTCCGCGCTCGTCGACCACCACCACGCCGTACTGGTCGACTTCGGCGCACTCCACCAGGCCGATCGTCGCGACCGCGGCGCGGTCGTGGTGGAACGCGAGCATGCGGTCGAGCGGAAGATCGGTCAGGTCGTCGCAGCCGACCACGACGAACGTCTCGTCGCCGAAGAACGACTCGAGCTGCTTCACGCCGCCCGCGCTACCGAGCAGCACCGGCTCGTTCGAGTACTCGATGCGCACGCCCAGCGCCGACCCGTCGCCCAGCGTCGCGACGATCGCCTCGGCGAGATAGTGCACGTTGATGGCGATCTCGTCGAATCCGTACGACCGCAAGTACCGCACCAGGTGAATCGCATTGGGAACGCCGGCTACGGGAACCAGCGGCTTGGGCACCTGCTTCGTCAGCGGGTAGAGCCGGGTCGAAAGCCCGCCGGCCAAGATCATCGCCTTCACGATTCGGTCACGCCTTTGCCTCTCAGGCCCATGCGCTCGAGCGCCACGAGCCAAACGAAATAGGGCAGCGCCAACTGGCGGCGCCACCGGTGCGGTTCTTGCTGCAGCCGGTAGAGCCACTCCAAGCCCAAGCGGCGATAGACGACCGGCGCGCGCGCGACGCGCCCGCCGATGACGTCGAACGATCCGCCGACGCCGATGCCGGCACCCGCACCGGTCTCGCGCAGATACCGTGCGAGCCAGAATTCTTGGCGCGGCGAGCCCAGCCCGGCAAAGAGCAGATCCGCGCCCGATTCGCGGATGCCGGCGGCGATCGCCGCCGATTCCGACTCGGCGAAGTAGCCGTCGTGCGTGCCGGCGATGCGCAAGCCCGGAAAGCGCGCTTCGAGCACCGATGCGGCATCCTCGGCCACGCCCTTCGCGCCGCCGAGAAAGTACGCCGATAGGCCTTCGGCGCGCGCGCCCTCGCAGAGCCGTTCGATCAGTTCGATTCCGGTGACGCGTTCGCGCAGCGTCGCACCGCGCCGGCGCGCGACCGCCAGCAGGCCGACCGTATCGCAGAGCGAGAGCGCGGACGCGTTCACGATGTCGCGAAAGTACGCGTCGCGCTGCGCGTTGACGACCATTTCGGTGCCCAAGGTAACGACCTGCGCGCCGGCGCGCTCGCGCGCGAACGCCAGCACGCGCGACGTCGCGTCGTCAGCGTCGACAAGGTCGAGCCGGCAGCCGAGGATATCGAGCGACTGCACTAATGGGCGACGAGTTCTTCCTCGTCGGGCACGAGGAAGGGCGCGAGCATCGGCCGCAGGCGGTTTGCCAGCGAAGCCGGCATACCGTCCAGCGGCAGTCGGCACTCGCCCGCGTGAAAGCCGAGCTGCTTCATCGCCCACTTCACCGGAATCGGGTTGGTGGTCGCGAAGAGCGCGTCGATCAACGGCAGCACCGACGCGTGAATCTCGGCGGCTTCGTCGACGCGGCCGGCGCGGTACGCATCGTACATACGCCGGTACTCGCGCGAGCAGAGGTGCGTCGCGACGCCGACGACGCCGTCCGCGCCTACGGCGAGCGACGGCAGGAACAGGTGATCGTCGCCCGCCCACACGACGAATCCCTCCGGCCGGTCGCGCACGATCGTGGCGATCTGCTTGAGATCGCCGCTCGACTCCTTGACGCCGGCGATCGACTCGCACGTGCGCGCGAGTTCGAGGAGCGTTTCGGGCAGCATGTTGACGCCGGTTCGCCCCGGGATGTTGTAGACGTAGACCGGAAGCGTCGTCGCCTCGGCGATCGCGGCGAAGTGCTTGATCATGCCGCTCTGGGTCGGCTTGTTGTAGTACGGCACCACGGCCAAGATCGCGTCGGCTCCCGAAGCGGCGGCCTCTTGCGCGTTCGCGACCGACTCGCGCGTGTTGTTGGTGCCGGCGTTGGCGATCACCGTCGCACGGTCGCCGACGGTTCCCTTGACGGCGGCCCAGAGCGCGTTGCGCTCGTTCTTGTCGAGCGAGTGCCCTTCACCGGTCGAACCGGCCAGCACCAACGCGTCGGTGCGGCGATCGACGAGCCATCGGGCCAAGCGCTGAGCCTCGGCGATATCGAGCACGCCACGCCGGTCGAACGGCGTGATCATGGCGGTCACGATGCGAGCGGTCATGCTGTCGGGTCTCCTGCGTCGAGGGTGAAATGGTCGTGAACGGCGCGTTCGGCGCGGGCGGCGTCGTCGTTCGGAACGAGAATCGAGATCGTCACGTTGCTGTCGGTGCAGTGAATGATCTCGACGTTGGCGCGCGAGAGGGCCTCGACGACCTGATGGACGACGCCGGGCGTCCCGCGCATGCCCGCGCCTACCACCGAGAGCTTCGAACAGCCTTCGCGAACCCGCACGGCGAGGTTGAGGTCGCCGAGCAACCGGCGGATTTCGCTGCCGCGGTCGCCTTCCACTACAAAGGCGACGCCGGCCTGATTGATCGTCACCTGGTCGATCGAAATCCGGGCCTGCGCGAAGCGGCGGAACATCTCCAGCTCGGTCTCCATCCGGCGCGCCGGCGATTCGATGTCGCCGCGAATGATCCGTACCCAGGTAACCCGGCCGGAGGCCGTCACCCCGGTCACCGGCCGGTGGTGGTCGACGCTTTCGTCGACCGTCGTGCCGCGGTCGCTGTGGAGGCCCTTGATCGCGTACCGGGTGCCGGTGCGATCGGCGTAGGCGGCCGCCTTGTGATGCATCACCTTCGCGCCGTGTTCGGCCAGCTCGGCGAGCTCGGTGAGCGAGGCGCGTTCGATGGTGCGGGCCTCGGGGATGCGGCGCGGGTCGGCCGTCATCGCGCCGCTTACGTCGGTGTAAATATCGACGCGCTGCGCGCCCAGCGCGTGGCCGATGGCGATTGCCGAGAGATCGGTTCCTCCCCGGCCCAGCGTCGTAACCGCACCGTCCTCGGTCGCGCCCTGGAAGCCTGCGACGACGGGAACCGCGCCGCGCTCGAGGAGCGCGCGCAGCGCCGCCGGATCGATGCGGAGAATCGAAGCGTCGCCGTGCCGCGCGTCGGTAACGATGCCCGCGGCCGCGCCGGTCAGCGCCACCGCGTCGACCCCGCGTTCGCAGAGTTCTTGCGCGAAGACCGCGGCGGAGATGAGCTCGCCCGTGGCGAGCAGCAGGTCGGCGTTGCGCGTGCCCGCGCGGCCGCCGAGCAACCCCAGCAGCGAGTCGGTCGCGTACGGATCGGGCGTGCGGCCCATCGCCGAGACGACCGCAACGGTGGCGTAGCCGCCCGCGATCGCCTCTTCGATGCGGCGGTACGCGACGTCGCGCGCCTCCGGCGTCGCGACCGACGTGCCGCCGAACTTCAGCACCGCCGTGTTGGCGTTCACGCGACGATGTTCTCGGCGAGCAAGAGCTCGAGAATCTGGACTGCGTTGGTCGCGGCGCCCTTGCGGAGCTGATCGCCGACGCACCAGAGCGAGAAGCCGCGCCCGCTGGCGTCTTCTTCCCGGCGCAGCCGCGCGACGTGCACCTCGTCGGTGCCTTCGACCTCGCGCGGAGTCACGATCCCTTCGGGGTGGAAGACGACGCCCGGCGCGCGTTCGAATGCCCGCGCCAGCTCGTCGGCTTCGATCGCGCGATCGGTCTCGAAAAACACGACCTCGGAGTGCGCCGTCAGCACCGGCACCCGCACGGCGACGACGCTCAAGAAGAGCTCGGGAAGCTCGAGTATCTTGCGCGTCTCTTCGCGCACCTTGCGTTCCTCGCCGGTGAAGCCGCCTTCGCCGAACGTGCCGATCTGCGGCACGACGTTGCGCGCCAACGGCGCCGCAAACACCTCCGGCTCGGGTTCGCGGTGTCCGCCGGCGAGCGCGCTCTCCGACGCGAGCAGCTCGTCGAGCCCGGCACGGCCGGCGCCGCTTGCGGCTTGATAGGTCGCCACGCGCACGGCGCGCAGGCCGGCCGCGTCGCGCACGGGAGCGAGCGCCGTGCAGAGCACGATCGCGGTGCAGTTCGCGACCGGAAAGAGCCGTTGCCCGGCGCGCAGCGCGCCGGCGTTGACCTCCGGAACGATCAGCGCCACGTCGTCGCGCATGCGAAACGTCGCGCTGTTGTCGATCACCACGGCGCCGCCGGCCACTAACGCCGGCGCGTAGCGTTCGCTCGCATCTTCACCGCCCGCGAAGAAGACGACGTCGTACCCGCGCAAGGCCTCGACGCCGGCCGCCAGCACGTCGATCGCCTCTCCCGCAAAATGCGCGCCGCCCGGACGCTCGCGCGAGGCGAACGCGCCGACGCGCCCGACGGGAACGCGCCGTTCTTCGAGCACCCGCAGGATCGTCTCGCCGACCGCCCCGGTGGCGCCGACCACGGCCACGTCAACCATCGAGAATTCCGTCCAGCCCGATCGCCAGCCCGTCGATCTTCATCACCGCGCGCACGGCCGCCGCCATGCCGGGCGCAAACGACTCGTGCGAGAGCGAGTCGTGACGAATCGTCAGCGTCTCGCCGCGACCGCCGAAGATGACTTCCTGATGCGCGACCAAGCCCGGGAGGCGCACGCTGTGAATCGGCACCTTCGGCGCGCCCGCCGCCTCAAGGCGCTTCGCCGTCTCGAGCGCGGTGCCGGAAGGCTTGTCCAATTTCTCCGCGCGGTGCATCTCGACGATCTCGACGTCGGGAAAATAGCGCGCGACGCGTTCGGCGACGCGCATCATCAGCACGGCTCCCAAGGAGAAGTTCGGTACGATCATCGCGCCGGTCCCACGGCGTTTGACGATGGCCGCGAGGCTCGCGCGCTCGCCGGCCGTCCAGCCGCTGGCGCCGATCACCGGCCGAATGCCCCGCTCCGCCGCAGCGGTGGAGATCTCCACCGAGCCGGGGCGGGTCGTGCAGTCGAGCAGCACGTCGACGCCCCGCTCGATCAAGGGATCGAGCGAGTCGAACACGTCGTCGGCCAGGTCGGCGTGGCGTGCCAGGCCGCCGACGAGCCGCACGTGCGGGACGCCGGCCAGTGCGGCGTAGGCTACGCGGCCAAGCCGTCCGCGCACGCCGGCAACGGCGACGCGGATCGCGGATGTGTCGTGCACCGGCTTCTCCGGAAGGGCTAGATCTTTTCGAGCGGTGCGTACTTGAGCATCAGCATCTTCTGCCCGACGTTGGGGAAGTCGATGGTGACCAAGCCGTCGCCGCCGGCACCGACCACGTTTTGAATCGTGCCTTCGCCCCATTTCGGGTGGCGCACCTTATCGCCGATCTCGAGCCCGAGATGGACGCCGGCTCCGGCCGATTCGTGGATCGCCACCTCGCGCCAGCGGCCGCCCGCCGGCCGCGGCAGCGGCACGCTGTCGCTCTCGAGCACTTCGAGCTCGGGGATCTCTTCGATGAAGCGCGACTTCGGATAGGCGTAGGTATTGCCGAAGAGCGCGCGCCGGAAAGCGTACGTGAGAAATAGGCGATCCATCGCCCGCGTGACGCCGACGTAGGCGAGGCGGCGTTCCTCTTCCAGCTCGTGCTGCTCGGTCAGCGCGCGGCTGTGCGGGAAGACGCCCTCTTCCAAGCCCGTCAAGAAGACGCTGGGGAACTCCAGGCCTTTGGCGCCATGGAGCGTCATCAGCGTAACGTACGAGGCCTCGTCGTCGAGCGCGTCGAGATCGCTGATCAGCGCGATATTGGCGAGAAACCCGGCCAGCGACGGATCGCCGTCGTTGGCTTCGTAGTCGCGGGCGACCCCGACGAGCTCTTGCAGGTTCTCCAAACGCGCGCGCGCGTCGTGCGTGTCTTCGGATTGCAGCTCGCGGACGTATCCCGAATCTTCCATGACGTTGACCAGCAGGTCGGCCACGCTCATCGAATCGATGCGTTTGCGCAAGTCGCCGATCAGTTCGGCGAAGCGTTCGAGCTCCTTGAGCTTCTTGGGCACGGCCGACCGCAGCAGCTCGCCGTCGAAGATCGCTTCGCCAACCGAAAGATGCGCCGCGCTCGCCGACTGCACGAGCGCGGCCAGCGTCTGCTGGCCGATGCCGCGCCGCGGAACGTTGACGATGCGCTTGAAAGCCAGCGCGTCGGACGGGTTGAGGATGTAGCGCAGATAGGCGATGACGTCCTTGATCTCGGCGCGAGCGTAGAACCCGACGCCGCCGACCACCCGGTACGGAATGCCTTCGGCCAGCAGCGCTTCTTCGAAAACGCGCGACTGCGCGTTGGTGCGGTAGAGCACCAGAAAATCGCGGTAGGCCGACCCGTCGCGGACCAGCGATTTCACCTTCTCGACGACGTAGCGCGCTTCGTCGCGCTCGGTCGCGGCGGGATAGACGCTGATCGGCTCGCCTTCCTTGCGGCGCGTGAAGAGCTTCTTGGCCGCGCGCGTCCGGTTGTTGGCGACGAGCGCGTTGGCCGCGTCGAGGATGCGCTGGGTGCTGCGGTAGTTCTCTTCGAGCTTGAAGATCGACGCGCCCGGGAAATCTTCCTCGAAGCGCAGGATCATGCGATAATCGCTGCCGCGCCACGAATAGATCGATTGATCGTCGTCGCCGACGACGGTCACGTTGCCGTGATGGGCGGCCAGCAGCGCGATCAAACGGTACTGCGCCGCGTTGACGTCTTGGTACTCGTCGACCAGCACGTACTCGAAGCGGTGCTGGTATTTCTCGCGCGTCGCCTTGTCGCGTTCGAGCAGGTCGATCGTGCGCACGATCAAGTCGTCGAAATCGAGCGAGTTCGACTGCGCTAGGCGCCGCTGGTACTCGCTGTAGACGTTGGCGATGCGCTCGCCCAAAAAGCCGGTCTGCTTTTCGGCGTACTGCTCCGGCCAGAGCAGGGCGTTCTTCGCCTTGCCGATCTCCGCGAGGCAGGCGCCCGGGGAAAGCTGGCGCTCGTCGTAATCGAGATCGTCGAGGATTTCCTTGACGAGCTGGCGCTGGTCGGAATCGTCGATGATCGCAAAGCTGGGCGCGATCCCGATGCGCGATCCGTCGCGGCGCAAGATGCGCACGCACATCGAGTGAAAGGTTCCGACCCAAATCTCGCGCGCGACCGGACCGACCATCGCGTGCAGCCGGGATTTCATCTCGCCGGCGGCCTTATTGGTGAAGGTCACCGCCAGAATGCGATCGGCCGGGATTTCCCGCTCTTCGAGCAGATAGGCGATGCGATGGGTGAGCACTCGGGTCTTGCCGCTGCCCGCGCCGGCGAAAATCAGCACCGGCCCATCGGTTTTTTGAACGGCGGCGGCTTGCGCGTCGTTGAGAATTTCGGTCTCCAGGAGCATCAGACGTGATTCGCCACTGGAGGCCTATCGGCCTTGGGGGCCTATTTTCGGCAGAAACGCGGCGTTAGCGCACCACGCGAAGGGCGACTTTTTGGCGCTCCGCCAACGCGTACGCCGCCGCGAGCAGCGCCAGCGTCGATTCGGCACCCATGTTGCGATTCACGCCGTCGGCGCCCAAGCCGTCGTAGCTGCCGCCGCCATGCGCCATGGTCTCGCCGCGCGTGTTCTTGCCGTAAAACCAAGCGAGGGCGGCCTGGGCGTTGGCCAAACGCGACTCGTCGCCGGTCGCATCGAATCCGGCAAGCTCGGCGTCCACCATGCCGGCCGCTTCGAGCGGTTGCTGGCAGTAGATGGCCCGCGACCCGCCGCGGCGATACCACCCGTCGTTGCCGATCGGGACGAAGATGCCGTTTTGCATCGTCAGGCGCTCCACGAACGAGAGCGTGACGAGCCCAAGGTCGCCGTACGCGGCGTCGCCCAGCGCGTGACCGGCGCGAAGCATCGCCTCGGGGAGGCGCGCGTTGTCGTAGGTCATGGTCTCTTCGAACCACGGCCAATCGACGCCGCGCGTGGTTTCGTACGCTTGGGCCAGCGCGTCGCCGAGATAGCGGAACGCGGCGGCGTAGCGAGCGTCGTGCAGCGCCGGGAAGGCGTAGGCCAGGCCGAGCATCGTGTACGCGCGCGGTCGCAGGAACGTGTAGCTGTCGATCGATTCGAGCCCGCGGTCGAAGAGCATCCGGCAGACCCGCCGCCACGGCTCGCTGGGAGCGTAGCGGATGCCGTAGCCGAGCGCCCACATCGCGCGCCCGCAGCTATCTTCGGTGCCGACCTCGTCGAGCCAGGTGCGCTCGTACGACATGAAGTTGTGAAAGCGGCCGTCTTCGAGCTGGGCGCTCTCCAGGAACGACAGATAGGTGGACGCGAGACGCGTCGCCTGTTCGTCGCGGGGAGCGAGGCGCAGCCGAGCCAGGACGACCATGAACGCCCGCGCCACGTCGTCGGTGCAGTAGCCGGTGCTGCGGTTGGGTACCGTTTCGACGGCGTGCTGAATCACGCCGACGCCGTCGGTGAGCACCGCGAGATGGTCGAGTGGC
This sequence comes from Vulcanimicrobiota bacterium, assembly GCA_963794735.1. Classification (GTDB taxonomy): domain Bacteria; phylum Vulcanimicrobiota; class Vulcanimicrobiia; order Vulcanimicrobiales; family Vulcanimicrobiaceae; genus DATJUC01. The sequence goes on along the minus strand of CAWCFE010000002.1, from coordinate 3,193,125 downwards.
GGGAGCGATGCCATCGTTACGCCGACGAGACCATGGCGAGGGCGGCGTCGGGCGGTGCCGCTTCGGCAAAGACGCTGCCGTAGCTGCCGGCGACGCGCGGCCACGTCATTTGGCGGCCGAAGCGATACGCGCGCCGCTCGGTCGCGCGGCGCAGCGCCGGATCGTCGAGCAGGCGCAGCAGCTGGGTCGCGATCGATTTCGAATCGCGGAAGTCGCAGAGGAAGCCGCGATTGAGCGCGAGCAGCTCTTGGGCGTAGAGATACGGGGTCGAGACGATCGCCTTACCGCATCCGACCGCGTACGCCAGCGTTCCGCTCACGATCTGAACGGGATTCAGATACGGCGTCAAGTAGATGTTGGTCGCCGCGAGATAGCTGACGAGCTCGTCGAAATCGAGGTACTTGTCGACGAGCTGCACGTTGTACTGCAGGCCGTATTCGCGTACCATCTCCTGCAGCGATTCGCGATACGATTCGCCCTCGCGCCGGCGCACCACCGGGTGCGTTTCGCCCAGGATGAGGTAGAGCGTTTCGGGATGGCGGTCGACGACGTCGCGCATCGCTTGGATGGCGTACTCGAGTCCCTTCCCGCGGTTGATCAAGCCGAACGTCGAGATGACGGTTCGCTGGCCGATGCCGAACGACGCTTTGGCCGCGTCGGTACTCTGAAACGGCACGTCGGGCACGCCGTGATGCACCACGCGCAGCACCTCGGGATCGATGCCGTAAACATTTTCGAGCAGGCTGCGCCCGGTTTCGGAGAGCGAGATCACGCGCGACGAAGCTTCGCACAGGTCGCGCGTCACGCGGAGCATCGTTTCGTCGGGCTCCGGCAGCACGGTGTGCATCGTCAAGGCGACCGGCTTGTCCACGGCCCGCATGAACTCGACCAGCCACTCTCCGCGCTCGCCGCCGAAGAGCCCGTATTCGTGCTGGATGTTGACGATCTGGGCGGGATGCCGGTTCGCGATGCGCGCGACGGCGCCGTAACTAAAGAGGTCCTGCTCGGAGATACGCGCGATGACTTCGGGCCCGTAGCGGCGCACTTCGCCCCCCGGCTCGTCGACGGCAACGATCTCGCTCGAAAAACCGAACGCTCGGTCGTACGCGTCGACGACGTCCTTGGTGAACGTCGCGATGCCGCATTCACGCGGCGGATACGAACCTACGAATAACGCACGCGGCGGCATCATGCTGGCAGCCCCTCCACTTCTATAACAGAGATTACCCGTCTAAAGCTGCAGCATAAACGCGCTTGCCATCTCTGCTTATGGCTTACCCGCAGAATCTATACGTTCGCCTTCGCGGGCGCGCCGACCCGGGAGCCGGGTTCCAAAACCGCCCCAGGCTCGATCGCCACGTCGTGCCCGAGCACGCTTCCGCGCCCCACCCGTGCCTGGGGACCGATCACCGCGCCCGTGGCGACGATCGAATCCTCGACGATGGCGCCCGAGCCGACGCTCACTCGCTCCCAGAGCACGCAATCGCGGACGACGGCGTTGGAGCCGACGCTGCAGCCCCGGCCGAGGACGACGTTCGGCCCGAGCTTCGCGCTGGCGTCGACGGCGACGTCGAGATCGGCGTGCACGGGCGGCGTGATCCCGGGATGGCCACGCAGCGCCTCGGCCCCCGGCCCGCTGATGCCGGGCTCGATCGCCAGCGGCATGGCGCCGCTCAGGACGTCGCGGTGGGCGGCCAGATAGTTCTCCGGCCGGCCGAGGTCGATCCAGTAGTCGTCGGTCGTGTACGCATACAGGGCCTTGCCTGCGGCGATGACCTGCGGAAACGTCTCCCGCTCGATCGAGACGTTCCGTCCGGGCGGGATGAAATCCAGGATTTCGCGCTCGAGCAGGTAGGTGCCGGCGTTGATCTCGTTGCACGGCTCCTCGCCTTTCGGCGGCTTCTCGACGAACGCGGAGACGTGGTCCTCCGGGTCGTGAACCACGCAGCCGAAGGCCGAAGGGTCGTCGACGCGGATCAGGTGCAGAGCGCCGATCCCGCCCTTGCGGTCGTGAAAGTCGAGCATTGCCTTGAGATCGAGGCTGGTGAGGACGTCGCCGTTGAGCACGAAGAAGCGGCCGCGGATGTGCTGCTCGACGTTCTTGATCGCGCCGGCCGTGCCCATCGGCGTCTCCTCGATCACGTAGGTGATCTTCATGCCGAGGGCCGAGCCGTCGCCGAAATAGTCGACGATCGACTGCGGCATGTAGCCGGCCGGCAGGATGACGTCGCGGATGCCCGCCTCGTAGAGGCGCTCCATCGTCCGGGCCAGGAACGGCACGTTGAGAATCGGGACCATCGGCTTGGGCGTCCCATACGTCAACGGACGCAGCCGGGTGCCCTCACCCCCAACTAACACGATCGCCTGCACCGAGTCCCTCCCTGCTTGCCTGCTCAAAAGTCGCATCTTCCGCCACTGGTGGGCGGAGCGCTTCTTTTCTACCCAAGGCGAACGGCAGCATCCCACCGGCGCTGCCACCCTGATGGCACAGCCCTGTGCGACGATGGCCCCATGCCGAAACGCTCGTACGATTGGGCAGCGATTCAGGCCTATTATGACGAGGGCCACGGCTTCGTCGAGTGCCAGGCCCGCTTCGGGTTCTCGCATACCGCCTGGGTGAAAGCCATCCGGCGAGGCCGGCTGCTGGTGCGGTCCTGCGCCTTCCCCGACCGCCGGCGACGGTACGATTGGGCGGCCATTCAGGCGTACTACGACGAGGGACACAGCGTTCGGGACTGCGTTCAGCAGTTCGGATTCTTTCCTCAGTCGTGGGACAAGGCGCGGAAGCGTGGCGAGATCCGGACGAGGCCTAGCCGTAAGCCGCTCGACATCCTACTGTCGAAGCCCGGGGACCGGAAAAACGTGAAGCTGCGGCTCCTTCAGGAGGGGGTGATCCAAAATCGCTGTGAAAGCTGCGGCATTTCCGAATGGCTCGGGCGCCCTCTAGCCATACAAATCGATCACATCAACGGGAATCGGTTGGACCATCGACTCGATAACCTTCGCATGCTCTGCCCGAACTGCCATAGCCAGACGGAGACCTTTGGTGCTCGCAACAAGCGGCGGCTCCGCTTGCAAGGAGTGCCGAGGGTCGTGTAGTATAGACCGTCGCGATTAATCCCGGATAGTTCAGCTGGTAGAACGGCAGACTCTGAATCTGCATGTCGGTGGTTCGAGTCCATCTCCGGGAGCCATGGCCCTATCGTCTAGAGGCCTAGGACGCCGCCCTCTCACGGCGGTAACGCGGGTTCGAATCCCGCTGGGGCTACCAATTTCAGCCGTGCGTTTTGCGCGGCTTTTTTGTTCGTTCCCGTTCGGCTGAACGCAGGCGGTACGGCGCTAAAAGCAGGAGACGATCGTGCCGCCGTTCGCAATCAGCGCCACGAGCGCGGCGGGGCCGATCTTATAGAACTCCCCGGCGCTATGGTCCGGCGCGTGCCCGAGTACCGATGCGATGGCCGCCTCCGTACGCTTCTGAAGCACGTAACGCGTCGTTCCCAGCTGATACCAAACCGAACCCTCGCGAGTGACGTAGACGTCTCCCGCAAAATCGCCGCCCAGAAAGACGAGCGCGGCGTGCGCGACGTTCGTTCCCGGCCGCTGCGGTGCGGGCGGCACGTTCACGCCTTTCATTTGCCCTGCATCCCTGCAGTAAGGTTGAACGTACGGCGGAGGCGTAAACGGTGCCGGAACTGGCAGCATGCCAGACCGATTAAGAACGGCCTGGTCGCGCTCCTCCGAGACTCACCGAGGTGGACGCTCGACGGCGACCAGCCTGGGCGGCGCCGCACCGGCGCTCGCGCAATTGCATTTTTCGGATAGACGCCTGGGCCGGGGCATCGTAGGCTGGAGTGCCGGGTCTTTTCTCCTCGCTTTTGTGGAATCGAGCCAATGAATCGTGCCATCGGGCGGATCGCCCGCCTTGCATCGCTCGCCGTCGCGTGCGCGTTTGCCGCGCAGGGCGCGTCGCCGGCAGCCTCACCGGCGGTATCGGCCGCCGACGCCGTGAAGATCGCCACCGACGCATACATTTACGGCTATCCGCTCGTCACGATGGAATTCACGCGGCGTTCGTTGACCAACGTCGCGTCGAACGACGGCAAAGCCGCGCCGATGGGCCAGTTGGTACGATTTCGCGCCTATCCGCCCGCCGACGATCATCGCGTCACCGCGCCGAACGCAGACACGCTCTACACGCAGGCGTGGCTCGACGTCACGGCCGAGCCGTACGTACTGAAGATTCCCGACGCGCACGGGCGCTACTACCTGATGCCGATGCTCAGCGGATGGACCGACGTCTTTCAGGTGCCCGGTAAGCGCACCACCGGAACCGGCGCACAGGCCTATCTCATCACCGGCCCGGGATGGCACGGTACGGTACCGGCCGGCCTCACGCAACTGAAGTCGCCGACCGGAATGGTGTGGCTGCTCGGGCGCATCTACTGCACGGGAACGCCGCAAGACTACGCCGCGGTCCACGCCATGCAGGACGCGATGGTGCTCGAACCGCTCAGCGCGCTTGGCAGGCCCTACACGCCGCCGCCCGGCAAGATCCATCCCGCGTGGCAGTCGACGCTCTCCGTGCGCGACCAAGTCAACGGCATGACCCTCGACCAGTACTTCACCGAGCTGGCGAAGCTCATGGTCGAGAATCCGCCCGCCGCCGCCGACGCCCCGATGGTTGCGGAGATGGCCAAAATCGGATTGATCCCCGGCAAGCCGTTTGTTTCGTCGAATCTCGGCTCGGACGCGGCCGCCGCGGTTCAGAGCGTTCCGAAGGCCGCGTTCGGCCAGATCATGGCCCACTATGCTCAATCCGGTACGTTGAAGAACGGCTGGACCTACACCACCGATGCCGGCACGTACGGAACGCACTATCTGCAGCGGGCCTTCATCACGGCGATCGGGCTGGGCGCGAACCGGCCGCAGGATGCGGTCTATCCGACCAGTGACGCACCGTCGGCGAACGAGAAGTACGACGGCTCAGTCACGCGCGTGATGCACTTTGCGAAAGGAACGCTTCCGCCCGTCAACGGCTTCTGGTCGCTGACGATGTACACGCCCGACTACTTCTTCTATCCGAACGCGCTCAACAAGTACACGGTCAGCGCGCGCAATACGCTCGAGACCAACGCCGACGGTTCGACCGATCTGTACATCGCGCACGAACAGCCGGCTGGCGTTCCGCAATCGAACTGGCTGCCGTCGCCGGCCGGCGCGTACGTCTTGATGATGCGTCTCTATTGGCCCAAAGCGACCCCGCCATCGATTATCGACGGAACCTGGGCGCCGCCGGCCGCGACTATTGCGCGATAGTTGGGCTGCAGCCGTTTTCGGCGGGTTTTCCGGCGAAACGGCCTTCGATCCACGCGGTAAAGAGCGGCTCGGCGACCGGCGGCGTGGTGTAGTGCGTTTGGTTTCCTTCGAGTTGCACGCGCGCCACGTTGCCGCCGATCTTGCACATCTGCGCCTGGTAGAGCTCGCCCATGACGGGCGGCACCGTCGTGTCGTCTTTGCCGTAATAGACGATCACCGGCGCGATGGGTTTCACCGGCGGAACGCTTCCCGCGACCAGCGCTTTGGCCCAGGCCAGCGCGTTCTGCGCCTGCGGCCTGAGCAGCGACTTGTACGACGCACCGTAGGTATAGTTCAGCGTGTCGGCCAGCGCGTGAATGCATTTTCCGGTCATCACGCGGTTCATCACCTGCGCGCCCTCCGGCGTAAAGATATCGGTTAACTGAAGATTCGAGAACGCGGCCGGCATCGCCCAGAACGTCATCGCGACGTGCGAAAAGTTGAACGCTCCCGAGAATGAAGATTCGAGCTGGTCGATCATCTTTTGCGCGCTCGCTTCGTCGGTAGGCATCGAGGTGACCGTGGCCGCGACGTCGGGAGGCGCCATCGCCACCGCGCCGACGAGCTCGATTCCGTCGAAGGCCGTGCCCGTTTTGGCGATGTAGTCCGGAAGTCCGGCTGCGGTCACCACGGCACCGGCGCCTTGCGACCACCCGTAGATGACGGCTCTCTTCCCGGCTCCGGTTTCCGGCATGGCACCCGCCGCACGGATTGCGTCGATGACGTCGTGCGCCTGCGTCGTCGTGACCATGTATTGATGCGTACCGCCGCCACCCAAACCTTGGTAGTCGGTGCCGACCACCACGTACCCGTCGCGGACGAACCGGTCGACCGCGGGCAGGCCGTAATCGGTCGCGGAGTTGCCGCCGATCAGAAAATACTCGTTGAGCGGCTGGACTGGATTGACTTGTTGGGACGGCCCGCAATTCTCGGCGGTCCCCGTCGTTCCGTGCGCCCACACGACCACCGGGCGGCCGCCTTTCGGCGGATCGCCTGCCGGCGCGGCGACGATGGCGGTCGAGATCGTCGCGTTCCCGTTGATGTCGGATGAGATGTAGGCTATGCGCCACGCGCGCGCGCCCTCGACGCTGGTCGAAATCTCTTCTTTCTTGACGACTTCACCGAGCTTGCCGGCCGGCGCCATCGCCATCACCGACTCGTAGAAGGCGGGTAGATAGACTTTCGTCGCGTCGGGATTCGCATTCGGCGTCAGCGCGGCGAGCGACGCCAACAGCGCGATTCGTTCGATCATCGCGGAGTTCTCCTCGAATGCAGTGCTTCGATGCTGGCGGGTGAATGCTTGCTTGCGCCGAGGAATCGCAACGCGCCGGCGGCTAGGGGCGGCGTCGTTGCCCGCGCGCGGCAGCTGCCGGCCGGCGGCGGCGCGAGAATCGCGCGCCCCGGCGCCTCGACGTCGCTCGGGGAGTAGATTTCGCATCCGCCCTCGAGGTTGAGCGCCGCATATTGGCCGCCGCCGGCGCACGCGCCCTGCGTCGCATCGACGACCACGAACGTGCTCCCCGGGTGCGCAGATCCCCCGCGTCGAGCCGGCTCGTTGCGCGGCGGTCCGACGCGGAATCCGCTGCGCGCGGCACCGCTATTTTGCTAAAATGGACGATGTTATGCTGAACGCGAATCTGGTTGCCTGCTTGACGCTCGCGCTGGCCGCGATCTCGCCGCCCCCGCAGATCGCCGGGACGATCGTCGATCCCAGCGGCAAGCTCGCTGCCGGCGTGCCGCTCTCGGTGGTCGCCATCAACGCCGATCGCACGATGGCAACAACGGTATCGGAAGCGAACGGCTCGTTTCATTTTTCGGGTCTAGCTCCGGGCGGCTACGGCATCGTTGCCAAGACCGCCTCGGCGTGCGCGATCTCCGGCGCCGTGCGCGTCGACGCCGGGCTGACGAGCATCGTCCGCTTACGGCTGACGACGGGATTATGCGAACACCCGGTTCGCTTTGCGAACCCGCCCGCGGCGGCGACGGGTCCCCGGCGCCCTACTTGACCGCGATTTTCGCCATCATCCCGAGATCTTCGTGTTGCAGAATGTGGCAATGGAACAGAAACGTGCCGCGGACGATGGGATTGCGAAAATCCACCGTGACGTGCGTGACCGAGGGCTTCCCGCTACGATCGGCGGGCGGAAGATTCACCGTATCCCACCACACCGAAGGCTGACGCACGCCGTCGATGTCGTGGACGATGAAATGCACCTGATGGATGTGAAAGGCGTGCACTTCCCGGGTGAAGTTGAGCAGCGTCCATCGCTCCACGGTTCCGGCTCGCGCGGTAAACATCGGGCCATCCGATGGAGCGTAGCGCTTGCCGTTGAGGTAGAACACCGTTCCGGTGCGGTTCTCGCTGAATAGAATCGTGCGCTTTTGCGCGAAATCCGTGCCCACCGTTTCTTCGTAGGTTCCGAAGGCCGGCGGCGTCGCGCCGGGCGCGGGCACGAGCGGCAGGTTCGGAGGATCGCCGACGATCGTTCCGAGCCGCTGCGAGGGGTTGGGATCGCCCAGCGGTCCGGTATCCGTGCACGTGGTCCGAAACGCTGCGCCGGGTGCGGCGCCCTCGACGACGAACTCGACGCGCCCGGCCGGCGGCACGACCACGTCTCGCACGTCGCGCTGTTCTCCGCCGGGGTACGCGACCGCCGGAACCCCGTCGAAGGAGACGAGCTTGAGCGTCGCGCCGTCGACGCTGAGATCGTAGTATCCGTCGGCGGACGCATTGACGACGCGCCAGAACTGGCGCCGCCCCGGCAGCATCGCGACGTTTACCGGCGCGCGCCGCCCGTTGACGGTCGTGTACTCGCCGGGAATATCGAAGGGTTTGCCGCACGGAGCGCCGGGCCGGCGCGGGTGCGGCAGCGTCTCGCGATAGTTCGGATGCGCCAGCACGTTGCGCAAGACGATGATGCGCTCCGGTAAACCTGCCGTCGCCTTCGAAAACGACGCGGTGCCGTCGAGCACGATCGCGCCGGACATCCCGTTGAGCACCTGCCAGTTCGACTCGCCGTGCGCGTGCGAGTGATACCAATAGATCCCGGGCGGCTGCGTCTTCGGCACGGGAACGCGATAGCGCACGGTCTGCCCGGGCATCGCGTGCACGCCGATCGCGTCGTCGGCCGGCGCGTTGGGCGATACCGAGAGCCCGTGAAAATGCAGATTGGTCTCGTTGAAGGGCTCTACCCGAGAACTCGGCAGCGCGTTGTGATAGACGATGTCGATCGTGTCGCCCGGCGCGATGCGGATGGTCGGAGGAACCAGCGCGCCGTCGAACTCCAGCGCGGGGGCGCCCGTCGCGGGATCGATCACCGCCGAGAGTTCGAGACGTGCGACGCCGTCGACGCTCCTCACTTCCGGCGGATTGCTCAGATCGCCGGTTTGCACGCTGGATTGCGCCGCATACGGCGCCGGAGCGAGTGCACTGCTGCCGTTGCACGCGGTCAAGGCCGCATACGCCAATAGGAAGAACGCGCGGCGCACGAGCCGCCCCGGTGGTGTAGACATCAGCAGTATCGTAGGCGGCGGCCCCTCGCTCCGTCAATTTCTTCAGTCGCGACCGTGCAGACCAAGCAGGCCCCGTTTCGCCGCGTCTCGGAATGGAACGTTCGCCGGGTCGCCCTCGTTGCGTGGAAGGTGCCGATGCTCGTTCTCTTCGGTCGCGCCGTCTTTGGCGCCGCTTTAGCGGTCGCCGTTTCGTCGTGCGCCAATTCGACCGCCGTTCCCGCGATGGGGGACGCCTCGGGCCCGGCAGCCTCGATGCCGCGCGCCGTTTCGCCCGTCAAGATCGTCAGCGAAGCGTACTGGCCAAAGACGTTGAAAATCGCGGCCGGCACGACGGTGCGCTGGTCGAATAGAGATCCGCTGACGCACACGGTGACGGCCAACGACGGCTCCTTCAGCTCGCCGTTCCTCTACAAAGGCCACGCCTGGTCGCGCGTCTTTCGCAAGCCCGGAACGTATGCGTACCACTGCAAGATCCATTCCTTCATGACCGGCACGGTCATCGTAACCAACTGACGCCCACGGAGAATCGAACCGCTATGAAACGCTCCCTTACGACCATCGCTTGCGCGCCCATCTTGGCCGCGTCCTTAGCCCTCGCGCTCGCCGGTTGCGGCGGACGAAGCATCACGCCGGCAGTGGGCGGCACGGCCGCGGGAACGGCGAGCGTGCCGCAAGCGGCTCCCGCACGAAACGCGCGCGAAGCGAAGATCGAGGCCTTCATTCGGCCGAACTCCAAGCAGATCGTCGTAAAGCCCGGCCAATCCATTCAGGCAGCCGTCGATTCGGCCTCGCCCGGAGATACGATCGTGGTGCAGCCGGGCACCTACCACGAAGCCGGGCGCCCCTGTCCGTTCAAGGCGAACGAGACCTGCGCCGTCAGCATTACGAAGAACGACATCACGCTGGTCGGCCTGAGCGGCGCCAACGCCGTCGTGCTCGACAATCCGAAGGGCCTCTACATCGGCATCGGGATCGGCAAATACTACAGCTGCAGCAAGAAGTACCAAATCTCCGGCAACCGCGTCGTCGGCTTCACCGTGACCGGATTCAAGGATACCGGCATCGAGCTGAGCTGCGTCGACGGCTGGGAGTGGGCGTACAACGCCGTGGCCAAGAGCAAGGTCTACGCGTTCTATCCGGTCTTCTCCAGCAACGGCCGCATGGATAACAACGTCGCTACCGACGCGACCGACACCGGCTTCTACGTCGGCATCTCCGATCACATCCACGTCGATCACAACGTCGCCTACGACAACGTGTCGGGATTCGAGTTCGAGAATACCATCGATTCGCTCATGGACTACAACACCGCCTACGATAATACGGGCGGCATCCTCGAGTTCATCATCCCCGGCGATCCGCTGGAGCGCAGCTACGGCAACGTCATCAGCAACAACGTCGTCACGCAGAACAATAACGCTAACAAGTGCACCGGCGGCGTAGTGTGCACCGTCCCGCCGGGGACCGGCATTCTCGACATCGGCGGAACCAACAACCAAACGCTGAACAACATGGTCACCAACAACCGCGCCTACGGCATCGCGCTCACCGACGTGTGCACCGCGTTCACGCTCACGGCCAGCCAGTGCAAGGCGCTCAAGTACAACCCGTTGCCCGAGAAGACGCGCACCGTCGGAAACACGGCGCTCCATAACGGTCTCGATCTGGCTTGGGAGCCCGCGGACGGCAAAGGCAACTGCTGGTCGCGCAACCAGGCGCTCACCAAAACCGGCGCACTGCCGAAGTGCTGAGCCCTAGGGCCTAATCGTCGTCCGGCGCCCGATGCGATTCGGCGGCGTTGGTAAACGTCGACGGAGGATAGGGCGCCGGAATCGGCTCGAACGCCGCCGGCGACTGGGTGAAATCGAAGGCGTCGATGATGCTGGTCGCGCGCGTATCGGTGTAGCCGGCCGATGCCGGGCCGATCGGCGGCAGGCCGAAGGTCTCTTCGACGAATTTCAGGATGCTGCCGTACTCGTATTGCGTGTGCGAAACGTATCCGCGCCTCGCGTAGGGCGAAACGACGAGACACGGCACGCGAATCCCGAGGCCGCGAAAATCGAGCTGGGGTGGAACGGCGTCGTCGTAAAATCCGCCCCATTCGTCCCACACGACGACGATCGCGGTGTCGTTCCAGAACCGGCTCTTGCCGACGGCGTTGACGATCGACGCAACCCACGACGGGCCTTCCGGGAGCGCGCCGGCGTAGGCGTGATCCGACCACGGCGACTCGGGCACGATCCACGTGACGTCGGCGAGCCGGCCGCTGGCGATGTCGCTCAATGCTCTGGGAGGCGGCCCGACGACGTTCTTCCAGTCGGGCCCGTCGCGGACGTCTTTGATGCTGGCAAACGGCGACCATTGCCCGCCGCAGGCCGTTCTGCACGACCCTCCGGAGATCGAGGGCGCGTAGTAGCGCCACGAAACGCCGCCCGCGTCGAGCACGTCGGCCATCGTGCGGAACTGCGTGAAGCACGGGTACGGCCCGTTGCCGTACTGGCCCGCCGCGTCGACGGTTTTGGTGCGAACGTAGCTCGGCGCGCCGCAATACTCGCCGAAGATCGAGGTGGGGAAGTTGATGATGGCGGTCGTCGGCGAGATCGTGGTCGTTCCGGCAACCAGATTGAGATGCGCCGTCCAGCTCGGCCCGTGTTCGGTGGGGAACATGCGGTCGGCGAGCGTGTACCGGCGCGCCATCGTCCAGTACGGCGCGGTGAGCTTGGGATCGAGCCGGCTCATCTGAACCGGCGGGTAGCCGCGAGGCCCGTAATATACGCCGCCGTTGGCGAAGCCGTCCATTTTTCCGCCGTCGTAATCCGACAGGCTCTGCGCGAAGCTATGCAGCGGATCGACGGTGTCGAACCCAATCGTGTGCAGCGGCATGGTGCTTCCATTGGGAAGCTTTCCGACCGTCGGCGCGTCGGCGCCGGGAAACCCCGCAAAGACGTTGTCGAAGCTGCGATTCTCTTGCACGACGATCACGACGTGCCGTATCGGGATTGCGGTGCCTGCGGGCATCGCCTGCCGTGCGGCCGGCACCGCCGGAAGCGCCGGCGCCGCCGGCGCCGCGCCGCCGCAGCTCGCCAGCATCGCGCCCGCCGCGATCGCCGCGCCGAGCCGAAACCACAGCGCCGTTGCGTACGTCTTCACGCAGCCTTGGTTCGGGTTCCCCGGCCGCGGCGCCTCGGCTGGGAAGGCACCATCCGCCGTCGAACTGCGTTTCGAGACTAGCCGGGTCGTCGCAAGCGCCGCATGCATGCGGGCGGGGCGCCCGCTGTTGCAGACGAGGAGGCTCTGACGATGACGTATATTCCGAATTGGCGTTGGTTTGCGGTGGGGGCGATCGCGCTGGCCGCAGCGTGCTCCGGATGGCGAGGCGTTACGCCGACGGCCGTGAGCCCCAACGGTCTCGCGCACGTGCCGATGCGAGGCTTCGCGCCGATGGCCAACGGCTGTCCGGTCCCCTTCAAAAACGGCGGCGTCAAAGTCGTGATCAAAGATATGTCGGGCCTGCCTGCGGCCGGCTTGAACCTCTTCTACACGTCGAACGTTCCCAACGCCGGGGGCTATCAGTTTCTCAACGCGCAAGGCACGATGACCACCTTTGCGGCGGGGAACTCGGCGACCGCGTTTCCGATTTCGAGATGCTTCCCGGGCTCGCTCGGCAAAGCGGGAGCCGCCTTTAAGCTGCCGCTCTTCAACGGCGGCCGGCTGTGGATTTCGTTCAGTCCGAAGCTGGTCATTGCCGGTTCGGCCGGCGGCGGATTCGTCGGCCCCAGCGGATGGACGCCCGGCCCCGGCTACAACCAGCCGTGGGACACGGTCGAACTTTCGAACAACAATCCGGGCATCTTCGTCAACTTGACGCGCGTCGACATGCTCGGTTTGCCGATGCAGCTCGACGTGTTACCGGCCGTGAAAAGCGCGCCGTTCAAGAAGGTCGGCGAGCAACTCGTAAACTATCCGAAGATCCTGCAAGCGTTCGTCAGCGATCCTCCGTTCAATCAGCTGGTGAAGACCGTTCCCGGCTTCTCGCCGGCGGTTCCGCGCATCATCAACCCCTCGCACGTCAACTTCCCGAACGTCTATAACGGGCCCGGCTTCTTCGCCGGCGGTTACATCAACAAAGTCCTCGCCTACTACAGAAAGCCGCCCAAACCGATTTCGTACTCGACGGCATACAAGGGCTACTGCCCGAGCAGCTGGAACGCGACCGCCGACGCGAAGAACTTCATCTTCAAGCAAGGCGGAATGCAAAACGTCTATCCGGCCTCGATGTTCACCACGGCGTACATTTTCGAAGATAATCCGGCGCCGAAGTATTCGCCGAACACCTGCGCGTATCTGTTGGACAAGATCCTGCTCCAGGAGCTCAACCGCGGCGTTGCGACGACGCCGGCGCACCCGATGGACAACCCCAAGACCTTCTATCCCAAGGGGTCCATCAACAATCAGTACGCGTGCATCCTGCATAAGTATTCGCTGCACAACGCCACCTACGGCTTCGCCTTCGACGACGCGGCCAATCAGGCGAGCGCGTTTGCCAACCCCGCGCCCACCCAGGTGAACATCACCATCGGTCCGATTCCGAAAAAGATCCCGCCGCCGCTGCGCACCAAGCAAATCTGCACGTCGTAACCGAATTAGGTCATGACCGATTGCGGGAACTCATCTACGCTCTTGCCGACCGCACGTCAACGGGGAGCGAGAGCGCAGATGAGTTCTTCAGCATTCGAGCCGGCAGAATCGGCGCCGCCGCCCGGCACGCAAGCCTCCGAGGAGGAGCCTGCGGTGGACGGCACCGCACAGCCTCCGGTGTCGCCCGCAAGCGACGGCGCAAGGTATCCCCATCACGATCGCTTTACGTGGGATCTCTGGGCATAGCCCGCGGCCCGTTCCCCTCGCCGGCTGAAACCCGAAAGGATCGAACGACATAGTAGTAGCATAAGCTACTATGCCTGCACCAACGCCGCCCGACCCGGCCGGGGCCCTCGAGGCCCTCGGCTTCACCGCCCTGGAAGCTCGTATCTACGTAGCGCTGCTGCGCGGCGGCCCGCAGACGGGATACCGCATCGCCAGGCACGTCGGGAAAGCCGTCGCAAATACGTATAAAGCGCTCGACGAGCTCGCGCAGCGGGGAATCGTCGCGTGCGAAGACGGCTCGGCGCGTCTCTACCGCGCCACGCCCTACGCCGAGGTTTCCGCCACGCTGGCCGGCGACTTCACGCGCCGCGCCCGCGAGGCAAGCGACGCTCTCGCCGCGCTCGAGGGCGACCGCAGCGACGACCGCGTGTATCGCGTCCACGGCTCAGCGCAGATCTACGAGCGCGCCCGCACGCTGCTGGCCGCGGCCCGGTCCATTGCCGTGGTCGATGCCTTTCCGGAGGCGCTCGACGAGCTTGCTCCGGCGATCCGCGATGTCGCATCGCGCGGAGTCGACGTTTCCGTCCACGCGTACGCGCCGGCAAGCCTAGCCGGCGCGCGCGTGATCGTCGCGCCGAACGGCGACGCGGTACGCGCTCGATGGCCGGGAACGTGGCTCAACGTCAGCGCCGACGGCGCCGCCGCGCTCGTCGCCCATCTTCTCGACGAGGATCGCACGGTCGGCGTGTGGACCGAGAGCCCGCACGTCGCATGGACGATCTACTGCGGCCTCGCATCGGAAACGGCGCTCGTCGCGCTCGCCGAACTCGCGGCCCGCGAACCTTCGATCTCGCTCGCCGACGCCTTGAACTCCATTACGGCAATCGTCCGTCACGACGTTCCCGGGCGCGTCGCGCTCGCCTCACGCATGTCCAAGAAGAAAGGCCGATCCTCATGATGCTCGCACTCTTGCTCGCCGCCGCCGTCGGAAGCGCTCCCGCTCCCGCCGATCTCTTCACCGCCGAACGCGCAGCCGATGGCGGTGCCGCGTGGGCAAGCGTTGGCGAGATCGTCGAGCGCGGCACGTTTCGAGGCAGCGGCCTCACCGGGCCGTACGTGTCGTACGTCGATCCGAAGACGGGTCGCTCGCGAAGCGTCGTCACCGTCGCCGGGTCGGTTCAGGCGCAAGGGTACGACGCGCTCGGAGCGTGGTCGCAGCAAGGAACGCTGGTGGAGCCGCTCGACGACGCCGCCTCGACCGAGGCGGCGCGAACCTCGGCCTACATTGCGCGCAACGGCTGGTGGAATCCGGCGACCGATCCAGCGACGTTCGAGTCGCTCGGGCAGAAGCAACTCGGTGGCACGGCGTACGACGTGGTGCGAGTCGTTCCGCAGGGCGGCTACCCGATCGAGGCCTGGCTCGACGAGACGACGCACTTGCTGGTGAGGACCGTCGTGACCGACGCCTCCAACGTTGCGACGACCACCACCTATTCAGACTATCGCCCCACGCATGGCGTGCTCTATCCGTTCGGCGTGACCGTCAGCGACGGCAATCCCAAGGACGATCAACGCACGACCGTTACCAGCGTCGAGTTCTTGCCCGCTGCAATCCTTGCCGACCTTACGCGCCCCGTCAACCGGCGCACGGGCAGCATCGCCAACGGAACGTCGACGACGCTTCCGTTCGACCTCGACGACCCGCTGCGCGGCCACGTGATCGTCGCGATACGCGTCAACGGTTCGCGGCCGCTGCACGTTATTTTCGACACCGGCGGCAGCAACGTCGTGACGCCCGAGGTCGCGCGCGAGATCGGCCTCCACGGCAGCGGCGCCGTCTCGGCCGGCGGCGCGGGCGAGCAGCAATCCACCCTGCAAATCGCCAACGGCGCAACGATCGCGGCGGGCGCGGCCACGCTGCGCGACCAGCAGATCGGAATTCTGGCGCTCCCGCCGTCGCTGGTCGGGATGATGGCCTCGTACCGGATCGACGGCATCGTGGGCTACGAGATGCTGAAGAACTTCGTGGTTTCGATCGACTACGTACACCGGCGCTTGACGCTGACCGACCCGTCGGCGTTCGGGCCGCCCAAAGGCGCGGCGGCGATTCACTTCAAATCGAACACCGTGCCGGTGATCCCGGCGCGCGTCGACGGCATCGGCGGAGCCTTCATGTTCGACACCGGCAACGCATTCTACAGTACGCTCGCGCAGTCGTTCGTTACCGCCCACTCGCTGGAGTCGCGCCTTCCGGGTACGATCCTCGTGCAAAGCAGCGGCAACCTCGGAGGTGCGTTGCGGCCGCGTCTGACGCGCGTGACTTCGTTCGAAATCGGTCCCTACCGCATCGACGAGCCGGTCTTCGCCATTACGAACACCTCGAAAGGCGCGCTGGCCGGAACGGCGTTCGCGGGGAACGTGGGCGAGGCCATCTTGACGCGCTTCGACGTCGCGCTGGATTACGATCGCAGCATCATTTACTTGAAGCCCAACGCAAACTTCGGTAAACCGTTCGTCGGCAGTCTCGACGGAATGTCGATCGATCGGCCGGACGCGCGAAGCCTGCGGGTCTCGTACGTCAACGCCGGGACGCCGGCTGCCGCAGCCGGGCTCGCCGCCGGCGATCGCATCGTCTCGGTCGACGGCGTTCCCGCTGCGAACCTCGGCCTCGCGGGGTTGTCCGTCGCCGAGCAACGCGGCCGCCCGCTCGAGATCGTCTTCGAACGCGGTGCGGTGACGAAAACGACGACGCTGGTTCCGCGCGAAACCGTGCCGTAACCGCGCCGGGCTAGCAGCCCGAGAGCAGTTCGATCCCGACGAGGCGGCCGTCTTTGAACGAAAAGCTTTGCAGCTGTCCGCACGGATCGCCGGCGTCGTCGTTGGGCGTCCCTTTCATCGTCGTATACGTCAGCGCGGCGACGCCGGGCCGTCCGGCGACGTCGTGCAGCGCCGCGGCGCCGTAGATCTTCTGCACCTGCGCGATCGTCATTCCGAGCGACGCGCCGCGGGCGGTACCAACGCCGCCGAGATCGGCCTGCGCGACCGAGACCGGCGGCGGCGCGACGCCCGATACGAGAGCGAAGCCGCGCCACGCGCAGCAGCCCTTGACGAACAGCACGATCCGGCGAGCGGGATCGTAAACGACGGCCCCGCGAATCGGCCCCGCCGGCCCGTACGAAAACGACGTCGCACGCGCGAGCAGCGGACAGGCACTTCCGGCGTAGTCGAAATCTCGCACGTCGGGCTGCGGCGTCGCTGCGGTGCCGCAACGGAAGTATTCCGGTGTGGCGACCTTGACGGTGCGGCCCTTGGCCCAGGCGTCGAAGCCCCCTTCGGGGTCGGGAAGCCAAGCGCCGATCGCCGCGCTCGACGGGCTCTGCGCCGAACGCGCCGGTCCGGCCGCGGCGAAACCGATCGCGACCGCGAGCGCGACGACGAGGCTGAAGTACGGCAACTTCATGCCGCCGCTCCTTAGTAATCGCGCCATAACATCGCCGCGATCGCTCCTTCGTCTTGGAAGACCTTCGTGACGTCGAGGATGCCGGTAATCGGCACGTGGTTCACCACCAGCTCGAAGGTCAGGTGGCGTCCGCTCTTGGTGGTGACGTACCCGCCCAACGCTTGGCCCTTGAGCACGATGCCGCTCTCGTTGCCCGCAACGAAGGTGCCCGTCTTGGCGCGAACCTGGCCAATCGCTCCGGCGAGCGACGGATCGGCGGCGAAATCCTTTACGAACGCCAACGATCCGTCGACGCCCAAGACCGGGAGCGCGTCGCGAAACGCCGGGAACCAAGGCTTGTCGGCGAGCGCCTCGAGCATGGCGGTGACCGCGCCGTTCGTGGCGGTCGTTTCGCCGCCGCCGCTGCCGTCGACGAAGTGATACTCGCCGGGGCCGATTCCGTAGCGGGCCGCGAGGTTTTGCCGCTCTGCCGCCAGCGCGCCGCTCATCGTCGTCGCGTTTTTCGTCACGCCGAAGAGCATGAGGCTGGTATCGGCCCCGATGTTGTAACTCACCTTCAACACGAGCTTCGCGTCCGCGCCGTACGGCATTCCCTTGAGTTGCGCAACCAGGTCGGCGGCCCGATACGAGCCTTTGGCAGGCAAGAGCGACACCGGATTCGGTTCGACTTTGGGCGCGGTTACGGCGACGCCGGCCGCTTCGAGCGCTTCGATGAAGATCGCGCGCGCGTAGTTGGCCGGCTGAACGATGCGCACGGTCTGCACCAGCGTCCGTTGCCCGGTCAGCGGCGGAACGTAGTCGGTGGGTAACGAGCCCGAGATCGCCGCATGGCACGACGGCGTCCCGATGCACGCCGGCAGTTCCGGGTCGATCTTCACCGTCTCCTTCGATTTCGGTTCGCCGACGCGCAGCTGGTTCTCGATCGATAACGCCGCCGAAATTGGGCGGTGCGTCACGTTCGCCCGCGAGCCGGGCGTACCGCCGGGTTGAACGGAGAGATCGACGACGTCGTCGTTGACGAAGATCGGCCGCACGTAAAACTGATTGCGGAAATCGAACGGCTGGAAGAGCCGGTCGTCGATCGCGACGTCTCCCTTGATGCGATCGATCCCCGCCGCCTTGACCGCGCGCGCGAGCCGCAGGTATCCGGCGATCGGGTTCGGCGACGTGAGAATCGCGTTCCCGAGACTATCGGCCTCGTTGTGATCCCAGTTGCTGACCGCGATCGAACCGTCGGGCAGCGTTCGTCCGCCCATCGTCAGATCGCCGGATGCGACCAGGATCAAGTCGCCCGCAAGCACGCCGCCCGAGACCGCTCCCCGACGGTAGACCGGCGTATCGTAGGTGTGCGACGGGCCGACCGCATCGAGCAGTTGCCCGACGCTGAAAACCTTTCGCACCGATCCGATGAGAAACTGCCTGCCCGGGTGCAGGTCGATCAACACGCGCTTGCCGTCGAGCACGCGCAAGCCCCACGTCGACGTGGCGTACGCGGGCTTGCCGAACACCGCGCGGATGTCCGCCGGGACGCTTGCCGGCGCGGCCGCCGCTGCCGGGGCGCCGCGAGAGACGCCGGAGCCGGCCGCCAGCGCAACCGCGAGAACTAGGAGGCTGCGAACGATCGCCGTCATGGTGCTACGAACCGACGACGCCGAAGGCGTAACGCCAGCCGGTGAGCGACGAGGTTCGATAGATCACCGTTCTCGGCTGCCCGTGCAGCGTATAGGTCACGGTGCCGCTCTTCGTGCTCAGGATTTTGGCAAAGGCCGGTTCCAGTTCGGGCGAGATGCTCCCGGCGGTACGCATGATCAGCGACGGGGTCGCCGTGATGCCGACGGTGCCTCGCGCGTCGAGCGAAAAAAAGATAACGTCCGGACCGGCGTCCATCTCGCGTTTGAGCATCGCGCTCAGGCGGTCGAGCTTGATCGACGCGCCCAACGCGCCGATCGTCTTTCCCGCGGCGTCGAGCACCGGCACGGCCACGACCGCGACCGGTACGCCCGTCGAACGGCTCACGACCAAGTCGCCGACGACCCTGCGCCCCGCAAGCAACCGTGCGAAGTACGGCCGGTCGGCGAGTTTGACCGGCTGACGCCCGCCGTCGACGGTCCAGTACGTCCCGTCGGGCGTTGCAAACCACAGCGAGCCCGGCGACTCTTGCCCGGCAGCCAGGGCGCGCAGCGGGGTCTCGATCTGGGCCCAGGCCGCGCTGCCCGCTTCGCGCGTCGATGCCAGCGCCGCGAGCCCGTCGAGCGTCGCCTGCAAATGACCGTCGCAGAGCGATTCCAGCGATGCCAAGGCGATGCGTCCGTCCACCCGTATCGCCGCCGGCTGCGCCTGCAGCGGCGCCGCCGCAAAAAGTGCCGCGCACACCAGCACGGCTGCACGAACGCGCATCATCACTAGGCGGTCCTCCTCTGTCGGTGCCGTAATTCAAGGCGAAATCGTAGCTCCCTCGAATCGACGCCGGAACTCGCGACGTCTTTTTTTACAGGAGGTTAGCGTGCGTCTTTACGCCATCGTGCTGAGCTTAGCCGTCGGCGTCCTCTCGCTGGCGGCGCCCATGCCGGCCGGCGCGCAGGTCTGGATCAGCATCACCGCGCCGCCGCCGATTCCCGTCTACCAGCAACCCGTCCTCGCCAATCCGAACTACATCTGGAATCCCGGCTACTGGGGCTACGGCCCCCAGGGCTACTATTGGATCCCCGGCCAGTGGGTCGCCCCGCCGCGCGTGGGTCTCTACTGGACGCCCGGCTACTGGGGATGGTCGGGAAATAACTACGCTTTCAACCAGGGGTATTGGGGGCCGCAAGTCGGGTACTACGGCGGCGTCAACTACGGCTACGGTTACTACGGCAACGGCTACGCCGGCGGTGCGTGGAACGGCAACGCGTTCCGCTACAATACCGCGGTGACGAGAGTCAACACGACGTACGTGCACAACACGTACATCAACCGCACCGTCGTCGTCAATAACACCAATCGCGTCAGCTACAACGGCGGCCGGGGCGGCCTCACCACGCGGCCGACCGCGGCACAGCAGCAATACGCCCGCCAAACGCGCGAGCACGTCGCGGCCACCCAGTCGCAACGCCAAGCGGCCGCTGCGGCTGCGAAAGATCGCAACAATCTCGCCAGCGTCAATAGAGGCAAGCCGCCGACGCCGGCGGTGAGGCCGACGCTCAAACCCGGTACCGAAGCCAAACCCGGCGCGCCGGCAAAAGCGGCGGCATCGCCGAAGCCCGCCGCACACACCTCGGCAGCTCCGGTGTCGCGCGGGACGGCGAAGCCCGCGGCCGCAAAGGCGACGCCAAAACCCGCAGCCGCCAAAGCGACGGCGAAGCCGGCAGCGTCGAAGCCTCAGACAAAACCAGCAGCAAAACCGGCGACGAAACCCGCAGCGAAACCCGCCGCCAAACCGCCGCAGAACCTCGGCAAGCCGGCGAATCCGGGAGCGATGCACGCAGCGCAGGCTCCCAAGCAGCCGCAAACGTCGAAAGCGCCCGCGCCGAAGGCGACCAAGAAACCGCCCGCGGCGTAATCCGCGCGATCCGTGCCGCGCAGGCGCGCGGACGCCGTTCGAAAGGGACCGCGAGCTTCACGCTGCGGTCCCTTTCCTTTCGAGAGGCCCACCGTCTCGTGGAGTCTAAGCAGGTTTGGCGACGATGATCTTTCTCGAAACGCTGCGCGGAGTTTCCGGTAAGCGCGCCCCCATCTGGATCATGCGGCAAGCCGGACGATATCTTCCCGAGTACCTCGCCATCAAAGAGCGCTCGTCGTTTCGCGAGATGACGCGTACGCCGGAGATCGCTGCCGAAATCACTCTGCAGCCGATCCGGCGCTTTGCGCTCGACGCGGCGATCGTATTCAGCGACATCATGACGCCGCTGGAGGCGCTCGGGGTCGAGGTGGAGTTCGCGCCGGGCCCGCATATCGCCGCGCCGCTGCGTTCGCAGGCGCAGATCGACGCGCTCGCGTTGCGCGAACCGGTCGCGCCCTTCGTCGGCGAAGCGTTACGCATCGTGCGCGCCGAGCTGCAGCCCGAGGTCGCCCTGATCGGCTTCGCGGGCGCGCCGCTCACGCTCGCGGCGTACCTCATCGAAGGCGGCGGATCGAAAGAGTACGAACGGTTTCGGCAGTTTCTTCGGGCCGAGCCGGCCGCGACGCACCGCCTCCTCGAAAAGCTGACGGCGCTCACCATCGCCTATCTGCGCATGCAGGTTGCCGCCGGCGCGCAGGCGATTCAGCTCTTCGATAGCTGGGCGGGCCTTCACGACGAACCCACCTATCGCGAGTTCGCGCTGCCGTATAACGCGCGAATCATGCAAGCGCTGGCGGGAACGGGCGCGCCGCGCATCTACTTTGCCGTCGGCGCGTCGCACCTGCTCGCACCGATCGCCGAGATTCCGGCCGAAGGCGTCGGCGTCGATTGGCGCACCGATCTGCGCGAAGCGCGCCGCAAGCTGCCCGGCCGCGCGCTGCAAGGAAACCTCGACCCCGCGATGCTTTTCGCGCAGGCCGGCGATCTCGCCGCCGAAACGTTGCGCGTGCTGCGCGCCGGCGAGGGTGGCCCGCACGTCTTCAATCTCGGGCACGGGATCTGGCCGGCGACGCCGGTCGAGGCCGTCGCGCGGCTGGTCGATGCCGTGCGCGCATACGAGCGATCGTCGTGACGCAACCGCGCTCCGCCGCTTGGGACGCGGCCGCCGATCTCGTCGCGCGCCTGCAAAGCGTCATCTGCGCGCGCGTACAAGCCTTCGAGCCCAGCGCCCATTTCTCGGTCGACGATTGGGTGAACTCCGGGCAGCGCGGGAGCGTCGCCGGTCGCGGGTCGACGCGCGTCATCGCCGGCGGCTCGGTCTTCGAGCGCGGCGGCGTCAACACGTCGATCGTCTCCGGAACGCGGCTTCCGCCGAGCCTGGTCGCCCAGCGTCCGGAACTCGCGGAGTGCGGATTTCTCGCTGCGGGCGTCAGCGTGGTCCTCCATCCGCTCAATCCTCACGTTCCGACGACGCACTGCAACTACCGCTATTTCGAGGCGCGCCGGCCCGACGGCGCCTGCGCGGCGTGGTGGTTCGGCGGCGGTGCCGATCTCACGCCCTTCTATCCGAGGCTCGACGACGTGCGCCACTTCCACGCTACGCTGCGCGACGCGTGCGGGCGCCACGACGCGCGCTTCTACCCGGCCTTCAAGGCCTGGTGCGACCGGTATTTCTACCTGAAGCACCGCGACGAGACGCGCGGCGTGGGCGGCATTTTCTACGACTATCTCGATGCGAACGGGTTCGGGGAATGGGATCGCCGCACCGCGTTCGATGCCCCGCACGCATTCGACGCAGTTATCGGCTTTATGAGCGATGCCGGGCACGCGTTCGCCGACGCGTACTTTCCCATCGTCGAGCGGCGCCTCGGCGAGCCCTACGGCGAGCGCGAGCGTTCGTTCCAACTGCTGCGGCGAGGCCGCTACGTCGAGTTCAATCTTCTCTACGATCGTGGGACGCAGTTCGGATTGCAGAGCGGCGGCCGCACGGAATCGATCCTCATGTCGCTTCCGCCGCTGGCGCGCTGGGCCTACGACGAGCGCGCGAGCGAGGGGACGGCCGAGGCCGAGCTCTCCAAGTACCTGCAAGCGCGCGATTGGTTCGCGAACGATCCCTTCGAAGGCGGTGCGTCATAGCGATCCTCCTCGTCAACCTCGGCTCGCCCGCGTCGCCGTCCGTCGGCGACGTGCGGCGGTACCTCGGCGAGTTTTTGATGGACCCGTACGTGATCGACGTTCCGGCGCCGCTGCGCGCGCTGATCGTCAAAGGATTCGTCTTGCCGACGCGTCCGGCGAAATCGGCCGAAGCGTACGCGAAGATTTGGACGGACGAAGGATCGCCGCTCGTCGCGATCTCGCAACGCACGCGGCGCGCGCTCGAGGCAAAGGCCGGCGTGCCGGTCGGCCTGGCGATGCGCTACGGCGAACCCTCGATCCCCAACGGCGTCGACGAGCTGCTCTCTCGCTGCGCGCCGGGCGAGCCGGTCGTGGTGGTTCCGCTCTATCCGCAATACGCGATGGCCTCGACGACGACGGTCGAGATCGCCGCGGCTGCGGCGCTACGCGATCGCGGCCACCCGTACCGCTTCATCGAACCGTTCTACGCCGATCCCGGCTATCTCGACGCGATGGAAGCCGCAATCCGCCGCACCGATGCTGCGAGCGCGCAGTATCTGCTCTTTAGCTATCACGGCATTCCCAAGCGCCACTTGCGCAAAGTCGATCCGACCAAAGGGCACTGCCTGAGCTCGCCGCAGTGCTGCGAGATCGCCTCCCCCGCGCACGCGCGCTGCTATCGCCATCAATCTCTGCAGACCACCGAGGCGCTCGCGCGCCGTCTGGGGCTGCCCGCAGACGCGTACGGCTACGCATTCCAGTCGCGCTTGGGCGGCGGCTGGCTGCAGCCGTTCACCGACGTCGCGCTCGAAGAGCTCCCCAAACGCGGCATCGATCGCATCGCCGTCGTCTGCCCTTCGTTCGTCGTGGATTGCCTGGAGACGCTCGAAGAGATCGACATGCGCGGCCGCGAGAGTTTTCTCCACGCCGGGGGAACGAGCTTTACGTACGTGCCTTGCCTCAACGACGACCCGCAGTGGATCGACGCGCTGGCGGCGCTCTGCTCCGCCAGCGCTCCTGCTGCTTCGTGAACGTCGCGATCGTCGGCGGCGGCATCGCCGGGTTGGCGGCCGCGTTTCGCCTAAGCGCGCGGCACGAGGTCGCGCTCTTCGAGCGCGAAGCGCGAGCCGGCGGAAAGATTCGCTCGCAGCACCTGGACGGTTTGCTCTTCGATTGGGGTCCCAACGGCTTTCTTTCGACCGCCGCGGAGCTGAACGCGATCGTCGAAGAGCTCGGCCTCGAGAGCGAGCTCGAGCCGGTCGCGGCGGCCGCGTCGAAGCGCTTCATTTTTTGGAACGGCCGGCTGCACGCGCTGCCGTCGAAGCCGCCGCAAGCGCTCGCGACCGCGTTGCTGTCGCCCGCCGGAAAGCTGCGCGCGGCGGCTGAAATCTTCTCTCGGCCGCCGAGCCGGGAGCCGGAGTCCGAAAGCGTCGAGACGTTCTTCACGCGGCACTTCGGGCGCGAGGTCGCGCAGCGGATCGTGGCCCCCGCGCTGCTCGGCATTACCGGAGGCGACGCGGGCACCAGCGATGCGAGCGCGCTCTTTCCGCGACTGTACGATTTGGAGCGCGCGCACGGCTCGGTGATTCGAGGCTTCCTGCGCGCGCGTCAAGCACCCGGCAAGCTGCTGAGCTTTGGCGAGCGCGGCATGGAGCGCGTCGTCGACGCGATGGCCGCTCGCTTGGGAAGCCGCGTGCGCCTCGGCTCCCCGGTCGACCGGATCGAACCGTTGCTGGCGGGCTGGAACGTGCACCGCAACGGCGCGCCCGAAACGTTCGACGCGGTCATCGTGGCCGCACCGGCCGACGCGGCGGCCGCGCTCGTCGACGGCTGCGACGCGGAACTGGCCGCGCTGCTGCGGCGCATTCCGTACGCGCCGATGCGCGTCGCCGGCATCGCCTTCCGCCGCAGCGACGTCGCGGACGCGCTCGACGGGTTCGGCTTCCTCGCGGCGCGCGGCGAAGGCGTCCGGATCCTGGGAGCGCTCTACACGTCGACGATGTTTCCGGCGCAGGCCCCGGCCGAAACGGCGTACCTGCGCGTCTTTCTCGGCGGTGCCGGCGATCCGGAAGCGATGGCGCTCGACGAAGATGCGGCCTGCGCCGTCGTGCGGCGCGATCTCGCCAGGGTGCTCGGCATCGCGGCCGAACCGGTCGCCTACCACGAGACGTGCTGGCCGAAGGCGATCCCGCAATACGCTTTGGGCCACCGCGCGCTGGTTCGGCGGATCGAAGAACGGGTGCGGGCGCACCCCGCCCTCGCGCTGGCGGGCAACGCCTATCGCGGCGTCGGGGTCGGCGACGCGGTTCGCGACGCCGTCGCCGCTGCGTCGCGCTTCGAATAGCGAACGCCCCGCGTGGCGCGGTTGAGAACGACTCGATCGCACTTGTGAAGAAGTCGAGAACGCTCCCTCACGACGAGTGAACGTTCGTCGCCTATGCTGGCGGCGAGGTATCGAACGGCGTGAGCGAATTTATCGTCTTTCTGGAACGCGGCGGGCCCGCGATGTTCGCCCTGCTGGCGGCATCGATCGTGGTGGTCGCGATCGTCTTCGAGCGTTTCGTCTTTCTGTGGCATCAGCGGGTCGACGCCGAGGCGCTCGTGCGGCGCCTCGGCGAAAAGATCGCCGCCGGGGATACCGAGGGAGCGATCGCGGTCTGCGACGCATCGCGCGGCGCAATTCCGGCCGTCCTGCGCGCCGGGCTGGCGCGCAACGAGCAAGACAAGTCGGATATCGTCGACGGGCTCTCGATCGCCTCGCGCAAGCGGCTGCGCGGATTCGAGCAAAATCTCAGCGTGCTCGGGACGGTTGCGGTCGTCGCACCCTTCGTCGGGCTCTTCGGGACCGTGCTCGGCATCATCCACGCCTTCGACGATATCGCGCTCAAAGGGAACTCGAGCCCGGCGGTCGTCGCGGCGGGCGTGAGCGAGGCGTTGATCACGACCGCGGCCGGACTCTTCGTCGCGGTGACGTCGGTGGTGTTCTTCAACTACTTTCGCAACCGCTCGCGCGTCGCGCGCGAAGAGATGCTGTGGGCGGCCGAGCAGCTCGTCGAGCTGCTCCATCTGCGAAACACCGGACGTCTGGCGCCTGCCGACGTTTCGCGCCTCTTAGACGAAGCGCCGGCCGCCGCCGGGCGCTGACGACGTGCGGCGCGCGCTGTGGTGGGGGCTGGCGTTCTCGCTCGCCTTGCACGTCGCGCTGGGGTTTCTCGCCGGCCGCTACCGGCCGCCATCGAACGACGTCGCCGAAGACGTCGTCGAATCGAGCGTCACCACGATCGCCCGCACGCCGCGCCCGTCACCCACGCCATCGCCCAAGCCGGTTTCGACCGCAACGCCGCTTCGTCTCCACGAAGGCATCGCGCTGGTGTCGAGAAGCATCGCGGCGCCGCTAAAACTGCACGTCGTTCGCAGCACGGCGATCGCGCATGCGGCGACCGAGCGCGCCTACGTGCCGCCCGCTCGCGGCAGCGAGAACGGTGCGCCCGGCGGAAACGCCAACGGGCGAGACGCTCCAGCGGGCGGCGAACGCGGCAACCCCGCACCGGCACCGAGCTGCCCAACGGTGCGCGTACCGGCTCACGTCACGCGCGTGCAAGAGCCCGATATCCCCGACGGAGTCACCGCTTCGGACGCCGTCACGCTCGTGCTCGTCCGGCTCGGTGCAAACGGCCAAGTGCTCGCAACCTCGATCTACAAATCGTCGGGCGACCACCGGCTCGACGATGCCGCGCTGAAGTCGGCGCAGGGCAGCGATTACGCGCCCGACGTCGTCGATTGCGTCCCGGTCGGCGGCGACTACATCTTTCGGGTGATCTTCGAGTAACCCGCCGAATGGAGTGCGATAAGGGTCGCGAGCACTCTCGCGGTGAACGTGCGAGACGTGAGCGAACGGCGAGCGTACGGTCCCTGGGGCGTCATTGCCGCCGGCGTGGCGATCAACGCGCTGGCGCTCGCACTCGGCCCGACGGCGAATGCCAAGGCGGTCTACGCCAAGAGCACCAAACCTCCGTTTGCGCCGCCTGCGTGGGCCTTCGGTATCGCGTGGCCGGCGAACAACGCGCTGACGATCTGGGGAATCTGGCGCGCGCTCAACGCCCCGCCGTCCGCCGACCGTACGGCGTACCTGCGCCTGCAAGCCGCAACGACGGCGCTCTACGCGACCTACGGGCTGGTGCGGTTTCGCTGGAAGAGCCCGCTCCTCGGATATGCGAATTCCTCGCTCTACTTGGCGCTGACGATCGCCGCGGCCGTGCGCGCGCGGCGGATCGATCCGGCGCTGCTGGCGTCGTTTACGACGCTGCTGCCGTGGCTCGTGCTCGCCACGACGCTTTCGGCGTACGAGTTGGGCGATCCCGACCCGCTCTTCGACGGCCGATTCGGGAACGGAAGCGCGCGTTAGGACCGCGAAATCGCCGGTCGTGGATTCCTCGCGCGCCGCACCGCCGATCGCCGCCCTTCTCGCGGCAGCCCTCGGCCTCTCCGGCTGCGGCGCTGCGGCGTTGCCCGGTGCGTTGGCCGGCGCACCCGCCCCGGCACTGCGCGGCGCGACGGAGCCGCTCTTGAGCGCTTATTGGGAGTCGTGGGACGACACGAACCCCGCGGCGCAGTTCGGCCCGCTCGCGAGCGTGCCCGAGACGGTCTCGATCGCCGAGATCGCCGATTTCGAAATCCACAACGGACGCGCGGCGTTTCAGGGGCCGTATAACGCGCGCCCGCTCGGCAGCGGCGCGGCGGCGCTCCACGCGCGCGGCGCCAAAGTGTTTCTCTCGATCGGCGGCTACAGTTCGCAGTGGGGCGTCAAGGACGCCGGCGCATTTCTCCGCGCGGTCGGCGCGGTGCTCGACGCCAATCCCGGCGTTTTCGACGGGCTGGATTTCGACGACGAGAATATCCCGTTCCAAGACGCGACGCCGCAAGCCGGCCAGCGCGAAATCGCCGGCCTGATTCTCGCCGCGCACCACCGCTGGCCCGCGCTTTCGATCTCGTATACGGCGTTTGCGATGGGTGCCGACGAACCCGTTCGATGGAAGGACGACCGCGGCGAAGACGTCGCAGTATTGCGCCGGATCGGCGCGATCGTGACGTTCGTCAACGTCATGGAATACACGCAGCAACTCGCCGGCGGAGGCATCTGGCACCCGTCGAGCCACCCCGCGTGCCGCTGGTCTCCGGGCGCTGCCGACGATTGCTACCTCGATACGCTCGCAGAGTTCGCCGCGCTGCGCGGGCCGAACGGGATGCCGCTCGGGCCGGCCAAGATCGTCATGGGCTTGGAGATCCATCCCGAGCAGCGTCGTCCGCCGACGTTGACCCCGTCGCAGATGCAGCGCTACGGTGCGTGGATACGCGCGCATGGGTACGCGGGCATCGCGCTCTGGTCGATCGATCGCGACCGGCCGGGCGTGTCGGGATATGCCCGCGGCGCGTTCGCCGCCGCGGCCGCGCACGGGTTGGGGCGGTAGGCGTGTACGATCGCCACGGCGTCGATACGCGCGTTCCGTTCGTCGGGCGCACGCACGAGCTGCGCCGCCTCGAGCAGCTGCTCGACGAGCACGCGTACGTCTCGCTGGTCGGCCCGGGCGGCGTCGGGAAATCGCGACTCGCGCTCGAAGCCGTTCTGCGATGGCAAGCGCGCTGCGGCGCGCGCATCTGCTTCGTGCGGCTCGCCGGCGTCGATGCCGATGCGGTGGCGGGTACCGTCGTCGAAGCCCTCGGCATGCGCCCCGACGTCGGGCGAACGCCGCTCGACACCCTGGGCAGCCACCGGCCCTTACCGGCGCGAGCCATCGTTCTCGACAACTGCGAAGACGCGCCCGCCGCCGCACGCGAGGTGGCGGAACGGCTGCGCGAACGCGGCGACACCGCCGTCATTGCCACGAGCCGAACGCCGCTCTACGCACGCGACGAAGTGACGCTCGACGTCTTGCCTTTCGACGAAGCCGACGGATCGGCGTTTTTTGCCGCGCGCGCGCGCATCGCCAACGTCGACGTCGACGTCGACGGCCGCGACGGCCCGTCGGTGCGCGCGATCGTCGAGCGGCTCGACGGGCTCGCCGTCGCAATCGATCTGGCCGCGGCCAAGCTCGCCTCGCTCAGCGTCGAACGCCTCAAAGACGAGCTCGCGCGTCCTCGCCCGGTACACTTTCGCTCGTCGGCCGTGGCCGAACCGCGGCACCGGACGATCAACCGCGTCGTCGATTGGAGCCTCTCGAAGCTGACCGACGAGGCGCGGCGCGCGTTCGCGTTCTGCGGCCGCTTCGCCGGCGCGTTCACCGCGTCCGACGCAAGCGCGCTGCTGGGCGAGGAGCCTCGCGCCGAGACGCTGCTCGAGGATCTCGCGGAACAATCGCTCTTCGTTCGCGGCGCCGAAGGCACGTATACGATGCTCGCGCCGATCCGCGCGGTCGCGCAGCGGCGTTTGGAGCAATCGCTCGAGCGGCGCAAGGTCGACGACCGCTTCTGCACGCTCTGCGGCGAACT
Source organism: Vulcanimicrobiota bacterium (assembly GCA_963794735.1). GTDB lineage: Bacteria > Vulcanimicrobiota > Vulcanimicrobiia > Vulcanimicrobiales > Vulcanimicrobiaceae > DATJUC01. The sequence goes on along the minus strand of CAWCFE010000002.1, from coordinate 3,163,792 downwards.
TGCAGCCGGCCTCAAGACCGGCCTCGAAGGCTCGCACCCGACCGAGGCGATGGCGGAGGTCGCGCGCCGCTACGACGATTTCTGTTCCGCGCTCGCGTGGGGCTTAGAGGACGCGCAAGCGCGGCTGGCGGGATTGCTCGACGTCCTGTCGGTCCTCGGCATTCTGTGGACCGACGGCGGACGCGCGCTCGAAGGGGCGCCGTGGTGCCAGCGCGTTCTTGCCGTCTGCGACAAGCTCGAGCCGCTGCAGCGCGCGCGCGTTCACTACCTCGCCTTGCGCGTCGCCTACGTAGGCTGCGACTACGAACGCATGCTGGCGCTGGGCCCGAAGCTGGTCAGTGCCTTTACCGTCGGCGGCGACCGCCTCGGCTTGGCGCGCGCGTACAACGGCTTGGCCGTCGCGTCGATCTACACGGGCCGTTTCGACGACGCGAAGACCTACGCCGACACGTCGCTCGCGCTCTATCGCTCGGTCGATCACGACATCGGCATCGCGAACGCGCTCATGAACCAAGGCTCGATCGCGCTCGAAGGCTCGCGCGATCCCGTCACCGCCCGCGAACGCTACCTCGAAGCGCTGGCCATCGCGCGGCGGCGTGGGCACGAGACGACGGTCGCGCTCGCGTACGGAAACCTCGCCGAGACGGCGTACGCCGTGCACGACGCCGCCGCCACCGAAGAAAACGCGCGCCACGCGCTGGAGTATTACCGGCGCATCGGGGACGACGCCCGCACGATCTGGGCGACGCTCTCGCTCGCGCGCGCGAACCTTCTGCGCTACGAAGCCTCCGGCGACGTCGCGCTGCTGGCGGCCGCCGCGCGCGACGCGGGCGACGCGCTCGCGGTCGCCGAGCGTTACTACCATCCCGACTACTTGGCGCTCGCGCTGGAAGCGTCGGCGCGCATCCTCTCGCACGCACGCGCTTTCGAACAAGCGGCGATGGCGGCATTCGGCGCGCGGCGCCTTCGGCGCGAGCGGCGCGTCCCCGCCTTCGGCATGACGCTGCAGCAAGCGCGCGACGAGATCGCGCGGCTCGAGCGCGAACTCCCCGCCGACCGGCTGCAGGCCGTCGACGCGCTCGTGCAAGGGCAGCCGATCGAGGAGCTGCCGCAAGCGGCGCGGCGCGCTCTCGCGCGCGCCTTCGCCTAGGGCCCGAGCCGCGCGTTCGAGCGCACGACGCCCTGGCCGTCGGAGCCGAGATAGAGGTAGCCGGCGTGCCAGCGAATTCCCCAGAAGCTATGCGCCACCATTCCGGCGTCGAGACGCCGCCAGCTCGCGCCGTCGTCGGTCGAGAGGAACGCACCGCGCAAGGTCGTGATCGCGACGGGCGCGATGCCCTTGACGGCATCCTGATCGAAGCGAATCTCGCGCTCGGGCGAGTAGATGAACGCTTGAGCGGTATCGCTTCCTTCGTCGCCGCCGATCGCAGCGGCGCCGCGCACCAGCCGCTCGCGCTCGACTCGTCCGCGCAGTAACGGCGCATTGGTGACCGTCGCGATTCGCGTGAAGGCCTTTCCGCCGTTCGTGCTGCGCAGCACGAAGACGTTATTCGACGAGTCCACGCTCGAAGCGAGCACCACGTTGCCGTTGACCGGCGAGACCGAGATCGCGTACCAGAACGGCGTCGCAGGAACGCCGGCGGCTTTGGTCCAGGTCTTTCCGCCGTCGCTCGTCACTTGAATCGACGAGCCCGCCGCCGAAAGATCGCCGACGAGAATGTGCGATCCCGAGCGCGGATCGACGACCACCGCGCCCGGCGCGGTGACCGGCCAGCCCAGCTGCGTCAGGGTCGCACCGCCGTCGGTCGATTCGAAGACCGCCTTGGGCGAAGGCGCGAAGCCCACGCCGCCGACCGAGCCCGACGCGAGATACATCGTCGTGGGATGCTTCGGATCGAACGCGATGGGCGTCGTCATCAGACGACTCGGAAAGATCTTGCCTTGATTGCCGGCCGGCTGGGCGAACTGCACGCACCCGTCGGTCGAGACGCGCAGGCCGTAGGCTTCGTCGTAGGCGTAGCAGGTCGAGGGATTGCCGGGCTGCAGTTCGTTGAAACCGTCTTCGTAGAGGCCCCCGGAGTTGATAAACCACGTCTTCCCGCCGTCGAGCGTGTAGTGGCTATCGAAATCTTGCAGCGAGACCAGCATCGTCTTGCCGTCGGGCGAAAGCGCGAACCGGCGAGCGAGCCCCGTCGCGCTGCTGGCGCTCACCAGCTTGTCGTCGAGCTGGCGGTGAACGGCCGAGCAATCGGGTTCGTCGTCGAGGCCTTGATCCGAGGCGATCCAGCAGCGGTCGTCGCTGCCGTTGGGCATCGTCCAAATGTCGCGCAAGTCGATCACCGAGAGATACGCCGCCTGCGCCGCCGGCACGTTGGCCGCCGCACCGTCGATGTAGTACATTCCGCCGTCGGAGCCGACGTAGAGCCGGTGCGGATGCACCGCGCTAAACGCAATCGCCTGCGTGCCAAGGCCGTACCGGAAGTACACCTTCTTCAGCACTTGATACCACGTCTTGCCGCCGTCGGTCGAGGCATGCAGGTCTTGATCCCAGCGCCCGTCGTTCGTGCTGGCAAAGAGCGTCGTGGGCACGAGCGGATCGACCGCGATTTGGTGCACGGCGGGAACGCTGCCGTCGGTACCCGTGTGCCGGTCGAAGGGAATCGTCCCCACCTGCGACCACGTACCGCGCGCACCCGCCGCGCGAAATGCGAAGACGCTGCCGTCGCTCATGCCGGCGTAGAGCGCGTTGCCGTGCGAACCCTCGACGACGCCAAAGGCGGTCGGTTGCCGTCCCGCCGTCGCCGCGAGACTCGCCGTCCAGCTCGAGCCCCCGTCGGACGACCGGAGGATGCCCGCGGCGGCCGTCGCGTAGAGCGCGCCGCCGAACGAGGCGATCTGCGTCGCCTGCGTGCCGCGGTAGACGTTGGTCCACGACGTCCCGGCGTTGGCGGAGCGAAAGATTCCGTCGTATTCGGTGGCCGCCAGCAGCACCGACGGGTTTTTGGGATCGAGCCATAAGGCGTTGACCACCGACGAGATCGCGCCCGACGGGTCGGTCAGGCCGGCATCGATCGGTTGCCACGACGCGCCGCCGTCGGTCGTGCGCAAGATCCCCGCGCTCGAATACGTTTCCAAACCGGTTCCGCGGCCGCCGGCCATGTAGATCGTTTTCGGGTTGGCGGGATCGATGGCGAAGGCGTTGACTTTGCCCGAGGCCGGCACGCCGTCGGACATATGCGTCGGCCCGAGAGGGGTAAGCCCGGCAGCGACCGCCCCCGCGCGCAGAAACGCTTGGGCCGCTTGCGGCCCCGCGACCGGCGGCAATGCCGGCGACGCGCCGCCGCGGCAGGCAGCCAGCATCGCCGCCGCACCGAGCGTTGCGAGCATCGAACGGTATCGAACCATCGGTCCCTCCTCTAAGAAGTCAGCCGCGCTTTCGGTTCGTCGCGACGCTCCCCTGCCGTGCGTTCTAGTCGCGCGCGACTATCGCTGCAGGCGCGCCCACGCAAAGGTGGAACGCGCGGACGCACATGAGCGTCGCGCTGCTCGGCTTGCCGACCGACCGGAACTCCTCCCATCTTCGCGGCCCCGCGCTCGCGCCGCCCGCCATCCGTGCGGCGCTTTGGAGCGAGGGCGGCAATCCTTACACCGAGGCGGGCCTCAATTTGCGCGAGCCCGGCGTTCTCATCGACGCAGGCGACGCCGCGCTGGCCGAAGACGACTGCGACGCCGCTCGCATCGAAGCCGCCGTGCACGAGCAGGTGGCGGCCGGGCATTCCGTCCTCTCGTTGGGCGGCGATCATTTCGTGACGTATCCCGTCGTGGCGGCCTACGCACGATATTTTCCCGATCTCGCCATCGTGCACGTCGACGCGCATCCCGATCTCTATCCCGAGTTCGGCGGCAACCGTCTCTCGCACGCCTGCCCGTTCGCGCGCATTCTCGAAGACGTCGGCATACGGGCGCTGGTGCAGATCGGCATTCGCACGATGACGCCGCCGCAACGCGCCGTCGCGCAGCGTTACGGCGTGCGCTGCTTCTCGCCCGACGAACTGGAGCAGGCCCGGGCGGCATTGCCGGACGGCCCGGTGTACGTTTCGCTCGATCTCGATGGGCTGGATCCGGCCTTCGCGCCCGGCGTTTCGCATCGCGAGCCCGGAGGATTGAGCGTTCGCGACGTGCTCGGGCTCCTGCGAGCGATCCCGGGGAGCGTCGTCGGCGCCGACGTCGTCGAGCTCAATCCTCACGAAGATCTCGCCGGCGTCACCGCCGCGGTAGCGGCAAAGTTCGTCAAAGAGTTCGCCGCGCGCATGCACGCGGACGCCCGAGGACGAAGAACGCCAGCCTCACCATAAAGGAGCGACCCCTTTGAGACGTGCTCTACGAAAAGCCGCCCCGTCGATCGTCCTCGCGCTCGGCCTGCTTTCCTGTGGCCTGGCCGGACCGGCCGACGCGCGAGGATCGAGTCCTTATACGCTCGGCGTCGTCGATACGAGCTTTCTCTGGACGCCGCCCACTCCGGTCGTCGAATCCATTCTCAAGTGCGCGTACCAGGTCGGCAAGGCGGCCGGATATAGTGCGACGTCGGCCGCGCCGGGTTCGGAATCGCCGATCCAGTCGTGCCTCCTGCAGAAGATGCGCGAACACGGTGCCTCCCACAATGCGATCGCGTTTGCGAAATGGTATTACGACACGCCTTACGGCGACTCGGCCTACATCACCGCGCTCGCCAAGCCGCAGTACGGCCCCGTGCAGCTCGCCAGCATCTACTATCCGGGACGGGCGAACAATAACTCGGCCTATCTCTTCGTCAACGGCACGAACCCGCGCGTCGCCGATCCCGCCGTCGCGTTCGCGCCGGCCGCTCAGCCTTGGAAGCACGACGCCCGGTACCAGGCGATCCTCAGCGCGCATCCGCGGGCGATGGTGTACCCGGCGCTGTCGTTCGTGGCGCTCGCAAAGCGCGACGGCGGGGGCCAGCGTTTCACGCTCGCCGCGCCGATCCTCGATGGCTGCCACGCCTGCGCTCGATTAGGTACCGTCGAACTCGCCTACGACTTCGGAAACCTCGGCTCGCCCAAGGGCCTGTCGCTCGTCTCCGTCCGCCAGGGGTCTACGCCCTAGGCGTTCATACCGAGTCGTCGGTTTCGATGGCGTCGGGCGGCAGCAGCGGATGCGTTCGCCAGTTGTAGCGAATCGCGAGCACGCGAATCGCAAAGGCGACCGCGATCGCGGTCCACGCCGCCGGCGTCGCCGCCCAGTGCGCGATCTCGAGCAATCCGACGAACAGCATCGCGCCGGCTAAGGCGGCCACGGCCAGCAGTTGCCCGGGCAGCATCCAAATGCGATTGATGAGCACGTCGCGCAGGAGGCCGCCGCCGACGCCGTTGACGACGCCGACGAAGATCGCCGACGGAACGCCCAACCCGATCTGGAGCGACATCTGCGCGCCGACGCAGGCGTACGCGCCAAGCCCGAGGGCGTCGACGACGTCGGAGAACGCCTGGAAGAAGCGGTTGGGCTTGCGGCCTCCCGCGGCAACCGCCGCCGTGGCGCCGACGATCGCGCCGAGCACGACCGTCACGAGGTAGTACGGCCCGTGCACCGCGACCGGCGGCCCCTGCTGCAGAAAGATTCCGTCGCGCAGCAAGCCGCCGCCCAGCGCCGAGACGAACGCCATCATGAAGATACCGGCGAAATCGTATCCCTTGCGCACGCCCAAGCCCGCGCCGGTGACGGCCCAGATGAAGGTGGCGCCGTAGTCGAAAAAGAGCGGGAGCGCGAACGCCTGGCTCAACGGCTTTGAGACGCCACCATCGCGCGGTAACGAATCAGCCGCGTCACGTTCACGGCAATCGAGTTCCCCGCCGTCAGTATGAGAAACGCGGCGCTAAAGCGTCCGAGATACGGATTGCCGTGATAGAAGACGTGCACGAACTCGTTGAAGCCCAACACGATCACGTAGATCGCGCCGCTGATGAGGTTCGGGCGCAGCAGCAGCGTATTCGGCGCGTCGCCGGGACGCAGCCCGAAGACGATGCCGCGCACGATGCCGATCGCGACGCCGATCGCAAACGCGGCCGGCAGCCATCCCAAGAGGCCGGGATCGCCGGGAAGTTGCCGGAACAGCGCCCAAGCTGCGAGCAGGGTGAAAATCGCCGGCCACGTCCACACGCCCGAAGCGCGCTGCGTGCGTTCGTTGCGCTGGTAGAGATACGAGAGTACCAACGTCAGAATCGCGATGCCGACGAACGTGACGGCCCGGCCGATGCTGTATTCCATGGCGCCCTGCCCGGGGTGCTCTAGGTTCGGCGCGGTTCGCCGGCGCGATACCGGTACACGATGCGGCCCTTGCTCAGGTCGTAGGGCGAGATCTCCACGTCGACTCGGTCGCCGGGGAGAATCTTGATGCGATGGCGGCGCAGCCGGCCCGCAATGTGGGCCAGGATCACGTGGCCGTTATCGAGTTCGACCGAGAAGGTCGTACTCGGAAAGACCTGTTTTACGCTGCCGAAGACTTCGAGCGGCGCCTCTTTGGTAGCCGTCGACGTCGACTCCGCACGGGGAGGGCGAGGTGCGCGCGAGCGAGCCACTAGCGCCGCCTCGAGCGCGAGCTATACACCCGGCGCGGTTTTGGCGGTTCGGTGCTCATCTCCGGAAAGAGCGGATTGGTGGTGCGCTCGAGCCTCTTGCCGAGCACGTATTCGATCTGACGAATCAACGGTTCCTCATCGGATGAGACGAAGGTGATCGCGTCGCCCGACGCTTGCGCGCGGGCCGTCCGGCCGACGCGGTGGAGGTAATCCTCGGCCGCGAGCGGGACGTCGAAGTTGATGACGTGGCCGAGATCGGCAACGTCGATACCGCGCGCCGCGATGTCGGTCGCGACCAGCACGCGATATTTGCCGCGCTTGAAGTTTTCCAGCGCGCGCGTCCGTTGCGATTGCGAACGGTCGCCGTGAATGAGATCCGACGGAATGCGGTGCTTGCCCAGCGCGGCCGCCAAACGGTCGGCACGAGCTTTGGTGCGCGTAAACGCGATCGCGCTGAAGATCTCGTTGTCTTTGAGCAATTCCAGCAGCAGGTCGGTCTTGTGCTCGTTGGGCACGGCGTAGATCCGCTGCGTCAACGTTTGCACGGGCGCGGCTTTGGCCGCGAGTTCGACCTTCGCCGGATCGCGCAGCATCTCGCGCACCAGCGCGGCGATGGCGGGCGGCAGCGTGGCCGAGAAGAACAGCGTCTGCCGGTCGGCGGGCAGCCGCGTGATGATGCGGCGCACGTCCGGCAAGAATCCCATATCGAGCATGCGATCGGCTTCGTCGAGCACCAGGATCGAGATGCCCGTCAGCCGTGCCGTGCCTTGCTTGAGATGATCGAGCAGCCGGCCCGGCGTGGCAATGATGATGTCGGCGCCGCTCTTGAACGCCTCGACCTGCGGCTTGAAGCCGACGCCGCCATAGACCGCGGCGACGCGCAGCTTGGTGTGCTTTGCGAGCAGTTTCAGGTGCGTGGCGATCTGGGCGGTCAACTCGCGGGTCGGCGCCAGCACCAGGGCGCGGGTCTTTCCGGCCTGGCCGTCGAGCAGTCGCTGGATGAGCGGGAGCCCGAAGGCGGCGGACTTTCCGCTGCCCGTCTCGGCGCTGGCCAAGACGTCGCGCCCTTCGAGGGCGGGCGGAATTGCGAGGCGTTGGATCGGGGTGGGTTCGGTGAATTTCAGGTCGTCGCGCAGGGCGCGAATTAGCGCCGGCGACAGGCCGAGTTCTTCAAATTTCTGGATAATTGTCGTCTTTCAGAGTGTGCGCGGCTCGATCGCACTTCTCGAAAGATCGCGCAGGAGTGGACGCCCCACTATCGCACGAAGCCCCGGCTTTCGTCAAATTGGGGGGGCCTCAGGCCCGTGCCGGCTGGCGCCTAGCGCCGGCTCGCCGGCCCGCTCCGGGCGCGGCTTCCCAGCCCGGCACCTACCCGCCCGGTATGTAGATCGCGCGTTCCGGGATCGAGAGCGTGAAGCCGCGCGGCGCCCAGAACGCGTTGCCGACCGAACAGTCGTGCAGCAGATCGGCAAAGACGACCGGTACCCGCGTCATCGCGCTCTGCGAGGCGCCGGGCAGAGCCAGCGTCGGGATCGTCGCGGCGATTCCGTCGCCCCAAGGCGTCTTGACGTGACGCAGCGACGGGTTGGAGAGATCGACGCCGAGTTCGGGAGCCAGCGACGAGTCGAAGGCGATCGTCTGCGAGCCGGTCGAGATGTCGCACAGCGCCGTCTTGCCGTTGCCGACGTCGAAGCGCGCGAAGAGATCGAGCGCGACGCCGATGTCGTCGCGCACGATCAGCGGCACGCGCGAGCCGGTGCGCTTGCGATCGGGGAACGTCGTCGCGTCCTCGACGACGAGCTGATGCGCTTTGTAATCGAACGTCGTCGCGATGCCGGCAAACGAGGTCGCCGCGATCAGTCCGTCCACGCCGGTCCCGTCCAGGCCGCTCCAGATGCCGACGGCCGGCGCGTCGAGCTTCACCGGGCCGACCGCGAGCGAAAGCACCGTACCGTAGGGAATGTCGGCGCGCTGGCCGGTGAGCCGCAACGTCACGTACTTTCCGGTAACCGACACCAGCGAACGGCCGGCGTTCGCCGAGAGCAAATCGAGGCCGGCACCCAAATCCACCAGCATCGGCAGCGGGGGGCGCCCGTCGACCGACGCTTGCACCGCAATGCCGCCGTTCGGCGAATCGGTGAACGGCATGGTTTCGACGGCGAAGGCCCGTGCCGGAATCATGCAGGCGAGGACGCAGGCGAAGGCGGTCACGTTCGAGGAGAGCTTCATAGCGGCTGCCTTCGCCAAGCGGTCAGTCCGCTTCTGCTTCGTCCTCCGCGGCCGGTTCCGGCTCGCCGCGCACGCTCAACCCCAGCGCGCGATGATACTCCGCATTGCGCGTCAAGGCGGCTGCGATGTCGTCGCGCTCCCCTTCTTGCGCGTGCAGGCGCCGCAAGCGTTCCCGGCTCTCGCGCAGCGTCCGCGCGTGCGCCTCGAGCACCTTTGCCGGAACCTCGGGGGCGTCGATCGGCCTCGAAAGCCAAGCCTCCATCGCGTCGTGCGCGTCGCGGCCTTGCCGCTCGGCTTCGGCCAGCTCGTCGGAATAGTGCGCCATGCGCCTCAGGTACGCGCGCTCTCCGCTCCGAGCCTCCAAAGCACCACCACCAAGGCCATCAGGCACAGTCCCGCGAGCAGTTGCGAATAGATCACCCCCATCAACGTGCCCAAGGCGAGCAGCGCGATGACGATCGGGTACGCGCTGCTGGTCGTGAAGATCCCCAAGTCGTCGCCCGCGTCGTCGGCGGGCGAGGCGTCCTCGCGGTCCCCTTCGAGCCGCGCGTTGCGTTCCGCGACGGCCGCATAGCCAGCCGTGAAGGCCAGCGCCGCCGTCATGATTCCCAATAGCGCCGTTCCGGTCGTCTCCTCGTGCGCGGCGAAGAAATACGCAACCGCGATGGCCGCGCCGAAGAGCGCCGACGAGACGAACAGCACGACGAAGGTCTTCACGCGTCCCAGCCCGGCTGCCGGCTACGAATCGCCGGGATCGACTCGAAGTTGAACTCGGGCGGCGGCGACGTCGTCAGCCACTCCAGCGAGTAGCCGCCCCACGGATTGGCCGGTGCGGGGTGGCGCTTCGCCGCCGAGACCAGCACGTTGACGAAGAACAGCGCGACGCCGACCGCCATGATCGCGGTCCCTACCGAGGCGATCGCGTTGAGCTGCGCGAGATGCCCGACCGGCGGATAGGTGTAGACTCGCCGCGCCATGCCTTCGAGGCCCATGAAGGCCATCGGGATGAAGGTGACGTTGAACCCGGCGAACGTGAACGCGAAGCACCATTTTCCGAGCCGCTCGTTCAGGCAAATGCCGAAGATCTTCGGAAACCAGAAGAACAGTGCCGCGAAAAGCGCGAACAGGCTGCCGCCCCCGATCGTGTAGTGGAAATGCTGGACGACGAAGTAGGTATCGTGCGCTTCGTAATCGAGCGGCGGGGAAGCGACCATCACCCCGGTGATGCCGCCGATCAAAAAGTTGAGCATGAAACCGATCGCGAAGAGCATCGGCGTCGACAGCTCGATCGAGCCCTTCCACATCGTACCGATCCAGTTGACGAACTTGACGCCGGTCGGCACGGCGATGAGAAACGAGACCGCCGAGAAAAACGGATTGCTGACCGCTCCGGTGGTAAACATGTGGTGCGCCCAAACGCCGAGCGAGAGCCCGGCGATGGCAAACGCGGCGATCACCAGGCCGACGTAGCCGAAGACCGGCTTGCGCGAAAACGTCGCGACGATCTCCGTGACGATTCCGAAGTAGGGCAGGATCATCACGTATACTTCGGGATGCCCGAAAAACCAGAAGAGGTGCTGGTAGAGGATCGGATTGCCGCCGTAGGCGGCGTCGAAGAAGTGGCCGCCGAGGTGTCGGTCGATCAGCACCATCGCAAACACCGCGGCGAGCGACGGAAAAGCCATGAGGATCAGCACCGCGGTGGCGAGCATCTCCCACGTAAAAATCGGCAAGCGCCACATCGTCATTCCCGGCGCTCGCAGGAGCACGACGGTCACCATGAGGTTGATCGCGGTCAGAATCGTCGACACGCTGGCCATCAGCAGTCCGGCGAACCACAGGTCTTGCCCCGCCCCCGTGCCTTGCGCGAGCTCCGAAAGCGGCGCGTACGCCGTCCAGCCCGTCGCCGCCGCGCCGCCGTAGTTGGCCAGCCCGGCAAACACCGCGACGCCGCCGAAGATGAAGAGCCACAGCCCGATGGCGTTCAAGCGTGGAAAGGCCATGTCGGGCGCGCCGACCTGCAGCGGTACGAGATAGTTGGCCAATCCGATGCCGAAGGGTGCGATCACGAAAAAGATCATCGCGGTGCCGTGCAGCGTGAAGATCTGGTTGTAGAGATGCGCTCCGATCAGCGTGTTCTCCGGCACCGCGAGCTGCGCGCGAATCAGCATCGCCAGCACGCCCGCGGCCACGAAAAAGGCCATCGTCGCGACGATATACATGATGCCGATCTTCTTGTGATCGGTCGTCGTCAGCCACTCGATCACGGCAGCACCGTCCCGTTCGAGGCGAGGAAGCGATCGTACGCGGCGCCGGGAACGACGTCGACGACGAACGTCATGAGCGCGTGGTCGAGCCCGCAGAACTGCGCGCAGCGCGAGGGGTAGCGCCCCGTGCGCCGCGGCGTGAGGTCGAAGACGTTGGTCATGCCCGGAATGGCGTCGCGCTTGAACAGAAACGCCGGCACCCAGAACGAGTGCGTCACGTCGGCGGAGGTCAGGTCGATCTCGGTCGTGCGGTCCACCGGAAGGTAGAGGGTGGGCGGCTGCATCGGCGTCCCGCTCGCCGACGCGCCGCTGCCGCCGTACGCGAAACGCCACGACCAGCGAAACGCCGTCACGGCGATTCGGTCGCGCGGGGCGGCCAGCACGTGGTCGAGCGGCGTCTCGACCGCAAACGTGTACGCAAAGAGCCCGGCGACGATCAGCAGCGGAATGGCGACGTACGCGATCTCGAGCGGCGGGTTCCCGCTAAAGCGCGCGGGTTCGCGGCCGTCGCGCCTGCGGTACGCGATCAGACACCAGAAGATGCACGCATAGACGTAGATGCCGACCGCCGCTCCCGCCAAGATGAAGACGTACCAATCGCCGCGCATCGCAACGCCCTGTACCGACGCCGGCTCGAGTAACGACCCCATCGCGAGCAGCGTACCCATCGCGCGGACTAGAGAACCGCGCGTCGGGGTAAAGAGCAGCTATGACGGGATCTGCGACTGGGAATACTCGCTCGCTTGCGCCGTTACCCGTGCGCGCGCACCCGCTCGTTTTAGGCGTCGTGCTCTTTCTTGCTTCCGAGCTGATGTTCTTCGCCGCGCTCTTCGCGTCGTATTACGACTTGCGCGCGAATCGCGCCGCGTGGCCGCCGCCGGGCGTGCACTTGAACCTCGCGGAATCGAGCGCGGGCACCGCGCTGCTCTTCATTGCCAGCGTCGTCATGGTGCTGGCCACGCGTGCGATGGACGCACGCAACCTGCGCGCCGCACGCTGGTGGACGGCCTCGGCCGTCGTGTCCGCGACCGGTTTCGTCGCACTCTCCGTGCACGGCTACCTCGGCGAAACGTTCGGCATTTCTACCAACGCCTACGGCTCGATCTACTACGCGATGACCGGCTTTCATCTACTGCACGTGACGGCCGGCATCGGCATCTTGGCCGCCCTCCTCATCGGCATGCGCAGCCCCGCGCTCGTGGCCAACCACCGTGCCGGCGCGGAAGCGATGACGTACTACTGGCACTTCGTCTTCGTCGTGTGGCTCGGCATCTGGGGAACGATCTACTTCATCCGATGACCGCACGCGAACGCGCAATCGCCGCCGCCTGCCTGGCGGCAACCGCCGGAGCCTTGCTCTTCATCGCCGCGTACGCCACCGGCGGCGATCGGCTCTACGAAGGCCTGGCACTCGCGCTGGCCTTTGCCGGGCTGAGCGCGGCCGCACTCGGCTGGGCGTTTTGGATCGTCCCGCCCGCAAGCGTCACCGACGACATCGAGGAGTACCCCTCGCCGCCGGCGCCGCGCGCGGCCGAAGACCGCGAAGCCGCGGCGGGCGTGCGCGAGCTCTCGCGCTCGCGCGCCTTACTCGGCTTTCTCGCCGCGGCGGTCGCTTCGCTGGCCGCGGCGCTGATCGTCCCGATCCGGTCGCTGGGGCCGCGCATCGACGGCACGCTCTTCCATACCGCCTGGAAGCCGGGCGACCGTCTCGTCCGCGAGGACGGCACGGTGGTGCGCGCGGCCGATCTCAACGTCGGCTCGGTGGTTACCGTCTTTCCGGAGGGCGCCCTCGGCAACGCGCAATCGCAGGCCGCGTTGATCCGGCTTCCCGCTTCGCTGCCGAATACGGCGCAAGGCTACGTCGCCTATTCCCGCGTCTGCACGCACGCCGGATGCCCCGTGGCGCTCTATCGCGCGCAGTCGAGAGAGCTGCTCTGCCCCTGCCATCAGTCGGTGTTCGACGTCGTGCGCGACGGCGCCGTCGTTTCGGGGCCGGCCGACCATCCGCTGCCGCGGCTTCCGATCGAGGTCGGCAGCGACGGGATCCTGCGCGCGCTCGCCGATTTCGGCGCGCCGGTCGGCCCGGGCTTCTGGGAACGCGGATGATCCAACGGCTGCTGCGCTGGACCGACGACCGGCTGGGGACCGCCCACTTCGTCAGCCACGCGCTGCGCAAGGCGTTTCCCGATCACTGGTCGTTCATGCTCGGTGAGATCAATCTCTACACCTTTATGGTGCTGGTCGCCACCGGAACCTTCTTGGCATTCTTCTTCGATGCCAACGCGGCGCAAGTTTCTTACCACGGCCCCTACGCGCTGCTCGACGGCGAGCGCGTCTCGCATGCCTACGCTTCGGCGCTCGCGTTGAGCTTCTCGGTCAACGGCGGGCTGCTAATCCGCCAAATCCATCACTGGGCGGCGCTCCTCTTCGTCGGCGGCATCGTGCTGCACATGGCCCGCATCTTCTTCACCGGCGCTTTTCGCAAGCCGCGCGAGATCAACTGGGCGATCGGCGTCGCGCTGTTCGCGCTCGCGATGGCGGCCGGATTCACCGGGTACTCGCTGCCCGACGATCTCTTGAGCGGAACGGGGCTGCGCATCGCCGATTCGGTGCTGCTCTCGGTGCCGGTGGTCGGAACGTGGGCGTCGTTTCTGCTGCTCGGCGGCGCCTTTCCCACCGAACGCATGCTTCCGCGGCTCTTCTTCACGCACGTGTTCGTCCTCCCGGCCGCGATCGCCGGGCTGATGGGCTTGCATTTAGCCATTCTCTGGCGCCAAAAGCACTCGCAGTTTCCCGGCCCGGGCCGGACCGAACGCAACGTGGTCGGTTCGCCGCTCTTTCCCCAGTACGCCACCAAGTCGCTCGCGTTGCTCGCGGCCGTCGCCGCGGTCACCACGGCGCTCGGGGCCCTGGTGCAGATCAATCCCATCTGGATCTACGGCCCCTATCATCCGTGGCAGGTGCTCAGCCCCGCGCAGCCCGATTGGTACGTCGGCTGGCTCGAAGGCGCGCTGCGGATCGGCCCCCCGCTCGCGCTGCACCTGTGGGGCCATACGGTTCCCTCACCGTTTTGGCCCGCCGTGCTGATGCCGGCGCTGCTTTTCGCCGTCGTGCTCGCGTGGCCGTGGATCGAGGCATCCGTGCGCGGGGACCACGACGCGCACCAGTTGCTCGAACGTCCGCGCGAGGTGCCGCTGCGCACCGCGTTCGGCGTCGCGCTCTTCGCGTTCGCGTTGGGGCTGACGCTCGCGGGGAGCGACGACGTGCAGGCGCGGTACGTCCACGTGCCGATCACCGCCATCACCACCTTCTATCGCTATTTTTGCGCGTTCGCGCCTCCGCTGGCGTTCGCGATCGCGTTCGTCGTCGCTTCGGAACTTCGAGCGAGCGGCGGCGTTCGCAAAGCCAAGCGCGTGCGCCTGCGGCGAAACCGCAACGGCGGGTTCGACGAGGAGCCGATCGCGTGACGCGCACCGTCGCGTGGTTTGCGGCTGCGGCGGCGGTGGCGGCCGTCGCCCTCTCTCCGCAACTCGACGCGCGCGCCGACGCGTCGTTTGCCTGGCACATGGCGCAGCACCTCGCGTTGATCTTCGCGATCCCGCTGCTGGTGCTGCTCGGCCACCCGTTCCAGGCGTTCGCGGCGCTTGCCGGAAAGCGCCGGACCGCCGCATTGGTTCGTTCGACGCGCCCGCTGCACGCGCTCGCTCGCACGCCGGTCGCGCTAGGCATCTTCGTCGCAACGCTCTGGGTGGCGCACTACTCGCCGCTCTACGAACTCGCCCTCGAGCATCCGGCCGTGCATCTGGGCGAGCACGCCCTCTTCTTCCTGGCCGGCACGGTCTTTTGGCTGCCGATCCTCGCGCCGGCACCATTGAAGCCGCCCAGCTATCCCGAGCGCCTGATCTACCTCTTCCTCGCATTGCCGCAAGGCGCGCTGCTCGGCGCGGCGCTCGACACCGCGCGCGCGCCGCTCTACGCGCATTACGTCGCGATCGGCGGCACGGCGTGGGCGCTAGCCGACCAGCGCAACGGCGCTGCGGTGATGTGGCTGGCCGGCGGTCTGATCGTCTTCTGCACGCTGTTGGCGACGTTGGGCGTCTGGGCTCGGCGCGAAACGCTGGCGATGCGATCCGCCGCGGCGATCGCGGTTGCGGCCGGCATCGCGGCCTGGGGAAACGCGGCGAGCGCGGCGCCCGCGCCGGCGACCGGCGCGATTCCGTCGTTTACGCCGGCGCAAGCGCGCATCGGACGGATACTCTACTACGAGAACTGCGCCGAGTGCCACGGCGCGAAGCTGGAAGGCAACATCGGCCCGGCGCTGGCCGGCGGCAACGGAAATCTTCAATGGGATACGGTGACCTACGTGTGGACCTACATGACGCAGCACATGCCGGCCGGCAACGCCGGCGGTCTTCGCAAGCAGGAGTATCTCGAGATCATGGCCTTTCTTTTACGCGAGCACGGACACGCGCCGGGTGCCGCGCCGCTGAGCGAGTCCGCCGCTAGCGCGTCGAAAGCGTTGCTCGGCCCGTGAAGCGTGCGATCTGGGTGGCGGCAGCCGCGCTGCTCGCGGCGTGCGGCGGGGGCGGCACCGCGGCGACGCCGGCCTGGCGGCCGGTTACCGACGCGCGCCTGGCCGATGCCGCGAGCGACGACGGCTGGCTGATGTACTTGCGGACGTACGACGCGCACGCGCACGCGCCGTTCGATCAGATCGATACGTCGAACGTGAACCGGCTGCACGTCGTCTTCACGCACGAGGTTTCGATTCCGGAGGGATACGAGGCGCCGCCAATCGTCAACGGGCGCACGATGATCGTCACCACGCCGCTCGATCACGTCTACGCGCTCGACGCGGTCACCGGCAAGAAGTTGTGGGAGTACGACTACCGGGTGCCAAAAATCGCGCTGCGTACCGTCTGCTGCGACGTCGTCAACCGCGGCGTCGCCCTCTACGGCAACGACGCGTACATGGCGACGCTCGACAATCACGTGATCGCACTCGACGCGCGCAACGGCAACGTCGTGTGGAACGTCAAGGTGAACCCGCCCGGCATCGGCTACGCCATGAGCGGCGCCCCGCTCGCCGTCCGCGGCAAGATCATCGTCGGCGACGGGGGCGGCGAGTACGGCTCGCGCGGTTTCACGATCGCGCTGGATGCCGCGACCGGCAAAGAGCGCTGGCGCTTCTACACGGTCCCCGCGCCGGGCCAACCCGGCGGCGACACGTGGCCGGGCAACACCTATCTGCACGGCGGAGCCGATCCGTGGATGACCGGCAGCTACGATCCGGAGACGAATACGCTCTACTTCGGCACCGGCAACCCGTCGCCGTGGCTGTGGCTCGAACGCAAGGGCCAGAACCTCTACAGCGACTCGATTCTCGCGGTCGATCCCGACAACGGCAAGCTGAAGTGGTATTTCCAAGAAACGCCCAACGACCCGTGGGATTACGACGCGACCGCGACGCCGGTGATGGCCGACGTCACGATCGGCGGGCGGCCGCGCAAGATTCTCTATCAAGCCGCACGCAACGGCTGGTTCTACGAGATCGACCGCACGAACGGATCCCTGATCTCGATGACGCCGTTCACGAAGGCGACGAGCGTCACGGGCTACGACCGCACCGCGCGCATCGGGACGGTCGACGCGGCGCTCAAGCCGCAGATCGGGCAAACGATCTTCACGTGCCCCGCCTTTTTCGGCGGCGACAACTGGTGGTCGTTCTCGTACGATCCGCAAACGCAGTACGCGTACGTGCCGACGATGCGCACCTGCATGAAGCTGCGCGGCGAGCAGCCTCCCAAGAAGTTCCATCCCGGCGCCGGCGATTTGGACGAGGGCTTTGCGGTGGAGCCGGTCCCCGGTTCCACCGGCTGGGGCGCGCTGCAAGCCTTCGATCTGCGGACGGGCAAGCGCGTGTGGAGCAAGGAGACGCGCTATCCGTGGACCGACGGGACGCTTACGACCGGCGGCGGGCTGGTCTTCAGTGGAACGCCCGACCGGAAGTTCTACGCGCTCGACGCCAAGACCGGACGCGTGCTCTGGCAGTTCCACGCGCGTTCGGGCTTCATCGGCCAACCGATCAGCTATCGCGTCGACGGCAAGCAGTACGTCGCCGTACAGAGCGGGTACGGCGGCGTGACGCCGTTTTGGGGCGGGAAGAAGGTCGCGCCCATGTTTCGCTCGATTCCGCTCGGCGGGACGCTGTATGTCTTCAGCCTATAACGTTTGGACGTATGCGGCGAGGTCGCGCACTTGAGCCCGCGTGAGCATCTTGGGATACAGCTTGGGCATCGGCGGCCCGGGATCTTCGATCCACGATACCGTCGCGCCGTAATCCATGCGCGACGATTCGTGGCGAAGCGACGGGCCGACGCCGCCTTCGACGCCGGTCGCACCGTGACACGTGGCGCAGTTGACCGTAAAGGCCAGGGCACCGTTTTTGGGATCTCCGCCCAGCGTCGCGCCCGGTCCGGCGCTGGTGTCGCTCTTTTCCACCACCGCCGGCGCGCACGCGGCAAGCGCCAGCACGGTGCAGAGCAGCGGTAGCCAGACTCTCATGCACACCTCCCGGTACGTTCTTACCCTCACCGCCGCGCTCGCCGCGCTTGCCGCGTTTGCGACGCCGGCGGCGCGCGCTCGAGACGCGGCGCCGGCAGTGCTGTACGCTCAGCGCTGCGCCTCGTGCCACGGCGACGCCGGCCAGGGATCGAACGTCGCGCCGTCGCTGATCGGGCGCTCCGCCGCCGACGTGCATCTGATGCTCGATACCGGACGCATGCCGGCCGCTGCCCCGTACGTCAACGGCGTGCACCGGATGCCGCGCTTCACGGAGGCGCAGATCGACGCTTTGGTCGCGTACGTTGCCCGGCTCTCGCCTTCACCGCCGCCGGCGGCGCTGCCGCTCGTCTACTCGGGCGATCCGGTGCGCGGCCGCGCGCTCTTTGCGGAAAACTGCGCGCCGTGCCACGGCGCCGCCGGAAGCGGAGCGTCGGTCGGCTACGACAACGTCGCGCCGGCACTCACCAGCGCCTCAGTATTTCAAGTGGGCGAGGCGATACGCGCCGGGCCGGGCCAGATGCCGCGTTTCGGCCCCGACGTCTTGAGCGACCGCGACGTCAGCGACATTGCGTTCTACGTCAACTCGATCGAGGCGCGCGCCAATCAGCCGGGCGGCATCGATGCGGGTGGCGTCGCAACCGGCCACGTCGGCCCGGTTGCCGAAGGCTTCGTCGCCTGGCTCTTCGGGCTGGGAGCGCTGACGCTCTTCATCCGGCGCATCGGCACGACCGAGTAACCGTGCTTACGGCCAGACCGCGACGTCCATCGGCCCGCTAAAGCCTTTGGTATACGAGAACGCCGGCGTCGTCGACGTGCCGGGCGCGTAAACGTGCACCGCACCGTAGCCGTTTTCGTCGGGAACGTACGCGTTATTCAACTGGTCGGTCGCCACCAAGTTCGTGCCGTAGAGGCTCAGCCCCGCGATCGTTCGCACCACCGGTCCGCCCGGTGAAAACTCCACGACGTTCTGCAAGGTGCCGTTGACGACGTAGACGTTGCCCTTCGCGTCGAGCGCCATCGCCTGCGGCCCGGAGATCGTCGCGCCCGAGCCGAACGTACGCGCCGGAACGCTTGCGTTCGTGAACGGCGGCGCATACTTTGCGACGTTGGAGGCGCCGTCGTTGGCAACGTAGAGGTTGCCCGCCGCATCGAACGCGAGCCATTGCGCGCCGTTGGTTCCGTTCGAAATCACGGCCACGGGCGTCGTCGACGTACCGGGAGCATAGACCGACACGCCGATGCTGCCGGCGTTGGCGACGTACAGGTTGCCCTTGGCGTCCACCGCGAGGCCGTACGGCTGATCGATACCGGCCGGGCTGGTCGAGGCCGAGAGCACGCGCGACGGCACGGCGCCGCCCCCGGGCGTAAACTCTTCGACGTCGGCGTTCGCTTCGTCGACGAAGATATCGCCGGCCGCGTCGACCGCTACGAACTGAGGCTCGTTCACGTTGGCGATCGATCGCGACGCCGCGGTCTTTCCCATCGGAAAGACGGAAATGCCGGCAGCGTACTTGGACGCGCCGACGTGATTGGCGAGATAGAGATTTCCCTGGGCGTCGACCGCCATGGCCGAGTTTGCCGCAATGCCGCTCGATCCGGTGATGGTGGCAATCGGCGTCTCGCTCCACGGCGCGTATTCGGTGACGGTCGTATTCCAGCAATCGATCACCGCGAGCACCGGCTGCAGTTTCGCTGCGGCGCTCGCGTGCAGCACGGTCTTGCCGCCGAGCGTCCCCGATGCGGCGAGCGTGAGCCCCGCGTTTTGCTGCAACGGGGTCACGGTGTAGAGCCGGCCGAGCGTCTTTGCCACTGCGGTTACTTCGAGAGCGCCCGCGTTCGAACTCGCGAGCGCGAGCCGCGGCGCGAGCGGTCCGACGACCACGTCGCCGGCTGCGTCTAGCGCGGTCAGTTGGAGGCGAGCCGCCGCGCGGCGTCCGATCCCAGCGAATTGAAAGCCCGCCGCCTGCGTTCCCGTGGCGAAGAAGTAGCCGCCGGGAATGGTCAGCGCGAGCGAGGTCGCGGTTGCGGCATACGCGAGCGCAACGGCATTCGCGCCGCCCTCGCTCGCGGTAAAGCCGAAGTTGCCTAGCAGCGGCGTCTTGGGGCCCGTCGCACCCGCCCCGGCATACGCGGCGGCGTCGTACGTGGAGAACCCGAGCGGTACGCCGATGCTCGCCTGGCACGAGAACCAACCCGAAGCCGCGGCCGAACATCCACCGGCGCCCGGGGCGATCGCCATCGTGCTCTGCCCGAGCTGATGCACGTGCGAGCCGTCGTAGGCGGTGACGACGATCGACTTCGGCGCCGACGAAATCGGAAGCCTGACCGTGAAGGTCACGCTGGAGCCCAGCCGGGAGCGAACCGATGGCGCGGCCGCCTGCGGCTGGGGGAGCAGCCCACGCGCCGCCGTGCCGGAACAGCCCGCCGCTACGGCGAGCGCCAAAAGCAACCAGCATCTCGAAGGAAGACGGTTCATACCCCTATCCTGCCTCGCCGGGCGTCCACAAAGCGTCGCGAAACGGCAATCTTTACCGGCCGTCCACTCTGCGTTGATGCGTTAATGGTTCTACGGCGACCCGCGCGATGCTACAACGAGATCATGCCAAAAGCGCACGTCCGGCTGCGTCCGCACGATCCCTATCCCACCACGCAGCTCTCGGTTCCGAATCTCGCGCGCCTGGTCTGGCACCTGCGCGACCCCGGCATCGCCCAAAGCGTGACGATCGTTCACGCCGCTCGCGACGGGGAGGGCGAGCTGGCGCTCTCGATCGCGGCCGCGCGGATCGTGCGCAACGGCGTCAAGGTGGCCGGCCCCGAACCGTGGACGGCGTTCGACTTGGTGGAGTACGGCATCCGCGTGGGGGCCAAGGTGATCTTCGCCGGCGAGCTGCGCCGCGCCGAAGACTCGCGCGCGCTTCGTGCGGCGGCCCACATGGGCGCGAAGGCCGTCGGCATCGTCACGTGCGGCAGCTTCGCGGAGGCCCAGACGATGGTCAAGGCGCTGGGCCCCTGGGCGAGCTGCAACCTGGAGTTCTTCAGCATCGCTTCCTGATGCGGGGCCCACCGGGCCTGGGAAACCTGGGAAGCCCGCTTGGGCCGCCCGGCCGGCGTCCTCGCAGGCGTCCCTCCGATAGAATACGGCTACGATGGCCGTCTTACGGTGGTGCGCGGCGCTCGCGCTCGCAGGGTGTGCGATGGCCGGGCCCGGCTCGGGCGGCCAAGGGCCGCTGCCCGAGGCGGCTGCCGGCGCAACCGCCGGGTCGAAGGTCATCCGCCACGTCGTCGTCATCATTCAAGAGAACCGCAGCTTCGACAACCTCTTCGCCGGCTTTCCGGGAGCCGATTCGGCCACCTATGGCAAGGGCGCGAACGGGGCTCGCATCGCGTTGCACGCGGTGAGCTTGAGCAATCAAACCGACATCGCGCACACGTGGAAATCCTCGCTCGTCGATTGGGACGGCGGCAAGATGGACGGCTTCAACCGAACGCAGATCTCCGGCGGGAAACCCGCCGGAACGTTTCCGTACGCCTACGTGGAGCGCTCGCAAGTGGCGCCGTACTGGGATTTGGCGCGGCAATACGCGTTGGCCGACCACTTCTTCCCGACGATGTTCGGCGGCAGCTTCACCGCCCATCTCGATTTGATCGCGGGGACGGCCAGTTTGAGCGCGCGGCGCTCGGAAGCCGACACGCCCAGCGCCGAGCCGTGGGGATGCGACGCCCCGGTGGGAACGGTGAGCGCCGTGATCGACGCCGCGCGCACCGAGTGGCCGACCGGCGGCCCGTTTCCGTGTTTCGATCAATTCGCGACGCTGGCGCGTGCGCTCGACGCTCGCGGGATCGGCTGGAAGTATTACGTCGCCAGCGGAACCTGGATCTGGTCGCCGTTCGACGCGATCCACGCCGTGCGTTACGGGCCCGATTGGAAGACGCACATCGTCTCGCCGCAAACGCAGGTGCTCAAAGATGCCGCCGACGGGCAGCTACCGGCGGTCGCATGGGTGACGCCCGACTGGGCCGATTCCGATCATCCGGCCAGCGGCGACACCGGGCCGTCGTGGGTCGCCTCCGTCGTCAACGCGATCGGCAAAGGCCCGCAGTGGAAGAGCACCGCAATCGTGTTGCTTTGGGACGACTGGGGCGGCTGGTACGATCACGTGGCGCCGCCTCAGCTCGACTATCGCGGCCTGGGAATTCGCGTGCCGTGCATCGTCATTTCGCCGTACGCTCGCGCTGGATACGTCTCGCACCAGCGGTACGAGTTCGCCAGCGTCCTACGCTTCATCGAGGAACTGCACGGCCTGCCGCCGCTCGGTCCGCTTTCGGAAGGCTATACGGACGCGCGAGCGACGCCGCTCGGCGACGTCTTCGATTTCGCGCAGAAGCCGCGAGCGTTCCGGACGATCCCGGCGCCCTATCCGCCGTCGTACTTCCTGCGCCGCCCGCCGTCGGGACGCCCCGTCGACGACGAATGAGCGCCGGGCACGGCGCCCCCGCGCTTGGCCATGAGCGTATGGATCGCGCTGTGACCGCCTTTGTGGATCTCGCAATGCTGCTGGTTGCAGTTGTACTGCTTGCAGCGCTCGCGCGCGAGCGCGGTACAGCCCGGCGTTTCACACTGGCGCCGTTGGGCCGACGTCACGCGAGACCATTTGCGCTTCTGAGACGTCATCGCCGCTACTACCTCGTCACGTGGTAACGGTCCTCGCGAACCGCCCGCGTCAGCTTGGAAAATGCGAACGTGAAGCCCGGCCAGAGGGTCGTGTTCTTGCCGGCGGCGTCGAGGTACCAGCTGCGGCAGCCGGTATTCCACACGGTGGCCGCCAGCCGGCGCTGCAGTTCCCGGTTGTATCCTTCCTGAACGCCGGCGTCGACGTCGAGGGCGCGGGCCCGGCGCCGGTCGAGCAAGGAGAGCGCCGCGAGCACGTAGCGGTATTGCGCTTCCATCATCACGACCATCGAGTTATGCCCGAGGCCCGTGTTCGGCCCGACGATCGTGAAGAGATTGGGGAACCCGGCGATGCTGGTGCCGAGGTAGCCCTCCATACCGTCGCGCCACGCGCCGGCCAGCGTGCGCCCGCCGCTGCCGGCGATTTCGACGCCGGCGAGCGGTTCGGTGGCGGCAAAACCGGTCGCAAAGATCGCGACGGCGGCGGGGCGTTCTACGCCGCCGGCGACGATCGAGCGCTCGCCAAACGCCTCGACCGGTGCGTCGACGAGCTCGACGTTCGCACGGGCGAGCGCGGGATAGAAATCGTCGGAGAGCAGCACGCGCTTGCAACCCAAGCGGTAGGAGGGCGTCAGCTTGCGCGCGAGTTCGGGATCGGCGATCTGCCGGTGCAGGTGGCGCAACGCCATGCGTTCGACCAGACGCGTCGCGTTCGGATTGCGCACGAAGCCGTAGGCACGCAGTTCGAGCGACCAATACGTCGCGGCGCGTTCGGCGCGGGCAAAGCCCGGCAGCCAGCGCCGCGCGGCCTGCCGTGCGGCGCTTACGGGACGGTCGCCTCGCGGCATAATCCACGCCGGCGTTCGCTGGTAGAGCGTCAAGCGCTTTGCCCGTTGCGCGATCGCGGGAACGATTTGGATCGCGCTCGCACCGGTACCGATCACGGCGACCTCGCGGTCCTGCAGATCGACCGACGGATCCCACTGCGACGAATGCATCCGCGCGCCTTCGAAGCGCTCCAGCCCCGGGACGTCGGGAACGGTGGGACGGTTCAGCGCTCCGGTCGCGAGCACCAAGAAACGCGCTTCGATGCTTTCGCCGCCGGTCGTCTCCAGCTCCCACGCGCAACGCGCGTCGTCGTACCGCGCGCGCGCCAGGCCCGTGCCGAATCGAATCGCTTCGCGCACGCCGTCGCGTTGCGCGCACTCGCGCAAGTACGCCCAAATCTCGGCTTGCGAGGGAAAATGGCGCGTCCACTCCCGGCGCGGCCCGAACGAAAACGAATAGAGCACCGACGGGATGTCGCACGCGCAGCCGGGATACACGTTGTCGCGCCAAACGCCGCCGAGGTCGCCGCTGCGTTCGAGCACGACGAACGAGTTGCGGCCGTGCCGGCGCAGCTGCATCGCCATGCCGATGCCCGAGAATCCGGCGCCGACGATCGCAATCTCCACGGCAACTGCCACGCAGCGTTCTTTGCCGGACGCGCGCGCCGCCCTTGTATGCCTACCGCACCTCCCGTTCGTCGCTGCCTCGCATCCTGCAGCCGAGCCGGAGGACCGCGACGAACGGGGAGCCAAGGTGAGCGCCATACTGCCTTTGCCGCAGAGGAGCGCCGCGTTGAGAATCCTCGCCGTTCTATCCCTGCTCGCAGCGCTCGGCGCCGCGAGTTCCCCGGCCACGGTCACGGTCGCGCAATCGAATCTGAGTTTCAAACAGGCGATGGCCGCCTGCCCCGGTGCGCTGGCCGGCGTGACGTTCACGCTAAACCATCTGCGGATTGCCGAAATGGCGGGCGTATCGAGCGATCTCGACGATGCCGATCCGGCATCGCAGACGTTGACGCTCACCGCCGCCGGCGGCGGTTCGGCGACCGTCAAAGTCGACGCGCAGACGCGCCAAGTGACCGCCAAGAACGTCAAGCTCTCCGGGAAGAACGTCGCCTGCATCGCGCCCGACTAGATTCGCGGGCAGCGTAATGCCCGAGCTGCCCGATCCGTTCCCGACGACGAAGCTTTCGGTTCCGAACCTCGCCGAGCTCTTGCTGCGGCTGCGCGATAAAGAGCTGCGCCATTGCATCACGCTGGTGCACGCCAAGCGCCAAGGCGAAGGCGAGTGGATCCTCGCGAACGCCGCGGCGCGGCTCTCGCGGGGAAAGATCAAGATCTTCGGGCCGGAGGCGGGCACGGCGGCCGACGTCGTCGAGCACGGGCTTCGCATCGACGCGAAAGTCGTCTTCACCGGCGAACTGCGACGCGACGAGGATGCCGTCGCCTTTCGCCGAGCCGCATCGTTCGGCGTGCGTCCGGTCGGCGTGATTACCTGCATTCGCTTGAGCGAAGCCCGGCTGCGGTTCGAGACGATGGGCCCCTGGACGGGCTACGACGCCGCGCTGCTCTCCATGGACCGCGAATAGCGCACGGCTTACGGGCCGCTCTCGGCGGCCGTCTCGGGCCAGAGCATCGCGGCACCGCGCACGCCGCTCGAATCGCCGTGCCGCGCGCGCAGCAGCGGCGTTTCGAGGCGATCCGAAAACGCGTAGCCGGCCAGCAGCGGCGGCACGTTGCGATAGAGGCGCTCGATATTCGAGAGGCCGCCCCCGAACACGACGGCGTCGGGATCGAGCACGTCGACGACGCACGCCAAGCCGCGCGCCAGCCGGTCTTCGTAACGATCCATGACGCCGGCGGCGACGGCGTCGCCGGCTCGCGCCGCCGCGGCGATCTCGCGGGGGGCGGCGGTTCGGCCGCTCGCCTCGCGATAGCTCCTCGCCAGCGACGGTCCGGACAGAAACGTCTCGATGCAGCCGCGCCTTCCGCAGTAGCACGGCGGCCCGGGCCGTTCGTCGTCGCGCGGCCACGGAAGCGGCACGTGGCCCCACTCGCCGGCGATCGCGTTGCGCCCTTCGAGCGCTTGGCCGCGAACCGCGATGCCGCCGCCTACGCCGGTGCCCAGGATGACGCCGAAGACGACGCCCAGCCCGGCGGCCGCTCCGTCGAGCGATTCGGAGATGGCCAGGCAGTTGGCATCGTTGGCGATCCGGATGGTGCGGCCGAGCAGCGCTTCGAGATCGGCCTGCAGCGGACGGCCGATCAGCACCGTGCTATTTGCGTTCTTGATCGCTCCCGTCGCCCGCGACGGCGCGCCCGGAATGCCGACGCCGACGCTCCGAGCGCGGCCGAGCTCGGCTTCGACCTGCGCGACCAGCGCGGCGATCGCTTCGAGCGTTTCGCGATACTGGCCGGCGGGCGTCGGAACGCGGCGGCGCAGCAGCATCTCGCCGGCCGGCCCGAGCGCCGCGATTTCGATTTTGGTACCGCCGAGATCGATGCCGAGCCGCATGCCGGCGTCAGGAGCGAGTCGCCGCCGAGTGCGCGTTCTCCAGCGCGACCCCCGCCTGGGCCGCCAGCGCCGCGAGAATCTCTTCGTCGTGCTCGTCGAACGGCACGACGAGCTGTTCGGTAAGCACGTCTATGGAAAGCGACACGTCGAAGCTCGGCTTGCGGTTGATCAGCTGAATGACGCCGACGATGGCGTTGCGGTAGTTGCGAATGGGCGCGCAGAGCACCGATTTCGTCCGGTACCCCGTGGCACGATCGAACGAGATGTCGAATCCGACGTCCTCTTGCGGCAGTTCCTCGTAGGCGTCGGCGATCCGCACGGGCCGCCCCGTGAGTGCGACGCTTCCCGCGATCGAGCGATCGGAGAGCGCGAGCAAGCCTCCGGTATAATGCTCCTCGTCGTTCGGCCCGGTTTGAGCGACCGTAAAGCGCAGGGCGGGCTCGCCTTCGACCGTCTCCAATAAGTAGAGGCTCCCGGCATCGGCGTTGGTGAGCTCGCGCGCCTTGCGCAAGACCAGCCGGTAGAGCGCGTTGACGTCGTGCTCGGAGGCCATCGCGCGGCAGATCTGCAGCAGCGTGCGGCTCTCTTGCACGGCACGCTGCGCTTGCATCAGTTCGGAAGCCGTGGCGATCGCGGTGAGGAGCCAAGCCGGGTTGAGCGGATACGCAAGCCACTCCACCGGCGGCGAGTCGGGATCGGTAATCACCGCCAGCGCTTCGCCGTACGGAACCAAATGAACGGTCGGTCTGCTACCGTCCGTACTGGACGTAACGACGACGCCGGCGTCGTCGAGCGCGCCGGCGACCCCCGTCAGGTCGGCACCGTGCGAAACGACTACGACGCCGCGCAAAGAACTCGGCGCGGCCATCGGTTCAGCCTTCCATAATCGAGCGGGCAGCCCTTCGCCTTACCCCTCACGGGGCAAATGTAGAGCGCCGTGGGGACGTCCGAACACGGTAAAATGCGCTTTACAAATCTCGTGGCAATCTTTGCCATCAGTCTAGCCGCGTGCAGCGGCGGCAGCATCGGCGGTGGCGGATCGATGGTTCCGGCGGCGCCGTCGTCTCCAAACTTCACGCCGGCGCACGCCGGCGTCCCGGGCAACGCTTCCGTTCCCGCAATGGGCGGCGCGGTGCGGCCCGACGCGACGTCGGCGATTACGGTCGGCGGCCAAGTCTCCGCCTTGATCTCCGGCGGCTTTACCATGCACACGACGAGCGCGGGTTACGTGCACGTCTACACCTCGGGATCGACCTCGTTCTCCGGCCCCAAGCCTCCGGTCGTCGGCGAGTACGTGACCGTCACGGGCACCGGATCGACGTCGACGTCGATCTCCGCGACGTCGGTCGCCGGCCAGCTCACGGTTTCCGGCACCGTCACCGCGTTCATCAAGGGCGGTTTCACGATCGATACGACGTCGTCGGGCTACCTGCATATTTTCACCAACTCTTCCACCGTCGTCAGTGGAAAAATCGCCGTCGGCCAAAAAGTCACCGTGACCGGCGTCGGCTCGGTGAGCACGTCGGTGACTGCATCCAGCGTTTCGGCGAGCGGAAGCTACGGGCCGACGCACGTCATTACGGCCGACTATTTGGGAACGCCGTGGGGCACCAGCTCGATCGCCTGGTCGTCGGCCGCGCCGTACCTCAACTGGGCCGAGACCGGCACCGCGGACGCGACGGCGATCCATAACGCCGGGATCAAAACCATGTATTACGTCGATCCGAACCGGACGCAGTCGGGCGGACCGATGTACACCAGCGACGAGAGTACGTTCGCGCACGATTGCAGCGGGAAGCGCGTGGTCGACACGTACGCCAAGAGCGTCACGCAGTACGTCATGAACCCCGCGTCGCCGTCGATGCAGAGCGTCTTCCGCTCGTACGTCTCCTCGCTGCTCGCGCAAGGGCATTTCGACGCGCTCTTCGAGGACGACGCGGGAGCTCTCTCGGCGTTCGCGCCTTATACGCCGTTCAGCACGATGCCGTGCTCGTACAACGACTCGTCGTGGATCGCGCAGGAGACGTCGCTCAATCAAGCGCCTTCGATTCCGGTGATCGTCAACGGCCTGAGCGGCCTCGACGGCGACGGCGTCTCGCAGCTCGTCGGCGTGCTCGGCGGCAGCAACGCGCTGGGCGCGACCTACGAACAGTGCTATTCCTCGAACAGCCAACCGAAGCAAGACGGCTGGCTGTGGGCGACCATCGAAAACACCGAGCTCGCGGTGGAAGCCAAGGGCAAAGCGTTCGAATGCATGCTCTCCAACACGAGCGCGGCGAGTTCGGAGGTCGACGCGCGGCTCTACGCCTACGCCTCGTACTTGCTCACCTACGACCCGGCGAGCAGCATCTACCGCACGCTCTTCGCCACGCCGTCGGGGCTGCACGTCATGCCGGAGGTGAAGCTCGTCGTCGAAAACCCGACCACGTCCACCCCGGCCAACGTCAGCTCGCTCGAAGAGCCGGGCGGTACGTACGCACGCCAGTACGCTTCGTGTTATCTCGCGGGAAGCTCCGTGGGAGCGTGCGCGGTGGTCGTCAATCCGAGCCTCACGCCGCACGCCTTTCCCTTCAGCACGTACCACCATAGCTTGACGATCTCGGGCAACGGCGTGCTCGACGGCGGCACGGTCTCGACGAACGGAGCGGCCCCGCCGGCAACGCTGGGCGCCGAAGAGGCCGCGATCGTCTTCCAGTAAGCCTCGGAGAGGCCGGTAGGGATTATTGCTTGACGTGCGCCATCGCGATCATCGTCTTGCCGCCGCTGACGGTGATGGTCACCGACTGCTGATCCTTGCCGGTCTCCCCGACCACGAACACCGCCGATTCGGCCGGAGCGGTGACGTGCGCCTTCTCCGAACCGGCCGGCATGTTTTTCTGGTACCAAGCGTAGACCTTGGCGAACGAGTCGCTCGTGGTCATCACCTTGCCGGACGACATGGTGCCCATGCTGCTCGAGCTGCCGCCCGCCATCGTGGTGGCGCCGGGATAGCTGGGCATGTCGCCGGCAGCGGCTCCCGAGGTATCGCTTGCGGCGGCCGGAGCCGACGTCGCGGTTGAGGTGTCGGCGGAGCTCGTAGCGGCACCGTTGTCGGAGGAGCTCGAGGACCCGCTCGAGCAGGCGGCGATCGAAACTGCCGCCAGAGTGGCGATGAATGCCGTAGTAAGCCAACGCATCGTGTTCGTTTCTCCTTCAAAGCGTCTTGCGCGTGAATGCCAGGACCGGTTTTACTATGGCGGCGCGCCCGTCCACAGAACGTCCACGCCGCGGCCCGGCCGGCCGCGCAGGGGCGGCGGCGCCGTTGCGGCAATCATCAATCATGAAAGCTCGCTTTTTCGCTCTTCTGGCGACTGCCGCGCTGTGCGCCGGCGCCATCGCTCCGGCCCAGGCCGGGCTCGTCTTCGGAGGCGGTTCCGCCGCGGGTCAGCTGGTGTGGACGCCCGACCTCAACGCTGCGGCGTCGTACTGCCGCTCGACCGGCGGCCACGTGCAGGTGCGCACGCCCGTCTACGGCACCAACAATCCACCGTCGCAGCAGCTGCCGCTCGCCGGAAGCGCGCCGTTCTGCGACTACGCCAGCAAAGGCGCGAACCCGACCCACATTTGGGTCTTCCTCTCGACGCTCTACACCACCAAGCCGACGCTGGCGGCACTCGCGTACTACTCCAAGCCGAAACTCTCGGGCAGCTGCTCGGGCAACCCCGCGTCGTGCTACTGCTCGCAGCTCGGCGGCACCGATCTCTTCGGCGGAATCACCGCCGCGGGCGGCGCTTGGGTATTCCCGGGCGGCGGCACCTACGCCGACCTCGATACGTGCATCTTCCCGGATCTCTCGTCGATCGATTCGTGGGGGCTGGCCTATCATTCGAACAACATCATTCGGGGCATCGACCTCTCGAAAGTCCTGCGCTACCACAAGCCCTAAGTGGCGAGCTACCGGTACGGCGAGCTGACGTGGCCGCAAGTCCGCGAAGCTTCGGCTCGCGGCTGCGTCGCCGTCGTACCGATCGCCACGCTCGAAGATCACGGCCCGCACCTGCCGATCGACACCGATCTTCGGCTCTGTAACGCCGTCTGCGAAGAGGCGGTCTCGCGCGCGTCCGACCGGGCCGTTCTCGTGCCGGCGATCAACCACGGCTTCACGCCGCACCATCTCGACTTTCCCGGCGCCATCACCATCGGCGCGCACATGCTGATCGATTACGGCCTCGACGTCTGCCGCAGCCTCGCGCATCACGGCTTCGACAAAATCCTGATCGTGAACGGGCACGGCAGCAACACGCCGTTCGTCGACGTCATCGCGCGGCTAACCGTCGTCGAAACCGGCGCCTTGGCGGCGGGCGTCAACTACTGGGCCGCGCCGGGCGTGCGCGCGATCGCGGAATCGCTGCGCGAATCGCCGGTGGGAGGCATGAATCACGCCTGCGAGTTCGAGACGTCGCTCTATTTGGCGATCGCCCCGGAACTCGTCGACATGAGTAAGGCCGTCGCCGAGCTCTCGCACCGGCCCACGAAAAACTACTGGACCGATCTCATCGCGGGCGACGGACCGCTGACCATGATGGAACCGTGGAGCGCGCTCACGCAGAGCGGCGTCATGGGCGATCCCACGAAAGCGACCGCCGAGAAGGGCCGCCGGCTCATCGACGCGGCCGCCGACGGCATCGTGCAGCTCGTCGACGAGATGCGCGAACGCGCGCCGGCGCAACGCCGCGACCACCATTGACCGCCCGCTCGATTAAGGCCCCAGAATGCGGGTACGTGCAGTACCATGCCGATCAAAAGCCTCCGGCCCGACCAAATCGACGGGACGCAGACGCCGATCCTCGACGTGCGCGCGCACCGCGGCGGGACGCAGATTCGCGGAGCGCTGCACTACGATCCCAAGCACCTGCTGCAAGCCGACGAACTGTCGCTGCCGTTGCCGCACGACGGGGAGATCGCCGTCTACGGGGATTCCGAAACGATCGTCGCGGCGATCGTCGATAAACTGCGCCGCAGCGGCTACGCGGGTGCGGCGCGCCTGGAGGGCGGCATCGAAGGCTGGCGCGATGCGGGCCTCCCGATGGAAGAGGCGACGCAAGAGCAGCCCGTGCCGGGCGAGGAAGGCACCGGAGTTCGCCGACTCTAACTCCCCGGGAACGAACGGGGGGTTACTCGGTGCAGAAGCGTTCTTATACGGGTCCGATCGTCATCGGCGTCATCGTTCTCATCCTGGTGGTGATGTTCGCGGGGACGTACAACTCGCTGGTGACGGCGGGCCAGGCCGTCGACGCGCAGTGGGGACAAGTGCAAAACGTCTACCAGCGGCGCGCCGATCTGATTCCGAACCTCGTCGCGACCGTAAAGGGCGCGGCGAACTTCGAGAAAAGCACCTACACCGAGGTCGCGCAGGCGCGCGCGTCGGTCGGCCAGATCTCGCCGGCGGCCATCGCCAACGCCGTCAACGATCCGAAGACGTTCCAACAGTACGCGGCCGCCCAAGACCAGCTCGGCGGCGCGCTGACGCACTTGCTCGCGGTGGCCGAAAACTATCCGCAGCTCAAGGCGACCCAAAACTTCCAAACGCTGCAGGCGCAAATCGAAGGCAGCGAAAACCGCATCGCCTACGAGCGCAAGAAGTATAACGACGTCGCGCAGACGTTCAACACCAAGCGCGACACGTTCCCGAACGTGCTGATCGCCGGCTTCTTCGGATCGAAGTTCAACGAGAAGCCGTACTTCCAAGCCCAGGCGGGCGCGGAGAAGCCGCCGACCGTCGATTTCGGCACGCCGTGACCGAGGACGATCGCCGGCGCGTCGCGGCCGCAATTGCCGCCGCGCAAGCCGGCACGACGGGCAGGATCGCGGTGCGGGTGATTCCCGGAAAGCGCATCGATGCGTTCGAGCGCGCCAAGCGCGAGTTCTCGCGCACCGGCCTGCACCGCCACGCGACCGCCAACGCCGCGCTCGTGCTGGTGGCGCCCGAAGCGCACGTCTTCGCGGTGCTCGGCGACGCGGCACTGCACGAGCGCGTCGGCGATCGGTTCTGGACTGCGGTCGTCGAAGAGATGCGCCCGCACTTCGCCCGCGGCGCGGTCTCCGACGCGATCGTCCGCGGCATCGAGCGGCTGGGCGACGTGCTCCACGAACACTTTCCGCAAGCGGAGCCGGCGCCGTGATCGCGCGTACGGCCGCGCTCGCATTCGCGCTGGTGCTGGCGCTGGCCGCGCCGGGTTTTGCGTTCGCCTATCCGCCCACGCCCACCACCTTCGTCACCGACGGGCCGGGCGCGCTGACGCCGGCGACGCGCGACGCGCTCGAGGCGCAGCTCAAGGCCTATCAGAACGCCACCGGGCACCAAATCATCGTTTGGATCGGCGACTCGACCGGCGGCGTGCCGCTCGAAACGTGGACGACGCAGACCGCCGACCACTGGAAGGTCGGCCGGAAAGCCTACGACGACGGCGCCGTGCTGTTTCTCTTCCTGAAAGACCGCAAAGCGCGCATCGAGGTCGGCTACGGGCTCGAAGGCAAGCTTCCCGACGCCGACGCGTACCGCATCATCAGCACGGTCATCGTGCCGCAGATGCGGGCCGGCAACGTCGACGCGGCCGTCGCCGGCGCGGTGACCGCAATGATGCACACCGTCTCGCCCTCGTACTCGCCCGCTCCGCTCCCCGCCGGCGCGGCGCCCGCGACCGCCGACGATAGCGGCCCGGCGATCTGGGTGATTCTGGTCGCGATCCTGATTTTCTGGATCGTCATCGCCATCATCCAAGCCATCGTTCGCAAGATCCGCTACGGGCAGCTCATCCAGCACGAGAGCCCCGAGCAAGCGCGCAAGGATCTCCAGCGCAGCAGCAACCCCATGCCGTTCTTCTTCTTCGGCGGAGGCGGCGGTGGCGGAGGCGGAGGCGGCGGATTCAGCGGCTTTTCGTCGGGCGGCGGCTCCTTCGGCGGCGGAGGCGCCTCGGGCGGATGGTAAGAATCATTCCGACATGAACCGCCACACCACCGCCGCCGCATTCGCGCTCGCCGCGATCGCGCTCGTCGCCGGAGCGTGCGCGCTTCCCGCGCGCGCCGACTCCGTGATCTACAGCTTCGCCGCATTGCGCGGCGGCGCGCCGACCTGCCAGTGGTTCGACGACAACATCAACGATCGCTCGATGGATTCGATCGTGACGCAAACCGACATGCTCTACAACCGCACCGCCCTTCCCGCCGGCGAGCCCGTTTCGAACGTGCAGACCGCTCCGCTGAAGACCGGCAGGCTCGTGGCCGGATTCACGGTCGACCGCACCGGCCTCTGCAGCGGCGACGACGCAATCAATCCGAACGCCCCGCAACCCTCGACGCCGCCGTCGCCCGAACCGACGTAGCGGCCGCGCTTAGCGCGCGTCCCACCGGTCGGCGCCGACCGGGTAGAGCAGCATGTTGCACGCGAATCCCGTGACGCGGCCGGAGATCGCATCGGCGTTGCGCTGAAACGCGACCGGAATCACCGGCACGTCGCGCGCTACGAGCGCCTGCATTCCCGCAAAATCCACGCTCCGGCGAGCGGCCGACGCCGCGGTCGCCTGATCGGCGAAGAGCGCGTCGAAGGCCGCGCTGCAGTAGTTCGACGCGTTGTTTCCGTCGCTGCCGCGCTGGCTGCAGGCGAAGGTGACCGACTGCTCGGGATCGGCCGCGCCGATCCATTGCGCGGCGGCTAGCGTAAAGCGGCCGGTACGGAGCGGACCGTTGGACGCGTTGAACTGCGCGGCGGGGAACGGCTTGAGCCGCGCCTCGATGCCGGCCCGCCGCAACTGCTCCTGCTCCATCACCTCCATCCACGAGCCTCGCTCGGGTTCGTAGGCGATCGAGACGCTCAAACGACGCCCGTCGCGCGTCCACCATCCATCGACGCGCTGCCATCCGGCCGCGCGCAATCCCGCCGCCGCGCTTTGCTCGTTAGGCGGCGGCTGGGCGACGTGCCAGGCAAAGACCGGCGGCAAGAACGAATCGGCGGGCACCAGCGCGCCGAAACCCGCGCGGACGATGTCCGCCGGATCGATGGCGGCGGCGATCGCGCGCCGCACGCGCACGTCGCCGGTAGGCGCGGCCGCCGTTTGGACGATCAGCTGGTATTCGCCGTTGACCGGCGTAAACGCGACGCGGGCGCCGGGGATCGTACGAGCATCGGGAATCTGCGACGGCGCCAGCTCGACGAGATCCACGTCGCCCGCGCGCAAGGCCACCAGCGCCGCTTGCGCCGTCGGAATCAAATCGAAGACGATGCGCCGCAACCGCGGCACCGGCCGGTAATAGGGATTGGGCTCGAGCACGATGCGATTCGCGCGCCGCCATTCCACCACGCGAAATGGCCCGGCGCCGAACGGCCGCTCGTTCCAGGCGGAGCGCGAGACGTCGGTCGAAGCGAACGCGTGGGCCGGGAGGATGCCAAACGCAAAATCGGCCTGGGCGAAGAGTTGCGCCACCGCAGCGTTCCATCGCCGTTTCAGGTGCACGACCACCGTACGGGCATCCGGGGTCTCGAGGCTGGCAACGCGCCGGTAGGCGTCTTGCGAAAGCACCGGATTGCGCGGGTCCAAGATCGCGTGAAACGTAAACGCGACGTCGGCCGACGTGAGCGCGACGCCGTCGGCGAAGCGCAGCCCCGGCCGCAGATGGTAGACGATCGTTTTCCCATCGGCCGAGATTCCGCCGTTGCGCTGCGACGGAACGTGCGTCACCAGCACCGGCACCAGCGCGTTGCGCGCGTTCAGCCCGATCAGCGTCGGGGTTACGAGCAGATCGTAGCCGATGGTGTCCTGATCGTGCGCCAGCAGCGGATCGAGCGACGACGGATCGACGGTATCGGCGATGCGCAGGACGTGCGGCGGCCCTCCTCGCCCTCCGCCGTGCACGCACGCCACCAATGCAAGCACCAAGCCGGCGCCGCCCAGCGACGCGCGCGCTGCGGATGCGAGGCGCCGGCGCGTCACCGCAACGCTCCGGCGTAGGCCAGTCCGCGCAAGCCGGCCTCGCGCAGGGCGTCGTTGCCGATCGTGAGGCCGTAGTGCGCGACCAGCACGGCGTGATAGAGCGCGCGATACCGGGCCAGACGTTCGGCCGGCGCGTCGATCGGGCCGTAGGCGGCAAAGAATGCGGGGCGCGCGTGCGCGGGAAGCACTTCGAACGCGACCGAGAGATCGACCGCCGGATCGCCGAGGTGCACGTCGCCCCAATCGATGATGCCGCTGCAGCGTTCGCCCTCGATCAGGACGTGCGCCGCATAGAGATCGCCGTGCACGATGCAGCGCGCGGCGCGCGCCTCGGCCGGCGCCAACGCCTCGAGCTGCGCGAGCAGTGCGGCGCCGTCGCCGAGCACGCCCGCAGCTTCGAGCTCGGCAAAGCGCGGCCCGGAGCGGCGCATGCACGCGGTATGATCGAGCCGCCCGATCTCGTCGCCCGGCAGCTGCGCCCTCGCGCCGATCTCCGGATCGACGCCGTGGAGCGCGCGCAAGAACGCGCCGAGCTGCGAGCCCAACGCCTCGTACCCGCCGGCCGGAAACGCGGCCGATGCGAGCGGCTCGCCCGCGAGCCGCCGATACCCGGCGAAGGGCCACGGATACCGCTCCCAAGGCGCGCCTGCGAAGGCCGGAGAGGAGATCGGCAGCGGCAGCAG
The DNA here is from genome assembly GCA_963794735.1 of Vulcanimicrobiota bacterium. Lineage (GTDB taxonomy): Bacteria > Vulcanimicrobiota > Vulcanimicrobiia > Vulcanimicrobiales > Vulcanimicrobiaceae > DATJUC01. The sequence goes on along the minus strand of CAWCFE010000002.1, from coordinate 3,128,479 downwards.
CGGCGCCAGCAGCGGCAGCGCGCGCACCTCGCGTTCGATCAACGCGACCGCGACCGCGCGCCGCGGGAACCGCACGACGTAGTCGCCCGCGCCGAACGCGGCGTTGTCCCAGCCCTCGCCGAGCGGGCGAACGGGCACGCCCGCAAGCGCCGGACACGCACGAACGATCGAGGCCGCAGCGAGCTCCGCGCCGATCTCGATCTCGGCCGTCCACGGATGCGTTCCCGTAACGGCTACCCGCGGAGCCGGCCGCGGACGACCACGATCGAACCGGGCTCGAGCGTCAGGCGCTGCGTGGCCGCGACGCGTGCGGCGGAGATCGGCCCGTCGGGCCGCGCGTACGCCTGCGGTCCGTTCCCGTGCCACGCGTACTGCGCGCGCCCGAACGTCGAGATCGACACCGTCCCCGCGTACCGCAAAACCCGCGCGCCGTCGGAGAAGGCGAGCGTCGCCTGCACCGCGCGCAGGGGGTCCTTATTGATCAGCATCACGGCGTACGTGCCGTCCGGCCGCGCGATGGCGTAGCTGGTCACGACCGTCTGCGCGCGCCCGCGTGCGGTGGAGATCGCCGGATAGATCGCGTGCGTCGCGTCGACCGGCTGCGCCCACTGCGTCGCGAGCATTGCCGCCGCAAAGTATTCGGCGGTGCGCTGGCGCACGCCGTAGGCGTCGTCGCCGGCGAACATCCCGTACGACCCCCAGGCGGCGCAGGCGGTGGTGGTGCGCTGGATCGGCTCGGGCGCGTACTGGTAGAGATAGGTTGCGGCGGCGCCGTCGCTCAAGAACGAACCCGCCATGTCGGCGAACCACAGTGCGCCCGGCACGTCCTGAAACACGCTGGTCGCGTCGCCCGAGTAGTTCGCTTCGCTAACGATGGCCGGCACCGCAGCCGGGACGCCGTCGCGGCGCCAGATCCCGAGAATCGTGCGGACGAGTTGCGGCTCGCGCTGAATCGCGGCGTACGGCGACGGATCGCACGCCGAGAACGGATAGTGCTCGAACGAGAGAAACTGCAGTTGCCCGAGCATGCCGCGGCGAGCGAGATAGGCGACGAAGCGATGCAGCCACGACGCGTCGCCCGCGGCGTTGGGCCAGGTGAGCACGTCGGCGTTGGTGCCTTGAAACGCGGGTCCCCCCAGCGCGAGCCCCGGCGCGACGGCGTGCAAACGCCGCGCCCACTGCACGTAGAGCGCGCCGTAATCTTCCGGCGTTGCGAACTGTCCGTCGGGCTCCTCGCCGAGCTCGACGCCGCGCAACGCGTCGCCGCGCGCGCGCAGATACGCGATTTCGGCGGCGGCGTCGTCCGGCGTGCCGTAGAGCAGCGATACCGGCACGAGCGCCGGCAATCCGCGCGTGACGCCGCTGGCGAAGAACGCGTCGAATCCCGGCTGAACGGGCGCCGGAGCACGATCCGACGACGCGTGCCACGGATCGACCGACGAGACGTAGGTGATCGTCTGCCGGTGGTTCGGAGCGTGGCGGACGAGATCGTCGAACGCACCGCGCGCGCCCAGCGTGCCGGCGCCGATTTCGTCGATCGCGTATCCGGCGCAGTTGCGGGGGTCGGCGGAGCCGTGCGAATCGCACGTGTTCGAAGAAGCCGACATCAGCACGCGCACGTAGCGCACCGGCACCGGAGACGGTGCGAGCCGCAAACGCACGTCGCCGCCCGTACCGCGCGCGACGACGCCGCCGGGGAAGTCTGCCCACCGTCCCTGCGCCGGCGCGTACATGGCGTCGTAACCCGTCCAATACTGCACGCGGTAGGCTCGCGCGTACGGATTGGCCCAGCGTAGGTCGACGGCGTCGACCGGCTTGCGCGCGCCCAGATCGACGATCGCCCACTGCGGATGCAACGCGTCGGATTCGCCGTCGTAGGCTCGCGTGAGGTAGGGATCGCTCTTCCAGTACGTTGCCGGATCGCCGTCGTCGAGGCGCGAGTAGCCGAGGTTGTAGGCGGTATCGTAGGTGAAGCCGCGCTCTGGTAGCGCGTAGCCGTACGAAATCGCGATCGGCGCGTTCCGCGATGCGGAGCCGGTCCAATACCCCTGCGCGCGAGCGGCGTCGCTCCACGTGCCGGCGGGATTCCAATGCCACGCCGCAACGCTCAGCTCGGTGGTCGAGCGGTACGTCACCGCGCCCAGCCCGGCCCCAAGCATCGCGCGCACGTCCGCGGGGCCGTAGATCGCGGGCAACGCCGAGGCGCTCTCCGCGTCGAGCCCCGCGCCGATCGCGCGCAACGGGACGACGTGCGCCAGCGCGTGCGCCGGCGTCACGTCGATCGCAACGTCGACGCTGGTTACGGAAGCCGCCAGGAGCAAGGCGGCGATCACGACGGCCGCACGCGCAACGCCAAGCTCATGCGCGGGCCGACCGGCGCGGCGCTCTTGGGAATCCCATGGTCGTAATGCATTTGCGACTCGTAACTCATGAGCAGGAAGCTTCCCGTTTCGAGATCGACGTCGAGCACGCGGCGCGGCTTGGCCTTACTGCGGATCGTCATGCGGCGCGTCGCCCCGAGCGAAAAGAGCCCAATAGGAAAGCCGGGAGCGATCTCGTCGAGGTGGTCGTTGTGCGGCGCGACGCTGTCGCGGCCATCCCGGTAGAGATTGAGCCCTATGCTATTGAACGGCGCCCCGCCGAGCTGCGTTCCGCGAAGGGCGGCCTCGGCCACCTCGGGCGGCGGCTGCGCCGCCGGGTCGCCGAGCCGGTACGCCGCCACCAGGCGTGGAACGTCGACGTCGCGATCGTACATGCGCCGCCGCTCGCGCCGCCACGGCACGACCTCGACGAGGCGTTCCATCCAACGGGCCGCCGTGGGCGCGTCGACGGCCGCGGCGAAGTAGGCGATCGTCCCGGTCTCGTCGTCGACCAAGGTGCGGCGATCCTCGCCGAAGAGTCCCAGCTGCCCTACGGGTACAGGCCTCGCAGTTTCGTCGCTTCGGCGACGCGGTCGACGGCGACGCAGTACGCGCCCATCCGCATCGAAACGTCGTGCCGCTTCGCCTGCGCGTAGGCCTCGTGGAACGCGCGCTTCATGATCCGCTTGAGCCGCTGGTTGATCTCGTCTTCCTCCCAGAAGTTCGCTTGCAGATCTTGCACCCACTCGAAATACGAGACCGTGACGCCGCCGGCGTTGGCGAGAATATCCGGCAGCACCATGACGCCGCGGTCGTGAAGGATCGCATCGGCTTCCGGCAGGGTCGGGCCGTTGGCGGCTTCCGCGACGATCGACGCTTTGATATGGGGCGCGTTCTCCTGGGTAATCACTTTTTCGAGCGCCGCCGGAATCAGCACGTCGCAGGGGTATTGCAGCACGTCGTGATTGTCGACCCGCGTGCCGCCCGTGAAGCCCACGACGGAGCCGGTCTCGAGCTTGTGCGCCATTACGCCGCGAACGTCGAGGCCCTTGTCGTTGGCCACGCCGCCTTGCGAATCCGAGACCGCAACGATGCGGTAACCGCGTTCCGACATCAGCTGCGCGCAGTACATGCCGGCGTTGCCGAAGCCCTGAATCGCGACGGTCGCGCCCTCGACCGGCTTGCCGAGCAGCTCCATCGCTTCGTCGACCACGTAGAGGCAGCCGCGCGCGGTCGCCTTGTCGCGCCCGAGCGAGCCGCCGATCGAGATCGGCTTGCCGGTGACGACGCCGGCGATCGAAAACCCGTGCAGCATCGAGAACGTGTCCATGATCCAGGCCATGATCTGCGGCGTGGTATAGACGTCGGGCGCCGGGATGTCTTTTTCGGGCCCGATGATGATGGAAATTTCGCTCGTAAAGCGCCGGGTGAGGTTTTCCAGCTCGTTGAGCGACATGTGCTTGGGATCGCAGATCACGCCGCCCTTGGCGCCGCCAAACGGGATGTTGACCAGCGCGCACTTCCAGGTCATCCACATCGCGAGCGCCTTGACCTCGTCGAGCGTCACGTCGGGATGGAAACGGATGCCGCCCTTGCCGGGGCCGCGCGACATATTGTGCTGAACGCGGTATCCGGTGAACATCTTGTAGCCGCCCGCGTCCATGCGCACCGGCACGGAGACCTCGAGGACGCGTTTGGGCTGGCGGAGATACCCGTGGATCGACTCGTTGAGGCCGATCAGGCGGGCGACGTCGTCCAGCTGCTGCTGGGCCATCTCCCACACGTTCTCCCGGGATTGTAGCGCGGAGCGGTCTTGAGCCAAGGTATCGCCCCTCCTCTCGTAAAGAACGGTTTTGCCGTCGTGCGGCCGAAAACCCGTAGGAGAGCGATGATCAACGACCTCATTACGTTTTTCACCGGAAGCGCCCAGAACCGCCGGAAATACCCGCGGCGGCCGGGGCCCCTGAAAGCCTGGGCGGCCGTCGGCCCCAATTGGGCGACGATCGTATGCGTGGATATTTCGGGCAGCGGACTCGGAGTGGTCTCGCCCGTGGAGGTCGGCGCCGAAGCGAATTTCCGCGTCATGCTGGAAACCCGGCCGGTCTTGATCCGGGCCAAGCGCGCCTGGGAGAAGCCGGGGACGCTGCAGGGCAAGCCGGCGTGGCGTTACGGCTACGCCTTCTCGGGCATCAGCGCCGACGATTGGGACGCCATCGTCCGTTTCGCCAAAAGCGAGGCCGTCAACGTCGAGAATAAGGCTCAGAAAGAGCTCGACCTCGTGCGCCTCAAGGCCGACGACGTGGCCCGGCTCATCCCCAAACGGCTACAGGACACGTTGCTCGCCATGCTGGTGGAGCGCCGCCGGCTCGCCCTGATCGACGACAAGACGCCGCTCGTTCAGTATCTCTACGGCGGCGTCGTCAAAAAAGGCAACCTCGCCCTGCATAAGCTCGTGATCCATTCGCGCGTGCGCGACACCGTCACCGGCGACATCACGGCCTTCGATACGCGGTTTCTCTTCGACGACCGCGGCAACAACGTCCAGATCGACGAGTAGGCGCCCGAGCGGAGCCACGCTCCGCTCGAGACGCCTCGTTCCCTAGTGGGGCTTGCCGTAGATCGACTTCTTGAGCGCCGGCAGATGCGGGTTCTTCCACTTCGTGCCGTCGGCGAAGGTGATCTTGAGCGGGACGCAATGCGGCAATCCGGTGTTGAGCGGAAAGACGCCCGCGTTGAGGCCGAAGACGTGCTTGATCTCGGCGCCGGGTGAGAACGTTCCCTCGTCGCGCGCTTCGGCGACGAGATTTCCGTTGACGACCAGGCCGAACTCGATGTCTTTCATTACGACGGTCGTCTTATTGACGTAGTCGATGCCCAGCGACGCGTTCGACGTCACCGGCTGAGCGGCGTAGTAGCTCGGCCCGTAGACCGAAGGCCAGCCCCAGTACGGACCGTAGCCGACGGGGTAGTAGGCCGGCGCGAAGCCCGTGCCGACCCAGCTGGTCTGCGGGGGCTTGGGATTACAGCCGTTCACCTTGATCGGCTCGGCGATCGACACGTGCGGTGCGGCGGTTTTGCCCGACATCATCATCGGGGCCGCCGAGGACATCGAATTGGTCTGAGCCGAGGCGATCGCCGGGAGCCCTGCCAGCAGGCAGAGCGCGACGGCGCTCGAGATGGCGCGTCCAGTGTTCATGAAAATGGAAATTCCCTCTGCAAATTGCGTGGTGTATGCAGGCGAGGGTTCTCCACCTTAGTGGGTGCCTACTCCTGGGCGGCCGCGCGGCGCGCCGCCGAACGGCTACTCGGAGAGCGTCGAACCGGGGCCGAGCGTGGTCGACCCGGTGCCGGTGACGATCGTGGCCGAACCGCTGAGCACGGTAACGGACGTTTGGCCGTCCGGCGTCACCGTAATGCGATAGCTTCCGGCACGATCCGGGCGCAGGCTCAGCGACGGCGTGTCGATCCGCGGGCCGGACGCGCTTGCGGCCATCGTCACCTCGACGGTTCCGTCGGCAATCTGCACCTCGCGCGACTTGGCCGCCAGGTCGACGAACCGCACCTGCGTCTCGGCCGAGAGATGGAGCTGCGCGCCGCCTCCGAGCTCGACGTCGGCCAGCGAGGCGCCGGCGGTGTCGAGCGAATCTCCCGCAAGCAACGATGCGTTCGCCGACGCTCCCTCGTGCGCGCCGGTATCGCCGCGAACGATGTCGACGTCGCCCTGCGCGACGCGAACGCTGGCCGCCGGCGTGCCGGCAACTTGGGCGATCGCCGGCGCCGCGAACGACGCGGCGACTGAAACGGCAAACGCCCCCGCGACGAACGCGCGAGCGAACCTGCCGAGGGTGCGAGGAGAGATCGTAACGTTCATCGGTAGCCTTCCCACCGAATTCGTACCACATCGCCCCGGACTTCGCGTGAGGATTGGCTGAGAGCACGCGGCAGGAAGCCGCGACCGTTGCGTGAGAGTACTCCCGGCGGAGGTTACGACTTCATGAACCATTCTTCCAAACTCACGCGCGGTCAGTTCGTCGGTGCCGCGGTGGTCCTACCGGCGCTCGCCGGGTTGCTCGCCGCGTCGACGGCGCCCGCAGCGGCCAAGGGCTCGCAGGCGCAGTTCAAATATCAAAGTACGCCCAGCGGCAGCAAACAATGTTCGAACTGCACGTTCTTCATCGCCGGAAAGACGGCGACCGCCAACGGCTCCTGTAAGATCGTCGACGGCACCATTAGCCCAAAGGGCTACTGCATCGCCTACTCGGCCAAGAGCAGCTAACTCGGTCCGCAGCGGCCGGCAAAGAAGCGGGGCGCGAACGCCCCGCTCGTTTTTTGTTCGGACCGCGCGTCGCTAGACGACTTCGAAGAGGCCCGCGGCGCCCATGCCGCCGCCCACGCACATCGTCACGACGACGTATTTGACGCCGCGGCGTTTGCCTTCGATCAGCGCGTGCATCGTCATGCGAGCGCCGCTCATGCCGTACGGATGGCCGATCGAGATCGCACCGCCGTCGACGTTGAAGCGATCGTTGGGGATGCCCAGCGTGTCGCGGCAGTACACCGTCTGCACCGCGAAGGCTTCGTTGAGCTCCCACAACCCGATGTCGTCGATGGTGAGCCCGTGCTGGCTCAACAGTTTCGGGATCGCGTACACGGGCCCGATGCCCATCTCTCCGGGTTCGCACCCGGCCGCGACGAAGCCGCGATAGATCCCCAGCGGCTGCATGCCGCGTTCGCGGGCGAACTCGGCGTCGACGATCGCGACCGCGGCCGCGCCGTCGGAGAGTTGCGAGCTGTTGCCCGCGGTAATGGTCGTCTCTTTGATGCCGGGAACGGCGCCGCCCAGCTTTTGCAGGCCTTCGAGCGTGGTTTCCGGGCGGTTGCCTTCGTCTTTCGAAAGCACGACGCGCTTCTCGGTGACGATGCCGGTCTCTTTATCCTGTTGGTACATCCACGACGGCAGCGGCACGATCTCCGCGTCGAAGCGGCCCTCGGCTTGCCCTTGCGCGGTACGCTGCTGGCTCTGCAGCGCGTACTCGTCTTGACGTTCGCGCGAGACGCCGTACTTCTTGGCGACGTTGTCGGCCGTGTAGAGCATCGGCATGTACACGTCGGGCGTGTGGCGCAGCAGCCACTCCTCGGTGTAGAACTCCATGTTGAGATTGTTCTGCACCATGCTGACCGACTCGACGCCGCCGGCGACGATCGCCCGCGCGCCGTCGGCGATGACGCGCTTGGCACCCGCCGCGATTGCGTCGAGCCCCGAGGCGCAGTAACGGCTCACCGTGCCGCCCGGAACCGTCACCGGACACCCGGCGCGCAGCGCGGCGGTGCGGCCGATGTTGTTGCCGGTCGCCCCCTCGGGAAGTCCCGAACCGATGACGACGTCGTCGATCTCGCCCGGTTCGAGCTTGGCGCGCTCGATGGCGTGCTGCACGACGTGGCCCGCCAGCGTCGCGCCCGGCGTTTGGTTGAACGCGCCGCGGAAGGCTCGCCCGATGGGCGTCCGCGCCGCCGAGACGATGACCGCCTCACGCATTGACTAACTCTCCTTTGTCGCGCCGAATGGCCGGCGTCACGTCTGCAATTTTGCCGCCGCTCTGTGCGACGCGCGCCAGCAACGGCGCCGGCGTCCACTGCGGACCGAACTCCTTGCGGAACGCTTCGATTCGCTCGTAGACTTTGGCCGCGCCGACCTCGTCGGCGTACCACATCGGCCCGCCGCGGTGCGGCGGGAAGCCGTAGCCGTAAACGTAGACGATGTCGATGTCGCCCGGGCGCAGCGCTACGCCTTCCTCGAGCAAGTACGCGCCGCGATTGACCAGCGCGTAGATCAAGCGATCGCGAATCTCTTCGTCGCTCGCCGCGCGCGGCGCGATGCCGGCTTTCTTGGCTTCTTCGGCAAAGAGCGCTTCGACTTCGGGATCGGGAATCGGCTCGCGGCCTTTACCGACGGCCTTGTCGTACTTGAAGTAGCCGGCCATCGTCTTCTGGCCGAGCCGCTTGAGCTCGACCATGCGGTCGAGGACGTTCGTGCGGCCCTTGGCTTCGTCGCCGCGCGATTTGGTGATGTGCCACGCGACGTCGATGCCGGAGAGATCGCTCATCGCGAACGGGCCCATCGGGAAGCCAAACTTCTTGGCGACCGCGTCGACGCGCGCCGGCGAGACGCCCTCTTCGGCGAGCGCGACCGCTTCGCGAGCGTAATCGAAGACCATGCGGTTGCCGATGAAGCCGAACGCGTTGGCCGACAGCACCGAGGTCTTGCGCAGCGTCTTGCCGAGCTTGAACGCGGTCGCGAGGGTCTCGGGCGAGCTGTCCTTGCCGCGAACGATTTCGAGCAGCGGCATGATGTTGGCCGGCACGAAGAAGTGCAGGCCGACGAACTTGTCGGGGCGCTTCGTCACGGCCGCCATCGCGTCGATATCGAGCGTCGACGTATTCGAGGCGAGGATCGCTTCCGGCTTGACGATGGCGTCGAGCTTGGCGAAGACCTCTTTCTTGACGTCCATGTTCTCGAAGACCGCTTCGACGACGACGTCGGCATCGGCGAGCTCGCTCCAATCGTCGGTGAACTGAATCGACTGGCCGCGCTTCCAGGCTTCCTCTTGCGTGAGTTTGCCCTTCTGCACTTGGTACATGAACATGCCCATCACGGTCTGGCGCGCCTTGTCGACGGCCTCGTCGTTCGAATCGACGACGACGACCGGGATGCCGGCCTGCGCGAACGTGATCGCGATGCCGCTGCCCATCGTCCCGGCGCCGACGACGCCGGCCTTCTTGATCTCGAGCGGCTGCGCGGCGGGGAGCCCGGGAATCTTCGAGAGTTCGCGCTCGGCGAAGAACACGTGGCGCAGCGCGAACGACGGCGCCGAGCGCACGAGCTCTTCGAAGAGCCGCGCTTCGCGCGCGATGCCGAACTCGAACGGCATCTCGACGGCCGCTTCGACTGCGTCGATCAGCTTGTGCGCCGCGAATCCGCCGTTGTCTTCGGGCGGCACCATCTTGTGCGCTTGCGAAACCACGAACGGGCCCGCCTGCGCCGTGATGCCCTTGCCGATGAATGCCTTGCGCTGCGAAACGCGCCGCTTGGCCTTCGCGCCGTCACCCTGAGCCTGGCGAAGGGCGTCTTCGACGGCCTTCACCGCCGCGTCGACGACGTTGCCGTCGACGACTTCGTCGATGATGCCGAGCTCTTTGGCCTTGTCGGCGGCGTGCGTGCCGCCTTTGAGCATCACTTCGAGCGCGGCTTGCGCGCCGATCAGGCGCGGAAGGCGCTGCGTGCCGCCGGCGCCGGGCAGCAAGCCCAGCTTGATCTCCGGAAGGCCGACCTTCGATTTCTTGGTCGCGATGCGATAGTCGCTCGCGAGCGAGAGCTCGAGGCCGCCGCCCAGCGCGTTGCCGTCGATGGCGACCGCATAGACCTTCTTACCTTTGTCGACGGCGTTGATGACGTCGCGCACGGTCTTGGTCTCGGCCGTCGGCTCGGTGCTGAAGTCGTTGACGTCGGCACCGCCGCTGAAGATGTTGTTGGCGCCGGTGAAGACCACCGCCTTGACGGCGGGATCGTTCTCGGCCGCTTCGACGGCCGCAAGCAGCGTAGCCGAGAAGGCGAACGAGAGCGCGTTGACCGGAGCGTTGTCGAGGGTGAGGATGCGAACCTCACCCCGGTTTTCGGTGTGTACCTGTGCCATGTTACGCCGTGACCGCCATCTTCCGGTCGAGTTCGAACTGATCTTCGGTGACCGTCATCACGTCGCCCGAGCCGTCGAGGATCTGGCGCTTGTAATAGGCCGCCTGCGAGAGCACGTGCGTGGTGTAGAACTTCGCCGTCGCGAGCTTGGCTTTGTAGAACTCCGCCTCGGCATCGCCCGCGGCGATCTTGCCGGCGGCGATCTGCGCGGCGCGCGCCATCTGCCAGCCGCCCGCGATCACGCCCCACAGCTTGAGGTAGGGCACCGAGCACGCCAGCGCTTTATTCATGTCGCCCATGCCGGTCATGCCCATCCACTGCGAGACTTCGGTGAGCGTCGCGAGGCTCTTGAGCAGCGCCTCGCCGATCGATTTCACTTCGGCGTTTTCGGAGGCGGCGCATTCTTTGCCGACCTTCTCCATCTTCTTGCCGACCGCGGTCGCGGTGGCGCCCATGTCGCCGATCAGCTTGCGGCCGAGCAGGTCGAGCGCCTGGATGCCGGTGGTGCCTTCGTAGATCGTCGTGATGCGGACGTCGCGGTACTGCTGCGCGATGCCGGTCTCTTCGACGTAACCCATGCCGCCGAAGATTTGCAGGGCGGTCGAGCACAGGTCGACGGCGCACTCGGTGCACCACGCCTTGACGACCGGAATCATCAGCTCGACGAACGCCTTGTTCTCCTTACGCACCTTCTCGTCGGGATGCTTGTGCGCGAAATCGAGCGCGGCGGCCGTCACGTAGGCCAGCGCGCGCATCGCCTCGATGGTCGATTTCTGCCACATCAGCATGCGGCGCACGTCGGGATGCTTGATGATCGCCACCGGCGCTTTGCTGCGCGCGGCGACGTCGCGGAACTGGATGCGCTCCTTGGCGTACTCGAGCGAGCTCTGGTACGCGCGATCGGCGATCGCGATGCCCTGCACCCCGACCGAGAAACGCGCCGCGTTCATCATGATGAACATATACTCGAGGCCGCGGTTGGCTTCGCCGACGAGATAGCCGACGGCGCCCTTGCCCTTCTCGCCCAGGCTCATCGTACAAGTCGGATTGCCGTTGATGCCCAGCTTGTGCTCGATGCCGGCGCAGACGATGTCGTTGCGCTCGCCGATCGTTCCGTCGGCCTTCACGACGAATTTCGGCACGATGAACATCGAGATGCCCTTGGTGCCTTCGGGCGCGTCCGGAAGGCGCGCCAGCACGAGGTGAATGATGTTCTCGGCCATGTCGTGCTCGCCGAACGTGATGAAAATCTTCTGCCCGCTGAGCAGGTAGTGATCGCCGTCCGGAGCGGCCTTGGCGCGAACCTGCGCGAGATCCGAGCCGGCTTGCGGCTCGGTGAGGCACATCGTGCCGGTCCACTTGCCGGAGACGAGGTTCGGAATGTAGGTCTTCTTCTGGTGCTCGTCGCCGCACAGCTCGATCGCTTCGATCGCGCCCTGATTGAGCAGCGGACCGTTGGCGAAGCCGACGTTGGCACCGTTCCACATCTCGAGCGTAGGCCCGAGCATGATCGATGGCAGCGCTTGGCCGCCGTATTCGGCGGGAACCGGAAGCCCGATCCAGCCGGCGTCGGCGAACTTCTTATAGGCCTCCTTGAAGCCTTTGGGCGTGGTGACGTTGCCGTCGTTCCACGTACAGCCTTCCTTATCGCCGATGCGGTTGATCGGATCGAGCACGCCCGTCGCAAACGAGGCGGCCTCTTCGAGAATCGAATCGAGGACGTCCATCGTGTCCTCGCATCCCGGGAGTTTCCCGACGTCTTCGACGCCGGCGAGCTCGCGGAGGGCAAACTGCATGTCGCGGAGTGGCGCTCGGTACGTGCTCATCGTTGTTTTCAGTCTTTCTCGCTTGAGAGCAAGGCGGTGTGATGCTTAGGAAGCCCGGCCGATGCCGGAGCCGGATGACGGATCGTAGAGTTCGCCGCGCAGCCGTGCGAGCGACGCGGCCAGCATATCGAGATAGGGAAGCATGCCGGATTTGATCCGGTCGAGGCGTTGGCGGCCGGCGTCGGTGATGCGGTAGTAACGGCGGGAGCGTTTCGTAGGATGCTCCCACTCACCGACGACGAAGCCGCGCTCCTCGAGGCGGCGCAGTAAGGGATAGATGGTATTCGTGTTGACGGCCAACAGCCCCTGACAGAGCGACTCGATCCTTCCCATGAGGCCCAGGCCGTGGTCGGGCGCTTCGGCCAGCAGATGCAGCACGAGGACCGGAAAGACGGTCTTCGACTTGATCGGACCGCGGATCAGCTCCCCGACGGGGACGCCCGAAGCGCCGTCCGGTTCGACGGCGGGGCGAGTGCGCTGGGCCATGTCTCCATTTTGCATTATTAAAAGTAATAATGCAAGACCTGACCTATAGGTTTATTGCGCTTCCTCGGGCTCCGGGGCGCGAACCACGACGACCGGGAGGTGCGTCGAGTGGACGAGGCGGCCGGCGACGCTGCCCATCACCAGGCGTGCGAGGCGGCTGCGCCCTTGAAACCCGATCGCCAGCAGGTCGGCGCCGATCTGGGCGGCCAGGCCCAGCACCGAATCCACCACGTCGCCCTCCAGCACGTGGGCCTCGGCGCTGGCCCCGGCCTCCTTCGCGACGGCCGCCGCCTCGTCGAGCGCCTCGCGCGCCTGATCGGCCAACAGGTCGGGGGCGCCGGGCGGGCGTTTCCCGAGAACGCCGGGCAGACCGACGTAATCGATGGCGGCGGCCACGTGAAGGCGTGCCTGCGGGCCTAACGAGGCGACCAGCTCGGCGGCGGTTCGTACCGCGGCGCAGGCGGCTTCGGAACCGTCGGTAGCGACGAGGACGCATCGAATCATGACGCTGGGGTTCGCGCGAAGAGTTCTGCCTACCCGGTCGAACCCTGCCTCCATGTTCGACACCATCGTCGTCGCGACGGACGCCTCGCCCGCGTCGCGCGCGGCCACCTCTCTCGCGCTCCAGCTCGCGAAGCTCGACGGCAGCGCGCTGCACTTCGTCAACGTCGTCGACGTCGCGCGGCTGATGCCGCTCTCGGGCTACGATTCACCCTACCCCGAGGAGGCCGTCGCCGAAGTCGAAGACGAGGCCGAGGCATTGCTCGACGCCGCCAAGCAGCAGGCGCAGGCGTCGGGCATCGCCGCCACCACGCACTGCGGCCACGGCAACGCCGCCGACGAGATCGTCGCGGCCGCCAAAGCGTGCGATGCGAAACTCATCGTCATGGGAACGCACGGACGCACCGGGCTCGCGCGGTTCTTCATCGGCAGCGTCGCCGACACGGTCCTGCGCTCCGCGCCCTGCGCCGTGCTCGTTACGCGGGATGGTGGTTCCGATGCATAGCCGCGCGCTCGCCGCTCTTCTGCTCGCCGCGGTCGCGAGCACGGCCGCTCCGGCCGCCGCTTCGCCGAGCTACGCGAAACAGATCGCCGCGATCGCCGCGCGTCCGCAGTTCCGGCACGCGATCGTCGCCGCCGAGGTGTACGACATCGACGCGAAACGCACGCTCTTCGCGCGCAACGGCCGGGTGCTGATGGAAGCCGCTTCGACCACGAAGCTGTTGACGACCGGCACGAGCCTCGCGCTGCTCGGACCGAATTTCCGCTGGACCACCCCGGTCTATCGCACCGGCCCCGTCGAGAACGGAACGCTGCACGGCGATCTCGTGCTGGTCGCGTCGGGCGATCCCAATCTCTCGCAGCGCATTCGTCCCAACGGCACGCTGGCGTTCGAAAACGAAGACCATTCGTACGACGGCTCGTACGACACCGCCGCCGTCCCGGGCGATCCGTTGACGGTGCTGCGCGAGCTCGCGGCGCAAGTCGCCAAGAGCGGTATCACCGCCATCGACGGGCGCGTCGTCGTCGACGCCTCGCTCTTTCCCGATCAAGGCCCCGAGGCCGGCACCGGCGCGATCGTTTCGCCGATCGTCGTCAACGACAACTTGGTCGACGTCATCGTCACGCCCGGCGCGAAGCCCGGGGACCCCGTCTCCATCGGCGTCTCGCCGCAGACGCCGTACGTCACCTTCGTCAATCGCGCGACCACCAGCGCCGCGAAAAGCGAACCGACGATCGACCTCTCCAAAGACAAGACCAATCCCGACGGCACGCATACGGTGACGATTACCGGGACGCAAGCCGCCGGCAAGCCGATTCTCTGGGCGTACCGCGTACCCGAACCCAAACGCTTCGCCGAAGACGCCTTCACCGTCGCGCTCGCCGGCGCGGGCATTCGCGTCTCCGCGCCCCAAGCGGCCGCCCCGGCGTTCGATGCCGCCGCTGCCGCAGCGTCGTACGTGCCGGCCAACCTCGTCGCCAAGCACGTCTCGCCGCCGCTGAGCGAGGACGTCTATCTCACGCTCAAGGTGAGCGACAATCTACACGCCGGATTGCTGCCCTACATGTGGGCGGTCTACGTCGCGAAAGCCAAGCGCAAGTTTCTCAAGGCCGGATTCGCGCAAGAACGCGCGCTGCTCGCCGGCGCGGGGCTCGACCTGCGCGGTGCGGTGCAGCAAGACGGCTTGGGCGCCTTCGCCTTCTTCGCGCCCGACTTCATGGTGCGCTATCTCGCCTGGTGCTCCGCGCAGCCGTGGTATCCGCAGCTGCACCGCGCGCTGCCGATCCTCGGGGTCGACGGCACGCTCTTCAACGTTCAGAACGGCACGCCCGCCGCCGGCAAGGTGTTCGCTAAAACGGGAACGTGGGGCTCCGACAACTTGCTCGACGACAACGAACTGGTCACCAAAGGCCTTGCCGGATTCATGACGACCCGGCGCGGGCACCATCTCGCCTTTGCCTTCTACATCAACCGGATGTCCGGCAAAGGCAGCGTCGACACCAGCATCGATGCCGCCCACTACGCCGGAGAAACCCTCGGCGAAATGGCCACCGACGCTTACACGTCGCTATAAACGCGCGACATTAAAAGGAGCCCCATGGCACTACGCCGGTACATCATCGAACGCGACATCCCGGGCGTCGGCACGCTCGAACGCGATCAGCTCCGCGGCGCGGCCGCGAAATCGAACGAAGCGCTCGACCAGCTCGCGCCCGACATCCAGTGGATCGAAAGCTACGTCGCCGGCGACAAGACGTTCTGCGTCTACCTCGCCAAAGACGAAGCCGTCATTCGCAAGCACGCCGAGATCAGCGGCTTCCCCGCAACGAAGATCACCGAGATCCGCAAGACCATCGACCCGACGACGGCCCGCCCGGACTAGGCTCCCGAGTCAAGGCGACACCGAGAGCGTTGCGCCCGCGGCGCGGCCGAACTGCTCGGGCGCGTCGACGAGGTAGGCGTGCGCGCCGGGCCACTTGAACGTGCCCGGCGTTACCGAACGCACGAGGTAGTGCACGTCGTACACGCCGGGGCCGAGATGCGCGGCGTACGCGACGACGCGGTCGCGATAGATCTGCTGCGAGTCGATCTCCCAGCTGTCGGCTTGCGGAACGACGGCTTGCAGCGTCGTGCGGAAGCTCGTGTCGACGGCCTCGAAGCCCGCGGGGAGCGGATCCTCGATGACGAGCCGGTCGACCGGATGGTCGACGATGACGCGCACGCCGATATCGTAGACGCGCCCGGCCGGGACGGCGACCGGAGCCGCGACGGGAGCGAGGTCCATCGTCGCCACCGGAGCTGAGGTAGCGCCGGGCTCCGCGACGGTGCGAACGACGCGCATCGCGCCGAGCTCGCCGGCCGCGTCGGACGGCACCGGGTACGTATACAGCAGCGTGTAGTGGACGGTGCCGCCGCTCGAAGCGATCGCTACCGCTCCGCCCTTCAGCGACGATGCCGGGATCGTGAACCTTTGCGACGACGCCGTCGCGCCGAACTGCGCGGTGGCGATCGTCGCGCCGCCCACGCTCGCCGTGGCGGTGCCCGGCCGCAGCGTTTCCGTCGCGGCATACGCGGTGACCGCGCGCAGCGCGCTGGCGGTGTCGTCCATCGTCGGCCAGCCGCACTTGCATTGCTGCGCCGCCAGCGCGCGCACCGCGCCGTCGCGCTGCTCGACCGGTGCGTTGCGTTCGATCAAGAGCTGCAGCATCTGCGACTGCGCGTCGACCAGCGAGCCGACCCAGCCCCAGCGCGACGTCACGTTGGCGGTCGCGTAGCGTCCGGTCACGTAGAGCGTCTGCTCGAGATGGTCGGCCATGGCGGCGCCCTGCGCCTTCCATCCCGGGGTTGCCAGCAGGTAGCGCGCGACCTCGATCTGGTACGCGCTGCAGTACTTATCCGCGTTCGCCACGACGTCGCTCAGGAAGTCGGTGCGCCGGTCGCCCGCCGCGGCGAGCGCCCACAGGGCGTCGAAGCGGATCTGCGTGCGGCACGCGGCGTCCTTTCCGCACCAGTTCATCGGATCGGGGTTGGCCAGCCGCTGCGCCAGATACGCTTGCGCCCGCGAAACGGCGCCCGCATCGACCGTAACGCCGCGGTCGCGCGCGAAGACCAGCGCGTCGAGCGCGTACGCCGTCGCGATCGGATCGCTGGCTTTGGCGCGCGCGTACGCACCGAATCCACCGTCGGAGCGCTGGAACGAGAGGAGCAGCTGTTGGCTGCTCGCCGCCATGGCGGCGGCGTCGAAATCGAGCTTCAGCCGATAGGGAACGCGCAGCCGCCCGAGCGCGCTGGCCGCGACGAGGCGCGACGCCGCGTCGTCGGCGAGCGGCAGCGGATCGTCGGTCATCCAGCGCTGCGACGGCACCGCGAACTGCGGCACCACCGAGTTCGCCAGCGTGAGCTGCATCCAGCCGCCGCGGTCGAAGCCGATCGGAATCGACGCCTTACCGCCGCCGGTCGCGCCGCTTTCGATCACCGAGTCGGTCGTCGCGCGGTCGCTCACCGCGAACGGCACCGAGAAGGCGTCGCCGAACGAGCCGAGCGTGCCGTTCACCGCGAACGTCGCCGGCCCGGGCGTACCGGCCGTCACCGGATAGCGATAGGCCTGCATGCCGGCCGCCGCCGTCACGCTCTCGCTGCGCGAACTCTGGTTTCCGGGTGAGAAAGCGAGCGCGCCCGTGAGTTTGAGCACGAGCGCGAGCGCGCCGGTCGTCCCGGTTTGATTCGATACCGAAACGCCCGCATCGAACGTGTCGCCGGTGCGCGCGAACTGCGGCAAGAGCGGATTGGTAATCAAGGGCTGCGTCGAGATGAAGGTCGCGTCGCTGGTGGCGAAGTGCGCGTCGTCGGCCCCGACGGCGACCGCCATGACGCGCCACGTCGTGAGATCGTCGGGCATCGTGAAGGCCACGGTGGCCTTCCCGTTCGCTTCGGTCTTCACCGTCCCGTAATAGGCCATCGGCAAGAAGTTGGCGCGCACGCGCGTGCTGCCGGCGCCGGCGAGGTAGCCGCCGCCGTATCCGAAGCCTTTCTCGAGGCTGGGCTTGAGCGGCTTGAGCACGATCCCTTCGCGATTGTCGGAGAAGGTCGTCGAGATCGGCTGGTCGGCGTAGACCGTCTGCACGAGATCGGGCAAACGATAGCCGGTGAGCTGGAGTATCGCGTCGTTGACCACCATCGCGACGATCTCGCCGCGCGCCGCTTTGCCGGATTTACTCTGCAGCGCGAACGTCACGCGCTGCGAGCCGCCGGGATGCACGGTCGCCGACGACGGCGCGATGCCGAGCGTGAGGTAACGATCGGCGACGCTGACGTCGAAGCCGGCCATACCCGTACGCGCGAGCGTGTCGAGCGAACCGGGTTTGACCGAACTCAGCGGTGCGCCGCGGCGCACCACCACGGCTTCGATCGCCGCGTTGGGCAGCATGTCGCCGGTGATCGCGAACGGCACTTTGACCGCACCCGAGACGTCGTGCAGCGTTTTGCGCCACAGCGTATCGCCGCGCACGACGGCGACGTACACGTCGGCCTTGTCGAAGGGCGACGCGACCAGCGCGGTCGCGGTGTCGCCGATCGCGTAGGATTTCTTGTCGAGCTTGACCGCCACGTTGTTCGGATCGGTCGCGCCCCAGTCGGCCTGTCCCGCGCCGAAGGCGAAGACCTGCATGTCGGTTGCGCTCGCCGCCGATGCGGCGCCGGCGAAGTTGGCGCGCACTCGGTACGGCCCGGCGGCCGTGGGAGTCAGGTCGATCGTCACCGGATCGTTCGCCGACGTGGCGTCGGCGGACGCGACCGTTTCGTACTTAATCGCCTGCTGTGCGCTCTGCCCGCCTTCGACGTCTTGCGACGCCGACGTATACGTCATCTTCTGCAGTTCGACATGGATCGACCGTCCCGAGATCGGCTTTCCGTCCGCATCCGTGACGATCGCGCGAATCGGCATCGGCGAGGCCGCCGCGCCGACGACGTCGGAGCTCAGGCCGATCGTCGCGCCGGCCGGCAGCGCGAGAAACGTCCGCGAATCGGAGACCGAGAGATGCGAGACGTCGGTGGTTTCCATGTCGACCGTATACGTCATCGGGAACGGCAGGTCGCCGGGCACCGGCACGGCGAGCGACGTCGCGCCTTTGGCGTCGAGCGGGAGGTCGCGCTGGAGCACGTCGGTATCGAACGACGGCGTCTGTTCGGGATAGAACCACTGGGGCCCGAAGACGAAGTCGTCCCAGCCTTTCGGCTGCAGCGTCGCGACGTCGCGCGTCACGTACGCGTGCGCGGTGCCGCCCTGGAGCGGAGCGCCGAAGAGATACTCCGCGACGGCGTTCGCGGTTACGCTGCCGCCCGGTTGCGCCCAGCTCGCATCCAGCGAGAGCGTGAGCTTGAAGTTCGGCGGCTTGAACTCGGCGACGCGCAGGCTGCCGGTAAGATCGTTGCCGTTCGCACCTTTGGCCTCGACCGAGTAGTACCCCAAGGCTTGCTGGCGCGAGAACGTCAGCGGTAACGAGAACACGCCGTAAGCGTCGGTCGTCACGCTGCCCAGCGACGTCGTATTGTTGCTGGGATCCTGGAGCGTCACGCGGTAGACGGCGTTGCGGTCGGCGACGACCCGGTTACCGCCGACGTAGAAGGCGATGCCGGTGAGTTCGCCGCGCTCGCCGGGCTGATACATCTGGCGATCGGTGAAGAGGGTCCCGCGCGAGAGCGGCGCGCCGTTGAGCCAGCCGCCGTTGACCGGGAAGCGATAGACGCCCGAGTAGCTATTCGTCGTCAGCGTGGCGACGTCGCCGCCTTCGATCACGATCGTCCCCATCGTCGGCGCTTCGTTCGCCGAGGCGCCCGCGTAACAACGCTCGAGATCGACGCCCGCGGCATCGAACTCGCCTCCGGCGCCGGTGGTTCCCGTCGCGCAGACCTGCGGCGACCCCGTCGACGAGCCGACGTTGCGGTAGAGCGTCACCTGCGCGCCGGAGACCGGCGCGCCGTCGCTGAGATGCTGCACGAGCACGATGGCGTGCGAAGGGAACCACTGTGCGAAGACGCCGAGGTTGGTCAACTGCACGATGCCGGTCAATCCGGGCTGCGCGTTGCCGTCGAGCGCGGTTTTGAAGCCGTAGGCGAGCGCGCCCGCCGTGCCGCCGAGGCGTTCGCGCACCGGCACCCGCACGACGCTTTGCACGTTCTTGCGCGCACCGGAAAGCGTTTGCGAGGGCCAGCCGGCCGGCGCCGGCAGCGCCGCGAGCGGATCCGGATTGCCCAGCATGGCGGTCGGATCGACGCGCGCGGTTTGCGTCGCGTACGCGTTGCCCGGCAAGTTCGTCGCGTAGAAGTTCATCGCGATATCGAGACCGGAGGGGACGACGCTGACGCCGGTCGGCGCCCACGCGCCGGGTGCGAAGTTCCCGGTATGGACGGTGACCGTCTGCGGCTGGCCGAGCGTTTGGCCGAAGACGTCGGTGACCCCGGCTCCGACGGTGATGGTATACGTGGTGTCGGGATCGAGCGCGTAGGGGTCGACGTCGATCGTGTCGTTCTGATCGTCGGGAACGATCGCGAGCGTTCCGACTTTCGCCGGCGCCGGCGAGACCGTAACGGCGCCCGCGATCGATTTCGCGTCGAGCGGATTGCTGAAGGCGATCGCCGGATCGCCGGTATCGAAGCGCGAGCCGGTTTGGCTACCCGGCGACGGTCGCGGCGTCGGAACGATCGCGAGCGGCCCGTAGGTGCGCAGGGAGCCTTGGAACGACGCCGTCGTCGGCAGGTTGCCGTAGGCCGGTTCGATGCCCGGCGCCAGCCGGAGCGTGTAGGTCGTTGCCAAGCGCAAGTCGCGCTGCGGCACGAGCTCGTACGCCCAGTCGTTGAGCGACGGATCGAAGAGTTCGGCGGCGTTGCTCCCGGGATAGGGCGTCGGCTGCGCCTGGAGTTTTGCCGTGAGCGGCACGGTCTCGCCTCCGCCGGAGAGCGTCGCGTGCTCGGCGAGCGAGGCGGCATCGACGGCGGCGTTGGCCGTGATCGCGATCGTGGGGCGTTTGCCGGACGGTGCGGGCGTCGAGCCGTCCCCGTCGCCTTGAAGGTTCGGCAGGCCGTCGAACGCGAGCGGGTCGCTTTCGAAGCTCCACGAGAGATCCGAGGCGAGCGCGTCGCCGGCCAGATCGCGAAGCCCGGCGGTGAGCGTCACGCGCACGCGCGTGCCGACCGGAATGGCTTGCTCGGCCACAAAGCCGATCATGCGCGGCGTAAGCACCGTGAAGTGCCCTTTGAGGGCGGGCTCGATGGTGACGTGCGAGAGCACGTCGGCCGGCCCGGCGCCCGAGAGCGACTCGACCTTCGTCACCGGCGATTTGAAGATCACGCGGATCTGCGCCAGCGCCTGAGCCTTCCCGGTGGGCGACACCGAAAGGATCCAGGGCGGCAGCGAGGGCGCCGGAACCGCTTGGACCGGCGCGAGCCGCGCCGGCGCGGCCGATTGAGGCGTTCCGCACGCCGAAAGGAGCGCCGCACACAACGCAGCGGCGATCGCCAGCGGGCTGAGATTCGGACGCACGAGCACCTCCGGCGGCTGGTAATCCGCCCGAGCCTTCGTTTCTACGGCAAGCATTTTCTCGCCCGCCGTGCGAAGGTAAGAAACGCATGAATGGCCGGATCGTCGGCATCGGGGTCGCAGCGCTCGCCGCCGCGTTGGTTTTTGCCTATGCCGGCGGCATCGACGTTGCGGCGTTGCCGGTGCAGCGCGGCGCCGTCACCTTTACCGATCGTACGGGCGCTCCGCTGGGGACGGTGCTCGCCTCCGATTCGTCGCATGCCGTTGCGGTGCCGATCGCCGCGGTTTCGACGGCGTTTCTTCAAGCCATCGTCGCCGCGGAAGA
This sequence comes from Vulcanimicrobiota bacterium, assembly GCA_963794735.1. Taxonomy (GTDB): domain Bacteria; phylum Vulcanimicrobiota; class Vulcanimicrobiia; order Vulcanimicrobiales; family Vulcanimicrobiaceae; genus DATJUC01. Next base: position 3,107,255 of record CAWCFE010000002.1, on the reverse strand, counting down.
CGCGCGCTTCGCGCGGCACGGCGCGATCGATCTTCCGGCGCTGGTGCGCGCGGCGCGCGAGTACGCCGTCTTCGGGCAAGCGCGCAGCGGCGGCTCGACGATCGCGATGCAGCTGGCGCGGCTGCTCTATCCGACGCCGAGCACGATTCGCGGCAAGCTCGAACAGATCTTCACCGCGGAGCGCATCGCGGTGCGCTCGTCGAAGCGGGCGATTCTCGAAGCCTACGTCAATCGCGTGCCGATGGGCGGCAACCTGTACGGCGTCGAAGCCGCCGCGCGCACCTATTTCGGCGAACCGGCCTCCGACTTGGACCTCGCGCAGGCGTCGTTGCTCGCCGCGATTCCGAACGACCCCGCCCGGTTGACGCCCGACGTCGATTGGAACGGCTTGCGCGCGCGCCAGCGGTACGTGCTCGCCCGCATGCGCGAGACCGGCGCGATCTCGGCGCAACAAGCGGACCTGGCATTCGCCGAGACCCTGCGCGTGCACCGGCACGATAGCGGAATCGAAGACGCCGCGCACGCGCTCTTCTACTTGTTCCCACGCGTGCCGCCGGGCACGTCGCGCGTGCGTACCACCATCGATCGCGGGTTGCAGCGTTTCGTGCAAGCGCAAGCCTACGACGCGGTCGCGGCGCTCGGCGCCGAGCACGTCACCGACGCGGCGGCGATCGTGGTGGAGAACCGCACCGGCAACGTGCTGGCCTACGCCGGATCGCCCGATTACTTCTCCGACGCCGCGCTCGGGCGAAACGACGGCGTCCAGGCGCTGCGGCAGCCCGGCTCCTCGCTCAAGCCGTTCACGTACGAGCTCGCGCTCGAACGCGGCTCAATTGCCTCGACGACGATCCTCGCCGACGTTCCGACCGCGTACGCACTGCCCGGCGGCCGCCTCTACGAGCCGGGCGACTACAGCGGGCGGTTCAGCGGCCCCGTGCGCGTACGGTACGCGCTGGCCAACTCGCTCAACGCTCCCGCGGTGGCGGTGCTCTCGCAGCTCGGCGTGGAGCCGCTGCTGGCGCGTCTGCACGACCTCGGCTTCGTGCATCTCGACCGCTCGGCGTCGTACTACGGGCTCGGCCTGACGCTGGGCAGCGGCGAGGTCAGCCTGTGGGAGCTCGCGCAAGCCTACGCAACGATCGCGCGCGAAGGAGCGTTTCTTCCGCTACATCTCGTCGCCGCGACGCCGGCGCCTTCGCGCCAAGTGGGCGACGCGCGCACGTGGCAACTCGTCACGAACATGCTCGCCGACGCGCACGCGCGCGCCGAAGCCTTCGGCATTCACTCGGTGCTCGAGATGCCGTTCGACGCCGCGGTTAAGACGGGGACGTCGTCCGATTTTCGCGACACCTGGACGGTGGGGTTCACCCGCGACTATACGGTCGCGGCGTGGGTCGGCAACTTCGACGGCAGCGCGATGCACGGCGTCTCGGGGGTGACCGGCGCGGGCCCCCTGTGGAATCACGTCATGCTGCATCTGCACGAACGCGAAGAACCCGCCCGCTTCCCGGCTCCTGCGGGATACGTGCGGACGGCAATCTGCGCGATCACCGGCCACGCGCCGATGCGAGACTGCCCGGCGGTCGTCAAGGAATGGGTGCTACCTAAGGACCTGGCCTTCGTAGAGCGGCCGGTTCCGGCCAAGCTCGGCCGCCGCTACGACGGATGGCTCGCCCTCGAGCCGGCGGCCGCACGGGCTCAACCGTCGCTGCACATCGTCTTTCCGCCAAACGGCGCCGTCTTCTCGCTGATTCGAGCGTCGAGCGCGCTGCAGCGCCGCGAACAGCAGCTCGCGCTGCGCGCCGCCGGCCCGCGGCCCGTGTTGCGCTGGACCGTCAACGGCAAAGCGGTCCCGCTCGATGCGAGCGGAACCGCTTTCCTTCCATTGGAGCTGGGAACGTGGACCGTGCAAGCCGACGACGGACGGCAGCACGATCGCGTCTCCATCCACGTCGTCCCCGCACGGGGCGAGACGCGGCCGGGCTTTACTTTTGGAGCACCTGCAGATTATTCGCGTTATCGTCGTTGAAGAATAACTGCGTCGCGGCACCGTAGCCCACGGCTTGGAGCCCGAAGAGCGCACCGGGAGCGCCTTTGTCGACGTTGACTTGATCGAGCACTTTCCCCGCTTCCGAGATTTCGACGAGCACGTTCGGGCCGGCCGTATTCCCGATGACGAGGTTTCCGGGTTTGCCGGCGCCGCTCGGCGAGGGCGCTACGGACCCGACGAGCGCGGCGCTGATCGGCGCCTTCAGCGGAGCGCCGTGGAAGATCACCTTCGCCCACGATTTGAGAGGCCCCGAGAACGTCAGGCCGCCCTTGTTCACGATGATGCTCTTGGCCTTGCGAATATTGAGAACGTTGTAAATCGCAACGACCGAATTATTTACGCCGTCGACGACGTAGAGCGCTCCGCACGCCGGCTTTCCTTGAAGCGTCGTGCAGGCGTATGGATCGAACGTCAGCCCCGACGGCCCGAGGATGCTGCCCGGCTTTCCGTGGTTGACGGGGAAGCCGGTAACGATCGCCGTGCCGGGATAGGTGCACCCGCTGGCGCCCTCGGCACACGACGACGTCAGGATGATCGACCCGGTCGAGGCGTCGCTGACGAATACCGACGAGGAGGGATAGAGCCCACCGGTCGTCGTGTACGTCAGCCCGAAGGGCCGCACGTAGTTGCCGCCCTTGAAGGTGCTCTGCACCGCGCCGGTCGGCGCCATCATCACCACCGACTTCGCGGCGAAGTTCGCCGTCCACAGGTTGTCTCTGGAGTCGAACGCATCGGCGGCGCAACCGAGCAGCTTCGGACTCTGGATGAACCGCGCCGGCTTCGAACCGGCGGCCGGAGCGAGCGAGACGACGGTCGTTCCCGTGCCCTGCACGTTTGCTTTGTTGTTGAAGTTGCAAACGTAGGCGTTCCCCTTGGCGATCTTCTTGTAGCCGTAGGGCGGAATCGCGAGCCCGTAAGGATTGACGTCGCCGTTGAGCGGATCCACCGTCGAGCCGATGACCGCTTGCTTCTTCAACAGCTTGAGAATCGACGTTACGGCCAGGGGACGCCCGTCCGCTGCGCCTTGCATGAGGTTCCCGCCGGCAACCGCCGGAAGCGCATGGTTGCTCCCTATGCCGGAGCAGGCGCCCGTCGCCAATGCCAATGCGGCGGCGACTATCGTCTTTCTATCGATCATGTCCGTCCCTTCGACCGGGGGCGCATCGCCCCTCCGTAACGTAAGTCAACGATGGTAACGTACGATTCTAAGCATACGTTTCAGAGATTTTTCAGAAATCGTCGTCCGGCGCTCGCAGCGTCGGCACCGAGTTGATGAACTTTGACGGAGGATACTTCGTCGCTATGGGTACGAACGCGCGAGGTTTCTGCGTGAAATCGAACGCGTCGTCCATCGAGTTCGCCCGAACGTCCGTCGTATGGATCGATTCCAGGTTGAACGCCTCTTCCATGAACTTCAGGATGCTGCCGTATTCGTACTGCGTATGCGTCACGTAGCCGTGCCGCGCGTACGGCGAAATGATGATGCACGGAACGCGCACGGCCAAGCCGACGTAGTCGAGTTGCGGAGGCGGCGCGTTGTCGTAGAAGCCTCCCCAGTCGTCCCAAAGCACGACGATCGCCGTCGAGTCCCAGTACTTGCTCTTGCCGATGGCGTTGACGATATCGCCGACCCACGACGGCCCTTCATCGGAGCTCGTGAAAGGATAGTCCGACCATACCAGATCCGGAATCACCCACGAGACCGACGGGAGCTGGCCTTTGCCGGGATCGGTCAGAATACGCGTGGGGCGGCTCACCACGTTCTTCCAATCCGGGCCGTACCGCACTTTCTTGATCGCGTCGAAGCCATCCCAAACGAACCCGGATTGCGGCGTGGTAAACGGCTCCACGTAATAGTGCCAAGAGACCTTGCCCGCATCCAACGCATCCGCAATCGTCGGATATTGCGTGAAGCACGGGAACGGACCGTTGTTGCTTACCGTACGCTTGCGATCGACGAGCGGCGTCGTCGTACCGGCGGGCGCGTCGCATCCCCAAGGATACTTCGTGGGCGTATTGACCAGCGAGTGGTCCGGATCGATCTCGGTCGTTCCGGCGATGAGATCTTGATGGGCCGTGAAACTCGTTCCGAACTCCGTTGGGAACATCCGGTCGGCCAGGACGTATTGGCTCGCGAGCGTTCGATACGGAGCGATCTCGCTATGATCCATGTAATGGTACGGCACGTCTCCGGTGGCGTACGCGACGCAGCCGCCGTCCAGCGAAGCGTGCTCGAGATTGAATGCGTCCATCTTCCCGCCGTCGTAAGCCGTGATGGCGTCCTGCCAGAGATGGCACATATCTTGATCTTGCGCGTACGTCATCGGCGTTAGCGGCACCTTGACGGCTTTGCCCTTGATCTTCTGATACCCGTACATCGGCGCGTCGGCGCCCGGCCATCCCGCGAACATGTTCTCGAAGCTGCGGTTCTCTTGCACGATCACCACGACGTGCTTGATGTAGCGGCTGACGGGATTGGGGCCGGCGGTTGGCAGCGTGCTGGGGATCGGCCCCGGCGTGCCGACGGTAGCGCTGTTGCACGCCGCGCACGCCAGGACCAGTGCGAGCGATGCCGGCGCGACGAGAGCGCGTAACGAGATGTGCGTCATAGGGCGGCTCCTTCGCGATGCTTTCGAGGAAATCCGCGAACAATATCGCGTTCACGCATCCGAAATCCTCGCCCGGGAGAATGGGGCGATGCAGGAAGCGCCCCAAGCCGCCGTTCGCGCGCTCTTCACCGACAACACCCGGCCTCCCGAGGCGGAGATTCTGGAGACGCTTCTCCGGTTCGGAGCCGGCGCGCTCGCGTTCGCGCGCCGCAACGGCGTGCGCGTGGTACCGTTGCGCCGCGGCGAGCTCTACTCGCGCGCTTCGGCCGCCCTCGCCCGGCTCGGCATCGACGTCGACGCCTGGCCGGCTCCGCCCGCAGGGCTCTTCGTCGTCGAGGAACGCGCGCTCTATTTGCGCTCGCGCAGCCCGATGACGGTGGCACACGAATTCGGCCACGCACTCGATTGCGCGTTGGGCGGCGGCGTCTATCGCTCCGGCATCGATCCGCGAGTTCGCGCGAACTTCGGCAACGCCGCGGCATTCGTGACGCCCTATGCGGCGACGGGAATCGACGAATACTTTGCGGAGAGCCTGCGCGCGTACGTCGGCGTCAACGACCCCGCATCGCCGTGGCCGCGCGCGACGCGGGAACGCTTGCGGAGAATCGATCCAGCGATGTGCGACTACGTCGACGAGTTGTTCCGGACGGAGTTTTCACTTGCCGCCTAAAATGGTATGCTGGGGAGCGCAACGAGCGTCCAAACTCTCGAAGCTCGTATGCCCCACATCGAAGGCGCCTTCGAGCAAGTCGCCAAGCGACTCGATTCGATGGAGAACCGCTTCGACGGCCGATTTGCGGCGATCGACCACCGGTTCGCGCAGATGGATCAGCGGTGTCATACGTTTGCCCAGGTCGATGACGTTTCAACTGGGCGATCGGCCTCATCTGACGATACGTGGACCACCGACGATCGCTCGCGATTCTTTTCCATCACCGAACGACTTGGGTGCTTCCGGATCGAAGATCTGCATGCACTGTCCTTGAACCGCCTGCTGCCCCCATCCCTGCGGACGACCCTCGTGGGGGCCGCAGAATTCAAGTCCACATCGTGGATTGCGACAATCCTAGCGATCCTCTTCGATCACCAGCTAACCGGCGCGGGGCGTTGATCCGACACGTGAATTCAACCGGCTCCTCAAAGGCGAACGAACGTAGCGGCCACGATCGATCGTGCAGCGTGCGGCGCTCGACCGGTTACGGAGCATACGAAAAGATCGTTCCGCCGCCGTACTGATTGTTTGCGGTATATTTTCCTCCGAACTGCGTGAGGCCGTACAACGTGCCGCGAGATTGCTCGAGACCGATCGGAGCGTCGCCGTCGCTCGGCGCGCCCGTAAACTCGTGCAGCACCGTAAACTGGCCCGAAAGCGTCAGCCGGTAGAGATAGCCCTTCTGCGAACCGCCTTGATCGCATACGCCGTACAGCGCGCCCTTGTAGAACGTGACGCCCGAGTCGGGATATTGGCAGCTTTGCTCGTTTCGCCCCTTGAAACGATACACGAACTGCTCCTTTCCTCCCAGCGTGATGCCGAAGACCGTACCGTAATCCGGAGCGACGTCGTTCAACGCGCTCGTCGTGCCGTAAAGGACGCCGTTCGAGAGCGTCAGCGGCGCCGACGGGCAGCCGCCGTCTTTTCCACCGCGGAACGAATAGAGCGCTTTATAGCGGCCCGATTCCGACAGGCTATACACGGCGCCGAGATCGTGCGCGCCGCCGTAGCAGCCGACGCCGTACAGCGTATGATTGGCGGCGAGCACGTAGTATCCGATCTCCCACGCATCGCCCGGTTTCGTCGGAAAGCCGTACAGGCGCTTGAACGAACCCGACGGCGTGTAACGAAAAACCGCGCCGCCGGCCAGCGTGCCGAAGAGCGCGCCGTCGAGTGCGGCGAGTTCGCCCGGGGAGTTGCCCTGCGAGGGCGCGAGCGGCATAATCTTGAGCTTGCCGCCCAGCGTCAGCGAGTACAGCGCGGACGGCGTCGTGCTGATCGTTCCTCGGGCCCCGCCGTAGAGCACGCCTCCGAGCAGCGCGGGCGCCCCGAGCGGTTCTTGCGCGTACGAAGGCATCGACGCCAACATGACCTCTTTGCCCAGCGTCGTGACGCCGAAGACGGCACCCGCCTGGTGCGTCCCGCCGTAGCTCGTCGACCCATACACGATGCCGCCGGAGACGAACGGCAATCCATACGGCGTTAACGCGTCTCGCTTGTCGCCGAACTGATAGATCATTCGATAGGGGCCCTGCGCCGCGCGCACGGCATCGAGGGAAGGCTGCTGGGGCACGGGGCTCGCGGTTCCGGGCGATCCGCACCCTGCAACGAAGGCAAGGACCATCAGAATCGACGCCTTTTTCATCCAACGCACCTCAACGACCCCAAAGCGAAAATGCCGAGCGGTCCTTCTCGTCCCCGCTTGCGGCCTCCCGCCCTACAACTCCAGGTTAGCCCGCTTTGGCGATGGTGGGGAGATAAAAAGCGACGAGGCGGCGTTCGACCGCGGCAAAAAGCCCGCGCACGCTCGCACTCGACGGATCGGCGGCGAGCAGTTCGTTGGCCACGCCGTGCGCTTCGTAGACGCGGTCTTCGGCCAGGAGGCCCCATCCGAGCCAAAGACCGGCGTCGCGACGGTAACGCTCGATCAGCGCGCGCAGCGGCTGCGCCCAACGCCAGCGCGCGATGCGATAGCGATGCGTGCAGTGAAACGCCGTGAGACGGCGATAGAGGCGCTCGTCGATCGCGCAGCGCGAGCGCGTGGCGCAACGATGCGCGCGCAAATACTCGTCGATCTGCCACAGATCGACGGAGATCGAGGCGTCGAGGCCGTAGCCGCAGCGTTCGGCGCGCAGCATGGCGGAATCCGGAAGCGCGCGGCGCAGCGCGTTGGCCGCAACGAACAGCGCCATCACCGCCTCCCGGCGTTCGTAGGCGGGCCAAAGCTGCGCGGCGAGCGCGTCGGCGTCGGCGTATCCGCCGCACAGGCAGAGCAGGGTGAGCAGCTCGCTCTCGCGCTCCGCAAGAGCGAGCTGCACGCCGTCGACGGCGATCTCGTTGGTGAGGATCGCGAGACGAACGCTGCCCTGAGGCACGGTCGTTACCGCGCGGCCAGCCGGATCACGCCGGCCTGCCCCTGGCCGCCCGTGAGACTGACCGTCCCGCGGTACGGCGCGTAGGGGCTGCCGCTGGGCGGCTCCACCACGATGTACTGCGAGGGCTGCGTGGGCACGCCCTTGACCGAGAACGATCCGTCGGTGCCGGTCGTGGCGAACGGCGACGACTCGACGTCGTTGGACGCGCCGTCGGCCGCCACGATCACGACCGCGCCGGGCACCGGTGCGCCCGTGGTTCCGTCGACGACGTCGCCGGTCACGATCGCGGGACTCGGCAGCGTCGCGGTGGGATCGGCGAGCGTTGCGTCGGCGACGGCCATGAGGGCGTGTCCGGTCTCGGGCGCGCCCGGATAGGCCGCGACGAGCTGCTGCATCACCGCGGTGGCGTGCGGATCTTGCGCGGCGCCGGCGCGAGCGTAGCACTCTAGGAGCCGCGCCAGCGTGCCGGTCACCCAAGGATCGCCGGGATATTTGTGCTGCCAATCGAGCACGGCATCTTGCACGTTGTCCAACGCGCCGAGCGCATCGGGCAACGCGATCTCGGCGTCGCTCTTGCGAGCGATCGTGGCGAGACGATTGCGGATTTCGAGCACGCTCTCGCTGAGGCGGCCGAAGTACTCGTCGGCGGGCGCAGCTGCGGGAGCCGTGGTTTGAGCCAACGCGGGAAGCGGCCCGGTTACATAACCGAGCGCCAGCGCGGCGATGAGCAAGAGACGCATGTCCTACCTCCGGGCAAGCGAAGCAACGGGGCTTCTTCTTGTTGTATCACGCGCCTGGAGAGCTCGGAACCGTTAACGGATCAACGTGCAATACACGATTCGTTAAGACTGCGCCAAATTCGCTTAAAGGCGGCGCTCGAAAAAGATCGACGGCTGATCGGCGAACCGGCTGCGCTCGAACTCGCGATAGCCGCACTTCTCGGCGACGCGAATCGACGGAGCGTTCTCGGCGTGGATCATGCAGACCGTGCGCGGCCAGGCGAACCGCGCGTCGGCCCACGCTACGGCCGCGCGCGCCGCCTCGGTCGCGTAGCCGCGCCCCTGGAACGCGGGCGCGAGCACCCATCCAGCCTCGGGAACGCCCGCCATGGATGCTGCAATGCCGCGGTGGAAGTCGGCGAAACCGACGTCGCCCACGAACCGGCCGGTGCGCTTCTCCTCGATCGCCCAGTAGCCGTATCCGAGCACCGGCCACAGCCCGGCGAACGTGAGGATCCGGCCCCAGGCTTGCGATTGCGTCGACGGCTGCCCGATGTAGCGCGTGACCGCCGGATCGCTCCACATCGCAAAGCAATCGGGAAGATCGTCGCGCCGGTGCGCCCGCAGCAGCAGCCGCTCCGTCTCGACGATGGGTACTTCAGGCGGTTGGGGCGACGCCGGATCCCTTACTTGAGCGAATCGAAGAACTGCACGCGCGCCAGCGGCAGACAGAAGAGCGCTACGACCACGTGGTAATCCGTCATCGGAACGCTCGACGGAATCAGCGAGTCGACGTCGACCAGCGAGATCCGCGCGCCGGTGGAATGGAAGTACGCGTAGGCCGCCTCGGCGTTCTTGAACTCCACCTCGGGATCGCGATCGCCGCCGCACAGGTAGATCGGCGCTTTGGGCTTCCAGCCGCCGATCAGATCGTTTTGCGCGGTATCGACGCGCGCTCCGCTCTTGGCGTCGTGCAGGAAGCTCGTGTAGAAGCTTGGCTGCAGCAGCTGGCTGAGCTGCAGCGGGAGCCGTTTGCCGTAGAGCGCCTTTTCGTCCTTGTACGTTTGCACCGGAAGCAGATCGTCGACGCCGTTGGCATAGGGCGATTGGAAGATCTGGCTCGCCGACTTGTAGACGTTGCCGTACGTCTTTTGGTACGCCGGCAAGATGTATGCCGCCAGAATCGGCGCGTCTTGCGATTGGTGGTGCAGCGAATCTTTGAACGTTTGCGTGAGCGCGTAGGGCCCGCTCGACGGCGCCGAGCCGCGCAGATCGAATTCTTTGCCGCCGGCGGCTTCGAGAATCTTTTGCGTGGCGACGGTCGACTGCCCGCCTTGCGAGTGCCCGCTTAAAAAGACCTTGCCGGAGAGCGGCACTTTGAGCGTCGCGGCTGCGGCGCGCGCGGCGCGCATCGAGTCGATCACGGCGCTCGCTTCGGCACTGCCGACGAGGTAGGGATGGAACGAATAGGTCGACAAGCCGAGGCCGAGATAATCGGTCGCCGCGGTCGCGTAGCCGTGGGCCGCGTAGATCGCGGCCACGACGATCGGGTTTTGATCGGGCGCCGTCTCGGTCGCACTCGTCGTGCTCGGCTTGCTGATCATCTGCTCTTTGACGGGATTGGTTCCGTGCGAGTAGCCCACCAGCGGAAACGGGCCGGCGCATCCGGCGCCCGGAACGAAGAACGCCGCGCTCGCGTTGGCGGCTTCGCCGTGGACGCCGATCGTTTCGTACTTCATGCCGTAGAGCACGACGTTGCACTTCGGCTTGCCGCCGATCGAATCGATCACCTCGCCGAAGAGGCCCTTCTCCATCTGCGCCTTGCTGATGATGCCGACGCGCCACAGCTTGTCGAGCTTCCCGCGCTGCGATCCGGCCGCCGGCCGCGCAGCGCCGGGGGCTGCGGCTTGCGGCGCGAAGCCCGGAAGCGAACGCGCGCCGGGCGCGGAGCACGCGGCGAGAATGCTCGCAGCAGACGCGACGGCCAGGAGTCGGCGAAACGGGTGCATTGGGAGGTCCTTTCCTCAGGGAGACACGGCGCGAACGTCGGAGACGCTGACGGCGCTCGCGCGATTGTGCCAAGAAACTCGTATATACGTAACGACGGCGGCGATATCTTCGTCGGAGATCATTTGCCCCCAGCGCGGCATCGTGCCGTCGTAACGCTGCCCGTCGATGCTCTGTTTGCCCCGCATGCCAAGCTTCACCACGGCGACGACCGGCTCGGGCGCGCCGGTCACGAACGGATTGCCGGCCAGCGGCGGAAACGCGCCGGGAACGCCGCGGCCGTCGGCCTGATGGCAGCTCGCGCAGTTGGTGGTGTAGATCCGGCCGCCGTCGTTGGCGGATGCGGGATTGTGGGCGGCGACGGCTTCGGCGACGCGGCGCGCGGCGGAGCCGCCGCCGGCTCGGGCGCATCCGCTCGCGGCGACGAGGACGGCCAGAGCGACCGGCAACACGCGCATCCGGCAGACGTTCGCCGCTAACGGAAAGCGATCATTTGCACGTCGTGCGAGCCCGCATAGGCGCGGAGCGCGCGCATCGACGTGGGCAGCGGACGCAGCAGCACCACGACCGGCCCGACGCGCCGCGAGAGCGCCGCAGCGCGCCCCAGCATGAAGGCGACGTAGCCCTGGCCGCTGCGATCGTCGACGGTCGCGTCGCGCCGGATCAAGGCGACGCCCGCGGCGACGAATGCCGCGGGATCGGCGTCGCCGCGCTCGTCGAAGAACGCCGCGCCGGTGCCGCGCAGCGCCGCCGCCATCCCGGCGCCGTCGCGCGCCGCGACGCCGTCGAACGTTCCCAGCAACCGCCGCAGCCTTGCGAGTGCGGCCGCGTTCGGCGGCGCGGCGAGCTGCACGAAGAGCGCTTGGCCGGAATCGCGCACCAACGCGGCCACGCGCGACGCGCCCGCGGCCTGCGGATCGAGCACGAACGCGAGCGGGAATCCGAGCCGCAAGAACGGCGATACGGCCGCAACCGAGCCGCCGCATACGCCGACGAAGGCCACCAGCCGCGGCCGTTGCCATTGCGGTTGCGGCGGCCTCGGCCGATCGACGACGACGTCGTCCTGCGCGAACGGATCCTCGATCGACTGATCGGCAACGCCGGCGGCGACGAGGCTTCGCGGGAGCGGAGCCGGCGACGCGCGCAGTTGGGCCAATGGCGGCGGATGGGTCGTGACCGAGGCTTGCAAAAAGCCCGCCAAAATCGCCGCCGAAGCGCCGGCGATCAACAGCACCCAGAACGCGTTACGGAGCACGGCCTTGCGAAGTCGCCCGCGGCCGCGAGCTCATCGCCCACGCCAGCGCCACCAGCAAGAAGTTGGCGACCAGCGAACTGCCACCGTACGACATGAACGGCAGCGTAATGCCGGTGAGCGGAAAGAGGCCGATCACGCCCCCGACGATGATGAACACTTGAAACCCGAGCGTCGCGCCGAGGCCCGCCGCCAGGAGCTTCGTGTAGAGATCGGGCTGCTCCAACCCGGCGGCGAAAATACGGCGTACCAAGCCGAGAAAAATCGCGAGCACGATGACGGCACCGATCAATCCGAACTCTTCGCCGAAGGCGGCGTAGACGTAATCGGTCGCCACGTCGGGAATGAAGCCCGGATGGCCCAAACGGTACCCGGTTCCGAAGATGCCGCCGGCGGCGAGCGCGTAATAGGATTGCGCCGATTGGTATCCGGCGCCGAGCGCGTCGGCAAAGGGGTTGCGCCACACGGCGATGCGCGTCTGCACGTACGGATAATGCCGCATCGCCCAATAGGCTCCGGCGGCAAAGATCCCCGCACCCAGCAGCACGATGTCGACGCGGCGGGTCGCGACGTAGAGCAGGGTCGCGAACGTCGCGAGCAGGAGCGTCGCCATGCCCAGATCGCGCTGCACCACCAGAATCGCCATCGAGGCGCCCCAGCCGATGAACAGCGGCCCGAGGTATTTCAGGTTCGCGCGCAGCGACCACGGCCGCGCCGATGCGATCACGTCGGCCATTTCGGCGAGATACGCGGCGAGGAAGAATACGATGAACAGCTTGATGAGTTCGATCGGTTCGTATTCGACCGGTCCGAGCTTGATCCACAGCCGCGCGCCGTTGACCTCTTGGCCGAACGCGAGCAGCATCCCGAAGAGCGCGAGCGACGCGATCACCCAAAGGTACTTGTAGGCGGCAAAGCGACGGAATTGCGCGAACGCCGGCCCGGCTGCGAGCGCGAGCAGGAGCGACACGAGCAGCCACGCCTGCTGGCGCGCGGCGAGTTCCGGCGAGAGCCGGGCGACGATGGCCAGCCCGAGCGCCGCAAGCACGACGGCCAACGCGGGCAGCACGTCGTCGCGTACGGTGCCTGCGGGCTGCACCAGCACCCACGCGAGCGCGAGCGCCGCGAGCAGCGCGAGCATCCACCACGGACCGACCGAGTGTGGCGGTGCGAACGAGAGCATGAGCGCGGCGACCGCCAAAGCGCCGGCCATCGGCGCGAGCCGCCTGAGGAGCAGTGGGATCAGCGCGCGTATACCATCGCGATGACGAAGCCGATGGCCGCCAGCATGCGCACGACGGCGGGCAAGGCCGCAAACGGCGGCGTTTCGGCCGGCTCCTCGGCGACGTCGGTCGCGTCGTCCCGATCGAAACGCGCTACCAGCACGTGTTCGGAGGGATCGGCCGATTCGACGTGCGCGATCAGCGCTTGGCGGTCGAGCTCGCCGCGCACGCGCCGCCCGGTCAGCACGATCACGTCGCCCTCGTCGAGCGCGACGCTGGACACGGCGACGTCGAGCGACGGCGAAATGCCGAGCGCGCGGCCGATCAGCGGGAGCGCCGCGTCCTCGAACGTATCGTCACCGGTGAGCGCGACCACCTCGCCGCGGTGCGCCAAATAGGCAGCCGTTCCGCCGGCGTGCATGACGTACGCGCGCCCGCGCACGATCAGCGCGGCGGTAAAGGACGCCGCCGCGGTGACGTAATCGTCGTGGCCGGCCGTGCGTGCGTACACGTCGCCGTTGACGCGCGCCAGCGCCGCGAGCAGCGCCGTCGCTGCGGCTTGCGGGCGGTCGATCGCGCGCCGGAACCGTTCGCCGCGCAACCGGCGTTCGCACTCGGCGCGCACCCTTGCGAGCAGCGCCCGCTCGATGGGCACGCCGTCGATCGAACCGAAGCCGCGCGACACCGCGAGAAACCACGTGCGCGGCCCGAGCTGCATCGTCAAGCACGAGGCGCGGTCGCCGCGGATCGCTACGTCCACGGTTCCACCGCCTTCACCATGAGGCGCGTCGTGCCGGCGTCGACCGCGTCGCCTTCGCGCACTTCGATCGACTCGCGTATGCGGCGCCCGTTGAGGAACGTTCCGTTCCGGCTCCCCAAATCGTCGACGTAGACCACGCCGTTGCGGCTTTCGAAGCGGGCGTGACGGCGGCTCACTTCCGGGTCGCGCAGCACCAGATCGGCGGAGGAATCGCGTCCGAGTTCGAACGGCGGACGGCCTTCGAAGGACCGCGCTTCACCGCGATCGAGCACGTCGAGGACGACGCGCATCGGGACCAGCCGGCCGGCCTCGGCAGCGGCGCGCACGCGGGGCCGTATCGCGACCGCCGCAACCACCAGCAGCGCCGCTTCGATTTCTAGCGACCCGACGCGCAGCGCGGTCACGGCTCGCCGCCGGCCTCGAACCGCATCCGGGTATTGCCAAACATCAACTCGTCTCCGTCCCGCAGCGCTCTCGACTCGATCCGTTCGCCGTTCACGAACGTCCCGTTGGTCGACCCGAGATCCCGCACCACCGGCTCGGCGCCTTCGACTTCGACCACCGCGTGCGTCCGCGAAACGCTGGGGTCGACGAGAAAGACGTCGCTCTCTTCGCTGCGTCCAATCCGGGCTCGCTTCTCGATGTAGTATACCCCGTAGGCGGGCACGCCGCGAATCATGCGGAGATGAAAACGCCGGGGGGGAGGCGGCAGGTGAGTGCCGTCGATCGCCACGGTCGCCTCGTCCACCACCGTGATGTCCACCGCCCCGACCGGCACGGAGTCGCGGCAGGTCATCTCCACGTTGGGATCGCCCTCGACGAAGCGGATCCCGACCCGCCCGGCCAGATCGCGCAAGAGCTCGGCCCACTCGCGCTCCAGATAGGCCTGATGCTCGGCGAGGCGCTCGAAATCGGCCGGGTTCACGTAGACGATGTACGAGCCGGGCGCCATGAGGTGCCCTTCGTCGCCGCGCGTGCGCGCTTCCATCGTCGAAACGAGCTTGCGGGCGATCTGGGTCGGCTCGAGATCGCTGGGAAACGTGCGGGCGAAGCTGCGCTCGATGAACGCGGCGCAGGCCTGCTCGATCTTCTCGAAGAGGCTCACGCCGGCCGCTCCAGCCGGGCGATGAAGAAGCCGTCGCGCCCCTCGATGCCGGGAGGCACGAGCACGTCGCCCCGTTCGGTGACGAAGGGGGCGTACGCGGCCGGAATGAGGCCGCGCGACAGGTTTTCTCGCGCCACGAACCAGTCCACCACTTCCGTCGTCTCGCGTGGGTCGGTCGAACAGACCGCGTACACCAGCACGCCTCCGGGATGGAGATGCCGGGCCAAGCGTTCCAGCAAGGCGCGCTGCGTGATGGCCAGGCGTTCGCCGTCGGTTCCTTGCTTCTTCCAACGCGCCTCCGGGTGGCGGCCGACCACGCCCACCCCCGAGCACGGTGCGTCGAGCAGAATCCGGTCGAAGCGCTGCTCGGGCCGGAGCAGTTCCGCGGTGGCGTCGCCGGCGATCGTGCCGGCGGCCAAACCGGCGTCTTCGAGGCGCCGCTCCAACATCGCGATCTTTCGAACGTCGCGCTCGATGCAGAGCAGCGTGCCC
Source organism: Vulcanimicrobiota bacterium (assembly GCA_963794735.1). Classification (GTDB taxonomy): domain Bacteria; phylum Vulcanimicrobiota; class Vulcanimicrobiia; order Vulcanimicrobiales; family Vulcanimicrobiaceae; genus DATJUC01. The sequence goes on along the minus strand of CAWCFE010000002.1, from coordinate 3,091,951 downwards.
TCGCCGGCGAGCCGGGCGCCGAGCTGAAGGGCCTTATTCCCGCGCCCGCTGCAGACGTCGAGCACGGCCTCGCCGGGCTGCGGCTGGAGGATATCGACCGGCATGGCGGAGCTCTCGGACTGCACCCACCACCGGCCGTGGCCGTTGCCGCGCAGCACCTCGCCGGCACCGCTTTCGAGCACCAGCGATTCGGGAACGTAGGCCGACGGACGGCTGGCGACGCCCGCGGCTGCGAGTTCTTGCGCGCAAGCTTGCGGCGCGATCTTGACGGCGTTCACGACCAGCGCCGAGCGCGCGGGATCGTTGCAGGCGGCCGCGATCGCCTCGGCCGCTTCGCCGAAGACTTCGCGCCACTGCCGGACCAGCCAGGTGGGATAGCTGTAGCGAGTGGCGAGATACTGATCGTCGTCGTCGAAGGCGTCGCGCGACGGCGGGGCCGGACGATCGCGCAGAAATCCGCGCAGCACCGCGTTGACCAGATTGGCCAGCCCGCGATGACCGAACTTCTTGGCGAGATTGACGAACTCGAACACGGTCGCGTGCACGTCGGGCTCGGTGTAGGTCAGCTCGTACACCGCCAACCGCAGGATCTCGCGGACCGCAGGCGGCAGCGGTTCCCGCCGCGATCCGACGAACGGCTCGAGATACCAATCCAGCGCGCGGCGCATTTTGATCGCGCCGTAGGCGAGCTCGGTAGCGAACGCGCGATCGCGCGGCGAGAGCGACGCGCGCTGCGAACGATACTCGAGCGCTTCTTGCGCGCCGCGTTCCGTCCCGGTCGAGCCCGGCGCGGGAAAGACGTCGCGCGCGACGCCCAGGGCGACTTCGCGCGCGCTCATCCCGGCCGCACCGCAACGCCGCGCCGCTTCGCGTAGGCTTCCCAAGACGTCCGCCCGCGATTGGGCGCGACGAGCTCGTCGATCGCGAGCGCGCCGTCCAGGGCGACGTGCGCGCGGAGAATCTTGACGGTTTCGCCGTCGATCGTCGCGCGAGCCGCCGGCACCGGCGAGAGCGCGCGCACGGCGTCGACGATGCGCGCGGCGTCCCACGACCAGTCGATCGTCAGGTCTGCAGCCCGCAGCGGCCGCGTGACGCTGGGCTCGCCGCTCTGCGGACGGCGTTCGAGCGGGCCGGCTGACGCGGCGTCGATCGCACGGCCCAGCAACCGCGCGCCGGCGACGGCGAGCCGGTCGTGCAGTTCGCCGTAGGTTTCTCGGGGCTCGATCGCGACGCGTTCCTGCGCGACCACGTCGCCGGTATCCATGCCTTCGTCCATCAGCATCACCGTAACGCCGGTCTCGCGTTCGCCGTTACGGATGGCGCTTTGAATCGGCGTCGCGCCGCGGTATTTCGGCAAGAGCGACGGATGCACGTTGAGCGCGCCCAAGCGCGGCAGCGCCAGCAGCTCGGGCGGCAGTATGCGGCCGTACGAGGCTAAGGCGAAGAAGTCGAAGCGCTCGCCTTCGAGTTCGCGCGCGAACGCGCGCAGATCGGCCGGCTCGTACACCCGGGCGCCCAGTTCGAGCGCGGCGGTTTTTACCGGCGACGCTTTGAGCTTGTGCCCGCGCCCGGCGGGGCGGTCGGGCTGCGTCACGACGCCGGCCACGTCGGCGCGCTGCGCCGCGGCCCGCAGGCTCGGCACCGCGAATTCGCTGGTGCCGAAGAACAGCGTTTTAAGCTTCAGCTTGTGCCGCCTCGGCTACTTCGAGCTCCTCGTCGGTGACGGCCGGCCGAACGTTGCGCGCCTTGTCGACGTAGAGCACGCCGTTGAGATGATCGATTTCGTGCTGCAGGCACTGCGCGAAGAGGCCTTCGCCTTCCAAGCGGATTTTGTTCCCGTCGCGATCGAGGCCGCTCACCGCCATGCGCTTGAAGCGCGTGATCTCGCCGACCATGCCCGGCACCGAGAGGCAGCCTTCCGTGACTTCGATTTCTTCTTCCGCCAGCTCGATCTTGGGATTGATCACGACCTCCGGCTCGCGATCGTCGTCGTGCACGTCGATCACGAAGAGCCGCTTGGAGACGTTGACTTGCGGCGCGGCGAGCCCGACGCCCGGTGCTGCGTACATCGTCTCGAACATGTCGTCGATGAGTTGCTGGAAGAGCGGTTCCCGGATCTCGCGCGGATCCACGCGCTTGGCGACTTTTCGCAGCGTCGGGTGACCGTCGGTAACGATTTCTCGGACGTAGGGCATGCCCGGAGTATTCCAGCTAAACGCACGCCGCTCCGCCCGAAAGGGGCGCAGCGGCGTGCGTTGGCGCGGCCGTCGAGGCGGTTAGTGGGTGGTGAACTGGCCCAGGCCGGCCGGGTTGCAGGTCTGGTTGAGAATGTTGAACCCGATGACGTACGTGGAGCCGGCCGAAAGCCCGCCGATGCCCGAGACGTAGAAGGTGGGATTGCTGATGCCGGGCGACGCGTGCGGCTTGGGAATCTGCGATTCGGGAACCTGCGCGAACGTGGTGCCGAAGTAGTAGGGCAAGCCGTTGGGCGGCTGGATCGCGGTGTTGAAGTTTCCGTTCGCCAGCGTGTTGTTGTCGCTGGCGATGTAGACCCGGGTCGTTCCGTCGGGAACGTTGATCGCTCCGGGCTTCGGATAGACCAGCACCGTGTTCCCCTGCAATCCGCAGGTCGGCGTGTTGGTGAAGCTGTTGTTATTGCTTCCGTTGCAGGCCGCCAGCACCGACGCGGCCGCAAAGACGAGTGCGAAGATTCCTAGGGACTTTTTCATGCGTCAACCATCCTCTTGGCGGCGCCCGGTACCCTGCCGAGCAGTATGGGAAAAAGATTACAAGATATACCCGGAAAGGTCGGCGTTCTCGACCACGTCGGCAAGCCGCTCCCGGACGTAGGCGGCGTCGATCACCACCGTCCCCCCGGCTTCGGGCGCGGCGAAGCTGACTTCCTCCAACAAGCGCTCCAGGACGGTATGCAGGCGCCTGGCGCCGATATTCTCGCTCTGCTCGTTCACCCGCATCGCGAAGGTGGCGAGCTGGTCGATCGCCTCTTCCCGGAAGTCGAGCGTCACGTTCTCCGTCGCCAGCAGGGCCTTGTACTGCTCCACCAGCGCGTTCTTGGGCTGCGTGAGGATGGTCTTGAAATCTTCGGCGGTGAGCGAATCGAGCTCGACGCGAATCGGGAAGCGGCCCTGCAGCTCGGGTATTAGGTCGGAGGGCTTGCTGATGTGGAACGCGCCGGCCGCGATGAAGAGCACGTGGTCGGTTTTGAGCGGCCCGTACTTGGTGTTCACGGTCGATCCCTCGACGATCGGCAGGATGTCGCGCTGGACGCCCTCGCGCGATACGTCGGGGCCGCCGCGCGTGCCCTGGCCGGCCACCTTGTCGATCTCGTCGATGAAGATGATCCCGTCTTCGGCAGCCCGGCGCAGCGCTTCGCGTTTGACGGCGTCCATGTCGACGAGCTTGGCGGCCTCTTCCTGCTCGAAAATGCGGCGCGCTTCGGAAACGGTCACGCGCTTTTTGATCCGCTTCTTGGGCAGGATGCCGCCGAGCATCTCCCCGAGATCGCCGCCGCCGCCGTCCATGCCCCCGCCGATCACGCCGATCGGCAAGCTGGGCGACTCCTCGACTTCGATTTCGATCAAGCGCACGTCGTAGAAACCGCGCTCGATCTCCGCGCGCGTCTGGTCGCGGACGCGCTGGATCTCGCTCGACGCGGGCGCAGCCGGCGCCGGCTGTTGGGGCGGCTGTTGAAAGTTGCCGCCGAAGATCGAGCCGAGCGTGGCCGCGAACGGATTGCCGGCCCCCTGTGCCGACGGGGCGCGCGTTTCGGGATTGAGCGCGTCGATCAGCCGCTCCACCGCTTGGTGCTTGGCCAGGTCGACGACTTCGGCCCGGCGCTCTTCGGTGACGGTGCGAATCGAGGCTTCGGCGAGGTCGCGCACCATCGACTCGACGTCGCGGCCCACGTAGCCGACCTCCGTGTATTTCGTCGCTTCCACTTTGACGAACGGCGCGCCGACCAGCCCGGCGAGGCGGCGCGCGATCTCGGTCTTGCCGACGCCGGTAGGCCCGATCATCAAAATGTTCTTGGGCGTGATCTCGTCGCGAATGTCTTCGCGCGCGATCGACCGCCGGTAACGGTTGCGCAGCGCGATGGCCACGGAGCGCTTCGCCTTACCTTGGCCGACGATGTACTTATCGAGTTCCTCGACGATCTGGCGCGGGGTGAGTGCGGTCACGGCAGGCTCTCCACCGTGATGTCGTCGTTGGTGTAGATGCAGATCTCGCCGGCGATCTCGATCGCCTTGCGCGCGATCTCGGCGGCGCCCATCTCGGTGTTGCGCAACAGCGCCGCCGCGGCGGCTTGCGCGTACGGCCCTCCGCTTCCGATCGCCGCGATGCCTTCGTCGGGTTCGATGACGTCGCCGGTGCCGGAGAGCAGGAAGAGGTGCTGGGGCGTCCCGACCACGAGCAGCGCCTCGAGCCTGCGCAGCGCGCGATCCTGGCGCCAATCCTTGGCCAGCTCGACCGCGGCGCGCGTCACGTCTTTGTACTCGCCGTACTTGCTCTCGAACTTTTCGAGCAGCGTGATGCCGTCGGCCGCCGATCCGGCGAATCCGGCGAGCACCTTGCCGCCCGCAATCTTGCGGACCTTGCGCGCACCGTGTTTGACGATCGTCTTATCGAGCGTCACTTGGCCGTCGCCGGCGATCGCCAGGTTGCCGTCGCGACGAACGGCCACAATCGTCGTTGATCGTATCCTCATACCAAGCGCAGTACCCCGCCGCAGGGGAGGAGGTTTCAGGCCGGGGCCGGCTCGCGGAGCGCCAGGGCCAAGGCGTCGATTGCCGCCAGCGCGCGTTCGGCCATAGCCCGGCGGCGCCGCTGTTTGTCGCGACCCGCTTCGGCGGCGGCCGGCGGGTCGAGCGGCGGGAAGGGCGCCCAGGTGACGTTGGCCGGCTGGAAATCGGGCGTTTCGCGATTCTGCAGGTGCGCGACGACGGCGCCGAACGCGCTCTCCCGAGGGAACGCGACCGGCGCGAGCGCGAGCATCTCGCGCGCGGCGTGAATCCCGGCCATCGTCCCGCACGCGGCGGCCTCCACGTAGCCTTCCGCGCCGGTGATCTGCCCGGCGAAATAGAGCGCCTCGCTCCCGCGCAACTTGAGGCGCTCGTCGAGCAGGCGCGGCGCGTCGAGGAACGTGTTGCGGTGCATCACGCCCAGCCGCAGCCATTCGGCGCGCTCCAGGCCGGGCAGTTTCCCGAACGCGGCGCGCTGCGCCGGCCAGGAGAGGCGCGTCTGAAACCCGACCAGATTGAACGCCGTCGCCTGCGCGTTCTCCTTGCGCAGCTGCACCACGGCGTAGGGCGCCTTGCCGGTGCGCGGATCGCGCAGGCCGACCGGCTTGAGCGGCCCGAAGCGCAGGACGTCGTCGCCGCGGGCGGCCATCTCTTCGATCGGCAGGCACCCTTCGAAGTACGGCGTGCCTTCGAAGGCTTTGGCTTCGTGGCGATCGAGCGTGCGCAGATCGTGCAGCAGCTGCGCGTATTGCTCGCGATCGAGCGGAATGTTGAGATAATCGTCCCCGTCGCCTTTGTCGTAACGCGACTTTCGGTACATCGGCGTTTCGTCGATCGAATCGGCGGCGACGATCGGCGACGCGGCGTCGAAGTAGTGTAAGCGCCCCGCGGCGCCGGTCTGCCGGCGCGCCGATTCGACCGCGGCGTCGATCGCCGCCGAGAGCGCATCGCTGGGAAGCGGTCCGCACGCCACGATGCACGGCCGGTCCAGGGGAATCGACGTCACCTCTTCGCGGTGCAGCGCGATGCGCGGGTGCTGCTCGATGCGCGCTTCGACGGCGGCCGCGAACCGCTCGCGATCGACCGCGAGCGCGCCGCCGGCGGGCACCGCAGATTCGCGCGCCGATTGCACGACGATCGAATCGAGCCGCGCCAGTTCCTCTTTGAGCAACCCGACCGCGTTCTCCAGCGCCGCACCGCGCAGCGAGTTGCTGCAGACCAGCTCGGCGAGCGCGCCGCCGGTATGGGCGGGGCCGCGTTTGCCGGGACGCATCTCGTAGAGATCCACGCTCGCGCCGCAACGCGCCGCCTGCCACGCGGCTTCGCATCCCGCCAGCCCGCCGCCGACGACGGCCAGGCGCTGCGTCATGCCGCGCTACACCTCGACCGGTTCGCGACGCTCTTCGGGAGCTTCGCCGCTCTCCTCGGGTGCGTGTTTGGCGCGCAGCGGCGAGACGTCGTGCGCGCGGTCCGCCGCGCACTCCAGCAGCACGTTGCCGCCGCGCCGCGATTTAGCGACGACGTAGGAGCCGCATACCGGGCAAGGCTCGGGAATCACGCGATCCCACGAGACGAAGTCGCATTTCGGATAGTTCGCACACCCGTAGAACGTGCGTCCCTTGCGCGAGCGCCGCTCGACGATCGCGCCGCCGTCCTTGGGGCACTTCGCGCCGGTGTCCTTGACGATCGGCTTGGTGGTCTTGCACTCGGGATAGCCCGAGCAGGAAATGAACTTGCCGAACCGCCCGGTCTTGATCACCATCGGGCGCCCGCAGTTCGGGCAGATCTCGTCGGTCGGCTCGTCGCGCAGCTCCAGCCGCGGCAGCTTCTGCTCGGCTTGCACGAGCTCGTCGGCGAACGGCCCGTAGAAGCGGCGCAGCAGCGCCACCCAATCCTCGCTGCCCTCGGCGATTTTGTCGAGATCGCCCTCCATCGTCGCCGTGAAATCGAGGTTCACGATTCCGGGGAAGTGCTCGACGAGCAAGTCGTTGACCGCGATGCCGATCTCGGTGGGCTTGAAGCGGCGGTCTTCTTGGCCGACGTAGCCGCGAGCCTGGATCGTGTCGACGATCGTCGAGTAGGTCGAGGGACGGCCGACGCCGTTCTCTTCCAAGGCTTTGACGAGCGACGCTTCGGTGTAGCGAGGCGGGGGTTCGGTGAAGTGCTGTTTCGGCTCGAGCTTGCGGCAATCGAGCGCTTCGTCCGGGTGCAGCTCGGGAAGACGTACCTTCGCCTTTCCTTTACTAGGCGCGTCGCCGGCGGGCGCCGCATCTTCGTCTTTGCCTTCTTCGTACACCTTGGTGAAGCCGGGAAAGCGCATTACCGTTCCGGTCGCACGGAAGCCGTACCCGTTGGCCTCGACCTCGACCGTGGTCTGATCGAGCACGGCGGCCGACATCTGCGACGCGACGAACCGCTCCCAGATCATCGTGTAGAGCCGGAGCTCGTCGCGCTTGAGGTGCGCGGCCACCTTGGCCGGCGTCCGGAACACCGAGGTCGGGCGAATCGCTTCGTGAGCGTCTTGGGCGCCTTCGCGCACCTTGTGCAAGCGGCCGCCGTGGAAGCTCTCGCCGAAGGTTTCGTGCACGAAATCGCGGGCCGACTCCCGCGCCTGATCGCTGATGCGCGTGGAGTCGGTGCGCATGTAGGTGATCAAACCGACGGTGCCCTCGGCACCGCCCAGATCGACGCCTTCGTACAGCGCCTGGGCGACTTGCATGGCGCGGCGCACCCGCATCCGCAGTTTGCGCGAGGCTTCTTGCTGGAGGGTCGAGGTCGTAAACGGCGCCGGAGCGTTGCGCCGCACTTCGCGCTTTTTGATGGAAGCGACCCGGTAGGCGGCGCCTTCGAGATCGCGCAGCGCGGCGTCGGCGCGCGCCTTATCGTTGATCTCGAGCTTCTCGCCGCGATAGCTCACGAGGTCGGCGGGAAAGGCCAGATCGGGCTCGCGCTCGACGGCCAGCAGTGCGGTGAGGCTCCAGTACTCCTTAGGAACGAAGGCGCCGATTTCGCGTTCGCGATCGACGATCAGCTTCACCGCGACCGATTGCACCCGCCCGGCCGAGAGGCCGCCGCGGACTTTGGCCCAGAGCAGCGGCGAGATCTTGTAGCCGACGAGACGGTCGAGAATCCGCCGCGCCTGCTGCGCGTTGACGCGATCCATGTCGATCGGGTGCGGCTCCCGCAGCGCCGCCAACGCGGCGTCCTTGGTGATCTCGTGCAGCTCGATCCGTTTGGGTTCGGGGAGCTTGAGCAGCTCCGCCAAGTGCCAAGCGATCGCCTCGCCTTCGCGATCCGGGTCGGTCGCGAGATACACCTCGGTCGCGCTCTTGACCGCGCTCTTGAGCTCTTTGATCACGTCGCCCTTGCCCTTGATCGTCAGGTAGCGCGGAGCGAAATCGTGCTCGACGTCGACTCCCAGCGTGCTCTTGGGCAAATCCCGGACGTGCCCCACCGACGCTTTGACGGCATAGCGCGCCGGAAGAAACTTCTTGATCGTCCGCGCCTTGGTCGGCGACTCGACGATGATCAGGGGCTTTTTCACGGGGCCTAGTATACCGCTGCGGTCAAGAGCGGGGCAACAGAACGCTATCGCGCGCGTTACGCGCGCGGCGCGCGCACGCGCGCGAATTTGCATGATTTTCTAAAATCCTTTATGATGCCCTCAAAGCGCCGAAGAGCGCTGTCCAATAAACGCTTGTCGTCCCCCGGGGGACGAGGAGGAATGAATGGACTCCGATTCCATGATGAACGGCGGCACGGTCGTCGAAGAAATCAAGAAGGGCCGTAAGAAAGCCCGCCGCAAAAAGGCCGCTCGTAAGGCCGTCGCCGGCGCGCTGGTCCGCAAAGCCGTTCGCAAGAAAGTGCGCAAGGCCGTCCGCAAGAAAGCCGTCCGCAAGGCGGTCCGTAAGGCCGTTCGCAAGAAAGCCGTACGCAAAGCGGTTCGCAAGAAAGCCCGGAAGAAAGCCGTTCGGAAGGCCGTGCGTAAGACGGCTCGCAAGAAAGCGGTCCGCAAGGCCGTTCGTAAGACGGCTCGCAAGAAAGCCGTCCGTAAGGCCGTTCGCAAGAAGGCCGTGCGCAAGGCCGTTCGGCGCAAAAAGTAGCCTAGGCTCCAGGCCTGAACGAAAGCGGGCGGTCGCAGATGCGGCCGCCCGATTTTTTTCTTACTGCCCGATGACGACCGGGCCGGAGACGAGGTCGGGTGCCCGGCCGCCGTGCTCCTCCACCCAGTGGCACGCCGCGAAATGGCCGGGCTCGTACTCTTTGAACGGCGGCTCCTCGACGGAGCATCGCTCGAACGCGACCGGGCAGCGCGTGTGGAACCGGCATCCCGACGGCGGGTTGACGGGCGAGGGCACGTCGCCCGTGAGGACGATGCGCTTTCGCTGCTTCTCCAGTTTGGGGTCGGGAATCGGAATCGCCGAGAGCAACGCCTGCGTGTAGGGATGGAGCGGGTTGTGGTAGAGCGCGTCCCGATCGGCCAGTTCGACGATCTTGCCGACGTACATCACGGCGACGCGCGTCGAGATGTGCCGCACCACCGAGAGATCGTGAGCGATGAAGAGATAGGTGAGCCCAAGCTTCTCCTGCAGGTCTTCGAGCAGGTTGATCACCTGGGCTTGAATCGAAACGTCGAGCGCCGAGACCGGCTCGTCGCAAACGATGAACTGCGGATCGACCGCGAGCGCGCGCGCGATGCCGATGCGCTGCCGCTGGCCGCCGGAGAACTCGTGCGGGTAGCGATTGGCGTGGTACGGCCGCAGGCCGACCAGCTTGAGCAGCTCGAGGATCGCGGTCTTTGGCGGCTTTGCCGGTCGCGATGCCGTGGATCTTCAGCGGCTCCGCGATGGCGTCGCCGACGGTCATGCGCGGATTGAGCGACGCGTAGGGATCCTGAAAGATGATCTGGATCGAGCGGCGCAGCCGGCGGATCTCGCCGCGATGCATCGCGAGCACGTCGTGCCCGTCGTAGACGATCCGGCCTTTGGTTTCCGGAACGAGGCGCAGCAGCAGGCGTCCGATGGTCGTCTTACCCGAGCCGGATTCGCCGACGAGCCCGAGCGTCTCGCCCCGGCGGATCGTGAAACTGACGCCGTCGACCGCGCGCACGTCGGCGACGTGGCGCGACGTCAGGCCGGCGTGGATCGGAAAGTATTTGTAGAGTTCTTCGACTTCGAGCAGCGGTGCGGCGTCGTTCATCGGGCGGTCACCAGCGGCACCGTGGGCGCCTCGATGGTGCGCTGGTCTTTGGCGCGTTCGTCGTAGAGGTAGCAGCGCGCCACGTGGCCCTCGCCGAAATCGTAGAGCGGCACCGGTTCGGCGCAGATCGGCATCCGGTAGGCGCAGCGGGGCGCGAAGGCGCATCCCGGCGGGAGCCGCAGCAGATTCGGCGGCTGGCCCTTGATCGGCTCGAGCCGGCGGTGCTCGGTATCGTCCAGGCGCGGCAGCGAGGCCAGCAGCCCCTGGGTGTAGGGCATGCGCGGCGTCTCGAAGATCTGATCGGCCGTGCCGTACTCGACCATATTGCCGCCGTACATCACGAGCACGTTCTTGCACACTTCGGCGACCACGCCAAGATCGTGGGTAATGAGGATGATCGCGGCGCCGGTCTCGCGCTGGAGATCGTTCATCAGCTCGAGCACTTGGGCTTGAATCGTCACGTCGAGCGCGGTGGTCGGTTCGTCGGCGATCAGCAGCTGCGGATTGCAGGAGAGCGCCATCGCGATCATCACGCGCTGGCGCATGCCGCCCGAGAACTGGTGCGGGTAGTCGTCGATGCGGTTCGCCGCCTCGGGAATTCGCACTTTGTCGAGCATTTCGATCGCGCGCTGGCGCGATTGCCGTTTGTCGAGCCCGAGATGCAGGCGAACGGCTTCGGCGATTTGCTCTCCGACCGTCAGGACGGGGTTGAGCGAGGTCATGGGATCTTGGAAGATCATCGCGATGCGGTGACCGCGGATTTTGCGCATCTCCGCTTCGCTCACGTCGGGGAGGTTGCGCCCGTCGAACTCGATGCGATCGGCGCTCACCGCCGCGTTCTTGGAGAGCAGCCGCATGATCGACAGCGCGGTGACCGATTTCCCCGAGCCCGATTCGCCGACGATGCCCAGCGTTTCGCCGGCCTCGAGCGAGAACGAGAGCCCGTTGACCGCCGTGACCGGGCCGTCTTCGGTCCGGAACGTGGTGCGAAGATTGCGAACGTCGAGCAGCGGCACGCGTTTAGATTCCCGTCAGCGACAGGATGAATGCGGTCACCACGAAGACGACCGCGACCACGCCGGTGATGCGCTTGAGCTGCTCCTCGGCGCCGAGCCGCCCCCGATAGGCCGTCTCGACGCGGCCGCCGATCGAGCCGGTGAGGCCCTCCTGCTTGGTCGTCTGGACGGCAAGCAGCAACACGAGTGCGATCGCCGAGATCACGAAGATGCCGGCGAGTCCGTGCGTCAGCCAGGGGGCGTGCATGGCGATCGTCGACTGCGCCGGCGCCGGCGTGGGTTGGAGGAGCTGCTGCGGGAGCACGCCGGAGGGCAGCGCGTGCGGCGCCGCCGCGTTGGCCGGTGCGGTCGCCAGAGCGGCCGGTGCGGCCGCCGGCGGGGCAGCCTTCGATGCCGCCGCACTGACGGCGAGTAGTAACGGAGTCAAACTGCTTTCCTTCTTCCTAGAATCTCTTCGGCGCGCGCCGCCGGGCCACGTCGGGCCGGCCAGGCAGCATGTGAGGGGCGCAATCCGAAGCGGAGTCTACGACTGCCGGGGCGGAGCGGCCTGCCCGCCACGCAGGAGTCGGGGCAACTCTGACGTTAGTAGCCGGAGGTGTTGGAACCGAGCCCCGCGGTCGTTCCGATCAAGAACCGTCGAGTCTGGCGCGACCTCGCGCGTATTCTCTCGACGATCTTCAACCCGTTCCTGACCGCGCTTGCCTTGTTCGTGATCCTGGCGCACGTTAGTGCCCGGGACACGCTCGATTTCTGGCGCCTGCTCTTCCTTTCGACCTTCTTCACCTCGATCGGACCGATGCTCTACGTCTTCTGGCTCTACGCCAGCGATCGCATCTCCGATCTCGACATGTCGGTGCGGCGCGAGCGGGAGATGGTCTTCTCGGCGTTCGTGATCTTCTATCTGGCCGGCGCGGCCACGCTCTGGCTGGTGCACGCGCCCCGGCTGCTGATCGCCGCGATGCTGGGCTACTTCGCCTCGACGCTGGTCGTGGGCTACATCACGCGGTACTGGAAGATCAGCACGCACGCGCTCGGCATCACCGCGCCGCTGGTCGCGCTCACGCTGCTCTACGGCAACCAGACGCTGCCGTTTCTGGTCTTGATCCCGATGATCTGCTGGGCGCGCGTCTATCTCAAAGCGCACACGCTGCTGCAAGTACTCGCGGGCGCCGTCTTGGGCACCGTGTCGGTGGTCGTCTTCTTCGCGCTCTTCCACGTCGCACGCGTATGATCGAACCGAACGAAGACGTTCAGTTCGCGACCTTCAACGCGAGCATTTCGGCTGCCGTCGAGGCGGTGCGAAAAACGTCGGAGGCGATCGCCGCGACCGCGCAAGAGCAGACGACGCTGATGGTCGCGCTCTCCGAGAGCGCGGGCATTCTGGCCAAACAGTCGCAAGAGACCGCCGACCGGCTCGCCGCGGCGCAAGCGCAGGCGCGCATCGCCGCCGAGGATTTAGGCAACTCGTTCGAAGTGGTCGACACCCTGCTGACGTCGGTGCAGCAGCTGGCCGAGCTCTCGGCGGCCACCGCCGCAGCGATGGACGATTTCGGACGGCTGATGAGCGAGGTCGGGCGCATGACCGAGTTCGTGGAGGAGGTCTCCGACGAAACCCAGCTCCTCGCGCTCAACGCCGCCATCGAAGCCGCGCGCGCCGGCACGCACGGCCTCGGCTTCGCCGTCGTCGCCGGCGAAGTCGGCCGCCTCGCGAAGACCACCAGCGAATCGACGTCCACGATCAAGCATCTCGTGGGCGACGTGCAGCGCGAAGCCGAGGCGACGATTCGCGCCGTGCGCGCCAACGCCGAGCGCTCCGCCGAATCCGCGCCGCTGGCCGATTCGGCCCATGCGTCGCTAGGCGAGATCGCCGAGCTCGCCGCCGATCTTTCGGTGGCGATCGACCGCGCCGTCGTTGCCGGGCGCCAGCACTCGGGCCTGGCCGCGGAGATGCGCCGGGCGACCGACGTCCTGGCGACGTCGGCGGCACAGCAAGGGCGCCAAGCGCTGGAATCTGCCTTCGCGACGCAGCGGCTCTCGTACTACGGCGCCGAGATCGCCTACATTTCGCGCGCACGCACCGCGGTGAAGCCCGACCAAACCTCGCTCAAGGTCGCGACGCTGCTGCCCCCGGGATATCCGCCGTCGCGTGCGTGGGAACACGTCGCGCGCCGCACCGCCGAACTCTCCGGCGGACGCCTGCGCGTCGATCTCGATATCCCGTTCTCGGGCGGCAACGAGTTCGAGCTGATGCTGCGCGTCCGCTCCGGCGAGCTCGACATGGTCAGCGTCACGACCTTCGTTGCCGGCGCGCTGCAGCCGCTGGCGCAGCTCTTCGATCTCCCCTTCGCCTTCGAGAATCTGCGCGACGCGCACGCGATCCTCGACGGCCCGCTCGGGCGGCACGTGCTCTCGTCGTTCGGGTCGTTCGGCGTTACCGGCATGGCCTATTTCGAGAACGGGCTGCGCCACTTTACGAACTCGCTGCGCCCGATCGAGCGCGCGCACGATATGAAGCGCATGCGCGTGCGAATTCAGGATTCGGTGGTGTATCTCGCGCTGATGCACGCGCTCGGCGCGTCGCCGAAGGTCATTGCGTTCCCACAAGTCCGCCAGGCGCTGGCCGACGGCGAAGTCGACGCTCAAGAGAATCCGCTGCCCAATATTCTCGGCGCGCGCATCTACGAAGTGCAGAAGTACCTGACGCTGACGGGGCACGCCTACAACACGCAGATCGTGCTGGCCAACGTCGAGCGGATGGCCGCCATCTCGAACGAAGACCGGGAGATCCTGCGACAAGCCTTCGCCGAAGCGACCGAGGTGCATCGCCGCATCGCGGCCGAGGAGGAGCTGCACGCCCTTTCCGAGCTGCGCAAGCACCTGCGGGTCACCGAGCTCGCGCCCGAACACCGCGAAGAGTTCGTTCGGGCGGCGCGCTTCGTTTGGGAACGCATGGAGCCGCTCTTTCCGGCCGACGTCTACCGGCTGCTGGTCTCGCGCAAGCTTTCCACCTGGCAGCCGCGCGCGGTGCTGCGCCCGGTCGATTCGCGCCAGAGCTTCAGCTTCGACGATATCGTCAACTCCATCGACTCGTCGACGCGCGCGGTGCGCGAAACCGGCGAGGCGATCGGCCCGCAGGCTCGTTCCCAGATCTCCAGCCTTCAGGGCCTGGCCCAGCAAGCCACGCAGCTGAGCGTTTCGAATACGGGGCTCGCGCAGGAGTTCCAACAGCTGCGCGAGCGGTTCGATTCGGTCGTACCGCAGGTCGAGACGATGCGTGGGACGGTGACGCAACTGATCGAAACGATCGAGACGCTCTCCTCGATGGCGCTGCAGAGCCGCAAGGCGCTCGATCAGTTCGCGAGCTCGATGAAGCAGATCGTCGAGATCATCGCGCTGGTGCGCTCGGTTTCCGACAAGACCAATCTGCTCGCGCTCAACGCCGCGATCGAGGCGGCGCGCGCCGGCGATTACGGCAAGGGCTTCAACGTCGTCGCCGGCGAGGTGCGCAACCTCGCCGAGAAGACGAAAGCCTCCACCAAAGAGATCCGCATGGTGCTCTCCGATCTCGAGCAGCGCGGCAAACAGGCCGGCGTCGCGATCGAATCGGGGGTCGCCAAAGCCGAACACGGTTCGCGCCAAGCGCGCGCCGCCCAAGAGGCGTTCGGCCGCATCGAGACCTTCGCGTTCTCGGCGTCGCGCACGCTGGGCGACGCGCACGAAGCGGCCCAACTCGAGTCGGGCCGCTCGCATGCGATGGCGGGCGACTACGCCCAGATGGCCGCGCTCGTCGACGGCTACGCCGCCGACAGCTCGCGGGCGCTCGGCGTCACCGTCGAGCTCGAGCGCCAGCGAAAAGCGCTCTTCGCTTAGCCTTTCGGCGCGTACGCCTCGACCGCGATCTCGATCTTCACTTCGTCGCCGACGGCGACGCCGCCCAGCTCGAGCGCCTGATTCCAGGTCATGCCGAAATCTTTGCGGCTGATCGTCGCATGCGCTTCGTAGCCGACGCGATGATTGCCCCACGGATCGTCGCCGCGGCCGCCGAACTCCGCCTCGAGCACGACCTCGCGCGAGGTCCCGTGAATCGTCAGCGTGCCGTGGATCCGGAACGACGACGGCTCGCCTTCGATCCGCGAGCTCGCGAACGTGATGTTCGGATACTTCTCGACCTCGAAGAAGTCGGGCGAGCGCAGGTGGCCGTCGCGCTGTTCTTCGCGCGTGTCGATCGATGCGACGTCGACGGTGACGTCGATCTTGGAAGGCACGTCGCTGCCGGCGGGCACCTCGATCGTGCCGCTCACGCCGGCGAAGCGCCCGCGCACCTTCGAAATCATGAGATGGCGCACGACGAACTCGACGTTGGTGTGCTTGCTGTCGATGGTGTAGGTAACGTTCTTCTTCAGGGTGTCCATGGTTGTGTATCCCTCCCGGATTGCTCGATGGCTCGATTTTTGGTACAGTTTCAAAGTAACTATTCCATACTGACTCTCCTTTTTCAAGAAGGCACCTAAAGGTAGTATAGGCACAAAATGGATACTATTGGAGCCGCTCAGGCATATTCGGGCGCCTGCCCGGCCCGCGCGCTGCTCGATCGCATCGGCAGCAAGTGGACCACGCTGATCATCGGGCTGCTCGGGGAAGCGAGCGAGCCGGTTCGCTTCAGCGAGATGCGCCGCGCCGTGAACGGCATCTCGCAGAAGATGCTGACGCAGACGCTGCGCGATCTCGAACGCGACGGGCTGGTGGTGCGGACGGTCTACGCCGAGATTCCGCCGCGGGTGGAGTATTCGCTTACCCCGCTGGGGCGGACGCTCGACGCGCCGCTGCGGGCGGTGAGCTTGTGGGCCGAGCAGCACATGGCCGACGTCGAGGCCGCACAGCGCGCCTTCGATCGCAAAGGCGGCCGAGCTACATAGCCTCCACCTGCGGATCGGCTTCGCCCATGATCCGCGCCACGTTCGTGCGGAATGCGGTCGCTTCGCCGCTGGTGACGTAGAGCGTCCGCCCCGATTCCGCCGGCGACTCTCGCGAGGTCAGCAGCGCCGCCGCGCGTTCGGCCTGCATCACCGCCGGATCGACGAGCGCAACCGACGGGCCGAGCGCCGCCGCAAACGGCGCGGCGAGCAACGGATAGTGCGTGCATCCGTAAATGACGGCATCGAGATCGCGCGGCAGCGCCGCGCAAACGGCGGCGACGGCCGCGCGCGCCTCCTCGCTTTCGGTCGCGCCGGCCTCGACCAGCGGCACCAGCGCCGGCGCCGCGACTTCCCACACTTCGGCGCCGGGAATCGCGGATCGCAGCGTGCGTCCGTACGAGCCCGAACGCACCGTCGCCGCGGTCGCGACCACGCCGATGCGGCGGTGCCCGGCGCGCTGGACGGCGGTCGCCGCCGAATCGATCAAATCGAGCACGTGCGCGCGGCTCGACGGCCATCCGTACCGCTCGGCGATCGCGCACGACGTATTGCAGCCGATCACCACGATCTCCGCACCGCGCGCGTCGAGCCATGCGAGATTGGCGGCGAGCAGCCGGTGCAGATCCTCGGCTTGGCGATCGCCGTACGGTACGTGCGCTTGATCGGCGAAGAACAACAGGTCGGCCTGTGGGAGCCGCTGGCGAACGCGCGCGACGACCGTCAGGCCGCCCAGGCCCGAATCGAAGATGCCGATCACGAAACGCTACTGAGCCGGCTGGTTCGGAACCGGGTAGGACTGCGCGTACTGCCCGATCCCGTCGGCGATCTCTTGGGCGACCTTCTGCCGCCACGCTTCGGAGGAGAGCAGCGCGTAATCACCGGGATTGGTCAGAAACGCCGTTTCGATCAGCACGGCCGGCATCAGCGCGTGGGCGGTGACGTAATAGTGGGCCTTGATGACGCCGTCGTCTTTCGTGCCGTCGCCTTGCAGCTGCCGCTCGACCATCCGCGCCAGTGCGTAGTCGCCGGGCTTGGTCACGTAACAGGTCGTGCCGTACGGCCCCGAGTTCGTATACGCGTTGGCGTGGATGCTCACGAAGAGGCGCGCTCCGGCGTCGTTGGCGACGTCGACGCGGGCTTGGAGTTCGTCGTGCGCCGAGTCGTTGGGCTGATAGACGTCGACGTCGGTATCGTGCGTCAGTTTGACTTGCCAGCCGCGCGCCACCAAGAGATCGCGCAGGCGATGGGCCATATCGAGCGTGACGTCTTTTTCGGTGAGGTCGCCGTGCTGCGAGCCGGGGTCGCTGCCACCGTGGCCCGGATCGATCACGATCAGCCGCGGATTGGTGGGGACGTAACTCGAACCGCGCGGACCGAACTTCCAGCCGGATTGATCGCCGCCGCCCGGCGCGGCGCCCATTTCGTCGATCGGCGCCGGCGTCACCGGCGCCGTCTGTTCGCCGGTCGACACGACGCTGCCGATGCTCCCGCCGCCGGCGCGCGACGCGTCGGCGACGTCTTCGCTGCCGACGTCGATCGTCAGGCCGTTGGCGCCCGGCGAGAGCGCAAGCGATTTAGGTCCGGTCAGCGAGAGCGCGACGCGCACGGTCTGTGGATCGACTTGGCGCACGCGCAGCGCGCCGATCGGATCCGGCTCGGTCTCGTCGAGCGGCGGCCCTTGCAGCTGCGCGCCTTTGATATCGACCCAAAAGCGGTTGTCGGGATCGCGCAAGCGATGCCACTCGAAGTTGGCATTGCCCGAAACGGCAACGGCGATGGTAAACGCGCCTTGCCCGGCCGCAGGCGTGACGGTAACGCCGGTGACCAGCGCGGGGCCGGCCGATGCCGCGGGAGCGGCGGCTTGCGTTTGATCCTGCGCGCCGGCGTTGGGCACCGCGGCCGGCACGCTCTGCTCGGCCGGCGAAGGCGGCGTCTGCGCGACGGCGCTCGAGGACGGCGAGCCGCCGGCAAACGAGAGCACGACGTCGCGATCGTCGTTGCTGCGCGGCACGGCGTACGACGCGCCGGAGACGAGATTGACGGTAACGAGCGTCTTGGGATCGCGCACGGTGCCGGCTTGGACGATCTGCAGCGAGCGGACGCCGCCGGCGTTGACCGCCCGCGTTCCCGCCAGCGTCGTTCCCACGCCGTCGAACTCGTAGGTGACCGCGGAGGACGACGACTGCACCACGCGCGGACGCAGCGGCGCCCCGCCGTGCGCGACGACGTCGACGCGATCGGCCGACGCGCGCACGTCGAGGGTGGCCAGCTGCGGCTGCAAGATCGTCGCCCCGCCCTCTTGGCGCAACGCCAGATCGAGCGAACGCAGTACCTCGTCGAGCGGGAGATAGACTTCCCCGTTGCGTTCGTAGGGTGCGAACCGGGCCTGGAGGCTCACCGGGCCGACGTCGTATCGCGTATCGCCCACGGCAAAGCTCACCACCACCGGAACCGCCGTGGTGATCAGCACGTAGCGATCGCCGGGTTTCCAGGTGACGACGGCGCCGAGCGCGCGCAACAGCGCGGCGAGCCCGGGATCTTGAACGCCGATCGCGGGGCCGAGCGACGACGGCGCGACCTGCGTGAATCGAATCGTTTGCTGCTGGTACGTCGCAACGATGGGAGCGTCCGCGAGGGCCGCACGGCCCAGCGCGAAGAGCAGTACCGCGGCCAGCGCGGCGGCGCGGCTACCAGTCCGAACGGTGAAGCGGTTCATCCAGCTCAAGGTGTCCCCCAGGGAGCGTTGGCAGCGTCTGGCCCGCGATCGTGACGCGCACGGCGTCGATGCCCGGCACGGCGGTTACCGTATAAACGAGGGCTTTGAACTCGCCGTTCTCACCGAACGAACCGCCCGCTTGGCGTGCGACGTCGTTGGACAGATCCACGGTCGCCGTGGAACCGCTGACGGTCGCGTCGAGGACGCGCGTCCCCGGCGGGAACCGGATCGCCTGCACGTCACTGGGCGGCCCCGCGACGGCTTCGACGGCGGCGTACTTGACCGTGTTGCGAAGGTGCTCGGCGGAGCTCTCACCCGGCTGTTGCGGACGTAAAGAGACGCTCAGGTTGCCGAGCGTCGTACCGTCGAGTTTCGTGTAGTAGACCGCCAGCGTTCCCCCCGGTTCGGGGGCTCGGCGAGAGAGGAAGTACCACGTGCCGGCGACGACGGCCGCCAGCAACACGACGAGAAAGAGGAGTCGCGACGCTTTCACGTTGTCCTCGAGCGTTCGCCGCTATCCGTGGAAATACATCTGTAGGCCGTACGCGAGCGCGACGCCGACGCAAAGCAGGCCGGCGATCGAGAGCAGCAGCGCGGCCCGCGCGGCGCCGCGCTTTCCGGCCGCCGACGCGGCGCCGTAGCAGACCAGCGCGACGAGCGCGGCCGCGATGTGCAGGGGGGCGTCCTTCGGCAGCGGCGTGTGATTGGCGCCGAACATGCCGGCGACGACTAAGCCGACCAGCACCTGCAACCCGAGCACGCCGTTGACGACCCGGCGCCCCATCGCATTCCACGAGAAGACCAGCACGCACAGGGCGACCAGGAATGCGAGTAAGAAGTGGATGTCGATCACGAACGGCATGGCGAAACATCTGCGCTGCCGGGATGCCGGGTCCTGCCGGTTCGGCGTAGAAGCGGCGTTCATGCCGGAATCTCCCGCCCTTCACACCGAACGCGTCGCGCTCGAAACGCCCGACGGCACCATGCACGCCTACGTCGCGCGGCCGGCCGCCGGCGCCGCCAACGGCATCCTCGTCTTCCAGGAAGCCTTCGGCGTCAACGCCCACATCCGCGACGTCACCGAACGCCTCGCGCGCCTCGGCCTCACGGCGATCGCTCCCGAACTCTACCACCGCACCGCCGACGGCTTCGAATCCGGCTACGACGATTTCGAGCCGATTCGCCCGCATATGGCTGCGGTGAACGCCGAAACGCTGGCGGCCGACGCGCGAGCGGCACACCGATGGCTCGAGTCGCAAGGCGCTGCACGCACGGCGGCGATCGGCTTCTGCATGGGCGGACGCGCCGCGTTCGTGGCCAACGCGACCGTGCCGCTCGCCGCCGCGGTTTCGTTTTACGGCGGCGGCATCGCACCCGCGCTGCTCGATCTCGCGCCGAGGCAAAGCTCACCCATCCTGATGTTCTGGGGCGGCGCCGACGCGCACGTTCCGCCCGAACAGTACCGCGCCGTTGCCGACGCCCTCACCGCAGCCGAACGCGAGCACGAGCAGGTCGTCTTCTCGCGCGCCGGGCACGGCTTCTTCTGCAACGTGCGCGCCAGCTACGACGCCGGGTCCGCGCGCCAAGCCTGGGCCTTGACGCGAGCCTTTCTCGACGAGACGGGGATGACGACCGGGTGAGCGGCGGCCGGCGCTGGATTCTCGCGAAAGTTCGCGACGAACGCCGCGCGCTGGAACGTGCGCGGCGTCGCTTCGTCCGGCGCCCGAGCGACGAGTTTCTGCACGACGTGCGCACCACCGGGCGCCGCCTTCGCTCGCTGCTGGAGGACGTCCGCGATCTGGTCGCGCGCCCGCGCCTGCTGCGCCGCGTCAAACGCGCCGCCGAGATCACCGACGCCGCGCGCGACGCGGCGGTGCTCTTGGCATTGCTCGAAGCGACCGTCGACGACGCCGAGCGCGTTGCGGCGCGTCCGCTGCTCGACGAGCTCGCACGCCGCCAAGCCGGCGCGACGAAAACGGCCCGGCGCCGCCTGCGACGGATGCGCTTCGCATGAAACCGCGCCGCATCGATCTCGCAGGCGCCAAAGAACCCGGCGAGATCGTTCGCCGCATCGTGGCGGCCCGGCTCGCCGAAGCGCGAGCGCTAGCCGGCGAGCTGCAGCACCGGCGCAGCCGCGGGCTGCACGCCTTTCGCATCGCGTGCAAACGCCTGCGCTACGCGCTCGAGCGCTTCGAAAACCTCGATCCCTCGCTGCAGCGCGCCGCCGAACGGTTGGCCGGCGTACAAGACGCACTCGGCGATACGCACGATCGCGACGTGCTGCTCTCGATCTTGCCGCCGTCGATGGGCGCCACGCAGCGGCGCCTGACGATCGAACGCGAGAGCTCGGTCGCGCGCGCCAAGCGCCTTTGGCGCGGCGTCCCCGCGATGCTCAAGCCCTAAGCGGCGGCTCCCAGGCGACTCCTTGTTCGCAGGCGCCTGGCGTTGTACGATAGGCGGGTGAGGATCCTCAAAAGCCTGCTCGCGACGTTGCTTAGCCTGCGCGACCTCGCGCAGTATTCCCTCGGCAATCACGAAGCCGTCCACGAGCGCCTGCAGCGACGCCGGCTCGGCCCGCTCTACGATCGCGTCGAGCACTAGCCCAGCGACGGCTCCGCGCGGCGCGGGCAATGCGTTCGAGCGTGGCTAAGGCCGTTGTGACGCCGCCTTCACGATCGGCTTGGCTCTCTGCGCCTGCTCGGGAAGCGTGACGGCGCGGACTACGCGTCGGATGCCGCGTGGCTGTCGCGCCCCGGCGAACGGACGCTATCGTCGTCATTCACCGCGCGGAATCGGCAAGAAACACCTCGCGCAAGCCTGCGAGCGTGGCTTCGGAGCGACGAGTGCTTCGCGAGGCGTCCAGATTGGCAGCTCGGATTGCGCCGAAGATCGCCCGCGTCGCCGACGAGCGGTTGAACGTGTAGAAGTGGATGCCCGGCGCGCCGCCTTCGAGGAGCTCGACGCACTGGAGTGCGGCCCAGGCGATACCGATGTCGGCGATGGCCGAACGATCGTTCTGGTGCCGCATCATGAGGGCTTCGAGCTTGGGCGGGATGCTCGCGCCCATCGCCTTGATGCGCGCAATCTGCCGGAAATGCGTTATCGGCATGATGCCGGGGAGAACCGGCACGGTTACGCCGAAAGCGGCCGCCTGCTTTACGAACCGGAAGTACGCGGCGTTGTCGAAGAACATCTGCGTGATGAGAAACGATACGCCGCGGCGGATCTTCAGCAGAGTGTAGCGCAAGTCGTCGTCGAGGCTTGCGCTGTCGGGATGGCGCTCGGGGTAGCACGCGCCACCGATACAGAAGGTGCCGTAACCCGCGATCATCGCAGCGAGGTCCGAAGCGTGCTCTAGACTTGCCGAAGGCATCGCCGTTCCTGGAGCCGGAATATCTCCGCGAAGCGCCAGCACGTTACGCACTCCACCGGCTGCGAGGCGGTCGAGCAGGCCGCGCATTTCGAGTTCGCTTGCGGCGACGCAGACGAGATGCGCCATTGCGACCAGATCGAGCTGGCTTTGGATCCTCATCGTAAGGTCGACGGTCGCGTCGCGAGAGTTCGGCCGGCACGTCACGCAGACAAAATCCGGGTTCAGCCGCGAGAGCTCGGTCACGGTTCCGAACAGGGCCGCGGCTTCTTCGTCGGAGCGCGGCGACATGAACTCGAACGAGAACGTTGGCCGCTCGCCGGCGAGGAGCGCGTCGATTCGCTTCAAACCGCGGTTCTCCACACAGCCGCCGTTTTCGAGCCGTCGCCGGAAGAATCCGGCGATTTCGCTTCTTCTCGATCCGGCCCGCGGCTCTCATGGGACCGGAGTTTCGCGGCGAAGGCTCGAAAGCGTCGAATCGCGTAGACCGGATTCGCTTGGAGGTGCCGTATGAGACTCAGAGCGCTTCTCGCATTGCCGTTCGCCGCGGCGATCGCGGCGGCGTGCGCCGGTGGGAGCTCGAGTTCCGGCACCGTGCCCGTAGCGGCGCCGGGCGCCCGGCATTTGAAGCTCAGGCTGCTGCACCCGGGCAAGCCCCATATCTTTCGCACGCCGGCCTGGTACAAACAGTATCGCCGCGTCCACGGCATCCACGCCTGGACCCAACCGGGAGACGGCTCGAACCTGCCGTACCGTAACGGACCGGTGCAGGTCGCGCCGGTCACCTACCTGATCTTTTGGGGCATCAGCGGCACGGCCGACACGACGCACGATCCCGACGGCATCGCTACCTACGTCACCAACTTTCTCCAAGCGATTCCCGCCAGCTCGTGGCTGAACACCGACGTCCAGTACTATCAAGGCTCGCCGCACTACACGATGTCGCCGATCGCCAATCCGGCCGGCCAGTTCGGCGGGGCGATGTTCGATGCGTCCACGCCGCCCGCGATGACCGATATGAGCGCGGAGGAGACCGACGTCGCGAATGAGGCGCTCAAGGCGGAGGCCAACTTCGGGTACCAACGCGATGCCAACTACATCGTCGTGGTAGCGCACGGGACCACGATCGCCGGCTTCAACTCGGGCACTCAAAAGTTCTGCGGCTGGCATTCTTCGGGCACGACGGCGAGTTATCAGACGTTCTCCTACACGTTGATTCCGTACGTCCCCGATGCCAACTGCGGCGCCGGCTTCGTCAACTACTCGGGTGGGACGTTAGACGGCGCGAGCATCGTCGTCGGCCATGAGGAAGCCGAAACGCAAACCGACCCGGTCCCCGATAGCGGGTGGATCGACACGAGCGATCCGACGGGAGGTGAGATCGGCGACAAATGCGCGTGGTACTACACCTCCGATATCGCCGCCGACAACACGCAAAACGAGCAGTTCGGCGGGACGACGCTGGGCGTGAACATGTTCCCCACGCAGCCGCTTTGGAGCAACGCCGCAACGCCCGATGCAAACGGCGCGCGCTGCGTGCAAAGTTACAGCGCCTCGGCAACGGCAACGCCGAGCCCAACCCCCAAACCCACACCCACGCCGGTCCCCACGCCAACTCCGACGCCCAGGCCGACGACCTCTCCGACGCCCAAGCCCACACCGACGCCCAAGCCAACCGCGAAGCCGACGCCGACGCCCGCGCCCAAGAACGTCGTCGTCAACGGCGGCTTCGAAAGCGGCAAGCTCGCTCCGTGGGTGCCGTGCCGCTCTTCCTCGACGCTGCCGGCAGCGGTCGTCTCGACGGCGAAACCACATAGCGGCAAGTTCGATGCGTATGCCGGGTCGCCGAAGGCGAACGTCGAGCCCAACGGCTTGACCGCGCTCTGTCAGACGGTGGTCGTCCCCTCGTCGGGCCTCCTGACGCTGTGGACGCGCGGCGTTTCGACCGATACGAGCGCGAAGGTCTCACAGATCGGCGCGATCTACACGCCGGGCGGCTCGTTCATCGAGACGCTCTACGCCGTCGATCGCAACGACGCCGTGTGGATCGAGCGAACCTTCAACCTGGGAACGCTCGCAGGGCATAGGGTCATGCTCGCCTTCGGCGTCAGCGGCAGGGGCATCGACAAGAAGACCCTCGGCCAATACGTCGACGACGTTTCGCTCGCGAGCAAACCGGCCTCCGGCGTGCGCGAAACGCGCGTCGACGCCGTACTGCCCGATCTTCGGCAGCTCGGCCCGTAGCCGGGCGCGCCGCTACACCATGTAGCTCTTCGGCGGGTTTTCCAGCGTGAGAATGGGGCGGCCGATTGCGAAATCGTCGAAGCCGGCGGCGGCGCCGTCGTCGAGGGCGAGCTCGCTCAAGATCCGGCCGATGACCGACGCGAACTTGAATGCGTGGCCCGCACCGATGGCGACGCTCACGTTGGGATGCTTCGCCAGCCGGTCGATCACGAAGTCGCGATCGGGCGTAAGCGTGTAGAGGCACGTCTTCATGCGCTGCAGCGGACCGAGCGCGCCCGGAAGATAGCGCGAGAGAAACCCGGTCACGCGCTGCGTGATCTCGGGATCCTCTTCGAAGCCGCGGGTGTCCGGATCGACCGGCCGTCCGCCGGCGTCCTGCGTCACCTTCACGGCGCCCTCTTCGCCGAAGACGGGAAAGCCGTAGAACGACGGATCGTCCATCCAAATCCACACCGGAAAGCGGCCGAAAGCAAACGCGTCGAGATCGCGCGGACGGAAGTACATCGCCTGCTCTTTGGTGACTTCGAGCGGCAAGCGAACGCCGAAGTGCGCGAGGGCGCGGCCGCTCCACGGGCCGGCGGCAATCACGAGCTTGCGCGTTACGTAGCGCTCGCCGCCCGCTTCGATCTCGATATCGTCGCCCGCGGCGCGCAGCGCGGTGACGGGAGCGTTCTCGCGCAGCGTCGCTCCGAAGTTCAGCGCGCCGCGCTGATGCGCCGCGGTGGCGCGCTCGGCCGCGACGATGCCGCCATCGGCTTGAAAGAGACCCTCGATTTCGTCGCCCACCGTAAACGCGGGCCACCGGCGCCGGATCTGCGCCGCGTCCAGCCGCTCGTACGGCACGTCGCACGCATCCATCGCACGCGCGTATCCGTCCAGCGGAATCGCTCCCCCGCGCGGGCCCAGATCGAGCCCGCCGGTGCGAAAGACGAGCTGCACGCCGGTGTCGGCTTCCACGGTTTCCCAGGCGGCATAGGCCTGGCGCGCGAGAGCGACGTAGTCGGCCGACAGATACGAGAGCCGAATGATGCGCGAGTGATCGTGCGATTCGCCGCGTGCGTGCCCCAGTTCGAACTGCTCGAGCCCCAGCACGCGCGCGCCGCGCTTGGCCAGCCAGTAGACCGCACCGCTGCCGATCCCGCCCAGGCCCAGCACGACGGCGTCAAAGCGCGACGGCATCGTCACCCAGCCTCTCGGCGATGTAGCGGCGGATATCCAAGCTGTAATCCTCCATCGGGGCGTAATAGCCGTAGCGGAACGCTTGCGAACGCATGCCGGCTTGCACGTTTTCGCAAATCGACCAATCCTGGCGGTTGACCAAGTCCCAAAAATCCGCCGCGTCGGACGGATCGAAACCCGGCTTGGCCATCTCGGCCGGATCGAAGAGCACGTCGCACACGATCGCCGTCTTCGACGGCGCGATCGGCCAGAGCGAATAGGCCGTCACGTGATCGGCCGAGAGGCTGAGCATGAAGTTCGGATAGATCAGCTCGCCCTTGTGCCGCACGCGCTCGTTCTCGTCGAGCGCGGCGAACGGTGCGCGGCTCGTCGTTCCGCTGAAGGTGAAGGTCCACGCGCCTTCGCGGTGCGGAATGCCCGCCTCCCAATCGAGGCCGGCGCCGCCGCGCGCTTTGAAGGCGGGCACCACGCGGCACAGCTCGGGATGGACGCCGGCGCAGTGGTAGCACTCGTTGTAGTTCTCGAGCAGCACCTTCCAATTGGCGTCGACCTCGTACCGGAACGACCGTCCGGTTCGCAGCTCGCGTAACGGATAGCGCGCGAGCCGCTCCGGAATCGGGCCGAGCGACTCGGCCAGGCTGCGCGACGGTACGCCGTCGGGGCCGGTTGCGAGATTGACGAAGAGAAAGCCGCCCCACTCGTCGACGGCTACGCGAAAGAGGCGCTTCGCTTCCGGCGGCACGTCGGCGGGTTCGACGAAGGGCGACGCGACCAGCGTTCCGTCGAGCGCGTAGGCCCAGGCGTGGTAGGGGCAACGAATCGCGCGAATCGATCCCTCGCCGCAGAGCAGCCGGCTTCCGCGGTGACGGCAGAAGTTGCGGTGAGCGTAGAGCCCGTCCTCGGCCCGGACCAGCAGCAGGCTCTCTCCGGCGACGTCGATCGCCCGATAGGCACCGGGCGTCGCGAGCTCGTCGGCGCGGCCCACGTAGAACCATTGGTCCCAGAAAATGGCCCGGCGTTCGCGCTCGAAGAAGGCGTCGTCCCAGTAGGCGCCCCGGGGCAGGGAACGAAGCAGTTCTCGTTCGGCCATACCGACTCTCCCCCGAATAGCTCGCCGCTTAAATTTCGGTTTCGCCAAATAAACAGCTGGTAAGCAGGAGGTTCTGTCAAACGGGCGCGAATCCTGGAATAGGGAGCGGAAAACCATGCAGACTTTTGCGAGGCCCCAGATCGCCGGCGAGATGACGTTGCCGGCTCATTGGTACGTTTCTGCGGAGGCATTCGCCACCGAACGAGAACGCGTCTTCTCGAAGTCTTGGCTCTGCGTCGGGCGCACCGAACGCATCGAGCGCGCCGGCGATTTCTTCATCGCCGAACCCAACGGCGAGAATCTGATCGTTACGCGCGACGTGTCGGGCGGCGTGCACGCGTTCTACAACGTCTGCCGCCACCGCGGCACGCGCATGTGCGAAACGCCGTCGGGCCACTTCCACGGCTCGATTCAGTGCCCGTATCACGCCTGGACCTACGCGCTCGACGGCGAGCTCAAAGTCGCGCGCAACATGGCCGAAGTTCCGGGCTTCGATCGCACGAGCTATCCGCTCAAAGAGGCCGCGGTCGCGCTCTGGGAAGGCTTCATCTTCGTCAACCTCGATGCGGACCCGGTGCCCTTCGAGACCGCGCTCGGCGCGCTGATCGGCAAGTTCGGCGCCTGGGAGATCGGCAGTTTGCGCGCCGCGCGAACGATCGAGTACGAGCTCAACTGTAACTGGAAGCTCGTCTTCCAGAACTACTCCGAGTGCTACCACTGCCCGCTGGTGCATCCGCAGCTCGACAAGCTTTCGCCCTCCGATAGCGGGAAGAACGATCTGAGCGAAGGGCCCGTGCTGGGCGGCTACTCCGAGCTGCGCCAGCACGGCGGCAGCCTCACGACCACCGGCACGACGGCTCGCCCGCCGGTCGGAACGGTGAGCGGCGACGACGTCGACCGCATCTACTACTATACGATCTTCCCGTCGATGCTGCTGAGCCTGCATGCGGACTACGTGATGGTGCACTACGCCAAGCCGCTCGCGCCGAACCGCACGCACGTCACCTGCTCGTGGCTCTTCGATCCGCGCGCGATGGCGCGCGCCGATTTCGATCCGCGCGACGCGGTCGATTTCTGGGATCTCACCAATCGCCAGGATTGGCACGTGAGCGAACTCACCCAGCTCGGGTTGAGTTCGCACGTCTCCACGCCCGGGCCGTATTCGAATGCCGAAGGGCTGCTCGCCGCCTTCGATCGTCACTACCTGCACGTGATGGGCGCTTAAGCCGCGTGCGAGCGGCGCTGCTCGTCGTCGTCTCACTCGCTCTGAGTGCGGCGCCGGTCCGGGCGTCCGATTTTACGAATCTGGCGTGGCGCAACGTGGGCCCGGCGCTGGCCGGCGGCCGCACTGCCGCGGTCGCCGGCACCGATGCCAATCCGTACCTCTACTACTTCGGAGCCGCGGGCGGCGGCGTGTTCAAGACGACCGACGCCGGCCTCACCTGGCGCGACGTCTGGCGGCGCCAAGCCGTCGGCGCCATCGGCGCGATCGCCATCGCGCCGTCCGACGAACGCGTCGTATGGGTGGGAACGGGCGAACCCAACCCGCGCAACGACGCCTCGTACGGCGACGGCGTGTGGCTGACGCGCGACGGCGGCGCGCACTGGCTTTCGCGCGGCCTGCGCGACACGTACGCGATCTCGAAAATTCTGGTCGACCCCCGTAATCCCAACGTCGCGCTCGCCGGCGCGCTCGGCAATCCGTTCGTCGATTCGACCGATCGCGGCGTCTATCGCACGACCGACGGCGGCCGCACCTGGCGGCGAACGCTCTTTGCCGGGCCGCAGAGCGGCATCTCGGATCTCGACTGGGATCCGCACGACCCGCGCGTCGTCTACGCCGGGGTCTGGCAGTTCCGCCGCAGGCCGTGGACGTTTGCCAGCGGCGGCCCGGTCGACGGCATTTACAAGTCGACCGACGGCGGCGTCACCTGGCACGCGCTGCGCGCCCACGGCCTGCCCTCCGGCCCGATGGGACGCATCGGCATCGCGGTCGCGCCGAGCGATCCGCACCGCGTCTACGCGTTGATCCAATCGGCAGCCGGCCTGCTCTGGCGCTCCGACGACGCCGGCGCGCACTGGCGCGAAATGTCGAACGACACGCTGATCGATCAACGGCCCTTCTACATGAGCCGTTTGATCGTCGACCCGACCGACGCCGATCGCGTCTTCTTCGCTTCGGAGAACCTGATCGAGACGCAAGACGGCGGAAAGACCTTTACCGACGTCGCGAGCGCGGTGCATCAAGATCACCACGGCTTTTGGATTTCGCGCGACGGGCGTCGTTTGATCGAAGCCGACGACGGCGGCGCGCCGATCTCGATCGACGGCGGCAAAACGTGGGACTGGCGCTTCAACGTCGATCTCGCGCAGATCTACCACGTCGGCTACGACGACCAAAATCCCTATCACGTCTGCGCGGCCATGCAAGACGACGACTCCTATTGCGCGCCTAACGATTCGCTCAGCCCGCTCGGCCTGACCGAGCGCGATTGGCGCGACGTCGCCAACGACGCCGACGGCGTCGCGGTGTGGCCCGAACCCGGCGATCCGTCGTCGGTGTGGAACGTCGGCATCAACGAGCTCAACGGGCAGCTCGGCATCTTCGATCTCGATTCGCGCCAGAACTACGACATTACGCCGTACGTGCACGATACCAACGGCCGCCCGCTCGCGGGGCTGCCCTACCGCTTCAACTGGGAAGCGCCGCTGGCGTTCGCGCGCGCCTCGACCGCCACGCCGGTGCCCGCCTATTTCGGCGCGAACGTCGTCTTCGAAACGCGCGACCGCGGCCGCACGTGGCAGGCGATCAGCCCGGATCTCACGCGCAACGATCCTTCGAAGCAGCAATTGGCCGGCGGCGCGATCAACACCGATATCTCGGGAGCCGAGTTTTACGATACGCTGCTCGACATCGCGCCGTCGCCCATCGACGCGCAGACGATCTGGGCCGGAAGCGACGACGGACTGATTTGGCGCACCGTCGACGGCGGCGCGCACTGGCAGAACGCCACTCCGAAGGACGTTCCGCCGTGGGGACGCGTCGAGACGATCGAACCCTCGCGCGTGACGATCGACCGCGCCTACGCCGTGATCAACCGCCATGCCATGGGCGACCGCACCGCCTATATCGAAGCGACCGACGACGGCGGCAAAACCTGGCGCGCCATCGCCGGCGGCCTGCCGGCCGCGGAACCCGCGCACGTCGTGCGCGAGGACGCGCACAATCCCGACGTGCTCTACGCCGGCCTCGAAGAGGGCGCGTGGCTCTCGCTCGACCGCGGCGCACACTGGGAGAGCTTGCGCTTGAGGATGCCGCCGGTCGCGGTGAGAGACTTGCGCATCCAGCCGCAAGCCAACGATCTCATCGCCGGGACGCACGGCCGCGGCCTCTACATTCTCGACGATCTCACGCCGATCGAAGGGCTGCGCGACGCGCGGGCCGGCCGCGCGCCGGTATTCTTCCAGCCGCGCCCCGCCTACACGTGGTACGAGTGGTGGTCGGGGCAGTACGGCAACTCCGACACGGAATGCTGCGTTCCGGCGGGCGTCTTCTCCGGAAGCGATCCCGCGTACGGCGCGATCCTCTCGTACTACTTGCCGAACGCCGCGAACGGGATCCCGTCGATCGAGATTCTCGATGCGAGCGGCAAAACGATCCGCCGCTTCGACGCGCCCGGCGACGCCGGCATCGACCGCACCAACTGGGATCTGCTCGAAGAGGCGCCCACCCCGTGGAACGCGGCCCGCGATTGGAATAAAACCTGGACCGCGCCGATGGTCGTGCCCGGAACCTATACGGTGGTGGTGCGCGCCGGTTCGCGCGAACTGCGCCGCACCGTCGAGGTGCGGCCCGATCCCCGCGCCCACTGGACGCAGGCGCAATACGTCGCACGCCACGATTTCGTGGCGCAGCTCGACGGCGAACTCGACGCCGTCGATCGGGCGCTCAACCGGCTCGACGCGCTTCGCGCGCACGCGACGCCGGCGCAGCGCCGCGACATCGAGGGCGTGTACGGCCGGCTTACGTCGGGGATCGTCAACTCCGAAGACGATCAATGGCGGCCGGATCGGCTGCGCGAACGGCTGACGATTCTCTTGGGTGTCGTGAATCTTTCGCAGGGACCGCCGCTACCGCCGCAGCTCCAAGAGGCTGCGGAGATCCGAGGGCAGTTCGAGGCTGCCATGTCCGCCTATCACTCCGTCATCGAGGGGCTTCACTGATGAACGACCGACGCATCTTCGCACGCCTGTTTGCCGGCGCGCTCGCCGCCGCCGTCGCGCTCGTCGCCACGCCTGCGTTCGCCGGCACGACCGGCGGGTTGAGCGGCTCCGTGGTCGACTCGACGACGCACGCCGCGATTGCGGGCGCGCACGTCACCGTCAACAGCCCGTCGCAGACGGCCTCGACCGAGACCGACGCAAGCGGGCACTTCGCGTTCGTCTCGCTCGCGCCCGACGAGTACACCGTCTCGATCGAGAAGCCGGGCTACGACCCGGTCTCGTACGCGGGCGCGGCCGTGTTCGCCGACGCGCAGCAGACGCTCGACTTCCGGATGCATCCGACGCTGCGGACGATCGCGCACGTCACCTCGGCCAGTTCGTCGAATCTGGTGCGTTCCGGCACCACCGCCGATCTGTACTCCGTCAACTCCGCGCAGCAGGAACGCGTGAGCGCGCTGGGCGGCGGCGGCGATCTCAACAGCGCCTACTCCGCGGTCGCGAGCGTCCCGGGCGCATACGTGCCCGCGAATCAAACCGGCTACCTTCAAGCGGTCCACGTTCGCGGCGGCGACTCCTACGAAGTCGGCTACGAGTTCGACGGCATTCCCGTCAACCGCGCGTTCGACAACTATCCGTCGGGCTCGCTCTCGTCGCTCGGGCAGCTCGAGCTGCAAGTGTATACCGGCGCGACGCCGGCGGGCGCGGAAGCGCAAGGCTTGGCCGGGTTCATCAATCAGGTGATCAAGAGCGGCACGTTTCCGGGGTACGCGTCGTTCGACGCCGGCTTGGGCACGACGGTCTTCTATCACAACCTCAACGTCGAAGCCGGCGGCGCCACGCCCGACCGGCTCTTCTCGTACTACGTCGGAATCGGCGGCTACAACCAAGAGCACCGCTACGTGAATCAGTTTGGGGGCGCCTCGTACTATAACGAGTTCGGGCAGCAGCTCGCGCAGTGCCCCGGCGGAGCGAATCCCGGCTACGCTTCGTGCTACACCAACGGACAGCCCAACGTCGGCATCAACGGCCAGCCCGGGTGGCTGCTCGGACCGATCGGCTTCGGCACCGCCAATCCGGTGAACGTCGCCGACCGCACCGCCATCGTGAACCTGCATTTCGCCATCCCGCACAAGAACGGCTCGCTGCGCGACGACGTGCAGCTGCTCTACGACAACGACGAAATCTTCACGACCTTCTTCAGCTCGCCCAACGACGAAGGCCTCAACAACTGGCTGGGCAGCGTCGGCACCTTCCCGCCCTACTATCTCGACGCGTACCAATACAGAGGCCCGACCGGGACCCTGCTCCCATCGAACTACCAATCGATGATCAAGCCGTATTTCTACCCGTCGTCTCCCCCGCACGCCTTTTACGGCCCGATCGGCGATCCGTACAATCAGCGCGATCGCGGATACAACGGCCAATCGATCGTGAAGCTGCAGTACCAAAAGAACTTCAGCTCCAGCGCGTTCATGCGGCTCTACGGCTACTCGTACTATTCGGACTGGATCGAGAACGGGCCGATGATGTCGCTGCAGCCGTACGCGTATTACGATAGCGGCGACTACGAGATCAACAATCACACGCGCGGGTTGAGCCTCTCTTTCACCGACCAGCTCAGCTCGCAGAACCTGCTCGAGGCCGAGGGATCGTATACGACCGCGTCGGGCGCGCGCATCTACAACGAGCAGATGTTCCAATACGGCAACGCCTACGGCAACGCGTTCGCCGTGCTGGTCAATCCCAACGCGATCGGCAGCGGCACCTGCTACGCGATCCTCGACCCGAACACGCCGCAGGCGCACACCCAAGCCACCACCTGCAGCGATCGCCAAGGCAGCGGCATCGTCTACGGCGGCGGCCCGAGCTTTTTGCGGCTGGACGGCAGCGGACCGACGGCCGGCGCGAACCTTTCGGGGCTGACGTGCGGCGGCGGGCCCTGCGCCTACTACGTCGCCGAGAACGGCCAGTACGGGCTCAACAACACCGTGACGCCGTACTTCGCCGGGTACTCGATCACCGACCAATACCGCCCCAACGACAAGCTGAACGTCAACGTCGGCGTCCGCGTCGACAACTACAGCTTCGTGGGATCCAACACGAACACCGGAGCCGCGCGAAATTTCTGGTTTAACGCGTTCAACCAGGATACGTGCTTCAACAAGCAGACGCTGACGCTGTACGACCGCGCCGCGCTGCTGGCGGGCAAAGCCTGGAGCACCAACTCGCAACTGCCCTGCTCGTCGTTCGGGCCCCAGTACGTCAACGCCAACCTTCAGAACACGCCGACGGCGTGGGATTACAACATCGTGCAGCCGCGCATCGGCGCCACGTATACGGTCAGCCAGAATACGGTCCTGCGAGCGAGCTACGGCAAGTACAACGAGCAGCCCAGCTCCGCCTACGAACAGTACAACTCGCTCGAGCAGAACCTGCCCGACACCCTCTCGCAATTCTACGCGCTGGGCTTCACCTCGCCCGGCCACCAAGTCGCGCCCTCGATCTCGTTCAACAGCGACTTCTCGCTCGAGCACCACTTCCAGGGCACCGACATGTCGTTCAAGCTCACGCCGTTCTTGCGCCAGACGCAGAACCAAGTCGAAAACTTCTACATCAACTACACGACCGGGCTGACGTCGGGCCTCAACGCCGGCAACCAGACTTCGTCGGGCTTCGAGTTTCAGTTCGACAAGGGCGACTTCGCGCGGAACGGGTTTGCGGGCCAACTGTCGTTCGCCTACACGTACGCGACGGTGAAGTACAACCTGCTGCCCAACGGCACCACTATTCTGTCGCCGATCAACGCCGGCATCTCGCAGTACAACTCCTACACCAAAGCCTGCGGACCGGGCGGCGCGGACGTCGGCAAGAAACAGTTCGGAGCGCCGATCTGCGGCGGGACGACGACGGGCGTCGCGAGCGCGCCCTGCTACACGGCCAAAGGCGCGCCGGTGTATGCCTGCGGAGCGGCCGACGTGGCCAATCCGTACTGGAACTCGCCGGCCTTCTCGCTCTTCGATCCGAACGCGGCGTACTTGCCGTACTCCACCTTCCCCGGCCCGGTCGGCTCGGGCGTCAACGCCTACAACTATCCGTACGTCGCGACGCTGATCCTCAACTACAAGCACGATCGTCTCTCGGTGACGCCGTCGCTGCAGTTCCAAGCCGGCAACCGCTACGGCGCGCCGCTGACGACGCCGGGCGTCGATCCCGCCGCCGGCTGCGGCAAACCGCTCTTCGGCAGCGTCCCCGGCGATCCGCGCTACCCGTACGGCGCGTCCGGCGGACGCCCGTTCAACGGCGATACCTGCGCGGCCAACCTCTCGATCCCCGATCCCTATACGGGGCAGTTCGACGGCATCGGCGCGTTCCGCGAACCCGCGCAGCTCTTGGGGCATCTGCGCATCGGCTACGAGGTGAGCCCGCGCGTGAGCATCTCGGTCACGCTGGCCAACCTGCTGCAGACCTGCTTCGGCGGCCAGCAGACGAAGTTCACGTACTTTTGGAACAACGGCGTCTGCGTCTACGGCAACCTCGTGGGCGGCCCGAGCACGCCGCCCGTGGGCAACGCGTACAACCCCGGAGCCAACGTGCAGCCGTTCTTGCGCTACCCGTACGAGCCGTACTTCGGCGCCTACAACGATCTCTCGAGCTCGCTCAACCAGCCCTTCAACGCCTACGTTACCGTGAAAGTGAAAATCTAACGATGAACTACGACGCGATCGTCATCGGCGGCGGCCATAACGGCCTCGTGACCGCCTGCTACCTGGCTCGCGCCAAATGGAAAGTGCTCGTGCTGGAGCGCCGCGATCTCGTCGGGGGCGCGTGCGTCTCCGAAGAGATCTGGCCCGGGTACAAAGTCTCGACGGCCGCCTACGTCAACAGCCTCTTCCGCCCCGAGATCATCCGCGATCTGCGCTTGCGCGATTACGGTTTCGAGCCGATCGAGCGCAACCCGGCGTCGTTCTCGCCGTTCCTCGACGGCCGCTACCTGATGCTCGGTACCGGCACGCACCAAGACGTCGACGAGATCGCCAAGTTCAGCAAGAAAGACGCCGAGAACTATCCGAAGTACGAGGCGATGCTCGAACGCGTCGCGTCGGTCGTCGAACCGACGCTCACGCAGATCCCGCCCAACTTGATCCACCCCAAACTCGGCCAGCTGCTCGAGATGGGCAAGATGGGCCGCGCGATGCAAAAGCTCGGCCCGAACATGGGTGAAGCGGTCGAAGTGCTCACCGGCGCGGCGCGGCCGATCCTCGATCGCTGGTTCGAATCGGAAGAGCTCAAAGGCACCATCGCCACCGACGCCATCATCGGCGCCTTCATGGCCCCGTCGATGCCGGGCACGGCCTACGTGCTGTTCCATCACGTGATGGGCGAGACCAACGGCAAGCGCGGCGTCTGGAGTTACGTCAAAGGCGGCATGGGCGGCCTCACCCTCGCGCTGGCCAACGCCGCGCGCGACCTCGGGGTGGAGATCAAGCTCGAAGCCGAGGTTGCAAAGATCCTCACCAAGGGCAATCGCGCGACCGGCGTCGTGCTCGCCAACGGCGACGAGTTCCACGCCAAGAAGATCGCCTCGGGCGTCGACTGCCACCTCACCTTCCAGAAGTTTCTCTCGCCGGAGCAACTGCCGCCGGAGTTCAACGACGCGGTGGCGCGCATCTCGTACAGCAGCGCGTCGTGCAAGATCAACGTCGCGCTCGACCGGCTGCCGAGCTTTACCGCCCTGCCCGGGCACGACGCCGGGCCGCAACACCGCGGCACCGTGCATCTCTGTCCGGATCAGGATTTCATCGAGCGCGCCTACGACGACGCAAAATACGGGCGGATGTCGGCGCAGCCGGTGGTGGAGTGCACGATGCCGACGTCGCTCGATCCCACGATCGCGCCCGAAGGCAAGCATCTCATGTCGATGTTCACGCAGTACGCGCCCTACGAGCTCGCCGACGGCCCGTGGACGGATGCCAAGCGCGACGAGTACGCCGATCGCTGCTTCGATATCGTCGAGCAGTACGCACCGGGTTTCAAAGCCTCGGTGATCGATCGCCAAATCCTCACCCCGGTCGATCTCGAGAGCCGCTTCGGCCTCACCGGCGGAAGCATCTTCCAAGGCGCCATGCCGCTGCACCAGCTCTTCATGTTCCGCCCGGTGCCGGGCTTCGCCAGCTACAACACGCCGCTGAAGAACCTCTATCTCTGCGGCGCGGCCGCGCACCCGGGCGGCGGCGTGATGGGCGCATCGGGCTGGAACGCGGCGCGCGTGATGCTCGCCGGAGGATAAGATCGAGCGGGCCGCGCCCTAGGGCCCGGGCGCGGTCCGCGTCTCTTCTACGTCTTTGGCGAGGAAGTAGTTCAAGAACGTCCGGATCAGTGCGACCGCGCCGAGCTGCGCGATGTCGGTCCAGTTCGGCGAGATGGCGCTGCGAATGATATCGGCCGCCAGTTCGAACTCCAAGCCGAAGAGCAGCCACATGCCGAACTGCCCGTAGACGCTTCGCTTCTGCGCGAAGGTGCCGCTGCTCGCGAAAATGACGCCCACGCGAAACAGCGTCACCATCGCGGCGACGAAGACGATCGCGCACGCGGCGGCCTCGATCAGCAGCGCTCCGCTGAGCGCCGCGCGCGAGAGGATCTCTTCCATCAGCCTGCTTTCAGAACGGGCGTGCGGTCCACACGCGGACGTAATCGACGTCGTACGTCGTCGGAAACTCGCCGGCGGGCGGATCGAGCTGGCCTTTCTCCCAGCCGCCGATCGCGAGATTGAGAATGGGAAACATCGCTTTGTGCGGTACGTTCGCGCCCGCGTAGTGCATCACCAGGTGCCGGTCGAAGTAGAAATCCGCGTACGACGGCTGCCAGTCGAAGCCGTAGGTATGGAAGCCCTTGGACAGATCGTACGGCGTGAGATACGAACGCGTCGCGTCGCCGTGCGGCAACGCCCACCACAAGGTGACGAGATCGAAATCCGGCGTGACGCCTTGCCACTCCATGATGTCGACCTCCGGCGGCCACGAGTTGTCGGCGGGCAACAGCCAAAACGAAGGCCACATGCCTTTGCTGCCGGCGGGCAGCCGGGCGCGCACTTCGGCGTAGCCGTACTCGTACGAAAACGTCGGCGTGCTGCCGTTCCCCGGCCATCCCCCGGCTTGAATCATGCCCGAGGTATACCGGTACGTCTTCTTACCGCTCGTCACCGTTTGATGCCGCGCCGTGAGGTGCAGCATGCCGTGCGATACCGTCACGTTGGCGGTTTGATACCATTCCAGCTCGCCGGGCTGCGTTTGGCAGCCCTTGGCCTCGTCGGCCCAGTTGAAACAGCGATACCAAATCTTCGTGTCGAGCGACGCTCCGTCGAACTCGTCGTGAAAGATGAGCTTGGGCGTCTTAGCGACGGTGCCCGCGCGTGCCGCCGCGGGCGTTCCGGTTCCCGGCAGGCCCGCGCCGTGCGGTGCCGCACAGGCCGCAAAGGCCAAGCAGGCCGCAGCGGCTGCCGCTCGTGCCGGCGCGTTCACGGTTTCTGCTTCCAGACGCGGACGTAGTCGATCGCCATCGTCGCCGGAAAGCGCGCCGGCGACGGATGGAGCTGGCCTTTGACCCAGCCGCCGATGGCGAGATTGAGAATCACGTACATCGGCTGATGCGGAATCTCGGCCGCGTCGGTAAACGTCTTCACCGCCTTGCCGTCGAAGTACCACACGACCTTCGACGGC
Organism: Vulcanimicrobiota bacterium; assembly: GCA_963794735.1. GTDB lineage: Bacteria > Vulcanimicrobiota > Vulcanimicrobiia > Vulcanimicrobiales > Vulcanimicrobiaceae > DATJUC01. Next base: position 3,054,521 of record CAWCFE010000002.1, on the reverse strand, counting down.
TCCCAATCGATGGCGTAGGTGTGAAACTGGCGCCACAGGTCGACGCCGGTGCGAACGTTACTGCCGTTCTGCTGCGGATCCTTGGCAGCCCCCCAATGTATCGTCACGACGTCGGTTTGCGGATCGATGCCCTGCCATTCCATGATGTCGATCTCGGGTGGCCACGTGCGGTTCGACGGAACCAGCCAAAACGCGGGCCACATGCCGGTGCCGCGCGGCAACCGCACGCGCGCCTCGGCGTAGCCGTACTCGAACGAGAAGGTCGCCGGCGTCGCCGGCGTGCCGCCGGTCGAGATCATTCCCGACGCGAACGGCAGGGCGTGCGTGCCGTCGCGCTTGCGGGCGGTCAACAGCGCGTTCCCGCCGGAGACCGTCACGTTCTGCGCCTCGTACCACTCGAGTTCGAGCGATGGATTGTTGGTGCAGCCTGCCGACGGCTTCGCCCAGGGATAGCACGTCGACCACAGCGCGCTATCGAGGGCGCTCCCGTCGAACTCGTCGTCGAACATGGGCTTCGGCGACGCTGCCGCAACGAACGCCGCGCCGCCGGCGGCGATGGGCACGGTGGCGGACGTCCCGCTCGACGCGCACGCGGCGAGCGCCAGCGCCAAGCCTGCGAGAACCCAATACCTCATGCTCCAGGTTTCGGCCAAAGCGACCGCGCTGCCGCAACGGCGCGCCTCGAGCGGGCGCCTACGCCGGAGGGCGTTTCTTCCTTCCGGGTGCAGCCGGCCCGGCGGGATCGCCGGCCGTAAGCGCTCCGCGTGCCGGGTACGCACGCGGCGCGCGCTGATAGACCGGCGGCATGAGCGGACGCTGCACCGGCCGGGCGGCCGGCGCGCCCGCGGCGCGGCCGGCCGGGCGATACTCGGGGTGCGCGAAGTTGCGCACGAAAGGATGCAGCAGCGCCGGATGCATCATCGCGTGCAGCACGGGGTGCGCGACCGGATGGAACGCGGGATGCGCGACCGGGTGCGCAACGCGAACCGGCGTGCCGACCGGCGTACGCCCGGGGCCAGCGACGGGTTTGCGCCCGGGGGCGGTAACGGGCCGGTGCCCGACGACGATCGGCCCCCGCACCGGTGAGACCAGCGGAGGCGCGACGCCCGTGGCCGGCGGCTGCGATCCGGTCACGGGATAGCCGTACCCCGTGGGATAGCCGTATCCGTACCCCGGCGGGTATCCGTAGCCGGCACCATAGCCGGGATAGCCGTATCCATAGCCCGAGCCGTAGCCGGGATAACCGTATCCGTAACCGGACCCGTACCCGGGGTAGCCGTATCCATAGCCCGAGCCGTAGCCGGGATAGCCGTATCCGGCTCCGTAGCCGGTGCCGCCGTAGAACGAAGCGCCCATAAAGCCCAGCGCGAGCGCCGAGAGCATTGCGGTGGCCGGGTCGGCGTAGCCGTAGCCGCCGCCGTACGGGACGGGAGCGTTGCCGCCGTACGCGGGAGGATACCCCGTGCCGTACGCGGGCGGATAGCCCGTTCCGTACGCCGCCGGATACGGCGTGCCGTACAACGCGCCCGAGTAGGCCGGCGCGCCCCCGTAACCGGGCGGGTACGGGCTGCCGATGCCGGCACCGTTGGGGCCGGTCACGTAGCAGGCCGACCCGTTGCAGGCGATGTTTTCGCCGTAGTTGCCGGGATACCACGAGAGGCCGCCGGGGGCGACGACGTGGCCGTCCGCGTAGACGACCGAACCGTTGGGCAGATAGCCGACGACGGTGCGCGCTTTGGCAGACTTCTCGGCCACGTTGATTCCCGTCAGCAGCGCCGCGGCTGCGGCAGCCGTGATCAAGATCGTCGAGGTGGTGTCGGCGCGCGCCGGCAATGCAGCCGGCCCGAGAGCCATAGCTGCGAGAAGTGCCGACGCCAGGATCGGCCGGAACCCTACGATCGTCATCACTCCATTCTACGGCCTGGATGTCGTTCGCGCATGAGTTTTCGCCCCAAGCGCATGAGAAAGCGGTGAAACCGCGAAGTCGCCGTGCACGTGAACGCCACCGCCCACACCGCGTTTCGACGTTGGCTTCAAGAAAATGCGACGATCACCGCCGTTACGTACAGCGGTCTTATCGTCGTCCTGTTGCCCGCGCTGCACTTCGTTCTCGAACGAATCCCGGGCATACCGCCCGACTCGCTGGCATTACGGCTCGCCGCGGCGGCGATCTCGGCCGCCGTCGGTCTCGCGCTCCTGTTCGCGCCGCCGCTGCGCCGTTACGCCAACGCGCTGCAGTACGCCAACATGCTGCCGGCGCTCGCGGTCGTCGCCGTGCTCGTCGTAAATAGCGGCAACAATCAGTGGTACGTCGTCGCCGAGCTCCTCGTCGTCCTCGGCGTTCAGCAGGCGTTCTACCGGCTTTCGGACGTCGCCGCCGCCTGCCTCTTCGGAGTCCTCTTTCAAGCCGCGTACGCCGGCTACGCCGGCGTCTTCAACACGACGGCCAACTACGTCGCGCTCACGGTCTACGCCAGCGGATTGGCCGTGGCGTTCTGCGCCGCGTGGCTGCGCATCCGGATCCAGCAGCGCGAGTTTCTCACCCGTTTGCGCGCGCAGCAGATGAAGGCCGATTTGGAAGAGCGCGAGCGATCGCTCGCGCTCACGCACGCGCGCCTCGACGAGATCCACGCGATGACGCATTTCGGAAACTTCGAGCAGGATCTCACCAGCGGCCGCACGGCGTGGTCCGACGAGCTAATGAAGATTTTCGGCCTGTCGCCCGACACGCCGGCCGACGCGCTCGCCGGCCTCTACGAAGCGTCGATCCACCCGCGCGACGCAGCGGCGGTGGCGCGCGAGGTCGAGACGAGCCGGCGCACCGGGGCGCCGTTCAGCGTCGACCACCGGGTCATCTTGCGCGACGGATCGACGCGCTGGTTCCAGCTGCGCGGAAAGCACGAGCGCAACGCCAACGGCCTGGCCACGCGCTACGTCGCGGCGGTCATCGACGTCACGGCGCGCAAGAAGGCCGAGGAGGATCTGCTCCGGCTGGCCAGGATCGACACCCTGACGAGCTTGCCGAACCGGACGACGCTGGAAACCATCCTGCGCGACGCGCTGCGCGAGGCCCAAGCCCATAAATACCGCACCGCCGTGCTGTTCCTCGACCTCGACCGGTTCAAGGATATCAACGACACGCTGGGCCACGCGCTCGGCGACGCGCTGCTGCGTTCGGTCTCGATCCGGTTCTCGGCCGTTCTCCCGCCGGGATCCACCCTATCCCGGTGGGGCGGCGACGAGTTCGTCGTGCTCTTGCCGGCGATTCGCGACGACGACGAAGCGGCCGAGGTCGCGCGCGCGATGATCCGCACGATCGCCGAACCGTTCTTCATCGACGAGTTCGAGCTGCTGATCGCCGTGAGCGTCGGAATCGCGATCTACCCGAACGACGGCCCCGATGCGACCGTCCTCATTCGTAACGCCGACACGGCGATGTATCACGCCAAGGAACGCGAGGGCCTACGCTACGCGTTCTTCGAAGCCGCGATGCACGAGGCGGTGACCGCACGCCATCGCATCCAGAACGAGCTGCGCAAGGCGACCGCCGGCGAAGGGCTGGTGCTCTACTACCAGCCGATCGTCGAGACGTCGACCGCTCGCGTGATCGGCGCCGAGGCGCTGCTGCGCATGCGCCGGCCGGACGGAACCCTGCTCTACCCGTCCGAGTTCATTCCGATCGCCGAAGAGAGCGGCATCATCGTGCCGATCGGCACGTGGGTGCTGCGCCACGCGTGCGAGCAGATTGCGGCCTGGCAGGCCTGCGGACAGCCGCGGCTGCTCTCGGTCAACGTATCCGCGCGCCAGTTCGCGCACCCCGACTTCATCGACGTTCTGCGCCGAACGCTGCGGGAGACCGGCGCTGATCCGTCTTTGCTCGACGTCGAGATCACCGAAAGCGTGCTCATCAACGGCGTCGAGAGCGTGCTCGCGATTCTCGCCGCGATGGAGGCGATGGGCGTGCACGTCACCATCGACGATTTCGGAACCGGGTACAGCTCGTTCGCCTACCTCAAGCGCTTCCCGCTCAATTCGATCAAGCTCGATCGCACGTTCGTCAACGAGCTCGAAAGCGCGAGCGATCGCGCGATCCTTCGAGCGATCGTCACCATGGCGCACACGCTCGGGCTCAGCGTTACGGCGGAGGGGGTCGAGACGCCCGCGCAGTTGCAGGCCATCGAAGACGCGCGCTGCGACCAGGCGCAAGGGCACTACGTTTCGGAGGCGCTCCCGATCGACGCGTTCGAAGCCTTCTGCCGGCGCGTCGGGGACGGTGCCGCCGCCGAGCCGCCGCGCCGCGCGCTCGCGCTGGTCTCCGAAACCGGCGAACGCATACCGCTGCGCCGGAACGTTCTCTAGCGCGAAGGGCTAGCCGCCGGCCGCGACCGGTGCGTGCCCGAACAACGGCGGGATGTAGTGCGCGGCCAGATAGCAGACGACGAAGACGCCGCAGCCCCAGGCCGCCGTTTCGAAGCCCTTTGCGACGGGGCTGCGCGTTCCGAGCCTTCCGGCATAGAATCCGACCGAAAAGAGTCCGAGCACCGCGAACGCCAGGGCCACGAACGACGACGACCTCATCGAGAGCGGCAGCAAGAAGGCGACGATCGGCACGAGCGAGCCGACGGCGAACGAACTCGCCATCGCGATCGGCCCCCGCAGGCCGTCGTCGTTGGCGACGCGCGGATCGATGCCGAACTCGTCTCGCACCATTTCGTAGAGATAGATGTCGGGATGCTGCGTGAGGCGGCGAACGATCGTCTGCGCCTCGTCGGAGCTGAATCCTTTGAGCTTGTAATAAGCGACCTGCTCGGCAAACTCGGCTTGAGGATCGGCGGCCATCTCGGCCTTCTCCATGTCGATCGTCGCCTGCACGACCTCGCGCTCGGACTTGCGGCCGAGATATTCGCCCACGCCCATCGAAAGCGCGCCGGCGAGCATCGCGACGAACCCGCTGATGAGCACCGTCGAGCGCTCGCCTTCGGCCACGCCGACGCCGGTAATGATGCCGAGCGTCGTCAAAATTCCGTCCTGCATGCCGAAGACGATTTCGCGAACGCTGCGCTGGCGCTCGAGCGTGCGGCGTTGCGGCGTATCGGGGATGCGGGGCTGCACCTCTTGCCACCCGGGCACGTCGACGACGACGTGGTCGACGAGCGGCGCGACGTCGGACGGGTGCAGCTCTTCGGGCATGCCCGGTCCGTTGCACGGCGCCGGCCGGAATGCCTGCCCGAAGCGGATGCGGCCGTGCCGGTTGCGAAGCAGAAGTCAACCGCATGAAAGCGCTCTCGCTCGCCGCCGTGGTTCTCGCCGCACTCGGTGCGTCGCCGCAGACGTATTTCGACGCGCACAACCACATTACGGGCGTTCTCCCGTACGTTGCGTATGCGAATCCGTCGGCGTTCGCGGCGTCGCTGAGCGACCCGGCGCGCAGCGTGAGCGAAGCCGACCGCCTCGCGCTCTTCCGCTATCTCGCGGATCAGTGGTATCCGTCCGAGGCGGGCGCGCTCGACGACCGCCTCTTCTCGCCGCCGCAAGGGCAGCGATTCGCGCTGGGTGCGCGTGCGACGCTGGTGGTCTACGGAGAACGCGTCGCGACCAGTCCGGCGGCACTCGACGGAGCGCTCGAGCGCATGCTCACGGCGACCCCGTGGACCGAGTTCGACAGCGCCTACGCGTTCCGCGGCGGTCCGGTCGCGACGTATCTCACCCAGCGTTTCTACGCCGGCGACCGGCGGAAACTCGAGGCCGATCTCTGCCGCGCGACGGTGCTCGACCTCGCGGCGACGCACATCGACGTTTCCGAACAATCGCTGCCGTTCATCGGCGGTTGGGCGTTCCGGCAAGGGGATTCGGATCGTCTGGATACCATCGAGTGCGCGATGGACGAGCCGTCGAACCCCGTCGTCGTCGCCGCATTGCGCGCGATGCACCGCCCGGCACCGCTGGTGAAGGTGGTGCTGATGACGCACACGTCGCAGCTCGCGACGCTGCCCGGCGGAACCACCTACAGCGAGTGGTCGCAGACCGGCCAATGCGCCGCAACGGCGCTTCCCGCTGGGCTGATCACCACGCCGAAGACGATTTACGACGCGCTGATGGGATGGGATCGCGGGCGCCTCGTGGTTCCGGCGTGGCAGGCCAAAGCCTACTTCGATACGGTGGTCGGCATCGATACCGCCGGCCCGGAAACGACGTGTTTCACGCCCGCGGGCATGACGTATTACGAGCAGCTCGCCGGCGCGGTCTACCGCGCCGCTAAGGATCGCCGGCGGGCCGGATGGCACGGAAAGCTGCTCGTCCACACGCACGTCGGCGAGGGCGGCGTCGTCGATTTTGCTCCCGACGCTCCGCCGCAGCCGTGGAACTTCGGCGAAGTGTTCGGCACCTTGCCCACGGTGCGCAGCAACGCCGGCCAGGCGCGCCAGAACATCACGACGCTCCTCGCGGCGATCGCCGCGTTCGAACGCGCGCACCCCGACGCGGCGAATTACGTGGTCTTCCGCCTCGCGCACGATACGTGGGCCACGCCCGAGCAGGCTCGCGCGATGCACGACGAGCGAGTGGAAGCCGACGTCAATCTCGAGAGCAACGTCGCGACGGGCGCCTATCCGATCTCGCGCATGCCGCTGGGCGCTCCCGCGATTCTCAAAGACGACATCGATCCGATCGTCGGCAACGTGGCGACGAACTTCGAGCTCAACGATCTGCTGGCGGTCCTGGTGAAGGATCCCTCCGACGTCGACCGGGTCGGCGCCATTCTCGGAAACGCGTCGCTCAAATATCTGCTCGAAGCGCGCGTGCGATGCTTGCTGGGCACCGACGCCGACGGCGTCGAGCACTCCGACATCGTCAAGGAGTACCGTTACGCCGCCTCGCTGATCGCCTACTGGAATCGGACCGATCCCAGCTTTCACGCCCTGTCCGGCGGCGCGGACGAGCGCCGGCTCTTCGAAAACGTCGACTGGCATCTTGCGACGATGGCCTCCGACTCCGCCGCGGCGTACTAGGAACCGCGCGTGATCCGCGCGTACGCGCCCGGCCGCGTCAACCTGATCGGCGAGCATACCGACTACAACGACGGCTTCGTCATGCCGGTCGCCATCGCGCTCGGAACCGCCGCAACGGCGGCGCCGCGCGACGATCGGCGCGTTGCAATCCGTTCCGGGGCGTTCTCCGGCACCGCCGGCTTCGATCTCGACGACCTGCGCGAAGAGCGGCGGGGCGATTGGAGCGATTACGCGCGAGGCGTGTTGATCGAGCTGCGGCGCGCCGGCGTACCGCTGCGCGGAGCGACCGTCGAACTCTCGTCGACGCTGCCGATCGGTGCCGGGCTGAGCTCCTCGGCGTCGCTCGAAATCGCGCTCGCGCTGGCACTGCTCCGCGCGGCCGGTGCGCCGCTCGAGCGCGCCGAGCTGGCGCAGCTCGCGCGCCGCGCCGAAACCACGGGGGCCGGCGTGCGGTCCGGCATCATGGATCAGTTTGCCGTGCTCTTCGGCCGGCGCGGCTGCGCGACGCTCCTCGATACGCGCTCGCTTCAGGTTTCGCACCTGCCGCTGCCGGCCGGCACGACCGTAGCCATCGCCAATACGATGGTCGAGCGGCGGCTGGCCTCGGGCGAGTATAACCGCCGGCGCGAAGAGTGCGAACGCGCGGTCGCCATGCTGAGCGCTGCGATACCGCGCATCGCGTCGCTGCGCGACGCCACCCTCGGCGACCTCGACGCGTGCCGTACCGAGCTGGGCGACGTGCTCTACCGCCGCGCGCGCCACGTCGTCACCGAGAACGCACGCGTGCTCGGCGCGGCCCGCGCGCTCGAAGCCGGCGATCCCGCGGCCTTCGGAGCGCTCGCGAACGCCTCGCACGCCAGCCTGCGCGACGATTACGAGGTCAGCTGCCCGGAACTCGACGCGCTCGCCGCAGCCGCGCGCGCCTGCGACGGCGTCTACGGCGCGCGCATGACCGGCGCCGGGTTCGGCGGCTGCATCGTGGCCCTGCTCGAAGCCGGCCGCGTCGAAGCGTTTCGCGCGACGGTCGCGCAACGCTATCGCGACCAGACCGGCATCGAGCCCGCGTTTTACGACGGCACGCCCGCCGATGGAGCGAGCGCCGATGGATGAGTGGCGCGGCCGCCCCCATCGCCGGCGCAATCCGCTCACCGGCGACTGGGTGCTCGTCTCGCCGCATCGCGCCGACCGGCCGTGGCTGGGCGAACGGGTCGATACGTCGATCCCCGCCGTGCCGGCCTACGATCCGGCCTGCTACCTCTGCCCCGGCAACGCTCGCGCGGGCGGCGCGCGCAATCCCGCTTACGCCGGCGTCTTCGTCTTCGAAAACGACTATGCGGCGCTGCTCGACGATACGCCGCTCGCCGCCGAAACGTCGCCGCTGATGACCGCGAAAAGCGAGCGGGGCCGCTGCCGCGTGCTCTGCTTCTCGCCGCGCCACGACCTGCATCTGGGCGCGATGAGCCAGCCGGCCGTGCGAGACGTGATCGACGCGTGGGCCGCGCAGTACGCCGAGCTCGGCGCGCTGCCGTTCGTCGCGGCCGTAACGATTTTCGAAAACCGCGGCGCCGCGATGGGCGCGAGCAATCCCCATCCGCACTCGCAGCTCTGGGCCAACGAATCGATCCCCAACGAGCTTGCGAAAGAGACGGCGGCGCTCGAAGCGTACGCCGCCGAGCGCGGGAGCTGCCTGCTCTGCGCGTATCTCGAGCCGGAACTCGCGCTGGGCGAGCGCATCGTCGCGAGCAACGACCGGTTCGTCGCGCTGGTCCCGTTCTGGGCGGTATGGCCGTTCGAACTGATGCTCTTACCGCGGGCGCACCGCGCCTCGCTGGCCGCGCTCGATGCCGCGGAACGGAACGCATTGGCCGATCTCATTCGGGCGGTGCTCTCGCGATACGACGCCCTCTTCGCGGTGCCGTTTCCGTACACCATGGGCTTCCACCAACAACCCTGCGATCGCGACTACCCCGCGTGGCACGCGCACGCGCATTACTACCCGCCGCTGCTGCGCTCCGCCGGCGTGCGCAAATACATGGTCGGCTACGAGATGCTGGCGCAGCCGCAGCGCGATTTGACGCCCGAGCACGCGGCCGCGCTGCTGCGGGGCGACCCCGCGTGAGCTCGTGCGCGCGCATCGTCTCGGGCGAGATGCACTACGCGCGCATTCCTCGCGCGTACTGGCGCGCGCGCCTCGACATGGCCCGTGCGATGGGGCTCGACGCCATCTCGACCTACGTGTTTTGGAACCTGCACGAACCGCAGCCGCGCCGTTACGATTTCTCGGGCGAGCGCGACGTGGCGGCCTACGTGCGCGAAGCCGCGGCCGCCGGCTTGAGCGTGATCCTGCGCCCCGGGCCGTACGTCTGCGCCGAGTGGGATTTCGGCGGTTTGCCCGCGTGGCTGCTCGACGGCCGCGCAATCGCGCTGCGCTCCACCGATCCGGCGTTTTTAGAACCGGCCGGGCAATGGCTGGAACGCCTAGGCGAAGAGCTCGCGCCCCTGCAGCGCTCGCGCGGCGGCCCGATCGTCGCCGTGCAGCTCGAAAACGAGTACGGCGCGTACGGCGACGACGCCGCGTACCTGCGCGCGTTGCGCGCGCTGCTCGACCGCGCGGGATTCGCGAACGCTCCCTATTTCACGATCGATCAGCCCGCCGACCTCGCTCGCGGCGCGCTCGAGGGCGTTCCCGCGGCTGCGACGTTCGCCGCCGGGAACGCGCGGGCCGAGCTCGCGGCGCTTGGCGCGTTTCGGCCGGGCGCGCCGCCGCTCTGCGGCGAGTTTTGGGCGGGCTGGTTCGACCATTGGGGCGAGCCTAGCGTGCGCCGCGACGACGGCGCGCAGGCTCGCGATCTCGAACTCATGCTGCGCGACGGCGCGTCCGTCAACGTCTACATGTTTCACGGCGGAACGAACTTCGGTTTCTCCAACGGCGCCAACGCGAGCGACGGCGCGCCGTACCAGCCGACCACGACGAGCTACGATTACCAAGCCGCGCTCGACGAAGCCGGACGCCCGACGCCGAAGTACTTCGCTTTTCGCGACGCCATAGCGCGCGCGACCGGCGCGAACCCGCCGCCGGTTCCAGCCCCACCCGCGACGATCGACGTTGCGGAGTTTGCTCTCGACGAGTGCGCGCCGCTGCACTCGGCCCTGGGCGACGTTATTCGCAGCGAACGCCCGCTGCCGATGGAGCGTTTCGGCCAGTCGTTCGGCTACGCGCTGTACCGCACCGCGCTGCCGCGCGCCGGGGAAGGCGTGCTCGACGCCGGCGAACCGCGCGACTTCATCGTGGCACTCGTCGACGGTGCCGTCGCCGGGACCCTCGATCGCCGCCTCGGCGAGCGAACGCTGCGGCTGACCGTACCGCGCGCGGGCGCGACGCTCGAACTCCTGGTCGAGAACGGCGGCCGCATCAATTACGGACCGAAGCTCTCCGGCGAAACGAAAGGCTTGCTCGCTCCGGTCGCCTTCGATGGCGAGGAACTGACCGATTGGGAGATCGTGCCGCTGCCGCTCGATGGGCGCGAAAGGCCGGTTTTTCGCAGCGGGACCGGTCTCGCGCCGGCTTTCTATCGCGGGCGTTTCGAAATCGCGCGACCGGCGGATACGTTTCTCGACGCCGGTTCGCTGGGCAAAGGCGCGCTCTTCGTCAACGGCCATTGTGCCGGGCGCTACTGGTCGATCGGCCCACAACGATCGCTGTACGTCCCGGGGACGTGGCTGCAGCGCTCCAACGAGGTCGTCGTTTTCGACGTTTTAGGGCCGCAACGGATGTTTATCCGGGGTACGCGCGAGCCGATACTGTAGGTATGAAAGCGTTGGTGCTCAGCGGCGGCGGCGCGCACGGTGCGTACGAAGCCGGCGTCGCGCGGGCCCTGCTGGAACGGGATTCCTACGACTTGATCTGCGGCGTGTCGATCGGCGCGATCAACGCGGCGCTCGTCGCCGCCGGCACGCGCGACGACGCGCTCGAAGCCTTCTGGCACCGCGAGTTTCCGGCGCAAGCGCTCGATCTCTTTCCGCACGTGCCGCGCCTGCGCCGCCTGATCGATCACGTCGGCTCGATCGGACAAGGCAACCGCTGGCGCGACGCCGTACGCGTCGCGCACGCCGCTCGCGAGCTGCCCTTCCTGCGCAATCTCGGGCGCGTGCACCGCACCAGCTTGCCCGCCGTCAGCGCGGCGCTCGCGAAGATGGTCGATTTTTCGCAACTGAAAACCTCGGTGCTGATCGGGGCGACCAACGTAACGAAAGCCTCGGCAGCGGTCTTTCGCGGCTTCGTCGGACGGCCGCAACCGCCGGCGCACCGGGCCCGGCTCACCGAATACCGCGAGCTGACGGACGATAACTTCGTGATGGCCCTGCTCGCCTCGTCGGCGATGCCGGGCCTCTTCAGCCCGATTCCGATGACGTTCGACGGCGAGAGCGCGCTCTACGCCGACGGCTGCATGGTGCACACGTCGCCGCTCGGCCTGGCGATCGACAACGGCGCGACCGAAGTGACCGTCGTCTTCGTCGATCAGGAGCCCGACCCGTCGTCGGCCGGTTCGACGCTGGGATTGACGCAGATGGCCTATACCATCGGCACGCTCTGGCAACAGCGCCTTCTCGATTACGAGCTGCGGCTGGCCGAAGCGACCAACGAGATCGTGCGGCTGGGCGGCGCCCCCGGGAAGCGCCAGATTACGATCCGTTACGTGCGCCCCGCGCGACCGCTCGAACTCGACATGCTCGCCTTCGACGACGCCGCGGCGCTGCAGCGCGCGTTCGCGGCGGGCCTGGACGACGGCGAGCGCGCGCCGCGCGTCAGCCTGACTGCGACCGCGCCTGCGCCGGACGTCACGCCGCTGCCCCGGGCGAAGGCCGCGACGCCGTCGGTGCGCGAGTTCGTCCGCCGGATCTTTCCCCGAACGGAGCTCAAACGCAGCGGCTGAACGCCGCCCGCAGAACCAAGAGCTCCTGCATCTCCAGCGCTCGCTGCGGCACGACGTTGCGTTGCCACGCCGGATCGCCGCGCTGCGCGGCGACCATCTCCCGCATCGCCGCAACCAGCGGAACACCGTCGAACGCCGCCCGGCGGCACGCGACGCGCCGTGCCGAACGGGCGTCGCCTTCGTAAAACGCCGCGCGCGCTTCCTGCGGAGAGAGCGCGATCGTCGCGCTGATGCAGCCCGCCGCACCCGCGGCGCGCGCCTGCGGCAGTTCCGACTCCGACGAAGGAAAGACGCGCAGCTGCGGACGCGCGGCGAGCACCGCGCGCTGCAGTTCGCGATCGTTGGCGCTGTCCTTCATTCCGGCGATCGGCTCGGGAAACTCGGCCGTCAGCCGCTCGACGAGTTCGAGCGTGAACGCGATGCCGCTGACGCGCGGAAAGTGATAGAGCAAGACCGAGCGCGGCGGCGGCTCCGCCCGCGCGAAGAGCCGGTCGAAGAAGCGCACGACGTCGTCGCCGCCGGCATCGCGCAGGAAGAACGGCGGCATCACCAGCGCGGCGGCGAAACCGAGCGCGAAGGCCTGCCGGCTCAGCCGCGCGGCGTCGTCGAGCGATGCGGCCCCCGTGCCGACCATCATGCGCGCCGGCGGAACGCCGTGCGCGACCAGCGCCTCCATGAACGCCAGGCGCTGATGGAGCCCCAGCGACATCGCTTCGCCGGTCGTTCCCATCACGTTGAGGCCGTCGAAGCCGGCCGCGAGCAAGTCGCGATAGTACGCCGCCGCCCGCGGGGCGTCCGGTTCGAGCGCTTCGTCGACCGGCGTGAGCACCGCCGGAAAGATGCCGCCGATCGGCGCCGCGCCGCTCACGGCCGCCCGAGCGCGCCGCGCAGAAAGAACGCGAGGTTGGCCGGCCGTTCGGCCAGTCGCCGCATGAGGTACGGAAACCAGAAGTCGCCGAACGGAATCGCCAGCCGCACCCGGTAGCCGCGATCGATCAGCTGCCGCGCCAGCGGCGTCGCGATGCCGTAGAGCATCTGAAACTCGAAACGGCCGCGCAGCGGCAGCTTTCTCGCGCGTGCGATCGACTCGACGTGGGCGACGATCGCCGGATCGTGCGTCGCGATGGCCGTATAGCCGTCGTGCGAGAGTGCGAGCTCGGCGAGCCGCACGTACGCGGCGTCGACGTCGCGCTTGGCCGCGTAGGCGACCGACGCAGGCTCCAGGTACGCGCCTTTCACGAGCCGGACGTTGGGGGCCAGCGGAAGCGCCGCGCGAAGATCGTCCTCGCTGCGGTAGAGATAGGATTGCAAGACGAATCCGACGCCGTCGTAGCGCTCGCGCAGGCGGCGGTAGAGCGCGAGCGTGCGATCGACGTAGCCGGACTGCTCCATATCGAGCCGCATCGTGTTCTGCGTGGCGCGCGCGGCCTGCGCCACGCTCCACGCGTTCTCGAAGGCGAGTTCGGGATCGACGTCGAGCCCGACGTGGGTGGATTTGAAGGCCACGTTGGCGTCGAAACCGCGTGCGTGGAACGTTTCGAGCAGCGCCCGATACCGCGCGGCCGCTTCGCATGCCTCGGCGGCGTCGGCGACGTTCTCCCCCAGAATGCCGCAGGCCACGGCGAAGCCGCGCTCGTTGGCGGCCCGCGCCGCAGCGAAAAACTCTTCTTCCGTCTCGCCCGCGACGAAGCGTTTCGCACCCAACCGCATCCCATACCGGCCGACGACGCCGCGTACGAAGCGGTTATCCGCCGCAGCCAGGATTGCCGCGCGCATCACGCGCGTACGGAAGGAGCGCGCGAACGCGCTTGGCGAAGGGGCGGTGATTCCGCAATTCCATCTGCGAGGATCATCTTATGGCTCGCGCTTCATCGTTTCTCGACCTTCGTCTTTTGACCCGAGCCGCCGCTCTCCTCGGATGCGCGGCGCTCCTGCCCTTCCTGGCGGCGCCGGCGAAGGCCCAGGGCACCGTCACGATACAGCAGCCCAACGGCTCGGTCGACACGTACGGCGACGTCAAGATCAAAGTCATTCACAACTCGCTCTACTTGACGTCCAAGGACGGCGGCGGCACGCTCGAAGTCTCGCGCGCCGCCTGCTCCTATCAAGGCGAGATCCTCACCTGCTTTCCGCTCGTCGCCACGCTGATCCAGCCCGGCGCAACCGGCCCGCTCGATTTGAAGACCGGAACGATCTACACCAACATGTCCGGCCAGACCCAGCAGCTGCCGCTCTCGACGATGCGAATTCCCTCGCGCGGAATCGTCATGTCGTTTTCGACCAAGCGCGGAACGTACGTCAACGTCGTCGGCGTTATCGATGAGGTGCACAAATAATGACGAACCGTCTACTCGCGGCCGCAGCCGTCCTCGCCATCGCGTTTACCCCGCTCGTCGCTTCGGCCCAGCGCGGCGGAGGCGGCCGCGGAGGCGGCGCCATGCGCGCGCCGGCACCCCGCGCTCCCCAGGGCGGCGGCGGGTTCAACCTCAACCGCGACGTCCGCCCGCCGTCGCAGCCGCAGCGGCCCGCGCAGCAGCCGCAGCGGCCCGCGCAGCAGCCGCAACGGCCCGCGCAGCAGCCGCAACGCAATCCGCGCAACGGCAACAACGCCAATCAAGTCAACCGGAACACCAATAACAACAACGTCAACCGGAACACCAACAACAACAACGTCAACCGGAACACCAACAACACCAACGTCAACCGCAACGTCAACAATACGAACGTCAATCGCAACGTGAATAACGTCAACGTGAACCGGACGGTCATCAACAACCCGGTCTACGTAAACAACACGGCGTGGGGTTGGAACCACGGCGTCGTGTGGTCGCCGTACCCCTACTACTGGGGCGGCGGATTCTGGGGCGCGATGGCGATCGGCGTCACGTCGGCGGCCGTTTACGGGACGATCGTCGCCAACAACACGACGTACACGTCCTATCAAGTGCAGCCGAGCAGTCCGGGAGCGACGATGCTCTCGAACTACCAGCTGACGCAGACGCAATGCGGTCCGCCCAACCTCGTCGTCGTCTACGGGCCCGACAATAGCGTCATCTGCGCGATGCCCAACAGTCTCGTCGCAGCCGGAAACTACGAGCTGAACACCAGCACGCTCTCGCTCACCTCGATGTAGTTCGAGAGGCGCCGGTGCTCGTCGGATCGATCGTTCTCGCGGCGCTGCTTTCGGGCAGCGCCGCGCCGTCGTCCGGCCCCGCGACCGGCTCGGCAGTGCCGTCGCCCGCGCCGGCGCCCACCACCGCGCCCGGGCTCTCGATCTTCGGCCGCTACGTCGGCGAGTTCGCAGCCAATACGTCGGGCGGTTTCCAGCTCGGATCGGCGTACGCCAGCGAGTTCCAGCTCGGCGCGAACTACACGTTCGCGCAAACGACGCCCGGCAACCAGGGCACGCTGCACCTCATCCTCACGCAGCGCTGGGGCAGCGGGCTCACGCCCAACGCGATCGGCAACGTCGCCTCGGTGCAAGAGATTTTCGGCGACGGCCTGACCACGCGCCTGACCGAGCTCGATTACGAGCAGAAGATCGCCAACGGCGCCTTCGACGTCCACTTCGGACGCGTCGTGATGCAGAACGATTTCGCGGCGTCGTCGACCTACTGGGGCGGCAACTTATGGTGCCGCTACCAGACCAACGCCATTTGCGGAACGCCGGTCGCCGCGCCGAACAACAGCGGCTACGGCTACTATCCGTCGTCGCAGTGGGGCGCGTACGCCAAGCTCTCGCCCAAGCCGTCTTTTTACGTCGAGAGCGGCGCGTTTCAAGTCGATCCTCTCTACGCGAACCGCGGCCAGGGCTTCAATCTCGGGCTCTACGGCACGACCGGCGTCGATTTTCCGCTCGAGTTCGGCTTCCTCAGCTACGACCGCGCGGGCAACTACGACGGCTCGATTCGAGTCGGCGGCTACTTCGATACCTCCGACGTGATCGGTACCGAGAACAACCTGCGCAACTTCGTGGCCCCGACCAACCCCGCGCTGAACGAAATTCCGTCGACGACCTATCGCGGACGCGCCGGCGGCTGGCTGCTCTTCGACCGTCTGCTTTCGGGCACGTCGGCGCCGAACGGACGCGGAACGGCCTTCTTTGCCGCCTACGAGTACGGCGATCCGCAGACCGCGTTCATCTCGAACTTCGTCGACGCCGGCATCGTCGTGCACGGCACGTTCAAGCATCGCGACAACGATACGATCGCCTTCGGCTACTACTGGCTCGATATGAACCCGCGCCTGCGCACCTTCGAGCAGTCGCTGCAGGCCCAGGGATTCGCGGTTCCGACCAACGGCGCCGAACAGAAGCTCGAGCTCAACTACGGCGTGGCCGTGACGCCGCAGATTCTTTTCCGGCCCAGCCTGCAATACGTCATCAACCCGGCGGGTGAGACCGGCGGCTACGTCTATCCGGGCGGTGCGGTCGGGCTGCACAACGCCTTCGTCCCCGGCTTCAACTTCTCGTACGATTATTAGCGTGAACGTCCGCACGGCGCTCGCCGCCCTCGCGTTGCTGCTCGCCGGCGCGAACGGCGCTGCCGGCGCCGGCCAACCGCCGGCGGTGCAGTTCGGCGTCGAGATTCCGACGATCGGCATCACGTTCGACCAAAGCTGGCCGTCGACGTTCGATCGCTACTTCTCGCCGGACGTCGCACGCGCGATCGCGAGGGAGCTGCATCCCGACTACGTGCGCACGGGATGGATACCCGATTGGGTGCACAAGCGCCGCTCGTGGCACCGCGAGAATCAGGTGCTCGACAGCGTCTGCGGCGCCGGATTGCACGTGATGGTGATCGTGCCCGGCCTCGAGAACGACTCGCGCGGCGAAGACGATCTGCTGGCCAACGTTCGCACCTTCTTCACCCGCTACACGGCACGCGAGCCGGGCTGCCTGCGCTACGCCGAGATCGCCAACGAGACCAACCTTCCCGCCAACGGCTATCGCGACGCGGACGCCTACGCCGCGTACTACGCAAAGGTGGCGCCGATCGTCGCGAAGTTCGGCGTTCCGGTGATCGCCAGCGGCGTCTCCGGCGCCGACACCGCATGGATCGCTCGTTTGGGCGAAGCGCTGCGCGTCGCAAGCCCCGCGCCGCCCCTCTCAGGGTATGGCTTTCATCCGTACGGCGTTCCCGTCGCCGGCATGCAGCGCGCGTTCCACGAAATGCGCGAAGCTGCCGGTTCGCTGCCGGGCGGAGCGCCCGCGCCGCTCTACGTCACTGAGATCGGCGAATCGAACGCGCAGGAGCTGTATGCGGCGATCGTCGCGCTCGCGCCGCTCACGCCGGCGCTCACCGTGTACGAGTACCGGGCCCAACCCGGCGAAGCCGACGCGCGGTACGCGCTGGCCGATCACCCGGCGCTGGAAGACGCGGTTCGCCGCGCGTTCGCCGACGTCAGGGCAGGGCGTATGCCGTGAGGTGGCCGCTCTCGTCCGAGCAGTAGACCCAGCCGTTCACCACGATCGGGCTCTCCCAATGCACGCGTCCGATCGTTCCCCGCGCGGTCCTCTGCGCACTGGTCCACAGCAGATGGCCGTTGGTGGCGTCGAGCGCCAAGAGCGCGCGGTCCATCGCGACGAAGACCATGCCGTTGGCCACCACCGGCGAGGTGCCTTCGCCGTAGGTCGACCCGGCCGTCGAGCGCCACGCGCCCACGAGATGCGTCTTGCCGCCCGCCGTGACGACGCGATAGCCGTCGACCTCGCCGGAGAGCCCGAGAAACACCCACGCATGTCCGGTCGGATCGGTCCACACCGCCGGCGTTGAAAAGAGCGCGCCGGCGATGGTGAGGCGTTGCAGTTCGCCGCCGACGCCGGGCAAGTGCGCGCGATCGACGAGCCGCAGCGTGCCGTCCTTGCCGCCTTCGACGAGGGTCAGCGGCGTCGCGCTGCCGTTTTGGCGCGGAATCATGGCGGGCGACGTGCTGCCCATGTCGATGTCGTTGTAGTCGAGGCTCTGATAATCCGGCGGCGTGTAGTAGCCGAGCAATTGCGCGACGTCGGCGCTCAGGCCGACCACCGAATCGCCGTAATCGTGGCCGCCCGAGTTCGCGTCGAAGTTACCGTTGCCGGTGGCGGCATAGACGGCGCCGTGCATCGAAGCGTCGGGATCGACTACCGCACCGCCGCGCGCCCAGATGCCGGAGCGCTGCTGCGCGCACGAGTCCGGCGTCGGCAGCTTCGTATCGGTGCTGCACAGCGAGTTGAAGACGTGGGTGGCGCCGTCGCTCAAGCGCACGCTCAGCACGTGGCCGTCGTACGGCGTCGCGTCGCCGATGTAGCCCGACGTCGTCGCGTACAGGTAGCCGTTCCCGACGTTGAGCGACGAGGCGTCTTTTTCACTCTGCGGCATCCGCGTCAGCCGCGCCGGGAAGCCGGGAGCGCGCAGTTCGCGGCCCGTCCCGGCGTCGAGCTTGTGGATGAGGCCATCGACGCCCGGCACGTAGATCGCGGTGCCGAAAGGATCGGCCGCCGGCGTCGAGGTGGTGATATTCGGGCCGTGCGTGACGAACCGCCACATCGTCTTTCCCGTGGCCGCGTCGATCCCGTAGGTGATGCCGCCTTTATCGGTTTGAAAGAGCATCGACCGCGCGACGCCGCCCGCGACCACGCGGTCGAGCAAGATCGGCGTGGAATCGGCGACGTTGACGAACGAGGCCTGCCACCGGAAACGCAAGCGCGCGACGTTGGCGGGCGTGAGCGTTCGTTCGGCGGTGTTGAAGCCGCTGCGCGATGGCGTGAATCCGAAGACCGGCCAGTTCGTGGGCGGCGCGGCCGCGCCGGACGCCGCCACGGCCAGCGGCCACGACGCGACGGCGGCAAGCACGATGGTAGCGAGGGATCGACGGGTCATGGCGGGCCTCCGGTCGGTGCGGTCCCACGCTCTCTTCCAGGCCCCGCGTGCCGGCCACTGCCAGGGCAAGCCGGGGATGCGCGGCGAGGCCACGAACCTCGCGGCGTGCCCACGATCCCGTCCGGTACCGTCGTCTTCCTCTTCACCGATATCGAAGGCAGCACGGCGCGTTGGGACGCCCATCGCGAAGCGATGCAGCGCGCGCTGCGCCGCCACGACGAACTCTTGCGCGAGGCGATCGAGTCGCACGGCGGCTACGTCTTCAAGACGATCGGCGACGCGTTCTGCGCCGCCTTCGATTCCGCTGCCGCGGCGATCGCCGCCGCCGCTTTCGCGCAGCGCGCGCTCGCCGCCGAGGATTTTTCCTCGGTCGACGGCCTGCGCGTGCGCATGGCGATTCACGCCGGCGAGACGGACGAGCGAGGAGGCGACTACTTCGGCCCCGCCGTCAATCGCGTCGCGCGCATGCTGCCGGCCGGCCACGGCGGCCAAGTGCTCGTTTCGAACGCCGTTGCCGAGATGGCTTCGGGGTCGCTCGCGGACGGAACGGCGCTGCGCCTGCTCGGGACGCTTCCATTGCGCGATCTCAAGGAGCCCGAGCGCGTCTTTCAGCTCGTGGCACCGGGCCTCGAAACCGAGTTCAAGGAGCTGCGCGCGCTCGAAACGCCTCCGAACAATCTGCCCCATCAAGCTACCAGCTTCGTCGGCCGCCAAGACGATCTCGCGCGCATCGAAGAGCTGTTGCGCCACAACGCGCTGGTGACCGTTGCCGGTACCGGCGGTTCGGGCAAGACGCGCGTGGCGCTGGCCGCCGCGCGCAACGTGCTCAACGACCGGCGCGACGGCGCGTGGTTCGTCGATCTCGCCCCGATCGCCGATCCGGCACTGGTCGTCAGCGCGATCCTGACGACCCTGGGAGCCGACCAAAGCGGCGGCACGCCCGGCGAGCTTCTGCTCTCGCACCTCGCCAAGCGCGACGTGCTGTTGATCCTCGACAACTGCGAGCACGTCGTGGCCGAAGTCGCGCGCGTGGCCGGCGAGATCGTCGCGCGCGCGCCGCACGTGACGATCCTCGCGACCAGCCGCGAACTGCTCGGCGTCACCGGCGAGCGCATTCACCGCTTGGGCTCGCTCGACCGCGACTCGGCGGCGGCGCTCTTCATCGATCGCGCGAAGGCCGTCAATCCGCAGTTTTCCGCCGACGGCGCCGCCGCCGCGCTGATCGACGACATCTGCACGCGCCTCGACGGCACCGCGTTCGCCATCGAACTCGCCGCCGCACGCGTCCGCACGCTTTCGCTCGAAGAGCTTTCGCGGCGCCTCGAGCTGCGGCTGCTGGCGGGCGGCCGCGACCGCCTGCCGCGCCAGCAGACGATGCGCGCGGTGATCGACTGGGGCCACGACGTGTTGGGCGACGACGAGAAAGCGCTGTTCCGCCGTCTTTCCGTCTTCGCCGGCGGCTGCACGCTCGAAGCTGCCACCGCCGTCTGCGGCGACGAGCCGCTCGACGATATCGCCGTACTCGACGGGCTGACGACGCTGGCCGACAAGTCGATGCTCGTCTTCGATCAAGACGCTGCCAACCAGCGTTACCGGCTGCTCGAGCTCATGCGCCAGTACGCGCACGAAAAGCTCGACGCCGCCGGCGAAACCGACGCGATCCGCTCCCGCCACGCACGAGCATCCGCGGATATGGCTAACGCTGGTTACGAGGAATGGGATACGGATCCTCGCACCGACTGGCTTCAGCGCCACGCCCGAGAGCTCGATAACTTCCGCGCCGCATTGGCGTGGTCGATCGGCGAAGCCCGCGACGTAGCGCTGGGCGCGGAACTTGCGGCGAGCATCGCTCCGGTGTTCATGCGCCTCTCGCTTCTGCGCGAAGCGGTCGACTGGTGCGAACGCGCCCGCGACGCCGCCGTTCAACTCGCTCCCCACGTCGAGGCGCGCCTGCACTACGCACTCTCCATGCTCTATAGCAATCTCGGCGCACAAACGGAAACGCTCGCGGCTGCGACGCGCGCCTCAGATCTGTACCGGGAGACCGGTGACGCGCGAAGCCTGGCGCGCGCACTCTGGCAAATCGCGGCAAAGCTCGCACTCAAGCAAGAGTATGAAGCGGCGCAACGAGCCGCTGCGGAATCGATCGAGCTAGCGCGCTCTTCGGGCGACCGTCGTTTTCTAGCCCGGGCGCTCCAGCATTGCGCCTGGGCTTATGCCAAGGATATCGAGAAAGCGCGCGCGTTCCTCGGCGAGTCCGTCACGATCTTCCGAGCCCTGGGCCGGAACGACGAGACCGCTCGAGCGCTGATGTGGTGGGCCCAAACGGAAGCGGAAGAGGGCCACTACGATACCGCCGTCTCGATCGCCGAAGAAGCGCTCGACATTGCCGACGAGGCTTTCAAGATGTTCATCGTCGCCGGGGTCGCGGGCTACCTGGTGGCCTCGGGCGACCGCGCGAAAGGCGAGGTGGCCGCGCGTGAAGCTTTGCAGCTTTCTGCTCGCCAGCAACATGCGGTCGCCACCGCGGTGGCCGTGCTGTACTCGGCGGTGTGGGCAGCCGAATCGGCGCCGGACGACGCCGCTCGCATGCTCGGATACGCCGAGCGGCAACTAGAGCAAGAGCGTTGGGTTCTCACCGGCTACGACGCCGCGGCCCATCAACGCCTTCATTCGGAACTCGCGCGCCGTCTGCCGGACGAATCGCGCATCAAACTCATCGAAGAAGGCGCTGCGTGGACCCCCGACCGCGCCCTCCGCGTGATCTCCGCGCTCTAGCAGGCCTGCAGGCCGTGCACGTCCGGGCGCATGGCGTGATTGACGTAGTAGCACCGTTCCTTGGCGGTGAAGGTTCCGGCGTCGCCGGTGCAGCCGTGCACGGCTTTGTATCGTCCGGTTAGGAGAAACGTCTTGGGATCGTACGTCGACGCCATGCTGAACGTGCAGGCCGAGTTGGCGACGTTGGCGATCGCGGTGCCGGCCAGCGTGTTCTTCGCCGGATCGAGGGTCATCGCGACGGCTTCGTCGAGCGTCGTCGAAGCGAACTTCACCTTGATCCACCCACCGGCGGATCTGCCGCGCTGCGAAAGGTTGACGGTCGCCGCGCCCTTGCCGAACGCGCCGTCCGTCAGCGCTCCCTTGTACTGACCGGCAACGTTCGTCGCCGTAACGGCGGCGGCAAGGGCCGGCAGTGCGGAAGAACCGGCGGCGCCCTGAGCGCTGCCCCCACCCGCACCGGCGCAAGCGCTCAACGCGAGTGCCGCGATGCTGCCGAAAGCCAACATATTGAAGGGCGAAGCCGATCGTTTCATGAGCCGTGGTATTGGCGCGCGCAAGCGGCGTGCCCTTGTGCTCGCGCCAAAGGAAGCGAGCGAGCGAGACGGAATCGGCTTGAGCTGCAATGCAACAAGGCTGGGGAACGTGGGATGCGAGCTGGGCGTGGAGTATCGCGCTCATCGCGGCGACCATCGCCATTCACGCCGTCGGGGTCGTCGCGATCGCCGCACTGCTGTTGCGCCTGCGCGAATGGAAAGGTTCGTTCTTTCGCACCACGATGACCGGCGCGACCATCGTCATCGCGGGAACGGGCGTCGCGCTCGCGGTACTGCATGGCGCCGAATGCGTGGTATGGGCAATCGCCTACATCCGCCTCGGCGCGATCGCCTCTCCTGCGGAAGCGCTGCTCTATTCGGTCGATTCCATGACGACGCGCGGCGCGTCGAGCCTCGTTTTGGAAGGCCATTGGCAGATGATGGGCGCGCTCGAGGCCGCCGACGGCATGCTGGTCTTCGGCATCAGCACCGCGATGCTGCTCGCCGTGATGACGCGCCTCTTCCCCGCCGTCTTCAAGGACCGCAGCGCCTAGCGGGCGTCCCAGTTCTGCGGATCGACGGGAATCCACAGCATGTTGAGCGCGTATCCCGTCACGCGGCGGTTGAGGCCGATGAGGCGCTGCTCGTAATAGAGCGGAATAACCGGTACGTCGGCGTGGACGAGCTGCTGGATGGCGTCGAGATCGCGCTCGCGCTGCGCGACGCTCGGCGTACGCGCCTGATCGTCGAACAGCGCCTCGAAACGCGGCGAACAGTACCACGCGTGGTTTTCGTCGCCGGCGCGTGCCTGCACGCATCGTAAGTTGAGCGACTGCTCGGGATCGCTTCCGCCCACCCAGGTTTCGACCATCATCGCCGCTTTGCCGTTGCGCAACAAGCCGTCGGGGCTGAACCAGACGCGCGCCGGCTGCGTCTTGATCGTCGCCGCCATGCCGATCGCGGCGAGCTGCGCCTGCACCAGCGTCGCCACGCGAACGTCGATCGGATTCTCCGAGTTGGCTGCGAGCACGCCGCCGAGCGCGACGCCGTTCTTGGAACGAACGCCCCCGTGCAGCTTCCACCCGGCGGCATCGAGCTCGCGCGCGGCGACGCGCGGATCGCCGGCGTACGCCGGGATCGGCGGGCTCTTCCACGTGACGATCGGCGGCGGCAGAAAGGCCGTCGCCGAGGGATACTCCCGGCGCCAGGCGTTCGATAGCGCGTTGAAATCGAGCGCGTCGGCGATGGCGCGGCGCACGCGCGCGTCGTCGGTGGGCGGAAGCTGCGTCTGCAGGTAGAGCAGATTCGTGCCGTTCTCCGGGACGCGCACGACGCGGACGGACGGCAGGCTCTCCGCCTGCTCGACGTTTTCCGGCGTCAAGGTGCCGACGTCGACCGCTCCCGAACGCAGTGCGACGAAGTTGGAGTTGAGATTCGGCACGATCTGCAGCACGATCTCGCGCAGCTTCGGCTGCGGCGAAAAATACGGGTTCGGCTCCAGCACGATCCGGTCGCCGCGCCGCCAGTGCGCCACCCGGAACGGGCCGGTGCCGAACGGCGCCTCTTCCCAAGCCGAGCCCACGACCTTCGTTCCGGCGAACGCGTGCCGCGGAAGAATGCCGTAGACGTAATCGGCCTGCGCGAAGAGGACGCGAACGGCCGCGTTCCAGGGTGCGTCGAGCCGCACGACGACGGTGTAACGGTCGGGCGTCCGTAAGGAAACGATGCGCCGGTAGGACTCGATGGAGACCGTTCGGTTGCGTGGGTCGAGAATCGCGCGATAGGTGAACGCGACGTCGGCCGACGTCAGCTCCACGCCGTCGGCAAAACGAACGCCGCGGCGCAGGTGATAGGTGATGCGCGTTCCGTCGGGCGAGACGTCGCCGTTGGCGCGCGACGGTACGCGCGTTACGAGTATGGGAACGTCGCGATTGCGGGCGTCCAGGCCGACGAGCGTCTGACAGAAGAGCGTATCGAGCGCGATGATCTCTTGATCGATCGCGAGCAGCGGGACGAGCGAAGCGGGATCGCCGGCGTAGGCGATGCGCAGCACGTGCGCCGGCCCCGACGGGCCGCCGCCGCGCGCGCACCCGGCGAACGCCGCAGCGAGCGCCAGCACCGCGAGCCATCGAGAGCGCCGAAGACGAGCCACCGCAGGCGGCTTCGGCGCCGCGCGGCGCTTTTCATCGAGCGGCCGAGGGGAGCCCATCGTCCGCCATCCAACTCCGGCGGCGTGAGCGTTGCAAGGAACGGCTCGATCGAGCTCGCCTACGACGTGGAAGGCGATGGGCCCGATCTCCTCCTCATCGCAGGATCGGCGTCGACGCGTCCGCTCTGGCAGTTGGTTCGGCCGGCGCTCGCGCGGCGCTTTCGCACGATCGCCTTCGACAACCGCGACTCGGGAGAGAGCACGATCGCGACGGCCCCGTATGCGCTGGCCGATCTCGCTGCCGACGCACTGGCCGTACTCGACGCTGCGGGCGCGCGCCGCCCGCACGTTCTCGGCCATTCGATGGGCGGCGCGGTCGCGCAAGAACTCGCCCTACGCCACCCGCAGCGCTGCGCTACGCTGACGTTGGCGTGCACGTGGGCGCGCGGCGACGGCTACAGCCGCAGCGTGATGGAACTCCTCGCCACGCTGACGCGCGAACTGCCCACCGATCGCGCGCTGCTGGCGTCGATCCTGTTTGCGGGCAGCGCACCCGAACCACTGCGAGCGATGGGGCTCTTCGACCGAACCGATGCCGCAATGGCCCTGGGGCCGCTCGCGCCGCGCGAGGCACTGCTCCGGCAATGGGCGCTCGATCTCGAGGTCGATACGCTCGACCGGCTGCCGCACCTCGATCTTCCCGTCCACGTCATCGCGAGTCGCAACGATCGGCTGCTCCCGCCGCCTGCGTCGCAACAGCTCGCCGCCGCGATCCGCGGGGCTCTGCTCACCGAGCTCGACGGCTGCGGCCACCTCCCCATGGTCGATGCGCCCGACGCCTTTTCCGCAGCCGCGCTGGCCTTTCTCTCGGATCACGCCGTCCCGGCCGAAGGCGCGTAGCCCACGGCCGAGGGGCCGCTGCACAGGGAGCGCCTCCTTGCTACTTTCCGGCAACGAGCCGTTCGAGGGCAGGGATAGCATCCTTACGCGCGGGAGTGTCCAGCTTTACCAAAACCCCCACAGAGAGTTGCATTGAAAACCCTGTTCTTGAGCCCCCCTTCCTTCGACGGCTTCGACGGCGGTGCCGGCGCGCGCTATCAGGCCAAGCGCGAGGTCACCTCGTTCTGGTACCCCACGTGGCTCGCACAGCCGGCCGCGTTGGTGCCCGGCAGCACCCTGGTCGACGCGGCTCCCCACGAGCAGACGATCGACGACGTGCTCGCGATTGCGCAGGGTCACGACCTGGTGATCATGCACACGAGCACGCCCTCGCTGCCCAACGACGTCGAGTGCGCGAAGCGGCTCAAGGCGCAGAATCCCAACGTGAAGGTCGGCTTCATCGGCGCGCACGTCGCCGTGCTGCCCGATCAGACGCTCGATCAGTATCCGATTATCGATTTCGTCTGCCGCAACGAGTTCGATTACACGTGTAAGGAACTCGCCGAAGGACGGCCGTGGAACGAGATTCTCGGCCTGACCTACCGCGACGAGAACGGCGAACTGCACCGCAACGAGGAGCGGCCGCAGATTTCGGACTGGGATGCGATGCCGAGCGTGCTTCCCACCTACGCGAAGTTCCTCGACGTCACGAAGTACTACAACGGCTACCTGCTCCATCCGTACGTGTCGTGGTACACCGGGCGCGGCTGCACCGCGAAGTGCACGTTCTGCCTGTGGCCGCAGACCATCGGCGGACACAAGTTCCGCCACAAGAGCCCCGAGGCGGTCGGGCGCGATCTCGACGAAGCCAAGTCGATCTTCGGCTCGAAGGTCGCCGAGTACATGTTCGACGACGACACGCTGACCAACGAAAAAGACTACGCGATCGCGCTGAGCAAGCACATGAAGCGCCTCAAGCTGAGCTGGGCGTGCAACGCTCGCGCGCACGTCGATTACGACACGCTCAAGACGCTGCGCGACAACGGGCTGCGCGTGCTGCTCGTCGGCTTCGAATCGGGAAATCAGGAGATTCTCTACCGCATTCGCAAGGGGCTGAAGCTCGAGATGGCGCGCGAGTTCATGAAGAACTGCCACAAGCTGGGCATCAAGGTGCACGGCACGTTCATCATCGGGCTGCCGATCGACACGCCCGAGACCGTGCGCGAAACGATCGAGTTTGCCAAGGAACTCGACCCGCACACCATTCAGGTATCGATCGCGTCGCCCTATCCCGGAACCGAACTCTACAGCCAGGCGATGGCCAACGGCTGGTTCGCGCGCGAAGATCTCGTCTCCGGCGGCGGCATTCAAACCTCGACCCTGCGTTACGACACGCTCTCGACCGCCGAGATCGAGGATTCGGTCGAGCGGATGTACCGCGAGTTCTACTTCCGTCCGAAGAAGATCGCCAAGATCGTCTCCGAGATGGTCACGAGCCGGCAGATGCTCGTTCGCCGGCTGCGCGAGGGCGGCGAGTTCTTCGGCTACCTGCGCGAGCGAAAGAGCCAAGCCGGAAAACGCCGGCTCGAAACCGCTTCAGCGTAACGACGCACACGGCTCGGCCTCATCGGCCGGGCCGTCGTTCTTCCCGCGGACGCACTCGAGCGTTTCCGCGAGCACGTTGCGCTGAAAGAGCACCATGTCGGGGACGTGCGCGAAGCGCGCGTCGTGCCGCCGCTCGGTCAGGCGAAAAAGCTCGCCCTCGCGAGCCAGCGTTCCTTGCGCGGTCAACGCCGCGAGAGCGCCGGCCACGATCGCATCCGGACGCGCGCGCAGTTCGGGGTCGACGAACGCCGCCTCGGGCAGGCTCGCCAGCTGCGCGCGGACTGCATCCTCGGCTTCCGAGACCGAAAACGGCGCTGCTCGGCCGAGCAGAAACGTTGCGAGCAGCGCCGATACGGTCACGGGGCGCGCGGCCGCCAGCGACGCGCCGACGTCGGCGCCGTCGGGTAACCGCAGCACGCGATAGAGCATGTTGAGCCGGCCGCGGCGGAACGGATCGTAGGCGATCGCGCACAGCCACAAGTCGGCAAAGGGCGCGAGTGCGTCGACGATGCCGCCGCGCATCGGATGCATGCGGCCGTCGTGGCTGAAGTCGCCCTCCGGGGTCACGTAGAACGTCGCACCGCCCCGCACGCGCTCGACGATGGCCTCGACGTCCCGCTGCGCCGTCGCTCGCAAGTTCTCCACGACCTTACGGCGGTACGGCTGGCGCAGGCGCGCGACTTTGATCCACGCCTGCGCGTCCATGAAGTGCTCGAGCTTCCAGAGATCGCTCAATCGGCATCCCGTCAAACCCAGCGTTTGGAGCGTATCGGCGGGCAGCACCTCGTCGAGCGGCACGTCGCCGAACGCCTCGCGCAGCTCCTCCGCCAGGCTGATGAGCGGCCGCGAAAAAAGATGGTTTTCGATCGGGAGGATGCTGAAGAGCGACCAGAGGCCGCTCAAGTTGACGCCGCGCGTGAATCGCACGCTCCACGGCAGCCGCGCCGCGATGAAGCCCGTTTCGAACGTGCGGCGAGAGTTGCACATCACCAGCGGCTTCCAAGGGTCGCGAAAAAACGTGCGCGCGGTGACCGTCTCGCCCTCGTCCATGTGCTGGTGATTCGTGATCAAGACGGTGGCGCCGCGATCGGGCGGCAAGTGGCCCCACTGCCGGATGCGCAGCTTCGACGACAGCCAGAGCTGGCGAATGCCATAGCTGAGGGCGGTCAAGGTCCAGTTCGGCTTCACGGGAGCTCGCCTTCTGCTCCCTCGCGGCAAGGCCCCTTTCGGGCGATGCAAGAACGGTGCCCGAGTGTCGATCGCGCGGCTCCTGGCGGCAGTATTCGAGGCGGCCGCCGTGGCGGCGATCGCCTATACCGTCATCGCGATCTTCTGCATCGCCCGCTTCCGCCGCGGGGACGAACCCGCAGCGAAGGGCACGCCGCCGGTGACGCTGCTGGTGCCGCTGCACGGAGCCGAACACGAGCTCGAGGAGAATCTGCGCGCCTTCGCGCTGCAAGATTACCCGGACGTCCAGTTGATCTTCGGCGTCGCGCGCGAAGACGATCCGGCACTGCCGATCGCACGCGCGGTCGCCGCGGCTTTACCCGGCCGGCAGATCGAGATCGACGTCGGCGAAGTTCCGCACGCGCAGAATCCGAAGATCGCCAACGTGCTCTCGATGATGCGCCTGGTCCGGCATCGTTTGCTGATCTTAGCCGACAGCGATACGCGCGTGACGCCGTCGTACGTCCGCTTCGTCACCGCGCCGCTAGCCGACCCCGGCATCGGCGTCGTGAGTTGCCTCTTCGCCGGTATTCCCGACGGCACGTTCTCTTCGCAGCTCGGCGCGATGTTCATGAACGAGCACTTCATACCGTCGGTGCTGGTGAACCGGCTGTTCGGGCCCCAGCGGCATTGCCTCGGCCCGACCAATGCCATGCGCGCCGAGGTGCTCGAACGCATCGGCGGCTTCGAGGCGCTCGCGCCGCACCTCGCCGACGACTACATGCTCGGCCACATGGCCGCCGCCGGCGGTTTCCGCGTGGTCTTCTCGCGCTACGTCGTTCACACGATCGTTTCGGACTCGAGCCTCGCGGTGTTGTGGGATCACGAACTACGCTGGCATCGCACGATCCGCAGCGTCCAGCCCGCCGGCTATGCCGGCATGTTTCTCACGCATCCGTTGCCGCTCGCGCTGTTCGGATTTTTGCTCTGGCCGCACCTCACCGGCGCCGCGATTCTCGCAGGCGCCGCGATCGCACGCCTAATTCTCCAGCGCGTCGCCGCGCGCTCGCTGGGAATCGATCCCGCTCCGGCGTGGCTCGTGCTGCCGCGCGATCTCTTCGGCTTCGCAGTATGGGCGTGCGGACTGGGCAGCAAGGCCGTGCGCTGGCGCGGGAATCGTCTCCAAATCGAAACCGGCGACGTGCTGGCTCCGACGGTTAGCGGAGATCGCTGCCTTTGATCGGAGCGCCGAAGAGCGGCGCGAAAAGACAGAGATTGATCGCGCCGGCGGCAAAAACCACGATGCCGGCCGCGACGATCGCCCAGCCTGCCGGCGATGCCATCGTCCATCCCCAAGCGACGAGCGCGAGCCCCGCGACGACGCGAACGAGGCGACCGGCCGGGCCGGCCATGAAGCGAGCGAATGCCATGACGAAGACCTTTCTTAGGTGTGACGGTGGTGTTTGGGGCCGATCGCTCCACTGGCGATCAGATACATCTTTGCGTTGATGGTGACGAAACGCCATATCTGCAGCGGCAGAAAATAGCGCCAGAACTTGCCCATATCGTTTTACTCCGGGATCATCTGCCAGCCGGGTTTGGCTTGCAGTTTCCATAGAAACGCCGAGTGGAGGAGGCGCTTGGTCCACGCGCCGTTGAGCCCGACGTCGAGCGTGCACAACTTTAGATCGCGCCCGAACTCGGGGTAGGTTTCGAAATCGCGCACGACCGGCACCATGATGATCGATGCCGCCGAGCCGCTCCAGAGCGATTTGCCCATCGAAGCGATGCACGCGGCTGGCATCTCCGACATGCGCGCGTGGTGCGAGGGTTCTTTCCCGTCGAGTTGCTCGGCGATATTTTCCGCGGCGTTGCGGCCCATGATGCCCGACGCCATGCCCGTACGCGGCGCGGTCGCGACGACCGTCAGGCCGCTCGCGGTTTTCTTCGGTTTCGAGATCGGATGCGGCGTCGCGAACGCGATGCCGACGGCATAGACGTTGTCGTAGAGCGGCGAACGATAGGTCGCCGGCCAATCCGCCGCCCGGTACTCTGCGTGCGATTTCGGCGCGTAATCGGCGTCGACTTTCATGAAGCCGCTGGGCAGCGTCATCTCGGCCGTGACGTCTTTTCCGCCGGCGACGTACGCGAGCGGGATGCCGCGGAACTGCGGGATCAGCATCGCGAAATCGTGCTCGATGACGCCCGGATCCTCGCCGACCTGTTCGTAGTACACGCGCCCCGGCTCGACCTTGGTGACGCCGGCGGCGGCGATGGCGCGAATCCGCGACTCGTCGAGAATCATGCGCACGAGCCCAGCGCCCCGCACCAGCTCGCCCTCGCGGCGCGCTTCGATGCCGTCGACGCCGAAATCGCCGAACTCCGGCTCGTTCGTGATCCAGGTGAGCTCGACCAAGTCGCGCAGCCCGCGCCGTTTGAGATCGGCGTGAACGTTCATCAGATATTCGAAGCCGGCTCCTTCGCAGGTCGCGGCCGGATGCCCGACGCCGACCACCATGCGCCGGCGCAAGCCCTTCTCCAAATCCTTGACCAGCGCGAGGTAGCGGTCGCGCGTCTCCACCGCGTGCTCCACCGAACAGATGCTCAGCGTCGTTCCGTTCGCGGGCCCGAGGCCGGGCGTGCCTTCGAAGTTCAGGTACGGCCCGGTGGCGTTGACGAGGTAGTCGTACGCGACGCTCTCCGTTTCGCCGCTGGAGCGCGTCAGCGTCACGCGCCGCTCGGTCAGGTCGATCGAGGTCGCGCGTCCGTCCACGTAGCGGACGCCGATCTTTTCGTACACGGGCGCGAGCTCGAAGACGGTTTGCTCGGCGGGCATCGATCCCGTTCCAACCCAGATCAAACTCGGGAACCAGGTGAACCGATTGCGCGGCGCCACGACGGTGACGTCGGCTTTTCCCTTGGCCAGGCGCGTGAGGTGGAGCGCGGCGGTGTGGCCGGCAAATCCGGCTCCGAGGATGACGACCTGCGGCTTCATGCGAGCCCCCTTGCTAGAGACTCATTATACACTACCCCCTAGGGTATATGCAACTACGGGATCGCGCCGATCGCGGCTCGCAGGCGTTCGTCGACTTCCGCGGCAATCGGCGTCAGCGCGTCGTTCTGTACGAACCCGAGCATCGCGTTTGCGTCGATGGCGGCGACCTCGACGCCGCTCTCGAGCTGGCGCACGACGACGTTGCACGGCAGGAACAGCGCGATGCCCGGCTCGGCCTCGATGGCGCGGTGAGCGTACCCCGGATTGCACGACCCCAGAATCACCATCGGCGGCCGCTCGATGCCGAGCTTCTCCTTCAACGTCTTGGCAACGTCGATCTCGCAAAGCACGCCGAAGCCGCGCTCGGCCAGCGCCGCCTTGGCGGCAGCCACGGCGTCGGCGAACGAGAGGGTGGTCGCTTTGAAATGCCCGTAGGCGGGTGACGGCATGGAGTCCATCCTTTCGGCCGCGAAGGCCGGCTAGAGCAAACCGGCGGAGAAGCGCAGCCGCACGAGACCTTCGCGCAGGCCGACTTGCGCCTCGACCAAGCGTTGATGCGCGCCGCCGTCGCGCTGCTCGGCATCCTGCAGTTCGAGCGCCGTGCCGACGCCGCCGCGGTAGCGCACTTGCGCCAGCCGCAGGTTTTCGTCGGCGTAGCGGACGAGTTCTCGGGCCGCATCGACCTCAGCGCCGGCCTTGGAGACGCTCAGATAGGCTTCGCGAACTTCGAGCTCGACGCCGCTCTCGAGACGCTCGAGATCGAGGCGCGCGCGGTCGACGCCGGCACTTGCGGCGGCGATGCCGCTCGAGGTCGCGCCGTTGTCGAAGAGCGTCCATACCAGGTCGAGCCCGGCCGAGAACTGGTTGCGATACCCGGACGCGACGGCCGGCTGCACGTTGCCGTCCGAGACGAAGGCGGCCAGCGAAGGCGCGCCGGCCGCGCGCGCCTCGGCGACCGCGCGTTCGGCAGCATCGACGGCGGCGCGCGCCGCCGCCAGATCGCCGCGGTTGCCCTTCGCCGTGGCAATCAGCGCGTCGAGTTCGAGCGGTGCTGCGGGGCTCGCCTCGAGCGACTCCGTCGGCACGAAGGTACTCGCGAGCGGCACGTGCAGCACGTCGTCGAGAGCGGCCTGCGCCGACGCCACCGCCGCATCGGCGCCCACCGCGTCGACGCGATCGCCGGCAAGCTCCGTCTGCACGCGCAGAATGTCGGCGCGCGGCACCTGGCCGGCGGCGAAGAACTGCTGCGCCGACCGCAGGTGCTTGCCGGCGAGATCCACCGCCGCGGCGGCGACTTGGGCCAGCTTCGTCGCCGCGACGACGTCGAAATACGCCGTGCTGGTGCGTTCGATCAGCGCCTGGCGCGCGTGGCGTTGCGCGCCTTCGGCCCGAGCCAGCTCGGCCGCCGCCCGCGAGAATCGCGCCGCGCTCGCGCCGCCGTCGTAGAGCGCGTACCGCGCTACGAGCAGCGGGACGTTGGTGGTCGTCGTAGAGGCAAAGGGCAACGGTCCGAACGGCGTCTGCAGCTGCGCGACCGGATTGGCGTAGAGCAAGTCGTCGCGCACCTGCAGCGTCGGAGCGAATGGTGCGCGGGCGGCTCGCACGCCGGCCTGCGCGCCGCGCACGCCGGCTTGCGCCGCAAGATACTCGGGATTGCGCGCCAGGGCGATCGCGATCGCTTGCTCGAGCGAGAGCGGCGCGCGGGTGACCGCACGGGTGAAATCCGCCGCCGGCGCGGCCTGCGCCGTCGCCGCGACGAGCGAGAGGGCGGCCGCCAATGCGGCCGTAACGGCGAAGCTACGCATACTCGATCGTTCTCCAAGCGGGCGGCGGCGCGTAGAGCGCGCGCAGCGTGACGTGCTGCACCGCCAACAGTTCTCCGAAGGCGCTAGAAAAGGTCACCGCCGACCGTTCGACCGCAAAGGGGCCGGCGAGCGTCGCCACCGCGTCGTCGGTATCGCCCGCGCCGCGAAACACTTCGGCCGCGAGCTCGATGCGTTCGCCCTCCGCGAGACGCGGCAACGCCGTCGATTCGGTCACGAAGCCGCCGAGATCGGCGAACGTCACGAAGCTTTGCATCGACGCCGCCTTCGCCGGCACGGCCTGCGCCCGCGGAGCGGCACCGGCGACGCGCTGGTAGAGCAGCGGAATAGCGAGGACCGAGAGCACGGCCGACGCCGTCATTCCGAAGACGAGCGCCCACGCGAGCCCGCTCCACACCGGATCCGAGGCGATGACGATCGACGACAGCACGCCGGCGGCGGCCGTCATGAAGATCGGGCGCGTCCGCGCCGTCGCCGCTTCGAGCAATGCCTCGTCGAGCCGCGCGCCTTGCTTGCGGCGGTCTTCGATGAACTCGATGAGGATGATGGAGTTGCGCACGACGATGCCGACCAGGGCGATGAGGCCGATCATTGCGGTCGCCGAGAAGTAGACGCCGAACGGTGCGAGCAGCGCGAATCCCGGCATCACGCCGATCACCGCCAGCGGAACGGCCGCGAGCACCACCAGCGGAACCGCAAACGACCGGAACCGCGCGACCAGCACGAAATAGATGAGGATGAAGGCGACCAGCATCGCGCGGCCGAGATCGGCGAAGACGGTGTTGGTGAGATGCCACTCGCCGCCGAAATCGACGCGATACCCCGCCGGAAGCGGGTGCTTCGCCAAATCGATCAGCAGATCGATGACGGCGTAGGTAGAGCTCCTGCCCGCCATATCCGCGCCGACGTACGACACGTTCTCGTAGTCGTCGCGGTAGAGCGGCTGCTGGAGCTGCGCCGCCACGAGCGTGGTGACTTCCGAGAGCGGCACGAGCGAACCGTCGCGAGCCGGCACCTGGACGGAACCGAGCGAGGCTGCGTCGAGACGGTACTGCGGCGCGAAGCGCACGAAGATGCCGACCGAACGCGGATCGGCGGGAGCGTGCAGCGTCGAGACCGTCGCGCCGTGCAGCACCGTCCCGAGCGTTTCGGCAATGCCGGCCGCATCGACGCCGGAGAGCGCCGCCTTGCGCTGATCCACTTCGAGCCGGAGGCCGAGCGGCAACGGCTTGAAGCTGGAGTCGACGTCGACCACCCCGCGCTCGCGATTCATGAGATCGACCAATCGCGCCGCGATGCCGCGCCGCATCTCGAGGTCGGGCCCGTAAATCTTGGCGAGGATCGTATCGCGCACCGGCGGGCCGGGCGGCGTCTGCAGAATCCGCAGCGTCGCGCCGTATCGCTCGGCCACGGCTTCGAGCTTCGGTCGCAGCGCGCGAACGAGGTCGGCCGATTGCACGCGCCGCTTCTCCTTGGGCAGCAGGTTCACGCGGATGTCGGCGAGATTGGGTGCGTTTCGAAAGACCGTCCCTTGCAGCAAGCTGGCGAGATCGGGAACGGAGTTGGTTCCTGCGAAGGTCTCGTAGTCGGTCACCTCCGGTGCCTTTGCAAGCTCGTCGCCCACCGCCGCGGCGATGGCGGCCGTGCGCGCGACCGTGCTCGCCGGCGGCGCGTCGATGCTGACGAGGAACGTCGTTTCGTTCGCGTCCGGCAGCATCCGGAACCGGACCAGCGTCGCCACCGGCAACGCGGCGCTCGCGACGAACGCCAGCAGCACCAGCCAAAGAAAGATCGATCCCCGCCGCGGATGAGCGAGCATGCCGGACAACGCGTTTCGAAACGGCAACACCCATCTCGGCGTGCCGCGTTCGCGGGCCGGCTTACGATTGCGCAGCAACCGGTACGTCGCCCACGGCGTGATCGCGAAGGCGACGAGCAGCGACGCGGCCATCGCCACCGGTACGTTGATCGGAATCGGGCGCATGTACGGGCCCATCATGCCGGTCACGAACAGCATCGGCAGAAACGAGAGCACGACGGTGAGCGTCGCCAGCGCCGTCGGCGAACCGATCTCGTCGACCGCGCGCACCGTCGCCTCGGCCTTCGATCCGCTCGGATCCAAGGCGTAATGCCGGTGGATGTTTTCGACGACGACGATCGCGTCGTCGACCAACAGGCCGAGGGCTAGAATCAACGCGAAGAGCGTGATGCGGTTGATCGTCTGCCCCGCCAGCATGCCCGTGCCCAGCGTGATGAAGAGCGTCAGCGGGATGGCCGTGCCGACGACCAGCGCTTGGCGCCAGCCCAACACCAGCAGCAACAGCATCACGATTGCGATCGCCTCGACGAGGCGCTCGATCAGCTCGTTGACGGCGAGGTTGGCTTTTTCGCCGTAATCGCGGGTTACGCTCACGGTCATGCCGGGTGGCAGATCGAAGGCGGCGACGGCGCGCAGCACCGCATCCGACACGGCGACGGCGTTGGTTCCGGCCTTCTTCGCGATCGCGAGGCTCACCGCGGGGCCGCCGCCCTCGCGCCCCGCAAAGCGCGTGACGTTCTCCTCGGGCTGATAGCCGAGCGCGACGTCCGCAACCTGACGCAGCGCTACGGGCTGCCCCGCCGACGTGCCGACGATCTGCGCCGCGACTTGGCCGACCGTCGTATACGCCGTGCCGGCGTGAATCTGCAGTTCGGTCGTCGCATCGCGCACCGTGCCGACCGGGGCGAGGAGATTGCTGCCGCCCAAGGCGCGCGCGATCGCGCTCGCCGAAAGGCCGTACGCGCCGAGCCTTGCCGGGTCGAGCGTCACGTCGACCTGCCGCGGGCGGCCCCCGTACGTCGAAATCGCCGAAACGCCCGGAATCGGCTGCAGGTGCGCGATCAGCCGTTCCGCCGCGTCCTCGAGTTGGCCGCGGTTGTAGTTGCGGCCGTGCAGCGCGAGCACCAGCACCGGAACGTCGTCGACGCTCAAGGGCGTGATCTGCGGCTGCGACGCCCCCGGCGGCAGGTCGCGCAGATGCGCGAAGATTTGATCGTAGAGATCGACGAACGATTTGGTGGGGTCGTCGCCGACGTGGAAGAGCACGGTGACGATCGAAACGTTCTGATTCGAGACCGAATAGACGTGCTCGATTCCCGGAACCTCCTGCAGCACGCGCTCGCCGCGCTCGGTTACCGAGCGCTGGACTTCCTCGGCCGACGCGCCGGGATACTGCGTGACGATCGTCGCCGCCGGCATCGTGATCTGCGGATTTTCCTGGCGCGGCGTCGCCAGGATCGCGATGGCACCCCACGCGACGATGGCGACGACGATCGCCGGCGTCAATCGCGATTGCAGGAAGTACGCAGCGATGCGCCCGGCGGCGTTGAGCCGTTCCATCTACGGAACGACCGCGACGGCGGCGCCGTCGGTCAAACGCTCGACGTTCGAGATCGCCACCTCGCGGCCGCGTGCGGCCGGAGCGTCGATTTCGAGCAGGCTCGGACTGGAGATTCCGGTGCCGACCGGCAGGAACGATGCCGTCCCTCCCGCCACGACGAACACGCCGCTCTGCCCCGCGCGCGTCACCAGCGCCGCCGGCGGCACCGCCAATCCGGCATGAGCGGCGCCCACGATCTTCACGCGAGCGAACATCCCGGGAAGCAACCCGGCCCGGTACGCGATGCCGATCTTCACTAAGGCAGATCGCAGCGCGGGATTCTCCATCGGCACGATCGCGCGCACGCGCCCGCTCACCGGAGCGCTCTGACCGTCGACGCGCACGGCGACCGCAGCGCCGTCCGCAAGCGCGCCGACGCTATCGTACGGAACGGCAACGTCGAGTTCGAGATCGGAGGGATCCTCGATTGCAACTACGGGGCTTCCCGGCCCGACGGCGGCACCGGGCTGAACGAACTTTGCGGTCACCACGCCGTCGAAGGGCGCCGCGATCGCCGCGTCGCGAACGGGGGCTGCCGCTGCGGCGATGCCCGAACCGGCCTGGCCGGCCATGCTTGCGGACGCGGCGCTCTCGGCCCGCGCCTGTTCGAGCCCCGCCCGGGCGGCCGCAAGGCTCGCGAGGGCTTCGTCGTGCTGTTGGCGCGAGATCGCGCCCTGCGCGTACAATGCGCTCATCCGGCCTGCCGTCGTCTGCGCGAGCTGCAAGCGGCTGCGGGCTGCGGCCAGTTGCGCGCCGGCCGCGCGTTCGTTCGCGGAGGCCGCACCGGCAAGCGCTTCGGCTTGCGCCAAGGCCGCCGCCGAGCCGGAAGCGTCGACTTGCGCGAGCACTTGGCCCGCGACGACGCGGTCTCCGACGCGAACGCCGGCGGCGAGGACTTTCCCGGCCGTAACCGCGCCGACCGTCACCGAACGAACCGCCGTCAGACTGCCCGAGAGTTCGATCTGCGGGGCAAACGAGGCGGTCCGCACCGGGCGCACCGACACCGGCACCGCGGCGCCGCGATCGCCGCCGTGCCCCCCGCCGCACGCCGCGAGGGCGAACGGCAACGAGGCCGCGCAGGCCAGTGCGGCGGCGCGCGCCGCACGGGAGAGCGCCGGAACGATCGAGGGGTGCGAGGCGTTCATGTCGAGGTTCACTATACAGTACCCCCTAGGGTATTGTCAAAACCGTCGCCGGTAGGGTATCGTGAACGAGCATCATGGCAAAGACACGACGCACTCCCGCGCCGCCCGCCCGCCGCGGCGAACGGGTCGAAACGCTCGAAATCGACGCTCAAGCGGCGGACGAAATCGTCGCCCGTTTGGCGCGCGTCGAAGGCCAGGTACGGGCGATCCAACGCATGATCGACGAACGGCGCGACTGCCATACCATCGTCCAGCAGCTCTCCGCCGCGCGGACGGCGCTCGAGCGGGCGACGGCGCAACTCATGGTCAGCAGCCTCGCGCAATGCCTGCGCCGGTCCAAGAACGGCGACGACGAAGTCCGCCGGCTTACCGACACCTTCATCAAGCTGCTCTAGCGTGGGCCACGAACGCGACGGCGCGAAGCAGCCGCAACGCTTCGATCCCGCGCGGGCGGCGCGTCTGGACGATCCCGCGCGATTCGACTATCTTCCGCCGGCCCGCGTGCTCGAGCTCGCGAACGTTTCGTCGGGAACGCTGCTCGATTTCGGAACCGGAACCGGAACCTACGCCCTGGCCCTCGCGCGCCTCGCCCCGCAGCTCGACGTTCTGGCTCTCGACGAACAGCCCGAGATGCTCGCGTTGCTGCGAGAGAAACTCGCGCGCAGTCCCGTCCCCAACGTGCGGCCGATCGAACCCGGCGCCTTGCCCGGGCTGCGCGGGCGGGTGGATGGCGTTTTGGCCGTCAACGTGCTGCACGAGATCGGCGATCGCGATCTCGACGCGATGCCGGCACTGCTCGCCCCGCATGGCCGCGCGCTCTTCATCGATTGGGATGCCGCGGCCGAACGGCCCGTCGGGCCGCCGCGCGAGCACGTGTACGACGTGAACGAAGCGGCAACGCGACTGGAGCGAGCCGGCTTTCGCCTGCTCTCCCGCCACGCGTTCCCGTATCACTACGCCGTCGTTTGCGAAGCGTAGCGCGGCGCTCGCGCTACCGCTTCACGACGATCCGGTCGACGACGCCGCGCACGCCGGAGACGGAACGGGTCGTTTCGACGATCGTGTGGGCGACGGCCGCGCTGGGAACCGCCCCGGCCAGCGTCACGACCCCGCGGCGCGCGCTGGCGCTGATCTTGAACGCGTTGATCCCGGCTTGGCCTGCGACGGCCGCCGTGACGCGCGCCGAGAGCGCGGCGTCCGAGACCTCCCGGCCGGCGTTGCGCACCCGCGGATCGGCGGCGAGGCGATCCGCATCGCGCGCGGCGCGCTTCGCACCGGTCGAGATGGCGTTGGCCGCGTTGTCGGTGGCCGACGAGCCGTTGCCGCTCGCGCAAGCGGCCAACGCGACGATCCCGAGCGCGACGACGATGATTCGGTACACGATCTTCTCCTTTAGGTTCTAGCCGGAATTGGCGATTCGAGACGGCTCGAGAGCCGCAGTCTCGTTCCGGTCGGTTGACGGTCGATCGAGAGCACCCGCGCGAACGCGTGCATGAGCGGCAGGCCGTAACCGCGCTCGGTTCGCTTGCGGCTGCTCCACCGGCCGAAATCTTCCACTTCAAAGAGCACCTCGTCGCCGTCGATCGTCCCTTTCACCGCGAGGTCTCCGGGGCGGTCCCCGTAGGCGTGCTCGACGGAGTAGATCACCGCCTCGCCCACCGCGACGAGCA
This sequence comes from Vulcanimicrobiota bacterium, assembly GCA_963794735.1. Classification (GTDB taxonomy): domain Bacteria; phylum Vulcanimicrobiota; class Vulcanimicrobiia; order Vulcanimicrobiales; family Vulcanimicrobiaceae; genus DATJUC01. Next base: position 3,015,557 of record CAWCFE010000002.1, on the reverse strand, counting down.
TTTCGAAGCGCCGCTCTTCCTCGAGGGTGCTGCCCGCGAGAAAGATTTTGAGCGAGCGCCGCAGGCCGCTGGCCGCTTCGCGCGTCGCCGGAATGCGCTCGTAGAACTCGCGCCGCGTCTCGACGATGCCGGTGATCAGGAGTGCGGCGTCGTCGCGCGGCGGCTCCGACCCCAGCACGGCGAGATGCACTTGCGCCGCGGGGTTCGCGGCGCAGTGCGCGCGGCGCAATGCCTCGACGAGAAAGGCCTCGCCGGCGGCCGCGTCGAGATCGCGCTCGACGTACCCGTCGGTGTAGAGCGCGAGCGAGTCTCCGGGGAGCATTTGGAAGCCGAGCTCGGTAAACTCTGCCTCGGCGTCGATGCCCAGCATCATGCCGCCCGCCCGCAGCACCTCTACGGTTCCGTCGCGGCGAACGAAGATCGGATACGGGTGCCCGGCGTTGGCGACTCGCGCACGCATGGTCGCGGGATCGATCTCGAGCACCACCGCCGTCGCCAGGCGGCTCAACTCTTGGCCGCACAGCATACGGTTGAGCTGCCGCACCAGCGAGCCCGGACCCGGCGCCTGGTGCGCCAGCGCGCGTAATCCCTGACGCAGCGTCGCCATCACGGTTGCGGCGTCGAGGCCGTGACCGACGACGTCGCCGATGGAGAGATAGACGCGCCCGTCGGGCAAGACGAACGCGTCGTACCAATCGCCGCCCACCAGGCTCTCTTGCGCCGCGGGAGCGTACGACGCGCTGAACCGCAGGCCGGGCACGCTCGGCAGCGATGCCGGCAGCATCGCGCGCTGCAACGTCAGCGCAATCGTCCGGTCGCGCTCGTAGGTGCGGCTGCTGCGCATCGCGAGCGCGCTGCGTGCGGCCAACCGTTCCAGAAACGCGACGTCGCGTTCGTCGAAACCGGCCTCGTTCTCCGCTCGCAAGGCGCCGATGGCGGCGGCCACCGCGCCGTCGATTTCGATCGGCACGAACGCGGCCGACCGCAGTGCGAGCGAGGCTAAGATCGCCGCGTGATGCTCGTCGCGGCCGTGATCGGCAAAGAATCCCGGCGCCGCGGCAGCGACGACGAACGGCGCTCCGGTCTCGAAAACGCGCGCCGAAGGCGAGCCGTCGCCCACGCGATACGGATACCGCCGTTCCAGCAGGATGCCGAGCTCGGTCTTTTCGCGGTCGCGATGCTGGACCGAAAGGGCGCGCAACGTGCCGTCTTCCGAAGGAACGTAGAGCACGCACCAATCGGCGAACTCCGGCACGAGCGTCGACGTGACCGCTTTGGCCACCGACACCGTATCCACCGCCGCAATGAACCGATCCGCGGCGGCGGCGAGCAGCGCGTGTTCGCGCCGCTCGCGGGCCATATCGAGACGCTCGCCGTCGTGGGCGCGGCGCTCGCCCAGACGCCGCAGCAAGTTTTCGATGCGCGCGAGTAAATCGGAGCCCACGAAGGGCTTGACGACGTATTCGTCGCCTTCGCGCAGCCCGTGGGCGAGCGATCCGTTGCCGGCCCTCGCGGTGAGAAAGAGCAGCGGCACGGGCGCGGTGCGCGGATCGGCGCGAAGCCGGCGCGCGGCTTCGAATCCGTCGACGACCGGCATCATCACGTCGAGCACGATGAGATCGGGGGCTCCTTCGCGATCCACGAGCGCGCAGAGTTCTTCCCAATCGGCCGCCGCTCCGACGGCGTACGCGGGCTCGAGCAGCCGCCGGAGATAGGCCCGCAAATCGGCGTTGTCGTCGACCACGTAGACGCGCGGCGCATCGCTGGATTTCATCGGCGAAGCCGGTTGCCGGTCGACCAGCGCTTCGGCCTCCTCGCGAAATCCTTGGCGCAGCAAATGCGTGTCGCGCACGTCGGAAGGTTCCGCCCCAACGGGCACGGCGACGGCGGGAAGGCGCACGGTAAACGTCGTGCCGTGCCTGACCGAACTATCGACGCCGATGGAGCCGCCCTGGATCGAAACGAGTTCGTGCACCAGCGCCAACCCGATGCCGCTGCCTTCGTACGTGCGCGAGCGAGCCCCGCGAATGCGCGCGAAGCGCTCGAAAAGATGCGGCAGATCGACGTCGGCGATTCCCGTCCCGGTATCGCTCACGCGCAGCACGAACTCCGCGCTTTCCAGCGTGCCGTCGATGCGGACGCCGCCCTCGAACGTGAACTTCAGTGCGTTCGAAAGCAGGTTGAGCACGATTTTCTCGAACATCGCGCGATCGGTCGCGATCGCCAGCCCCTCGGGTACGTTGACCGCCAGGTAGAGGCCGGCGCGGTCGAACGCGGAGCGAAACTCGCTCGCCAGATCCGCGGTCAATCGTCCGACGTCGACCGCCGTCGGCCGGCGCTCGGAAAGGCCACTCTGCGCGAGCGAAAAATCGAGCAGCGAGTTCACGAGCTTCTGCAGCCGCACGGCGTTGCGCCGCGCAAGATCGGCGGCCTGGCGCCACTCGTACTCGGGGAGCGCTCGCACCAGATCCTCGAGCGGCCCCAGCATGAGCGTGAGCGGAGTCCTGAACTCGTGGCTGACGTTGCCGAAGAACAAGGTCTTCGCGCGATCCAGCTCGGCCAGCGCGCGATTGCGCTCGTCCGCTTCGCGTTCGCGCAAGACTTGCGCGGTGGTCTCGACGGCGATGCAAAGAATGCCGCGCACGCTGGAACCGTCGCGAATGGGGCCGTACGAAAACGTGAAATAGGTAGGTTCCTCCTCGTCGCTGCGGCGTACCGTGAGCGGCAGGTTTTCGAAAAACACCGACTCCCCGCGTTCGTACGCTCCCGAAAGCAGCGGACCGACGTCGTTCCAAATTTCGGCCCACGAAATGCGCGCGCCGCCGCCGAGCGAGGCCGGGTGCTTGTCGCCATAGATCGGAATAAATCCGTCGTTGTAGAGCTGAACGAGATCGTCGCCCCACATCACCAGCATCGGGAAGGCGCTGTCGAGCACTACGTCGACCACCGTCGAGAGCGTTTGGGGCCACGACTCCCGCGGCCCGAGCGAGGTGGCTTCCCACTCGAACTGCGCGATGGCGGATCGCATGTGCGGATTGACGGGCACCGCGCCGGGCACCGGGGCAACCTCCTCATCGTGAGCGCCGCGAGACGAAGACCGCCCCGCCAACGCTCGGTATACCCACGGAGCGGCCGCCGGCAACCAGGTGTATCCCAGCTCGATTTTGGGTATCGGCCGCTCGTACTCTGGGCTTGCAAGAGCCGGCAGCCGCGCAACGTATTACTCGCGGATGGATGCCGCTCAAGCCAACGTGGCGCTGCGCGAAACGCTCGAAGCCGACGGAAGAGCCGATCGCGACTTCGCGGCGCTGCTGCTGGTCGCCGCCATCGTCGCCAGCCTGGGCCTCGAGCAAAACAGCCCCGCGACGATCATCGGCGCGATGGTCGTCGCGCCGATGATGCTGCCGATTCGCGCGCTCGGCTACGCGCTGCTGCAGTTCGACCGCCGCCTGATATGGCACGCCGCGCGCACGATCCTCGGCAGCGTCGCGGCCATCCTCGTCATCGGCGCCATCGTCGGCTGGGTCTCCCGGCGACCGGAGTTCGGCTCGGAGATTCTCTCCCGAACGAGCGTGACGTTTTTGGGGCTATGCGTGGCGATCGCGGCCGGTACGCTAGCCGGCCTTTCGCGAGCGCTGAACCACTCGAAGATTACCGACGCGCTCGTCGGCGTCGGCATCTCGGTCTCGCTGGTGCCGCCGCTCTGCGCCGCGGGCATTACGATGGCCTACGGCGCGTGGTTCGAAAGCGCGGGCGCGCTCGCGATCTTCGTGACGAATTTGGTCGGCATCTCGCTGGCGTGCGCCGTCGTCTTTGCGTGCACCGGGTACGCGCCGCAGCGCCGCTGGAATGCCGTCGCCGGCTTCGCGGTGTTTGCGTGCGCCGTCGCCGCCATCTCGCCGGTGCTGGGAGAAGCCGGGTATCGAGCCCGGCAGGTCTCGGCGATCGAGCATTTTCTTGCGACGCACTCGTCGCGGTTCGCTCCCTCGGTGCTGGCCGTCGAGTCGACGACGGTCTCGTGGAAGGCCGAGCCCTACGCGCTGCTGGTCCTCGTGCGCGCGCCTCGCGTCCCCACGGGCGAAGAAGTTCGGCGCCTCAACGACGCGATCGATCGAGAGACCGGGCAGCACTACGCCGTCACGGTTGTCGCCGATCCTGCAATAACGGTGACGCCTTCCCGCTAACCGTCTGCGCTTGCGAGAAAAGTCCCTACTTTACGGCGCCTTAACGTTCCAGCATAAGGTTCTGCAAAGCGCGCGTTTTTCGGGCGACAAAGTTCTGCAAAGCATGCGTTTACACAGTAGCCGCGGGGCCGAGGTCTGCTACGATACGCTTGGTCCCAAAGCTTACCGTTCGCGTCCAGGAAAGGTTCAATCTCAAGTGCGTACGATTTCCACCTTCGGTGCCCGTTCGATCGCGTTCGTTGCGGCGGCGCTGCTCTGCTGCGCCCCGCTCGCATCCCAAGCCGGCACGACCACCGGAAACCTCACGGTGACCGCGACCATCGCCAACAACTGCCACTTCGGCACGTCCACGATGCCCTTCGGCGCCTACGATCCGGTCGTGACCAATAACACGACGCCGTTGACCGCCACCGGTACCGTGAACCTGACCTGCACGAAGAGCGACGCCATCACGCTGACGGCCGATAACGGCCTCAACCACTCCAACGCGAGCGGCACCTGCGCCACGGCCACGTGCAGCCGCGCCATGAGCAGCAGCGGCAACTACCTCTCGTACGATCTCTACACGACCAGCGGCAACTCCACCGTGTGGAACGCCAGCAACAGCATCGCGGCAACGGCTACCGGCGCTTCGCAGGCGGTCAGCGTCTACGGGTACATCCCCGCCGATAGCGCGCAGCCCGCCGGTTCGTACACCGATACCGTCGTCGTCACCGCGACGTTCTAACGACTTCGGGTCCCGGCCAACCACGTGGAAGGGCGCGCGCTCGACGCCGCCCTTCAACGCTTCCTCGAGAGGCACACCGGCGGCCGGAACTCGAACGTACGGCAGTAGGATGAATCGCGCTTGGCCGGCAACGGCCGCTCTCACGGCCTCTCTCATCGTTAGCGGTTCCGCGGCGCTCGCGAGTACCGGCACCTTCAACGTCACTTCGAGCGTCACGGTTACCACGTCGTGCACGTACAACGGCACGCCGACGCTCGATTTCAGCGCGTACGATCCGATCGTCGTCAACGCGACTACCCCTGCGACGGCCACCGGCACGCTCAGCATCACCTGCCCCGACACGTTACCGTACAGCGTCACCGCCAACACGGGGCTTCATGCATCGTCGGCAAGCGGCGCCTGTGCGACCGGCACCTGCACGCGCGCCATGAACAGCGGCACGAACTACCTCTCCTACGATCTCTACACCACCTCGGGGCATACGACGGTCTGGAATACGGTCAACGGAATCAGCGGAACCGGCACCGGCCTCGCGCAGAGCGTCACCGTCTACGGATACATTCCGCCCGCGGAGATCGCCGCAGCCGGCAGCTATAGCGATACGGTAACGGCAACGGTGACCTTTTGATGAAGCTCTTTGCCTTGCTGGCCGCCTCGCTGCTCGGCTCCGGAACCTTCGGCCAGCTCCCCGTGCATGGCGTCAAGCCGGCCGGATCGCGCCTGCACGCGCGCGCCGTCAATTGCACGCTCAGGACGTTGGCGATGAACTTCGGCGCTTACGCCCCACTCGGCGCCAATCAGACCACGCCGCTCACCGCGAACGGCACCCTCAAAGTCCGCTGCACCGGTGGGACGGCGACCTACAGCCTCACCGCCAATAACGGCCAGAACTCTTCTAACGCGACGTCGACGTGCGCGACCGGGGCCTGCACGCGCGCCATGCGCATCGGTGCGACGACCGCGTACGTCTCGTACGATCTCTACACCGATGCCGGCTACACGACCATCTGGGATGCGACCAACGCGATCACCGACACCGGTGGCGGCGGCGGGGGCACGACGGAAACGTTCTACGGCTACGTCCCGCCCGGAATTGCGAACACGGCCGGCACCTACACCGATTCCGTGACCGTGACGGTGACCTTCTGATGCGTTGGGGCGCACGCGTCTTGGGCGGCGCGATGCTCGCCGCATCGCTGGTCGCGCTGGGAATCCCGGCGCACGCCGGCTCGAACACCGGAACCCTCGCGCCCACGATGACGATCGCCAAGGCCTGCATCGCCACCGGCGGCACGGTGGCATTCCCGGAGTACCGGCCCGGCTCGACGGTCGCCGTGACGGCATCGGGAAGCGGCGCGACGCTGCAGTGCACCAACACCGACGCCTGGAGCATCACCGCAGCCGGCGGAAACAACGCCTCCCATGCCACCGGGACCTGTGGCTCGTCGACGTGCACCCGAGCCATGACCGACGGCAGCGGCCACTATATCGGCTACGATCTCTTCGTCGGCGCCTGCTGCTCGGGAACGACCGTGTGGAACACGACCAACAAGATTACCGGCACCGGCGATGGAACGGTGCAAGACGTGACGTTCTGGGGAGAAGTGGCGCCGTTGCAAAGCGTTCCGGCCGGAACGTATACCGACACGGTCGTCGCGACCTACACGTACTGAAGGAATCATGAAGAAGGCTACCATCGCCGCGCTCGCCGCCGCCATCGCGCTTGCCGCAGCCGCCGCCGTCCGTGCGGCCGATTTTTCGATTTCGCCCACCACGATTACGTTGACCAACGAGCCTGCCGCCGACGTCGCGGTCACCAACACCGGCACGACGGTCGTGCGCGTCAGCGTGCACGCCTACGCATGGACCCAAGATGCCGAGAACGTCGAAAAGCTCTCGGATTCCGACAAAATCGTCTACTATCCGGAGATTTTTGCGCTGCCCTCGGGCGCTACCCAGCGCATCCGAGTCGGCGTCGCGGGCCGGCCCACCGACCGCGAGCAAGCCTATCGCATGATCATCCAGGAACTGCCGCCGCCGCGCGGCCTCGCCGGGCCTTCGGCGGGCGTCACGTTCATCGGCAAGGTCGACATGCCGGTCTTCGTTCCGCCCGGCAACGGCCTGCCCCAAACGCGCGTTCCGAAGTTCGTCTCGCTCTCCGCCGATCGCGGAACGGCAATCGCGGTACTGGCCAACGACGGCAGCGTCCACATACGCCAGTCGACGCTCGCGTTCACCGGCATCGACCGCCGCGGGGACGCCGTCTGGCACGATACCAAGCAACCGTTCTACATTCTGGCCGGCGCGAAGCAGACGGTGCGCGCCGCCATCCCGGCAGCGCTCTGTGCGACGCTGCGCTCGGTGACCGCGCAGTGGACGCTGCGCGACAATCTCGGCACCCAGACGGCGAGCGCGAACGTCGCGTCGTGTAAATAGGCGCGTGCGCCGGAGAGTTCTTACGGCGCTCGCCCTCATACTCGCGACGCACACGACCGCCCTTGCGGCCGATCCGGTCACCGGGCCGTCCGCATCGCCGTCCCCACAGCCTTCGGCGGCCCCCGAGGGCGGACGCCACCGGACGTTCGTCGACGTCACGGTGGATAAAGAGGATCGCGGCCAAGCGCTCGCCGTCTTCGACGAAGGCGGCGTCTTTCTCACGCGGGGCGACCTGCAGACGCTCGGCGTACCGACCGACGACGCCGTCTGCATCCGCATCTCGGGCGCCTGTTATATCGCATTGGGCGCGCTCAAGCCCGAGGTCACCTATACGTTCGATCAAACGACGCTAACGCTGGCCATCGTGCTGAGCGCGTCGCTGCTGCCGAAAAAGGAGCTCGCGCTCGGGCTACAGGCACCGGCGATCGTCGACGACCACGTGCGCGGCAACGTGTTGAACTACTCCCTCAACGACGCTCCCGACTCGTCGCTCGCGGGCATTCTCGACGACCGTTTCGGCATCGCCAAGGATACCGTCGTGCAAGGCGGCGTGGGGCGCACGACCGCAGGCCTCGTTCAGCGCACGTACACGAACCTGGTCGTGGACGATCCCGACGCTCAGCGCCGGCTGATCGTGGGCGACACGACCGCCATCGGCGGCGACGTGGGAGGCAGCTTCGAATTCGGCGGCGTGGAGATTCAACGCCAGTTCTCGCTCGATCCCTACACCATCAACTATCCCACCCCGACGCTGCAGACGGCAATCGACCAGCCGTCTCAAGCGCTGATCTTCGTAAACGGCACGCTGGTGAAAACCGTGGATTTGCCGCCGGGATACTACACCCTCAGCAACATCCCGGTCGTCGCCGGCCTCTCGAACGCGCAGGTCGTCATCCGCAACGCGTACGGACAAACGACGTACAACACCGGCGATTTCGGCGCGGTCACGCTGCTCAAGAAAGGCCTCACCGACTACCAGTACGGCTTCGGATTCCTGCGAGAAAACCTCGGCCTCCCCAGCCAGTCGTACGGGCCCGCCGTGCTAACGGCGCGCTACCGGATCGGCATGTCCGATCAGGCCACGATCGGCGGCCTCGTCCAATCCTCGGGGGGGCTGGAGAACGTGGGCAGCGATTACGACGTGCAGATCGGCGCGGGTGTATTGCACGCCGCGGCGAGCGAGTCGATCGGCAGCGATCGCAACGGCCTCAACGGGGCTCTGGCGTACACGACGACGTCGTTGCGGCAGAGTTTCGGCGTCGCGGTGATGGCGCAAGGCAAGCAATATACGCCGGTCTCGTCGTTCGCTCCGGAGTTCCAAACGCTATCGACCGCGCTCGTGTACTGGTCGCACCAGATCACGCGCCTCGCATCGATCAACATCTCCGAGCAGCTCACGAAGTATTTCGACGAAGGCACCGTGCAGCAAACGCTGGTCGGGCTCACGCAGCAGCTGGGGCCGTGGACGCTCTCCGCCTCGGCGACCCTTCAAACGTCGCCCACCGTTGCCGGGGCACCCGGCGGCACGACGCGTTCGCTGGCGGTGACGTTCGTGCGCACCATCGGTTCGCAGAGCAACGTCACGACGACCGAAGCGGTCAACGTGCAGACCGGCCCGAACGCCGCCAGCGGATACGAGCTTACGTCGTCCGCGCTCTCTCCGCTCGACAGCTCCTACGACGTCGGCATTCAAACCAAACCAGGGGGCGGCGTGCAATTCGGCGGCTCGGCCAACCTGGCGACGCCCTATGCGGCGCTCCAGCTCTACGCGTCGCCGGGAACGAAATGGTCGAGCATCAATGCGACGCTTCAGGGGGCGATCGTCTCGACCCCAAAGGGCACGTACTTTACTCAAGCCGTGAACGACGCCTACGCCCTCGTTGAAACCGGCGTGCCCGGCGCCGACGTCTATCTCAGCGGCACGTACGTCGGCAAGACCTCGCCCAACGGCGCCATGGTCGTGCCGTTCCTCCAGTCGAACTACGCGAACAACATCAACGTGTCGAATCAAGGGCTTCCGCTCACGCAGATTCTCGAAGGCGCCGCGAACGCCAATGTGGGGCCCGGTTATCACAACGGCGCGATCTTTAAAAATCACGTCGAGCGCGTGCACGCAGTCTCCGGCAAGCTGCTTTTCGCCCAAGGTGCGAACGAGATCGTTCCCATGTACGGCGACGCCAAGCTGAGCATCGCCAAGCTCGAGTACGAATCGCCGATCGACGAAGACGGCCGCGTCTACTTTCAGGGTGTCCCGCCGGGCACGTACGAGCTAACGATCGCCGTGCCCGGAAAGACGTGCGCGACCTCCGTGCAAGTTCCGGCCTTCGACTCGCCGACCTACAACTTCGGCACGATCCGCTGCACGATCTAGCCGCCGATCGGCATCGAGACGTACCACACGTTACCGAACGGATCGACGAATCCGCCGTTGCGATGGCCGTACGGCTGGTCGGCAAGCGGCCGTTCGATCCGGGCACCGGCCTCGATCGCACGATTGAAGACCGCGTCGACGTCGGGCACGACGGCATACAGGCCGATCGCCACGTCGGCGTAAGAATTCGGCTCCGGCAGATCCGTCGGGCAATCGGCGACGCAGAGCAGGTTCCCGTGCAGATCGAGCTCGGCGTGCATCACCTTGCCGGCGTCGTCGTAGCGTTCGCGCACCGTTGCCCCGAGGGCACGGACGTACCAATCGATGGCCGCCGCCGCGTCGCTGGAGTGTAAGTACGGAGCGAAGCTCCAGGGCCGGTCTGTCACGGCGTCTACCTCTTGAATCGCGAGGGGCGGAAGTGCTTAGGCCGGCTCGCGGGGAAGACCTGCCGCGCGTGCCCGAGCTTCCCGATATCGCTGCGTATCTCACCGCGCTCGAACCTCGCGTCGCCGGACAGCCGTTGCTGCGCGCCTCGATCGTCAATCCGTTCGTCTTACGAACGGCCGACCCGCCGCTTGCGGCGCTCGAAGGCCGTTCGGTGCGCCGGCTGCGCCGCATCGGTAAACGGATCGCGCTCGGGTTCGACGGCGAGTTGTGGCTGGTACTGCATCTCATGATCGCAGGCCGCCTGCGCTGGAGCGAAACGGGAGCGGGGCCGGCGCGTGGGACCCTCGCCACGTTCGAGTTTCCGAACGGCGTGCTGACGCTGACCGAGGCGGGCGCGAAGCGGCGCGCTTCGATGCACGTCGTCGCCGGCGACGCGGCGCTCGACACGATCGATCCCGGCGGCATCGACGTCCTGGCGGCGAGTCTCGAAGCCTTTCGCGCGGCGCTCGCGGCGGAAAACCGAACGCTCAAGCGCGCGCTCACCGCCCCGCGCGTGGTCGACGGCATCGGCAATGCCTACTCCGACGAGATCCTTCACGCGGCGCAGCTCTCGCCGGTCGCCACGACGCACAAACTCGACGACGCGCAGTGGGCGCGGCTCTTCGCGGCGACCCAAGCGACGTTGCGCCTTTGGATCGACCGGCTGGGCGCAGAGGCACGCCGCGAGTTTCCCAAAAAAGTCACGGCGTTTCGCAAAGAGATGGCGGTGCACGGGCGCTACGGCTTACCATGCCCGCGCTGCGGCGAGCCGGTGCAGCGCATTCGCTACGCCGACAACGAGACAAACTACTGCGCGCGCTGTCAAACCGCGGGCAGGCTCCTCGCCGACCGCAGCCTTTCGCGCCTGCTCAAGGCCGATTGGCCGAAGACGCTCGAAGAACTCGAGGCTTTGAAGCGGCGGTAGCGCGCCGGCGGATCTAAGCGGCGATCTCGCGCTAGAGCACGACGTGCTGCACGAGGCGCCCGTTCACGAACGCGTAGCTCTCCCGCGCGCCTGGGGCATTGGACGACGGGCATCCATACGACCACACCTCGGCGCTTCCGGCGCCCGATTCGACCATTGCGACGTGGCAGGGCCGCCCGCGGCTGAGCGCGATTCGCTGCTGGTCGGCCGGCAGCCCCATCGCCACGTAATCGACGTCGACGGCCGCATCGGGCGAAGCCGCCGTTGCAGGCGCCGTCCACTGCGCGCCGCCGGCAAACGTGACGGCGGCGACGCGGACCGTCACCTGCGCGAGGGCGTACGATTCGAGATCTTCCTGCCAGCAGTTTTGCTTGGTCTTCTCGGTGATGACGTTCGGCGTCGGGCCTTCGATCGGTACGCCGGGTGAAAACGTCCCCGTCCGCGATCCGGTGACTTGCCCGCGCACGTCGCCGAACGCGTCGACGTGAGCGAACGAAAACTCGACCGCCGTGACCGGCCGGCCGGAGACGTTTTCGAACGAGATGCAGTTCCAAAAGACGCCGTCGATGCGAATGATTCCGAGACGGGTCACCTTAACGGCGACGCCCGGCGCGTCTTGTGCGCTAGCGGGAATCGCACCCCAGAACGCCACGATCGCGGCGGCGAGAACGAGCGCGCTGCAACGGCGCCAACGATCCACGAGCATGCCTCCCCGGGGCCCGGCCCCGCTTGCTCGATCCTCCCACGGACGAGCCCGCCGCGCTAGGCCTCGCGCGCGCTTCTAATCGGGCTCTTACCGCTCAACAGGAAAACACGGTGGCGTACGCGGGCAACGGCGCTCCGCTCAGACGACCACGTGACCGCCGCGCTGAAAGGCGACGATCGGCCCTTCGTGAAGCGCGACGCGTTCGATCATCCCGGGAAATCTTTGAGCGACCCATTCGGCGGCGATGCGGTTGGACTCGGTCTCGGCGTCCTTGGTGCGAAAGACGCTGATCGAGATCGACGCATCGTCGCCGGCGTCGACGAAGTGATAGTCGACGAACCCCGGCAGCTTGGCGATGACCGGCAGAAACTCGGCGTGCACGGCGGCGGCGATCTCCGCATTGGAGATCCCCCGCACCCGGTAGTGGCGAATGGTTGCGTACATGCCCTTCCCTTCGAGCGCGACGGGATCGGGCCTACCGCGAGCGAAAGGCTCTCGCATGAGCGACTCATTTTCGGGGCCGCACGATGTGGGCGGGCGCCCGGGCTTCGGCACGATCGACCCGTACGACGACGGCGCGGCCTTTCACCACGAATGGGAAGCTCGCGTGTTTGCGATCAACCGCGCGCTCTTGGGGAAAGGCCTCTACTCGCTCGACGAATTCCGCTACGCCATCGAACGTATGGAGCCCGACGATTACTATCGCGCGTCGTATTTCGAGCGCTGGCTCTACGCCATCGAACGGCTCGTCGCCGAGAAGAACGATGCGCGCGATGTTTGAGCCCGGCGATCGCGTCCGGACGCTGGCGCAACGCAAGAGCGGGCACACCCGCCTGCCCGGATACCTGCAGCGCAAGCCCGGAATCGTCGAACGGCGCATCGGCGAGTTTGCGTTCGCGGACGAACGCGCGGCGGGCCGGCCGGGAGCGCGGCGGGAGGCGCTCTATACGGTTCGGTTTGCGGCTCGCGACGTGTGGGGCGGCCGCGCAACCGCGGGCGACTCCATCGCGGCCGATCTCTTCGAATCGTACCTGGAGCCGGACCGATGAGCGCGCACGGTCACGCGCACGAGCAGAGCGCCGTGGTCTCCAACCGCGTCAAAGCCCTGGTCGCGCGGCTCGAGGCCGCCGGCCTGGCGACCGAGCCCGAGCTCGACGCCATCGTCGATTCGTTCTTACGCGGCGCGCGCAAAGAGCAGGCCTTTCGCGTCGTAGCGCGCGCGTGGACCGATCCCGTCTACAAAGCACGCCTTCTTGCCGATGCGAACGCGGCGGTCGCCGAGCTCGGCGTCGATTTGAGCCATTGGGCTCCGGTGAAGCTCCGCGTCGTCGAAAATACGCCCGGCACGCACAACGTCATCGTCTGCACGCTCTGCTCGTGCTATCCGATTGCGCTGCTCGGCGCGTCTCCGCCGTGGTATAAGAGCGAGGCGTACCGTTCGCGCGTAGTGCGCGAGCCGCGCGCCGTGCTCGCCGAGTTCGGCGTCGAGCTGCCCGCGGAGCGCGCGATCGCCGTATGGGATAGCACTTCCGAGGTTCGCTACATGGTGCTGCCGCAGCGTCCGAACGGCTCGCAAGGGCTCGACGAAACCGCACTCGCCGCCCTCGTGACTCGCGACGGGCTGATCGGTACCGCGCTCGTCTAGCGCGCGCCGCTCGCGTCGAAAACGACCTGGTCCCACCGCCAGAGCTGCCGGAAGAATTCGCGGGCGGCCTCGGGCCGTCCGTCGCCGGCAATCGCGTCGATGGTTCGTTCGCCGTCGATACGTTCGTAGAGGCGCAGCTGCTTCGCGTCGATCGGCAAGTAGAGATCGGTATAGGTGTGGTTGCGATTGATCAGCACCGCCGCCGCGCCTTTCGGCAAGCGCTCGCGAATCGCCATGGTGCCGGCTAGCCGCAGCGGCACGTAGCGCCGCCAGGCCTCTTGCTCGAATGCCGGCTGCGCGCGGCGGGGCGCGGGATACGCGATTGCGGCGTGCCGCACCATCGTCCCGCGAAAGAGTTCGATCGCCGCGTACTGATCGTCCGGTGCCATCGCGGCGAGCCTCCCGTGATGCGGCGCCAAAGCGAGCGCGCCGCACCAGGGGAGGTACGGCGCCTGGCGCACCCAGCGCCCGAACTCCAGGCCCGCACGCCGCAGAAACTGTAGAAACTCCGGTACAGCGTACGCACGGTCTTGCGGATGAAGCAACGCATCGGCCAGGCCGGCGGCGTCGGCAAAATCGGGCGAGGTGCGCAACAGCGGGGCGAGGGGATGGTCGGGCGGAAGCGCCTTGAGGGTCGCGGCCAGCTCGCGAATCTCCGGGCCGGTGGCGCGGATTCCGACGCGCCGGCAATAGGCTTGCAGCAGGTAGACTCCGGCGCGGCCGTAGGGCGCGTACACCATCGCGTGCAGCGCGCCGTTGGGCGCGAGCACCTCGCGCAGCGCGCGCAGCCCGGCATCGGGGTCGGGCAAGTGGTGGAGCACGCCGGTGCACGCGACGTGCTCGAAAGTGCGCCCGAGCTCGCCGGCGCGTTCGACCGGCAACTGCGCGAGCTCGAGGTTGTCGAGCCCGTGCGCGCGTTTGAGGCCCTGCGAAAACGCGACGCTCTTCTCGCTCACGTCGATGCCGACCACGCTAGCGCGCGGCCAGCGCACGGCGTAATGGGCCGCCTGCATCGTGCCGCACCCTGCGACGAGGATGCTGCGGTCGTCGCGATAGGGCTCGTCCGGCCACAGGAGGTGCGATTCCGCGCGGCGGCGCCGGTCGTCCCAGGTTTGGCGGTAGGCCTCGAGATCGTCGACGGGGTGCGGGTAGGGATGGGCCTCGTAAAAATCGCGGACCTGCGCGGCGACGTCGCCGTGCAGGTCCGCTGGAACTACGCCTTCACTCATGAGTGACGATAGGTTCGCCACGGCCGAGTGCTGCGTCCTAGCCGTGCGGCGTCTTGATCTGTTCCATCACGGAATCGAGATTGAACGACGCGGGCTTCTGGCGCGGCGGGAACTTCTCGAAATCCTCGATCTGCTGGGCAACGAACGCCTGCATCATATACATCTGCGGGATGTGATTGACCATCCAATCCCAATAGGTGTTGGAGTTGAAGTCGGCCCGCTCGAACGGATCGCGCCGTAGGCTGACGATGTGCGGAACGCGCAGCTTCACGAACGGCTCGGCCCATTGCGCCATTTGATTGGCGCGCTGCACGGCCAAGTTGAACTTCCAGTCGCCTACGCGCACCGCGATCACGTCGCCGTCGTCGCTCATGTACATGATGGCGTCGCGCGGACTTTCCTTAGCCTTGCCCGAGAAGTATGGGATCATGTTGAAGCCGTCGAGATGTACGTGAAACGGCTTGCCGTCGACGGTGCAACCGTCGAGCAGCTGCTGCGTGACGTTGGGGTTGCCCGCGGCGGCCAGCAACGTCGGGAACATGTCGATATGCGACACGATGCCGTTGTAGACGGCGCCGGGCTCGATCGTCCCCGGCCAGCGGATGAAGCACGGAACGCGCCAGCCGCCCTCCCAGTTCGAATCCTTCTGACCGCGGAACGGCGTATTCGCACCGTCGGGCCAGGTGTCGTTCTCCGGACCGTTGTCGGTGGAGTACATCACGATCGTGTTGTCGGCCAAGCCGAGCTCGTCGAGCTTATCGAGCATCATGCCGATGTGCTCGTCGTGCACGACCATGCGATCGCTGTAAGGATCTTGGCCGCTCTTCCCGAGATCTTTGTCGGCGACGTGCGTTCTAAAATGCATCGCCGTCGTGTTGTACCACAGGAAGAACGGTTTGTCGGCCTTCGCCTGCTCCTCCATCCACGCCATGGCGCGCGCCGTGATCTCATCGTCGACGGTTTCCATGCGCTTTTTGGTGAGCGGCCCCGTGTCCTTGATCGTCTGCTTGCCGACGCGTCCCCAACGCGGATCCTCGGTGGCATCGTCCTTGTCGGTCGCCTTGCAATGCAGCACGCCGCGCGGTCCGAACATCTCCTTGAACTTCGGGTCCTTGGGATAGTCGGGCAGTTCGGGCTCCTCTTCGGCGTTGAGATGGTAGAGGTTGCCGAAGAACTCGTCGAAGCCGTGCACCGTCGGGAGGAACTCGTTGCGATCGCCGAGGTGGTTCTTACCGAACTGGCCGGTCGCGTAGCCGAGCGGCTTCAACAGCTCGGCAATCGTCGGATCCTCCTTCTGAAGGCCGATGGTGGCGCCGGGCATGCCGACCTTGGTCAAGCCGGTCCGGATCGGGTTCTGCCCGGTGATGAAGCACGCGCGGCCCGCGGTGCAGCTCTGTTGGGCGTAGTAGTCGGTGAAGAGGCCGCCTTCGTTCGCGACCCGGTCGATGTTGGGGGTACGATACCCCATCATCCCGTTGCTGAATTTGCTGATATTCCAGATGCCGATGTCGTCGCCCCAGAGGATCAGGATATTGGGCTTCTTAGCAGCCACGTTTGGAACCCTTTCTCAACGTATGGATCGCGCTTCCGAAGCGATGCCGCGCGGCGAAAGCCTCGCAGCGGGTCGCACTTCGGGGGTCGCGGTAGAAAAGCTAGGCGATAGGACTAGCATACGCCGTCGCGGGCGGAAACCATATCCCGGAACCGCAACTTGCCCTGGCTAAATTCGATCGTGCTCCGTGAGGCCGTCGAGCAGCCGGCCCTCGTTGGCAACGCGCTCGCCGAGCGCTCGGTCGATGAGATCCTTTTCCCTTCTTCGCGCCTTCCGCCGATCGAGGAGATCGCCATGGAGTCCGACGACGTCCGGCGCTTCCGCGCCCTGCACCACCGAGACCGGGTGCTCTGCCTCTCGAATGTTTGGGATGCCGCTTCGGCGGCACTCGTCCGCGCCGGCGGCGCCGAGGCGATCGCGACGACGAGCGCGGGCGTCGCGTGGGCGTGGGGCTATCCCGACGGCGACGCGATCCCGCCCGAGGAACGCACGGCGGCGATCCGCGCCATCCGGCGCGCGGCCGGAAGCCTGCCGCTCTCGGTCGATTTCGAGAGCGGCTACTCCGGCGATCCGGATGCCGTCGCCGCCCTGGTCTGCGAGCTGCGATCGCTCGGCGTCGCGGGCATCAACCTCGAAGACGGCGACGGTACCCCCGAGCTACTCGAGCGGAAGATCGTCGCGATCAAGCGCGCGCTGCACGACGCCGGCGACGACATTTTCGTCAACGCGCGCACCGACGGCTTTCTCCACGAGCCGGATGGCGGCGAACGCGTGCGCCGCGAAACGATCGAGCGCGCGCGCCGCTACGAGGCCGCTGGAGCCGACGGCATCTTCGTTCCGCTGGTGCGCGAGCCCGCCGATATCGAAGCGATCGTGAAAGCGACGCCGTTGCCGCTCAACGTGTTGGCCACCGCCGGGCTTCCTTCGCAAGAGCGCCTGTACGCACAGGGCGCGCGCCGCTTCAGCGCCGGATCGTCGATCGCACTCAAAGCCTATGCCGCGGCTTCGCCCTCTCCCGAGCGCGTGACCTACGGCTTCATGAACGCTCTCTTTTCGGGGGAAGAGGCGTAACGAAAAAGACGCCTCGGAGAACCGAGGCGCCTTTCGTCGTACCGTCCGAGCGAACTTACGCCGACGGAGGCTTCTTGTTGTCTTTCGACGGCTGCGCCGGTTTCGCTGGCGCTTGATGTGCCGGCGCTTGATGGGCCGGCGCTTGATGCGCCGGCGCCGCATGCGCCGGAGGGGCGTGCTCGGGCTGCGCCGCGTGCACGGGCGTCACGTGCTCGGGCGACGCATGCACCGGAGCCTTGTGCGCCGGGGCTTCGTGCACCGGAGGCGTGTGCGCCGGAGCTTTATGAACCGGAGCCGCGTGCGCCGGAGCCTTGTGAACCGTCGCCGTGTGCGCCGGAGCAGCGGGCTTGCGCACTTTTTCCTGCGCGGCACGCCGGTCGGCGGCCGTTACGGGGCGGTAGTGCGGAAGCTTTGCCGTACTATCGATCGGACGCGCGACCGCGGCAGTGGCCGGCCGGCCATGATTGACCGACGCGTAGAGGTTGCGGTCCTGCGCGGCGATGCGCGCGTGCTCTATTTGCGCCCGCGTTGCGGCAATGTGCCGTTCGCGAGCGTACGTGAGTTGCGCGGTCGTCGGACGCAGGCGCACCCCACCCGGACCGTTGTAGCTGTAGCGCCTGACGTAGACGGTGCGGTGCACTACGGTACGGTTGATGTAGACGTTGCGCACGACGGTCGGGTTGACGGCCGTCACCGCGGTGTTGTACCGGAAGACGCCGTTGTTCCAGAGGCCGCCGACATAGCCGGTTCCGTTATACCCGTAGCCGTAGTCGACGCCGCCGTAGTAACCCACCTGCGGGCCCCAGTAGCCGTTGTTCCAGGCATATCCGCCGTTATTGTAGCCCCAATAGCCGGGCGTCCAATACATGCCGGTGCTGGGCGGATTCACCCAAGTTCCGGGAACCCAGTAATAACCGGCCGAGCCCCACGCCCAATAGCCGGGCTGCCAGATCTCTC
The DNA here is from genome assembly GCA_963794735.1 of Vulcanimicrobiota bacterium. GTDB lineage: Bacteria > Vulcanimicrobiota > Vulcanimicrobiia > Vulcanimicrobiales > Vulcanimicrobiaceae > DATJUC01. Next base: position 2,997,328 of record CAWCFE010000002.1, on the reverse strand, counting down.
CGGGCACGGAGAGCGCGGGCTGCGAATAGTACGGCAGCGGCGGCGGCGCCGCTCCGATAGTGAAGCCGACGTACACTTGCGCCGGCGCGGCGAGCGGAATCGCTGCCATGCAGATCGCGGCCAGGAGCGCCGCCGCCCAGCCGGTCCACTTGAGAGGACGAAGTAAGAATTCCATCATGCCTTCGTTTTTCCCAAAGCCGCCCGCCGCTCTAACGAGCTAGCGTTAGAATTCTCTGGGAATGCAAGCTGACCGGCGCCGCTTCGCTTCACCGGCGCTCTCGATGAAAGCGCCCGAGGAGCATCGAAACGCTGCGCGATGCGTTTTCTCTCGGGCCGCCGGTAAACCGTGCGCGAGATCTTCGCCACGGTGGCGCGCCAGCTTGAGGACGGGACGCCGTTCGCGCTGGCGACGCTCGTAGCACTACGCGAAGTTGCAACCGCGCCGCTGGGCACGACCATCTGCGTCGACGAACGCGGAAAAATCACCGGCAACGTTGGCGCGGGATGCTACGAAGCCGCGATCGTCGAGGCGTGCGTGCTCGCGGCAAAAAACGGCCGCTCGCGCGTGCTCGATATCGATCTCGATAGCGACGACGGGTTAACGGGCGGTGCGGCCTGCGGCGCATCGATGCGCCTCGTCGTTTGGCGGCCCGGCCCGGAATTTCGCGACGGTGCACTCGCCATTGCTGCCGGCGATCGCGACGTGGACGTCTCGATCGAAGCGGCGACGGATCGCGGCCCGGTTTCGTTCGAGCACCGGTGGAGCGCACGCCGGCCGCTGATCCTCGTCGGCGCGACCGCGCTTGCCGCCGAGATTGCGACGATCGCGAGGCGGCTCGATTTTCGGGTCGTCGTCGTCGATCCGCGGCCGGCTTTCGCTACGCGCGAACGCATTCCGGACGCCGACGAGCTGATCGTGCGATGGCCCGACGAGTACTTGCCGGCGGCGATCACGCCGGCAGCGTCGGTGGTCGTGCTCTCGCACGACGAGAAGTTCGATCTGCCGTCGCTGCGCTGCGCGCTGGCCTCCGATGCCGCGTTCGTCGGTTTGCTCGGAAGCCGCCGCACCCAGGCCGCCCGGCGCGCCAAGCTGCGCGCGCAGGGCATCGGCGAACGCGCGATCGCGCGTATTCACGGTCCGGTCGGCCTCGATATCGGCGGCACGACGGCCGCCGAGACGGCCCTCTCGATCCTCGCCGAAATCGTCGCCGCTCGCGGCAACCACGGCGGTGCGCCCCTGGCGGCCGGCGAAGGGTCAATTCACGGTCAAGATCGCTGAGCGGGCACCGCTCCGGCGAAGGGATCCGGCAGCCGCGCGCCCCATCTGTCGGTTGGAGCACGTTTCCTCGAAAGGGTGGTCGTGAGACTTCGCATCTTTAGCTCGGCGTACGTATGCGCGTTTGTCGCGAGCGCTCTCGCGGGATGTGCTAGCGGCTCCCAGCCCGGACGGACGGCTGCGCAGGCCATCGTGCCGTATGCGGTCTCGCGCCATCCGCGCGCGAACGGCCTCCCCTCGCAATGCTGGGGCACCGCGGCGCCCGGCTCCACGGCGTGCGCGGCCTTCGCCGCGTCGGACGGCGCGGTAACGTCGGGACTGGCGGCCTGGAAGATCGACTCCGTCCCGGCCGGCTGGAACGCGGCGTTCGCGCAAGATCCGTCGCCGATCGTGCCCGGAACGAGCTTCCCATACACGAACACGACGATGGTCGTCGCCGTGCCGTCGAGCGCGGCGCCCGGTTCCTATCCCGTCGAAGCAACGGCGACCTTCGGTGACGGCGTCACCGTCCAAGACATCGTTACCGTGGCGGTCGCGGGCAGTCCCTCGACGGCCGTTTCGTGCCCGAGCGCGCCGGCTTCGCTCTCCGGATGGCAACAGTTTTCGGCCGCGTCCCTGGGCTCGACTCCGTCGTTCCTAGCCACCACGCCGTCGGGGATGTTCCTGACGAGCGGCACGAAAGGCTCGGTAGCGACGCTTTCGCAGAGCGGCGCGATCGCGTTCGCAAGCCGGTTTACCAGCGCAGCACACCTGACCTACGATTCCGGACAAGACGCCGTTTGGGTGACGAGCACCGATGCCGCGTCGACCATTCGATTCAGGCCGGAGACGCCCACCTCGCGGCAGGCGTTCGTCCTTCCCACGGCCGTCGCCGCCGGCGTTGCCACCGATCTCGCCGGCGACGTGTTGATCACCGATTTCAACAACAGCCGCGTGATCGAACTCTCATCGAGCGGCACCCCGTTGCGCACCTATGCGACGGCGACGAAGGGCGCGCATCCGACCGGCATCGCCTTGGGCGACGACGGAAACATTTGGTTTACCGAAACGAGCGCCGGGAAGATCGCGCGCTTGTCGCCTTGGAACGGAAACGCCGTTACCGAATTTTCGGGCTTCTCGTCGCCCTTCGCCATCACCATGGGATCCGACGGAAACCTCTGGGTCGCCGGCGGCGCCGCCTGGCGCGGCTTCGGCAGCACGGCGGCGCCCGCGATCTACAAGGTCTCGCTTTCCGGCGTCATCCGCGCAAAGTATACCGCCGGCCTCAAAGCCGGTGCCGATCCGTTCGACCTTCACGAGGACGTCGGGACCGGACTGTTGTGGTTCTCCGAGGAGGGCGCTTCGGCCGTTGGAAGCCTCACGATGGCGACCGGCGTCATCGCCAACTACGCGATGCCGAGCGCGAAATCGGGACCGATGGGCCTAACGTTCGGACCGGATCAGCGGCTGTGGGCGACGGAGTATGCCGTCAATAAGGTCGCGGCCGTTGCCGTTCCCACGCCCGTGCCCGGGTGCATCGCACCGAACTAGCACGCGCCGAAAAGTCGCGAGCCCAGCTCAGTACGCCAATCGCCGGCGCATGGCGACGCTCGGGACTTTGATCTCGCCGGCGAGCCGCAGAAATGCCAGGATCCGGATCACCCACCAAATCACGTCGATTTCGAACCAACGCAACCCGTGGCGTGCCGAGAACTGAAAGGCGTGATGGTTGTTGTGCCAGCCTTCGCCCCACGAAAGCAACGCGACCCACCAGTTGTTGCGCGAAAGGTCCGTGGTGCGGTAAGTGCGATAGCCGAACATGTGCGAGGCGCTATTGACCAGCCACGTCGCGTGATAGGTGAGCACCAGCCGAACGAAGATCCCCCAGACGACCCACGACACCCCGCCGCCGGCGAACAGCAGCACGCCGAGTGCGATTTGCAGCGGTCCTAGCGAGCGTTAAACCATAGGTATTGAAGCGCGGCCGCGATGGTGGTAAATCTCTGGCCGTATTGGCCGTCGAGCCAATGCGACCACGAGACCTTCGCCGAAACGCCGGCGCCCATCGGTTGCGAAAACGAAAGGCCGTATCGAGAGTTCGATAACGCGTCGATTCCCTCGCCGCCGTTCGCGCTGGTCGCGCCTCCGGCATAGCGATTCGCATCGAGCGCGAGCCACTGACCGGGCCGGAAGTTGTATCCCGCGTGGAGTTGAAAGATCGCCAGCGGCGATTGCCGCAGCGTCTTTCCTCTGAAGTAGTTCGCGTTGTTTCCAAAAATCCAAACGCCGGCGGAGGCGTCGGCGAACCACTTCCCCATCGGCTGTTCCGCGCCGATCTCCGGCTTGATCGTCCACCTGTTCGAGCCGACGTTGAGGAACTGCGACGAATCGTACGTGCCCGTCGGCGCCGTGACGGTTACGCTCGCGCCGAGCGTCGTCGCCGGCGTGCGGCGAGCAAACTCTGCGGGCGTCAACGGCTTGCCGAGAAGGCTCACTCCAAGCCGCGCGCGGACGTCGGCAAATCCATACCGCGCGATCGCGATAGGCTGGCCGAGCAACGCGGCGGTAACGTGGCCGCCGGCGTACGGCAACACCAGCGCCCAGCTAGCCGTGCGGCCGGCAAATCGAAACGTATGCGTGAAACTCAGCGCCGCAGCATTGATGGCCGGTCGAACGTCGCTGAGCGGTTGGGTTGAATCCAGGGGCACCGTGCCCGTCGAGTTCGAGACCGTGCCGACGAGAAAGTTCGAATCGACCGGAGTGGGCGAGTACGAGCGAGGCTCGAGTTCTTGACTGGATGCGGGCGCTGCGAATCCCAGCAGAGCGAGCGCGATGAAGGCGCCCGTTACCGTCCGCCGCATCGCCCGGGCTCAGTACGCCAATCGCCGGCGCATGGCGACGCTCGGGACTTTGATTTCGCCGGCGAGCCGCAGAAACGCCAGGATCCGGATCACCCACCAAATCACGTCGATTTCGAACCAGCGCAACCCGTGGCGCGCCGAGAACTGAAAGGCGTGATGGTTGTTGTGCCAGCCTTCGCCCCAGGAAACTAAGGCGACCCACCAATTATTGCGCGAGAGATCGGTGGTGCGGTAGGTGCGATAGCCGAACATATGCGAGGCGCTGTTGACCAGCCACGTCGCGTGATAGGTGAGCACGAGCCGCACGAAGATCCCCCAGACGACCCACGACAGTCCGCCGCCGGCGAACAGCAGCACGCCGAGTGCGATCTGCAGTTGCACGCTGTTGCGTTCGAGGAAGCGGTAGAACGGATCGGCGGCCAGGTCGGCGGCGAGCCGGTCTTGCTCGGCGGGTGACGGAACGTTGGCGTTGCGCATCAGCAGCCAGCTGACGTGCGACCAAAAGAACCCGCGATCGGCTCCGTGCGGATCGCCGCCTCGGTCGGTCGCGGCGTGATGCTGCCGGTGCGTCGCGATCCACGTAATCGGACCGCCTTGCAATGCGAGCGTTCCTAACAGCGCCGTGGCGTATTCCAACGGACGCACCAAGCGCAAGCCGCGATGCGTGAGCGTGCGATGAAAGCAAAGCGAGATGCCGATCGCCGACGTCAGCAGAATCAGCACGACCATTGCGGCGACGGCCGACCAGTGGAAGAGCGCGGGAACGAACGCCGCGAGCGCGGCGACGTGAATGACGACGATACCGATCGCCGTGGGCCATTTGATCGAACGGAGCATAGATATCGCACTCTTCGCCCCTTACGCCCAAACTCAGCTATCGCTTCGAACCGAAAGGCCCGGGCGAAATCCCGCCCGGGCCTCGAAACGAACGGCGGTTGGCCGCTAGGGAGTGAACGTGACCTCGTCGACGGTACAGAAATCGACGTTTTTGACCTCGGCGTAGGTTCCGTCTTCGAACTCGCCGCGGACGTCCCAGTTGCATTCGGTTTCGCCGTGCGTCCAGGAGACTTTCACGTCTTCGCCGTCGGGAACGTCTGCCGTCAGGATGTCGGGGCCCCACTTGTCGCTGTCGGACTGAGCGACGTAGAGCTTGTGCATCGTGCGGCCGGTATGGTTGTGAAGGGTGAACGAATCGTCCGCGTACGCGGGAGCGAACGTGATGACCAGCGCGAGCGCGGCGATCAGTACGGTGCGGACGACGCTTTGGATCTTCATATGAACGCTACATCCTTCCTAAGAAGTCGCGGTGTGTTAGCCGGATACGTTGACGTCGGAGGCGGCGCGGAAGTCGACCTTCACGTCCCAATTGCACTCGTCTTCCTCGCGGTCGAACTCGACCTTTACGCTGTCGCCGTAGAGCGACTTGATGACGTGCCCCGAGTGATTGTGTCGTTCGAAATGTTGCCGGGCGGCGGCGGCCGGAAGCGCGCAGAGCGCGACGGGACGAAGGCCACGAATGCGCCACGAAACAGCGTTGGGATTTTCATAGGCGAGATCTTCTCCTTGTAAGACAAGCAGAAAGAGCGTGGTCCTCGCCCGACCCACACACCCGCAAAAAGACGGCCGCGGGACGATGCTCGGGCCCTTCCGCACGGACCGCGAAGAACCTCCGCTCGAAGAGCAGGGCAAGCGGCCAAAGCGCCGCTAAGGTGCGATCTCGCCGAGGGTGCGAAGCGACTGCGTCCAGACCTCCAGATAGGCCTGCGACGCGCCTTTGGCCGCGAAGACGTAGCGATCGCCACCGGTATCGAAGGTCATCGTCGAGTTCGAACACGATGCGCCGCAGGCGCCCTGCACGTAATAGGCGGTCGTGCCATTGGCGAGCTTCGTCGCGGTTCCCGGCAGCTTCGAGCCGTCGGATCGCCGGCCGCTCACGGCGCCGAGGTAACACGCCGACGCGCCGTTACAATCCGCCGAATAGTCCAGATCGATCGCGTACCCGGCCTTGCCCGCCGAGCGCAGTTCGGCGCGCAAGCCGTGCGCGTCGTCGGCCGGCAGCCGGCCGGGGAGCAGCACCGGCACGGCGCTCTTGCGCAAGCCGGCAGCGATCGGTAGGAACACCGCGTTCGACGAGACCGAATCCGCGGCCGCGGCAGCGACCGCGCACGCCAAGGCCAGAACGGCGGCCGTCGCGCCGGCACGCGCCCAAAAGGACCGTTTCATCAGTGCGGCATCTCCTCATCGTCGAGCCCGAAGTAATGGCCAAGTTCGTGGATGACGGTCTCGCGGACTTCGCGGACGGCTTCGGCGCGCGTGCGCGTCACGCGATTGATCGGGCCCCGGAAGACGGCGATTTCGTCGGGCAAGAGCATCGGATCGTCGTGCGATCGCTCGGTGAGGGCGACGCCGCGATAAATTCCCAGCAGTTCCGAACCTCCGCCGTCGCCGTCGTCGTCGTCGATGCTCTCTAAGTCTTCGTCGCTCGGCTCTTCCTCCACCGTGATGGCGACGTTCTCGACGAGATCGGCAAATCGTTTCGGAAGCGTGTCGAGCGCTTCTCCGACGACTCGTTCGAACTCGGCGTGCGTCAAATGACCGCTCACGCGGTCGTCTTCACGACGCGCCGGCCAGCCCCTTGCCGGAGAGGCCGGCCGGCCCTCTTTGCAACCTGCGCCACCGGCGGAGCGTTGGCAAGGGCATGGCTACGACAACGACTCCGTCGACGATGCGCGCCGCTCGCGTCGCCAGCGCCACCTCGGGCGCGCTCGAACTCGCCGACCTTCCGGTACCTCAGCCGCGTGCGGGGCGCGTGCGCGTCCGCGTGGAGGCGTCGGGAATTTGCCACAGCGACGCGCTCACGATCGGAAACGTCTGGCCCGGCATCGCCTTTCCACGAGTTCCCGGGCACGAAATCGCCGGACGCATCGATGCTCTCGGCGATGGGGTCGAAGGCTGGAGCGTCGGCGACCGCGTGGGCGTCGGCTGGCACGGCGGGCACGACGGGCACTGCGACCGCTGCCGCCGCGGCGATTTTCTCACGTGCCGTTCGCTGGAGATTCCCGGAATCGACTACGACGGCGGCCACGAAGAGTACGTCGAGGTGCCGGCCGTCGCGCTCGCGCGCATCCCCGACGGGCTCTCGGCAGCCGAAGCCGCGCCGCTGATGTGCGCGGGCGTCACCACCTTTAACGCGTTGCGCCATAGCCCGGCGCGCGCCGGCGATCTGGTAGCCGTGCTCGGCATCGGCGGGTTGGGCCATCTGGGCGTGCAGTACGCCGCCAAGATGGGCTTCGAGACCGTCGCGATCGCGCGCGGCACCGACAAGGGCGAGCTGGCACGCCAGCTCGGCGCGCATCACTACGTCGATAGTACCGCCGAAGACGTCGGCGAAGCCCTGCAGCGGCTCGGCGGTGCGAAGGTCGTGCTCGCGACGGCGACCTCGTCGAAAGCGATGGAGGCGGCGATTCCGGGGCTGGGATACGACGGCCAGCTGCTGATCGTCGGCGCCGATTTCGAGCCGCTCGCGTTCAACGCCGCGCAGGCGATCGGCAAGCGCCAGTCGGTGCGTTCGTGGGCGTCGGGAACGTGCGTGGATTCGGAGGATGCGATGAAATTCAGCGTTCTCGCGGGCGTGAAGCCGTGGATCGAAACGATGCCGCTCGAGCGAGCGCAGGAAGCGTACGGCAAAATGATGAGCGGCCGGGCACGGTTCCGTATGGTGCTGCTGCCCGGATAACCGGCCCCGCGCCGTTAGTGGTGAAAGCCGCCGACGAGCCCGGCGATGCCGTTGATGACGAGCTGAATGGCGATGGCGGCCACGACGATGCCGACGATTCTGCCGGTCGCGTCGACGCCCGTTCTGCCCAGCACTTTGGTCACCCACTCCGCGCCGCGCATGCTCGCGTACGTGATGGCGAACACGACGATCGCGCACGCCACGAGAATGCCGTACGCGAGCCACTCGTTGCGGCCGCGGCTCACCAGCGTGACGCTGGCGGTGAGCGCGCCCGGCCCGGTAATGATCGGGATGGCGAGCGGAAAGACCGACGGATCGGAAGCGGGGGGCGCGCTCGATTTCGCGTTGTCGGCGGTTTCGCTATCGGTCTTCTCCGCAAAGACCATGTTGAAGGCCACCTTGAGCAACAGCAGGCCGCCGGCGACTTCGAAGGCCTCGAGCGAGACGCCTAAGGCGTGCAGCAGCGCCTCGCCGGCAAACCCGAATGCCAGCAGGATCGCGCAGCTGACGATCGTCGAGCGCGAAGCGATTCGCGCCTGTGCCTCCTCCGAGCGTCCTTGCGTGAGCGTCGCGAACGCCGCCGCCGCTTCCACCGGATTGACCATCGCGAGCAAGGTGACGAACGTATACAGCACGTTCGTGGTCAACGATTCCATCGTCAGCACCGCCCTCCCCTCACTCGATGGCGGCGCCTTCGCCGCCGGAAGGGAGCCTCCCGCAAGGACGCCAATGCGGCGCTCCTACCGTCTCGGAGGATTTCACCATGTGCCGCAGTTGCACCGGCGATCTTTTCGGCATCACCTCGGGGCTCGCGCAGGGCCATCTCGCACCCAAGACGCCGAATGCCGGAGGCCTGCACGCGACGGTCTTCCACGGCGGTAAGGTGATCACGCTCGACGATCGCAATCCTCGAGCCGATGCCGTCGCCATCGCCGGGGGCAAGATCGTTGCCGTCGGCAGCCACGACGACGTGCTCGCATCCGGCGGGCCGAACGCACGGCGTATCGATCTAGACGGCCGGACGATCATGCCCGGCTTGATCGATCCGCATCAGCACCCGTTCCCCGGCGGCCTCATGCTGCTCTTGATGCAGAACGTCGGCCCCGAGCACTGCAAGACGAAGGCCGACGTGCTCGCGGCGCTCGCCACGAAGGCGGCCGCAACGCCCGCCGGCCAGTGGATATACGCCGGATACTACGACGACGTGCTTCAGGGCGGATTCGTCTCGATGGCGGAGCTCGACGCAGTCTCCACCGTGCATCCGATCTTTCTCTACTACGTGAGCATGCATACCGCGACCGGGAACGCGCTCGCCTTTCAGGCGGCGGGCGTGACGGCCTCCACGACGATCGAAGGCGCTTCGTTCGGAAAGGACGCGCAGGGCAATCTCGACGGCATGATTTACGAGATGAACGCGCTGATGCGGTTTCTCGGCGGCCTGCCGAAGCTCACCATCGAGCTGATTTCGGCCGGCCTTACGAAGTTCATGCACGAAGCCGCAAAAACCGGCTGCACGATGATTCACGAGGCCGGGGCGTTTGCGCTGCAGCCGCACATCTTCGAAGCGTACAAGGCGATCATGTCGCACTCGCCGGTCCGCTATAACGTAAGCCCCATGATCGAGTTCTTGGAGCAGGCGTCCGCGTTCGTCGCTCCCTACGGCAAGCCGGGCGCGAGCGCCGTCGAGATTCCCGATTCGCTGCTCTCGTTCTACGCCGTGAAATTCCTACTCGACGGCTCGCTACAGCAACGCACGGCAACCGTCACCGAGCCGTACCTCAACACTACCTCGAAAGGTCACGACGTCAACTATACGCCGGCGCAGCTGCGCGAGCTCATGGGCAAGACCAAGGCTGCGGGCTGGCCGATCTCGATCCATTGCAACGGCGACGGCGCGATCGACGTCGCGCTCGACGCGCTGGAGGCCGCTTATGGCCCCGGCCCGCACCCGACCGGCATCAATCGGATCGAGCATTACGCCAACAGCCGTCCCGAGCAGACCGAACGCATGAAGAAGCTCGGCGCGCAGCCGAGTTTCATGATGGGCAATCTCTATTATTACGGCGCCGCGTACCGCGACTGGATTTTCGGCCCCGAGCGCGCCGAGCGGATGTACCCGGCGCGCGAGTTCGCCCAGGCCGGCATCCCGTTTTCCATTCACAGCGATTGTCCGTGCTCGCCGGTCGCCCCGCTGCGCCAAATCGGGACGGCGGTCGCACGGCGCTGCACGATCGACGATTCGATCGTCGGACACGCACAGGGCGTGCCGATCGAACTGGCGCTCAAGGGCATGACGCAAGTCGCGGCCGCCCATTGCGGATTGGGCGACAAGCTCGGCTCGCTGGAAATCGGAAAATACGCCGACCTCACGATCCTCGAAGACGATCCGCGCACCTACGATCCGGCCAAGCTGGGCGATATCAAGGTCTCGCAGACGTGGGTCGATGGCGAGAGCGTAGTCGCTCCCGGGTAACGCCGCGATGCACGTTGCGCAGTTTCAGCTGCCGCTGTTCTTCGAGTACGGCGCGACGTTCATTTGGGCGATCACGGGAGCCGGCATGGCGGTGCGCCGCGGCTACGACTACAGCGGCATCTTCGTCATGGCGTTCGTTTCGGCGATGGGTGGCGGGTTGCTGCGCGACGGAATCTTCCTTCAGCAAGGCCCGGCGGTGGCCGTGCAGTCGCCGATCTACTTGGAGATCGTCGTCGCCGGCGCGATCGCCGGAACGATTGCCGCGGTTGCGGCCGGAGGGCGCAAGCCGTCGAAGTACTTCCGCGCCTTCTCGGATATCGTCGACGCGCTCGGCCTCGGCGCCTACGCCTGCGTGGGCGCGCAGATGTCGCTCCAGCTCGGCCTGGGCATCCCCTCGGCCATCTTCGTCGGCGTCGTCAACGGAATCGGCGGCGGCCTGCTGCGCGACATTCTGGTCAATCGCATTTGGATGCTGCCGGGGCAGCTGCTGGGCATTCCCGCCTTGATCGGCACGGTCATCTTCGTGGCGCTCGTCGAGCCGTTGCATTTCGACGCGACGTGGTCGGCATGGATCGCCGTCGCCGTCACCTTCGTCTTCCGGCTGCTCGCCATCCGCTACGACTGGCGCACGCAGGCCTTGCTGCCCGCCGCCGCCATCGAGACCGATGCCTAGCGGCTATTCGCCGTCGTAGTAGTCGAGATCGGGCGAGGCTCGCAGCATGCGCAGCCGGCCGGCCGTGGTCCACATTCCGACCTTGTCGGAATCGGGATAGAAGCAGGCTTCGAACTCCACCGCGTCTTCTTCCATGCCGGCCAGCAGCACGAGACACGGCTCGCTGCCGGCGTTGAGCACCTGATGCGCTCCGGCCTCACCGATCGGGAAGGCGATGAAGTCGCCCGGACGGCACTCGAACGTCCCTTTCAGCGTGCGAATCGACGGCCGCCCTTCGATCACGTAGAAGAACTCTTCGGCGCGCACGTGCCAGTGCAGCGGAGAGAACGCTTTTCCGGGAGGGATTCGCGTGACGCGGTACCCGATTTTTCGCGCGCCGATGGGCAAGCCGATCTCGCCCTCCACGCATCCGTATTTGACCGGGCGGATGATGGAATAGTCGAGCTCGTCGAGGTTGATCCGGTGGATGTCGGCACCGCCGATGCGCTCCAGCAGCGCGCCGATCGCGGCGTCGGCGTTGGCGAACAGCGGCTGGCCGTCGCAGAGCAGCAGCGCTTCGAGCTGCAGGCCCCACAGCCGGCGCAGTTCGCGCACGAATGCCGGACGGTCCTCGAGTTTCTCATCCGGCAACACGCTCAGCGCGCCGGCCGGAGCGCCGATCAGCGCGTCTCCCACCACCGCGGCCTTTGCCCCCGGAACGTGCAGCGCGATCTCACCCGGCGACTTTCCGTGCCGGAGCGCGAGCGCGAACGCGCCGGGGAAGACTTCGTCGCCGTGAGAGAACGTCGCATCGACGGGTATGCCGAGCAGCGGTGCGTCGAGGTCGCTCGCGAGCAGGCGCGCGCCGAAACGCTCGCGCAAGTGCGGCGCGGCGCGAACGTGGTCTCGATTCGTGACGACGATGGTCCGAATGCCGCCGAGCTTTGCGATTTCGCCGAGGCTTGCGTCGTCGAGCGGGAGCGGGTCCACCGCGATGCAGCCGCCGTCGCTCTCGAACGCATAGCTGTTGAAGGGCATGCCTCGGTCGGACTGCCACGCGGACCACATCCAGACACCCGGCATCGCCACCCGCGCGATCATAAGCTACTGCTTCGTGAGTGCTACCGGATTTCCGTCGCCGGAATCCAGCGATGCGTGCGTGTCGTCGCTCTTCTTCACGACGGCCTTCCCCGGCAGGCCGTCGGCCGTCACCGTAATCGTCTCGCCGTCGACCCCGTAGTTGACGTTCTTGAAGGGGCCCATCGCGCCGTTCGGACCCTTGAGCGTAACGTCCGATTCGGTAAAGGTGTAGGTCGTGCCGGCAGCCGTCGCCCAGGTTCCCAGCAGCCAGTTGTCGTCGGCGACCGCGCGAATCGCGAGGGCCGAAAACAGGACGATCGCCACCAGTGCGATGCGTAGAACCTTCATAGGGACTCCCTTTGAGCCGGCGAGAGCGAGGGTCGGAGGTTCTTCGGCAACGGACGTCCCCCTGGCATATGGCCAGCGCGCGTGCCCGGATTACCCATCTTTGTGCCGGTTTCGGCCGCGACGGCAGTCTCTCGCACACGCGTGGGAAAGGCGTGGATCGACGCTAACGCAAACTTGCCGGGTGTAGGCTGCGTGTTTATGCCCGGCAAGTTGGCGTATCGCGGCAGCTCACTACAACGGAGGAACCATGCGAAGAATCGCAGCCTCAGCGGCTCTCATCACCCTTCTCACGGCTTGCTCGCAGAACTCGACGATCCCCGCCGGACCGATCGGCGGCGACCAAGCTACTCCCACTCTTGCAAACGCTCCCGCTTCGGTCACTTCCTCTTCGGCGATCCCCGTGCTTGGCGGATGCCAAATGTTTCCGGCACCCGGCTCCAAGCCCAGCGGCGAAAGCTGGTTCAACGTGGACATTTCGAAGTATCCCCTCGATCCGAAATCGGCCACGTACATTTCGAATCTTTCGGGGAACCTGCACCCGGATTTCGGGCCGAACTACTACAAGGGGCAGACGGCCTACGGCATTCCGATCAACATCGTGCCGCAGAACCAAAAGCTCGTCCCGGTGAAGTTCGTCAATTATCCGTCGAGCAGCAATCCCGGGCCGTACCCGATTCCGCCGAACGCCGAGATCGAAGGCGAGCCGCCGATCGTGAACTACGGCGATCGCCACGTGCTCGTACTTCAACAAGGCGCCTGCAAACTCTACGAAATGTGGGAAGGCGTCGAGAAGAGCGGCGGTAAGTCTTGGCAAGCCGCCAACGGCGCGGTATTCGATCTCAAGACGGGGGCGTTACGCCCGCGTGGATGGACGTCGGCCGACGCGGCCGGGCTGCCGATTGCGCCCGCGCTGATCACGTGCCAAGATATCGCCAACGGCGCGATCAATCACGCGGTGCGCGTGACGTTCAACAACACGTTCGCCGGCTACGTGCTGCCGGCCACCCACTCCGCCGGAATCAGCAACACTGGGCTGCCGCCGATGGGCGAACGCTTCCGGCTCAAAGCCTCGTTCAAGATCACGTCGTACTATAAGGGACAGGCTCGAATCATCCTGAACTCTTTGAAGAAGTACGGCTTCATCGTCGCCGACAACGGCTCGAACTGGTTCTTCCAAGGCCAGGGCGGCACCGAAGGCGGCAAGTGCTTCAACGGCAACGAGCTCAACCTGCTCAAGGCGGTGCCCGGGTCGGCGTTCGAAGCCGTTTACACGGGGCCGATTCACCAATAGGTTCGGTTCGCCGGCCAAAACCAACGAGCGCGCCGCTCTCACGGCGCGCTCGTTTCGCTTTCTACCCCAACGCTCGTTCGAGGTCGGCCGCCAGCTCGTCGACCGCTTCGAGCCCGACGTACGCGCGCAAGAGATTGTCCGGCGTTTTCGATTCGGGGCCTTCCACCGACTTCCGGTGCTCGACCAGACTCACCGCACCGCCGAAACTCGTAGCGCGCCGAAACGTCCGGAGCCGGCTCGCCACGGCTACGGCATCGGTTGCATCGCCTTTCACCAGGATCGACATCAACGCCCCGCCGGCACGCATTTGCCGCGTTGCGACGCCGTAGCCCGGATGCGATTCGAGAAAGGGATATAAAACCGCTTCCACGTTTGGGTGAGCCTGCAGCTTCCGGACCAGCGCCAACGCCGTGTCGCTTTGGTGCGTTACCCGCAGGTCGAGCGTCGGCAGCGAGCGGGAGGTGAGCCAGCTCGCGAAGGGCGACGGTATGCAGCCGCACGCCTTTTGTGCGAAGCGGATGCGTTGCCACGCGTCGCCATCGGCTGCCGCTACGATGGCCCCGCCCATCGCATCGTCGCCGCCGGAAAGATACTTCGTGGTGGAATGCACGACGAAGTCGCAGCCTAGATCGAGCGGCCGCTGAAGGCACGGTGTCGCCACGGTGTTGTCGCAAGCGACGATCGCACCGGCGCCCTTCGCAAGCTCGACCGCCTGCCGGATATCGGTAATGCTGATGCGCGGGTTGCCCGGCGTCTCGATGAAGAGCAGCGCGGCCGGCCGGCTGAGGGCGCTTCGAAGAGCCCGCACGTCGGCGGTATCGACGTACTCGGTTCGCAAGCCCCACCGCGAAAAGACGCCGTCGAGCATGTGGCGGACGCCGACGTAGCAATCGTCGCTGACCACGACGCGGTCTCCCGGGCCGAGCGATTGAAACAGCGTCATCGTTGCGGCGGATCCGCTCGCAAACGCCGCCGCATCGAAGCCGCCTTCGAGCGCCGCCAACGCTTCTTCGAAGTGCCTCCGATTGGGATTATCGTCGCGCGCGTACTCGTACCCCTCGGGGTACGATCCGTCGGGCGCGCGCTCGAACGTCGTGCTCAACACGATGGATTCCGCTACCGGCCGAAACCGCTCCATCTCACCCTTCCCGGACTTCGCCGGCGGCATGGGGGTGCCGTCGTGAAAGTGCGGAGAGACCCAGCCACCCTGCCGGCGGCTGCGTGTGCGGTGGATCCGGTGGCATCGGCGCGGTCGTCATCCTATCGCTACTTCCCGCCTCAAAGCCCGGCGCCCCGCGACGGAAACGGCCGGCCGCCGCTCGAACGTATGGCGGCGGCCCACCCCCATCACCGCCTGCAAGGAGAAGACGCCCGTGTCGGATCGCAATAAAGCCGTGGCCCGGCGCCATATCGACGAGGTTTGGAACAAAGGCAATCTTGCCTCGATGGAAGACACGCACGCCGAATCGTACATGCACCACGATCCGCACGATCCGTGGAAGCGCAGTCACGGACCCGGCCCGAACGCCATAAAGAAGCTGGTACACTTTTACCGCCACGCTTTCCCCGATCTGCACATCACCATCGACGAGATCGTTGCCGACGGCGACGTGGTGGTCGCGCGCTTCTCTTCGCGCGGCACGCATACGAACGAATTCGGAAATATCAAAGCGAAGAATACGGTCGTCAAACTCGCGGGCGTCTTCTGGTGGCGTTTCGCCGACGGGAAGATCGTGGAAGGCCATTCGTATTACGACGCTCACGGCTTTCTGCGGCAGCTTGGCGCCGTGCCCGAAATGGCCGAACTTTTGTAAGAGACGACTCGAGCGGGTCACGTTCGAAGTCGCCGGCAGCTTGCAAGCCTAGCAGGCGACCCTCGAACGCCACCAGAAAACGCCGTTATGAGGGACCGACGGCTCCGGATCGGCGCGTTGGGCGCCATTGCATTTACTTTTGCGGCCTTCGTCGCAGCATGCGGCAGTAATAGCGGCACCACGCCTATTCCGAATCCCGGACCCACCGGCGGTCACATCAGGATTCGACACGGCGCATTCTTCGTGCCGGTCGTGCCGCCGTTCTCGCCGGATTCGCCGTATGGGGCTATCGCATCGAAGGCCAGTACGCCGTATGCCGGGGCGCAAAACGATCACTGGTTTTATCTCGTCAACGGCTACCAGCTCCAAACGCCGGTTCCCGGCGTGCCTGGTTCGGCACCGGTTCCGCAAACGACGCCCTACGTTCTCGCCGTCAACGGCCCGCTGCCGCAGGGCGCTCCAGGACCGAACGGCGGCGTTACGGCCGGCACGGTGAGCCTAAGCACTGCGCCCCAAACGAACCTACTATGGAAGCTCGTGCAGGTGACGCCCGGAAGCACGAGCTCGAGTCAGCACGTGTTCCTGCGAAGCGCCCAGAGCTTTCTTCCGCTGCAGCCCTGGGTCGGCCAGACGCCGATTCCAACGGGCGCGAGCGTTCCGAGCGGCACCTACCCCAGCTTGCTCACGGGTTTTGCGGCGCAAGCGGTCAACCTCGATCTCGGGGCGTCTTCGTCGTTGAGTCCCGCTGTCTACATGAATCAGAATACGTATCCGTTTACCAGCGGCCAGACGTCCTTTCAGCAATGGTATTACGACGTTTCGACGGCGACCGTGAACAACGCCAACGGCGGCGTCCTGGCCCAGACCTGCACGCCGGGCGCGAACGGCGGATGCGTCGGCCTCGCCGGCGGCACGACCGGTTCGACGAGCCGCTGGTACGCATATCCCAACTATCTGCTCTCGACAGTCGTCGCAGAACCGACCAGCGGCCCGGCATTTCCGCAACCGTCGGTGACGACGGTGCCCGGCGCCGGCGTCACCGACGTGGCCGGCGAGCAGGCCGCCTACTACTACATCAGCACCAACGCGCTCAGCGACACGATCACGTCGCTACCACACTGCATCATCCCCGGCGAGCCGGGTTACGGTGCGTACAACACCACCTACGGCATACGCTGCGACTACATCAACGTCAACGATACCGGCTTTATCAGCAACTGCGTCAACAGCGCAAACGCCACGAGCCCGCCAAGCGGGCCGCAGCCATACAACCCGAGCAATGCCGCGCAAACTGCGACGATCACTGCGGCGGATTGGTCGGTAGTGGCGAAACAGATGCACGCCGAGTGCAACTACGCCCAAGGCGTTTCTCTGACGTTCAGCTCGTATCAGACCGTGCTCTCCGATATCTTTACAGGAGCATCGGGGCAAATCAATCCCATCGCGCAGCAGATTCAGTCGACCCAAAAGGTCAAAGTCTCTCCGCTCATCCTTCTTCGGGGCATCGTGTACTCGGTGCTGAGCCTGGGGGGAGCCGAGTCGGGTCTGTTTGCCAACTTAATGCAGACGACGATCGACTATAACACCGCGCATCACACGGCGTTGCAGACTCCCATTGCGGCTACCGCGCAGTCGCTGTACGGCCAGCTCTCGACAATGTTCACCAATAACGTCGAGAACGAAGGCAATCAGCTCGAGATTATCGTCTGGAACTGGCATAAGCTCGAGCAGGTCGGTCCGCTCACCGCTCAAGATGGGCCGAACGGCTTGGGAATCACCCTCGCCGACGAAGGTGCAATGGAAAAGGAAGGCATCGCCGCCTACCAGACCGTGTTGCTCCAAACGTTTTTTCCGTCAGCCTATCAGCTTTCGATGAACCCGGGGCAAACGTCGACGAATCCGTTCAAGTCGCCGAGCTACGATACGTACGCGTATTTGACGTTCGGGAGCGCGAGCGGAACGTATAACGTGAACGTGCTCTGCCAGGGCAACGGCAAATATAAAAACTGCCCGACCCAGCAACTGATGGCCGCCCCGACGCCGCTTCCCGAGCAGGCACGCTTCCAGTTGTTCAACGGCATGAACGGCTGGTCGCAGTTGCAAAGAACCAGCAACAGCCTAAAATGCGAGAACGTCATGATGAATGTGTTCAACGGGACGCCGAATCTCCTGACCGTCCGCGTGGTTCCCAATAAGAACGCGGGCCAGATTATCGCTCCCGGAGGAGGTTGGACGAAAAATCCTTATTCGGCACAGCTCTTTCCCTTCGGCTACGTGCCGATCTACGCCGCGTACAGCGTCCCCTTCGGTGGGCAATCGCAGCTGTCGATTACCGTGAACATCTTCAGTGGTTCGACTATGGTCGGCACGTTCACCGTACGCGATGGCTACTGCGGCGTCCAGTATGTTCGAAACATCAGCGCGTCCAATGTCTCGACCGCTTCCGGCTGGTCGTTCTATCCGACGCCTTATGGCAACGCCTATAACTACCCCAACTCCAACCTTTGGGCTGGGACGGGGTACGGAGGCAACTATCCCGGTTACATGTGGGTCGTGATCAACTAGCGACTCAGCATATACGGGTGCCGCGAAAGCTTCGCCGAGCTTGGTCATGACCTCGGGTCAGTGCCGATCGGAGCCTAGACCCCGGATTTTCTACCTCGAAAAGCGGACTACTTTATTCGCACCCGTCAACTGGTTCTGGGCGGAAACTGAGTTTCTCGACGTCGTCGTGGGAGTACAATTTGCGTTTAAGCTGGATGTCGACCCAGCCCATCGGCTGAAGCTTGTCAAGAACCGTGCTGGCGAAGCGGTCCCGAAAGTCTTTAGTCGAGAACATCCAGATCAGATGCCGGTCACGCGGCAAGAAGCGCTCGTTTGCCGATGTCGCAGTCGCATTGAGCTCGTAAATATACATTCGTGTTGAGCGCTTGGCTGAGCCGGCGCCCTTGCCTGCCCGTTACGCGCGGTTGGAGCGACCCCTCTCAGGAACTTGGCGCAGGGTAGACTTATTCACGCCAGACCGCGTTCCCCCAGGCCGGCGTGACTAGGCAAGAATCGAGTGCGGACATGGAGTGCCCCCGCCGGGGCTAGACACCGAATAAGCGTAATCACGCTAGGAATGTGCCAGATGCGAAAGTAGCAGCAGACGCGCAACCACCGGCGTCCGAGCCGGAGTGGTCGATCGACGGCCTGACGCGGACCAGTGCTGATCCATTGTCACTCTTACAGTATTGAGCTTTCCCTTCAGCGGGCACCAGGATCGCCTTCGAGAGACCGCGCCGCGAAGCGAAGTACAACACGAAGACGGCGTGGAGGTTGTCGAGGCGATAGCCGCCACGGTGAAGGCGAGCGTGGCGGGCGCGTTCCCGCAGCCCCTCGGCCTCCCGCATGAGCGTATTTCTAGCGAACTCCACGAGGTCTTCGCGGGCCACCGCACTAATGCGCGGGTTGTCCAGCGGACACAGTCCGGCGTGTTCGGCCAGCACGCGGTTCTCGCCGCCCGTGGCCCGAACGTGCGGCACTCCCATAAAAACGAGACGTGCCTCGACACTGGCGCGATGCGGGGAATTATCGGGCAGGAGTTAATCCCGAGCCCTTAGCCGGAGACGGACGAGGCGGTGTCACGTCGGTCGTTTTTCACGATTCCGCACCGGCTCAACGAACGCCCCGATCTCCCATTGAGCGCGCCGAGGACCTCCGCGAGGATCGCGCACGCAATTTCGGAGTTCGTGACGGCGCCCAGGTCGAGTCCAACCGGGCCATGGACACGATCGAGCACCTCTTCAGCGTATCCGAGTTCAGCTAATGATTCGCGGCGCGCCTTCTGAGATCGCCTGCTTCCAAGGGCGCCAACGTAGGGGACGCTGGAGTCGAGAGCGCAGCGCAGAGCGGGCAGATCGATCTTTACGTCATGCGCCATGACCACGGCGGCGTCGGCTGCCGCAAGCATGGCTGGGAGCACGTCTTGCGGCCACGCGAGCAGCAAATCGTCGGCATCGGGCTGTCGAAGGCGCGTAGCAAACGAGGGCCGGGGATCGACGATGGAAACGTGAAAGTCGGCCGACCGGGCAAACCGCGTAAGATGCTCGGCCAGGTCGATGGCGCCGACGATGACCAGACGACGCTTCGGCGGGATCGATAAGGTCGAACTGCCGACGATGAGGGTCACCATCTCGTTCCCAACAGCGATCCGATTGGCCAGCGGGAGAAAATCCGGAGCAGGCTTCCACACGATGACGCTGAGGGTCGCGCCGCAAACGGAACCGTCCAAAAGCTCGTCGTTCATTCCGAATTCCAAAAAACGGCAGCGGCCGTCGGCAAGTGTCAGTCGCCCTGCTTCAATAATCTCTGCCTCGTGGCAGCCGGCCCCGATATTCCCCGCGAAGTGGTCCCCTTCGAAGACGAGCAGACAGGTCCCGACCGGCGCAGGCGTCGAGTTGCGCGTCGCCGTCAGCGTCGCAACCGAAAAGCGGACCTGCTGGGACAAAAGACGGGCGATTGCCGTATACTGCTCGCGCATCAGCTATACGGACAGGCACCGCTCGCGCAGGTCTCTCTCTGAGAGACGACTTGACGATGTCCTCCGCAGGGCTGTCGACCGAACGGGTGCGGCTGGTTCGTCATCGCCCACGTTACCTACTCAGAAGAAGGCGAGGTTCTTAATTCCATGACTCCGAGTTGGGTCAGGATGATCGAGCCTTCCGGATAGCAGTCGAACTTCTTGATTTTTCCGTTTTCCAGTTCGAAGATGTCGACGCAGGGTGCGTCCATCCTTTTCCCAGTGGGAGCGATGGTGCCGAACGGAGTCTCGAGTGGGCCCGTATGCGTGCCCTGCAGCGCGAGCCGCACGAATACGGTGTTACCAACGTGCCACATATCGTACAGTTCTCGATGCATATCCGCGAACGCGGTGCCGTAGTTTTTGACCGGATAGTCCCAATGACCGTCCGTATAGGTGATCTTTACCGACTCATCGACAAACGTGCCGTCGGGGTTAAATAGCGATTTCCAACCTTCTAGATCCTTGCGTTCGGCGATGGCGTAGGCGTTGCGAACGAAACCTTCGGCGTCAAAGGGCTTGGCGATGTCAGACATAGATTCTCCTTAACTGTTGCGGATGAAGGCGGCGATCTCGTTGAGGGCCGCGTCGGCGGCTTCGAATTGCGCGAAGGACGATGGGAAGACGTGAAGCATGCCCTCCCAGACGTCGAGTCGAACGTCGACCCCCATATCGGATGCGCGTTGCGCGAGGCGCAGGGAGTCGTCGAGGAGCACCTCGTCGTCGCCCGTGTGAATGCGCATCGCCGGAAAGCGGCTAAAATCGCGAGTACGTGATGATAGTGGGAGCGCGCGGTCCGTGTCGCCGAGGTACAAGTCAATCAGTTCGCGCACTTGCTGCTTCGTAAATAGCAGGTCCATAGCGTCGCGGGATTCCCAGGTTGCGCCGGACTGCGACAGGTCGGTCACCGGCGATAGCAACACCGCGTTGCTAGGGCATCGCCCGTGGATCTCGCGGACGATCCTGGCCAACAGTTCAAGCGCCAGCTGACCGCCCGCCGAATCGCCAACAATTGTTATTTCTCGCACTCCGCGATCAACGAGACCTTGGTATGCGTCGTGTACGTCCTCTACTGCCGCCGGAAATTGATGTTCCGGGGCCAATCGATATTGGGGAATAAGCGCTGGGGCGTCCGCTCGCGCCGCGAGATGCCCGACGAAGTTGCGGTACCCGTGCGGCGTGCCCGATACGAACCAGCCTCCGTGAAGGTAGAGGATCACACGAGTCGCAGAATTGATCGGGCGACACCAGATTCCCGGGACGTCGCCGACGATGTCATCGGTGCATTCGACGTTTGGCGCTGCCGGAATCTGCGACATCGCGGCGTCGAAAGCGGCTCTACTGGAAGCCAGATCGCTTCGCACACCCTTGCGAGGCGCTAACAGAGGTCGAAGCGCCGCTCTGGCCCTAGCATCCGCGTCCGTCATGGGGCGCATGACGATGGCTGCAGACGGCTTCGAGCTATCACTCACGGAACGTGCTTGACTTCGGCGCGCGTCACATCTCGTGCTTGATAGAGCCTCCAGTATTCTTCCGCTATTTGGGTGGGGTCGATTGAGTTGTCGTTGCCGGACGGCGTATTTTTTATAGTGCCGTACACCATTACCTCGCCCACATAGACGCCCTCGCTCTTAAGGCGGTGCGCGAGCAAACCGGTTAGCTTGTTCTTGGCGGCGCTTGCGATCGCAATTCCCATGACGTTTTGCTTTACCGCGATTTCGTCCATTTCGTCCGCTATGACGCCGAACGCGCCATTTGATATAAGGAGCGCGCCGCGATTCTTCTTCAAGTCCGGAAGCACCTCAGCGGTGGCGGCGAGGACGCCGACGACCGTCGCGTCGAACGCGGCGCGGACGGAGGATGGCTCGGCAGCGAGCAGATCGCCGGCGTCGAGGCCGCCGTACACGTTCCACTGCAGGACGTCGATCGGGCCCATTTGCGAGCGGATGTTGCGGATGGTCGCGCGGATCGACTCGGGGTCGCCGGCGTTCGCCGAAAATCCTGAGGCTGTCGTGCCGCGAGCGCTTAGGGACGCGACGCCCGCTGCCAGGCGTTTCTCATCGCGGCCGACGAGTGCGACTGAAAAGCCCTCCTTTGCGAATCTTTCGGCAAGAGACGCCGACGTGCCGGGGCCGTAACCTATGATCGCGATGAGTTTTGCCATGGATTTCCCTCAACTAGTAGCGCGTTACTTGACGATGATGACGCCTTCTTGGTGGGCTTCGTCGTGGACGAGGCACCAGTACACGTAGCGGCCGGGTTTGGTGAAGGTCAGGCTGAACGACGACGGCGCGTGGCTCGGTGCGCCTGGGGCGCCGAGCAGACCGGAGTTGATCCAGCCGGTGCCGTCGTAGGTGGTCGCGGACGTGGGCGTAAGTGCCGCGGTGCTCAGAATGATTTTTGGGAGGCCGCCGGGCTGAGGCTGCGCCGATATGAACTGCGGCAATTGCGCGCCGCTCGGGAACGTCACGGTATGGACTTCGAATGGATCGTTGACCCTCCAAGTTACGATCGTTCCGGCTGGAACCACCAGCGGATCGCGCGTGAAGCGCAGAACCGAATAGCGATCCCGGCTGCTGCCGAGGAGGGTAACGACCACGTTGGAGCCGCTGGTTTGGGGCGTCGTGCCGTCATAGGCCTTCATGCCGGCGGCAAGCGTTGCGGCTCGTTCGGCCTTGCCGCGTGCTATGGCGGCGTCGGGCGTTTCCGCAACGGCGCCGTCCACTACGTCGATGATGCCGGTCATGCCTGGATGGAGCGTGCAGGCGTACTCGTATCGCCCAGCCTTCGTGAACGTCAGCGAATACGAGAACGGCTTGTCGCCCGGGGGGACGCCGGAGTTGTGGAAGCCGGTGCCGTCATACGTGCTGGAGCCGGCAGGGAAGAACACTTGGGGGTTGCCGTCGTACCCGCTGCCGTCTTTGATGGCCAGAGGCGGAGGGGCGGCGCCGCTTAGGAACGTGACGTTGTGAAAGCCGGCAAATTGAAAGACCACCGTATCGCCGGTGTGGATCGTTAGCTCGCGCGGGAAGAACCCGTTCGCGTAGACGCTGACGTCCGGGGTCTGGCCGCCCACGAGGACGGTCCAGTTGGTGGCGGCGGACCTCGCGGCAGACGAGGCGCTCGCGAAAAGGAGCAGGGCCGACGCCGTTGCCAGCGCTTTCGAGCGCATCGTGTTCCAAAGGTTCATCGTGCGCGTTACTCCTTCAGCAGCCGATCTTTGAGAACGATGTCGACGATGGCGGGGACCGTTTCGATGCGGTTCCAATCACGTTGCAGCTCGCAGGCGAGGGAAACCCAGCCGATCGGCTGCGCGCCGGCTTGGATCACGCGCTCAAGGCCGGCACGGTGCGCTTCGACCGATGTTCCGCCAATAGCATCGACAACGGGATAGACTTCGTAGCCCTCGCGTAGGGCATCGAGAGCGGCGAAGGCCATGCACACTTCGGTCCACAGCGCGCAGAAGATGAGCTTGCGGCGTCCGGTAGCGCGAACGGCTGCGGCGAAGTCGGGGTCTTCCCACGAGTTGACCGTCGTGCGGTCAATTGGCGGAAATGCCTTGAGCTCCGCAGCGAGCTCGGGGACGGTCGGTCCTACCTGACCCGATGCGACGTTCACGGTCGAGTGAACGATCGGTACCTTGAACGCGTTTGCCGCTTTTACCGTCGACACGATGTTCTTTAGTAGCAACTTCGCGTCCATCGATCGGACCGTTGCGAACTGCGAATCTTGGTAGTCGATGACGATCAGTGCCGAGTTCTTCGGCGTGATGAGGTGGTCTGCCAACTGATCGCGGACGGGGGCGTTTGCCATTCGGAGCTATCCTTTCCTCTCTGCCGGCTCTGGGCTAGGAACGAGCCGGCGAAGCTCGATGAGGTCCAATCCGAGCGCCTCGATCTGTGCGAGGATACCAAACAGCGCGGAGCGGTCTGGCACGAGGCCGGTGAGAAAACAATCTGCGCCCCGCTGCTGCGACACCATTTCAGGGAAGGCCGCGAGTGACGTCGCGCCGAGGTGCCCCTCGACGTGGATGAGGTAAAGCTTCGCCGCCGGGCCTTGCACGGTTCCATTCTGATACGGACGCTAGTGAATCCGCATCGCCTGAATCTAGTGAGCGAGTGTGGCGGGCGACCGTTTCCGATCGTCGACCCTACTAAGGCCTAGGGACGGCTCCCGATAGCTCTAGTGGGCTAGGAGGCGGAGCTGACGCGCGCGGTCGACGGCTTCAGTTCGGCTGCCGGCACCGAGTTTCGAATAGATGTTGCGGACGTGGGTGTTGACGGTGTTAACCGAGACGTAGAGCTGGTGCGCGATATCCGACCGCGAGAGGTTGGTAGGAAGATAGCGCAGCACGCGCAACTCGGTAGCGCTGAGTTCATTCGCGGCGTGCGCCGGACGGCGATCATCGCGCGCGGGCGCCTCTTCGAGGACGTCGATGATATCAAACAATAGGGCAGCGTGCGCGGTCTTGTGTCGTTGCAGCTGCCGCACGAGGTCGATGGCATCGGTCATTGCGAACGGGAAGATCAATCGATCTCGCTCCGCAAGTCCGAGCGCCGTTTCAACGTGCGAAACCATTTCGGAAGCATTCTCGAGGTTGTTATAGGCGCTCGCGGCCAGAAGATTGGCCTCGACGAGTACGTAGTCGTGAATAATATGGAGCCGCCCCTCGAGAACGTCGCTCAGGATCGCGAGAGCCGCATCAGGTCTCCCGGAAGCGAGTGCGACCACGGCGGCGGCATTTCGCATGACGGCGGATGCGGCGCGCGCCTGAGGTGGCGCCACCAGTAGGGCGCGGGCGTCTTCGATCATGCCGAGTCGCGCCTTGACGGCCGCCGCCCAGGCGGTTGCATTTGCTGCGAATACGTGCTCGCCGATCATCAGCGATTGCATGCGTATCGCCTCTTCAAATTCGCGGAGCGCTTCCCCGAGCCGGCGGCGCCCGACATGAAGCATCCCGGTGACGATATGAAGCAGCAGTTCCACCGGTGGATTCGTATCCGGTTCGATCACCTTCGCAGCACGGTGCAACCAGGCTTCGCCCGCGCCGAAGTCCCCGGCCCAGAAGTTCGTGCCGGCAAGCGTCAGCAACGCGGGCGCGATCGCCCCTTCATTCTCCCAACCGTACGAGTCCGCAAGCTCGACGGCGCGCTCGCTTTGCTCGAGAGCGCTCGCGAACGAGCGAATCTTAGAGGTGAAGCCCATGTTTGCCATGCACGTCACTTCGATATAGGGCTGGCCGACGTGTTTGGCCAGCTCCGCGCCTTCACGCAAATGCTCGTCAGCGTCGGCTAAGCGCCCCGACCACATTTCGACGATGCCGAGGTTCATGAGCGCGACGGCGCTCAGAACCTTGCTCAGTGGCGTGTTCGATACCGGGCAATCCTCATCGGCGGTGTTGAAAAAGTTGATCTGATCGACGACGCTGTCGAGATGCCCCTGGCGCCGGGCCAAACCGAGCCGCAGGGTCGCGACGCCAACGTGATAGGCGACCTGGCGGTGGGGTGGGAGACGCTCGACTTCGCGGTCGGCGACGTCGAGGTGCGTAGCGGCTTCGGCAAAGCGTCCCTGCATCGTTTCGAGCGCCGCGTCGACGATGGCAAGTTCGGGATGAGCGAGGCGCGCCGAACGAGGAAACACGGCGAGAAGCCCTCTGATCGTCTCCCGATTCCCGCCCATCAAGAGATCGAAGATGCTGTCGGTCAGGAGGGTTGCTGCGCCTTTCCAGTCGCCGGCGGCTTGTAGATGGCGTATCGCTTCGATCGGTTGCTCGCGCGCGGCGAACCAGCCGGCGGCACGACGGTGCAATTCGGGAACCTGCTCGGGGATCGTGCGCCGAAGCTCAAGCCGGAGCAACTCGCGAAAGAGATGGTGATAGCGAAACCAGGTTCGCGTGGTATCCAGCGACAGCACGAAGGCATTCGCGTCTTCGAGCCCGAGAAGAACTCGGTCCGAACCCGTCGTCTCCGAGAGAAGGTCGGCAAGCTCGGCGTTGACGCGATCCAGAATTGACGTCGCCAGAAGCAGCCGCTGAACGTTTGCGGGTTGCCGCTCCAGCATTTCCGCCACGAGATAATCCGCAACGACTCGGTTGCTGCCCGAGAACTCCATAACGAAGGCTTCGGGATCGGCCTCGACCGCAAGCGAAAGCGTCGCGAGCCGCAGGCCGGCAGCCCAACCCTCGGTTCGCTCTTGGAGCGTGCGCAAGGCTTCGTTCGAGAGTGTGATACCGGATCTCGCGAGAAGCTCGCGGGTTTCAGATTCAGTAAACTCCAGGTTTTCAGCGCGAATCTCCGTCAGCTCGCCGGAAAGACGCAGCTGATGGGTTCCGAGCCGGAGATCGCGGCGCGACGACAAAACGACGTGCGCGTGCGCGGGAAGTTCGGCGACGAGCTTTGCGACGTTGTAGAGCGCCAACTGCGCGAGTTCGTGAGCGTCATCGATGGCGATGACGATCGGCTCGAGATTCTCGTTCAACTGCGCGAGGAGGCGATCGACTCCGCGGGCTCCGCAGAACGCAGGCGCCGCGGCCGGCGTTTCGACCGCACCCACACCGGCAAGCAACGACAGCCAGAACGCCTGTTCGTCCTCCTCTCCGCGCCCCGACACCGAGACAACCCGATACGTGCCCTGTATGCGCTCGACCCAGCTACGCAGGAGCGTCGTCTTGCCGCTCCCCGCGGGCGCAGAGATCAATGTAACGCGCTTTTCGAGCGCTTGGTCGAGAACGCGAATGAGGCGTTCTCGCTTGACGAGGCCCGTCACGACGGCGCGATCCACGAGCATTGGTTTTAACCAACCGCCTCTCACTCCCCCAGGGTTTCGGCCGCCGGGGCCCCGAGTGCGCCAAGGCCGTCCCTGAAACCGATGTCGGCGTGCGTGCCATCGCAATTCGAACCCGCCCGCGGCGGCGACTCGGACGTTTCCCCGTAGCCGGATCGGACCGCTGCACGCCGGGACCAGACTGGGTTTGAGGATTTCGCCCGACTCGACGTCGCGCACGACGAGCCGCCCCGTTGCCTCGGCGGCGAACGCGTCTTGCGAGGCTGACTTCGTGCCGTCGAAGCGGGATCCGTCACCATAATCGGGCGATGACGACTCACCTTCGGCGGCGCGACATTGGATTTACTAGCGGGGGTAAACGCTTGTCGAAGCGGCTTTCAGAAAAGGTTTGTATCATAACCGGCACCGGCGGCAGCATCGGCCGCGAAGCCGCCTTAACGTTTGCCCGCGAAGGCGCCATAGTCGTGGGATGCGCTCTTCAAGCAGAGCCTGCGCAAGCCACGGTCGATGCGGTTCTTGCCGCGGGCGGGTCGATGGTTTCTCTGCAGCCGTGCCGCCTGGACGAGCCAGCCGACTGCCGGCGGCTCGTCGATTTTGCCGTGAGCAAGTTTGGCCGAATCGACGTGCTCTTTAACAACGCCGCAATGGCGTATTTCAACTGGCTCGAAGACATCTCGGATGAGGAGTGGGATCGCGATCGCCGGGAGGAAGTCGATCTCGTGTTCTACCTCACGCGCGCCGCCTGGCCTTACTTGAAGACGAGCCACGGAGTCGTAGTAAACATGGCTTCGCTGAACGCCCTTTTGAGTTTTAAAACCCTCGGATCTCTCGCCCACACCACGTCGAAGGCCGGCATCATCGGCATGACCCGGCAGTTGGCGATGGAGGGCCGCGAGCACGGGATTCGCGCCAACTCGATTTCGCCTGGAGTGATCGAGACGAACCAGACGCGCGAGCAGCTGAAGGACCCGGAATGGGCCGGTTACATGCTCGGGAAGACGCTGCTGGCGCGCCTCGGCCGGCCAGAGGAGGTGGCGAACGTCGCCTTGTTCCTGGCCTCTGACGAGAGTTCGTACGTGACCGGCGTCGATATCGTCGTAGACGGAGGCATGAAGGCGTGGTGACCTTCCCCGGCTGCACTCACCAACTTCCGGTGATGACTGATCGCCCACCCGCGAGCGACATTGGGTTATCGAGCGTGAGGGAGTGGATTGAAGCTAGCCATCAATGGCGCTGACGTCGAGGTCGACGACCGCCATGCCAAGATGCCCCTGCTGTGGGTCCTCCGCGACGTGCTGGAGCTTCGCGGGACGAAGTACGGCTGCGGAGCGGGGTTCTGTGCCGCGTGCACGGTGCTGATCGACGGGCGCAACGTTAAATCGTGCCAAACCCCGGCCGAGCGGGCCGCCGGCAAGCAGGTGACGACCGTCGAGGGCGTTTCCGGGCGCGTAGTCGATGCAGTCCGCGACGCTTGGCACAACGGGAACGTCGTGCAGTGCGGGTACTGCCAGCCCGGGCAAACGATTGCTGCAATCGCCCTTCTTCAGTCGAATCCCTCTCCCGACGACAAAGCGATCTCGCTTTGGATGAACGGAAACCTATGCCGCTGCGGGACCTATCCGCGTATCCGGCAAGCGATCCACGTCGCGGCGGAAACCCTGGCT
The DNA here is from genome assembly GCA_963794735.1 of Vulcanimicrobiota bacterium. Classification (GTDB taxonomy): domain Bacteria; phylum Vulcanimicrobiota; class Vulcanimicrobiia; order Vulcanimicrobiales; family Vulcanimicrobiaceae; genus DATJUC01. The sequence continues at coordinate 2,968,810 of CAWCFE010000002.1, read as the reverse complement.
TCAGGGAAAGTCATTCAGACGATCACGGCATTGCCCGAGTCGGACATGGCGGAACTCACGCCCGAGGAAAAGGGCGACCCGGTTCACCCATACATTCGCATCAAACCGGACGGTACGATCGTCGTGTACTCCAGCCACATCGAAATGGGGCAGGGCATTCACACGGGGTTGGCGACCATCGTGGCCGAGGAACTGGACGCTGACTTCGGCGCGATCCAGGTCGTGAACGCATCGAACGGCGCCACGCCTTCCGGCGATCTGTATGGGAACCCGTTTAGCGGCGGGTTCCAGATCACTGGGGCGTCGACGTCGACGCGCAGTTTTTGGGTGCGTTATCGCATGGTCGCAGCGCAAGCCCGAGCAAGGCTCGTCGCAGCGGCGGCCGAGCAATGGCAGGTTCCGGCGGCCGAGATCGAGGTCGCTTCGAGCGTGCTTTCGCATCGGGGCGGCAAGCGTGCGACGTTCGGCGAGTTGGCGGCGCGGGCAGAGGCGCTGCCCGTACCCGATGGCGTGCAACCGAAGGATCGCTCCTCGTACACGTTGATCGGTAAAGAGGGGCGGCTGCGCGTCGATGCGCCGGCTAAAATCCTAGGAAAGACGCGTTTTACCATCGACGTGAGTTTGCCGGGACTCCTCACCGCGCGCGTGCTGCACCCGCCGCGATTCGGCGCGCGATTCGTTTCGGTTGACGACGAGGCGGCGCTCGCGCAACCCGGCGTTACGGCGGTGGTGCCAATCGAATACGGCGTTGCTGTGGTCGGCCAGACCTACGCGGACGTTTGGCTCGGCGCGGAGTCGTTGAACGTCGTTTGGAACGATGACGAGGCGGAACGTCGCAGTTCCGCGCAGCTTCTCCAGGAACATCGCCGGCTGGTCGATTCGGGAGAGAATGCAGTAGTTGCAGCGAACGCCGGCGACGTCGCGGCCGGATTCGCAAGCGCGGCGCACTCGGTTGACGCGTGCTACGAGTTGCCGTATCTCGCGCATACGCCCATGGAGCCGAACAATGCGGTGTGTCGGATGCGCGACGATGGCGTCCTCGAAGTTTGGACGAGTACCGAGTCCCCCGTCTATGCGCAGATGTCGGCGGCCGCTGCCGCCGGAATTCCGCAAGAGCGAGTCGTCGTGCACGTGACGAAGGCGGGTGGTTCGTTTGGGTTGCACAGCAGTTCGCATCGCGATCCCACCAGCGAGGCCGTTCAAATCGCCAAGGCGCTGCAATGGAAATATCCGATCAAGGTGCAGTCCTCTCGCGAGGAAGAGTTCAAGAGCGGTCGCTTCCGGGCTATGGCAGTACACCGCGTGCGCGCCGCGTCCGACGGCGCGGGGCGTCTGACCGCGATGCATCATCAGTTGGCCGCGCAGCCGACGTCGACGAACCTGCCCTTCGTCGGCGACGTGCTCTTTTCCAAAGGCGTCGACTTCATGACGACGACCGGCGCGATCGATTCTCCTTACACCATCGCGAATTTCAAACTCGAAGCCACGAACGTTGAAGCCGGCGTGCCGATCATGGTCTGGCGCTCGGTTGGGAACTCGCACACGGAGTTCGCTCGCGAGTCCGTCCTCGACGAGCTCGCTATCGCCAGCGGGCGCGATCCGGTCGACCTACGGCGCGACCTCTTGGCGGCCAATCCGCGGACGTTACATGCGCTCGAGCTTGCCGCCGAGCGCGCCGGTTGGGCGCAGCCGCCGCCCGCCGGCCGTGCGCGCGGCTTCGCATGCAGCAACTTTCTGAGCTCGTGCGCGCAAATTGCGGAGGTGTCGCGCGACGAACGCGGGCGCATACGCGTCGAGCGGATCGTCTTTGCGCTGGATTGCGGCATCGTCGTTAACCCCGACCTGGTCCGTGCGCAGGTCGAAGGCGGTATTCTCTACGCGATCAGTGCAGCCGCCTGGGGCGAGGTCGTCCTCGGCGACGGGGGCGACATCGTGACGCAGAACTTCGATCGCTATCCCCTGATCCGCATGCAATCGGTCCCGAAGATCGAGGTGCATCTGATCGATTCGAACGAGTCCCCCACCGGCGTCGGGGAAGTCAGCGTGCCGACGACGGCTCCCGCGATTGCGAACGCGATCGCTGCGCTGACGGGGATACGCATTCGAAGCCTTCCCTTTTCGAAAACCATCCCGATCTTCTGACGAAAGGCATCACCATGGCTGACGTAACTATCACACCGAGCACGAACGGTCCGTACCTCGTCTCCGGGCCGGTAAAACTGACGGACGTCAACGGGCGCGAGATCCCCCATCCGGATCAAATGGCCCTGTGCCGCTGCGGGCACTCCAGCAACAAGCCCTTCTGCGACGGGACACACCTGACGATCGACTTCGACGGCACGCTCGCAAACTAGCATGCGCGTCGACGTTCACCAGCACCTGATGCCGCCGTTCTACGCGCGAGCTATGGAAACGCACGGCGGCGACCCATCCGACAGCCCGATGCCAACGTGGTCGCCGGAGCTGGCGATCGATTATATGGATGCGAACGAAATCGGCACAAGCATGCTCTCGCTGAGTTCGCCGTGCGTCGTGGGTTGGAGCGGGAAAGAGCGATGCGAAATGGCCCGTCGTGTAAACGAATACACGTCCGGGCTCGTCGCCGAGCGACCGGACCGTTTCGGGAACTTCGCGACCTTACCGCTACCCGACGTCGAGGGAGCGCTCGAGGAACTGTCGTACGCCTTCGACACGCTTCATGCGGACGGCGTGCTGCTGCTGGCCAACTATCTCGGGAGGTACCTCGGCGACCCGATCTTTGAGCCGCTTTGGGCTGAGTTGAGCCGCCGTCAAGCCGTCGTCCTCATTCACCCGGGGGTTACGCCGGGTCAGCCACCGTTTCCACCGGCGGACGGAATCCCGAGCCCGCTTCTCGACTTTCTGTTGCACACGGCGCGGGCGGCGGTGCAACTCGTCTTCAACGGCGTCATCGATCGGCACCCGTCCGCGCGCATCATCCTTTCGCATGGTGGTGGCTTTCTGCCGTACGCCGCGCTTCGCGTCGCCGGCGGCGTGCCGCACTTTCGCCCCGAACTGTCGGATCCCGCTCGGACGCTGGCGAAGTTGAAGCATTTCTATTTCGACACGACGCTCGCATCGGGGTCCGCGATTCCCGCACTAAAAGACTTCGCCGCGCCGGGGCACATTTTATTCGGCTCGGATTTCCCCTACGCTCCACCTGACGTAGCGTCCTACTTCATCAAGGCTCTAGATGCCAGCCCCCACCTCACCGCAGCAGAGCTCGCGGCGATCAACGACGGCAACGCGTTGGCGCTCTTTCCACGCCTCGCATCGCTCGTTTCCAAGGGGTGATCCATGTCGCAGTATTTCGATAAATACGAAAATTTGGAAATGACCCGCTCCAAATCGGGCGTACTGACCCTGCGCTTTCATACCGGCGGAGGACCGGTCGTTTTTACGGGCAGGATTCACACGGACTTCACGCGCGTGCTCGAAGACATCGCTTTCGACCGCGAAAACAAAGTGCTCGTGGTGACCGGGACGGGCGATCGGTTCATGACCGAAATTGACGTTCAGAGTCTTGGCGATATCACCAAGCCCATGGCCGCAGACGTCGCGTACATGGAAGGGCGCCGAGTCTTGCAACGGCTCGCCGATCTCGAGATGCCGATCGTGGCGGCAGTCAATGGTCCGGTGAGCGTTCACAGCGAGTATTGTCTCCTAGCCGACACCGTCATTGCGAGCGACACGACGACGTTTTCGGACTTCCCCCACTTAACGTACGGCCTCGTTCCTGGGGACGGGATTCACGTCGTATGGGAAGAGACGCTCGGCGTAAACCGCGCGCGGCATCTAATCATGACGCAAGGTTCGTTCACCGCCGCCGAGGCCAAGCACTGGGGTGCCGTCGCGGAAGTGGTCCCGCAGGAGAGGGTTCTGCCGCGAGCGCTGGAGATAGCCGAAGAAATCGCGAAGCGACCGCAGCTTCTCAATCGCTATATCGCCGTGGCAATCCGACGGCGGATCAGCCGGCATCTCGCGGAGGGAACGACGCTGGGGCTTGCGCTCGAGAGCCTTACCGGCGCGAATCTGGCATATCTTCAGGCCGGCCCCTCATGAAGCACGGCAGCCTCTCCGAGAAGCAAGCTGCAGATCGTCTCGCGATCAGGGAACTGATCGATGCGTACGCACGCTGCGCCGATCGTCGCGATGCAATAGGCCAGATGGCGCTCTTTACCGAGGACACGCATTTTGTCGTCTACATGAACGCGATGGATCAAACGCCGGCACAGGATCTACACTCCCGCGACGAGCTGGCGCCCGTGTTTGCGGATCTCAACCAATACGATGCGACGACGCATTTCGTCGGGCAAAGTACCCTTTTTACGCTCACGGAAGACCGCGCCACCGGAGAAACTTATTGCCTCGCGCATCACGTCATCGTTGGCTCCGCTAAGCGACGATTGATGCTCGCTTCCCTTCGCTACCTCGATACCGTTGTAAAGCGCGATGGGGCCTGGTTGTTCTCGGAACGCCGTCTCTATGTGGACTGGATGGAACATCGTGATATCTCCTAACGCCGCGCTGCGCTCGACGTACGATTTCGTCATCGTTGGCGCGGGAAGCGCGGGCTGTGTGCTTGCCGCCGAGTTCTCCAAGTCAGATGCGCAGGTTTTGATCGTCGAGGCCGGGGGTAGCGACGACGGGCCCACGATATCGAATCCGAGCATTTGGTTCTACAACGTGGGGGGACCGCTCGACTACCATCTTCCACTACAGCCGAGTCCTCGCATCAACAACCGAAGCTTGTACATGGCGCTCGGACGCGTCCTCGGTGGTGGCTCCAGTATCAACGGACTGTGTTGGGGGCGCGGCATGCAGCGCGACTTTGACGGCTGGGCGCAGGGCGGCGCTGCCGGCTGGGGATTCGCCGACGTCCTTCCGGTGTTCAAGGCGCAAGAGGACTGGGAAGGCGGCGCTAACGAGTGGCGCGGCGTTGGCGGACCCATTCACTTGCAGGTTCCTCACGATCCGCATCCGTTGGCCCGCGCGTTCGTCCAAGGCGCCGGCGCGATGGGCATGCCTATCATCGACGACCTCAATGGACCGATGCGGCCCGGCGTCGGTTACGTAAACATGAACGTCGGGACTGATGGCCTTCGCGTGAGCGCAGCCAGTGCGTTTCTGCATCCGGCCTTGGGCCGTTCCAATCTTACTCTTTTGTTGAATGCCGGCGTCCAGCGGGTCAATTTTCGTGGGAAGCGCGCGACGGGCATTCGCGTTATCGTCGACGGCGTGACCAAAGATATCGGTGCCGAGCGAGAAGTGATTCTATGTGCGGGCGGCGTCGGCAGCCCGAAGATGCTGATGCTTTCTGGTGTAGGCGACGCGGCGGATTTGCGGGCCCTCGGCATCGACGTCGTCGAGCACCTTCCGGGAGTGGGGCAGAACTTCCAGGACCAGATTCTGGTGTTGGGTGTGGTCTTCAAGCATAAAGGAAAGCTTCCGGAGCGGCGGCCGGATAGCAACGCGGTCGAAGCGGAGGCGTACTGGTCCAGTGGGCTCTCGCCCGAAGGGACGGACATCAATCTCGTTCTCCACGAGATGATGGTGACGACGCCAGAGGTTGCCGCGCGATTCGGAAGCGCTCCCGAGGACGCCTTTACGATCGGAGCGGCGCTCGCGCAGCCGACGAGCCGTGGTTCAGTACGTCTCGCCAGCGCAGATCCGAGCGACGCTGCGATCGTCGACGGCAACTATTTCGGAACGGATTTTGACTTCAAAGCGACAATTCGTGCGATCGAGCTTTCGCGCGAGCTCGGGCACCAGGCGGCGTTCGGCGATATGCGCGAAGCAGAGCTCATTCCCGGCCCGCACGCCACGGCCGCAGACATCGAGGAATTAGCGCGCGCCGGCGCGACGAGCTTTGGTCACCCGGTGGGCGGGTGCAAAATCGGCGTGGACGATCTCTCGGTCGTCGATCCTCAGTTGCGGGTTCGCGGCATCGAAGGATTGCGCGTCGCCGACTCCTCGGTCATGCCGCGGATCGTTACCGGGCCGACGAATGCCCCAACGATCATGGTCGCCGGCAAAGCGGCGCAGATGATTTTAGGTTCGCCGAAGTAGAGCCGCGATGGCGCTCCCAAATGGCCGTCGCGACGCTCGGCGCCGCGATGATTAGACGGCAGCTCGCCCGCCGTCGACCGGCAGCACGACGCCTTGGACGAAGCTGGCGTTGTCGGAAGCCAGATAGACGATCGCGTCGGCGATCTCGTCGGGCGTCGCCGGACGACCCGCCGGCGCTGCGGTAGCTATTTGCGTAAGGCCGTCTCCCATCGCGGCGGTTCCTTCGGTGCGCGTCGGGCCCGGGCTAACGGCATTCACGCGGACGCCGCTGGGACCGAACTCGGCGGCCCACGCTTTCGTGAGGAGATTGATCGCCGCTTTGCTCGACCCGTAGAGCGCCATACCGGCCATCCCGAAATCTCCGACCATACTGCTCACGTTAACGATCGCGCCTTTGCCACGTTCCGACATTTTCGGTGCCAATTCGCCGACCAGAATGAACGGCGCCCTCACGTTCGTGGCGTACGCCGCGTCGAAGACTTCGAGCGAAGCTTCGGCGGTCGGCCCGAACGGAAAGATGCCGGCGTTATTTACCAGGATATCGACGTGCCCGGCGATGTCCAGCGCGCGCTCGGCAAGGTTTCGTGCCGAACCGGCGTCGTCGAGTTCCGCTTGCAGGAAGTCGCCTGCGCCGCCTTCGTCTCGAATCGCAGCGGCGACGGCTTGCCCCCGGGCTGCGTCGCGCCCGGAGATGAGGACACGGGCGCCCCGGCGAGCGAACTGCAGTGCTGCCGCTTTGCCGATACCGCTGGTTCCCCCGGTGATGAGGACCGTGCGGCCGTTGAAATCTTTGGTCGTCCCGTTGCTGTTCATGAGTCTTCCTTTAGGATTGGAGTTGTTAATCCAATATAGACGTGCTAAATTGGATTATCAACTCCAATCCGGGAGATCGACTCCGATGAAGAGCTTGGCTGCTGACGAACGAGTCTTTACCCCCAAGGGGCGCGCGACGCGAGAGCGCATCGTGGAGGCGGCCGCTCGCCTCATTCACGAGCGCGGAGTGGCGGGAACGACGACCGAGGAAGTCCGCGACGCGGCCGGCGTCAGTTCCTCGCAGCTCTACCATTATTTCCAGGACAAAATGGAGCTCGTGCGGGCGGTCATCGCCTACCAGACCGACGCAATCATCGACGCACAAGCGGAGTTCCTCGGACATCTCGACAGCATGGAGGCTCTGCGAGGCTGGCGCGACCGCCTCGTACGCATTCAGCGCGGAGTGGGTTGCGCGGGCGGTTGTCCGTTGGGCTCGCTTGCGGGTGAAATCGCCGAGATCGTCCCCGAGTATCGCATCGACCTCAATCGAGGGTTCGCGCGCTGGGAAGACGGCATCCGTAGCGGCCTGCGCACCATGCACGCGCGGGGAGCGTTTCGGAAGGACGTCGATCCGGATCGCTTGGCGACGGCGCTGCTTGCGGCCGTTCAAGGTGGCTTATTGTTGACGCAGATTCGTCGAAACACCAAACCGCTGGAAGCCGCGCTGGACGCTATGCTGGAGTATATCGAATCGCTAACGACTCGTCGTTACAAGGTGCGTTAGCGAAGGCTCGCTCAGTCGCGGCTCGATTGGCCGTCAAGTTTTTGGGATCAGGCGAAGCGGCGCAATTCGATCTGACCGGCTGGGATGGTGCCTAGCCGGCCGGCTCGGTAGTCCTCGAATGCCTGGAGAATTTCGCCGCGCGCGTTCATCACGAACGGCCCGTACGCGACGATCGGTTCGCGAATCGGAATGCCACCCAGAACGAGCACGTCGAGTGCGCCGGCGTCGCCCCTGGGCGATTCGGACGCTCGCAACGTGATGGAGCCTCCGCGGCCGAACATTACGAAGTCGTGGTCGACGATGGGCCGTTGCTCCGAGCCGGCGAAGCCTGCGCCGGTGAGAACGTATGCGAACGCGCTGAACCGCGGATCCCACGGCAAGGTAAGCTCCGCGCCCCAGGCGACGGTCGCATGCAGATACGTGATCGGCGTGTGCGTCGTACCCGGTCCTCGGAAGTCGCCGACATCGCCGGCGACAATGCGGATCAGCGCTCCGCCGTCGTGCGTTGTAACGAGACGCAGGCTCTCCCCAACGATGGCTTGGTAGCGCGGTTGGCTAAACTTTAGCGAAGCCGGCAGATTCACCCAGAGTTGCACGGCGTGGATCGGTCCGCCGTTTCGGTACATGCGTTCGGTTGGGAGTTCGTCGTGAAGGATGCCGGAGCCGGCCGTCATCCATTGCGTATCGCCCTCGCGAATGACGCCGCCGCCGCCGTGGCTGTCGTGATGCGCGATCTCACCGTCGATGATGTAGCTCACGGTTTCGAAGCCGCGGTGCGGATGCCAAGGAGCGCCGACCGTTTCGTTTGGACCGTTGACTGCCGGTCCCACCTGGTCGAGAAGCAGGAACGGATCTGTGGCTGCCAGAGGTACACCGCCCGGAAACGGACGCCAGATCGTGAAGCCGGCACCCTCGGTCTGCTGCGTCGCGGGAACGACGCGTTCCACGGCACGGCCCGGCCCCGACGCGGGACCGATTCGCGCGAGACGCGGTAACGCTAGGGGATTTTCGACGGTGACGGCGGGCATTGCGGTTAGGTCCTTGGGCTAAGCAGTTGAGTGAATCGATCGCGAACTTGCCAGGCGACGGCGAACCAAAGGATCGTCGCGACGAGCGGCATCGGGATCAAGGACGCAGGCCACATGGTCACGTGAAAGGCGATGATGTTTGCGATCACCGCTGCCAACGCGACGAGAGCTAGCGGAACGAAGCGATTTGCCAGCAGCAGGAGTCCGCAGATCGCCTGTACTCCGAAAACGAAGTACGAGAAGTGTGAGCCCACCATCGCGCCAAAGAAGGCCATGGCAGCCGGAGGTATCGAGGGCGGCGGCGGTATGAACGGCACGAAGCCGTTGAGACCGAATACGAGAAACATCAGGCCGAGCAGAATGCGAGCGACGAGGAAGACGGTCTTGTTCATCGCTACACCGCCACCGCGAGTTCTTCTGCTAAAGCGTCGGCGTGCGCCAACGCTCCTTCGATGGCGCTCCGGCGCGATTCCTCACCCATCGATAGACCTTCGGCGCGCACGAATTCGACGTCGGTTACGCCGATGAACCGGAAGATATTCCGCAAATACGCCTCCTGGTGGTCCAGGGCAGCCATTTCCCCGGTCGAATACTTGCCGCCGCGCGACGAGGCGACGATAACGCGCTTCCCGCCGGTCAGGCCGCGTGGCCCTCGCTCGGTGTACTCGAACGTGCGTCCCGGGATGAGCAGCGTATCGATCCAGGTCTTGAGTTGGCTAGGAATCGTGAAATTGTACATCGGAGCACCGATGACGACCACGTCCGCGTCGAGGAACTCTTCGAGGCTAGCAGCGGCATGCGAGCCGCCCCTCTCGCCCGCGGAGCCCAGGGAGAGATGCGGGAGTGGGTCTTTGGCCAGGTCTCGGTACGTCGTGGTTGCCCGCGGGGAGGTCCGCCGCAGCGCCTCTGCGATCCGGTTGGTCAGCTGCCGGCTGACCGATTGGTCCCCGGTAATGCTCGAGTCGATATGAAGTAATTTCATGGTCCTTTTCTTCGAACCGGATTTTAGGCGACAACCGTTGCCTAACCGGCTCCTGTGGCGTATACTACTGTCGTCGGGGTATCAAGTCAACCGACAAACTGACGAACTTGTCGCTTAGGCGACGCTGGCGGGAAACTGTATGGCAACAAAGATGGCGGAAGCGCCGCGCGTCGACCCGCGGGTCACGCGGACGAACAATCTGATTCGCGACGCGCTCAAGGGGCTGCTGGCGGAAAAGAGCTTCGAATCGATCAGCGTGCAAGACATCGCCGAGCGCGCGACGGTGAACCGCGCGACGTTCTACGCGCACTTTCAGGATAAGTTCGCGTTGCTCGACGCGCTCATCCGCGACGATTTTCGCGAGCATCTCCCGTCGGATGGCGCTGCGAAGCCGGACGTGAGATCGATGCTCTTGGGGCTCGCAACGAGCGTCTTCGGCTTCGTGACGGCGCACCGCAAGTGCAAGATCGATCGCGACTTCGAGCCGCAGTTCGAGCAAACCATGGAAGCCGAAGTCAGCGCCTTCCTGGCGCCGCGGTTCAACGGCTGCACGGCGCACCTCATTGCGACGGCCGTGGTGGGTTCGGCCATGCGCTGGCGTGCCAGCGGCCGCAAGGAGCCGGCGGACGCCGTCGCCCGCCAGATCGTCGATACGCTCTATGATGGTGTCGCGAAGTCGATCGGCTAGCACAACGTAGGGCATCATTTGCGCGTACTTGTGCGGATAGGCAACATTCCGGGCAATTTGTCGGTTGACTGACCTGCGCGACGAGCGTACTGTAAGCAACAGTAGTATAGAAAGCTTACAGGTGTCGCAATGGAAATAGGTATTCTCAGCCTGCTCGCAGCCGCCATTGTCGGACGAACGATCGTCGACGGGTGGCTCGCCCCAGAGTTGCCCAAACGGGCCGGCGCCGACACCAGCGGTGCTAGGGGCGGTTTTCTGCGAGGGCTGCACTGATGTTTGGAACCCCGGGCTCGTCTTACGAACTCGACGCCGTAGCCTTTGGCCTCTCCACCCTCCCGGTCATCGCGACGATGCTGCTCGTCGTATGCGACCGCTTAGAGGAACGGCGCCGACGCTCCGCCCAGAATCATCACCGCGCGATCGGCCAATGGCGGCGCGTCGCGGAACAGCATCCGCAGGCTTAAACTCTCGGCCGAGTGCGAGCGCGAGAGGAGCTGCCCGAATACGCGGCACGCGATGCTAACGTTGGCGAAGCGCTTCTCGCCAACGCGCGCGAGCGGTGAGCCTTATTGCGACTGTAACGCTCGCGCCGGCACTGGTACTCCGAAGCTACGCGGCAGGTATCGTGCCTCGAGTGGTAACAAATTCAAAAGCTGTGCCCGCCGATCGGCCGGCTCCGGCCGCGTCTCTGCTGACGCCATTTCGGTACAGGATGTTCGCGATCGTGTGGAGCGCGACGCTGGTATCGAACGTGGGCGGGTGGATGTACAGCGCCGCCGCGGCGTGGCTGATGACCAGTCTTACCAGCGACGCCTTCGTGGTATCGCTCGTTCAGGTAGCGAACGCGCTACCGCTGTTCGTGCTCGCGCTTGCCGCGGGCGCCTTGTCGGACATCCTCGATAAGCGAAAACTCCTCATCGCGGGGGAAAGCACGATTGCCGTGCTATCGGCGGTCTTTGCCGCAATGGTGTGGTTCCATCACGTTACCCCTAGTTCGCTGCTATGGTTTCTCTTTCTGATTAGCGCTGCCGGCGCGCTTGTATCACCAGCTTGGCAGGCGGTCATTCCTAGCCTCGTACCGCGAGACGCATTGCCCGCCGCCATATCGGCAAACAGCGCCGGCTTCAATGCGACGCGTGCCATTGGGCCAGCCATTGCCGGGGCGATTATTGGTCCATTCGGGATCGCCATGCCGTTCGTCATCAACGCGGTCAGCAACTTCGGAGTGATCGGTGCGTTGATTGGTTGGCGAGAAGCGAGTGCGCCCGTATCGACGATTCCGCCCGAACGCTTCAGCAGCGCGCTCGGAGTCGGCGTGCGCTATGCGATCAACAACCCAGCGCTCCGGGCGACATTTGCGCGAACGGTCGCCTTCTTTCTGTTTGCGAGCGCGTACTGGGCTTTGCTGCCACTCGTCGCACGGATCCGTCTGAATGGAGGACCCGAGCTCTACGGCGTCCTGTTGGGCGCCATCGGGCTTGGAGCGGTAGCTGGAGCTTTCGCAATGCCGTCTTGGAAGGCCAAGATTGGCGCGGATCGGCTCGTCGCGGTGGCGAGCGTTGGAACTGCTGCCGCTATGGCTCTTTTCGGCCTAGCTCGAGAGCCGGTAGTCGCGTTGCTCGCAAGCCTGATTGCCGGTGTTTCCTGGATTGGCGGAGTAGCAAGTTTGAACGTATCCGCACAAGTGGCGTTACCGGACTGGGTGCGCGGGCGCGGTCTGGCAATGTACCTCACGGTCATGTTCGGTTCGCTCACGATCGGCAGCGTGCTTTGGGGTGCGGTCGCTGGCGCGCTAGGGTTGACCCTCGCCCATCTCATCGCAGCAGGTGGAATACTCTTGGCGATCCCGCTGACATGGCGCTGGAAACTGCAGACCGGCGCGAAGCTGGATCTCATGCCCTCCATGCAATGGCCAGCGCCGGTCGTCTCGCATCCGATCGAGGAGCACTATGGCCCCGTCGCCGTCACGATTGAGTATCGACTCAAGGGCAAAGAGACGCGGACGCCGTTCCTTTTGGCAATGAAGCGATTACGGCGCGAACGACTTCGCGATGGCGCGTACGCGTGGGGCATCTTTGAGGATACGGCCCAGTCGGGAAGATTCCTAGAAGCGTTCTTTGTCGCCTCCTGGGCCGAACACGTGCGACAGCATGCTCGCGTAACCAATACTGATAGCGAGTTTCAGCAGACTATCTCCGAGCTTCTCGAAAGTGAGCCCGCCATCACACATTTCACGACCCCAACCACGTAAAGCGCGGACTCGCGCCGCTGCGCCCGGCGATCTCTGCGCATCGATCACTCTGGCAACGCAACGATACGTCAAACTCGGTTAAAACCGCAGTTTCGAATACGAACGAATCGCGCCCCGATAACGGGGTCGACTGATTCGTTTATGCGGTAGAGCGAAGGGGTGGGGCTCTATCCTAAAATGCCAGAAACCCTAGAAACGCACCGGCCGCTTCGCGCCAATCCTAGAAATGCATTTCCCCGCTTCAGGAGCAGGGCGACAGACCGTTTGCCGAGAGTTGTACGCGCCGGCCCGCGATGGGTTTGCGCTCCCGCGGATCGTCTGCGACGACGAGCGATCCCTGATTCATGCGCACGGCCCAGTACGGGCCCCACATTCCGCTACCGACCAGTTGTGGGTGTACGATCGTGAAGCACGGACCAAGCTTCCGTGCTGACGCATCATCGGTCAAGTCGTATGAAGGTACAACGTCCAATGACGCCGTCCATGGCTTGAATGCGAAGAACGTTGCGATGGTGCCGCCCAGGTGCTCGCTGCTTTTGCTGATGAGGCGGAGCCACGGATAACCCGCGCCCTCAACATGGAGCAAATCAAGCGAGATGAACCCGTCGAGCGACCCGGATCCCGGGACAGTATCAAATGCGGTGCGATGAACGGTGATGCCATCGGCCGTATAGGTCAGCGGAGTGTTCCACAGGTCTACGTACGGAAGGAGCGCAATCGTCGCCCGCGCCGTGCCCAGAACCGCGGTATGGATATAAGCTGATCTCGCGATGTCGTCAATCGTCGCCGGCGCCCTTCCCGCGATAGCCGGGAGCTCTACGATACCATCCCCCCTCAAGAAGAACGCGTTGGCCGAATCGTCGACGGCGACAAACTCTCCAGTGTCCGGATAGATCAACCGGATCTTGGATGCCGGCCCAACCGCGCCGGCATCAGCGACGAGCTCCTTAAGATTAGTTCCCAACCCCTCCCCTTCACTTCTGTCGACGGCGTAAACGTTGCCCGACCCGTCGACGGCCATTGACGTAATCCTGGTAAACCCGTATTCGACCGTAACGTTCGGTGCCGACGGTGAAGCACTATTACCGCCAACCGCGGTCACGTCAGCCTTGTCGCCATCGCCACCGTGTTCGGGGTCGTAAACCGACGAGGCGACGTAGATGCGGATGTTGTTTGCCGCCGCGTAGGCCGCCAGGGCGGTGGGATAATTAGAAACCTGACCGACGACTCGCGGCATGCCATACGGCGAACCATCAGTACCGCCGTTGGCTGCTGCCGCTACTTGGTAGACCGTGCCGCCTCCACGAGCGCCTTGGCTGACGAAATAGACGTTCCGGGCCGCGTCCGCTGCGATATCGACCACGTCCGTGGTCGTCGCGGCCACCGTTCGAATCACCGGGGAGTCGGGGATGCGACCATTAACCGCAACGATCTCTTTGATGAGCCTGGGGTCGTGCGCCGCGATCTCCACGAAGACGTCCCCGCGCCCGTCGGCGGCCATCCGATAGACAACGCCCAGTCCCAACTGCAGGATGCGGGTTTCGTGGCGCTCCGCAGGGTCGCCGTCGATTGGAACGAGTTCGTGGAGCGAACCGTCGTCCGGTACGAAAAACACGTGCCCAGCCGGGCCGGCCGCCATGACTCCGGGATAGAAACTATATATGGTCCGTATTCGTGGGTATCGGAGATCCGCGGCCGCTGGAAGGGAGCACGCCGCGACTGCGACGGCGAGCAACATGGCGATGCGAACGTTCATGCAAGCGGTCGTTCGACAACGCCGGTCTTTTCTCAGTTGCCGAAACGGGAAGCAATCGAGTACATTTGTCGGCAACGTCGCAAAGCCAAATGCACGGGCCGTCGAGCCAACTGAGGCTACTGATATAATGCGCCCTGCGTCATCGTCGTAGAAACTCATCCGGTTAGCAGCGGCTTAGTCTTGAACCCGCTGGGCTCTTCGTAAATCGTGCTCGTGTCCCATAAAGGCCTAAGCAATCTCGAACTCCGCAACATGGGTCGTAGGCTCGGGTATGACTTGGCCGTCTTCACGGATGCCCTCCAGATGAAACGCGATCGCGTCTCGAATGTTCTGCCCGGCTTCCTCCACGGTGCGGCCGGTCGGACATGCATCCGGGTAGGTCGGGAACGCATACACTATAGTTCTCTTCGGCCTTCTCGATTACGACTGCGTATCTCATTCGTCGATACTCCTACCCAGTTGCTGGAGGATAGACTTCCACGCCTTTTGCTCAGCCTTTCATTCAAACGCCCGTGGTCGGGAACGGTAACGCCACCAGGCTTGACCGGATGCCTGAACTGGCGATGGCTTCCGAGCCGGCGTTTAATCTCAACCCATACTGCGACGAGGTAGTGCCACGACTAGACGGTCATCGCTGCGTCAAACCGAAAAATGCAAATAGTGACCTGCAACTATGTTGCTGCTAGGCTTTGCCAGCCGGCGCCAGAGCGCAGGATAGCATTCAGTATGGTCAGCAACTTTCGCATGCACGCGACAAGCGCAACGCGACCCGGCTTGCCGGCGGCTTTAAGCCGATTCCAAAACGCGCGAACCGTGGGGTTGCAGCGGATCGCCGACACCGTGGACATATAAAGGACCGTTCTGACGTAAGCCCTGCCGCCCCAGGTCCCTCGCGTACCGCGAAGTCGCCCGCTGTCACGATTGATCGGTGCAACGCCTACTAGGGCCGCAATCTGCTTGCGGTCGAGCTGCCCAAGCTCCGGAAGATTTGCGAGGAGCGTAATCGCGAGCGTTGGGCCTACGCCGGGGACGCTTTGAAGTAAATCGTCCTTGTCTCGCCAGGCTGTGCTACCACGAATCGACTGTGAAAGGTCGGCGTCGATCCGCGACAGGCGCTTTTCCAGCCACCTGATGTGGGCTCGAATATCGGTGGCGATCGGACCCGATGAGCCGCCCAGTCGGTTCTTCTCTCTTACCAGCATTTCAATGATTTGGCGCCGCCGGCTTACGATATCGGCGAGGCCACGCTGCGCTTCATCGGCTATTGGTCGAATCTGTGGGCGGACTGCCTCGGCAAAATGTGCGAGAATCGAAGCGTCAATGCGATCCGTTTTCGCGAGCCGCCCCGTGGCCTTCGCAAAGTCTCGAACCTGGCGCGGGTTGACGACGGCTACCGGCAGCCCAGCTGTGGCGAGGGCCGCGGCGAGCGGCATCTCTAGACCACCCGTTGCCTCGATCACAACGGCTTCTGGGGCGAGTTTCTGCATTCCGCGAACCAACTTGCCGATGCCGCGTGCGTCATTATCGAACGCCTGATGCTGCTCGCTAGGGCGTACTACGACATCGAGACGTTCCTTGCAAACGTCGATGCCGATAAAGAGTTCGGTCAATGTACCCTCTCATGCAAATTCGGGCTCGAGGCCCAAGCAACTATTCGGGATAACGGACCTTCGCGCGGCGATCAGTGCAGGTCAACGGGCTTTGGCGCCCACGAGGTGGTCGGTCTACCGCGCGATCTCAGAATAGCACGATCGGAAAATACATGAGGTGAGCTCGGCGCCTTCTGGCAGCAGTCGCCTACTCTGGTGCAATGTAAATGTGGCTTATCTTCCATAACCCAGCGTGGTTCGATATTTCGAATTTAACCAGCGCTCGGCCTTTCCTAAAACGCGTCTCAAAGGTGTAGGTTTCGTAACGAGTAGCGCCACCAGCGATACTCCAGATTTCTCTGCTAACATTCCGATGTTCAACATAAGTCAGTAAAGGCCCAAAGCGCTCGCGCCCAACTCGCATCGTGTTCTCTAATGAGGCCACTGGACTTGCTCTGGCGAAATCAGATGATTCCTCCGACTCAATGCGCTTCGTATCCCATCTTGCAAAAATGAGGGCGAATGTCCTACGCGCATAATTCTCCCCACCGTCGTCGAGAACGTTGCTATAATTTTGGCAGCCAACGAGTAACACGACGCACGCAACGAGGACGAACTTGGCACCTACCCTTAACCGGCGACTTGCGCACACGGCGCAGCGCCCTCTATCTGTCAAGACCATTTGCTCTTCTCGCATAAACGCAAAACGCAAGCAACGCAAAGCTGAGCAAAATGCAGGAAGTAGCGTACGGCCCGGAGTGTAAGTACGCTCCCACGGTCCAAAGAAAGCCGACCAACGTAAGCGCCAACACGTACGGAATACGCCACCGCCAGCCTAGCTTGAGACTAGTCGCTATCGCAATCCCACAAGCGCCGACAATAGTTATCAATCCTTCGGCGTCGAGTGCCCTCAGGACCGTGTTGACTCCGATCACTGCTGTGGCTTACTAGTAGACTTCTTTGCGGGCTTGTTTGAGTTGTGCCCCTCGCCTCCGGCAATCTGTATTCCGTAGGACGTCGTTAGGCCGGCCTGTGGGGTCGTAACGATAAGCTCGTTAGCGTTCCCCGAGGAGTTATGTGAAGTCCCAAGACCCAAAATAGCCCCCGCCGCCGCACCCGTACTCACATCTCGTGCGACTGCCGATGTGGTGTTATGGGGTTTAGCCTCTATAACCCCAACACCTACTTGAACATTTACTGGTAAGCTTGCGCCAAAAGACCCGACTCCATTTAAGAATACCGCAGGCGCACTCGTTACGGTAATCCCGACCCCGACACTAATGGGTCCCGCGCTCTCGCTGTACGATACGCTAACAAATACGTCCATTCCACCAATTTCCTTCTGAGGCGCCTTCGGGCCCGGCCCCGGCTGAGGAGCAGGCGTAGGCGCCGTCCTGGGGTCATATCCGCTAGGATCGGTATACTCAAACGGGTTATTGTCGTTCCACATAAACGGCTTTTGCGAAATCGGATCACGAACGTCGCCTGCGTAAGCATCAGGTGTAGTCCACTGTGTACTTGTATCGTCATAGGTCC
Organism: Vulcanimicrobiota bacterium; assembly: GCA_963794735.1. GTDB lineage: Bacteria > Vulcanimicrobiota > Vulcanimicrobiia > Vulcanimicrobiales > Vulcanimicrobiaceae > DATJUC01. Next base: position 2,951,356 of record CAWCFE010000002.1, on the reverse strand, counting down.
GAACGCCTTGAATGGAAATGTTCCCGAGGCTGTAGCCATCACTTCGGGTCATAGATAGGTTGGGCGAGAACGTCTGACATTGCCCGGGAGTCTGCTGATCGCCTGGGCAATCCGCACCACCCAGAGTGATCCCGACGTTGCCATACTTCTTCAAATACACCTGGCGACCGCTCATTGACCACCTGCTGTACCCCGATCCGAGGGTGAGGTTTCCGTAATGGTCGGTTTGCTGGGTACCTGTTTGATCGCGATCGGACACATCCCATTGTCCGCTTTGCGACAGCATCGCATACTTTCCGACATACAACGTCGAGCCGCCAGCGTGAGTGTCCATGAGGAGCGTGTCTCCATCCCAATGCTCCCAGAACTGTTGGTTCGCAGTTCCAGAGTTATACGCTGGCGGCGCGAACTTGTCGACAATCGATCTCACGTGGCCATCGCCCCCCCAACTTAATGTTGCGCTGGTAAATGGGCAGGATGCTCCCGCTCCGATGAGACACGTCGACCCAAAAGGGGCGGTTATTTGATGGTTCTCTGCGTCGTAGGTGCGAGCATAGCTCGCATCGGCCGACGCTCCATCGTTCTGTTGAGTCCAACCTGATTCATAGTTGTTCGTAACCTGACGCCCTGCCGCATCGTATGCAAAAATGTTTGCGCCAAGTTGTGTCGGTGGCGCTACCTCTGTCGGATTGGCGCTGTTGGCTAATGACATGCCCGACCGAGGGTCGATGCTTTCAATCCCGTTGATAGAGAGCAAGGAACCGTTGGCAGATTGCGCTTGCGGCTGCACGACGTAGTTCTGGCCGGGAATGCAGCCACCACTTACGCAAGAGGCTTGATCGGCAAGCAGCTCGCCGCGCGCATTAAGTGTAAGCGATCGTTGATAGGCAGCGTTAGGACCGGTCGCCGCGTACCCTGTGAGCTCGTCATCAGTGTCATATGTCGCACCGGTCTCGGTATAGTTCTCCGGGAACGTCAACTTACTTACGCGCCCGAATGCATCATACGCGTAAGCCTTCGGTACAATTGCCGGCTCGTTCCAAACCTTCGTCCCTGTAAGGGGATCAGTTTCACTGGACTCACGCCCTGCCAGTGTGTAGATCCATGAGAACGTTCCATTCGCTCACCCTGATTGCAGTTTGTACCAGCGGTGGACCAAGTGACGCACTGCGTTTGAAGAAGGCCATCGCGCCTGTAGGCGTAGCTGAACACATTTGATTGATTAATGCCGCCCGTAGAACCGTTTGCAGGCGCGATCGATAAATACTCGCGCAAGCCGTCCGGATATGGTGTAAAGCTAATGGTAGAGGATCCATTTGCGGAGTTCGTTCCCGCAGGTTCACCAATTTGGGTCTCATTACCGTCCGGGTCATACGCGTAACTTAAGGTTCCTGTCGAGTCGGTGATCGCCTTCGTGCGGCCATCCGGGTCGTAGGCATAGGTGCGGTTACTAGCAATCGGCGCGGTCCCAGAGAAATCAGTTTCCGTCATGCGCTTGTCGGCATCGTACTTGTACATGGTCATCTGGCCAACGCCATTCTTAGACTGCGTTAGGAAGCCGTAGTATCCGCTGCCGTCGTACGCGTTGGTCACTTCGGCTGTGCCGCCACTCGAATCGAAAGCAACCTCATACTTCTTAACGCTTCGGTCCACACCGTCGAAGCTGTTGCCACGCACATCTTGCCAGGAACCTGCGGTAACTGGGCTTGCTGGGTTACCGATGACTACCGTTGAGGTCGATGGAAGATATTCCTGAGTCTTGTAAAGGCCGCCCATCTACACTCCGAACTCGAATGCGATACGATGGCCGCCCTCCCTCAGAACGACGAACGGCTCGGCCTTCGGCAGATCGTGCAGCACCAGGACGAGATCGCCTTCGTAGTCGAGCCACCCCTCCCGCAACGCTCTGTCCATCTCCAGTGCGATTTCGGACGACGTCGTGAACCCGTCGTAAGGTTCCCCGCCGGCGGGTGGGTCGACGAAGACGTTCCCGCGGAACCGAGCACCCTGGTCTTCAGGAAACGGCAGATCGCAGAACTCCAGCGAGATTCCGCCCCGGTAGCCGGGCGCGTGTTCGGCCACGATCGCGGCCAGCATGGCCATGACCGTTTCCAAGTCCTCCACGGGATTCAAGGCGCGTATTTTTTCCATTTCGCGTGCATCGTACATCGATTCGATCGAGAAAGAAAGGAAATTCTCAGGCTACTTTTCGACGACATTCGGTGACGCAAAATTGCACAAACAAAGACGCTCTACTGCAAATATTTGCCTTTTCAAGTGCAATTTTGCTGTAGAGCGGGAAGAGTGGTGGAGCTGTCGGGGTACTGCCCCCCGAGTCCGAAAAGCCTAACCGGCGCGTTCTCCAGGCTCAGCTTCGATTTTTTCTTATTCGGCCGGACGCCTCAAAGCGGGGCTTACCGGTCGCTGCAGATCCTTGATCTCGTACGCGCTTCGGATCGGTTTCGCGTACCAGCCCGAGTTTTTGGCCGGAGAGCGGAGCGGTTCGGGCCGACCCTCTGCTTCCGGTGGCTAACCTAGATTAGGCAGCCAGTGCGTAGTTGTTGTTGGCAGATATTGCCGTTGCGATCGTTTAAGGAGGGCTCGCAACTCCGCCTGCTGACGCCGACCACGGATCTTTCCGTCGAACCTATTTCAGCCCCGCGATCGCGTTCCGATAGTATAACACGGGCTGCAAGGCACCGGTTTCAGAGGCCGTCAAACGCAGCGGGATACGCGACTCGGCCCTCCGCGTCGAGCGCCCCCTCGGCGAACTCCAACGCCATCCAATGCGGCCCCGAATACGGGCTTTGAATCCGTTCGGCTCGCGCTGCGGAGAAGCCAAATCGACGGTAATACGAGGAGTCACCGAGAACGAACGCGGCCAATAGTCCGCGTTGCCTGCAAAGGCGTAGTCCCTGCTCGATCATCGCTGCGCCGATGCCCGTTCGCTGACGTTTGGGCACGACGGCAACCGGCGCCAGTGCCACGGCCTCGATCGGTCCGCGCGCGGTTTCGACCGAAAGCCGGCTGAAGACGGCGTTGCCCACGACGCGGCCATCGTCGATCGCGACCACCGAGGCCGTAACAAGCCCGGCGGCGCGCAAGCGATCCACCAAGTGCGCCTCGTGCGGCCGGCCGAACGCCTCATCGTGAACGCTTCGAATTGCCTCGGCATCGCCCGAGTTCTCCTCGCGCACCATAGCGGTGGGTTTCAGATCGGATGCCGGGGGCCGGCGGCCGGATCGAGCGCATGCTCGATGTCGGCTTGCAGCGCCGTAAAAGCCGTCGGGGTTTTGCCGTAGACGTAGCGATTCGTGTTTACGAGGAACGCGTAATGCGTTCCATTGGGAAGCTGCTCCGCCCACGTGTTGGTGCCCGGCATCTCGCCCTCGCGGGCCCAATCGTACCCCAGCGGCGGCGGCGTGCCGACGCCCCAAATGATGTAGTGGTCCATCAGTGCCAGCATCGAATCGGCGCTGGTGGCCAATCCGCCCGCGCCTTCGGCCACTTCGTTCAGCATGCCGTCGCCGGAATGCGGATACGGGTACGGCTTGTTGGAGGTGACATACAGCGCCGACGGGCCCGAGTACGGATTTACGTACGACGCTACCTCGTTCGGCAGTCTCGTCCCGACGGTCGGCGAGATCGCTACGTTCGAAACGCCGATTCTAGCACCCAATGAGGCCAGGTAGCGCGAGTAGGTCGTGCCGGAGGCCTTGGCGACGACCATGCCGAGCACCGTATAGCAGAAGTTGCAGTACGCGTACTTCGTGCCGGGCGCTTCCTGAAGCGGCCAATGGAGCTGGTAACGCACTTCTTGCGTTTGGTCGATCGGGCCCGTGAGACCGAGAGCGAGCGCGGTGCGGCGCATCGCAAAGGTCGGATCGTAGTACGGCGAGACCGAATCGTCCCAGCCGGACTCGTGCTGGATCATCTCTTCGATCGTGATATCGTAGACCCGGGGATCGACGTGCGCGCCGGCCGGGAGCGGCTTGGTGATGCCGAGGTAGCGAAAGACTCTCCACGACGGATCGATCTTGCCCGCGGAGATCAAATCGTAAAGCGCCGCGCTCGTCCACGCTTTCGAGTTGCTGGCCAGCCGCATCACGGTGGCGCGCGTCGTGGTGGAGACGGCCAAGCCACGATACGTATAGGCGTGCGAAAAGGTCACGCGTCCGCCGGCGGAGACGGCCAGCTGGGCGTTGGGTACGTGCTGCTGCGTCATGAACGCTGCGACCATTCGATCGAGCGCGGCATTGGTGCCGATGCCGGAGATCTCGATCTTCGACGCGGCCACGGCGTGATACGGAAGCGGAACCGGAGCGACTCCGCCGCCGTTCGCCGCGCACGCGGCTCCGGCGATTACGAGGCCGAGCGCGAGGGCAGCGGTGCGCAACCGGGACGGGAGCATCAGCGAGCGCGTTTGCCCGCTGGGAGCACCCGCTCGTTGCCGCCGCCGGTCAGCGAGTCTCCGTTGGAGAATCCGGCGATGGCTCCGCGGATGCGTTCGGCTTCATCGCGCAACGCCGAGGTGAGCTCTTCGAGTTCGGCGGAGGCGGAGGCGATGCGCTCGCCGCGAGCGGCAACCGACGAGACGCCCGAAGCCGTCGAGCGGACCGCGTCGGCGCCCGACGCCGACGAACTCTGCAGCCCGTCGGCGAGCTCCGACAGCGTGCTCGCGAGCTCCGTGTTGTCGCCCGTCAGGCGTTCGACCAACAGTGCCGACTCGATCAGCGAGTCGGTGGCTTTCTTCTGCTCCTTCTGCGCCATCACGACCGCGTCGATGCGCGCGCGCACGCCCGAGACGCTCTCGACGATCAATGCCAGCGCCTCGGCGACCTGCGACGTCTTCGTTCGCCCGGCTTCGACCGCGTCGCTTCCACGCCGGGTCGCGGTCACCGCGCGGCTGGTCTCGTCTTGCACCAAGTGAATCAGCGCGCCGATCTCTTTGGTCGCGGTCGCCGAGGAATCGGCGAGCTTTCGAATCTCTTCGGCGACGACCGCGAATCCGCGGCCGTGCTCGCCGGCGCGGGCCGCTTCGATGGCGGCATTGAGCGCGAGCAGGTTGGTCTGATCGGCGATTTCGTCGATCCGGTCGGTGATCGACCCGATCTGCAGCGAGCTTTGGCGCAGCGATTCGATCGTCTTCACGAGCTCTTGCATCACCGTCGCGGCTTCTTGCGAGGTACGATCGGCCTGAACGATCGCGGCTGAGGCGGCGTCGGCGCTGTCGCCCGCCGAGCCGGAGATTTCGAACACCTCGCTCGCGGCGTCGATCGTGGCGCGGGCGGTCTGTGCGAGCTCGTCCAATCCCGCCGCGTTGGTCTGCGCCGCGGCGCCGAGACGTTCGGCCGTCTGCTGCGCGCGCGTGGCCATGAGCGAGAGTTCGCGCGCTCCCTCGGCCACGTGATCGATCGCGGCGTCGAGCGTCGACATCGTCGCGGACGCCGAGGACAGATCGCCGGCGTTGGCTCGGGCGTCGGCGACGAAGTTGTCGGCACGCATGGCCAGTGCCGAGGCCGATTCCTCGAGCAAGACCGCCGTGGCGCGCACGTCGCCGACGACGGTGCGAATCGCCTCGACGACTTTGCGAAACGCCATCGCGACCACGTCGCGGTCGGAGTTGGGAACGATCTGCACGGAGAGATCGCCGCCGGCCAGCCGCTCGCCGCTGCTGGCGAGCTCGCCAAGCCCGAGATTGGCGTCCGCGAACGCTTCGACCAGCAGGCCGGCTTCGTGCGGATGGCGCGGCTCGGAGAGCAGCTCGGCCTCGTGCAGCACGTCGCCCAATCGCAGCCGCTCCATGAGCTCGACCGTGTGCAGAATCGGGGCCGCGACGCTGCGCGCCAGTATGCGCGTCGCCATCAGCGAAATCAGCCCCGCCACGACCAGCGCCAGCGCGGTGTAGATCGCGCCCAGGCGCAACACGTCGTCGCCGCGGGCCGTGCCGTCGCGCAGCTCGAGCAGCAGATGCAGCAGCCCGCCGCCCATCGCGACCGCCGTGATGAACGTAACGACCGCGAGCACTACCAAGAAACGGCGGGCGATGCCGCCGCGCGACGAGCGCGCGACCGGAGCGAACTCTCCGCGCACCGTCGAGACGATCGCGACCAGACGGGCGATCAACGCCTCGGCGTTGAGATAGTTCAACGTGCCGTCGACCACGCCGCCGCAGACGCCGGCGATCATGATCGGCACGAGGTTGGTCCAGATGGGCGCGCCGGAGAGTTTATTTCCGGCCACGGTCGCCACGACGCCCCCTAAGACGTAGGCGACGACGAAGTTGATTGCCACTTGAACGCGGAAGCGCTCGAGCCGCGCGACGGCGTCGTGAAACGACAGGCCCGAGGCGGCGCTCAGGCGGTCGCGCACGTAGGCGAGCTGCCGGCGATCCATCGCGTGCGCGACCGGCAGGGCGATGGCCCCGAAGACCGCTACGACGCCGACGATGTACGCCAACTCGCGCGGCGTCCAGGTGCCCAGCGCCCCGGCGACGAGCACGGTGGCGGGAACCGCGACGAGCGCCGTCTTCAGCAATCCGGTTTGAAACTCGCGAACCCGCTCGTCGTAGCGGCGGACGGGATCGAGATCGGCGCCGGAATCGAACATGGCGCTAGGTACGGCGCTTGTCCGCGTCTTGAGGCGAACGCGTCAATGCCGCGGCAACGCCTCCGGCGAGCATCATGATCAGCGCGCCGTAGAAGTTGGCCAGCCACGGGCTGATCTCGCCGGTGTTGTGAAAGTTCGGCGCCAGCCAGACCGCGATCGCGAAGAGCGCGTAGTTGACGACGATCGCAAACAAGCCCAGCGTGAGGATCGTCAGCGGGAACGCGAAGAACCGCAGAATCGGGCCGAGCAGCGCGTTGACCAGTCCGAAGACGACCGCGGCAACCAGCGCCGTCCATAAGGTGACGTTATGGTTGAATCCGGGAACGTAGCGGCCGATCGCGTAGAGCGCGGCGGCGTTGACCAAAAATCGTACCAGCAGATGCATTCGCCTCCTTACGCCTCGCTATCCGCGACGCTATAGGTGGCCTTCGCACGGAACTCGGCCAGCGCCTTCTCGTTGGGAAACGCGTGCGTCGTCTTGGCCCAGCGCAGCGGCTTACCGAGCGCGACCGACACGACGAAGGTTTGGATCGCCTTGACGGTCGCAACGCCGTTGATCACGGCGGCGACCGGCGCCCGCGCGATCGAAAGCACGCCTTGGAGCGGCCCGTAGACCCAGGCGACGAAACAGGCGGTCTGAATCAGCTCGATCAGCGTTCCGATCAGCACGAACTCGAGCATCACCCACACCACGCGGTTGTCCGGCATGCGCGGCGCGAACAGGTTCGGATCGATCCGGTGCGCTCCCATGAGCAGAGCGCCAGCCACCAAGACGATGTAGCCGAAATACGCTGCGAGGTTGGCGACCACGCTCTTGCGGTCGCGGTAGAGCGTGTAGAGCGTCGCCCAATCTCCGCGCCAGCCGATCTCGCGCCACGATTGCAGCGCGATGCCGGCGACCCAGCGCGATTTCTGCCTGACGGCCGCGGAGAACGTGTCGGGGAAGTACTCGCGCGTCGCGACGTACGCCGCCGCGGTGGCGGCGCTGCCGCGGCCCTGCGGAGAGAGCCGTAAGCTCACGAAAATCGTCTTCAAGCCGCGTTCGTGCAGCCGCAGCGCGAACTGGTAATCCTCGGTGAGCGCGCCTTCCGGAAAGAGATCGGTCGAGCTCTCGGCGACCTGTTCGAGCGCCTCGCGAGCGATCGCCGTCCCGACGCCGGCCGACGGCACGAACGCGCCCAGCCGTTCGCGCAGCAGCATATCCTTCGAATGGTTCTTCGAGAACTCGTCGGCGTACGTCCAGGCAACGAAGGCGTTCCATTCCCGTTCGAGCGGAAAGACCGGAATCTGCACCATTTGGCGCTCCGGCAAGAGATGATTGTAGAGCCGCAGCGACATCGGGTGGATCACGTCTTCGGTATCGTGGATGACGACGATCGCGAACGGATCGTCGCCTTCGATCGCCTTCATGGCACGATAGACGCAGTTGAGGTTCTGCGCTTTGGTCGTCGGGCCCGGCAGATCGTTGACCACGCAGTGGACGCGCGGAAAGCGCCGGTCGAGGGCTTGCGCCTTTTCGAGCGTCGGCGCGTCGTTCGGGTAGACGCCGATCATCAAATCGAAGTTTTGGTAGTCGATCGAGCTCACCGCAAAATCGACCATCCGGTCGATCACCTCGGCCTCGTGCCAGCACGCGACGAAGATCGCGATCCGCTGCTGCTTGCGTTCCGAGAGACGATCGGCCGTGAACGCCTGAAAGTGGCGCATCTTGCGCCAGCGCTGCGCGAACGTGAACCAAAAGTACGCGTCGAACGTGAGGTCGTCGATGCGAAAGTAGGTGAAGACGATCAGCACCGCCATCATGCACCACACCACGGCGCCTGAGACGTAGTAGCTGAAGGTGTAGAGGCTCAACGGACGTCGACGCCGATGACGCCCAGCACGCGAAAGCCGCGATACGAGCGGTCGATCGGCGGATCGATGCCGCGCGGCAAGTACGTGCCGGTGAGAGCCACGGCGCGAATGCTCCACACGGGCGATCCGCGCACGAGCAGCCCCGCGTAGGCCTCCGCGTAGTTGTTGTAATACAGGCGGTGAGCGTCGAAGGCGAACGCGCCGCCGCCGATCGCCCGCAGCGGCTGTTCGTTGAGGCTCACGTCGTACGAGCCTTGCGCGTAGCCGATGATATTGCCCTGAAAGCGCGAGTACTCGGCCAGGCTGCCGTCGAGCAGCGCGTGCGGCTGCGGTGCGGCGGTGCTGCCGAAGTCGCGCGAATAGGCGAATCCGAAGCGGTCCTCGGGAAAGCTCGGCTGGCTGCGCAAGCCCGCGCTGTAGCCGCCTTGCGCGAAGGCGTATCCGTAAACACCCAGCGGAAAGCGCAGTCCCGCGCTCGTGACGGCGGCGTTGTCGTTGTAGATCTGCGCGACGCCGGGCGCGCCCGAACGCGTGTCGTAGGTAAACTGGAAGGCGACGTAGGGAATCGCCCACGCGCGGCGCCCGAGATCGTAGCGCACGAAGCCACCGTTGAAGAGGTCGGCGAAGCGCGTTTCGTAATCGGAGTACGCGTAGGCGTAGCCGCGCGTTCCTCCGTATCCGCCGCTTCCGACGCCCGACGACATCGCCGCGACTTGATTGCGCGCCTGTTGGGCGATCTTCGGGTCGGCCGAGGCCTCGAGCGACTGAAAGCGCGCGAGCGCGGCCGCCCGGCGGCCTGCATTCAGCTCGGCATAGGCGACGTCCAACGCGAACTGCTGGTCGCCGGGATGCTTGGCGAGGTAGGCCTCGCCCTCGTCGGCGGCCGCTGCGTAGTTGCCGGCGCGCACGTCGTCGTAGAATTTCGCCCGCGTCGCATAGTCGGCATCGGCGGCGACGACGATCGCCGGAATCACGAGACCTTCCGCGCCCGCCGCGCGACGAGGATCAGCGCGACGATGATGATGGCCGCGAAGCCGACGAAGAGCGGCCACGACGAGCGCAGCGGCGACCTGGGCGTTCGCGCTTTGATGACCGCGTTCGGCGGGCTTTGGTACACGACGCCGCGCGCGTCGAAAAGCAGCAAGTCGGTGTTGGCCGACGAAAGCTGCCCGGGCGACAAGGCTCCGATCGAATCGAGCACCTGCGGCGAGTCGCTTTTCGTGTAGGTGACCGCGAGCGAGGGAACGGCCGCACGGAACGCGCGCATCTGCCCGTATGCCGAGCCGAGCTGCGCCGAGAATACCGTCTTGCCGGCGTCGTCGGAGAGACGCAGTTCGCCGGTTTTGGGATCCCAAGAGATCGGCACTTCTTTGAGCGCTTCGGGCGACGAGACGTAGACGGCTTCGCGGACGCTCTCCAGCGGCTTGCCGTCGTAGGCGCTCACGACGATGCGCGAGAGATTGGGATCGATCGACCCGAGGCGGTCGAGCAGTCGAAACGCCGCGCCGTCGAGCTTGGGATCCGAGATGCCGACGCCGAGCGTGCCGGTGGCTTCGTTGAAGAACTCGCCGACGGTCGGGGGGTATTGCGCCACGCCGCTCCAGGCAAACGAACTCGTCCCCAGGACGCTAACGCTCATCGAGGAGCGCGCGCAGCCTTGCGGCACGTATTCGACGGCGACGTCGATCGTGTTGGCGGCGCCGAGGCGGCGTTCGTCGATCGGCACGTCGAAACGTTGCGTTCCGCCGCTCTGCGAGAGGCCGAACCCGTTGACGACGGCGCCGTTGAGCAGCACCGTCATGGCCGCACGGTCGCCGCGTTCGTACGCGCCGTGCGCGAGCTCGAGATGCAGATGCAGCGCGTGCGGCAAGCCGCCGAACGTCCCGAGCGCGAACGGCACGAGGAAGTGCAGATCGCCCGAGCCGCGCTGGGTGCGCGTCCCCAGCCCTAACGCGTCGAACGTCACCGGCGAGTGCATCGCGCGTTCCTTGATGGTCGAGTAGCCGTTGCCGGTCTTGACGATGACGCCGGGCGCCGCACGCACGAGCAAGAGGCTGAGCCCCCGCGGCGTCGCGTAGAGCGTGTCGCCGCGAACCTCGAGATCGGCTTTCGACTCGCCCACGACGATGGTCCGCACCGGTGCGGCTCCCGCCGAGCCGTACGTCAGCTCGACGTTGCGCCAGCGCTCGAGCTGGTGCACCCAATACGCCAGGCCGAGCGACGCGCGCCGAATCTCGTCGGAGGCGCCCGGCGCGCTGGTAACGGCGTAGCGGCCGTCGTAGTTCTCGAAAAACTGCGCTGCCGTCGCGGGCGGCACGTCGCTGCGATCGACGGCGATGCGGCTCTCGGGCATGACGCGCATCCACAGCGAACGCGGATCGTATTCGTGGCAGCGCTGACCGGGAACGTCGAGATGCGCCTCGACCGAGACGGTCAACATGCGACCCTTGCCCTGGAATCGCCGGAAGATGCCGCCGGCCGTCGCGCCGCTGCGCAGCGCGGCGACGGTCGACGTGCCGACCGGCTCGCCGTCGACGGTGACGGTGACGACGCTATGGCCGTCGACGATCGCCGAAAAGCCGAGCGCGAAACGCACGTCCATGCTGCGCGCGCCCGGATAATCGGGAACGTACAAGTCGAAGTGCGGATCGGTGCCGGCGACGGTGACGCCGGAGGCGAAACCGTAGACCGCAAGCGGAAGCGTGGTGACGGAAGCCCTGGCGCTCGCCGGCACGAGCAGTGCCGCGGCGATCGCTGCGACAAACGAAGAAAGACCGATGCGGGAAAGTCCGCCAGGCATACGGCTAAGTTATGGAGAGAGCGCCTGCTTTACCTTTGCCGCCAGGGCCGGGGTCATGCCTTTGACCGCTGCGATTTCGTCGATGCTTGCCCGTTTGATCGCCGCCGCCGAGCCAAAGGCCGTCAACAAGCGCCGCTTTCTCACCGGGCCGACGCCGTCGAGCGCGTCCAGCGCCGAGCCCGTCATCGATTTGGCTCGCCGTTGGCGGTGATAGGTGACGGCGAAACGATGCGCTTCGTCGCGAATGCGCTGCACCAAATGAAGCGCGGCCGAGTTGGGGGGCAGCACGATCGGCTCTGATTGCCCGGGCAGGTAGAGCCATTCGTGCTCTTTCGCTAAGCCGGCAACCGGCAAACCGGTCATATCGAGCTCTTCCATCACCTCGACGACTGCCGCGAGCTGCCCTTTCCCACCGTCGATCAGCATGAGATCGGGCTTTTTGTTAAATTTCTCTTTACGAGCGAGTTCCGACACCAAAGCGTCCTCGTCGGTCACCTTGCGAAGGTAGCGCAGCCGGCGCCGGAGCGTCTCCTGCATCATCGCGAAGTCGTTCGGGCCGCGGTCGTACTGGATCTTGAACTTTCGGTACTCGCTCTTCTTCGCGCGGCCCTCGACGAAGACGACCATCGAGGCGACCGGGTTGGTGCCCTGGATGTTCGAGATGTCGTAGCACTCGATGCGGTGCGGCGGCTCGGGCAGCTCGAGCGCGTCGGCGAGATCGGTGAGCGAGCGCGCCTGAGCGGTTTCCTGCACTTCCTGATGCGCGAGAAACGCCTTGAGATTCTGCTCCGCGTTCTTCTGGACGAGGCGCAGGTACTCGGCGCGCGGGCCCCGGCGCGGCTGCAGCACGCGCACGCGCTGGCCCTTGAGGCCCGAGAGCCACGCCTCGATCGTCGGCAGCTCGTCGGGAAGGGCGTCCACGAGAATCTCTTTCGGCACCGCGTTCGACTGCGCCGATACCGATCGCGCGCGCGCTTTGAGCGGCACCGGCGACTGATTGTCGCGAGCGACCCTGACGGTCGAGAGCGCGGCGCCTTCGGGGGCGCTGGCCGTGCGCGCCGTGTAGAACTGCTTGAGAAACTCCGACGTCAACACGGAATCCGACTGATCGGCGACGCCCTCGAGGATGAAGTATTCTTGGCCGATCAGCTTTCCGCCGCGCACGAAGAAGACTTGCATGCAGGCTTGGCTGCGCGTGCGGGCGATGGCGATCAGATCCATGTCGAGGCGCGAGCGCCACACGACCATTTGGTTTTCGGTAACGCGCCGCACCTGGACGATGCGATCGCGCAGCCGCGCCGCGTTCTCGAAGTTGAAGGCCTCGGCCGACTCGCTCATCTCGTGCTGCAGCCGCGCCAGCAGCGAATCTTGCTTGCCTTCGAGAAAGAGCACGACCTCGTCGATCATGCCTTCGTAATCTTCTTGCGACTGGTAGCCGACGCAAGGCGCGAGACACCGCTTGATGTGGTACTGCAGGCACGGGCGTTTCCGCCGGCCGTCGATCGGTTCGCGGCACGTGCGCAGCGGAAAGACGAGGCGCACCAGATCGATGAGCTCGCGCAGACCGTGGGCGTTGGTGTACGGGCCGAAGTAGCGCGCGCCGTCGTCCTTGACCATGCGCGTGAAAACGACCCGCGGAAACGGTTCGTTCGTCACCTTGAGATACGGGTAGCGCTTGTCGTCGCGCAGGCGCACGTTGAAGGGCGGCTGGTGGCGCTTGATGAGGTTGGCCTCGAGGATGAGCGCCTCGACCTCGTTGGTGACCACGATCGTGCGAACGTCGGCCACTCGCTCGACCATCGCCGCCGTGCGCGCGTGCAGCGCGGCCCGGTCCTGAAAGTACGAGCGCACGCGGCTGCGCAGGGAGACGGCCTTGCCGATGTAGAGAATCTCCCCGTCGCTTCCGATCATCATGTAGACGCCCGGTGCGTCGGGGATTTGGCTAAGATTCTGCGGCCCCGCGTTCACCCCGAGCTCGCCGAAGGCCCCTGCGCGCGAGCGCGGGCCCGCCAAACGAAGTATGCGGCGATAGCCACGACCACGGCGACCCCGAGCACCGCCAAGCCGCCTTTATGCAGGAGCGGCGCGAAGGTGTCGAGATGGTCGCCCAGCGAGTAGCCGACGAAGACCATCCCGGTGCAAAAGATCGCCGAACCGAAGATCGTCCAAAGGTAGAAGTGCGCGAGGTTCATCTCGGCGATGCCGGCCGGATAGCCGACGATGCCGCGGATGAAGGGCAGAAAGCGGCAGATGAAAATCGCGAAGGTACCGTAGCGCTCGAAAAACCCGTGGATGCGGGCAAGCTGCGGGTGGCCGACGTGGACGTATTTGCCGAACTTTTCGATCACCGGCACGCCGCCGTAGCGCCCGACCGCATAGGCGATCGATTCGCCGGCCACTTCGCCGGCCAAGGCGACCAAGATGGTCAGCCAGACGTTCGGCAGGTGGCCGGTCGCGGTCAGCGCGCCCGCCGTGGGGAGCACCAGCTCGCTGCCGACCGGGGCGCCGATATTCCCGAGCAGCAGCGCGACGAACAGGCCGAAATAGCCGTAGTGATCGACCAGCCCGACGACGGCTTGCTGGAAATGTTCCATGAGGTTGGTGTTACTCCGTAGCGGGAGCGGTGTTTCGGGGCGCGGCGCGGCGCAGGATCTCGGCGGCTAGGCTGCTGCCCTCTCGCCGCAACGCCTCGAAGAGATGGGCCGGCGCGATCTCCTCCGAGCCCGCCCGGACCTCGGCCAGCGCCACGATCTTGCGCAGCCGGGGGGTCAACAGGATCCCCTCCCAGACGCGCTCCTCGCCCGTTCCCAGCGCCCGCCGGACCTCGGCGTGCACCTCGCGGGCGTCGATCCCGTCCTCGTCGAGGGCGCGCAGAATCGACGGATCGCGCTCCTCGAGGAGGGCGACCAGCAGATGCTCCGCACCGACGTAATAATGGCTATGGTTGCGGCACTCTTGCTCTGCTACGCGCAGAACGCGCCGCGAAGCGGGATTGAACCTTGAAAACAAGCCTGCTCCAGGGCTTGGCTGAGTAGTGGTCGGGGCGACTGGATTCGAACCAGCGACCTCTACGTCCCGAACGTAGCGCTCTACCAAGCTGAGCCACGCCCCGATAAAAACTCCCGATTATTCTCATCCTCAGTCGGGGCTCCTGCCGAAGCTCGCCTGCCCAGGGAAAGCTCCGCAATCTGGGTAAGCCCTGTGAGCCGATGAGATATCTGATCGTAGGGTGCGGGCGCGTCGGTTCCGCACTCGCGAAATACCTCGACGCCGACGGCCACGAAGTGATCGTCGTCGACGAAAATCCCGGAGCCTTCAAACGGCTCGGTCAAAAGTTCAAAGGCCACGTCGTCGTTGGAACGGGCATCGATTACGACGTCCTCAAGCGAGCCGGCGCCGGCACCGCCGACGGCTTCATCGCCGTCACCAACGGCGACAACCGCAACATCATGGCCGCGCTCATCGCGCAGCGGATGTTCAAGATCAAACGGATCGTCGCGCGCATCTACGATCCGCCGCGCGGGCAAATGTACCGCGAACTCGGCGTCGAGACCGTCTGCCCGACCACGGTCGGCGCCAAGCTGATTCGCGACGTCCTGCTCGAGGCGCCGTGGAACTCGCTGCAGTCGTTCGATTTCGGCAAGCTCACGTCGCTCTCGGCTAAGGTCACGGCGGCCGACGCCGGCCGGAGGGTCGGCGAGATCGAGCAGCCGGGGCGCATTCGCATCGCGGCGGTGCGCCGCTCCAGCGGCGGAGTGATGGTTGCATCGCAAGATTTCGTCCTCGAAGACGGGGACGAAGTCAACGCCATCGTCGCACCCGAAGCCATGAGCGAGTTCGCGCAACGCTTCGCCGGCGCGACGCCGCACGAGAGGATGCTGGCCTGATGTTCATCCTCATCGTCGGGGGCGGAAAAGTCGGCTCCTACCTCACCCGCGCGCTGGTCAACCAGCAGCACGAAGTCGTGGTCGTCGAAAAGGACGAACGCAAGGCCAAGATGCTCGAGCGCCTGATCGATCGCCAAGTGACGATGGTCGGCGACGGCTGCGACCCGTTCGTGCTCGATGCCGCCGGCGTAGCGCGCGCCGACGTCGTGGTTGCCGATACCGGCGACGACGAAGACAACCTCGTCGTCGTGCTGCTCTCGAAGAAGAAATCGAAGGCGCGCTGCATCGCGCGCGTCAACAACCCCGCCAATAAGCTGATCTTCGACTCGCTCGATCCCGAGGATCCGGTGACGGTCATCTCGTCGACCGAGCTGATCCTCGACGTGCTCAACGAGCAGGTGAACGCTTCGAAATACCGCTCGATGCTCGAAACGATGCATCTCTTCGGCAAGGGCAACATGCAGCTCGTGAAGGTCGAGATCCCGCCCGACTCTCCGGTCGACTGCAAGCGCCTGGCCGAGCTCAACCTGCCGCACAACTCCGTCGTGGTCGCCATCGACCGGCCCGACAAAGATCTCGAAATCCCGACCGGCGACTCGCTGGTCTGCGCCGGCGACTCGATGATCGTCATCGTGAAGAACGGCGCCGCCGAGCGCATCCGCGCCCTCGTCACCGGCGCCAGTTAGCGCCTAGATGTAGCCTTTGCGCAACGCCACGACCGCCGCTTGGGTGCGGTCGGCGGCCGAGAGTTTCTCTAAGATGTCGCGGATGTGCCCCTTGACGGTTCCCAGGCCGATGTAGAGCGTTTCGGCGATGTCGGCGTTCGCGCGGCCATCGGCGATCAGGCGCAGAATCTCGGTTTCGCGCGGCGTCAGAGGAGAGTCGCTGGCCGCGTTCTTCGATCCGCCCGCGAAGCGCGCCAGCACCACGTGCGCGATCTGCGGGTCGAAGTACGCTCCGCCTTCGGCGGCGATGCGCACCGCGTCGACGATGTGCTCGGGCGCGGAACTCTTGAGGCAATACGCGTCGGCGCCCGCAGCGAGCGCGGCGAGCACCTCGCGCTCGAGATCCACCATCGTGACGATGACGACGCGCGTTGCGGGCAGCTCCGCGCGAATGCGTTGGGTGAGCGCGACGCCGTCCATGCCCGGCAAGCCGATATCGATCACGGCGACGTCGGGGCGCTCGCGCGCGATCGTCTCCCAGCCGGCGAGCCCGTCGGCGGCCTCGCCGGCGATTTCGAACGAGGTGCCGAGGGCCGTGCGCAGCCCGGCGCGCGTGAGCGCGTGGTCCTCGACGAGCACGACTCGCGTCGCACCGGTTTTCGGCTGCATCGGCTACTCGCTCGCGACCGGCAGCACGATGGTAAAGGCGCTTCCGCGCGGCTCGCGCGGCTCGTAGGTGACGGTGCCGTCGTGCTTTTCGACGATCCGTCGCACGATGTAGAGCCCGAGACCCGTGCCGCCGCCGGCGCCGCGCGTGCCGGCAAAGCGCGCGAACAGCGCGCCCCGCCGATCGGGCGGCACGCCGTACCCGTCGTCTTCCACGGCCACGGCGACCGAATCGCTGCCGTGCGACGCGCGCACGGCGACGTGCCCGCCCTCGGGCGTGGCTTCGACCGCGTTGGCAACCAAGTTGACGATCGCGCGACGGATTTCGCCTGGGTCGCCGAGCACGACCATCGGCTCCCGTGGAACTTCGGCGGCGAGTGCCACGCCCTTGGCTTCGCCGACCGGTTGGAGATCGTCGATCACCCTGCGCACGAGCGCGCCGATCTCGACGGGTTCGCGCAGGTTCGATTCCTCGCCGGCCTCGTAACGCGCGACCAACAGCAGCGTTTCGACGATGCGGCGTTCGTCGTCGTTGGAAGCCAGCGTCGATCGCAGAACGCCGCGATAGCGCTCGGGCAGCTCGCCGTAAGCGCCCCCCAGCGCCTGCTTCATCGTTACGTCCATCGCGGCCAGCGGCGTGCGCAGATCGTGGGCGAGCGCGTAGACGATGTCGCGAATCACCTCGCCCCGGCGCTCGAGTTCGTCTTTCTGGTGCGCGATCTCGTCGTTTTGCGCGCCCAGACGCGCGAAGAGCCCGGCTTGTTCGAGCGCGGTCGCGGCCTGTTCGGAGAACGACTGCAACACGTCGATCGATTCGGCGGCGAAGTGCGCGCCGTCGCGCAGGCAGTCGACGAGCACGCATTCTTCGCGATCGCCGCCGTCGATGGGTGCGACCAGCGCGTCGCTGCCCTGGAGCGCGTCGAGCGTCAATCGCCCGAGCGCGTCGTCGTCCGCGATGCGAAACGCCTTCCCCGTCTGGCGCGCTCGTTCGACCAGCGACGCCAGCTCGGTCGGAAGGGCGCGGCGCGCATAGCCGACGTCGCTCTGGGCGCCGCTGCAGGTCAAGGTGAGCGGCGCCTCGCCCGCAACGTCCCGAACGATCAGCGTGCCGTGCGTCGCTCCCAGGAGCCCGATCGATTCGCGCAGGACGCCGCGCAATACCAACTCGACGTTGAGCGTCTCGCGAACGCGCCCGATCGCCTCGCGAAGCGCCTTTTCGTCTTCGACTTGGCGCATGCGCGTCGACGAGATGCCCGCTTCGCGCGCGTATTCCTGGGTTTTGATGCTGAGAAAGCCGACCAGCAAGAACGAGGCCGCCGCGAGCAGGCGATCGCCGACCGCGATCGCGTCCCAGTGGTAGCCCGAGTGGATGCCGTTGGTGTAGCCCGCCACGGCGTTGGCGATTTGCGCCGCGACGATCAATCCGGTCGTCAGCCGTGCGTTGAGCGCGAGGCTGCTCAGCGCGATCGGGCCGTTGAGCAGAATGGCGGCGACGAACAACTGAGGCGTGAACAGATCGACCGACCACGCCGCCAAGAGCAGGGCGTAGCAGAGCACCGGTAAGGACGCGCCGAGACGGTGCGCCGAGGAGGACGCCATGGCTCCAACCGCGTTCTCGCTCCCAGGCAGCCGCCCTGCGAGGGGCCGCGCACCGCTGGGCGAAGGCACAGCGTTCGATGGATCGATCTGCACGGGCCGAGGAGCTGCTGCGGGAGCTCGGCGGGCGAGCGCGCCTCGTCGTTTACATCGCAAGCGCACCGGGCGCGGGCAAAACGCGGCGCCTCTTAGAGGACGCCCGCCGAATGCAAGCCTCCGGCAAACGCGTCGCCATCGGCTGGGTCGAGACGAAGGGCCGCCCCGATCTCGAAACCATCGCCGCCGGCTTGCCCCGCATCCCCCCGCGCATCGTCAAGGCCGGCGACCGCTTTTTCGAGGAGTTCGATTTCGACGCCGCGGTCGCCGCGAAGCCTGAGGTCGTCGTCCTCGACGAACTCGCCCACGACAATCTCGGAGAGGGTCCGCACGCCAAGCGCTGGCAAGACGCATTGGCGCTCAAAGAACGCGGCATCGCCGTGCTGGGCGCGTTCAACATCGCGCACCTCGAAACGGTCGCGCCCACGGCCGAGGCATTGATCGGCTATCCCATCCGCGAGATCGTGCCGCTTTCGTTCCTGCAGAACGCCGACGAAGTGGTGGCGCTCGACGTCTCTCCACGCATCCTTCAGAGCCGCCTGCGCGCGGGCAAAATCGTCAACGAACAAGACGTCGACCGGGCCCTGGCCGGCCCGTTCAAAGAAACGACCCTGCACATGCTGCGCGAGCTGCTGCTGCGCACGGTCGACAGCCTCACGCTGCCGGTCGTGAAGGCCGGCCGCACGTCGGCTGCCGCGGCGTTCGTCTTTCCCGATCTCGCACCGATGCCGTACTTGCGCCGCAGTGCGGCAGTGGCGCACGCACTCGATTTGGCGCTCGAAATCGTGCCGACGCCGGGAACTGCTCGCGAACCACTCGAGCGCGCGGCGCGCGAACTCGGCGTCGAGCTTCTCGGCGAGCCGCTCGAGCCGAGCCTCGAAGCGCAGGATCATTTGCGCGCGAGCCTCGTCGCGTTGCCGTTTGGGAAGACCGCCGTCAAGCTCGCCAACGTGCCGTTGCCGTTCGACTTGTTCATCGTCGGGACCGGGCAAACGTACCTCGGCGAAAACCCCGTGCGCTCGCCGTATTCGCAGACCGTCGGCGACCGCATGCGGGTGGGCTACGGCAAGCTCACGGTGTACGTCGCTGCCGCGGCCGGCGCTGGGAAGACGTTCGCCATGCTCGACCGCGGCCATCAGCTGCTCGCCGAGGGCATCGACGTGGTCGGTGGTTTCATCGAGACGCACGGGCGCAAAGAGACGGCGGCGATGATGGAAGGGCTCGAGATCCTTGCGCCCAAGACCGTCGTCGCCAACGGCATCTCGTACAAGGAGTTCGATCGCGACGCCCTGATCGCGCGCCGGCCGCAAGTCGCGCTCATCGACGAGCTCGCGCACACCAACGCGCCCGGCTCCGTCGCCCCCAAACGCTATCAAGACGTCCTCGCGGTCCTGCGCGAAGGCATCGACGTCATGACCACGCTCAACGTCCAGCATCTCGAAGGATTGAGCGACACCGTCGAGCGCCTCACCGGGACGGCCGTGAGAGAGACGCTGCCCGACGGCATTCTGACGCTCGCCGACGAGGTCATCCTCATCGACGTCACCCCAGATACGCTGCGGCAGCGCTTGCGCGAAGGCAAGATCTACCCGCCCGAACGCATCGAGACCGCGCTCGCGCACTTCTTCCGCACCGAGAACCTCTTCGCGCTGCGCGAGCTGGCCCTACGCGAAGCGCTGCGCGCTCGCTACCGCGAGCGGATTGCTTCGCCGTTCGAACGCATCGTGTTGAGCATCGGCTCGCGCGACGTCGACCTGCCGATGATCGCGCGCGCGGGACGCATCGCGGCGCGCCTCGCGATCGAGTTCGCGATCGCGCACGTCACGAGCCCGCGCGAGAAGGTCGATCCGGCCATGGTCGCAACGCTCCGCGCCGAGGCCCGTAAGACCAATATCGAATGGATCGAAGAGGTCGCCGAGGACCCGGCGAAACGTCTGCTCGAGCTCGCCCGGCTCAAGCCCGAGACGACGATCGCGCTGGCTGGGACCGCCCGCACGCCGCGCTGGCTGCAGCCGCCCGCCTTCGCGCGGCGCCTGCTCGACGCCGGCGCCAAGGAACTGCTCGTTCTGATGCGTCCCGCCATCGTCTCGGAAGCCTTGCCCGAGGACTGACCAACACTTGCACCCCTTGCCGCGCTCCATTCGGGTACGATGACTCTTCGCATGGAGCTGGCTGCGTCGTTGATCGACGACGCGCGCCGGGGCAGCCCCGGCGCCATGGATCGCCTGATCGAAGGCGCTTGGCCGCACGCCTACCGGATCGCGCTCTCGATCTTACGCGAGCCCGAATCGGCGAAGGACGCCGCGCAGGACGCCTGCGCGATCGTCTACCGCACGATCGGCCAGCTCCGCGAGGCCGCAGCCTTTCACGTGTGGTTCTACCGCATCGTCATGCGCCGCGCGACCGTCGCCGAACGCAAGCGCTCGCTCTTTATCGCGTTGGAGCGCTACTCCGGTGAACGGTCCGATGACGACGCGCCGATCCTGCGCGTCGACGTCTTCAACGCCATCGCTCGCCTGCCGCGCGTCCGGCGCGCGTGCGTCGTGCTGCACTATTACGCGCAGATGAACAGCCGCGAAATCGGCGAGGTGCTCGAGCTCTCCGACGGCACGGTGCGCTTTCACTTGCACCGCTCGCGCGCCGAGCTGGCGGTGCTGCTCGGAGACCAAGCGCCCGCTAGCGCTCCACGATTGGCCAACGCCCATGCGCTCTGAGACCGAACGCTTCGTTGCGACGGCGCTCGACGCGGCGGAAATCCCGCCTCCGGATCTGGGAGCGATTCGCGCGCGCGCCGCCGCCGGCGGCCGCAAGCGCAAGCGAGGCGGAGCCGTGGCGCTGGCAGCCGCGTTGCTCTGCGCGCTCTGCCTCGCCGCCGCCGGCGGCGCGCACGCACCTCCCGCCACGCCCGCACCGATCGCTTCGACCACGCCGGCGCCTGCCGTCACGTAGCGGCCGTGCGCGTCTCGCTCCTCGCCTCCAGCATCGTCGCGATCGCCGGCCTCGATCTCTACGCCCTTTCCAGCCGGAACGCTCTGGGTATCGCTCTTGCGTTGGCTGCCGTCGCAGCGCTCTTCGCCGCCGGCTACGACGCCGCGCGCGGCCGGAGCGGGCCACCCCGCGCGAGCGCGCCGGCGGCGCTCTGGAACGCGCCGCTTGCAACGATGCTCTTCGATGCGCGCGACCGCTGGAATATGGCGGGGCTCGCGATCGCGAGCTTCGCGCTCTCGGTGGTGCGGTATTGGGTGCCGCCCGACAAGATCTTCGACGAAGTCTACTTTGCGCGTGCGGCCGAAGAGTATTTGCGCAACCAGCGCATCTACGAAAACACGCACCCGCCGCTGACCAAGCTGATCGTCACGCTCTCGGTGATGCTGTTCGGCGGCCTCGCGCACGGCGACTCGTCGTACGGGTGGCGCTTTCTCGACGTCGTCTTCAGCGCGCTCGCCGTCGCCCTGCTCTACGCCCTTGCCCGCCGCGTGACCGGATCCTGGGTGTGGGCCCTCGCGGCGGCCGGGTTCTTGCTCTTCGACGGAATGCACTTCGTGCAGTCGCGCATCGCGACGCCGGAGGGCATCGTGATCTGCTTCTCGCTGGCCACCGCGTACGCGCTCTTCCGCTTTTGGACGCAGCCGGCTGGGGGCCGGGCGACAACGGCGTGGCTGTTCGTCTTCGGAATCGCGCTGGGAGCGCTGGTGGGAAGCAAGTGGTACGGCCTCACCTTCGCGCCGCTCGCCGCAGGGCTGCTGCTCTGGCAACGCCCGAAGGGCGTGCGCGCGCTCCCCGCGCTGGGCACGATCGCCGCCGTTGCGCTGGCGGCCTACGCCCTCGTGTGGGTTCCGGATCTCGTGAGGCAATCTCCCGATCCGAACGAGATCCACTCGATCGGCGACGTGTTCGTACGGCAGTACGACATGTTCCACTACCACGCAACGCTGCGAGCGACGCATCCGTACTCCTCGAAGTGGTGGGAGTGGCCGCTCGACGCCGTGCCGGTAGCCTATTACTACACGCCCGCGCCCTCGCCCACGCCCGCGTCGTGCTGCGTTCGCGAGATCACCTCGATGCCCAACCCGCTCACGCTCTGGTTCGGCATACTCTCGCTTCCGGCGGTCGCCGCGCTTGCGTGGCGCGAGCGCAATCGTTCGTACGCCTTCGCCGTGCTGCTCTACTTGGCGCAATGGCTCCCCTGGGCGCTCTCGCCGCGCATCAGCTGGGAATACCACTACTACGTCGATATTCCGATCGTCTGCCTCTGCAACGCGATCGCGCTCCAGCGCCTATGGGGCTGGGCGTCCGCTCTACCGCGATATCGTTCGTTTGCGACGCCCGCGGTCGCAGCGTATGCCGCGGCGGTCGTGGGGCTCTTCTTCTACTTCTATCCGATCTTGGCCGCGGTGCCCATCGCCTGGGGCGATTGGAACGCACGCATGTGGTTTCCCACCTGGATCATCGGCCCGGGATAGACGCGAACGCCTGCGGCGACCGAAGAGGAAACGCATTCCAGCCGCGAACCGTTGCTCGTCTGGAGGGTTTTCATATGCGGCGCTGCCTTTTTGCGCTCTTCGCGGCCGTCGCCGCAGCCATCGCGAGCGGGTGCTCCTCGAACGTCGTGCCGCCGGCGCAGGCGCCGACTGCGGCGCCGCTGTCGTATCGTTTCCAACTCCTGCATAGCTTCAAGGGCGATCTCGACGGCGAGTATCCTACCGGCGGCCTCGCCGCCGCGGCACGCGTCTTGTGGGGAACGACGTATTCGGGTGGCCTCAAAGGCGTCGGGACCGTCTTCGAAATCGGCACCGATGGTTCCGGTAAGCGCACCGTCTACAGCTTTGCAAGCTTCCGCGACGCCGAAGGGCGGCATCCAGCCGCGGATCTCGTTACGTCGAACGACGTCATCTACGGCACGACGGCCTACGGCGGCAGCTATCATAACGCGCTCTGCTTGATTTCCGGCTGCGGCACGATTTTCACCGTCACCAATCTCAGCCACCCGATCGTCAAGCCGATCGTGCGCTTCGAAGACGAAGGCATCATCCCGTTTGCGAACGTCACGCTGGTTGGCGATACGCTCTACGGCACCACGCTGCACGGTGCCAGCTTCCTGAAGCAGTGCCCGCTCGGATGCGGAACGACGTTTCAGGTGACCACCTCGGGAACGAACTATTTTACGAGCCACCTCTTCACGGGTCTCGATACGGACAACCCCGACCGCCCCGACGGCCAGTATCCAAAAGGCGGCCTAACGTTCCTCAACGGCACGCTCTACGGAACGACGGCGGGTGGAAACGGGAGCGAGGGATCGCCTTCGTCCGTCGGCCAGGGAACGGTCTTTAGCTACGACCCCAAGGCGAACAGATACGCGATCGTATACTCGTTCGAAGGCGCGGC
This sequence comes from Vulcanimicrobiota bacterium, assembly GCA_963794735.1. Lineage (GTDB taxonomy): Bacteria > Vulcanimicrobiota > Vulcanimicrobiia > Vulcanimicrobiales > Vulcanimicrobiaceae > DATJUC01. The sequence continues at coordinate 2,927,798 of CAWCFE010000002.1, read as the reverse complement.
GTACCCCCGCAGAGGCGACGGCAGTCATCCCGAGGCCGGCATGATCGCGATCGACGGCGTGCTGTACGGCACGACCTACGGCGGCGGCGGCGGCTCTTGCGGCGCTTTCGGTTTGTCCGGCTGCGGTGCCGTCTTCGCAATCGACCCGCGCAACGCTCCTCCGGTCAAGGATCGCATCCTCTACACGTTCGGGCGCGACAACAAAGACGGGAAGAATCCGAGCGCGGCGCTGGTGAACGGCGGATATTGGATCTATGGGACGACGTATTGGGGCGGCGAGCACGATCGCGGAACCGTCTTCGAAATGACGACGTCCGGCGACCATTACCGGATTCTGCACAGCTTCAACGGCTCCGACGGCGCGCATCCGGTAGCGAAGCTCTTGCTGCTGCACGGCACGCTCTACGGCACCACTAAATACGGCGGCACGTCGAACCGCGGCACCGTCTTTCGCTACGGACCGGTTCCCGTGCTGTAGAGCCTTACGGCGGCGGCACCAGGCCGTCCAGAGCGAGGTTGAGCTCGAGCACGTTGACGTGCGGTTCCCCCAAGAATCCGAACTGGCGCCCCTGGACGTGCTCGGCCACGATCGTGCGGACGGCCGGGAGCGTCATGCGGCGCGCCTTTGCGACGCGAGGAGCCTCCCAGTACGCCGCTTCGGGCGAGATGTCGGGGTCGATGCCGCTGGCGCTCGACGTCACGAGATCGATCGGCGGCGGTCCGCCCGCGTCGGGATTTTCTTTTTCCAACTGCGCGATCGTGTCTTTGGTCGACTTCATCAGCTTGGCCGAGGTCGCGCCGAAGTTCGTTCCACCGGTCTGCGTGGGGTCGTAGCCTTTGCCCGCGGCCGACGGCCGGCCCTGGAAGTATTTCGCGTCGGTCCAAAGCTGCCCGACAATGGACGAGCCGACGACTTTCCCATCGACGACGACGAGCGAACCGTTGGCTTGTTTCGGAAAGACGGCTTGGGCGATGCCCGTCATCGCCAGCGGGTAGATCAGCCCGAGCATGACGATCGAGACGATCGTCATGCGCAGCGAGGTACCGAAATGTCTGAGCATGGCAATATCCTACGTAAGATGCAGCGCGGCAAGGATCATGTCGATGAGTTTGATCCCGATAAAGGGGACGATGATGCCGCCGACGCCGTAGAGCATCACGTTCTGGAAGAGCACGGAGTTGGCGCCTTTGGGCTCGTACTTCACGCCGCGCAGGGCCAGCGGCACCAGCGCGATGATGATGAGCGCGTTGAAGATGACGGCAGAAAGAATCGCGCTCTGCGGGGTGGATAGGTGCATGACGTTGAGCGCTTCCATCGGTTTGTAGGCGATCGCGAACATCGCCGGCAGGATCGCGAAGTACTTCGCGACGTCGTTGGCGATCGAGAACGTCGTCAGCGCGCCGCGGGTCATCAGCAGCTGTTTGCCGATCTCGACGACCTCGATGAGCTTGGTCGGATCCGAATCGAGATCGACCATGTTGCCGGCCTCCTTGGCGGCCTGCGTGCCCGAGTTCATCGCGACGCCGACGTCGGCTTGCGCGAGCGCGGGCGCGTCGTTGGTGCCGTCGCCGGTCATGGCGACGAGCCGTCCGGAGACCTGCTCGCGCTTGATCAGCTCCATCTTCGTCTCGGGCGTCGCTTCCGCCAAGAAGTCGTCGACGCCGGCCTCCTTCGCAATCGTGGCCGCCGTCAGCGGGTTGTCGCCGGTAATCATCACGGTGCGAATGCCCATCGCGCGGAGGCGGTCGAAGCGCTCCCGCATGTTCGGCTTGAGTATGTCTTTCAGGTAGATCGCACCGAGGACGGCCTTGTCGCGGGCCAGCAGCAGCGGCGTTCCCCCGCTGCGCGCGATTTTCTCGACTTCCGGCAGCAGTTCGGTCGACGGCGTTCCGCCTTGCTCGCGCACCCACGCCATGATCGAATCGGGGGCGCCCTTGCGAATCTTCGACCCGTCGGCGAGATCGAGCCCCGACATGCGCGTGTACGCGCTGAACGGCACGAAGGTGGTACCGCCCGGCGAGCCGTCTTGCGAGCCGCGCGAGACGGCGAGCGACACGATCGACCGGCCTTCCGGCGTTTCGTCCGCGATCGACGAAAGATAGGCCATGCGCGCGACTTCGGCCGCGTCGCCTCCGGCGGCCACCACGAACTCGACCGCCTGCCGGTTGCCCAGCGTGATCGTTCCCGTCTTGTCGAGCAGCAGCGTATCGACGTCGCCGGCAGCTTCGACCGCGCGCCCGCTCATCGCGAGCACGTTACGCTGCATCACGCGGTCCATGCCCGCGATGCCGATGGCCGAGAGCAATCCGCCGATCGTCGTCGGAATGAGGCAGACGAGCAGCGCGATCAGCACCGTAACGCTCTGCGCCGCTCCGGCGTAGAGCGAGAACGGGGCCAGCGTGGCGACCGCGATCAAGAAGATGATCGTGAGGCCCGCCAAGAGGATCGAGAGTGCGATTTCGTTGGGCGTCTTCTGACGTTTCGCGCCTTCCACGAGGCCGATCATCCGGTCGAGGAAGCTTTCGCCGGGATTGGCGGTAACGCGGACGACGATGCGATCGGAGAGCACGCGCGTTCCGCCGGTGACCGCGCTGCGGTCCCCGCCCGACTCGCGAATGACGGGAGCGGATTCCCCGGTGATCGCCGATTCGTCGACGGTCGCGGCGCCTTCGATCACGTCGCCGTCGGCGGCGATGACCTCGTTGGCTTCCACCACGAAGCGGTCGCCCTTGCGCAGGCTGGTGCTAGGAACGCTTTCTTCCGCGCCGCCGGCCAGCAGCAGCCGCGCCATCGTATCCGATTTCGTACGGCGCAGAAAATCGGCCTGGGCTTTCCCGCGGCCTTCGGCGACGGCTTCGGCGAAGTTGGCAAAGAGCACGGTGAACCACAGCCACGCCGCGATCGCCAGATCGAAGCCGGCTTGCGCGCCGTGCTGGGCGAGATCCCGCACGAAGAAGACCGTGGTCGCGAGCGCGCCGACCTCGACGACGAACATGACGGGATTGCGCGCCTGCCAGCGCGGATCCAGCTTCTTGAACGAATCGCCGATCGCACGCGTTACGATGGCGCGATCGAACAGCGAACGCTCCTTCGCCCGGCGGTCCAAACGACGCTGACTCAACATTAAAACGTCTTCCCTTGAAGCAGCAGCAGGTGTTCGACGATCGGGCCCAGCGAATCGGCGGGCAGGAACGTCAGCGCGCCCACGATGACGATCACGCCGAGCAGCAGCGCGACGAAGATCGGCGAGTTGGTCGTGAAGGTCCCCGGGCCTTCGGGAACCGATTTCTTGCCGGCCAGTGCGCCGGCAAGGGCCAAGGCGGGAATCGCGACGGCGAAGCGCCCGAACATCATGTTGACGCCCGTCGTGAGGTTGTAGAAGAGGTTCGGGCCTAGTCCGGCAAAGGCCGAACCGTTATTGGCGTTGGTCGACGTGAAGGCGTAGAGAATCTCCGAGAAGCCGTGCGGCCCCGCGTTGTTCAGCGTTGCCGTTCCCGCGGGCACGATGGCCGCGATCGCGGTGGGCACCAGCGAGAGCACCGGCGTTACCAGCACGGCGAGAATCGCAAACTGCACCTCGCGCCGCTCGATTTTCTTGCCCAAATACTCCGGCGTTCTGCCGACCATCAGGCCGGCGATGAAGACCGTGAGCACGACGAAGACGACCATGCCGTACAAGCCGCTGCCGACGCCGCCGAAGACGATCTCGCCCAGCTGCATGTTCACCAGCGGCACGAGGCCGCCGAGCGGCGTGTACGAATCGTGCATCGAGTTCACCGCGCCGCACGACGTATCGGTGGTGACGGTGGCGAACAACGCCGACGAGGCGACGCCGAAGCGGCATTCCTTGCCTTCCATGTTGCCGCCCGCGACGCCCATGGCGTGCACGATCGGATTGCCCTGCGCCTCCGCCCAATACGCGACGGTAAAGCAGCTCGCGAACAAGATGGCCATCGCCGCGAAAATCGCCCAACCCTGGCGCGTGTCCTTGACCATCTTGCCGTACGTGTACGTCAAGCCGGCTCCGATCGCGAAGATCAGCAGCATCTCCACGAAGTTGGTCAGCGCGTTGGGGTTCTCGTTCGGCGAGGACGAATTTGCGTTCACGAAGCCGCCGCCGTTGGTCCCGAACTCTTTGATGACTTCCTGCGAGGCCATCGGTCCGCCGGTAATCGTTTGCTTGAAGCCCGCAATCGACGAGACGTCCTGGTAGGCGTGAAAGTTCTGCGGCATGCCTTGCCACACGAAGAAGAGGCCGACGACGATCGAAACCGGTAGCAGGACGTAGAGACAGCAGCGGGTGAGATCGACCCAGAAGTTGCCCAGCGTCTTGACGGTCGTACGGGCAACCCCGCGTATCACGGCGATCGCCAAGGCGATGCCGACGCCCGCCGACACGAAATTATGCCACGCCAGGCCGGCCATCTGCGAGAGGTAGCTCATCGTGCTCTCGCCGGAGTAGAACTGCCAGTTCGTGTTGGTCGTGAAGCTGATGGCGGTATTGAACGCCAAGTCCGGCGTCATGTTGTCGAAGTGCTGGGGGTTGAACGGCAACCACTTCTGAGTGCGCAGCAGGATGTAGAGATAGAAGAAGCTGACGAGCGAGAACGCCAGCATCGAGAGGGCGTACACCCACCACGTCATCTCCTCGTTCTCGCGAACGCCGCAAGCCCGATACACGATTCCCTCGACGGGCCGCAGCACGGGCGAGAGCCAGGTGCGTTCCCCCTCGAACACGCGGGCCATATAGGAGCCCAGCGGTTTGGTGAGCGCGAGCACGAGCGCAAAAAAGATGATGGCTTGAATCCATCCGGTCGCCGTCATCGTTTTCTCCTAAAATTTTTCCGGGCGAAGCATTGCGAACACGAGGTACGCGAGGCCGGCCACCGTCAAGACGAGGCCCAGCAGGTCGTCGAACGCCATCGCTTCAGATCCTCTCGCAGCCGAGAACGTAGAGTTCCAGTACGACGAAGCCTGCGATCGCGAGGATCACGATCCCGATCTCCAGTAACATGCCTTCAGCATAGGGCTGCGGCCGCGGTCGCGCCACCCGCCATCCGGATGATCCACACGGACGGCCCGGTCCGTCCAAACGAAGGATGCCGTCGCTTCGCGGGATATTCTATACTCGGTACGCTATGCCGACCATCATCAGATTCGTTGCCGCAGCGTCGGCTTTTGTCGCACTTGCCGTTCTCGCCGCTCCCGCCGCCGCGCAGGCGCCGGCGGCAACCGCCGCGCCGTCCCCCAGCCCCACCGCGAGTCCCGTGCCGGATCCGTGCGGATCGCTGATTTCGATCGTCAACCGCCCGAACTTCGCCACCGGCGTCTGCACCATTCAGACCGGCCACTTCGACGTCGAAAACGGCTATACGAACACGGTAACCACCGGCCCCGGCGGCGGAAATACGGCGACCTACCCACAAACGCTGATTCGGGTCGGCACCTTCGATCCGCATCTGGACTTCGAGGTAGGAGTTCCGACGTACTCGATCGCGAACAGCGGCGGCACCCTCTCGAGCGGCTGGGGCGACACCAGCGTCGGCGCCAAGTACGAGCTCGGTTATACCGCCAAAGCCGACTGGGGCATCAACGGCGTCGTGACCATCCCCACCGGAATCCACGGTTTTACCGCCGGAAACGCGCAGTTCACCGGAAACTTCAACTGGGCGTACGCGATCGACTCGACCTTCAGCGCGTTCGGGACCCTAGGTTTCAACGCGTTCAGCGCCGAGAACGCCGCGAAGGTCCCGCAATCGTACTTTGCCTTCACGCCGGCGATCGACGTCGCGGCGACGCTTCCCGGGAAGGCCCCATCCGAGCTCACGGCCGAGTACGCCTACTTTTCTTCCGCCGGGCCGAATCTCGGCGGGAAGTCGTGGATCAACTTCATTTACGAGCGCGACTTCGGAAACTTCCAGTTCGATACCGAATACGGCTTCTCGCCGACGCTCGTCGGCGGCCAGAAGCAGCACTATCTCGGATTCGGCCTGTCCTTCATGAACTGAGGCCGGCGAACGGCGCGCTCGACCATTCGCCCCGCACCCAAGCCCGCGAGCAGCGTCGCGATGGCCACCGCAAAGGTCGCGTCGACGATCGCTTGCCGGTACGGAATCGCCGCAGGCAGGGCGAGGGCCAGCGCGAGCGACAGCGCGCCGCGCGTGCCGGCGATCCGAACGACGTCGAGCCAACCGCGCGGATAGCCCGCCGGCAGCAGGAGCCCCGCCACCGCCACGCGCGCGAGCGCGATTGCGGCGAGCGCGGCCACGACGAACGCCGGCTCGCGGGCGACGTCGCCGATCTGCAAGGCCGCGCCAACGAGAAAAAACACGATTGCATTGGCCGCCAGCGCCAGTACGTCCCAAAAGCCGTTGACCTCTTCGGCGATGCGCAGCGTGATCCACGATCGCTCGTAGTAGCGCAGCGCGATACCGCACGCGATCACCGCGAAGATGCCGGAACATCGCGCCGCGTCGGCGAGATAGTACGCGCCGTAGGCACAGACGACGGTTGCGAGAATCTGCGTCTGCGCGTGTCCGCGCCCGCGCAGCAGACGCGCCGCCGCGAATGCGACGAGGGCTCCGATCGCCACCCCGCCGGCCGCCCCAAGGACCGCCAGCAGCGCGACCACACCGGTTCCGAGGGCCGACGCTCCGCTTAGCATCACCACGAGAACGCCTCGATAGAGCACGACCGCGACGCCGTCGTTGAAGAGCGATTCGCACTCGACGATCGTCGCCAAACTCACCGGCACCTTGAGCCGGCGAAAGAGCGCGACCACCGCGATCGGGTCGGTCGCGCTCAGGATCGCGCCCGTGAGCACGGCCGGCCCGGGCGGAACGCCGACCACGGCGAGCGCGCCGGTCACGATCGCCGCGGTCAGCGCGACGCCCGGACCGGCCAACACCGCGATCGCCCGCCAGTGGCGCGCCATCGCCCGATAGTTGAGGTTCCAAGCCGCTTCGAAGAGCAGCGGCGGGAGCAGTACGTAGAGCGTCAGAGCGCTGAGCGCATACGTAAGTTTGCCCGGCTCGACGATGCCGTAGACGATGCCGGCGCAGAGGACGGCGAGAATTTGCCAGAGTTTCATCGCGAACCCGGCGCCCTAATGCGTGTGGGTGAAGTTGCCGACGCGCGTGAGGCCGGCAAGCGTTTCGATCGCATGCCGCATTCCCACCGGCTTGCGGGGTCGCCCGACCGTATCGAAGTACCAGGCCGGATCGACGTTGAGCGTGCGGGTTTGCACCATGTCGACCGGCGTTTCGCGCAGGAAGGCGGTCGCCTCGGCGACTTCTTCTTCTTCATCGGTCACGCCGGGATGCGTGAGCAGATTCAGGCTCACGCGCAATCCGCGCGACGCGGCCAACCGGATCGACGCGAAGACGTCGTCGAGCGAATAGCCCAGCGGCCGGTAATACGCGGCGTAGACCCGCGCCCGGAACGAGTTGAGGCTCACGCGAACCGCCTGCAGACCGGCATCGATGCAGCGCTCGAGCGATTCCGGCATGCTCCCGTTCGTATTGAGATTGATCGTGCCGTTCGAGCGGCGCGCTCGAATCGACGCGATCGCCTCGGCAATCACGTGCGAGCGCAGCAGCGGCTCGCCTTCGCAGCCTTGACCGAACGATACGATGCCGTCGGGCACGAGCTCGAGATGGTGCGTGCCGATGCGCGCGAGCTCGTCCGCGGTGGTCTCGTACGCGATGCGGGCCTGCGGCGAGGGCAACCCCGAATCGGGCTCCTGCTCGGAGATGCACGCGACGCAGCGCGCGTTGCACTTGGGCGAAACCGGGAGCGCCGCCTCGCCGCGCTCGAGAAAGACGTTCTGGGCCGTAAAGCATCCGTATTCGCGCGAGCAGAGTGCGACTTGATGCAGGACGCGATTCCCGGGATCGAGCGCGACGCGGCGCTCGATCGCCGCCTCCAGCTCGCCCGCCTCGAAGTACCGCGGCTGCCAATCCTCGCTCTCGTCGGTTTTCATCGCTGCTACGTAGAGCCGGTCGCCGATGGCGCACGCAAAGGTATACCCGTAGAGCGGGAGCGCCGGCGCGCCGCGATCGGCCACGTAGGCCGGAAGCAGCAAGCGCGTGTAGCCCGCGGGTAGCATGGCCGCTAAAGCGTAACGATCGCTCGGCGGCCCGATGCCGGTCAACGGGCGCCGCCCCGGGAGCAGCGCTTCGACGGTCCCGTCGGGCGCGGGAATCAGCTCGCCGGCGTCCGGTTCGCGAACGACGCCGCCGTCCGCAAGCGGCACCAGCGCCTCGTCGAAGTAGATGCGCCCCGCGCGATCGCAGTACGCAAGCCCCGGCCGCACGAGGAACTCAGCCGGCGTCGGTGCGCAGCGCGGTTTCGAAGACGCGAACCGCGGGGCCGGTGAGATATGCCGGCCCTTCGCCGTCCCATTCGACGACGAGCGTGCCGCCGGGAACGCGCACGGTAACGGGCGAGACCGCGAGCCCACAGACGATCGCCACCGCCGCGCACGCCACCGCACCGGTGCCGCAGGCCATGGTCAAACCGGCGCCGCGCTCCCAGTGGCGCACGCGCAAGCCGCCGCCTTCGCCGGCCGCGACGTGCACGTTGATGCCGTTGGGGAAGCGCGGGTTGGTCTGCAGGCGTTCGGCGATCATCGCAATTTCGACGTCGTCGACTCGCTCGCGCAGGATGACGACGTGCGGATTGCCCGCATCGACCACGAACGCTCCATCGAAGCGCGCGAGCCGCTCCGTCGCCACCTTCGGCGCCGGCATTTCGGCACGCACGAGGTACTCGGGCGTTCGCGATACGACGCGCGTTCGCACGGTGCCCGCGCCGGTTTCGAAGGCCGTTTCGTCGCCTTCGCCGGCTTCGTCGAGCCAGCGGGCCGCGCACCGGACGCCGTTGCCGCACATCTCGGCTTCGCGCCCGTCGGGGTTGAAGACGCGCATTCGCACGCCGCCGCGTTCCGGCGCTTCGATGGCGATCAACCCATCGGCGCCGACGCCCGAACGGCGATTGCAGGCGCGGATGGCGAACTCGGCCAGCGAGTCTAGGGGTTGCGCGCGAGCGTCGAGCACGACGAAATCGTTGAGCGCGCCGTGCATCTTGGTGACGGCGATGGGATCGGTCACGCGGGCGACGCGGTTTCGGCCGGAAGCGCGGCGACGCCGCTATCGAGCGCGGGAACGGCGACCGGCGTTCCGGGCGAAATCGTGGAGATGGCGTGCTTGTACACGAGGTGCGTCTTCTGTTCGTATTCGAGCAGTACGGTGAAGGGATCGAAGCCCTTCACCACCCCGCGTAATTGAAAACCGTTCATCAAATAAACGGTCACGGACGTGCCTACGCGCTTACACTCGGCGAGAAACGCATCCTGAAGGCTGGCCGGCATCGTTCAACCCGGCTTCGCAGACCACCCGAGCTTTTCCCGTGCGAAGGCAAATACGGCCTCCGGTTCCAGCCACGCCGCGTCGCGCTCGCCGCGGAACCAGGCTCGCTGGCGGCGGGCGTAGCGCCGCGTCGCGCGTTCGAGCAAGAGCCGCAGTTCGGCCGCCGTGCACCGGCCGCCCAGGTACGCCAGGGCCGCCGGATAGCCGACCGCGTCGGCCGCGACGGCACCGGCGCCGACCCGTTCGGCCTCGTCCACGAAGCCCCGCTCGAGCATGCGCTGCGTTCGCCGCGCGATACGCGCGTCGAGCTCGGGCAACGGCACGTCGAGGAACACGACCGCGTGGGGCACCTTTTCGCCGGCGAGCGATCGCGCCGGCGCGTCCCGCCGCCGCGCTTCCGGCGGGGCCAATGCGATCTCGAGCGCGCGCAGCACGCGATAGGCATCGCGCGGATCGAGCGCGCCGGCCCGCTTTGGGTCGCGAAGGCGCAGCCATTCGTGCAGCACCTCGGGCGGGTGCACGCGCGCTTCTGCCGCGAGCCGCGCGCGCAGCGCTTCGTCGTATTCCGGGGCCAGCGCGACGGCGCCGGCCAGCGCGCGCAGGTAGAATCCGGTGCCGCCCGCGACGATCGCGCGCTTGCCGCGGCCACGCACCTCCGCGATGGCCGCCATGGCATCGGCGGCAAACCGCGCGGCCGAATAGCGCTCCTGCGGATCCAAGAAACCGATCAGATGATGCGGTACGAGCTCGCGTTGCGCCGCGTCCGGCGCCGCCGTCCCGATCTCCATGCCGCGATAGATCTGCCGCGAGTCGGCGCCGACGATCTCGGCGCCGAACGCTCGCGCCAGCTCGATAGCCAGTTCCGTCTTCCCGCTCGCCGTCGCGCCGGCCAGCACGAGCACCGGTTCGCTCACATTCGTTTGAACATGCGCGCGATGTCGTCCGCGGAGAGCCGCAGCATGGTCGGCCGCCCGTGCGGGCAATGCATCGGATTGGTACAGCGCTGCAGCCCTTCCACCAAACTCGTCATCTCGTCGGGTTCGAGCCGCTCGCCCGCGACCGTCACCGAATGACACGCCAGCGACGCCCAGATGCGCTCCCGCACGTCGCGCTGCTTCGGGTCGTCGTGCAAGTCCGCAATGAATCCCCGCAGATCGAACGGCCGGGCGCCGTAGCCGGCCGGCGTCGCGACGATGCGGTAGGTTCGCTCGCCGAAGCTCTCGATCGCAAGGCCGCCCTCCCGCAGCAGGTCTACGGTGCGGTCGAGCGCGGCGCTCTGGGCGGCATCGAGCTCGAGCACGACCGGCACCAGCAGCGGTTCGCTGGGAGCGCCGCTGCGTGCGCGCTCGACGATGCGCTCGTAGGCGATCCGTTCGTGCGCGGCGTGCTGGTCGACCAGTAGCAATCCGTCGCCGTCGCTGGCCAGCACGTAGGTGCGGTGAAGTTGCGCGAGTACCCGCAAGCGGTTGGCGGGGACGTCGCCCGGCTCGCCGGGCACCGTCTCGAAGAGCGACTGAACGTGCGCCAGCCCGGCATCGATGCGATCGCCGGCGTTCGCCGGCTCAAACGCCGGCGAGAGGCTGGCCGCGTAGCGCCCGCGCGCGTCGGCCTGCAGCGTCGCGGCGATGGCGCGGCGCACCGCGTCGAAGACTTGGCTGCCGTAGCGCAGGCGAACGTCGCTCTTGGTCGGATGCACGTTCGCATCGACGTGTTCCGGCGGAAGTTCGAGAAAGAGCACGCCGTACGGGTGGCGGCCGATCATCGCGAACGTCGCGTAGCCGGCCGTCCATGCGCCGGCCAGCGCGGCGTTTCTGACGAGCCGCCCGTTGACGAAGAGCAGCTGCATCCGGCGATCGCCGCGCTCGGCGCCGGGCGCGCTGACGAATCCGCTCAACCGTCCGTCGAGCGAACGCGCCGCGCCCGCATCGAGCTCGAGCATCGTCTTAGCCGCCTCGCGCCCGAAAACCATGGCGAGCCGTTCGCGGGGATCGCTCGTCTTCGGCATCACCCACACGTCGCGGCCGTCGTGCCGCAGCGAAAAGGTGATCCCGGGATAGGCCAACGCAAAACTCGAGAGCCACGCCGAGATTCGCGCGAACTCCGTTTGCGCCGATTTGAGATATTCGCGGCGCACGGGTACGTTGTCGAAGAGCGCGCGCGCGACGACCCGCGTCCCCGCCGGTGCGGCGGCCGGCTCGATGACGCCTACGCGCTCGGCGTGCGCGGTGACGCGGGCTCCGATCGGATCGCCGGCCCGACGGGAGACGACCTCCAACGCAGCGACCGCCGCGATCGACGCGAGGCCCTCTCCTCGAAACCCGAGCGTCGCGACCGATTCGAGATCGGTTGCCGTCGCGAGCTTGCTGGTCGCGTGACGCCGCACCGCCAGCGCCAACTCGTTTTGCGCGATGCCCGCACCGTCGTCGATCACTTCGATCGAGCCCACGCCGCCACGCTCCACGGCGACGGTAATCCGCGTCGCGCCGGCGTCGACGGCGTTTTCGACCAGCTCTTTGACGACCGACGCCGGACGCTCGACGATCTCGCCGGCGGCGATCTGCCCGATCGTCGCGTCGTCGAGCGCGCGAATGCTCAAGCGACCGGCCACACGAGAAAGATCGCCCCGACGAGCGCCACGACCGCGCCGCTGAGCACTTCGCCGTATCGTTCGAACGTCCCAAGACGGAGGCGCTGAAGCGCGTCACCGGCGTAGACGCACAGGACGACGTACGTGGTCATGGTGCTGACGGCGAACGCCACCGCCATTACCGCGAGCAGTGCCGGCCCGAAGCGCGCGGCCGCAAAGAACGCCGGAATGCCTTCCACCATCGGCGACGACCCGAGAATCAGCAAGAGCGTCATGCGCGAGTTCGGCCGCCGCACGGTGCCGGGATCTCCGTGGTGATGGCGGCTGCCGTCAGCACCGCCGCTCTCCGAGCGCACCTCGAGCCATGCGGCGATTGCGATCCACAGGCCGAACGCGATCAGCGCGGCACTCGAGAGCAGCGAGGCGAGCTGCGCGTACCGCACCGCCAGCGCGACGCCGGCGATCCACACTACTGCGCCGATCGCCAGCGTCGTGACGGTATGGCCGAATCCGGCGATCGCGGCGGCGCGCGCCGTGTGGGCGCGCGACCAGCCGTCGTTGCGCGCCATCACGGCGATCGGAAGCCAATGGTCCGGCACGACGGTATGCGCGACGCCGACCGTTACCACGGCGGCGACGAGCAGCGCCTCGGGTGCGAGCGTCATCGCGCCGTGCTTTCCATGCGCTCGCACGGGTTCCCGGTCTCGTGGTATGCTCGTGGCGATGATCGCGGCCGCCGTGCTCCTCGCGACGTTGCAGCTCGCGCCGACCGCCTCAGCATCACCGTCTCCGGCCGCAAGCGCGACGCCGGCAGCCACGCCGGTGCCGCGGTTTTCGCTGTCGGTCTCGGGATCGAACGATTTCGTCGATCAAGCGACCGGCGGCCCGGGCACGGCGCCGCCCGAGGCGAACGGCTTCGCACGCGGATCGCCGGTTTCGCCGATGTCTCCTTACGATTGGTTCAGTGGCGCGCCGGTAACGCCGGGCGTCGCCGGCGTCGCGCAATACTTGGTCTCCGGAACGTACCGGTTCGCCGACGTGGCGGCCGAGGCGACCTTCGGCCTGGGCGGCGTTACCGGCAGCACGACGAACGCCGTCTACTGGGCCGAACCGCTGATCCCCAACCTCGACGTGCACGATCTCTCGCGCGTCGTTCCGTATGCGATCCGGTTTCCCACCCACGCCGGCCAAGACGATGCGACCGCCGGAAGCGCGAGCCTGCTCGAAGCGTCGATCGGCGGCGCCGACGGCGCGTGGAAGCTGCGCGGTGGATACTTCGACCTCACGCAAACCGACCGGTTCGTGTTCGCGCCTCCGCCGCTCACCAGCGTCGTGCCGTCGGCCGGCGTGCAAACGGCCGAAACGCTCGGCCCGGGGATCGCCAACATCGACGGCTGGCCCTCGGGCCCGTCCGCCCTTCCCCTGCTCGGCGTCGATGCCGTCGTGAAGAACGGGCCGGCCACGTTCGAGCTTTCCGACGCGCTCTTGCCGTCACCGGCTGGAACGAGCGCGCGGCTCACGATGGGATCGCTGGTCGACGACCGCGGCGACTTCGGGCGTTTCTCGGTACAGCTCGCCAACGTCTCGACGAGCGGCGCGCCGATCGTCACCACCACCTACTTCGGTACGCAGCAACGGCTCTATCCCGGGCCGCAGGGGCGGCTCTTCACCAGCGTGCTGGCCGGCCAATCCCAACTCGTCGCCGGCGTCCGCGCCTTCGTGCATCCCGCCCCGCGTTGGGACGCGCTGGTCGAGCTCGGCCGCTCTTGGTACGACGACGAGCTGGCGATCTTACCTGGCAGTGCACGCTACGGCAATTACGAGCATTTCAGCGTGGCGCGACATCTCGGCAACGACGTCGCGACGCTGGAGTACCACCGCTTCGACGCGACCTACGCGAGCGTTATTTTGCCGTACGGCATCCCCGAGAACGTGTGGAGCGTCGCGTGGTCGTGGCCCGGCGTTTGGCTGAAATCGAACTTCCAACTCGTCGACAACGCGACGATCGGCGCGAACCGCGCCGGATATCACGTCCGCTACGACCATCCGGGAAAGCGTTTTGAGGCGCATGCGAGCTACGGCGCTTGGCGCCAACTCGTCCCCGAAACGATCGCCAACGCGCAGCAGCAGGGATTCGTCGACGGTTTCTTTTTGCTGCAGCGCAACGGCTACGGCACCTTCGGCACCGACCACCAAGTGGCGCTCTATGCCGCATACCATTTCGACCGCGACGACGTGGCGATCGACGCCGTCGACGATTTCCTCTATCGCCCGGCCGCTCCGGGGCAAGCGATCGACACCGTCAACACCCGCGCGCCCGAGATCGTCGGCAGCGTCACCCATCACTTTTCGAAGACGCTGCTCGCGGTCGCCGGCTACGGCCGCTACGCCCTCAACGGCCAGTGGGCCACGACGCCGGTCGACGCCATCTACGGCGTCGGGTTCGCCGGCGTCCAGTTTGCCACCGGGCCAAATACCGCGCTGCTCGTCGAAGGGCGCCGCTACGCGCTGGTCGGATTGCCGTCGCAAATCGGCGGCCCGCCGCCCAACATGCACGGCACCGGCTTCATCGTCGACCAACGCATCGGCATCTGACGGGGCGCGCGTTCATTCCGTGTCGGGGGCGAGGTCGGAGCCGATGAGGAGCGTCGTCTTCGTTCCCGGACGAAGTGCGGTGGCGAACGTTTTGGAGAGTGCGAGGGCGGCGGGCGATGTGCCGGTCGTGACGCTCAGCTTTTTGGGCGGCTGATCGACGAACGTCGGCACGTTCCAGCCGCCGCCGCGCAGCGCGGGTACGATCGTCCGGTCGAACGCGGCATCGCCGGTGGCGTTGGCGACGAGCACTTCGTCCTGCGGCGGATCGGTTTTCGCGAAGAGCACGCTGCCGATCAGTTTCGCCCAGCGCGCATCGACGAAGACTACCGAAGCGTCGCCCACCCACCCCGCTTTGCTCGGCAGCGTGAACGCTCGAACGTTGTCGTCGGGGACGTTGCGGTAGGCCTCCAGAAGCGCCGCGAGCTGCTTGTCGGAGAGCGTGGTTTTGACGTCCTTACGCGCGAGCTGCAGGAGATGCGGGAGCTTCGCCCAGTTTTGCGGCTGGCTAAGCTGGTCCATCAGCAAGTGCAGCACCTGCTGCTGGCGGTGCATGCGCCCGAAATCGGACGCCGCATCGTGACGGAACCGAACGTAGCCGACCACTTGGCTGCCCGTCATATACTGCTCGCCCTTTTTGAGATGGATGTGGAGCTGGCCGTTGTCGTCGTCGTAGTTCATGTCCTCGTCGACGTCGACGTTGAGGCCACCGAGCCCATCGACGATCTGCGCCGCACCCTCCGGCTGCAGCGCGACGGTGGCGTCGATTGGAATGCCGCCCATCAGGGCGCTAACGACGCTAGCCGACATTTTCGCGCCGCCGTAGGCGTACGCTGCGTTGATCTTCTGATAGCCGGCCTTGGGAATGGCCACCCACGTGTCGCGCGGAATCGAAACGAGCGTGGCCGTGCGCCGGTCGACGTCGAGGTGCATCAGCACCAGCGTGTCGGTCGTCGCTTCGTCGTCTTGATAGCCCAACAGTAAGACGTTGAGCTTCTCTCCGCCGAACGCGCTCTTTGCCGCCTGCGTCGCCATACGATGCGCGATGGGTTCTCTCAGGAAGACGAACCCCGCAACCAGCGACAACGCCGCGGCAACGGCGACGGCGGCAATGCGGATCCAAGGCTTGCGTACCATACGATCTCCTTAGCTGTGCCGGGTGATGGCGAGGGCGCCGGCCCAAGCGGACGGCGGAATTTGAACGTCGCCGCGAAACGGATAGTCGAATTCGGCGATCAAGAACAGCACGACGCCGACGACAATGCCCACGGCCGCCGTCATGACGACGTGCGCGCGCGGCGTGCGTACGTCGAAGAGCGCGCAGAGCAAGAACGTCGCGCCGACGATGGCCGCAATGCCGGCGTAGAAGAATCCGGGGATGCCCTGCCGGTTAGCGAAGAGCCGGTCGCGACGCGAATCGACGATCGAGCCGGCCAGAGTGAGCGCCTGCGCTTGCAGCGCCTGTTGCGCGGCGCCGTGCGGCTCGTAGGCGAGCACCACTGCGAGGATCTCGTAGCCGAGCCGGCCGGCTCGCGCGCTCTCGTGGCCGGCACGCATCGCGGGCCATTCGCCGGTCACGACGACGGTAGCATACCTTCCGAGGAGATCTGCTAGCCGCGCCCGCGGAACGGGCGGCAGTTGCGCCGCCAGGCGGTACAGATCCACGACCGCCGACGCCTCGGCCGACGCCGTGCCGGCCGCCTGGTCGTACTCTTGCCAGGCGACGACGAGCATGAACGACAGGAGCACGGCCAAGATCGTTCCCACGACGCCGGCAACCGGCCCGGCGACGTCGTTGTATTGCCGCGCGTGCGCTGGATAAGCGGCGCGAAGAACGAGGGCGCTCCCGGCGGCGATCCCGCCGAAACTAAGAACCGCAGCCAGGCCGACGGCCCAGGCTGGATAGGCATAAATCCAAGTCACGAAGCCTCCTGCTAAGTCGAACGAACGGGCGCGAACGGGCCGCGCGGAACTCCGCGTGCCGGCTCGGCGACCGAGAACGAGTGCGTTTAAGCGGGCAGGAGGGGTGGTGCGCGCTCACCGATGCGACAGCTCGGCGGCTGCGGCAAGCGGAATGGCGCGCGCCGGCACGCGCGTTGCGCGATCGTCACGAGACCGGCTTTGAGGGTCGCGATCGCCCGGACCACGCGTAACGCGCGGAGGGTCGCTTGCGCGAGGACGCGCACGGTTTGGCGCGCCGCGTACCATACGGCGACGCAGGCGGCGGCGTGCCCGAGCAGGCTCGCCCATGCCGGGCCGCCGAGCCAGAGCGTTCCGCCAACGGCATGCCCGAAGACGGCAATCTGCTCGACGGTCTCCATCGCGTAGAGCGCGAGCAATTGCACTCCAAAGATGCATGGTAGCAGCCGTGCGCTGCCCGATAAGGCGCCGTCGGTGGCCCGCAAGAGCGATTGCTCGCCGGCGCGGCCGCGCGCTACCGCGGCGCGCACGCGCAGCACCAGGTGCAGCACCACGAACACGCATCCCGCCAGAACGGCGGGAAGCACGTCGAGCGTGCTATGGTCGGTGTAGTTTCCCGCACCGAAATAGCCGGCGTTCGAGGCAGCTTCGATCAGCGGGTCGGCGCACGCCGCGGCGATCGCCGCGACGGCGAGGACAAACCAGAACCGAATCGTCAGGCGCACCGGAAAATTGGGTTACCCTCCCGCGCGGCGCGCACCTCTCGCCGGCGCGTTACCCGAGGAAGGAGAGCTGGCGCTCGGCCGGCGGTGCGGGCGACATTCTTTTGCGCAGCGGCACCTGGGCTTCGACGTCGGCATGCCCCGAGAGCGCGTCGGCGATCTCTTGCGCGCGCTCGACGACCGCGTCCGGCAATCCAGCCATTCGCGCGACCTCGATGCCGAACGAACGCGACGAACTGCCGGCTTGAACGCGATGCGAGAAGACGGGAGCGCCGCCCCGCGCGGTATTTTCGACCGCCGTGATGTGATAGTTCGCGACCAGGCTCCAGTGATCGGCTAGCGAGCAGAGCTCGTGAAAGTGCGTCGCAAAGAGCGCCATCGGCGCGCGGTCGTCCAAGCCGAGCAAGAACTCGCAGATCGCCTGCGCGATCGACATCCCGTCGAGCGTCCCGGTGCCGCGCCCGACCTCGTCGATCAGCAGCAGCGAGCGCCGCGTGCTGCGCCGCAGGATGTTTGCAGCTTCGGCCATCTCCATGTAGAACGTCGACTGTCCCGACGCGAGATCGTCGCCGGCCCCGATGCGCGTAAAGATGCGGTCGACCACGCCCAGCCGCATGGCTTTTGCCGGGACGAAGGAACCGATCTGCGCCATGATGGTCAGCAAGCCGGCTTGCCGCAGGTAGGTCGACTTGCCGCCCATGTTGGGCCCGGTGAGCAGCACGAAGCGATGGGTTTGCTCGCGCAGCACCAGATCGTTGGGAACGAAGTGCGCGTGCAGCACCGCTTCCATGACGGGATGGCGCCCTTCTTCGATGGTCACGATGCTCTCGTCCACGAACTCGGGGCGCGCGTACCCGCGTTCGGCGGCGCATTGCGCCAGCGATGCGAGCACGTCGATCTCGGCGATCGCCGACGCCGCTTGCAGCAGCTCGTCGGTATGGGAGGCGATGCGGGTCAGCAGCGCGTCGTACAACTGCAGCTCCAGGCGCTGTTGCCGTCCCTGCGCGGTCGAGATCGCCAGCTCGAGATCTTTGAGCTCGGGCGTGACGTATCGCTCGCCGGTGGTCAGCGTCTGCTTGCGCACGTAGTCGGGCGGAACGTTGCCGGCGTGGCTGCGGCTGACTTCGATCGCATAGCCGAAGGCACTGGCGTATTTGATTTTCAGCGATTTGATGCCGGTCCGCTCGCGTTCGCGTTCCTCGAGCTCGGAGAGCTTGGAACGAGCGTCGGTGCGCAGCGCCACGCATTCGGCGAGTTCCGCGTTGGCCTCGGGACGGATCGCCCCCCCGTCGCCGAGCGTGGCGGGCGGGTCTTCGGCGAGCGTGCGGCGCAGGTCGTCGAGCATGGGCTCGAAATCGCCGATGCGTGCGACCAGCGGCGCGAGCGCGGGCGGCGTCACCTGCGTGAGCGGCCGTACGCCCTCGAGCGTTCGGCGCAGCGAGGCGAGATCGCGGGGCGTCGCGCGCCGGAACCGCACCTTCTGCGCGATGCGCTCCAAATCGAAACAGCCCTTGAGCAGCTCGCGCACCGAATCGCGGCGCACGTGCTCCTCCAGGAACGTCGCAACGCCGTCCTGGCGCGACTCGATCGCGGCCCGGTCGACGAGCGGCGCGAGGATCCAGCGCGCCAGCAGCCGCGACCCCATCGAGGTGGCGCACTGATCGAGCGTCGCCAGCAGCGTCGCTCGCGGGTTCTGGCCCTGCGCCTTGGTGAGCTCGAGATGCTTGCGGGTGGCCGGATCGAGCGCGAGCAGCGCGTGCCGCCGGTAGAACTGCGGCTCGGCGAGGCCTCGCTCGCCGTTAGTGACCCCGGTGCGTTTGACGAATCCGCCGAGCGCGTCGAGCGCGCGGTGAATCGCCAGCGATTCGTCGAGCGAAAAGGCGTCGATCGCGCCGCGCGCGCGCGCTTCGACCAGGCCGAGCGCCGGTGCGGCCAAGCGCGCGCCGAGCGCCTCGATCGCGCTCGCCATCGTCGCGCGAACGTCGGCCGGGACGTCGGCGACGATCTCCGCCGGCCCGATGCGCCCGAGTTCGGCCAGCACCTCGTCGTAGGCGTTCTCGCCGCCGAGCGCCGTCGCGCTGCAATGGCCGGTCGAAACGTCGGCGTAGGCGATGGCAAAGACGTCCTCCACCGACGCGATCGCGGCGAGATAGTTGTTCTGCTTGCCGTCGAGAAGCTGCTCTTCCACGAGGGTGCCGGGCGTAACGAGCCGCACCACCTCGCGGCGTACGAGCTTGTTGGGCTGCGGCACGTCGAGCTGCTCGGCCAGCGCCACGATGAAGCGTTGCTGGACGAGGCGCGCGAGATACTGCGCGAGCGCGTGATGCGGAACGCCGGCCATCGCGACCCGCCGGCCGCTGCCGGCTTCCTTACTGGTCAGCGCGATCTGCAGCGCGCGCGCGATCGTCTCGGCGTCCTCTCCGTAGGCCTCGTAAAAGTCCCCGACGCGCGACAAGAGGATCGCTTCGGGATGTTTCTCTTTCATCCCAAAGTACTGCTCGAGCATCGGGGAGTACTTGGCGGTCGTTCCGCTCACACGGCGCTAATTCCCGAGGGCGCTGCCGATTGCCTTGACGTAGGTGCCTTTCGGGTAGCCGGTGCCGTTGGGAGCGGCCTGTGGATTATCGCGGTCGAGATCCCAGATCATGATGCCTCGGTAGCCGTTGGCCTTGACCCACGCGCCGTACGAAGCCGCTGCCGCCGGGCTGACGATCGAGCCGTCGTCGGCGCTACCGATCATCAGGCCCATCACGATCTTCCTTGCGGGGAAGGTGCCGCCACCCGGCATCTCGACCTTGGCGAAATCGCGCAGCACGTCGAGACGGCAATCGTCGGCCGACCCGGCGGTGAAGGTGCACGAGGGATGCGTCGACGGGTGCCAGCCATATTGATCGTAGTCCATCACGTTCACGTACGTAATGGCGTTGCCCGCCTTCTGCAGCACCGCGACGTCCTCGCCTTGGTGCGTCGAGAGGGCGATCTGCGGATCGGCGCCCGACATGAACGCGTCGAACGAGAGGATCGCGTGCGGATAGGCCTTGCGCACGGCGAGCAGGACGGAGATCAACTGCTGTTGCCCGTTCCAAGGCATTACCTCGTCGTCGAAGTCGAAGCCGTCGTACAGGCCCGGGTTGGCCTTCACGAACGCTTTGAGGTTGGCGACGAAACTCGCGACGTTGGAGATCTTGAACTGCGACGTCGCGCCGCCGAAGGAGAGCAGCAGCTTTCCGCCGCGCGCGTGGATCGCCTTGGCGCCGGGCAGCAAGGGATAGGAGTTCTGGACCGGAGCGATCGTATCGTCGTCGGCGATGCTGAACGCGACGTCGGTATTCGTGACGGCAGCGGGCACGCTCGACAGCCGGCTATACGCGTCGCTCGCGTCGGTATCCGACCACGACTCCCAAAAGCCCACGAACTCGAGCGGGCCGCTCGTTGCGGCAGCCCCAGGCTCCGTCCGGACGTTCGATACGGCGCCCGTCTGCGGCGTGAAGGCCTGACCCGAACACGCCGAGATGGAGAGCGTAGCGAGCAGAATAGCAGTAGATCGACGCATATCCGCTTCTCCTCGAGCGCATGGCGCGCTCGCATGAGTCCTTGGCTGGGAAACGCACGAACGCCTGGCGGCGTTCGCCCTTTAGATGAGGCTGAGCGCCGCCGGCCGCACCCGCATGCCGGGGTCGTCGAAACGATGCGCGCGCGCGACGATCGTACCGCTGCAGCCCCAGACGTGCGCCTGCTCGATCCGTACGTCGAGCCAAGGTTCCCGCGCGTACAGCGCTTCGTCGTAATCGCCGGGCTGCGGCGCGATCACGGTGACGTTGTCGAGCGCCTTGGCGGCGATCCGCAGCGGATCTTTTTTCGACGGCCCAGAGATCAGCGCGCGTACGACGGTGCCGATCTTCGCATCGTGGTACGCTCGCGTCGAAGCGTTCTGCGCGTCGACCAAGCGCGCGAATCGCGCCGAGGCGATCTCGTGCGGAACCTGCTCCCAGCGCGCCGCCGGCGTGCCGCGCCGGATCGAGTACACGAACATGAACGCGTTGGCGAAGACGCCGCTGCGCGCGTAGTCGAGCGTGGCTTCGAAATCCTCGTCGCGCTCGCCGGGGAATCCCACGATGACGTCGGTGGTGATCGCCCAGCCGGGCAAGTACCGGCGCGCCAGCGCGACCTTCTCTTCGAACTGCGCGAAGGTGTACTTGCGGTTCATCCGCCGCAGCACCGGATCGCTGGCCGACTGCAGCGGCAGATGCAGGCGCGGGTTGAGCTGCGGGATGCGCGCGAGTTCGGCAAAGATGCTCTCGGTGAAATCCTTTGGGTGCGGTGAGATGAAGGTCAACCGCTCGAGCCCCGGCACCGCCGCCGCGGCGGAGCAGAGCGCGCCGAAATCGTCCCCGGTGACGGGATCGCGCCAGGCGTTGACGGTCTGCCCCACCAGCATCACCTCGCGCGCGCCGGCCTTCACCCGTTCGCGCACGTCGCCGACGATCGCCGCGAGCGGGCGGTGATCGAAACGGCCGCGCACGTGCGGCACGATGCAGAAGCTGCAGTAGTACGAGCAGCCGCGCTGGACGTTGACGAACGAGCGCAGATGCGAGAAGGCTCCGACCACCGCGTCCGGCGTGCCGCCGAGCGGATTGAGCAGGGTGAGGTCGTCAGCGAAATCCACGTTCGCCGAGAATCCGGGCTGCCAAGCGGCGAGCTGATCGCCCAGTTGACGTAGCTCGCGGGTTCCAAACACGGCGTCCACGTGCGGCGCGAGCCGCTGCATGCGATCGCGATCCTGTTCTGCCAAGCACCCCATCACGATCAAGCGCCGCTCCGGATCGGAATCCTTGAGCACCTTGAAGTGGTTCATGCGCCCGTACGCGCGCCGCTCGGCGTTGTCGCGCACGGTGCAGGTGTTGAGAATCAAGACGTTGGCTTCTTCGGGGCGCTCGGCAATGCCGTAACCGGCCGCCGCGGCACGGTCGGCCACGTACTGCGAGTCGGCTTCGTTCATCTGGCAGCCGAAGGTTTCGATGTAAATGCTGGGCATGCGTTATTGCTTGAGGTCCAACGTCTTTTCGTAGAGGCGGGTGCCGCGCCGGTAGTAGAGGAGCACGTGAAACGGCTCCCAGCGCACGTCGGTGATATTCCCGACGTCGCTCAAGGGCTCCTCATCGACGACGCGGCCCTCGCGATCCTTGACCGTGGCCTCGCCGGGCCTCCCCACGCCGCCCAGCCAGAACGGCAGCGGGAGGTCCCGCCACCGACGCGTCCAAGCGAGCTCGGTTCCGGAATGCCGAGGCCCGAAAAAGTCGCGGGACGAACGTAGAAGGCGTGCAAACTGAGGAGTCGACCGGCGAAGGCCAGATGCTGCGCCCGGCCACGGTCGCGATCGTGGGCCGTCCGAACGTCGGCAAAAGCGCCCTCTTCAACCGCTTGATCGGCCAACGGCTGGCCATCGTCGAGGATACGCCCGGCGTCACCCGCGACCGCCTCTACGCCCTATGCGATTGGCGCGGACGCGTCTTCAGCATGGTCGATACGGCCGGCATCGATCCCGCGGCCGACGCGGCGCACGGCGACGAGTTTGCCGAAGCGACGCGCCGGCAGGCCGAAGCGGCGGCGCAGGAAGCCGACGTCGTGATCTTCGTGGTCGACGCGCAGACCGGTCTCCACCCGCTCGACGACGACGTTGCGCGCATCCTGCGGCGCACGCGCCGGCCGATCGTCGTGGTTGCCAACAAGTGCGAGTCGGCGGCGGCCGCTACCTCGATCCACGCCGAGTTTGCGTCGCTGGGCTTCGACGGGCCGGTCGCGGTTTCGGCGATCCACGGCGAGGGCACCGGCGACCTGCTCGACCGCGTCGTCGAGCTGCTGCCGCCCCAGTCGCCCGACGCCACGCTCGAAGGCGAGCTCGCGCTGGCGATCATCGGGCGCCCGAACGTCGGGAAGAGTTCGCTGCTCAACGCATTGCTCGGCGAAGAGCGCGCGATCGTCTCCGACGTCCCGGGCACGACGCGCGATGCGATCGACACGCTCTTCACGTGGCATCAACGCAAAATTCGGCTGATCGACACCGCCGGCGTGCGCAAGAAACCCGAGGCGCACGGCGCGATCGAATACTACTCGGCGCTGCGCTCGCTCAAGGCGATCGCGCGCTGCGACATCGCGCTGCTCGTCTTCGATTCGATGGTCGGCGTCACGGCACAGGACCGGCGCCTCGCCGGCATCGCGATCGAGGAGCGCAAGGGGCTCATTATCGTCGGAAACAAATGGGACCTCGCGCGCGAGCAGGGCGGCGAGTTCAGCCAAGGCGAGCTCGCCAACGTGATTCACGAGCTCATCCCGTTCGCGAAGTTCGCGCCGATCACGTTTCTCTCGGCCAAGACGCACCGCCGGCTGGGCAGCCTGATGCCGGTCGTCAATCACGTCGCCGAAAACCTCGACCGTCGCATTCCCACCGCGCAGCTCAACTCGGTCATCCGCGACGCGATTCTCGCCCATCCGGCGCCCAACGCCGGCGGAAAGCTGTTCAAGGTCTACTACGTCTCGCAGCCCGGGACGCATCCGCCGATCTTCGTCTTCGCCTGCAACGACCCGGATTTGCTGCAGTCGCATTACAAGCGGTTTCTGGAGAACGTCATCCGCGAACACTTCGATTTCGAGGGCGTCCCGGTGACGCTGCAGTTCAAGCCGCGCCGCGAGGATTCGGAGCCGCCGGCGTGATCGCCGTCGCCGCCTTCGCCGCCGCATTTCTGATCGGCTCGATTCCGTTCGGATACGTGATCGGGCGGCTCTTCTACCGCGTCGACATCCGCACGCAGGGCTCGGGCAACATCGGCGCGATGAACGCCCTGCGCACGATGGGCAAAGGCGGGGCGATCGCCGTCCTCTTGCTCGACGCGCTCAAGGGTTTCGCGCCGGTAGCCGCGGCGGTGTGGTACGGCGGCGGCCCACTCGGCGCGCTCGCTGCAGCCGGTGCCGTGCTCGGGCACTGCTTCTCGCCGTGGCTGGGATTCAAGGGCGGCAAGGGCGTCGCCACCTCGTTCGGCGCCATCTTCGCGCTGAGCTGGCCGGCGGGGCTGGTTGCGGTGGGCGGCTGGATCGCCGGCGCGCTGCTGACGCAGTACTCTTCCGTCGGCTCGATGCTCGGAAGCGTCCTTGCGGCGACGGCGCTGTTCTTCTTCACCCGTTCGCTGCCCGAGACGCTCTACGGGCTCTTCGCGGCCATCCTCATCTTTTACACGCACCGAGAGAATCTCGGGCGGCTTCGCGCCGGCACCGAGGGCCGCATCCCCCTCTTCGGACGCGCCGGGAAGGCCCGAGAAAAGTAGGAGCTCGCCGAACGGGCGGCCGGACCGACCAGGGCTCCAAAGCCGGGAACCCGTATCTGGTCGGGTCATGATTTCGTCGAACGATCTCCGTAACGGCGTCACCATCGTCGTGGACGGAAACCTCTGGACCGTCATCGAGTTCCTGCACGTGAAGCCCGGCAAAGGCTCGGCGTTCGTGCGCACCCGCCTGAAGAACGTCAAGACCGGGACGACGCTCGAACGCACGTTCCGCGCCGGAGAGAAGCTCGAGCGCGCTACGGTCGACAACCGGCAGATGCAGATGCTCTACAACGACGCCGAAGGCTTCCATTTCATGGATCAGGAGACGTTCGAGAACGTCACGATTCAGCGCGAGCTCATCGGCGGGCCGGCCGACTTTCTCAAAGACGGCATGGTGATCGACGTGCAGTTTCACGACGGCGTGCCGATCGGCGTCGACCTGCCGGCCCACGTCGAACTGAAGATCGTCGAAACCGACCCCGGATTCAAGGGCGACACCGCCACCAATACCACCAAGCCTGCGAAGCTCGAGACCGGCGCGACCGTGCAAGTTCCGCTCTTCGTCGAAGCCGGCAACGTAATTCGCATCGATACGCGCGACCGGCGGTATATCGGCCGAGCGACGTAGGGAGACCAGCCCACCCGCCTCACGGAAGGGAAGCAGATGCCGCCAAAAGTACGCGCCCTCGTCATCGCCCTCGTCTTAGGGCTCGTTGCCAGCGCGATCGGCGAGGCGCTGCAGTTGCTGCCGCTCGACGTGCTTCCCGTCGGCAACCGTATCGCCGATCTCGCCGCCCACTTCTCGCTGCTCAACGCGTCCGACAAGCTCGGATTCGGAGTCCCGGACTACGACAGCCGCCCGAATCCCAACATGGGCATCGTCGTGATCGACGATCCCACGTACAAGAAGATGGGCTTCCCGTTTCCGCGCGACGTCTACGCAACGTTTTTGCGCAAGCTCAAAGCGGCCGGCGCGAAGGCGGTCGTCTTCGATATCGACTTCATCGAACCGCACCCGGTTCAAGACGCCGCCTTCGCGGCGGCGATGCGCGAGATGCCGACGGTCTTGGGCTATCCAATCGATACGACGACCACCGGCCAGCTCGGCGCGCAGCTGCCCGCACCGCAGCTGCGCGCGGCCGCCGCCGCTACCGGCTTTACCACCGTCGATTCGCCGGGCGGCTACCTCCTCGGGCAGCCGCTCGAAATCCGCACCGGCAACGGCCAGCAATACGCCAACGAGCGGCTCTTCTCGCTCCCCGCGGCGGCCGTGTCGACGTTTCAGGGCCATCCCCTCGATACGTCGGACATTCCCATGTTCGACGAGGGGGGCGGCAGCCGCGTGCTGCTCGTCATCTCCCCCAAGCTGGAAGTGCACCAGGATATCGCCAGCGGCACCGAAGTGCACAGCGTTGCGTTTCCGGGGCGCGGCATCGAATCGTTCGCCGACGTCTACGCTTCCGACGACGTCAAGGGCCTGAGCACGTTCGCGAAAGGCGCCCTGATCTACGTCGGTGCGACGGCCCAAGGCCTCTACGACTTTTCGACGACGGCGCGCGGCAAGCGCATCGAAGGGCTGTTCATCAACGCCCGGCTCGCCGATCAGCTCATTCGCCGCGATTTCATCCACGTCGCCCCGCTCTGGCTCGACATCCTCATCGCCTTGGTGCTCCCGCTGCTCTCGGCGCTCTCGTTTAGCTTGATGCGCACGTCGTATGCGATCGCCGTGTCGGTAATCGCGACGCTGGCCGTCGCCTACGCCAACGCCTATCTCTTCGTCGTCCATCTCTATTGGCTCGACTTGATTCACGTCTGCATGGCGATGCTGCTGGGCACGATGTTCGTCGCGGTCTACCGCGTGATCAACGAAAGTTCGCAGCGCCGCATGGTCACCGGCCTCTTCGGAATGCACGTCAGCCCGGCGATCGTCGACGACATCCTCAAACAAGACGATCCCAAAGGCGCGCTCGCGCTGCGCGGCAAGCGCGTGAAGGCGACCATCTTCTACAGCGACATCCGCGGCTTCACGTCGATGAGCGAAACGATGACGCCGGAAGAGATCTACGGCCAGCTCAACGAGTACTTCGAAGAGATGTGTAAGATCATCTTCGAGTACGGCGGTTACGTCGATAAGTTCATCGGCGACTGCGTCATGGCGGTCTTTTCGGCTCCCTACCAGACCCCCGACGACGCCCGCAACGCCGTGATCTCGGCGGTGAAGCAGCAAGAGAAGATTCTCGAGCTGAGCGCTCGCTGGAAGGCCGCGGGCAAGAAGGAGTTCACCGTCGGCATGGGCGTGAACACCGGCGACGTCGTCATGGGCAATCTCGGCGCCAGCTCGCGCATGAACTACACCGTGATCGGAGACAACGTCAACGTCGCGGCGCGTCTCTACAACGTCGCCAAGGGCGGCGAGATCATCATCAGCGAGACGACCTACGCGGAGTGCAAGGACGTCGTCGAAGTAGACGAGCTCGAGCCGGTCGCGGTCAAAGGCAAGGTCAAACCGATCGCCATTTACAACGTGACGGGCCTCAAGAAAGACGCCGTCGTGCCGACGCCGCCGCCGGCCGACTTGCAGCCGGCGTAGCGCCGGTTCGCCGTGCGGACCTCGCTCGAGCTCTTCGCGGTCGCGTGCTTTGCGAGCGCGTTCGGCTCGATGGTCGGCTTGGGCGGCGGCTTCGTCTTGGTTCCGGTGCTGCGGCTGTTCTTCGGCTTGGCCCCGGCCGAAGCGGCGGGCACGTCGCTGCTGCTCATCATCGCCAACAGCCTCAGCGGCGCGCTCACGTATCTCGCGCAAAAGCGCGTGCACGTGCGCATCGGCCTGCTCGTCGCCGCCGGCGGCCTGCCCGGCGGCATCCTCGGTGCCTACCTGTCGCTGATCATCAGCGAGCGGCTCTTCGATTGGACGCTCGCGCTCTTGCTGATCGCCGTCGCCGGCGACATGGCGTGGAACGCGGAGCGGCGGTTGGTGGGGCGCCCGGAACACGACCACGTTCGCGGGCTCAAGGGTATGTCGTATCGCGCGGCACTGCTGCTGGGGTTCGTCATCGGCGTCTTCTCCAGCTTGTTCGGCATCGGCGGTGGCGTGGTGCTCGTGCCGACGCTGCTCTACTTCTCGGAGTTACCGGTCCACGCCGTGAGCGCCACCTCGCACTTCGCCATTCTCTTGACGTCGCCGGTCGGGCTGGTCGCGCACCTCGTGCAGAAGGACGTCGATCTGCACGATATCGTGCCGCTGGTCGGGGGCGGCCTCATCGGCGGCCCCATCGGCGCCCGCCTCTCGCTGCGCCTGAAATCGCCGCAGCTGCTGATCGTCGTCGCGGTCGCACTGGTCGTGGTCGCCGGCTCGCTCGTCTGGCGCCATCTGTAAGGCGTTCGCCGCACTAGGCATTCGAGAGGCCCGCGGCCGCGGCGCGCGGTAACCCACCGGGCTGTGGATCTGGCACCGGATGCGCGCGGCATCTTTGCATCGAGCGCGTTTCGACGATACTTCTCGGGGCAGGCGCTGAGCTATTTCGGCGACGGCCTGCGCACGCTCGCGGTTCCGCTGCTGGCGTACCACATCACGCACTCGGCGCTCTCCACCGGCACGGCCATCGCCTGCGAAATCGCACCGTTTTCGCTCTTTTCGGTGGTAGGCGGCTCGCTCGCCGACCGGCTCGACCGCCGCACGCTCATGATCGCCAGCGATGCGATCCGCTTTCTCGTGATGGCCTTTTTTGCGATCGCGTATTGGCGGCATTTCCTGACGATGCCGATGATCTACGGCGGGCTGATCGTCATCTCGATGGCGGCGGCTGCGTTTCTGGGCGGCCAAGCGTCGAGCATCCCCTACCTGTTGGGCAGGGGGCGCGCGACGGAAGCGATGGGCGCGCTCATCGCCTGCGAGAACACGTCGAATCTCGTCGCACCGGTGGCTGGCGGCGCGCTCTTCGCGTTTTTCGGGCCGCTGCCGGCGCTGGCGATCAACGCCCTGACCTATCTCGCGTCGCAGCTCTCGTTGACGACGATCGCCACTCTCGGGCCGGAGAACCCGAGCGGCCTGCCGTCGTTCCGGGAAATGTACGACGATATCGGGCTCGGATTCGGACAGCTCTGGGGCGACGTGAGCATGCGCCTGCAGTCGATCATCGCGTTCTTCTTCAACTTCGTCGCGTGGGGCGGCTATTCGATTCTCATTCCTTTCCTCAAGAAGGACTTCGGCGCGAGCGACCAGCAAGTCGGCATTTTTTTCGGCATCGCCGCGCTCGGTGCGCTGATCGGCGGCGGCTTGGCCGTCCGCTTCGCGCGGCGCTGGCCGTTCGGGCGGATGATCACCACGGCATATCTCATCGACGCCGCGCTCTTTCTGCCGGTCGTGCTGGCGCCCAACATCTGGGTGGCGGCGGCGTTTTGGGCGGGCTCGAACGCGATCGCCGGCTTCGAGATCGCGCAGATCATCGGCTGGCGCATCCGGGTCACGCCCGAGCACATGATCGGGCGGCTCATGGGCGCCGTGCGCCTCTTCGTACTCTCGGGGATGGTGCCGGGCGTCGCGCTCTTTGCGTGGGTCGCCGACACCTACTCGCCGCACGCGGCGATGGCGATGTCGTGCATCGGTTTCTTGATCATGGGGCTAGTCGCGCTTGCGACGCCGGCTCTCCGGAACGAAACGCGGTGACCGCGTGAAACTCGCCCTGCTCGCGGCAATCCTGGTTCGTGCGCTGCTGCTGCCGCCGCACGCGACGATCGACCCCTTCGGTTCGCGCTCGTTGATGGCGGCGTCGGCTGCCGGCGAGGTTGCGGCGAGCGTGACGGTCGACGGGTACGCCCGGCGGATCGCCGTATGGGCCGCCTCGGGCCGCGTGCGACAACTCCCCGCAACGGGCACGGTGGCGGGCTACGATCTCAACGGCGCGCTGCTGATCGACGCGGCGGTGCCGATGCGTGCCGGCCGCTACGGCGGCGTTCCGCTCGATCTGCGCAGCTGCGAAATTTTCCGCAGGCTTCGGTCGGGCCGATCTTGGCTGGGATGCTCTCCGACGGATCGCTGATCGCGACGATGCAGTCGCCGCCGATCGTCGATCTCGACGATACCAGCGGCCAGAACGCCCCGGTCGTGCTGCATTTGCGCAGCAACTTGTGCGACAACATGGGCAACGGCGTCGCGCTGGCTACCGCCGGGCTCTTCGCGGCCGGGTACGCGGCGACCATCAATCACGTTCCCGCGCCATCGAACGTCGTCTCGAGCAACGAGCGTTTTACGGCGCTGCGCTGGGAAGGCCGGTCGCGCCGGCCGCTCGGGCCCGGCGTCGCCGTGGCGGTCGCGGCTAACGGCAACGCCGCCGGCGCCGATCTTCCGCCAGGCGGCGTCGCGTACAACGCGGCACCGCACGCGCGCGTGTGGCTCGATGGAGCTACGGCGGTCGATCTGGCACCGGATGCCCCGCTGAGCGTTGCCTACGCGGTCGACGCGCGCGGCCGCGTTGCCGGCATGCTCGAGGACGCGGCGCACCGTCACCGCGCCTTCCTCTGGCAGAACGGCCGTCTCCGGCTGCTCGACGACGTCGCGCGAATGCCGGGCTGGCGTTTCGAGTGCGCCTACGCGTTCGCGCCCGACGGCAGCATCGCCGGCATCGGTACCTACCGCGGAACGCCCTCCGCCTTCCGCATCTGGGGCTTGTAACGGGCGCGGTTCGTTCCGGCTAAGGCAACTCGATCGAGTCGATCCACTTCAGAATCATCTCTTCGTTCATAATGCCGAAGCGCAGCGTAAGCGCCGGATACGGATGCTCGGGCTCGACGGCGGGCAGCCGCCGCCGGAACTCGGCCAGCTTCGCTTCGTGTTGCGCTCGCTGGATGCGCAGCATGCGCGCCAGTTCCTCGCGTGGCACGTGATTCCCGAAAAACACCGTCAGCAACAGCGGAAAGCGGCGTAAGCCTTCCGCGGGGTCGCGCGCGATCCAAGCCGTAAACGCGCGCTCGCCGGCCGGGGTGATCGAATACGGGGTGCGGTCGCGCGCGCTGCGACCGCCGGCGTCGACCAAGCCCAAGCGTTCCAGCGAGCGCAACTCGCGATAGATCTGGCTGCGGGTCACGTTCCAGAAGTTGCCGATCGAGGATTCGATCCGCTCGGCAAGCTCGTAGCCCGAGGAAGGGCCGAAGGTGAGGAAACCTAGCAGCGATGCCGCCGTCGCATTGAGGCCCGGATTGACATCGGCAGCATCAGGCATTACAGTCTCTCTATAGTCCAAAATGGACGGTCATTGTAGTTTTCCTTGCGTGGACTTTGGGTCCTTTTCGCCTTGGAGATCGCTATGCTGCACCCCAATGCGCCGCTCCTCATCCGCACGCTGCTGGCCGTGCACGTTCTCGCAGGCACGGTGGCCCTCTTTGCCGCTCCGGTGGCGCTGGCGGTGGTTAAGGGCGGGCGCGCCCACCGCCGCTTCGGCAAGATCTACGTGTTCGCGATGGCAATCGTCGCTACGACCGCGCTCGTCCTCGCCCCGTACTTCCGTGGCTGGTTCTTGCTGTTCATCGCGGTCTTGAGCTTCTACCTTGCCTTCAGCGGGCGCCGGGTGCTCCGCTTGAAACGCGGCTCCGACCGGCCGGAAGCGATCGACTGGATCGCCGCCTCGCTGTCGATCCTTGCGGGCATCGGGCTCGGCGCACTCGCATACGTCCAGCGCGAGCAATTCGGAACGTTTGCGATCGCGCTCGCGGTCTTCGCATCGATCGCACTCGCTTCGGGCGCGCGATCGGTGCGGCGTTTCCTAGCGCCTTCCGTGGCGCCGGGCTCGTGGAAGCTCGATCACCTACAAGCGATGGTCGGCGCGTACATCGCGACCGTGACGGCCTTTTCCGCCGTCAACTTTACCTTTTTGAGCCCGGTCGTCCGATGGCTCTGGCCGACGGCCGCCGGCATCGTCGCGATTGCTTTGTTGCGGCGGCGCTACGCGCAAAGGCCGGCGGCCGCCGCACCGCTCTAAAAAGGGCAGCGTTCGGCGAGACCCTAGAGCGCGGGACGCCGTTCGTTCCACGGCTGTGCGCGTTCGAGTTGACCGGCGAGGCGGAACAGCGTCGCTTCGTCGCCGAGACGCGCGGCGAACATCACGCCGACCGGCAAGCCGCCGGCGCTCCAATGCAACGGCACCGACATCGCCGGCTGGCCCGTGAGGTTGAAGATCGGCGTGTACGGGATCCAGTCGAAGAGCGTCTTGGCGATCTCTTCGGCAGCCTTGCGAATCAGCGGCCCGGACCGCAACCGCGCGAGTACCTCGATCTGCGCCACTTCGCTCTTCGTCAGCGCGAGCTCGCCGATGCGCACCGGCGGCGCCGCCGCGGTGGGCATGATCGCCACGTCGTAGCGGGTGAGAAACTCGTCCCACACGCGTGCGAGCTTGCGTTGCTCCTCGACCGCGGTCGTCAGCTCGACCGCCGAGAGCACTTCGGAAATCACGAGCATCGCCCACGTCGCCGGCTCGAGATCGCCGGCTCGCAGCTTTGCGCCGACCGGATTGGCGGCGTGCATCTTCCATCCGACGTTGGCGGCGAAGATCAAGATGATCGAATGCGCGACCGCGCGATAGTCGATGCCGTGCGGCGCGGCCACTTCGGCGTGATGGCCCAAGCGCTCGCACAGCTCGACGGCGCGCCGCACGGCGAGCGTGCATTCCGGATCGATCTGCTTGCCGAGCATCGGCTCGGCGATCACCGCGATGCGCAGCGCCCGCGGCCCTCGCGCAACTTCGTCGAGATACCGGCCGTCGAACGGCGGAGCGCCGTACGCGAGCCCGCGTTCTACGCGCACGGCATCGAGCAGCGCGGCGCTGTCGCGAACGCTGCGCGAGATCGCGAGATCGGCGTTGGCGTCGCCGACTACGCCGCCGACCGTGGGCGTGCGCCCGCGGCTCGGCTTGATGCCGAACAGGCCGTTGCACGACGCGGGAATGCGAATCGATCCGCCCATGTCGTTGCCGTGCGCCATCGGCACGATCCCGGCCGCAACGGCCGCCGCCGAACCGCCGCTCGACCCGCCGGTCGTGCGTTCGAGATCCCAAGGATTGCGGCACGGGCCGAACAAGGCGGGTTCGGTGACGGGCGCGAGGCCGAACTCCGGCGTGTTCGTCTTGGCGAAGATGTTGAAGCCGGCCGCCTTCACCCGCGTGACGAACTCGTCGTCGACGGCGGGAACGTAGTCGCGAAAGTAGCGGCTGCCGCTGGTCATCGGGCTTCCGGCAAGCGCGGGCCCGAGATCCTTCATCAAGAACGGCACGCCGGCGAACGGTCCGCCGGGCAAGCCCGCCTGCGCGGCGGCTCGCGCCTCGTCGTAGCGCCGGCAGACGATCGCGTTGATGTGAGGATTCGCTCGCTCGGCTCGAGCGATCGCTTCTTCGAGCAGCTCGCCTGCCGAGACGCGCTTTGCACGTACCAGCTCGGCAAGGCCCAGCGCGTCGTAACTGCCGTACTCGGGTACACTCATGAAACGCCTCTCCTCAAGGTTGCGCTCGGCTTGCTCGTCTTGGCGAGAGCCTCCACGCTGCAAAACTGGAAAAGACGCTTGCCGCCGAAGGCCGGTGGTTCGGAGGATTCCCGTTGCGTCCAAGGCCGTGCCTGCTTCTTTCATCGATTGCTCTGCTCGGCATCGCCGCGTGCGCGAGCGGGTCCGGCCCGGCGCCGTTCGCTCCAGCCCCCGGCTCGGCGCTCTCCGCAGACCGGCCGTTCGACGCAGGAGCGCCGGGCAAGATCGATCACGTCGTCGTGATCATGCAGGAGAATCGCTCGTTCGACGATCTCTTCTCGGGGTTCCCCGGCGCCGACTCCGCAACCGCCGGCTACGGCCACGGCGTCAAGTATGCGCTCTTACCCGAGAGTCTGGCCGGCGTTTTCGACATCAATCACGCGCACGTGCAGTTTCTCGAAGATTACGACGGCGGCAAGATGGACGGCTTCGACCGGGAGGTCATCGGCTACAAAACGTGGCTTCCACGCTGTTCGAACGCTCCGCAGAACATTCCGTCGTGCTGGGTCTTTCAAGGGAAGCCGGTGGCGCAGCTCGCGTACGCGTTCGTGCCGCGCGCCGAATCGAAGCCGTACTGGACGATGGCGCGCGAGTACGCGCTCGGCGACCGGACCTTCGAATCCAACAACGGCCCGAGCTATCCGTCGCATCAGTTCATGATTGCCGGACAGTCGCAGCACGTCGCAGAGAATCCCAGCGCCGACGTGTGGGGCTGCGACGCGGGCGGCGATACCTATACGTTCCTTCTCGCATACGGGAGGATGGATCCGCCTGCGGCCTACTCGCCCAAGACGGGCCGCGAAGTCGTCGGGCCCTATCCGTGCTTCCGCTATCGCACGGTCGCGGATCTCCTCGATGCTAAAGGCACCTCGTGGGGATATTACGCGCCGTCGTTCGGTCAGAACGGCTATTTTTGGACGGCGTTCGACGCGATCTGGCGAGTTCGCTACGGCGCCGATTGGCAACGCGTCGAGTCGCCCGAGACGCGCATCTTTTCCGATATTCGCAACGGCCGGCTGCCCGCAGTGTCGTGGGTCGTGCCGTCGTCGATCAATTCCGATCATGCCGGGACGCAGAGCGCCACCGGCCCGCAGTGGGTTGCCAGCGTCGTGAACGCCATCGGAGAGAGCCGGTACTGGAAGAGTACCGCGATCGTGATCATGTGGGACGATTGGGGCGGCTGGTACGATCACGTCGCTCCGCCGCAATATCGAAACCCGCAGACCGGTGCTTACGAAGGCCTCGGCTTCCGGGTCCCGCTGATCGTGGTTTCTCCGTACGCCAAGCGCGGCTACATCTCGCATCGCCAGCACGAGATCGCGAGCTCCCTGCACTTTATCGAAGCGACGTTCGGGCTTCCGAGCCTCGGAGGCGCCGACGCGCGCGCGGACGCCCTGGCGGACATGTTCGATTTCTCGCAAACGCCGGCACGCTTCAAGCCGATTCCGGTTTCGATGACGCAGCGCGATTTCGAACGGCAAAAGCTCTCGCTCGAGGCTCCGGACTACTGATGCGCGCCGCCGCCGTACCGCGCGCGATCGCTCTGTGCACGCTGCTCGCGGGTTGCGCGCGCGGCGGCGGCTTCGCGCCGCCGGCGACGGCCGCGGCCGCCGCCGCGCCCGCGGCCGCATCGTACGCGCTGCTGTACAGCTTCAAAGCCTCGCCGGATGCCGCTCGCCCAGCCGGCACCCTCATCGAGAGCGGCGGCCTGCTCTACGGAACGAGCAAAGGCGGCGGCCCGGCGTGCGGTTCGTACGGATGCGGCGCCGTCTTTTCGTCGACGACCTCGGGATCCGAGCGCGTACTCTGCGGGTTTAACGGCACCGCCGGCGGCTCGTCGCCGCTCGCGGGGCTCGCAGCCCTGGGCGGGGCGCTCTACGGGACGACGTTTGAAGGCGGAACGTCAGGCGACGGCACCGTTTTCAGGGCGACGACCTCCGGAAAGAAGCGCGTACTTCACCGTTTCAACGGCATCCTCGGCGCGTTGCCCGTCGCCGGCCTCGCCCCGTTTCGCGGGGCGCTCCTAGGTACGACGTACGCCGGCGGAACCAACGGCTTCGGAACGATTTTCGAAATCGCGACCTCCGGCGCTCAGCAAGTGCTGTACGACTTCAGGCGGGGCGGCGACGGCGCAAACCCGAGTGGGAATCTCATCGCGCTCGGAACCGACTTCTACGGGACGACCTACTACGGCGGCGCCGGCAACGGCGGAGTCGTCTACGCGATGAGCACCGCGAAAGGATCGTTCGGCTTCGAACGCGTCGTCTACGCCTTCAAGTTCGGAACCGACGGTGCCAATCCGACCGGCGGATTGGTCGTGGCGGGCGGCAAGCTCTACGGCACCACGCTCAACGGCGGCGGCAGCGGCAAGGGCACCGTCTTCGAGGTCGCGCCCTCGGGAGCCGAGCGCGTCGTCTATCGTTTCAAGGGCCATCCCGACGGAGCCAACCCCGAAGGCAACCTCGTCCTTCGCGGCGGCGTACTCTACGGAACGACCAGCCGCGGCGGTGCTGCAGGTCACGGAACGGTCTTCGAGGTGACGCTCGCCGGACGGGAACGCGTGCTCTACAGTTTCAAAGGGCGGCCGGATGGCGACGGGCCGGCAGCCGGTCTGTTCGACGGTGGAACGGCGCTCTACGGCACCACCGAATACGGTGGCGCCGGCGGAAACGGCACGATCTTCAAGGTGACGCCGTAGCCTCCCGGCGTGGCGTCGTGGTTGCGGCGTTGGCCGCGCTCGCGATCGGCACCGCGCCGCAAGCCGCGCGCACCGACCCGTCGCCCGCGCCCGCTGCGCCGTCGGCGCAAGCGTTCTATTCGTCGGCCGTCGAGGCGATGCGTTCCTTACCCCAACCGCCGTTTCTCACCTACGGCATGGAAGGCCAAGGCCAGGGGCTGGCAATCGATCTGACCGTGCGCGATCACTTGGTATGGCTGCGGATGATGACCGCGGCGAACGGGATACCGTCGCCGCCGGTCGCGTGGAGCATGCGCCACCGCACCAACGATTACGCGACCGAGATCGTCGATGCGTACGGGCGGCGATACGTGAGCTCGCGCGCGTTCTTCGATCCGACGTGGTACGGCGCGTTTCGCGCGCTTCGCGACGGGATGCTCTTCTACCAGCCACCCGAGGCGCCGGTTTCCGCTTCGGCAACGCCGACCCCGGGGCCGTCGTCGGATCTGCGCACGATCGCGGTCGTCGAAGTGATCGGCAGCGCGATCTACCGCGTGGAAGACCGCGGCGACGCACCCTGCACCAACGGCGACGCCGGGCACGCGTTGCACCTCGTGCCTCGCGACGGGGACAAACGCCACCAGCTCTCCGACGTCGTCGTCGATCTGCGCAACATGCGCTTCTGCACGATTCGCTTCAACGTGCCCCGAGGGTTCGGCTTCGAGGGCGGCGTCGAGCAGCACTACGGCGACGTCGGCGGATACTGGCTGCAGACCGACGGCATCGTAGAGAACCGCGAGCGCTTTTTCGGCATGCGCGTCGCAGGCGGCACGTGGGAGTATCGCATCGAAAACGTGGAGTTTCCAAAGAGCATCGATTCCGCCGCCTTCGTTCCGCCACCGTACCAATGACGCCACGGCCGCCTGTCCGGCGGCCGAGCGCGGTTCTTCCGGGCGCGGGGCGGGCAAGAACGCCTCACCATGCTACACGATCAAGAACGCCACTCTCTGGCCACGTACGTCGGCGACATGCTCGCCCTGGAGCGGCACGTACGCGTTCCCTTCGAAACGCAGGCCGGGGATCGCGACTTCGACGCCTTCGATCGAGCCGGCGCCCTGGTCCGCGAACTCGCCGAAACCTCCAACGCCCACATCGACCGGCTCGACCGCTGCCTCGAGAATCTCGGCGGCCACGAAGCCTCTCCGGTGAAAAGCGCCGTCGCGCAGGTCGAGGGCGCCGTCGCGGGTGCGATCGACAAGATGCGCAAGACGAAGGTCTCGAAGGCGCTTCGCGACGACTACACGGCGCTCGCGCTCTGTTGCGCGGGCTACTCGGCGCTCTTGGCGACCGCCAATGCCTTCGACGACGCGACGGTCGCGAGCGCAGCCGAGGAATTGCTCGAGGACTACGCACGTCTCGTCATGCGAATCGGCGAGACGCTGCCCGCGGTCGTCGTCGAGGAGCTTCGAGCCCTCGGCCTGCGAGTTGACGCCACGTCGGCCCACGAGAGCCGCCGGCTCGTGAGCGGCGCTTGGCGAGGCAGCGCCCGCGAGGTGCGCCAGGACGCCGGTACCGGCAGCCGCGGAACGATCGGCGCTCCCGGCACGACGGCCGAGACCGAATCGCAAACGCGCTAGCTCTAAGAAACGAAGAACGGGCGCGGCAACCGCCGCGCCCGTCTTGCCGGGTCGTTCGAGCGGATTACTTCGGGTGGGTCATCTCCTTGGGAACGACGATCGTGTCGTACTGTTCCTCGGTGACGTGGCCGAGCTCGAGCGCGGCGTGCTTGAGCGTCGACTTGTGATGGTGGGCGTGCTTGGCGATCTCGGCTGCCTTATCGTAGCCGATGTGCGGCGAGAGCGCGGTGACGACCATCAACGATTCGTCGAGATA
The DNA here is from genome assembly GCA_963794735.1 of Vulcanimicrobiota bacterium. Lineage (GTDB taxonomy): Bacteria > Vulcanimicrobiota > Vulcanimicrobiia > Vulcanimicrobiales > Vulcanimicrobiaceae > DATJUC01. Next base: position 2,890,216 of record CAWCFE010000002.1, on the reverse strand, counting down.
CTTTTTGATCTGCTCCTCGTTGGCCTCGAGGCCTTCGACGGCGTGCTCGCGGAACATCGTGCACGCGTCGCGCAGGAGCGTCGTCGAGTGCAGGAAGTTGTAGATCATCACCGGGTTGAAGACGTTGAGCTCGAAGTTGCCTTGCGACGCGCCGAAGCTGATGGCCAGATCGTTGCCGAACACCTGCGCGACGACCATCGTCATCGCTTCGGATTGCGTCGGATTGACTTTGCCCGGCATGATCGAGCTGCCCGGCTCGTTCTCCGGAAGCACCAGCTCGCCGATGCCGGCCCGCGGGCCCGAAGCGAGCCAGCGGATGTCGTTGGCGATCTTCATCAACGCCGCGCCGAGCATCTTGAGCGCGCCGGACGCATAGACGAAATCGTCGTGCGACGCCAGCGCCGTGAACTTATTGGGGTGCGAGCGGAACGGCAGGCCGGTCAGCTCGGCGATCTTCTTGGCCGTACGCTCGCCGAACTCGGGATGCGCGTTGAGGCCGGTGCCGACGGCGGTTCCGCCGATCGCCAGATCGTAGAGATGGTGAAGGGCCTCTTTGCAGGCGACCATCGCGCGGTCGAGCTGCGTGACGTAGCCGGAAAACTCCTGGCCCAGCGTCAGCGGCGTCGCATCCTGCAGGTGCGTGCGCCCGACTTTGACGATGTGCGACCACTGCTTGGCCTTCGCGTCGAGCGCGTCGCGCAGGGCCTGCACGGCGGGCAACATGCCGACCATCGCTTCGGCCGCCGCCATGTGCATCGCCGTGGGGAACGTGTCGTTCGACGACTGCGACATGTTGACGTGATCGTTCGGGTGCACCGGCTTCTTCGAGCCCATCTCGCCGCCGGCGATCTCGATCGCGCGGTTCGAGATGACTTCGTTGACGTTCATATTCGTCTGCGTGCCGGAACCGGTCTGCCACACGCGCAGCGGGAAGTGCGCGTCGAGCTTGCCCGCGATCACTTCGTCGGCTGCCTGCGCGACGAGCTTGGTCTTTTCGTCGTCGAGCTTGCCGAGGTCGCGGTTGACCAGGGCCGCGGCCTTCTTGAGCGTGGCCATCGCGCGAATGACTTGCTTGGGCATGATGTCGCGCGGCCAAACGCCGTCGCCGATATCGAAATGGATGAGCGAACGCGCCGATTGCGCGCCGTAATACTTGTCGGCGGGAACGTCGATCTTGCCCATCGAGTCGGACTCGACGCGCGTCTTCGCCCCGTTCGGGGAGGGGTGATGTGCAGTTGTCATGACCCGCCTATCTTCGCGCGGCGCGGGGAAACTCTGCCCGGACCTAGGTCGCACCCTCCGCCGGAGCGGAATCGGCCGAGCCTCCGGCGCATTCCCGCGCCATGGCAGCCGAACATTCGTTCTCGGTCCGGGCGGCGAGGCTCGACGACGTCGACGCGGTCGCCCCGCTCTTCGACGCCTACCGCCGGTTCTTCACGCAGAAACAAGACCTCGACGTTTCTCGCAGTTTCCTGGCCGAGCGCCTCGAGCGCGGCGAATCGGTGGTGCTGGCGGCGTTCGACGGTGCCGAAGCGGCGGGATTCTTGCAGCTCTACCCGCTCTTCTCGTCGTGGTACTGCCGCCGGCAGTGGTTCCTCTCCGATCTCTACGTCGCCGAACGCTTTCGCGCGCGCGGAGTCGGCCGCCGCCTCGTTCGCGCCTGCCTCGATCACGCCAAAGCGACCGGCGCGCGCGCGATCCTCGTCGAACTCCCGTTTTCGGAGCCGCACCTCATCGAGTTCTACGGCGCGCTCGGATTTGCCAAAGACGACGTCTTCGATCTCTACCGCCACGTCGTCGCCTAACGTTACGAAAGGAAATTTCCATGTTCAAACGTATCGCCGCCCTTCTCTCGCTCGGCGCGCTCGTCGCCGGGTGCGCCAGCGATGGCGGAGCGAAATCCATGCGCATCTTTGCCTGCACGCAGGTCGGGTTCTCGGCCGCGGCTTGTGCCGGCGGCGCCGCGACCCCCGACGAGATGAACGCCTTCCAAACGTTCTCGAACTCGCAGGGTGAGGCCGGATACCACTATTACCTCACGCAGACGTTCAACGTCGGCGGCAAGCCGACGGCCTACTTCATCTACGAGAAGCCGTAAGGCGAGCGGCGAGCGGCTACCGGCCGCGCGAAGCGGCGCGCAGCGGTTCGAGCGTGGTGCCGATGGCGCGCGTCTCGACCACTTCGTAGATCGTGAGCGGGAAGCGCGGATCGAAGCGGCGCTTGTTGCAGCGCGGGCAGCTCGCCGGCTTTCCCGGCCGCTTGCGGCGAAGCGCCTCGAACGCGCAGTGCTCGCACCGCAGGATGTAGCGCTTGTGAGATTCCGCGAGCGGCCGGACGTTGCCGAGATCGTGGTAGATCGAGGTGAGCCCGCATTCGCGCAGTTTCTTCTTGAAGCGCGGGCCGTGCCCGGTGTCGCGAAAGCGCGCGAAGCACCACGCGTGCACCATTTCGTGGAGCAGCGTCTCTTCCAGCGCTTCGGGATACTTGCGAAAGTGTTTGGGCGAGAGCTCGATCACCAGCGGCCGGAGATCGTAGCTGATGCGGCCGGCCGTATTGGAAAAGCGCGCGTTGTAGGCGATCCGGCAATCGGGCACTTCGCCGTTGAAATACTGGTAGTTGAGGCGAGCGAAGAGGAGCTGCAGATCGGGTTCCGAGGGAAGCACGAATGATTGTATTCGTCGGGTGTCCAAACGACTCTTCGTGTCGAGCCAGCCTCCGCGCGGCCTGCCGCCGCGCATCTACCTGCCCGTCGTCCTGCTGGTCGGAGCGATCTTTCTGGCGATCATGGGCTACCTGCTCGTGCAGGGCTTCGGAAGCACCGGTTCGGTCTTCGGCAAAGCGGCCAAGCCGGGCAGCGAAGCCATGCAGCAGCAAGGCTCGCCCTCCAACGTGGAAGGGGGGCCGCCCGCGGCGGTGGTCGACCAGCTCAAGACGCTGCGCGATCGCATCGCGAAGAACCCCGACGACGACGTGGCGATCACGCAGCTCGCCGACATGTATCTCGCGGCCGGTTTCGACGCTAAAGCGATTCCGCTCTACCGGCGCGCGCTGGCGGTGAACCCGCACAACGTTGCGGCCCAAACCGGCCTCTCCGAGGCGCGAGAAAGCCTGCGCGAGAGCAATCAATGAAGCTCTATATCTCGTGCGACATGGAAGGAACCGCCGGCGTCTGTTCGTGGAACCAGTGCGATCCGGAAAACCGCCACGAGTATCCGGTCTACCGGCGCTACATGACGCAGGAGGTGCGCGCGGCCATCGAAGGCGCCCGCGAGGCCGGCGTGCGCGAGATCCTGCTGAACGACTCGCATTGGTCGATGCGCAACCTGCTCTGGGACGAGCTGCCGGGCGGCGACGGCCTGCGCGTGATTACCGGCGCGCCCAAGCCATTCTCGATGGGCCAAGGCCTCGACGGCAGCTTCGACGCCGTCTTCTTCACCGGCTACCACGCCAAAGCGGGCGACGCGGCGACGCTGGCGCACACGTCGAGCCCCGAGACGATCTACTCGGTGTCGATCAACGGCACGGCCTGCAGCGAGGCGTTGCTCTACGGTGCGCTGGCCGGAAGCCACGGCGTGCCGGTGGCGTTGATTACCGGCGACTCGACGATCGTCGCGGAGACGACGCGCGCCCTTCCGTGGGCGGTCGGCGTTGCCGTGAAAGACGCGATCGGCCAGAGCGCGGTCGATTCGCTCGCTCCCGCAGCCGCGTGCGACGCCATCCGCGCCGGCGCGCGTACGGCGATCGAATGCCTGGGCGCCGCGAAGCCCTTTACGTTCGACGCGCCCTTCGAGCTCGCGATCGAGACGGTGCGCGTGGAGAACGCCGATTTCATCGAACTGCTGCCCGGCTTTCGCCGCACCGGCGGCAGGAGCGTCGCCTTCACGGCCGCCGACTACGGGTCGGCGCTGCGCGCGTTCATCGTCGCGACCCGGCTGGGCGACGCCGCGAACGCCGTCGCATGAAGCTCTACGTCTCCAGCGACATGGAAGGCGTCGCCGGCGTCTGCGCCTGGCAGCAGGTCGACGCGCGGACGCCGCATCCGGAGTACGCGACGTACCGGCGCTACTACACGCTGGAGGTCGCGGCGGCGATCGAAGGCGCGCGCGCGGCCGGCGCCGGAGAGATCGCGCTCAACGATTCGCACGGACCGATGCGCAACTTCGATCTCGACGCGCTGCCGCCCGGCGTGCGCGTCGTTTTCGGCAATCGCAAGCCGTTCTCGATGGTGCAGCAGGCCGACGGAGGCTTCGGCGGCGCGTTCTTCGTGGGCTATCACGGCGCGACCGGCGATGCCGACGCCGTCCTTTGCCACACGTACTCGCCGGGCGTCGTCTACGAGGTGGCGATCAACGGCGTGCGCTGCAGCGAAGCGACCATCAACGCGGGGCTCTTGGGATATTTCGGCGTTCCGCTGTTGCTCGTCACCGGCGACCGCACCACGGTCGAAGGCGTCCAAGCGCAGATGCCGTGGGTGCGCGGCGCGATCGTCAAGGAGTCGATCGGCAATTTCGCCGCATCGACGATGACCCCCGAAGCCGCGCGGCGCGCGATCCGGCGCGAGGCCGAAGCCGCCGTCGCCGGTGCGGCCGCGGCCAAACCGTACGTCTTCGCGCCGCCCATCGAGCTGGCGGTACGGCTGGTCAAAACCGAACAAGCCGACCTGGTCTCCATGATCCCGGGCTTCGAGCGCACGGGGCCGCGCGACGTGCGCTTCGTCCACGAATCGTTCCCGGTCGTCTTCAAAGCCTTCGTCGCCACCTGGCGCTTGGGAGGCCAGGCGTGATCCGCCGTACGATCGCCTTCGCAGCGCTGCTGGCATGCGCCGTCGCTCCGGCGCAACACAAGCCGTCGCCCCACCCGCGCGCCGGATCGCTTCCGCCGGGATTCGTCTATCTCTCCGCGGTCGCGCCGTCGATCGTGCAAGACGTGCGCTATGCCGGCTACCACAACTTCGTCGGCCGCCCGATCGACGGCTACGACGCCGCGGAGTGCGTGTTGACCCAAGCCGCTGCCGAGGCGCTCGAACGCGTGCAGCACGCGCTCGAAGATGCGGGCCTCACGCTGCGCGTGTACGATTGCTATCGCCCGCAGCGCGCCGTCGACGAGTTCGTCGCGTGGAGCAACGACCCGCGCGACCAAACGATGAAGGACGAGTTCTATCCCGGCGTCGACAAGTCGCAGCTCTTCAAGCTGGGATACCTCGCGGCCAAGTCGGGCCACACGCGGGGAAGCACCGTCGATCTCACCATCGAGCGCATTCCACCGGCCACCGGGCAATCGTACGTCCCGGGCGATCCGTTGCGCTCGTGCCGGGCGCCGTGGGTGCAGCGCTTCCACGACGGTTCGCTCGACATGGGCACCGGCTACGACTGCATGGATCCGCTCTCGAGCGAAGACGCCAAGGTCGGCAACGTCGCGAGGTCGCACCGCAAGCTGCTGCGCGGACTCATGGAGCAAAACGGCTTCAAAGGCATCCCGCAAGAGTGGTGGCACTACACGCTGGCGCGCGAGCCGTTTCCCTCGACCTTCTTCGACTTTCCGATCGAGCCGCGCTAGCGGCGCTCGCTCAGGAGGCGGCGGCCGCCCGCGCGGAGCTCAGCGCGATCGCGATGCCCACGACGTCGTCTTCGTCGAGCGAGATCCGGCGAATCGCCGACTCGTAGGCGGCAATCGCTTCGGCGCCGCGATTCGACGCCGCGCGCTCCTCGCGCACCCGCTTCACTTCGTCGGTGACGCGATGGGCGAGCTCCGGCGTGATCTCCACCCCCGCATCGCGCAGCCGCTCGCCGTGGCGCTTGAGCGTGTCTTCGACCAGCGCGACGCCCGAATGCTTGCCGAACACGAACGACGTAGCGCCGCCCACCAGTTCGGCCGAGACCGCTTCGTACATCCGCCGGTCGATCAGCACGCCGTGCGTGTGGATGCCGGACTCGTGCGCGAAGACCTTGGTGCCGACGATCGGCTCGTGCTGCTGCATGGGAATGCCGCTCACTCGTTCCATGAACCGCGCGAGATCGCGCAGCTTGTCGTACTTGAATCCGGGGATCTCGATGCCGTAGAGCGCGCGCATGGCGACGACGTACTCGTGCAGCTTCACGTTGCCGGCGCGCTCGCCGTAGCCGTTGGCCGTCACGGAGATCACCTTGAAGCCGCACGACGTGGCCGTCACGGCGTTGATGGTCGCCAGCCCGTAGTCGTTGTGCAGGTGCGCGACCAGCGGCAGGCCGGCCGGGAGCGCGGCGACGATGCGCGAGCAGTACCAGGCGATGCCCTCGGGCGTCAGCGTTCCGACGGTGTCTGGCCACGCCGGACGCGTGCCGCCGGCGGCCAAGCCCGCTTTGAAATACTCGATGAAGTAGTCGACGTCGCCGCGGCTGCCGTCTTCGGCGCCGAACTCGATCCGCTCGATGCCGTATTCGCGCGCGTGCCGGATGGCGTCGCACTGCAAGCGGATGTTGGCGGCGCGGTAGAACTCGAGCGGAAGGTCGAGCCACTCCTTTTCGTCGCGCCCTTCGTAACGCAGCAGCGTCTTGCCGATCTTGTACTTCAGGTGCAGATCGCTGCCGCTCGTGAAGATGAAGAACGTCACCTCGCGCGGCTCGATGCCGGCCTCGCGCAGCGTCGCGACGGTGACGTCGATGTCTTTGGGATTGCTGCGGCACATCACCACGATCTCGACGTTTCCGAGCTCGCCGCGGCGCTTGGCGTCCATCACGAGCTGCAGCGTCGTTCGATCGCCCGCCGAAGCGGCCGGGAAACCGACGCTCATCACGTGCACGCCGATCGCCGCCAGCGCTTTGGCGATTTCGAGCTTCTGCGCCGGCGTGTAGCAGACGCCGGGCATTTGCTCCCCGTCGCGCAGCGTTTCGTCGTAGATGCGGATCTCGGACGGATCCGGGAAGGCGACGCCGCGCGTAAACTCTTTGGGATCGCGAATCAGGCGCTCGATGGGTTCGCGTAGTTCCATGAACGGCTGCTTCTACGGGCGAGCGGCGGGCTCTTCCGCCGGATCGCTGAAGATCCGCAGTTCCGAAATGTCCCTCGGGAAGAGCAGATCGATCGTCCAGTCGAACGCGACGCGGAGCTTGCGATCGAGCCCGGGCAGGCGCATCAGGTAATACGAGCGCCAGAGAAACCAAGCGAGAAATCCGGTGATGACGCGGTCGCCGGGCAGCTGCGCGACGGCTCGGTGGCCGCCCAGGCTCGCCATCATCCCCAGCGCTTCGAACCGGAACGGCGCCGTCGGGCCGCCGCGCAGCGCCGATGCGAGGTTGTCTGCCAAGTGCGGGCCTTCGCGAATGGCGTGCTGGGCGGTCGCCGGGTAGGCGCCGCCCTTGCCGTCGGGAATCGACGCGCAATCGCCCAGCGCCCAAATCTCGGGACGTTCGGCGACGCGCATGTCGGGCCCGACGACGACGGCGCCGTGCCGCGTCTTTTGCAGCGGCAGTTGCGCGATGGTCGGCGACGGCGCGACCCCGGCGCTCCAAACGATCGTTCCGGTAGAGATGCGCCGGCCGCTTTTCAGCGTCAGCCCATCGCGATCGGCGCTTGCAACCGGATCGCCGGTGACCACCTCGACGCCGCGCCGTTCCAGCATGCGGCGCGAATATGCTCCCATTTTCGGCGGCAGATTGGCGAGCAGCGCCGGGCCGCCCTCGACCAAGATCATGCGGATGTCGCTCAGCCGCAGGTGCGTGTAGAAGCGCACCACGCTGCGAAAGAGATCCGCCGTTTCGCCCGCGGTCTCGACGCCGGTAAAGCCGCCGCCCACCACCACGATCGTCAACAGCGTCTTGCGGCGCGATGCGTCGTCGATCGTGTCGGCCAGCTCGAGCAGCCACACCAGATGGTTGCGCAGCACGTCGGCGTCGGCGAGCGTTTTGAGCGCCCAGACGTTTTCGGCGACGCCGGGCAAGCCGTAGGTCGACGTCTGCGACCCGAGCGCCAGCACGAGCTGGTCGTAGGCGAGCGTGACGTCGATTCCGGTGAGCACGTGCCGGTACGTGACCGTCCGGGCCTCCACGTCGATCGCGCCGACCTCGGCCAAAACGAAGCGCGTCCGCCGTACCTGCGTGCGAATCGGCGTCACGACGTGCCGCACCTCGAGCTCTCCCGAAGTAACCTCAGGCAGCATCGGCGTGAAGAGGGTGAAGTTCTCGCGACTGAGCAGCACGATCTCGGCCTCGCCCGGACGCAGGGTGCGTTCGAGCCGCTGGGCGACGGCGAGGCCGGCGAAGCCGCCTCCGACGATCACGATAACAGGCACTTCTGGTCGCCGCGGTTGAAGAGAGCGAGGTGCAATACCTGCCCCCGCCTTCGGAAGGCGAACCGTCGCCGCCTCAGGTCGTCACGCAGCAGCGGCGCCGCAAGGGCCTGGGCGGCAGCATCGGCGGGGCGGGTGCGGCGGTGCTGGCCTTTTTGCTGAAGTTCAAGCTCGTGCTCTTCTTCGGGCTCAAGCTGCTCGGGCCGATGTGGACGTTCTTGCTCTCGCTGTGGATCTACGTCGCGCTCTTCGGGTGGAAGCTGGCGGTCGTTTTGATGCTGGTGCTGCTCGCGCACGAGCTGGGGCACTACTTCGCCTTCCGCGCGTACGGCTTGCCGGCGCGCTTGCCGGCGTTCGTTCCGCTCCTAGGCGCGTTCACCGCCGGAGCGCCGCCCGAAAACCTCGAGCACGACGCGTACATCGCGCTGGCCGGCCCGCTGACGGGCCTGGGCATCGCCGCCGCGTGCTTCTTCATGGCGACCCAAACCAACGAGCGTTTTTGGTATGCCTGCGCCGATCTCTGCGCGTTTCTCAACCTGTTCAACATGATTCCCGTGCCGCCGTTCGACGGCGGCCGCGTGATCGCAGCGCTTTGGCCGCCGCTGTGGTTTGCCGGCTTCGCCCTCTTCCTCGGCCTGGCGTGGGTGCTGCACGTCCCGCTGCTGTTGGTCGCGATCGTCGGCGCGCTGGGGCTGCCGTCGGTGATCGCCACGATGCGGGGGCGCGTCGATCCGCGCGCGGCGAACATGACCTTCCCCGCGCGCCTGCGCGTGAGCGTTTGGTACTTGGCGACGCTGCTCGGCCTCTTCTTCGTCATGGCACGATCGCACGGCGTGGCCTCGCCGGGAGGAGCGACGATCTGGTGAGCGACGACGATTCGCGGCCGCCCGCCGACTTCGCGATGACGCGCGCGGTGGAGATTCTCTACAAGCTCTACGAAAAGCAGCGGCGCGATACGAGCCAACCGATGCCGCCGCCGATCGATCGCGTGGTGGTGCTTTTCAACGAGACCATCGCGTTCGACGTGACGAAGACGACGCGAACCGACGTGGAACGCACGCTCGGCATCGCGTTCGCCTATCCGGTGCGCGGCTGGCACACCTACTGCGTGCGCGGCGACGCGGGCCGCGAGTTCGTCAGTCTCTTCTACGCGAAAGACGCGCGCGGAGCGGCGGCCCTGGTTTCGGCGGAGCTCTATCTGCCCAGAGCCGACCGCGCCCCCGCGCTCGAGCCGCGCAATCTCGGCCGCTTCCGCCTGGTGCCGGGCGAAATCGGGATCGGCGGACAGATGGCCTCGCTGCCGGCGTCGTTCGGGCGCATCCCGAAACCCGAAGGGCTCGGCCCGTTCGAGGACATTTTCGAAGCGCGCTTTCCCGGCGGTTCGGTATACGTGATGGGCAACAAAGGCGCGATCGAGCGAATCGCGATCTACGCGCTGCGCGAGGGCCCCGTCGCGTTGCCGAAAGCGTGACCGCGAGGCCCCGGCTTCTCGCCTTCGCGTTCTTGGCGATCGCCGTCGCCGTGTTCGCCGTGCGGCCGGTTCCGACGCCCGGCCCGCTGCTGCGCGATTTCGAAGCCTACTGGAGCGCCGGCTCGGCGTGGAACGCCGGCGGCAATCCGTACTCGCGCGACGTATGGACCGCCGAACGCACGGTTCCGGGCGTCGACGCTTCGCGCGACGAACTGCTGCCCTTCGTCGGACCGCCCGCAAGCCTGCTCGTATGGAGCGCGTTCGCGCGATTGCCCTACGCACCGGCGGCGCGGGTTTGGTACGCGGTCCTCGCGCTGGCACTGCTCGGAACGGTGCTGCTCTCGCTTGCGGCCGGCGGCGCGCGCCTGCGCGCGCCGCCGGTTCTCGCCGGCATCGCCCTGGCAATCGGCTTCGGACCGGTCACGAGCGATCTCGCCCTCGGCCAAGTCGCACTGCTCGCATTCTTTGGCGCGGCGGCGGTCGTCGCGCTTGCGACGGCGCCGCTGCCGCTGGGCGCGCTGGCCGCATTCGCGGCCTTCTTCCAGCCCAACGTCGCGCCGGGAATGCTCGTCCGCTTCGGCTGGAACCGGCCGGCGCTGGCGCTCGTCCTCGGCGCGCTCGCCACGTACGCCGCGGGCGCGGTTTTCGCGGGCTGGGGCTGGCCGGCAATCTACGCCGCGACGCTGATCGCGCACGGCAGCGCCGAACGCTTCAGCGCGATTCAGCTCGCTCCGGGCGCGATCGCGCACGGTGCGGGAGCGAGCGACGCCGCCGCGACGGCGATCGCGGTCCTCTGCGCCCTCGCGGCCGTCGCCGCAGCGATCGCCATTTGCGTGCGCGTGCGCGACCCGTTCGCACGCTTTGCCGCGTGTTCGGCGCTGCTGCCGTTCGTCGCCGGCTTTTTCCACGAGCACGACTTGCTGGTCGCGTTCCCGGCGGCGGTGTGGTGCGCGCTTCGCGCGCGCGGTACGGCGCGCGCGTGGGCACTCGGTGCGACGCTGCTGGTCGCGATCGATTGGCTCGGCCTCGCGCAGCGTCCGAGCGGCGTCCTGCAGAGCCTGCTGCTTGCGGCGGCGGCGGCTTGCGCGTTTGCGGCGCTCGCGGACGGCTTGCCGCGGCGCGAGGCTCTCGCCGCGCTCCTGCCGGTGGCGGCCGCGTTCGCCGCCGCCGCGGCACTGGCGGCAACCCATCCGTCGCCCGTGTGGCCCGACGCGCTGGGCGCTTTCTCGGCCGCGCCGGCGGCGAGCGCCGCGCACGTCTGGCGGGAAGAACTGCGGCGCTCCGGCCTGCTCGCAGTCGCGCCGGTATGGTCGCTACTGCGCGCGATCTCGCTCGCCGGCTGCGCGGGCCTAGCGATCTGCGTCGCGCGCGCCCGCCCCTAGATGTCGGCGTCCATGACGTTGTCGAACGCCGTCCACGCGCCTGGATGGTAGCCGGTGAGGTTGCGATTGTACGAGTACGACTGATCGAGCACGTAGAGGACGATCGTCGGAACGTTGTCGGCGATGATTTTCGCCTCTTGGGCGAGGAGGCGGCGGTGCGCGTTTTCGTCGTAGGTGTTCTTGAACTGCTCGAGCAGCGCATCGAGCTGCTTGTTGCAATAGTGCTGAACGTTCTGGCCGTCGGGCGGAATCTGATTGCACTCCCAAATGTTCGAAATCTCGCCCACCGGGTCGGCCTGCCAGGAGAACATCGTCATGTCGAACTTTCCGCCGTAGACGATGCCGTTGGGATACGCCCCGAAGAAGATCGCGGGTGCGAACTGGCGGGTTTGGATTTCGACGCCGACGGCCTTGAGCGCGGCGCGCAGATACTCGACCGTGCTGTCCGCGGTCGCCGATCCGGTGTAGTACGGAAACTCCAGCGAGAGCCGCTGGCCGTTCTTGACGCGGATCCCATCGGGACCAACCTTCCAGCCGGCCTCGTCGAGCAGCTGCTTGGCCTTGTCGGGATCGTAGCCGACCAGCGGAACCTCCGCTGCGGTCGGCGCGATCGGATTGACCGTAGGCACGACGCTCTCTTGCACCACCGAGTAACCGTGCGTGATTTTGTCGGCGAGCGATTTGCGGTCGATCGCGTAGCGGATCGCCTCGCGCACGCGGATGTCGGCAACGATGGGGTGGGAGAGATTGAAATCGAGGTGGCTGTAGAACGGGCTGGGCTCGACGTCGTTGACGAGCGTCCCGATGCCGACGAGCGATTTGATGTTCGACGAAGGCACCTGCGGCCAGAGGTCGACTTCGCCGGTCTGCATCTGCGTGATCAGCGTCTCTCGCGAGGGGATCAGCTTGTACGAAATATGCTTGATCTTCGGCTCGCCGCGAAAATAGTACGGGTTGGCCTCGAGCTCGACGCTCTCGCCGCGCTTCCACGCGGTGATTCGGAACGGCCCGATGCCGACGGGCTTGGCGTTGTAGGGAATGTTGTTGATATTCGGATATTGCGCGAGCAAGTGTTTGGGCAACACGCTCGGGTTAGCGCCCGCAGTGCCGAAGAAGGTCGGTTCGTAGGCCGCGTACGGGTGCTTGAGATGGTACACGACGGTGTACTTGTCGGGCTCGTCGATCTTGGTAATCAGATTCCAGCCGTCGCGGCCCACCTCGTTGTTGGCCGGGTTGAGAACGACGTTGGTCGAGAACACCACGTCGTCGGCGGTGAAGGGCGCGCCGTCCGACCAGCGGACGCCTTTGCGCAGGTGCCAGGTGATGGTGTCGCCGTCTTTGCTGATGCCGCCGTTGGCTTGCGTCGGCACTTCGGTCACCAGCTCCGGGTAGGGGCGGTTGTGCTCGTCGTACTTCACCAAATACGCTTGCGAGAGCTGCGCGATATACCCGAGCGTCACTTCGGTGAAGAGATGCGGATTGAGCGTCGGTACGTCGCCGGACCCGTCCGCGATCACGAGCGCGTGCTTCTTGGGCGCGCTTTCTGAAGACGCCGCGCTGCCGTTGGCGGCGTTCTGCGGCGCCTTGGTACAGGCCGCGAGCACCGCGGCGGCGGCCAGGGCTGCGAGAATCCGGGAAGCGCGCACGCTCATGCTGATGACTCCAATGTTAGATCGAGTAGTTCCAAGGATCCCAGAAGGCCGAGATCACCGGCGAGGGATCGAAGCCTTTGAGATCGTTGTTATAGACGTAGGGAACTCGGGAGAAATCGATGACGATCGTCGGAACGTCGAGCGCGAGTTGCTGCTGGACGATGGCGTAGTCTTTCTTACGGCGCGCCTGGTCGACGGTCTTGAGCGCGTCGTTCATCGCGTCGGTCGCCGTCTTGTTCTCCCAGTACAGCGCGTTCTGCCCCTTGGGCGCGACGTTGTCGGCGGAGTAGATCGGGCTGTCGTCGGGATCGGCGGCGGCGGCCCAGCTGAAGAGCGCGACGTCGTAGTGGCCGCCCTGCAGCACGCCTTGCGTGCTGTTGTCGAAGAACTGGCTGCTGGGATAGTTCTTTACGTCGGCCTGAATGCCGACGTCGCGCCACTGCCGCTGCAAGACCTCCTCGAGGCTCTTCCCGTACGACGACTCCGTCTGCGTGCTCAGCGTGAACTCCAGACGCTGCCCGTTCTTGACGCGAACGCCGTCGGGCCCGACCTTCCAGCCGGCGGCGTCGAGCGTCGCCTTAGCCTTGGCGGGATCGAACGGATAGTGCACGACGTCCTTGGTGAACGCCCACGAGAAGTTCGGCTGCTGGTCGGTGTCCGCGGGAATTGCCGATCCGTGAAGGATCTTGTCGATGATCTCTTGCTTGTTGGTGGCGTAGGCGATGGCGACGCGCACCGCGCGTTCCGAAACGATCGGACGGCGCAGGTTGAAATCGATATGGGAGTACTGGAAGGCGTCGACTCGCACCGCAGTCAAGCCGTTCTTGGGATCGTCCGCGAGCGCTTTGTACTGCGGCCACTTGAGCCCGGAGCCGAGCGCGAGCATGTCGATCTCGTGCGTCTGCAGCTGCGTCAGCACGGTATTCTCGTCGGGAAGGATCTTGTAGATCACTTCCTTGAGCTTGGGCGTGCCGAGGTAGAAATCGGGATTGACTTCCATTCGCACTTCTTGACCGCGCTGCCACTGCACCACCTTGAACGGTCCGCTGCCGACCGGGAGCGCGTTGTAGGGCGCCGTGTTGAACGATCCTTTGTCGTCGTTGTATTTCTCGAGCAGATGCTTGGGCAGGATCGGCGCGTTGCCGTTGACGCTCCAGAGCTGCTGGAGAAACGGCGCGTAGAGGCGCTTCATGTGGATGACCGCGACGTACGGATCGGAGCAGTCGATCGAGCGGATATCCTTGTAGCCGTCGGTGGTGATGACGTTGTTGTGCGGGTTCATGACGACTTGCCACGTGAACTTCAGGTCGTCGCACGTTACCGGCGGGCCGTCCTGCCACTTCATGTTGTGGCGCAGCTTGTACTTCAGCGTCAAGCCGTCTTTGCTGACGTCGCCGTTGGCGACCGTCGGAAGCTCGCTGAGCGCGTCGGGGTACGGCTGCGCCTTAGAGTCGTACCGCACCGTCCACGAATAGATGAACATGGCAAGGTCCAGGGTCGGCGAGCCGGAGTTCAGCACCGGATTGAGATTCTTCGGGTCGGAGAACTCCGACCAGCGCAGCGTTCCGGGAATGGTCCAGGGGTGCCGGGCGCCGGCCCCCGCCGTTTCGTTGCCCACCTTGGAACAGCCGGCCGCCAGCGCCGCAACGGCAGCCAGCGCTAACGCGAACGAAAGCTTCTTGCTCATCGGGGCTTCGTTTTGGCCCCTCGGGGCCGAGCCCCTTTGCCCCTAGAGTTGGACGTCGATAAAGCCCGTCGCGTACAGGTAGTTCTGCTGTGCGGTTTGGACCCCGTAGAGCGCGGTGATGTACGCCGCCTGCGCCGACGAAAGGTTGGCCTCGGTCGTCACCACGCTGACGATCGTGGTCGCGCCCACCTTGTACTGCGCCTGCGTCGCGTCGAGCGAGACCTGCGCCGCGACCAGCGCCGCGTGGGCCTGCACCAGCGCCGAACGGGCCGAGATCAGGTTGGCGAGACCGCCGCGCACGTCGGACTCCACCTGCAGCTTCGTCTGCTGGAGCGAATCGATCGCTTGATCGAGCTGCGAGGCGGCGACGGCGACGTTATAGTTGGTCAGGCCCTGATCGTAGATCGGTACCGATATCTGGATGCCGATCACGCTCGTGGGCACGTAGCCGTTGGTGAGGATTTGGCTGCTCGAGTTCAACTGGCCGGCGTACTGCGAGACTTGACGCGACGTGCTGTAGTTGGCGATGCCTTCGACCAGCGGAAAGCGCGCGAGCTTGGCATAGCGCAGGTTGTCTTGGGCCGAAATCACCGTGTGCTGAGCGGCGATGTAGTCGGGCCGCATGATCAGCGCGCGCGTCAGGGCCTTCTGATAGTCGGGATTCGAGCCGCTCGGTTCGTTTCTCCCGATGTCTTTCGGAACCACTTCGGAATCGGCGTCGAGCCCGAGCGTGGTCGCGAACGCCGCCTGCGCGGCGATCGCGGCGCCCTGCGCCGTGACGAGATTGCCGCGCGCCTGTGCGGTTTGATAGGCGGCGGTCGCGATGTCCGAACGCGCCGCGGCGCCGTTGCGAATCTGCGCTTGTACCGACGCTTCGTTGACCTCGAACTCGTGCACGAGCTGGTTGTCGGCGACGACCGTCGCGTTATCTTGCAGCACCAGGAAGTACGCGTTGGCGACGTTGAGCTCGAGCGTCTGCAGTTGCCGCAAGAGCGTGGCGCGCCCCGCGTAATCGGCTTCCTTCGACGACTTGATGTTGGCGATCGTCCGGCCGCCGTCGAAGATCAGCTGCTGCAGCGAGATCGTGCCCGATTCGGATAGCGTCTTTCCGCCGTAGTAGAGCGTTTGCCGCCCCGGCGTGATGCCCGGCCCCGGCGTGGCGACCGTCGTGATCGAGTTCGTGACCGTCTGCTGCTGGGTCAGCGAACCCGACGCGCTCAGCCCGGGATAGAGCGCCTGCACCGACGAGGTGTAGCGCGCGTGAATCGCGGCCCACTGCGCGTTCTCGTTGGCGAAGACCGGCGAGAGCGCGACGGCGAGCTTCACCGACTGGTCGAGCGTCACCGTCGGTGGTACGCCCTTCTTCGGCTTCGTCGCTTGGACGTCGGGTGCCGGGGTGCCGTACGCGGGGTAGGGCAGCGGGGTGCCGCTGATCGTGGGCCGCGGTTCGGGCGTCGGCATCGAGAAGTTCTGATTGAGCGGAACTTCTTGCGCCATGCCGCCCAGCGGCGCCGCGAGGGCGAGCGCGAGCCCCCCGAGGGATAGGATCGCGACGGGAGAGAGACGCATTTACTTCGCGCTCGCCGCCGGGCTGGGCGAACCGCTCGGAGCGCTGCCGGCGTTGACCGCAACCGGGCTGCCGTCTTTGAGCGCGTCGGGCCGCGTGGTGATCACGAGCGTTCCCGGCTGCACTTTCGGGCTGACCACCTGCGAGAGCGTGTCGGTCTGAACGCCGACCTTCACGGGCACGGCGACCGCCTTGTTATCCTGAACGACGTACACGATGCTCCCGTTCTCCGTCGACGCGATCGCGCTGCGCGGAACGACGATGGCGTTACTCTCTTGCTGCTTTGGAATAGTCGCCGTGACGAGCATACCTCCTCTCAGCACGTCTCCAGGATTGGGAAGGGCCAGGCGCGCGAGGTACGAGAGCGTGCCCGACGTGGGAACGGCGTTGAGCGTTTGAATGCGCGCGTTGAAGACCTTGCCGGGCAGCGACGTGGTCTTGAACGTGAACGCTTTGCCGGGTTGCGTGTAGGCTAGGTCGTCGTCGGGAACGTTGATGTTGATCCATACGGTGTCGACGCGCGAGATTTGCAGGATCGGCTGCGAAGGCGAGGCGTACGCGCCAGGATCGAGCAAGCGTTCGCTGATCACGCCGTCGTAGGGCGCGTAGAGCGCGGTCTGCGAGAGCTGCGTCGCGAGCACCTTGGCCTGCGCGCTCGCCGCCTGTGCCTGCGCGAGCGACGCTTTGACGTTCTGGGCGCTGACGACGTCGTTGCGCATGCCGACGACGGCGTTATTGTAGGTCTGCTGCGCTTGCACGTAGCTGGCTTCGGACGATTGCAGCGTCGTCTGCGAAACGTAGCCCTGCTTGTAGAGCTGCTTGTTTTGCTCGTACACCAGCTTCGCGTTTTCGAGCGAGGCTTTTGCCGTTTGGAGCGTCGCGAGGTTCGACTGCGTCTGCACCGGATAGCCGACGACCGATCCTTGGGCGGCGGCGCTGGCCTGCGCGGCCTGGGCCTGCGCCTGCGAGAGCTGGGCCGAGAGCGTCGAGGGGTCGATCTGCGCGAGCAGGTCGCCCTTGCGCACGACGTCGCCGATGTTCACGTTGATCTTGACGATCGTGCCGCTTTGCTGAAAAGCGAGAATGGACTGATCGAGCGGAGCGACCTGCCCGTCCAGCGAGATGTAGGTTGCGATGTTTTGGCGGACGGCGGGCGCCGCGTCGACGCTGAGCGCCATCGGGCCCGCCGGGCCGCCACCTTTTCCACACGCGTCGAGCGCGATCGACATTCCGAGCGCGGCAATCACGAGCCGACGATACTGCATGTTTCTCCTAATCGGCAAAAAGCCATGACCTTGGCATATACGGCGCCAGAGGGATTTTGATTCGGTACGCTCCCATCCTGGGGCTCGACGGCATGACCTCGCCGGTCGCAGGGCGTATTGTCCCCCGGCATGACCGCGAAACTCGACATCGGTCGCTCGTACAGCCTTCAGAGCCGCGTCGAAGAGTGGATGACCGCCGAGAAAACGGGGAACCCGGGCGTCGACGTCCTCTCCACGTCGGTTCTCGTTCAATTGGTAGAGAGCGCGGCCGTTCACTGCATCGAGCCGGTCATCGGCCGCGACCAGGTCACCCTGGGCACCCACATCGACCTGGAGCACCACAAACCGGTCCCGGTCGGGTTCATCGTCCGGACCGAGGTGGAGGTCGTCATGGTGGACGGCCCCCGGGTCAGCTTCGCGGTCCAGGTGTTCGACGAACGGGAGGCCGTGGCCGAGGGGACCCACGAGCGCTACATCATCGACCGGTCGAAGTTCCTGGCAAAGCTTGAAGAAAAGCTTACATAACGGTAGGGTAGGGGTGTGGAGCCTGCCGTTCCTCTGCCTCCCCGGCTCCCACTGCAGGGGGGGCAATCGGCTGTTCCCGAAGAGAGACAGGATGATTGCCACCGGATGGGGTCCCCCGGGGCCTGGCCGGCGGCAACCTGAGGTCTCATTACTACCTAGCTAGGAGGATACATTGAAGCGACTGAGCACCGGAGTCCTCGCCGTGCTGATGGCAGCCGGCCTTGGATTCAACGCGGTCGCAGCCCAAGCCGACGCATCGCATGGCAACATTGGAACCAACGCGATTGCGCAGGCCGGAGGCTCGACCATGGCTGCTCCGCCGGCGATGAATTTCGGATCCCCGCCGTCGGGTCAGATCCCGATTCTCTACAATGACCACCACGTCTATAGCAAGCCCGATGTTCTGAAGCAGGGTCGCGTGCTCGCCGCACTCGTTAAAGGCGGCACGATCCTGATTCCGCTCCGCTCGATGTTCGAGCAGATGGGCGCGACCGTATCGTACGATGCGGCCAGCAAGACGGCGACGGTCAGCAAACCCGGTGCCGAGGTCAAAGTGACCGTCGGTAAGCCGGAAGTCATCATCAACGGCGAATCGCGTCCGCTGGACGTTCCGCCGATGATTTACCAGGGCAACGTGCTCGTGCCGGTCCGCGTCATTTCGGAAGGCATGGGAGCGTACGTCCAGTGGGTACCGGATCAGCACGTCGTGGTCGTGCGCTACATCGTAGCGACCCCGCCGCCGCCTCCGCCGACCGCGGCGCCGAGTATGGCTCCGCCGCCCACGCCGACGCCCAGCCCGAAGCCGACGCCGTACTACGATCGGTACGTCGCCGGTGACTACATCATCTCGCCGAAGGTCTACAACGAGTTCAACCCGGGCACCACGAGCAACAACAACAACGGTGGCTTCTCGTACCGTATCCACGGTGCGGTCGAGTTCCCGCTGTTCAACCTGCCGTGGATGGTCGAGGGCGACTACCGCCAGTACAACTACCCGCATAACCCGGCGACGCCGGTGACCGCGGTTGGTGGCGGCTTCCAGTACCTCACCGATCCCGGATTCACGCTCGGACGCGATTACACGCTCGACGCGCGCATCGGACTCCGCGTCCTCAATCCGCGCATCTACATCGGCGTGGGCTACCTGTGGCGCTCGAACAACGCCGGCTATCCGAACATCAATGGTGTCGGATTCGGTCTCGAGAAGCTGCCGGCGCTCAATCGCGCCTTCGACTTCTACGCCAGTGCGTACTACTACCCCGGCGTCAAAGGCAACATGACCACCGGCAACGCGTTCGCGGTGCCGACTCAGTACCAGTTGTCCTACGACGTCCTGCGGTACGACATCGGCGTGACCTACGCGTTCCAGAACTTCCCGCTCTTCATCGAAGGCGGATTCCTGGGCGACCGTGGTTGGAACTTCAACGCTGCTCCGGCGCCGTTCTCTGAGAGCGGACCCTACGTCGGTCTCGGCCTGCACTTCTAACCTCAACGTCGGTTAGTCTGAAAGCCCTCGGCCTGTGGCCGGGGGCTTTCTCTTTCTCGCGACGTGCGGTCGCGATGCTACGGATGGCGGTGGGGGCGGTTGGGGTCCGGTCGCGGGGACGCTCCTTACGCGCATCCTGCGCTTCAGTCGCTCGGGCCGATTTTTGCCAAAACGAAGTTTTGAAGATCACATCGTGTGATGGGCAAAAATCGACACGCCCCGCGACCGGCCCCCAACCACCCCCGCCACCATCCTGCGTTTCGTCGAGCTAGGGGCGTCTCGAGCTCAGAGGCCTGGGTCTAAAGGCGGCGTAGTGCGAGGGGTGATGGCGCAGGATGTTTGGGGGATCACGCTGGGCGGGGTTGGGGTGGCGATCGTGGTTCGGTTTGGGGGGCGCTTTTCTGCTTGGGTGAAGTCGTTGCCGCACTTTGCTCGGGAATTGACCTCCGCGGCGGTTGGTACGGCTTATCTTGCGATCGTGCAGATCGTCACGGTGCTGCTGTTTACGAGCGACCCTTTCGCGTACGCTAGGCGCCATTTGCCGTTCGAGCTTTTTTGTCTGCTCTTCGCGTTCTTCGCCGGTTACCTCGCCGAGGTTCGCGGTCCGATCGGTTCTCCTCCGGACGCGATGACCGATTTCGATGCGGCGGATTACGTGCGCGGCAATGAAGCACGAAGCTCGACGACGCGGCGTTGAAGCGAGGGGGAATTAGAAACGCGGCCGGTTTGCGGCCGCGTTTTTTTTGCTCCCGGGCCTTGGGTTAGTGTTTGGTTGGGGCTGGGGAGGGCGTGGGGGAGCCGGAGGGTTCGGGGAGCGGCGAGGGCTGCACGCATGGAGGCGGGATGATGTCGATCGAGGGCTGGCCGGGCGCGGGCGACGGGGTTTCGGTTGCGCTCGGCGTGTTTTGCGGCATCACGCCCTTGGGCAGCGGGGTCGGGCAAAGCTGCGCGACGCCGAACCAATGCTCCGTGTAGCCGTTCTTGGCGAGGTCGGCCTTGATCGTCTTCCCGAAATAGGTATTGGGATACTTGTGTTCGATCGTTTG
The DNA here is from genome assembly GCA_963794735.1 of Vulcanimicrobiota bacterium. GTDB lineage: Bacteria > Vulcanimicrobiota > Vulcanimicrobiia > Vulcanimicrobiales > Vulcanimicrobiaceae > DATJUC01. Next base: position 2,869,872 of record CAWCFE010000002.1, on the reverse strand, counting down.
GATGTATTGCCACGCGATCTGCTGGCCTTGCTGCGTGTACACCTTGCGGAAGACTTCCACGCCCAAGAAATACGAACGCGCGAGTTGCGGGTCGTTGGGGTATTTGGCCGCCCAGCGCCGCAGGGCTTCGTCGGCGAACATCAGCTTCGAAATGACGCGCTGATCGGTGGTATAGGCGCCGGCGCTGATCGAGCCGTCTTTGAAGGTGTTGTCGATGCCGAGATAGCTGATCTTCATGCGGCCGAAGTACTCGTCGCCGGGCGCGGAGCTGGTGTACTCCATGCACTGCATGTGCGCCCACTTGCTCTTGGTCGCACCGCACGGATCTTTCGGCGGCTTGGTCGCAGCGGGGCTGGGCGCCGGGGCGGCGGCGACGACGATCGGCCCGGAAGCGCTGCCGAGCAGCGCGACGAACGACGCCAAGGCCAAGGCGGCCACCGGCGGCGCAAACGGTCGGTGTTTCACTACGTCTCTCCCTTATCTCCGAGCGCACGCGCACTCACGCGCGGCGCTATTGAGAGAGAACGTTACCCGCGCCCGCGCGTCACGCCTTCAGCCCGGCCCTTAGGGGGCGAGCCTGCGACTGCCGCGAACCTGCGCCTGGACATGAGCCGCTCTATCCGCGTGGCCGCAGTGCAGCTGCGCGCGCACGCTCGCGACGATTTTGCCACGGCCCTCGACGAGATCGTCGCAGCGGCTCAAGAAGCGTCGACCGGCGCCGAACTCGTGGTGCTTCCCGAAGCAACCTTTCCGGCCTACGTGCTGGGCGACCCTCGAATCGACGACGCCGCGGTCGGGGCCGCCATCGAGCGCCTGCGCGATCTCGCACGGCAGACGAGCACGGTCATCGTCGCGGGCGTGGCCGCGCGCGTCGGAACCGGCCTGCGCAACGCGGCCGTGGTGATCGACCGCGATGGCAGCGTCGCCGGCCGCGCCGAGAAGATCTTCCTTTGGCACTTCGACCGGCGCTGGTTCGAAGGGGGCGAGCGCATCGTCCCGGTGGCCACCTCGCTTGGGAAGCTCGGCGTGATGATCTGCGCCGACGGACGAATTCCTACCATCGCGCGCACGCTGGTCGACCGCGGCGCGGAAATGCTCGTGATGCCGACCGCATGGGTGACCAGCGGCCGTAGCCCCTCGGCGCTCGAGAACGTCCAGGCCGACTTGCTCGGCCGGGTCCGCGCCTTCGAGAACGGCGTACCGTTCGTCGCGGCCAATAAATGTGGCGCCGAGCTCGGGATGGTCGCCTATTGCGGAAAGAGCCAGATCGTCGATGCGACCGGCGCGCCCGCCGCCATTGCCGGCGAAACCGAGCCCGAGATTCTCAAGGCCACCGTGACCACCGGCACGGGCACGCCGCATCGCACCACGCCGGCCCAGCCGTCGCCCCGTGCGACCGGCCTCGAGGGCGCGGTGCGGCTGGGATTTTCCCTCGACCCGCTGCCGGCCGACGCCAACCGGCGGCTCGAGCTGCTCGACGACGCCTATGCCGTCGCTCCGGGCGACGCCGACCGCTTCGCGGCACTCGACCGGCTGCTGCCGACGGCGGTCGTCGGCGATGCGGACGCACTGGACCCGGCCGGCCTGGTGGGATACCGGCGAGCCGGGTACCGTCTCGTCGCTTGGACGGCCACCGGGCCGGCCGAGTGGATCGAACGCGTCGCCCGCGCGCGCGCCCTCGAGTTGCGGCTCTATCTCGTCGTCTTCGACCGGTGCGCGGGCCGCGCGTTTGCCGTCGATCCCGACGGCACGATCGTCGCCGGCACGTTCGGCGAGTACCGCCTGGCCAGTTTCGCGCTCGACGTGCGCAAGACGATCGAGACCGCCGTCGCGCCGGGAACCGACGTCGCCGACGGTCTCGAACGGGTCGCGTCGATCGTTATTCGCGAGGATAGGGTTCGCGCTTGAGCGAGTACGTCCACCGGCGCTTGGAGGAAGCTGCGGAGTTGCACGAACAATCGTCGCGCGGAAATAAGGCGGTCGCACTGGCCGCGGCGATCATCGCCGTGTTGGCGGCGTTGGGCACGCTCTTTTCGCATCACCGTTCGATCTCGGCGATCACGTCGATGAATCACGCCATCCTGTATCAGACGCGAGCCTCCGACAAGTTCAGCACGTTCGAAGCCCAGCGGGTTCGCGCGAACTTGCTCAAAGCGTTGGTCGACGCCGACGTTCCGCGCACCGCGGCCGCGAAGACGCTGCTGGCCGACGCCGCCGAGAAGCAGCAGCGCTCGGCGAGTACCGTCCTCCAAGCGGCGCTCGATCTCGAGGAGAAATCTCAGGTCGCCGACGATCGTTCCGAATCGATTCTCAAATCGTACGAGACGCTCGAAATCGCCACCACCTTCTTCGAGGTGGCGATCGTGCTCGTTTCGATCTCGGCCTTGGCCGGTACGCGCCTGTTTCTTACGTTCGGCGTCGGCGTCAGCGTCGCGGGCCTCGTGATGCTGATCTTCGGCTACTTCCAAGGCCACTGACGCCACCGCCTTGCGACTGACCGCCGCGGCGGCGACGCTCGCCGTTTCGCTCCCGCTTCTGCTCGGAACCGCGGAACGACCGCCGCTCGACTACCGCGCGGCCGGTACGATTACGACGTCGGACGCTCCCTATTTGCCGGGCAGCGTGGTGCCCGTGCGCGTCGCCGGATTCTCGCCGCCGTATCGCGTCGCGGTGATAGGCCCGGGGTCGCTGCTCGAAAACGGCTCGTACGACATTCCGTCGTCGGCAGCGCCCGGCGCGGCAACGCTCGTCGCCGGAAACGCCGCCGGCATCGCGGCGCGAACGATCGCCATCGGCGCCGCCCCGTCCGCGCACCGGTCGCTGATCGCCGTAGCGTCGTACGACGACGGGGTCGTCTTTCACGATGCCTCCACCTTCGCGCGGCTGGGCACGCTCGCCATCGGCGGCGCGCCGGCCGACGTGGCCAGCGACGCCGACGGCCGGGTGGCCGCGGCCGATACGCAAGGCACCACCCTCACGACCCTCACGCTGGCTCCGTGGAGCGTGGCGCGCACCGAAAACGTTCCCTTCGGCGACGACGTGGCGATCGATGCCACCACCGGTGCGATCTTCGTCAGCAATCGCGACCTCGACGGCTCGGGCGCGCTGACGCGCGTACTTCCCGACGGGCGCGTCGGCCAAGTGGCCACCGGGCGCACCGCCGAAGGCATGACGATCGACGAGCGGCGCCAACTCGTCTACGTCGCCAACGTCAACGACGACAGCGTCGCCGTCGTCGACGCCGCGACGCTCGAGGTTCGCCGGCACTTTCACGCGGTGCAGCGCGTCTTCTCGCTGGCGCTCTCGCCGGACGGCACGCGGCTGTACGCGGTTTCGAATCAGACGACGGCGCCGCCGCTCGGCGCCCCCGGCGGCGTGGTGGCGATCTCGCTCGCGGGCACGACGCCTCGCATCGTCGCGCGCAGCGCCGTGCTCGCGTTTCCGGTCGGCGAAGCGCTCGATGCGAAAGCCGGAACGCTCTTCGTCACCGACGAAGCCGCCGACGAGGTCTACGTTCTCGACGCGCGAACGCTGCGCGCGAAACGCGCGCCCTTGGCGACGTGCCGCACGCCGTGGAAGCCCGAACTCGACCAGACCGCGCATCGCCTCTACGTGCCGTGTGCGCGCGCCGACGAAATCGACGTTTTCGATTCGCGCACGTACCGCCGGGTCGCCGGAGCGCCGTTTCACACGGGCAGCTATCCGCTCGCCGTCACGGTATGGCACCCGCGCGGTGCCGCGAATCGTTAGGCTATCGTGAAGGCGTTTCTGCTGGCTTGCTCTCTGGCCGCACTCTGCTGCGCGCGCGTCGCGGCCGGCGACCTCTTGCCCGAGCGCGTCGCGCCCGAGCCGCCGTTCCCGCGGATCCTCGAACAGGCACCGACGCTCGAGCCGGTGGCTCCCGGCATCGAATACGCCGACTACCAGCTCTACACCGCGGTCGGTCCGCTCTCGATCCACGTCGTTGCCGTCGCCACCAATCGCAGCGACGTTCGAGTGGAGAACGTGCTGGCCGATAACGCGCTGGTCTCTCGCGGCGAGACGGTCGGATCGATGGCCAAGCGAACGGGCGCGGTCGCCGGCATCAACGGCGATTACTTCGACATCGGCAACACCAACCGGCCGCTCAATATCGTGGTACGCAACGGCGTGCTGCTCCAGATGCCGCGCAAACGGTACGCGCTGGCGATCGCGCGCGACGGCTCGGCACGCATCGCGGAGTTTTCGTTCATGGGCGAGGTGCAGATGGGCTCGCGCTCCGTCGGCGTCGACGCGATCGACGAACTCCCGCCGCCCGACGGCGGCACCTCGCTCATCACGCCCGAGTACGGCACCGTCCCTCCGCTGGAGAACGTCACGCTCATCGCGCTGCAGCCCTTCCAAGGCACGCCGCCGCTCTCGGAATATCGCGTGCAGAGCGTCGCCGACAACCTGCACAGCCAGCCGCCGGGGTACTACGTCGCCGTAGGACCCGGGGCGTACAACGCCATCGACGTCCCCTCGCCCGGCGACCTCGTCACCGCCTCGGGCGACCTCTCGCCGCTCGGACTCGACAATATCGCGATGGCGATCGGCGGCGGCCCGCTGATTCTCGATCGAGGAGCGTGGTACGAAGATCCCGACGGACCCAACGGCGGGGAGTACGCCAAGCGCATTCCGTGCACCGGCGCCGCGATCGCTCCCGACGGACGCTTGTTCTTGATCGAGGTCGACGGGCGGGAGCCGGCCACCAGCGTCGGGCTCACGCGCCGCGAGTTCTCGGCGTTGATGCGCGCGCTCGGCGCGACCGAAGGCCTCGCCTTCGACGGCGGCGGCTCGTCGACCATCGTCGTCCGGCGGCTCGGCGATCTCGAATCGGCCGTGGTGAACGCACCTTCCGACGGCGTCGAACGCCCCGTGGCCGACGGCATCTTCGTCTTCAGCACCGCGCCGGTCGGTGCGGCAGTGCGCGTGGTCGCGCGGCCGGGCGTCGTTCGTGCCGTGACCGGGGCCGATGTGGCGTTACACGTCGCGGCGGTCGATGCCGCCAATCACGTCGCCGAGACCGGCGCGCCCATCGAAGGCAGCGTCGAACCTCCGTCGCTGGGCATCTTCCGCAACGGCCGCTTCACGGCGCTGCAAGCGGGTGACGGCCGCATCGCGCTGCACAGCGGCCGTCTTCGCGGCGAGGTCAGCGTCGAGGTGGAGCGCACGCCGACGCGCATCGGCATCACGCCCATTTCGCCGAACGTCGAGAAGGGCGGAACCCTCGAGCTCCACGCGCGCGCCTTCGACCAGCGCGGCTACCCGCTGACCCTGCCGCCGCTGCTGGCGTGGAATGCGTCGCCGGGCTCGATCGACGCGACCGGCCTCTATCGCGCCGGAAGCGGCGACGGGAACGTGCAGGTCCGCATCGGCGACGGCATCGGCGCAACGCGCGTGACCGTGGGTTCGCACGACGTCGCGCTCCCGTTTGCCGAGCGCGCGCGTTTCATGACGCTGCCCAAGGGTGGCGAAGGCGCCGTCGGCCGGGACGACCAGTGCGGCAGCTGCATCGATCTCGCGTACTCGTTCGGACCGAACGAACGCGCTGCGTACGCCGTAGCGGAGATCGCGCTGCCGCCCGATACGATCGGCTTGGCCTTCGACGTCCAGGACGACGGCAGCGCCGCGCGACTACGCGTCGCTCTGCGTAACGCAATCAACGAGTCGGTGCTGGTCGACGCGACGGTGCTCGACCAATCGGGTTGGCGGCCCGTAATCGTGCACTTTCCCTCCGAAGCCGCGCAAGCCGCGAAGCTCACGGCGATTTACGTGCTTCCGCCCAAAGGCATGCAGCTCTCCAACGGCCAGATCGTGCTGCGCAACGTCCGCGCGATCGTCGCGGGCGAGGCGCCGCAAAAACCGCGCTAACAGGGCGGCGGCCGACTCGACCGAATACCCGGCTTCGATGGAGTTTGCGAACGTCGCCGAACGCGCCCTCGATACGGCATCGGCGCGGGGCGCCGAGTACGCCGACGTTCGATTCGAGGTGGAGCGCGCCGAACGCATCGAGGTGCGCAACGGCGTCGTCGCGACGCTCGCCGACGCCACCAGCACCGGCTACGGCATCCGCGCGCTGGTCGGCGGCGCCTGGGGATTCTCGGCCAGTTCAGACCTGAGCGATGCCGGCATCGACGCGGCCGCCTCGCGCGCGGTCGCGATCGCACGGGCCAGCGCCGGCATTGCGCGCCGGAGGGTAGGGGCTCCGCCGCCCCAAGCTTATACCGACGGATTCGCTACGCCGATGGCTCGCGATCCCGCCACCGTCGCGCTCGGCGAGCGCGTGGCACTGCTGCTGGAAGCGGAGCGCTCGCTCCACGTTTCACCGCAGATCGCCACCGGACGCGCCTGGATCGATCTCTGGCGCACGCACAAGCGCTTCTTCAGCACCACCGGCTCGCGCATCGAGCAAGAGATCTGCCAGACCGGCTCGGGCTTGCAAGCCATGGCGGTCGGCGACGGCGACGTGCAGGTGCGCACCTATCCCGGCGACGTCGGCCTCTACCAAAGCGGCGGCTGGGAGATCGTCGAATCGGCGCGCCTGCGCGAGGAGGCGCCGCGCATCGCGCATGAAGCCGTCGCGCTCTTGCGCGCGCCGCAATGCCCCAGCGGCACGTTCGACATCGTGCTGGGCGGCTCGCAAGTCTCGCTGCAGATCCACGAATCGTGCGGCCATCCCGCCGAGCTCGATCGCGTGATGGGCTGGGAGGCGAACTTCTCGGGAACGAGCTTCCTCGAGATCGACCAAATCGGCAAACTGCAATACGGTTCGAAACTCGTGACGATCGTCGTCGACAACGCGCTGCCGCGCGGGATGGCGACGTGCGGTTACGACGACGAGGGCACGAAATCGATCGCCTCGGACATCGTGCGCGACGGCGTGCTCGGCGGGTACGAGATGAGCAACGATACGGCGCGTTCGATCGGGCGCGAGAGTAACGCCTGCGTGCGCGCGCAGGGCTGGGCGTACGTACCGATGATTCGCATGTGCAACCTCAATCTATTACCCGGCGACGTGCCCTTCGAGCACCTCTTCGACGACGTCGCCTACGGCATCTACATGGAAAGCAATCGCTCGTGGTCGATCGACGATCGCCGCCTGAACTTTCAGTTCGGCTGCGAGATCGGCTGGGAAATCAAGGATGGAAAGCGCGGACGCATGCTCAAAAACCCGACCTACGCGGGGATGACCCCGCAGTTTTGGAACGCCTGCGACGCCATCGGCGATGCGAACTCGTGGTTCGCGTGGGGCACGCCCAACTGCGGCAAAGGCGAGCCGATTCAGACCGGCCGCACCACCCAGGCGGCCGCACCGGCACGCTTTCGCGGCGTGAGCGTAGGAGTCGGTTACGGTGCGTAAGGCGCAGCGCGAAGCGGTCGCGCGGCACGTTCTCTCGCTCTCCAACGCCGATCAAACCGAAACCCTCGTCTCCTCAGGCGATCGCGCGCTGACGCGGTTTACGCACGAGGTCTCCAATCAAAACCTCGCCACGTCGGACGTCGCGGTGTCGGTGCGTGCGATCGTCGGCGGGCGCACGGGCGTCGCCCGCACGAACCGGCTCGACGACGGCGCGCTGCGCGACGTCGTCGAACGCGCGATCGAAATGGCGCACCTCGCGCCGAGCGACCCGCTGCAGCCCGAGCTGCCGCGCGGGGGCCCGGCCGAGGCACCTGCCGGTGCGTACGACCAAGCGACGGCCGACGCTTCGGCCGACGTGCGCGCCCGCATGTGCGACGACGTCTTCCGGCATTCCGAATCGTCGGGTTACTGGGCCGCGGGCTACGCTGCCACCGGCTCGGCCGGCCTCACCGTCGCCAACAGCTCGGGCGCGCTCGCCTCGTTCGACGGCACCTCGGCCGGCGTCAACGTGAAGATGAACGGCAACGATTCGACCGGCTTCGGCGAAGGCTACGCCGCCGCCGCCGCCTCGATCGATGCGGGCCACGCCGCCCGCATCGCGGTCGAAAAGGCGCGCACGAGCGCGGCTCCGCAGTCCGTCGAGCCCGGAGCGTGGACGGTCGTGTTCGAGCCGTCGGCGGTGGGCGAGATGGTGATGTACCTCGCCGAGCACTTCTCGGCGCAGTCCTTCGAAGAAGGCTCGTCGTTCTGCAGCGAGGGCTTAGACCGCAAGTACTTCGGCGACAACGTCGTGATGTGGGACGACTACTCGCATCCGCTCAATCCGGGCATGCCCTTCGATTACGAAGGCCAGCCGACGCAGCGCCTCTCCCTGGTCGATCGCGGCGTCGTGCGCAACGTCGTCACCGATAGCTACTACGCGCGCAAACTCGACCGTCCCAACACCGGCCACGCCCTGCCGGCGCCCAACGCGTGGGGCCCGCAAGCCGGGCACCTGGTGGTTGCGGGCGGCGAAAAGCCCGTCGAGCAGCTCGTCGCCGAAACCAAACGCGGCCTGCTGGTGACGCGCACGTGGTACATTCGCACGGTCGATCGCAAGCGCGCCATCGTCACCGGCATGACGCGCGACGGCACGTTCCTGATCGAAAACGGACGCGTGACCGGCGGCGTGCGCAACCTGCGCTTCAACCAAAGCTTGCTCGAGATGCTCAATCGCTGCGAGTTCGCGCGCGATCAAGTGCGCACCGAGAGCTACCACTACGCGCTCGTCACGCCCGCCGTAAAAGTCGAAGGCTTCAACTTCACCTCGACGACCGAGTTCTAAGCCGGCCGCCGCATCCGTAACGCCGGGCCGAGCTGCGTCTGGGCTTTGCCCACGACGGTAAAGCCGTTCTTTCGGTAAAACGCCTCCGCAAGCGGATTCGCGGTTACGCCGATCCATCGCGCGCCCTGCGATCGCGCGATCTCGCACGCGTCGCGCACCAGCGCCGAGCCGATGCCCGCGCGCCAGTGTTCCGGCTCCACGAAGAGTCCGTCGAGCTCGGCCGTTTCGTCCGCGGCCGGAACGACCGCCGAAAAGCCGGCCACGCGGTTCGCGATCTCGGCGACGCGCACGCGGCCTTCGAGCAGCTGCGCTTCTGGAACGTCGATCGCCTCCGGATGCGCCAGCAGTGCTTCGCGGTAGTCGTCCCACGCCAGCGACGCGCGCCGCTGCAGCTCGACGAGCTCGGCGCGCTCCTCGAGCCGGCCGGGACGAACGTGGGTCATCCGCCGTCGGCGAGCGAGGCGCTGCGATCGGCGGCCGCGACGGCGGCGCGCAGCAGCGTGTGCCGCAGCTTGCCGTCTTCGAGCTCCATCAGCCCGTCGATCGTGCAGCCGGCCGGCGTCGTCACTTCGTCCTTGAGCGCCGCCGGATGCGCGTCGCTATTGAGCACGAGCTTGGCCGAGCCGAGCATCGTTTGCGCGACGAGCAAGCGCGCGGTTTCGCGCGGCAAGCCGAGCTTGACGCCCGCATCCGACAGCGCCTCGATCACGACGTACATGTACGCCGGTCCGCAGCCGCTAATGCCGGTGACGGCGTCCATCAGCCGCTCCTCCACGACCGCCGTGCGGCCGTTCGTCTCGAAAAGCGAGCGGGCGAGCGTCAAATGATCGGCGGTGGCGTGCGAACCCGCGGCCAGCACCGTCATGCCTTCGCCCACCCGAAACGGCGTGTTCGGCATCGCGCGAATCACCGGCACCTCGCGATCGCCGATCCAATGGCGCAGCTGCGCCGTCGTAACGGCGGCCGCGGCGGTGATCACGAGTTTCTGGGGCGTCAACTCGCCGGCGATCTCGCGAACGACGGACTCCATCTGAAACGGCTTCACGCACAGCACGACCACGCCGGCGCGCCGGACCAAATCGCGGTTGTCGCCGCCGCGCCGCGTCGCGACGATCTCGTCGACGTCGGAATGCGCGGCCAAGCCCGCACCCAGGGCGCCGCCCAGCGTCCCGAAGCCGAGAATGCCGACGATCATGGAGCGATCGCGAGGTCGTTAGGCGTATCCAAGCCGTTGCTGATTTCGATGTATGGCGCGTCGGCACCGCCCATTAGCCCAATATCGAACGAGGCGTAGCTATAGCCGTAGACGACGTTGTCCTGTGGAATGCTGACGTACATATTGCCTTGCCCGTCCGCGACGATCGCGTGCCCGTAGGTTGGGACGATGTTGCCGCTCCAGTAGTCTGGCGACGTCAGCGGCAGCGATTCAAAGGTTGGATAGAACGAGAGATTCGTGCCGGTAGCGTTGTCGGCAAACACGCCCAACCCATGAACCACCGCAAGATGGCCGCCGTAGCCCTGCGCCGAGAGCGTCTGCGGCGTCGTCGATCCGTACGTATAATAATACGTGGGACACCATTGATTGCTCGACGATCCCGGATTTCCGCACAGACTTGGGTAGCCCGCGATATCCGAAACGTAGAGCGTATCGTTGACGGGATCGATTGCCATGGCGTACGGATGGACGAGGCCGGTCAAGGCTTGTGCCGCTCCGCCCTTGGGATAGAACGTTACGCCGGACGCGTTGCCTACCCAGACGTCGTCCTTGGCATCGACGGCAAAGGCGGTTGGGCTGGAGAGCACGTGCTTGGTCGCCGAAGGCGCGGACGCCCCCGGCGCGTATTCGAGCACCGAACTATTTCCAGCGTCGAGCACGAACAGATTCCCGGCCGGATCGGTTTGCAACGCAATCGGGTTGGACAGGCCGCTGAAGAGCGTGCGCGACGGAATCGCGGCCCCCAGCCCAAACTCTTGCACGGCACCCTCGGCGCCTTGCGTGCCGGCGTACGATTCGGCTTCGTAGAGATCGCCTTGCGCGTCGAACGTGAGAGCCTGCGAGACGTTGCCGCCGCTGCTGATCGTATTGATCGGCCCGGTGCCTTTCTCGGCAGCAAAAAACTCGACACCCAGGCCGGTGGAGACGGCTAGGAGCGATTGCATATCCGCCGTGACCGCACCAGCGCACACGGCGCCTTGGACCGCGCATCCGTCGGTCTGCCCCGGACCGTAGGTGGCCGTGACGGTGACGGTTGCGCTATTGTACTCGGCGCGAACCAGCGATTTTGGCGGCGTCAGCGAGAAACGTGGGGAGCCCGGCGGAGGCTGCACGACCGTTAAGCCCAGGGCAGCGAGATTGCCCTTCGCGGAGATCGAGTACGAGGGTCCGCCGATGCCGGCGATCAGGTTGTTGTCGGCGTCGAGCGCCTCGGCGAAGAGCGGGTGTGCCCCGGGCCCGACGAGATCGATCTGATTGCCGCTGGTGGTGGTCAGCGCGTTCGCGGGAACCACGACGATATTCGCGGGAATCCCTGAGAAGTTGAAGGTGACGTCGTTGGTCGCGTTATTCAGAATCGCAAACGTGCCCTTGCTGATCGAAAGCGCGGCCGCATTGTAGGGAATGGTGTTGGTCGAGGAATCGTACGAATCGTACGTGGTGATGGTCGCGGTATAGCAAGGGGCCGCGCTCGGACACGAGGCGAGCGACGTGCCGAAGGCGCAGTCTAACCCTTCCAGCGTCAACGTGCAGCCCGGCGACAGGCTCGTCAAGCCTGCGACGACCGTCTCGTTGGTCGGCCCGCTGATGTTCACCGTCATGGCTTGCGTCGAAGGCGAAATGTAATGCGGCGCGATGGCGCCGTGCTTCTTGCGCGGCATTCGGGTTGGGATGACCAAGCGAATCGCAACCGCGCCTCCGGGGCGGTCCGTGACGGGAAGCGTCGCCCGGTGATGCAATGCATCGGCGATACCGATCGAGCACGATCCCTTAGCGATCGCCCTGACGGTGAACCGAAAGACCGGGCCTTTCCCAAACGTTGGGCTGACCGTAGCCACTTTCGCACAGCCGCTCGTGAGCAAAAACGATTTGATATAGCCCCTCTCAGAGACCACTACCGTCTTCGAGCCGTGCGAGCCGGTGCCGAACAGGGCGAGCTTCACTGGGTTGACGACGATCGCCGTTGCCGCAGACGTCGTGAAGGCGTTAATTTTGGCCGTTGCAGCGCTCGGCTGTCGAACCGGCAACATCGGCTCGGCGGAGTTCCCGGAGCAGGCGGCAAGTAACGAGGCCACCGCGAGGCAGGCGCTCGCTAACGAACGCCTCGACCATAGCAGGCTGACGAACATTCCCAAATCTCCAACGATAGCGACGGCCGCCCGAAGCGAGCTGCCCGCAAGGCAGTGCGTTCTCCCGGACAGCAAGGCGCTCCTCGAATGCTTGGAGAGGAGCCTTCGGGCATTTCGGAAAGCCATTACGCCGATGCTGGCCGACGACCGAATGCTGCCGACCGGAACGGTCACGTTGCTGTTCACCGACATCGAGGGCAGCACGACGCGCTGGGACTCGCACCGGGAAGCGATGCAAGCGGCCGTTCGGCGGCACGACGAGCTGCTTCGGGGCGCGATCGAAACCCACGACGGCTTCGTTTTCAAGACGATCGGCGACGCCTTCTGTGCGGCATTCGGGCGAGCGTCGGACGCCATTCTGGCGGCCATCGAAGCACAGCGTGCCGTTGCGCGCGAAGATTGGAGCGCAGTCGGAGGGCTGCGCGTGCGAGTTGCGGTGCATGCTGGCGTTACCGAAGAGCGGGATGCCGACTATTTCGGCCCCACGGTAAATCGGGTCGCGCGTCTGCTCTCGATCGGCCATGGGGGTCAGGTGCTCGTGTCGGGGGCGGCCAAGTCGCTCGTGGACGAGCACCTTCCCGACGGCACTTCGCTGGTGGACTTGGGTCTACACCGCCTGAAGGACCTGACCGCCCCCGAACACGTGTACCAACTCGACGTCGCGGGTTTAGGAACCGAGTTCGCGCCGTTACGATCGCTCGACGCGTTGCCGAACAATCTGCCCGCGCAGCTCTCCCCGATGGTCGGGCGCGACGCGGAGACGGCGGAAGTGAAGCGCCTGCTTGGCGAGTCGCGCCTGGTGACGTTGATCGGATCGGGGGGCATCGGCAAGACGCGTGTCGCACTGCAAGCCGCCGCCGATATGGCCACCGGCGACGGAGCGTGGTTCGTCGATCTCGCCGCATGCGACGACCCCGCGATGCTGCCCAGCGCGATTGCCGCAGTCTTCGGCATCGCCGACGAGGGCGGGTCGCAACGGCTCATCGAACGCGTCGCTGCCGCATTGAGACTCAAGCGGCTCCTGCTCGTGCTCGACAACTGCGAGCACGTCATCGCGGTAGCCGCCGAATCCGTGCAGTTCCTACTTCAGCTCTGCGTCGAAATGCGCGTTCTCGCCACCAGCCGGGAGCCGTTGGGCATCGGCGGCGAGGAACTCTATCGCATGCCGCCGCTGCCCACGCCGCCGGAGCGCGAACGGATGACCGCCGGCCGCATCGTGGAGTATGGCGCCGCTACGCTCTTTATCGCGAGAGCGCGGGCCGCTCACAACGGCTTCGTGGTGACCGATCAAAATGCGGAAACGATCGCCGAAATCGTACGCCAGCTCGATGGGATTCCTTTGGCGATCGAGCTAGCGGCCGCGCGCGTGAAAGCGCTCAAGCTGCCCCAACTGCTCCAGCGGCTCGACGACCGCCTCAAGCTGCTGACCGGCGGCAGCCGCACCGCGCTCCCGCGCCAGCAGACCCTGCGCGCGTTGATCGCCTGGAGCTACGACTTGCTCACGGATGCCGAACGAAGCGTCTTCCGGCAGATCGCCGTCTGCCGGGGAACGTGGACGCTCGACGCAGCCGAAGCGATCTGGTGCGATGCGGCCCACGCCGATTCCGACGTCCTCAATCTCGTCGCGGCGCTCGTCGACAAATCGCTCGTGGTCGCCGACGGTGACGAAGATGCCGACGAGCAGCGCTACCGCTTGCTCGCATCCACGCGCGAGTTCGCGCTCGAGTGCCTGGCAAATGCCGGCGAGGATCGCGACGCCGCGAAGCGGCACTGCCATTTCTACACCGAACGCGCGAGGGAAGCGGGCAACGATTTCTGGGCGACCGAGTCCGACCGTTGGACCAGCCGAATATTGGCCGACGTCGAGAACTACCGCGGCGCGATTCATTGGGGTTTCGAGAGTGGCAACGACGCCGAAGCGGCCGCCTCGGTCGTCGCGTCGTTACGCTGGCATTGGAATGGCACCGCGCGCGGCGAGGGCCGTGCCTACGTCGAGCGAGCGTCGGCAGCACTTCCGCCATCCGCGCCGGCCGAGCTGCGCGGGATGCTTGCGCTTGCGGCCTCAGCATTACTGGTAAAAGTAGAGGGCAACGATCCCGCGCTCGAAGCGGAGCGGATTTTTACGGACACCGCGGACGTGGTCCCGCGAGCGGAGGCACTCAATGCGCTCGCCGATACCGTCGGCGGAGCCGGCCGGTTCGCCGAGTCGGTGGAACTCGCGCAGGCTGCCGTCACGGCCGCGCGGGAATCGGGCCTTCCGCGCCTGATCGGCTGCGTGCTGAGCACGGCCGGCTATTGGAGCGCCTGCGCCGGCGACGACACGCAGGCGGCGGCGTATCTCGACGAAGCCGATCCGATCGTTCGGCGATGCAACGATCGCCCCGCGCTCGCTCGCCTCGACGCCATTCGCGCCGAAGTCGCCTTCAAGCAAGGCGATGCCGCCCGGGCGCTGATTTTCGTGCGCGAAGCGCAATCGATCTACCGCCAGCGGCGACACGTACCCTGGCTTTGCACGACGCTGCTCAACGGGGCGGCCTATCTGCTCGTCACCGGCGACGCCCCCACGGCGTGGAGCAGCGCACGCGAAGCCCTGGAACTGGCGCTGGAGTGCGAGAACTCGTTTCTGGCCGCGATCGCGGTCGGCCACCTCGCACGAATGTGCGCCGAACGCGATCCCGAGCGGGCGGCGCGACTCGCCGGATTCGTCGACGCGTTCAACGCGCGAGAGCAGATCGTCAGAGAGCCGACCGAACAACAAGGGTACGAAGAACTTTTGGCACTGGTGCGAGGCTCGCTGACGGAGGATCGCCTCAACGCACTCTTGGCCGAGGGCGCGGCGATGGATCAGGCGAGTGCCGCTGCCGACGCGCTCGCAATTCCACAACCCGCGGGCGCCTAACCCGCCGATTCTGGCGCGCCGCGCTCCTTCAGCCGCGCGGCGACGAGGCCGCCCACGACGAGCAGTGCGCCGAGCAGCGTTACCTCGAGCTGCGGTACCGCGACGTAGTCGATCGCCGGATACGGCAACACGGTCGCGCGCAGCCGCAGGCCGGCAAGGACGATCGTCGCGCCGTCGGGATCGAGCGCGAGGCCGTGCGGCAGCGGCCGCCCTTGCTCGTCCTCGGCCGCGAACAGCACGGCGGGAATATTAGCTCCGCCCATACCGCGCATCTGCGCCGCTTGCGGCCCGGTAAAGAGCACGGCTTTGACCACGCGATGCGCGGCCGGAACGGCAAAGGAGTCGAACGGCAAATCCAAGCCCGCAATCGTTTGGCGCTGCTGCATCAACAGCACGGGCGAAAGGAACGCCGAACCGTTGGGCTGCGTCACCGTCAGCGTTCCGCCGCGCGCGTCGCGGGCTTCGACGTACACGACCGTGCGCGGCTGCGCGTGCAGCACGAACGTCCCCACGTTGGTCGGCCGGTCGCCGATCTCGACCGTGTGGCCGCCGCGCTCGAGCGCGACCGGCAGCGTATCGCCCGTTTGCGCGCTGGCGGAGACGAACGGAAAGACGAACGTTCCGCCGACGTCGCTCGATCGCACGCGTTCGCCGGGCGCGCCGACGACGCGGCCGTTGTCGGGGGCGAGCAGGCCGCTGGCGACGCCGGCGATGGCGGCTACGGCGGCGCCCGCCGCGATCGCCGCGATCGCGTAGCGTTGCCGGCCGCTCGCGCGCGACGCACCTTTCGGTGCCGGCACGATCGCGATCGCGGCGATCGCCACGACGAGCAGGTTATACCAGCCGGTATGGTAGACGTCGCGGCCCGGAAAGACGATCTCCGCTCCGACCGCGAGGATCGTCGCAAGGGCGGCCAGTTCGCGCAGCTTCAATGCGTGCCCGCCACGCCGGCCACCGCGGCCCGCATCTGGTCGAGCGTGAGCGCGCCGTCGAATCCCCGCACCACCACGCCGTCGCGCCCCACGACCACGGTCGTCGGCATGCCGAGGGCGGCGTAGACGCGGCCGTACTGCTGCCGGTCGTCGATCCAAATCGGGAACGCGATCTTCAACGACTGCGCGAACGCGCGGGCCCGCTCGGGCGATTCGCCCTCGTTGACCCCGACCACCACGACGCCGCGCGACGCATACGCGTCGGCAAAGCGCTGCAAGTCGGGCATCTCGGCACGGCACGGCGGGCACCACGACGCCCAGAGATTCATGACGACCACGCGCCCGCGGTACTGCGCGAGCGATACCGGTGCGCCTCGATCGTCGTGCAGGTCGAAGACCGGGGCGCGGTCCCCGGCCAACCCGGTCGGGCCCGCCGGACGCGAGCCGGAGCCGCGGAAGAGCGGAACCAAGACCACGAGGGCGACGACCAGCACGGCGGCGCCGGCCAGGTAGGCAAGGCGCGAATTCACCAGTCGCCCATGCGATCTTCGTCGACCTCGCCTTCGAAGACGATCGTACCGGCCGGAAGAACCGCCGCGTAGATCGGCACCCCGCGGAAACGCACCTCGCGGCGGCGCGCGACCTCGTCGCCGCGCTCGAAGAGCCGGCAGTAGCGCCCCAGCACCTGCGGCGCGCAGCGCGCGACGCGGGGCGGCACGTTGTAGGTCTGCACGAAACTCTCGAACGCGCGCTCGAACTCTTCGGGCGCGAAGCTCGCATCGAGATGAACCTCGCGACGAACGCTTTCCAGGGGGTAAGCCTCCTTCGGCGGACGAATCGGCGACGGCGTGCCCGCCCAGATTCTCGACGGCAAAGCGCTTGCCGCGGACCTGCGAACGGAACTCCTCGCACGTACGTTTGCGCTGCGCGATGCCGGGATTCATCCCAGGCTCGTCATCGTTTTCGTCGGCGAGAACGAGTCGAGCGTCGCCTACGTCCGCAACCTCGCGAAAACGGGCGAAAAAGTCGGCATCGCGGTCGAGGTCGACCGCCTAGAGGAGCGAGCGACGGCGGGCGAGGTCCGCGCGCGCCTCGAGCGGCTCCATGCCGACGGCTCGGTGCACGGCGTGATGCTGCAGCAGCCGCTGCCGGCGCATCTGTCGATTCGCGAGATCGCCGACGCCATTCCACCGCACAAGGACGTCGACGGGACGCACCCGACCAATCAGGGGCACCTGGCCTTCGGCAGCGGCACGATGTACGTGCCGGCCACCCCGGCGGCGGTGATGCTGCTGCTCGAGCGCAGCCCGCACTGGCCGCTCTGCGGGCGGCGCGCCGCGATGGTCGGGCGGTCGGTCGTCGTCGGCGCGCCGGTGGCGATGCTGATGCTGGCGCAAGACGCGACCGTGACGATCCTTCACAAGGAGTCGGCGAGCCTGCAGCCCTTCCTCTCCACCTCCGAGGTCGTCGTAGTGGCGACCGGCGTGCCGGGCCTGATCCGCGGCGAGGATCTGATGCCGGGCGCCACGGTGATCGACGTCGGAACCACGGTGGTCGACGGCAAGCTCCTCGGCGACGTCGATTTCGAGAGCGCCGTCGGCGTAGCGGGCGCCATCACCCCGGTTCCCGGCGGCGTCGGCCCCGTGACCAACATCGCGTTACTCCGCAACGTCGTCAAAAGCGCCGAACAACTCGCCTACCTGGAGGCCTGATCCCTCCGCCCCACGTTCGCTCTAGCGCCCTATCACGCTCGCGCTCTCTGTGTCACGCTGAGCTTGTCGAAGCGCCGCCTCGTCGCGCTTGCCCCGATGTGTCACGCTGAGCTTGTCGAAGCGCCGCCTCGTCGCAGATGCTCGTTGTGAAGATCTATTTCGTGTACGTCCTGTTCTGCTACGACGGCACGTTCTACGTGGGAATCACCAACGATCTCGAACGGCGCTTGGCCGAGCACTCGATGGGAATCAGCAAAACGGCCTACACGTACAAGCGCAGGCCGGTAAAACTCGTTCACGCCTCGGATTTTCGAGAGGTCGAGGACGCCATTCGATGGGAGAAGCAACTGAAGGGCTGGAGCCACGCAAAGAAGCGCGCACTGGTCGACGGGGACTGGGACGCTATTCGTTCGTATGCGAAGGGAGGAGGCGGCGCTTCGACGAGCTCAGCGTGACACGGTGGTTTTAAGCGTGACGCGGTGGTTTACGCGGTGGTTTAGCGGTGGTTTAATTGAGCGAGAAGTATTTGCCGAAGAATTTTCTTGGGCGGGGCGGTAGGAGAGATCTTCGCCGCGTTCTCGGCGACTTTCGAGTTCTTTGCTGCGGCGCTCCAACATGCGCCGCAGCTGCGGCAGCAGGCGTCCGAGGAAATCTTCTTCTGCGACCAGCCGCTGCTTGGTGGTGTCGATCTCCAGCAGGCGCTGTTTCACCGCTTCGGCGATCTGCAGCGTGTCGCCGATGAGGAACGACGCGCCCTCCGCGTCCTCGGGCAGCTCGATGGCGGCGGCTTCTCCGGAAAACTCCACCACGAGCTCGAGGTACTCGAGAAAGAGCCCGCGCACGCGCTCGCTGATCGCCTCGATCTCGTCGTCGCCGGGCGTGAAATCTTCTTCCAGCACGTCGGCTTCGACGACGAGGTACGGCTCGCGCGCGACGATCTCGCTGATGCGGAATCGCGCGCGTCCGATCGTCGAAATGAAGTACCTGCCGAAGGGCAGCGTTTGGACGTCGAGGATTTCGGCGATCGACCCGATTTCGTGCGGCGTCACGTTGGGGTCGCCGGCTTCGGCGCCTTCGGCGATCAGCGCGACGCCGAAGCCTTCGCCGTTCTCCAAGCATTCCGCGATCATCTGCTTGTAGCGCGCTTCGAAGATGTGGAGATTGAGGACGGCCCCCGGAAAGAGCACCGCATTGAGGGGAAAGAGCCGCAGCCGCCTGGTCATGAGGACCAGCACATTTCGGGCAGGTCGGCGCTAGTTCCCCGCCAAGAGATGGGCTGATGGAGCAGACGCTGCGGTACCTCGAAACGGCGCACCCGCCGCCCAATCCGCTGCTGCTCGAGCTCGAGCAGCACGGCCGCAAAGACGGCGTCCCGGTGGTCTCGCGGGAGACCGGGCGCCTCCTTTCGACCATCGTCCACGCCATGCAGGCCAGCCGCATCCTGGAGATCGGGACCGGGTATGGCTGCTCGACGTTGTGGATGGCGCTCGCCCAGCCGAGGATGGGCAAGATTTGGACGATCGAACCCGACGCGCGCCGCACCGATGTGGCGATGTCGTACTTCAAACGCGCCGGCGAAGACGATTACATCGAGAGCTTCAACACGCCGACCCTGGAGCTGCTCGAAAACTTTCATCAGCGCAATCTCGACATCGTGTTTATCGACGCCGATCCCGTCCACTACCGCGTCTACCTCGATCTCGTCGTGCCGATGCTCAAGCTCTCGGGTCTGGTCATCGTCGACGACTGCCTGCTCGGCGGCCGCGTCTCGGCCGAACCGGGCCGCAACGAAGACGCCGAACTGCGGGCGATGCGCGAGTTCAACGACTACTTTCTCGCGCATCCGGATCTGGACGCGACGATTTTGCCGCTGGGCAACGGCACGGGAATCGCCGCTCGCAAACGATGAGCGAGGCGGCCGAGTTCAAAAACGCGATGCGGCACGTTCCCACGGGCGTCACCGTGGTCACGAGCCTGAAAGACGGCGAGCCGCGCGGGATGACCGTGAACGCGTTCGCCAGCGTCTCGGCCGATCCGCCGTCGCTGCTCATCTGCATCAACCGCGAAGCGCGCAGCTATCTCTACATCGCCAGCTCGCGCATTTTCTGCGTCAACGTGCTCGCGGGCGATCAGCGGCCGCTCGCCGAGCACTTTTCCGGCAAGGTGCGCGAGCGGCAATTCGAGGCGATCGAGTACGACGTCGACGTCACCGGGGCGCCGGTGTTGCGCGGCGCGATCGCGCACTTCGATTGCGAGGTCGCGCAAGAGCATCACTCGGGGTCGCATTCGATCATGATCGGCCGCGTCGTTTCGTGCCGCGCGCGGGCCGGCTCGCCGTTGGGATACTTCAACGGCGGCTTTCACGATTTTGGCATCCGCGTCGACTAGCGGCGCGGGAAAGCATGGGGGACCGGTGATCGTCGAAACGTTTAGGGTCGGGCCGTTGGAGTGCAACTGCACGATCGTCGGCGACGAAACGTCGCGCGACGCGATCGTCGTCGACGGCGGCGACGGCGTCGACGAGGTCGTCGCGCGGCTCGACCGCCTCGGCCTCAAGGCCAAGCTGCTCGTGCACACGCACGCGCACATCGATCACATCTTCGATCTCGGCCGGCTGCGCGAGCTCACCGGAGCGCCGGGCCTGCTGCATCCCGACGACGTGCCGCTCTACCAAACGCTGCCGATTCAAGCGCGCTGGATCGGGCTTTCGCACGCCCCGCCCGTGGTGGCCATCGACGCCGATCTGCGCGACGGCGACGTGCTGCGCGCGGGCGATCTGCGCCTCGACGTGCTGCACACGCCCGGTCATACCCCCGGAAGCTGCTGCTTCGCGATTGCAAGCGATGCCGGCGCGACGCTGCTCACCGGCGATACGCTCTTCGCGGGCTCGATCGGCCGCTGGGATCTCGGCGGAACGTCGATGGAAGATATCGTGCGCTCGATCCACGGCAAGCTCATGCCCTATCCCGACGCGACGCCGTGCATTCCCGGGCACGGCCCGTTCACCACCGTCGGCATCGAACGGGAAACGAACCCATACCTGGCCTAGCCCGCCGGCTCTTCGCGGGCATCGAGCTCGACGACGCCGCGCGCGAAGCATGCGCCGGCGTAGCGGAGCGCTTGCGCGCGACGGGGTTTGCGGCGCGTTACGAAGATCCGGCGAAGCTGCATGCGACGCTGGCATTTCTCGGCAACGTCGACGGCCGGCGCGCCGGCGAGGTCGTCGCCGCGTTGGACGCCGCCGCCGGCCGCTGCGCGAGCTTCGCGCTCGCGCTCGACAAGCTCGCAGCGTTTCCCCACGAACGCACTCCGCGCGTCGTCTACATCGGAGCGCGCGCTCAAGGCGCGGGGTTTCGGGCGGCGGCGACGGCCGTGCGGGACGCGTATCGCGAGCTCGGATTTCGTTTCGAGCAGGATGCGGTCGCGCACGTCACGATCGCGCGCGTCAAAGCGCCGCAGCGCGCGTTGCCGTCGATCGACGTCGGCGCGATCGCGGTTCGAGCGAGCGCGATCGCCCTGTTCGAATCGCTCCCCGACAAAGCGAACAACACCTCGCGATACGAGGTGTTGCATCGGGCCAGCCTGCGCGCGCCGTAGCGCTTAGTGCAGTTTGATCAGGACTTTTTCGCCGTTCGCCGCCGGCGCGGGTTCGGGGGCCGGAGCGGCCGCCGCGGGAGCCGCCGCGCGCTGCGGCGCGGGCATGGCGGCGTAATCGGGAACCGCACCGCTGGCGACCTTCGCGCGATAGTCGTCGATGGCGACGTGCAGCGCTTCAAGCGCGCGCTCGGGGTAGTCTTTCTTCTTCTCGGGATACCCGCCTAGCTGCGCCTCGACTTCGGACGTCGAGATCGCCGCCGCCTGGTCGATCGTCTTCCCCATCGCCAGGTCGACGACGAGGCTGCAGGTGGCGGTCCCGAAGCCGCATCCGGTGGTGAAATACGAGATGTCCTCGATCACCGCGCCCGGGCCGACTTTCAGGAAGAAATTGTACATGTCGCCGCACGAGTCGCTGAAATACTCGCCGCTTGCGGTCGGCTGCTCCATCGTGCGGAACCCGCTGCGCTCTTCGACCAATCGCTGAAACTTCGGAAAATCCATGACTCCTCTACGATGTCACTGCGGACGGGGTGGGTTTCAATTCGAACCGGCATTCTTTGCCGCCGGTGGCAATCGACTCGGTTTGCTGGTGCGATCCGCCGATCCGGTCTTCGATGACGTGGTGGATCACCTGGCACATTTCGGGGTGTTCCTTGGCGACGTCGGAGTAGGGACAGTTGTGCTCCCGCAGCTCGAAGCCGCCGTCGATCAGACTAAACTCGGCAACGACCCCGGTCTGGCGCAGCATATCGGTGAGCTGCTCGACCTTTGCCTGCGGCGTCTCGGCGGTGATGCGCTGCCGGGCCCGCTCGACCGCCCGCTTGGAGAGGCCTTCGAAGATGCGCTCGACGGCCGGCGCACCGAACTGGTCGCGCACCTCGCGCAGCACGGCCGTCAGCATCTTGTCGTACCCTTGCGGGAAGAGCTTGTCGGCCTCGGGCGTCAGCGAGAATTCGAGCGTGGGCTTGGTCGGTCCGCGCCGGACGGGCTTCTCCACGACCAGCCCATCGCGCTCGAGCAAAACGAGCTGCTGGCGGACGGCGTTGGGCGAGAGGCCGAACAGGGCGGCGAGGTCGGCGGCCGAGGCCGTGCCCCGCTGCCGCAGCTCGGTGACGATCTTGCCCCGGGTCGTTCGGAAGAAACGGTCGGCGTGCATATTTTGCCCGTATCGTACCACGATCCGCGGGAGATAGTAAAGTTTTTCCTTGACTAACTGCGAGAGCCTCGGCTACCATAAACGGGATGAGCACCGAGCCAACCACCCGGGGCCTGCGGATCGCGGGCCTGCGCTGCAGCGTCGCCGACAAACCCATTCTCAATGGCATCGACCTGACGGTCGAGCCCGGCAAAGTCCATGCCCTGATGGGGCCCAACGGCAGCGGCAAATCGACCCTCGCCTTCTCGCTGACCGGCCACCCGCAATACCACGTCACCGGTGGAACCGCCACGCTCGACGGCGAGGACTTGCTGGCGCTCTCGCCCGATAAGCGGGCGCGTGCCGGCCTCTTTCTCTCGTTTCAGTACCCGGCAGCCATTCCGGGCGTCAAGGTCGCGAACTTTCTGCACGCGGCGCGCCAGGCGCAACGCCCCGGCTCGCTGCCGCCCGCGAAGTTCCGCGCGCTGCTCTACGAAAAGATGGAACTGCTCGGCATGGATCCCTCGATGACCGGGCGCTATCTCAACGACGGCTTCTCCGGCGGCGAAAAGAAGCGTTTGGAGATGCTCCAGCTCGCGATGCTCGCGCCCAAGTACGCGATCCTCGACGAGACCGATTCCGGCCTCGACGTCGACGCGCTCAAGGCCGTCGGCGAATCGATCGGCTCGCTGCGCGAGAGCGACGAAGGCCGCGATACGGGCTTCTTGATCATCACGCATTATCCGCGGATTCTCGAATACGTCACCCCGGACGTCGTGCACGTCATGATCGACGGGCGCATCGCGATGACTGGCGATGCCGAGCTCGCCCATCGCATCGAACGCGAAGGGTACGACAAGATCCGCGAAGCGATCGGCGCCATTGCTTAACGTCGCCGCTCCTCCCGACGAACTCTCGCGGCTGGCCGGCGAGTTCGACGACGCGCTGCTCTCCGCAGGCGCGCGCCGCGATGCGCTCGACCGTTTCTTCTCGCTGCGTTGCGGCCGCGAGAAGCCCGGACGGGTCTGGCGCATCGATCTCGATGCGATCGTTCCCGACGCCGCGGCGATACGCCGCGATACCGGCTCGCTCCGTCTCTCGTCCGCGAACGGGCGCGCCGTGGTCTGCGATCTGCAGACCGCCGCACGCACCCACGCCGGCCTGTTGAAGCGCGCGTTCGGCGCGACGCCTGCCGGCCGCACCAAGTTCGGCGCGCTGGCGACGGCCTTCGCGCAGCTCGGCGCGTTCGTCTACCTACCCGCCGACTCTGCCTGCGACGAGCCGATCGAAATCGGCTACGACGTGCCCGAGGGCGCGACGATCTTTCCGTACACGATCGTTCTCGCCGAACGCGGCGCGCGCGCGACCGTGATCGAGCGCGTGCTCGGCGGCGCGGGTTCGCTGGTGTGCGGCGTCACCGAGATCGTGACCGGCGAGAACGCCGACGTCACCTACGCCGCACTGCAGCTCGCCGGCGACGACGCACGCGTCATCCAGACGCGGGTGGCGCGCCCCGGACGCAACGCCCGCGTCGCGTGGGCGAACGCCGATTTGGGCGGGGCCCTAGCCGTCGGCGATCTCGGCGTCGAGATCGACGAGCCGGGAGTGACGGCCGAGGCGGTCGCGCTCTTCTTCCCCAGCGGCTCGCAGCACGTCGACCTCGCAAGCACGATGCGCCACTCGGCCGGCGAGTCGACCTCCGAGACGATCGTGAAGTCGGCAGCCGTCGATCGCGGGCAGGCTCGCTACCTGGGCAACATCCACATCGCGCAGCACGCGCAGGGCAGCGATGCCAGCCTGCGCGACGACGCGCTACTGCTCTCGAACCGCGCCCACATCGATTCGATTCCCGCCCTCGAGATCGCCGCCAACGACGTGAAGGCCTACCACGGCGCGACCGTCGGTGCGCTCGACGCCGATCAAATCTTCTACATGGAGAGCCGCGGCATCGAACGCGCCGCCGCCGAACGCATGATCGCGCTGGGCTTCTTCGAGCCGGCCGTCGAGCGCTTCCCCACCCAAGCCGTGCGCGAAGAACTGCGCGCCGCGCTTCAGGCCAAGCTCCCATGACCTCGCTGGCGAAGGCGGCCGCGCCGGAGACCGACGCCAAAACGGCGTCGATCGTCGCCGACTTTCCGATCCTTTCGCACCCGACCTCGCGCGGCAAGCGGCTGGTCTATCTCGACTCCGCCGCCACCTCGCAGAAGCCGCGCTCGGTCATTGCGGCGTTGGTCGACTATTACGAGCGTTACAACGCCAACATCCATCGCGGCGTCTACGAAATCGCCGCGCGCGCCACGGCCGAGTTCGAAGAGGCGCGCCGCAAGGTCGCGCGCTTCGCCGGCGCCGACGAGCGCGAGATCGTCTGGGTGCGGAACACGACCGAAGCGATCAACCTCGTCGCCTACACCTGGGGCGCCAAGAACGTCCGCAAGGGCGACGCGATCCTGCTCACCGAGCTCGAGCATCACTCCGATCTCGTGCCGTGGCAGATGCTGGCGCAGCGCAACGGCGCCGAGCTTCGCTATATTCCCGTCGACGAACGCGGCTTTTTGATTCTCGACGATCTCGATCGCCTGCTCGACGGGTGCAAGCTGGTCGCCGTCGGGCACGTCAGCAACGCCCTGGGCACCATTGCGCCGCTCGCTCGCATCGTCGAACGCGCGCACGCCGCCGGCGCCGTGGTGCTTGCCGACGGCGCGCAAGCCGCGCCGCATCTCAAGATCGACGTCCGCGCGCTCGACGTCGATTTCTACACCTTCAGCGGGCACAAGATGCTCGGACCGACCGGCATCGGCGTGCTCTATGGAAAGCGCGCCCTGCTCGAAGCCATGCCTCCGTTCGATTTCGGCGGCGACATGATCCACAAGGTAACCTACGAGAGCAGCACCTTCGCCGAGCCGCCCTGGAAGTTCGAAGCCGGAACGAGCAACATCGCCGATGCGATCGGCTTCGGCGCCGCCGTCGACTATCTCGAAAAGGTCGGAATGGACTGGATCCGCGATCACGAGCGGGCCCTGACCGGCTACGCCCTGAGCCGTTTGAGCGAACTCGAACCGCGCGGGCTGGCCATCTACGGTCCGCGCGATCCCGACGCCGTTTCGGGCGTCATTTCGTTCAACTTCGCCGACATTCACGCGCACGATCTCGCCTCGATCCTCGATACCGAAGGCGTCTGCGTGCGGGCCGGCCACCACTGCGCGATGCCGCTCATGGAGAAGATGGGCTGGCCCGCAACCGCGCGCGCCTCGTTCTACCTGTACAATACGGCCGCCGACGTCGACGCGCTCGTCGAAGGCCTCGAGAAGGCGGCGCGCGTCTTCAAGCTCTGATTCGAAACCGATGGACGACTTTTACCGCGACTACATTCTCGACCACTACCGCAATCCGAGGAACTTCGGCACGCTCGACGCGTGCGACGCGTCGGCCGAAGATCTCAATCCGCTCTGCGGCGACCGGATTACGATGCAGCTCAAGGTCGACGACGGCGTCGTCTCCGACGTACGGTTTTCGGGCAAGGGCTGCGCGATCAGCCAAGCTTCGGCCTCGATGCTCACCGAGACGGTGAAAGGCATGAAGCTCGAAGACGTCGCGCGGCTCTCGAAGGAGGCCGTGCTGGAAAACGTCGGAATCGGCATCTCTCCGACGCGCATGAAGTGCGCGATGCTCGGATTGCGCGTGCTCAAGAGTGCGGCCATCGGCGAGATCGCCGGATGGCCGGACGAGGAGTAGCCGCGCTCCCGCTCGCAGCGTTCTTCGACGTCGTCGCCCGGCTCGCCGGTGCGATCGTGGTGGCGTTCGTCGCGATCGCAATTCTCAAAAGCCGTCGCGGGGGAATCGTCGCCTTCGCGGCGCGCGCGATCGTCGCGGCGCTGCTCGCCGCCCTCGGCCTCTGGATGGCATACGCCGCATTTCCCTATCCCGCGCTGGCCGGCGCGCAGGCGATCTCGCTGGTCGCGACCGCCGTCTTCGTTACCGGCTTGCTCGCCGAGGAGTTGATCGGCGCCGACGTGCGCCGCATGCTCGGCCTCTAGCGAGGAGGCCGGCGGAAGGTCGCCGCGAACGGAACGCCCGTGCGGCAACCACCACAGCAGCACCGCCGTATTTCGGCGCAAGAATGGCACGCGCTGGCCGCGGAGCCCGAGTTCCGCGCGCTGCTGGCTAGCCGCCGGCGATTCGTGGTGCCCGCGACGATTTTCTTCGTCGTCTACTATTTCGCTCTGCCCGTGTTGGCCGGCTTCGCGCCCCAGTTCATGAGCCGGCCGGTGGCGGGGCCGTTGACGCTGGCCTATGCGTTTGCCATCTCGCAGTTCGCGATGGCGTGGATTCTGCTGGCGCTCTACCTCTGGCAAGCGCGCAGCTTCGACTTGCAGGCGGCGCGCATCCGCCATCGCGAGAGCCACGAGCTGCGCGCGTGAGAACGCAGAGCACCGTCGTGATGTTCGCGATCTTCGTGGGCATCACGCTCGTGGTCACCTATTGGGCATCGGGGCAGAGCACCACCAGCCGCGGATTCTACACCGCGCACCGGCGCATCGGCGGGTTGCAGAACGGCTGGGCGATCGCGGGCGATTACATGTCGGCGGCGTCGTTCTTGGGCATCACGGGGTTCATCGCGTTCTTCGGCTACGACGGCTTCATGTATTCGGTAGGCTGGCTGGTCGCCTACCTCGCGGTCCTCTTCCTCGTTGCCGAACCGCTGCGCAACGCCGGCAAGTACACGATGGCCGATCTCATCTCGTTCCGGCTGCGCGGCCGCGGCGTACGCGCCATCGCGGCCGTCTCGACGCTGACGATCACGCTCTTCTACATGATCGCGCAGATGGTCGGCAGCGGCGCGCTGGTCAATCTTCTGCTGCCGCAATTCGACGGGACCATCGCGATCGCCATGGTCGGCGCCATCATGCTCGTCTACGTGCTCTTCGGCGGCATGCTGGCCACGACGTGGGTGCAGATCATCAAGGCCGGGCTGCTGCTGGCGGCCTCGATCGCGCTCTCGATCATGGTGATGGCGCACTTCCACTTCTCGTTTTCCGAGTTTCTCGGGGCCGCGTCGGCCGTGCCGATCGCCGGGAAGCCGACCAACCTGCTCCAGCCGGGACTCTATTTCCAGGGCCAAACCGGAGCGTGGAATCTGATCTCGCTCGGCCTCGCTTTGGTGCTGGGCACTGCGGGCCTGCCGCACATCCTGATGCGCTTCTTCACCGTGCCATCGGCCAAGGCGGCTCGCACGTCGGTCGCATGGGCGATGGTGCTGATCGGCGCGTTTTACCTCACGACCTCGTTCATGGGGCTTGGCGCCGCGACCATCGTCGGGCAGGAGCATATCGGGCGCCGGCTCTACGCGGGCCAAGCGATCGTCTACATCGCGCATCATCCCGCGCAGCAGCAAGACCTCAACGCCGATCTGACGCGCGACGGGTTCATCGTGCCGAAGACCGACAGCAATCTCGCCGTGCCGCTGCTCGCCGGAAATCTGGGCGGCCGCGCCAACGGGCCGCTGCTCATGGCGTTCGTCGCCGCAGTCGCCTTCGCTACCATTCTCGCCGTCGTCGCGGGCCTGACGATTACCGCATCGTCGGCCTTCGCGCACGACATTTGGTTCAGCCTCGTTCGCAACGGCAGCGGCGACGAGACCGAGCACGTCTTCGTGGCGCGCGCGACCGCGCTGGTGGTCGGCATCGCGGCGATCCTGGCGTCGATCGCGCTGCGCGGCTTCAACGTCGCCTTCCTGGTCGGCTTGGCCTTCGCCGTCGCCGCCAGCGCCAACGTGCCCGCGATTCTGCTCTCGCTGTGGTGGCGCCGCTTCACCCGTACCGGCGCGATTTGCGGGATGCTCGGCGGCCTGATCTCCTCGCTCGCGCTCATCGTCATCGGCCCGGTGGTCATGGGCGCACACGCGATCTTCCCGCTCGAGAACCCCGGGATCGTCTCGATTCCGATCGGCCTGCTCTGCGCCGTCGCCGGCGCGCTCGTCTCGCGCGACCCCGAATCCGAGGAGATGTACGACCAGCTCCGCGTCCGCGCCACGACCGGCCTCGGCGCCGAAGTCTGAGTCAGTGCCGAACCGGCCTGCGGGCCGGTCCTAGGCGGCGGTAGACGTAGGCGAACGCGTTGCCGTCGACGTCGTAGATCGTCGCGAGCTTGACGGCGCCGGTGCGGCGGTAGGGATGGTCGGAATCGGTCACCAGAATCGAGCCGGGGAGGTCGCATGCGTCGGCGTCGACCGACGCGTAGATGCGATTGCTCGCAACGTCGGGCAAGTAAAAGCGCACGTAGGTATCGAGCGCGTACCAGGCGGGACGCAGCGAAAAGCAGACGATATTGTCGTCGTTCAAGTTCCGGCGGACTTCCGCGAAGGT
Organism: Vulcanimicrobiota bacterium; assembly: GCA_963794735.1. GTDB lineage: Bacteria > Vulcanimicrobiota > Vulcanimicrobiia > Vulcanimicrobiales > Vulcanimicrobiaceae > DATJUC01. The sequence goes on along the minus strand of CAWCFE010000002.1, from coordinate 2,841,188 downwards.
CGCGCGCGTTCCCGAATCCCACGCGTTGCTCGCCTGATGGACGTACTGCGTGAAGTAGAACCACGCGAACCAGCCTACCGACGTGCCCACGGCGGCGACCATCCCGCAGGCGAGCAGCGCCGTCGCGAACCGGCGGCCCCACAGCCGCTTTCGCCGCCGCGCCCAATCGAAGAGCATCGCCGCGCCGATCGCCCCCAACACGCAGAACACCGGGATTCCGGCGAGCGTGCGCGGCGCGTTGGGCGCGCCTTCGTCGGTGAGCGCGCCGCCGAGCGGATAGGCGAGCAGCCACACCCAGAGGAACCAGCGCCACGCCGCGTCGCGTACGTAGCTAAACGAGCCCAGCAGCCCGAGCGCCGCCAGCGGAACCATCCACCAATACAGCGCGCCGAATCCGTTGAGATACCGCCACGTGACGCCGGGAATCGGATCGCCGGTGGTCGCGAGATACGACCACCGAAAATGCGCGACGTAGTTCGAGCCGAACTCGAGCAACGCTTGCGGCGTCACGCCGAAGCGGAAGGTCGCGATGCGAACCGTGCGTTCGGCGCCCTCGGGGTCGACGAAAATTTCCCAGAGCGCCGGCGCGGCGATGACGAGTGCGGCCAGCACCGCGCCCGCAATCGCGAGCAGCCGCGTCTTGGTCGGCTTGCGCACCGCGGCGAACGCGAGCAGCGCACCGCACAGCAAGAATGCGTAAAACCACGACGCCATGTAGGTGTACGCGGTGAGCCCGGCGAGCGCCGCACCGGCCGCGAGCCAGCCGTAACGAACGCCGTCGTTCGCAGGCTCGTCGCCCAGATGCAGCGCCACCGCAAGGCAGTAGAGCGCGCCCAGCAGAAACGGCAGCTCGGAAGCCGGCTGCCACGCGATGCGCGAGAAATGCACCAGCACCGGAGCGACCGCCGCAAAGAGCCCCGCCAAGGCTGCGACGTCGTAGCGTTGCGAGATGCGTAACGCAAGGCCGTAGGTGAGCAGTACCGCGAGCAAACCGAAGATCGCGGCGGGCAACCGCAACGCGACCGGCGTGCGCCCGAGCGCGAGCGCAAACGGGTATTCGGCGATCGAGTACGCCGGAGGATTGCGACCCGGGTTTTCGCTGTAGAAGAACGGCTTGAGCTGGCCGTCGACGTCGGCCCCCGTGGTGAAGACGCTCGCTGCGGAGTTGTAGAACTCGAGCTCGTCGGCGATCAGCTCGGTCGGAACGCCGGAAAGATCGTAACAGCGCAGCGCCGCGCCGAGCAGCAGCACCAGCACGAGCACCGGAAGCGCCCAGCGCGGACGCGCCGGAGTTCGCAACGAAGCCGCGCTCGCGCTACTGAACCTTGATGGCGTAGTGGTCGGCGATTTGAAGGCCACCGGCCCCGGACTCGACCGTAAACGTGATGTAGTACTCCCCCGAACCCGTCGTGACGTCGGCCGTGACTTTATACTGCGACGAGCCGGCGCTCTTTACGTCGATCGAGTTGATGCGCGCGGCAGAGTCCATGAACGCTTCGCTCGGGAGACCGTGCATCAAGTAGGTCGTCGCCGTCGCGCGATCGCCCCGCGAGAGCGCTCCCAGATACGAGCGCACCACCGCAGCGGCCTGATCTTTCCCGGACGGCTGGTAGTTGGGAACCGCCGTCTGTGCCGCCGCGGCGTTGGCCGCCGCCACTGGGGTTGCGGCAATCGTCGGCGCCGGAGCGGCGGTGGCATGGTGCGGCGGCGGCGTCACGATGAACGCCGCGCGCGCGGGCACGGCCGGCGACGGTTTCGCTGACGGCACCGGTTTCGGCGACGGCTTCGGCGATGGCGTCGGCGACGTTTTCGGCGACGCCGAAGCTTTGGGCGACGCGGAGGCTTTCGGCGACGCGGAGGCTTTGGGCGAAACCGTCGGCGAGGGTGCCGGCGACGCGCGGCGGCTCGGCACGGGCGACGCATGCGGCGAGCCCTTTGGAAGCGGCGCCGGCGGGATGGCCGCGACCGTTTCGAAGTTCACCGGCGGGGTCACCCGCGTGACGGTCTTCTCGCCGGGGCGATTCCCGAAGAAGTGCGCCAGCACGCCGCCGAGCAGCAAGCCGGCGAAGACGACGACCAGAATAAGCGGGAAGAGCGGAAGCCCGCCTCCGCCGCCTTCGTCGCCGGCCTCTTCGGTGGAACGCCGCCGCCGCGGAGGATCGCTCACGTAGGCTGCGCCAAGCGCTCGGAGATAGCGTCGCGCAAAGTCGCCGGCAACGCGCCGGCGAAGCCGGGATGGTGCTCGACGAAGAGCGCGGTCGCTTCTTTGAGGACGCCTTGGTTCGAGCGGGCGTAGGCCACGAATGCGGCCAGCGCCGCCGGTTCGCGCGCGCCCACGGCCGCCAGCGTCGTTCCGGCCTCTTCGACGGCATCTTCCGACGATTCGCCGCGATCGCGGAACGCGTCGAACGCGGCCTCGATGAAGGCCGCAAACGCCTCGGGAGGCATCGCCGGAAGATCGCGCTCGAACGCGGAGGCGAGATCCGACTCGTCCATCTTCGCGACGAGTTTCTCGACGGTTCCTACCAGTACGTCGGCCGGTACGTTCCCGAAATGGGACATTGCCCGCATACGGTTATCCCCGGCGGCAGGCAGCTCCTCGATGCGGAAGAAAATGGGGAGTGTGATTCGAGTCCGGGTCCCACTCGATCTCCACGCCGTCGCGACCGACGGCGCGGGCACCTTCGCATTGGCCACGCCGCTGCGCGTACGCGAACTGCTGGCCCTGGCGGTACGCGAGGCGATCGGCATGCGCGCGCCGCACGACAAGTTCCAGCGCAGCATGCACCGGACGCTCGCCGGCCTCGCGGCCGGCGATTTCACGGTCGACGTCGACGGCCGCACGTTCGCCGATCCCGACGAGGTCGTCGTCTGCGAAGGCACCGCCAGCGTGCGCTTCTTCGTCGCCAGCCTGCGCCGCGCCGGAGTCCGGCGTTAAGACGCACGCGTCGTTTCTTGCTCTCGTCGGGCAAGCGTACCGACTTCTCGCCGCCCGGTTTCCGTTCTACGCCGCCGCTACGGGCGTCGCCGTCGCGCTGCAGGCGGGCGCGGCGTTCGCGCTGCCCGTTCCGCACGCGCTGGAGATCGCCGAGCTGGTGGTTCCGGCGCTCCTTACCGCGCTGGTGTACGCCTTCGTCTGGAACGACGCGCGGGAGAAGCCCTTGCCGGACCGTGCCGCGTGGGAGCGTTTTCTCGAACGCGCGTGGGCCGTGATCGTGATCGACTTCGCCGCCGCCTACGTCGCGTCGATCGGCGCGGCCGGAACCGCATCGGCCGACGCCGCGGCCATCGGCGTCGGCATCGTCGCGATGATCGCCAGCGTCCTGATCCTCTTTGCCGACGTGGCGGCGACGGTCGACGACGACGGCACGGTCTGGTCGCTCGTCCCGCGCGCTTTTCTCAAGAGCGCCGCGGTAGCGTTCCGCCCCAGCGTACTCGTGCGCGCAATCGCGATCTTCGCGTTCCAGCTCCTCATCCTCGCCGCACAGGAATCGATCCAGCTCGCGCTCACCGGCGCCCACGTGCCGAATGCCGAGGTGTGGTCGACGGTTCCGTTACCGACCCTGCTCGTGCCGCCGGTCGCCGCACTCACGCTGCTGGTCTACCGGGACGCCGCGCTCTCGGTACCCGGCGAGCGCGAACCGCGCCGGTAAGCGACCGATGGATGTGTGGCCGCCCTTGCATCCGGTGATACTGTAGACAAGAGACCTTCAACCCCAGAAATGGAGCCGACGATTTCCAGCCCACGGGCACGCACTGCCCTCCTTCTCGTCGCCGCGCTCTTGGTGACGGCGCATGCAGCGTTCGCCGACCAGCAGTATTCGATGAACGGCGAGGACGTCTACCAAGTGGGGACGCCCGGTGAAACCTCGCGCGTCGTGTACGCCGGCACGCAGCGCCTCTCGGTCGATCGCCAAGGCAAGCAGGCTACGTACGACGCGCAGGCCCGCTATCAACGTTCCGGCGACGACGGGAAGGCCAGCGTCGACGCGCGCTTCGTCCAGGAGCTCATGCCCAACGGCTCCTTTCGAGATCGCATCGACGAAGATCCCGATTTCCTCACGATCTTGAACCAGCCGTTCGCCGTTCAACTCGATCCCGTCACGATGCGCGACCTGCGCGGCCTGCGCAAGCCCGTACCGTTCGACGCCACGTCGCCGCTGGGCGGCGAGGCGGTGTTGCGCGGCTTTCTGCGGCCCGGCGAACGCGGAGAAGTAAACGGCCGCCCGGCCATCGCGGTGCGATTCGAAGCGGAGGGCCCGATGAGCGGCCCGCTGCCGGATCACACCGAAGCGATGATGTCCGGACGCATGCGCATGGACGGGCTCGCCTACTACGCGATCGACGACGCGATGCTGGTCGCGCTCGACGCGACGCTCACGATCGACGCGAAATTGCGCGACGACGGCGGGCAGAGCGTGCCCGTGCACATCGTATACCGGCGGTTCATTCGCGCGTCGACGGGCAGCGCGACGGCGACGGCAAACGCCGCGCCGGCTACGGCCTCGGCGCCGCCTACGAGTACGCCCCGACCAACTCCACTTGCAACGGATGGCGCATCGGCGCCTCGCGGAACTCCGCCAGCGGCGTAAACGCGAAGTGGTTTTGGTGGCAATCGATCAGCATCTCGATGCCCCGCTTCGCGCAGCCGGTTTCCTCCACGTACTTCGCCAGCTTCTTGCGAAAATAATTGTGCGGATCGCGTAAGACCTTGGCGTAGTAGGGATCGTCGGTCAAACCGTCGGCGCCCAAGCCTTCTTTGGGGACGAGCCAGACGAACCACGGATCTTCGTTATGACGGTATCCGATGAGCACGAGCGGAATGGCTCGGGCCGAATCGAGGTTCGGCAAGAAACTGCACATCGTGTACGCGTCGAACGTGATCTCCGTGGGTTCGATGGCCTGCTGCATCGGTGCGTCTCCTCTGCGTCGCTGCGTTTGCGTCGATAAACAAAAAACCGCTTCGTCGTTCTACACGAGCGAAGCGGTTGGAAGGTGCCGGCCGCGGGGCCGGAGCGAAAGCGGCATGAGGAGACCTTTTTGCGTTCGCGAGCCGTCCCCTTCGCAGGCGTTCCTCAGGAATTTCCGGCCCCGCCGTGAAACCAGGGTGCGACGGCGGTGGTCGGAGGCACTGTATGAGTGCGCTCGCACCGCTCCTTCAGGGAGACTACGTGCCACCTCCGGTTCCGCCGGGTGAAGGCGCGGCCAGCCGGCCGCCGTCCGGCCCTGCGCCCAGCGTCGAAACCTTCGACCGGATCGTCGACGAGTATCAGCGGCGGCTGTACGGTTTCGCCCTGCGCATGACGGGCAACCGCGAGGATGCCGAGGAGATCGTGCAGGACGCGTTCGTGCGCGCCTATCGCGCGCTCGGCAAGATGTCGGAGGAGCAGCGGGCCGAGTTACGGCTCCAGCCGTGGCTCTACACGATCACCCTGAACGTCACGCGCAACCGCCTGCGCAGCAAACGCCCGGCCAACGTCGCGCTGGACGCACTAGCCGATCCCGACGCCCTGCTGCGGGGATCGACGGAGGGCCCGCTGCGCCCGGAGACGATCGTCGAGCAGAACACCGAAGTCGCGCTGGTCGAGCGCGCCCTTCTCCAGCTCCCGATGCACCTGCGCGCCGCCGCGACGCTGCGGTTCATCGAGGGGCGCAGCCACCCGGAGATCGCGGAGATTCTCCACCAGCCGATCGGCACGGTCAAATCGCACGTCCACCGCGCGGTGCGCATTCTACGCCGAATTCTAGGCCCGCAAATCGGGCGATTTTCCTCCGAAGGAGCCACCGTGCATGCGCTGTCGTGACGTAGAAGTCTTATGGGATGAGATTCGGGGGGAGTGCACCCGCTCGTTGAAAGAGACGGTCGAGACGCACTTGAACGCCTGCCCTCCCTGTCAGGAACTCTACGAAGAGTACGAGGGCGTCGCGTACTGTCTCTCGTGCCTGCCCAATCCCGAACCGTCGTGCGATTTGGCTAAGAAGGTGGTCGAGCACATCGCCACCATCAAGGGACGGGGACGTTCGCCGATCGCGCTCGCCTCGGTTCCCACGCCGATCGGCCGCCTGCACGTCGGCTTCAAAGAAAACCGTATCGCCTACATCGGCATCGATACCGGCGAGCCGGTAGAATCGGTGCGCGCCCGCGTCGAGCAGCGGCTGCGCCGCCCCGTGATCATGGGCGAGGCGCCAGCCTGGCTGACGTCGACGCTCGAACGCTTCTTCTCGACCTGGACCGTCGACGACGCCAGCGTCGACATCAGCGATCTCACGCCGTTCGAACAGGCGACGCTGCGGGCCACCGCGCAGATCCCGCCCGGCGAGGTGCGGTCGTACGCGTGGGTCGCGACGCAGATCGGGCGCCCGAAAGCGGCGCGCGCGGTCGGCCGCGTGATGGCGCGCAACCCCTTGCCGCTGCTCTTTCCGTGCCACCGCGTCGTCGATTCCTCCGGGGCCCTGCATAACTACTATTACGGACTCGACATGAAAGCCAGGCTTCTGGCGATGGAAGGCTACAGGGAACGATAACTGCGAAGCCAACCTAAGCGAAGGTGGCTAAGCACGTCCTTATCGCCGGCTTCGAGCCGTACGGCGGCGACAAAATTAGTCCGAGCGAGTTGGTGGCCCGCAGCCTCGAGGGGCGGCTCATTTCGGGCCGTCCTCTTTCCATTCGCATCCTTCCCGCCGAGACCCGGACCATGCGCGAACGCCTCGAGCGAGCGATCGTCGAGGAAGATCCCGAGCTGGTGGTTGCGATGGCAAGCTTTGCCGGCCGGACCGCGATGGCGCTCGAGCGGGTGGCGGTCAACGTGCTCGATTTCGAGCACCCCGACAACGTCGGCGTGATGCGCAAGGGCGACGTGGTCGCACGCGGCGGTGCCGACGCCCGTCTCTCCAACTTCCCGTTCGATCGAATCGTCGAGGCCTGGCACGCTCAAGCGGTGCCCGGCTACGTCTCGAATTCGGCGGGGACGTCCCTGGGCAACCAGCTGCTCTACGAGCTGCTGGGGCTCACCGAGAACGCGGTCCCACCGGTGATCGCCGGCCTCGTGCATCTGCCCCTGCTGCCTGCCCAAGCTATCCTCGCCGGCCCCGATTCGAACCCCTCGATGAGCTACGAGCTCATGAAAAAGGGCATTGAAACTCTCATCGAAACGGTCGTCCCCTGGGTCGAGCAGCGCGGTTCCGAACCCGCGCCCGCCGCCCGGGAAAAAGGCCGCCGACAGATGTGGATCCCCCGCGGAGTAAAGGAAGTAGAACGCTGAGCGACCCACGCATTTCCGCCATCCCCGACGTTCACGGACACGCCAAAGGAGAACACCGCCCGTTCGCCGAGGAACGCCCGATCGCGTACTCGCCGCGGATGCTGTTCTTGTGGTTTTACCACGCGTGCCGGCGGGGCGCCCCGCGCTTCATGATGGTTGCGGATCACATCAACTACCTCACGTTCGAGGATCCCGGCGCCGTGAACACGGTGCGCCGCGCGTTGAAGCTCGCGCACGCGGGAGATCTCTACGGCGCAGCGGAGACGGCCGGAGTCGACGTGGCGCACGCCGCGGTCGTTTCGGAAGGTCTGCGCCGCGGCATGCGCTTTTCGATCGGGGCCGAGGTCGACAACGATCCGCGCGCCCGGCCCGACGCGCAAAACATCGTCGATGCGATGCGTCCCGACGGCATCGTGCGCACCGTGCATTTCGTCACGATCGACCACCCCGAGAAGGGCGCCGACTTTCAGTGGGCGTTCGATAACGACGAGTTCGTCTCGTTGCACGAGGTCGTCGGCGCCGAGAAGCTCTGGGAGCTCTACACCGCAAAACTCTTCGACGATCTCGAGAAGCTGCCGGCGCACGTCGCCGGGCATTTCTACGCTCCGGCGGCCGCCGGCGCGTGGCCGTCCGATGCCGCGCTCGAGAGCTACGAAGACCGGTTGCTCCACATCTGCCACGCGCGCGGGCTGGCGGTCGAAATCAACACGCGGTATTTCTACCGCGAAGAATCCGAGGAGCAGCGCGCCCGCTATCTCGCCGCCAACGCGCGGCTGCTGCGCAAAGCCAAAGAACGCGGCGTCGGCATCGCCGTCGGCTCGGACGCGCACAGTCCGAAAGATCAGGGGCACGGCTTCGACGCCGTGCTGAAGCTGCTCGACGAAGCCAAGATCAACGAAGTCGTCTTCCCGGTCGGCGGGCGCCTGGCGCGCGTCGCCTTGCGCGCCACCCAAGAGCATTTGGAAGCGCATGCCAAGACGCGCGAGACCATCTCGCCGGGCAGCAGCATCACCGGATTCAGCCGCGCCGAACTCGGGTTGCCGGAACAAGCCGAATCGGTCCGCACCGGACGCGCCGGGCGGGAGACCGGCCCGAAGAAGCGGGCCGCCGACGCGACCCGCGCCTCGAAGCGCAGCGAAGCCGCCGCCGGCAAGGCGGGTCCGCGGCGCACGGCCGAATCGTCGAGTTCGTCGAGCAAGGCCAAGGCGGCTCGGGCCGAGGCTCCGCCCAAACCGGCCGCCGCTCCCAAGAAGGCCGCCGCAGCCAAGACGAAGGCCGCGCCGCCGGCGGCCAAGGCCCCCGCGGTAAAAGCCGCGCCCAAGGCGCCGGCAAAGTCCGCCGCCAAGGCGCCGGCGCCGAAGAAGGCCGCCGCACCCGTGAAGCCGGCCGCGAAAAAGGCTCCCGCAAAACCGGTGAAAGCGCCGGCCAAAGCCGCCGCTAAACCGGCGCCGCCGAAAGCTGCGGCCGCGAAGACCGCCGCAAAGCCCGTCAAAAAGACGGCGGCGCCGCCCGCCAAGCCTGCGGCCAAGAAGGCGCCCGTCGCGCTCAAGAAGCCGCCCGCGAAGAAGCCCGTCGCGAAGCCGGCGGCGAAACCCAAGAAGCTCGCAGCCCGGCCGGCCGCAAAACCGCCGGCCAAACCGGCCGCGAAAAAACCCGTCAAGTCACCGAGCAAAGGATCGGCGACCAAAAAGAAACCCGCGGCCAAGCGCCGCTAGGAGCGTGCAATGGCGGAAATCGGTCGCCTTCGCAACATCGCGTTCGTCGGGTCGCACCACGGCGGAAAGACGACGCTGGTAGAAGCGCTGCTCGCGTTTACCGGCGCCATCGGCCGGCGCGGCTCGGTCGCCGACGGCACGACCGTGACCGATCACGAGCCCGAAGACGTGGCGCACGTGCAGTCGACGACCGTGGGTTTCGCTCACACCAGCGCCGACGGCATCGACATCACCGTCGTCGATTGCCCCGGCTTCGTCGATTTCTTCGAAGAGACGAAGGCCGCGCTGGCCGGCGTCGACGCCGCGGTGATCGTCGTCGAAGCCGATCCCGGCCGCATCGTTCACACGCAAGCCGTCGTCGACTACCTCGAGTCGATGCGCATGCCGCATCTCTTCGTCGTCAATAAGATGGATCGCCCCGGCGCCGATTTCGCGGGCACGCTCGCCGCGCTGCAGGAGGCCTACGGCCGGCACGTCGTCGCCGAGCAGTGGCCGCTGGGTGCGGCCGAAAGCTTTCGCGGCTACGTCGACCTCGCGGAGATGAAGGCCCGTACGCCCGCGTCCGATTCGGGCCTCGAGGAGCGCGAAGAAGCGATTCCGGGCGACCTGCACGAGACGGTGCAGCGCGCCCACGGCGAGATGCTCGAAGCGATGGCCGATTTCGACGACCACCTGATGGAAGAGCTGCTCGAGGGGATCGAACCGCCGCTCGACGAGATCGAGCGCGACCTGTGCAGCGAGTGCTCGCACGACCAGATCGTGCCGGTGCTCGTCGCTTCCGGCGCATCGGGAATCGGCGTTCCCGCGCTATTGCGCGCGGTCGAGAAATGGTTTCCATCGCCGGCCGACGCGCCGCACGTCGACGCCGAAGGCCGCCCCATCGCTCCGGACCCGAACGCTCCCGCGATCGCGCGCGTCATCAAAACCTTCATCCATCCGCAGAGCGGAAAGCTCTCGGTCGCGCGCGTGCTCTCCGGCACCATCAAATCCGATTCGACCCTGAGCGACGTCAGCCGCGACGGCGAAAAGGTGCGCCTGGGCGGGCTCTACAGGCTCCAGGGGAAAAAGCAGGAAGCGATCGCCGAGGCCGGCCCCGGCGCGATCGTCGCGCTCGCGCGCCTGGAATCGGTGACGACCGGCGACGTACTCACCTCGAACGGGCACAAGGTGCTGCTGGCGCGCGTTCCCGCCTCGGAACCGGTCTTCGGAGTCGCCGTCAAACCGAAAGACCGCATCGACGAGGCCAAGATCTCGACGATGCTCGCCCGCATCATCGACGAAGATCCCTCGCTGCGGCTGCAGCGCGCCGACGTCACGCACGAGCTGCTGCTGCTGGGATGCGGCGAGCAGCACGTCTCGATCGCCGTCGAGCGTCTCGCGCGCAAGTATAAGGTCGAAGTCGAAACGGCGCCGCCGACGATTCCGTACACGCAGACCATCTCCGGCGGAACCGAGATCCATTCGCGCTACAAACACCAGACGGGCGGCCACGGGCAGTTCGGCGACGTGTGGCTGCGCTTCGAGCCGCGCGAGCGCGGCAGCGGCGTGACGTTCGAAGATAAGATCGTCGGCGGCGTGGTTCCCCGCCAGTTCATTCCGGCCGTCGAAAAGGGCGTGCGCGAGGCGCTGCTTCACGGACCCAACGGCTTTCCCGTCACCGATTTGCACGTGACGCTCTACGACGGGCAGTACCACGACGTCGACTCCAGCGAACAGTCGTTCAAGACGGCCGCCGGGATGGGCGTTCGCGACGCGCTCCCGAAGTGCAATCCGGTCGTGCTCGAACCGATCGTCCACGTGGCGGTCACCGTGCCGGCCACGCACACGTCGACCGTCATCCAGCAGTTGACCGGTAAGCGCGGCCAAATCCTAGGCATGAATCCGGCCGCCGACCGGACCGGATGGGACGTCGTCGAAGCTTACGTCCCGCAGGTGGAGCTCGCGCGCTACATTACCGAACTGCGCACGGCAACGCAGGGGCTCGGCACCTATTCGTGGCGCCACGAACGCTACGATCCCGTCCCAGGAAATCGCGTCGGCCCCAAAGCCGCCGTCTAGAGAAAGGACTCCCGTTTGAAGAGATTCTTAGCGCTCGCAGCCTTGGCCGCGATCGTCGCCGGTTGCAGTAAGGTCTCCAACGAAGCGGCGTCGGGAAGCCGCCACTCGTGGACCCAGCCCGGCACCCTGCGTATCGCGATCCAGCAAGACGTCAAGACTCTCAATCCGCTGCTCAACTCGAACACGACCGACGGCTTCATCGCCTTCCTAATGTTCGAGCCGCTGCTGTCCGCCGACGACAAGGGCAATCCGGTTCCGATGCTGGCGACGTCGGTGCCGTCGATCGAAAACGGCGGCATTTCGAAAGACGGCTTGACCGTCACCTACCACCTGCGCAAGGACGCCAAATGGACCGACGGCTTCCCGGTGACGTCGAAAGACGTGAAATGGTCGTGGAGCGCGATCGTCAATCCCAATAACAACATCGTTTCGCGCCACGGCTACGACTACGTCGCTTCGATCGACACGCCCGACGACTATACCGTGGTCGTGCATCTCAAGCAGAAGTTTTCGCCGTTCGTCAATACGTTCTTCGCGATGAGCGATCAGCCGTTTCCGATCGCGCCCGAACACATTCTCGGCAAGTATAAGGATATCAATCAGGTTCCGTTCGGAAGCGAGCCGAACGTCAGCGACGGACCGTTCCGCTTTGCCGAATGGTCGCGCGGCGATCACATCGAGCTGACCCGCAACGACGCCTTCTTCATGGGCAAGCCCGGCCTCGACCGCATCGAGCTGCGCATCGTCCCCGACGAGAACACGACCGTCAACCTGCTCAAGACGCACGCGATCGATTACATGTTCCAGGCTTCGCCCAACACGTATCCGGCGCTGAAGAACGCGCCCGACGTCAAGCTCGTGTGGGTGGACGTCAACGGCTACGAAGACGTACAGCTCAACCTCGCGCGGCCGTACATGTCCGATCCGAAGGTGCGCGAAGCGGTGGCGTACTCGATCGACAAGCGTCAGCTCGTGGAGACGCTCACGCACGGCCAGATGAAGCAGGCCACCGAAGACATTCCCGACTGGATGTGGGCCTTCAACCCGACCGTCCATTCCTACCCGCACGACCCGCTCAAGGCGCGCGACCTGTTGCGCGAGGACGGCTTTACGCCCGGTCCCGACGGCGTGATGCGCAAAAACGGCGATCCGCTGGTGCTGGTGCTCGTCTCGAACAACTCCAACGCCACGCGCCATCAGGCCAGCGTGCAGTTGCAAGCGATGCTGCGCCAAGCCGGCATCCAGGTCGACATCAAGTACTATCCCGGCGACTTGCTCTTCGCTCCCGCCGGCATGGGCGGCATCCTGCAGCTCGGGAAGTTCGATCTCTCGCTCGCCGGCTGGTACGCCGGGATCGATCCCGACGACAGCTCGCAGTTCATGTGCCAAAACTTCCCGCCCGGCGGCTACAACTACCCGCGGTACTGCAACCCGGATATGCAAGCCGCGCAAAACGCCGCCCTGACGCACTACGACCGCGCGTCGCGTACGGCCGCGTACTACAAGATCCAGCAGCTCTTGGCGCGCGATAACCCCGAGATCTTCTTCTGGTGGACGCGCCAGATGGAGCCGATCAGCCCCGATTTCAAGGGCTTCGACCCCAATCCGGTGATCGAATCGTGGAACGCGTGGCAATGGAGCATCTAGGAGGGCCGCCCGACCGGCCGTCGGAGCCGCCGGCTCCCGAGCTGGCATGGCTGCGCAAGATGATCGTCGAACGCGCGCTGACGCGCGGCGACTACGTGCTCTCGGGCGGAGCGCGCAGCGACTACTACATCGATAAGTTCGCGCTCTTCGCCGACCCCAACGTCCTGCGCCGGATCGCGCGCATGTTCACGCCGATCATCGCGGAGAGCAGCCCCGACGTGATCGCCGGCACCGAGCTCGGCGGCGTGGTCATCGCGACCGCGGTGTCGCAGCTATCCGGAATCCCGCTGATCGCCGTACGCAAGAAGCCGAAAGGCTACGGCGCTTTCGCCGACGAGTACGTGGAAGGACCGCACGAGAAAGGCCAGCGCGTCTTGCTGGTGGAGGACGTGGTGACCAACGGACGCCAGCTCATGGCGGCAGTCTCGCGGCTCGAGGAGTGCGGCCTGCACGTTACGCCGTGCGCGGTGATCAGCCGCGGGCTCGCGCCGGTCAGAGCGCTCATCCACCTCTCGCTGCCGCGCGCCGACACGCCCCGCATGGAGAACTAGCTCGCATGACCGCGTCGCATCGTTGGACGCCGGCGCACGCGCGGGAACGCCTCGCGGCGATTCCCGACGACTACGTCGAGCTGCTCCAGCGCGGCGAAGCCTCGTTGGGATTCTACGTTCCCGAGAAGACCGATACGCAGGCGCCGCACGATCGCGACGAACTCTACTTCGTCGCCTCCGGAACCGGCACGTTCGTTTGCCGCGACGAGCGCACGCCGTTCGCCCCCGGCGACGCGCTCTTCGTCGCAGCGCGGGTGCCCCATCGCTTCGAGGACTTCGGCGACGATTTCGCAACGTGGGTCGTGTTCTTCGGCCCACGCGAGCCGTGATCGCCCGCGCCGCCGCGCTCGCGGCGGCTATCCTCGCGCTCGCTGCGTGCGGCGGCGGCACGCTGCCGCGCCCTCCGGCACCGCAATCACCGGCAGTCGCGCTTCGTCCGCACGCCTACACCGCATCGAACGATCTTCCGCCGCGACTGCAGTGGGAGGCCAACTTCGGCTACTGCGGCGAGGTGTCGATGATCGCCGCCGGGCTCTACTACGGCCAGTACTCCTCGCAGTACGACGCACGCGCGATCGCATCGCCCGGCATACCGCAAAATCTTGCGTCGAGCCAGCTGCTCGTCGGCAACGCCGGTGCCGCGGCAACGCGGATGCACCTCACCTGGGTTCGCTGGAACGCCCAGGGCCCCAGCAGCCAAGCGTTTCTCGGGTGGGTGGAGCGCAACGTCGCGCTCGGGCGCCCGGTGATCGCCGGGCTCTACAACAACTACGACCGCATCTACGGCGATCCCGGCCCTTACGCCGGAAGCCGTTTCTACGATCACGTCGTCCCCATCAGCGGCGTCAGCTCGAGCCGCCCGCTTACCGGCACGTACGATCCTCACGCGGTCGTGACGTTCTCCGATAACGGCAACTACGGCATCGCTGCGGATATCCCGTACGTCTTTCGCTATGCGTTCGCGGCATTCCAAAAATCGCGCGTGCAGGCCAACCAGCCCAACGGGCCGATCTACTCGCTGCCTTCGCGCGTGCGCGATTTCGGCATCGCGATCACCGGCGTTGCCGACGCCAGCCGCGAAGCGCTGCCGGTTCGCGTCGCGACCAACGTGAACTACGAGCGTCCCTCGATCGTCAACGGCTCGTCGCGCCGGCCGCCGCCGATGCCGGTCGTCCTTACCGTCACGGTCTCCGGCCTCAAACCCGGCGTCGCCTATCGGCTGTACCGGTATTCCAGCTTCGCCGCAGTCCCCGGCGGCAACTATAATGCGCACGCGTCCGCCGCCGCCAAGCGCTGGAGCTTCACCATCGCGTCGGGCAGCACGTTCACGATCACCGAACGCCTCGCATCCGATCGCGTCGCGGCCTACCGCGCCGCCGCGGCTTCGGCTCCTTAAGAGCGCGCTTAGAGCGAGAGCTCGACGCCGTCGTCGGCGATCGAGACGCGCCCTTTGAAGGCCGACTGCGCGGCTTCGACCAATTCCTCGGGCGCGTAGGTGGCGCTGTAGTGAGTGAGAACGAGCCGGTGGACGCCGGCGCGCTGCGCCATGTCGCCGGCTTCCTCGGCAGAGAGATGGCCGCGGGCGCCGTCGTCCTCGGTGCCCAGGCCGAGCGTCGCCTCGCAGAGGAAGAGCGAGCAATCGCGGGCGTGCGCGACGAGGTCGTCGCACGGGGCCGTATCGCTGGAGTAGACGAGGCTCGCCTTGCCGCGATCGGCGCGAATCGCGTAGGTGGTGATGTAGTGCCGCGTCGGCGCAAACGTCAGCCGAAGATCGTTGATCTCCAGCGGAAACGACGGGTCGTACTCGCGCACTTCGAAGACCTCGTCGAGGAAATCGCCCTTGCCCTCGACGGCGAAAGCGCTCACCAGCGTGCGCAGCATCGACGAGCCGCCGGGCGGCAGCCACAAGGGCATCCGGCCATCGCGCAGCAGCGGGCCGTACTTGAGGCCGTAGCGCAACGGGATCAGATCGAGAAAGTGGTCGGCGTGCATGTGCGAGACGACGACCGCATCGAGCTGAGGATAGTCGATGGCGTTGTGGAGGTTGCCGAGAGCGCCGCTTCCGAGATCGAAGAGCACGCTGGCGTCGCGCGTGCGCAGCAAATAGCAGCTGCAAGCGCGTCCCGGCCGCTGTACGGAGGGGCTGGAACCGATCACGCGCATCCGCATCGCGGATGCCATCACGGCAGCGATGCGAGCACCTCCTCGACGTGGCCGTCGACTTTGACCTTCGGCCACACCTTGACGATCTTGCCCTTCCCGTCGATCAAGAACGTCGCGCGCTGGATGCCCTTGCTCTTCTTTCCGTACATGTTCTTCTCGACGATCACGCCGAACGCGTCGCAGAGCTTCGATTCGGTATCCGCGAGCAGGGCGAACGGGATCGAGAACTTCGTTTTGAACTTGCGGTGCGATTCGGCCGAATCGCGGCTCACGCCCACGATGCGCGCGTTCTTCTTCTGAAACTGTTTGTATAGGTCGCGAAACTCCGACGCCTCGGTCGTGCATCCCGGCGTGTCGTCTTTCGGATAGAAGTAGAGCACCAAGGGACCTCCGAGGAGATCGGTCGTCACGACCGGCTCGCCTGCGTCGTCGGTCACCGTCAGTTCCGGAAGGCGGTCGCCTTCACCCAGCATGCCTCTCTCCTCGAGTTATTCCGTGAATTGATCTAGGGGGACCATGAAAAGTAAGCGGTCGCCGGTTTGCACCTCGCCTGCGAACTTGTGTATCGAGACGGCCTCTCCCTTGCCTCGTTCGGTCTCCCGCCAAGCGTAGAGCGGGATCCAGCGCACCTGATAGCCCGGGCGTTCCGGCGGCGCCGGGGGCGGAGCGTTCTCCTCGCCTTGAAAGCGCTCGGCCAACTGGAAGGTCCGCTCGTACTCGCTGCCGCTGAATAGGTCGAACCGGCCGCGCGTGCTCTCGAACCGGGCGAGGCCCGCGATCGTCGGCGCGGTGAGCTCGGTGGTCGAAAACGACGAAATCCCGAAGTGCCGCTTGATCGAGCGGCCGAACGCGAGATCGTCGATCCTTAGCACGATATGCAAATCGCCCTCCGGGCGTTCGCGCGAACGCGACCGCGCGCCCAGCGCCGTTTCCAGGTTGGCGGTATCGCTGTTGGTCACGCCGATCAAGCTCTTGGCGCGCTCGGGCGCGCAGTACGTAATCGTTTCGTCGTTGGTGGCATCGCCGGTGAGCAGATCGATCTTCCGGTCGCGCGCCATTTCGACCAGCAAGTTGTCGGGATTCTTCTCGACCACGACGACCTGCTCGTTGAGCTGTCGCAGGTAGTCGATCACGAGCGAACCGACGTTTCCGGCTCCGCAGACGATCACGTGGCCGCTGCGATGGATCGGCCGCAATCCCCGGATGCGCCGCGTCGCCGCCGCGTTCAATCCCGAGGTGACGGTTGCCGTAAAGATCGAGAACGACGTGATGCCCGCGAGCATGACGGCGTTGGCCACGAAAATCGTAACGATCTGCGAGAAGTTCAGGACGCCGCGCGCGCACGTCGAGCAGAGCGGGGTAATATCGCCGTAGCCGGTCGTCGTCATCGTGGTCAAGACGAAGTACATCGAAGCCGGCACGTTGAGCCGCAGCGCGAATGCGAAGTACGCCACGAACGAAACGTACAGCAGCAGCGCGGCCAGCGCGGCCGTTCGCAGGATCGGCTCGAGACGGCGCACGCCGTTGGCCATATCGCGTAACTGGCCCGCGATCCGCTGACGAAACGCCGCCCTGGTGCGGTCGCGCGGCCGCGCGCGCTTGAGGTGCGCGACCGGGCCGAACGCCACCACGCGGTCGCCGTTTTGCAGCGGCGCGGCGAGCAGCGCCTCGTCGGGGTGCTCGTCCTCGCCCCAGCACAAATACGGAGCGCGGCCGTTGACCGAGACGATGCGAACTCCCAGCGACTGTTCGGCCGCCGGAATCGTGGTGCCGACGATGCCGAAATCTTCGGCGCGCCGCTCGCAGAAACCGAAGAGCTCCGAGCCTTCGTCGGTGACGCTGCCCGGATCGATGCCGCGCGCGCGGCGGTGCGCGACCCGCGCCACCATCGATTCCAGCGTGGGAAACGGCAGCGCGTAGAAGACCGACGGGTCGACGGCCGACGCCGCATAGGTGGCCGCGGCGTGCGCCGCGGGCGAAATCGCCGTGCAGTTGTAGCGCAGGCCTTCCTGAATTTTCTGGCCGAGCAGCGGGTTGAACTGCCGCAGCGTCACCCGGACGCGATCGTTGATGTCGCGCGCGAGCAGCGCGACCCGCAGGTTGAGGCGATCGTCTTGCGAGACGGCGACGATGCAGAAGCTCTTCTGGGCGACGCCTTCGGCGTCCGACGGCTGAAGGCCGGCGCGGCGCAAGGCGCCCGGTTCGGTCGGGTCCTCGGCAACGAAGGTAAACGCATGGCCGAACTCGTCGGTCAGCAGATCGGTTTCGTGCCCGAGGATTCTCGCGGCCCGATCGTCGCCGTGCTTCCACATGAGCACGACCGCGTGCCCCGCGGTCTTGAGGATCTCTTTGCAGATCTCGAGCGCGAGGTAGTCACCGCCGACGACAATAATGAGTGTCTCGGACGCCATAGATGCCGCCTTCTTCGCCGCCAGACCCAAGCTCCATCCGCGCGCCGCATCCGCTGGCCCGGCTTCTCGCCGAGCGCCTCGGAGGGGAAGGCCGAATTCTCGATTTCGCAACGGGCAGCGGGCGCAACCGCGCCGCGCTCGAGCGCGCCGGCTTCGAGGTCACCGCCGTCGACGACGAGGCGGCCGCAGGCTCGTCCCTGCGCCCCGTTGCCGGCGGCCCGTTCCGCGCCGCCGTCTCGACGCACGGATTCTTGCACGGAACCGCCGACGAGGCGATCGCGCGCGTGCGCGCCGTCGCCGCCGCGCTGGAGCCCGGCGGATGGGTCTATGCGACCTTCGGCTCCTCGCGCGACGCGCGCTTCGGGAAGGGCACGCGGCTCGGCCCCCAAACCTACGCGCCGGCCGAAGGGGACGAACGCGGCGTGCCGCACGCGTTCTTCGACGAAGCACAGCTGCGTGGGGCGCTGGCCGGCGTGCTCGAGATCGAATCGCTCGAAGAGCGTGGCGTCGACGGCATCGCCGGCGCGTGGGCCCACGAGCAACGGCCGCTCGAAGCGGCCGTGCATTGGTTCGTCGTCGCCCGTCGGCCGGGTCAGTAACGCGGAATCGACGGATCGACGTGCTGGGAATAGGCGTCGATGCCGTCCTCGAGGTTGTAAACGTCCTCGAACCCGGCGCGGGCTAAGAGCTCGGCAATCGCCTGGCTGCGCACGCCGGAATGGCATAGCACGACGAGCGGAACGTCGCGCGGAATCTCGCCGGCGCGCCGCGGAACCTCGTGCATCGGCACGTGGATTGCTCCCGGCATCGGCGCGAGACGCACCTCGCCGGCGGTGCGAACGTCGAGCAGAGCGTAAGGGCGGCCTTCGGCGCGCCAGCGCCCGAGTTCGCTCGCGTGCAGCGCTCGAACCTCAGGCATCGGGCCGCCCTGCAGCTCCGATCAGGTCGCGCATCGGGCTCGAGGCGTTGGCGTAGAGGCGCTTCTCCATGCGCCCGGCGAGATAGGCGTCGCGGCCGGCGAGCACCGCGTGCTTCATGGCCCGCGCCATCCGCTCCGGATCGCGCGCCGCAGCGATGCCGGTGTTCATCAGCAGCGCGTCCACGCC
Organism: Vulcanimicrobiota bacterium; assembly: GCA_963794735.1. Taxonomy (GTDB): domain Bacteria; phylum Vulcanimicrobiota; class Vulcanimicrobiia; order Vulcanimicrobiales; family Vulcanimicrobiaceae; genus DATJUC01. The sequence continues at coordinate 2,822,275 of CAWCFE010000002.1, read as the reverse complement.
CAGTTCCATGGCGATCGCCGCATCCGACGCCGTGCCGACGCCGGCATCTACGATAACCGGAACGCTCGCGCGTTCTTTGATGATGCGGATCGAATACGGATTGCACACGCCCAGCCCGCTGCCGATCGGCGCCGCGAGCGGCATGACGGCGGCGCAGCCGAGCTCTTCGAGCTGCTTGCACGCGATCGGATCGTCGCCGATGTACGGGAGCACCGTAAAGCCGTCGCGCACCAGTTCTTCGGCCGCGCGCAGCGTTTCGCGAGCGTCGGGATGCAGCGTCTCGGCATCGCCGATGACTTCGAGCTTCACCAAATCGGTCTCGAGCAACTCGCGCGCGAGATGCGCCGTGAGGACGGCGTCCTTCGCCGAATAGCAGCCGGCCGTATTGGGCAGGATCGTCAAGCGGCTGCGATCGATGAAATCGAGCATCGTCTTGCCGTTGGCATTCCCCAAGTCGATGCGGCGGATCGCGACCGTCACCATCTCGGCCCCGCTGGCGGCGTGCGCGGCCCGCATGACCTCCATCGACGGGTACTTCCCGGTTCCGACGATGAGGCGCGAGGCGAACTCGTAGCGCCCGATCTTCAACGTATCGCTCACCGCTCTATCCTCCCGCAACGGCTTTGATGATTTCGATGCGATCGCCGTCGGCCAGGACGTGGGCGTCGTATTCGTTGCGGCGCACGACGCGCTCGTTGCGCGCCACCGCGATCCCCGTCGGGGGCGTTCCCAACCGTTCGAGCAGCGCGCCGACCGTCAGGCCGTCGGGCAGTTCGCGCGGTTCCCCATTGATGCTCGCCTTCACCCTGCGTCCTTTCGCGGCTACGCGGCGCCATCCGTTTCTGAGCGAGCGGGCGAAAAGGGCGCCAGTTCGCGCCCGTCGCGGCCTTCCACGGCGCCGGCGATCAGGCGAGCGGTCGCGGGAGCCAAGAGAATGCCGTTGCGGTAGTGCCCGGAGGCGACGAAGAGCCCGCGTACGGCCGTTTGCCCGAGGAACGGGCGTCCGTCGCGCGATCCGGGCCGCAGCCCAGCCCACGTCTCGGAGATCGAGAACGCCCCCAGCGAGGGCGCGGCCGCGACGACGGCATCGAGGAGCGCGTGGACGCCTTGCGCGGTGACGCGCGCGTCGAAGCCGGTCCGCTCGACCGTCGCACCGACCAGCAGCCGGCCGTCGTCGCGCGGCACGAGGTACGCTCCGGGCACGCGCGTGACCCGGCGCACGAATCCCACCGGCATCTCCAGCGCGAGCATCTGCCCCTTCACCGGCTCGACCTTGGGGCGCGCGGTCTCGGGAACGCCGTCGAGCGACCCCGCCCAGGCGCCGCATGCGTTGATCACCGCCGCGGCCGGAGTGAAGCCGTCGTCGCTGCGAACGCCCAGCACGCGCCGCGCGTCGCACTCGACGCGCAGCGACTGCGTGCGTGCGATCGATACGCCCAGCTCGCGACAAGCCGCGGCGAGCGCGCGCCCCAGCCGCCGGTTGTCGACGTGCCCTTCGGCGGGCACGAGCATGGCGCCGCGCACGCCGGCGCCGATCCACGGTTCGGCAGCCAGCGTCTGCGAGCGATCCAGCATCTCGCTGGCAACGCCGCGCCGGGCCAGTTCGCCGGAGCGAGCGGCAAACGCGGCAAGCTCCGCGTCGTCGAAGGCGGTGTGCACGGTGCCGTCGAGGTGCAGTCGTGGGTCGACGCCGGAACGGTCGCGAACGCGCTCGACGAACGCGGGGTACTCCGCCAGCGATGCGGCGCAAAGCGCCTCGAGCGCGTCGTCGCCGGTGCTCTCCGAAAACGGGGCGAGCATGCCGGCGGCCGCCCACGACGCCGCGCGCCCCGGCTCGGCGCGATCGTACACGCGAACGGTCGCCCCGCGACCTGCGAGCTCGAACGCGATCGCCAAACCGATCAGGCCGGCTCCGGCGACGGCGACGTCGCCGGCCGCGTTCATCGCCCGCTCCGGCCGCGCGCGTTCGACCGCAACGTGCGCTGCAGCCGGCGCGCTTGGGCGCCTTCGCCGAAGTCGGCGATGAACGGCACGTAGGCTTCCAAACTCCGGTGCGGTGCTTCGTGGCCGATCGCGCGGCGTTCCCATTCGATCGCGGCCATGAACGCGACGTACGATTTGCCGAGCGCGTCGACGACGTCGGAGCGCTGCGCCCGGTCGTGCAGCGCCGCGTTCGAGGCTCGCCACGCGGCCGCATCGACGCTTCCGTTCGACGCCTCGTGCGCGACCCGCGCGCAGTGCCCGAGCAGCCGCGCCGCCAAATCGGCGTGGACGCGCGCTCGCGTTTCGCGCAGCGTCAGCTTGCGGGTGCGGTTTTCGCGAAGCAGCGCGAGATAATGGTTGATGACGCCCGCGGCGATGCCGCCGGCAACCGGAATGACGACCGCGAGCACGGCCCAATGCGCCATCGCCCACGCCGAGGCCTGATGGTACCACGCGACGACGGCCGGATCGGCCGCGGCGGGGTGGCGATGCCCGAAGAGACCCGCGATCAGCGGCACGTTACGGCCGCTTTGCGAACGAGTCCGCGGTCAACGTAAAGTTGAAGGTGCTTTGTTCGGTTCCGGCTCGTCCGTTGGCGACGCGATCGACGCGAACCGCGACCGGCACTTCCATCGATCGGTCGTAGGTGATGTCGGTGCGGTCGGTGATCGTCTCCGACGAGCCGTTGTGGACGACGATTTTTTTGACTTCCTTGACGACCACGGTTTTGCCGTCGCCGGAATCGCTCATCGTAAAATCGGCCACTTGATCCGAGCCGGGCGGCGAATCTTTGAACTGCCAATGGCGATCGGCATCCCACGGCGCGGCGTCGACGAACTGGCGGCCGAGAAACTGCAGCAAGGCCCATTCCGCGTCGCTGGGCGAGACCGTTTGGGGGCAGACGACCGTCGTATTGCCGTATACCGTACATCGATAGGTCTGGCGCGGTCGCGGCTGATAGCGGATCCACTCCGAGATTTCGACCAGCAACCCACCGTCGGGAGCGATCGAGAGCACGTCGACGGAGATCGTGCCGACGCGACCGCCGCTGAAGCTGCTGCTGGCGGTGCCGCCGATCGGGTTCGTTCCGCCGCCACCCGAGTAGTGGCTCTGCCCGACGCCTTCGTAGTCGGCCGAAAAGGCGAACTCTAGATGCCGCAGCGGCTTTGCCGGCGCGCCGGGCGTGGCGACCGGCGCGGGCGACTGAGCGGTGAGAAACGCGATGCCGCACAAGGCGAGCGCCGCGCGACGCGACGCACGATCGAACACCGCTACATCCCCGTGTAGACGGGGCCTTCGCCGCCCTGCGGCGGCACCCAAGTGATGATCTGGTACGGATCGATGATGTCGCACGTCTTGCAATGCACGCAGTTCGTGAAGTTGATCTGCAGCCGCCCCTCGATGGTGCCATCGTTCTTCTCGAACATCGGCTCGTACACTTGGGCGGGGCAGAAGTACTGGCACGGATTGCCGTACTCCACCGTGCAGCGATCGCGGCAGATATTGGTATCCGCAACTTTGAGGTGGCACGGCTGGTCTTCGTCGTGCATCGTGCCGCTGTTGTAAACGTCGGTGAGCTTGTCGAAGGTCAGCACGTTGTCGATCTTGGCGCGCGGCGTCTCTTTGGGCCGGTATCCCGCCTTCTCCATCACTTCGTAGCCCGGCTCCGACGGCAGCTTGTCGACGAAACCAAAACCGCGGCCGCCCAGGAACGTTGCGAGGCCCGCGTTGATAATGCCGGCGACCCGGCCGTTCTTGAAGCCTTGATGGAAGTTGCGCGCGCCGCGCAGCTCGGTGTAGGCCCACGAGTCTTTGAAACGCCGTTCGAACGCCGACAGCGTTTCGGCGTCGTACTTCTCGGCCTGGAGCGCGTCCCACGCCGTCTCGGCCGCCATCATGCCCGATTTGATTGCGAGATGAATGCCCTTGAGGCGCATGCCGTTGAGAAAGCCGCCGGTGTCGCCGATCAACAGCAGCCCGTCGGCGTACGGCCGCGGCATCGCGAAGAGGCCGCCTTCGGGAATCGCCTTCGCACCGTAGCGGATCATCTTTCCGCCTTCGAGCATCTTGGCGATGACCGGATGCTCCTTCATCCGCTGCAGTTCGTTCCACGGATCGGTCGTGGGATTCTTATAGTCGAGCCCGGTGACGTGGCCGATATCCAGAATGTTGTTGGCCATGCCGTAGATGAAGCCGCCGCCGAACGTTTCGGCCGGAAGCGGATAGCCCAGCGTGTGAATCACCGCGCCGGCCGCGAAGCGCGCGTCCGGGAGCTGCCAGAGTTCTTTGACGCCGGCAGCGTAGACTTGCGGCTCGCGCCCATCGTCGAGCCCCAAGCGGGGAATGGCTTGCTTAGCGAGCGTTCCGCGCGGGCCTTCGCCGAGCACGACGACCTTCGCGAGCAAATCGGCGCCCGGCTCGTAGTTCGATTTCGGCTTTCCCTCGTGATCGACGCCTTTGTCGCCGGTGCGAACGCCCACGACTCGATCGCCGTCCCACAGCAGTTCCTGGCCCGGAAACGCCGGAAAGACTTGCGCGCCGGCCGCCTCGGCCTGCTCGCCCATCCATTTGACGATCTTCTGCAACGACGCGACGTATTTGCCGTGATTGTTCAGCGGCGGCGGCGTCATCGGCGCTTTGATCTTGCCGCGCTCGGTGAGATACCACAACTCGTCGGCCGTCACCGGCGATTCTACCGGCGCGCTCTCGCGCCATTGCGGCAGCAGTTCGTCCATTCCGCGCGGGTCCATGACGGCGCCGGAGATGCCGTGATTGCCGATCTCGCCGCCCTTGTCGATGACGAGAATTTCGAGTTCGCGCCCGGCAGCTTTTGCGAGCTGGGCGAGGCGAATGGCGCCGGCGAGACTCGCCGGGCCGGCGCCGACGAACAGAACGTCGACTTCGAGCTGATCGCGTTGTGCCATAGCTGCGTGTAGTTACACGCCCCGCACGGCGAATCCTGAGCCGGCGGCGCCGATGGCCGCGCGGACCGCGACGCCGTGGGCTGCCAGGCGCGCCGCCCACGGCGCCGCGGAGGGCGTTTCGAAGGTGAGCGCGTGGCGGGCGGCGTGGCGGGCGATGGCCATGGTATAGGAGAGGCCGTCGAGCAATGCGGCTTCGGCCGCGGCGTCGGCCACGATCCGTCCGGGTTCCCGACGGCAGTGTTCGTCGGTCAACGGCCCGGCTACGTCAAAGGTCGCTTCCAACGGGTCGACGGGAAAGCCCGCGGCGCGCACCGCGGCGACGGCGTCCCGGCCGATCGCGCCGCCGCCGTACTCGTAGCAGTAGAATCCCGCTGCGTCGGCGTCCTCGTGCAGGTCGAGCGACAGCGCGAACTTCCGGTCGCGGTTGGACGTCACGATGGCGCGCGCTTCGGGCGACGTACCGCCGCGGCCGAAGGTTCGGTTGACGTCGGCGCCATCGGCGCTGGCGCGCGTGCCGGCCTCGAAGCCGCTCGGATTCGTGCACGGCCAAATGCGGTAGGCGAAGCGCGGATCGAGCGCTCCGGTCTCCATTAGCTGCAGCAGCGCCCACGGGCCGGCCCGCTCGTCGCCGTGCACGCCGGCGGCGAGCGCGATCGACGGCTGCGAGGCGTCGCCCACTTCCACGCAGAGCAGCGTCCGCGGCGCGTTCACGCAGGCGACCTCGCGCACGCGCACGCCGCCCTGCCCGCCGCGCAGCGCCTTCCAGCGCGCCGTCAACTCCCGGTAGGTGCCATCCATCGCTTCCTCGCACCATTCGACGCATGAAGCTCCAAATCGGCGTGATGGGCTCCGCGGGCGGTCCAATTTCGCAGGAGCAGCTCGCACTCGCCCACCGTCTGGGGCGGCGTATCGCCGAGCGCGACTGCACCATCGTCACGGGCGCCTGCCCGGGCCTCCCGCACGCGGCCGTGCTGGGCGCGCACGACGCGGGCGGAGTGAGCCTGGGCGTTTCGCCGGCGCTCTCTCGCGAAGAACACGTGAACGTCTACGGCTCGCCGCTGCAGCCCTACACCGCGCTGGTCTTCACCGGCTCCGGCTTGATGGGGCGCGAGACGCACAACATTCACAGCTCGGATTTCGTGCTCTTCGTCGGCGGCCGCAGCGGCACGCTCGGCGAGTTCGCAATCGCCTACGACGAAGGCAAACTGATCGGCGTGCTCACCCATTCGGGCGGAATCAGCGATCAGTTCGTGCCCATCTCCAAACTCGTGCAGAAGGAGACCGGTTCGATCTTGATTACCGACGACGACCCGGAGGCGCTGGTCGATCGCTGCCTGGCGATCTACACGCACAACCCGATGCCCAGCGCGGTCGCGTTCAACCGCACCGCCGAGTTTCCGGTCCGGCGCGCGGCCGTCACGGAGGAGACGCGTGGCTGAGCTCACCTTCGTCGGTGCGGCCGGCACCGTCACCGGCAGCAAGCATCTGTTGACGATCGGCGGCAAGCACGTCTTCGTCGACTGCGGACTCTTTCAGGGCGTCGTCGACGTTCGCGCGCTCAACGACGTGCCGCTGCCGGTTCCGGCGCGCGAGATGGACGCGGTGGTGATCACGCACGGCCATCTCGATCACGTCGGCTTTCTCCCAAAGCTCGTGCACGACGGCTTTCGCGGGCCGATTTACTGCACGCCGCCGACGCGCGACCTGATGCAGATCGTGCTCGACGACTCGGCGCACTTGCAGGAAGAGCTCCAGCAGCGCGGCTACCACCACGAGCGTCCGCACGCAACGCCGCCGTACTATAACGAGGCCGACGTCGGCACGACGATGGGGCTCGTGCGCACGATGGCGCTCGAGACGCCGTTCGATCTGCTCGGCGCCGCGCGGGTGACGTATCGCAACGCCGGGCACATCATCGGTTCGGCGTTCGCCGCCTTCGAGTTCGAAGGCAAACGCGTGGTTTTCTCCGGAGATTTGGGACGCTACGACCGCCCGCTGCTCTACGATCCTTCGCCGATCGGTGCCGCCGACGTGCTCGTGAGCGAATCGACCTACGGCGACCGCGTGCATCCGCCCGACCCCTCCGAGGAACTGCACGAGGCGCTCCTGCGCGGAATCCGCCGCGGCGGCGCGATCGTGATTCCGGCGTTCGCCGTCGAGCGTTCGCAGGATCTGCTGCTGGCGATCGGCCAGCTGCAGGCGCGCGACCCGGCCATCGCCGCGCTGGACGTGTATCTCGATAGTCCCATGGCGGCGAAGGTCGACGAACTCTTCGAACGCTATCCCGAAGCGCACAAACCGATTCCGCGCGACTCCGCCGGGACGCCTTTCGGCGTGCGCAACTTTACGGTGACGACCACCACCGAAGAGTCGAAGGCCCTCAATCGGCTCGGAGGCGGATCGATCGTCGTTTCGGCGTCGGGAATGGCGTCGGGCGGCCGCATCCTCCATCACTTGCACAACCATCTCGCCGACCCCAAGGCCACCATCGTCTTCGCGGGCTATCAAAGTGCCGGAACCCTCGGCTTCCTGCTGGTGCACGGCGCCAAGACGCTGCGGCTCTTCGGCGATTCGTTACCGGTGACGGCGGCGATCGAACATCTGGCCGGGTTCTCGGCGCATGCCGACCAGAACGACCTTCGACGCTGGTTCGGAACGTGCACGACCACGCCGCATCTCTATGCGGTGCACGGCGAGGTCGAATCCGCCACGGCGGTCGCGACGCTCGCGTCGTCGCAGCTGGGATGGCCGGCCGAAGTGGCGCGCCGCGGCAGCACCGTCACGATATGACGCGGCGCAGTTTTCTCAGCGACAACAACGCCGGCGTCGCCCCGGAAATTCTCGAGGCGATCGCCGGCGCCAACGACGGCGACGCGCCCGGCTACGGCGACGACGAGTGGACGCAGCGCGCCGTCGCGCGCTTCCGCGACCATTTCGGAGCTCGAACCGAAGTGCTCTTCGCGTTCAACGGCACCGGCGCGAACGTCGTCGCGCTGGCCTCGCTGCTGCGGCCGTGGGAGGCGGTGCTCTGCCCCGCCAGCGCGCACCTTCAAACCGACGAATGCGGCGCGTTCGAGCGCTTCACGGGCTCGAAAGTCATTCCCATCGCCACCCAAAGCGGCAAGCTGCGGCCCGAGGATCTCGAGCCGTACGTGCAGGGCGCGGGCGTCGTGCACTTCGCGCAGCCGCGCGCGATCTCGATTTCGCAGGCGACCGAGTACGGCGGCACGTACGAACCCGCCGAAGTGCGCGCGCTCTGCGACTTCGCGCACGCGCGCGGGCTCTTCGTCCACGTCGACGGGGCACGCATCGCCAATGCGGCCGTCGCGCTCGGCACCACGCCCCGCGCGCTGACGGCCGATCTCGGCGTCGACGTGCTGACGTTCGGCGGCACGAAGAACGGGCTGATGCTCGGAGAGGCGATCTGCTTCTTCGATCCCGCGCTGCACGCCGGCGCGGCCGAGTACGTTCGCAAGCAGGCGATGCAGCTCGCCTCGAAGATGCGCTACGTCGCCGCGCAGTTCGAGCGCCTCCTCACCGGCGACCTTTGGCGCTCGTACGCGGCTCACGCCAACGCGATGACGGCCCTCTTGCTCGAACGGATCCGCACGATGCCAGGGATTCGCGTGACGCGCGAAGCCCGCTGCAACGCGATCTTCGCGACGATGAACCGCGCCGCCGTCGAGCGCGTTCGCGCCGAGTTTCCGTTCTTGGTGTGGGACGAGCGGCTCCCGGAGGTGCGCTGGATGACGCACTGGGCCACCCAGCCCGCCGACGTCGAGGCCTTCGCGGCGGCGCTGGAGCGAGCGACGAAGGCCTAGCGCCGCCGATCACGCCTACGGACGCCTACCGGTCGCCGATCAGCTCGAAGAACCTCGCGAGATCGACGTTTCCGCCGGAGATCACGGCCACGATCGGACCGTCGCTTTGCACGCGGCCGGAGAGCGCCGCGGCAACGGAGAGCGCGCCGGCGCCTTCGGCGATCACGCGCGCTTTCTCCGCGAGGACGCGCATCGCGCGTTTGGTCTCGTCGAGGCTGACGACGACCGAACCGTCGGCCAGGTTCTTGAAGCGCTCCCACATCCGCGGAAAGATGCTCTTGCCTCCGGCGCCGTCGACGAACGTCGCCTGCCATCCGTCGAACGCCGACGCTTCACCGCGCTGGAACGAGACGCTGCCGGGCGCCGCGGTTTCGGGTTCGGCGCCGAGCACGCGGGCGTGCGGCGCTAACGCCTTCACGCCGGCGGCCACGCCGGTCAAAAGGCCGCCGCCGCCGATGGCCGCGATCACCGTTGCGACCTCGGGAAGATCCTCGACGATCTCGAGCCCCATCGTGGCGTTGCCTTCGACGAAGTCGTCGTCGTCGAACGGATGGACGAACGTCCCCTCGACGCCCGGGAACGCGCGCCGCTCCATCGCTTCCCAGCAAGCGTCGAACGGCGCCGGCACGAGCCGCGCGCCGAGCGCGCGCATGCGCTCGACCTTCGTCTCCGGCGCGGTCTCGATGGTCACGACGGTGCACGGAATGCCGGCCTGGCGCGCGGCGTACGCGACGCCTTGGCCGGCGTTGCCGGCGCTGATCGTCCACACGCCGGCGGCGCGGCGCGGCGCCGGAAGCTTCGCCACGGCGTTGGCGGCGCCGCGCAGCTTGAACGAGTTGATCGGCTGGAGGTTCTCGAGCTTCAGGTAGACCGGCGGCCCGGCGCGCTCGACCTGCAGGCGCAGCAGCGGCGTGCGCACGATCGTGCCGGCGATTCGCTCGCGCGCGGACTCGATCTCGCGCAGCGACGGAGGATGCGGAAACACCTAGGCGGTCCAGTCCAGCATCGCGTCCCATTGCGGCTTGGGAAAGGCCTGTTTGCCCTTGATGGCCTCGACGTACTTACGCTTGCCGGCGCGATTGCCTTTCCCCAGCATGATGCCGCCGACCAAACGGTCTTGCCAGAAGTAGAGCGCGCGATACCACTTCTTCTCGCGATCGACGCGCGACACCATCTCGAGATCGGAGCGCAGATCGGTGCCCATGCCGAACTGCGTGATCGTTTGTCCCTTGAAGAGCAGCGACGAGTATTCGGGCACGTCGTGATAGCGTTCGTCGCCGCCCATCATGTTCTGCGCGGCCACTTTGCCGTGCGCGCCGGCGTTGTTCCAGGTGCCCATGCGATAGCGCATCTCGAGGATGGGATCGTAGAAATCCGCGACGTCCCCGGCCGCAAACACGCCCTTGACGTTGGTCTCCAAATGATCGTCGCAGAGAATGCCGTTCTTGCTGGTTTCGATCGGCGTTCCGTCGCAGAGCTCGACGTTCATGGCCAGGCCGAAACCGTAGGCGTAGCACTGCGCCTCGATCTCCATGCCTTTGTTCGTGCGCACCTTGACGATCTCGCCGTTGGAGCGCACGAACTCGTCGACCTCGTGGCCGTAGTGCATGTGAACGCCTTCGGCCGCGGCAGCCTCGTGCAGCAGGCGGCCGGCGTCCTCGTCGATGATGCGGTGCAGCCCGCGCGGACCGCGCATCAGCCAGTGCGTCTCGATGCCGCGCGCGGAGAAGGCCTCGGCGAGTTCGTAGGCGATGAACGAGCCGCCGATGGCGACGGCGGCCTTACTGCGGTCGATCTGTTCGGAGATCGCGCGCGTATCGTCGAGGTATTGGAAGGGATAGAGATTGTGCGCGTTCTCGGAACCCGGCTTGCCCGTCGGGTTCGGCCGCCCGCCGGTGGCGAGCAGCAGCGCATCGTACGGGTACGACCGGCCGCCCGCTTCGACGACGCGCTCTTCGCAGTCGATTCGCTCGACCTTCGTGGTGAGGTGCAAGCCGATGCGGTGCTCTTCGTGCCACTCGCGGTTGCGAATCATCACCTTCGCTTCCGGAATTTGCCGGCGGAGCATTGGTGGGAGCGAGATGCGATTGTAGAGCGTGTACGGCTCGTCGCCGAAGAGGGTGATCTCGCTGCTGGGATCGTGCTTTCGCAGCTGCTCGGCCGCGGTCGTCCCCGCAAAGCCGTTGCCGACGATCACGTAGCGGCGTCCTTCGGTACTCGCCAAGCCTGCCTCCCCTCGACGCGGCGGCGCGAGCGTGCGCCGCCAGGCGGGGGTTCGCCGCCGGACGAACTCGTCTTGCATGGACGTCCGGCTCGTTCAGCTCCTCGGCTCGTTCATCGCCGCGCGCAGTCAATACTCGCTCGCGCGGCTCGAGTACGCTATGGAGCATCCGAGCGCGCCGGCGCCCCCGGTGCTCGACCGGGTCGCCGAGGCGTCGGAGCGCGTCCTACGCGAGGACTGGGCGCGACTGGAGATGCAACTCGAGCACGCGCTGGCCTTCGTCAAGCGCGATTCGAGCTGCGACCTGCTCACCCGTTCGGTACGCGAGCTCGATCAATACGCCCGCGCCATCCGCTGGGTCATGACCGTCACCGAACGCGAATAGGCCGCTTCATTTCGCGCACGGTTTCGGCGCGGCCGCCGCGGCCGTGCCGGTCATCGGAAGGATCCGCACTTGCAGGCAGCCGATCGAGGCTTGCGGCGTTACCGAACTGCTTTGCGACCACGAATCGTCGTAGGGAAATCCGTACGCGTTGCCGGGTTCTTGCTGAGGAATCGGGTCGCCCGGCGTAGCCGCGTAGACGTCGATCGCGTTTCGGTGCAGCGTGCCCGAGTACACGTTGAAGCGCGGCGCGCCCTTGTAGTAGTTGGTCGCAACGCAGGCCTGCGCGATCGGGCTGGCCATGCACGCCGGAAGCGCGGCGTGATAGACGGGCTTGGCCGCCGTTCCGGCGGTCGTGGCCACGCCGCGGTTGAGATCGACGTACATGTCCTTGAGGAGATAGAACGCGACCTGCTGCGACATCGGCAGGCTCGAGATCGGCGCGGGCGTGCCGCCGCCGGGCGGCGGCGTGCTCGGCACCCACGACGGCGCCGGCTGCGCCCAGATGTCGTAGTCGCTGAAATACTCTTTCTCCGAGAGCGTCACCGATTTCGGAAACGTTTGGTTGGGCGTCGGCGAGTACTCCGCCGGTACCGGCGACGCTAGGGTGAAGACGAAGCTCTTCGTCGTCGCATTGAAGCTCACCGTATAGCCGGGGCACGGCAATCCGGCCGTGGCCGACGGGAAGTTGCCGCAGCCCTGAATGAGGCCCTGGGGGTTGGAGTTCGGGTTGGGATACGAAATTTGGTACGCGACGTAGACGATCGAGCCTTTGGCGAGCTGGTTGAACCGGTTGCCGACCTGCGTCACGAAATCGGCGCCGTCGTAGTTGGTCCAATACGTGGGGAAGCCCGTGCCGCCCGGAGCGCTCGCCGTTCCCGGCGCCTGAATCCGCACGAGAAACTTCTTACCGCCGCATGCCGTGCTGTAGTTCGCTCCCGCCGCCCCGCAGACGAAGAGCTGCTTCCAGGGGGCGCGGTCGAGCCCGGCGACGAGATCGTGGTAGCCGTTGTACCCGAACGCGTAGGCGTTCTTCTTGGCATCGGTCATATTAGCCTGAAGCGGAAGCCCGAACATGTCGGCCTGGAAGTTGTACACCGATCCGGCCGGCGTCCCAAACTCCATCCAATCGTAGAGTTTTCCGTTATTCGGATCGCTCGGGCTCTTGGGATTGGGCGGGCTGTTGTTGAACTTCAGCGGCCCGAAACTGATGTAGGCGCGGCTGGCGACGCCCGGCGGCAGCCGAAACGTCGCGCACATCTGCGCGATCGGAATGGGGGGAATCGTCGCCGACGTCAGCGGCTGCAGCGTGCCCGACGTCGTCAGGTACTGCGTGCTATCGTTCGCGGTGACGTACAGGTCGAACGCGTTGGCGCCGCTCTTTTTGAGCCCCGACTCGTCGACGATCCGGAACGGGACGCCGCCCGCGCCCGTATATCCGGCGTTGCAGGCCGCGTGAGGGCGGCGCGCGAGATCCGCGGCGCCCGGCGCGGACGGAACCACCGACCGGCTGCCCGAGCACGCCGCAACCAGCGCCGCGAGCGCGACCAAAGCGGCGAGAGCGAAACGAACGCCGGAACGGTTTGTCATAGTGCGACTCCCTAGAGTTTCATCGAGGTGATGGTGACGTCGATAGCCGTTGGGGCCGCAACCGTCGAGATATCCGTCGATTGCGTCCAGAAGTCGTCGTACGATTCGCCGTAAGCGAAGCCGCCGATGAAGTTGTCGTGCAAGATCTTCGAATACCCGTTGAAGATTGCGGCGTTTCCGGTCGTCAGGTTCGGATTGCGGTAGTAGTTGGCGCCGTACGGAACCGTGAGCTGCGTCGTATTCCGGGCGCAGCCCGAAGGCGGCATCGACGGCCTCGCGCAGGGTGCGGCGCCGTGATAGCCGCGCTGCATCGCGACGCCGCGATTGAGATCCGATACCAAACCCTTATACAGGTAGAACCACGTTTGCCGCGCCACCGAATCGGTGGTCGCGGTGTTGAACGGGATGCCCCAGATGCCGCTGACCATATGCACTTCGCCGAGATCGGCGATCGGGATCGAAACCGACGCGGGAAACGGAGCCGCCGTCATGCCGGGTGCGGGGCTCGGCGTAGACGCGCGCTCGAACTTGAAATGCGAGACGCCGTCGGAGTACGCGTAATACGTCGGGCAGCGCGTCGCGCCGCCGCCGGTCGGGGACGAGTTGCAAGCGTTCCCGTAAAAGTAGACCTGATACGGTACGTAGACGATCTTGTGATAGTTGGGCGAGCGTCGCGCCTTCGCCGTTTTGTAGTAGGCCAGCAGAGCGCCGAGATATCCGCGAGGGTGCGAATAGTACGCCGCGCTCGTGAAGTAGTGCTGCGGGAAACGCGCGTTGAAGGGCTGGTTGTCGGAGCCGGCCTGGGTCGTCGCGTCGTCCGGACTCATGACGCGCAGCGGCATGGCGACGCGGTCGAGCCTTCCCATCACGACCAGCGAGTCCCAGGGCTTGGTCGAACGCATCGCTCGCACGATCTCCGCGTACCGCCGGGTCCCTACCGTGACCGTCTGACCGGGCGCGCGAACCGTGACGACGAACGGAATTGCGAACGCGTCGACCTGCGTCGAGTCGAAGTTGATGCCGCCGGTCGCGTTGGGATAGGCGTACTCGAGCACGTCCCAGAGACGGTGGTAATTCTCGTTGACGTAGCCGGTCGGGACGTTGGGAGGTTCGCAGCACGCAAGGATGCCGTTCGACGGCGGAACGACCGGCCCGAAGCTGACGTAGATCCGGTCGCTCGTCCCCGGCGGAATCACGAACTGCTTGCCGTTCGGCCCGGTAAAGCACGCCAGCGGAAACTCGAACGAAGAGGCCTTGCCGACCGGCAGCGACTCCAGCGTGCCGTTGGTGTTCAAATACTGCGTGCCGGCGTTCACGTAGACGAAGACCGGCGTTTTGAGGCCCGAAGCGTTCCTGAAATTGACGGGTACGCCGCCGCCCCCGCTAAACGGCGTGTAGTTCTTGCAGTAGCGGGGAAGCGCGGCAGCGCGACCGGCGTAGGCGGCGATTGCGCCCCTGGGCGGCATCATGCCCGGATTCCCCGAGCAGGCGAACAACAACGCGACGGCCGCTATTGCCGTCGCGAAGAAGACTCGTCTCTTCCGTGCAGACGCCCTCATGCCGAACCTCCTGCCAAGCGATGAAACGCATTCGCCCGGACTTTTGTCTCGTCCTACGGCCGAGCGCGGCGCCGAAGCCGGCGCGCTCGGCCGCTCAGCCGTGGAGACCGAGCCCGACCATCATCTCGAAGCCGATCGCCAGCGCGCGCTCGTCGATATCGTAGCGCGAGCTGTGCTGCGGTTCGCCGCCGCGCTCGGCACCGCGAACGCCGACGACGAAATACGCGCCCGGGCGGTGCTCCTGCATGAAGGCCATGTCTTCGGCCCACGTGATGATATCGTGCGGATCGACGAGGTTGCGCTCGCCGACGGTCGCGCGCGCGACGTCGCGGACGACGTCGTTCGCGCCGGCGTCGTTGACCGTAGGCGGATAGCCCCACTGGTACTCGAACTCGTAGTCGAGCCGCATCGCGTCGCAGAGCCCTTCCACGATGCGCTCGAGCCGTTTGGGGGCTTCCTCGCGAACGGTCTTGTCGAACGCGCGCACCGTGCCGAGCAGCTCGGCGCGATCGGGGATGACGTTGAACGTCGTTCCCGCGTGCACCGAGCCGACGCTCACGACCATCGGGTCTTTGGGTGCCACTTCGCGGCTGACGATCGTCTGCAGCATGGTGACGAGCTGCGCGGCGCCGACGATGGGATCGATGGCGAACTGCGGCATGGCGCCGTGGCCGCCCTTGCCCACCAGCGAGATCGAAAAGCGATCGGAGGAAGCGAAGAACGGGCCGTCGCGAACGCCGACTTTGCCGGCGTCGAGCCCGCTATACAGGTGCAGTGCGAAGGTGCGATCGACGTGCGGGTTCTCCAGCGCCCCCGCGTCGATCATCAGCTGATTGCCGTTGGCGCCCTCTTCGCCGGGCTGAAAGCAAAAGACGATCGTCCCCGGGACGTCGGCCCGCCGCGCGCTCAGCGCGCGCGCCGCAGCGAGCAAGATCGCCATATGCCCGTCGTGCCCGCAAGCGTGCATCACCCCTTCGCGCGTCGACCGGTACGCGACGTCGTTCAACTCGGCGACCGGGAGCGCGTCCATGTCGGCGCGCAGCAGCGTCACCGGACCGGGCTTTCCACCCTCCAGCGTCGCCAGAATTCCGGTGCCCGCAACCCGCGTTCGCAGCTCGCCGAGCTTGAACGCGGCGAGCAGCTCGCGTTCGATGAAGGCGTGGGTCTCGTGCTCCTGCAGCGAGAGCTCCGGGTGCGCGTGGAAGTGGCGGCGATACCGAACGAGCTCTTCGATCGGGGCCTCGATATGCGTAGCGGAGGGCATGCGGCCCCAGTACGGCTTGGCTTCGAACCGTTCCCCTCTTGGAGCCCTATTTGGCGGGCGGCGCCGTGCCGAGCGGCTTGAACCACAGCTGTCGATTGGCGTAATCGAACATGAGGTCGAAATTGCTCAGGATGTCGTAGCCGATCAGCCCGTCGAAGTCGGCTTGCTGCGCCTTGGCCTCCGACGGCACCGTGACTTGCACGTCGCCGAAGATCCAGTCGCCGAGCGTCAAGCGGTTCATCGTGTAATGCTTGATGCCGAAGCCTTGGCCGGCGATCGTCTCCATTTCGCCCTGATCTTTGGTGCCTTTGGGCACCTCGATGTGAAACTCGTCGAAGTAGTGCGGAAAGAGCATCGAGTAGAAGGCGCCGGTGTCGGCGATGAAATGCCCGGGGCGCCCGCTAAACGCCGCCTCGAACGTGGGGACGTCGTCGTCGACGACGATCGGCACCACCGACCAGCCCTTCGCCGCGAGGTCGGGCGGAACGGCGGAGCGCAGCGTCACCGTCTTCTTCTCGAAGTCGACGTCGAGCACGCCGCTTCCGACGAACTCGCCGCCGAGAAGCCCGACGACCCGGCTGGTGACTTGCCAGTCGTCGAGCGCGGCGGCGTACATCGCGACGTTGGTCGCGCGCAGGTCGCCGACGGCGAAATCCGGCGCGCGCGTGTTGGCCACTTCGAAGTCGCCGCCGAAGCTCTCCAGCGAACGATCGCTGATCGGCATCCCGAGCTCGGAGGCCACGCCCGGATCGATCAACAGGCCGGCGGCGCCGGTATCGAGCCAGAAGTCGAGGCCCCGGCCGCCGATCGAGACGCGAACCATGATGCCGTTCATCGAAAAGGTCGCGGGAATCGCTACGGCATCGCGACCGGCCAGATCGAAGAGCGGCTTCGATTTCGGGATCGCGAAATCGACGCTGCCCGGCGCAACGCGAGCGAGCGATTCGAGGACGGTCTTGCTCGTTTTATCGTTCAGATCGCTGCTCTCGACGATGGAGTGCGCCACTTGCCAGCCGCTTTCGGAGCGGTAGTCGCCGTACGTCCAGGTCCGCGTGTGGCCGCTGTAATCGCGCCGCTCCAAGCGCTGCAATAAGAACGTCGTCGCATCGTAATAACGCCGCTCGACCAAACCCTTTGCGGGCGTCAGCTCTACGACGATCGCCCGCGGCGGCCCGGGGGCGATTCCCAAGACCGTCACGCCGCTCGACGCCGACGCGTTGCTCATCGCCACGACGAAGGGATTGGCGTGCGCTTCGTAGTCGGCGGTCGACAGCACCAGGCCGTTCGCGTCTTGCGTCCACGATTTTCCCCGGTACGAGCCATCGGCGGAGACGAAGCCGCTCTCGTTTTCGCGATCGACGTAGTCGTCGCCGTCCCATTCGAACGCTTCGACGATCTGGCTCCCGTCGGAGCGCGTGGTGCGCGAAACCTCGCGGTACGTCCCGGGCGGCATCCTTCCCCGCGCGTGCCGCGACCGCGCGAAGACTTGCTCGGCCGTAAGGTTCGTCGGAGCGAACTGCTCGGCGGGGCTTGCGGCGGCTTCGCCTCGCCCGCCCGCGCCCAACGACAAGCACAGCAGGAGGACGGCACAGCAGGCCGCGCCCGACACCCGAGTCATGGGGCCGCGATTTCGGGGAAACGTGCGCTCGGCACCTTCGCCGGCGGCACCGCGAGCGCGCGCGCGCAGGATTTCGCTTCGGGGGCGGGCGAGTACCGGAGTCCGTGGCAACGAAAAGCAAGGCGCCCTTGGAAAAGGATCGGCCGCCGTTCGAACGGCATGGCCTCACCGACGAGCAACTCGTCGCGATCTGGCGCACGATGGTCGCCCACCGCACGCTCGAGAGCCGCGGCTTTCAGCTCAACCGTCAAGGGAAGATTCCGTTCGCTTCCGCCGGCGAAGGCCACGAGGCGGTCCAGGCCGGCGCGGCGATGGCTTTCCAACGCGGCAGGGACGTCCTGGTGCCGTACTACCGCGACGTCGGGCTGGCGCTGGGCATCGGCCTGACGCCGTACGAGATTCTGCTCTCGCTCTTCGGGCGCGCCGCCGACCACTCGGGCGGGCGGCAGTTCCCGCATCATTACGCCAGCAAACGGCTGGGCTTTCAAACGATCAGCTCGGTGATTGCCGCGCAGCTTCCCCACGCGGTCGGCACGGCCTACGCGATGCAGTACCGCGGCGAAGCCGACCGCGCCGTGCTCACCACCTTCGGCGACGGCTGCACGAGCGAAGGCGAGTGGCACGAGTCGCTGAACTTCGCGGCGATCCATAAGCTCCCGGTCGTCTTCCTCTGCGAAAACAACGAGTGGGCGATCTCGACGCCGCTGCCGCGGCAAATGGCTCAGCCCGACGTCTACAAACGCGCGGCCGGCTACGGCATGCCGGGCGTGGTGGTCGACGGAATGGATGCGATCGCGTGCTACGGCGCGGTGAAAGCCGCGCTCGATCGCGCGCGGTCGGGCGGCGGCCCGACGCTGGTGGAGGCCAAGTGCTACCGCTACCTCTCGCACACGACCGACGACGACGACCGCACCTACCGCTCGCGCGAAGAGGTCGCCGAGCGCCGCAAGCGCGACCCGGTTCCGGGCTTCGAAGCCTTCCTCGTCGAGCACGGCCTCCTCACCGCCGAGAGCGCCGAGGCGCTCAAACGCGGGGTGCTCGAGGAGACCAACGAGGCGACCGACCGCGCCGAAGCGATGCCCTATCCCACCACCGCCGACCTCTACGAGCAGGTCTACGCCGACGGCTGGCAGCCGTGGCGCTCATAACGCACGACGCACGATGAGAGAACGACATGGCTAAGACCGACACCAAAACGTCGCTGGAACGGTACGGGCTCAACGACGAGCAGCTGCGGCAAATGTTCCGCAACATGCTGCTCCAGCGCCAGCTCGACAACCGCGGCTTTCAATTGAACCGCCAGGGCAAAGTGCCGTTCGCGCTCGGAAGCGAAGGGCACGAAGCGCTGCAGGCCGGCGCCGCGATGGCCTTTCACCGCGGCAAGGACGTCCTCGCGCCGTACTACCGCGACCTGGGGCTCGCGGTAGGCATCGGCCTCACGCCGTACGAGATTCTGCTCTCGCTCTTCGCGCGGGCCGCGGATCACAACGGCGGCCGGCAGTTTCCCAACCACTACAGTTCCAAGCACGCCGGGTTGATGTCGTTCTCGTCGATCCTGGCGGCGCACATTCCGCACGCGGTCGGCGCGGCGTACGCGATGCAGTACCGCGGCGAATCCGGGCGCGCGGTGCTCTGCACCTGCGGCGACGGTACGACCAGCGAAGGCGAGTGGCACGAGTCGATGAACTTCGCCGCCATTCACAAGCTGCCGTTCGTCATGCTGGTCGAAAACAACCGGTGGGCGATCTCGACGCCGCTGCACAAGCAGATGGCCGAGCCGGAGATCTGGAAGCGCGCCGCCGGCTACGGGATGCCGGGACGCCGCTTCAACGGCTTCGATCCCATCGAAACGTACGGCGCGGTGAAGGAAGCGCTGGACCGCGCGCGCTCGGGCGGCGGCCCGACGCTGATCGAAGGCACCTGCTATCGCTATCTCGCGCACTCGACCGACGACAACGACATGACCTATCGCACGCGCGAAGAGGTGCTGGAAGAACGCAAGAACGACCCGGTGCCGCGCTTCGAAGCGCTGTTGCTGGAGCACGGCATCATGACGGCGCCCGACGTCGACGCGATGCGCAAAGACGTGCTGCGCGAGACCAACGAAGCGACCGATGCGGCCGAAGCGATGCCGTACCCGCAACCCGCCGATCTCTATACCCACCTCTACGAAGGAGCCTGGCAGCCGTGGCAGTGAGCAGCAGCAGCGCGACCTCGACGCAGATGAACAACGTCGAGGCCGTCCGCGCGACGCTTTACGAAGCGATGAAGAACGACGACCGCACGATCATTCTCGGCGAGGACGTCGGCGCGCGCGGCAACGTCTTCCTCATTACCAAGGACTTCGTCAGCGAGTTCGGCGAGCGGCGCGTCATCGACACGCCGATCGCGGAAGCGTCCATCGTCGGCATCGCCGTCGGGATGGCGATGGAGGGCCTGCGCCCGATCGCCGAGATTCAGTTCGCCGACTTCATCTACCCTGCGTTCAACCAGATCGTCGGCGAAGCGGCCAAGGTGCGCTACCGTTCGAACGGCGAGTACACCTGCCCGCTGGTGATCCGCACGCCCTACGGCGGCGGCGTGCGCGGCGCGCTCTCGCACTCGGTCTCGATCGAAGCGCTCTTCTATCACGTGCCCGGGCTCAAGATCGTCGCGCCGGCCTTCCCCGCCGACGTGAAGGGCCTGCTCAACGCCGCGATCGACGATCCCGATCCGGTGCTCTTCCTCGAGCACAAGAAAACGTATCGCCTCATCAAAGGCGAGGTGCCGGACGGCCATTACACGATTCCGCTCGGCAAGGCCAACGTGTTGAAAGAAGGCACCCAGCTCAGCGTGGTGTCGTACGGCTTGTACGTGCACTGGGCGCTCGAAGCCGCACGCCAGCTCGAACAAGACGGGCTCTCCGTCGAAGTGATCGATCTGCGCTCGATTCGCCCGATGGACCGCGCGACGATTCTGGCCAGCGTCGAGAAAACGCGCAAGCTGCTGATCGTGCACGAAGACAACAAGTTCGGCGGCATCGGCGCGGAGATCAGCGCGATGGTCGCCGAGGAAGCGCTCTTCCATCTCGACGCGCCGATCCGCCGCCTGTGCGCGCCCGACGTGCCGGCGATGGGCTACGCGCTGCCCTTGGAAGAAGAGTACATGTCGTCGCCGGCCCGCATGGCCGACGCGATGCGAGAGATGGTGAAATTCTAATGGCCACGACGATTACGATGCCGCAGCTGGGCGAGACCGTCACCGAAGGGACGGTCGCGCAGTGGCTCAAGCGCGTCGGCGACAGCGTCGAAAAATACGAAGCCTTCGTCGAAGTGTCGACCGACAAGGTCAACGCCGAAGTGCCCTCGCCCGTAACGGGAACGATTCGCGAAGTGCTGGTGAAGGAAGGCGAGACGGTCGCGACCGGCACGCCCATCGCCGTCATCGACGAAACCGGCGCGGCCGCCGCTGCCGCTCCCGCCGCGCCTGCCCCCGCCGCACACGCTCCGGCCGCGCCGGCGCCCGCACCGGTATCGCCTCCGGCCGCCGCTGCATCGAGTAACGGCGCGCGCGGCGCCGCCAACGGTGCGGACGCCGAAGCCGCGCTGCGCGGCGCGTCGCCCGCCGTCCGCCGGCTCGCGCGCGAACACCATCTCGATATTCGCACGATTCGCGGGACCGGCACCAACGGGCGCGTCACCGCCGACGACGTGCTCGCCGCCTCGCAGATGGGCCCCGCGGCCGCCGTCGGGCAGGCCATCGCGGCCGGAGCTCCGGCCGTCGAACGCGCGCCGGCTGCGGCCAGCGCCGCGCCGCCGGCGTCGGGCACGTCGACGTACGGACAACCGATTCCGGGAACGATCGTTCCGCTCAATCAAGCGCGCCGCATCATCGCCGAACGCATGGTCGAGAGCAAGCACACCGCGCCGCACGCCTGGTCGATGGTCGAGATCGACGTCAGCAACGTGTGGAAGTGGCGCGCGCGCGAGAAGGACCGCTTCGAGCGCGAAACCGGCTACAAGCTCACCCTGCTGCCCTTCTTCATGCGCGCCGTCGTCGAATCGCTCGCGGCGTTCCCGCTGATGAACGCGAAGTTCACGCCCGACGGCATCTACGTGCATAAGGACGTGAACATCGGCATCGCGATCGGCCTGGCCACCAATCTCGTCGTGCCGGTCGTCAAGAACGCCGATCAGCTGTCGATCAAAGGCCTGGCCATCGCGGCCGGCGAGCTGATCGACAAAGCGCGCCGCAGCAAGCTCGGCGTCGACGATCTCGCCGGCGGGACGTTCACCGTCAACAACAACGGCGCGAACGGTTCGTGGGCCTCGGCGCCGATCATCAACGGCGGCCAAGCGGGCATCGTCACCATGGAGACGGTCGTGCGCAAGCCGGTCGTCCGCGACGACGACGCGATCGCGATCCGCTCGATGATGAACTCGTGCCTCTCGCTCGATCACCGCGTCGTCGACGGTTACGTCGCCAGCGGCTTCTTGGCCGATCTCAAGAAGCGGCTCGAGCACATGGGTCCCGACGGCGCGCTCTAGGCATCGGTCGCGGTCATGGACGAACGCTCGTATCTCCGCGTCGCCAGCACGCTCAACACCTACGGGCTGTGGACGAGCTGGTGCAGTCAATTCCTCACCGACGCGGGATTCAAGCTCATCGGCATGCCGCACTTGGAGCGTTCGCTGCGCTCGGCCGGCTGGCGCGGAACCAGCTTGACGCTGCACGACGACGTCGATCCCGGCAACGGCTTCGGCTACGGGCACGTTCTGATCGACGAAGCGTTCTTCGGCGGCGGGCGCGACGAGAAAGGTTGGGTGAAGATCGTGCGCGATCACGTCACCGACCGCCACATGAGCTACGTCCTCGAGGGCAAGCGGACCCCGTGCGCGCCGGCCGTTCCGGTCGCGCGCTAGCCCGCACCGTGCACCCCGCGCTTCGCTCGCTGTTCGCACTCGTGGCGGCCGCAGCGCTCGTGCTCCCGGCGCGCGCGCTCGCCGGCGTCACCACCGCGGATGCGCTCTTCAAAGCCGGCGATTTCGACGGCGCGGCCGCGGCGTACGCGGCGGTTCTGAAAGCGCAGCCAGGCGATGCGGCGGCCACCCTGGGCCTGGGAACCGTGCGGCTCTACCAGAACGATCTCGCGGCGGCGCAGCCGCTCTTGGCTGCGGCCGTTGCGGCGAACGCTTCGGACGCGCGTGCGAGCAGCCGCATGCGCGAACTGCAGCGGCGTCTCGCCGAAGCGAAACGCCCGGCCACGGTTGCGGGCGGCGAAACGACGGTGCCGTTCGTTACGTCCGATCCGTTGCCGGTCGTCAAAGCGCGCATCGACGGCAAAGACGCGACGCTGCTGGTCGACACCGGCGGAAACTTCGTGCTGGAGCCGGAGTTCGCGGCGTCGCTCGGGCTTTCGATGCAGGGCGCCGGCAACGGCGTCTTCGCCGGCGGCAAAACGGCCGCGATGCAAACGGCGACCGTCGACACGGTCGAGTTCGGTACGGCCACGGCGGGTACGGTGACCGCGACGGTGCTCCCGACGCACGCTTCCGATCTCTTCGCCAACGGCATTAAGATCGACGGCGTTCTCGGCACGACGGTGTTCGAACGCTTTCTGGTGACGATCGATTATCCGCACGCACGGCTGATCGTCCGGCCGCGCTCGGCGGCCGGGTCGGCGACGTTCGAAGCGGCGGCGAAAGCGGCCGGTGCGGCGATCGTCCCGTGCTGGCTGGTCGGCGATCACTTCGTCATGGCGCGCGCGCGCGTGAACGACGCGCCGCCGGGCATCTTCTTCTTCGATAGCGGGCTCGCCGGCGGCGGCCTGAGCCCGGCGCCGCAGCTGATCGACGCCGCGCACATCGCGCTCGACCAGGCGCATGCCGGGAGCGGAGTGGGCGGCGGCGGCCCGGTCGCGACGGTGCCGTTCGTCGCCGAGCGGATCGCCGTCGGTGACGCCGTGCAGCACGGCGTGAAAGGCCTCTACACGCCGGAAGGCACGCCGTTCGGCATCTTTCCGTTTACGGTGTGGGGCCTGATCTCGAACGACTTCCTCGACCATTACGCGTATACGGTCGATTTCGATGCGATGGACGTCGTCCTCGCGCCGAGTTCGTAGGCCGCTCCGATGCAGATTCGCAAACATTTCCGCTTCGAAGCGGCGCACGTTCTCCCGTACCACCCCGGCAAGTGCGGGCGCATGCACGGGCACTCGTACCGGCTGGAAGTCGCGATTCGCGGCCCGATTCAAAGCGACGGCCCGGCGCGCGGCATGATCGAGGATTTCGACGAGATCAAACGCGTGGTGCGCGAACTGGCCGTCGATGCGCTCGACCATCAGACGCTCAACGAGTTCATCGACAATCCCACGGCCGAGCAGATCGTCCTCTGGATTTGGCACCGGCTGCTTCCGGCGCTTCCCTCCCTCGACGAACTGGTGCTGTGGGAGACGGCCAACTCGTGCGCGGTCTTACGCCGCTCGGATTTCCACGATGCTGGCGCTCGCTGAAATCTTCTACAGCATTCAAGGCGAAGGCACGTGGACGGGAACGCCGGCCGTGTTCGTGCGGCTAGCCGGGTGCAATCTCGCGTGCGATTTCTGCGACACCGACTACGCAACCAAGTTCGTTGCCGGCATCGACGAGGTCGTGCGCCTCGTCGCCGAAGCGGGCGGGGAGTGCCCGATGGTGGTGCTGACCGGCGGCGAACCGCTGGCGCAGCGCGAAACGCCCGCGCTGATCGACGCCTTGCGGCGCGCGGGGCGGCGCGTTCACGTCGAATCCAACGGCACCATTTACGAGCCGTTGCCGGACGACGTGTGGCTCTGCGTCTCGCCCAAGGAGCGCGTCGATCCGCGCATGGCCGCGCGGGCCGACGAAGCCAAGCTCGTCGTCGACCGCCGCGTCCCCGAGGAGCATCTGGCGCTCTTCGAGGGAAAGCCGGTGGTGCTGCTGCAGCCGGAAGGCAACGATCCCAAGAACGTGGCGATCGCGCTGGAGTACGCCAAAGCCCACCCGCATCGTTTCCGGCTCTCACTGCAGACGCACAAGTTCATCGGGGTACGCTAAACTCGTGATTCTGCTCGCCGCCGCCGTCGCTCGCGAGCTTGCGTTCTGGCAAGCGCGCCCGGGCGTCGAAACGCTCGTTACCGGTGTCGGTCCCGTCGAGGCCGCGTACGCGGTGGCGCACGCGCTGGCGCAGCAGCGGTACCGGCTGGTGATCAATGCCGGCATCGGCGGAGCCTTCGACGGAGCGGCCGCCATCGGGGACGGCGTGGCCGTGTCCGACGAGTTTTTCGAACTCGATCTCGAGACCGGCGAGCCGATCCGGCTGCCCGGCTTCGAAACCATCGCCGACCGCGCGCCCTCCGATCCCGCGCTGGTCGCCGAACTCGCGGCCCGCGGCGTCGCGACGCTGCGAGGCGTCACCGTGACGCGGGTTACCAGCACCGAAGCGACCGCCGCCCGCCTCGCGTCGCTGGGCGCGCAGGTCGAATCGATGGAGGGCTTTGCCGTCTTGCGCGCCGCGCAGCGCGCGGGCGTTCCGGCGATCGAACTGCGCGGCATCTCCAACCGCGTCGGCGCGCGCGATCTCAGCGGCTGGAACGTGCAGGCCGGCATCGACGGCCTGGCACGGGTTACCGCGACGCTCGTGCATCTCGTCACGCTTGCGAACGGACCAACGACATGACGCCTTTGACCCTCGCCTACTCCCCGTGCCCGAACGATACCTACGTTTTTGCGGCCCTCGCCAACGGCTGGCTCGACGACGCGCCCGACGTGCGCGTCGCGTTGGCCGATATCGAAGAACTCAACGGGGCCGCGGCGCGCGGCGAGTACGAACTCGTGAAGGTGAGCTACGGCGCGATTCCCTACCTCGCCGACCGCTACCGCATCCTTCGTTCGGGCGGCGCGCTCGGGCGCGGATGCGGCCCGCTGCTGGTCGCGCGGCCCGATCGCGCGCCGGAGCTTTTCGCCGAGGTCGCCAGCCGCCACATCGCGATTCCCGGGCCGCGCACGACGGCGTTCATGCTGCTGCAGCTCGCACTCGGGCGGCATTTGAAGACGACCGCGATGCGCTTCGACCGGATCGTCGCCGCCGCGGCGGCGGGCGAGGTCGACGCCGGGCTCATCATCCACGAATCGCGGTTCACCTATCGCGACGCCGGCCTGATCTCGATTGCCGACTTGGGCGAATGGTGGGAGAACATGACGCTGCTGCCGATTCCCTTGGGGGCGATCTTGGTGCGCAAAGACGTCGACCTGGGCCTCGCGCGCGCGGCCGACGACGCCATCCGGCGCAGCGTCGCCTTCGCGCGCGCCAACGAGGATCGCGTGATGCCCTACGTTCGAGCGCACGCCGTCGAGACCAGCGACGAGGTGATGCGGGCGCATATCGATCTCTACGTGAACCCCTTTACGACCGACCTCGGCGAGCAAGGCATCGAGGCCGTGCACGCGCTCTTCGAGCGCGCGCGCGACGCCGGCATCGTTGCGCACGCGTCGCAGCCGGAGTTCGTGTAAACCGTGCGCCGGCACCGGTTTCTCCTTGCGACGGCGGCACTCGGTGCGGCGGCCGCCGGCCGCGCCGCGGCGACGCCGCTGCCGCCCGCGCGCGTCGCGCTCGGCGACGACGTTTTTTTGCGCGAGCGCTGGCGCGCTCTCGAAGGCCGCACCGTCGGGGTGATCGCGAATCAGAGCGGCGTCACGTCGTCGCTCGTTCCCTTCGTCGACGCGCTGCGCGCGCACGGCGGCGTGCGGGTCAAGGCGCTCTTCGCGCCGGAGCACGGGCTGCGCGGAGACCGCCCCGCGGGCTCGTCGGTCGGTTCGTACACCGATTCGCAGACCGGCCTGCCCGTCTACAGCCTCTACGGCGCAACCCGCCATCCGAGCGCGGCGATGCTCGAAGGCATCGACGTGCTGCTCTTCGATATCCAAGACGTCGGCTCGCGTGCGTATACGTTCGTCTCGACGATGGCCTATGCGATGCAGAGCGCGCGCGAGTTCGGCAAGGAGTTCTGGGTGCTCGATCGCCCCAATCCGGTCGGCGGCGAGATCGTCGAGGGCCCGGTGCTCGAACCGGCCGAGGAATCGTTCATCGGCCTCTATCCGATCGCGATGCGCCACGGCATGACCATCGGCGAGCTCGCCGGACTCTTCAACGAACGCTTCGGCATCGGCGTCAAGCTGCAAGTGGTGAAGATGGAAGGCTGGCAGCGCTTCACTATTTGGCCCGCCACGGGCCTGCAGTGGGTGCAAACCTCGCCCAACATTCCCACCTGGCAGACGACGTTCGTGTATCTCTGCACCGGATTGATCGATAACGCCGGGATCAACAACGGGACGGGTTTCACCAAGCCCTTCTTCCTCGCCGGCACGCTCGGCCTCGACGGCAACCGGCTCGCGCAAGCGCTCAACGAACGCGAACTTCCGGGCGTCTACTTCCGCGCCGCGGCATGGTCGCCGATCGCGGGCTTCTGGAAGGGGCGCGAGCTCTCGGGTGTCGAGCTGGTCGTCTTCGATCCGCGGCGCTTTCGGGCGGTACGAACGGCCGTCGAAATTCTCACGGCGGTGCGACGCATCGCCCCGCACGCGCTCGACGTAAAGGCGGCCGATCTCGACCGCGACTGGGGGACGCCGTCGCTGCGCGAAGGCGTGCTCGCCGGGCGATCGGCCGAAGAGATCGTCGAGCAATGGAGCGACGGCGTCGCACGATTCGAAGGGTTGCGCTCGCGCTTTTTACTATATTGAGGCCATGCATCGACTCACCGCCGCGCTGCTCGCCGGCTGCATGCTCGTCGCCGGTCTGGGGGCATCCGCCGCGCCGGGACTGACGGGAACGTGGTCGGGGATGCTCGACTTCGGCGGCGCCCCGCTGCTCTTCGTCATCACGATCGCCGACGCTGGCAACGGGCTGACCGCGACGGCGACAAGCCCGTACCAAGGCGGCGGCGCGATTCCCGTCGATTCGATCGCCGAGTCGAACGGCAGCCTGAAGTTTTCGATCGAGCACCTCGGCGCAACGTTCGCCGGAACGGTCGCGGCCAACGCGATCTCCGGCACGTTCACCCAGCGCGGCACGAGCGTTCCGCTCGTGCTCGCACCCAGCTCGATCGGCACCAGCGATCTGGCCGGCACGTGGTTGGGAAGCCTCGCCGCCCCCGGCGGCAGCCTCCTGTTGGTACTGCACGTGCGAGACGAAGCCGGCGGAGCGCTGACGGCGACGTTCGATAGCCCGTTTCAGCACGCGTTCGGCATGCCGATCGAGATGAGCCGCACCAACGCGACGCTATCGTTCGCGCTCGCGAAGGCCGGCGCGTCGTACGAAGGAACGATCGGTCCGGACGCGATCGCGGGAACGTTCAGCCAGAGCGGCATGACCTTTCCGCTGACGTTCGCTCGCCCGGGAGCGGCGGCGCCGCCGACGCCGGCACCGGCCGCAACCGCGCTGCCCACGCCCGCGCCGAACTTTTCCAGCCGCAACGTAACCTTCGCGTCGTCGGGCGGAGCCGTCTTAGCCGGAACGCTGACCGTTCCGAAGGGCCGCTCCGGGCGCATGCCGGCGTTCGTGTTCGTGCACGGCAGCGGCCCGGGAACGCGCAACGCCGCCATCCCGCAAAATCCGACCTTTCTGCTGTTGAGCAACGCGCTCTCGAACGCCGGCGTCGTGGTGCTGCGCTACGATAAGCGCGGCATCGGTGCCAGCACCGGAACGGCCACCGAAGATTGGCGCCCGCTCGGCGACGACGTGCGCGCCGCCGTGGCGTTGCTGCGCGCGCAGCCGTCGGTCGATCCGCACCGCATCTACCTGCTCGGCCACAGCGAGGGCGGCCTGGTCGTGCCGCTGGTCGCGCCCACCATTCCGGGGCTGGCCGGCATCGTGCTGATGGCGCCGCCGGCGATTCCGATGGCGCAGATCATCGAGCAGCAGTCCGCGCGCATGACGCCGGCGATGAAGGCGGCGACGCTGCAGGCGTTCGCCGCGTACGACGGCATCGATCCGGCGCAAGTCATCCGCAAGGTTGGGTGCCCGGTGCTCGTATTGCAAGGCAGTCGCGACCTGCAAGTGTTGCCGTCGGATCTCCACCACCTAACCGACGGCTATGCCGGCGCCGCCAAGCACGTCACCGTCGACGTGCTGCAGGGCGACGACCATCTCTTCATCACGATTGCGCCATCGCATCCCGACGACGGCTCTGAATACGACGTTCCCAGCCCGCTCGACCCGCGCGTCGCGCGATCGATCCTCGCGTGGATGGCGGCGCAGAGCCGCTAACTTGAGAGATAAGCACTGGGCCGCATTCGCACGCCGTATTCCGAAGGTCGTGATTCTCGCGAACGACATTAATTCCAGGTTTGCCGGGTTAGGATTAGGCACGCTTGCATCCGTCGGTTTTGAGTACGGGATACCCTTAGGATCGTGATAGGATTTGCTTTCCGGCCTGCTTGCTGGGCCAAGCAGGCGCACGGTCGTAATCCGCCGCAGAATATCTGCGCCCGTCATATTCGACGCGTTCGTGAACGCCGCAATGGCCCTAGCCCGATATAACAAAGACTTCCGGCTCGACTGTAGTACTGTCGATCGTGCGGATGCGATCTAAGGGACATGCATTGCCCTTTAGGCTACCCCTAAGACGTAAGGAGCACGTCTCAATGAACCGTTTTGCGTGTGCGGCCGGGTTGATTTGCAGCCTAGTGGTGTCGGGATGTGCGGGTTCGAGTGGGCTCAGTTCGAGCCTCCCACACGCGTTGGTTGCCGATCGGGCGTACGGACGCTCTGCGGCATCGGCCAAGGACGGCGCCTATCCGAACGGCGGCCTGATCGTCGTGAACGGCACGCTCTATGGCACGACCAGCCACGGCGGGGCTTGCACCCGCTACGGCGGTGAATGCGGAACGGTGTACAAGATCGATCGCGCGGGCGAGCGTGTGCTGCACGTTTTCGACGCCAAGCGCGATGGGTCGATGCCGAGTTCGGGTTTGGTCGACGTGAACGGGACGCTCTACGGCACGACCCCCTTTGGCGGCAGCGGGACGTGCCCGGGCGGATGCGGGACGATCTACGCTATCAGCACGACGGGCGCGGAACGCGTGTTGCATCGATTCAAGGGCCCGGATGGCGCCAGGCCCTACGCTAGCCTGATCGCCGTGAACGGTACGCTGTACGGCACCACGAGCGATGGCGGTGTCGATGACGAGGGAATCGTGTTCAGTATTACGACGACCGGAGTCGAGCACGTCCTCTATAGCTTCAAAGGCCGGCGCGATGGGGCGAGCCCGTCAACGGCCCTGACCTATGCCTTCGGGAAGCTGTACGGCACGACGTTTGGCACCATCTATCGTGCGAACGTGAACGGCGGCCTACGCGCGCTCAGTAGCAATTCCATAGGCGCAAATGGTTTGCTCTACTGGGACGGCACCCTTTACGGAACGGCGTCGAGCGGCGGCGACGGCTGGGGGACCGTCTACAGTATGACGCAGACGGGCAGCAGACAGCGATTGTACGCGTTTACAAGCTTGGCTAGCGGCGGTCCAAATGCGGCATTGATCGCCGCGAACGGTACGCTCTATGGGACGACCTCGCCTGGAGCCGGCAGGTTCGGAACCGTCTTCAGCGTCAGCACTGCTGGAGCCGAGCACGTGGTGTACCGCTTCAAAGGCGGAGCCGACGGCTCGGGTCCCGCTGGGCCGCTGACGTATGCAAATGGAGTGTTTTACGGTACCACCGGCGGCGGCGGAGCCGACGGGAGAGGCACCGTCTTCACCTTGTCGCCCTCCGGCACCGAACGGGTACTCTACAGCTTTAAAGGCTAGCCGCGGCAATGTGGCCGGGGCATGCTCGCCGCCTTTTTCTTGCTGTGCCTGCTCGGCGTCCGGTATCCGCTGCGGATGCTGCCGCTGCGGCTCTGGGAAGTGCTTTGAAAAGCGCTTTGGCTCGGGGTCGTGGCGCTACCACAATGTCGGGTGGCCACGTCGACCCTTTCCATTCCGCCAAACATCCACGCGTGTTCGTTCGTCGTGCTGGCGTACGTTGCGATTCCTTGACGGTACGTTTTCGAACGTTACGTCGCCGCCCCCGGCGATCGCTGGCGCTGAATGGCGGCTTGGGCGTTCCAGCGCTCGACGTCGACGCCCTTGAAGAGCAGCCAGAGCATGAGCGCGCCCTCGGCCACGATGCCGAGCAATTCGATCGGGATCGACGCGTGCGATACGACCGCCGGCGAGAGCACGAGCAGCCATCCGACGCCCGAGAACGACATCAACATGCCCAGCACGCGTGGAAGAAACGTCGATTTGAGAATCAGATACCCGACGATGAGGTTGAAGAGGCCGAAGACCGGCAGCGCGCTGTTCGGCGAGGTGAGCTGGAAGAGGCTCGCCGACTGCACGACGCACCCGAAAACGCCGGCGATCGCCGCAAGCACGGCGATTCCTCGGTTGACCGGGGTGAAGATCCGATAGAGCAGCACCGCGACGACGACGTATAGCGCGTTGGCCAGGAGGTTGGCCGCAACGCCGAGCGCGGCCGGAACGTGCCCGATGGCTGCCGCCGCCGGGATCGCGACCAAGAAATAGAGCAAGTAGATCGCGCCGGCCGTTCTCGCCTTGGAACGCGTCATGCGGTGTGTCCCCCTCGCGGTACGGAGCCCAGGTCGGCTTCCGGTTTGAGCTAATAGATTCGCCATGATCGATCGCCGAGCGTTTCTGCGCGGCACGGCGGCTGCCGCTGCCGGTGCGAGCCTGCTCGCGGCGGGCTGCAACAGCGCAACGGTGGCGCCCACCCCGGCTGGGCTGCCGTGGGAAGCGCTCGCCGGAAGCTTGACCGGGCGGCTGATCCGCCCCGGCGACGCCGGCTACGCCGCGTACGCGCGCCCGAATAACTTGCGCTACGCGTCGGTACTGCCGGCCGGCATCGCGGTGTGCGCGAACGCGCGCGACGTCGCGGCGTCGCTTCTCTGGGCGCGCGAGTACCGCGTGCCGCTCGTGGCGCGTTCCGGCGGCCACTCGTACGCCGGCTATTCGACGACGACCGGGTTGATGATCGATCTCGTGGCGATGAACTCGTTTGCGTTCGACGCAGCGACCGGCCTAGCGACGTTCGGCGGCGGCGCGCGCAACGCCGACGTCTTCCTGCACTGCCGCAAAGCCGGCGTCGCCATCACGCACGGGCGCTGCCTCAGCGTCGGCGTCGCCGGGCTGACGCTCGGCGGAGGCGTGGGCTTCAACATGCGCGCGCAGGGCGTCACCTGCGATCGCTTGACGGCCACCGAGATCGTCACCGCCGATGGCACGCTGCACGCCGCCGGCTCCCCCGAGTACGACGATCTCTTCTGGGCCTGCCGCGGTGCAGGGGGCGGAAATTACGGCATCAATACGTCGCTGACGTTTCAGACGTTTCCGGTCGATCGTTTGACCGCGTACGATTTGCGCTGGAACGCCGACCAGGAACGCGTCTTCGCCGCACTCGCCGCGGCACTGGAGTCGGCGCCCGACGCGCTGGGCTGCAAACTGAGCGCCGCACGAGCATCGGCGGCGCACGGCGGCGACGGCACGATCGAGGTTCAGCTCCTCGGCCAGCTCTACGGCACGCCCGCAGAGCTTCGCGAGATTCTCCAGCCGGCGTTCGCCGTTGCGCCGCCTTCGACGGTCGGCTTCCTCGAAGAGCTCGGCTATTGGGACGCGCAAGACAAGCTCTCCGAAGCGGGACTCCCCGAGTATTTCCAAGAGCGCTCGCGTTTCTTCAACGAAGCGCTCGGCCAGGAGGCCGTCTCGACGGCCTTTTCGTGGCTGCGCCGTTGGCCGGCCACCGCGGCGTCGGCGTCGTTCAAACTCTTCGAGACCGGCGGCCGCGTCAACGCCGTCGCGCCGGGCGCGACCGCGTTCGTGCATCGCAGCAGCACGTGGCTCAGCTCGATCGGCGTCGTGTGGGAAGCCTCGACGCCCGCCGGCGACGTGCAGCGCAACCTCGAATGGCAGGCCGGGTTCTACGACGCGATCGTGCCGCTGGCCAAGGGCGGCGCGTTTCAAAACTTCGTCGATCCGTCGCTGCGCGATTGGAAGAATGCCTATTACGGCTCCAACCTCGCGCGCTTGGAGCGCATCAAAAAGCGCGTCGACCCCGCGCGCGTCTTCGACTTCCCCGAGGCGATCCCGTGAACGGCGCAACGGCAGAGAGCGTGCTGATCGCCGCGGTGCTGAGCCTCGTCGCCTCGCCGGCTTGTCATCCGGCGGGACTCCCCGTCGCCGTGCCCGTCGTGGAACGGCATGCGACCTTCACGGCGCGCCCGCGCACCGCTTCCGGATCGCCGCTGCGCCTGCTGCTGGATAGCGGAGGCGGCGGTCCGCTGATCTTTGCGAAAGTTGCCGCACGGGTGGCGCCGGCCGGCAAGCTCGCTTGGGCGTGCGGCGCGGCGCTGCCCTTCGTCACGCGCTTTGCGGTGGCGCCCGACGCGATGCGCGCCGGCGATCCGATCGTCGGAAACGCGATCGACGGAATCCTCGGCGGCACGTGGTTCGACGGTCACGTGTGGACCTGGGACTACGGCGCCGGCACGTTGGTGCTGCGCGCGCCTGGCGACGATCCGTACGTCGCCCCTGCGCACGCCGTTGCGTTAGGCTTTCAAACCGATCGCGGGGCGCACACGACCGGCTTCGCCCGGATCCCCGCGACGATCGATGGCAAAACGTACCAGTTCTTGCTCGATACCGGCGCGCATACGCGCGTTACCCCGACGGCGCAGCGGCAAGGCAACTTTCCCGCCGCGGCGTTCGCAACCAACTTCGTCGGCGCAAGCATCGCCGCGCGCTGGCACGCCGAGCATCCATCGTGGCCGTACGTAGCGAAGGCGGAAATCGAGAGCGGCGCGGCGATGATCCAGGTTCCAGCGGTCGAAATCGGCGGCTACCGGACGGGCCCCGCCTGGTTCACGCTCCGCCGCGACGCCAGCTATTCGCACTTTATGTCGAGCTACATGGACGCGCCCGTCGTCGGTTCGATCGGCGGCGAGACGTTGAAACGCTTCCGTCTCACCATCGACTATCCCAAAGCGCGCGCGTACTTCGAACGGTCGCCCGGCGGCTAGCGCACCGAACTCAGTCCGTACGGCGGGAGCGCAGGTAGTGGATCTGCCAGAGGTGGATGAAGCGCTGCAGCTCTTCCTGCATGTCGTGCTGCGCTTCGACGAATTTCATGCCGTAGGCGAACTTCTTGTCGTTGCGGTCGAAGAACGGCATGAGAACGCTGGCCCGCATGCGCATCGGTTTGAAGCCCGGCGGCTGCACCTTCACGGTCTGCGGCCGCAGACCGAAGGGCGTTTGCGAGAAGACCTCCTTCTCGATGGTCATCTCGGAGAGAAAGTCTTCGGGCAGGTGAAACTCGAGATCGAGCACGGAGCCGCGCACGAAGTCCTCGTCGGTCGCCAGCCGCAGGCCGCCCGACGAGAGATCGTTGGCAGCCGCCTTCCGCCGGCCGGGCCGCCCTTCGAGCGTATACACGACGTCGAACTCGACCGGCATGCGAAAGGCCGTGCGCTTCTGACCGGGCGGGGTGCCCGGTTTCATCATGCTCTTGGCCGCGGGCTTCTTCTTCTTGCCGAAAAACGAGAACATTCCTAGTGCGGCGTTGGTGCGGGGAGGCTTGCCTTCCTGCCGAAAGACGCGGGGTGCTCCAGCAACGCCTAATCGAGGCGCTCGGACCCGACGCCGTCAAAACCTCCCCGGAAGACCTGTCCGTCTACGCGTTCGACGCCTATACCGACGGGCGGCTGCCGTCGGCCGTCGTTCTGCCCGCGAACGCGCGCGACGTGAGCGCGGCAGTCAGAATCGCTCGCGAACTGGGCGAGCCGATCGTCCCGCGCGGCGCCGGTACCGGCCTCTGCGGCGGCGCGGTGCCGATCGAGGGCGGCGTGGTCGTCGCCTTCGCTCGCATGAACCGCATCCTCGAGCTCGACCTCGCCAATCGCCGCGCGCGGGTTCAACCCGGCGTGGTCAACCTCGATCTCTCGAAGCACGCACTGCCGCAGGGCCTGTTCTACGCTCCCGACCCGTCGTCGCAAAAGACCTCGACGATCGGCGGCAACATCGCGACCAACGCCGGCGGCCCGCACTGTCTCTCCTACGGTACGACGGTGAATCACGTGCTCGGGCTCGAGGTGGTCGACGAGGCCGGCGAGGTGTTCACCACCTCGGTCGACGACGCGGGCTACGACCTCACCGCGGCGCTGGTAGGAAGCGAGGGGACGCTCGGCATCGTTACCTCCGCCTGGGTGCGCCTCACCCGCTCGCCCGAGTCGGTTCGCGTGTGGCTGGCCTCGTTCGGCGATATCGACTCCGCCTCCGAAGCGGTCTCCGCGATCGTCGGTGCGGGCATCGTTCCAACGGCGCTCGAGATGATGGACTCCGTCATCGTGCGCGCGGTCGAAGCGGCGTTTCACGCCGGATACCCGACCGAAGCCGCGGCGGTGCTGTTGATCGAAAACGCGGGCTTCGAAGACGACATGGACGCCTGCGAAGCGGCCATCGAGGCGATCGTGCGCCGGCACGGCGCGCTGACGTGGCGCTCGGCGCAGAGCGCCGCAGAACGCGACGCGTTGTGGGCGGGGCGTAAAGGTGCGGCCGGCGCGACGGGACGCATCTCGCCCAACTACTACACGCAAGATCTTTGCGTGCCGCGCAGCAAGCTCCCGGCCGCCCTGCGTGCGGTCGAAGAAGCGGCCGGCGCACACCGCATCGTCGTCGGCAACGTCTTTCACGCGGGCGACGGCAATTTGCATCCGCTACTGATGTACGACAAGCGCGATCGCGCGCAAGTCGCCGCCGTGATCGAAACCGGCAACGCAATCCTGCAATCGGCGATCGACCTCGGCGGCACGATCAGCGGCGAACACGGCATCGGCTACGAAAAGCGCGACGCGATGACGCGCGTCTACTCCACCGACGATCTCGCGACCATGGGCCGCGTGCGCGACGTGTTCGATCCCAAACGCGCGCTCAATCCCGACAAGATCTTTCCTAGCGGCGCCGCCTGCTTCGAAGTGCGGCCTCCGCAGTGAACCTTCCGCTCGAACGGATTGCTCCCGCCGACGCGCGAGAGCTGAGCGAACTGCTCGCGCGGTGCGACCGCGACGGGCAGAGAGTCGCCATCGAAGGCGGCAACACGCTGTGCGGCATGGGCTATCCGCCGCAGGCCGACCTGACGCTCTCGACCACCGGCATGGCCGGCATCGTCGAGTACGAGCCGGCCGATCTCACGGTCGCCGCGCTGGCCGGCACGCGCATTCGCAGCCTGCAGCAGACGCTCGCGCAGCGCGGCCAGTTCGTGCCGTTCGACGCGCCGCTGCCGCACGAGGCGACGCTCGGCGGAACGCTGGCTGCCGGCTGGCTAGGCCCGCGCCGCCATCTCTACGGCCGCCCGCGCGACGCCATCATCGGCTCGACCGTCGTCCTCGCCGATGGCACGCTCGCGCACGCGGGCGGCATGGTCGTCAAAAACGTCGCGGGCTACGATATGAGCCGGCTCTACGTCGGCTCGTTCGGAACGCTCGGCGTGCTGGTTCGAGCCAACCTCAAAACGATGGCGATGCCCGCGGTGACGCGCGCCTTTCTCGCGCGCTTGCCCGAAGGCACGCGCGCGCGTGCGTTCGCGCGCCTGACCGCGCTCGACGCGCGTCCCGCGGCGGCGTTCTGGGCCGACGGATTCCACCCGGCCGTCGACGGCGACGACGGAAGCGAGGGCCGTTTGGTCGTCGTGATCGAGGGCAGCGAAGCGCTGGCGGAACGCGCGACGCGCGAGCTGCGCTCGGCGCTAGGCAAAGCCGGCGTGCCCGAGACGCGCGTCGTCGACGCGGGCGCGCGCGAAGCGCTCGAACGCGCCATCGACGCCTACGTCGCGACGCTGGGCGAGCGCTCGGTGACCTACCGGACGCCGGGCTTTCCCGGCGAAGCGGAACGGCGCGCGCTCGCGATCGCGGCGCTGGCCGCGCAGTTCGAGTTGCGCCACGAGACGCTGGTGGACGTGATGAACGGCGACGTGATGACCCGCGTGAGCGATCTCGACGCGCGCTCGCTCGGCGCGAAGATCGAAGGCTTCGACGACGCGCTGCACGAGATGGAGCCCCGCGCCAGCGTCATCGCCGGTCGCCACCCGCACCGCGCCAATCTCAGCGCGTGGGGCGCGCCGCCGGCCGCGATCGAACGGATGCGCGCGCTCAAACGGCGCTTCGATCCCAACGGCACGCTCAACGCCGGCCGATTCGTCGGCGGAATCTAGCCTTCGCCCCAACGTGCACGACGAAATTCTCTACGCGGTGCGCCACGTGCTCGCCAGCCCGGTGCGAATGCGCTTTCTCTTGCGCGACGGCCCCGGCACGCCGGTGCGCCTGATCGAGTTCCTACGGCGCATCGTTCCGCACGCCGCGCTGGAGCTCGAGGGAATTCGCACGCTCGCGCTCTCGATGCCCGACGAACGGCTGCGCGCGCAAGCGCTCGCGAGCATCGACGGCAAAGCCTATCACGTCGCCGGCGGCTGCATCCTCGCCACCTTTCTGCCGAAGCGGCGCGCGCGCGCCTACGTAGAACTGATCGCACCGCTCGAATCGATCTACGACTACCTCGACAATCTCTGCGACCGGCATCCCGACGTCTCGCCCGACGCCTATCCCGTGCTGCATCGCGCGATCGCCGACGCGCTCGATCCGCACGCGCCGCCCACGGACTACTACGCAGCCGGTCCCTCGGGCGGCGATAACGGGTACCTGCAGCGGCTCGTCAAGCGCGTGCAGCGGTCGTTGGGACGGCTCGAGGGCTACGAACGCCTGCTGCCGCACTTTCGCGAGGCCGCCGGCCTCTATGCGGAGATGCAGACGTTCAAGCACCTCCCGCCGGGCGAGCGCGAACGCGCCTGCGAGGCCTGGTTCGAACGCCGGCGCGACCCGCGCACGGCCGGCCTCACCTGGGGCGAGTTCGCCTGCGCGGCCGGCTCGCAGTTTCAGGTGTACGCGCCGCTCTTCGAGCTCGCCGCCGGCCGCCCGGAGGCGATCGGCGCCGCCTACGACGCGCATTTTCCCGCCGTGGCTGCGCTGCACGTGCTGCTCGACTCGTTCATCGACCAAGCCGAAGACCGCGAACACGGCGAGCTCAACTTCGCGGCGGAGTACGGCAGCGCCGAGCGCCTGCGGGAGCGCTTCGAACGGCTCGTCGCCATGGCCGAGACGCGCTTTGCGGCGCTGCCCCGGCCGCAGTACCATCGCTTCGTCCTGCGCGTGATGACGCTCTTCTATCTGACGCATCCGAAGGTCTACGCCCAAAATCTTAACGCCCAGGCCGAGTCGCTGTTGCGTTTCTAACGGAGGCGCGCGCCGGGCGCGCGAAGATGCCGTTATGCTGCGCCGCATCGCCGCCGTCTTCGTGGCCTGCTCGTTCGCGCTCGGGGCGGTCGCGCGGGCCGACAACGGGCGCCCCACCGACCGCCAGATCGAAGAGTACCTGCTCGATATCCCCACCTCGCAGGGCATCCTCGACGACCTCTCGCGCCTCAACGAGGAAGCCCACTATCCGGGGACGGTCGGGGATCGCGACATGGCGCTGTGGATGCGCGACCGGCTGACGGAATACGGCTTCAACGCCCACATCGAACCGGTCTACGCACAGGTTCCGCAGATCAAGAAGACCGTGCTCCAGCTCATGGAGCGCCCGACCATCGATTTCACGCTCAAAGAGGCGCCGATCGCGCAGGATCCCGACGGCTCGCGTCCCGACGCGGGCGTCCCGTTCAACGCCTGGAGCGGCTCGGGCGAGGTGACGGCTCCGCTCGTCTATGCCAACGACGGGCTGGACGCCGACTACGCGACGCTCGCGAAGGCTGGGGTCGCGGTGCAGGGCCGCATCGTGCTGGTCCGCTACGGCGCCGAGTTTCGCGGCGACCTCGCACGCCGCGCGGCCGGCCACGGTGCCGCCGGCGTCGTGCTGTACAGCGATCCGGCGGGGCGCGACGGCGCCGCCAATGGGGCGGCCTATCCGGACGGCCCGTATCGTCCGCTCGGCTCGGTGCAGCGCGGCAGCCTCGGCTCGCCCTCGCTCAAGATCCCGGTGCTGCCCGTGAGCGCCGTGGTGGCGCAGCGCCTGCTCCAAGAGATCGACGGGGCTGCGCCGCCCAAGGGCTGGCGCGGCGCGCTCGGCGCCGATTACGCGCTGGGAACGACGCGCGTGCCCGTGCATCTGCGCGTCGACGAGAGCTCGTCGTGGGTGCAGCTCTGGAATACCATCGGCGTGCTGCCGGGGCTCGACGCGTCGCGCCACGTCATCTTCGGCGGCCATCGCGACGCCTGGGTGTACGGCGTCACCGACAACGGCTCGGGAATTTCGACGCTGCTCGAAGCCGCGCACGCGCTCGGGTACATCTACCACGCCGGCTGGCGTCCGCAATATACGCTGATCTTCGCCGGATGGGACGGCGAAGAGATCGGCGAGGCGGGATCCAACTCTTACGTGCGCACGCATCTCGCCGAGCTGCAGCGAGGATGCGTCGCCTACGTCAACGCCGACGAGAACGTCACCGGCAACTTCTTCTACGCCAGCGCGGTCGCGGCGTTGAGCGGGCTGACGCCGTCGCTCGCGCGGCTGGTCCCCGATCCGCGCGACCGCACGCGCACGGTGTGGGAGAAGTGGCGGCAGCAGCCGGGCGGCGCGATCACGCACGCTCCCGGCGGCGGCTCGGATCACGAACCGTTCCTCTATCTGCTCGGCATCCCCGTGCTGCAGTTCGGCTTCGCCGGCCCGTTCGGCGTCTATCATTCGGCCTTCGACGATCTTCGCTATGCGAGCACGCAAGCCGATCCGACCTTCGCCGACCATCGCGCCGCCGCGCAGACGCTCGCGCTGCTGGCCTTTCGCATGACGAGCGCCGGGCTGCCGTATTCTTTCGATGCGTACGTCGATTCGATGCGCGACGCCTATGCGGCCCTCGCGTCGAACAACGCGACCGGAGCCGATCTCACGCCGCTATCGCGAGCGATCGACCGGTTTGCCGGCGGCGCCGCGCAGTGGCAAGCGCATCCTTGGGAAGGCGCGCGCACCATCGAGGCCGTACGGCGCTTAGACCTGCTCTTCTACGGCCGCGGCGGCTACCGGTCGATCGCGTTTCCTCAAATCGTCACCGCGACGAGCGGCGGCCAGGCGGCCGGCGTCGCCAAAGCGATCGGCGAGGTCTCGGGCGAACTCGATGCGGTGACGGCGCTGCTGACCACGGGTACCAACGATGAATGACGATGCAATCACGGCGTACGCGCAGCGGCGCGCGCGCGCGCTCGCGGCATTTGCCGGCGGCGTTGCCGTCGTGCCCTCGGCACGGACGCTGACGCGCAACAACGACACCAGCTTCCCCTTCCGTCAACGCTCCGACTTCTACTATCTCACCGGGCTCGACGAACCGGACGCGTGCCTCGTGCTCGCGCCGGAGCATCCCGAGCACCGCAGCGTCCTCTTCTTGCGCCGGCGCGACCGCGATCGCGAGATCTGGGACGGCGAGCGCCTTGGGGTCGAACGCGCAGTCGATGCGCTCGGCGTAGACGCCGCGTTTCCCATCGACGAACTCGACGAGCGCCTGCCGGAGTATCTCGCTGGGGCGGAGACGCTGCACTTCGCGTTTGGCGCCGACGCGGCCGACGACCGAACGGTGTACGCCGCGCTCGACGGCGCGCGCGAGCGAACGCGCCGCAAAGGGCGCGCGCCGCACGTCATTGCCGATCCCTCGCTCGTCCTGCACGAGCTGCGACTGATCAAGAGCGAGGCCGAGATCGCGACGCTGCGCCGCGCCGCCGAGATTACCGGGTACGGCCACGTCGCCGGCATGCGGGCGACCCGCCCCGGACTCTTCGAATACGAGATCGAAGCCGTCATCGAAGCCGAGTATCTTCGCGCGGGCGCGCAGAGCCTTGCGTACGAGTCGATCGTCGCATCGGGCGACCGTGCCACGACGCTGCATTACGTCCGCAATCGCGAATGCCTCGAACCGGGCGCGCTGCTGCTCGTCGATTCGGGCTGCGAGCTCGATCTCTACGCCAGCGACGTGACGCGCACGTGGCCGGTCGACGGCCGCTTTACCGCGGAGCAGCGCGCCGTGTACGAAATCGTCCTCGCGGCGCAGACGGCCGCGATCGACGCCGTGCGCCCGGGCCTGGCGCGCACGGAGTTTCACGACGCCGCGGTACGAACGATCGTCGAAGGGCTGATCGACCTCGGGCTGCTGCACGGTTCGGCCGACGAAAACGTCGAGAGCGAACGCTATCGCGCCTTCTACATGCACGGCACCGGGCACTGGCTCGGCCTCGACGTCCACGACGTCGGCAGCTATCGCGATGCCGGCGACCGGCCGGTGCTCTTCCGCCCTGGCATGGTGACGACGGTCGAGCCGGGCATCTACATCCACCGCGACGCGGAGTGCGACGAACGCTTCAAAGGCATCGGCGTGCGCATCGAAGACGACATCCTCGTCACGGCCGGCGGCAACGAAAATCTCACCGCGGCGATTCCGAAACGCGTCGACGAGCTCGAAGCCGTGGTCGGCACGGCCGCGCCAGCGCTGGCGGCGCGATGAAGGTTCTGGTCCTCGGCGCATCCGGCTTCGTCGGCAAGCATCTCGTCGCCGCGTTGCGGCGGCGCGGCGACGCCGTCGTCACCGCATCGCTGCGCGATCCCGTGGCCGCCGCGGCGCAAGCCGCCGGCTGCGAGGCGATCGTCAACCTCGCCGGTGAAACCGTGGCGCAGCGTTGGACGCCGGAGGTGAAGGAGCGCATCGAACGCAGCCGCGTCGACGCGCCGCGCGCCTTTTTCGATGCGCTTCGCCGGCAAGGTACCACCGCGACGGCGTACGTCTCGGCCAGCGCCATCGGCTACTATCCGGCCGACGCCGAGCGCGCCTTCGACGAGGAGAGCGCGCCCGGTGACGATTTTCTCGCCCGCGTCTGCGTCGGCTGGGAACGCGAGGCGCTGCGTGCCGGCGAGCTCGGCATGCGCGTGGCGCTGATTCGCACCGGCATTGCGCTGGGCAGCGACGGCGGCGCGCTGGGCAAGATGCTGCCGCCGTTCCGCCTCGGAATGGGCGGCCCGCTCGGCAGCGGACGGCAGTGGATGTCGTGGGTGCACGTCGGCGACGTGACCGGCATCTACCTTGCCGCGCTCGAACGCGGCGAAGGCGCCTTCAACGCCACCGCCCCCAACCCGGTCTCCAACCTCGAGTTCACGCGCGATCTCGGTGCCGCGCTGCACCGCCCGGCCTTCCTTCCCGTTCCGGAGTTCGCGCTGCACGCGCTGTTCGGCGAAGGCGCTCACGCTTTGCTCGCAAGCCAGCGCGTCCTTCCCAAGCGCACGGCCGGCGATCTGGGCTACGCCTTCGCCTTTCCCACGCTCGCGCAGGCGCTGGCAGACCTGCTCTAAGCCGTCACAGGCTCCCGCGGATGACGAACGATCGCACGTGATGCTGCTCGCCGTGCGAAGCGGCTACAGCGACGCCGAATGCTATTGGCCCGCGCACTCGTCGAACGTCGACCCTAACCAAAGCGCGGATCTCTACAGAATCTAACCGGGGAGATCGGCTCGAGCCCGCGCCGCCGCATGGTCGACGGCGTTGCCGGGAGAATACCGCCGGATGCCATCGACGCGCGGCGCGGCCGCTCTCGCGCTCCTGGTGGCGGCGACTTTCGCCCTCCCCGCGCGAGCGCAGGCTCCGCCGGGTCCGGCCGCGCCGCCCTCTCCGCTGACGACCGCACCGTGCCGCGTGGGCCAAAGCCATGCCGCGGCAATCTGCGGCACGCTGACGGTCTTCGAAGACCGCGCGGCGCGCGCGGGCCGCACGATCGAGATTCACTTCGTCGCAATCGAAGCCAAGCACCGGTCCAATCGTGCGATCGCGTTCAATCCCGGCGGCCCCGGCGCGCCGGTAACGTCGATGGCCGGGGACTTCGCCGACGCCACCAGCGGAGCGTTCGCAACGCTTCGCGATCGCTACGACATTCTGCTCGTGGATAACCGCGGCACGGGAGCGTCGGCACCGCAGAACTGCGACTTCGCACCGCCGGCGCACCCCGAGCTCTATTTCAGCCAGCTCTGGCCGGATTCGCTCGTGAGCGCGTGCCGCGCCCGGCTCGCAGCCGATGCGAATCTCAGCCTCTATTCGACCGGCCAGGCCTCCGACGATCTCGACGACGTTCGCGCCGCGCTGGGGTATCCGAAACTCGTGCTGTTCGGCGGATCGTACGGAACGCAGTTCTACCTCGATTTCGCGCGGCGCCATCCCGGCAGCGTCGAAAGCCTGGTGCTCGAGGGCGTCGCCCCGCCGCACTTCTACGTCATCCCGCTCCCGATGGCGCGAGGCGCGCAAACGTCGATGAATAATTTGGAACGAGCCTGTCGCAACGATGCCGCCTGCTCGGCGCACTTCCCGAGCTTCGCCGAACATTTCGCGGCGGTCGTGAAGCGCTTCGATTCCGGGCCCGTCGCCGTACCGGCGCGCAACCCATTGACGAACCGGATGCAGACCGTCCGGCTCAGTAAAGAAGTGTTCGTAGAAACCATCCGCCACGCGCTCTATTTCCCGGCCGGCGCCGCCTACATTCCGGTCACGATCGAGCGCGCGTACCGCGGCAACTACACGCCGCTTGCCGAAATGACCGGCCAACTGGCGCTGCTCTTTTCGAACATTCTTGCCCAGGGTCTCAACCTCTCGGTGACGTGCGCCGAGGATCTTCCGTTCGTCACCGAGGCGGACGTCGCGCGCGATAGTGCGGGCACGTTCGAAGGCGACGCCCGCGTACGGGCGCAGCAGCGCGCCTGCAAGATCTGGAACGTCGATCCCGTGCCGGCCGCCTACGCCGATCCGGTACGCAGCGATGCGCCGATCCTGATGATTTCGGGGAGCGACGATCCCGCCTCGCCGCCGCAATACGCGCGTGAGGCGCTCGCGTATCTCTCCAACGCGCGCATCATGCTCGTACCCGGCGCGTCGCACGACAGCGACCTGCCGCCTTGCGTCGACACGACGATCGTGACCTTCGTCCGATCCGGTTCCGCGGCCGGCCTCCAATTGGGGCGCTGCGCCGCGACGTACCGAAGGCCGGCGTTCGCCACGCTCGCCTACGACGAGCCCGCTGCCGGCGAAGACCGCGCGCGGACCTTGCGATTCACCAAGGTGCTCGACGGCTTGCTCGCCGGCCGAATCGATCGGTCGCAACTGACGGCCGCTCTCTCGAAGCAGTATCCGGATGCGATGCTCGAGGGGCTCGCGTCGGATCTCCGCGCCGAAGGCGGGCTGCAAGCAGTCGTCTATAAAGGGGCGAGCGGCCCCGCGAAGGCCCGGACCTATACGTATTTGATGCGCTTCGAGCGCGGGAACCTCACCGCCACGTTCACGCTCGATTCGTCGAATCGCATCGCCGGCCTCGATCTCGACGGTTAGGAGCGCGTCCAGCCCCCGCACCGGAGAACCGGACGGCCGTGTGGCATGGCGCCACGATGGGTATAGGCTAGGGAGCTACCGGCCCTTTGTCATCGGAACCATCGGGCCGGCTTCTACGTATCGGGAGTTGCTGCGGTGTGGCGTGACGGAGTCTGAGCGCGACATGGCCACGGGCGATGTAGAATTCGCCGCGTTGACCGATGCGATTCCACATCTCGTCTGGGCCGCCGCGCCCGACGGGCGCGTGGAGTACGTCAATCGCGCCTGGGCCGAGTACGCCGGGCCGGCGTTCGAGATGCCGTACGCCGCGGACCTTACGCTCGCCATCGTGCATCCCGACGAGCGCGAAGTCACGCGCAGCCTGCGGGACCGCGCGTTCGATCGCGGCCGCTCGTTCGACATCGAGCATCGCCTTCGCCGGAACGACGGCAGCTATCGATGGTTCGTCACCCGCATCGCTCCCGTGCGCGACGAAGAGGGACGCATTTGGCGATGGATCGGCGCCGCCACCGACATCGACGATCGACGCCGCTCTCGCGACGGCCTGAAATTCGTCGTCGACGCCGGCGAGGCGCTCTCGGCCCCTCTCAGCCCCGACGGCATCTGCAACGTGTTGGCGCAGCTCGCGATCGGCCGGTTCGCCGATTGGTGTTTCGTCTCGCTGATCGAAGCCGACGGGCGGGTCGCTACGCGCGCGATGGCCCACAAGGACGCAGCGCTGCTGAGCCACGTCGAGCGCTTTCGAGACCGGTATCCGCCACGGCCCGGCGATGCCTTGCTGAAGGTTCTAGCGGAGAACCGGCCGCTTCTGCATCAGCGAGTGACGCCGGCGCAGCTCGAAGCGGCCGCGCGCGACCCCGAACATCTCGAGATCCTGCGATTGCTGCGCATGCACTCCGTCATCATCGTGCCGCTGGCCGGGCCGTCGGGCACGGTGCACGGTGCGCTGAGCATGGTCTCCGCCGAGTCGGGGCACCTCTTCGACGAAACCGACCTTCAGATCGCCGAATCGGTGGCCCG
Organism: Vulcanimicrobiota bacterium; assembly: GCA_963794735.1. GTDB lineage: Bacteria > Vulcanimicrobiota > Vulcanimicrobiia > Vulcanimicrobiales > Vulcanimicrobiaceae > DATJUC01. The sequence goes on along the minus strand of CAWCFE010000002.1, from coordinate 2,777,466 downwards.
GCGAGCCGCGGTCGCGATCGAGAACGCGCGCGTGCTCGAAGCCGAACGGCGGCGTTCGCAACGGCTGCTTCTCACCGGCCGCATCAACGAACTGCTGCTGGACAGCTCCAATTACTGGAGCACGATGGAGGGCGTCGCTCGGGAGATCGTGGAGAGCATCGCCGATTCGTGCGTCGTCGCGCGCATCGCGGGAGAGGCGCTGCGCAGCGACGTCGCCTTCCACGCAGATCCAGGCGAGAACGAGCGCATCGCGCCGATTCGAGGGCAGCGCGTCTTGCGCCCGGACGCCGAGCGCGCGCTCGTCGAACGGCTGCGCGATCGCGAGACCGTCGAGTATTTTACCGACGGCGTCGACGCAATTCGCGAGCGTACGTGGCCGTATCTGCGCGATGCGATGGAACCGTTTGCGAGCCGCCATTCCGTGGTCGCCCCTCTCTACTCGGCCGCCAACACCTACGGTGCGCTCTTCGTCTATTTCAAGCCGAACGAGTACGATCCCGAGCATCACCGGAGAATCGTCGAAGAGATCGCCGCGCGCGCGTCGGTCGCGTTCGAGCGCGGCGAGACGATCGAGCGCGAACGCCGCATCGCGACGACGTTGCAGCAAGCCTTGCTTCCCGCCGAGCTCCCGCACGCGCGCGACCTGCAGTTCGACGCCGTCTACGCGCCGGCCGGCGACGAAGCCGAGGTCGGCGGCGATTGGTACGACGCGATCGAAATGGACGACGGTTCGGTCGTCATCAGCGTCGGCGACGTGACGGGCCGCGGCATCCACGCGGCCGCGATCATGAGCAAGGTGCGCCACGCCATGGGAATCGTGCCGCGCCACGAACTCGATCCCGCGCGCATTCTCGACTCGGCGCATTGGTTCTTACGCAAGCGATACCCCGATGCGATCGTGACGGCCTTCGTCGCCGTGATCGATGCCGGGCGCCGCACGCTGCGCTACGCCAACGCCGGCCATCCGTCGCCGTTTCTGCGACGCGACGGCGAGCTGCATCCGCTACGCGCGATGGGCCTGCCGCTCGGCTTGCGCCACTTGGCGGAGCCCGAACCTTCCGCTAGCGCCGCGCTCGCGCAAGGGGATTTTCTGGTCCTCTACACGGACGGCCTGATCGAGCAGCAACGCGACTGGCGCGTCGGCGAAGCCGCTCTGGAGCGCGTGCTGCGAGCGGAAGCCGTCGCGAGCTCGACGAACCCTGCGGCGCTCATCGCGCGGGCCTGCCTGCCGGAGCGCGCCCACGACGACGTCGCCATCCTCACGGTGCGCTTGAGCGAGGCTCCACTGTGGGCGTTCGCTACCGACGACGCGCGCGCCGCGGTCGACGCGCGCCAGCAGTTCGTCGAGTTCTTACGCCGGCGCGCCTTCGCAGCGGAGTTCGTCGCGAGCGCGGAGCTGATCTTCGGCGAGCTCCTCGGCAACGTGGTGCGTCACGCCCCCGGTCGCGTCGAGATCGCGTTCGTGCGGACGGGCGACGCGTACGAGCTGCACGTGATCGACTCCGGCGAACCGTTCGAGGAGTCCGGCCGCCTCCTGCCGGAGGACGATCTGAGCGACGCGGGGCGCGGACTGTTCATCATCTCGCACCTGTGCGACGCGCTACGCTCCGAGCACGTGCCCAATACCGGCAACCACGTCGTCGCCGTTTTGCGCGCCTAGACGAATGCGCGCTACGCCGGCGATTCCATGGCGAGCGCGTACTCCATCGCTTCGAGGTACTTTTCGGCATCCATCGCGGCGCGGCAGCCGAGGCCGGCCGCGGTGATGGCCTGCTTGTAGCGGATGTCGTAGACGTCGCCGGCGACGAAGACGCCCTCGACGTTGGTCTGGGTGCCGTCGGGCGACACGATGTAGCCGGCTTCGTCGAGGTCGAGCTGCCCTTTGAAGATGCCGGTGTTCGGCGTGTGCCCGATGGCGATGAAGAGCGCGTCGGCTTCGAACTCGTAGCGGCTGCCGTCGACCACGTTGCGCAGCCCGAGACCGGTCATCTGCGTCTCGCCGAGCACTTCGTCGACGACCGTGTTCCAGACGAAATCGATCTTCTCGTGAGCGCGCGCGCGATCGGCCATGATCTTGCTCGCGCGCAAGCCCTCGCGGCGGTGGATCACCGTGACGCGATGCCCGAAACGCGTGAGAAAGAGCGCCTCTTCCATCGCCGAATCGCCGCCGCCGACGACGACGATGTGCTTGCCGCGAAAGAAGGCGCCGTCGCAGGTGGCGCAGGTCGAAACGCCGCGTCCGCGCAGGCGCTCCTCGCCGGGGACCTCGAGCCAGCGTGCGCTCGCCCCCGTGGCGACGACGACCGTCTGGGCCTCGAACCGGTCGTCGAGGGTGTTGACGACGAGCGGAGCGCCGCTGAAATCGACCGACGTCGCGTCGACGTTCTCGATCCGGGCGCCGAAGCGCTCGGCCTGCTCGCGGAAACGGATCATGAGATCGGGCCCCATGATGCCCTCCGGAAAGCCCGGATAGTTCTCGACCTCGGTCGTGAGCATGAGTTGGCCTCCGTAGAGGCCGCCGGCGAGCACGAGCGGCGAGAGGTTTGCCCGGGCGGCGTAGACGGCGGCGGTCAAGCCGGCCGGCCCCGAACCGATGATGAGGACGCGTTCCATACCGGCGGTTTCGACCGCTCGGCAGAGGGTTCCGGTTGCAGCGGTGCCCCGGGCTGCGTCGAACCCCGGGCGTATGGAAGCTCCGCGATTGCCGCTCGAGGACACCTTCGGCGACGTCATCCGCAAGGCGATGCGAGGCACGGCGGTCGGCGAGGCGCAGCTCGCGCGCGCGACCGGCATCGAGCTCGCCGCGATCAAACGCTGGCTGAAGGACGACGGCACCGCCGGCGACGGCGAGGCGCGGGCGATCGCAAAGATCCTCCGCCTCGATCCCGGCAAGCTCGCCGACACCGCCGCGGCGCGCTGGTATCCGCCGCCGATCGAGCGCCCCGACGTGCGCCACCATCCGCACGATCCGCATCCCAGCAACGGCTACGTCTTCTTCCTCGACGGCGGGCGCCGCTCGGCGCTGGTCGATCCGGCCGGCTTGCCGATCAATCTGCTGCGCATGCTGCGCGACGGCGACTACCATCTGCAGTACGTTCTCATCACGCACAAACACGCCGACCACTGCGACGCGACGGCCGACGTGGCGGCGGCCTTTCCGCGCGCGCAGATCGTGATGCACGAGCTCGACGTCGCCGCGATCGGTTCGCTGCGCAACAAGGCGATGCTGATTCGCGACGGCGAGGAGCTGCCGTTCGGCGATGGGGTTCGCATTCGCATGCTGCATACGCCCGGCCACACCGACGGTTCGAGTTCGTTCGTCTTCAATTCCACCGTCTTCACCGGCGACACGCTCTTCGCGGGCAGCGTGGGCGGCGCGTACGGCGACGCGACCGGGTACGACGACATTCTCAACAGCGTGCGCAGCAAGTACTTCACGCTGCCCGACGATACGGTGCTCATGCCCGGTCACGGGCCGCCGACGACGGTCGCCCTGGAGAAGGCCCACAACCCCTTCTTCTGAGGGACGTTGCAGTTCTGGGATACCGAAGCCGCCGCGGCGCTGGTAGGATGGCCGGGTCTGCCCTTTCGAAGACGTTAGGAGAGCCCGTGGAAGAGCGCCCGTTCCCGCTGCACCTCGACCGGTATCACTTGCCGCCCCCCGAGTGGGATTTCGCCGGTGCGAAGATCGCGCGGTATGCGGTCGACTCGACCCCCGACTTTCCCCCGCCGAAGACCGCGCCCGAGGGCGCCCCGAACGTCCTGCTGGTGCTGCTCGACGACGTCGGATTCGGCTGGCCCAGCGTCAACGGCGGCCTCGTGCGCACGCCTACGGCCGAGAAGCTCGCCAAGCGCGGGCTCTTCTACAATCAATTTCACACGACGGCTCTCTGCTCGCCAAGCCGCGCCGCCCTGTTGACCGGGCGCAATCACCACAGCGTTGCCACCGGCGTGATCCAGGAGATGGCGACGGGCTACCCCGGGTACTGCGGGCTCATCCCCAAGGGATGCGCCACCGTCGGCGAGCTGCTCAAGCAGGCCGGCTACACGTGCGCCTGGTTCGGCAAGAATCACAACGTACCCGACAACCAAACCAGCGCGGCCGGTCCGTTCGAGAACTGGCCGACGAATCAGGGGTTCGATTATTTCTACGGTTTCATCGGCGGCGAGACCGATCAGTTCTTCCCGTCGCTGATCCGCAACACGACGCCGATTCAAGCGCCCAAGACGCCCGACGAAGGCTACCAGCTGACGCGCGATCTCGCCGACGAATGCATCGCTTGGATTCGCCAGCAGAAATCGATCGCGCCCGACCGCCCATACTTCGCGTACTTCTCGCCGGGCGCGGCGCACGCGCCGCATCAGCCGCCGCTCGACTGGCGCGGGCGCAACGCCGGGCGCTTCGATATGGGCTGGGACGAATACCGGGAGACCGTTCACAAGAATCAGCTCGCGCTCGGCATCGTTCCGCCCAAGACGAAGCTCACGCCGCGGCCGGAACAAATCCCGGCGTGGAGCGAGCAGACGGACGAACACAAAAAACTCTTCGCCAGACAAGCGGAAAACTACGCGGACTTCCTGGAGCACACCGACTTCGAAGTGGGCCGCGTCGTCGAGGCGATCGAAGCGATGGGCGAATCCGAGAACACGCTGGTCATCTACATCCTCGGCGACAACGGATCGAGCGCCGAAGGCTCGCTCGTCGGCACGCCCAACGAGATCATGAACCTCAACGGCCTTCAGCCTACCGTAGAAGATTCGATGGGATATATCGACAAGTGGGGATTACCGGGTACGTCCCCGCACTACGCCGTGGGTTGGGCGCTGGCCGGCGACACCCCGTTCCAGTGGACGAAGCAAGTCGCATCGCATTTCGGTGGAACCCGCAACGCCATGATCGTTTCGTGGCCCAAGACGATTGCGCAGGTTGGCGCGATCCGCTCGCAGTTCCATCACGTGATCGACATCATGCCGACCCTCATGGAGATCGTCGGCATCCGCGAGCCAAAGACGGTAAACGGCTTCATCCAACGCCCGATCGAAGGCGTGAGCTTGGCCTACACGTTCGCAGCCGAGAACGCGACGGCGCCCAGCCGGCGCACGCACCAGTACTTCGAGATGCTCGGAAACCGCGCGATGTATAACGACGGGTGGATCGCGTGCTGCCGGCACGGCCGGCTGCCGTGGGAAGCGGCCAGCGTTCCGGCTTCGTTCGACGAGGATCGCTGGGAGCTGTACAATATCGCCGAAGACTTCAGCCAAGCCGACGACCTTGCGCAGCGAGAGCCCGCACGCGTCCGGGCACTTCAGGACTTGTTCATGGCGGAAGCCGCCAAGTACAACGTTCTACCGCTCGACGACCGCATGGTCGAGCGCATGGATACGACGCTGCGCCCCGGGTTTTTCGCAGGTCGCAACGAGATGACGTTCTATCCCGGCATGGTGCGCCTGCCCGAAGGCAGCGCGCCAAAGACGATCGGCGTTCACCATCGCGTCGATGCGATCGTCGACGTTCCGGATGGCGGAGCAAACGGCGTGCTCATGTGCCTGGGCGGCGACGCCGCCGGCTGGTCGCTCATGCTGTGGGAAGGCAAGCCGCGCTACCACTACAACTTCTTCGGCCTGCGTCGCTACGACATCGTAGCTCCCGAGAAGCTCTCACCCGGCAGGCACACGGTCTCGTTCGAGTTCGTGCCCGATTCGCCGCGGCCCGGCGTGCCGGCCAACGCCGCCCTCTTCGTCGACGGCGTCAAGGCCGGCGAGGTCCGGATCGAGGCGCAGATTCCACTGCGTTGCGGCACGGAGACGATGGACGTCGGCATGGATTGCGTCTCGCCCGTTTGCGACGACTACGCAAAGCTCGGGCTCTTCCCGTTCACCGGCACGATCGAATCCGTGACGCTCGCCCTGGGCGAAGGCCACCAGCCCACCGGCATGGAGCGCCTCGAACTCGCCACGAAGATGGACTAACGCAGCGTTAGGGCGCCGGCGCCGCGTAGACGATGCGGGCCGACCCAACCGCCGTGCCGTTGGCCACGAGTTCGACGCTGGAGACGCGCCAGGCAAGCGTGGCGAAAGCGGCGCGCGCCTGCGTGCCGGGGGGGATCGTGGCGATCGTCGTGCGCCGGTTGCCGGCGATCGCGACGACGCCGATCGGTTGCGTCGCGGGGCCGACCAGCACGTAGAGCCACCCGCCCTCGCGCGGATAGATCGCCTTCGCGTTCGGAGCGCCCGGAACGAGTGCGGCAAACGGCGCGTGCAGGAAATGCCCCGCCAGCATCGCGTTCATCGCCAGCTGCTGGCTCGCGCCCGGCGTCTCGGCCGGCCGGCGCAGCTGCGTCAGGCCCCACGGCAGCAGCCCGAGCAAAAACGCCGCCGCGATCGCTACGATCCACGCCGGCCGCGGCCCGTACCGCGCGAATGCCGGGCGCCGGCCGAGTTGCGCCGGGGCCGCGGCCGCGACCTCGCCGGACTCGATCAGTGCGAGCACGGCGGCCTCGGCCTCGCCCAAGCGGCGAGCGCAAACATCGCACGTGCGCGCGTGCGCTTCGACGCGATCCCGTTCGGGGTCCGAGAGCTGACCGAGCGCGTAGAGCTCGGCGAGTTCGCCGGCGTGATCATCCCGCATCGGAGCGCTCCTCGGCCACGAAGGCCTCACGCAGCTTGCGCAGCGCCGCGGAAAGGCGGCTCTTGATCGTTCCGGCCGGTTCTCCCAGCGCGCGCGCAATCTCTTCGTGCGTCATGTGACGTGCATACGCGAGATCGATCGTCCGGCGCTGCTTTTCCGTGAGCGACGCCATCGCGTGCCGAATCGACTCCCGGTCGGCTACGGCGCCGGCGAAATCGCCCGCGTCGCCGGAATCGTCGAGCGTCCGTACCAGCCGGTCGCGGTTGCGCGCCTTGCGCGAACGCGACATCGCTTCGTTGCGCACCGCGACCGCGAGAAACGCGCGCAGGCTTCCGCGCTCCGGCCGGTACGCGCCGCCGCGCTTCCACAGCCTGAGCAACACGTCGTGCACGCAATCCGCAGCTTCTTGAGGATCGCGCAGCACCTGCATGGCGGCCGAATGGAGCACGCCTGCGTGCATTCGATAGGCCGCGTCGTACGCCCACGCTTCGCGATCGGTGAACCCTCGCGCGAGCGCGAGCTCGTCGTCCGCCATCTACCCAAGAGTAACGTTGCGCAGCGTCGCCGTTCCTGCGTACATCTCGACGGTCCGGTAGCCGATGGCGTGCAGCAACCGATCCGGGGGCAACGCGAGCGGGCCGGGTTTGGCGGCGGCTCCGGGAGCCGGCTGCGGATACGCCGTCGCGTTGGCGCTGGCGAACGCGATATTGCCCTGCGCGTGCTCGATAACTTGGTGAATGTGCCCGTTGAGGACGGTGACCGCGTCGAACGGCGCGAGCAGCGCGAGGGCCTTCGCGCCGTCTTCGGTGGTCCATCCCCACTGCGGGTAGAGCGCGTACAACGGGACGTGCGCGAAGACCACGACCGGTTTCGACTTGGGAAGCGCGCCGAGATCGTTGGCGAGCCACGCGAGCTGCTCGGTGCCGAGCTTGCCCATCTGCTCGAAATCGAAGACGTTGACGAGCGCGACGTAGTGCACGCCGCGCTCGTCCCACGAGAACCAGCCGTCGGTTCCGGATTTCGGCGGGAAGGTGGCGTAGAACGGCTTGAGCCCGTCTTGGAGCGCGTCGTGCTCCCCGGGCAAAACGACGAGCGGCGCTCTGAGCGTGCCGAGCAGCTGTTTTGCGGCATCGAACTGCTCGGGCTTCGAAAGATGCGTCACGTCGCCGGTGTGGATCACGAAACTCGGCTGATTGGGCAGCGCGTTGATGCGCCGGATCGTTTGCTCGAGCGTGCCGGCGACGTCGGGATTGGCGGCTTGGTGGAAGCCGAGGTGGCTATCGCTGATCTGCACGAAGTAGGGGCTGTCGGGCGTCGTACCGGCCGCGCGAACGATGCCGCCGGCGGTCAGGGCGTACGCGATGCCCGCGCCGGTCCAACCGACGTGTCCGAGAAAATCGTTGCGTTTCATGGCGTGGTTCCTCCGGCGGCGCGCACCACGATCGCCCCTTTCATGAAGGGGTGCAGCGCGCAAAAGTAGCGATAGATTCCGGGCTTGGCAAAAACGTGCGTCCACGCGTCGCCGGTATCGAGGCCGCCCGAATCGAACGACCGGTCGACCGCCGTGACGGTGTGCGCCTCCCCGTCCTCGTTGACGAAGCGCACGGTCGTGCCGGGTGCGACCGTCAGCGCCGGGGGATGGTAGGCGAAATCTTTCACGCGCACTACCGCGGCGGGAGGAGGGGCCGGCGACGGCGCCGCGCCGAGGGCGGCCAAGAGCAGCGCGACCGTTCGTAGAGCGTTCATCTGCATGAATATGCGCGACGCCGCCTCTTGGTTCGCCCTTCGCGAAAGAATCGAGGCTTGACCCTGCGGCCGGCCGCGTGGTATACACGTTCAAACGCATCATGACCATCGATAACCGCTCGCGTCAGGCGCGCCGACACCACCATCATCACGGACCACACCGGCTCTGTGCGATGAGGTATTGATTTTTTTCGCCCCCCGACGAGAACGCACGGAGCCGCAACTATTTGCGGCTCCGTTTTTTTTACGCCCAGAAAGGACTCGCGTGCGCGCCGCCGAGCTGATTCCCCCTCCGATCGACCGGACGATCGCGTTGCTTCCCAAGAATCGCGGCCTGGCGGGGCAGATCGCCGCGCTGCGCGACCGCCTCGCAGACGGTACCGCACGCTTCGAGGTGCGCGGCGAAGACGTGCCGCTGCTGGCTAACGAAATCGCGCGCCGCGGCGGTTCGGTGACGGCGTTTACCGGCGACGATCTGCTCGACGAGTGGCTGCTCGCCGGCAACGTGCTGCACGAGCGCCTGGTCCGGCGGCGCGTGGCGTGGCGCGATCCGCTCGCGGCTTTCGGCGCGCCGGCGCTCTGCCTGATCGGATCGTCGCCGGACCTGTTCGAGCGCGAGCGCCCGCTGCGGGTCGCCGTCTGCGAGCGCTACCGCCTGCAAACGCAGCGGCACCTCGCCGCGATGCGCGCGTCCGGCGCACAGTTCGACGTGCTGCCGATCGCCGGCGCGGTGGAAGCCTGCATCGGCAGCGGTGTCGCCGACCTGATCGCCGATATCGTCGTGACCGGGCGCACCATCGCGCAGTCCGGCCTGCGCGTGCTGCGCGTGATCTCCACCAGCGACGTCGCCGTGCTGGAGACGCAGCCGTGATCGCGCTGCGGCAAGCGTGCGCGGCGTTGCCGCCGTACGAGCGCGGCGACCTCGTCGACGGCCCGTTGCAGGTGCGCGCCCACCGCAACGAAGCGGCGCTGCCGCCCCCGCCGGCGGTGCTCGAGGCGGTGCGCGGCATCGGCGCCGAGACGTTGCGGTGCTACCCGGCCGATCTCCAACGGCGCGTAGCGCGACGGCTGGCCAGGCGTTTGGGCGTGACGGCGCGCGGCCTCGCACTGGCCAACGGTGCCGACGAGATGCTCCTCGGCGCCGCCCGCGCAACGCTCGACGCCGGCGACGAGGCGCTGATGGCACGCCCCGCGTTCGGGATGTACGCACGCGCCGTCGCAATGATGGGCGCGATCCCGCGGCGCATCCCCTATCGCCGGCGCTGGCAGCTCGACGTCGACGCGTTTCTCGAAGGCGCCGGCGACCGGACGAAGCTGGTCTACCTCGGCCACCCCAACAATCCCACCGGCGAAGCGCTCCCGGCGGCCGCCTTGGAACGCATCGCGCGCGCGCTGCCGCGGACGCTCGTGCTCGTCGACGAAGCCTATCTCGCGCTCGGAGCGCACTCGCTGATCGGCTATGCCGGCGCCCCGCGCAACGTGATCGTCGCCGGCTCGCTCTCGAAGGTCTGCGCCCTCGCGGGCCTTCGCATCGGCTATCTCGCAGGCGACCCGCTCGTCGTCGGCGCCATTCGGAAGATGCTCGCGCCCTACGCGCTTTCGGCGGCTTCGCTCGTGGCGGCCGACGCGTTCCTGAGCGACGAAGCCGCGATGCGATCGTACGAAGCCGCACTCTGCGAACAGGTGCGCCGCAGTCTGGACGCACTGACCGCAGCCGCGTTGCCGTTTGCAAGGGCGGTCTGGCGCGGCCCCGCAAGCTTCGCTCTGGTCGACGTCGGCACTGCCGCGCGGCCGCTGACCGAGGCACTGCGACGGCGTGGAATCGCCGTGCGCTCCTTCGGCGATCCCGACCTTTCGACGTGCGTGCGCATCTGCGCGCTCGACGACGCCGGCACGGTGCAGCTCTCCGACGCGCTTCGCGAGCTGCTCCCGCAGTTTGCCGCCGGAGCCGGCGCCAATGCGTAACTGCATTCGCGAACGAGCCACCAACGAAACCTCCGTGCGGGTCGAGGTGCGCCTCGACGAACGCGGTACGCGCGCGATCGCCACGGGCCTTGCGATCTTCGATCACTTCCTCGAACAGCTCGGCTTTCACGGCGGCTTTCACCTCGAGGTGGAGGCGCGCGCGCTCGACGGGATCCGCCACCACCTCGTCGAGGACGTCGCGATCGTGCTCGGCGGTGCGCTGGCCGGTGCGCTCGGCGACCGCCGCGGCATCGCCCGCTACGCCACCGTCACGCTGCCGATGGACGACGCGCTGATTCGCGTCGCGCTCGATTTCGGCGGGCGCTCCTACGCGCGCGTCGCGCTCGATCCGCCCGGCGGCGCGGTCGAAGGCCTCGAGATCGCGCTGGTACGGCACTTCTTCTCCAGCCTGTCCGCCGCGGCGGGCTGCTGCACGCACGTCGATCTGCTCGCCGGCGACGATCCGCACCACTGCGTCGAGGCGGCCTTCAAGGCGTTCGGCCGTGCCTGCCGCGCGGCATGGACCGTCGAGTCCGGCACGCTCGTGCCGTCGACGAAGGGCGTGTTATGAGCGCCGCCGTTTTGCCGGCAAGCGTTCTCGACGTGCACGGGCACGTGAAAGGCGAACACGCCGCGTTCGCCGCCGAAGCCCCGGTCGCGTATTCCCCGCGCGCGCTCTTTTCATGGTTCGCAACGGCGGCAGGCTGCGGCCGCACCGGGACGATCGTCGCGACCGATCACCTCAACCTCGCGACACCGGCGGACCCTGCGGCGATCGCCGCCGCTCGGCGCGCGTTGGAGCTTGCCGCCGAAGGCGACTGCGCGCGCGCCGCCCTCGCCGCAAACGTGTCGCAAGCATCGGCCGCGACCGTTGTACGAGCGATGCGGCGCGGTTTGCGCTGCGCGATCGGCGTGGAAGCCGACAACGATCCGCGCACGCCGCTCGGCGCCGAGGAGATTCTGCAGCGCTGCCGGCCGGAGTGCGTGGTGCGATCGGTCCATTTCTTGCGCTTCGAAGATCCCAACGGGGAGGGCGACTGGATGTGGCCGTTCGACAACCCGGAGTTCTCGCATCTCTACGCCTACTACGGAACGCAGGCGACCTGGGAACGCTATGCGAGCACGCTGCTCGACGAGATCGAGCGCCGCGCCACCGACGTCGCCGGCCACTTCTACGTTCCCGCGAAGTTCGGGCACTGGCCCGGCGAGGACGCGCTCGAAGCGTACGAGGACCGGCTGATCGAGGCGTGCGCGCGGCGCGCGATCGCGATCGAGTTCAACACGCGGGCACTCTATCGCGGGGCGCCGGCGTTGCGCGAGCCTTACCTCCTGCGCTACGAACGCCTCCTGAAAAAGGCGAGCCGGGCGCGAGTGCCGATCGCGCTCGGTTCCGACGCGCACGATCCCGCCGATCAAGGGCGCGGATTCGATCTCGCGCTCGAGCTCGTCGCGCGCACCGGCGGAATCGATCTCTACTCGCCCGCGGCGCCCGCGGTGATGCGAGCGTGAACGCCCCGCCAGTCGCCGGCGTGCTCGCCCTGGGCGCGGCCAACGGACGCAGCATCGCCGGCGGATTGATGCGCGCCGGCGCCGTGCCGCGCCGCCTGAGGCAGCCGGCCGAACTGCACGAGATCGACGCGCTCGTCATTCCGGGCGTGGCGAACCTCTCGTTCGTCATCGATGCGCTCGATTGCGGCGGGTGGCGGCGGCCGATCGCCGCGGCGATCGCGCGAGGGCTTCCGGTGCTCGGCATTTGCGCGGGATTCCAGCTGCTGCTCGACGGCAGCGACGAGGCGCCCGGAATGCGCGGCCTAGGATGCTTCGCCGGCGCCGCCCGGCGCATGCGCGGCGGAAAGGTACCGCACATGGGCTGGAACCGCGTCGAATCGCTCTCTCCGGCCGTCGATTCGGGGTGGGCATATTTCGCGCACTCGTTTGCAGCGCCGCCCACGCTGCCGCACGCCGCGGCGATCACGCCCGGCGAAACGCCGTTTGCCAGCGTGGCGATGACGGGCCGCGTGATCGGCGTGCAGTTCCACCCCGAACGCAGCGGGGCGTTCGGGCGAGCGCTGCTGGAACGGTTCGTCGCCGGCGTTCGCGAGGCGCGACGTGCCGGCTAAACGCATCGTCGCTTGCCTCGACGTCAAGGACGGACGCGTCGTCAAAGGGGTGCGCTTCCAAGGGCTGCGCGACGCCGGCGATCCGGCGCGGTGCGCGCGCCGCTATTGCGAGGAAGGCATCGACGAACTCGTGATGCTCGACGTGTCGGCGACGCTCGAAGGCCGGCTCGCATCGCTCGAGACGATCGCCGCAGTGTCGGATGCCATCGACGTGCCGCTCACCGTGGGCGGCGGTATTCGCACGGCGGCCGACGCGATTCGCGTGCTCGATGCCGGTGCCGACAAAGTGGCGCTCAACTCTGCCGCCGTCGCCGATCCGCAGATGCTGCAGCAGCTCGCCGCGCGCTACGGCGCGCAGTGCGTCGTCGTGTCGATCGACGCGCGGCGGACGCGCGCGGGAACGTACGAGGCTGCGACGCGCAGCGCGACGGCGGCGGCGGGACTCGACGCGCTGCAGTGGGCGCGCGACGCGGCGGCGCTCGGAGCGGGTGAAATCTTGCTCACGGCGATCGACCGCGACGGGACGAGGTCGGGATACGATCTCGAGCTGATCGCGGCGGTGGGGCGCGGCGCGAGCGTACCGCTGGTCGCGTCGGGCGGCGCCGGCGATGCCGAAAGTTTTGCCGCGGCCCTGCTCGCCGGCGCCGACGCGGCGCTCGCGGCATCGGTCTTTCACGACGGCGAGCTGACGGTTCGCGACGTCAAGCGGTGTTGCATTCGCAACGGGCTGGAGATCCGGTGGTAGCGGGCATTCTCGGCGCCATCCTCGATGCGCTCGATTTCGAGAAAGGCGGCGGTACGATTCCGACGATCGTGTGCGACGGCGGCGACGGCCGGCCGAAGATGCTCGCGTACTCCACGCGCGAATCGCTCGCGGCCGCGTTGTCGCAAGAGGCAGGCATCTATTGGAGCCGCTCGCGCCGCGCGCTCTGGCGCAAGGGCGAGACGTCGGGAAACGTGCAGCGACTCTTGCGCGTGCTGCCGGATTGCGATCGCGACGCGTTGATCTTCTACGTGGAGCAGACCGGGCCGGCGTGTCACCGCGGGAGCTCCGCCTGCTTCGACGGCGCCGCGCCGTTCGCGTGGCCGGCTCTCGTCGAGCGCGTTCGCGCGCGCGCGGCCGGCGGCGGCGCGCGTTCGTACACGCGCCGGCTGCTCGCCGATCCGGCACTGCTGGCCGAGAAGCTCACCGAGGAAGCCTCCGAAGTGGCCGAGGCGTCCGACCCCGCACACGTCGCGTGGGAATGCGCCGATCTGTTGTATTTCATGACGGTCAAGATGCAGCACGCCGGAATCGGCATCGCCGACGTCATGGCGGAGCTGGAGCGGCGCGCGCGATGAGGCTTCGGCGGCTGGCGCCCGGCGAAGCGGCGTGGAGCGATGCGTCGTTCGACGCGAGCGGCGTCGACGAGATCGTCGCGGCGGTCCGCTCGGGCGGCGACGCGGCGGTCGCGCGATTCGCCGCCCGCTTCGGCGACCCGCCGCCGCGGCGCATCTCGAAGGACGAGATGGCGGCCGCCGCGAGGGCGGTCGACCCGTCGACGCGCGGCCTGCTGCGTACGACGCACGCGCGCATCGCGCGCTTCGCACGCGCCCAGCGCGCCGCGCTCGGCGACGTGAGCGTTCCGGCCGGCGGAATGCGAGCCGGTCATCGCGCCGTGCCGGTGCGCTCGGCCGGGATCTACGTCCCGGGCGGCCGCTATCCGCTCGCCTCGACGGTGCTGATGTGCGCCACGCCGGCGCGCGTCGCCGGCGTCGAACGGGTCGTCCTGTGCACGCCCGACGCATCGCCGCCGACGCTGGCGGCGGCCAGCGAGGCCGGCGTCGACGAATGCTTCGAAATCGGCGGCGCGCAAGCCATCGCCGCGATGGCCTATGGAACCGAAACGGTGCCGCGGGTCGATCTCGTCGTAGGCCCCGGCAATGCCTACGTTGCGGCCGCCAAACGCGCCGTCTTCGGTTCGTGCGGCATCGATACGATCGCGGGACCATCGGAGCTCGTCGTCATCGCATCGCGCGACGCGCGCGCGGACCTCATCGCCGCCGATCTGCTCGCGCAGGCCGAACACGACCCCATGGCGCGCGTAATGCTGCTCGCCGACGACGCTATGCTGGCCGATGCGGTCGACGCACAGATCGACACGCAGCTCGAGCATCTGCCCACGGCGCCGGTTGCCGCGGAGGCTTTGCGCCGGCAAGGCTGCTGCGCCGTGCTGCCGCTCGAGCGCGCGGCCGAACGCGCCAACGCCCTGGCCCCCGAGCACCTTGCCCTGCACGGCGCCGCCGCCGAAGCGCTCGAACCGCGGCTTCACGCGTACGGCTCGCTCTTCGCGGGATCGATGGCGGGTGAGGCGTTCGGCGACTACGGCACCGGCCCCAATCACGTCTTGCCGACCGGCGGGGCGGCGCGCTTCAGCTCGGGCCTCTCGGTGCTCACGTTCCTCACCATTCGCACGTACTTACGCTCGTCGAGACCGCCCGACGCGCGCCTGATCGAGGACGTTGCCGCGTTCGCGGGCGCGGAGGGGCTCGTCGCCCACCGCCGTGCGGCGCTGCTCCGGCACGCCGGCGCAGCGGTTCGGGAATGATTAGGAGCGAGCGCACGTTAATACCAGCGTATGAAGAATTGGCCGGGTGCGATCGTTCTTTGCGCGCTGGTGCTCGCAGGCTGCCACGCCGGGGGAACCGCAGCGTTGCCGCCGGTCCCGTCCCAAGCCGGGCCGGGCGCGCTCGCGCCGAGGGCATCGAGCGCGATCGTCACGCTGCTGGTGCCGCCCGGCGTCAATGCCTCGGGTATCGAGGGCACCGTTTATTCGGTGTGGCCGAACGGCGGCCAGCTGGTTCGTTTCACGGCCGACGTGAGGTCGACCAGCCACCTGTGCAAGATCGTTACCGGCGTTCGCACGTGTACGATCCCCGTGGCGATCGCGGCGGGCGGCCCGTACGCGCTGATTTCGACGCTCTTCAATAGGCCGCCGGTAAACGGCAGCTTTCCCGGCGCAAAGACGCTCGGCGGCGGCATCCGGACCGTCACCGTTGCGGCAACCGGAAGCACGAAGATCGGCTTGACGACCTCTTCGCGCATCGCCCGCGCGACGATCTCGCTGCGGCCTTCGGCGATTCACGCAATCGATGCGGCGAAGATTGCCGCGATCGTCACCGGCTACGACGCCAACGGCTACGCGATCGTTTCGAACGGTTTCACCACGGCAAAGGGCGCCGTCAAGCTGTCGATCGCAGCCGATTCCGCTTCGCGCGCCGTGTTGGCGCTCTCTCCCACGACCGTCGCCTTGCCGCAAAACGGGGCGCTTTCCATCAGCTACGCGTCGTCGAAAGCCAGCGCCTCCCAGATTACCGCCGGCTTCTCGGCCACAGTGACGGCGGCAGCGAACCAGAGCGGCGTCACCGCCGGAAGCGCAAGGCTGACGGCGCTCGCCCCGCGCATCGCCAGCGTCGCACTGCCGCAGCCGACCTCGTTCCCGTATACGATGATCGCCGGGCCCGACGGCACGATGTGGTTTAGTGAGTTCAACGCCGGGCAGGTGGGGCACGTCACCACCGCGCTCCATCTCATCAAAGAGTATCCCGGGTTCCATCATCCGCAAACGATCGCGATCGGATCCGACCGCGCGCTGTGGATCGCCAACGACGACGGCGACAGCAGCATCGTCCGGCTGGCCACGACCGGCGCGCTCACCGTTCACGCGCTCCCCGTCAATACGTATCCGGCCGGAATCAGTGCCGGCCCGGGCGGCCTGCTGTGGTTTGGATCGGTCAACGATAACTACATCGGAACGATCTCCACGGCGGGAACGCTGGGCACGACCCATCCGCTCGCAGCGGGAAACAACTATCCGTCGTTCTCCGTCGAGGCACCCGACGGCAACGAGTATTTCACGCTTCCGGGTTCGGGGAAGCTCGCGCTCGTCACCCCGGCCGGCGCGATCTCCACCCATACGGTCCCCGGCACCTCGTCTCCCGAGAACGTCATCGTAGGGCCCGACAGGAACGTGTGGTTCACCGATTCGAAGCAGGGCGCGTTCTTCAGGTACGTCACGTCGACGCACGCCTTCACCAAATTCCCGGTCGCGGCCGCCGACGCGCCGGCCGGTCCGCTCTGCATCGGGCCCGATGGAAAGATCTGGTTCAGCGCCGGAATCGCCGGCATCGGCCGCATCGATCCGGCGACCGGCGCGGTCGCGATCGTCAAGCTGCCGTCCTCGATCGCGTATCCGTACGGCATCGCGCTCGGTCCCGACGGCGCGCTCTATCTCACGCTCGACAGCCCCGCCGCGATCGCGCGCGTGCAGTAGCGGCCCCGCCATGATCGCGGCCCTAGCATTCGCCGTCGCTGCGAATCTCTGCGCCCAAACCGAATGGCCGCCGGTCGACGCAGCGCACCTGAGCGCACCGCCTTCGAGTGGCTGCGAGAAAGGCTTGAGCCGCTCGAGGATTTACGACTTCGGCTCGCCGGCTCCGGTCCACGATCTCCTCTACCGCCTGGTGCAGATCACGCGCGCCGGTGACGATGCGTACGACGCCGGCCACCGCAGTGCCGCGATCGCCGATTACCGTACGGCGGCAGGCTTCCTCGCAACGATCCCCAAGCCGCTCGGCTATCTGGCCGACGCGGAGCTCGATCTCGCCCGCGCGTCGTACGTCCTGGGCGACGAGTCCAACGCTCGCCGGCTGTGGGCCCAGTACCTTCGCTCGAGCGACGCGCCGAGTTACCGTTCACAGATGCTCGCGCTGCGCGGCGGCGACTATCCGCGCTTCTTCACCCTGAGCCTCTCCGACGATCCGGCAAACTACTCGCTGAGCTATCCAGGAGACAACGAAGGCCCGGCGCTCGCGCACCTTCGCGAGGGCCTCCGGCAAGGCGCCGCCCGGCACTATGCGGCGGCGCAATCGGCGCTGCAAGCTTCGCTGAACGCCATCACGCATTATCCCACGTATCCGCTGTACGCGTGGGGCGCGGCCGCATTCGCGCGCGGCCAAAAGGTCGCGGCACGCAACGCATGGCTCTACGCATCGATATCGGGCGAGAACGGCTCGGTCGATATGGCGTTCAACGTCCACGCCAACGCCGCCGCGGTCACCATGCTGCTGGGCCTCTTCTGACCTCCGCCGATTTCCGATTCACGTAAGGAGGGCGCGTGCGATACTTGCGGTTACTAACGGCCTGCGTACTCGCCGTCATCAGCGCGTCTCCGGCCGGGGCCACGGCGGCCGGCGATCGACTGACGATCGAGGACGTCGTCGCGCAGCACCCCGTTTCGGGGACGCTGCCGTTCGATTTCACCTGGGCGCCCCTGGGCTCGGCGTATGCTTACAGCACGAAAGGCGAACGCGAGAGCGATCCGCCGGTGCTGCATCTGCACGACATGGCGACCGGCCGCGATCGCGTCGCGTTCCCGACCAAGGCGGATGCGCGCGGATCCCGCTCGCGCGAGATCGGGCAGATCGTCTGGTCCTACGACGGGCGCCGGATCGCCTATTTGAACCAAGCAGACCTCTACGTGGCGCCGCTCGATGGCCGCGGCGAAAGGCTGCTCGCGCGGGGGGCCGACGACCCGCAATGGTCGCCCGACGGCACGCGCATCGCGTACGTGCACGAGAACGATTTGTATGCCGTTACGCTCGCGACGCGGGCGACGCAACGTCTGACGTTCGACGGTTCGGCGACGCGCATCAACGGCGACCCCGATTGGCTGTATAGCGAGGAGCTGCTGCTCGATCATGCGTTCGCGTGGTCGCCCAACGGCGACGCCATCGCATTTCTATCGTTCGACGAATCCCCGGTCGCGCCGTTTCCCATTCAAAACTTCAAGCCTACCGTCAATACCGTCGAATATCAGCGCTATCCATTGGCGGGCGCGAAGAATCCGCGGGTTTCGCTGCGCGTGGTCGACGTGCGCGGAAGCGGCGCGCGCACGCTATACGACGGCTCGGCGCGCGACGAGTATCTCGTATCGTTCGTCTGGCGTCCGGACGGGAAGGCCGTTCTCGACGAAATCCTCGATCGGCAGCAACACCATCTCCGCCTCGAAGCCTTTTCCGCGAGCGGTGGCGAGCCAGCGACGATCGTTCGCGAATTCGATCCGAAATTCGTCAACGTGCAGGCCGCGCCGGTTTTTGCACGCGACGGGAAGAGCTTTCTCTGGTTGAGCGAACGCGATGGCGTTCAAGCTCTCTACCGCATCGATGCGCGCACCGGCGCTTCGCGGCGCCTTACCGGCGACTATCCGGTCGCGCGCGTGCTGCGCGTCGACGAAGGCCGGGGCGTCGCCTACGTCAGCGCGGAGTTTCCGACGCGCCGCAATCTCGCGCTGTTGATGGTGCCGCTACGCGGCGGCAGCCCGGTCGATCTCACGCCGGAGAAAGGATGGCACGACGTATCGATGCCCGACCGCGGCGGCGACGCGTTTATCGATCGCTATTCGTCGCTGTCGACCCCGCCGAAGATTCTGCGGCGCAACGTCGCGGCAAAGGCCACGTCCACGCTATTTGAAACGCCGTCGCTGGCGCGATACGATCTCGGTACGACGCGCGCGTTGGAGATACCGTCGCGATGGGGACCGCTCGATGCGACGCTGACGGTTCCTCGCGACTTCGATCCGCAAAAGCGTTATCCCGTCATCGTATCGATCTACGGCGGCCCGTTGTTCGTCGGCGACGCTCTGCCGGCGAGCGACGCTTGGGCCGGGCTCACTCCTCTGCTGGAGGCGCAACGCGGGTATCTCGTCTTCTCGATCGACGGTCCGGCGTCGAACTTCGATCGTGCCGCGAACGCGCGGCTGTTTTGGCACAGCATGGGCGAGATCGCCATGGCGGGCGTGCTGGCGGGAGCGTCGTGGCTCCAGCAACAGCCGTACGTCGATGCGAAACGGCTGGGGCTATTCGGGTGGAGTTACGGCGGCTATCTCACCGCTTTCACGCTCACGCACGCGCCCGGCGTCTTTCGATCGGGCATCGCGGGCGCACCGCCGGCAGACTGGCGGTTCTACGACTCGGCGTATACCGAGCGCTATATGGGGACGCCGCAGCGCGAAGCGAACGCGTATCGCCGGACGTCGGTGCTTCCGGCTGCCGGCCGCCTCGAATCCCAGCTGCTCGTGGTGCAAGGCAGTTCCGACGACAACGTGCACATGATGAACGGCGTTGCGCTTCTCGCGGCTTTCATCGAGGCCGGCAAACACGTCGAGTATTTTCTGTATCCGGGCGCGCGCCACGGGCCGCGAGCGCTCTCGCAGCGGCGCGACCTCCTCCAGCGCGAACTCGACTGGTGGCAGCGAACGCTGTAGCTGCATCTGGGTTAATGCGCCTTAACCGCCTTGACCGGGCCGCCGGCCCGATGATAGGTTTCGTGTATGTCGTATCGCGTTGCCATGTGTATGGGCAAACTCCGCTGTCACGATCGTGAGGGCGCGGACTAGATTACGGCGCACGGAACCCCCGAGGTCGTAGACTCCGCACCACTCGACGGCGCGGGGTCTTTTCTTATTGTCGTCCCCAACAAGGAGCTCGCCATTACCACCGTGCCTCACCGGCTCGAACGCGCTTCCCCGCAGGACGTCCTGGCCTGGGCATTGCGCGCGTACGAGAAGCGCATCGTCCTGGCATGTTCGTTCGGCGGCCCGACGGGGATCGCCGCGCTCGATATGGCCGTAACCATAGATCCCGAGGTGAAGGTGTACTTCATCGATACGGGGCTGCTCTTTCCCGAAACGCACGCGCTGATCGACGAGGTGCGGCGTCGCTACCGCATCGACCCCACCGGCATCGCGCCGCGTCAGTCGGTCGACGAGCAGGCGGCGGCCTACGGCGACGGCCTCTGGCAACGCAACCCCGATCTCTGCTGCACCCTTCGCAAGATCGAACCGCAGCGCGCGTTCTTGCGCGGCTACGACGCCTGGATCAGCGGCATTCGGCGCGACCAGGCCGAGAGCCGCGCGCGCGTGCCGGCAGTCTCGTGGGACGAGCGGTTCGGTTTGATGAAAATCAATCCGTTCGCGCACTGGAGCGAAGCGATGGTTTGGGAGTACGTACGCCGGCACGACCTTCCGTACAATCGGCTCCACGATCGGAACTTTCCGAGCATCGGCTGCTCGCCGTGCACGCGAGCCGTGCGCCCCGGCGATTCCTTGCGCGCGGGCCGGTGGCCCGGGGCGGCAAAGATCGAGTGCGGGCTGCACCGATGAGCGAGACGCTGGCAGAACTCGGCCCGGGCGCCGGCAGCGCCAACGAGGCCATCAAACTCGCGAGCCGTGGGCTGCGCGGCGGCATCGGCGCCGGTTTGCAGAACGATTCGCCCCACTTCGGCGAGGACGACGTGCAACTGCTCAAGTTCCACGGCAGCTACCAACAGGACGACCGCGACCAACGGCGCGCGCGGCGCGATTCCGAAGCGGGCAAAGCCTACCAGTTCATGGTGCGCGCGCGCATCCCGGGCGGCGTGCTGACGAGCGCGCAGTACCTGGCGATCGACCGCCTCGCCTCGGAGTACGGCAACGGGTCGCTGCGCTTCACCACGCGGCAAGGGATCCAGCTGCACGGGGTCGTCAAAGGCGACCTGCAGCGGACGATTCGCGGCATCAACGATGCGATGCTCTCGACGCTCGCCGCCTGCGGCGACGTCAACCGCAACGTCATGGCCTGCCCGGCGCCGGCCCCAAACGCGGCGTACGCGCAGATTGCGGGCTTTGCAAACGCCATCGCCGAGCGTCTGGCTCCGCGCACGCGCGCCTATCACGAGCTCTGGCTCGACGGCGAACGCGTGGAAGCGCCCGAGATCGAACCCGTGTACGGGCCGACCTACCTTCCGCGCAAGTTCAAGATTGCCGTCGCCTCCCCGGGCGACAACTGCGTCGACGTTTTCACGCAGGATTTGGGGTTCGTCGCGCACGTCGCCGGCGAACGCCTCGAAGGTTTCACCGTCGTGGCCGGCGGCGGAATGGGCGCGACGCACGGCAAAGCGGAGACCTTTCCGCGGCTCGCCACGCCGCTCTGCTTTGCCAAGCCGGACGAGGTACTCGACGTCGCAGAAGCGGTCGTGACCGCGTATCGCGACTTCGGCGATCGCCGCAATCGCAAGCACGCACGGCTGAAGTACGTGGTCGAGGAGTTGGGCATCGCCTGGCTGCGGCAAGAGGTCTCGAAGCGCATCAGCTTCTGGCCGGACGACCCGCGGCCGGTTCGATTCGACCGCTCGGACGACCACCTCGGATGGCATCGCGACGCGGGCGGCGCCTGGTACTTCGGATTGTGCGTCGGCAACGGCCGCGTGAGCGATCGCGAAGGCTCGCCGTTGCGGTCGGCGCTGCGCGAGCTCGCCGCGCGGTTCGAGGTTGGATTTCGCATCACCGGTCAGCAAAACGTGCTGCTCACGGGAATTGCCGGCGCGCAGCGGAGCGCTTTCGATGCCGCGCTGCGGCGCTTCGGCATCGACGCGGATCCCGGGACGCTCGGCATCGCGCGCTATGCGATGGCGTGCCCCGCGCTGCCGACGTGCGGCCTCGCCGTCGCCGAAGCCGAGCGCGCGCTGCCGGGCGTACTCGAACTGCTCGAATCCGAGTTGGCCGCGCTCGGCCTGCAAGACGAGGTTGTCGCCGTACGCATGACCGGCTGCCCGAACGGCTGCGCGCGGCCGCGCATGGCCGATATCGGCATCGTCGGGCGCTCGTCGGATCTCTACGATCTCTTCGTCGGCGGTAACGCCGCCAACACGCGATTGAACCTGCTCTTTGCCAAAGGCGTCAAACGAACCGAGATCGCCGCCGTCTTGCGTCCCGCCCTCGAACGCTGGCGCGCCGAACGCCACCCCGCCGAATCCTTCGGCGACTTCGCCGCCCGTCTACCCCTCGCACGCTCCTAGCGATCGACGGAGGCGCCCTGGGTTAGCGTGATATGGCGACGGGGCGGAGCAGGTCGGCGAGGGCGGTGGATTCGGCGAGGAAGGCGTCGTGGCCGTGGATGCTGGCAAACTCGACGTACGTCGATCGAGCGCCCCGTGCGGCGAAACGCCGGGCCGCGGCCGCGACGTCTTGCGCGCGAAAGAGCCAATCGGAAGAGATTCCGACGAACGTGAGCGCAGGGAGCTCCGGGCCGATGGCTTCGCCGCGGACGTCGAAGGAGTCCATCGCATGCGCTAAGGCCTCGTACGTGGCGGAATCCATGCGTTCCTCGAACGCCGAAGCTTGATGCTCGAGATATCCCTCGACGTCGAAGCGTGCGAGCCCGCTACGATCGGGCGCGCGCCCGTGCCGCCGATTGAGCAGCGCTTCGCTCTTATCCCGCATTCGCCAGATAAATCCGTACACGCTGCCGCGACCTCACGCAGATTTCGCTATAATAGCAGTACATTTTGCACCAGCGAGCAGGGCGAATATGCCGAACCCGGTGGGTGAAGCGCAAAACGAGGTTCTTCGCGTCGATTTTGACCGGCGCGTGACGATGCAATTCCGCGGCTCCGTCGAACGTTCGATGCGGGGTTGCTCGCCTACCGCGAACTCGATGACACGCTCGGATTGAGCGATCTCGCTGGTGACGCGCTTACCGATGCGCGTACCGGCAAGAACGGCCGTCATGCGTTGGTCGGCATGCTCCGCCAATCCGTATTCGGCCGTCTCGCGGGGTACGAGGATGTCAACGACGCCGAGCGCCTTCGTCGCGATCCGGCGATGCGCTGGATCGTTGGCGGGAAAGCAGCGAAAGGCCACGCAGCCTCCCCGAGTCAGATGGGCCGATTCGAAACGCGATGGCTTACGGCTCCGGAGAATCTTCGCGCGCTAGGCGATCTCTCTGGGCGCTGGATCGACGCCGCCCGCAGATGCCGGTCGAGCGACGAAGTCATCTTGGACATGGACTCGTCGGTCAGCCCGACGCATGGCGATCAGGAAGGCAGCATCTGGAACGGCCATTTCGCCTGCACGTGTTATCACCCGCTCTTCGTGTTCAACCAGTACGGCGATCTGGAGCGATGCGCGCTTCGACCGGGTAACGTGCATAGCGCGGACGGTTGGCAGGAAGTGCTCAAACCGGTCGTCGCGCGCTACAGGGGAACGGCGAAACGGATCGCCTTTCGCGGTGACGCTGCTTTCGCTCAGCCTGGTATGTACGATTACCTCGAATCAGAGGGTATCGAATACGCCATCCGCCTTCCCGCCAATCAGATCCTTCAAGCGGAGATCGCACCGTTGCTCCAGCGGCCCGTGGGGCGACCGGCGCACTACGTTCAGCGCTTCTACAAGAGCTTTCGTTACGGAGCCGCGAGTTGGGATCATCCCCGCCGAGTCGTCGCTAAGGTTGAATGGCATCCTGGGGAGTTGTTCCCTCGCGTTGGCTTTATCGTTACGAATCTTCGGTACGCATCGCGGAATGTCGTTGGGTTCTACAACCAGCGGGGCACGTGCGAGCAATGGATCAAGGAAGGCAAAGGTGCGATCAAATGGACGCGCCTTTCATGCCGCTCCTTCAACGCAAATGCGGTTCGGCTTCAATTGCACGCGCTGGCGTACAATCTTGGAAACTTTCTACGCAGGCTCGCGACGCCGGAAACGATCAAGGACTGGTCGCTCACGAGCTTGCGCGAGAAGCTCATCAAGATCGGCGCGAAGGTCGTCAGCCACGGCCGCTACGTCGCGTTCCAAATGGCGGAGGTCGCGATCTCACGCCGTCTGTTCGGAGACATTCTGCGGCTCATCGCCACGCTGCGCGTGCCGCCGATCGCAATGCCAACGTGAGCATCCCGGCCGAACGCACGGGGCACAACCACGGGATAGCTGTCTCCCTTGTGCTCCGCAGCGGGGACATTCGCCGCCGGGCAGGCCGTCGAAGGCGTCGGCACGCCCCTAGTCGGCGGCTTGGCTTATCCAGGATACGGAAAAGCGGCCGGAATCATTCGGCAGCAACTCGAAAAGGACGGTCAAATGGGGAATCCCGGTTAAATGGAACCGTTGGTCGGCGGAGTCAGGGTCGTTGTTTCGTAGCTAACGCGGGCATTCGACCCGGAACGTCGTTGCCGGTGCAAGTGGTATCAGAAGGAGGCGCCATGCGAGTACACTGGTCTCTATCGCTCATGTTCATTGCCACTCTGGTAACCGCTTGCGGTAAAAGCACAGATAGCACCGCACCGGTTGGATTTCTACCAAGAGGCGCCGACGCGCGGATGGTAGCGACCAGTCAGCTCCCCATACGGGGGCTGTGGGGACTCTTCGAAGAGCCGGGCGTCATGTCGGGCTATGACACCGGTCAGGTGATCATCCAGTTCAACGACTACGACGGTTTGGAAGGACGTACCGTCAGCGCCGAAGTCGCTCAGCAGCTCGATATGATGAAAGCTATGGGCGTCAACACCATAACCTATCAATTTCTCTAGCCGATCCCCCGGTACCCGGTGGCGTTCCCAAGAGTTGGTTTGGTCCGCCGCATTGCTATCAATATCCGACGAGAGGGTTGCAATACCCACACCCTACGCCTAAGGAACTGTCGAACCTTACTGCGTTTTTCGACCTCGTTCACAGTAGGGGCATCAAGATCATACTTCAGTTACAAAATACCCACATGGATGGGCCTGCCGCCCAAAACGAGCAGTGGATCGGCTCCATCCTTAAAACCATAAAGAATAACCCGGCGTTCTATTTGGTGGACTTTGGAGGCGATGCTCATCTATATCATGGAGGTGGCAAAACGCAGTGTGGCGGCATTGCCGAGCCGGCACTCTGGCTGGGGATTCAATCATTGCAGGCGCAATACGTAAAATGGGCTATCAACGTCGGTCACTCCCTTGGCGTTCCATACAGCAAGCTCTCCGCGGAGGCCGTAGTTGGCGAGGCCGATGTCTATCTATCGAAACATCTCTCTAATCCGATCGCGGTGATGAAGCAGATATACGACTCATTCCACGTTCCCGATAGCGACAGGACGTATGCTCTTTCGTGGTACGAACATCGGAAATGCCGCGGCGCACCTCAAGGATATACTTGTAAAGACGAGAGCCCGCACGATTGGGCCGTAGAGACGATGAAGTTCATCTATGCCACGATCGGACGGAAGGGCGCTCATGCCGTTGCCGCAGAGTTCGGCGACGGCTTTCCGGTCGATAAGGCATGGCCGACGTTAAGTGCCGTCGACGATATGCTCTCCTTATTTGAGAGTAGCGGAATGGACGGAGGCGCGTATTGGCCCGGCTGGGTCGACTGCTGCACCGAAAGCTCTGCTATGTACGACGATCAGGCGCTCCCGGTCGTGTATCGCGGCTTACGGTTTAAGTATTCTGCCGTTCAACCGTTGTTGGCGAAATACTACACCGTGGGCATCGTAACTCCAACCCCTTCGCCTAAGCCGATCGGAGACGTATACGTTTCAGATTACACGACGAAAGCCGTGTATAAGGTTTCCCCCGGCGGCGCCATCAAGAAACTAGCGACCGGATTCCAAGCGCCGGCGGGTATAGCCGTCGATGAAGCCCACAATGTGTACGTCGCGGATGAGGGGAGCAACGCCATAGACAAGGTTGCTCCTAATGGCTCGGTCTCAATGGTGGGATCGGGCTTCTCCTCGCCCTTTGGCGTGGCACTCGATTCGTTTGGCAACGTATACGTTGCGGATTCAGGAAATAATGCCGTGAAGAAAGTGGCCGGGGACACCTCTATAACAACCATCGGCTCGGGCTTTAACAATCCGCAAGGCGTTGCGGTCGATGGGAATGGCAACGTCTATGTTTCCGACACCGGCGACCATGCGGTGAAGAAAGTCACCACGAAAGGCGTCATAACGTGCGTGCCTGCGTCGGTGCCGTTGTCGGCTTGTGGTAAAGCTGGCTTTAACTCGCCCGCTGGCATCGCCGTTGATTCCGTGGGAGATGTGTACGTCGCCGACGTCAACGCGAACGCCGTCTACGAGGTAGTTCGCGGCACCGGGAAGCTTAAAACGGTAGGTAGAGACTTCAGTCTGCCCGATTCGGTCGCTCTCGACTACCTGCAGAACCTGTACGTAGCCGATTCAGGGAACGGCTCTGTCAAATCGGTGATGCCTAACGGTTCGATTAGCTGCGTGCCATTATTGCTTTTAACCGATTGCTACCACGCTGGATTTGGTGAGCCTCAGGGGGTTGCACTAGACATCGAGGGGAACCCTTACGAGCGTTCCCGACCTTGAGCGCGGGATGATTACACATCGCTCTCTGGAGCCGTTGGGTTAGGAGGGTACGTGATGCGCATACAGAGAGCCCCGGTTGCGCGAACGCGCGTTCGGCGCATTGATTCGAACACGTTGTCCTGGGACGAGTCAAACATGGGTGCTCCTCCGCTCGAGCCGATTTAGTCGGCGTGTACTACATGCGTTTGCTGTAGCGGCAGGAGCGACTGACATCCCAACGTCGCGTTGGCTCGCGCTGATCTTCCAGATAACTACGCACGGCATCGCCGATCGCATGCTGAGGCAACCTTGCGATCCGTATTGAACGGCGAAAACATGCTTATAGGTGAGCGTCGCCATTTTGCGCGCCAGGCGCAAGCCGCGCACCGGGTCAAGGGCGATGGCCTCGCGCTGGAGCGCGTTGAACGCCACGCCCATCGCGGAATGATGGTCGTGCGCGCCGACGATAACGGCCCGGCCGATTCGCTGCGGTGCATCGATCGCCCATTGCAGCGCTTGCATGCCGCCGAGCGAGCCGCCGATCGCGACGTCGACGCGCTCGATCCCGAGCTCGCGCAGCGCTAAACGTTGTGCCCTCACGACGTCGCGTACGGTGACGCGCGAAAACGCCGGCACGTTCGCGGGGCCCGTCGAACCGTAGCAGCTGCCGAGTGCGTTGATGCCGACGATGCGCCACTCGCGCGCGTCGAAGAGCGGCTGCTCTCCGCCGGCGATGCCGGGCCACCAATCGGCGACCCGGCTCGACCCGGTGAGCGCGTGCAACACCAAGGCGGTGCGCGAGGCTCGCTCGTCGCCGTACATCGTCACCCGCTGCTTGACGCCGGCGACGTCGCGCTCGCGCACGTTTAGCCCAATGCTTGCTTCAGATCGGCGACGATGTCGCGGCAGTCTTCGATGCCGATCGAAAGGCGCACGGTCGATTCGTCGACGCCGCTTTGCAAGCGTTCCTGAGGCGAGAGCTGCTGATGCGTCGTCGAGGCGGGGTGAATGACCAACGATTTCGCATCGCCGACGTTGGCGAGCAGCGAAAAGAGCTCGAGACGATCGATGAAGGCTCTCGCCTGGCGCGCACGATGCTACTCACGGACGATGCGGCGCTCGCCGATGCGGTCGACGCGGAACTCGCGCTGCAGCTCGAACGGCTCGTGACGGCGCCCGTGGCCGCAGAGGCGCTGCGCCGGCAAGGCTGCTGCGCCGTGCTGCCGCTCGACGACGCTGCCGAGTGCGCCAATGCGCTCGCGCCCGAACATCTGGCGCTGCACGGGGCCGCCGCCGAGGCGCTCGAGCCCCGCTTGCAGGCGTACGGCTCGCTCTTCGCCGGATCGATGGCCGGCGAAGCGTTCGGCGACTACGGCGCCGGCCCCAATCACGTCTTGCCGACCGGCGGAGCGGCGCGTTTTAGTTCGGGTGTCTCGGTGCTCACGTTTCTGACGCTTCGCACCTATCTGCGGTCGTCGAGGCCGCCCACCGCGGCGCCGCCTTGCTCCGGCGTGCCGCCGCGAGCGGCGCTCGCGCTACCTCGGCGGCAACCCCGCCGCCCCTTTCAAAATGAGGTCGACGTTGTAGACGGCGGTCGCATCGGTCGACGACAACTCGATCGTGTTCGTGCCGGGGACGACGTCGGAGAGCGGCACCGGAAGCGCAATCGTCTTCGTACCGCAGAGCAGCACCGCGTTCTGCGTGTAGCACGCGCCGAAGGGCCAACGCCGGGTGTGCCAAGCGCCGCGATTGAGGCGGTAGCCGAGCGTCACCTTACGATACGTCGTATAGTTCAGCGTGACGAACGCCGCGCTAGCGCGGGCCTGGCCGTACACGCCTGAGACCGTCAGCGCCAGCGGCGCGGGGTCGGTGGGGAAGATGGCCCAGCCGAGATTCAGCAGCGGGCCGACTGGCTGCAAGCGATCGAGGACGTCGAAGGCGAGATCTCGCGGCAACAGCGGCCCGTCAAATCCGACGTTGTCCCACGTAAACGTGTGCGTTCCTTGGTCGGGTCCGTCCTTGTTCCCGTTGTAGTGCGCGTCCTCAAGCCACACGAGCCCCCGCGTTAGCGTGAGTTTCATGTTGGAAATGATGGCGATTTTTTTGACCGGCGACGTCTTGCCCGCGTCGGTGCCGTACACGTCGATCTCGTTCGGCGAGACGCGCAGCTCGAAGTGGTTCATATCGCCCGGCCCCGACGACGCCTTGACGCAGCCGACTTGCTTCACCGAGATGGTGCCTTTGTTCGCGTCGGTGAACGAGTCGTCGCTGACGTAGTCGTTCACGACGACGGCCGAATCGACCGTGACGACGTTGACGTCGGCCGGTTCGTCGCGGCAGACGAAACGGTCGCCGCATCCCGGAACGTTTGCCGGGCAGAAAGCGGCGAACCGCACGCCGAAGCCATTGTGCGGCACCGACTGTAGCGAGCTGAAATGCACGAACGGCACTGGGACGGGGCGATCGGTATACCATAGTTCGGGCCACGCCCGGTGGTTGCCGTGGCTGTCGTCGCTGACGTCGAAAACGATCGTACCCGTGCGGCCGGCAATATCGAACGGCTGTTTCGGATACATCGCCAGCGAGGTGACGTTGCCGTTGTCGGTCTGCGCCTCGACCAGCCGGCCGTCGCAGATGGCAACGTCGTTCGGAGGAACGACCGGCACGTTGCGGCCGCACCGCTCCATAATCGTCGGCGACGTCGCGTTGTACTGGCCCTGTCCGAAATTGGTGTAACCGAGTTGCCGCGACACGCCCCAGAGCGTCCCGTTCAGCTCGCCGGAACGATTGCCGATGCCCGCCGGCCGATCGAACGTTTCGCAAAACGCGACGGTGACGGGTGAAGGTGCGGATTCGAACCGGCAACCCGATGCAGCGGCAGCACCACCGGTGAGAGCGCTGCGTTGCGCGGCCGCTGGGGCACCGGATCGAGGGACGGCCGGCATTGCGGCATCGTGCGCGCACCCGGCGGCGAGGAGTGTTATGGCGATCGCGGTGAGGAAGCGTGCTGAGAATGCGATCATGGTAGCCTCCATGGAAGGCAAGCGACCGCCCTATTCCCAGAAAAGCCGCCCTCGAATCAGGGCTTCTTGCCCCCGGTGCGCTTAGGGTCGGGATCGCCCTCGGAATGCTCGTCGCGATCCTTTTCCGCGCCCTTGCGATCCGGCGCATCGCCTTGCTCGTGATGCGCGCTGCGCATGCGTTCGAGAGCGCCCGAGCCCCCTGACGGCAGATTCTGCGGTTCGAACTCGTCCTTCACGGCACTCCCCTTTCGTCCCGGCCTTCCAGGAGTATTTCACGAATCCGCTGGCGGTACTCGGGGGCCCGGAACGCGGAGGTGCCCGGAAGCGGCCCGAAAGGGACGCCCGCATGGATACGATCGCGTTAGTCCTCGCCGCAGTGGCCGGCGTTCTCGCGCAGGGAATCTCGGCGGCGCCTCCCCCGGCCGCTGCGAACGTTGCGTTTGCGTACGTTCATCACGAAATCGTCGTGCCGGTGACCATCAACGGCACCGGGCCGTACCATATGCTGCTCGACACGGACACGACGCCCTCCGCGATCGACACAGCCCTCGCGCGGCGCCTCCACCTGCGGGCCCTCGGCGCTTCCGGGAACGGAAGCGGTGAAGGCAGCGGGAAGGTCGTGGTGTATCCGGTAGAGGCGAGCGATCTCACCGTCGGCGGCGTGCACCAGAGCCGGTTGCGGGCGCTCGCCGTCGACCTCCATGCGATCGCTCACGCCATCGGCACGCCGATCGACGGCGTCCTCGGCACGTCGTTCCTCGACGGACGCGTCGTGCAGATCGACTATGCTTGCCGCACGATACGATTTCTTCCCGATGCCATGCTCGCACCGTTCGCCGCACGCTTTCTATCGACCGACGCGGGGAACTTAACCAGCGATGCGTACGTCGGCAGCATACCCGTCACTGCGACGTTCGATACCGGTAACGGCGGCAGCTCCTATGTGACCGCCCAAGGTATCGCGCGCATGGGCCTGCAATCGGCTGCCCGGGCGGGGCGGCAGGTCACGAGCCTGGGCTACTTGGGACTGACGCGAGAAACCGAAGGGACGATCGAAAACGTGCGGATCGGTCGCGTACGCTTAGGCACGCTGCAAGCGAAGTTCAATCAATCGTCGACCGAACCGCTCGATCTGAATGTCGGGAACCGCGTGCTGGATCGTTTCGTCGTCACCTTCGACTATCAAAGGGGGTTACTCACGCTAGCCCCGCACGTCCCCTGCCGCGACCAGAGCGCAAGAGTTGGGGCCGCAAGTACGGCTAGTACGCTGGAGTGACCCCTCAGAAACTAGACAGAGAGTAGAGTTATTCGAGTCTGATCGCGTTCCCGCCAGGCCGCTGGCGTAAGGTATCCCAGGCTCGAGTGCGGACGTCGGTTGTTGTAGTGATCGATCCACGGCCCGACAATGCGGATCACCTCGTCGAGCGTCGCGAAGCGATACTGCCATGATGCGCACGTTACGGTGGGCTCGGTCCCGTCACGCAGCCACTGATTCCTGTGGCGATTGTGTAGTTTCGTAGGTCGCGAGGAACTCCTCGGGCGTGAGATAGCCGAGCGCGGAATGCGCGTGCGTCGTGTTGTAGCTGTTGATCCAGGCGTGCCCGTTCAACTGCGCCTCGGCGAGCGTGTGGAACCTGCGTCGACGTCTTCACGCAAGATCTCGGGTTCGTCGCGCACGTCGCCGGCGATTGCCTCAAGGGCTTCACGGTGGTGGCGGGCGGCGGCATGGGCGCAACGCACGGAAAGGCCGAGACGTTTCCGCGGTTGGCGACGCCGCTGTGCTTCGCCAAACCGGACGAGGTGCTCGACATCGCGAAAGCGGTCGTCACCGCGTATCGCGATTACGGCGACCGGCGAAACCGCAAGCACGCACGCCTGAAAATACGTCGTCGAGGAGTTGGGCATCGGGTGGCTGCGGCAAGAAGCGTCGAAGCGCGCCGGCTTTTGGCCGGACGACCCGCGCGCGATCGTCTTCGAAGGAGCCGACGAACATCTCGGCTGGCATCGTCGTGCGGACGGTTCGTGGTATCTGGGCTTGTGGATCGGCAACGGCCGGGTCGCCGACCGCGAAGGTTCGCGACTGCGTTCGGCCCTGCGCGAGCTCGCCGCACGGCACGGGGTTAGCTTTCGCATCACGGGACAGCAAAACGTGCTGCTGACCGGCGTCGGCGACGCGCAGCGCGGCGCGGTCGGCGACGCGTTGCAAAGGTTTGGCATCGACGCGAATCCCGAAGCGCTCGGGATCGCACGCCATGCGATGGCGTGCCCCGCGCTGCCAACCTGCGGCCTCGCCGTCGCCGAAGCCGAGCGCGCGATTCCCGGCGTGCTCGAAGCGATCGAAGCCGAACTGGCGGCGCTCGGGCTCGAGGGCGAAACGCTCGCCGTCCGCATGCCCGGCTGCCCTAACGGCTGCGCCCGCCCGCGGATGGCGGACATCGGCATCGTCGGCCGTTCGCTGGAGCTCTACGATCTTTACGCCGGAGGCAACCCCGCCAACACGCGACTGAACGCACCGTTCGCTCACCGCGTCAAGCGAACCGGCAATGCCGCTGCGCTGCGCCCCGCCCTCGAACGCTGGAGCGCCGAACGTACGCCCGGCGAGCCCTTCGGCGACTTCGCCGCCCGCGTACTCCTACCGTGAACCCAATCGAGCGCCCGCGACGTACGGGCGCAGGAGGTCGGCGAGGGCAGCGGATTCGGCCAGGAAGGCGTCGTGACCGTGGATGCTTTCGAACTCGAGATACGCCGAACGAACGCCGTGCGCGGCGATTCGCCGGGCCGCGGCCTCGACGTCTTGCGGGCGAAAGAGCCAATCGGATGCGATACCCACGAACGTGAGCGCCGGCATGCCGGCATCCCATGCGGCGCCGCGAACGTCGAACGCGTCCATTGCGTGCGTCAATGCCGCATACGTCGCCCCATCCATGCGCGCCTCGAACGCTGCGGCTTGACGCTCGAGATAGCCCTCGACGTCGAAGCATGCGCGGCCGTTCCGATCCGGCGCGCGACCGTGGCGCTGGTTGAGCAACGCTTCACTCTTGTACGTGAGCATCGCCATCTTGCGGGCGAGTCGCAGGCCGCGCACCGCATCGAGTTCGATCGCTTCCCGCTGGAGCGCGTTGAACGCGACGCCCATCGCCGAGTGGTGGTCGTGGGCTCCGACGACGACCGCATGGCCGACCCGCTGCGGTGCGTCGATTGCCCACTGCAACGCCTGCATCCCGCCGAGCGAGCCGCCGATGGCGACGTCGACGCGGTCGATTCCGAGCTCCTCCAGCGCCAAGCGTTGCGCCTTGACGATATCGCGAACGGTGACGCGTGGAAACGCGCCCACGTTCGACGGGCCGGTCGAGCCGTAGCAGCTCCCTAAAGCGTTGATGCCCACGATGCGCCACTCGCGCTCGTCGAAGAGCGCGTCCTGGCCGCCGGCGATGCCGGGCCACCAATCGGCGACCCGGCTCGACCCCGTCAGCGCGTGCAGCACCAGCGCCGTTTGCGGTGCGCGGTCGTCGCCGTAGAGCGTCACTCGCTGCTTGACGCTCGCGAGGATCTGGCCGCCGTCGAGCGCCAAGGGCCCGACGGCGGCGTCGCACTCGCGCACCTTAGGCGAGCGCTCGTTGCAGATCGGCGATGATGTCCCGGCGGTCTTCGATGCCGATCGAGAGACGCACCGTCGATTCGTCGACGCCGCTTCGCAGGCGCTCCTGAGGCGAGAGCTGCTGATGCGTGGTCGAAGCGGGGTGGATGACCAGCGATTTCGCGTCGCCCACGTTGGCGAGCAGCGAAAACAGCGCGAGCCGGTCGATGAACGCCCTGGCCTCTTCGCCGCTGCCGCGCAGGCGAAACGTGAGGATGGAACCGGCGCCTTTGGGGAGGTACTTCCGAGCGCGCTCGTGTGCGGCATGTTCCGGCAGCCCCGGGTAAGCGACCGACTCGACGCGGGGATGCGCCGCGAGAAACTCCGCGACGGCCTGCGCGTTGGCGACGTGGCGTTCGATGCGAATGCCGAGCGTTTCGAGGCCCTGCAAGAGCAGCCACGCGTTGAACGGCGAGATCGCCGCGCCGACGTCGCGCAGCAGCTGCACCCGCGCCTTCACGATGTAGGCGAGATTTCCGAAGGCTTCGGCGTACTTCAATCCATGATAGGAGGGGTCGGGCTCGACGAACTCCCCAAAACGCTCGCTGCCGGCCCAATCGAACCGGCCGGAGTCGACGATGACCCCGCCGATGGCCGTACCGTGGCCGCCGATGAACTTCGTCGCCGAATGGACCACGACGTCGGCGCCCCACTCGATCGGGCGCAGCAAGTACGGCGTCGCCAGCGTGTTATCGACGAGCAGCGGCAGGCCGTGACCGTGCGCGATGGCCGCGACCCGCTCGACGTCGAGCACGTCGATTTTCGGATTGCCGATCGTTTCGGCGAAAAGCGCCTTCGTATTCGGCCTGACGGCCGCCTCGATGGCCGCCGGATCGGCGAAATCGACGAAGCTGACGTCGATGCCGAAGCGCCCGAGCGTGTGTGCGAACGCGTTGTAGGTGCCGCCGTAGAGCGAGGCGGAGCTCACGACGTGGTCGCCCGCGCGGGCGAGATTGAGAATGGAATATACCACGGCGGCCTGTCCGCTCGCGACGGCCAGCGCCGCGGCGCCGCCTTCGAGCTTGGCGATGCGTTGCTCGAGGACGTCGGTCGTCGGATTGTTGATGCGCGTGTAGATATTGCCGAACTCTTCGAGCGCGAAGAGCTTGCCGGCGTGTTCGGTGGAATCGAAGAGGTACGAGGTGGTTTGGTAGATCGGAACCGCACGCGCGTTGGTCGACGGATCGCCGGCGAAACCGCCGTGCAGCGCTACCGTATCGAAATGCAGCTCCTCGGGCTTTTCGAGGATGGAGGTCACGAGAGCACGTCCTTTCCCGGCCATGAGATCGCAGCGGCAAGCTGCGGGGCCGGAGCTTGAAGAATGGAATCGTCCCAAAGGGGATAGTGCGGGAGTTCGGAGATGCGCGGCAGCGCCGCGAAGAGCGGCGAGACGCACGAAGATGCGCCCGCGGTGGGCGCGCGGGAGATGGGTTCGCCGCGAACGGCGAGCGCGCGCAGACAGGTGACGACGTCGCCCAGCACGGCCGATGCCGTCGCCGCACCGCCCGCTCCGCTGCCGCGCAGCCACAGCGTGCCGGCGGCGCGCGCGTCGACGCGCACGACGTTTTCGACGCCGCAACTGCGTGCGAACTCGTGCTGCTCGGGCAACAGCACGGGCGCCACCTCGGCGTAGATGCGGCCTTCGCGGCGCACGACCGCCGCGATCGAGCGCAGCCGCAGGCCGAGCATGCGAGCGCGCGCGACGTCTCGCCGGCTTACGCCCGCGATGCCGGTGCGAAGGATCGGCGCCGACACCATCGGCACCCCGAAGGCCAGCTGTGCCATCAGCGCGCACTTGTGCGCGGCATCGATGCCGTCGACGTCGTTGGTTGGGTTCGCCTCGGCGTACCCCTGGCGCTGGGCATCCTCCACGGCTTGCCCGTAGCTTGCGCCGTTCTCCATGGCGGAGAGCACGAACGTCGACGTGCCGTTGACGATGCCGGCCACGCACTCGACCCAATCGCCGGCCAACGACTCTTCCAGAACGCGCGCGATCGGGATCGCTCCGGCGACCGCGCCTTCGAATCGTAGGCTCGCCCTTCGGGCCGCAGCGATCGCGTTCAAGCGCGGCCCTTGCGTGGCGAGCAGATCCTTATTGGCGGTGACGACGTGGCGCCCGCGGTCGAGCGCGAGCTCGAGCGCCGCGGCGGCGTCGCTGGTGCCGCCGATGAGCTCGATGACGAGATCGATGCCCGGATCCTCGACGACGGCTCGAAGGTCGGTCGTGAAGAGCGATGCGCCAATGGACGCCGGTCGTGATTTGTTGCGGTCCCGAATCGCAATCGCACGAAGTTCGTAGCGAATGCCGCTTCGGGCCTCGATCGCCGCGCGGTCGCGGACGAGGTGCTCGGCGACGCTGGCACCCACGGTGCCGCAGCCGAGCAAACCGATGCCTACGGTAAACTGCAATCCTGCCTCCTGGTAAGATGGGAAAGCGAGGAAAAAAGACGCCCCCCGCGGTGAGGCGGGGGGCGTATGTGGAGGGGCGTCCGTCTCTGCTCTAGTCGCTCCGTTTCATACGGCCATCGCCGATCGTTCTTGCGAACGTCGCATGCTGCACATTTCGGCGAAGAGCCCGGACGACATGGGCGCAACGATACCACGCCGCTTCCCGCACGGTCAAGGCTCGCGCAGCCGGATGCCAAGCGGCATTAATCTCGATTAATCGCGCGAATGCGTTTGACAGGCCCCCGGGCCCGTGCTAGATTACCTGAAATGCAAACTCGCGCTTTCGGCGTCGCACCGCACCAGATGGGGATGGACATGTTTTGTCATCTGCCGAGGTGGCGTGTTGTCGATTCCTAGTTCGAGCGGAGTTCAGGACGATGCACAGCCCCTCGCCGGTACGGTGAGGGGCTGTTTTTATCGTCCGGCCGCCATTCTGTGCTTCGACGTACCGGTCGCGCAGCCGGGCAGCGTGCAGCGCGCCGCGCTCGCGCGGATCGGCAACGCGGCGAAAGCGGGGCTGCTGCCGGTGATCGTCTGCCGCGAACCGCTGGCGCTTGCCGGGGCACTGGCCACCGGGGGATTTCGCGCCGTCGCGCTGCCCGAACGCGCGTCCGACGACGCGCTCGTCCGCGATTTGCTCGAAACGGCGACGATTCCGGTGATCGACGGCGGCGGCGGCGCCGCCGTTGCGCTCGCGTGGGAACTGCGCCCGCACAAAGTCGTTATCTTTACCGCCGCAGGCGGCACCGACGCGGCCGCACTCGAACTGCTGGAGCTCGAACGGGATCTTCCGTACGAGGTCTGCCGGCTCGACGGCGACGACGAGTCCCAGGCCACGGATTCGGACGGCGCGACGCCGGCGATCGCCACGATGACCGTTTCGCACGCCTTCACCTTCTTCAGCGTTCGGCCGCCCGACGAAGCCATCGGCGATTGGGAGCTCACGCGCGCCGAATGCTTGGAGCGCCTCGCCTCCGGCGGCGTCTCGGTCGAGATGCTGCAGTTCGGGCGCCACCGCTTGCGCTTCGTCGTCGCGGAGGCGTCGGCGCCTGCCGTAGCCCGGAGCCTTCGCCGTTGCCGGGTCGCTTGGCGATCCGTTCCAAACTGCGCCAAGCTCTGCATCGTCAGCGCCGGCATTCGCACCACCGCGGGCATGTTCTACCAAACGCTCACCGGTCTCGCCCGGCAACGCATACCGGTCCTGCATTTCAGCGACAGCAACGTGACGATGTCGCTCGTAACGCCGCGAGAGCACGGCCTGCAGGCCGAAGCGTTTCTGCGAGAGGCGTTCGTTTTGGCCGGCGGTCCGTTTTCGGCGCCGCCGGTCAGCTTCGACGCCGTACGCGGCCGCGTGCGCGTCAACGGCCGCGAGGTGCGGCTCGGATCGCGACAGGCGAAACTGCTGGCGTTTCTCATCGAGAACGTGGGGCGCATCGTGGAGGCCGAGGAGGCCGCGCGCCACGTCTTCGGGAGCGACGCGCGCGAGGACGTGGCGGCGCTGCGCGTCCACCTGCACAACTTGCGCAAGAAGATCGAAGCCGACCCCGACAATCCTCGGTTCATCGTGACCGTTCCGGCCCAGGGCTACCTCTTTGCGCGCTAACGGCTGCGGCAAAGTGTTCGTGGTGGGGGCGGGCCCCGGCGATCCCGGATTGCTGACGCTTCGCGCAGCCGAGGTGCTGGCCGAGGCGGAGGTCTTGCTCTACGATGCGCTGGTCTCCGAAGAGATCGTCGCGTTAGTTCCTCCGGCGTGCGAGCGCGTCTTCGTCGGCAAGCGCTTCGGCAATCACGCGCTCGATCAGCGCGAGATCGTCGCGCTGATGCTGCGCTTCGCGCTCGAACGGCGCCGCGTCGTGCGCTTGAAGGGCGGCGATCCGTTCGTCTTCGGGCGCGGCGGCGAGGAACTCGCCGCGCTCGGTGCGGCGGGCATCGAGACCGAGCTCGTTCCGGGAATCAGCTCGGTAACGGCCGCGCCCGCAAGCGCCGGCATCCCGCTGACGCACCGCGGGGTCAGTGCCGGATTCATGGTCGTGACGGGGCACGAGGATGCCTCGCACGACGGCACCCGCGTCGATTGGCGACACGTCGCGGCGTTTTCCGGCACGATCGTCGTGTTGATGGGCCTGCGAGCGCTCGCACCGATTTGCGATCGCCTGACCGGCGCCGGCATGGCGCCGTCCACCCCGGTGTGCGTGATCGAAAACGCCACGCTTCCCTCGCAGCGCACGATCGAGGGTACGCTCGAGACGATCGTGCAGTGCGTCGCCGCACGGGCTCTCGACGGGCCGGCGACGATCGTCATCGGCGAGGCCGTCCGGCTGCGCGCCGCCAACGGGGGCTCGCGCCGGAGAGCGGGTGTTGCCTGTGTTTAGCGCACCGCTCTTTCCCGTCGCGTTGAATCTCCACGAGCGCACCTGCGTGGTCTTCTCGGCGCCGCACCATGCCGAGGCGCGGACGAAGGCCGCCGCTCTGACGGCCTGCGGCGCGCGCGTCGCCTTCTTCACGCGCGAGGCCGCCGAAGCGGTGGACTTGCGCGACGCTTTTCTCGTGCTCTCGACGATCAAGGATGCGGCGTTTAGCCAAACGCTGCTCGAGCGATCGCATCGGCACGGCTTCCTCCTATGGTGCATCGACCAGCCCGCATACTGCTCGGTCTCGATGATGAGCGTCGCCGCGGCGGAGAGCGTGCAAGTGGCCGTCTCGACGTCCGGAGCCGCCCCCGCGTTGAGCAAAGCGCTTCGCGAAGCGTTCCAAACCGCGTTCGATCGGGATTTCGAAGGCTTCGCCCGCGCGCTCGCCGAGTTGCGACGCGGCGTGCGCCGCCGCATGCCGGGAAGCGCCAACGCTGCCGCCCGGGTCGCGATCGTTCGAAAGGCGATGGAAGGCTTCCGTGCGTCGATGACGTTCGAATACCCGCCATGGTACGCGCCATCCCAGGAGCCGCCCGGCGACCGCGCGCCGGCCGGGCGCACTCCGCCATGACGACGGTCGGGTTTCAAGGCGAACCGGGCGCGTTCAGCGAGGAGGCGGCGACGGCGATGCTCGGCGACGTGCGCACCCGCGGTTACGCGGATTTCGACGCCCTGCTCGCTGCGGTCGAAGAACGCCGGGTCGAGTACGGACTGCTCCCCTGCGAGAACACGATTTACGGATCGATCGCTTCGTCCTACGATCTGCTGCTCGAACGCAACGGCCTGCACGTCGTCGACGAAACGACGCACCGGATCGGCCAATGCCTGATCGGCACCGCCGGTTCGACGCTCGACGGCATCCGCGGCGTCCGCTCGCATCCCGTCGCGCTCGAGCAGTGCAAACGCTTTCTCACCGCCCATCCGCAATGGCACGTCGCAGCGGCGCACGATACGGCCGGCTCGGTTCGGCAGATCGTCGAGGGGGGCGACCCGGCCAAAGCGGCGATCGGGCCGGCACTCGCTGCCGCCAAGTACGGCGCGCGCGTGCTCGCCGAGTCGATTCAGGACGAGCCCGAGAACGTCACGCGCTTCTTCTTACTCTCGCTCGATGCCGCTCCGCGCCGGCATCTCGGGCGCGCGTGCCTCGCCTTTCATCTGCCGCACCGTGCCGGCGCGCTGCACGCCAAGCTTGGGAAGTTCGCCGCGCGCCGCTTGAATATGCGCAATCTCGTGGTGCGCCCGCGCCGAGGGCATCCGTTCGAATACACCTTCTACGTCGAGCTCGAGGCCGAAGGGGCCCGGCATTCCGGCGTGTTCGCCGAAGATTTCGGCCCGAACGTGCGCGTCTTGGGGCGCTACTAAACGCTCGCAGCGCGCAGGCGCGCTTCGAGGAAGGTTCGCTCCATCGGGTTGCGAGCCAGCGCCACGGCTTGCCGAAAGTGTTCGCGCGCGCGGCCGCGCGCGCCGCGCCGCAGTTCGAGCTCGCCCTGGGCGGCGGAGAGAAATGGATAGGCCGCGAGCCGCTCCCGGTCGCCGATGGCGCCGATCGCGGCGAGCCCGCGCTCGGGGCCTTCGAGCTGCGCGAGCGCGATCGCGCGGTTCAGCGCCACGACGGGTGACGGCCGCAGCGCCATCAACGCGTCGTAGAGCGCAACGATCGCGCTCCAGTCGACGTCGCCGGCCTCGCGCGCCCGGCAGTGCACCGATGCGATCGCCGCTTCGACGTGATACTCCGAGAGCTCC
Organism: Vulcanimicrobiota bacterium; assembly: GCA_963794735.1. Taxonomy (GTDB): domain Bacteria; phylum Vulcanimicrobiota; class Vulcanimicrobiia; order Vulcanimicrobiales; family Vulcanimicrobiaceae; genus DATJUC01. Next base: position 2,737,609 of record CAWCFE010000002.1, on the reverse strand, counting down.
GAGCCGACGGCCGAGCGATCGAGCAGCGCTTCGCCCTTGGTAATGAGGCTTGCGTCCCAGCGCGACCGATCCTGATCGAGCAGCGCGTTCAAGTTGCCTTCCGCATCCGTCCGCGACGCCAAGCGCGCCGCGTGCAGGTGCATGAGGGCGGCCAGCGCGCCGCTGGCGGGCGTCGCCGTCAGCGGATGCTCGAGCAGCAGCCCCGCGAGCCGCATTGCTTCGCGGCACAGCTCCGAGCGAACCGCCGACTCCGCCGACGCGCCGTGATAGCCTTCGTTGAAGAGCAGGTAGAGCGCGCGCTGCACCGCTGCGAGCCGCGACGGCAGCTCGCGGTCGTCGAAGACGAACAGCGTCTTTGACGAAGCCAGCGCCTTCTTTCCGCGCGAGATGCGTTTCTCGATCGCGGAGCGGCCGGCGAGAAACGCGGCCGCGATCTCCTGCGCCGTGAAGCCGCAGAGCAGGTTGAGAATCAGGGCGACCTGCGCTTGCTCGGGCAGCTGCGGATCGCAGCACGAGAACATCATGCGCAGCTGATCGTCTTTGATCGCGTTCGCCGAGAAACACTCGTCGACGGTCGGCACGAGCGTCCATTCGCTCTCGTAGAGCTGGGCGAGCTCGGGTGCGAGGCTACGCGCGCGGCGCTCTCGCCGCAACACGTCGATCGCGCGGTTGCGGGCCGTCGCCATCAGCCAAGCCGAAGGATTCTCGGGCACGCCTCGCAGCTTCCAGATCTCGAGCGCGCGGCAGAACGCGTCCTGCACCACGTCCTGCGCCAACGCCACATTTTCGAGGCCGAAGACGCGAGTCAAGGCGGCCAGCATCCGCCCCGACTCGCGCCGGTACAATAACTCCTGCGGATGCACTACATCTGCATGACGGGGCGAACTTCGACGAGGCCGTCGCGTTCGAAGATCGGGCAACCCTTCGAGAGCTCCGCCGCCTCGTTGAGATCCTTGGCCTCGATCAGCGAGAAACCGCCGACGAGATCTTTCGATTCGGGGTACGGCCCGTCGGTCACGACGCCGGCTTTGCCGCGCACCACTTTCCCGTCGTCTTCGAGCGGCTGCCCGCGGTCCTTGAGGTGCCCGGACTCGGCCAAACCCTGCAGCCACGACACCCACTTTTGCATGATTTGCTCGCCCTCGGCGGGCGTGGCGGCGCGCCCTTGGCCGCCGCGATAGAGGTAGAGGAACTGTCCCACGGTCGTCTCCTTTAGATTCGTCGTGCGCCTTCGAGAGTGACGGCGCTGACCTATAGACGTTCGGACGGCGCCAAAACGGACATCTAGCGTTTCGCGGTTGCCGCCGGGATCGAAAGCACGGCGCCGTCGGAGCTGACGACTTGGGCGGCGCTCGTGCGCGGGGCCGAATCTTCCTCGCGGATGAGTTCGAACGTGTAGAGCGCCTTCCCCGACGCCGGCAGGGTCACGTCGACGCTGGCCGGGGCGCAGACCAGCGGCGTGCAGAACGCGCCGAGCCAGCCTCGCGCGAGGTGCGTCGCTTTGAGCGTGAGGGCGGCGTGCGGCGCACCCGTCACCGTCAAGCGGTACTTCGCCGCCGTAGCGGTCGCGGTCCGCGGGGCCGCGCCGGTCCACGGAGCGATCGCCAGATGGGTCGCCGGTTGCGAAACGGCGAGCGCGAGCGCAAGCGTGGGCATCAGCATGGGGCCTCCTACGTGCGCAGCTTATAGCCGACCGACATCATGCGCAGAACGATCGACAGAGCGGCGGCGGTGAGGACGACGATCGCAAGCAGGCTCCACTGGAGCGGCAGGAAGCTCTGCCCCGTGTAGCTGCGGCGGAACGCGTCGATCGTGTAAAAGATCGGGTTGAACAGCTCGAGCTTCTGCAGCAGCGGCGGCAGCATGGTCGCCGAGGTAAAGACGCCGCCGACGAACGTGAGCGGCGTGATGATGAACGTCGTGAGGATGGCGATGTGATCGAACTTGTCGGCCATCAAGCCGAAGATCAGGCCCAGCGCCGAGAACAGAATCGACACCAGGCAGAGCACGAGCAGAAAGAGCGGCCAGTTCTGCGGAACCGAGTGCACGAGGAAGACGCCCAGCACCGTGATGAGCCCGGCGATGAGCAACGCCCGCGCCAAGCTGCCCAGCACGTAGCCGCCGACGATCTCGACGGCCGACATCGGAGCGACCAGCAGCTCTTGAATCGAGTTCATGAAGCGTCCTTGGAAGAGCGAGCTCGAGCACTCGCCGTACGACGAGTCGATCACCTGCAGCACGATCAGGCCGGGAATCAAGAACTGGGCGTAGCTCACGCCCTGCACCGTCGAGATGCGGCTGCCCAGGGCCAACCCGAACACGAAGACGTAGAGCAGCGTCGTGATCACCGGCGGCCAGATGACCTGGTTGATGATCTTGAGGCTGCGCACCATCTCGCGCTTGACCAGCGTCCACAGGGCGACCGAGTTCAATTGCGAGTCAGCTCCAAAAAGACGTCTTGCAGCGACTCGCCTTGAGCGATCAACTCGCGCGTCGGCTTCACGGTGACGATCTTGCCTTGGCGCACGATGGCGATGCGCTTGCACAGTTCCTCGGCTTCTTCGAGGTAGTGCGTCGTGAGAAAGACGGTGAGCCCCTCCGCGTTGAGGTCGCGCAGCCACTGCCACAGCTCGAGGCGCAGTTCGACGTCGACGCCGGCGGTCGGTTCGTCGAGAATCAGCAGCCGCGGTTCGTGGATGAGCGCGCGCGCCAGCGAGAGCCGGCGCTTTTGCCCGCCCGAAAGCTTCGTGTACTCCACCTTCGCCTTGGAGGCGATTCCGAAACGCTCGAGCAGCATGTCGGCACGTTCCTCGATCGCCTTCCCGCGCAGCCCGAAATATCCGGCCGCGTAGATCAGCACGTCGCGAATCGAGAGATACCGGTCGAAGTTGAACTCTTGCGGCGAGAGGCCGATCGATCGCCTCGCCTCGCGCCACTCTCGCTGCGTGTCGCGGCCGAAGATCGAGATCGAGCCGCTGGTGACGTGCGCGAGGCCGACCATGGCGTTGATGGTCGTCGTCTTGCCGGCGCCGTTGGGCCCGAGGAAGCCGAAGAACTCGCCGGATTCGACGCGCAGCGACACGCCATCGACGGCGGTGAAGTCGCCGTAGCGTTTGACGAGGCGGTCGATGACGACGGCGTCTATGGGATGAGCGTGCGCAACCGCTTGTAGCGGTGGCGCCGAAGCGTAGCGATCAGTTCCACGCTATTGGGAATCCCGCAATCGGCGAGTTGGGTTGCAACTTTCTTCACGTCGAAGGGCACGCGCCGGTGCTTCACTTGCCAGCCGCCGTCGCGCTCGGTGAAGATCGCGTAGCAGGCTCGCGGATCGCCGTCTTTGGGCAACCCGGCAGAGGCGACGTTCACCAGCAGCTTCCCGCGCCACAGGCGCACGTAAGGCAGGTGCAGGTGCCCGAACGCGATCGCGGTCGCTCGCTCGTCGCCGACCATGCGCTCGAGCGTCGGCTCGTCGGCGTCGGGCCACAGATGCTCGTCGTCGGTGCGCGGATTGGCGTGAACGATCAACAGCTGATTGTCGTCGTCGCCGATGCGCAGCGCAAACGGCAGCTCGCGCAACCAATCGAGCCATTGCTCGCCGAGCTCGCGGCGCGTCCACGCCAGCTCCGAATCCTCGACCCCTTCGAAATGCTCGCCGCCGTTATCGGCGAGGTAGCGGTCGGTATTGCCCTTGACGCCTTGGATGCCGTGCTGCTGCAAGCGCTGCAGCACTTTCTTGGGCTTGGGCCCGTCGAGGCAGAGATCGCCGGCCGCGACGACGGCGTCGGCTCCGCCCTGCGATTCCAAATCGGCAAGGCAGGCGTCGAGACCGACGAGATTCCCGTGAATGTCGGAGAGAACCGCGACGCGCATCCGTCAGTCGCGCTTCAAGGCCAACGCCAGCATCGACGGCGTGATGCCCAGCTTGGCGAAATCGTAGAGATCGATGCCCTCCACCGTAATGCCGGCGCGGCGCATCGCCGCCAGCGACGTGCGATAGCGGCGATCGGCGATGACGTGCCGTTCGCCAAGCACCAGGACGCCGGCCGCGAGTTCTTCGCCGAGTTCCAGCACGACGGTCTTGAAGCTCGCGAAGGCTTCGCGGTCGATCTTACTGCCTGCGACGACGATCGTATCCGCGGAGACCGCCGACGCCACCGAGCGCAACGACGGTACGCTCGGATCGAGCGCGACCTCGACGACTTGGAATCCGTGCTTGCGCGCCGCCTCGGCCAACCCGTTGCGGCCGAGCGCGTTGCCGCGCGCGCCGGCACCGACGAAGGCCGTGTTTCCCGCAAGCAGCACGTCGCCGCCGTCGAGTAGGCCCGGCGCCTCGATGCGCCCGGCCACCGGCACGTCGAGGCGTTCCAACTCGACTTGCAGCCGGTCGGCTTCGGCCCGGCGAGACATCGCGGTGGGGCGCATCATCACCGCCCCGTCGTCGAACGCGACGGCGGCATCGCAAACGGCCGTCTCGTGTGAATCGTCGCCGCCGGCTTCGAGCTCCAGCGTCTCGACGCCGAAGTAGGCCAGCGTCTTGCAGAGCACGGCGTGCTGCTCCAGCGCCCAGTCGTAGACGGCGCCCGGCTCGCCCGGGAGCGGCCTGGCTTTTTCGACCGTGCGCGAGGGCCGAACCAGCACGGCGGCGCGCAGGGTTCCGGCCGGCGAGCCGATCAGGCGGCCGCCCACGTGAATTGCCGATTTTGCACTGCTCATGAAACGACGTTCATTCGAACTTCGGCCCCGAAGGCCCGCCTCGCTAGCGAATCGCCTGGTAGGGCTCGGGCTGAGGCGCGTCCACGAAGAAATCGCCGAGATCGGTGGCCAGCAGGTCGTCGAGCGTGAGCGCGGGGAGGCCCAGAATCTCTTCCTCGGTCTTCACCACGCCGGCCACCGAGAGGTGGGCCTTCCCGACGTACCCTCGGCGCGCCAGGGGCGAGACCACGAGCGCGTAGCTGCGCTGGCCGTTGACGTGGTCGGTCCCGTCGGCCACGCCTTCCGGCACGACGAACACCGCCGTCGAGCTCCAGTGCGGCGTGTGCGAGAGGTAATCGACGATCGTGCCGAGAGCGCGGTCGGCGTCGCCCACGGCGCCGGCGCGCGGCCCCGTCGGCAGCCAGACGAAGGCAAATGCCGGAGCTTGATCGGCGTCGACGTAGCGCCCCATGTCGGCGACGAACTCCTGCGCGCGGTGCGCGTCGTCGATCTTCGGATTCCAGCCCGCGTAGTTCGGGTCGACGTTTCCATATAGCGCTGCCAGGCCCGGCACGTCGAGATGGTAGAGGCCGCCGTCGTAGCCGGAGAGCTGCATCACGCCGCCGTAGTCGCGATAGGTCAAGCCGGCGCGCGCCATCGCGTTGAAAACGTATCCCGGGCGGCCGTAGTTTTCGGGATCGTTTCCGAAGCCTTGCAGCGGAGCGCGGCTGGCCGAAACGCGCGCGGTGAGCTGCGTGTAGAGCGGCGTTTCGCCGGCCGTCGCCGCTTCGACCGCGGCGTCGAGCGACGAGTCGGCAGCGTAGAAGTTGTCGGCCAGGGCGTACTGGCGCGCCAGTGCGTGCAGATTCGGCGTGACGCTCTCGGGATAGGTGCAGAGCGACGGCTCGCCGTTGCCGTGCGGGTCGCCGGCCGAATCTTTCAAATCGCCGAGCATCGCGTCGTAGGTTGCGGTTCCGACCGCGATGTAGACGATGCGATCGATCGTGGCACTGCGTTTGTCCGACCGCAGCGGCGGCACGACGGCATCGAACTTCGCCACGCCCGGCGTGCGCAAATAGCGAAGCGCGGCCAGCGTCGTCTTCACTAGCGAGGTGTGCTTGAGATCGACGCGCTGCAGCATGCCCCAGCCGTCGACGCCTTTAGCGTCGAGAATGTAGAGAAAGCGGCCGTTCGACGAAAGCTCGACCGCGCTCGGATACCAGCCCGTCGGAATGAGGCCGTAGCGGTATTTCGTCGGCGCGCGCGCGTCGAGCACTGCGACCGCGTCGAGCCCGGCCAGCGCGACGTAGAGCCGCTTGCCGTCGGGCGACAGCGCCTGGCCGCTCGGTGCGGCGCCGTACGGCGCGTTCGGATAGAGCCGTAAATCCAGTCCGCGCACGACGCGCGGCTGGCCTTCGAGCGAAACGACGGCGACGCGATCGACGTTCGCCAGCGCGACGTACGCTTGCGTCCCGCTGCGCGTGACGACGATCGAGCCGGGAACGGCGCCGCCGATATCGGTCGTTCCGTCCGGCTGCGGATCCATCGGCACCGTCTGCTGCCCGGCGACGTCGCCGTTTTCGGCCAGATCGAGCACCGACAGCACCGAGGATTGCTGCGGATCGAACGACGGCGCGGCGAACGTGGGCAGCTTTGCAGGCGCGACGGCGGCGTACCCCATCAATCCGCCGGCGGTCACGAGCACGTGCCCGGCGCCCGCGCCGACGTACAGTGGAAAGTTCCCGACGGCCACGGTGCGAATCGCGGTGCGGCGCGCGACGTCGATCGCGGTGAGCGCGCCGTCGAAGTTATCGGCGACGTAAGCGATGCGGCCGTCCGGCGTCGTCGCGATGCCGGCGGGATACGGGCGCCAGCCTTGGCGTGCCGGCAGCGCGATCGTCTGCTGCTCGGGAGTCAGCTGGCCGCTCGCGTCGAGATCGAATACGCGGACGACTCCACCGCCCCCGTCGGAGGCGAGCACGATCGTGCGCGACGGGTCGGAGGGATCGCGCACGGCCGCGACGCCCAAGAAGAACGCGGCGGACGGATCGTGGTAGACGTTGACGACGTTCATCGTCTTGGTGTCGACCACGGCCAGCGAGTAGCCGATCTGCAGCGGCGTTGCGGAGTTGGGAAGCGCCAGGCCGCCGGTCCGTTGGTCGTCGTTACTCACGATCGCAAAGCGGCCGTCGGGCGTCAGCGCCATTCCCAGCGGGTTGGTCCCGACGAAGACGGTCTTGCCCGCCGGCGCGGCGATCCGGCCGTTGGGCAGCACCGAGTCGGTGGGGTGCACGGGATCGGCGCCGGCGGGACGGATCCCGGCCGGCGACGTGTAGACGATCAGCGGCGCGGGCCGGGGAACGGCACCCAACAAGCCGGCCGCCAAAAAAGCTGCTGCAATCGGTCTGAACGTCACGGGGGTTAGGGCTTACGGCAGCCGCGCCGCGCAGCCTGCCGTGCCGGCCCTCTCCCTTTGGCAGGAAGTTCGGAAGCGACCCGCCGGGGAAAGCTGGCCTGGTGAGCTCCGAGGCCCGAATTTCCGGCATTGCCACCGCCGTGCCGCCGTACCGGCTCGACCAAGCCGACGTCACGCGGCGGATCGCGCTGGCCCTTGGCCCCCGCTCGCGCGAGATCGTGCGGCTGCTCCCGATGTTCGGCAATACCGGCATCGTCTCGCGCTATTCGTGCGTCCCGGTCGAGTGGTACGAGCGCGAGCACGACTGGCCCGAACGCAACCGGATCTACCTCGAATCGGCCGTCGATCTGCTCGAAGCGGCCACCCGAACCGCGCTCGAACGCGCCGGGCGCGAGGCGTCCGACGTCGCCGCCATCGTGGCCGTCTCGACCACGGGCATCGCAACGCCGAGCCTGGATGCGCTGCTCATGGAGCGGATGGGGTTGCGGCGCACGGCGCGGCGCCTCCCGATCGTCGGGCTGGGCTGCGGCGGCGGAACGATCGGGCTCGCCCGCGCCGCCACCATGGCGCGCGACGACCCCGGAAGCTTGGTGCTGCTGCTGGTCGTGGAGCTGTGCGCGCTCTCGTTCAGGCGCGACGACTTCAGCAAGAGCAACATCGTCGCGACGGCGCTCTTCGGCGACGGCGCGGCCGCGCTGCTGATTTCGACCGGCGGCTCGGGGCCGGCCATTTGCGGCGGCGGCGAGTATACGTGGCCCGACAGCCTCGACGTGATGGGATGGGACGTCACCGGCGACGGCCTCAAAGCCATTTTCTCGCGCGATATTCCCGACTTGGTGTCGACGCAGTTGCGCGAGGTGGCCGAGGCATTTCTGCGCGAGCGCGGGCTGACGCTGCGCGACGTCGACCGCTTCGTTTGCCATCCGGGCGGCGCCAAGGTGATCGACGCGCTCGAGCACGCCTACGAGCTCGCACCCGGCACGCTCGCCGAATCGCGCGAGGTGTTGCGCGAGTACGGCAACATGTCGGCGGCGACCGTCATGTTCGTCCTCGAACGGTTCCTCGAATCCAGCGCGCCGGCGCCGTGGCGGCGCGCGCTCGTCAGCGGCATGGGACCGGGATTCACTGCGGGTTTCACCCTGTTGGAAGCGCGCCCGTGATTCTGTGGATCGTTCTCGGCCTGGTAGCGCTGCAACGCATCGCCGAGCTGGCCTACGCCAGACGGAATACCGCCGCGCTGCTGGCTCGCGGCGGCGTCGAGGCGGGCGCAACGCACTATCCGTTGGTCGTTGCGTTGCACGCGGCGTGGCTCGCCGCCATGGCGATCCTGATTCCGCCTTCGACGGCGCCCAACTGGTGGCTGCTCGGGCTTTTCGCGCTGCTGCAAGCCGCGCGCGTGTGGGTGGTCGTCTCGCTGGGCGAGTTCTGGACGACGCGCGTCGTCACGCTTCCCGGCGCGCCGCTGGTTCGTCGCGGCCCGTACCGCTTCGTGCGCCATCCCAACTACGTCGTCGTCTGTTGCGAACTCGCCGTGCTCCCGCTGGCGTTCGGCGCTTACGCCATCGCGATCGCGTTCTCGGCACTCAACGCGGCACTGCTCTTTTGGCGCATCCGCGTCGAAAACCAGGTGCTCGCTCCCCGGCGCACGTAGACCGTTCTTTGGAGGTGCCGATGCGCGCTTTTGCCTCGTGTCTCTTCCTCGCGCTCGCCGCGACGCTCGCGCCGGTGCCGGGCGCGGCGCAATCGACCGTCTACGCCGTGACGTACGGCACGCGCGATTTAGGAACGTGGACGACGATGACGCTAGGACGCAATGCCACCGGCACGTACGACGGCACCACGTTCGATTCGTCGAAGGGCCCCGGCTTCGCCACCGTCACGCTGACGCGCGCGTTGACGGCCGCCGACCGCACGGCGCTGTGGCCGTCGCTCACCGAGCGCAACGTGCGCCTGGTCGTGCGGCAGATGCGCGGAGCCAAACTCGCCGGCACGATCGCCTGCAGCGTCGCAACGCCGTCCGATTCGGCTGCGAACGGCGATCCCGGCAAAGGCACCTACGCCCTCACCTTCGCCTGCAAAGCAATCTCCATTAGCTAGGCTACGGAACGACGAACTCGCTGGTGGAGAGCGTTACCGCCGGCGATTGCGAGACGTCGACGACCGAAACGGCGTGATGCCCGGTCGGCCAGAACGCCGGCGCGGCCGAATACTCCAGCAACGGCAGCCCGGCGGCGACGTTGGCGATCGCGCGGCCGTCGACGGCGAGCACGAACCGGCCCAGTGCCGGAACGTGCGTCACCGCGACGCTCAACGGATCGTGCGGATCCAGCACGCGTTCGCCTTCCTCGATCGTGCCCGAGGTAATCGCGATGCCGGGGCCCGCCAGCGGCGGCAGCGACGCAAGCCCGGGGCCGAGCGCCGGCGCGACGGGCATCTCCGCCGCGGGCAGCGGCGGCATCGTCACGCGCCAGATGCCGCTGCCGTACGTCGCAATCCAGGCCGAGGCGCAGCCGTCCAGCCAAAAAATCGCGTCGCCGTAGGCGATCCGGCCGCTGCCCGGAACCGGCTGCCAACCGACGCCGCCGTCGCTGGAGAGATACGCTCCCCCCGCGCGCGTGGCGATCAGCACCCGCCGCGAATCGCCCGGGCAGAACGCGACCGCGGAGACGAGCGTCGCCACGCGATCGTTCGCTCGCAAGCGCAACGCGTACCGTCCGCCGTGCGAGAGCAGCGCGTGCAGTGCCGGAATCGCGATCCAGCGATCGCCGCCGTCGTAGGTCACCTTCACGTCGCCGTCGCCGGCGTCGGGCGCGATCGCGTGCGCCGGCGCCTCTGGATCGACGCCGAGCACGTCGAACCACGCGAAGGCCGTCGGCACGACGGCGAGCGAGCCGAAGCCTTGCATCGCGGGATAGCGCACCGCCGCGGCCCCGCTCGTGAGGTGCGTCACGGTCGCCAGGCGCACGATCTGCGTTCCGTCGGCATTGGTACCGCTCTGAACCGGTTGAAAGGCGACCGGATCGAGCGCGTCGCCGGCGAGCACGGGTTCGCCGCGCAACGGCAGCGTGAAGCGCGCGAGCACGCGCCACGTCGCGCCGCGATCGGCGCTCCAGGCCAGCATCGAAGGCGCGTTCGTCCCAATCGCCGCCTGCTGCACGTACTGGCCGCCCGGAGCCAAGACCGGCGCGCGCTGGTGCGGCGACGCGTCGTTCCAGTCGTGCGGATTGCGCAGCAGCGCTCCCGCCGCGCCGTTCTTGCAGCCGCCGCAGACGGCGTAGGTCACGATCGACGATCGTTGCTCGGGAACGTGCCGTGCGAGGGCGAGATAGAAGCCTTCCCACGCGAGCGAACCGGTTGCGACGCCGTCGCGTACGGCCCATAACAAATCGTCCTGCGTCGTGAAATACAGATCGGGCGCAGCGCTCGCGCCGACGTATTGGCCCGCGACGCCCGTCACTTGCAGTGCGTCCAATCCGGTTGCCGGACTGGCGGCCAGATGGAAGTTGGTCGCGTCCGCGCTGGCGTGAAGCCCGCCGTCGGTGCTCATCAGCACCGGCCGTTCGGCCCCGGGTTCGAACGCGAGGTCGCGCGCGTCGGGATGGTCCACCTCGAGCGGCGTCCACGCGGGCGCCCGCTCGAACGGCTCGGCGCGTGCGTCGAACGTCGTGCGTTTCGCATCGCATCGATTGCCGAAGTACAGCGCGACGGAACCGCCCTGCGCGGCCGCCTTCACGAACGCGTCGCCGCCGCAGCTCAAGCTTCCCGCGCCGGCCTCGATGCGATGCCACGTCGCTCCGCCGTCGCGCGTTTCGTAGAGCCGCTTCGCATCGGTGACGGCGTACGCGCGTTCGCCGCCGCGCGGATCGCGCGCCAGCCCGCGAATTCCCGTCACGCCGCCGATGCCGGTCTTTTCGCGCCGGAAGGTCGCGCCGCCGTCGCGCGTGTACCAAAAGCCGTTCGGCCCGCCGACGATCGCGCGCCGGCCCCCGAGCGCCACCACCGACATGTACGGCGGCGACGCGCCCAGGATGCTTCGCGCGTGCCACTGCCGCGCGTCCGCGCTGCCGACGGCGATGCCGCAGTCGGTCGCGACGTAGAGCCTTCCGCTATCGGGCTGCGCCGATATGCCCCACGCGCTCGCCGCGGAACAGCCGGGCGGAAAGACGGCGGCGCTGCGCCGCCAAACCGCGCGCGCGTCGCGAACCCACAGCCCGCTCGCGCGCAGATCGTACGAAGCGGCCGCGGTCGCGATCAGCCGGTGCGACGCGGGAAGATAGAGCAACGCCTCGACGCGGTCGCTGCGCAATCCGTCCACGCGATGCCACGAGCGGCCGCCGTCCGAACTCGCGAAGGCGCCGCCCGACAGCGACGCCACCGTGACGTTGCGCGCGCTGCGCGGATCGATCGCGATCGTGCCGATCGCTCCGCTGTAGGGAACGCCGGTCGTCACGCGCTGCACGGTAAAGGCCGGCGGAGCGGCCGCGGGCAGCACGGCGTTAGCCCTTCAAGACGCCACCAGCGGTGCGAGCGCGCGCCCCAGGCGCGCGACGCCTTCGGCGGCTTCGCCGACGGGCAGGTGGCCGAACGAGAGCCGCAACGCGGGCGGGCCGCTGCGCGTCGGGTAAAACGGCTCGGCCGGCATCACCAGCACGCCCTCGCGCGCGCACGCATCGAAGGCCGCTTGCGTGGAGATGCGCGGCGGCAGCGGAAGCCACACGTTCGTGCCGGCCGCCGGCGGACGCACCGCCGCCCAGGGAACCGCGCGGCCCAACGCCTCGAGAAACGCGTCGCGCCGTTCGCGGTAGAGCGCGCGCGTCGAACGCAGATGCCGCGCGTACGCCGGGCCGTCCATGAACCGCCACAGCGCGCGCTGCGTCAGGGTCGAGGTGAAGACGTCGGCGCGCACTTTGGCGACCTCGAGCGCCTCGGCGATCCCACCTTTGGCGTAGAGATAGCCGATGCGCAGCGCGGGAAAGATCGATTTCGAGAGGCTCTCCATGAGAATCGTGCGGCCGTCGGTATCGTAGGCCGCCAGCGGCGGCGGCGCGGCCGCGTCGTACGCTAGCTCCCAGCCGGTTTGATCCTCGAGCAGCACGACGTCGTAGCGGCGCGCGAGCGCCACGATCTGTTTCGCGCGCCGCGCCGGCAACGCCGCGCCGGTCGGATTTTGCGCGATGGGATTGACGTAGAACAGCCGCGGGCGATACTCGGCGAAGACGCGTTCGACGTCGTCGACGCGCACGCCGTCGTCGTCGCCGCGAACTTCGACGTACGTGACGCCGCGCGCGTCGAAGACGCCCAGCGTTCCCGAATAGCTCGGGCTTTCGCTGGCGACGACGCTGCGCTCGTCGAGCAGCACGGTAGCGACGATGTCGGCGGCCTGCTGGGCGCCCGAGCAGACGATCACGTCGGAGGCGTCGGCGTTGCAGCCGCGGCGCCGCAAGAATGCCGCCAGCGTCTCGCACAGATCCGGATCGCCGGTCGAGCTGCGGTATTGCATCAGCTCCGGCGGATCGTCGAGCAGCGTCCGGTGGAAGGCCCGGCCGAAATCGTGCAGCGGAAACGTCTCGGGAGCCGGATGGCCGGTCGCGAGGGTGACCACGCCCGGCGCCGTAACGCGCACGAGCTGTTCCATGACGCCTTCGAGCCGCTGCGCGCGCGCGAAGCGTCCGGCGTCGGGCTCCCAGCGGCGCGCGAACGGCGCGTCGGGCGGCGCGGCCTCGGCGACGTACGTGCCTTTGCCCACGCGCGAGAGCACGCGCCCGCGCGCCGCGAGCAGTTCGTACGCTTGTGAAACCGTTACCAGCGCGCAATCGAGCTGGCGCGCGAGCTCGCGCATCGCGGGCAGGCGATCGCCGGGGCGTAAGCGCTCGCTCTCGATCGCGTCGACGAGCTGATCGGCGAGCTGAACGTAGAGCGGCCGTGGGTCGCGCGCTTCGAGGCGGAGCGCCTCGAGCTTATTTTTTGTCGAGGCGGTAGCCAATGCCGCGAACGCTCGCAATCTCGAGCGGCGCGTCGACCTCGATGAGCTTCTTGCGCAGCGCCGCCACGTGGACGTCGACGACGCGCGTCGGCACGCCCGACGTATCGTTCCACACCTGCTCGAGAATCTGCGCGCGGGTGAGCAGCCGGCCTTCGGCTTCGCCCAGGAACCACAGCAGCCGGAACTCGAGCGCGGTCAGCGTCACCTGGTGCGAGTTGTTGGCCAGCGTGTGGAAGTCGCGATCGAGCTGCGCCGTGCCGAGCGTGAGCAGGTTGCTGCCGACCGGCTTGGCCGCGAACTTCTCGCGGCGGCGCAGAAACGAAGCGACGCGCGCGACGAGCTCGTTGCCGGAGAACGGCTTGGTGATGTAGTCGTCGGCGCCGAGGCCCAGGCCGAGCAAAATATCTTGCTCGCGCGAGTGGCCGCTGACCATCAGAATGAAGGCGTTGTTCGAATTGGAGAGCGAGGTGCAGACGTCGAGGCCGGAGATGTCGGGGAGCCCGACGTCCAGCACGACCACGTCGGGCTTATAGCTCTCGGCCAGTTCCAGGCCTTCGGCGCCGCTGCCGGTCACCCGCAGCTCGTAGCCGGCGCGCTCGAGCACGGTCTGCTCGAGACGGGCAACGTCCTCGTCGTCTTCGATCACGAGGATGCGGGCTAATGCCATGCGCGGTATCCTTCCCTGTGTTCACACGCTCGCGGCGAGATCTTCCCCTTCGTTCTTTACCAGCGTCCTTCGGGCTACGCCTTCCTCGACGGCCGCCGTCGCCACGGCTTTGGCCACCGCGTCGACCACCCGGGTATCGAAAACGCTCGGGATGATGTACTCGGGGCTGCGCTCCTCCTCGCCGACGATGGCGGCGATGGCGAAGGCCGCCGCGAGCTTCATTTTCTCGGTAATTCGGCGCGCCCGGACGTCGAGAGCGCCGCGGAAGATCCCGGGAAAGGCCAGCAGGTTGTTCACCTGGTTGGGAAAATCCGAGCGGCCGGTAGCGACCACGGCGGCCACCGGGGCCGCAACGTCGGGCATGATCTCCGGGGTGGGGTTGGCCATCGCGAAGACGATCGGGTCGCGCGCCATCCGGGCGATGTGCTCGGGCTGGAGAATCCCCGGCGCCGAAACGCCGATGAACACGTCCATGCCGTGGAGCACGTCGGCGAGGGCGCCCTTGCGGTTCTCCCGGTTGCAGTGCTCGGCCAGCCAGCGCCAGTGCGGGTTCTCGTAGCGGTCCTCGCGATTGAGCGCGCCGCTGCGGTCGACCGGAACGACGTCGCCCACGCCGGCTTCGAGCAGCATCTTGATCGTCGCGGTACCGGCGGCGCCGCTGCCCGAAACCACCACGCGCAGGTCTTCCAGGCGCTTGCCGACGACGCGCGTCGCGTTGATGAGGGCCGCGAGAATCACGACCGCCGTGCCGTGCTGATCGTCGTGCATGACGGGAATGTCGAGCGCTTCGATCAGCCGCTGCTCCACCTCGAAGCAGCGCGGCGCGCTGATATCCTCCAGGTTGATGCCCCCGAAGACCGGCGCGATGCGAATCACCGTCTCGACGATTTCGTCGACTTCTTTGGTATCCAGGCAGATCGGAAAGGCGTCGATATCGGCGAACTGGCGGAAGAGCATCGCCTTGCCTTCCATCACCGGCAGCGCGCCCAGCGGACCGATATCGCCCAAGCCGAGAACGGCCGTGCCGTCGCTGACGACGGCGACGGTGTTGCGCTTGATCGTGAGCTGGAACGCCTTGCTCGGATCGGCGGCGATCGCCATCGAAACGCGCGCGACGCCGGGCGTGTACACGGTGGAAAGATCCGAGCGCGTCTTCACCGGGATCTTCGGCTCGACGCGGATCTTGCCGCCCAGATGCGCGAGAAACGTCGAATCGGAGACGCTGACGATGCGCGCGCCCTCGATGCCGCCGATCGCGGCGCGCACTTGCGTCGCGACCGCGTCCGAGGGAACGTTGATGGTCACGTCGCGCACGACTCGCGATTTGGTCACGGTGTGCATGTCGACCGCCGCAATCGTGCCGCCGGCGTCGCCGACCGCATTTGCCAGCGTGCCGAAGGCGCCCGGTTCGTTCGGCATCTCGATGCGCATGATGAGCGTAAAACTGATCGCCGCGTTTGGCATGGGGTTGGGAAGGCCTCCTTCTTAGTTGCCGCTGACGGTCATCTCGGCGACGCGGAACGACGGCGAGACGACGGGAGCGTCGAAGCGCAAATCGTCGGCGACGGCGTCGACGGCAGCGAGCATATCGGCGTACGAGCCGGCGATCGTGAACTCATCGATCGGATAGCTCCGTTCGCCGTTCTCGATCAAAAAACCGCGCGCGCCTCGGCTGTAGGTGCCCGAAGCGTGCTCGGTCGCGAAACCGATGGTGTCCAGCACGAGGACGCCGCGCTGCGTCGCGGCGATCAGGGCCTCGAGGGATCGGCTTCCGGGCTCGAGATAGAAGTTGTTGGTGCCGATCCCGGCGCCGTTGGAGTTGCCGGTGGTCGCCGCCCCCAGCTTGCGCGCGTAGTAGGTGTCGTAGAGAAACGTCTGCAGCACGCCTCGCTCGAAGACGGGCGTGCGGCGCGTGGCCACGCCCTCCCCGTCGAACGGCGAGCTTCCGAGCTTGCCCGGCATGCGGCCGTCGTCGACGATCGTGACGGCGTCGCTGCCGATCCGGCTCCCGACCCGCCCGACCAGCCAGGAGTTGCCGGTCGCTACGTTGGCGGCCGAGAGCGCGCCGAAGACGTCCTCGAGAATGGCGGCCGCAACGTCGCGTTCGAAGATGACCGCACAGCGCATCGTCGGCGGCTTGCGCGCGCCGAACAGCTCGGTCGCCCGCCGTGCGGCATTTTCGGCGACGGCCTGCAAGCTTTCCAGTTCGGCCAACCCGCGCGCCGCCGTGCCGTAGTGCGCCGTCCGGCGAACGTCGCCGTCGAGCGCCACCGGGCCGGTGGAACGGCCCGCTCGCGAGGACGTGTACGCACCCGCAAAGCCGGCCGAATTCGCGATGGCGGCGATCGAAATCGCGTCGGTGAAGTGCGACCCGCTGGAGTTGGTGATGCGCGCGTCGCGGGCCCGAACGAGCCGCTCGAGCTCGAGCGCGTCGTCGATCTTGTCGTCGTCGGAGCGAGCTTCCACGGCGGGATCGTAGAGGTCGAGCGCGACGTCGCCGTTGCCGAACGCGTCGGGAAGCGCCGCGAACTCGTCTTCGGCGACGAACGCCGCCTGCGCGACGGTGCGCGCCACCGCGTCGCGAACGCCCCCGGGCGTGAGGTCGGAAGTCGACAGCGTCGCCTTGCGGCCGCCGCGCAAAACGCGCACGCGCAGCCCGTTGCCCGTGGAGCGCTCGAGCTTGGCGATCGACCCCTCGCGCGCTTCCACGTGAAACCGCTGCGCCACCGACACCGTCGCTTCGGCCTGATCGGCGCCGGCGCCGCGCGCCGCGTCGACCGCGGCGCGAGCGATCTCGATCGCGCGCTCTTCTCCCGCCGTCACGCGCCGGTTCCTCCCACGGTAATCGAAGCGATCTTCACGGTTGGCATTCCGACGCCGACGGGCACGTATTGGCCGCCCTTTCCGCAGGTGTAGTGACGGCGCGCGAGCCGGCTGTCGTTGCCGACGGCGACCACCTTGGTCATCGCGTCCGGCCCGTTTCCGACGATCGTCGCGTTCTTGATCGGCGCCGCGATCTTGCCGTTTTCGATGAGGTACCCCTCGCCGACCATGAAGACGAAATCGCCCTTGCTGATCTCGACTTGGCCGCCCGCGAACGACTTCGCGTAGATGCCGCGCTTGGTCGATGCGAGGATCTCTTCGACGCTCGATTCGCCGTCGGGCATGTAGGTGTTGCACATGCGCGGCTGCGGCAAAAAACGGAACGACTGGCGTCTGCCGCTGCCGGTGGACGCGACGCCCATCAGGCGTGCGTTGAGCACGTCTTGCATGTAGCCGCGCAACACGCCGCGCTCGACCAAGACTTTGTGCTGCCCGGGAACGCCTTCGTCGTCGACGTTGACGCTGCCGCGCTCTTCGTCGAGATTGCCGTCGTCGTAGATCGTGACCAGATCGCTGGCGACGCGCTCGCCGACGCGACCGCTGTAGAGCGAGGTGCCGCGCCGGTTGAAATCGCTCTCGAGGCCGTGGCCGACCGCTTCGTGGAGCAGCACGCCGCCGCCGCCGGCACCGACCACCATCTCCATCTCGCCCGCCGGCGCGGGAACCGCGGCGACGTTGACGGTGGCGATCCGCGCGGCGTCGCGCGCCAGCTCCTCCGGCATCGTGCCGTCGAAGAAGGCCATCGACGTGCGACCGCCGTCGCCGACGTATCCCGAGCCGCGCTCGCGGCCGTCGCTGGCGACCACCTGGACGCCGAGCGTCACGAGCGGCCGCCGGTCGCTCACCAGCCGCCCCTCGCTGGTCGCGATCCACACCTCTTGCAGTTCGTCGGTAACGTGGGCGTTGACCGCGACCACGCGGGGATCGAAGGCGCGTGCGGTCACGTCGGCGCGCTCCAGGAGGGCGACGTACGTGCCCGCGTCGACCGCTCCGTCGACGCGCCCGTAATGCGAGGCACCCGGCGCGACGGCCACGAGCTCGGCGGCCGCCACCGTCTGGGCGGCCGCGGTCCGCGAGATCAACGACGCGGCCTCGGCGGCCCGCATCAGCGCGGCCGGCTCGAGATCGTCGGAGTAGGCGTAGCCGGCCGACTCGCCGACGATGACGCGAATTCCGACCCCGGTCGTGACGCCGACCGAACCCTCGTGGATCCGGCCGTCCTGCAGCCGGTACGCGATGGCGGTCCGGCGCTCGCAGAAGACGTCGGCGAAATCCCCGCCGCGGCGCAGCGCGCGAGCGATCAGCGCGGAGAGGAGCGATTCGTCGAGCATCCGCTCTTCATAGCTCTCCCGCTCGGAAAGTCCCTTGCAGGCCTCGCCTACAGGTCGGCGATCCGATCGACCGCCCGAACGATCGCCGCATCCGGGTCGCCGGGCGAACCGTTGATCGAGAACGCGAACGCCACGCGGCCGTGATGGAGCGTGTTGACGTATCCCGCCAGCGATGCGACGCCGCCGATGTGACCGCTCTTGGCGCGCACGCGGCCGAGCGCGCTGGTAAAGTCGTAATGGCGCAGCGTGCCCTGGCGCCCTCCTTGCGGCAGCAACAGGTAGAGCGACGCGTCGCCGCCGCGCAGCTCGGCATCGGCCAGCACCGAGGCGAGCGTGATCGCGGCGACGCGATTCTCCGGCGAGAGGCCGCTGCCGTCGTAGAGCGTCAAACCGGGCGTCGGAATGCCGCGAGCGCTGAGGAAGCGGCGCTCCGCCAGAATCCCTCCGGCGTCGTCGGGAGCGTCGGCGTCGGCACCCCCAACCGTGCGCAGCAGCTGTTCGGCAAAGTGGTTGTCGGATTTGAAGAGCATCCACGCCTCCAGCGAGCGCAGCGGCGGCGAACGCCGTTCCCAGAGCGAGATCGCATCGAGCGGCGCGGGTTCGATGGCCGGCGGACGCTCCGTGCCGATCCCGCGATCGGCGAGCATGCGCTGGAGAACGGCGCCGTCGTACGCAGCAATGCCGTGCACCGGCACCCAGAACTTTTCGTGCACGCCGGCCGGGATCGATCCGTCGAGCCGGAAGGCGTTGGGCCGTTCTTCGGCGGCGATCACCACGTCGTCGCTCTCGCTCGACGTGACGATCTGGCCCGTCGTCGTCACCGCGGCGCTCGGAGGTTCGACGCTCACCTGCGCCGCCGCACCCGGGCTCGTGCCGGTCACGTCGAACTCGACGGTGTCTTCGTCGAGCGAAACGGCGCTGGTCGGCGCCGCGTAATCTTCGCTCAGGTCGTCGGGATCCCAATGCGGATTGATCTCCGGGCCGCCCAGCGCGCGCGCGTCGACGGCGACGCCGCCCGCGATCCGCCGCAGCCCGGCGTTGAAGAGCGTGGCGACGCCGGCACGGAGATCGGCCGAACGCAACGACGGATCTCCCGAGCCGATCAGCCAGAGATTGCCGCGTAAGGTTCCGTCGCCGTCGACGGGCTCGCGCGCCGCGAGCAGCGTGTGAAAGCGAAACTGCGCGCCGAGGGCGTCGAGGGCGGTGGCCGCGACGATCAGCTTCTGCACGCTCGCGGGTGCGACCGCCCGGTCGGCGTGGTCGTTATAAATCGTCGCGCCGTCGTTGGCGATCACGGCCAAACTCCAGCGATCGGCACCGTCGATGGCCGGCGCGAACGCACCGCGCAGCGCGGCGTGCAGACGGGCGACGTCGCGCGGCAGCCACGGCGGCGGACGCGGCGTCGGCGTCGCGCGCGCGGCGTTCTCCGGGCGTACGGGAGGGGTCGGGGCGGTGCGCGGAGTGACGAAGCGGAACCACAGCAACGCGGCGACGACGGCTAGGCCGAAGGCGACGGCGAGGGCGGCCAGCCGCCGCTTAACTCCGCGAGAGCGCCTCGATCTTCTCCTGTAGCTTCCGGTGCTCTTCACGTAGCCCGTCGATATCGCTGCGCATGGCGGTCACTTGCGCGGGAACGCGCGCCGACTCGCGGATCCGCATCGCGGCTTCGGTCGCGTCGCGCCGGATGCGCCCGTCGAACGCCGTCTGCGAGAGGCGATCGAGCGCCGGCAGCAGCCGCGCGTCGAGCAGCCCTTCCGCTGCGGCGATCGCCGCAAGCTGCACGAGAAACGTGTCGTCGTCGACGAGCCGCTCGAGCGCGCCCGCCACGCGCGTGCGCTCCGATTCCACCAGTTCGCCGATGCGTCCGATCGCGTGCGCGGCCGCGCGCCGCACGCCTTCGTCGCTTTCGGGCCGCGAGGCTTCGAGCACGGGCTCGAGCGCGCGCGCGTCGGCAAGTTCGGCCAAGCCGCGAATCGCTCCGGCCTCGACCGTCCCGTTCCAGGTACGCTCTTTGGCCGCCGCGAGCAGCGCGTCGAAGGCGCGTGCGTCGCGCGTCTTGCCCAACGACGCCAGCGCGGCGGCGCGCACGAAGTACGACGCGTCGTCGCGCGCGCGCTCGAGCAGGGCGGTCGCCACCTCGGCGTCGCGAAAGTTGCCCAGCGCCGCCGCAATCGCGCGGCGCGCCTTGGGATTGCGGTGGTTCGACGCACGCAGGAGCATCGCTCGCGCCCACGGCGCGCGCGTCGCACCGGCGGCGGCGGCGCACTCGGCCGCGACGCCCCAGTAAGGATCGGCGTCGAAGGCCGCTTGAAGCGCTTCGCGGGCCGCCGCCGAACCGTCGAGCGCGAGTTCGCGGGCCGCGCGAATCCGCGCCACGATATCCGGGTCGCCGCGCAACGCCGCGGCAGCGGCGTCGGTGCCGAGCTTGTAGGTCACGCTCCCCAGGACGAACGCGCCCGGATCGAAGCGGAAGAGTTTCGGTTCGAAGTCGAGCGGGACGGTCACCGTTTCGTGCTCGCGCTCGACGCGTGCCCGCACGCGGCGCTCGCCCGCAAGCGCGCCGTGGCCGGCGTCGCTCGCAAGCGAAGCGGGCACGTCGGCTACGAAGCCGAGATCGACGTCGAAACGGTGCGGCGGGTAGTCGGCGTCGATCGGCTGCTTCTGATCGATCGTCACCGTCGCCACGCGGTGCTTGGAATCCCAGGAGAAGCGCACTTCGAGATCCGGATGGCCGCCGCGGAACACCCACTGATCGAAGAAGCCGCGCATGTTGCGGCCGGTCGCGTCTTCGATCGAACGGATCAGATCGATCGTCTCGACGCTGCGCTGCGCGTTGCGCTCCACGTAGTGCCGGATGGAGCGCCAGAAGCGCGCGTCGCCGAGCTCGCCGCGCAGCATGTGCAGCACGGCGGCGCCCTTTTGATAGAGGTGCCGGTCGAAAATCTCGATCGGCGTGCGGTACGTGTTGCACACGATCGGGCGGCGGTAGCGGTCGGCGTCTTCGTGAAGGTACTCCGCGACGCAGAGAAAGACGTCGTACAGGTACTCGTCGTAGCCGAGATCGGCCTCGCGCCAGATCGTTTCGAAATACGTGGCGAAGCCTTCGTTGAGCCACGCGTGCGACCAATCGCGGCAGGTGAGCAGATCGCCGAACCACTGGTGGGCGAGCTCGTGCGACACGAGCGGATCGCTGGAAAAATCGAGATGCGCCGTTTCGTCGTGCAGCGTCCGGTCCGTCTGCGTCGTCGCCGACGTGTTCTCCATGCCGCCGAAGATGAAGTCGGCGACCGCGATCTGCGAGTAGCGCGCGTAGGGGTACGGGGTGCCGGTGCGCTCTTCGAAGAGCTCGATCATGCTCGGCGTCTTCGAAAAGGCGCGCTCGCCGTCGGCCTCGCGTCCGTGCAGCACGTAATAGAAGACCGGCACGTTGCGCTTGCCCGCCCGGCGCTGCTCGATCTCGGCGAACGGCCCCGCGACCATGGTCGTGAGGTAGGTGCTGTGCGGAACCTCCTGCACGTAACGGAACACCGTGCGCTCGCCGTCGTCGACGCGCTCGACCAGCTCGCCGTTGGCCAACGCAAAATACCCTCGGGGGACCACGACCGTCGTCGACGTACGCTGCTTTTCGTGCGGGTAGTCCAGGCACGGAAACCAGTAGCGCGCGTTCTCGTCTTGGCTCTGCGTCCACGCGTGCGCGATCTTCTCGGGATGCGCCGCCGTCGGCTTGACGAAGAACAGGCCGTGGCGCGGATGCGACGCGCGGTACTCGACCGCGAACGTGGTGCGCTCGCCGGCACGGATGGGCGGCTCGAACTCGACGGCCAGCTTGCCGTTGCGCCGTTCGAAGCGCATCTCGCTCCCGGCGCCGCCTTCGGGCGAGCGCCGGCGCACGTCGGCAATTTCGAGATCGACCGCGTCGAGTTCGAGCGAGCGCACGTCTTCGTCGAGCGCGCGCACCGTGGTCGTGCAGACGCCGTCGAGGCTTTCGCCGTCGAAATCGGGCGTGAGATGGAGATCGATCAGTTCGACGGCCACGGCCTTGTCGGGGCCGTAATGGGCTCGGGAACCGGGCAGCGCAAAGGCGCGATGAACGTTCGTATCGTCGCTCGAAATCATGGAGCCGGTTCGTTTCGCTCGTCGGGCTGCGTCGCCCCCCCGGTCACGTCGAGGACGGCGCCGGTGACGAACTCCCGTTCCTCGGCGACCAGGAAGCGAATCGCGTCGGCCACGTCTTCGTAGCTGCCGGGGCGCCCGGCGGGATTGCGGCCCTGCCGTTCCCTCGCCTGCGCGCGCCCGGCGCGTTTGTCGCGCACGTCGCCGGGGACGACGACGTTGACCGTAATGCCGTTGGGCGCTTCTTCCACCGCCAAAGCGCGTGCGAACGCGGTCAGCGCACTTTTCGCCGCGCCGTAAAGCGTGAAGCCTCGGTACGGTCGCGTCTCGCTCGCACCCAGCATGCCGAAAAAGACGATCCTGCCAAAGCGTGCGGCCCGCATCGCCGGAAGCACCGCCCGCGCGGCGAGCACCGCGCTGCGCACGTTGCCGTCGAAGATCTCGGCGTACTCCTCCAGCGTGAGGCGTTCGAATCTCTTGACCGCCAGCGGCCCGACCCCGTGAACGAGCGTATCGAACGGTCCGGCTTCGCGCACGTAACCCGCCAGCGCCGCCTCGATGCGATCCGGCGCGTCGAGAAAATCGAGCTGCAGGGCGGCGGCCGTCGCGCCGCGAGCTTCGATGGCCGCGAGCGTCTCGGCGGGCGGCGTGCGCCGGTAGGTGATGGCGACGTGCGCGAAGCCGTCGCGCGCCAGCAATGCAGCGGCGCCGGCGGCTAAGCCGCCGGCGGCGCCGGTCACGAGCGCGCGACGTATCACCCGCTCATGTTGCGCGTTCCCCTAGGGCGTGCCCTGGTTGAAGGTCCACGTCCGCGAGAAAGCGATCCCGCCGATGGTCCGGCCGGTGACGCGCACGCGGTGCGAACCGAGCTGGAGCCCGAAGGGCATCCGTGCGACGAAGAACTCGCCGTTGTTGGTGAAGCTGGGCGTGATGTCTTGGCCGTCGACGGTCACGCTGAAGAGGCCCAGCCGCGTCGGGCGATCGACCTGGAAGCGGATCTGCGGGTAGTGATTGTAGACCGTTCCGGTGGGAGCGACCATCGTGAACGCGACGCTCGCCGGCGGCGGCGGCGCCGGGCGGCCCGGACCGGAGTTGATGGTGACGGTGCTATTGGCGTCGTTCCAGTTCACGCTCGCGCCGAGCGCCTGCGCGACGAAGCGCAGCGGCACCAGCGTGCGCGATCCAACGATGAAGGGCGCGACGTCGAGCGTCGTCGGCTGCCCGTCGATGGTCGCCTGCGTGGAGCCGATCGTCAGCGAGATCGTGCGCCCGCGTCCGGTCGCGTTGATCCGGTTGTTCGCGTAGACGACGCTCGCGCCGAGTTGCTGGAAGATCGCGCGCATGGGCACGAAGACGCGCCCCGCTTGAATGATCGGCGGCTGGTCGAACTGCATCGTCTGTCCGTTGACGATGACGGTCGCGGTCTGTTGCGCGACGCCGGACAACGGCGCCAGCGTCATCGCCAGCGCCGCGACGGCGGCCGCCGCGATGGCGCCCAGACGCGTCGGACGAAGAAAACGGCTGTTGCTATTCATGGAGGCCTTTTGCCCCAGCTTGCTCGCCCATAAACGAGCGAGCGCTCCGTCTAACGGTCTTTTAAGGGCCGAGCCAAGCCGCCGCTAGACGCGCGCCGCCGCCGGATGCGACATCTCGGCCTGCAGCGCGCGCCGGTCGGCGCGCCGCTCGATGCGCCCGATCCAGGTGTTGTAGATCATCGGCACGAGGAAGAGCGTGAGAATCAGCGAGCTCGCGAGGCCGCCGATGATGACGGTGCCCATCGCCTGCCGCCATTCGCCGCCTTCGGCAAACCCGAGCGAAAGCGGGAGCATGCCGAAGATCATCGCGCACGTGGTCATCAGAATCGGCCTGAAGCGCGTACCGGCCGCCTGAACGACGGCTTCGCGCACGCGCATGCCGCGTTTGCACAGCGTATTCGAGTAGTCGACGAGCAAGATGCCGTTCTTCGCGACCAATCCGAAGAGCATGATCACGCCGAGCATCGAGATGATGTTGAGCGACTGCCCGGCGAGCGGTTCGAGCTTGTGCATCACGGCCAGCCCCATCAGCGCGCCGATGATCGCCAGCGGCACCGACGTGATGACGATCACCGGCTCCATCAGCGAGCGAACCAAACCGCTGGCTTGATAGAGCAGCACCATCAGCATGTACACGAGCATGAACGACAGGCTCAAGGCGATCAGCATGTTGCTCATCGTCTCTTGGAGGAACTGCGAGTCGCCCTGTGCGGTCAGCGAGACGCCTTCGGGCAGGAAGCCGGGCTGCTTGAGCTTGGCTTCGAGCGGCCCCGTCACCGAACCCAGCGAGTATGCGGGCAGCACGCCGCCGTAGACGTTGACCACGCGCTGCTTGTTGAGCCGTTGGATTTGGAGCGGAGCGCTGGTCCAGGTGAAGTCTGCAACGTCGTCGAGCGGCACCAGCGTGCCGTCGCCGGCGCGCACGCGCACGGCGCGCAGCTGATCGACCGTCGAGCGATCGGCCAGCGGGAACTGAATGCGAACGTCGACCAGGCCGTTCTCGGTACGCACCTTGGTTGCCACCGCGCCGTCGACGGCGAAGCGCGCGACCGCCGCGGCGTCGGCGGGTGCGACGCCGAGAATCTCGGCGCGCCGCGCGTCGACGTTCACGTTCAAGCGCGGAGCCGCGAGTTCGTTGCTCGTCTGCACGTTGACGCTGCCGGGCGTGTCGCGCAGAAACTGCGCGACTTTCTCGGCGGCCGGCCCGAGTTCGTCTTCCGGGCCCGAGAGCGAGTAGAAGATCGGCGTGCCCGAGCCACCGCCGCTCTCGCCGGCGACCTGCAAATCGCCGCCCGGCACGAGCGCCGTCATCTTGCGAATCTCGTCGATGAGCGCGTACGTTTCTTTGCGGCGATCGGGCAGCGTCTGCGCGTTCAAGCGCGCGTAGTTGTCGCCGACCGCGCTTCCCCAGCCCTCCGGCTTACGGCCGACCGTCGAACTCACCGACTGGATTCCGTCGAGCTTGAGAATGCCGTTTTCGAGCTGGCTGACGTACTTCTCGGTCACCGCCATCGGCGTCCCCGGCGGGTACGTCACGGTCATGCTGATTTCGCCGTCTTGCACCGCGGGAACGAAATCGAAGGCGATCGCCCCGAGCAGCGGTTTCCCGTCGGGCGGCAGCGGCGCCATGGCCAGCGTCGCCAGGACGACCGGAAGCGCGAAGGTCGCGATCGTGAGCGTGCGATTGGCGTTGCGGCCGCGCACCAAGCCGATTCCCCACGAGATGGCGGCGAAGATCAGGAAGATCACGTCCACGGCGAGCGTCGAGGTGCCGGCACCGGCGGCCAAGGTGACCGCGTTGACGACCAGTACGGCGCAGACGTAGACGACGAAGGTGCCGTGATCGAGTGCGAACGGAAGGGCCTTGGTGCGATACCAGCCGAGCACGTTGTCGTAGTTCTGCACGAACACGTTGAGCAGCAGCACGGCGCAGATCATGATCGGGATCACGAAGCTGAGCTCTTTGATCGGCCAGTGGATGAAGTAGGCGATCGCCGCCGCGACGAGGAGGCCGACCGTCACCTTCCACGACTTCAGCCACGTCATCCATTCGGGCATCGCCAGCGAACGCGAGAGCACGCTCCACTTCGCGGCCAGCAGCGGCGTCAGCGTGAACGACACCAGGAGCGAGAAGAGCGTCGCGATGACGATCACCGCCGCGAACTCTTTGAGATACGCGCCGACGATGCCGGGCAGGAACGCGATCGGCAGGAACACGACGACGTCGACCATCGTGATCGCCACGGCCGCGCCGCCGATCTCGCTTCGGCCGTTGATCGCGGCGTCGATCGGGCCCTCGCCCAGATCTCGATGCCTGGTAATGTTCTCGAGCACGACGATCGAATCGTCGACGAGGATGCCGATGATCAGCGAGAGGCCCATCATCGACATCGTATCGAGGTGGAAACCGAACGCCTTCATGAAGATGAAGGTCGAGAGGATCGACGTCGGGATCGACACCATCACGACGACGGCGTTGCGCCAGGCGTGCAGGAAGAGCATCATCACGATCATCGTGAGGATGACGCCCTCGACCAGCGACTGCCAGACGCCGTTGAGCGACTTCTGCGTGTAGTCGGCGGGCGCGTCGATCTCGTGGAACGTGAGTTCGGGGAACTGCTTCTGAATCTTGGCGATCTGCTCGCGCGCGACTTTCGTCGACGTGATCTCGTCGGCGTTGATATTGCGGCCCAACTCGACGTAGAGGCGGGGCAAGCCGTTGTAGTGCGAGATCGAGGTCGGCTCGACGTGTCCGTCTTCGGCCGTCGCGACGTCGCCGATCTTGAGATTCTTTCCGGACAGGCCCGGGATCGGCAGCGGAATGTTCAGCAGGTCTTGCGCCGTGTTGATTTCGGCGTGCACCGAGACCGTCGTTTCCTGAGTCGGCTGGCGCAGGATGCCGCCCGGCAGGTTCGAGTTGTTCGCGGCGACCGCCGCGAAGATCTCGCGCAGCGTCGCGCCGGTGCCTTCCAGCTTGGCCGGATCGGGCATGACGTGGAACTCGCGATCGGCCGCACCGTAGACGTCGACCGTTTGAATGTTGGGGATGGCTTTGAGCAGCGGGACGACCCGGTTGTTCACCAAATCCGCAAGCGCCGTCGGCGACAGCGAGTTGGAATTGACCGCCAGGTCGAGCAGCGGTTCCGACGCGCCGTTTTTGTACACGTAGGGC
Organism: Vulcanimicrobiota bacterium; assembly: GCA_963794735.1. GTDB lineage: Bacteria > Vulcanimicrobiota > Vulcanimicrobiia > Vulcanimicrobiales > Vulcanimicrobiaceae > DATJUC01. Next base: position 2,710,817 of record CAWCFE010000002.1, on the reverse strand, counting down.
GGGTTGAGATCGGTGGGCAGATAGACGGTCGCGGTGTTGACGGCGTTCTGCACGTCGATCGCCGCGATGTTCAAATCGGTGCCCAGCTTGAACTGAACGCCGATCGAGGCTTGCCCTTCTTGCGCGGTCGCGGTGAGCTGATCGAGATTGTCGATGCCGTCGAGCTGATCTTCGATCGGCTTGACGACGAGCCGCTCCATCTCTTGCGGCGAGGCGCCCGGATAGTTGGCCTCGACGATGACGATCGGCCACGTGGTTCCCGGCGGATTGTTGCTGCGCCCGATTTGAAAGAACGCGATCGCCCCGAACAGCAAGAGCCCAACAAACACCATGACGGTGACGATCGGGCGATTAATTGCGAAACGGGTCAACCACATGAACGAAGCCCCCTCGGCGCGATTTCCACGAACGACCTACGCGGCGCACTCACCGACTGTTTCATGTGCCACCCAAGGGGCACACGCCGCAGAAAAGCCAACCGACCGGACCCAGAATAGCACGCCCGCCCGAAAGCCCACCTCAAAAACCCGTAAAAGTCGAACTCCAGCCAAGCGCCGCAACCGCAATCCAGCCGAGCGGCGCAAGCCGCAATCCAGCCAAGCGGCGCAGCCGCGATGGCGCCTCGCCGAGCGCGAGCCGCGAAGCGGCCTCGCGCGCCCGCCCCCCAGGCAAGTTTTGGGCCTTTGCGGCGCCGAGGGCAAGGAGCCTAGGGGCGAAGCGGCCTAGTGGCCGTGAGCCCCGTAGCGACGCCGCCATCGGCGTCGCAAAGGCCCAAAACTGGTGCGCAAGACTGGACTCGAACCAGCACGAGATTGCTCCCGCTAGCCCCTCAAGCTAGTGCGTCTACCAATTCCGCCACTTGCGCAAATGAGGGCTCCCTAAGGGACCACGGTAGTCTAAAGCCTAGCGCATGTTCGGGTCAAGCGCATCGCGCAGGCCGTCGCCGATATAGTTGATCGAAAGCACCGTCACCAGGATGCACAGGCCGGGGAAGACGGCCGCCCACCAGGCGGTCTGGAGATTCGACTGGGCGTTGGCGAGCATGTTGCCCCACGAGGCGGTCGGCGGCTGGATGCCCAGGCCCAAGAACGAGAGGGTCGACTCCAGGATGATGACGTTGGCCACGTCGAGGGTCGCCTGCACGACGATCGGCGCCACGGCGTTGGGCAGGAGGTGGCGGAAAATGATCCGGGCGTCGTTGTTCCCGACCGCCCGCGCCGCCTCGGCGAACTCGCGCTCGCGCAGGCTCAGGAACGAGGCCCGCACGAGCCGGGCTACGGTGGGCCAGGTAAGCGCGCCGATGATCAGCACGATCACCCCGAAGCTCAGCGAGGCCTTGGTGGAACTGGCCGCCACGATGGCCGTCAGCACCAGGAGCAGCGGCAGCAGCGGGATCGAGAGAAAGACGTCGGTGACGCGCATGATGATCCGGTCGACCCAGCCGCCGTAATACCCGGCGACCGCTCCCAGGATGGTACCGATCAGCACCTCCATGATCACGGCGAACGAGGCGACGGTCAGCGAGATGCGCGCTCCGAAGAGGAGCCGCGAGAGCAAGTCGCGGCCGACCTCGTCGGTCCCCAGCTGGTGGCCGCCGCACTGCGCGGCGTCTTGGAAGCACGGCGGCAGCGGCGTACCCTGCCAGTGCACGTTGTCGATGAAATCCGGGTCGAAGGGCGCCAACTGGTGGGCGAAGACGGCCGCAACGATCATCAGCACGAGCACGGCGATGCCGGCGACGGCGAGCTTGTGGCGCTGCAGGCGCGTCCAGAACGTGACCTTGGTGACGATCAGATCGTCGTCGAGATCGGGGGAAGGGGCGGGCAGAGTGGCAGCCATCGGTTCGCGCCTTTAGTCGTACTTCACGCGCGGATCGAGCCACGCGTAGACGACGTCTGCAAAGAGGTTCGAGAAGACCACGAAGAACGCCACCAGCAAGAGATAGCCCATCAGCAGCGGCAAATCGCCCTGCGAGAGCGCGTTGTAGAAGAGCCGGCCGGTGCCGGGCCAGGCGAAGATGGTCTCGGTGATGATCGCACCGCTGACGATGCCGGGCACGGAGAGCGCGAGGATCGTCACCACCGGAATCATCGCGTTCTTCAGCCCGTGTTTGAAGAGAATCGCGCGGAAGCTCAGGCCCTTGGCGGCGGCGGTGCGCATGTAGTCGGTGCCGAGCACTTCGAGCAGCGACGAGCGCATGAACCGGCTGAAGAGCGCCAGCGAAAGCAGCGAAAGCACCGTCACCGGTAACACCAGGTGCGCCAGCCGGTCGCCGAGATCGAACGTGTCTAAGCTCGAAATGCCGGCCGACGGAAGCTGAATTTGATAGCCGAACGGCAGCGGTACGCCGTGCACCGCGAACGCGAGCTGCATCATGAGCGCGAACCAGAAGACCGGCATCGATTGCCCGAAGAACGCCAGCGTCGTGATGAAGTAGTCGGCGAAGCTATAGCGGTACACCGCCGAGAGAATGCCCGCCGAGACGCCGATGACCACCGAAACGACGAACGAGGTTCCCATCAACTCGAGGGTCGCGGGAACGCGCTCGAGGATCGCTTGCAGCACGGGCTCGGAGTTGCTCGTCGACCAACCCATGTCGCCGCTGAGATAGTGGACGAGCCACTTGAAGTATTGCACCGGAACCGGCTGGTCCATCCCCAGATTGTGCTTGAGCCGGGCGATGTCGGCCGGCGTGATGTGCGGGTTCTGGAGATACGGTGCCAACATGCCGCCGGGCATGTTGTAGATGATGGCGTACAGGATGATGGAGATCGCCAGAAGCAGCGGAATCGATTGGAGCGTCCGGCGCACCACGTAGGTGAACAGCTAGCGAGCCCTCCGGTAGGGGGTTGGTAGGGTGGCGCGCCTCTAGTTATGAGGCGGCTGCGGAAATGCCTGCGGAGCGCGGTTGCAGCCCAAGAATTTGCCGCGCTTGCTCGGGTGTCGCGACCGGACGGCCCGCCTCTTCGGAGATGCGGGCGACGCGCGCGACCAATTCCTCGTTACGCGCGAGCCGGCCCTTGCTGTAATAGAGGTTGTCCTCCAGGCCGACCCGGGCGTGCCCGCCCATCGCAATCGCCGCCAGCGCCATCGGCAACTGCTGCCGGCCGACGCCGGCAACCGACCACGTGCAGCCGGGCGGCAAATCGTCGACGAGGTCGCACAGGTTTTGCACCGTCGCTTCCATGCCGCCGGGAACGCCGAGCACGAAATCGACGTGCTGCGGGAATTGCAGCAGCCCTTCCTTTGCAAGACGCCGCGCGTTGGCGAGATGCCCCTTGTCGAAAATTTCGAGTTCCGGGCGCACGCCGAACTCGTGCATCTTCTGCAGGATGCCGCGCATGATCGGGAAGCTGTTTTCGAAGATGTCGTCGCCGAAATTCACGCTCCCGCAGGTGAGCGTCGCCATCTCCGGCCGCAGCTGCAGCACGCTCGCGCGCTCGTCGGGAGTCATGCCGATCGCGCCGCCGGTCGAGAACTGCACGATGAGATCGCTCGCGCCGCGCACGGCGTCGTAGGCCTGGGCGAAACGCTCGACCGCATGGGTGTTGGTGCCGTCGTCGTTGCGGCAGTGCACGTGGACGATCGATCCGCCGGCTTCGCGCACCGCGCGCGCGGTTTCTCCCAGCAGCGCCGGCGTGTAGGGCAGATACGGGGTCTGTTCGGGCGTGATTTCGGCGCCGACCGGCGCGCACGTGATGATGAGCGGATCCACCGCGCCTCCTTCTACGCCGGTGGCGGGCTGGGCCTCGCAGCCGCCTCGAGCGCCGCGTAGGCACGAGCGATCAACGCCTCGTCGAGGCCTAGCAGCGCGGCTAGGGCGAGCGCGTCGGACCGAACGGCCCCGTCTTCCTCGATCGGAGCGATCGTATAGTCCATCGATGCCGCCAGCGTGGCGAGCGCCTCGTGGAGATCCTCCGTAGCGGGCCGCCGCGGAATGCCACGCAGCCCACGGACGGCAAAGTGCCTGACGCCGGCCTCCCGAGCGACGCCCGCCAGGTGCGTCGCCACCATCGCGCAGGCGCCGCGCTCGCGCAGCCGCTCGATCACCGATACCAGCAGCGCCTTGCCTTCGTGCGGCGTGGTGGTTCGCGCGAACTCGTCGACGAGCACGAAGAGACGCCCAGCGCCCCGCTCGAGCACCTCGCGCAGCCGCACCACCTCTTTGGCGAACGAAGAAAGCAGGCCGCCGAGCTCGTCGTCGCCGGCGCCGATTCCGAGCCACGCGATTTCGTCGAAGAGCCCGACCCGAGCCGAGGCGGCCGGAACGGGGAGCCCGAACGCCGCGGCCAGCGCGACGAAGCCACAGGTCCGCAGGCAGACGCTCTTGCCCCCCATGTTCGGCCCGGTGAGAACGGCGACGCCGGTCAGCTCGACGTCGATCGGCGTGAACGCGCGCCCGTCCAGCTCCAACTGCGCCGCCAGCGGAAGGAAACGGCCGCCTTCGAACCGGCAGCGCGGGTCGTCCACGATCTCGGCAACCGTGCAGCCGTAGCGCCGCGTGAAGCGCGCGGCGGCCAGCAGCACGTCGACTTCCCCGAGTGCGGCCGCCGCGCGATCGAGTTCGGCGGCGTGCCCGCGAACGACGCCGGAGAGACGCGCTCGAACGGACTCTTCGGCGAGCGCGACGGCGTCGGCCGCGGCGTCGCGCCGCTCGAGTGCCGCCAGCGACGGCGGATCGTACTGGAGCGCGCACAGCCAATAGGTCGGCGCTTCGCGGAGAACGCGCACGCCTTGCGGCAAGCCGGCAGCGGCGTCGGCACGCATGACGATGAACTCGTCGCCCGAGACGTCGTCGCGGCCGAGCTGTCGCGCCACCTCCGCAGCGGCGCGGCCCCGCACGGCATCGAGCTCCGCCTGCGAATCGGCGAGTCGCCGGCGAGCGGACGCCAATTGCGGATCGAATGCGTCGCCGAGATAGAAACCGAACGAACCCGCGCGGCCCAGCTCGATCGCGCGCGCCGTCTCGCGGACGCCGCCGCTTGCGAGCGCGGCGATGCCGGGCACGGCGGCGAGCAATCCGTCGAGGCGCTGCAACGCGTCGGCGAAACGCAACAGCTCGAGAAACTGCGCGTCGCCGAGCGTGTCGCCCATCGACGCGCGGGCGATCGCGCCGGCGGCGTCGGGCAACGCGCGCAGCGTCTCGCGCGCGGCGTCCAAGCGCGCGTCGTCGAGCGCCGCCGCGATGGCGGCGATCCGCGCGGCGCGCTGCCGCGCCGGCGTTTCCTCGCCGGGACGAAACGGCTCGACTCGCGCGAACTCGCGCTCCCCGTACTCGCTCAGCGGTGCGACCGCGTCGCGGAGCCACGCGAAGGCCAGCGCTTGAACGCCGGCGGCATCGAGCAGGGTGCCCGGATTCATGCGGCCCGGCGCCCCGCGTAGACGTCGAACGTGGGCAGCCCCGTCGCTTCGGCGACCGCTTCGGCGAAGGCTCGGGGCTCGAAGGTGCGCTCGCGGCCGATCGACGCAACCGTGGCGGCAACGACGTGGAGCGGGCGCTCGCAGCGCACGCGCAAGCGTTCGAGCGCGTGCGTCGCCGCCTTTCCGCTCAGCGCAATTTGCGTGGGATCGCGCACCACGATCTGCCGGCGTTCGCGTGCGGCGATCAGCTCGGCAGCGCGCGACGCAGTGAGCGCGCCGCCGACGTGCAGCGCCGGCTCGCGGTCGTCGTAGCGTTGCACGGACAGGCGCAGCACCAGCGCTCGAATCTGCTCGACGGCATCGCGCGCGGTCGGCGCGGCCGACGCACCGGTCGCGACGACGATGGCGTCGCCGCCGCCCGCCAGCGCGGCAACGCGATCGATCGCGCCGTCGACGATCGCGATCTGCGCGCGTGCCAGCAGCTCGTCGACGCAGGCGCGAATGCCCGACGCGGTCGGCGGCCCGACCAGCTCGTAGTACGCGGGAGACGCGACCCGCGCGAAGACGACTGGCCCGGCGGCGGTCGGCAGGCCGCCGAACTCGAGCATTTCGCTGGCCGGCGATCGCGGCAGCACGTCGCGCGCGGTGGCGATCACCGTTCCCGGCCGCAGCCAAAGGCGCGGCTTGGGCAGCGCGTCGCCGGCGTCGACCGCTTCGCCGTCGCGCCCGATCGAGGTGAGGCCGACGGTCGTACCGGCCTCGCAGGCCGCTTCGTAGATCGCGCGCATGGTCACGGTCTTGCCGACGTTCTTGCCCACGCCGACGACGAAGAACGAACGCGCGCCCGTAGCGTTGCAGAGGGCCAGGAGCTCGCGACCGGCGGTCATGCGGCTCCCATTAGACTAGCCGAGGTGCAGCGCCTTGAGTACTGCGAAGGCCACGCCGGTGATAAAGAGCAGCAAACCGCCGATGAAGGCCGCATACCGCTCCGCAAACGTGCCGAGGCGCTGCCCCAGCGCGAGGCCGATCGTCGTTGCCGAGACCGAGACTACGCCGATCACCGCCAGCGAGATCGGCATCGGCACGCCGATGTAGAGAATCGAAAAGCCGATACCCAGCGAATCCAGGCTGATCGAGAGCGACGCCAGCGCCAAGCCCCAGCCCTTGGAGAGATCGAGCTTCGAGCCTTCGGAGAGATCGTCGCGGCTCTCTTTCATCATGTAGATGCCCAAGCCGATGAGCGCCACGAAGCCGATGTAGCCGGCGACGTCGCCGAGCAGTTTTCCGGCCAGCAATCCGAGGCCGGCGCCGATTAGGTTCATCAGGATCTCGGCGCCGGCGAAGGCCAGGCCGATGCGCACCTTCACGCCCGGCGGCACGCCGCGAATGCCGACGCCGATGCTCACGGCGAAGACGTCCAGCGCGAGCGCTAGCGCCACGAAGACGATCTTGAGGGCGGAAGCCAAGGGTTATCGGTTAGCGGGCGAGCCCGAGTACCAATCGCGACGCGAGGACTCCGAGAGCAGCTGGTTCACGGCCATGCGCAGCTGCGAAATCGTGAACGGCTTATTGAGAAACAGGTTTGCCCCCGCGTTTTTCGCCCGCCCGTCCATCGCGTAGTTCGTGTGTCCGCTGATCATCAGAATCGGCACGCCGCGCGTGTTGTCGCCGGCCCGCAGGCGTTCGACCAAATCGATGCCGGAAATACCGGGAAGCATGAAGTCGCAGATGATGATGTCGAACGGTCCGTTCCGTTGAACCGCCACCAAAGCGCTCTCGGCGTCGTTGCACGTGATCATCTCGTACGGTCCTTTTCGCAGGACCGTATCGATCAGGGTACAGATTGCGGGGTCGTCGTCGGCAATCAGCACGCGCCAGTTGCGTTGCGCCATCTCGTCAGCCATTCGTGCCTGGTACCCCCCCGCCTCGCTAGCCCGGTGATGGTTTGGTAAACTTTCGATGATGTCGCGCCCCGCTCCGGGTCCGCTCTTTCCCATTGCGGCCATCGTTTTGCTCGCGGCCATCGTCGCACCGGTGATCGCAGTGCTCGTCACCATTACGCCCACCCAGGCCGTCGCCGCCCTCGGCACCGGCGGCCGGGATGCCCTTCGCGTTTCCCTGATCGCCTCGAGCGGCGCGACGCTCGCTGCAACGCTCTTGGGCGTTCCGGCCGGCTATTTCCTGTGCAGGGCCGACGCTCGGATCCGGGCGGCCGCACTCTTTCTGCTCGCGCTCCCGCTGGCGTTTCCGCCGGTCGCCTCCGGCTTGATGCTGCTCTACCTGCTGGGAACGCGCGCGCCGGCCGGCGCGTGGCTGGCCGCGCACGGGCTGCCGGTTCCCGACACGCTGCTCGGCGTCGGCACCGCGGAGTTCTTCGTCTCGGGTTCGTTGGTAGCGATCGCGGCGTGCGCGGCATTCAACGCGCTCGATCCGGTGTACGAAGAGGCCGCACGCACCCTGGGCGCCGGCGAGTGGAAGATCTTCTCGCGCGTCGCCTTGCCGAACGCCGCGGCCGGCGTCGCGGCGGGCGTCGGCTTCGCCTGGCTTCGCGCGATCGGCGAGTATGGAGCGACCAGCATCGTGGCCTTCCATCCCACCTCGCTCCCGGTGGCCCTCTACGTGACGCTGGCGGCCTCGGGCGTCCGCGACGCGCTGGCGCTCTCCTACGGCTTCATCGCCATGGCGGCCGCCGTGCTGACGGCCGCGTGGGTTTTGCGCCGCGGCGTCGTATGAGTAGGCCGGTATGACGGCACTCGACCGGCTTTTCGCGCCCGATTCGGTCTTTTCGAAGAACTTCTACTTCCTCGCCAAACGCTTCGTCCCGGGAGAGACGATCGCCGACGCCATCGAGGCGGTTCGGCGGCTCAATGCCCAGGGCATGACCGCGACGCTCGATTTTCTCGGCGAAGACGTGCTCGCACGGGAATCGGCGATCGTCACGCGCGACGCCTACTACGAGATGCTCGACGCGATCCGCGCGTCGGGCGTCGACTCGAACGTCTCGGTAAAGCTCACCGCCATGGGCATGCTGATCGACGAAGATTTCGCCCTGGAGAATCTCCTGGGCATCATGGAGCATGCCCGTCGCAACGCCGACCCGTTCGTGCGCATCGATATGGAAGGCTCCGCGGTCGTCGATACGACCCTGCGCGTCTTCGAGCGCGCCTACGCCCAGCACGACAACGTCGGCATCGTGCTGCAAGCCTATCTCAAGCGCACGCCCACCGACGTCGAACGCGCGATCGCGCTAGAGGCGCGCGTCCGGCTCTGCAAAGGCGCCTACAACGAGCCGCCCGAGATCGCGATCAAAGCGATGCCCGAGATCCGCACGCAATACCTCCAGCTCGCCAACGAACTGCTGACGCGCGGCAACTATCCCGGCATCGCCACCCACGATTACCGGCTGATCGACGCCGTCAAAGCGCTGGCCGCCAAAGAAGGCATCGCCAAGGACCGCTTCGAGTTCCAAATGCTCTACGGCTGCCGCCCGCACATCCAGCGCGACCTCGTCGCTCAAGGCTACCGCGTGCGCATCTACGTGCCGTTCGGCACGCACTGGGCCGGGTATTTTTACCGGCGGGTCCTCGAACGCCGCGAAAACGCGTTCTTCGCGCTGTCGTCGATTTTTTCGCGCTGACGGTTTCGTTTCGATGCATCCCTGGCTCGACGGAGGGCGCCGTGAGGGCTGGTCGCGGGGACGTTCCCTGCGCGCATCCTGCGCTCCGGTCACTCGGGCCGATTTTCGGAAAAACGAAGTTTTGAAGACCACATCCTGTGGTGTCCGAAAATCGACACGCCCCGCGACCAGCCCTCACGGCGCCCGCCGCCGAGCCAGGGTCTGACGTGCGAGCGGTCGTTCAACGCGTGAGCCGCGCCAGCGTGAAGGTCGCTGGGAAAGAAATTGGATCGATACGAGCCGGCGTTTTAGTCTTGGTCGGAGTCGGCACCGGCGACGAAGAGGCCGACGCGAAATGGATGGCTGAAAAAATTGTGGGATTGAGGATTTTTTCGGATGAAGACGGATTGATGAATCGATCGCTGCAAGACGTGGGCGGCGAAGTACTCTTGGTCTCTCAATTTACGCTTCACGGCGACGTTCGAAAAGGGCGGCGCCCCTCGTTCATCACCGCGGCAAAAGAGCCGCTGGCGAGCCAGTTGTATGAGAAGACCGGCTCGGCCATCGAATCGCTCGGCATTCGGGTCGCTTACGGCAAGTTCGGCGCCGACATGGACGTCGAGCTCGTCAACCAAGGCCCCGTCACGATCCTCCTCGACTCCAAACGCCAGTTCTAACCCTCGGTGCGCTTGCGGCGGGTGAGGGTTGACTCCGGGGCGTGTCGATTTTCGGACTCCACAGGATGTGGACTTCAAAACTTCGTTCTTCCGAAAATCGGCCCGAGTGACTGGAGCGCAGGATGCGCGGAAGGAACGTCCCCGGAGGCAACCCTCACCCGCCGCAAGCGCACCGAGACGCAAAGCTACAGCACGACGGCGGGGAGCTTCTCAATGCGCACGACGCGATCCGACTCGACGAGCCGCCCCAGGACGTCGAACCCCGACGTCACCGCTCCAAAGACCGTGAAGTCGCGGTCGAGATGCAACTGCGGCGAGAGCGTCACGTAGTACTGCGTTCCCGCCGAGTCGCGAATCGGCGTATTGGTTTTGTCGTCGTAGTTGAGCCCCATCGAGATGACGTACGAATCCTGTTCGAGCGGATTCTCCTCGGCGCCGATCGTGTAGCCGGCGTCGCCTTCCCCGTTGTCGTTCGGGTCGCCGGTCTGCACCACGAAATCGGGCACGATGCGGAACCAGCGGTTGCCGCTGTAGTAGCCGCGCGCCGCGAGGTTGGTGAAGTTCTCGACGGTGAGCGGCGCCCATTCGGGATAGAGCGTGACGTAGAGATTGCCTTTCGTCGTGACGATGCGCACGCGCGGATGGTCGCCCGGCGCGGGCTGCGTCATCAGCGCGGACGTCGTGGGATCGAGCACCGGCGTGAGGATCGCATCGTCGGGCGACGGCGGCCCCGGCTTGCCTTTGGGCATCGCCGGCCACGGCAGCGCGGCGACGGCGTCGAGCGGATCGCGCGCCGGCGGCGGAACGCGAACGTAGGCCGGGATCGTTTTCCAGTGTTCGGTTTGCGGCTTGCCTTGCAGCAGTCGAATCGTCTCCGACGCTTGTTCCTGCACGCGCCAAGAAGGATCGTGCAGCAGCGGCTTCACCGCGGCGACGAGCGTGGGATCTTTGTATTTCGCCATCGCGCGCACCGCTTCGATGCGCACCAGCTCGTCGCGATCGCGCAACGCGCCTTCGACGAGCGCGCGATCGACGTGCGGGGCGAAGCCCCGGTAGATCGACCACATCGCGTGCCAGCGCACCGCGACGTCGGCGTCCTTGGCGAACGCTTGCGCGAGCGCGGCGGCCGCCGCGGCCGCGCCGGGCGCGTCGCGAAACTCGACCAGCGCCGTCGCGGCGCGCGCGCGGACGATCGGATCGGCGTCGCTTGCGAGGGCGTTCTGCACAGCGGCTTGTGCGGCTGCCGCTGCGTCGCCGAGCCGCCCCGCCGCTTCGTAGCGCGCGATCGCATCGAGCGCCGCGACGCGCACCGCACCGCTCTTATCGGTTACGAGCGGCGCCAGCGCCGGCGCGGCGTCGCCGGTCGCCAGCAACCCGACGCCGTAGACGCTCATCGCGCGCACGGCGTCGCGCGAATCGCCGAGATGCGCCGCCAGCAGCTCCTCGCCGGCCGGCAGTTTCGTGCGGCCGATGGCCAGCGCTGCCCGCACCGCGACGGTTTCGTCGCTCGAAGCAAGCAGCCGCGCGAGCTCGCCGTCGCCCAGCGAGCGGCGGCTTTCCAGCTGCAGGGCGCTCAAAAAGGGCGACGATCCGGCCGCCGTCAGGGCCAGCAGGGCAGCCGCCCCAAGCACCATCCCCCTGGAGAGTAAACCAAGCCTTTTCACTTCTTACCAACCTCAGAGCCCGAACCTGCGTTCTAATATAGTAAGGAGAGTGCCGTCCTCCTCGGGACGGCCCCAGAAAACAGGTGAACAAAGAGATGTCAGGCACTCCCGAACGCTCCAAGCGGAGCAGCGGAATGTCGGTCCGGGAAGCCGGCCAAAAAGGCGGCGAGACGGTCAAACAAAAATACGGCCCCGAATTCTACGAAATGATCGGCCGTAAAGGCGGTCTAGCCACCAAGGAAGCCCACGGCCACGAATTCTACGAACAGATTGGGAAGAAGGGTGGCAAAAAAGGCGGCGAAGCCACACGCGATCGCTATGGACCCGACTTTTACGAACGCATCGGACAAAAAGGTGGCCAAAAGGTCAAGCAGCTCATCGAAGAGGGCAAGCGCGCCGCGGCTGCGGCGAGCGAGAAGCGCGCGAGCTAGCGCGTTCTTTCTCCTCGGTGTGACGTGCGTCGGCGCAGGGGCTGCCGGAGCCTACCCCCTGCCGCCTACGCCGCCCCCGACGGCCTCCCCGAGCCCATCGCCCCCGCCGGCGAACGTATTGCCCTTCGATTCGAACCTCACGTTCGTCATCGACGATCCCATCTCGTCGAAAGGCTCGTCTGCCGGCCAAATCGTGCGCGCGCACCTCAAAAGCGCCCTCGTGGTCGGCGGCCAAACCCTGGCAGCCGCCGGCGCGCCCGAAACCATCAAGATCGTCGACACGTCGAAAGCCGACATCGGCGACGTCTACGGTTTCGTCGATATCTTTTTCGAGCCGCTGCGCCTCGCCGACGGCCGCGAGCTGCCGTTGCGCGCGCCGGTCGCCCGGCTTGCGCCGCACGATTCGGCCGGCCACGAATCGACCGTCGCCGTGGAAGACCAGATCGAGGATCAGGTGATCCCCTATCATTTCCTCTACCACATCTTCCGCAAAGGCAAGAACTTCGTGCTGGGCGCGGGCGCGGAATTGCCGGCCGACACCGAGGCGACGCTCACCGCGCTTCCCAACGGCACCGTGGCGATCCAGACGCCCCTTCCGCCGCCACAGGACCTGCACGTGCCCAAACCGACCTTCCCGGTGGAGCCGGTTGCAACGCCGTTCGGGCCGAACGGCGAGGTGCACGGGAGAAGGCCCGGGCCGTTGCCAACTCCCTCACCGACGGCCACGCCCAGTGCGCCCGCCGCATCGGCCGCGCCGTCACCGACGCCTTCGCCCACGAACACTCCCTAGAAAGGGGCCTTTGCCTGTGCTGACTCGTTGTTTGGGTGCTGCAGTGCTCGCGGCGCTCACGCTCTCACCCGCGCTCGCCGCGACGCCGTCGCCGGCGCCCGCCGCCACGCTGTCGCCCTTTCCGAGCAAGAGCGAAGCCGCGTTCGTCCAGTCGATTCAGAAAGACCTCGGCACGCGCTTCGCTACGCCGGCCGACGCCGAGAAGGCGGGCTACTTCCGCTACGGCAACGAGGACTCGAGCGGCGCGATCAGCTACGCCAACCTCCAGTGGGCCAGCGCCGATCCGCAGCATCCCAGCCAGCTCTGGTACGACGTGAAAGGCAATCTCTTGGGCGCGGACTTCTCGGTACTGCAGAGCGGCTCGCCCGCGCCCCCGACGCTGTGGGGCGTCGACTACCGGCGATGGATCTCGTTCCGCGAGCACATCCACTACGTGCTGGCCGGCCCGAACGGCACCGAGACCTACGGAGCGACCAGCGCCAAGAAGTTTGCGGCGGCCGGCGGCAACGTCGACGACCCGCAGGCGGCGACGCTGGTGAAGATGGGCATCGTGAAAGATGCCGCCGACGTCAAGAAAGTCTTCCTCTTCCCTTCGATCTGGGATCTGATCGTGTGGATCAAGCCCAATCCGAGCGGCGCGTTTGCCGAGAAGAATCCGCTCGTCGTTCCCACCGCGAACGCCGAGAAAGACGATATGTAGCTTACGGCTTCGTGCAGCGGGTCTGCGCGATGCGATAGGCGACGTCGACGGCCTTGCCCTCGGAGTCGGCGATCGCATCGCGCTGCCCGTTGAAGCGCAGGTAGCTCTTCATATCCTTCATGTCGGCCGGTTCCGACATCTCCGTCTCGTCGAAGCCGCCCATCGCCGGATGCGCGCGGCTAATATCGTAGTCGATCATCGCGCGGTGCACGCCGGTCAGGTCGATTTCCAACTGCCGCTGCTTGTCGTAGGCCCGCTGCAGCTCTTGCGCCGCCTGATGGATGTCGGCCGCGGCTTGCGGATCGGTGGTGAGCTTCTCGCCGGCGCGCAGGGCGTTGATCTGCGCTTGAATCCGGTCGAGCGAACCGGCGATTTGGTCGATTTGCTTGCCCAGCGCGTTGCGAACGTCGAGATAGAGCTGCTCGTAGTTGGGCTGCGACCAGAGCGTGTTGAGCGTATCCAAACCCGCGCTCGTCGCGTCGAGCGTGCGGTCGTTGGCCAGCATCGGGACGAGCGCCGAGTTGAAATGTTCTTCGAGCGAGTTGCAGTACGGCGACGAAACGACCGTGACGATCGTTTGCAGCGTTCGCGGCGTGGCCGAGGGCGCGGGCGATGCGGAGACGGCGGGAGCGGGCGGCGGGAGAATCATTGCGGCGTCGCCCGGACTATTCGTTGCTCCAGTAGTCTTTGAGCGCTTTGCCGCGCGAGGGATGGCGCAGCTTGCGCAGCGCCTTGGCTTCGATCTGCCGGATACGCTCGCGCGTGACGCCGAACTCTTGGCCGACTTCTTCCAGCGTGCGCTGGTGCCCGTCTTCCAGGCCGAAGCGCAGCACCAGCACTTTACGCTCGCGTTCGGTGAGGTTCTGGAGGACGTCGGCCATCTTCTCTTTGAGCAGCATCACCGAAGCGGCTTCGGCCGGAGCGACCGCTTCCTGATCTTCGATGAAATCGCCCAGGTGCGAATCTTCTTCTTCGCCGATCGGCGTCTCGAGCGAGATCGGCTCCTGCGAGATCTTCATCACCTCGCGCACCTTCTCGGGCGTTAGCCCCATCGCTTCGGCGATCTCTTCGACCGACGGCTCGCGACCGAGCTCCTGAAGCAGCTGCCGCGAGATCTTGATCAAGCGATTGATCGTCTCGACCATGTGCACGGGGATGCGGATCGTGCGCGCTTGGTCGGCCAGCGCGCGAGTGATCGCCTGGCGAATCCACCACGTCGCGTAGGTCGAGAACTTGTAGCCCTTGCGGTAATCGAACTTCTCGACGGCGCGAATCAAGCCGAGGTTGCCTTCTTGAATGAGGTCGAGGAAGAGCATGCCGCGGCCGACGTACTTCTTGGCGATCGAAACGACCAGCCGCAAATTCGCTTCGGTCAGCTGCCGTTTGGCCTCTTCGCCGCCGTCGACGGTTGCCGAATCGGCATGGCCGTTGCGGCTCTTGGCCAGTTCGCCGGCTTCGATCCGCATGGCAAGCGATTTCTCTTGTTCCATCGAGAGCAGCGGGACGCGCCCGATCTCTTTGAGGTACATCCGAACCGGGTCGTCGAGCGAGAGCCCGTCGGGGATCTGCGCCTCCGGCTCCTCCTCGGCCTCGGTCTCGGGCTTCTCTTCCTTTTGATCCTCGGCGATCTCGATGCCGGCCGCCGTGATCTCCTCGAAAAATTCGTCCAGCTGTTCGGGCGTGACGTCGTCCAGCGCGTCGAACGCCGTATTGATCTCTTCGTAGGTCAGGGATCCGCGCGTCTTTCCGCGAGCGAGCAGCTTCTTTTTCAGCTCCTCGAGCGTTACGACCGGGCCCGGTTCCGCGACCGCAGCCGCCTTTTTGCGTGCCATGTGTTCTTCCTCACCTCCTTTCCGTTGTGGTTCCGGCTGCCGACTTCGCGGCACCGTCCCCCGATGCTTGCTACCCGTGCAGTTTGCTCGCGAGCGCCCGGTACTCGGCACGAACGTCCTCGGAGATCGGCTCCCCGGCCGTATGGCGTTCGTCTAGATATTGCGAGAGCTCCCGGTACCGGCGTTTCGCATCCTCGATTTGCAGCCGTTCCACCACCAGCTCCAGCGGCTCGCGCCGTTCTTGCGAAGTTTCGTAGAGGACGGCCGAGCTCCGGTCGCGCCGTGCCAGGCCGGCGAGCGCGTCGAGGCTCTCCTGATCGCCCGCAAAGAGGCCGAGCACGTCGGCGCTCTCATGGAGCGTTCCGGCCGCCCCGAGCAGGCGCTCGTACATCCGTCGATAGAGCGCGTTCCCGAATCGCGCCGGCGGGATTTGATCGGCGAACTCGAGCGCCAGCGCGGGTTCTTCGAGCAAAATACCGACGACCGCACGTTCGAACGAGAGCGGTTCGACGGGCGCCGGCGCGTGCCGGCTTCCCGAGAATGCGGCCGCTCCCGAGCGCGGTGCGAAGTTTGCACTATTCGCGAAGAAGCGGCTATTCCGAAGGTCGTCGACGTTCACCTGCAGCCGTCCCGCGACGTACACGCGCCACCGATCCCACTCTTCGCGGGGCGCCAGTTCGCGTATCAAGGCTTCGGCTTTGGGCGCGATCTTCGCCGGGGAATCGAACCCGGATCTGAGGCGATCGATCTCGGCATCGATCTTGTATTCGATCGCCAGCTTGGCCGTCTCCAGCAACTTGGCAAACGCTTGGGCGCCGCGCGTTCGTACGAAGCTATCCGGATCTTCCCCGCTCGGCAGCATCACGATCCGGACCGTCGATCCGGCGTGCTCGATACTCTTAGACGCAACGTCGACCGCTTTGGTTGCGGCCGAATCCCCGGCGGCGTCGCCGTCGAAGCACAGATAGACGTAATCGGCGTACTTCTTGAGTTCGACCGCCTGCTCGTGCGTGAACGACGTGCCCAGCGACGCGACCGCGCTCTCGAATCCCGCCTGGTGCAGCGCGATGCAGTCGAGGTAGCCCTCGACCACCACGAGCGTCCGGTTCTGTTGCGCCGCGCGGCGCGCGAGGTTGAGGGCGTAGAGATGGCGGCCCTTGACGTACACGGGCGTGGTGCTCGTATTGAGATACTTCGGCTCGGCGTCGCCTAGCGCGCGGCCGCCGAAGGCGATCGCTTCACCCGTGGTCGCGTAGGTCGGAATCATCAGCCGGTCGCGGTAGAAGTCGTAGTAGCCGCGCTGGCCCTGCTTCACCAGGCCCGCCTTGGCGGCCAGCGCGAGATCGACGCCGCTGCGGCGCAGCTCTTCCACCAAGCCGTCCCACGAATCGGGGGCGTACCCGAGCGCAAACCGCTCGAGCGTCGCCTCGGTAAAGCCGCGGCGCTCGCAGTAGGCGCGGGCGGCCGCGCCCTCCGGAGCCCGCAGCATGCGGGCAAAGAAGTTTGCGGCGATGCGGTTGGC
Source organism: Vulcanimicrobiota bacterium (assembly GCA_963794735.1). Taxonomy (GTDB): domain Bacteria; phylum Vulcanimicrobiota; class Vulcanimicrobiia; order Vulcanimicrobiales; family Vulcanimicrobiaceae; genus DATJUC01. The sequence continues at coordinate 2,694,224 of CAWCFE010000002.1, read as the reverse complement.
GTCGTAGATCGCCTCGCGCTCGCTGCGCGCCCGCGCCGCGTGAGGGTTCTCCGGCTCCAGCTCGACGCCGGCCTTCGAGGCGAGCGTGCGCACCGCGTCGTTGAAATCCAGGTTCTCGAGCTTTTGCAAGAAGGTGATGACGTCGCCGCCCACGCCGCACCCGAAGCATTTGAAGAACCCTTTATCGGGATGCACGTGGAACGACGGCGTCTTCTCGCCGTGGAACGGGCAGAGACCGACGAGGTCGTTGCCGCGCTTCTTGAGCGGCACGTACTGCCCGATGAAACTCGCGATATCCACGCGCGCGTGGATCTCCCGGATCGCTCCCTGGTCGAACCTCACGCCGGGAGTTTCGGCACGCGTCCGCCCTCACCCTGAGGTACGGCGGCACCGGCGCGCGAAGTCCAGCCGGGAGTGAAGCGCATCTTCGACCCGGTTCACCACTTCATCGAGCTGTCGGGCGCCGAAGCGCGGCTGCTCGACTTGCCGGCGATGCAGCGGCTGCGGCGCCTGCGCCAGCTTGGCCTGGCCTACCTGGCGTTTCCTTCGGCCGAGCACTCGCGCTTTACGCATGCGCTCGGAGCGCTGGCGATGGGCACCCGCGCGTTCGACGAGCTCGCCCGTCACGGGCGCGAGTTTTTCGCCAGCGACGACGACGTGGCGTACCAGCGCAGGCTCGTGCGCGCCGCCTTGCTGATCCACGACGTCGGGCACGGGCCGTTCAGCCACGCCTGCGAGGCCGTGCTCGGCGTACCGCACGAAGCCAGGACCGCCGAGCTGATCGCGCTCGACGATTTGCGGGCCGGGCTCGACGCCCTCGACGTCGACGGGCGCGACGTCCTCGGCCTGATCCTCGGCGACGCCGAAAGCCGGTATCCGGCCCTGCGCGAGCTGGTCAGCGGGCCCAATCTCGACGCCGACCGGATGGATTACCTGCAGCGCGACGCGTATTTCACCGGCGTCGCGACCGGCCGCTACGACGCCGACCAGCTGGTTGCGTCGCTGCGGCTCTTCCGGCGCGGCGACCGCGTCGTCATGGGCATCGACGCGCGCGGCCTGGTCGCGCTCGAATCGTTCGTGATGGCGCGCTACATGATGTTTGCCTCGGTGTACTTCCATCACACCACGCGCACGTTCGAACGCGTGCTACAAGACGTGCTGCGCGAGCTATGGCCCGATCCGTCGGCACTGGACCCCATCGAGGAGTTTCTGCGCTGGGACGATTTTCGGGTGCTCAACGAGCTGGCCGGGAAAGCGTCGCCCTCGGCGCGCGCGCTGCGCGAGCGCATCCGCGTCTACGCCCTCGCGGCGGAGTTCAATGCCGAACGCGACCTGCGGCTCTACGAACGCTGCGAGCGCGCGCTTCGGGAGCGTTTCGGCGACGAGAACGTGTGGGCCGACGAGCAGTCGCAAGTGCTGCACCGGCTCCCTCTGGGCGTCGGACAGGAGCACACCGTCTGGGTGAAGACCTCCAGCGGCATCGTCGACGCGCGCGAGGCCTCGGATCTGATCGCCAAACTCACCGGGAAGGCCTATTGGCGCAAGCTCTTCGTGCGCCGCGAAGCGGTCGACGTTCGCGAAGCCCGCCGCATCTGCGCCGAGATCGTCGCGGGCTAGCTACTCGATCGCGCCGATGGCGGCTTGCGCGGCGGCGAGGCGCGCGATGGGCACGCGGTAGGGCGAGCACGAGACGTACTGCAGGCCGAGCTCGTGGCAGAAAGCGACGCTGCTCGGCTCGCCGCCGTGTTCGCCGCAGATGCCGATCTTCAAGCCCTCGCGCGCGGCGCGCCCGCGCTCGACGGCGACGCGCATCAGGGCTCCGACGCCCTCGCGATCGAGCACCTGGAAGGGATCTTCCTTGAGAATTTTCTTCTGCAGGTAGACCGGAATGAACGACGCTTCGGCGTCGTCGCGGCTGTAGCCGTAGGTGGTCTGCGTGAGATCGTTGGTGCCGAACGAGAAGAACTCTGCGTACTCGGCGATGCGGTCGGCGACCACGCAGGCGCGCGGCAGTTCGATCATGGTGCCGATGTGATAGGGCACGTCGAGGCCGCTGGCGGCGATCACTTCGTCGGCCACCGCTTTGGCCGCGTCGCGCGTCGCCTGCATCTCCTCGCGCGTTCCGACGCCGGGGATCATCACTTCGGGCCGCGCGTCGACGCCTTCGCGCCGCAGCGCGCACGCCGCCTCGAAGATGGCCCGCACCTGCATCGCGTAAATCTCGGGATAGACGATGCCCAGGCGGCAGACCCGCAAGCCCAGCATGGGATTTTGCTCGTGAAGCTGCAGCACGCGGTGGAGCACCGCGTCGCGGATCTTGAACTCCGGCGAATCGCTCCCGCGCGAAACGCGCAGCTCCGTCACCTCGACCAGCAGCTGGTCGAGCGGCGGAAGAAACTCGTGCAGCGGCGGGTCGAGCAGGCGGATGGTCACCGGCAGCCCCTGCATCGCGCGCAGGATGCCGGCGAAATCGTCGCGCTGGATCGGCAGCAGCTTGGCCAGCGCCTCGGCCCGCGCCTCGAGCGTGTGCGCGAGAATCATTTGCTGCACGATCGGCAGCCGGTCTTGCTGCATGAACATGTGCTCGGTGCGGCACAGCCCGATGCCTTGCGCGCCGAGATCGCGCGCTTTGGCGGCATCCTCGGGCGTATCGGCGTTCGCCCAGACTTCCATCGCGCGCGCCTCGTCGGCCCAAGCGAGAAACTTCGCCAGCCAGTCGGGCAGTTTCGAAGGCGGCGCGATCAGCGCGAGCTCGCCCACGGCGACGTTGCCGGTCGTGCCGTCGATGGTGATCCAGTCGCCTTCGTTCAGCTGCGTTTGACCGACCGTCGCGCGTTTGTTGCGACGATCGATCTGCAGCGTTTCGCAGCCGGCGACGCAGGGCTTGCCCATCCCGCGCGCCACCACCGCGGCGTGCGACGTCGCTCCGCCCTTCGCGGTGAGTACGCCCTCCGCGGCGATCATACCGTGCACGTCGTCCGGGGTCGTCTCGACGCGCAGCAAAATCGTCTTCTTGCCCTGCTCTTTCCACGCGACCGCGTCGTCGGCGGAGAAGACGATCTGGCCCGCGGCCGCGCCGGGCGACGCGTTGAGGCCCTTGCAGGCGACGTCGACGCTCTCGTTGGGATCCACGCGCGCGTGGAAGAGCTGGTCGAGCGACTGCGCGTTCACCATGCCGAGCGCGCGCCGGCGGTCGATCGCGCCTTCCTCCACGAGATCGATGGCGATTCTCACCGCCGCTTCGGCGCTGCGCTTGCCGCTGCGCGTCTGCAGCATGAAGAGCTTGCCGCGCTCGACCGTAAACTCGAGATCCTGCATGTCGCGGTAGTGGCGTTCGAGCCGCTGCGCGATCTCTTGAAACTGCCGGTAAACCTCGGGCTGCGTCTCTGCGAGGTCGGCGATCTTCTCCGGCGTGCGAATGCCGGCCACGACGTCTTCGCCCTGCGCGTTGCGCAGGTACTCGCCGAAGAGCGTGCGTTCGCCCGTATTCGGGTTACGCGTAAAGGCGACGCCCGTTCCCGAGTCGTCGCCCATGTTGCCGAAGACCATCTCCATGACGGTGACCGCGGTGCCCCAGCCGTCGGGAATCTTGTTGAATTTGCGGTAGTCGACCGCGCGCTTGGAGTGCCACGAGTCGAAGACCGCTCGAATCGCCAGCGTGAGCTGCTCGCGCACGTCCTGCGGAAACTCGCGCCCCGAATGCTGCACGACGAGCGCCTTGAAGCGCTCGACCAGCTCGCGCCAAGCGTCGGCGCCGATCTCGGGATCGGCCTTCACGCCCAGCTCGGCCTTCTTCTCCTCGATGAGCTCCTCGAAGCGGTCCTTCTCGATTCCCAGGACGATGCTCGAGAACATCATCACGAAGCGCCGGTAGGCATCCCACGCGAAACGCGGGTTTTCGGTGAGGGCGGCCAGCCGCTCGACGGTGCGGTCGTTCAGGCCAAGGTTGAGGATCGTATCCATCATCCCGGGCATCGAGACCCGGGCGCCGCTGCGGACCGAGACCAGCAGCGGATGCTCGATCGTGCCAAACCCCTTGCCGGTACGCTTTTCGAGCTCGCGCATCGCCACGTACACTTCTTCCTCGAGGCCGTCGGGGAAGGTACGGCCGGCGTCGTAGAATCGCAGACAAGCGTCCGTGGTGATTACGAATCCCGACGGAACGGGCAGGCCCGCGGCCGTCATCTCGGCCAAGCCGGCGCCCTTGCCCCCGAGGAGATCGCCCATGGCGGCGCTGCCCTCCTCGAAAAAGTACACGAACTTCGAACCGACGCCGATCGCCATGGCTACGTCAACCGCTCTCCGAGGTAGCGCTGCAACTGGTCGGCTTGTACCCGGTCTTGATGCATGGTATCCCGGTGCCGGACGGTCACGCCGCCGTCGACCAGCGTCTCGTGATCGACGGTGACGCAGAACGGCGTGCCGATCTCGTCTTGCCGCCGGTAGAGCTGGCCGATGTTGCCCTCGTCGTACTGCGTCCGGAAGCGCGCGCGCAACGCCGATTCGATCGACCGCGCGCGCTCGACCAGGTCGGGCCGGTTGCGTGCGAGCGAGAAGATCGCCGCCTGCACCGGCGCGATCGCCGGATGGAAGCGCAGCACGGTGCGCTCGATCGCCTTTCCGGCGGGATCGACGCTGGTCTCGCGTTCGAAAGCGTCGATCAAGAAGGTGAGCGCGGTGCGATCCATGCCGGCCGAGCTTTCGATGAGCAACGGCGTATAGTGCGTCTTGCCGGCTTCGTCGAAGAAGCGCAGGTCTTTCCCGGAGAGCTTCATGTGGGCGTCGAGATCGTAGGTACCGCGGTGCGCGATCGATTCGAGTTCGCCCCAGCCCCACGGGAAGAGGTACTCGACGTCGATGCCGGCCTTGGCGTAGTGCGGCCGTTCGGATTCCGACAGCTCGTAAAAACGCAGCCGGTCGGCGCGAATGCCGTAGCTCGCGTACCAGGCCTTGCGGCGATCGACCCACTCCTGAAACGACGCCATATCCTTGCCGTCGAGCGGAACGAAATATTCCAGTTCCGCCTGTTCGAACTCGCGCACGCGAAAGGTGAAGTTCCCCGGCGTGATCTCGTTGCGAAAGGACTTGCCGATCTGGGCGATGCCGAACGGCGGCCGTTTGCGCGCAGTCTGGTAGACGTTCTTGAAGTTGACGAAGATGCCCTGAGCGGTCTCGGGGCGCAGGTAAGCGACCGACGACGTATCCTCCATCGGGCCGATCGACGTGCGCATCATCAGATTGAAGTTGCGCGGCTCGGTGAACGAGTCTTTGCTCCCGCAGTCGGGGCACTTCGCGCGATCTTTGAGATGGTCGAGGCGGAAACGGTGCTTGCAGACCTTACAATCGACCATGACGTCGTGAAACGCGTCGACGTGGCCTGAGGCCTTCCAAACGTCCGGATGCATGACGATCGACGAATCGAACGCCACGACGTCGTCGCGCAGTTCCACCGTGTCGCGCCACCAGGCGTTCTTGACGTTGCGCTTGAGGACGGCGCCGAGGGGCCCGTAGTCCCAAAACCCGTTGATGCCGCCGTAGATCTCGCTCGATTGAAAGATGAAGCCCCGGCGCTTGGCCAGCGCCGTCACCTCCTCCATCGTCGCACGCTTCTCGGTCGCCGCCGTTTCCATAAGGGGTGGTAGATTTATCGCTTCTGGATAAAACACCCGCCGCGGCGACCGATGCGGCCTAGGGCAGCTTCATCGACGCACGGATCGCGCGCTCGCGCCAGGCGGGGGGCAGGATCGCGACGATGCCGCCGATGCGTGCCGGCGCGCCGATGAGGCGCTGCGCCGGCGGCCGCGGATCGAGCAGCGCGCGCACGATGGCGCTCGAGACGCGCTCGACCGGCATTCCGGTACGCTCCTCGCTCTCGGTCTGCGCGATGACCGAGGCCAGCGCCGCGCGATAGTGCGGGCGCGTCGACGGCGTCAGGCGCGCCTCCATGCGCTCTCGGGCCGCTCGCCCTTTGGCCCAAATCGGGGTCTTCACCGAGCCCGGCTCGATCAGCGAAACGCCGATTCCGCTCGGCGCCAGCTCGATGCGCAGCGCGTCGGCGATGGCGCGCAGCGCGAACTTCGAGGCGCTGTAAGGCGCGACGTACGGCGTTGCGAGCCGTCCCGCGATCGACCCGACGAAGACGATGCGGCCGCCCGCGGGCAGCAGCGGCGCGAACGCTTGGACGAGCGCGACCGCGCCGACGACGTTCACCTCGAACTGTTCGCGCAGTTCGGCCAGCGGGATCGTTTCGAGCGGTCCGCCGAGCGCGATCCCGGCGTTGCTGACGATGCCGGCGAGCTCGAGCCCGCTCTCGCGAACGAAACGCCGCGCCGCGGCGATCGACGCGGCGTCGGTAACGTCGAGGCGCACCGGGCGCACGTTGGGGTGCGCCGCCGCGAGCCGTTGCGCGTCCGCCTCCGTCCGGACGCCGGCAAAGGCGACGATGCCGCGGCGCGCGAGTTCCTCGGCGGTCGCCGCGCCGATACCCGTGGAGGCGCCGCTGACGACGACGGCCCGCGCGGCGCTCATATCGCGCTCGGCTCTCGGTCGCGCTTTTTGGCGCGCGAGTCGCGATTGAGCCGTTCTTGAATCCGTGCGTCGCCGAAGACGAGATCGAGCAGCCCCGGGAAGGCGTTGGCGATCCACGCGGGGATGGCGTAAACCCATGGAACGATGATGCGGCGGCGCGGGCGCGCGATCGCGCGCAGCACCGCGCCGGCGACGATCTCCGGCCCCGGCAACGCGTCGCCGTGCGCCGGGTTCATCGGGCTGCGCACGAGCCCGGGCTCGATCAGCGTCACGCCGACGCCGAAGCTGCGCACTTCGCGCCGCACGCTGTCGCTCAACCCGCGCAGCCCGAACTTCGAGGCCGAATACATCCCCATGATGCCGGCTTCGCCGGCGATCGAGCCGACGTTCACGATGCTGCCGCGGCGTTGCGCCTTCATCACCGGCAGCACCGCGTGCATCGTGCGCGCGCAGCCCAACAGGTTGACCAGGACGACGCGCTCGAGATCGTCGTCGCCGTCGTCGCAGATCGACGGCGCGGACGTCGCGCCGTGCACGTTGACCAGCACGTCGATCGTTGCGAAGGCATCGAGCGCGGTCTCGACGAGGCGGTCGATCTGCGCGCGATCGGTGACGTCGGTGGCGACGGCCACCGCTTTCGCGCCCCCGCGTTCGGCTTCGGCCGCCAGCCGATCGAGCAGGTGGAGTTCGCTCGCGGGCGCCGCCAGCACGAGGTGCGCGCCGCTTGCCGCCAGCGCGCGAACCGTCGCCGAGCCGATGCTGCCGGAAGCGCCCGTGACGATCGCCACCCGCCCGGCGACCTTCAGGGCATTGCCTCGCCGACCGTCACGTGATTCCCGCAGGGATCGACGAGCCGGTATCGCTTCGGCTGGGCGTCCACCGGTACGGCTCGGGTAAGTTCCCCCATCGAGCGAGCTCCTATACGGCGAGGGTCGAGTGGGCCTTGGGCTGCGTTTGGGCGCGCAGCTGCCCGCAGGCAGCGGCGATGTCGCGGCCCATATTGTGGCGCACCGTCACCGGGACGCCCGCAGCTTCGAGCACGGCGGCGAACTCCCAGATGCGCGCCTCCGCAGTGCCTGCGAACGGCGCGTCGGGCGTCGCGTTGTACGGAATGAGGTTGACGTGATAGAGATGCCCGCGCATTAGTTCGGCAAGCCGGCGCGCGCACTCCGGCGAGTCGTTGACGCCCTCCAGCATCACGTATTCGAAAAAGATCTTGCGATTGGTCGCAGCGACGTACCGCTCGCAGGCCGCCATTAGTTCGCCCATCGAGAACTTGCGATTTACCGGCATGATGCGCGAGCGAATCTCGTCGTCGGGCGCGTGCAGCGAGATCGCGAGGTTCACTTGGAGCCGCTCGGCGGCGAAGCGGTCGATCTTATCGACCAGGCCGACGGTCGAGATCGTGATGTGCCGGTGGCCGAGCCCGAATCCGTGCGCGTCGTTGAGCAGCGCGACCGCGTCCATCACCGCGTCGTAGTTGTGAAACGGCTCGCCCATGCCCATGAAGACGACGTTGGTGACGCGCTTGCCGCGTGCGTGCAGTTCGCGCGCGAAGAAGAGCGCCTGATCGAAGATTTCGCGAGCCGAGAGATTGCGCGTGAAGCCGGCTTGGCCGGTCGAGCAGAAGGCGCAGGCGAACGCGCAGCCGGCCTGCGAGGAGATGCAGACGGTATTGCGCTCGCCGCGATGCTCCATCAGCACGGCTTCGACTTCCTTGCCGTCGCGCAGCCGGAAGAGCCCTTTGGTGGTCTGCGCGTCGTGCGACCGCTGCAGCACGACCGCATCGACGCTGGAGAAACGCACGCCGCGCTCTTCGAGCGCCGCGCGCAGCGGCTTGGGAAGCGTCGTGACCTCCGCGACGCCCGGCAGCAGTTCCTTGGCGGCGGCACGGTAGAGCTGGCGCAGGCGGTACGGACGCAGGTCGAACGCCGAAACGAGGCCCTCGGCGCTCGCAAAACCGGCGCCGGCCGCCACGTCGGCAAGCCAAATGGAGAGGGGGTCGCGGGTCACGCGCCCCATTGTAGCACAGTGCGCATTCTCGAGGTCCGCGAACGGGCGGTGCCGCTCTCGCGATACCGCGATCCGGCGCTCCGTTCGGGCGGCCTGACGACCAGCGCCGTGGCCGTCGTGACCGGCGCCGAGCGCGACGGCCGGCCGGTCGTGGGTTACGGCTTCGCGTCGTTCGGGCGCTACGCACAAAGCGGGCTCATTCGCGAGCGCTTCGCGCCGCGTCTCTTGGAGGCCGAGATCGGCGACGGCGAGGGCGGGATCGACCCCTCGCGCGCTTGGGAGGCCATGATGCGCGGCGAGAAGCCGGGCGGGCACGGCGAGCGCTGCGTCGCCATCGGCGCGCTCGATCTTGCGGTGTGGGACGCAGGCGCCAAGCTTGCCGGGCTACCGCTCTACCGCTACCTCGCGCGCAGGCTCGGCACGCGTGCGGGCGACGGGGGCGTGCGCGTCTATGCCGGCGGCGGCTACTACTATCCCGGCGACGATCTCGCCCGGCTGCGCGACGAGATCCGCAGCTTTCTCGCAGCCGGCCACACGCACGTCAAAATCAAGATCGGCGGCGCGCCGCTCGAGCGCGATCTCGCGCGCATCGAAGCGGCGCTCGCGCTCTTGCCGGGGCCGCGCCATCTCGCCGTCGACGCGATGAACGCTTACGATGCCGCCGAAGCTTCGCGCGCGGCGCGCGCGCTGCGACCTTACGGCTTATGGTGGTTCGAAGACGTCTGCGATCCGCACGATTTCGAGACGCTCGCAAGCGTCGCCGCCGAGTACGAGCCCGCGCTGGCCGCCGGCGAAGCGCTCTTCTCCGAAAGCGAAGCGCGCCTGCTCGACCGCTACGGTGGATTGCGCAGGGATCGCGACGTGTTGCTCTTCGATCCCGTGCACTGCTACGGCGTCTCGGGCTTCGCACGGATCGTCGGCGCGATGGAGCGCTGCGGATGGCCGCGAACGGCGTTTTGGCCGCACGGCGGGCATCCGGCGACGGCGCACGTCGCACTCGCGCTCGGACTGGGCGGCGCCGAAACGAATCCTTCCTCCTTTGCTCCGTTCGGCGGACTAGACGAGCGTGCGTCGCTCGCGAACGGACGCGCGCTTCTGCCGGATCTCCCGGGCGCGGGGCTGGAACGCGCGCCGGGCGCGCGGGCGTTCTTCGACGCGCTGCTGCGCTAACGGACGCGCCGGGAACGCCGAGAGGCCGCTTCTCGTTGCTCAGAGAACAGGCTCACGCTCGATCTTGGAGGATTGGTTTTGAAGCGTTCGGATGTCGACCGCCGCGCGTTCCTGCTCTCGCTGGCCTCGACCGGCGCGCTGGCCGCGTGCTCGAGCCAGCTCGGTTCCGGAAAGCTGGTTCCCTCCGCGGCCGGCGACGGGCTTCGCATGGGCGCTTCCGGCGCCTCGAAGACGATGCTTTCGATCGTCAACAAAACCACGTACGCCGACGATCAAGTCTTCTTCTACGTGTGGGGCCAGGATGCGGCCACCAAGACGTTTCGGTACCTCCAGCTCGACGGCTCGACCAAAGAGTGGACGCCGCACGTCGGCAACGCGTTCGGCATTCAGCTCTCCGCCAAAGGCGCCGCCAGCGTCAAGCTGCCCGAACTCGTTGCGGCCGAGATCTACGTCGGGCTGGGGCCGGCCTCCGAACAGCCCAACTTTCTCAACGGGCAATCGAGCCAGCAGCAGCCCGTCGCGCCGAACGGCTGGACGCCCAATGCCTACGGAAACAACTTTCACAAACTCTTCGATCACGTCGAATACACGTACTCGGGAACGACGCTCGGCGTGAATACGACGACGGTCGACATGATCTCGCTGCCGTTCACCCTCTCGATGGTCGTCGGCGGCACCACGCAGAAGTTCGGGTTCAATCCGATTCGCCACATCAAAGATTTGTTCGCGCAGTTCGAGAAGATCCCGGATTTTCGCAACCTGCTGGTGCCCGGCGCGTCGAAGGGCACCTATCTGCGCGCGATCGCGCCCGGCCACGGCATCGAAAACGAACGCATGGGGCTGAGCAACGCGTTTCCCGGGAATTTCTTGGCAAAATACATCGACGAATGCTGGACCTTTTACGAAACCAACGTGCTCGAGATTCGCGACGAGTCGAACGATGCGTTGCTGGCGACCGGGCAGGTCGGCGCCGGCTCGTTCGTCTTCACCGACGCCAAGACGAAAAAGCGGCTCACGTGGACCGATCCGAACGGCAAAGTCTGGACCGGCTTTCCCAAACCGGATAGCCTGGGCGTCTTCGAATGCGCGGCCAATCAGCTGCCGTCGCCGTCGGATTCCAGCCAGCCCGTCACCGCCCCGGTCAACGTCTTCGGCGCGTGCGGGAAGAATCTCGGGGCGGCCATGAATCGCGGCGTCCTGACCAAATCGAAGAAGCAGCCGTTCTGCATCGGCGGCGACTACTATCCCAAAAACGTCACCACCAACCGGTACGCCCAGCTCCTTCACGAGTTCGCACTCGATTCGAAGGTGTACGGGTTTGCCTACGACGACGTCTGCGGATACTCCAACTACCTCGCGCTCGATCGCGTCACCGAGCTCGAGATCGTCGTCAACCGGCTCGACTAGTCCGCAACCTCGCCGAACAGCCCGGCTTGTTCAGGCGCGGCGCCGGAGCCGCACGCCGCTTGCAGCTCGTCGAGCCGCGCGCGAACGGCCTTGAGATCGCTCCACACCAGACGCTTGACGGCCTGCATCTCGCCGCCCGTCTGCCGCAGCACGTAGGCCGGGTGAAAGGTCGCCATCAGCGGGATTGCGTTGGGCCCTTCGTACCAGCGGCCGCGCATCTTCGTGATCTGAAAATCGCGGCCGAGAAACGACTTTGCGGCGGGAGCTCCCAGCGCGAGGATCGCGGCCGGCGCGACGACGCCGATCTGCTCGTCTAAGAACGGACGGCAATTGGCCATCTCGTCGGGCTCGGGTGCGCGGTTGCGCGGCCCGCGCGGGCCCGGAAGGGTGGGACGGCATTTGACCGTGTTGCAGATGTAGACGTCTTCGCGCGCCAGCCCGATCGCGGCGAGCATGCGATCGAGCAACTGCCCGGCGCGGCCGACGAACGGCCGGCCCAGAAGATCCTCGGTCTCTCCCGGCCCTTCGCCGATCACCATCAGCCGCGCGCACGGATCGCCTTCGCCGTACACGTTGTTGCGGCGCTCGTAGCCGATGGCGCACTTCCGGCACGCCGAGGCGGCGTTGGCGAGTTGCGCCAAGCTGCGCTCGCGGCGCGCGCGTTCTTCCAAGCTCACGCTTTGGCCACCAGCACCGCTTGGCCGAACGCGACTACCTTACACGAGCCGTCGTCGCCTTCCGAAACGTAGAACTGCAGCCCGACGACGGCGTTGGCGCCGAGCGCGTCGGCGCGGCGGCGCAGCGCGTCGAGCGCCTCGCTGCGCAGCTGTTCGGCATCGCCCACGAACTCGCCGGCGGCGATGCCGATCAGCATGCCCAGGCTGCGAAAGGTCGAGCGCAAGCGATTGCGCGGACGCGCTGCGATGCCGGACACGTAGCCGAAATCGCGCACGGTCCGGTAGCCGTCGAGCCGGTCGAAGGTAACGACGTCGTCGTGCGCGATCAAGGGCGCCCGGCAGGCAAGTTCCGGCGTGCGGTCGGAGAGTAGCGCGACATGCCCGGGACTTCACCGTCGGTGCTGATCATCCGCCTCGACGCCATCGGCGACGCGCTCGCCCTCACGCCGCTGCTGGCCGCCTTGCAGCGGCGCGACGCCGCCGTCGATCTCGTGTTGCGGCCGGCCAACGCGGGCGTCTTCTCCTCGAGCGCCGCGCGGCACGTCGTGGTTGCCGATTTCGAGCTGCGTTCGGGCACGCGCGCGACGCGCGACGCGATCTCCACGCTCGGCGCGCGACTGGCGGCACGACGCTACGGGCACGTCCTGGTTGCAAGCGAGGATCCGGGAGCCTACCGGCTGGCGGCCGCGACGCGGGCGCCGGAGCGCACCGGCTTTGCCAACGGCTGGGGCAAGCCGTTGAAGACGCTGTGGACGCGCCGCTTTCTCACGCGGCAACTCTACCGGCCGGCCGGGCTCGATCCGAACGGCGCGCACGAGTGCAGCGTGCTCTTTCGCCTCGGCGAGGGACTCGTCGACGAGCCGGAGCCGACGCGTGCGCTCGAGCGGCTTCGGCCGCTCGTGATCGACGCGCCGGTTCCCGCCGACCCGCGCATCGCGGTGCAGATCACCGACAAATGGGAGCGCTTGGGGTTGACGCGCGAACGCGTCGTCGAACTGCTGCGCGAAGCGAACGCGCTCGGCCCGCTGCGGCTCGTCGGCGCGCGGTCGGAAGCGGCCTACGCGCGCGAGATCGCACGCGAAACCGGCGCGGGCGTCGAGCTCTTCGAACGGCTCGAACCGTGGAAAGCGGCGATCGCAAGCGCGCGCGCGCTGATCGCTCCCGATTCGGGTGCATTGCACGTTGCCGGGATGGTGGGAACGCCCGTGGTCGCCGTCTTCCCGCCATCGCCCGCGTTTTCGCTGCAGACGGCCCGCTGGGCGCCATGGGCCGCTCCGTATCGCATCGTCGAGGGCTCGGGCGATTGGCCGGCGCGCGCGGCCGCCGCGTTGCGCGAGCTGCTCCCCGAAACGGCCCCTTAGCGACAGCTCCCGGTGCTGCGATAGAACTCGATGCCACCGGTACGTCCGACGAGGACGTACCGGCCGTCGGCGACCGCACGCGCGAGCGCCGGGCCGTACTCCACCAGTCGCGGCGAATCGGGAAAGTCGCGATCGATCAGCGCGAAGCACGCGTCCAACGGTTCGGACGGCAGCTCCGGCAAGAGCCGTGCGGCCGGATCGCTAAACGCGAGATGCCCGTACGCCTCCTCCTGCGTCGCCACGCTGGCGTCGCGCGGTAAGCTCGCGAGCGCCGCATCGAGGACGGCGTCGCGCGTCTGGCGCGGCCGCAGATTGAGGCCCGGATGCAGCGGGTTGGCAACCAGCAGTTCCAACGCGCACAATCCGAGCGCCCACCAGAGCGCCCGGCGGCGCGACCGCGGATCGGGCAGCGACGCCACCCCGGCGGCGAACGCGAAGAGCACGTATCCGGCCCAGGCGCCCGCATAGTGCGAGCCGACGGTGTAGGTGGTGCTCATCCGGCTGCCGAGCACTTCGAGCAGCGGCGCGACGGCGACGGCGATCGCGCGCGTGCGAAACGGCAAGAACGCGAGCGGCGCGAAAATCAACGCGAGAAAGCCGATTCGGGCGAGCGCGCCGCCCGGTAGAAGCGCGCGCGCGTCGCCGGCGGTCCACGCGTAGAAGCGCGTCGGCTGCCACGCGGGATTGGCCGCCGCGCGCGGCTGCACGAGACCGAAGAACGCCGCGGCCACGGCGACCCCGGCCAGCGCGACGGCGAGCGCGAACGTGCGCCGGCGCGGATCGTCGCGGTACGCGATCGCACCCAGCGCCCCCGCGACCGTCAAAAAGAGCGCCTGATCTTCTTTCACCGCGAGCGCGAACGCGACGGCAACGGCGGCCGTTGCGAGCTTTCCGGCGTCGAACGCGTAGAGCGCCCACGCCACGGCGGCGGGTGCGAAGCCGTTTTCGTGAAAGTCGCCGAACGCGAGCCCCGCCAGCGGCGGGTAGAGCCAGACCACCAGCGCTGCGATTCTAGCCGTTCCCTCGTCGGAGCGCGCGCGCACCATCGCGTACACCGGCGGCGCGGCCAGCGCGCACGCGATCGCCTGCAGCGCGACCAGCGTGAGCGGCGAGTGCGCGAACGCGTACGCCGCACCCGCGAGGTAGAGAATCGGCGAGAAGTGATACGCCCAGTGGCTGCCCTCCAGCGGATTGCAGAAGCAGCCGAACGCGTTGGCTACGGTCTGGCCGAAAATTCCAAAATCGACGAGATTGCGGTGGGCCGCGTACTTGATCGCGCCAAGCCAGACGAAGAGCGCCGCGTAGAAGGCGCAGCCCAGCCAGAGAAAGCGGTCGCGCATTTACGCGGGCGCGCGCCGGCGCTGGAGGTAGGGCCAGATGAACGTGTCGATCTCGCCGTCGAGCACCGCCTGCGCGTTTCCCGTTTCGACCGACGTACGGTGATCTTTCACGAGCTGGTACGGTTGCAGCACGTACGAACGGATCTGCGAGCCCCACTCGTTGGCCTGGCGTTCGCCGCGTAGATCCGAGAGCCGCTTGTCGCGCTCCTCGGCGGCGCGCTGCACCAGTTTGGCGCGCAAGATGTTGGTCGCGACCTCGCGGTTCTGCGTCTGCGAACGCTCCTGCTGCGAAGCGACGACGATCCCGGTCGGGAGGTGGATCAAGCGCACGGCCGACTCGGTCTTGTTGACGTACTGGCCGCCGGCGCCGCTCGATTTGAACGTCTCGACGCGCAAGTCGTCGGGCTTGATCTCGACGTCGAGCGCGTCGCCTTCCTCGATTTCCGGAATCACGTCGACGGCCGCAAACGACGTGTGCCGCCGATGAGCCGCATCGAACGGCGAAAGCCGCACCAGCCGGTGCACGCCGCGTTCGCTCTCGAGCATTCCGTACGCGTTGCGCCCGCGAATGAAGAACGTGATCGATTTCAAGCCGGCCTCTTCGGCCGGCGATTCGTCGACGATCTGCGTCGAGAAGCCCTTGGCCTCGGCCCAGCGCAGGTACATGCGCGCCAGCATCTGCGTCCAGTCGGCGGCGTCGATGCCGCCGGCGCCGGCGAAGACGCTGACGATCGCGTTGTTGGTATCGAACTCACCGTTGAAGTTGGCCGCCATCTCGAGCCCATCGATGGCCAGTTCCGCGGCGTCGATTCC
Organism: Vulcanimicrobiota bacterium; assembly: GCA_963794735.1. Classification (GTDB taxonomy): domain Bacteria; phylum Vulcanimicrobiota; class Vulcanimicrobiia; order Vulcanimicrobiales; family Vulcanimicrobiaceae; genus DATJUC01. The sequence goes on along the minus strand of CAWCFE010000002.1, from coordinate 2,678,915 downwards.
CTCTTGAGCCTCGGTCTCGGCAGCGTCCTCGCCCGCAAAGAGACCGAGCACTTCGCGCGCGTCGGCGAGCCGTCGCGACACGCCGGCGATCGCGGCGGTCTCTTCGCGCAAATCGGAGAGCTCCTTCATCACGCGCTGGGCGCGATCGGGATCGTTCCAGAAGCCCTCGCTGCGCGAGCGCTCGTCGAGCTCGGCTACGCGGCGCTCTTTGCCCGCGTAGTCAAAGACGCTCCTTGAGCGTGCGGAGGCGCTCGTCGAGGCGGGCGATCGTGGTCAGCTGCGTGTCGCTCATGACGGCGGGCGTTTCTTAATTCGCGTACCCCCTCCCTTGTCGCGCCGCTTGCTCGTCGTGAACGAACGGCAGCACGACGACGGAGGGTCAACCATGTACGTTCAGCCGTTCGAGGGGGCGCTCGCCCAGAGTCCATTTCCACCGCTCGGAGAGCCCGGCGAGGGCCTCGGCAGCCCGTTGCCGGCGGGCGGTCCGCTCGGCGGGCTCGGTAACGACGGGATTTCGCGGCTACTGCCCCCATTCTACGGAGGCATGGGCGCGCCGGGATCGCTGGCGTCGGGCATGCTCGGTCCGCTCGGCGGCCTCATGCAGCAGCTGATGCAGATGCTGCAAGCGCTGATGGGCGGATACGGATCGTCGCCCTTCTCCGGCGGCTGCCCGCAACCGCCGGGCGGCGAGCAGTTCTTCTCCAGCGCGAACGGTGCGAGCCAAGGCGATCCCCATCTCTCGTTCAACGGCAACACGTGGACGAGCATGGCCTCGCAGCCCGATTTGCTCGAGTCCAACTCGGTTCCGGGCGGATTTCGCGTTTCGACGCAGGTTACGCCGCCGAACGCCAACGGCGTCACCTGGAACCACTCGGCGACGATTACGCTCGACGGCGGCGCTACCAGCGTGTCGATGAACAACGCGGGGCAACCCTCGATCGAACGATTCGGGCAACCCGTCTCGATCGCGGCGGGCCAGACGCTCCAACTCGGCAACGGAGCGACGGTGACGTCGAACGCGAACGGCTCGCTCACCGTCAACGTCGAGAACGGCACCGGCGGGTCGATCGCGACGACGCTGGCCGCAAAGGGCCACGGCGTCGACGTGACGGCGAACGCGCAGAACGTCGATCTGGGGGGCGCGCTCGTGGCCGGCACCGGCGGCGCGGGGCCGCAGCCGTTCGCACCGCCTCCACTGCCGCTCGTGGGGCCGTTTCCGTTCCCACAGCCGCCGCTTCCGGATCGCGCGCCCGCGCCGGGCATCTAGCCGAACGGACCGAGAGGTTGCCGCCTTGGGTCGGCCGGAATCTAGCGACTCTTGGACTTGTCGATCCAGCCCGCACCGGCGTCTGGAGCGGCGCGCGCCAGGGCGATCGCGTTCGCCGCCGTGCTGTTCGCGCTCGCCCTGAGTACGTTGCCGCTGCGGCTGCATTTCGTCGGCTCGGCGCCGGCCTTTCTGGCGGCCTACGGCATCGTGCTCACCGTCGCCGAGGCGTTGACCGGACTCGTCCTCTTCTGGTACATCCCCAGGCTGCCGCGTGCAACGTTCTTGTGCGCGGCCTATCTATTTACGCCGCCGCTCATTCTCGCCAACGTTCTAACGTTTCCCGGCGTGATGCCGCACCGCGAACTGTTTGCCTATCAAACGACGCCGCCGTGGATCTGGGCGTTCTGGCATCTCGGCTGGGGCGGCTTCGTCCTGTGCTTCGCGCTGGCCACCGAGCCCGCGCCGTCGCGGCGCTACCTCTGGCCGGCACTCGCACCGTTCTTCGCGCTGGGATGCATTCTCGCTGCGGCGTACGTGCCGTTTCTACCGCCGCTGCTCGCGCGCGACGGCTCCTTCTTGCCGGGAATGTACGCCGTCTACGCGATTTCGCTCGCCACCTACCTAGCCGCGTTGGCCGGCCTCGCGGCGCGCTGGCGCCGCATAACGCCGCTCGAGCTTTGGGTGGGCGTCGCCGTGCTCGCGCTGGCGCTCGACGTGGCGTTCAACACGCTGGCACCGCCGCGCTTTTCGTTGGGCACCTACATCGCGCGCGGACTGGCGATGACGTCGGGAATCGTCGTGCTCGTCGCGCAGTTCAGCGAGATGCTGGCGCTGCTTCGGCGTGCGGAAACGTCGCAGGCGTACGCGATGCTCGTCGAGCACCTTCCGCAAGTCGCTCTCATCGTCGACGACGCGTCCCAGTGCGTCTTCGCCAACGCGGCGTGGATGCGCCACACCGGTCAGACGCTCGCGACCGCAACCGGACGCGGCTACCGCTCGGCGATCCATCCCGGCGACGCGCCGTTGACGGCCACCGGAAGCGATCCCAACGGACTCGAGATTCGCCTGTGGGACGCTCCGACCGGCGCCTACCGGCGGCACGCGCTCAGCATCGTCCCGATGGACCGGCTCGGCGACCACCAGCGCTTCGTCGTCACCGCGATCGACGTCGAAGATCGCCGCCGCGACGAAGAACGGCTCACGGGGCTGCTCGCTCGCGACCGCCAACTGCTCGCGCGGCTGCAGGCGGTCTTCGCTCCCGGGCACTTGCCGCGCTCGCCGCGCTACCATCTCTCGGCCCTCTACCGGCCGTCGAGCAGCGATCCACTGCTGGGCGGCGACTGGTACGACGTCACCGAGTTGCGCAACGGTACGCTCGCCATCGGCATGGGCGACGTCGCCGGCCACGGCTTGGACGCCGCCACGGTGATGATCGGCATGCGCGAATCGATGCGCGCCCTCGCCGAGACGCTCTGCGGCCGCCCCGACCTCTTGCTCGAGTTCGTCAACAACGCCGCGCACGCGGCGAACGCGCCGCTGACGACCGCGCTCTTCTCGTTTTTCGATCCGAACGCGTCGACGCTGGTGTACGCGTCGGCCGGCCATCCCGCGCCGGTTCTGGTGCGCGACCGCACCGCGACGGCGCTCTCGTCGAGCGGCATCGCCTTCGGCGTCGTGCGCGAAGCGCGGTTTTCGTGCCACCAGGTGCAGCTGCGCGCCAACGATCGCGTGATCTTCTACACCGACGGGATCGTCGAAAACGATCGCGATCCGATCGCCGGCGAGCGAGCGCTGATGGCCGCGGCGATCGATACGATCGGAGCCCCCGAGCTGGTGGCCGCGCTGATCGGCCGGGAGCAGCGCGACGACGTCGCGGTCGTCGTGCTAGGCATCCCGGAAGCGGGGCCTCTCGAGCGCGATCCCGCCACGTGGCGCTTCGTCTCCGACGATGCGAGCTCGGCGCAGGCCGCGCGCCCCTCGTTCGCAGCCTATCTCACGACGCACGGCTTTGCCGACGCCGACGTCGCGAGCGCCGAAGTGATTTTCGGCGAACTGATCGGCAACGTCGTGCGCCACGCGCCGGGGCCGATCGACGTCGAGCTGGCATGGGAACGCGACGAACCGCAACTCTACGTTCGCGACGAAGGCCCCGGCTTCGAGTTTTCCGCACCGAGCCTTCCGCTGGACATTCTCGACGAGACGGGACGAGGGCTCTTCATCGTGAGCCATTACGCCAGCCGCTTGGCGGTTCGGCGCCGAACGGCGCGGCCCGGCGCCGAGGTGCTCGTCACGCTGCAACGCCCGGAACTGCCCTCCGAACGCCCCTAAGCCGTGTGGCCCGGCTTCAGGCCGCCGTGCCGTGGCATTTCTTGAACTTCTTGCCGCTGCCGCACGGGCAGAGTTCGTTGCGCCCGACCTTGGGCGCTTCGCGCTGCGACGGTTTGGCCGGCTCCTCGTCGTCTTTGTTGGTGTGCAGCCGCTGCGGCGGACGTTTCCCGGCGCCGGGCATCGGCCCGAGCAGCGCCTCCACTTGCTCCGGTGCCAGGCGCCCCTGCGGCGGCGCGCCGGGCGCCGGCCCCATCGCGGGTTGCGGAATCATTTCGCCTGAAGGAATGGGCTGAAACTGCGAACCGAAGCCCGGCGGCGGCGGCTGCATCTCGCCGGGCGGCGCGTGCTCGATGACGACGCGGAAGACGCCCTTGATCGCTTCGTCGGCGATATTGTTCTTGAGCGATTCGAAGATCTCGAACGCCTCTTTTTCGTATTCGACGCGCGGATCTTTTTGGCCGTAGCCGCGCAGGCCGATGCCGGTCTTGAGGTGATCCATCACGTAGAGATGATCGACCCACTGGCGATCGATGATCGGCAGCAGAAGATAGCGTTGCTCGACGACGCGCATGATCTCCGGCGTGACCTCGGCCTCTTTGGCTTCGTACGCCTGCAGCGCTTTTTCCCGGAAGAATCGCTTGATCTCGTCGCGGTCCTTATTCTCGAGGTCGGCGACCGAGGCTACCCGCTTGACCGGGAAGACGATGTCGAGCTCGTTGAGCATCTCCTCGAGATCCCAGTCGCTGGGGTGAGCGTTCTCCGGCGCGTTGTGCTCGACCGACTCGTGCACCTTGGCTTCGAGCGTCTGCAGCAGGAACGTGCGCGAATCGAAACGCCCTTCGAGAATGGCGCGCCGGTCGGCGTAGATGATCGTTCGCTGCTTGTTCATCACGTCGTCGTACTCGAGGACGTGCTTGCGAATCTCGTAGTTGTGGTTCTCCACCTTGCTCTGCGCGCGTTCGATCGACTTGGTCACCAGGCCCGATTCGATCGGCTGTTCGTCGGTAAAACCAACGCGATCCATGATGTTGGTCATGCGGTCGCCGCCGAAGAGCCGCATGACTTCGTCTTCGAGCGAAATGTAGAAGCGCGTCGAACCCGGGTCGCCTTGGCGGCCCGAGCGGCCGCGGAGCTGGTTGTCGATGCGGCGCGATTCGTGGCGTTCGGTGCCGATGATGTGCAAGCCGCCGCTGCGCGCGACGCCGTCGCCGAGCTTGATATCGGTGCCGCGGCCGGCCATGTTGGTCGCGATCGTCACTTGCGCCGGCTGGCCCGCGTCCTTGATGATCTCGGCTTCCTGCTCGTGGTACTTCGCGTTGAGCACGTTGCACTCGACGCCCTTGCGCCGCAGCATGGCCGCGAGCAGCTCGCTCTTCTCGATCGAGCGCGTGCCGACGAGTACCGGGCGCCCCTTGCCGTGCTCGGCGATGATCTCGTCGACGACCGCTTCGAATTTTGCCTTCTCCGACTTGTAGACGATGTCGGAGTTGTCTTTGCGGACCATCGGCATGTTGGTGGGGCAGACGACCACGTCGAGACCGTAGATGTCGCGAAACTCGCGCTCTTCGGTCTTGGCGGTACCGGTCATGCCGGCGAGATGATCGTACAGGCGGAAAAGGTTCTGGAAGGTAATCGTCGCCAGCGTTTGATCCTCGCCGCGAACTTTGATGCCTTCCTTCGCCTCGATGGCCTGGTGGATGCCGTCGGAATAGCGCCGGCCGTACATGAGCCGTCCGGTGAACTCGTCGACGATCACCACTTCGCCGTCTTTGACGATGTACTGCTGGTCGCGATGGAAGAGGTTGTGCGCCTTGAGCGCGGCGTTGAGCTGGTGGGCCAGCTCGATATTGCGCTGGTCGTAGAGATTTTGGATGCCGAGCATCTTTTCGACTTTGGCGACGCCCGGCTCCATGATCGGCACCGCGTGAGCCTTCTCGTCGACCGTGAAATCCTCGCCCTTCTTCAAGCGCGGAATGATCTGGGCGAATTTGTCGTAGAGCTCCGTCGACTCTTGCGACGGCCCGCTGATGATGAGCGGCGTACGCGCCTCGTCGATGAGAATCGAATCGACTTCGTCGACCAGGGCGAAGTAGAGCTCGCGCTGGACGAGATCCTCCACCTGCCAGGCCATGTTGTCGCGCAGGTAGTCGAAGCCGACTTCGTTGTTCGTCACGTAGGTGACGTCGCAGGTATAGGCGTCGCGCCGCTGCGCCGAATCCAGGCCGTGCTGGATGATGCCGACGCGTAAGCCTAAGAACTCGTAGAGCGGAGCCATCCACTCCGCGTCGCGCCGGGCGAGATAATCGTTGACGGTGACGACGTGCACGCCGCGGCCTTCCAGCGCGCGCGCGTAGACGGGCAGCGTGGCGACGAGCGTCTTGCCTTCGCCGGTCTTCATCTCGGCGATGCGGCCTTCGTAGAGCACCTGGCCGCCCATGATTTGCACGTCGAAGTGGCGCATGCCGAGCGTCCGCTTTCCGGCTTCCCGGACGACGGCGAAGACTTCGGGCAGCATCGCATCGAGCGCTTCGCCGGCGGCGAGCCGCTCCTTGAACTCTCCCGTCTTGGCGCGCAGCGCTTCGTCCGTAAGGGCGGACGTGGCCGCTTCGAGCGCGTTGACGGCGACGGCGGTGCGGCGTACGCGAGCGACTTCTCGCTCGTTTCCGTCGAAAAGCGTCTTTAAAAAGGCCATAAATCCTTGATTCTCTCTGGTGTCGGAGGCTACTGCTGCGGGGAGGCCGCGAGCGGGAGGGAGACGGTGAACGTGCTGCCCTCACGCTCTATAGAACGTACCGCGAGGGTGCCCCGATGCACCTCGACGATCTTTTTGGCCACGTAGAGGCCGATGCCCGAGCCCGCAATGCCCTGCCGGCGAGCGTTGCTGGCGCGGCCGAACCGGGTGAAGAGCGTCGAGAGCTCGCCCGCCGGAACGCCGATGCCCCGGTCGTGGATCTCGATCGCGGCGCGCGCGCCTTCGGTGCGTACGACCACGCGCACTTCGGCGGTGGAGTACTTCAGGGCGTTGGAGACCAGGTTGTCGATGACGTGGCGGAAACGCTGGGGATCGAGCTCGACCGGGACCACCTCGGCCGGCGTCTCGAGCCGAATCCGCGGATTGTTGCTGGCGGCCTCCTCGACGCACTCGGTGACGAACGCCCCGAGATCGACGATCGTCCGCACCAGCGAGAAGCCCTCCGCCTGCGTCTGGGCCAAGACGAGCGCGTCGTCGGAGAGCTGGACCAGACGCTGCGTCTGCGTCAGCACGGCCTCGACTTGCTCGCGGTGCTCGAGATCGTTCTCCATCAGCAGTTCGCAGTAGCCGTGGATGATCGTCAGCGGTCCCTTGAAATCGTGGGCGAGCATCGCGAGCAGGTCGTCTTTGAACTCGCTGGATTCTTGCAGCGCGTGGTTGGCGCGAACGATCGCTTCGTAGAGGTCGATGTTGCGCAGCGCCAGCGCGAGCAGCGCGCCGAGCTCTTGCAGCAGCCGCAGATCTTCGCGGCCGAACCGTTCGCGCTCGCGGTTGCCGACCAGCAGGAAGGCGTCGATCGTGTTGCCTTCCTCGTCGGCCGCCGTACGCGCGAGCGGAATGACGACGTAGCCCGGCCCGTCGATCAGCCGCTGCACGCGCCGCTCGTCGCTCACGATGCCGGTCAGGCGCTCGACGCGATGGGCGAGATCGAACCCGCTGATCGCGACCAGTTGATCGACGTCGCCGTACGAACCGGCGATGGCGTACGAATCCCCGTTCCAGCCGAGCACGCACGAACTGGTGGCGTGCACCAGCGTCGACGCCAGACGGCACATCACCGTCGCGAGCGGCCCCAGAGCGCGGTGGCTCAGGATGCTGCGCGCCGCCTCGGCCAGCGTCTCGCGCTCCTGCGCGCGCCGCATCTCGCGCTCGTAGGCGTGGGCGTTGGAAAGCGAGATTTCGAGATGCGAGCCGAGCGTGCGGAAGAACGTCGTGCGCTCGTCGATCGACCATTCCAGCTCGTTGTCGGTGCTGCGAACCACGAGCATGCCCCACAACGCGCCGTCGATGCGCAACGGCACGACGATGCCGCCGTGGCCTTCGAAGAGCGCGCCCCGCACGGCGCGCGGCAGCAGCGCGGCGTCGCTGGGCTCGTCGACGGCCAGGAACGGCTCCAAGTACTGGCGCTCGATGCGTTCCTCGAACGTGGGCGAGCGCTGTTCGCGCATGCGCAGCGCCCGGCGGACCAAATCGTCGTCTTCGAGCCGGTACACCGCGCAATCGACCGGAAGTTCGTGCGAGACGGTGACGACGAAGACGAGCATCACCTCGTCGACGTACTGCGTGTCGCGCAGGATGCGCACCACGCGTTCGAGGGATTCGGCCTGCGTGCGGCGCGCGCGCTCGCGCTCGTAGAGCCGTGCGTTGGAGAGCGCCAGGCCGACGTGGAACGCCAGCGAACGCACGGCCGCGAGATCGGCTTCGTCGAAGGCGTGCGGCCGGTCGAACGCCAGCACGAGCGCGTCTTCCACCCTGCCGTCGACGACGAACGGCACCGCCAGCGCGCTCTGCGCGCGCGGGCCGAAAAGCTCGTTGCCCTCGATCTCGTCGCGGCGCACCGTGAGCCCGCCGAAGACTTTGCGCAGGTCGGCGTCGAGCGGGATCGCGCCGGCCGGCAGCGGCGCGCTGCCGTGCGCCGCGACGGCGGCGACCGAGACGCGCTCGCCGTCGGGCGAGCGTTGGTAGACGATGCAGCGGTCGGCCGAAAACGCCGCGCGAACGCCTTCGACGATTCCGAAGAGCACGTCGCGCCGGTCGAGCGACTTGTGCAAGCGCTCGTTGACCATCGCGAGCAGCCGGCTATCGCGCGATTGGCGTTTCGCCGACGCGAGGGCGCGGTCGATTTCGACCAAACGCGTCGCGAGCTCGCAAAAGGCGCGAAGGGTCGCGAACGTCTCGGCGTCCGGGCGCGCGTCCACCGCGAGCGTTAGCACGCCCAGCGTGCGATGGCCGGCCGTCAACGGCACCAGCACGATATCTTGCTTGCCGGCCATCGGGCTCATGCCCGCGAACGCGCGCTGGCGTTCGCGATCGAGAAACACCGCGCCGTCCTCGCCGAAACGCGAGATCGCGTGCAGGAAGAGCCGGCGCAGTTCCAGCGAGTCGTCGCGCAACGCGAAGCCTTCCGCACCGGGAGGATCGGTCGCGGTGACGGTCGCGTCTTCGCTGAAGAGCAGCGTCGTCGCGGCCGACGCGCCGGCGCAGGCGCGCGCGCCCGAAGCCATCGCTTCGGCCTTCGCTTGCACCGTGACGGCGTCGACCAGCTGCTGGAGCGACGTTACACCCGTATCTCGCGCGGGAACGGCCGCCTCGCTTACGGCACGAGGCCGATACCGGTGACGGCACCGGGCGACGTATAGGTGGTCGCCGGCGCGACGTTGCCGTTAGCGGTTGGACCGAAGACGTAGATCACGCCCTTCGATCCGGACGAGGTCGAGTCGGCGACGTAGATGAGGCCGTTCGAATCCACCTTCACGTCGGTCGGAGCGAACATCTTCGTGGCGCATCCGTGAATCTGGCGTGCCGGAGGTGCGGTGATGATCCCGCCGCGCGAGATCTGCGACTTCAAGTAGATCAGGATCTTCGCGCCGCATGCCGCCCCGGCCGGCCCTTGGTCGGCGATGTACAGGTTGCCCTTACCGTCGACCGCCACCGAGGTCGGCGTCGTGATGCCGGTGGTCAGCCCGGAGATCGTGAAGTCGGGCGAAATGTTGATCGGCGTCGCCGTCGGCGAAGGCGTCGGCGAGGGCGACGCGGTCGGACTCCCCGAGGGCGAAGGGCTCGGCGTCGGGGTCGGCGTCGGCTTGGGCGTCGGGGTCGGCTTGGGCGTCGGCGAAGGCGTCGGCAGCGTGAACTTCTTCACGTTTCCGCCCTGCAGGTTCGCGACGTACATGTGGTTGCCCGAGTCGATCGCGATGCCGCTGGGAACGTCCAGCCCCGGCTTGGGCCCGGCGATCGACTGATACGCGGTGGTCGAGCCCGCGAAATAGAGCTGAATCGAGCTGGGATAAACGTTCGTCGGATCGACGCTCGAAATCACCATGAGCAACGGAACCGGCGACGCCGAAGGCGACGGCGACACGTAGGGAGTGATCGCGATGCCGCGCGGGTGGCCGGTGATCTGCTGCGAGATCAGAGGGAGCACGTCGCCGGTCGCAAGCGCCGCGATCTCGACGAGCAAGCCCCGCTGCGTCGCGGGGTTGTAGTTGGTCACCCAGAGGTTGTTGTTCCGGTCGAAGGCCACGTATTGGGGCCCGTTGAGCGTCGTGCTGCCGCCGCCGATTTGATAGGTCGGGCCGGTGCCGGATTTCTGGCCCTTGGTGTAGATGCTGATGGCGTTCTGATTGCTGTTGGTGCCGTAGAGCGTCAGCGACGGGAAATTCGGGCCGACGTTGACGCCGGTCGTATTCCCGAAATTGCTGCACGCCGCGACCCCGACGGCGGCGGCCAGCACGATAAAACCTACGGTAAGCCTAGGCAGCACTTCTCTCTCCCTGTAGTTGGAACCGGTGCCACGTTCCCTTAGCGCACCGAGTTTCCTGGATGGAACGCCGCCAGGTGCGGCCACAGGAGCCACCCCGCCGCGGCAACCGCGGCGACGAGCAGCACGATCGCGACAAACGTCGTAACCCGGCGGCGCACGTACGCGGGACGGCTCGATTCGGTATCGATAATTTGACGGGGCACGGGCTAGACCGGCTTTCGGAGCGGGTGGTTGAGATCGCCGGGCGAGACGCGCTCGAGCAGCTGGCCGACGGTGACGAACGTATACCCGGCCTTGCGGAACCGGTCGACGATCGTGGGGAGCGCCTCGATGGTCGCGAGCTTGCCGCTGTGCAGCAGCACCAGATCCGGGGCGGTCGCATGGGTGAGCAGGTGGTTCTCGATCTCCCCGACGGTCAGCGTGCGCCAGTCGCCGCTGTCGTCGGTCCACAGGACGACCGAGTACCCGAGCGATTGCACCACTTCGAGCGTGCGTTCGGTATAGCGGCCGTGCGGCGGGCGCATGTACCGGCGCACCGCCGGATCGCCGGTGAGCGCCCAGAGCGCGTCGCGCCCTTCGAGCACCTCGCTGCGCACTTCGGCACTCGTCTCCTGGTCGAGATTCGGATGCGTGTACGTGTGGTCGGCAATCTCGTGGCCGTCCGCTTCGATGCGGCGCGTGATCTCCGGCCACTGCTGCGCGTCGCGACCGATCAAGAAGAAGGTCGCCGGTACCTTGAGATCCTTGAGCACGTCGAGCAGCATCGGCGTGAAGATCGGATACGGCCCGTCGTCGAAGGTGAGCGCAATCAAGCGCGGGCGAGTGGACCGGTCGTCCGCCGTGGTTTCGTGCGTGACGCGGTAGAGCCGCGCGATCGGATCGTCGGAGAACTCCATGTGCACGTTGGTTTGCGGCGTCACCAGCGCGGGCTTGAGATTGCTGCGGTGCACCAAGCCGTGCCAGCCGGCGAAGGCCGCTCCTATTGCGAGCGCTGCGATAACGAGTATTTTCATCGTTCGAGACACCAGTCGCTCAACGAGCCGGCGCCGGCGTGCCGGCCGAAGAAAGCGCTTTCGCCAGATCCGCTCCGACGATGACGGTCACGTCGCTGGTCGTGGCAGCGGCGTCGCTCGCGGGCGACGCGGTGGGGGATGGGTCGGGCACGACCGCCGCCTTCGCCACGGACGCCGGCAACGCCGCTCGGACCTTCGCGCCCGCAAAGGTCACGGTCGAGTGCTCGTGGATCTCGGTCGCGTCGTAATCCGAGCGCGACGCGTTGCCCACGTCGCCGATGGTGAAACCGGCCTTTCGCAGGCGGTTGGCGACCGCCGTCGCGGCTCCGGGAACGCCGCTGCCGTTTTCGACGTCGACGCGCAGCGAGGAGGGAGCGATCGCCGCCAGCGCCATCGCGTCCGGCGACGGCTCCGGGACGGGCGGGGCCAAGAGCATCGTCTGGACGAGGCGGTCGCGCGCGGCGGTATCCGGCACGAGCGAGTCTCCGTAGACCGGAAGGTCGATGTCGTTGACGTACGGCACCTGCGCGTTGACGATCGCCGTGTCGGGAATGCCTTGATAGTACGCGGCGATCGAGAAGAGCTCCGAATCGGTGAAATCGGTCTGCACGTATTTGCGGAACACCGCCAGCAGATCGCCCATGTGCATCAGCGTGTTCACGCGATCGCCTTTGAGCTTGGCCACCATCGCGTGCAGCACTTGCTGCTGGCGCATGATCCGGCACGGATCGCTGCACCAGTCGTGGCGAAAGCGCATGTAGGCCACCGCCTGATCTCCGTCGAGATGCTGCATCCCCTCTTTGAAGTGGATGTGGAGGTGCCCCCACGTGTCGTCGTAATTGAGCGTTTCGTCCTTGCAGCCGGTCTTGTAGCGCAGGCAATCGGAAGATTTGACGTCGACGTCGATGCCGCCGATGGCGGTGATGAACTCCTTGGTGGCGTCGATCCGCAGCACGACGTAGCGATCGAATCCCGGAATGCCGAGAAACTGCGCGACGACGTTCTTGGCTTCGGCGACCCCGCCGTCGGACTGGGCCTGGTTGATCTTCGCCTGCGTGCCGTTGGGGAGCGTCGCGATCGTGTCGCGCGGAATCGAAAGCTGGAAGATCCGCTTGTTCGCAAAGTCGAGGTTCACGGCCCAAATGGCGTCGCTGCGCGCGTTGGTCGAGAACTCTTCGTCCTTCTGGTTGTAGTCGTAATCCAAGCCTTCCACCAGCACGAGGATGTTGGGCTTGCCGAAGACTTGCTGCGGCGTCGGAACGAACATCTCGGTGATCGCCGTCACCGGATTCTTGTGCTGAAAGAAGGCGTATCCGGCCAGCGTCGACCCGATGCCGACGACGATCAAACCGGCGACGAGCGCGACGCGCCGCCAAAGAATGCGGCTAGCCAACGGTGGCCGGCTCCACGGCCGCCGCGCGGCCGAAGAAATCGAACGAGCCGGCGCCCTCGAGCGCGACCTCGGCGAACTCGCCCGGCACGGCCTCGCCCGTGAAATAGACGCCGCCGTCGACGCCGGGCGCTTCGCCCTGCGAACGCCCGTACCAGGCTTGCGCGGCGCCGAGGCGCTCGCGCAGCGGATCGCTCTTGCGCAACGCGCGGCGCTCTTCGACCAGCACGCGGACGAGGCTGCCGACGCGCGTTTGGCGCGCCCGTTCGGAGGCCAGACGCCCGGCTTCGCGCAAGCGCACGAGCCGCCGCCGCCGTTCGCGTGCGGCGACCGCGTCGCCGAGCCCGGCCGCGGGCGTGCCTTCCTCCGCGCTATATTCGAAGAAACCCACGCGATCGAGGCGCGCGCGCTCGATCCACGATTCCAAATACGCGACGTGCTCCTCGCGTTCGCCCGGAAAGCCGACGATGAACGTGGAGCGCATCGTTATCCCCGGCACGCGCGCGCGAAATTCGTCGAGGATCTCGAGGTAGCGCTCGCCGTTGCTCGGCCGGCGCATCGCCCGCAGCACCTCGGGGTGCGCGTGCTGCAGCGGCATGTCCATATACTTGCACACCTTGGGAAGGCGCGCGATCGCATCGATCAGTTCGCCGTCGACGGTCGCCGGATAGAGATAGAGCAAGCGAATCCACTCGACGCCGTCGACCTCGTGCAGCCGCTCGAGCAGTCCGGCGAGGCCGCCGCGGCGCAGGCCGCGGTCGCGGCCCCACATCGACGTATCCTGCGCGATCAGCACGAGCTCTTTGGCACCGTTGGCGGCCAGCGCGCGAGCTTCGGCAAGAATCGACTCCTCGCTGCGGCTGCGAAAGCCGCCCCGCAGCTGCGGGATGATGCAGAAGGTGCACGGATGGTCGCAGCCTTCGGCGACCTTCAGATACGCAGTCGCGCGCGGCGTCGTGACCAAACGCGGGAGGAAGTCTCGTTCCGGCTCGGCTTCGAACTCCAGGCGCACGGGGCGCCGTCCCGCTTCGACGTCGTCGAGCAGCTCGGCGATGCCGGCGTAGGCGCCGGTGCCGACGACGCCGTCGATCTCCGGAATCAGCGTTTGCAACTGCTCGCCGTAGCGCTGCGCGAGGCAGCCCGCCACGACCAGATGCTGGCCGCGGCGCTTGCGCGTCGCGTGCTCGAGAATGGTCTGCGTCGACTCTTCCTTGGCGGGGTCGATGAAGGCGCAGGTGTTGATCACCACGGTGTCGGCCCGATCGGCGTCGGGCTCGAGGCGCCAGCCGGCGGCTCCGAGCTTGGCGATCATGACCTCGGTGTCGACCAGATTCTTGGCGCACCCGAGACTGACGAAAGAAACCGATTTCACGCGCTACCTATAATTGACGAACTGCAGCGGCAGCTCGAACTCCATCGCCTTGAGCGCCGCGATGACCTTTTGCAGATCGTCTCGGCTCTTGGCCGAGACCCGGATTTGCTCGTCTTGGTACTGCGCGGTCACCTTGAGCTTGAGCGACTTGATCTTCTCCGTCAGCACTTTGCTTTGGTCTTTGGGGATGCCGACGCGCAGCGTGACGATTTGGCGCACGGTGCTGCCGGCCGCCGGCTCGACCTGGCCGAAATCGAACGCCTTGATATCGACGCCGCGTTTGACCGCCTTGCTTTGCAGCACGTCCACGACGTTGCGCAGCTTGAGCTCGTCGTCGGAGATCAGCGTAATCTTCTTGCCGTCCGACTCGATGCTGGTCTTGCTATTCTTGAAATCGAAGCGGTTTTCGATTTCGCGACGCGCCTGATTGAGCGCGTTTTCCAGCTCTTGCTGGTCGACGCGCGAGACCACGTCGAACGATGCTTCCGTTGCCAAACGACGATTCTTTCCCTACAGCGTGAACGATCGCTCGATCACGTCGCCGGACTTGCCGAGCTTGCCGACGTCCTTGCCGTCGACGCGGATCTCCACGCCGCCGGCGTTTCCGACGCGCACGAGCGCGTTTCGGCCGTGAAACGTCTTCGACGTCCCGGCCGGAAACGTACCCTCCATGCTAACATTGCCGTCAACCGTTATCCTGAGCCAGGACGGAGCCGTCAGGGTCAGCGCCAGGGTGTTGGGCCCCTCGTCGGCCGGGCTCGCGCTGGGAAGCGGCGAGATCGAGGCTCCCGCCAGCGCCGCCCCGGATCCGTCGGCCGGGCTGGCCTCGGGCGATGCCGACGGCTCGGCGGTGGCGGCCACCGTAGCAGGTGCACCCTGCTGATGCATCGTGTACTCGTTATAGACCACGAACGCCACCAGGAAGACGGCGACGATGGCGGCCGCCCAGACGGCCAGCGAGCTGCTGCGCCGCCCGGTCTGCACGGGCCCGCTCGGCGCCGGCGGCGGCGTATACCCGGGGGCCGGCTTTTCGGCCGGCCGGCCGGACGGCGCCGGCGCGGGAGCGCCGTTGAAGGCGGCGACCACTTCCTCGGGGTCGAGGCCGAGAAACCGGGCGTAGGTCCGCAAGAATCCCCGGATGTAGACCGGCGCGCCGATCGACGGCCAGTTTTCGTCTTCGATGGCGGCGAGGTAGACCGAGCGGATGCGGATTTGCTCGGAGACGTCTGAAAGAGAGAGACCGCGAGCTTCGCGTGCCGCGCGAAAGCGCTCGCCCAACGCTGCCATTTGGGGCTTTGAGTTAGCCTCCCCTAAGTGTTATCCTGTCCAACGTCAATGGCAAAAGAACGCATCGTTGCCGCAATGAGCGGCGGCGTCGACTCCGCGGTCGCCGCCGGGCTGCTGCTCGAGGCCGGTTACGACGTGGTCGGCATCACCATGAAAATGTACGCGGCGCGCGAGCGCGCGTACGCCAAGAGCTGCTGCGGCGCCGACGATTTCGACGACGCGCGGCGCAGCGCGGCGATTTTGGGCATTCCGCATTACGTCCTCGATTTTCAAGAGGCATTTAGAAAGAGCGTCGTCGAGCGCTTCGCCGACGATTACGCCGCCGGCCGGACGCCGAACCCGTGCGTCTCGTGCAACAATTTCGTGAAACTCGGCACGCTGGCCGGGTACGCCGATCGCATGGACGCGCGCTACGTGGCGACCGGCCACTACGCGCGCCTCGAGCATCGCGGCGACGGCCCGCATCTCTTGCGGACGCCCCATGCCAAGGATCAGGCCTACGCCCTGGCCGGGCTCACGCCCGCGCAGCTCGACCGCCTCTTGCTGCCGCTCGGCAGCTTCGACAAGGCGACGACCCGCGAGCACGCGCGCCGGTTCGGATTACCGGTTCACGACAAGGCGGAGTCGCAGGACATCTGCTTCGTGGAAGGCGGCGACTATCGCGACGTCCTCGAACGCGTGCGCCCGGGCATCGCGCGCCCGGGAGACGTGGTCGAAGCCGGAACCGTCGTCGGGCGCCACGACGGCATCGTCAACTACACGATCGGCCAGCGCGCGGGGCTTCCCGCTCGCAGCGACGGGCCGCGCTACGTGACGCGGATCGATCGCGCCACCAATGCGATCGTCATCGGCCGCGAGGAAGAACTGCTGGCGGACGGCGCGCTCGCCGAACGCGTCAACCTCATTCGCCCCGAGCGGTTTGCGGGCGGCGCCGCACCGGTGCTCGCGATGATTCGTTATCGCGCCGAACCGGTGGCGGCCACGGCGCAGCTCGGCAGCGACGCGACCCTTTCGCTGACGTTCGAACGGCCGGTGCGCGCGGTGACGCCCGGCCAACTCGTCGCCTTGCTCGACCGCGACGGCGTCGAGGTGCTCGGGTCGGCGACGATCGTCGCGGCAGCGTAAAGATTCGAGCAGAGCCGTACGCCCCGGACGCTGCGGCGTCGAACTCTAAAACATGCCGTGGATCGGAACGTCATCCTCGACGGCGCGCGCGGTGCGCGCCGAACCTACCGTTTCCTTAGAGTACCCGACGACCGTGTCCACGCGCGGGGCCAAGCCGGCCAACGCGGTGATCGAGTCGATCACGGCGCACGAGTGCCGATTGCGCACGGTCGTCTTCTTCGATCGTCACGAAGTCGTCGAGTTCGATTTCGAAGCCGACGGCCATCCCGGCATTCACGCCTGCGGCCGCGTGCTCGAGCGCGTCTCCAAGGGCCCTCGCTTCGTCTATCGCGTTCGGCTCGATCGCATGCCGGCCGCCGAGAGCGACGCGCTGGCGCGTGCGGTCGCATCGACCCATCGCAGCCAGGCGCGGGAGCGCTCGCATCGGCGATCGCTGGCCCAGCTGCCGACGACCGAAGCGCTGGCGCGCTCGTCGCAGCGCGTCGCGGCCGATTTCGCGGTGCAGTACCGCACCGCGCGCGAACGTTTCAAGGCGGGCAAAGCCGGCGACGTTTCGAACGGCGGCCTCTCGATGACCTGCGGCGACGCGCTGCTGCCCGGCGAGCCGCTCGAGCTCTGCTTCTCGCTCCCATCCGACGTGCTCGACGTTCATCCCGAAGAGACCGCCGTACTCGATTTGCGCTCGCGTTCGGTCGCACGCACGCGTTCCGACTTGCGGCGCGCCTTCCAGCCGCTCACCGTGCGCGCCCGCGTGGTCTCGCACCGGCCGCTGGGCGACGGCGCCTACGCGTACGGCATCGCCTTCGTCGATCTGGATGCGCACGCGCGCGAAGAGCTGGCGCGCTACGCGCAAGCGGTGGAACTGCTCAAACGCCGCCGCGAGCGGTGACCCCAAAGGCGGGCTGGATCGGCGAGCGCGCCGCGCCGGCCAAACCCGCCGCCAAAGCGCAAGCCTCGCTCGAGTACCGCACGACGCTCTCCGCGCCCGGCACCGCCTCGGCCAACGCCGTGATCGAACGGCTCGACGGCGAACGCTGCCGTCTTCGTTCGGTGGTGATGTTCGATCTCCACGCCCGCCTGGAGTTCGAGGTTCGAATCCCCGGACGAGAGCCGGCGACGGTGAGCGGTCGCGTCGTCGACCGGCGCCGCAACGGCGCGCGCTTCGTCTACGAACTCGAGCTGGCCCCCGGCTGCGCGCCCGCCGGCGCCGCGCCGCCTTCGAGCGCATCGCGCCTGCGGCCGCTCTCGACGCTCGAGGGCTTGCCCGAAGCGCACGGCTTGATGCGCGCGCGGCCGCGCGCCGACGCTCCGTTTCTGCTGCAGTACCGCAGCGCGCGCGAGGGCTTTCGCAACGCGCGCGCCGGCAACGTTTCGACCGGCGGGCTGCTGATGACGTCGAGCGACGTGCTGGTCGCGGGCATGGTACTGGAACTGCAGTTCGTCTTTCCGGCCGGCGTGCTCGGTGCCTATCCCGAAGAGACGACGGTCGTCGATCTTCGCAACGTCTTCAAGCGCAAGCGCGTGCCTTCGAAGCTGCGCCGGCCGTTCGCGGAGATCGTGGTGCAGGCGCGCGTCGAGCGCTACGAGCCGCTGGGCGAGGGCGAGTACCGCTACGGGCTATCGTTTCTATCGATGAGCCGCGAGACGCGCCAGGAGATCGCGCGCTACGTCGACGCCGTTCGCCACGCGAACAAGCGCCACTCAAGCCGTCGCTAGCGCGACGTCCTCGCGGGCGTTCCAGTACGTGTCGCGAATTGCGGGGACGAACCCGGCCTTGAGAATGAGCTCTTCGAGATCGCGCCGGGTCGCTTCGTTGGTGCTGCCGGCGTCGTGCACCACGCGCTCCTCGAGAATCGTGCCGCCCATGTCGTCGCAGCCGTAGAAGAGCGCGAGCTGCCCGAGCTTGAGCCCCGGCGTCAGCCAGGATGCCTGCAGGTGCGGAAAGTTGTCGAGGTAAAGCCGCGAGATCGCCAGCACGCGCAGGTACTCCAGGCCCGTCGCTTCCTTCCCGCGCAGCGGCGTCTTGAACGGCACGTAGTACCACGGAATGAACGCGGTAAAGCCGCCGGTTTCGTCTTGCAGCTCCCGCAGCACGTGCATGTGTTCGATCCGCTCGCGGGGCGTTTCGATCGAGCCGAACATCATCGTCGCCGTCGTCGGCATCCCAAGCTGCTGCGCCTCGCGCATGACGCCGAGCCACGCCTCGGGCTTCACCTTGCGGGCCGAGATGCGTTTGCGAACGCGCTCCACCAGAATCTCGGCGCCGGCGCCGGGAAGCGATTTCATGCCGGCGGCTTTCAGGCGCTCGAGCACGCCGCGCGTGGGCATCTTCTCGACCGCGCCCAGCCCGACGATCTCGGAAACCGAGAGCGAGTGGATGTCGACGCCGGGAAACTCGCGGCCGACGCGTTCGAAGAGCGTCTCGAACCACTCGATGCCCAGCTCCGGATTGACGCCGCCCTGAATCATGATCTGCGTCGCGCCGCGGTCGGCAGCGTACCGCACGCGTTCGAGCACGCGGTCGTGCGTCATCGTGTAGCCCTCTTTGCTGTGTTCGGGCCGGAAGAAGGCGCAGAACGTGCAGTGCACGTTGCAGACGTTCGTATAGTTGATCGTCGTGTCGATCACGTACGTCACGACGTTGCTCGGGTAGAGCTGCATGCGGCGCGCGTGCGCGGCGGCGCCCAGCGCGTGCAGGTCGGCCTCTTCGTACAGCCGGACGCCCTCCTCGAACGAAAGGCGTCCGCCCGAGGCGGCGCGGTCGAGCAGGCTAGCTAGCGAGGACACCGATAACCTCCGGAATCGACGACGGAACGGCCGGAATCGCTCCGACCGCGTACAGCTCGCGGCAGAACGCCGCCAGACCGCTCTGAGCGGCCGAGTGGAACGTGAAATTCAGTTTGCCGTAGTAGCTCTCGTAGAAGCCCGCGGGCCGCGGAAACGCGCGCTGCGCCCGCGCCACGACCAGCTCGAGATGCGAGCGCGACCACGTGTAGGCGTCGGTCAGCGCGACCATGCAGGCGCGAATGGCGTTGGGGTCGCGCTCGTAGGCCTCGCGCCGCGCCGCCCACACCGCGAAGACCGTTTGATGCCCGGTCCACTCGTGCCAGAGCCTTCCCAGATCGTAGACGCGCTCCGGCGGCAGCGCTTCGAGCGCGTCGATCGCCGAATCGCCGATGAGCAGCGCCGCGTCGCCGGCCAGCGCGCGCTCGAGCGGACGCTCCGTTTCGGCGTACCGCGCCTTCACGCCGAACCGCCGTTCGAGCAGCACTCGCAGGAGGTTGCGGCCGCTGGCCGACTCGCGGGTCAGCGCGACCGGCACGCCGTCGAGCTTGGAAGGCGGCAGACCCGATGCCAGCACGACCGACACCACCTCGTCGCGCGCGCCGATGCAGAGATCGGGAAGCAGCACCAGCTCGTCGGGATTGGCCGCCCACGCAAACGCCGAGATCGGGCTCAAATCGAGTTCGCCGCCGAGCAGCATCGCGTTGAGCCGCGACGGCACGTCGGCGTGCAGCGTACCGGGATAGGCGAGCACGCCCGCATCGAATGCGGCGTAGACGGGCAAATCGTTGGTATACCGGATGCGTCCGCAGCGCAGGGTCGCGTTCACGCGCTGGCCGCGCCGGCCGTTTCGCGCGCGGGCGGCGCCCAATCGTGCGGAAACGTTTGATACGTCGAGTTGCGGCGCACGGGCACGTAGCCGGCGTCTTCGATCAAGCGGCGAAACTCGCGATCGTCGACGTATTGCCCGGATTGCGTGCCGGCGGCGTGGTAGATCATCTCTTCGTCGGTCGAGCCGTGCGTGCCGTCCATGTCGTCGGCACCGAACTGCAGCGCGACTTGGCACACCTTGAGGCCCTGGATCATCCAGTAGGCTTTGATGTGATCGAAGTTGTGCAGCATCAGGCGCGCGACCGCGAACGTCCGCAGATCGTCGAGGCCGGTCGTCCAGCCGCAGTACGAAAGCTCGTTCCCGTCGGGATGGTACGCCAGCGGAATGAACGCGTTGAACCCCGGCGAGCGGTCTTGCGATTCGCGCAGCCGGATCAGGTGATCGACGCGGTCTTCGATCGACTCGACGTGGCCGTACAGCATCGTGGCGTTGCTGGCCACGCCCTGCCGGTGGAGCTCTTCGTGAATCGCCAGCCAGTTCGCGCTGGAAACTTTGTTCGGGCAGATCTTGGCGCGCGTCTCTTCGGCGAAAATCTCGGCCGCACCGCCGTTGACGTTGTCGAGCCCGGCTTCGCGCAGCGCGGAAACGATCTGCGGAAAGGTCATGCGGTGGCGCTTGGCCATGTACTCGATCTCGGCGGCGGTGAAGAGCGAGAGCTGCACGTGCGGCAGCGCCTGCTTGAAGCGGCGCATGAGCGGGAGCCAATAGTCGAGCGAGAGCTGACGGGGATCGTGGCCGCCGACGATGTGGATCTGGTTGAAGTTCTCGCCGGTCTCCAGCGCCTTGGCGAAGACCTGATCGGCGGTCATCCGGAAGACGCGCGCCGCTTCTTTGAACTCGTCGGCCGCAAACGAACAGAACGTGCAGCCCGCGTAGCACACGTTGGTCGAGTTGATGTAGCGGTTGAGCACGTAGTAGACGTTCTTGCCGCTCTTGCGCTCCTTCACCGCGCGCGCCATGCGGCCGAGATGGTGAAGGTCGAGGGTGGCGTAGAGCGCCAGGCCGTCGTCGAACGAGAGCGGGACGTTGGATTCGACTTTGCGCTCGATCTCCGCGAGCTTGCGATCGACGACGGTCACGGGTACCCTCTCTGGAGGCGGGAACGGGGCGATGTCTCTTCGTCCATACTCTACAGGCGCCCCGCAGGAGCGCCAAAGACCTTTTCCCCAGCCAGCGCGAGGCCGGCAAAAACGATGGCCGACGCCAACAGGATGCCGCCGGCCAGATCGGTGGCGTAGTGGGCGCCCAGCGCCAGGCGCGACCACCAGATCGCTCCGGTGAAGGCCGCCAGCGCCAGCGGCGCGGCGACGCGGACGGCCGCGGGCAGTTCGGAGACCGCCAGCATCCCCGCCCACAGAAGGTAGAAGCCGGTCGAAATGGCTGCGTGCGAGCTCGGATACGAGAACGCGGTTTCGTGCTTTACGACCCAGTCGGCCCGCCGCGGCCGCCCGAACGCGTGCTGCGCGGCGTCCGAGCAGAGCCAGCAGAGCAAGAGCATCGCCAATGCAAAGAAGATGCGGCCGCGCCACGCCGGAAAGCGCCAGGCGAGCGCGAGGCAGACGGCGGCGGCCGGCAGCAGCACGTAGGCGTAGCAGCCCCAGGTAATCCACCACGCGACCAGCGTCGAACGGTCGAGGAGCGCGCGTTCCATCGCGACCAGCGCCGCCGGCTCGCCGCTGCGCGTCACGTACGCACCCAATGCGAGAAACGCCGCGAACGCGGCGACCGCCGCCGCGCCCAGCGCCGCGCTACGCGCCGCTCGCGAAGAGATCTTGCTGCCCTCCCTCGCCGCGCCCCAGCCGCGGCGCCATCAGTTCGAGCTCGGCCAGGCCGACGACGATCTTGCGCGGCTTCGTGCCTTCGTGCGGGCCGACCACTTTGAACTCTTCGAGCTGCTTCATCAGGCGCACCGCGCGCGGATGGCCGATCGAGAACTGCGACTGCAGCTGCGCGGTCGACGCATAGTTCGATTCGATGATGAACTTGGCCGCGTCGTAGCAGAGCGGATCGACGTCGCGGCGCGCGCCCTCCTCGTCGCTCAGCGGTACCACCTCGACGTCGAGCAAGTTGTCGGGCCGCCCCTGGCGCGCCCAGAAATCGACCAGCCGCGAAACCTCGGCGCTGGTGATGAGCGCGCCCTGCGCGCGCACCGGCTTGGGAGCGTCGATCGGCAAGTAGAGCATGTCGCCCCGCCCGAGCAGGCGCTCCGCGCCGCCCATATCGAGAATGACGCGCGAATCGGTCTGCGAACTCACCGCGAACGCGATGCGCGACGGCACGTTGGCTTTGATGAGGCCGGTGATTACGTCGACCGAAGGGCGCTGCGTCGCGACGATGAGGTGGATGCCGGTGGCGCGCGCGAGCTGTGCCAGGCGCATGATGGTGGTTTCGACCTTCGCCGGCGCGACCAGCATGAGATCGGCCAACTCGTCGATGACGATCACGACGTAGGGCAGCTTCTCGTCGGGAAACTTCGCGTTGTATTCTTCGATCTTGCGCACTTGCGCTTTGGCGAAACGCTCGTAGCGCGAGTCCATCTCTTTGGTCATCTCGAAGAGCGCGCCGGCCGCCATGCGCGGATCGGTGATCACGTCCTTGATGAGATGCGGGATGCCGTCGTAGACCGTGAGTTCGACGCGTTTGGGATCGATCAGCAGCATCTGCACTTGATCGGGCGTCGCGCTGACGAGCAGCGAGGCGATGATCGTGTTGAGACAGACCGACTTGCCGGCGCCGGTCGCGCCCGCGACCAGCAAGTGCGGCATCTTGCACAAATCGCCGAAGACGGGCCGCCCGGTGATATCTTTCCCTAGGGCCATCCAGAGCGGCGGGACTTGCCCGCGGTTTGGAATCGCGTCGAGAATCTCGCGAATCGCGACGATCGACACCGTGCGGTTGGGCACCTCGATGCCCACGGCGGATTTGCCGGGGATCGGAGCCTCGATGCGCACGCTCGTCGCGGCCAGCGCGAGCGCCAGGTCGTCGGCCAGCGACGCGATGCGCGAGATCTTCACGCCGCGCTCCGGCTTGAGCTCGTAGCGCGTGATCGACGGACCGCGTTCGATGTGCGACACCTTCGCGCCCACGCCGAAGCTCGCCAGCGTATCTTCCAGCACGTGCGCGCGGTTGGAATCGTCGACCACCTGCGTCGGAGGCGGATCGAAGATCGAGAGGTCGGGAAGACGGTAGGCACGCACCGCGGTGACGCTCTCGGCCGACTCGTACTCGCCGTCGACTTCCGGCGCCCCGACGGCGCCTTCGTCCTCGTCCTCTTCTTCTTCGGCGACGACGACTGGGGGGATCACGACCGGAACGAGCGCTTCGATCGGGTAGACCGGCGGCTCGAGCTCCACCTCGACTTCCACCTCGGCCGTCTCGGCGTCGAACGCCGGCTTGCGCCCGCGGGGCTCGCGTTTGGCCTCCTTCGATTCCTTCGGCAGCGCGAAGGCCTCGCGCAGCGTCTTGTGCCCTTGCGGCATCGCGAGCTTGGGCATCGGCGGCATCTCGGGCATGCGCACGGCGCGCAAGGCGATCGCCACGCGGCCGATGAGCTGTTTGAGGCTCGCGTTGGTCAGCCACAGCGTCAGCGTGAGCGCGGCGACGGCGAGCACGATCCAGGCTCCTGCCCCGCCGATCAGCGACTGCAGCGCCCACCACATGTCGGCACCGACCGCGCCGCCCCGCTGCGTGCCGCCCGCCCCGAGCGCCGCGTCGAGGATCAAAAAGTAGGCGAGCGCGGCGCTGCCGAAGCTCGCGATCATCCTGGGCACGTTCACTTCGAGGAAGACGATCGCGCCGAAGAGCGCGACGAGCACCGGGAAAACCGGGGCGGCGCCACCAAAGAGTCGGCGCAACGAGTCGCCGATCCATAGACCGAAGTTTCCGGAATGGTGCGGAAGCGCGAGCGATACGCCGCAGATGACGGCAAGTCCGATCGCCGCAATTCCGACGATCTCGAGGTTGAGCCGTGCCCTGGCAGACGTCTTACGACGACGGGACATGGCTTCCGTACGTTCGTCGTAAAGAGGGGAGTTCATTTTGAGTACGCCTACGCTCGTCGTCCTCGCGGGGGATCAGACCGGGCAGGAGTTGTTGACCGAAGCGTTGCGCGTGCTCGACCGGTCGGTGATCGACCTCGAGCTCGCGTTCGAAACCTTCGACCTGTCGCTGGCCAACCGGCGCGCGACCCAAAACGCGGTCGTGCTCGAGGGCGCCGAAGCGATGAAGCGCCACCGGCTCGGCTTGAAAGCGGCGACGATCACGCCCGAAACCAAAGACGACGTCGGCTCGCCCAATCGCATCCTGCGCGAAGCGATCGGCGGAAAAGTGATCGTCCGCACCGGTCGCAAGCTCCCGCGCGTGCGCCCGGTCGCCGGCATTCACGCCCCGATTTCGGTGGTGCGCATGGCCGTCGGCGATGCGTATGGCGCCAAGGAATGGCGCGAAGGCGAAGGCATCGACGAAGTGGCGCACCGCACCGAAACCATTTCGCGCGGCGTATGCCGCTCGGTCTCCGAGTACGCGTTCGTCCACGCGCGCAAAATGGGCGCGGTCGTCTTCGGCGGCCCCAAGTACACGGTCAGCCCGGTCTACGAAGGCATGCTCAAAGAGGAGATGGACGCCGCGGCGCGCCGCCACCCCGACGTGCCGTACGATCCGCAGCTCATCGACGCCACTTACGCGCTGCTGCTCTCCAACGCCGGCGACCAGCCGCTGGTGATTCCCTCGCTCAATCGCGACGGCGACTGCCTCTCCGATCTGGTGATGCAGCTCTTCGGGTCGATCGCGGGCGCCGAATCGGTGCTGCTCGCCTTCGACGCCGAGTTCCGCCCCAGCGTGGTCATGGCCGAGGCTCCCCACGGCACGGCACCGCGGCTCGAAGGCAAGAACGTGGCCAATCCGCTGGCGATGATCCTCGCCGCCGCGGCGGTCCTTTCGTACATCGACGACAAGCGCGCCGCCAACGCCTCGCGCGCCGTCTACGAAGCCGCGCTCGAAGCGGTGCACGGCGGCATCGCGACGGCCGATCTAGGCGGCCATGCGACCACCACGGAGTTCACGGACGCGGTCATCGACGGCGTCCGCCGGAAGCTCGACGTGTGGAGCACGCTCTAAGGGGCGAGCGCTCGTGGGGCCCGAGTCCAGCCCATTTTTGTAAAGATTTCTTCAAGAGGCGGCCGTTGGGCGGCCCGGCTTAAGGACCGGCCGCTCCCCGGCCGAATGAATCGCCGGACATGGTGTGGCTTGCCCGTGGATCGTCGACGCCGTCGGAACGAGGAAATCAGCGGCAGTATTACCGGCAGTCGATCGAGCTGCCGGTCGGCGTGAGCGTGCGCGGCCTGCCCGCGCCCGTTTACGGCACCCTGATCAATATCTCCGAAACGGGCTGCCGCCTGCGGTCGCTCATCCTGTTGGACCGCAATCGCGTGGTCGAGTTCTCGCTGGGCCGCGGCGCCGGAGACGAGCTGGTGCTGCGCGGCCGCGTGCTCTCCCGCTCGACGCCGCAATCCGAAGCCGGGTACGAGTACGGCATCGTCTTCGACGGGCTCACGCCCGCCGAACGCGATTCGCTGGCGCGCGAGATCGCCGAGATGCAGCGCCGCGCCGCGGCGGCCCGCGTCACGGCTCGCGAGGCCGCCAAGGACGCCGGCGAAGGCGGGAAGCAGCGCCGTTCGAGCGTGCGCGCCTTCATCGCCTTTCCGGTGCGCTTTCGCCCGACCAACCGATCGGCCGTGACGGGAGAGGCAACCGACATTTCCGCCGGCGGCTTGCGCCTGATTTGCGACGACCGGCTCGACGTCGGCGGCGAGCTCGAACTGCGGTTTACGCTTCCCGGCGGCGTGCTGGGGGTCTACCCCAAGCCCGACGATCGTTTCGAGATCACGCCGTTCGGCCAGCGCCGCGTGCGCGTTCCCGATAACCGGCGCCCGTTTACGGAGATGATCCTGCACGGCCGCGTGCTCTCGCACAACGAGCCGCAGAACGGCCGGGAAGTGTACGGCGTCGGCTTCGTCGATATCGACGGCTACCAGCGCGAAGAGATCGCGCGCTTCACCCACGCCGTCCAGCTCTCGCGCATCCGTTCGACCGGCTAAGCCGCGATCAGCGCGACGCCGGCCAGCGCGACGGCGACGCCGATCTTCTGCACCAGCTGCAGGCGTTCGCGCAGAACGACGCGCGCCAGCAGCGCGGTCGCCGCGGGATAGAGCGAGGTCAGCACCGCGGCGACGGCGAGCGCGCCGGTTTGCGCCGCGATCACGAAGAGCACGTTCGCGCACATATCCATCGCCCCCGATCCCGCGACCAACGGCATCGTCCCCGCCGCCGGCTTGAGCCGCACGCGCGCGATCGCGGCGGCGGCGAAGAGAAACGCGAGCGATCCGAGCCGCGCGAACAGCAGGCCGTCCATTCCCGCCGCGCGCCCGCCCGTCCCCAGCGCCAGGAAGAACACGCCGATGGTCAGCCCCGAGGCGATGGCCTCTTTGACGCCCGCGGTTGCGATCTCGCGTTTGCCGTCGGGCTCCTTCGAAAGCGAGATCATCACGACGGCCACCAGCGCGATCGCGATTCCGGCGAACTGCGCGGGCCGCAACGCGTCGCCGCGCACGATGCCGAATCCGACCGGCAGCGCGGCGGCGAGCACCGCGGTAATCGGCGACACCACGCCCATCTTCCCAATGGAGAGCGCGTGGTAGAGCAGCGCGATCCCGGCACCGCCGAACGTCCCGCCGGCAAAAGCCACGACGAGTTGCAAGAGCGTGGGGTGGCCGCCGAAAAACGGCAGCGCAAGCAGCAAAAAGCCTAAGCCGACGCTCTGCGAAAGCGCCGTCACCGCTAGCGGCGGCATTCGCCGCGTCGCGAGGCCTCCGGCGAAATCGGCCGTTCCGTACAGGCCTCCGGCGAGCAAACCTAAGAGTGCGGCGAGCATGCGAGCGCGCGGCCCACCGTACCGTGAGGGGAAGGACAGAGGGCCTGAAATTCCCACGCGCGGTGCGGTCCGTTGCCGACGCGCCGGCACCTTGCACGGGGTACGTCCAAAGCACCATGCAACGACTCGTATCGCTTCTCGCCGCCACGTTGGCGTTCGCACTCGCCCTTCCGAGCGCCGGCCTTGCCGCGACGCGGTACGTCGGGGATCTCACCGATGGCGCGCTGCTCGGCCCCGTCACCTCGTCGGCGCAACTGCAGACCGATTTCCAGCGGCACGGCGAACTGATCGCTAAGGCCAGCCGCCAGCTCGGCCTCGCCCCGTCGGAGTACCGCGAAGTTCGCGAGGCGGTCGCCGGAGGCCGCGCGCGGTACGTGACGATTCCCCGCCATCTCGACGGCATGGCCGGCGAACACGGCGGGGTCGCGTTCGCGGTGCACGATATCGAGATTCCGGCCAACGTCCACGGCTGGGAAGTCGATATCGCGCGTCCGGACGGTGTGGTGCGCGTCTTCGTTCCGAATGCCTGCGGCAACATCTCGTACCTGCTGGTCCCACGGGCGCGCCAACTCGCCGCGGTGACGTATCACCGGCCCGCGCCGGTCGCCGTGGCGATGGTCACCCCGCCGCCCGCGCCGCCGCCGCCCGTCGATGCCACGCCGGCGCCCGCCCCGCTGGCTCCGGTCGCCCTCCCCACGGCCGCTCCGCAAGCGACCCACCGGACCGGCCTGTGGCCGCTCCTGGCGCTGATTCCGCTCTTCTTCATCCCCGGCGGCAGCAGCGTCTCGCTGCCGGTGGCCACGGGCGGCGGCATCCCACCGGTGGCGCCACCCATGCACCTTCGCATCACGACGGCCGTGCTGCCGTCGGCCACGCCCTGCCCGCCCTCGGTGGCACGGGGCAGAGAGCACCGTCCCTAGACCTCCATCACGACCGGAATGATCACCGGACGGCGCTTGGTCCGGGCGAGGATCGCCTGGGCCAGGCCGCTGCGGATGTGCTCCTTGACGGCATTGGTGTCGCGCATCGCTTCGACCGAAATCTCTTGGATCGACGCCAGCAGTTCGGCGCGTAGCTCCTCGACCACGCCGCCCGCCTGCGGAAGGTAGAACACGCCTTTCGAAATGAGATCGGGCCCCGCGATCACGCGCGCCTCCTCGCTATCGATCGCGACCACCACCATCACGATGCCGTCGTTGGAGAGCGCCTTGCGATCGCGCAGCACGGCCTGTCCGATATCGCCCACGCCCGAACCGTCGACGAAGACGTGGCCGCCGTACGTCTTGCCGATCTTGTCGCCGTAATCGCGCGTGAACTCCACCACGTCGCCGTTTTCCAGCACGAAGACGTTGCCGGGATCGACGCCGGTTTGCGTCGCCAGGCGCCCGTGCTGCATCAGCATGCGGTACTCGCCGTGCACGGGCACGAAAAACTCCGGCCGCACCAGATTGAGCATCAGCAGCAGCTCTTCTTGCGAGCCGTGCCCGGAAACGTGCGAGCGGCCGTCGGTACCGTGGATGACGGTCGCGCCGAGCTTGCACAGATTGTTGATCGTCTTGTAGACGCTGCGCTCGTTGCCCGGAATCGGGGTCGCGCTGATCACGACCGTATCGCCGGGGACGATCCGAAACTTCTTGTGATCGCGCACCGACATGCGCGCGAGCCCGCTCATCGGCTCGCCCTGCGACCCGGTGGTCACGACGACGATCCGTTCCGGTGGATGGTTGTCGACGTCCTCGATCTTGATCACGGTCTCGGGCGGAATGCGCAAGTGCCCGAGTTCGCTCGCGAAGTGCACCACGTTCTGCATGGAGCGGCCCAAGAACGCGACCTTGCGCCCGTAGCGCACGGCGTGATCGACCGCCTGCTGGATGCGCGGTACGTTCGAAGCGAACGACGAGATGACCAGGCGGCCCCGCGCGCGCGAAAAGATCGTGCTGAACGCCTCGCCGACGATGCGCTCCGATAGCGTATGG
Source organism: Vulcanimicrobiota bacterium (assembly GCA_963794735.1). Lineage (GTDB taxonomy): Bacteria > Vulcanimicrobiota > Vulcanimicrobiia > Vulcanimicrobiales > Vulcanimicrobiaceae > DATJUC01. The sequence goes on along the minus strand of CAWCFE010000002.1, from coordinate 2,650,038 downwards.
CCGGGGCGTTCCGCGTTGGTCGAATCCGAGAGCATGCAGAGCACGCCTTCGTCCCCGATGCGGGCGATCCGCGCGAAATCGGCCGGACGCCCGTCGATCGGGGTTTGATCGAACTTGAAATCGCCGGTATGGAAGATCGTTCCGACCGGCGTGCGCAGCGCGAGCGCGCAGGCGCCCGCCACCGAGTGATTCACGTGCACGAACTCGGCGCCGATGGAGCCGTAGGCGACCCGGTCTCCGGGCTGCACCTGAACGAACTCGACGTCGCCCAGCTTCTGCTCGCGCGACTTCGCCTTGATCAGCGCGATCGTCAGCGGCGTGCCGACCACCGGCGTCTGCGGAAACTCGCGCAAGAAGTACGGCAGGCCGCCGATGTGATCTTCGTGCCCGTGCGTCACCAGCACGGCCCGCAGCTTGGCGGCGCGCTCGCGAACGTAGGTGAAATCGTTGATGACGATGTCTACGCCGTACATCTCGTCGTCGGGGAACATCAGGCCGCAGTCGACCACGACCAGGTCCTCGGCCGTCTCGATCACGGTCATGTTGCGGCCGATCTCGCCGCAGCCGCCCAGCGGGACGATGCGTGCGTAGGGTTCGTCCGGGGGCGCCGGGACCACTAAAACGTCGGCGTTCACTGCGTCTTGCTTTTCATCGGTTCGGGCGTGAAATGAGGTCCGAAAGGGACCTCATGAACAAGCTGATTCTCCTCCTCGCGGGAACGATCGGAATCGCTCTCGCGGCGCTCGGCCCCATAGCGGCCGAACCACAACCTGCGACGGATGCCACGCCGTCGCCTGCCGTCGCGCCCGAAGCGCTCTTGAGCCGGAGCGCGCTGCGCCGCGCCCGCCTCCTCATCCAATTGCGCATGCTCGAACTGCGCGAAGAGCGCCTAACCTGCCTGCGAGCGGTGCTCCTGCGGCGCTTGCCGCCGGATCTCGTCGCTCCCCAGCCCGAAACGGCGACAGGCGGCCGAGTGCTCCCCGTGAAACATTCCGGCGCCGCGCACGCTACCTTCACGCGTAGCGCGCTCTCGGAAAGCGAGGATTGCTCATGGACGCCGGGACCACGGAGCGGCCGAAAGCCAACGGGCTAAAGACCGCCCTCGATAGCATCGTTGCCCCGAAGGAGGCGTTCGAAAGCCTCCGCACGGCCCCCACCTGGGGATGGGCCTTTCTGATCACGCTCGTGCTGTACGCTGCGGGCAGTTATTTGATGACGCCGGCGATCGTTCACGCGACGCAAGCGAACTGGCCGCACATGCTGACCACCAGTCCGCAGCTCGCCGCCGAAACGCCGGCACAGCAGCAAGCCGCCCTGGCCGTAACGCTCAAGATCGTCAGCTTCTCCTGGGCGGTGGCGATCGTCGTGTTACCGCTGGTGCTCTTGCTCCAAACGGTCGTCATGCTGGTCTTCAAGGCGATCGGCAAAGGCGACGCATCGTTCGGAACCTTGTGGGCGGTCGCAAACCACACGGCGCTTCCCAGCGTGGGCCTCGGCGCCGTCTGCACCGCCTTGATCGTCGTGCTGCGCGGGCCGGAGAGCTTTACGCAGTCGATCGACGTGCAAACGGCGATGCCGTCGCTGGGAATGCTCGCGGCCGGCGCGCCCCCCAAGCTGCACGCCTTCCTGGCATCGATCAACCCGTTCTCGTTGTGGGGCTGCGTGCTGATCGTCATCGCGATGAGCGTCACGGCGCGGGTCTCGCGGCCGATCGCCTGGTCGACCGGCATCCTGATGCTGCTGGCCGGAGCCTGCTTCGCCACGTTTGGCGCGCAATAACGGATGCTGCGTTCCGGAATCGTCGCCGCATTGCTGATGCTGGCCGCAGGCGCGCCTGCGGCCGCCGCATCGGCGCCGGCCGCGTCGATGACGCTGCCCGATGCGGTCGCCTACGCGCTCTCGCATAGTTCGACGGTAGCGACGCAACAGGCGAACGTCACCAACGCCCAGCACGCGGTCGCACTGCAGGCCGAGCTCTCCTACCCGGCGGTCAACGCATCGGTCTCGAGTTTTCTGGCCAAGAGCGCCAACTACGAAGGCGGGTACGCGGCGATCGGCGCGGCGCAATCGAGCGTCGTCAGCCAGAACACGGCGCAAGTGGGCATCAACAACTGGAACCTCACCACCGGCGGCTTCTCGTTTCTGCAGCTCGCGGCGCTGAGAGCGCAAGCCGTGCAGGCCGAGAACGTGCTGGCCAACACCGAAGACCAGATCGCAACCACGGTGACCAACTCGTTCTACACCATCTCCGAACGCCAAGCGGTGGTACTCGTCGATCTCGCGAATTTGAAGTATCAAGACGTGCTCGTCGACGTCGCCAAAGCGCGCGAGCGCGCCGGCGTGGCGGCCGGCGTCGACGTGCTCCAGGCGCAAACCCAACAGTCGAAGGCCTCCTCGAGCCTCGTTGCCGACCGTTCCGCGGTCGTCGACGCGAGCCAAGCGCTCGCGCAGCAGATCGGCGCTCCGCTGCTCACCGCGTTCGCCGTGCCGCTGGTCGTCCCGCAGCCGCCGATGCCGCACGGCACGGTCGACGCGCTGGTCGCCATCGCCGACGTCAACCGGCCCGACGTGCAAGCCGCGCACGAGGCGGTGTTGGCGGCGACGATCACGCGCAAAGGGTGGAACGTCGAGCTCTACCCGACGGTCTCGATTTCGGCCAACCTCGGCAATCAGTTTTCGCCCAGCGGCGCCGTGATCACCCAAGAAGAAATCAACTCGGGATGCGCCACCACGATCCCGCCCGTGCCCCCGAGCCTGTGCCCGACGGTCCCGCGCGGCTCGTTCGGCTTTTGGACGCTCCAGGCCGTCTCCACGTTCAGCCTGCCGCTGATCGACTACAACGCCCGCCACAGCGAGCGCGTCAACGACGACGCGCAGCTGGCGTCGATGCAGACGTCGTACCAGCAGACGCGCCTGCAGGCCGAACTCGACGTTCGCCAGAGCTATCGCGGAGCGCAGACCGCTCAGGCGCAGCTCGGCTTCGCGAGCGAAGAGGCGCGCTACGGCACCGAGGCGGCGCGGATCGCGCAGTTGCAATACAAGGCCGGAGTCAAAACGATCTACGACGTCTTGCAGGCTCAGCAGAATGCGGTCTCGGCCCAGGACGATTACGTGAACGCGCGCGTCAACTACGTCGACGCCGTCGTCAAGCTGCGGGTCTCGCTGGGCACCTTCGGTGCGCGCAGCGCGGTCGCGGATCTGCAATAGGAAAGCGGTGATGAAGAACACGCGCACGCGCAATCTCTTGATCGTTCTCGCCGGCATCGTGGTGCTGGTCGTCGTCGCGGTGGTGGCGGGCGGCGGACGCCGGGGCAGTTCGCTGCCGGTTCCGCTGAAAAAGATCGCTTACGGCGCCTTTACGGTCAAGCTCCCCGAAAACGGCATCGTGATGTACGATCGAGCCGCCACCATTCCCGTACTGGTGTCGGGAAACATCGGCCACATGTACGTTCGCGCCGGGAGCCGCGTCGCCGCGGGGCAGGTCCTGGCGACCATCTACAATCCCTCGATCGTGTACGACGCCGATGCGGCGAGCGCCGACTATACGTCGGCCGTCGCCAACGTCTCGGCCGCCCGCACGCAAGAACAGAACGCCAAGGTGGGCTACCAGGCGCAAGTCGACACCAACAAATCGGCGATGGACGAAGCCAAACGGGTCTACGACGCCGACGTCGTCCTGTTCGCCAACAAAGCGATTCCGCGCCAGCAGCTCGATTCCGACAAGGCCAAGCTCGATCAAGCACGCGTCGCGTACGATCAAGCGGTCGAACAGAACCGCTTGGGTGCGATCTCCGGATTCAACGGAAGCAGCGTCCAAGTCGCGCAGGCGGCCGCGCAAAAGGCGCAGATCGTCAACGCGCAAGACCAGCAGCAAGCCGGCTTCCTCGACGTGCGCGCGCCGTTCGACGGCGTCATTCAAACGATCACCGCGCAGCCCAACGATCCGCTGCGTCCGCTGCAGGAAGGCGACGCCGTTACCGCCGGGCAGGCGCTCTTCACCATCGCGAGCGGCAGCGGCTACATCGTCAAGGCCGAAGTCGACGAGCAGGATGCGATCGACGTTCGCGTCGGGCTCCCGGTTCTCGTGACCGGCCAAGATTTTCCGGGTCGCACGATCCACGGCCGCGTCGCCTCGATGGCCCCCGTCGCGACCAAATCGACCGACGCGTCGAGCACCGCCAAGCAAGTGCTGACGACGATCGCCCTCGACTCGTCGCCGTCCTTTCTGCGCGACGGCATGAGCGCCGACGTGGACATCCTGACCACCGACATCCCGCAGGCGATCGTCGTTCCCGAAGAAGCGATCGCGCGCGACCACGGCAAGTCCTACGTCTACGTGGTGGCCGGCGGCGTCGCGCGCAAGCGGCAGATCTCGACCGGAAAGACGGCCGACTCCCAGACGCTCGTTCGCAGCGGCCTCGCTCCCGGCGAAACGATCGTTGCGTCGATTCCAGCCGCGCTCAAAGACGGAGCGCACGTCGTCGCGGCCAGCCCGACGCCTTCACCGGGATCGTGAGCGCCTTTTTCGCCTACCTCGAAGAGGCGCTCGCGGCGATCTGGCGCAACCGCACGCGCTCGATCCTGACCATGCTCGGCATGATCATCGGCAGTGCGTCGATCATCGCCGTCTTCGGCATCAGCCGCGCGGCGACCAGCGGCATCACCGGAACCTTCAGCTCCTTCGGCGTGCTGCCGGTGGTCGTCTCGGTCGATTCCTCGCAGAACGATCCTACGGACGCCGCGATCCAGTACCGCGACGCCGCGACGGTGCTCGCGGCCGTCGGCGATCGCGCCGCCGCGATCTTTCCGAGCTGGCAGCGGACCTACGAAGTCGCCTACGGCAACATTCACGATTTCGAGACGGTTCAGGTGGACGGAAGCTACCACACCGATTCGCTGACGATGGCGGAAGGGCGCAAGATCGACGCCGGCGACGTCGACGGAGCGGCGCAGGTGTGCGTCCTCACCGGCGACGTCGCCGCCAAATATTTCAAAGGACAGCCTGCGGTGGGCAAGGATCTGCGCGTCAACGGCTTTCGTTGCCGCGTCGTCGGCGTCTACGCCAACGTCAAAGGCTCGTTCATGAACTCGCTGCTCAACAGCGACTCGATCGTGATGCCGTACACCACGTTCTATCGCGATTTTTCGCCCGGCGACGTCGACCAGCTGCTGGTTTATCCCGCCGACCAAACGCAGGCCGACGAGGTCGGCAAGGCCGTCGTCGCAGCCCTGAAGCACGTTCACGGCGATCGCTCGCAATATACCGTACAGAACGCCGCCGCGCTGGTGGAGGGCTTCGGCAAAGCGCTCGACGTGATCGCGGTCGGCCTCTCGGCGATCGGGGGCGTGGCGCTGGTCGTGGCCGGCATCGGCATCATGAACATCATGCTCGTCTCGGTGACCGAACGAACGCGCGAGATCGGGATCCGCAAGGCGATCGGCGCGAACCGCGGCAACATCGTGGCGCAGTTTCTCATGGAAGCCGTCGTGCTCTCGATCGTCGGCGGCGGCATCGGCATGGCCATCGGGCTGCTCGCGACGATCGGCGCCGCGTCGCTGCTCAGCAAAACCCTCGGGGAGGTGCTCATTCCCTACCTGCTGATCGTCAGCATCGCGCTGAGTTTCTCGATCGCGGTCGGCATGGTCTTCGGCACCTACCCTGCGATCCGCGCCGCCAACCTCGATCCGATCGAGGCGCTGCGCTCGTGATTTACCTCGAAGAAGCGCTCTCGGTGCTGCTCGCCAACAAAGTGCGCTCGCTGCTGACCATCACCGGCCTGATCATCGGCGTCGCGGCGGTGATCGCCATTCAAGTGCTGGGCGGCAGCATGGCCGGCGCGATCGACGGGCTGCTGGGCGGCATGTCCGACAACTCGTTCGTCATCTTCCCCAATCAGCAGCAAACCGACGCCCAGACGTCGACGCTGAAGTTGAGCGACATGGCCGAGCTCAAGGCGCGCGTGCCCGCGCTGATCGACGCCGTGCCGGTCGCCGAAGTGCAGGAGCTGATCCGCCACGGCCACGATTCAGGCCGCTACCGGATCTCGCCGGAGAGCGCCATCCCGTACGACAATCTGCCGCCGCAGTACGGGCGCCACATCGACGCCGGCGACATCGCGCAGGCCGCCAACGTCGCCGTGCTCAAGCACGATGCGTACGTGCGGCTCTTCCCCAACGGCGGCGACCCGACCGGCACGAGCATCTACGCCGGCCCCAACCGCTTCGTCGTGGTCGGCGTGCTCACGGCGCCGAAGCAAGGCTTGCTCAACGCCAACTTTGCCGGCGAAGTCGCAATTCCGTGGACCACGTACGTCAACCGCTATCTGCGCGGCAATTCGCTCTTCGCGGCGCGCTTCGTCGTCGCCGATCCGGCGCAGATTCCGCAGGCCGAAGCCGATACGATTGCGGCGATTCGCGCCATGCGCGGCAAGCCCGACCTTCAATACGTGACCTTCGACAAATCGCAGCTCACCAAAGGCATCGACGGCGTCTTCAGCGCGCTCACGCTCATCGTCGCGCTCATCGGCGCGGTCTCGCTCCTCGTCGCAGGCATCGGGATCATGAACATCATGCTGGTCTCGGTCGCCGAGCGCACGCGCGAGATCGGCGTGCGCAAGGCGATCGGCGCGCGCAGCTCGCAAGTCCTCTGGCAGTTCTTCATCGAGGCGCTGATGCTCTGCGGAGCGGGCTGCGCGATCGGCTGGGCCATCGGCATCGCGATCGGCGCCGCCGTCAACCAGTTCGGCATCGTCAAGGTCACCGGCACGGTCGCGCCGCTGCCGTGGGCCGGCACCATCGCGATCGCGGCGGGGTTCGCTACGGTCGTGACGCTCGCGTTCGGAACCTACCCGGCATACCGCGCCGCGCGGCTCGACCCCATCGAGGCCTTACGCTATGAATGAAGCCCCGCTCGCGATCGCTCTGCGCGACATTCGCAAAACCTACGAGAACGGCGCGCTCAAGGTGCCGGTGCTGCACGGCATCACGCTCGACGTCGCCAAAGGCGAGTACGTCGCGATCATGGGGCCGTCGGGCTCCGGCAAGTCGACGCTGATGAACATCATCGGCTGCCTCGACCGGCCCACCTCCGGCGGCTACGTGCTCGACGGCGTCGACGTCTCCAAGCTCGACGACAACGCGCTCGCGGAGATCCGGCTCAAGAAGCTCGGCTTCGTCTTCCAAGGCTTCAACTTGCTCGCGCGCACCGACGCGCTCAAGAACGTCGCGCTTCCGCTCTTCTACGCCGGCGTTCCCGGGCGCGAACGCGCGCGGCGCGCGCGCGCCGCCCTCGCGGAGGTCGGCCTGGCCGACCGGGCCGACCATCAGCCGACGCAGCTTTCGGGCGGCCAGCAGCAGCGCGTGGCGATCGCCCGGGCGCTCATCAACGATCCCGCGGTGCTGCTGGCCGACGAGCCGACCGGGAACCTCGATTCCAAAACCAGCGACGACATCATGACGCTCTTCGACAACCTGCACGCCAGCGGGCGCACGATCATCATGGTGACGCACGACGAGAACGTCGCCCGGAATGCGGCCCGCATCGTCCGCCTTCTCGACGGCCTGGTCGTCTCCGACGCCGCGCCGCAAGCGAGCGGCTCCGCGCCCTAGGCCGGCGCCCGCTTTTTTGCGCACGGCCTGCGACTTTTTGACGTTTCTGGAGTAGAAAGCCCCAGTCACTCGTCACGTAAGCGGTTTGGAGAATGGTGAAGAATCGGATCATGCCCACGATCATCGTGGGACTCGTCGGAGCCGTCGTCGGCAGTTTTCTCATGATGCTCTATGCGAGCTCGCACTTCGGAGCCGCGGCCGGCCCAGACCGGACGCCGCCCGCCGTCGCGGCCGTCCCGCTCACCGGCGTGAGCGATCAGGACCGCATCGTCAGCGCGGTCAAACGCACCAAGTCGTCGGTGGTGGCCATCATCGAAGATATCAACGGCCAGCAGTACATCCCCGCCGACCCGTTCTTCCAGCAGTTTTTCGGCCAGCAGGGCGGCGGCGGCGTCGTCCAGCCCTATAAGGGCGAAGCCTCCGGTTCCGGATTCGTCTACGACGATCAGGGCGACATCGTGACCAACGCGCACGTCGTGGAACCGCAGCAGGGCGCGCAAATCACCAAGCTTACCGCCGTGTTCGCCAACGGCGATCGCGTGCCGGCGCACATCGTCGCCGCCAACGTCGGTAACGACGTCGCGATCATCAAGGTCGATCACTACGCCAAGCTGCCGCCGCCGCTGCAGCTGGCCGACTCCGACCGGCTCGAGCAGGGCCAGTGGGCGATCGCCATCGGCGAGCCGCTCGAACTCCAGCAGACGGTCACCGTCGGTGTGGTCTCGGCCTTCAACCGTTCGGAACCGATCCCGACCGAGAACGGCAGCGAGATCGATTTCAAGGGCCTGCTGCAAACCTCGGCCCCGATCAACCCCGGCAACTCGGGCGGCCCGCTGATCGACATCGACGGCCAGGTCATCGGCATCAACCAATCGACCGTCAAGTCGGCGTACGCCCAGGGCATTGGCTTCGCGATTCCGGCCAACACGGTCAAGCGCGTCGTTGCCGATCTCGAAAAGAACCCCGGCATCCATCAGGGCACCGACACCGGCTTCCTCGGCATCCTCATGCAAGACCTCACCCCGGGATTTAAGAACCAAATTGGGTATCAGGGCGATAGCGGAGTCGGCATCCGAGCGGTCGTTCCGGGCTCGCCTGCCGATCAAGCCGGTATCTCGCCCGGCGACGTGATCCTTCAGGTCGACGGGAAGAGCTTTACCGACGTCAAGTCGCTGCACCAATACATCGGCTCGAAGAAGCCGGGCGACTCGGTCAAAATCGACGTCTGGTCCCAGGGGCTCAAGAAGTTCGTCGCCGTGAAGCTCGGCGAGACGCCGGCCGCGCAGCCGATCTCCCAGGAGCAGCAAGGGCAAGGCCAAGGGCCCCCCGAGCAACAACCGGAGCAGCAACCGTAGCATCGCTTCGCATGGAGGAAGCATGAAGCTCCTGACTCCCTTGCGCGTGCTCTCGATGGTCGTCGCCGTTGCTTTCGCAGCGGCGCCGGCCGTTTCGCAGGCGCAAGTCTACATCGGGTTCACCATCGACACGCCGCCGCCGCCCCTGCCCATCTACGCTCAGCCGGCGGCACCGCAAGCCAACTACCTGTGGACTCCGGGCTACTGGCAGTGGGGTTCGGGCGGGTACTACTGGGTGCCGGGCACCTGGGTGGCACCGCCGTCGACCGGTCTCTACTGGACGCCCGGATATTGGGGCGCCGCCGGCAGCGGCTGGGGATGGAACCCCGGCTACTGGGGCCCGCAAGTCGGCTATTACGGCGGGATCAACTACGGCTTCGGCTACTACGGCACCGGCTATTACGGCGGCCGCTGGAACGGCCGCGTCTTCGACTACAACACGGCGATCACGAACGTCAACCGGACGATCATCCACAACACGTACGTCGATCGGACGGTCGTGCGCACCAACGTCGTGCGCACGAGCTACAACGGCGGCCGCGGCGGGGTCGTGGCCCGCGAGACGCCGGCCGAACGCCACGCCTACGCGGTTCGCACGGCCAGGCTCACCCCGGAGCAGACGGCCCACGAGCAAGCCGCCGCCCGCGATCGCGAACAATACGCCAACGTGAACCACGGTACGCCCGCGAAACCCGTCGCGCGCAAGCCGCTCACGACCCAGTCGCATCCGGCCCACGAACCGACGGCGGCCGATAGAGCGGCCGCTCAGCCGCATTACCACGCGGCCCCCGCCGCCGCACCGCATGCGGCCGCGCACCCCGAATCGAAGCCGCCCGCCCAAGGTGGCGACAAGAAGAAGCCGCCGGCGCTCTTCTAGCGTTCTGGGCGCACCCTTTCGTGCGGGGCGAAAGGGTGCGCCTGCAACCATCGCTGCCCGGCGGCTGTCGTAAGCAAGGGAAACATCCGCATCTCCCATCGTGTATGATGATGCGGTAACCACAAACATACAACCGGCCCCAGCCCGTAAGCGGCAAGGCGCCCCGGTACCGTCATCCCGCCCTCGTTGGACGCTTCGCGCATAGCACACCTCGGTGCGCTGCAAGCTCCGCCCCCGGTGCGACGACGGTCTCGGCAAGCTGGTCCAGGGCGACGCCGGAAACGAAATCGAGGTACGAACAATTTATGGCTAAAGTGGTCGGCATCGACCTGGGCACGACCAATTCGGTCGTCGCCGTGATGGAGGGCCCGCAGCCCGTCGTCATTCCCAACGCAGAAGGCTCGCGCACGACGCCGTCGGTGGTGGCCTTCACCAAAACCGGCGAACGCCTGGTCGGGCAACTGGCAAAGCGTCAGGCGATCACCAACCCCGATCGAACGATCAGTTCGATCAAGCGTCACATGGGCGAGGGCGACTATCGCGTCAAGATCGACGGCAAGGATTACACGCCGCAAGAGATCTCCGCGATGATCCTTCAGAAGCTCGTGAACGACGCGAGCAACTATCTGGGCGAGCGCGTGAGCAAAGCGGTGATCACCGTGCCCGCCTACTTCAACGACGCGCAGCGTCAAGCGACCAAGGACGCGGGCAAGATCGCGGGCCTGGACGTGCTGCGCATCATCAACGAGCCGACGGCGGCCGCGCTCGCTTACGGGCTCGATAAAAAAGGCAACGAGACGATCCTCGTATGGGATCTGGGCGGCGGCACGTTCGACGTCTCGATTCTGGACGTCGGCGACGGCGTTTTCGAAGTGAAGTCGACCAACGGCGACACGCGCCTGGGCGGCGACGACTACGACACGCGCGTCGTCGATTGGCTGGTGGAACAGTTCCGCCGCGATCAGGGCATCGATCTCTCCAAAGACAAGCAGGCGATGCAGCGGCTCACCGAAGCGGCCGAGAAGGCGAAGATCGAACTCTCCGCGGTCGTGCAGACCGGCATCAACCTGCCGTTCATCACCGCCGACCAGGACGGTCCCAAGCATCTCGACTACACGCTGACGCGCGCCAAGTTCGAAGAGCTGACCGGCGATCTCACCGATCGCTGCATCGGGCCCTTCAAGCAGGCGATCGCCGACGCGAAACTCGACGTTTCGAAGATCGACGAAGTGATCATGGTCGGCGGCGCGACGCGCATGCCGGTCATCCAAGAGCTCGTGCGCAAGCTCACCGGCAAAGAGCCGAACCTCACCGTCAACCCCGACGAAGTCGTCGCGGTCGGTGCGGCGATTCAGGCCGGCGTGCTCGCGGGCGAGGTTCGCGACGTGGTCCTGCTCGACGTGACGCCGCTCTCGCTCGGTCTCGAGACGCTCGGCGGCGTGATGACGAAGCTGATCGATCGCAACACGACCATTCCGACCAAGAAGTCGCAGGTCTTCACGACGGCCGAAGACGGCCAGACGTCGGTCGACATTCACGTGCTGCAAGGCGAACGCCCGATGGCCTCCGACAACAAAACGCTCGGGCGCTTCCGGCTGGAAGGCATCCCGCCGGCTCCGCGCGGCGTGCCGCAGGTCGAAGTCGCGTTCAACATCGACGCCAACGGCATCGTGAACGTGGCCGCCAAGGATCTGGGCACCGGCAAGGAACAGGCGATCACGATCACCGCTTCGACCAATCTGAATAAAGACGAGGTCGACCGCATGGTGAAGGACGCCGAGCTCCAAGCCGCAGCCGACAAAGCCAAGCGCGAGGAAGCCGAAGTACGCAACAATGCTTCGAGCCTGATCTACTCTACCGAGAAGTCGCTCAAGGAAGTCGGCGAAAAGCTCGACGCAACCGCGCGCGGCGAGGTGGAGCAGGCGCTCTCCGAACTCAAACGCGTCAGCGAAAACGGCACGGTCGCGGAGATCAAGCCCGCGGTCGAGCGGCTGCAGGCGGCCAGCTACAAGATGGCCGAGCTGCTCTACAAGGCCGCCGCGCCGGAACACGAAGAGCCGTCGGGCGACGGCGCGGCCAACGGTGCCGGCAACGGCGCCAGCGCCGGAGCCGCTCCGTCCGACGACGTCATCGACGCCGAGTTCAAGGAAGCCAAGTAGTCGCCGCACGCCTCCGCCCAGCCGCCGAAGCGCCGCCTCTCGAAGCGGCGTCTCGGCGCGCGGGCGCGGGGCGGCACCCTTCTGTGAGAGAGCATGTTTGACGATCAGTCCGTATTGAGAACCGAGGCCGGCGAAGCCGTCATCGACGACGGCGCGCCAGATCGCGGGTCGCTCGAGGAGCGCCTGGCGGCGGCCAACGCCAAGGCCGACGACAACTACAACAAATTCCTGTTGGCGATGGCCGATTTCGAAAACTACAAAAAGCGAATGACGCGCGACATCGAGTCGATCGTCACCTCGCACCGGCGCTCGCTGCTCGAGCGTTTCCTCCCCGTGCTCGACAACTTAGAACGCGCGCTGCAGTTCGGCGGCGGCGAGAACCTGCGCGGCGGCATCGAACAGACGCTGCGCGGCTTCGAAGCCATCCTCGCCGGCGAAGGCGTCAAAGCGATCGACGTAAAGGGCAAGCCCTTCGATCCGCGCGTCGCCGAAGCGATCGGCACCGCGCCGCCTTCCGACGAAACCGCCGAAGACACCGTAGTCGACGTTGCCGAAAAAGGCTACAACATCGGCGACGAGCTGCTGCGGCCGGCCAAAGTCATCGTGGCCAAGAACGCCGGATGAATTTCAAGGATTACTATACCGTCTTAGGCGTCCCCAAGAGCGCGGCCGAGAAAGACATCAAATCCGCGTACCGGAAGCTCGCGCGCAAATGGCACCCCGACGCGAATCCGAACAGCCAAAAAGAGTCCGAAGAACGTTTCAAAGAGATCTCCGAAGCCTACGAGGTGCTCGGCGATCCGGAGAAGCGCAAGAAGTACGATATGCTCGGCCCGAACTGGCAACAGGCCGCGCAGCAAGCCGAGCAGCAGCGACGCTATCGCACCACCGCCGGCGAGCCGTTCGATTTCAACTTCGGCGCCGCGGGCGAACCCGGGCCGGGGGCGAGCGGCTTCTCGGATTTCTTCGACATGTTCTTCTCCGGCATCGGGCGGCGCCAAACCGCGCAAACGACCGGGTTTCCGCGCCGCGGCCAAGATCTCGAAACGACCATCGAACTCGGATTGCGCGACGTCTACGACGGCGGCAAGAAAGCCGTCTCGCTGCAAGTCGAAGATCTCTGCCCGCGCTGCCAAGGCAGCGGCACGGAGAACGGGCGGCTCTGCGCGCAGTGCCACGGCACCGGCCACGTGCTGATGACCAAGAAGTTCGAAGTCTCGATTCCGAAGGGCATCGGCGACGGGCAGCGCATCCGGCTCGCGGGCCAGGGCGGCGCCGGCATCAACGGCGGCCCCAACGGCGATCTCTACCTCATCGTCAAGCTCGGGGACGATCCGACCTACAAGCGCAAGGGCGACGATCTCTACGTCGATCTGCCGGTCAGCATCTACGACCTGCTGCTCGGCGGCGACGTGAAGGTTCCCACGCTCAGCGGCCAGGTCGCGATGACGATTCCCGAGGGCACGCAGAACAACCGGCTGCTCAGGCTTTCGGGCAAGGGCATGCCGCGCGTCAAAGGCGGCGGTACGGGCGATCAGTACGTTCGCTTGATCGGCCAGCTGCCGCAAAACCTCAACGACAAGGAAAAGAAGCTCTTCCGCGAACTCGCCACCTTGCGCAACGGAAAGCCCTAAGGAGCAGCCGTGATCAAAGAAATCGCCTTCACCGCCTACCCGGCCAACGACGTCGCCGCGTTGCGGAAGTGGTATCAAGATACGCTCAACATCCCGTTCGACAATCCGTACGTCGAAAACGGCGTCGAGATGTACAACGAAGCCAACGTGGCCGGAGGCTTCTTCAGCCTCATGTCGTCGCGGTATCTGGGCCGCGACGGCGGTACCGGCGCCGGCATCGCCTTCGAGGTGAACGACATCGATAAAGCGGTCGCCGACCTGCGCGCCAAAGGCGTCACGGTCGAAGACCCATACGCGACGCCGGTCTGCAAGCTCGCCTCCTTCGACGACCTCGAAGGAAATAAGGTGACGCTCCATCAGATCACCGTTCCGCACTAACCGCCGGCCCGCGGGTTCGCCGCGATGATGGCCGGCCACGGGCTGATGTGGTCGAACATCTATCAGCCCAACAAACCGTCGGTCAAACGCCCCGTCGAGTGGCGGCGCATCGGCGCGCTCTTTGCCCCTTACTGGCGCCAGCAGGCCGTGGTGCTCGCCTGCATCCTGATCACTTCCGCGCTAGGGCTGATTCCGATCCTCGTGATGGCGCGCATCATCGACGTCACCTTCCCGCAGCGCAACCTGCGCGAGCTCGGCGCCGAGGTCGCGATTCTGCTTGCCACCGCACTGGCCAGCGGCGCTCTGAGCGTCCTCCAGGGATACCTCAACTCGATCGTCGGCGAAGGCATCATGCGCGACATCCGCACGGGCCTCGTCGCGCACTTGCACCGCATGCCGATCTCGTTCTTTGCCGGCACGAAGACGGGCGAGATCATGAACCGCGTGAGCAGCGACGTCGACAACGTCGACAACGTCGTGACCGGCACGCTCACCACGATCGTCACCAACGTCGCGGTGATCGCGACGACGCTGGTGGCGATGTTCGTGTGGGATTGGAAGCTGGCGCTCATTTCGACGATCGTCGTGCCGATCATGATCTTTCCGCTCGGTCCGGTCGGCCGGCGCATGTACGAAGTGCGCAAGCAGACGCGCGAGGCGCGCGACCAGATCGAATCGATCACGCAAGAGACCCTCTCGATTTCCGGCATCACGCTGATCAAGTCGTTCGCGCGCGAGGGTTACGAGAAGTCGCGCTTCTTCGGCGTGGGTACTCGGCTGATGCAGCTCGAGATCAAGCTGGCGATGGTCGGCCGCTGGTTTCTCGCCTCGCTCACGGCGATGGTGACGATCGGGCCGGCCGTCATTTGGATGCTTGGCGGATGGTACGCCATGGCGACGGGCCTGAAGGTCGGAGTGATCGTCGCCTTCGTCTCGTTCGTCACCGGGCGCCTCTACGGCAGCACGGCGGCGCTGGCCGGAATTCAAGTACAGATCGTCAGCGCGCTCGCCGTCTTCGAACGCATCTTCGATTACCTCAACATGACGCCGGAGACGTACGACCCTCCGGGGGCGATCGCGCTCGCGCGCGTCGAAGGAGAGATCGACTTCCAGAACGTTACGTTTTCTTACGACGACGAACGGCAAGTGCTCGACGACGTGTCGTTTCACGTCGCGCCGGGCGAAGCGGTGGCCTTCGTCGGGCCGTCGGGCGGCGGCAAGACGACGATCACGCAGCTCGTCCCCCGCTTCTACGATCCGCAGACGGGCCGCGTGCTGGTCGACGGCCACGACGTGCGCGAGCTCACGCTGGAATCGCTGCGCCGCGACATCGGCATCGTCACGCAGGAGACGTATCTCTTTCACGATACGATCGCGAACAACTTACGTTACGGCAAGCCGGACGCCACCGACGCCGAACTGCAAGCCGCGGCGACGGCGGCCAACATCCACGAGTTCATCGCCAGCTTGGCCAACGGCTACGACACGGTCGTCGGCGAGCGCGGCCACAAGCTCTCCGGCGGCGAGCGCCAGCGCTTGGCGATCGCCCGCGTGCTGCTCAAAGACCCGAGAATCCTGATCCTCGACGAAGCGACCAGCGCGCTCGATTCCGAAAACGAAGCCGCCATCCAAGCGGCGCTCGTCACCGCGATGCGCGGCCGAACCAGTCTGGTGATCGCGCACCGTCTTTCGACGGTGCTCGCCGCCGATCGCATCTTCGTCGTCGAAGCCGGCCGCATCGTCGAGAGCGGCCGCCACGCGGCGTTACTCGCGCGCGGCGGCCTCTACTCGCGTCTCTACCGCACCCAATTCCGCGACATCTCGGCTTAAATAGCGCGCTTCCAATGGCTTGCGACGATAGGCGTTGGCGCTGGAACAATGGCTGGATCGCTGTAGCGATGTGTGCCCTGTGCGCGGAAGGCATCATAGCCGGTTCGACGCGCAACTGCATGCCGAGATTCGACGTCGGGATCCTGGCCAGCCAGTTCCTACTTCTCAATATGTTCGGCGTTCCCGCAATGGTGATTGCGGGTATCCCGGCACTCCTCGTAGCGGCCTATCCGGGTGCGCCCACCGGTCGCGGTCGCGGACTATCGTTCGTATTCGCCGCGCTCCTGATCGCCGTCGTCGCTACGGCCGCGATTTTCAACGTGAGTTGGGCGGCTGCCTTAGTCTGGCCCGGGATTATCGTTGCCGGAGCGTTGGTTGGGTTCTGGATTCGCGTCATAGATCGGCTCAGGCAGCGGTGGTTCGCAATCGGAGTCGCCGCGGCGCTGGGAATCGGTGGGATTATTTTCTCGTTGGGGCATTACGGCCCGAACAACTGCTGGCCGTAAGCGCATCCAGCTTGGTAGGCAAAATAAAAAGGACCGGCACGTGCCGGTCCTTTTTCGAGCGGTTACTGATGCTCGTTGGCGTAGGTGATGCCGTAGTGTACTTGCGTGATCGCTTGAGAAACGAGGCTGAGGGCCGCGTTACGATGGCCGCCCTTGTCGGATGCGGCCGCGCTGAGCTCGCTCTGCGCGTTCTGCAGGTCGTGCATGGCGTTCCACATGTGCGTCTGATAGGCCCAGGCGGTGCCGGTGAGGCCGGTGCCGATGATGAGCCCGAGCGCGAAGGTGCGCGGAACGATGCCGATGCGCGATACGAAGCGTTTCATGTTTCCTCCGTCGTGTGCTTAGCGGGCGCCGGCCTGGATGCCCAGGTTGACTTGCGCGATCGCCTGTTGAACGAGGCCGATGGCGTTGGCGCGATGGCCGGCTTTGTCGGCTTCGGCCATGTTGAGCTGGTTCAGCGCCGAGTTGAGATCGCCGCGCGCGTTGGCCATGTGCGTTTGGACGGCGAAGGCCGTTCCGGCGCACGCGATTCCGAAGAATGCTCCCAAAACGAAGAGCAGTGCGGGGATGCGAAGCAAAGAAAGACGCATTCGAAAGTTCCTCCTGTAGCGAGCAAACGTTGCGAGAGGACCTAAGCGTTCACTCTGGCCGAGGCCGACTCCCGTTTCCTAAGTGCCCTTTAACCTTCGCTGGGGACGTCCATCACCATCGGTTCAACCGGAACGTGAAGCTGCGGCTCGGTCGCCGCGCGGATCTCCTCCACCGTCACGCCGGGAGCCAGCTCGCGCAGCATCAGCCCGTCCGGCGTGACGTCGATCGTGCCCATGTCGGTGATGATGCGGTGCACCACCCGGCGGCCGGTGAGCGGAAGCGAGCACGTGCGGACGATCTTGTGCGAGCTGCCTTTGGCGACGTGCTCCATCATCACGATGACGCGTTTGGCGCCGTGCACCAAATCCATCGCGCCGCCCATGCCCTTGACCATCTTGCCCGGAATCATCCAGTTGGCGAGATCGCCGTGCTCGGAGACTTGCATCGCTCCGAGAATCGCCAGATCGATGTGTCCTCCGCGAATCATGCCGAACGAAAGCGCCGAATCGAAGAACGACGCGCCGGGCAGCACGGTCACGGTCTCTTTGCCGGCGTTGATGAGATCGGCGTCCTCTTCCCCTTGGTACGGGTACGGGCCCATGCCGAGAATACCGTTCTCGCTCTGAAGCGTAACGGTGACGTCCGAAGCCACGTAGTTCGGAACCAGCGTCGGCAAGCCGATGCCGAGGTTGACGTACTGGCCGTCGCGCAGCTCTTGTGCGACGCGGGCGGCGAGCTGGGTGCGCGTGAGCGCCATCTTCTTCTCTTATCCTTACGGGCGCGGGCGCGTGGTGACGCGCTCGATGCGTTTACCTTGGGGGCCGACGTGCACGATGCGCTGCACGAAGATGCCGGGCAGATGCACCTGCTCGGGGTCGATCTCCCCCGGTTCGACCAAGCGCTCGACCTCTGCGATGGTGATGCGCCCGGCCATCGCGCAGAGCGGGTTGAAGTTGCGCGTCGCCTTGTGAAAGATCAGGTTGCCGGCCCGGTCGCCGATCGAGGCGCGCACCATTGCGTAGTCGCAGACGATGCCCTCCTCGAGCACGTACTCGCGCCCGCCAAAGGTGCGGGTCTCCTTGCGCGGGGAGGCCACCGCCACGCTGCCGTCGGGCGCGTGCTTCCAAGGCAGCCCGCCGTCGGCGATCATCGTGCCGTCGCCGGCGGGAGTGTAGAAGGCGGGGATCCCGCAGCCGCCGGCACGCAGCCGCTCGGCCAGCGTTCCTTGGGGGCAGAGCTCCACCTCGAGCTCGCCGCTGAGGTACTGGCGCTCGAACTCCTTGTTCTCGCCGACGTACGAACCGGTGGTCCGGCGAATCCGGTGGTGGTCGAGGAGGACGCCCAGGCCCCAGCCGTCGACTCCGCAGTTGTTGGAGACCGTCACGAGGTCGGTCGCGCCCTGTTCGAGGAGCGCCTCGATGAGGTTGTGCGGGATCCCGTTGAGCCCGAATCCGCCCACGGCGAGCGAGGCGCCGCTAGGAATATCGGCGACGGCGTCGGCGCAGGAAGCGTAGACTTTCTCCATACGGGGGCTAATGCGTGAGGACGGGCGCGCGTCCTGCCGAAGATACTCCCGACAGCCGCACCGCAAGGAAAAGGGGTAGACCGACCATGGCGATGGCACCGACGCAGAACATGACCGACGACGAAGAGGCGATGATCCTCGCCATGGTGCGCGAGCTGGTCGCCGAAAAGGTGGCGCCGCGCGCCGCCGAGATCGACGAAACCGGCGAGTTCCCGTGGGATATCAAAGAGCTCTTCGCGCAGAACGATCTGCTCGGCATTCCGATTCCCAGCGAGTACGGAGGCCTGGGCGGCACCTTCGTCACCTACGTGAAGGTGGTCGAAGAGATCGCCAAGGCGTGCGCTTCGAGTTCGCTCATCGTGGCCGTGCAAGAGCTCGGCATGCTGCCGATCATGATCGCCGGCAGCGAAGAGCAGAAGCGCCGCTTCCTGCCCAAGATCGCATCGGGCGAACACCTCGCTGCCTACGCGCTCACCGAAGTCTCCAGCGGTTCCGACGCGCTCGGCTCGATGAAGACGCGCGCCGTGCGCAAGGGCGACGGGTACGCGCTGACCGGGCAAAAGATTTGGATCACCAACGGCAGCGTCGCCGACGTCGTCTGCGTCTTTGCCGTCACCGATCCCGAGGCGGGATCGCGCGGCGTCAGCGCGTTCGTAGTCGAGAAGGACACGCCCGGATTCTCGGTCGGCAAGAAAGAGAAAAAAATGGGGATCCGCGGGTCACCGACGGTCGAGCTGGTCTTCGACGACTGCGTCGTGCCCGCGGCCAACCGGCTGGGCGAAGAGGGCGAAGGCTTCAAGATTGCGATGCGCGTGCTCGATAAGTCGCGCCCCGGCATCGCGGCGCAGGCGCTCGGCATCGCCGCCGGCGCGCTCGACTACGCGACGAACTACGCGAAAGAACGCGTCGCGTTCGGCAAACCGATCGGCCAGCACCAGGGCGTCGGCTTCATGCTCGCCGACATGAAGACCGACGTCGAAGCGGCCCGCTTGCTGCTCTACGAATCGGCGCGGCGCTGCGACGAAGGCTCGGCCGACGTTACGCTGTGGGCCGCGATGGCCAAGCTCAAGTGCGGCGACGTCGCGATGTCGGTCACCACCGACGCGGTGCAGGTCCTGGGCGGCTTCGGATACTCGGCGGAATACCCGGTCGAACGCATGATGCGCGACGCGAAGATCACGCAGATCTACGAAGGCACGCAACAGATTCAGCGATTGGTGATTTCGCGCAACCTCGTCGGGAAAGGCGCTCCCGCCTCGCGGTGACGCTATCGCGCGGGCGTGCCGTACGCTCGCGCGAGTTCCTCGATCGCGCGGTTGACCTCGCGCTCGCAATACTGCCGCCGCTCGCTCGCGTCGGTCATGCGTCCCAGCTCTGCGTCGAGGATCTCACGCGCGCGCAGCGCGTGGCGCCGCGCGCCGTCCTCGTCGCCGGCGTCGCGCGCGATCAGCGCGAATGCGTGGCAGATCCGCCCCGAGTACTCTTGATTGGGATGCCGCTCGTACAGGTCGCGTAGCTCTTCGAAGGCGGCGTCGGCCTCGGGCAGGCCCATCGCGCGCAGCGCGAGGGCGTACTCGAGCAGATCGTCGCCAAAGCGCGTGCCGCCCAGGCGCCGCCGCAGCGCCAGGCCTCGCGCCATGCTTTCGATCCCGGCCTGACGCAGCCCGGCGGCGAACTCGCACACGCCCAGCGCCAGTTCGGCCGCGGCGCTGCCGCGGGGTTCCGCGACGCTGCGGGATATCGCGTGCGCCTCCCGCGCCGTTTCGAGCGCTTCGTCGACGCGTCCAGCCTGGCGCAGGATGCGCGCGCGGTTCGAGAGACAGAGCACCAGATTCGACTGCGTAAAGCGAGCTTCCATCGCCGACCTCGCCTGCTCGAAGAGCTCGAGCGCGCGCGTTCGATCGCCCCACCGCGCCTCGATCGCGCCGCGATCCATCAACACCGCGACGAGCCCCGTCGCATACTCGGTTCTTTCGCAGATCTCGAACGCCCGGTCGAGGGCGGCGCGCTGATCGTCGACGCGCTCGGAACTCGAATCCCACCCCAACAGCGTGAGCGCTTGCACTTCGGATTCCGTGTCGCCGATCGCCTCGGCCGCGGCGAGCAGCTCGCGAGCGGATTTTCGCACTGCGTCCTCGTCTTGCCGCGTGATCGCTATCGCCATCTCCGCGCGGGAAGCCAGCACGGCCGCGCGCCGAGCGAAGCGGCCCGAGTGGGCGCGTAAGAGCGCGATCTGGACTGCGGCGGCGTCGTAATCGCCGTCCCTGGCCAGCGACTGCCCGTACCGAAAGCGGGCATCGATTTCGACTTCGGTCAAGCCGGCTTCGTGCGCGATCCGGGCCGCCTCGCCTAGCGTCACGGCGGCGTTGGCAATACGGCCTCGCGCAACTTGGAGACGGCCCAAGGCCAGCAGCGCCGCACAGCGGCCCGACGGCGATTGCGACTCCGTCAACGCGAGCATGGCGTCGATCGCCTCTTGCTGACCCGCAAGATCCCCGACGTGCCAACAATACGCCGCGCGTTGTTCGAGCGCTGCGAAACGCTCCGCCGGCCCGAGCTCGCAAGCGGCCAGCGCGAGCGCGTCGACGTCGCGCTTCCATTGCTCGGACTGCGCGTGCCCCGCTTCAGCCGCCGAGGCGACCAGCAACGCGGCGAACCGCCGCGAAGGATCGCCGCTCGCGTCGTACGCTTGCCGAGCGAACGCGATAGCTTCGGCGCGGGCGTAACGCTGCACGGCGGCCTCGGCCGCGCGCAGATAGGATTCGGCGGCTTTTTCGTTCTCGCCGGCCAGCTTCCAATGGCGGGCGATCGCTCCGGCAGAAGCGCCGGAAGGTTCGTCGCGTTCCAGCACGCTGGCGATGCGGCGGTGACGCGCGGGCCGCAGATCGTCGGCTGCGGCGCGGTCGATCGTCGCCGCCACCAGCGCGTGCGAGAAGGCAAACCGCAGGCTCCCGCCGGCTTCGCGAACCAGGCCGCGATCCATGAGCGCGCCGAGCGCGTCGAGCACGCTGTTTTCGTCCCAGCCGCCGGCGCCGGCAACCGTATCGGCTCGAAACGCTTCGCCGATTGCGGCGGCGATCTCGGCGACGGCGCGCACCGGCTCGCTTAGCCGCGCGACGCGCGCGCCGATCGCGGACGCGACGCCGCGCACGGCCACGCCGGGCTCCGGCAACGAACTCGTCTCGCGATACTCCTCGATTAGCTGAGCGGCGAAGAGCGGGCTGCCGTCGCTCATCGCGGCGATGGCGTCGCGCAGCTCGTCCGTGTCTTGGCCGGCGACGATGGCGCCGATGGCTTCGCGCAGCTCGTCGGCGGTCAGCCGGTCGAGCGGTGCCACGATCGCGCGCCGCTCGTCGACGAGTTTCGCCCGCAACGCGCGCAACGGCGACCCCGCCGTCGATTCTTCGCTGCGATAGGTCGCGACGACGAGCACCGGAAGCGTCCCGACGCGGCGCGCCAAGCCGGCGACCGCGTCCAGCGTCGCGGCGCCGGCCCAGTGTAGATCTTCGAGCACGAGGCAGATCGGACGCAGGCGAGCGACCGCTGCGAGCGCGCGCGCGAGCGCGTCGAACAAGCGTTGCTGCGCGAGCGGCGCCGCGATCGTCTCCTCATCGCCGACGTCGTCGCACAGCGCGCGCAGTTCGGGTAGCACGCGCGCGAGCGGTGCCAGCCACGCGCTCTGCGCGCCCGCGTGTTGTGCGACCAGCGGCAACACCGGCCGCATCGCCACGAGCAGCGCCTCGTACGGCTCGCCTTCCGGATACGCGGTGGTTCCGGCCAGCGCGTGGCCGCCTTCGCGACGCACGATCTCGAGCAACTCCGCCGCCAAGCGCGATTTCCCAATGCCGGCCTCGCCGGAGACGAACGCAACGCCGCCGTTGCCTCGCGCCGCTCGCGACCACGCCGAGCGCAGCGTCGCGAGTTGCCGGTCGCGACCGACGAAGGGCAGTTTCAGCCTGCGCGCCGGACGCTCGCCGCCGTCGATTTCGTCGTCGCCGAGCGCGCGCTTGGGCAACGGCAGCCCCGCCCGGATGAGTTCGCGCAACGCTTTCGTTTCGGCGGCGGGCTCGACTGCGAGTTCTTCGGCAAGCCGCCCCGCGAAGCGTTCGTAGGCGGCCAGCGCAGCCGACCGGTCGCCCAGCTCGTACTTCGCCGAAATCCACGCGCGCAGGGCGTCCTCGCGCCACTCGTCTGCCGCCATCAGCCGTTCGGCACAGGCCGCCGCATCGTCGAAGCGCCGTCCGCGCCCAAACTCCTCGACGAGTTCGTAGAGCGCCGAGAGATACTGCGAACGAAGATGCTCGCGGTCGGCGAGGATCGCTTCCTCGTAGGAGCCTTCCAGCAGATCTCCGCGATAGCGTTCGATGGCCCGCGCCAGGCGCGTGCGGTCCTTTACCTCTTCGGCGAACGCGCGAACGTCGAGAACGGCCGGCGCGGCGCCGTTCCAGCCGACCGTGCGCGGTGTCGCGAGAATCCACTCGACGCCCTCGATCGGCGGCAACGCGCGCTGCAGCATGTACACGTGGCGCCGGAGCTTTCCCAGCCCATCGGCATCGTCGTCGTCGGGCCAGAGCGTCGCCGCGAGCTTGCGCCGGTCGTGCGGCTGCGGGCGCATGGCCAGCAGGGCCAGGAGCGGAAGCCCCTTCGGCGGGAGGGCCACGGTCCAAGGCTGGCCATCGAACTCGAACGACGGCGTCCCGAAAAGCCGGACGACCAGGCGGTCCACGAATCCCCGCTATGCCGTCCGCCGAGCGAGCCCCTTCCCGCGAGGGGCCCGGGCCGCACGCGCGGGAAGTACGAGAGCCTATCATGCCCGATCCGATGGACCCCGAATTTACCGGCCAGAACCCGATCGTCGCCGCGGCTAGCCGCATGCGCGCTCGTCGCGAGGTGGGCCGCGCGATCGATGCCGGCACCGGCGACGCCCCCGCCGCGCAAGCAGACGATGCCGAAGCTTCGCTGCGGCAGTTTGCCGAGCAGCTGGCGTTGGGTGCCACGCGGCTCAACGCGATCGTCGGCAAGAGCGCGGGCGTGAAGATCGTCCGGCTCGAGCGGCCGCTGCGCGTGCGCGTCCGCTTCGCGCAGGAGCGCGTCGCGCTCGAGCTCGACGACGTGCATCAGCTGGTGCGCATCGCCGGCCTGGGCCTCGACGGCGAGTACCAGTTCGATCCGGGATCGGCGCTCCCGGCGCTCATCAACTTGTCGAAGATCTCGACCGAAGCCGGCTACGGCGAGCGCGTCACCGCTTCTTCGCTGCTGAAGACGATCGCCGCCGGGGCGGAGCTGCCGCCACCTTCCCACTCGACCGGGCTCGGGCCGTTGCGCTTTTAGCGATGATCGCCGGCGTCGGGCACAGCCGGTTCACCGGGCAGCGCCCGCACGCCGGCGTCGGCGCCTTGCAGATCGCGCGCCCGTGCAGGATCAGCCAGTGCGTGGCTAGCCGCCATTTTTCGCGCGGCACCATTGCGGTGAGATCGTCCTCGACGTCGCGCGGCGTCTTTCCCAGCGTGAGCCCGAGGCGATGCGCCACGCGAAAGACGTGCGTATCGACGGCCAGCGCGGCTTCTTGGAAGGCGACGGCCATCACCACGCTCGCGGTCTTGCGGCCGACGCCCGCCAGCGACTCGAGCGACTCGCGATCGCGCGGCACTTCGCCTCCGAAGCGCACGGACAAATCGCGCGCGCATGCGATGACGTTGCGCGCCTTCATGCGGAAAAAGCCGCACGACTTGACGATCCCTTCGACGTCGCTCTGTTTCGCCGCCGCGAGCTTCTGGGGCGTGGGGTACTTCGCGAAGAGCGCGGGCGTGGTGGCATTCACGCGCGCGTCGGTGCACTGCGCCGAGAGAATCACGGCGATCAACAGCTCGTAGGGGTTGCGGTATGCGAGCGCCGTCACCGCCTCGGGATAGGTGCGCTCGAGAATCGCGAGCTCTTCGAGCGCGACCTCGCGCGGCACGCGCTTGCGCGGAAAGGGAATCGCCGGCATGGAGAACGGGTACGCTGCAAAGCGCGCGCATCCTGGGAACGGAGTGCGAGGCGCCCGCGTATAAGCATCGTACCATGAGCGAAGCGACCCTCGCGGCGGCCAACGCCAAGGCCATCGATTTGCGGGCTAAAGGACGCCTGCGCGAGGCCGTCGCCGCCTTCTCCGAAGCGATCGTGCAATTTCCCAGCGCCGCGGTGCTCTATCACAACCTGGCGTTGACGCTCGACGAGATGGGCGCCGCCAAACAGGCGCTCGAGGCGTACGATTCGGCGCTTGCGCGCGCGCCGCGGCTGGTCGCGGCGATGACGGGGAAGGCCTCGCTGCTGCTTCGCGACGGACGGATCGACGAGGCGCGCCGCCTCTTCGAGGAAGCGCTCGAGATCGACCCGCAGTGGCTGCCCGCACATCTGGGTCTCTACGAGCTCTTGCAAATCAAGGGCGATCTCGCCGGAGCGGTCGCACACCAGCGGCACGCGCTCGAACGCCAGCAGCTCTATTCGTGGGTCGCGCCCAACGAACGGCGCAGCGTTCTCGTGCTGTGCGCGCCGGGCGACTGGCAGGCGAACGTGCCGGTCGATTTTCTCTTCGATCGCGGGACCACCAGCGTGCACAAGCTCTACCTGCTCGATGAGGAGCGCCTTCCCGACGAAGGCCTGCCCGCCTACGACGTCGCGTTCAACGCGATCGCCGAATCCGAGGCGGCGCTCGAATACCTCAAACTCGCGCGCACGTTCATCGACGATCAAGACCGTCCCTCGCTCAACGCTCCCGAGCGCGTCGTGCACGTCGGGCGGCAGCAGCTGCCGCAAACGCTTGCGGGCACGGGCTGCGAGGTGGCCCCGGTCGCCGAGGCCGGGCGCGAAGCGCTCGCGCGCGCCGCGCCGCCGTTCGCCTATCCGGTCATCGTGCGTCCGGTCGGATCGCACGCCGGGCACGATTTGGCGCGCATCGCTTCGAACGACGAGATGCTCGCCTATCTCGGCAACGTCGCGGCTGCCCGTTTTTTCGTCAGCCCGTTCATCGACTATTCGGGCGGCGACGGGCTCTACCGCAAGTACCGCGTCGTCTTCGTCGACGGCCGCGCGTACCCGGTGCACCTGGCAATCTCGCCCAACTGGATGATCCACTACTACAACGCGCCCATGGCCGAGCACGAGTGGATGCGCCAGGAAGAGGCGGCATTTTTGGCCGACCTCGGCACCGTTTTCAGCGGCCGGCTGCAAGAGACGCTCGCGGCCATCGCGCGGGCGGTGGGCTTGGAGTATTTCGGCATCGATTGTGCGATCGACGGGTCGGGCCGCCTGCTGGTGTTCGAAGCCGACCCGGCCATGCTGGTGCATACCACCGACCCGGTCGAACTCTATCCTTACAAACACGAGTACGTGCCCCGGATCTACCGCGCGATCGAGGCGATGCTCGACGCCCGGAAAGCTGCCGATACTTAAAGGGCCATGGAAACGGCCCGTACCTACGATGCGATCGTCGTCGGCGGTGGCCTTGCAGGGACGGCGGTTGCCGCCGAGCTTGCGAGAACGGCCCCGCGCGACTTTTCGCTGCTGCTGATCGAAGCGCGCGATCCCGGGCCCGGGCGCGCCTACGCCCCCGATTCCGACCGGCTCTACATGAACGGCTCCGCCATCGCGATGAGCGTCGTGCCTGGCGACCGGCGCGACCTGGTGCGCTGGCTGGCCGATCAGCCGGACGAGGCGCAGATTCCGCGGCGGCTGTTCGGCCGATACTTGAGCGAGCGCTTTTACGACGCCATCGCCGGGCGGCCGACCTTTCACGTCGCGCGCGGCGAGGTGATCGACGTGCTTCCCGCCGGCGACGCGTTCGAGGTGTACGACGACGGCGGGGTGGCCTACCGCGGACGCGCGCTGGTGCTCGCCCTCGGCAACTTCCCGCCCGACGACGCGTTCTTGCCCGAGGCGATGCGCCGGTACGAGGGCTACGTCGCCGACCCGTGGCGTTTCGATCCGACCGGCGTCGACGGCGACGTGCTGGTGGTCGGCAGCGGCCTCACCGCCATGGACGCCGTCGCGCTGCTGGAGCGGCCGGCGCGCGGCCGCATCCACCTCGTCTCCCGTCACGGGCTGCTGCCCCAGACGGACCGTCCGGGCGCCCGGGCGCTGGGCGCGCCGCTGCCGGTGCGCACCGAAACGCCGTACGCGCTGCTGCGGACGCTGCGCCAGCAGGCCCGCCGTCACGTCGCCGCCGGGGGCGATTGGCGGGAGATCATCGAATCGATTCGCGAGATGTCACCAGCCGTTTGGGCCTCGTGGAGCCTGCGGGAGCGCCGCCGCTTCTTGCGCCACCTCCAGGCCTTTTGGGCAATTCATCGCTACCGCGTTCCGCCGCCGACGGCGGAGGCATTCGCGCGCGTCGAGCGATCCGAGCGGATCGTTCGCCATCGCGGGCGCATCGCCGCGGCGCGCCGGCTGAGTGGAGGCCGGCTCGAAATCGAGATCGCGCAGCGCGACTTCGTCGCCAGGGTCGCGGTCGACGCGGCGATCAACTGCACGGGTCCGCACGGCGACTACGCCCGCGTGAGGCATCCGTTCGTGCGCAACGCCATCGCGCGCGGCCTGCTGCGGCCCGATCCGCTCCATCTCGGGCTCGACGCTACGGCCGATCTCCGCGTCATCGATCGCGACGGACATCCCAACGAGCGGATCTTCGCGCTGGGGCCTCCGCTGCGAGGGCTCTTCTACGAAACGACCGCCGTACCGGAGACGCGGCAGCAAGCCTCGCTCATCGCGCGCGCGTTGATCGAACGGCGCGGAGCGCGCCGTCTCGAGGCCGTCTCTTGATGGCGCTCGCGACCGCGCTTGCCAACGACGAGTTCCTCGAATCGATGGAACGCTGCCGCCAAGCGTTCGATTCGCTTCGCGAGCGGCTGCCCGTCATTCCGTACGCGTACTCGCGCACGCGCTTGATCCACCGCCCGCATTTCGAAGTGATTCTCATGCACTGGTCGCCCGGGTCGGTCAGCCCCATCCACGACCACGGCCGTTCGCGATGTTGGGTGCTGATGCTCGACGGCGCGCTCGAGGTGCACAACTTCGAGCGACAGGACGATCCGGGGTGCAGCCCCGTCGCCTTGCGCGAAACCGGCAGCACGACGCTGCGTTGCGGCGACGTCGATCACCGCCTGACCCCGCGCGAACTGCATCGCGTCCGCAACACGAGCGCCGACCCGGCCTATTCGCTTCAGCTCTACGCCGAACCGATTTCCGAATACGTCGTCGTCGACGCGCACACGTTCCAGGCCCGCGTCGTCAACGCCGCGACCGATCTCGAACTGCCGCTGCTTTGATCGCTCCGCCGGCGTTCGCAGCCGTTGCGGCCTAGAAGCGCGGATCTTCCGCTAGGGAAGCTCCGTTCCAAGCATGGTGTAGCAAGGAACCAAACGCCAGTCTTCACCCGGCCCACAGGGGCCGCCGATGACCTTGTATACCGTGGGCACCTTGCGCGGATGACGTTGCGGCGCGGCCGCGATGCCGACCGGATGTGAAGCAACCGGCGCCGCGAGCATGGGTGCGGTAGCGGCTCGCATCGGTACCGGTGCGGCCGCGCCCGGGTGGGCGGCGGCAAAACCCGGTAGTGCGCCCAGAGCCAACGCTCCGGCCAGAGCCGCGATCCGAACAGAAGACTTCATGACTACCTCCGATTCGATTTGAAACGAGGACGGTCCGTGAGGCCCAAAACCGCCCGTCGTCTCACGAGGTTTCATTCCGCCAGCGCCAGGCCGGCCGCTTCGCGCGCGATGAGGCCGTCGCGCTCCAGCATGTCGACGAGCCCCTCCACCTCAGCAAGCGTGCGTCCGGGCAGCACCGGCTCGAGCGCGCCGTGGAGATCGAGGAGCGAGATCCGCTGGCCGGGAGCGAGCTCGCGCAGACGATCGACGATCCTGCCCCGCGCGTAGCGTGCGCTCTCCTCGAAGCGTTCGCTCTTCGAGCGCGGTGCTGCAGCACGAGCGCGAGCGCGTTCGAGCGCGGCGGCGTCGATAGGGGCGGCGGCGCACGCCGCGCGCAGCGGGCAGAGCAGGCACTTCGGGGCACGCGCCGTGCAGATCGTCGCGCCGAGATCCATCACGGCGGAGTTCCAATCGTGCGCCTTCCCCGGCGGCTGCAGCGCGCGCGCCGTGCGGTCGATTTCAGCGGGCGTGGCCGCGGGCGGGTACTCGACGCCGAAAGCGAGACGGTGCACGACGCGCCGGAGATTGGTGTCGATGGGCGCGTCGTCGAGGTCGTAGCCGAAGCTGCGAATCGCCGCGGCGGTATACGCGCCGATTCCCGGCATCGCGAGCAGCGCTTCGCGTTCGCGCGGAACGCGCCCGCCGTGCGCCGCGACGATCTCGCCGGCAACGCGCTTGAGCCGCAGCGCGCGCGAGTTGTAGCCGAGCCCCTTCCAAGCGCGCAGCACGTCGGCGACGCTCGCGCGCGCTAATGCCTCGATGCCGGGAAAGGCGGTGAGAAAGGCTTCGAACTTCGGCACGACGCGGTCGACCTGCGTCTGCTGCAGCATGAACTCGCTGACCAGCGTGCGGTAGGGGTCGCGCGTGTGCCGCCACGGGAGCTCCGAGCGGCCGTGCACCCGGTACCAGCGCAGCAAGGCCGTGCGCAGGCGTTTCTCGTCCAACGCGGTGGGCGTTCGCCGGAACCGGGTACGAGTACTTCGTGCACAAGACGATGTTGATCGACGTCGACGGAACGCTGTTGGAGAGCAACGACGCGCACG
The DNA here is from genome assembly GCA_963794735.1 of Vulcanimicrobiota bacterium. Classification (GTDB taxonomy): domain Bacteria; phylum Vulcanimicrobiota; class Vulcanimicrobiia; order Vulcanimicrobiales; family Vulcanimicrobiaceae; genus DATJUC01. The sequence continues at coordinate 2,620,846 of CAWCFE010000002.1, read as the reverse complement.
CCCGCGCCTGGCAGCGGGCGCTGCGCGAGGCCGGATACAGCGTCGGGCTCGAACGGCTGCGCCGGATGATCGGCATGGGCGGCGACCGGATCCTCGCGCGCATCGATCCGTCGCTGGACGACCGCAGCGAGCCCGGCCGCTCGATCGCGCGCGCCCGCCAACGCATCTTCCTCGACGAGTACGTGTGGATGCTGCCGCCGACGCGCGGCGCCCGCGCCTTGCTGATGCATTTGCAAGCCATGGGCGTCGAACGCGTCGTGGCGACGTCGGCCAAGCGCAACGAACTCGGCGCGCTGCTGCGCACGGCCGGCGTCGCCGATCAGATCGATCTCGCGGTGACCTCCGACGACGCGCAGCGCTCGAAGCCGGACGCCGACATCGTGCAGGGAGCGCTGCGCAAGAGCGGCACGCAAGCGCACGAAGCGATCTACCTCGGCGATACGCCGTACGACGTCGAGGCGGCGCGGCGCGCCGGCGTAGCCTGCATCGCACTGCGCAGCGGCGGCTGGAACGATCGCGAGCTAGCCGGCGCCGCGGCCGTCTACGACGATCCCGCCGACCTGCTCGAACGCTTCAATACGTCGCCGGTCTGACGCGCCCGCGGTCGCCGCGACCGGCTCCGAGCTGCGCAAGCGCCAATAAGCGATCGGCACCACGAAGAGCGTCAGCAGCAGCGAACTCGCGAGCCCGCCGACGACCACCGTACCGAGCGCTTGACGGTACTGCGCTCCGGCCGCGTGCCCGAGCGCCAGCGGCAGCATGCCCGCGATCATCGCCAGCGTGGTCATGACGATCGGACGAAACCGCCGGCGCGCCGCCGCTTCCATTGCGGCCTGCGGATCGCTCCCCGCTCGCACGGCGCGTTCGGCATACTCCACCAGCAGGATGCCGTTTTTTGCGACCAGCCCGACCAGCATCACGATGCCGAGCATCGAGTAAAGATTGAGCGGCTGGCGGAAGACGTAGAGGGCGCCCAGCGCTCCGATCGATGCGAGCGGCACCGTCGCCATGACGACCAGCGGAAGCGCGTAGCTGCGATAGAGCACCGCGAGAATCGCGTAGACGGCCAGCACCGCGAGGCCGAGCGCCGAGAGCATCGCCGTCATCGTCTCGATCAGCTGCTCCACGTCGCCGCGCGGCGCAACGGTGACGCCCGCAGGCAAAAATCCCGGAGCGCGCAGGCTGCGGCCGAGCGGCGTGGTGACGGCGCCGATGGTCACGCCCGGTTTCGGGTTGGCCGTGACGCTGACCACGCGCTCGCCGTTCTCGCGCTCGACGATCGTCGGCTCGAAACCGCGCCGCACGCCGGCGACGTCGCCGAGCGGCACGAGGCGCCCGGAGCGGTCGCGGACCGGCACGCGCAGCACTGCATCGAGATCGCCGCGTTCGGCGGCATCCGAGCGCACGAGCACGTCGACGAGGCCGTCGGCAAGGCGCAAGCGCGCCGCGATCGATCCGCCGGTGGCGATGCGCGCCGTCTGCGCGGCGTCGTCGGCGGCGACGCCGAGCAGAATGGCCTTGGCCGGATCGACGGAGAGTTCGACGCGCGGCGTGAGGCCCGCATCGCTCACGCGGACGTCGGTCGCGCCGGCGTCGGATTCCAGCGCGCGTGCGATACGCGCGGCGGCCTCGTCGGCGGAGGTTCGATCGCCGGCAACCGTGTAGCGAATCGGCGCGGTGCCGCCCATGCCGCGGCCCGAGCCCGCGATGGCAGCGCCGGGTACGAGCGACTGCAGCGCTTTGATGCGCTCGACGACGGGATCGGGATCGGCCGTCGGATCTGCGAGGATCGCGTCGAGGTGCACGAGGTTGGGAGCCACGACGTCGGTCGTGCCGTTGAATCCGCGCCCCGCCGTCGTCACCACGTGGCCGATGCGTGGGTCGTCGAGCAGCCGTTGCACGAGCGGCGACGTTTCGGCATCGGCTCGCGCCAGCGGCGTTCCCGACGGAAAGATGACGTCGAGCGCCGCCTCGCCGCGGCCGACCGGCGGCGAGAACTCGGTTCCGATCGCTCCCGTGAACGCAGGGATCAGCGAGAGCAGCGTTGCGACTCCGGTGACCAGCACCACCGCGCGGGCGTGGCGCCGCGCCGCCGGCAGCCAGCGCGCCGCATAGGCCGAGGTGACGCGTTCCTCAAACGCGGTGCCTTCGTCGAGCACGCGCCGTCCGAACGCCGCCGCCGCACGCGCGGCCCGCGTGCGCAGCATCCACGGAAGCGCGTTCCAGCCCGGGAACGGCAGCCGCTCGCGCGGGAGGGCCCAGCGCGCCGCCAGCAGCGGCGCGAGCGTGAACGACACGAGCAGCGAGAACGAGGTCGCGAAGACCACGACGAGACCGAACTCGCGCATGAACTGCCCGACCAGCCCGCTGGCAAACGCGATGGGCGCGAACACGGCGACGTCGACCAGCGTGATCGCGATCGCCGCGCCGCCGAGCTCGGCGCGGCCGGCAAGCGCGGCCTCTTCGGGCGCGGCTCCACGCAACGCGTGCCGCGAGATCGCCTCGATGATGACGATCGAATCGTCGACGAGAATGCCGATGGTGAGCGAGAGGCCCATCAGCGAAAGCACGTCGATCGTAAATCCCGCGGCCCACATCGCGGCAAACGCGGCGCAGAGCGATGCCGGAATCGAGACGGCCGCGATGACGGCGTTGCGCCATGCGTGCAGAAACGCGACCAGCACCAGCACGGTCAAGACGATGCCTTCGAGCAGCGTCTGCACGACGCCGGCGATCGCCGCATTCGTGTACGGCGCGTCCGTGCGCAGCGTCTCGAAACGCACCAACGGATACTGCGAGGCCAGCCGCGCGAAGATTCGCCGGGCGGAGGCGATCGCGGCCATCGAATCGGCGTTCTCGGCGCGCGAGACGGAAATAACGATGGCGGGCGCTCCGTCGACGCTGGTCAGCGTCGACGCATCGGCCGTGCCGTCCTCCACGCGCGCGACGTCGCCGACGCGAACCGCCGCGACGCCGCCGGTCGAGACCGGAAGCTCTCGCAGATCGGCCGCGCTCTGCGCGGCGGAGCGTACCCCGATGGTCGATTCCTGATAGCGCGTACGCAGGCGCCCTCCCGGCAGCACGTCGTTCGCGCTCGCGAGCGACCGGTCGACGTCCAGCACCGTAGCGCCGACGGCTTGCAGCGCGCCGAGCTGGGGCACCACCGTGAACTGGCGCACCGCATCGCCGCCCACGGTCACGAGCCCGATCGCAGCGCCGGAGCGCACCGCCGGCGCGATGCGGCGATCCACGACGTCGGCGAGTTCGCGCGCGGAGAGCGCGCCCGAGCTGACGGCCTCCTCGAGCACCGGCGCTTGCGACGGGTCCTGCGCCTCCACCGTGGGAGGGAGCACGTCGAGCGGCATGGTCGCGCGCGCGGCGTCGACGGCTTGCCGCACGTTGGCGCGGTCGGCCTCGAGATCGCTGCCGTATCGAAACCGCACTTCGATGCGCGCGATGCCGTCCTGCGCGAACGCCGAGACCCGGTCGAGCTCGGGGATTCCGTCGAGCCGGTCTTCGATCGGCGCGACGATCAGCCGTTCGATCTCCTCGGTACCGGCGCCGGCGTACGGCGCCGAAATCGACACGACCGGAAACGAGATCGGCGGGAGCACGCTGCGGCCCATACGCAGAAACGCGACCGCGCCGACGATCGCCACCAAAGCGTAGAAGAGCGTAACGACGATCGGATTGCGCAGCGACGCGCGGGTCAGCCACATGGCGGCATCGTCTCACGAGCCGGCGGCGCGCGGCACGCCGCGGGAGGCGATTTTACTTCCGTGGTGAGTAATATCGCGCGCCGGCGCGTAGCGCGCGACCGGCGCCGCGCCGTATCGTGGACGCATGAACCATGCAGCATCCATCCTGGCCGTTCTTCTGGCCGCAAGCGCGGTACCGGCCGTCGCCCAAATGAGCCCGCCGGTTCCGATGACCCGCGCGCAGTTCGAAAGCGCCGTCACCGGATCGCCGGTCCAAATCCTCGTGCGCGTCGAGAGCGCGAACCGCAGCACCGTGCGCGGCGAGCTGTTGGCACGCGTCGACGACTCGACCTACGCTCGCACCGGAGCCTCCGTCGAGCTCTACCTGCCCGCCGACGCGGCGTACGTGATGGGATCGAGTTCCGACGTGAAGCCGGGCGCCGCCATCTTCGTCTACGGCACCGCGACGACGCACGATCGCGCGGACGTCAAGCGCGTCGTCGTCGTGACTCCGTACGTGACGGTTCGGTGATCGAGGCGCTCGCCGGCTGGCTCGCCCTCGCCTGCATTCCGCTCGCCGCAGGCGGGGGTTCCCTCCTGCGGCGATTCGCGCGCGGACCGATCGCCGCGCGGATGCGGCCGCACTACGTTCTCGGCTACGGGGCGCTCGTTCTGGCGATCGTGCATCTCGCCGGAGCGTCGGGCGGCATGGCCGGAGCGAACGCTACGGGAATTTGGCTGGCGAGTCTTGCAACGCTCGCGCTCGTGCTGCAAGCGCTGCTGGGATCGAACCTTCAATCGCCGGGCACGTACCGCAGACCGTTGCGCCGGTGGCACCTGGCCGTCTTTGCGGCGCTGCTGCTGCTCGCCGCCGGGCACGTCGCGTACGATGCCGCGTGGAGCCCGTTCTCACAACTTGCGCGCGGGGTCGACCACGGGCCCGTCGTCGGCAATCCAGCCGGGCTCCCATTTTGGATCGCGCAAGAGCGCGATGCTCTCCTCGAGGAAGCGACGCTCGCTGCGCACGCGATGAACCGCCCGGGCCCGGCTGAACGCCGCCGCGCCGCTGCGGCCGCGCTCCTCGCCGTACAACCGGGAGATCCGGCGTTCGTGCCGCTCTACCTCGCGCGCGCGCTCCACCATCAGCTCGAGCGCCTCGTCGCGCGGGAGCTGCCCGAGAAGGACCAGCGCCGTCTCGAACGCCGCATCCGACGCCTGGACGTCGGCGACGACGGCGCGCAGCAACTCGTGGAAGCGCCGCTCGCCCGTCGCCGATAGGCGATAGATCCACTGTTCTTCGCGCGGACCCCGGCGCGTCGCCGCCCGGCGGCGCGCGAGCAGCCCCGCCGTCGCGAGGCGATCGACGAACGCATAGGTATTGCCCCGCCCGAAGCGGCGATAGAGCGGGACGTGTTCGCGCAGCGCCCGGTCGACGGCGTAGGCGGAGAGCGGCGCGCGCCGCAGCAAACCGAGCACGAAGAGTTCGCGCTGCGGATCGGCCGGCTTCACGCGCGCAAGCTCCCGGCGGCTTCGCCGATGCGCCGGATGCCTTCGGGGATTTCCGCGCGCGAGACGGCCGTGAGCGCCAGCCGGAAGTTGTGGTCGCCGCCCGAGTTGGCAAAGAACGCTTCGCCGAAGAGAAACGACGCGCCCAAGCGTTCCGAGGCGTCGAGCAGGGCGCGGGCGCGCAGTTCGCGCGGCGTCGACGCCCAGAGATAGAATCCGCCGGCTGGACGGCTCACCTTCACGGTCGCCGGCCAATGGCGCGCGATCGCGTCGTCGGCGATCCGGCGGCGCTCGCGCAGCTCTTCGCGCAACTGCTCGACGTGCGCGTCGTAGCCGCGTTCGAGATAATCGGTAATCGCCGCTTGCACGTAGAGGCTGGTCGCCATGTCGTAGGCCTGCTTGCGCAGCAGCAGCCGCTCGAGGATCGTTCGCGGCGCGACCAGCCAGCCGACGCGCAAGCTGGGCGCGATCGTCTTCGAAAAAGTCGAGAGGTAGACGACGTGGTCGGGCGCGAGCGCGACCAGCGGCGGCCCCGCGTCCGGCGCGAGCGGGCCGTAAGGATCGTCTTCGACGATCGGTACGCCGGCGCGCCGGGCGACGGTCGCGAGCCGCTCGCGCCGGTCGGCGTTCATCGTGGCGCTGGTGGGATTGTGCAGCGAGGGCATCGTGTAGATGAACCGCGGCCGGCGCGTTCGCAAAATCGCCTCGACGTGATCGACGCGCATGCCTTCGTCGTCGACCGGCACCGGTATGGCGCGCAGACCGTTGATTTGAAAGACCTGCAGCGCGCCGGGATACGACGGCGATTCGACGATGATCTCGTCGCCGGCCTCGGCCAAGCTCTGCGCCACGATGGCGATGCCTTGCGTCGACCCGGTGAGAACGATCACGTCGCCGGGGTCGACCTGCACCGCGCCGCGTTGGCGCATGCGCGCGGCGATCGCGGCGCGCAGCGGCTCGTATCCGACCGAATCGCCGTACGAGAGCACGAAGCGCGGATCGCGCCCCACGCGCCCGAAGGAGCCGGCGAGCTCGGCGAGCGGCGACGGCTCGTCGGGGGCGACGCCCTGCACGAACGAGATGCGCCCGCGCTCCTGTTTGGCGGCGAGCTCGCCGAGCACGTTGGGAAACTCGCCCACGCGCCACGGCGGCAGCGTCACCCACCACGGTACGCCGGCGCCGCGTTCCGGCTGGCCGCCGCGCAGCTGCGGGACCACCCGCGAGCCCGAGCCGACCCGCTGCTCGATCAGCCCGTCGGCGACCAGCTCGCGATACGCGTGGACGACGGTGCTGCGGTTGACGTCCAGGCGCTCCGCCAAGGCGCGCTCGGGCGGAAGGCGGGTCGACTCCGGCAGGGTGCCGGTGAGGATCGCCTCGCGCAGATGCTCGTAGATCTGGCGATAGAGGGGCACGATCGACTCGCGGTCGAGTTCGGGGAGGAAGCCGTGCGGTCCAAGGGTCGGCATGGAGCGGTCCATTTTCGGCACCCCGCGCGGGAACGCTTCCCGGCGCTGCGAATCCCCCACGTTCGCATCATCGTTCTATCGTACGGGGGCCCTACATGGCGGAACATCAGGTCGACGCGGTCGTTATCGGTGCCGGACCCGGCGGATACCACGCCGCAATCCGGCTCGGACAGCTCGGCAAAAAGGTCATTTGCGTCGACCGCGACGAGGTGGGCGGCGTCTGCCTGAATTGGGGCTGCATCCCGACCAAAGCGCTGCTGCACGTCGGCGAGGTCGTGCGCCACATCGAGCACGCCGGCGCGATCGGATTGAAGGTCAAAGGCTACGACGTCGACCGCGAAGGCGTAGCGAAGTTCAAAACCGACGTCGTGAACTCCAACGTCGGCGGCGTCAAGACGCTCTTCAAAGCCAACGGCGTCACCTTCATGTACGGCGACGCGTCGTTCAAGAGCCCGACCGAGATCGTGGTGAAAACCAAAGAAGGCGGCACGGAGACGATCAAAGCGCAGAGCGTCGTGATCGCGACCGGCTCGGCGCCGATCGACGTGAAGGCGTGGCCGCGCGACGGCGAGACCATCATCAACTCCGACGACGCGGTGCAGATGAAGCGCATTCCCGAAAAGCTGCTCGTCGTCGGCGGCGGCGTGATCGGCTTGGAGTTCGCGACCGTCTACAAGCGTTTGGGCGCGAGCGTGCTCGTGATCGAAGCGCTCCCGCAGATCCTCACCGGCACCGATATCGAAATCTCGAAAACGCTCGGCCGCATTCTCAAGAAGCAGGGCGTCGAGATCATGCTCGAGACGAAGGTCGGCGAGCTCGTCAAAAAAGGCAAGAACGTCAGCGCGACGTTCAACGGCGCCGGCACCGGCAATAAAGACGAAACGCGCGAGTTCGACATGGTGCTGGTCGCGGTCGGGCGCCGCCCGGTCACCGACACGCTCGAGCTGGCCCCGGCCGGGCTAAAAACCGACGAGCGCGGCTTTCTCGCGGTCGACGCGCAGATGCGCACGAGCGTGCCGAACGTCTACGCGATCGGCGACGTCACCGGCCAGCCGCTGCTCGCGCATCGTGCGATGAAGCAGGGCGTGATCGCCGCCGAAGTGATCTCCGGCGACAAGTCGGCCGCCTTCGATCCGATCGCCGTGCCGAACTGCGTCTACACCGATCCCGAAGTCGCCACCGTCGGCCTCTCCGAAGAGGAGGCGAAAGCCAAAGGCTACGAGGTGCGCATCGGCAAGTTCCCGCTCGCCGCGAGCGGCCGCGCCCGCACGATGAACGAGAGCGACGGCCTCATCAAGCTGGTCGGCGACGCGAAGAGCGACCTGCTGCTGGGCATGCACATCGTCGCGCCGCAAGCCGAATCGCTGATCGGCGAGGGCGTGATGGCCCTGGAGATGGGATCGACGCTGGAAGACATCGGGCTCTCGGTGCATCCGCACCCGACCCTCACCGAGGGCATCATGGACGCCGCCGAAGCCGCGCACGGCAAGGCGATCCACGTCGTCAATCCCAAGCCCAAGGCGCCGGCGGCCGCCGGCGCACGATAACCGGCCCGGCCGCATCGCTTCCGGGCCGCGGCGAGTTTTAGTAGCGTGGCAACCACGGCCCGCCTCTTGGAACTCGGCCTGCGGCCCTACCGCGAGGTCTTGGAACTCCAACACCGGCTTCACGATGACGTACGCGACGGGCGCGAGCCCGAGACGTGGATCGTGGTGGAGCACGCGCCGGTCGTGACGCTCGGCCGCCAGGCCAAACGCGAGAACGTGCTGCTCGACGAGGCCGCGCTGGCCGCCCGGGGCGTCGACCTGGTCGCGATCGAACGCGGCGGCGACGTCACCTACCACGGCCCGGGCCAACTGGTCGTCTATCCGATCCGACGCCTGGAGCGTTTCCGCGAGGTCGTTCCCCTGGTCCGCGCCCTCGAAGAGGCGGCGATCCGGGCCTGCGCCCGCTTCGGCGTCGCCGGCGAGCGCTGGAGCGAGCACGCGGGCGTCTGGGTGGGCCGCAACCAGATCTGCGCGATCGGCCTGGCGATCCGGCAGATGGTTTCGCTGCACGGCCTGGCCCTCAACGTCTCCACGGCGCTCGATTACGACGCGCTGATCAACCCCTGCGGCCTGCGCGACCGCGGCATCACCTCCCTCTCCCGCGAGACCGGGACCGGGGTCGAGATGCGCCGGGCGCAGGACGCTCTGCTCGGCGAGCTGGCGTCCACCTTCGAGGTGCGCTTCGAGCCGCTCGCGTACGAAAGCGTCGCGTGATCGAGATCGACCTCACCCAAACCCCGCCTCCCCGCTACGCGCGCAAGCCCGACTGGCTGCGCGTCTCGTTGCCCGCGGGCGACGAATACGAGAAGGTGAAGGCCAAGGTCAACGGCCTGGCGCTCAACACCGTCTGCAAAGAGGCCGCCTGCCCGAACCTGGCCGAGTGCTGGGGCGCCGGCACGGCGACCATCATGATTCTGGGCGAGCTCTGCACCCGCGGCTGCCGCTTCTGCAACGTGAAGACCGGCAACCCGCGCGGTGAGGTCGACTGGCTCGAGCCGGTGCGCGTCGCCGAAGCCGTGCGCGACCTCGGCTGGAAGTACTTGGTGCTGACGGCGGTCGACCGCGACGATTTGGCCGACGGCGGCGCGCTCATCTTCGCCAACACGGTGCGCGAGATCCACGCGCGCGTGCCCGGATCGCGCGTCGAGATTCTCAGCGGCGACTACCGCGGCAATCTCGCGGCGCTCGACATCGTGATGGACGCCAAGCCCGACGTCTTCGCCCACAATATCGAAACCGTCCGGCGCCTGCAGCCCGGCGTGCGCGATAAGCGCGCCGGATACGAGCAATCCCTGCACGTGCTCGCCCACGCCAAGACGCGCGCGCCCGAGCGCTATACCAAGACCTCGCTGATGCTGGGCCTGGGCGAGACCGAGGCCGAGATCGAAGCCGCAATGGACGACGCACGGTCGGCCGGGGTCGACATCTTCACGATGGGACAGTATTTGCAACCGAGCAAGAAGCATCTACCGGTGGCCGAGTTCGTAACGCCGCAGCGCTTTGCCGAACTCGGCGCGCTCGCGCGCACGAAAGGCTTTCACCAAGTGGTCTCGAGCCCGCTCTCGCGCAGCTCGTACCACGCCGAGCAAGCCTTTACGACGGCCACTGCGTGACCAGAGTCTTTCTCACCCGCCCCGTTTTGGCGATCGTCTGCTCGCTGGTGATTCTGATCGGCGGCATCGTCGCGTACGCCGGGCTGCCGATCGCGCAATATCCGCAAATCGCCCCGCCGGTCGTGACGGTGACGGCCACGTATACCGGCGCGAGTCCGCAAGCGGTCGAAGCGCAGGTGACGACGCCGCTCGAGCAAGTGCTCAATACGGTCGAGGGGCTGCGCTACATCAGTTCGACCAGCGCGCAGGGCGTCTCGAATATCACGCTGACGTTCAACCTCGGCGTCAACCTCGATATCGCCGCGGCCGACGTGCAGAATTCCGTGCAGTCGGCGCTCGGGCAGCTTCCGCAAACCGTCCAGACGCTGGGCGTGCAAGTCTCCAAGAACGCCGGAACGTTCGTTATGGGCGTCGCGCTCACGTCGGACAGCAAGCAGTATCAGACTCTCGATCTGAGCAACTACGCGCAGCTCAATATCGTCAACAATCTCTCGCGCATCCAGGGCGTCTCCCAGGTCGTGATCTTCGGCCAGCGCCAGTACGCGATGCGCATTTGGATCAACCCGGTGAAGCTCGCGCAGCAAGGGCTCGATGCATCCGACGTCGTTGCGGCGCTCCAGGAGCAGAACGCCGAGGTGGCCGCCGGCAGCATCGGCTCGCCGCCGCAGCCCAAGGACAATCCGCACACCTACACGGTCAACGCGCTCACCCAGCTCTCCGACCCCCAGCAGTTCGCTCAAATCGTGCTGCGAGCCAATCCCAACGGCGGCTACGTGCGCTTGGGCGACGTCGCCCGCGTCGAGCTGGGCGCGCAGAGCTACACCAGCGCGCTGCGCTTCGACGGGCAGAGCCGCGTGGTCGGCATGGGCGTTCAGCAATACCCAACGTCCAACGCGCTCGACGTTTCGAAGGCCGTCGTCGCCGAGATGAGCGTCCTGCAGCACCAGTTCCCCTCGGGCGTCCACTGGCAGGTGGCGTTCGATTCGACGACGTTCGTCAGCGAATCGATCAAAGAAGTATTGATCACGCTGCTGCTGTCGGTCGTCTTGGTCGTGCTCGTGATCTTCCTCTTCCTGCAGAATCCCAAGGCGACGCTCATTCCGGCCGCGACGATTCCCGTTTCGCTGATCGGCGCGCTCTTCGTGATGAAGATCTTCGGCTTCACGATCAACACGATCACCCTCTTCGGCCTAACGCTGGCGACGGGGTTGGTGGTCGACGACGCGATCGTGGTCATCGAGAACATCGCGCGCCACATGGAGATGAACAAAGGGAGGGTCGGGCCGATCGCCAGCGCCGCCGAAGCGATGGCGGAGATTCAGAGCGCCGTCGTGGCCTCGTCGCTGGTGCTGCTCTCGGTCTTCATCCCGGTCGGCTTCTTCCCCGGCACCACGGGGCAGCTCTACAAGCAGTTCGCGCTGACGATCGCGGCGTCGATCACGATCTCGCTCTTCATGGCGCTGACGCTGGCGCCCGTGCTTTCGGCGCGCCTGCTCACCGGCGAAAGCGAATCCAACTGGCCGTTCTTCCGCTGGTTCAATAAAGGGCTGGCGCGATTTCGATCCTGGTATGCCAGCGAGCTGCCGCGCCTCTTCCGGTGGCGCGTGTGGATCGCCGTCGCCTTTGCCGGCGCGCTCGTCCTCACCGGCATCCTGTACGTTACCACCCCAAGCGGCTTCATTCCCAACGAGGATCTCGGCTACTTCATCATCCTCGTGCAGGCGCCCGAAGGCACCTCGCTGGAGGCCGAGCAGTCGATCTCCAAAAAAGCCGAAGCGATCATCCGCGCGCAGCCGGAGATCAAGCATCTCTTCGATATCGGCGGGTTCAGCTTCACCGGCGCGGCGCCCAATCGCGGGATCATGTTTGCCTTGCTCACGCCGTGGGGCGACCGCGGCAATCCCGCATGGTGCAATCTCGCCTTCTTCGGGCACCCGGCCGCCTGCACGCCGCACAACGTGCAAGCGGTGACGCAGCGCCTAAACTATCTCTTCTTCTCGAAGATCCCCGAAGCGCAGATCTTCGCATTCAATCCCCCGGCGATCAACGGCGTCGGCTTCACCAGCGGTTTCGATTTCGAGCTCGAGGACCGCGGCAACGTCGGGCTGCCCGCGCTAATGCAGACGGCCTACGGCATCATGGGCGCGGCGGCGCAAGACAAACGCTTGCAGAACGTCTACACGCAGTTCAGCATCAACGCCCCGCAGATCGAAGCCAACATCGATCGCAACAAGGCCAAGGCCATCGGCGTGTCGCTCGACGACGTGTTCACGACGCTGGAGGTCGATCTCGGCTCGCTCTACGTCAACAACTTCACGTATTTGAATCGCGCCTGGCAGGTCGACGTCCAAGCCGACGCGCCCTATCGCGATAGCGTCGAATCGCTCCAAAATCTCTACGTGCACTCCGCGTCGGCGCCGGGCACGGCCGTGGTGCCGAGCACGATCGCCTCGCCGGCGCCCGGCACCGCGACCACGGCGACCACCTCCACCGGCGGCGTGATGACGCCGCTTTCGGCGTTGATGACGGCGACGCGAACGCTGGGGCCGCCGATCATCACGCACTACAATCTCTATCGCGCGATCGACATCAGCGGGCAAGCTTCGCCGGGGACCAGCTCGGGGACGGCACTGACGGCGATGGGACAAATCGCCCAGCGGGTGATGCCCAAGGGCGTGAGCTACGAGTGGACCGGCCTGCAGCTCGACGAGATCGCGGCCGGCAGCATCACGCTCATCCTCTTCGGGCTCGGCATCGTCTTCGTCTACCTGACGCTGGCCGCACAGTACGAGAGCTTCATCGACCCGCTCATCGTGCTGCTCGCCGTGCCGGCCGCGCTGCTGGGCGCGCTCGGCTTCATCAACTTGCGGCACTTCCCGATCCCGTTTCTCTTCGATCCCAACCTCGCGTCGGACGCGTACGCCACGGTCGGCTACGTGATGCTCATCGGCTTGGCGAGTAAGAGCGCGATTCTGATCGTCGAGTTCGCGAACCAGCAGCTGCGGCAAGGCGCCACCATCGTCCAGGCAGCCATGCGCGGCGCGCAGACCCGATTACGCCCGATTTTGATGACTTCGATTGCTTTTATAATCGCCGTCACGCCGCTGGTCTTTGCCAGCGGTGCGGGCGAGGCCGCGCGCCATTCGCTGGGCACGGTGGTCTTCGGCGGCATGGTCGTTTCGACGTTCCTCAACCTGGTGATTACGCCGGTTCTGTACGTCATCATCAAGTCGCTGGAGCCGAAGCCCCGGCAGGCCGGCGGGGACGGCCGCACGCCGCTCGCGACCGTCGGCCAGGCGCCGCCGCCGCCGGTTAGCAAGGCATAGGATTCTCTTAGGGCAGGGCCAACTTCTCGAAGACCAGCCTGATATATTTAATAGTCAGGCGAAGCAGATCTCTGGGGAGTCGCGCATGCTCAACACCTCTTTGCGAAGCGTCGCTGCCGCCTTGGCATTAGCGTCGCTCGGATTCTCAGCACTGCCGGCACTCGCCGACGGCAACGCCGACGTGTACCAGCAAGTCCTCCTACCCGGTGCGAATAACGCCATCAAGAACGCGATGGATCAAGAGCGCCAGCAACGCGACGCGCAGCGCAAGAAGGCGCAAGCGGCGCAAGCCCAAGCCGGAACGACGGTCGCGCAGGCGCCGCCGGTTTCGCAAGTGCCGATCGGCGGCCAAATCGGTTTGCCGACCGGGCCGATCTATTCGGTCGACGTTTCGATCGCCAATCCGTACGGCAACATCGGCAGCTACGGACGCGGCTGGCTGATGGGCGGCATGGACGCGACGCTCGGCTACGGGATCAACCCGACGCTGACCGTCAAAGCCAGCATGTTCCAGCTCCAGCACTGGCCCTACGGCTTCAACAGCGGCCTGGTGCCGGTCTACCTTCAGGGCTTCAAGAATCCCGTCGGCTGCGCCGATTTGAGCGGCGGCAGCGCTTGCGGCCCCGGCACCGGAAAAAACCTGAACGTTCGTACGAAAGACACCTTCGGCGTTTTCCTGGCCGAGAAGATGATCTTCCCATTCGCGCACGCCGGCCTGCCGCTGCCGATCGTGATCTCGCCGTCGTACGTGGCGCGCGGATCGAATATCGGCGCCTCGCCGACCTTCAACGATCAAATTCCGTTCACGTACAATCCGCCCAACGGCCCCTACTTCAATACGCTGGCGACGCGCACCGCGCAGTTCTATGCGGTGCCGATCACGATTCCGTTCCTGAAGTCGCCGCGCATGTTCGGCACGTTCACGATCGCGCCGCAGTGGCTGGTGCACACGGCCGGCGTCAACACCACGAACTCGATGCAGTTGCCGCAGATTCTCTATCTCGAGTACACGGCGACGAAATCGACCACGATCTGGTTCGAGCCGCAGAGCGCGCGCGACTACCTGCCCACCGATCCGTATCCGGAGCACCTGATCGCCTACTTCCTCGGCGTCTCGCAGCACGTCAGCAAGTACGGCTTCGTGCAGCTCGTGCTCAATAGCGGCGGCCCGACGAACATGGGAGCCGACGGTGCCATCGGCGTCAAGTGCCTCACGGTGCAGCAGGCGATCAACAACACCTGCGGCCTCGCGATCGGCGGCCTGAAGGCCACGCAGCTCCAACTGCAATTCGGCATCGGCTCGCCGACGAACTTCCCGCTGTAAGCCTCCGAGGACTATCATGAACGCTACACTCAAAACCACGCTCGCCTGGCTCGCGCTTGCGGGCCTCGTCGCCTGCAGCGGAGCCAACCCCGGATCGACGCTCCCGGCCGGCGGGTCCTCGCAGCAGCCGCAAGCCGCACAAGCGCGGCCGCACGTTCCGCACCTGCTGCAATCGATCGTCGGCGTCGGCGACAGCCTGACCGCCGGCTACCAATCCAACGGTTTCCTCGGACAATCGAACGTTCGCGATCCGATCGATCCGGGCGTCATCATTCCTCCGAATCAGGAAAACGGCTGGTGGGCCGACCTCTACGAACAAGCGTCGGGCATTCCGATCGCAAAAGCGGTCGAGCAGATGTACGATCCCACGCTCAGCCCGCTTCCGCTCATCAAAGGCCCGGGCCTGAACAACCAGATCGTTCCCGCCCCGCCGCCCGCGCCGTTCGGCAACTCCAAGACCGGCGACACGTGCATGGGCTACGGCGCCTTCAACTACAAGGGCTACCAGCTCAGCGGGCTCTCGGCCGTGCGCATGAACCCGGCGTCGACGAATATTCGCGACATGGGCGTGCCGGGCATCACCTTGCACGAGGCCAACGTGCTGTACGAGCCGCAAACGAACACGTGCGAACAGCTCAGCGGCGTACCCGGCCTGCTCAACGAAGTCATTGCGGGCGAGAGCAGCACGTTCTGGCCCGTACTCGGCAACTTTGCCTACATGGGCACCAATCTCTCCGAAGTTCGCGCCGCGACCTCGAAGCATCCGACGCTCGCCACGGTGTGGCTCGGCGCGAACGACGTGCTCAAGTACATGGGCAGCGGCGGGAAGTTCGTCGGCGGCGACCGCACCGTCGGGCAAGTGGAGCAAGATCTGCATCAAACGATCCAGGCGCTCCAATACGCCGGCGCCAAAGTCGTGATCGCCGACCTTCCGAACATTCTCGAAGCCGCCTATTTCCAGCGCGCGAGCGTCCCGAAGAACACGGCGAAGGCCTGTGCGATCGCGACGTACTTCCTCTGCACGCTTCTGGAAGTCGGCGTGCCATCGGTCGAGGCCGTACCGCTCGCGACGGGAGTCGCGCAGGCCTATCACCTCGACACCCCGGGAGGCTGTACGCCGACCTCGGTCACCCACCCGTGCGGCTATCTGACGCTGGCCGGCGCACTCGGCGTTCTCGAGGTGGCCCTCGTGACGGGGAAAGCGCCCAACCTGGATTGCGAAGGAGCGAACTTCACCGCTCCGTGCGTCACCGGCAGCGGTTTGGGCGGCTACTATATCACCCCGGCCTTCGCCGCCCAAGTGCAAGCGCTCAATACTACCGTCAACGAAGGCATCGATCGGTCGGCCGTTCAGAACGGCGTTCCGCTCGTGCCGGTCACGAAAATCTTCGACGGCATGGCCAGCGGCAATCCGTCGAATCCGTACTTCCGCCAAATGGCCAGCATCAATCCGGGAACGTGTTGCAGCATCGCCTGGGAGCACGGCCTCTTCAGCAACGATAGCATCCATCCGTCGAACACCGGGTACGGCTTGATCGCGTACTACTTCATTCAGGCGATCAACTCGGCGTACCACGCGAACATTCCGCAGATCGACCTCAAGGCCGTCTACAACGGAACGCGCTGCTCGGTGACAAACTACTGCTACCCGGACCCGTACGCTCCGCCGTATAACTTCGCCCCGCACGCCGTTCGGCGGTTCTAATCGAGCCCGTGGCTCGCGAACGCATGACGGCGGACGAGCTCAGCTCGTCCGCCGTTCGCATCATCGACATCCGCAAGAACCCGGACGCCTTTCAAATCCCTCGCTCCGAGTGCGCCGACGGCGAAGCGCTCGAAACGGGGGCGGCCCTACCGTTCGCGCCCGAAGAGGAAGTGGTGCTTTACTGCGGCAGCGGCAACTCGTGCTCGCGCATCGCCGCGACGCTTCGCGAGCGCGGTTACAACGCCGTCGCGCTCGAAGGCGGCTACCGTGGCTGGGTCGACGCCGGCCTCCCGACCGAGCCCCGCCCCATGTCAAGCTAAGCTCGCCCAAGCGCGTCACGCTGAGCTTGTCGAAGCGTGTCACGCTGAGCTTGTCGAAGCGCCGACGCAATCGCCGCTGGAGAGCATCTGCGCCCTTCGACTGCGGCGCTACGCGCCGCGCTCAGGGTGACACCACTACCATGTCACGCTAAGCTCGCCGAAGCGTGTCACGCTGAGCTTGTCGAAGCGTGTCACGCTGAGCTTGTCGAAGCGTGTCACGCTGAGCTTGTCGAAGCGTGTCACGCTGGAGCTGCCCCGATTTGGTGGACGGGTAGTTAAGCGACACGACGGCGCTGTGAGCCTCACCCGGTTCGTAGACCAGCGCGATCGGTGGAAGATCGGCTTTCTTGGGAATTTCGAGATGCAGCCGCAAACTCTTTTGGCGTTTTGTTAGCCAGCATTGAGTGCGGTCGGAACTCGTTGTATTCGGCACGCCAAACTCGCGCGGCCTGACGCGCTTGGTCAATCGTTTCGAAGTATGATGGATTGAGCAGCTCGCGCCGAACGCCTCCGTTGAACGATTCAATGAAAGCGTTATCCGTTGGCTTGCCCGGACGTGAAAAGTCGAGCCCGATCTTGTTCCAGAATGCCCATTTGTCAACTGGCGTTGCCACGAATTCTGTGCCATTATCACAACGAATTACTTTTGGACGCCCTCGCTCATCGCAAGCCCTCCGTAGTGCCGCGACGACGTCGTCCGATCGAAAGCCTGAAGCCACCTCAAGCGCGACGCATTCACGGGAAAAGATATCGACGATCGTCAAGAGGCGGTATGCACGGCCATCGGCGAGGCGATCGTGCATGAAGTCCATGCTCCACACTTCATTGACACTCTTAGGAACGAATCGTTCAGACCTGGGCGTTGCTGCTCGCTTGCGATGCGGCAGCTTCGCACGCAGACTAAGGCCTTCTAGGGCGTATAGGCGATAGACGCGCTTGTCGTTAACCTTGTGCCCTTCGCGTCTCAAGAGAACGCCGATGCGGCGGTAACCGTAGCGAACGCGCGCACTGGCGATTTCCTTGATGCGCTCTCGCAGCATTTGGTTAAACGGTCTTGCCGTTGACTTGCGATACCAGGTGGAACGGTTGAGTTTTACCAGATCGCAAGCACGACGAGCGCCAACGCCAAACGTGCGCATCAGAAAGCCGACGCGGTCGCGCTTCTGCGCCGGCTTCACAGTTTTTTTGAAATGATCTCCTGGAGCATCTTGCGGTCGAGGCTCAGGTCAGCGACGATTTGCTTGAGCTTGGCGTTTTCTTCGCGTAGCTGCCTCAGCTCGCGGATTTCGGGGGTTCCTAGGCCGCCAAAGCGGCGCTTCCAGGTATAAAAGGTGTTCTCGTGGATTCCGAGCTTGCGGATGATCTCAGCGACGGGAACGCCGGCCTCAGCCTGTCGCAAGGCCGCGGCGATCTGCTCGGGGGAGTGGCGCTTTCGCACAGGCAAAACCTCCGGGTATCGGGAGAGAGTTTTGCCGATTTTTCGCGAGTCCCGCTGGTCCACAATTCCGGTTCAGGGTCACGCTGAGCTTGTCGAAGCGCCGACGCAATCGCTGCTTGAGAGCGTTTGCGCCCTTCGACTGCGGCGCTACGCGCCGCGCTCAGGGTGACACCACTACCATGTCACGCTAAGCTCGCCGAAGCGTGTCACGCTGAGCTTGTCGAAGCGTGTCACGCTGAGCTTGTCGAAGCGCCGACGCAATCGCCGCTGGAGAGCATCTGCGCCCTTCGACTGCGGCGCTACGCGCCGCGCTCAGGGTGACACCACTACCATGTCACGCTGAGCTTGTCGAAGCGTGTCACGCTGAGCTTGTCGAAGCGTGTCACGCTGAGCTTGTCGAAGCGCCGACGCAATCGCTGCTTGAGAGCGTCTGCGCCCTTCGACTGCGGCGCTACGCGCCGCGCTCAGGGTGACCGTGTTAGGCGTAGATTCCGCGGAGCTTTAGGGCTTTGACGACGCGATCGATCGCGAGGGTGTAGGCCGAGGTACGCAGCGTGGCGTGGCGCGAGTTGCCGATCGCGCGCACTTCGTGCAGGTTGGTCAGTAAGAAGTCTTCGAGCCGCGAGTTGACCTCAGACTCTTTCCAGAAATAGCCCGCGCGGTCTTGGGCCCACTCGAAGTACGAGACGGTCACGCCGCCGGCGTTGGCCATGATATCGGGGATCACCACGATGCCGCGCTCGCGGAAGATGCGGTCGGCTTCGGGCGTCGTCGGGCCGTTGGCGCCCTCGACGATGAGCTTGGCCTGCACTTTGGCGGCGAGCTGCGGCGTGAACACTTTCTCGAGCGCCGCGGGAACGAGCACGTCGCATTGGCTGACGAGCAGCTCCTCGTTGGTGATCTTGTCGCCGCCTTTGAAGCCTTCGAGGCTGCCGTGCTTGGAGACGTGCTCCATCGCACCGCTGACGTAGATGCCTTCGTCGTTGTAGTACGCGCCGGTGACGTCGGAGATGCCGACCACCTTGCAGCCGCGCTCTTCGAAGAGCTTGGCGGCGTACTTGCCGACGTTGCCGAAGCCCTGAATCACGATCGACGTGTGTTCGGGCTTGAGGCCCATTTCGTTCATTTCGTCGAGCGCGCAGATCGTCACGCCGCGTCCGGTCGCCTCGGTGCGACCGCGAGAGCCGCCGATCTCCAGCGGCTTTCCGGTCACGACACCCGGTTGATTCTGACGCACGTGCATCGAGTAGGTATCCATGAACCACGCCATGATCTGCGGCGTCGTGTTGACGTCGGGAGCCGGGACGTCTTTATCCGGCCCGACCACTTCGACCAGCTCGGCCGCATACCGGCGCGTGATGCGTTCGATCTCGTTCATCGACAGCGTCGCGGGATCGCAGGTGACCCCGCCTTTACCGCCGCCGAACGGAAGATCGACCACGGCGCACTTCCAGGTCATCCAGAAGGCCAGCGCGGTCACTTCGTCGAGCGTCACGCCGGGATGATAGCGAATGCCGCCCTTGGCCGGGCCGCGCGCGAAGCTGAACTGCACGCGGTAGCCGGTGTAGACTTCGAACTCGCCCGTATCGCGCTGAAACGGGATCGAAAAGATGATCTGGCGCGACGGGCTCGTGAGAATCCGGCGCATCCCGGCATCGAGTTCGAGTAAGTCGGCCGCCTCGTTGAAATAGGCGATCGCGTCTCCGAAAACCGAGACTTCACGCACGGCATTGGTCATGAATAGCTTGCCTCCTCGGGTACTCTTGGGCCTTGGGGTCTCCGGGCCCTTGCCTTCAAACGTTGAACCTAAAGTTGACCACGTCGCCCTCCTGCATCACGTAGTCGCGCCCCTCGCTGCGGACGCGCCCGGCCGCCCGCATGGCGTCCATGGTGCGGTAGGTGACGTAATCGTCGTACGAGACGATCTCCGCGCGAATGAACCCGCGCTCGATGTCCCCGTGAATACGCCCGGCCGCCTCGGGCGCCTTCGTCCCGCGAGGAATCGTCCACGCGCGGACCTCCTTTTCGCCGGCCGTCAAAAACGTCATGAGGCCGAGCAGATCGTAGGCGGCGATGGCCAGCTCGTCGAGGCCGCTGCGCTCCAGCCCAAGCTCGGTGCGGAACTCGACCGCCTCCTCCTCGCTCAATCCCGCCAGCTCCGACTCGACCTTGCCCGAGAGGAGCACCATGCGCGTCTTCTCGGCCTGCGCGATGCGGGCCACGGCTTGGGCCAGGGGCCCGGGCTTGCCGATCTGGGCCTCGTCGACGTTGGCGACGTACAGCATCGGCTTGGCGGTGAGAAGGAAGGATTCTGCGGCGACGGCCCGCTCCAGCGAACCTTCGGGGAAGCTGCGTGCCGGGCGGTTCTCTTCGAGCGCCGCGACGAGGTTGCGGCCCGCCTCGAGGGCCTCGCGGGCTTTAGGATCGGTGCGCGCCTCGCGTTCGAGCTTGAGCACCCGTTTCTGCATCGTCGCGAGGTCGGCGAGCGCCAGTTCGATGGCCACGATCTCGACGTCGCGCTCGGGATCGGGCGTCTCTTCCACGTGCGTCACGTTCTCGTCTTCGAAGCAGCGCACCACCATCGCGACCGCGTCGGTCTCGCGAATATGGCTCAGGAAGGCGTTGCCGAGCCCTTGCCCGGCACTCGCGCCGCGCACCAAGCCCGCGATATCGACGAAGCGTACCGTGGCCGGCACCACGCGCTGCCCGTCGACCAGTTGCTGGAGGACGTTCAGACGTTCGTCGGGGACCGCGACTTCGCCGACGTTGGGATCGATCGTCGCGAACGGGTAGTTCGCCGCGAGAGCTTGAGCCGAGCGCGTGAGCGCATTGAAGATCGTCGACTTGCCTACGTTGGGCAACCCGACGATACCGCACGAAAGTGGCATATCGAACCGCCCTCCGTTCGTCCGTTGGCCGCGTCCGCCCTACCCAGGGGCCGCCCGGCACCCGGGGCAGAGCATGGAGGCGCCGGTCGGGGACGCGTCGGATACGTCAGCATGCGTCAGATGAAGGTCGACAAACTGGGCATCGACCTCCTCACCCACGATCCGGTGGTGATCCTCAAGGATATGGACGGATCGCACTATCTGCCGATTTTGATCGGCCCGTTCGAGGCAACGGCGATCGCGCTCGCGCTGGAAGGCGCGCCGGTCCCTCGCCCGCTCTCGCACGACCTGATGCGCAACATCCTCGAGACGCTCAACGCGAATCTCGAACAAGTCGTCATTCACGATATTCGCGACTCGACGTTCTTCGCCAAACTGATGGTGCGCACCAACGGCGATCTGCAAGAGATCGACGCGCGCCCTTCCGACGGCATCGCGCTCGCGCTGCGCGTATCCGCACCGATCTTCGTCTCCGACAAGATCGTGCTCGAGGAGTCGAGCGTCGAGAAGAAACCCGTGAACGACACCGAGATGGCGCGCTTCAAGAAGTTTCTCGACGACCTCAAGCCGTCGGACTTCAACCGCTAACGCAGACGCGCGACGTTGCCAAGCGTTCCGGTCTCGATCCTCGCACTCTGCGTTCTCGCAATGATCGCGGCCTTCGTATGGCCCCCGCCCGCCGGTGCGAAGTTTCGGATGACGCCCGGAAGGCAGATCGTCATTTTCGGCGCCGCGCTCGTCATGGCCATCGCCAATTGGTACGGCGCGAGCAATCGGATCGTGCAGTGGCTCTCGATCGTCTCGGTGGCGCTCATCGCCATCGCGCTCGTGCTAATCGCGATCGGTCTCGTTCGCAGTCGAGGCGGATCGAAATAGCGCCGCCGGCGCGACGCTACGGCAGCAGGCGCTCGTAACGCGAGATGCGTTCGCCGAGATCGCCGAGCTTCGATTCGCCGGCGTACTTGAAGCCGAGCTTTTCGTAGAGCGCCAGCGCCCGGCGGTTGGCGTCGGCCACCCACAGCTGCACGTGCGTGAATCCCGCCGCCGTCGCTTCGCCGATCGCCGCACGCATCAGCGCCGTCGCGATGCCTCGCCCCCAACGATCGGGCAGCACGGCGACGATGGAGAGGTGGGCGAGCCCGGCGATGGGCTCGCCCCGGCCTTGGCGAGTACGCGCGATCGAAAGCAGCACGGCGCCGACGGGGAGCCCCTCGTCGCTCGCCATCAGCAGCATGCTGCCCGGCAGTTCCATGCGCCGCGCGACGACCGCTCGCAACGCCGGCGGCGCCTCGTATCCCGGGTAGCGTACCGCGTGCGCGCGCGTCCAAATCGCGATGGCCGCGTCGACGTCGCCCGAGCCGCCGCGCCGAATCGCAAGCTGTGCCACGCTGACGGCTTCGAGGGGACGCTCGGCGCACCTCGAAAAGCCGGGCCCATGGAAGCAGGGCTGCAGGCAGAGATCGGCGTCTTCGGCGGGTCGGGTTTCTACTCGCTCATCGAAAACGCGCACGAAGCGTGGGTCGAGACCCCCTACGGCATGCCCAGCGATCGCGTGCACGTCGGCGAGCTCGCCGGCCGGCGCGTCGCCTTTCTTCCGCGCCACGGCCGCGATCATCGCTATCCGCCGCACGAAATCAACTATCGCGCCAATCTCTACGCGATGAAGGCGCTCGGCGTAAAGTGGATCGTCGGCCC
Organism: Vulcanimicrobiota bacterium; assembly: GCA_963794735.1. GTDB lineage: Bacteria > Vulcanimicrobiota > Vulcanimicrobiia > Vulcanimicrobiales > Vulcanimicrobiaceae > DATJUC01. Next base: position 2,598,320 of record CAWCFE010000002.1, on the reverse strand, counting down.
GACGGCCTGCGGCTCGCTCAAAAAAGAGGTCGCGCCCGGCTCGATGGTGGTCGCCGACCAAGTGGTCGATCGCACCAGCGGCCGCAAAGACACCTTCTACGACGGGCCGGTCACGACGCACGTCAGCTTCGCCGATCCCTACTGCCCGACGATGCGGCCGATTGCGATCGACGCGCTGCGCTCGCTCGGGATCGAGACGCACGAGCGAGGCACCGTCGTCGTGATCCAAGGGCCGCGCTTCTCGACGCGTTCGGAATCGAAGTGGTTTCAGAGCCAGGGTTGGGAAGTGATCAACATGACCCAATATCCCGAGTGCTACCTCGCGCGCGAGCTGGAGATGTGCTACGCGAACATCTCGCTCATCACCGATTACGACGTGGGGCTCGAGGGGATGCCGCCGGTTTCGCACCACGAAGTGATCGAAGTCTTCAAAAAGAACAACGAACGCGTGAAGAACGCGATCGGCCGGATCGTCGAACGCATCCCGCTCGATGCCGACTGCACCTGCCGCCACGCCCTCGCCGGCGCGCGGCTCTAAGGCCGGCCGTGCGCGCTTCCAAAGTCGACTTCGGAATCTACTTTCGCGCAATTCCGCTGCTCTTTCGGCGCCCTTCGATCCTGGCGGTTCCGCTGCTGGCGGCGGTGGTCGACGTCCTCGTCAACCAGCTTCAAGGGGTGATGACCGACCCGGTCGGCGGCATGGGCGGCGGCATCTTCTCGATGCTCGTCCAGCTCGTGTACCTGTGGGCCTTCGGCATCGCGATCGTTCAAGCGAGCAACGTCATGCGCGGGCGCAAGGGCTCGTTCGACGAAGCTTGGGAGGAAGGCCGCGCCAAGTTCGGCGGGATCGTGCTTGCGGCGATCGGCTTTCAATTCATCGTTTGGGCGGTGAGCTACATCGGCTCGTTTCTCAATTCGTATGCGGGCCTCGTGCTGGGCGCCGTCGCGGCCTTCTTCTTGATCTACACGATCCCGGCCGCCGCGATCGGCGGCATGCCCGGGCAGATGGCGCTCTCCGCCTCGGTGCGCACCGTTCGAGCCAACGTGCTCGGCTCGATCGTGCTGGCCGTCGTCTTCTTCGCGCTGTGGTACTTTCTGATTCCGAACGTTCTTCCGTTCGCGCTCGTCGGCTTACCGCCGCTCGCCTGGGCGCTCGTCTCGGCCGCCGCTCGCGCGCTCGTTCTCGCCTACCTCGCGTTCCCGTTCGCCAAGCAGTACGACGACGTCGCCTTCACCCGCTTCTGGTGAGCGCCGCCTGGGTCAACGCCATTCGCACGATCTCGGAAACCATCGCGGCCGAGACGTTCGTGCGCGCGAGACGCTGCGCGTCGTCGATCTTCGCCAGCAGCTCGACCGCGCGGCGCGGCTCCAGGGGCGGCAGCTCGCGTAGCCGCTCGGCGTAGTCGAGCGCGGCCAGCGCCGTATCCGGCGCGCCGATCGATCCCGCGACGATCCAGTCGCGCGCCAGCGTCTTGATCGTCTCCAACCCTTCGTCGAGCGCGTCGCGCGTCGCCCAGCTCTCCTGCGGCGTCCGCCCGGCGACGCTCTCGAAGAACCAGCGCGCGACCGCCGTTCGCAGCGACTCTTCTTCGCCTTCGAGCGCGGCGATCGCGCGCGTGACGCTTCCTCCGCTCAGGCCGGCACCCAGCGCCGCGTCCTCTTCGCCGTAGCCGGCCTTGCGCAGGAGGTCGCGCACGACGGGCTTGGAGAGCGGCGGAAAGCGCACGTCGAGCGCGCGCGAGCGAATCGTGGTGAGCAACCGCCCCGGCATCGCCGTCGTGAGAATCATCAGCACGCCTTTGGGCGGCTCTTCCAGGAACTTCAGCATCGCGTTGGCCGCGTGATGCGTCGCAAAATCGACGTCGCCGAGCAACAGCACGCGCATGCCGCCGCTGTACGAACGCATCGAAAGCTGCCGCACGACGTCGCGCGCACCCAAATCGTCGCTCTCGTGAAACCCCATCGCGGCATCGCGATCGCCGATCTTGAGCGCGCCGTCGTGCTCGATGAAATCCGGGTGGCGCACGTCGCGTTCGCCGGCGAAGAGCGCGCACGAAGCGCACGTGCCGTCGTAGCCGAGCACGCCCGTCTTGGGTGCCGTGCAGAGCAGCGATTGCGCGAGCCGGCGCGCGAAGGTCTTCTTCCCGACGCCCGGCATTCCGGTGAAGAGGTAGGCGTGCGCGAGCGAGGCCGGCGTCAGCGCCTCGAAGTAGCGCTTCGGCCCCTCGGCGCCTTCGACGTCGAAGCGCAGCCCGCTCATGCCGGTGCCTGCAACGCCTGCAGCGCGGCTTCGACCAGCGCCTCCGGAGCCAACGTCCCATCGAGCAGGCGGTGACGCGGAGCGCGGGCCAGTTCCAAGAATCCGTTGCGAACGCGCTCGTGAAAGGCGTCGTCCTCGGCCTCCAGCCGGTCGGCCTGGCCCGAGCGCGCGCGCATGCGCTCGCGCGAGAGCGCGACGGGCACGTCGATCACCAGCGTGAGGTCCGGCGCAAGGCCGCCGGTCGCGACCTCGCAGATCGAGCGCAGCGTGGCCAGGTGGACCCCGCGGCCGTATCCCTGATAGGCCAGCGTCGAATCGACGAAGCGATCGCACAGCACGAGCCGCCCCGCGGCCAGCGCCGGCGCGATCGCGACGGCGACGTGCTCGGCGCGCGCGGCGTTGACGAGTAACGCCTCGGTTAAAGGCGCGACGGTAAAAGAGCGATTGAGAAAAATGCCGCGAATAGCGTCGCCAACCGGCGTCCCGCCGGGTTCGCGCGTCAGCAGCGGGTCGCGGCCGCCGGCGCGCAGACGGCCGGCGAGACCGGCCAGGAGGGTACTCTTGCCACTTCCCTCGATGCCTTCGAGCGTCACGAACATCGTCGCGTGCTTCGACGGAGAAGGACGGCATGTCCGCTAACCCGTCGGTCCTCGGCGATCTCGTCGACTGGTTCCTCGGGCGCGCGGGAGACCGGCGCCAGTACAAACGCCGCGCCGGCGCCTTTCACGTCTGGTACCAGCCCTCGCCGGAGACTACGCGCAACGCCATCGGGGTGGAGGTGTCTCCCAACGGGCTGGTTTTCATTACGCCCGAAAAGATCGCCACGCCCGAATACAACCTCACGCTGGGATTGGAAGAGCGCAAGATTCCGGTGCGCGTACGCACCGTCCGCAGCGACGTGGTGCAGCACAACAACGCACCGTGGAACCGCTTCATGTGCGAGTTCGTCGGCATCGCCGCCGACGACTGGGATCGCATCGTTCGCTACGTCAACAACGAGTCCGATCCCAAAGACCGGCGCAAGATGCAGAATCAGGAAATGCAGCGCCAGCCCGACGACGCCTACCGGCTGCTCCCCATGGCGATTCAAGAACGGATCGTCAAGATGCTGGTGGAGAAACGGCGGCTGGCCCCGCCTACGCCGGGCCAGCCGCCGCTGCTCAAGCTCTTCTACGGCGGATTGGTGAAGCGCTCGGGCAAGCCGCCCGCCCACCGCGTCAACGTGCATAGCCGCATCAGCATCAACGACGAGATGATCGCCTACGACACCCGCTTCCTGGTCGACGAGACCGGCACGGTGACGTTCGCCTAATCGCTACGCCGGCGGCGCGTCGGCCGTCTTGAAGATCCGCACGCGGCGGTTGGGCTCCAAGCCGGTGCTGCGCGATTGCAGGCGATACTTTTCCGCCAACTGGTGCTGCATGCGCCGCACGTACGAGGTCTGCGGCGAGAGTTCGATGGCCTGATTGGTGAGCAGCACCTGATAGACGGCCTCCTCGGCTTCGCGCAGCGCGATCTCCTCGTGATCGATCGACCCGAGGTTGAACACGTCGCGCAACGCCGTTTGGATCTGCGTGGTCGTGTTCGTCTTGATCGAATAGATCGGCACGTTGTCGGAGGCGATCTGCTTGAGCTTGGGCTGCTGCTTGCGTTCGAGCGTCTTGAGCGTGAGCACGACGTCGGCGTCGTCCCACGTGCGCGCCATCACGGCGTTGATGCGCAGGTTGTGGATCGCGCGCTCGATCTTATTGCGCGAGACGCCGTAGGGAAAGATCGATAGCGGGCGATCCCGCTCGTCGGCCTCGGCGTGAGGCGGATGGCGATCGTACGCGTCGGTGAGCTGCGGCATCGACTCCGTGTCGGCCTCTTGCACGACGGTGACTTCGCCGCCGGGGTGCCGCTGACGGATCTCCGGCTGCGGCTGGTAACCGCGCAGCAGCGCGTCGATCACTTCGGCGACGTTTTTATGGATCGCCAGCCGGTCGCGATCGTGGATTTCGACGACGACGTCGAAGGTGGGGGGCGCCTTGCGCTCGAGGACGGTCTTGCGCGTGCCGCGGCGGCGCGCCTCTTCGTCCGAAAGCGTGACCGCGCTGATGCCGCCGACCAGGTCGGAGAGCGTCGGATTCATCAGCAGGTTTTCGAGCGTCTGCCCGTGGGCGGTTCCGATGAGCGTCACGCCGCGCTCCGCGATCGTGCGGGCGGCCAGCGCTTCGGCCTCCGTTCCGATCTCGTCGATGACGACGACCTGCGGCATGTGGTTTTCGACCGCTTCGATCATCACGGCGTGCTGCAGCGCCGGGTCGGCGACCTGCATGCGCCGCGCCAAGCCGATGCCCGGATGCGGGATGTCGCTGTCGCCGGCGATTTCGTTCGACGTATCGACGATGACGACGCGTTTGCGGTCTTCGGAGAGAATGCGCGCGCACTCGCGCAGCATCGTGGTTTTGCCGACGCCGGGGCGGCCGAGCAAGCAAATCGATTGCCCGCTGCGCAAGACGTCGAGGAGAATGTCGATCGTGCCGTACACCGCGCGTCCGACGCGGCAGGTGAGGCCGACGATCTTTCCGGTGCGGTTGCGAATCGCGCTGATTCGATGGAGCGTCTGCTCGATGCCGGCGCGGTTGTCGGCGCCGAACGGCGAGATGCGCGAGCACACGTGCGCGATGTCTTCGTGCGAAACCGGCGTTTCGGTGAGATACGTGAAATCGGTTTCGAAACGCGCCTCGGGCGGCCGCCCGAGATCGAGGACGACTTCGATGATCTCTTCGATATTGCCGAGACGGACGAGCGCTTGCCGGATGGCGAGGGGGAAGATGTCGAGGAGTTGGGAGAGTTCCCAGCTCGGAGAGATGGACGTGGCTCTAACCGCCAATACTGACCCTCACTTCCCTGAGGTAGTTTTGTTAGCCTTATCCGCGCTGTGGATAAGTCCTTTCGCCCGGCGAACCGTTTCTCGCGGCTATTCGCGGACCACGCGGATGGTGCGCAGCTCGTCGTCGTACGTACCCTGAATTCGTACGCCCGCCTTCATCTCGAGCCTCAGGTAATCGATGATTTCGCCCGTCAGCTCCTCGCCCGGCGAGATCACCGGAATGCCCGGCGGGTAGGGCGAGACGGTTTCGGCGCAGATGCGGCCTTTCGAGCTCTTGAACGGCACGTGCTCGGTGTCGGCGAGGAAGGCGTCGCGAGGCAGCATGCGCATCGGCGGAATCTTCGGCAAACGGAAACTTCCGCGCTCGAGCCGCTGATCGAGAATGCCCGACGGCGCGTACATATCGACGGGCCGGTCGTCGCGGGCGAGTTCTTCGAACGCGTAGACGAACCGGTCGGCGGCGTCGCGCGTGGTGCCGATCGTAAACAGCGCGACGACGTTGAAGAGATCGGCGAGCTCGACTTGGATGTTGTAGCGCCGGCGCAGCAGCTCCGATGCCTCGTAGCCCGTGTAACCCAGCCCTTTCACGGTAACGGCGATCTTGGTCGGATCGAGATCGTAGATGCCTTTGCGCCCCTGCAGCTCCTCGCCGAAGCAGTAGAGGCCCTCGATGCGGTTGAGGCGCCGGCGCGTCTCCTCGGCGAGATCGATCGTCCGGCTGAGCAGCGCGGCGCCTTCGGTGGCCATCTGCTTGCGGGCGACGTCGAGCGACGCGACCATCGGCAAATTCGGCGAGGTCGAGAGGAACATCTTGAGGACGGCCTTGAGGCGGTCGAGGCGGACGCGGTCGCCGCGCTGGTGCAACATCGCGCACTGCGAAAACGCCGAGAGCATCTTGTGCGTCGAGTTGATGCAGAGATCGGCGCCGGCGTCCGTCGCCGCCAGCGGCAGGGCCGGGTGGAAGCGAAAATGCGGCCCCCACGCCTCGTCGACCAGCATCAGCTTTCCCGCGCCGTGCACGATCCGCTCGATCGATGCCAGATCGGCCGCGACGCCGTAGTACGTGGGCGAGACGATATAGACGGCCGCGACGTCGGGATGCGCTTCGAGCGTCCGCGACACCGTTTCGGGCGTGACGCAGTGGTCCATGTGCAGCTCTTCGTCGACCTCCGGCTGCATGTAGACCGGCTCCGCCCCGCTCATCACCAGGCCCCCGAGCATCGACTTGTGGGAGTTGCGCGGAACCGCGATCTTATCGCCCGGATTCACGGCAGTCATCATCATGCATTGATTGCCGCTGGTCGAGCCGTTCACCAGAAAGAAGGTGTGATCGGCGCCCCACGCCTCGGCGGCGAGCTCCTGCGCCTCCTTGATCGATTCGAGAGGCTGCAGCAGATCGTCGATCCCGGGCATCGGCGTCAAGTCGATGGCGCAGATGTTGTCGCCGACGAATTCGCGGAAGGCGAGGTCCATGCCGTTGCCCTGCATGTGCCCGGGCGTATGAAACGGCAGCACGCCCGAATCGACGTAGTCGAGCAGCGCTTGAAAATACGGCGTCTTCGCCTGATCCACGAGGCCTCGCAGTTCGGCGCCGGCGGTCGTACTCATGCGCTGGCAAAGGGAGGGCGGGCTCGAAACGAGTAGCGGCGGTTATGGACGCCCCGGTGATCGTCGTGGGCGGCGGCCCCGTCGGCCTCTCGCTGGCGTTGGCCCTCGCGCGCTACGGCATTCGATCGATCGTGCTCGAGCGGCGTGCCGAGCCCGCCACCACGCCGCGCGCGCTGCTCGTGTGGGCGCGCACGCTCGAGCACTTCGACGATTGGGGCATCGCCGACCGGATCTGCGCGCAGGGGCGCTTCTGCCGCAGCTTCACCGTCACCGACGCCGCAGCGGGAAAGCCCATTTTACGCGTCGATCTCGGCGCGATCGACGATCTCGTCGCGCGGGCCGGCGCGCTCGTGATGCCTCAAGCCGCCGTCGAAGGCGTCCTGCGAGCGGCGCTGATGGAGACCGGCCTGGCGCAGCTGCGCTTCGGGACCGTCGTCGAATCGATCGCGCAGGACGGCGACGGGGTCGACGTCCGCGCGGTTGCCGACGGAGCGCCGCTCGCGCTGCGCGCCGCCTACGTGGCCGGATGCGACGGCGCCGAAGGCGTCGTCCGTCAATCGCTCGGAATCGGGCTGGAAGGCCACGCGTACGGCTGGCGCGCGATCGTCAGCGACGACGTGCTGTACGGCGCGAGCGACGACGGGACGCCGGAGATCAGCACGGCGACCGACGGAACGGCGCCGCTCTTCGGCTTTCGCTACGCGCCGGGCACGTGGCGCGTGATCGCGTCGGTACCGCGCGAGATGGACGACGCCGCGGCCCTCTCCGACCAAACGCACCGGCGACGGCTGACCGCCTTGCTCGGCGCGCCGCCGGAAGGGGGCACGAGCCACCGCCGCCTTTACGTGCTGCAGCGAAGGCGCGCGCAGCGCTTCGTCGCCGGGCGCGTCGCGCTCGCCGGCGACGCGGCGCATTTCGTCACGCCGGTCGGCGGCGAAGGCATGAACGCCGGCATTCACGACGCCGCCAACCTCGCGTGGAAGCTCGCCTACGCGGTCGCGGGACGAGGCGACGCGCAGACGCTGCTGGCCAGCTACGAAGCCGAGCGCGGCGGCATCGTCAACGACAGCCTCGACCGCATGAACGATCAGATCGCCAAGTTCGCGGCCGGGCCCGCGCGCTGGAGCCGCCGCGTCGCCATCGGCTTTGCAAAACGCGCCTTGCGCGGGCGCGGCATGCAGCGCAAAGCGGCCCGTGCGGCTGGCATGCTCGCGGGGCGCTACGGCGCGTCGCCGATTCTCGACGGCCGCCATCCGCTCGCGGGGCGGCGCATCGACGATCTGCGCCTCGATTCGGGCGAACGGCTCAGCGCCGTTCGGCGCGGAAACGCACTGATCGTCGCCGTCGGCTACGATCCGTTTCCCGGAACCGCCGCCGCACGCGTCTCGAAGCCGCCCAAACGCTGGTGCGTGAAATCGCCGGCCTTCGTCATCGTGCGGCCCGACGGCATCGTCGCGGCCGTGATCGAGAAGCCGACGCGAGAGAAGCTTGCGCGCGCCTGGAAGCTCGCTTTTGCAGGCGAAGAACCGGCGCTCGGCGCGCACGACTCCTAAGCCGCAACCGTCGCTCGCCGGCGCCGTTAGTGCTATGCTAGCCGCACGGTCCTTTCTACGCACACCATAAGGAGCAGCTTATGCGATACATTAAGCTCGGACCGGTGGCGATCGTTGCGGTCTGCGCGGCATTGCTCGCGCTTTCGCTCGGGTCGGCCGCCATCGGCGGCGCACTCGTCATCACCACCTGCAGCACGGGCGCGCCGTGCATCGGCGGCACGAACACGGGCACCGGCGACGGCGTCCGCGGGATATCCAGCGCTTGGGACGGCGTGGTCGGCATGACGCAAACCGGGCCGGCCGGCGTCTTCGGATCCTCGACCAACGCCAACGGCGTCACCGGAAAAACAACCAACGGCGACGGCGTTTCCGGAACCAGTTCGACCGGCGTCGGCGTCAGCGGCGTTTCGACGTCGTACGCCGCCATGATGGCAAGCAGTTCGTCCAGCGACGGCCTCGATGCGACCGCGGGCGGCACCGGCACCGGCGTGTACGCCGCCAGTTCGACCGGATACGGCGTGTACGCCGTCACCGGCGGCTCGGACGCCGTTTACGCCGGGGCCAGCGGAAGCAACGCGGCCGTTCGAGCCGCGGCGGCGACCGGCTTCGGATTGGAAGCGACCAACGCGAGCGGTTCGAGCGTGCCGGCGGCCTACATGAGCAACAGCTCCGGGAACGGCACCGACAGCAGCGGCAGCTACATCGGCATCGTCGGACGCGCGCCGGCGTCGGGTGGCTTTCCGCTCGTCGCGACGGATTCGAGCGGGAACAATCTCTTCTACGTGGACGGCGGCGGCAACGTCTCCTATCACGGCAGCTTGAGCCACTTCGCGATCACGCGGCACGGCCGGCTCGTGCGCGCCTACGCACCGTCCAATCCGGCTCCATCGATCGAAACGACCGGCTCCGCAACGCTCGTCAACGGCTCGGCGGCGATCGCGTTCGATCCGGGCTTCGCCGACACGATCGACGGCACGCGCTATCAGGTGATGCTCACGCCCGACGGCGACACGCGCGGCCTCTACGTCGCGCGCAAGGAACCCAACGGGTTCGTGGTACGCGAGGTGCAGGGCGGCCGTGGATCGTTCGCGTTCGACTATCACGTGTATGCGGCCGACGTCTCGGTGCAGCCGGCGCTGGTGCAACGCGCGCCGCACGCACCCGTCGTGCATCCCCGGGCCGATAAGCCGCACGTTCCTCCGCAGCGGCACCGCCGCACGAGTTAGGCCGGTTCGACGCGCTCGTCGATCGAAACGTTGTAGAGGAACAAGAACTTGCCCCACTCGTCGGGGAGGGTGTTCCGCTTGATCTGAATCCAGGGAATATACTTCGGCTGCCGCGGCTTGCGCTTCATCTTCATGTTGGCTTCGTCCGGCGTACGATTGTTCTTACGGTTGTTGCAGCGCATGCACGCGCAGACGAGGTTTTCCCAGGTCGACGGGCCGCCGCGGCTCTTGGGCACGACGTGGTCGACGGTCATCAGCCGTTCGCCCCGGATGCCGCAATACTGGCACGTGTGGTCGTCGCGGATCAGCACGTTTTTCTTGGTGAGCGCGACCTTCTGCATGGGCCGGCGGATGTAGTAGAGCATGCGGATGATCGAGGGCATCCGCATCTCGTGGGTCGTCGAGTAGAGCATCCGCTCGCGACCGTGCAGCATCTCCGCCTTGCCGGCGAAGATGAGCTTGACCGCGCGCTGAAAGCTGGTGATATTGAGGGCTTCGTAGGTGAAGTTCAACACCAGAACGTCGCTCACGATGCGTCTCCTGGAGCGGTGCGGCCGTCGAAATCGGGAGCCCTGCGAGCGCGAAAGCGAGGCACCTTAGATGCCTCGCTTTCGTACGAACGTCATTCTCGTCTCGGTTAGCATTTGCGTCATCGCTAACCGCTCGTCTGGCCGCAACCTGTCCTTCACGCGTTCGAAGGCGGCCGTCGCGACGTCGATCGCGACTTCTGCCGATGCGCTGTCCGGCGCGCGCCCCTCACCTTCGGTCAAGTATGCGTGGGCGGCCAGCGAGAGCGTGGCGATCACTTCGGCGAGCAATGGCTCGACCGGCGGAATCTGCCCTTGAAACCCCTGCGCTTGCGGGGCATCGACCCGCGACGTCATCTTGGCTCTAGTTTTGGATGGTTTCGGAGGGGCTCCTGTTTAAAGGCGGCTGCACGTTGCGCAGCCGCTGGGCACTCCGTGCACTTCCGGCACTGCGCGCCGGAAATGCACTGCGCGCCCCCCACGCCACTTCGCGGCGTGGGCCCCCCCTGCTCACTCGGCGGGCTTGTTTAGCGTTTTAGGCGGCTGCGCGTTGCGCAGCCGCTGGGCACGGTTTAAACCGGCTGCACTGCGCGCAGCCGCTGGGCACTTCGTCCGCTTTCGGCACTGCGCGCCGAAAACGGACTGCGCGCCCCCCACGCCACTGCGCGGCGTGGGACCCCCCGCTCACTCGGCGGGCTGGTTAGGCGGCGGGGGCGGCTTTGGCTTTTTCGAGCATGGCTAGGAAGTAGTGGTGGACGCGTGGGTCGGGGGTGAGTTCGGGGTGGAACGAGGTTCCCAGTACGTTTCTTTCTCGAACCATAACGCCGTGGCCGTCGCGCTGTGCGAGTACCTCGACGGCGGGGCCGGCGCGCTCGATCCAGGGAGCGCGAATGAAGATCGCGGGAAACGGCTTTTCGCCGAGCGACGGGATGGCGAGATCGATCTCGGCCGACTCGTTCTGCCGGCCGAAGGCGTTGCGGCGCACGGTCACGTCGATCAGATCGAGCGACGGCTGATCGAGCCCGGCGACGTCGCGCGCGGCCACGATCAAGCCCATGCAGGTGCCCCAGAGCGGCATGCCGGCGCGCACGCGAGCGACGATCGGCGCCGCCAAGGCGAAACGGTCGAGCAGCTTCATGACCGTGGTCGACTCGCCGCCGGGAATCACCAAGCCGTCGACGGCCTGCAACTGCGCGGCGGTCTTTACCGCGATCGCGCGGGCTCCCGCGCGCGCGAAGGCGGCGACGTGCTCGTCGACGTCGCCTTGGAGAGCGAGAACGCCGACGAGCGGGCTAGTTTCCACGCGTCGCGAGTAACTGGCTTTCGTCGAGCGTACGGATGTCGAGGCCGGGCATCGCTTCCGACGTTCCGAGCGACCGGCACGCCTCCATCACGACGGCGGGATCGGCAAAGTGCGTCGTTGCGTCGACGATCGCTTTGGCGAACTTCTTCGGTTCCTTCGATTTGAAGATGCCGCTGCCCACGAAGATGCCTTCGGCGCCGAGCTGCATCATCAGCGCGGCGTCGGCCGGCGTCGAAACGCCGCCGGCGCAGAACAACACGACCGGAAGCTTGCCGTCTTTGGCGATCTGCTGCACGAGCTCGAGCGGCGCGCCGAGATCGCGCGCGCGAGCGACGAGCTCTTCCTTCGGCACGACCGTCAGCTCGCGAATCGAATCGTTGATCGAGCGCATGTGGCGCACCGCTTCGACGATGTTGCCGCTGCCGGCCTCGCCCTTGCTGCGAATCATGGCCGCGCCTTCGGCGATGCGGCGAAGCGCCTCGCCGAGATCGCGCGCGCCGCAGACGAACGGCGTCGTGAACGGATGCTTGTCGCAATGGTACTTGTCGTCGGCGGGCGTGAGGACTTCCGACTCGTCGATGTAGTCGATGCCCAGATGCTGCAGCACTTGCGCCTCGGCGAAGTGGCCGATGCGCACCTTGGCCATCACCGGAATCGTCACGGCGTCCATGATCCCTTGAATCAGCTCGAGGCTGCTCATGCGCGCGACGCCGCCCGCGGCGCGAATGTCGGCGGGAATCCGCTCGAGCGCCATGACGGCGACCGCGCCGGCCTCTTGGGCTACGACGGCCTGTTCGGGCGTGACGACGTCCATGATGACGCCGCCCTTGAGCATCTGCGCGAGCCCGCGCTTGACGGTAATGGTGCCGGTACTTTCCATGTCTCTATCGTACCAGCCATTTCCAATAAGCACATTAGAGACAATCGGCTAGCCGGGAGGCGCGCTCGGCGATGGGGACGCCGACGCTTCCAGCGCGGGACTGGCTTCCGGCGTCGGCGTCGGGAGCGGCTGCTGGCGCCAGATCGGAATGTTCGGGTTCGGGGTCGGGGTGGCCGGCACCGGGGGCGGCGTTGGCGCAGGTGGGCGCGTCGGCAGCGGCTTGGGCGGTACGCGCGGGTCGGGGAAGCGCGGGTCGGAGGCCGCCGAAAGCGCTTCGGTCCGCTTCCAGTCCGGGCCGTAGGGGCCGGGGCTCTGGCTGGGTTCGGGCGAGGCCAGCGCCGAGGCCAACGGCGGCAGCGTATGCTCGGTGGCCTGGCCGAGCACGCGATCGCCCATGCGTTCGCCAACGATGATCGCCACCAGGAGCACGACGGTGCCCAGGGCGAGGACGAACGTGGCGAAACGGTTTTGCGGCGACAGCACGAGGGCCTATTATACGCGAGCCACGGTCGGAACCGCGTCGAGTTTCGCCGCACGGGCCCGCCGGTCGCTGGGCTTGCCCAAGAGATGGACCTCCCGGCACTCCCCCAGCGCCATATCGACGCGCGCCGTGTGCCCGCGAAACTCGACCAGCACGTTGCGCTCCTTATCGAGGTGGTTGCAGAGGAAGATTCTCACCGCCCCGCGCTCGTCTTCGAAGGCGATCGCACCCACTTCGACCGGCGAAACGGTCACCTCGTCGCTGACGTCGCGGCCGGCGTAGATGCACTCGAACGGCTCCTCGGCCGAAAGCTCGGGCATGTTTCCGTAGATGACGTCGTTGCGCAGGTCGATCAGATAGGTGCAGCGCCGGCCGCCCCAGTGCACGCGTGCGGCCGCGACCCACTCCCAGCCCTTGGGGCGCAGCGGTGCCAAGTGCGGGCGGCCGCTGGTGCGGTAGCCGTCCAGGCCGCCGACGGTTTCGGCCACCGCCCAGAGATACTTCGCGCCCGTCCAGGGCGAGAGATACATGCCGCGGTTACTGAGCGATCCGCCGTCGAACCATTCGCCGAACTCGCCCGGCACGGTGTTCCGCGGGCTGCCGCCCTCCATCGCCGCGTAGACCATCGCGAGGAAGCGCACCGAATCGTCGATCATCCCGTTGCGCGCCAGCGCCACCGCGAACCACAGCGTCAGATCGGGCCACACGCCGCCGAGCAACCCGAAGCCGTACGACGGGAAGTACCACGCGTCGGCCGTCGAGATCGTCCGCAAGCCGACCGGCGTGACGAAATCGGCTTCGAGCAATCGCTTGAGGATCGCGCGGCGCTGCTCGGAGCCGGCGACGTTGAAGAGCACCGGAAAGATCTCGTCGGCCGTAAAGTTGTCTTGATAGTTGCGGTCTTGATCGTAGTTGAGCACGAACGCGCCGGTATCGTCGTTGAAGAGATAGTCCATCATCGCTTCGCGCATCTTTTGGGCTTCCTGCGTGTACGTTTCCCAGTGCGCGTGATCGTCGACGACGGCGCAGAGCATCGCCGACGCTTCGAGCGCGAAGACGCACTCGGCGTTGATCTCGGTGACCGCTCCGTCGAGCGTGTAGTACGGAATGATGTTGCGCCACGACGAAATGCCGTACATGTCGACGCCTTTTGCCCGGCAGAACACGAGGCCCTGATCGTCGCGCTGCGTCAGCATGTAATCGGTGAGCTTGACGATCAGCCCGAGCCGCTCGCGCACCCACGCGTCGTCGAGCGTGGCGTTGTAGTAGTGCAGCATCGCGATGAGGTGCAGCGGCGTGTCGTCGTTGATGTTCAGGTCGTAGGCCGTCTTATATCCGCTGACCCCTCGGATGTATTCGATCATCAGTCCGCTCTCTTCGATCGCGTCGTTGAACACTTCGAGCGCGTTGCGGCTGAACTCGGGATTGAAGTAGTCGAAGCCGTGGACGAACCACGACGTGTCGCGCGACACCAGGATATCCGACGGCGGCGAGTTGGTCGACCCCCAGCCTTGCGGATAGTCTTTGACGATGCGCAGCATGTTCGCTTTGGCCCACGCCACCCCGCGGCTGATCTCGGGCGACGGGGTCATGAAGCGCGCGTCGGCGAGGCGCTCGGAGAAGTACTTCTGCGTATCGTGCAGCGCGCGCGGGTCGGCCAGCAGCGCTTCGAGCACCGGACGGCTCTTCTCGGTTCCGCCCTTATCGTAGACGACCGCCAGGCGCAGCGATTCGCGCGCGCCCGGTGCGACCGTGACCGCGTACTCGAACGCACCGAAGATGCGCCGGCTCACCAGCGCGGCCTGTTCCGGCGTCACGTCGCCGAGATGCTGCACGGCCTGCGAGGGCAGCAGCGTGCCGCGGCGCATGTATTCGAGCAGCACCTGCTCGCGCAGCGAGAGCTCGACCGCCGCAGGCTGGCGCGAGCCGCCCCACCAGCGCTCGGCGCCGGTTTCGATGTTTTTCGAACAGATGTACCGCCCGTCGTTCCAGGCGCGAACCTCGTGTTCGGGTTCGCCGTAGAAACGCTGGCCGACGAGCATCGCCCACGGAAAGAGCGCGACCGTCAGTTCTTCGCCGCCGGGATTGTAGATCGTGACGTCGACGACGAAGGCGACGGCGCGATCGAACTGCGGGCCGAACGGCACGTAGAACGCTTCGCTGACGTGCGCGCGATCCTCGAGCGTGAACTCCGAGATCTGCGCGTAGGGAAGGAAGGTGAGATCGCGCTCGATCTGATGCGGAAACAGCGTCGGCCGGCGGCCGCCCGAGTCGCGCAGCGCGTAGGCCACGTGGTGGGTGCCGAAGATGATTTGGTCGGTGTCGGCATCCCACAGCCCGCGGACGCCGCCCTTGGCGGTCGATTGAGCGTATGCTTTGTAATTGCCCAGAAGCAATCCGTACGGCGTCTGCGATTCGCGCATGACGTAGGCGCAAAACTCGTTTCGCTGCGCGTCATAACTGGTGCCCATGCTTCGAGGCTTACCCTTTGCGGCGCCCGAGCCGGAGGCGCCTCCTCGCTTCGCCGCAAAAGAGTCCGGCCTGCATGGGTTTGCTCTACCGCGCTCCGGCCAAGATCAATCTGACGCTGGAGGTGCTTTCGCGACGCGACGACGGCTACCACGCGCTGCGCAGCGTGATGGTGCCGCTCGAACTGGCCGACGAGCTGGCCATCGAGCCGAGCGAGCGCTTCGGCTTCTTCTGCGACCGTCCCGAGCTTGCCGGCGACGACAATCTTGCCGTTGCCGCCATCCGGGCGCTGGGCCAGCCTCCGCGCCGCACGCCTCGAACTGCGAAAGCGCATTCCTTCGCAAGCCGGATTGGGCGGCGGCTCGAGCGACGCGGCGGCGGTTTTGCTCGCGGCCATGGACGGCGCGTTCGGCAAGCCCCCCGAAACCGACTGGATGGCGACGGCCCGCGCGCTCGGCTCCGACGTGCCGTTCTTCCTGGCGGGCACCGGCGCGCTGGTCGAAGGCACCGGCGAGCGCGTCACCCCGGCGGGCGCCATGCCCCCGTGGCACGTGTTGATCGTCAAACCGCCCGTCGCCGTCTCCACCGCGGCCGCCTACGCCGAACTCGACCGCCACGAGCGCCCCAGCCGCCCGCGGGCGAGCTCGGCCTCGATCGCGCTGTTGACCGCGCTCCAGCGCGGCGAGTTCGAGACGGTCGAGCGACTGGCTGGGAACGACTTTCAAGCACCGATCGCCGCAAACGCGCCGGAGATCGCGGCGGCGCTCGATGCGCTGCGCGCGGCGGGTGCCGGCAACGCCCTGCTCGCGGGCTCCGGCTCGTGCGTCTTCACGTTCGCGCCCGATCGAGCGCGCATCGCCGAGATCGCGGCGCGGCTGGATCTGCCGGCTACCTTCGAGCGCTTTCCTACGACGTTCGCCGCCACGCCGGGCTGGCGCCGGTGAACGCGATCGACGCGCTGGTGCTCGCCGGCGGACCGTGCGACGAGGTCGCCAAGCAGCAGCCCGGCGCCCCGAATAAGGCCTTCGTCGAGATCGAAGGCCGGACGCTCGTCGAACGGGTGCTCGCCGCGCTGCGAGCCTCGTCTTCGATCGGAACGATCGCCGTGGTCGCGCCGCCCGCCTCGCACGAACTCGCGGCGCTGGCGATCGCCGACGAACGCCTGCCCGACGGCCCGCGCATCACCGACAGCCTGCGCAACGGCCTGGCGGCCTTCGCGCCGGACGCGCTCGTGCTGGTCGCGACCTCGGATCTGCCGGTGCTGACGGCGGCGGCCGTCGACGATTTTGCCGAACGCGCGCGCGCGCTCGACGCCGACGTCGTCTACGGCTGCGTCGATCGGCGCGTGCACGTGGCGCGCTTCCCCGCGGTGCCGCATACCTGGGCGCGCTTGCGCGACGGCACGTTCTGCGGCGGCGGCTTGATGGCGATCAAACCGCGCGCGCTGCCTTTGCTCGAGCGCTCGCTCGAACGGCTCGGCGCGGCGCGCAAGGCGCCCTGGCGGCTGGCCTCGCTCTTCGGTTGGAACGTGCTGCTGCGCTACGCGTTCGGGCGGTTGACGATCGCGCACGCGCAGGCGCGCGCCAGCGCCATCCTCGGCGCGCCGGTGCGCGCGCTCGTTTCGCCGTACGCGGAGACGGCCGTCAACGTCGATCGCGTCGGCGACGTCGCGCTCGCGCGGGAGCTGGTTCGTGCTGCTCGACCTGCTTGACGGCGCGCTCGCCGATCGCGGCGATTGCCTCGCGCTCGACGGCCTCACGCACGTGCAGCTCCATCGCGCCGCCGCGCGGGTCGCGCGCGCCTTCTCCGAACGCGGCGTACGCCGCGGCGATCGCGTCGCGATCTACAGCGAGAACCGCCACGGCTTCGCCTTCGCCTATCTCGCCGCGCTGCGCTTGGGCGCCATCGCCGTACCGCTGAATCCGCTCTACCGCACCGGCGATCTCTCGCACGCCGTGCGCGATGCCGAGCCGGCGCTCGTGGTCGCTTCGGATGCCGGAATGGAATACGCAGCCGCGGCCGCCGGCGGCGTGCCCGTCGTCCCCGCCGCCGGCGTCGAACGCTGGGGCGCCGACGGCGCGATCGCTCCGCTCGAGCGCGAACGCCCCGATCCGTCGGAGATCGCGCTCATCGTGTACACGAGCGGCACCACCGGCGCCGCCAAAGGCGCGATGCTCTCGCATCGAAACCTGGCTGCCATCGCCACGCAACTCGCAGCGGCGTGGCGCTGGGAGGCCGCCGATACGCTGCTGCTGACGCTTCCGCTCTTTCACGTGCACGGGCTGATCGCGGGGCTGACGACGTCGCTCGCCGCCGGCGCGCGCGTGCTGCTGCGCGAACGCTTCGACGCCGCCGACGTGCTGGCCACGCTGGCGCGCGGCGAAGCGACGATGTTCTTCGGGGTGCCGACGATGTACGTCCGGCTGCTCGAGCGTCTGCGCGAAGGCGCGCCGGCGCCCGCACCGTTGCGCCTCTACGTGTCGGGATCGGCGGCGCTCTCGGCGGAGACGCATCGCGAGTTTGAGGCACGCTGCGACGCGTCGATTCTCGAACGCTACGGCGCGACCGAGTTCGGGTTCGCGCTGGGTAACCGCTATGCCGGCCCGCGCGTCGCCGGCAGCGTCGGCATTCCACTGCCGGGGGTCGACGTGCGCGTCGCGCGCACGGGCGAGGCCGAAGCGGCCGGCGAGGACGAAACCGGCGAACTGCTCGTCGCCGGGCCGAACGTCTTCGCGGGGTATTGGCGCCGTCCCGAGGCCACCGCCGCCGCCTTCGCGATCGACGCCGGCGGTCGCCGCTGGTACCGCAGCGGCGACCTCGCCGCATACGACGCCGAGCACGACGTCTATCGCATCGTGGGCCGCATCAAGGAACTAATCATCACCGGCGGCTTCAACGTCTATCCGCGCGAAGTCGAGGATGCGATCGAGGCCTTCGACGGCGTCGCCGCATGCGCCGTCGTCGGAAAGCCCGATGCCGCTCGCGGAGAGCTTCCGGTTGCGTTCGTAGAAGCCGCACCCGGCCTCGACTTCGAGGCTATCGCTGCCGCGCTGCGCGAACGGCTCGCGAGCTTCAAAATCCCGAAAGAGTTCCGCCGGATCGAGGCGCTGCCGCGCAACGCAATGGGCAAAGTCGACAAGCCCGCGCTGAGAAAGCTGCTCGAACCGGCCTAGCCTTCGCGCTGAAGCCTCCGGCGATTCCAGCCGACCACTCCCTTAAACGCTATCCCGCCGAGCGCTCCGCCGCGAGGAGATCGAACCGTGACTCGACGTTTAGGAATCGTCTTGCTCTTTGGTGTTTCGCTTGCCGCCGCTTGCAGCGATCGCGGTGCGAATCTACCGGTCGCGAGCTCGCCGTCGCTCGGCCTCGAGGCGCAGCCGCAAGGCATCGCCGTTTACGTTGCCGACGTCAACGGCAAAACCGGAAAGGGAACCGGAAACAGCGCGGTCTTCAAGATGCGGACCACGGCGGCGGGCGGCGGGATCGTGAGTTGCGTCACCGGCACCCTCGTCACGCCGAGCCCGAGCCCGAGCCCCAGCCCCAGCCCGCTGCGTTGCAGCGGCACGCTCTTCAACGAGCCCAGAGGGCTCGCGCTCGACGCCCAAGGCAATCTCTACGTCGCCGATTATCTTGGCGGTACGTCCGGCCCAGGCAACGGCGCGGTGTATAAAATGGCGTTCGCCTCCGGCAAGTGGACGAACGCGTGCGTGGGCTTTGCGTGCGGCGCCGCGAGCCAGACGTTCGTGAGCCCGTACGGCGTCGCCGTCGACAGGGACGACCCGACAAACGTGTACTTTACCGCCGAGAGCTGGTCGGCGCCGAGATCCTGGCAGGTCTACGTCGCCCTTGGCGGATCGTCGGCGGCGCCCATCGCGCTACCGACGCCGTCGGGCGGCTTCGAAACGCTGGGCGGCATCGCCGTCGATCGTCACGGCAACGTGTTCGTCGCGCAGTCCGGAAGCGGCGGCGCGATTGGCACGCACACCGGCGCGATCTGGGAGTACCCGTCCAAGGGCGACGAGCAGTGGAACGCGCCCGTCGTGGTCGCATCGGGGCCGCCTTCGGGCCCGACGAGCGGCCAGCTCAACGGGCCGTACGCCGTCGCCGTCGACGGGGCCGGCGACCTCTTTATCGCCAACACCGATAATAACGATGTCTTGGAGCTTCGCGCCCAAGCGCACGGGACGTGGGGCGCGCCCTTCTGCATTCCCTCGGCAAAATGCCTCACGTACTTCCATAAGCCTCACGGCCTGACGGTGACCGGACCAGCGACTGGCCCGGCTCGGTTCGTCTACGTCGCCGACTCCAACAACAGTTCCATCAAAAGGCTCTCGTTGGCGACCTCTGCGGTGACGTGCGTGCCGTCAGGCCAGGCGATTCCCGAGCCCTGCAACGGCGGAAACAGCTGGGCCGGAGGCGCCGGATTCTACCTTCCCAACGCGGTCGCGGTTCCGTAAGCGCCCTAGCGCGCCGCCGGAAGCGTCACGGTCACGGTGGTGCCTTCGCCGAGCGGGCTTTGCACGGCGACCGTGCCGTGGTGCGCGTCGACGATCTTCTTGACGACGAAGAGCCCGACGCCGGTTCCGCCCTCGCTGCTTGCCGTGGACGAGCGCCAATACGCTTCGAACACGTGCGGGACGTCTTCGGGATCGATGCCGCGCCCGCGATCGCGCACGGTCACGACGGCGTCGCCCGCGGCGTTGCGCCCGGCGCGAACGTCGACCGGAGTTTCTTCCGGCGAGTACTTGATCGCGTTGCCGACGATGTTGTCGAAGGCGCGCAACAGATACGCACGATCGCCGCGCACGAAGAGGTCGCCGTTGGCGCGGTCGAGGCGCACCTCGCGACGGCCGGAGTACCGCCGTGCGATCTCGTCGAGAATCCCAGCGAGGTCTTGCGGCGCGAGGGCGATCTTTAGGTTGCCCGCCGCAACGCGCGCCATCAGCAGCGCCTCGTCGGCCATTGCGGCGAGCTCCTTGACGGCGCCTTCCATTCCGCGATAGATCTGCGGATCGCCGCGCCTTTCGGGAAAGTCTTCGAGCAAGCCAACGTAGGCGGAGATCACGCCGAGCGTCGATTTGAAATCGTGAGCGAGCATCGCCACCACCTTCGAACGCCAATCGCTCAGGCGCGTCGCCGAGTCGCGGTTTTCGACGAGATCGACGAGCAATCGCTCTTCGTGCCGGGCGCTGCGCCGCTCGCTCACGTACGCGATCAGCCCGGCGAGCGCGATGAGCGCGACGATCAGCCCCGCGCAGAGGTACTCCAAGATACGGGCTTGGTTGCCGGCATCGGCGCCGAGCCGCGCGTACCAGGCGTCGATCGCCCAGACGTCGGCGCGCATGCGGTCGACGAACGCCCTGCCCAAACGCTCGCGGGCCGCGTTATCGGGGCTGCGCGGATCCTTGGCGATCGGGACCGCAACCATGCCTTCCCAGCGCGAATGCTGCCGCGCAAAATCGGCCAGGGCCAAGCCGTCGGGCCGGTCGGGGTCGAAACTCGGCGAAAGCCGCACGAGAAGAGCGATCAGCTGCGGGCGCGCCGTCTGATACGGCTCCAGAAACGGCGGCGAAAGCGTCGCCGCGTAGCCGCGTATGCCGGTCTCTTCGTCGAGCTGCAGCTGCAGGAGCGTACGGATGTCGAGCCGCGTGCGTTGGTAGAGACGATACTGCGAGTTCAGGTATTCGATGCGGTCGAACGTGACCAAGACGATGACCAGCACGGCAATCGCGAGGATGGCGTATCGCACCACCATGCGATCGAAGCGGCGCCATCCCCGCCATTCGGACAGCTCGCCCTCCGCGGCGCGTCGCGGATCGTTCCTTACGGGGTCCGCCATCGCTTGAAAAGCTCGTTGGCAATTCCGAACTGGTCGAGCGCCTTGCCGACCGTGTGCGCGACGATGTCGTCGACGCTGGCCGGGTTGGCGTACATCGCCGGCACGGGCGGCATGATGACCGCGCCGATCTCGGCGAGGGTCGCCAGCGTGCGCAGGTGCCCGAGGTGCAGCGGCGTCTCGCGAACGACCAACACCAACCGGCGCTTCTCTTTGAGGCACACGTCGGCCGCGCGCACCAGCAGGTTCGAGTTCATCGAGTAGGCGATCGCGCTCGCGCTCTTCATCGAACACGGAACGACCAGCATGCCGTCGGTGAGAAACGAACCGCTCGATATCGCGGCGGCCAAATCGTCGTCGCGATGCACCACGTCGGCCAGCGCGGTAAAATCGTCGGCGGTCATCTCGGTTTCGAGTTCGATCGTGCGGTGCGCCGACGCCGTCAAGACCAGATGCGTCTCGACGCCGCCGATCGAGCGCAGGGCTTGCAAGGCCATGTAGCCGTAGGCGCTTCCGCTCGCTCCGCTGATTCCGATGATGATCCGTCGCATCACCCAGCCGTTACACGCGGCCTGCAGGGGCGCCTGTGGGCCCGGTTAACTCCTATCCCGTGCTCGCCGATTCACCCGAACTCCGCGCCTTCGTCGACGGTGCGGTTCGCTGGTGCCGGACCGGCGCCGATGCCGAGCTCTGCGCGCTCATCCGTTCGGTCGAATCCGGGGTGCCGCACGACGTCGGCGCCGCGTACGCGACGCTCGCGGCGCGGACCGGCTCGCTGCTCGACGCGATCGACCGCGGCCGTCTCGCACTTCCGGCTCCCGAACGCGACGCCGTGCTGCAATTCGCCGAGCGCGCACGCAAGATCCGCGCCGTTGCGGAGACGGCGCAGGACGAACCTCTCCGCGACGCGATCGTCCGCACGTTCGCACTCGAAAGGGCCGCCGCGGCACCGGCGGCGACGCCCCAAAAGGCTCCCGCTTCGATCGAACTCGCCGAAGAGGCCGAGCGGGAGCGGCCGGCCGGGGTCGCGGCTCGCCAGCGGCACTTTAGCGCGTCGGCACTCAACGCGTACGCCGAGTGCGCGCGCAAGTGGTTCTACCGCTACGCGTGCGGAGCGATCGAAGATCGTGCTTCTTCGGCCTCGACCTACGGCACGGCGTTTCATCTCGCGCTCGAGGACTTCCACGGCACCTTTCCTCGGCCGTCGGCTGCCGACGAGGCTTCCATGCGCGCCCGCGTCCGGGAAGACGTCCGCTGGGCCTTCGAGCGCAACCGCGACGGTTTTGCGACCCGCGTCGAGTTCGAACTCCAGTTGCGCCGCGCCCAGCGAACCGCGCAGCGGTACGTCGATTGGCTGCTCGTGCAGGAGCGCGAAGCGCCGTTCGAAGTGATCGGGCGCGAAGTGCCGGTCAATCTCGAGCTCGAGGGCCGCGCGTTCGTCGGCTTCATCGACCGCCTCGATCGCGATCTCCGCTCCGGCGGAACCGGGGTCGTCGATTACAAGACCGGCAGCATCGCGACCTCGGCCGCCGAGTACCGCGAAAAAGTTCGCGCCTTCTCCGACTTCCAGCTGCCCTTCTACTACTGGGCGCGCACCGCCGAAGGCGACCGCGTGACGCGCCTGGCGTTGATCCCGCTCAAGGACGCGCTCCTCGACGTGCGGCCGGTCGTGCTCGAAGTCGTGCCGGGAACGCCCGCCGAGAACGGCCGCAGCGGGCGCCGCAACGGCGACGCGCACGGCACGATCGGCGTCGGCGATCTCGAGCGCGCGCGAACGCGCATGATCGAGCTCAGCGACGAGCTGGCATCGGGCCGGATCGATCGCTTCGAAGTGGCGCGCGATCCCTCGGCGTGCACGTACTGCGCGTACGCTACCGCGTGCGCCTACAAACCGTCGCCCGAGCCGGAGCGCTTCGGACGATGATGGCGATCGAGCTCTCGCAGGAACAGCGCGCGGTGGTCGACGCGCCGTTCGAGCGCTGCGTCGCCGTCGTCGGAGCGCACGGCACCGGCAAGACGCGCGCGCTGCTCGAACGAGCCGCGCGCGCGAGAGAACAGCTCGCGCCCGCCAGCCCGCTAACGTTCGCCTCCCCTCGCGAGATCGATCGCTTCGCCTTCGCGCTCCTCGCAGAGCGCGGTGCGGCCGTTTGCGAAGTCGACGACGTCGATGCCGAGGCGCTCTTCCTCGCGGCGTGCGAACCTCTGCTGGCCCTGGAGTGGGAAGAATTTGCCGCCGAGCTCGATCCCGAGGTGCCGGGCCTGCGCTCGCCGCAGCGGTTCGTGGAGAGCGCGTTTCGCCTGTTTCGCCGCCTGCGCGAGGCGCTGGTAACGCCGGACGAGTTTCTCGCGCGCTCGCTCGCGGGCGCGACCGAGTTTGCTGCCAAGCCGCCGAACTTCGCCGATCCGGCGCTGCTCTTCGCCACCAAAAACGAACACCACGATTCGCTCGCGGTGACGCCGCAGGAACTGCAGCGCCAGTATCGCCGCGAAGTCGATCTCGCTAAAATTCTGGCCCGCCTCTACGCCGAATACGAGGCGCTCGTCGCCGCGACCGGCCGAATGACCGGGCGCGACGCAGTGGCTCTCGCGGTGGCGGCGCTGCGCGACGACCCTGCCGCCGCCGCGCGGCTGCGCGAGCGCGCCGGCGCGGCGTTCGTCGACGGCGCCGACGAGCTCACGCCCGGCAGGCTCGCGCTGCTGCAAGCGCTCTTCGGCCGGGAGCTCGCCGGCGTCACGCTCGCCGCGACGGACTATCCCGCCGGCCTGGGCGAACCGCTGCGGATCGAACTGCGGCAGCAGTACCGGTCGCCGCTGGCGATCGAGCTGGCGTGCCATCTGTTGCTCAAGACGCCGCATCGGCTCGAGGCCGCCGGCGCCGAGCCGGCTCTCGAGCTCGCGCGCGTCCGGACGCCGCGCGACGAAGCCGCCTTGGTCGCCGAGCGCGTCGAGGAGTGGCTGCAGCGCGGAACGCCCCCCGAACGCATCGCCGTGCTGATGCGATCGGTGCGCCATGCCGGCCTCTACGAGGCCGCGCTCCTGGATCGCAACGTTCCGACGATACGCTGCGGCGACGTCAACGTCTTCGAAGATCGCCGCGCGCTCGACGCGCTCGCGCTGTTGTTCAACGTCGACGATCCGTTCCGGCACGATTGGCTGCTGCGCACGCTGGGCAACGCGGCTTTCGCCCTGAGCGACGCGTCGCTTTCGCTGCTCTGCAGCGAGCCGCCGCATCCGCAAGCCGCGCTCTTCGTGCTCGACGACGAACGGGCGCCGACGGTGCGCTCCAGCCGTTGGGATCCCAAACGCGATCTCCGGCTCGGCTGGAACGTCGTGCGCGGCGAGCAAGACGCCGAACTGAGCGAGAGCGCGCGCGAAACGATCGGTCGCTTTCGCGCGCTGCGCGACGGATGGCTGGGAGCGATGCAGACGCTGCCGTTCGACGAGTTCGTGCGCCGCGTCTGGCGCGAAGGGCTGGCGCGCGAGGGCGCGCCGGGCTCGGCACGCGCTCTAGCCCAGCAAGCCGTCTTGCAACGGCTGCTCGCGCGGTTGCTCGATTTTCGCGCGATCGACCCCGATGCGACGCTCGCGACCGTGCTCGCGCGCGCCGAACGACGCGCCGAGAGCGATCTCGAATCGTGCGAAGACGACGCCGGCTCCGGCTTCGTGCGGCTGATGAGCGTCGACGCGGCGGCCGGCATGGAGTTCGATCGCGTGGCGATCGCGGACGTTCGCGCCGGCGCCTTCCCGCGCTGGTACGTTCCCGACGCGTTCCTCTTCAGCCCGCGCGCCGGCATGATTCCGAAGGAAAACGCCGGCGAAGCCCGCTCGGCGCGAACGGCGAAATTCACCTATTACCTGCATCGCAATAAGACGCGCGATCGCTACAACGATCGCGAACGCCGCGCCTTCGTCGGGGCGCTGCGGCGAGCTCGCACGAGCGCGCTGGTGACGGCGTGGGGGTCGCCCACGCGCGGGGTGACGGCCCCGGAGTTCCTCGAAGAACTGCGCAACGCGCACCTGCCGGGGAGCGTCGTTTCGTAGTGCGTCTGCAAGAGATCCCGCCGGATCGCTACGCAGCCGAGGTGCTGCCGCTCACGGCAGCGGTCTGGGCCGGTCGTCGCGATTTCGCCACCTACGCCGCACAAACGCTCGAGATCGCCAACGGCCGCTACGGCAAACGCCACTATCGCACGATCGGATTCTACGAGGGGCGGCAGCTGGTCGCGTCGTTCAAGCGCTACGAGCGCGTGCTGCGCGACGGCGCGTCGCGCCTGCAAGCGATCGGCATCGGCGCGGTCTTCACGCCGGAGCCGCTGCGCGGGCGCGGATACGCCAGCGCCATGCTGGCAACGGCGCTCGACGCCGCGCGCGGGGACGGCTACGATCTCGCCTATCTCTTCTCCGACGTCAATCCGCAATTCTACGCGGCGATCGGCTTTACCGAACTGCCGTCGCGGCAATTTTCGCTGCGCGCCGACGCCTTACCGAAGCACCGCGTTCCGGTATCGCCGTTGCGCGAGAGCGATTGGCCGGGCGTGCGCCGCTGCTTCGATCTCTGCGACCGCAACCGCGCCGCCGGCTTCGTTCGCACGCCGCTGGTCTGGGAATTTCTTCGCACGCGCATGCGGCACGCTTCGGATCGCGGATTCGGCCAGGAGACGAATCTCGTCGTACGGCACGGACGCGGCGTCGGCGCGTACGTCCTCGGCGTGCGGGACGTCGAGCGCGATACCTACGTGCTGGAAGAGTTCGGCTTCGCCGACGGCGACGCCGCGACGACCATTCCCGCGCTGTTGCGCTCGGCCGCAGGCGATCTACGGCGCATCGCCGGGTGGCTGCCACCCGACGGCGCCCGCGAGCTGCTTCCCAAGGCCACGGTACGAAAGCGCAAGCAGGCCGTCATGATGGCCGCGGCGCTGAGCAAAGCCGGCGCCGGCGCCGTGCGCCGCTTTGGCGGAGCGCGCGGCGACCCGTGCTGGCACGCCGACCACGTATAGCCGGCCCGGAGGCAAAACCGCTCTTTTCGTCAATTCCATTGCGATGATGAAACGTTCGTTGCGGCTCCTCGCCGGCGGGATCGCGGCCGCCGTCCTTTTGGTGGCCTGCGCCGGCCCGAGCGCGGACGAACGGTTCGTCTCGGTCTACACCAACGAGTGGACCTGGCGCATCGCACAGTTCGGCAGCCAAGACGACAAGAGCGTCGACCCGCGTCTTCCGCGGGAAGACACCGCGACGCAACTGATGCGCCTGCAGCACTGGAAGGACGTGCTCCGGCAGACCGAGGCAATTCCGCGGTCCGAGCTCTCGCCCAAGCAACGCGTGAACTACGACGTGTTCGTGCCGCAGATCCAAGCGCTCGTCGCCGATCAGGAGTTCCGCACCTACGAGATGCCGGCGAACTCCGATTCGGCCTTCTGGTCCGGCTTCGGCGACGATCTGAACCCATTTCGGACGGCCGGCGACTACCGCAACTATATCTCGCAGATGCGCGACATCCCGCGCTTCTTCGAAGAGGAGGAGGCGCAGATGCGCGCGGGGCTCGCGCGCGGCTTCACGCCCCCGCGGGTGACGCTCGAAGGACGCGACGCGTCGATCTCGGACGTCGTAAAGGAGCGGCCCGAGCAAACCGAACTCTACAAGCCGTTCAAAGAGATGCCGGTGGTGCCCCCGCAAGACCGGGCGAGATTGCGGGCGCAAGCCGTCGCCGCGATTCGCGATACCGTGCAGCCGGCGTATGCAAAGCTCCTGCCGTTTTGGCACGCGTACGTAGCGGGCTGCCGCACGACGATCGCCGCCGACGATCTCCCCGACGGCAAGGCGTTCTACCGATCGCAGATCGTCGAGTATACGACGCTGGATATGGATCCGGCGAAGATCCACCAAATCGGCGAGCAACAGGTGGCCAAGCTGCACCGGCAGATGCTCGGGGTGATGCACGAAGTCGGGTTCAAAGGCGACTTCCACGCGTTTCTACAGTACTTGCGCGACGATCCCCGGTTTTACGCGAAAACGCCGCAAGAGCTGCTCGACCGGGCAGCGTGGATCGCCAAGGAATTCGATGGAAAGGCCGCGAGCTACTTCGGCATGATGCCGCGCGCGCGGTTCGGCATCGTTCCGGTCCCCGCCGATATCGCGCCGTTCTATACGGCGGGGCGCGGCGGCGACGGCGTCTATCTTCTGAACACGTACGACCTGCCGCATCGGCCGCTCTACAACCTCACCGCACTGACGCTGCACGAGTCTGCTCCGGGGCATGCCTGGCAGATGCCGTTGGCGGCGGAGGATAAATCGCTGCCGGATTTCCGGCGCTACTCGTTCATCTCTGCGTACGGCGAAGGCTGGGCCGTCTATTGCGAGTGGCTCGGGCTGGAGATGGGCATGTACAAGACGCCGTACGACCGTTTCGGCATGCTGGGCTACCAGGTGTGGCGCGCGGCCCGGCTCGTGGTCGATACCGGCATCCATTCGCAGCATTGGTCGCGCGCGCGGGCGATTGCGTACATGCGCGAGTATACGGCGCTCCCGGATCACGAGATCGACACCGAAGTCGATCGGTACATCACCTGGCCCGGTCAGGCGTTGTCGTACTACCTTGGAGAAATGGCGATCCGCGAGGCGCGCGCCAAAGCGGAGAAAGCGCTCGGTCCGAAGTTCGACATACGCGCCTTCCACGACGCGGTGCTCGCGCTCGGTTCCGTGCCGTTGCCGGTGCTGCAGGCCCGCATCGACGAGTTCATCCGCGACGGCGGAAAAGGGCCCTATCCCGACCTCGAATGACGCGCCGGCTTGGCGTGGAGCGATCGCTCGAACCTAGGCTCGAGCCGGCACGAAGAGCCCGAGCTGCTTGGGCTCGCCTTCGACGAGCGAGGCCACGCGCGTTCCCAACAGGCGCACGGGCGCGTCGTGCAGCTCGGCGCGGCGCAGGCAGAATACCGCGGCCCGAAAGATGCGCCGGGCGTCGCGCGTCGGTTCGGCGAGATGCGCTTGACGGCCCACGGTTGAGAAATCGGCGCGTTTGATCTTTACGCCGACCGTTTGAGCGCTCAAGCCCTCGCGATCGAGTTCGGCGGCGAGTTCGCGCGCCTGCACTTTGAGCAGCTCGATCAGCTTGGCCTCTTCGCGCACGTCGTATTCGAACGTCTCCTCGGTCGAAATCGACTTCGTTTCGCGGCTGGTGTCGACGCGGCGGCGGTCGTTGCCGCGCGCCAAATCGCGCAGCTCGACGCCCCACGTGCCGAAGAGCTCGCGCAGCGGTGCGTCTTCGAGCGCGGCGAGATCGCCGATGGTGGCGATGCCGAACGAGGTGAGGCGCGCTTGCGTCTTGGGGCCGACGCCCCAGAGCCGGCCCACCGGCATCGGCGCGAGAAACGCGGCCTCGTCGCCCGGCTCGACGGCGAGGAGGCCGTTGGGCTTGCAGGCATCGGAAGCGATCTTTGCGATCATCTTCCCGGTCGCCACGCCGGCGCTGACGGTAAGCTGCGTCGCCGCCAATACCTCGGCGCGAATTGCGGCGGCGAGCGCCATCGCTTCGTCGATCGTGACGTCGCCGAAATCGACGAACGCTTCGTCGCGCGATAGCCCCTCGACCGCGTGGCCCCGCGCGCGAAAGACCGCGAAGATCTCGCGCGAGACCGCCGAGTACTTGGTCATGTCGGGGGGAACGACCACGAGATCGGGGCACGCAGCGCGCGCTTTGTAGAGCGGCATCGCGGAGCGCACGCCGAACGGCCGCGCTTCGTACGACGCCGTCAGCACGACGGCGCGGCGGCTGCTCCCCGCAATCGCGAGCGGCTTTCCGCGCAAGCTCGGGTCGTCGCGAACCGCGACGCTTGCGTAGAAAGCGTCGACGTCAAAGTGTGCGATCACGCGATCGCCGCCGCTGGGCCTTCTCGCGGTTGCCGCAGACGGCCATGCTGCACCACGCGCGCGAGCCGTTCTTCGAGCGGTCGTAGTACGCAAACCGGCAGCTCGACTTGCGGCAAGCCCGCATCCGCTGCCACGTGCCGTCGGAGACCGCGTCGTAAACGAGGGCCAGCATGATGGCGATCGCCCGGTCGGCCCCCGCGCCAGCCGGCTCCAACGAGGGCCGGCTGCCGGCCGGGCCGAGGGTTAGGGTGAACTGCGCTTGGCGCAGGTATGGAGCCAGCCCATCCCAGGCCGCCCGCGGATCGCCCTCGCCGTTATTGGCGAAAAACGCCGTCCTCAGGGCCTCGCGGAAGCCGCGCAACCGGTCGAGTTCGCGCAGGTTCGAGATGGGTGGAAGGCCGTGCTCGCGGCACCAGACCGAGGCCGTTTCGGCGGTCGCCAGCCGATCGGGGCCGCTGGGGTAGTCCAGCGTGTTCACCAGGACTCGAAGCAGATCGAGCCTCCCGGGGGCCTCGTCGGAGGGGTCGGCGTTCATGGCTGAGAGTCTAGCACCATCAAAAGCGCTTGACAAGTTACCATAACCACCGTAACATTATAGCAGGTTACTTCATCGGACAAAAGGATAGAGAGACATGTTCCAGGACCCCGTTCGTTCTACGCCCTTGGTCGGCGATATCTCCGACGTCAATTTGCGCTTGCGGATAACGCGCGCGGACGCCGCGCTCTTCCGCAGCGGCGACATGCGCCTTCCGCACCTTCGCGTCTGGTAACGCGCCGCTACGGCGACGCACGTTCGACGCCGCGCGCGATGGCAAGAATCGCTTGCATGTTGCGCAGGTCGTCGGCGTCGTCGCCGGGCGTTTCGAGGATGGCCGTCTTCTCCCGCAGTTCGCGGTGAGCCAGCAGCGCGCGAAAACCCTCGAACCCGATTTTTCCCTCGCCGATGTGCCAGTGACGGTCGCGGCTCGCGCCCAGTTCCACCTGCGTATCGTTGAAGTGGAACATCGCCACCCGGTCGAGGCCGATCGTTTCGGCCGCACGCTCGACGAACTCGTCGACGCCCGCCTTCGAATCGATGCGATACCCGGCCGCCCACGCGTGCGCCGTATCCAGGCACACCCCCAGCTGCGGATGGTCCACCGTTCGCACGAACGCCCCTAACTCGTCGAGCGTTCCGCCCGCGAGCTTGCCCGCACCCGCCGAGTTCTCCAGCACCAGCGTCACTCCAGGCTCGATCTTCGCCAGCGCGTCCTCGAGCGCGCGGCAGATCGCGACGAAGCCTTCGTTGCGGTCGCGGTCGCCGTACGAGCCCAGATGGGTGTTGACGTACGTCATGCCGCCGCGCGCGGCCGTCGTGAGATCGCCTTCGAGCAGCCGCAGCGACCCTTGGTAGATTTTCGGATCCTCGCTGGCGAGGTTGATGAGATAGGGCGTGTGGATGACGCACGGGTCGAGGCCCGCATCGGCGCGCAGCGCCGCAAAGTTCGCGAGCGCCGGCACGTCGATGGGCGCGACGCGGTAGCTGCGGGGATTGGTCGAGAACACTTGCAGCGCCGTGCACCCAGCCGCTTTGGCGTGCGCTACCGCCTTGGCGTAGCCTCCCGCGACGCGGACGTGCAGGCCGACGCGCACCTTAGCGCGCCGGCGTCCGGGCCACGTAGAGCAGCTGGACGTAGTCGAGCGGAATCATGCCCGTCGCGCCGCCGGGCTGCTCGAGCAGCCGGCGCTCCAGTTCGTCGGCGTACCGGTCGGCGCCGGCTCCCAGCGCGATTCGCACGGACATCCGCGAACGTTCGTAGCGCACGTACTCGGCCAGCGGCGTCGTGACGTGCCACGGAATCACGCGCAATGCCGTGCCGGCTAGCCCGGCCGCGTAGAACTCCTTGAAGCCGCCGGGCAAGCCCTCGGGCGGAGGCTCCACGCCGAGTTCGCGCGCGACCGCGTCGCGAATGCGACGCGTCGGATCCTCGACGGCCAGCATGCGCCACCACACCGCGATCGGGCCGCCGGGCTTGACCACGCGGACGAGCTCGGCGAACGCCTTGGCCCGGTCGAAGCGATGAAACGCTTGAGCGGCGATCGCCGCGTCGAACTCGTGCTCGGCGAACGGCAGCGCCTCGGCCGCGCCTTCGACCCAGTTCGCGCCCGGAAGCCGTTGCTTCGCTCGCGCGACCATCGCCGGAGACGAATCGACGCCCGTTACGCGAAACCCATTCTCGACCAGCGACCGGCTGCCCAGCCCCGTGCCGCAGCCGACGTCGAGCACGTGATGGCGCGGCGAAAGCCCGTATCCGAGCAACGCGCTATAGAGCTCGTTGGAGTATCCCAGACGGCCGTCGTCGTACTGCGCGGCGAGCTGATCGTAGGTCGCGCTCATTCGTCAGGAAGTTGCGGTTCGGCCGATACTTCCGGCGCCGCCGGTTCTTCCTCCGGCGCCTCCGGAGCTTGCGGCGCGGCACTCTGCGGAACGAGCAGGTTGAGCTCCAGCGGCTGCCCAGGCTCCATCTCGAGTTCGGGAAGATCGTCCAGCGTGCGCAGGCCGAACGACTCCAGGAAGAACGGGGTCGTCTTGTACTGCATCGGCCTCCCGACCACGTCCTTGCGCCCCGCTTCGGCGATAAGCGTGCGATCGAGCAGCGTGTTCACCACGCTATCCGAGTTGACGCCCCGAATCGCTTCGATCTCGCTCTTGGTGACCGGCTGCATGTGCGCGACGATCGCGAGCGCTTCGAGGGCCGGCGTCGAGAGGCTAGTTTTCGGCGGCAGCAGGTACGATTCGACGGCGTCGCGCGCGAGCGGCGACGTCGAGAAGCGGTACCCGCCGGCGACCTCGCGCAGCACGATGCCGCGGTCGGCGAAGTCGGTCGCGATCTGCTGTAGCGTCGAGGCGATCTCGACTTCGCCCGCAGCGGTGAGCTTGGCGATCTGTTTGATCGTCAGCGGCTCGCTCGCGACGAAGAGCAGGGCCTCGACGGGGCGCTGCAGCCGCAGCACGGCCTCTTCGAGCGCCGCCGCGTCCTCGGCGTCGCCGTGCGGCGGGTAGGCCGCTTCGATCTCTTCGGTGTCTTCGGTCTGTGCAGTATCTGCGCTCATGCCAACGTATTTCTTACGATGCCGCCGCAGCCGGAGCCGCGACGTACGGGAGGAGGCGAATGTCGTCGAACAGCTCTGGCTGCTCGAAGGCGATGCGATGGCGCCGGATGAGTTCCAGGATCGCCAGGAAGGTCACGACGATCACCTCGCGCGTCATGCCGAGCTCGTGGCAGAGCGAGGAGAAGGTGACGTTGCCGCGCTCTCTCACGGCGCGAACGATGTAGTCCATCGAGACGATGAGCGAGACGCGTTCGCGCGCGATCGAGCGTTTCTCGGGGCGCGCCTGCGCGAGCATCGCCAAGAAAGCGCGCTTGAGCTTCTCGGGATCGATGTCGTAGCGCTGCACCACTTCGCTGGTCGGATCGCCGGCGTCGCGATAGAAGAAGCCGCTCGCCTCCAGTTGGCGCGCGCGCAGGCCTTCGCCCAGTTCGCGGTAGCGGGAGTACGCGATCAGGCGCTTGCGCAAGCGCTCCTCGACCTGCTCGGGCGTCTCGTCTTCGTCCTCGACGAACTCCGAAGGGATCGGAGGAAGCAGGGCTTTCGATTTTAGGAAGAGCAGCGTCGCGGCGATCACGAGATACTCGGCGGCCACCTCGACGTCGAGCTCCTCCATCATTCGCACGTAGGCGAGATACTGCTCGGCGACCAGCGCGAGCGGCACCGTGGCGATATCCATCTTCTGCTCTTTGATGAGCCCGAGCAGCAAGTCGAGCGGCCCGTCGAAGACGTCGAGCCGCACGCGACAACCCGCCTGGTCGGGCGAAGCCGCCAGGATTTCGGCCGGTTCGCCTGGGTTCAAGACGTCTTCTGCTCGACCGTCAGCGGTTCGACGGGGATCTCGCCGAGCGCGCTGGGATTGGCGGCCATGAACTCGAGCGCCATGTCGACCAGACGCTTCTCGTTGACGTACTTGAGCGTCTTGCGGGCTTGCGCGATATCGAACCAGCGCGCCTCGTCGACTTCGTGGTCGTGGTTGGCCGGGTCGCCCGAGAGATAGCGCATCAGAAAGAAGGTCACCGATTTCCGGTGCTTGGCTTTGCCGACGTAAAACCAGTAGGAGATTTCGTTGAGCCGCGTCAGGATCTCACCCCAGCAGCCGGTCTCTTCTTTGACTTCGCGCAATGCCGCTTGCTCGATCGTCTCGCGCGCCTCCACGTGGCCTTTCGGCAGCGTCCAAATGCGCGGCGGAGTTCCGCGCCCGATGAGCAGCGCATCGTAGGTCGAATCACGGCGACGCAAGAGCAGTCCGCCGGCTGACACCTCGTACTTTATCCGCATGTCGATCCAACCCGTCTTGTCGTGGAGGACGTGAAAGGGGCCGCAATTTTCAGCCCCCGATTACCCTCATTATAGCCTCCGGGGACAAGAAGCGCCTGCCGAAAAGGGCACCCCTTTTCGGGTCGAATTTTGCCTTTGCGGCGTCCGGGGAAGAAAGAAGCGGATGAACGACGCCTCGGTCTCGATGGCCCGGATGGCCGGCCTGCGCTACCTCTCCGACGACGTCCCGGGGATCCGGCGCCGCAAGCGAGGGAGCGGCTTCGAGTACGTCGCCCCGAACGGCCGCCCGGTCCGCGACCTAAGCGAGCTGCGGAGAATCCGTTCGCTTGCCGTCCCCCCGGCCTACCGCGACGTGTGGATCGCCCCACTCCCCGACGCTCACGTTCAAGCGACCGGCCGCGACGCTCGCGGCCGCAAGCAGTACCGCTACCATCCGCGCTGGCGCGAGGTGCGCGACGAAACCAAGTACGCCCGCATGCTTGCTTTCGCCAAGGCCCTGCCCGCCATGCGCCGGCGCGTCAAGCGCGATCTTGGCCGGCGCGGCATGGCGCGCGAACGGGTGCTGGCCACGGTGGTGCGCCTGCTCGAGACCACGGCGATTCGCGTCGGCAACGACGAGTACGCTCGCGCCAACGGCTCGTTCGGCCTGACGACGCTGCGTAACGGGCACGCCAGCGTCCGCGGCGGCGAGGTGAGCTTTCGCTTTCGCGGCAAGAGCGGCGTGAAGCACGCGGTCTCGCTGCACGAACCGCGCCTTGCGAAGATCGTTCGCGCCTGCCAAGACTTGCCCGGGCAGCAGCTTTTCGAATACCTCGACGCCGGCGGCAACGTTCACGCGGTCGACTCCAGCGACGTCAACGCCTACATCCGCGAGATCTCCGGCGGCGATTTTACCGCCAAAGATTTTCGTACGTGGCTGGGGACGCTCGAGTGCGCGGCGGCGCTGGCCAAGGTCGAAGCGGAAACGCAGGGCGATCGCAAGCGGCACGTCGTCGAAGCGATCGCAAATGTCGCCAAGCGCCTCGGCAATACGCCGGCGGTCTGCAAGAAGTGTTACATTCACCCCGAAGTTATCGCCGCTTTCGTCGAGGAAGGCCGGCTTGCTGCCGGCCAGTGCGGCGCGGCGGGTGCGACGCGCGGGCTCACCGCCGGCGAACGCGCGCTCGTGCAGCTGTTGCGCCGGCGCACGCGCGAAACGCCGCAGCGGCGCGCGCGGCGACAACTCGCTGCGAGCTTAGCCGGTTAGCGTCAGCTCCGGCCGAGCGGCCGCACCGACCTCAGCGGCGATCGTCTGCGCCATCGCGCGCAGTTCGGGAACGGCGGTGGCTTCGAAACGCACGCCGCGCAGCAGCGGACCGATCGCCCACAGGCCCGGAACGAGCACGTGCAGCCCGTAGCCGAGCGGTTCCGGCGCGACGAGGCCGCCGGCGAGCAATCCCGCGAAGAGCGGATCGCGCATCGCGCGGCGGGCGCGCCCCGCGCCGGTACAGTTGACGATCCAATCCGGCCGCAGCACTTCTCGCCCGCCGTCGCGCAGACGCACTTCGACGTTGCCGTTATCGGCGGCGGCGATCTCGCCGAGCGAGCACGCGAATCGCCGCGACGCACGATAGCGTGTGCGCACCGCATCGATCGAGCCGGGCGCGCGATGGCGGTGGCGCTCCCACGTCCCGCGCAGGTGGCGTTCAAAGCGTGCGCGCTCCGCCGGCGGTAAGCGGCGCCAGAGCGTTTCGGTCTCGGGGCGAATCGCGTCGACCACCGCGCGCCAGTCGAAACCACGCTCGATCGCGTCGCGCACGTGGCGGCGAACGCTGCGCAGTGCGGCAAGCGCGGATCTCGCGTCGATCGCCGGCGCGGCGTCGTACGCACGTACGTTCTCCGCGTGCGCCTGCGGGAAGCGCCCGTGCCGCGACACGACGTGCACCGAACCGCGGTGGCCGCAGGCTTCGAGCGCGACGAGTGCGTCGAGCGCGGTGAGCCCGCTGCCGATCAACAACACGTGGCCGCCGATGCGGCGGTAATCGCAGCGCCAGGGATCCGCAACGTAGCCGGGATGCTCGCGCACGCCGCGGGGCAAAAAGTCGTCTTCGGGAAGCGGATTGCCGGTCGCGAGCACGACGGCGTTCGCACGCAAGCGCGTTCCCGTGGCCGTCTCGAGAACGAAGCCGTCGCCGGTGCGTTCGATCGCCGCGATGCGATTGCGAACGGCCGCGAAGTTCGGCCGCGCGAACGTCTGGCGGGCGGTATCGTTAAGGTACTCGCCGTAGAGGCGACGCGAGGCGAAGTCGGCCGGTTTGGCACGGCCGCCGAGCCAGCGCACGAAATGCTGCGGATCGTCGCCGAAGGCGCTCATCGCCTGCGCGCGCGTGTTGAGTAAGAGTTCCGCGTGGGGCGTTCCGTAGGCCGCACCGCGCCCCAGGTCGCCGGGTTCGAAGAGCGCGAGCGAGAGATCGGCAGCGCTCGTCCGCGCGAGCTGCGCCGCCACGGCGCAACCGGAGAAGCCGCCGCCGACGATCGCGACGTCGTAGCGCATCATCCGGCCGGCACCCCCGCGTCGAACGGAAGCACGGCATCGTATCGCGAGAAGCCGCGTCGACATCGGCGCGAAAACTCGTCGTAGACGTTGAACTCTCGCAGAGGCCGCGCGTACACGTGCAGCGTCAAAGCCGATCGTCCACCGGCGGCACTCACGCGGTGGATGTCGTTCGGAAGCGCGCGCAGGTCGAGATCGCCCCGGCGAGCGATGGCGGCATCGCTCGGCGCCACGATCGCCTCTCCGGGCACGTCGCCGGCGTCGAGCCGGTCGTAGTTCTCGAACAGCACCTGCCCGTCGAGCACGGCCACCCAGCAGTGACGGCCGCCGTGGTCGTGGAGCGTCGAGGACGAGCCCGCCGACCAGTTGAGCAGCAGCACCTCGAAACGCTCGTCGGCGTACGCGCAGGTCCGAGTGTAGCCCTTCGGCATCGAGACCATCGGGGGAGGCTCGGCCGGAAAGCGCTCGACCGCTCGCTCCAGGAGCCGCCCCATCTCCGCCGGAGAGCGATCCAAAGGAGCCCTCTCGCGCAGGCTAAAAAGAAGTTCGGTCAACATTTGACCCTCCGGCGGCTTACATTAGGTGACTCCAGTCATTTTTTCTAGAGAGTTACCGCCGCTCCTGCCGCGTTGAGGCCTTGACCGCGCGGCCAGGCCGCGTGAACGCTCGTGCGTGAAGCACTCGCACGCCGTGGAGGCGAAATCCAGCCCATGCCGGTTCTCAGCGACAGCCCCGAGATCGAGTTCCTCGCCGGCCGGCCGCTGGCCAAAGTGAGCCCGAAACAAAGCCACGCCGTGGTCCAGCTCGCGCTGGCTTCGCTGGTGCGCGACTTGGCGCGCGGCCGCGGCAAGGTTGGGACGGAATGGCGGTTCAGGCTCGCCGCGCGCCCGACGCCGACGTCGCTCGTTCCGGACGTTGCGTTCGTCTCCACCGGCCGCCTAGCCAAGCTTCCGCCGCGTCTTCGCGAAGAGCCGCCCTTCGCTCCCGATCTCGCGATCGAAATCAGATCGCCAAGCGATCGCATCGCCAACGTCCGCTGGAAGATGCATGCCTATCTGGAAGCCGGCGCGGCGCTCGCGCTCGACGTCGTGGTGGCCCGGCGCAAGATCGTGGCATATGGATCTAACGGCGTGCGCGAGTACGCCGAAGGCGACGCCTTCGCACACGAAGCGCTTTCGTGGCTGAGCTTCCGCGTCGCCGACGCGTTCGCGGACTTAGACTAAGGCCGCCGGCGGACGCTGCGCCGCGACCAATAGGCGGCGGTCCTTCGACTCCGCGCCTTCGGCGCTTCGCTCAGAATGACACCAAAATGGCCGCTACTTCGAGCCTTCGCTAGGCCGCCAGCGCAGATTCGGTTGGCGAGCGGCGCGGGTCTCGTCGACGCGGCCGACGACCGTGTGCACCGGTGCGTCCATCAGCTCTTGCGGCTTGGAGCCGGCCGTTTCGACGATGCCGCGCAACGCC
Organism: Vulcanimicrobiota bacterium; assembly: GCA_963794735.1. Lineage (GTDB taxonomy): Bacteria > Vulcanimicrobiota > Vulcanimicrobiia > Vulcanimicrobiales > Vulcanimicrobiaceae > DATJUC01. Next base: position 2,561,068 of record CAWCFE010000002.1, on the reverse strand, counting down.
TCGACGAACTCGTCGAGCGTCTCCTTCGACTCCGTCTCGGTCGGTTCGATCATCAGGCATTCCGGGACGATCAGCGGGAAGTACATGGTCGGCGCCATATAGCCGCGATCGAGCAGCGATTTGGCGATGTCGAGCGCGCGCACGCCGGTTTGCTTCTTGAGCTCCTGCGCGGAGACGACGAACTCGTGCCGGCACGTCTCGGCGTACGGGGTGTCCATGAACGCGCCGATCTTGACGCGCAAGTAATTGGCGTTGAGCACCGCAAGCTCCGAGACTCGCTTCAACCCCTCGGCGCCATTGGCGTAGATATACGCGAGCGCGCGCACGGCGTGGGCGAAGTTCGACCAGAACGAACGCATCGGCCCGATCGATTTCGGCCGGTCGAAATCGAGCCGGAACGAGAGCCGGTCGCTCGGCGCGGCCTGCGGATCGGCGTCGGGCAGCGGCGTGCCTACGACGATCGGCGTCGGCAAATACTCCACGAGATGCGCCGCGACGCCGACCGGGCCGTGCCCGGCGCCGCCGCCGCCGTGCGGAATCGTAAACGTCTTGTGCGTGTTGAGGTGCATGAGATCGAAGCCCATGTCGCCCGGGCGCACGTTGCCCATGATCGCGTTGGCGTTGGCGCCGTCGTAGTACATCAGGCCGCCCGCGGCGTGCACCGCGGCGGTGATTTCGTGCACGTGGTCTTCGAAGAGGCCCAGCGTGTTGGGATTGGTCATCATGCAGACGGCGGTGTCGGGGCCGAGCACCTTCGAAATCTCTTCCACGCTCACGCGCCCGCGCGCGTCGCTGGGAATCGAGATCACCTTGAAGCCGCACATCGCGGCCGAGGCCGGGTTGGTGCCGTGGGCCGTATCGGGGACGATGACTTTATCGCGAACGGTCTCCCCGCGGTCTTTGAAATAGGCTTTGGCGATCAGCAACGCGGCCAGTTCCGCGTGCGCGCCGGCCGAAGGATTGAGCGAAAACGCCGCCATGCCGAAGAGCGAGCTCAGGCTGCGCTCCAGCTCGTACATCACCTGCAGCGCGCCCTGGGCGAGCTCGTCGGGCGCGAACGGGTGCAGTTCCGCGAACTCGCGCTTCGACGCCATCGCGTCGTTCACGCGCGGGTTGTACTTCATCGTACACGAGCCCAGCGGATAGAAGCCGAGATCGATGCCGAACGTTCGCTGCGAGAGCCGCGTGTAGTGGCGAACGACGTCGAGCTCGGTGTTGTCGGGCAGCGGCAGCTCGTCGCGCAGCAGCGACGGCGGCACGTACTGCGACGGATCTCCGGCGGCCTCCACGTAGCGATTGGCGCGGCCTTCTTGACCGAGCTCGAAGATCAGCGGTGAGGCGGTGCGATCAAACGCTTGCGTGGACACTGACGACCTCGCTGAGAGTGGCGGCGAGCGCCTGGATATCGGCCGACGTCGTGAGCTCCGTCGCCGTCATGAGGATGCACGTCGAGAGTTCGGGATAGAACCGCCCGAGATCGACCCCGCCGAGAATCGCGCGTTCCTGCAACGCGGCCAGCACGCCGGCCGCCGGCTGATGCACGTCGGCGACGAACTCGTTGAAGAACGGCGCGGCGAACTTCAGCGTGATGCCCGCAACGCTCGAGACCGCGGTCGCGAGTTCGCGCGAGCGCTCCAAGTTCAAGGTTGCGGCATCGCGCAGGCCCGTCTCGCCCATGAGCGCGAGGTAGATCGTGGCGATGAGCGCGCAGTGCGCTTGATTGGTGCAGATGTTCGAGGTCGCCCGTTCGCGGCGAATGTGCTGCTCTCGGGCCTGCAGCGTCAGCACGTACGCGGTCCGTCCCGAGTTGTCGACGGTCTTGCCGACCAGCCGCCCGGGGATACGGCGCATGTGCTCGGCCGTCGAGGCGATGAAGCCGGCATAAGGGCCGCCGTACGCGACCGGCACGCCGAAGCTCTGCGCTTCGCCGACGACGATTTGCGCGCCCCACGACGCCGGCGTAGCGAGCACGGCCAGCGAGAGCGCCTCGGCAACGACCGCGATCGGCACGGTCTCGCTATCGACGGTCGCATCGAGCGCCGCCCGCGGCAACGCGTCGACGTTGCCGAAGAAGTTCGGCGATTGCACCACGATCGCGGCGTACGTCTTGCTCGCGACCGCCTGAGCCAACGCGTTGGCGTCGGTGACGCCCTCGGCGGTGTAGGGGATCTCGTCGATCTCGACGTCGAGACCGTCGCAGTACGTTTGCAGAACGGCGCGGTAGTTCGGATGCACGGCGCGCGACACCAGCACTCGGCGGCGGCCGGTCGCGTTGAGCGCCATGATCGCCCCTTCGGCCAGCGCGGTCGCACCGTCGTAGACCGACGCGTTGGCGATCTCCATGCCGGTGAGCAGGCAGATGTAGCTCTGCCACTCGTAGATCGCTTGGAGGTAGCCTTGCGAGACTTCGGCTTGGTAGGGCGTGTAGGCAGTGAGGAACTCGCCGCGCATCGCCAGCGCCGTGATGGCGGGCGGCGCGTAGTGGCGATACGCGCCGGCTCCGAGAAACGAGCGAAACTCGACCGCGCGATTCTTCTTGGCGAAACGGTCGAATCGGCGCCCGATTTGGTACTCGGGCAGCGCCGGGACGATCTCGAGGCGCTCTTTGAGCCGCACGGCTTCGGGGACGGCCAGGAGCTCCTCGAGCGAACCCGCGCCGATGGCTGCGAGCATCGCTTCGACGTCGCGCTGGGTGTGGGGCGTGTACACGATCTTAGTCCGTAGCGATCTTTTCGTAATCGGCGGGCGAGAGCAGCCGCCCCGTATCGGCGGCGTCGCCGATGCGCACCTTCATCAGCCAGCCCTCGCCGTACGGATCCTTGTTCACCGCGGCCGGATCGTTTTCGAGCGCCGGATTCACTTCCAGCACTTCGCCGGAGACGGGCGTGAAGAGATCGGAGACCGCCTTCACGGATTCGATCACGCCGACGTTACCGAACTGCGCGATCTTCGAGCCGACCTTCGGCAGCTCGACGTACACGATGTCGCCCAGCGAGTTCTGGGCGTAGTCGGTAATACCGACGGTCGCCGTGTCGCCGTCGACCTTCACCCATTCGTGCTCTTTGCTGTACAGCAGTCCGTCCGGCTGCGCCACGTTGCTCTCCTTCTTCTTGCGGTGGGCGTACTACGATGAACGTTTGTAAAATGGCAGCGCGACGACGGTAGCTTCGTGCGTCGTTCCGCGAATAACGACTCCCAGCGTCGTGCCGATGGTTGCGGCCTCCGGCGCGACCAAAGCGGTCGCGACGTTCTTACCCTCGACGGACGGCGCCATGGAACCGCTTCGCACTTCGCCGACGTCGCGCCCGTCGAGCGTCACGCGATAGCCTTCGCGCGCGGGCGCGCGGCCCGCCATGACGAGGCCGGCGATGCGAGAAAAGTCGCCGCGCGCGAGCTGTTCCTCGAGGGCCGCCTTCCCGACGAACGCGGGTTTGTTCAACTTGAGCGCCCACGTTTGCCCGGCTTGCACCGGCGTAATCTCTTCGGTGAGCTCGTGGCCGTAGAGCGGCATGCCGGCTTCGAGCCGGAGCACGTCGCGCGCGCCCAGGCCGCACGGGAGCAGCCCTTCCGCCGCGTGCCTCTCGAGCAGCGCGCGCCAGATCGCCGGCGCGCGATCGCCGTCGACGAAGAGCTCGAAGCCGTCTTCGCCGGTGTATCCGGTTCGCGCGATCACCGCAGGCACGCCGTCGACGGTACCCTCGGCGCAGAAGTAGTACTTCATCGCCGCGAGATCCACGTCGACGTGCGGCTGCAGCATCGCCACCGACTGCGGGCCTTGAATCGCGATCAGCGCGCGCTTGCCGTGCTGGTTCTCCAGCCGCACGCCGTCGCCGGGAAGGTTGGCGTTGAGATGGGACCACATCTTCTCGGCGTTGGCGCCGTTGACGACCAGCAGCCAGCGCCCGTCGAGACGGTAGAAGATCGTGTCGTCGTGCGCGCCGCCGCGATCGTTGCAAAAGATGTTGTAGCGCGCCTGCATCGGCTTCATCGTCGCGACCGCGTTGATCGCCAGCGTGTCGGCCCACTCGGCGACGCGCTCGCCGGTGAGCACGAACTGCCCCATGTGCGAGAGATCGAAGAGCCCCGCACGACGCCGCACCGCGTCGTGCTCTTTGAGGATCCCCGAATACTGCACCGGCATTTCGAAGCCGGCGAACGGCACCAGACGCGCGGCGTCGCGGACGTGCTCGTCGTATAGCGCGGTGCGCTTGAACGTTTCGGCGGTCACTTCGCGGGCTCGTCTTTCGGGTAGGGCCACTTCGGGCTGCTGCCGCCGCCGTCTTTGTTCGGCTTTTCTTCGGGGTAGCTATTGAGAAAGTTGAAGGTCGCGTGCGCGACGATCTTCTCGGCGCTGCGAACGTAGACTTCGCCGTACACCACGCGACGCCCCGATTTGAGCACGCGCGCTTCGGCGATCAGGTCGTTGGGCGGGAGCGCCGGCGCGAGGAAGTTGCACTGCAGCGCGACGGTGGTCGTCTCTTGTTCGCGGCCGTAGATCGAGGCCAGGGCGACGTAAAAGACGGTATCGCACAGGCTGACGATCGCGCCGCCGTGGACGGCGCCGGTGCCGTTGGTGATCTCCGGGCGGAACGGCATCCGCATGACGGCTTTGCCGTGATCGACGCTCTCCAGCTTGAGATCGAGCAGCGCGACGAAATGTCCACGCTCTTTTTCCCAGGCGTGCGGCGCTTGGCTGAAATCGATGGCCATGGTCCGAGGCTCTTCCGGGGAGGTGCGCCTCTATCCCGGTGCGGAGGTCATCATCGACGCCTTGATGGCGTCGTAGGCCTTGCGGAAGTTCAAGGTGCCGCCGTGCAGCCATTGCGCGCCGTCCACCGCCAGGGTGGCGCCGCTGATCCAGTCGGCCTCGGCGGAGCAGAGCCAGAGCGCCGCCCGGGAGATATCCTCCGGCTGGCCCAGGCGGCCGAGGGGGATCGTCGCCTTCATCTTCTCCTCGACGTCGCCGACCGACCAGAGATTCTTGTCGGTGCCCTCGGTGTGGATCGGGCCGGGTGAGATCGCGTTGGCGCGAATGCCGAACTGCCCCCACTCGGCGGCCAGGGTCCGGGTCATCGCCAGCACGCCGGCTTTGGCGCTCGCGGAATGCACCGCACCGGGCTCGCCGCTCCAGGCGTAGGCCGCGATGATGTTGAGAATCGCGCCCTTGCGCTCGCGCAGCGCCTCGAAGGCGAACCGGGTGCAGTAGAACGTCCCGAGCAAGACGATGTCGACGACGCTCTTGAAGCCGTTAGGCGAGAGTTCCTCGGACGGGCATACGAAGTTGCCGGCCGCGTTGTTCACGAGCACGTCGATGCCGCCGGCGCGCTGCACGATCTCCTTCATCACCGCTTCGACGCGCGCGGCGTCGCGCACGTCGGCGCTCGCGCCGAAGCCCTTGCCGCCTTCCTTTTCGATCAGCGCGACGGTCTCGTCGAGCTTCTCCTGCCGGCGGCCGACGACGCACACGTTCGCGCCTTCGCGCGCGAATCCGAGCGCCATGTCCCGGCCCAGGCCGCTGCCTCCGCCGGTGACGACGGCGACCTTACCCTGATATCGAGTCGAGCTCATGAAAACGTCTCCCCTGGGGCTTCCAGCATGCGGCGCAGATAGAGCGGCAGCGAGAAGATTCGCCGGTGCGTCTGCGAGTCGTAGAAAAAGTTCTCTCCGCGCAACGTCGCGCAGTAGGCGTCGATCGTCATCCCGTGCAGCCCCGCCAGATCGAGGCGATCGCTGCAAGCCAGAAACGCCCAGTCCGTATCGAACGCGGGCACGTGGGTGAAGAACGACGCGACGTGCTTGTATTGGCGGCGCAGCGTGCGCGCCATCTTGCAGTGCAGCGAGGCGTTGTGAAACGCCGCCGTGCTGGCCTGCAGCACGTACACGCCGCCGCCGGCCAGCCGCGCCTTGATCAGCGCGAAGACGTCTTCGTTGAACAGGACGTTGCTCGGCGAGTCCTCGAGCGGCTCGGTGAGATCGGAGATCACGACTCCGTACCGGTCGCCGTCTTCGCGCATGAAGGCCAGCGCGTCGCCGACGATCACGCGCGCTCGCGGATCGTCGAAGGCGCCGTCCGACCATTCCGGCAAGTACTTTTTCGAGAGATCGACCACCAGGCCGTCGATGTCGACCATCGTGCAACGCCGCACGTCGGGCGCCCGCAGCACCTCGCGCAGCGTCGCGCCTTCACCCCCGCCGAGAATCAACACCTCGCTGCGGTCCGCCGCGCCGGCCATCGCCGGGTGGACGAGCGTCTCGTGATAGATTTTTTCGTCGTGCTGCGAGCTCTGCGTATCGCCGTCGAGGATCAGCATCTTGCCGAATGCCGGCGTCGACACCACGGCGACTTGCTGGAACTCGGAAGCGCCTTCGTAGTACACGCGGTCGATCGCGTGATGGTGCTGTTCGGTCGGCGAGAATTGCTCGACGTACCATTGCCAACGTTCGGTCTTCGGCATGCCGCCGTTAGATTAGGCGCCAAAAAGAAAGACCCCGCCGCGAGGCGAGGCCTTTCCGAGGTACGTCGAGTTCGAGGTTACTGGCAAACCATCGCGAGAACGACGCCGCCCGGGGGCAGCGGGAACTGCGTCGGGAACGGGGTGATCACGAGCTTCGTGCCTTTCGGCGCCTTGCCGATGGCTTCGGCTTGCGTCGACCAGCCCTTGGTCGTCAGCGGCGCCGGGAAGCAGAGGTTCTTACCGGGGAAGCCTTTGGTGTCGACGATCGTGATCGCCGGCGTCTGGCTCAGCGTTACCGTGGCTTTGCCGCCGTTGATCGCTTCGACGTAGACGAAGGACTTGCCGGGGCAGGTTTGCGGGGCGCCGGTACCGCTCACGCAATGCTTGCCGCCGTAGGGCGGGAACTTCTTGCCCTTGTACGTGCCGGTGATGTCGCCGTTGCCGACCGCGTCGCCGACGATGAAGGGCACTTTGCCCTTGGCGTTGTTCGCGCCGATGGCGATCGTGAACGTGATGTTTTGATACTTGGCGAGCTTGATCGTCGCGCCTTTGGACGTGAGTTCGTTGGCGACGCAGGAGCCGCCGAACGCCCAGAATCCGGGCACCGACTGGCACGGCGTCTTCGCCGCCTTGTCGGTCAGAAGCGAAGGAGCGGCGTATCCGGCGCCGCCGACGTTCTGGGACGGCACCAGACCGTGGCCGCCGCACGCGGCCAGCGCGACGGCGGCAGCCGTCGCTACAATGCCGGTACGAATCGTAGAGAAACGCATTGAAATAGTTACCTCACAAAGAGCAGAGACCGGGAGTATGCAGTTTGGACGGTCAACGTAAAGTGCCTGCACAACGTTTCGCGCCGGTATCGCGCAATGCGCGAATTTTACTCGCTATACTCGCTATCCTGAGAAAGCAAACGACGTACGTAAATTTCTAGCGTACGCCGGTTTGGCCGCCTATGCCGAGAGCGCTCGAGCGTTCTCGTCGCCGGTCAATAGGTGCGTGAACTCGCCGTCGGCCTTCTCGATGCCGCGTTTGAACTCGCTGGTGAGCACGCTTCTCGCGTCCAGCGCGCCGGCCGCTACCTCGCAAGCCAACCAAGGGTCGGTGTGGTCGCCGCACGTGTAGAAGTCCATCGCCGCGTAGCCCTTCTCGGGCCAGGTATGGATGGAGAGGTGCGATTCGGCAAGGATGACCGTGCCCGAAACGCCCTGCGGCTCGAATCTGTGAAATGCGCTCTCCATGATCGTTGCCCGGGCAGCCTTGGCCGCCGCGATCATCATGGCGTGGATCCCGTCCACGTCGGAAAGCAGTGCGGGGTCGCACCCCGAGAGCTCGCACACGATGTGCCTGCCCAGTGCCTTCAAATTTTTAGGTCTCCTCAGACCCCTCGAGGGGAAATCCCACCTCCGGACTTCGTCGGCTGGCGCCTGCAGTGCAGCATCACGTCCCCGACCTATCGGCGAGCTCTTGCCGGTGCTTTTGCGGTGCACGGGCGACTCGCCGCGATGGCGCGAAAGGCGCGCCCTCCTTTAAACCGTGGAACCCGCCACCCGGGCCCCCTTGGTTACCTCGGTCCGTAGGCGCGGACTCGAGGGCCGGCGACTATAGTACCCCCTCCGCACCCCCCTGTAAAGGCCCGAAGCATTGGAGGGCTTCCCAGGGTTTTTCAAGCTCACCCTTCACTATCTTGACTATTATGCCGCCGGAACGTACGCTGGGAGGGATATGGCGATCGAAATGACCACCCCCGCGGCCCCCCCGGGCTTGATGGAGGACTACCGTCACGGCTTTCACGACGCAGAAAACTACGTCTTCAAGTCGGATAAGGGCCTCACCAAGGAGATCGTCGAGCGCATCAGCACGATGAAGGGCGAGCCCGACTGGATGCGCGACTTCCGGCTCAAGGCCTACGACATCTTCCTCTCCAAGCCGATGCCCACGTGGGGCGACACGGCGCTCCTGGGCGAGATCGACTTCGCCGACATCCATTATTTCGTTCGCTCGACCGACCGCACCGAGCGGTCGTGGGACGACGTCCCCGACGACATCAAGAAGACGTTCGACCGCTTGGGCATCCCCGAAGCGGAGCGCAAGTTCTTGTCCGGCGTTTCGGCCCAGTACGAGTCCGAAGTGGTCTACCACAACACGAGCAAAGAGCTCGAAGCGCAGGGCGTCCTGTTCTGCGACATGGACACCGCGGTCAAAACCTATCCGGAGATCGTCCAGAAGTATCTCGCGACCGTCATCCCGCAGGGCGACAACAAGTTTGCGGCGCTCAACTCGGCCGTGTGGTCGGGCGGGTCGTTCATCTACGTGCCGCCGGGCGTCGAAGTGAAGATGCCGCTGCAAGCCTACTTCCGCATCAACGCGGAAAACATGGGCCAGTTCGAGCGCACGCTCATCATCGCCGACAAGGGCGCGAAGGTACACTACATCGAGGGCTGCACCGCGCCGCAGTTCTCTACGTCGTCGCTGCATTCGGCCGTCGTCGAGCTGATCGCGATGGAAGGCGCCTCGATCCGCTACACCACCATTCAGAACTGGTACCGCAATATCTTCAATCTCGTCACGAAGCGCGCGATCGCGCACAAAGACGCGACGGTGGAATGGGTCGACGGTAACATCGGCTCGAAGCTCACGATGAAGTATCCCGCGATCTACCTGATGGGCGAAGGCGCGCGCGGCGAGATTCTCTCGATGGCGTTTGCCGGCGAAGGCCAGCATCAAGACGCGGGCGCGAAGGTGATTCACGCCGCTCCGAACACGACCTCGATGGTCACCAACAAGTCGGTGACCGCGCACGGCGGAAAGACCACCTACCGCGGCTTGGTCGAGATCCACGCCGGCGCCGTCGGAGCCAAGACGCGCGTGCGCTGCGACGCGCTGATCATGGACGACATCTCGTCGAGCGATACCAAGCCGACGATGAAGATCCACGAGCAGCGTTCGACCGTCGAGCACGAAGCCAGCGTCAGCAAAATCGGCGAAGACCAGCTCTTTTACGCCATGAGCCGGGGCTTGAGCGAGGCCGACGCCACCGCGATGATCGTCAACGGCTTCTTCGATTTCTTCGTCAAGGAGCTGCCGATGGAGTACGCCGTCGAGCTCAACCGCCTGGTGAAGATGGAGATGGAAGGCGCCGTAGGCTGAAGGCGCCGCCGCTCCGGTTTTGAAATGAAGAGCCGCATGAAGCATGCGGCTCTTCTTCTCTGCCTCGGCCTCGCCTTGGGCGCCGCCGCCTCGTCTGCGCCCGCCCGCGCGGCCCTGACCTGTTACCCGCAGATCCCGGCCACGATGATCACGACCGTGACGTCGAAGAGCGGATACTCGGGCCAAGTCTTCAGCTTCCGCGTCACGCAGACGACCGCGTCGAACGGCACCACGTTCCCCGCCAACGCGGTCGGATACGGCGTCGTGCTCGCCGCGATTCCGGCCAGCAACCGGGCCCGCGACGGCGTCGTCGTTCTCGAGCCGCGATTCGTCGTGGTCGGCGGCCGGCAAATCCAGGTCGCCGGAAATCCGAAAGACGCTTCGATTCTGACGCACGGCGTCAACCCGATCGCCGAAGGTGCCGGAGCGATTCCCGTTCCCGGCTTGGGCTTTGCCGTCAACGAAGCGATCAAAGGCACCGATATCACGATCGGGCCGGGATACAACTTTCACGTCGTCCCGGTGGGCGATCTCACGAAGAGGGCACCATGCACCAACAGCTAAGGGCGGCCGCGCTCGCGGCGGCGCTTGCGGCCGCCGGATGCGCCGCGCCCGCGAGCCTTTCCATCCCGTCATCGCCGGCGGTTTCCGTACCGAACGCCGGCGCGATTTCGCCCGAACTGGCGTGCCCCGCGGCCGGCAAGGTCATCGTCAAAGGCAAGTCGTCGGCCGCCGTCGTGCGCTCGAACGTCCTCGGCGGCGGAACGACGCGCCTCACGTGGACCGTCGTTTTCAAGGATCAACCGGCGATGAAGATCCCGGTTACCTACACGGCCGTCCTGTTTGCGTGCGGGCCGCCCAACGGAAAGAAGCCCATCGGGAAAGTCGCCGACACCGGCAGCGGGAGCACCGAATACCACTGCGTCAACGGCGTCTGCAAGATCACGCAGACGTATTCCGTCCAGTACACCGCACCGCGCACCTGGAAGGGCGCCAAGCCGTGGAAGTACGACCTCGTGCGCTTCGATCCGACGAAGCGGACGCCGCCGTACGGCGTGATGCCCGGCATTCTCGTGCAGGTGCACGCGCTGTGAGGCATCGGGTCGCAGCCGAGGCCGAGATTCCGCCCGGCACGACGCGCGCCGTTCGCGCCGACGGCATCGACGTGCTGCTGTGCAACGTCGACGGCAGCATCTACGCGATCGAAGACGTGTGCACGCACGACGGCAACCCGCTCGACCAGGGCCCCCTCGAAGGCCACTGCGTGGTCTGCCCGCGCCACGGCGCGACCTTCGACGTGCGCACCGGCGAAGCGGTGACGCTTCCGGCCGTCGTTCCCGTCATGACCTTCAACGTCTCGACCGAACGCGGCGACGTCTACGTCGACGTGTAGCGCCGATTGAAAACCGTCGCCCGCGCCGCTTTGATCCTCGCCGTGCTGCTCGTCGCGGCGATCGGCCTCTTCGTCGGTTACGTGGCGCTGGGCATGCACGCGCACGCGCGCTACGACGGTACCATCTCCGGGCTCGCGCTGCACGCGCCGGTACGCGTGCTGCGCGACGACCGGGGCGTGCCGCATATCGAGGCCTCCGACGAGCACGACCTCTTCTTCGCGCAGGGCTACGCCGAAGGCGCCGACCGGCTCTTTCAGATGGACTTGCTGCGCCGTTACGTCGACGGCGAGCTCGCCGAAGTCTTCGGCCGGCCGGCGTTGGCCAGCGACGAAGCGATGCGCGCCGTGCCGGTGCGGCGCATCGTCGCGGCCCAGTGGGCGCGGCTCGACGGGGCGGACCGCGCGCTCTTGCAGAGCTTCAGCGACGGCGTGAACGCCGCGATCGACCGGGAGCCGCTGCCGGTCGAGTTTCGTCTGCTCGCCTATCGCCCGGCGCGGTGGACGCCGCAAGATACGCTCGCGGTCGGCATGGCCACCGTGCTCGATCTGATCGACGATTGGAACGCGATCGCCCCGCGCGACAAAGCGTACCGCGCCGGCGGCTTACGCCGCTTGAACGAACTCTTTCCGCTGAGCGATCCGTGCTACGACGCGCCGCTCGTAGGCGGCTTCGCCGCCATGGGCCCGGGCGCGCGCTGCAGCCTTCACGCGGCCTTGCTGCCGTCGTTGGCCGATCCGCGCGCGCCGGTCGGCAGCAACGAATGGGCGGCCGGCGCGAATCGCTCGCTCACCGGGCGGGCGTTGCTCGCCAACGATCCGCACCTTCGCCTGCAGATCCCCGGCGTTTGGTATCTCGTCGATCTGCGCGCGCCCGGCTTTCACGCGGCCGGAGCGACTTTCCCGGGATCGCCCGGCGTCGTGCTCGGGCACAACGAACGCGTCGCGTGGGCGGCGACCGACGGCACCGTCGCATCGCTCTCGGTCTTCGATCCTCCGGCTCGTCTCGACGCGAACGCGTGGCAAGAGGAATCGTTCGCCGTACGGTTCGGCGGCAGCGTCACCAAGCGCTACTACCGCACCGCGCGCGAGTTCGGCGTTACCACGAACGACGGCCGCTTCGAACTGGTGCGCTGGAACGCATACGACGATCCGAACGCGCCGGCGATGACGTTTCTGCGCCTCGATCGCGCGCGCTCGATCGAAGACGCGATCGCCGCGCTATCGCACTTTCCCGGCCCGACGCACAACTTCGCCATTGCCGACACCAGCGGACGCGCCGCCTACGTGCTAGCCGGCGAAGTTCCCGCCGATCCGGTCTGGGCCCGCTGGTTTCACCCCGCCGCCGATCTGCGGCGCTCGTACGGAACGGTCCCATTCGCGGCGTTGCCGAGGGTCGCGCCATCGCGCGACGCCGTGGTGTGGACGGCCAACAACCGGATGTACGGCGCCGGCTATCCGTTGCGGCTGAGCCCGCAGTTCGCGCCGCCCTACCGCGCCTATCGCATCGCGCAACTGCTGCGCGCTCGCAAGAAGTACGACGTCGCGTACTTTTCGCGGATGCAGATGGACGCGCTCTCGCTGCCCGAGCTCGAGCTGGTGCGCGATCTCGCGCCGGCCATTCGCAAAGCCGACCCCGCAGCGGCCGGCGCGCTCGCCGGCTGGGACGGCCGGATGCTGCCCGATTCGAGCGCGGCCACGCTCGCGGAAACGCTGCGCGTGGAACTGACGCAGCATCACAACGGCCGCATGCCGGTCGCACTCTTCGGCGCGCGCGACTACCCGGGGGCCGTGGCGATTCCACCCCTGCCCGCGCCGCAGCCGTGGCGAACCGCGGGCGCCGTGACGGTGCTGCACCCGTTCTCGTCGCTGGGCCTCGACTTGCTCGACGGAACCACGCTTCCGGGCCGCGGCGATGCCTTCGCGCTGCACGTGCAGTACGGCGGCTATTCGCAGAGTTTCCACGCCGTGTGGGACGTCGGCAACTGGGACGCCGGCGGGATCACGCTGCCGCAAGGCGAGTCCGGCGAACCGGGCTCGGGCCATTACACGGATCAAGCATCCGCATGGGTCGCCGGCCGTTTGTGGCCGTTGCCGTTCGGCGTCGCCGCCGTCGAACGCACCGCCGTACGCCGCGAAACCCTTTCGCCCTAGCAGCCTACGCGTACCGCTTGGCTTCGTCGCGGCGATAGCCACGCGCCGCAAGGGCCGCAAGGACGACCGTGTAAATCGCCAACGTAAAGATCGGGCGCGCCGGATTGCTGCCGTCGACGACGCTCCACAAGAGATCGGCGAACGCGCGCGTCGGCAAGAACGGCGAGATCCGCTGCACGAAAGCCGGCAGGACGCTCGGCGGCATCCACAAGCCGCCGGCGTAGGCCAGCAGCAGGTTGATCGCCGTCGCGAGCGGGACGGCCGCGCGTGCCGACGACCAGTACCCGATGGCGATGCCGAAGAGCACGAACGGGATGCCGCCTGCAATGCCGTACGCGAGAACGAGCAGCCACTGTGCCGGCGAGAGCGCGATCGGCGTAAAGACGCGCGCTTCGAGCGCGACCAGCCCGGCCGCCATCAGCGCAAACACCATCGCGCTCGCGATTCGCGCGCCGAAGCGTACGCCGCTCGAGACGGGAAGCGTTCGCACGTAGCGTTCCCACGGACGCCCGCGATCCTGCGCGATGCCGACGCCGAACTGGTAGAGGCAGACGCCGGCGATCGCCCAGACGACGAAGGCGAGCGTCGCATACGCGGCGATGCCGGCCCCGTGGCGGGCGTATCCGAGATCGAAGAGCGAAAAGAACAGCGCCGGAAACGCGACCGTCCAGACGACGTATCCGGGCGAGCGCAAGAGATCGAGCAACGCGACGCGCGAATGCTCGCGCAGCAGCAAAACGGCGCTCATGCCGGGCCTCCCGTCATCGAAAGAAACGCCTCTTCGAGGCTAGCGCGGGCGATCTCGAGATCGGCGAAGGGCGCGCCGCTGCGCACCAGCTCGCGCACGTACTCGTCGGCGTCCTCGGTCGTCACGACGACCGGGCCGCCGGCGCCGACGTAGCGGACGCTGCGGCTGCCGAAGCGCGCGCACAGCTCCGACGGCGAGCCGTCGAAAAGCAGCCTTCCGCGGTCGATCACGACCACGCGCGTGGCCAGCGCCTGCGCTTCCTCCAGGTAGTGCGTGGTAAAGAGCACCGACCGGCCCGCCGACGATTCGCGCACGACGTTCCACAAGCGCCGGCGCGATTCGACGTCGAGCCCGGTCGTCGGCTCGTCGAGCACCACCAGCTCGGGGCGGCCGACGAAGGCGAGCGCGAGGGCGAGGCGACGCGATTCCCCGCCCGAAAGCTCGCCCGCACGCCGCGCGCGCAGTTCGCTCAGCCCGAAGCGTTCGACGATCGCATCGAGCGGCTCCGGGTGCGCGTAATGCGCCGCACCGAAGCGCAGGATTTCGTCGACCTTCAGGGCGTCGGGAAAACCGCTCTCCTGCGGCGTCGCGCCTAAACGCGCGCGCGCCGATCGCGCGCGCGGCGACTCGCCGAAGAGTGCGACGCGGCCGCCATCGGGCGCGCGCAGGCCGAGCGCGATCTCGAGCGCCGTCGTCTTGCCGGCACCGTTGGGGCCGAGCACCGCGACGAGCTCCTCGCGCTCGACCGAAAACGACAGTCCGTCGAGCGCGCGGACCGCACCGTAGCTTTTCGTAACGTTCTCGAACTGCAGAATCATGAGGTCGCTTTCAGCAGGTCTTGCAGCCGCTTGACGTGATCGGCGAAGGCGGCACGCCCCACCGGCGTCAAACGGTAGCGCGTGAGAGGACGGCGGTTGACGAAGCTCTTCTCCTCGTCGACGTAGCCCGCGTCGACGAGCTTAGCCAGATGCGCGCCGAGATTGCCCTGGCTCGATCCGAGCGATCGCTGCAGCTCCGTAAAGGCCACCCAATCGCTGGCGAGCAGTTCGGCGATGATGCCGAGGCGCAGTTTCGAAAGCAAGAGTTCGTCCATCGCGCGGCGGCGTCAGTCGCGTGCGAGCAGTTCGGAGAAGCCGAAACCGGCATAACCCACGAACATGCCGGCGGCCAACACGAAGCCGCTGATGGCTGGATCGGTGAAGTTGGCCGCGACCAGTGACGCGATCGTGACGATGCCCGCAGCGAGCGCGCGCCGGTTGCCGTGCGACGCGATGAAGAGCAGCACGATGCTTTCGGCGACGGTCCAGATCGCCGCTTGCGCCCAACCCGCGAACAGATGGAAGCCGGCGACGTTCACGACGATCGCCATGCCGATCGCCAGCCACAGCACGTTGAAAAACTCGCGCTGCGCGATCGAGCGGCGCGTCCAGTTTCCTCGATTGGCGCGCGCGCGCAGGATCGTAAACGCGACCGCTGCGGCGAGCAAGGCGCCCTGGTACCAGAGGTCCCAAACCGGCAGCACGCCGTTCGAGATCAGCTGCGCGTTGAGCGTAGCGATGCCCGAGTAGACGCCCCAAACGACGAAATACTCGGCGCCGTAGCAGAGCCGTCGCGACGATTCGGAAAGAATGCGTTCGACCATCTGCAAATGGTCGATGGCATCCGAGCGATCGATCGAGGCCACCTCAGATCTCCCGGGTCCAGACGAGGACCGCGAGGCCGGCGACCGCCGCTACGAACCACTCCGCGGCCGGCCCGGCACCAGCGGCCTCCATAGCCTGGCAGAGGGCCAGCACAAACAGCGCGTAGAGCGTCCAAACGGCGGTCAACTTGAGCGGGCAGAGCGCGTGAGCGCGAAGCATCGGTTCCTCCCAGAATAGTCTATATTGCAGACTACTCTGCCATACTACAATCGATCGGGGCAAACGTCAAGCCGGGGGAGCGCTTAGCTGCCGCAGAAACTCCGGCCCGCGATGCGGTATGCGGTGGTGGGCGCGGATGGGTCGATACGCAGCGTCGGCGACCTGGTGGAACTGCGCTCCGCCGCCGCGGGCGACGGGGCGTTTGCGTGGGTCGATGCCGTCGATCCCGCACCGGCCGAACTCGAAGCCATCCAAGCCGAGTTCTCGCTGCATCCGCTCGCGACCGAAGAGGCGACCGACGCACACGAGCGCGGCAAGATCGAGGCCTACGATACGTTCTGGTTCATCATCGCGCACGCGTTGCTTCCGGGCGACGACGAGCCGCAAATCGGCGAAGTTTCGATCTTCGCCGCCGAGCGGTTCGTGGTAACCGTGCGGCACGCGCCGCTCTGGCCGATCGACGAGCTCTGCCGCCGGTGGGGAACGCTGCGCGGCTTGCGCCGCGGGCCCGGCGCCTTCGTGTATACGATCCTCGACACGATCGTCGACGGCTATTTACCTTTCGTCACCGCAGCCGAAGCCGAGCTCGATCTCATCGAAACGCGCCTGCTGGAGCAGAGCCGGCAGCAATCGCGCGGCACGTCGATTCTCACCGACATCGTCGAAGTGAAGGGCACGCTGCAAGTAATGCGCCACGCCGTCGGCCCGATGCAGGACGTCATCGACCGCATTTCCCGCGGCGACGTGAAGTTTTTCCAGGACGACGAAATGGTGTACTACCGCAGCATCGGCACGCACGTCAAGCGCTTGATCTCGCGCGTGGATTCGCTCAACGATCTGGTGAGCACCGCGCTGACGCTCAACGTTTCCATTTCCTCGAACCGCCAAGCCGATATCTCGCGGCAGCTCACCATCATCGCGACGATTTTTCTGCCGCTCTCGTTCATCACCGGCTTCTTCGGCCAGAACTTCGAGTGGCTCACCAGCCACATCACGACCGGCCGAGCCTTCCTCTTCTGGGGCTTCGGCACCGAGGCGCTCGCCATCAGCCTGCTCTTCTACTTCTTCATCCGCCGGCGCTGGCTGTAGGGGCCGGCCCCAGGCAGGCCCGGACCGGGGACATCTGTGCTTTGCTACGGGCGGGGGGAGGGGTCGTTGACAGGGGCCGGGGGCGCTTGGTACAGTTCCGAGGTTATGTACGCGATCATCGAAACGGGCGGCAAGCAGTATAAGGTTGCCGAGGGCGACATTATCCGCTGCGACCTGATCGAGAACGAAGTCGGCTCGGACGTGACCTTCGATAAGGTCGTTCTGGCGGGCAGCGGCTCGGACGTGAAGGTCGGAAGCCCCGCGCTGGAAGGCGCCTCGGTCGCCGGCACGATCCTTCGTCAGGCTCAGGACAAAAAGATTCTGGTCTTCCGCTACAAACCGAAGAAGCGGGTGCGCAAGCTCAACGGCCACCGCCAGCGCTTCGCGGAAGTGAAGATCACGAAGATTACGCTCCCGTAGGCCGGGAGACTCCGCTTGCTTGAGGTCATCTTCTTTCGGGACAGCCAAGAACGGCTGTCCTCAGTTTTTGCGCACGGTCACGCCGAGTTCGGCGAGCACGGCACCGACGTCGTCTGCGCGGCCGTTTCGGCAATTCTCCAGGCGCTGCGTCTCGGGCTGGAGGCCTACGCGGGCATCGGGCTCGACGCCGGCCAGGAATCGGGCGAGATGCACCTGCGCTGGCCGGAAGGCGCGCGGGACGACGCCTCCGTGAAGGCGATCGTCGCCACCGCGGAGCTCGCGGTCGAGCGGATCGCGGCCCAGTACCCCGAGCACGTAAAATTCCTCCGAGAACGCGACCGTCGCGCAACACCCAAGGGCATAAGCTGGTATCACTAGCAGCAAGGAGCAATCGATGTCTGAGAGTTTCCGCACGCCCACGCCGCCGCAATGGTCCGGCTCGTCGAGCACTGGCAACGGGTATCAAGGCGCGTTCGGCGCCGACGCACCCGGCAGCCCCACCCCGCCAGCCCAAGATGACGGGTCCGAGGTCGGCAAGGCCGTTCTCGTCGGCCTGCTCGGCGGGCTGCTCTCCGCGGCCGGCTACATGATCTATCGCCGTCTGCCGGAAGAGCAGAAAGAGAAGCTGCACGCGCAGGCGCGCGCCGCGGTGCAGCAGCGCATCACCGAGATCCGTCAGAACTTCAACATCTAGCGCCGGCCGCGCGGCCGCTCAGGGGGCCGCGTCGTGCGGGGGTGCGGCCGGTGGCGCCGGAGGCGGGGGCGGCGGCTCGTCGTGGACGTCGGCGTCGGCGGCGCGCTCCATCTCGGCCACGAACGAGTGCGACGTGCTTTGGATTTCGCGCATGAAGCGGCCGGCTTGTCGCATGACTTTCGGCAGCCGGTCGGGCCCGAAGAGCAAGAGCGCCAGCACGGAGACGACCAGAATATCGGGGATGGAGAACATTCCTGAAGCTTTCCCAGCGCGGCAGGGCTCGCCTGCGACCCCGTGCAAGCATGGCGTCCCGAGCTAGCGGTTCAGGCGCGCTCGGTGAAGGGCCCGTGAAGATCATCTACACTCGCGGCAACCGTACCGAGACGCTGGCGTCGCTGGCGACGTTACGGAAGATTCTCAACCGCTTCGTGGCGCACCGAGTCTTTTACGAGATCTCGAGCCGCAGCGAACGCGGGCGCGAGTTTTTTTCCACGAAGAACGTCTTCGTCGTCGGGCTGGTCGAGGTCACGAACTTCGAACATCTCAAGATTCTGATTTTCGACGCCAACCATCAGTCGCACTCGATCGAAATCATCAACCCGCAGACGATGCGCATCTACGACGAGATGCCCGGCCGCGGGTTCGCCGTTTCGTTCATCAGCGAAACCGAAGGCGGCTTCGAGACCCGCTGCTACATCCGCGACGAAGGCGAAGACGAGAACCGCATCCACGAGAAGACGGCGCTTGAGAAGATCACGCTGCCGCAGCTCTTCGAATATCTCGAAGAACTCACCGCGGTAGATGCCGGCGTGAAAAACGGGTCGCGCTAGAGCGCGAACATCGCGTCGGTGAGCTTGCCCGGCTCGATGCGCAGCGCGGCGAGAATGCCGGGGGTGCGCACGGCTTCGGCGGCGATTCCGAAGGCCAAGTGCTTGGGCAGATAGGCCGAGTCGGCGCGGTTGGCACCTTCGAGGAAGATCGAGAAGGCCTCGCGGCTGAGCCACACGCTCGACACTCCCTCCGGCAGTTTGAAGGCGAGCGTGTCGTACCGCGGCATCGCCGATTTCTCTCCCGGCGCTAGGCCCGCATCCGGAAGCCGCGTTGCCGTCGCGCGCACGTCCTCGCTCGGCGGCAGCGCCAGAATTTTTTCGCGCGGGAGCAAGTCGGCGATGGCGGCGCCCACCTGCTCGTCGTCGAGCAGCGCCAGCAGCAGCGCGCGGGCAGTAATGAACGGCTCGCGCAACTGCTGCGCGTAGCGGCCGGAGTTGCGCATAACCGAAAGCAACTCGTTAGTGAGCGGAAGCTGCTCGAGTGTGTCGTTCACGACCCCGGCTTCATTGGCGAGCGGAATCGTCGCCCCTCCAACGCTTGCGCCCGCCGCATCTCGCGCACGCTCTCGTCCAGCCGCCCGGCCCGTTTGTAGGCCACCGCGAGATTGAGATGGGCCACCGCGTACGCTTCGTCGGCCGCAATCGCCGCCTCGTAGCGAGCGATCGCGCCGGGAAGATCCCCCGCTTCGAGTGCCAAGTTTCCGAGGTTGGCCAGCGCCGGCGCGTACGGGCCGGAGTCGAGCGCCGCGGCAAAATCCTCGGCGGCCTCGGCACGCGCCCCGGCGGCGACGCGCGCGACCCCGCGTTTGTTGAGCAAAAACCGCCGGTCGCCGGGCGAGGGCGCCGCGGCGATCAGCGGGGTGAGCGCAGCCTGCGCGGCCGCGTACTCGCCGCGGGCTAGCGCGGCCAACGCCTCCTCGCGGGCGTCGCGCGGCCGCCGAAAAGCGAAACGACGCAAGAGCCGGAACACCATGGGGATGTTCACGATCGACGTCGTCACGCTCTTCCCGGAGGTCTTCGCGCCTTTCGTGGGGCTGTCGATCGTCGGCCGGGCCGTCGACGCCGGCCTCGTGACGGTGCGCTACCACCACCTGCTCGACGAGCTCGAGGGGCGGGAGCGCGCCGACGACTCCCCGTTTGGCGGAGGGGCCGGCATGGTGCTGCGCCTCCAACCGATCGCTCGGGCGCTCGACCGGATCCTCGCCGAGGCGCCCGCGCAGGAGCGCCGCGCGATTCTCGTGCCGTCCCCTAGCGGGCCGCCGCTGCGGCAGGCCGGCGTCGAGCGCTACGCCGCTCTGGACCGCCTGATCGTCGTCTGCGGGCACTACGAAGGCATCGACGAGCGCCTCAGCGCGCTCTACCCGGTCGAGGAGTTCAGCCTCGGGGATTTCGTCCTCACCGGCGGGGAGATTCCCGCGCTGGCGGTGATGGACGCCACCGTGCGGCTGCTCGACGGGGCTTTGCGCCCCGAGTCGCTGGCCAGCGAGTCGTTCGGCCAAGGCGGGCTCGACTACCCGAGCTATACCCGGCCGGCCGAGTTCCGGGGCATCTCCGTGCCCGAGGTGCTGCTCTCGGGCGACCATGCCAAGATCGCGGCATGGCGGCGCGAGGAGTCCCGCCGGCGGACCGCCGCCCGCCGGGCCGACCTGCTCGACGAATCCTTGCATCCCGGGGAGGCCCCGTGATACCATACCGGGGCTGTTTTCCCACCGGCTTCTTTCATTACGTCCTTCTCGCTTAGCAGAAAAAGTGCCATGAACGTCATCGATGCCCTCAACCGCGACCAGCTCAAGGAGCAGGTCCCTCAGTTCCGTCCCGGCGACACGGTCAAAGTCTATTCCAAGGTCGTCGAAGGCGGCAAAGAACGCGTCCAGATGTTCGAGGGCGTCGTCACCGTTCGCAAGGGCGGAGGCGCCGGCGAATCGATCACGGTTCGCCGCGTCGCGCACGGCGTCGGCGTCGAGAAGACGTTCTTGCTGCACAGCCCGCGCGTCGAACGCATCGAAGTCGGCAAGCGCGGCATCGTGCGCCGCAGCCGCCTCTTCTACCTCAGCGAGAAGGTCGGCAAAGCCGCACGCATCAAGGAAAAGAAGGCCTCCAAGTAGTCGGCCCTGACACCGCTCCAGATCCTCGGGCTCCTCGGGATCTTCGCGGTCGCGCGGGTTGCGCTCTCGACCAAGCTCTTCTCGAGCTTGGAGTATTCGCCCGCACCGATCGTCCGCGAGTATCTCGACGCGCTCATCGCGGCGGGCCTCGTCGCGCTGCTGCTGGTCACGTTCGTGATCCGCACCTATTACATTCCTTCGATCTCCATGGTGCCGACGCTGCAAGTGAGCGACGTGCTGCTGGTCGACGAAATTGCGTACCGCCTGCGGCCGCCGGCAGACGGCGACGTTGCGGTGTTTACGCCGCCGGTCGAGTCGGAGGGGAACGAGTTCGTGAAGCGAGTGATCGGCGTGCCCGGTGATGCCATCCGCATCGCCGACGGGATCGTGTACCGCAACGGCAAAGCGCTCGACGAACCGTACGAGAATCAGCCGCCCAAGTACGATCTCGCCATCCGGAACTTCGACATCTACCTGAACGGACGCCCGCTCGATCCGCGCGACGCGGACATTCCCCCGCCCTCGCGCTGGCAGCGGCCGGACCGCATTCCAGACGGGTTTTACTTCATGCTCGGCGACAACCGGAACTACTCGGAAGATTCCACCGTGTGGGGCTTCGCGCAGTTGCACGGCCGTTTCGTCGCCGGCCCGCTCGCGCGCACGGCCAAGCGCGCATCCTTCGCCGGACGCGCGTTCGCGGTCGTCTGGCCCTTCGACCGATTGAGCGTGCTCAAGTGACGCCTACTCAGTTACTCATCATCGTGCTGGCGATCGCCGTCGCGCGTCTGGTGCTCTCGCTGCGGCCCGTCGTCGCGGGCTCGAGCGGGCGCAGCACCACGATCGCGCGCGAGTTTCTCGATCCGTTCATCATCGCGGGCTTGGCCGCGTGGGTGCTGATCACGTTCGTCGCGCGCACCTACTACATTCCGTCGGGATCGATGCTGCCGACGCTGCAGATTCACGACGTCCTGCTGGTCGACAAGTTCGAGTACCGTTTCCACCAGCCCAATCGCGGCGACATCGTCGTGTTTCCGCCGCCGGTGCCGACGCCCGACGATTTCATCAAGCGGGTGATCGGCCGGCCGGGCGATACGCTGCGCGTCGACCACGGGACCGTCTACATCGACGGCAAGCCGCTGACCGAACCCTACGTCGCCGAGAAGCCCGACTACTCGCTGGTGATCCGCGACTACGGCATTTACGTCAGCTACTACGGCGGGTGGCAGCGGCTCGATCCGGCGCAGGCCAACGTTCCCCCGAAATCGATGTGGACCGCTCCCGATCGCATCCCGCCGCACTGCTACATCATGTTCGGCGACAACCGCAACGACTCGGAAGATTCGCACGTCTGGGGCTTCGCGCAGGATTCGGGCACCTTCGCCGCCGGGCTGCGCGCCCATCAGGCCGCCGGCTTCACGGGACGCGCGTTTTTGATCTTCTGGCCGCCGTCGCAGGCAAAGATCCTCTAGCTTCGCGAAATAGTGCGTCCGTGGCACGCATGGTGCACTGGCGCTCGCTTGCGAACCTCGCGTTGCAGCTGACGGTTCTCGCTCTTCTCGTCGCGGCGATCCTCTTCGTGCGAACGCCGCAAGTATCGGGGCTTTCGATGGCACCCCACATCGAGTCGGGCGAGTACGTGCTCATCAACACCTTTGCCTACCGGCTGCGCGCTCCGGCCCGGGGCGACATCGTCGCCTTTCGCAACGAGCGCGACTCGCGGGGCGTCTTCATCAAGCGCGTGATCGGCCTGCCCGGCGACCGCATACGCATCGACCGCGGTACGGTCAGCGTCGACGGCGTCGCACTTTCCGAGCCCTACGTACGCTTTGCCGACACCCGCAGCTTTCCCACGGTGACCGTCCCGGCCGGCGACGTCTACGTGCTCGGCGACAACCGCGCCGACAGCGAAGACTCCCGGTTCTTCGGCCCGGTACCCTCCGGCCAGCTCATCGGCCGCGCGCTGGCGGGCATCTGGCCGCCCTCCGCCATCGGCCGGCTCTAGCCGCCGTGGAAAAGACGGTTCAGTGGTACCCGGGCCACATGGCGCGCGCCATGCGGCGTATCGAGAAGTATCTCGAGATCATCGACGTCGTGATCGAGGTGGCCGACGCTCGCGTGCCGGCGAGCGGCCGTAATCCCGCGGTCGACCGGATTGCCGCCAAGCGCGCGCGCCTGCTGGTGCTCGATAAGGAAGACCTGGCCGACCCCGCGACGACGAAACGCTGGGTCGCGCATTTCGCGGCGGCCGGCTTGGAGAGCCTCGCCGTCGACGGCCGCTCGCAGCGCAGCGTCGGACACGTGGCGACCGCCACCGCGAGGCTGGCCGCGCACCGGACGGGGATTTCGCGCGGAATCGTCCTCGGGCTGCCGAACTCCGGGAAATCGTCGATCATCAACGGTTTGCTCCGCCGGTCGGCGGCAAAGACCGAAGACCGCGCGGGCGTCACGCGGCAGCTGCAATGGTTTCGACTCGCGCCGAACTTTGAATTGATGGATACGCCCGGAGTATTGGTTCCGAAGATCGCCACGCCGGATGCCCAATGGAAGCTCGCCCTGTGCGGGGCGGTGCCGCGCGAGCGTTACGATCCCCAAGAGGTCGCCGCCGCCTTCCATGAGTGGCTGGTTCGGCGCCGCCCGCGCACCACGGTGCCCGATCTCGAGGCGTTCGCGAAGGCGCGGGGATTTGCGCGGCGGGGCGGCGAGATCGACTTTCACAACGCGGCGCAATCCTACGTGAAGGCGATCAGCGACGGGACGTTCGGGCGCTTCTCCTTCGAGTCGCCGGAGGACGAGACGCCGTGACGCCGGCCGCCGCGCAACGCAAAGCCAAAAACGCCTACGAACGCGAGCGGCGGCGGCTGCATCGCCTGCACCGGTTCGAATCGGCCGCGCGTGAGCGAGGCTTCACGTTGATCGGCGGCGTCGACGAAGTCGGCCGCGGCCCGCTCGCGGGGCCGGTCGTAGCGGCATGCGTGGTCGCCGCGGCGCCGCTGATGATCAAAGGGCTCAACGACTCGAAGCAAGTGCGTCCGGAGCTGCGCGAGGAGATCTCGCTCGAAATCAAGGCGCGCGCCTCGGCCTGGGCCATCGGGTCGGCGAGCGTCGCCGAGATCGACCGGCTCAATATCTATTGGGCGAGCGTGCTGGCGATGGAGCGTGCCATCGCCCAGCTCGCCTGCGGGCCCGAGTACCTCATCACCGACGCGGTGCGGATTCGCTCGTTCGAGGGGCCGCAGGAGCCGCTGATTCGCGGCGACGCGCGCTGTGCGGTGGTCGCGGCCGCATCGATCGTCGCCAAGGTCCATCGCGACGCGCTGCTGGTCGAGCTCGACCGCGAAGATCCGCGCTACGGCTTCGCCCTGCACAAAGGCTACTCGACGCCCCGTCACTTGGAGGCGCTGCGAGAGCACGGCCCGAGCGTCCATCATCGAGCCAACTGGGCTCGCGTTCGGGACGCCCAGCTGGAGCTCGGCTTGGTCGAGTTTGCGACGGTGGAATGAACGCCGGCGCTAAGGGTCGCGACGGCGAAGACCGGGCCGCCGCCTTCCTGGAAGAGCGCGGGTACCGCGTGGTCGCGCGCAACGTGCGTCTGCCCGGCGGGGAGCTCGACGCGGTGTGCCTCGACGGCTCGACGCTGGTGGTGGTCGAGGTGAAACGCCGCGATACCGGCGCCTGCGGGTCGGCATTGGGAGCGGTCGATGCCCGCAAGCGGGCGACGCTGCGCCGGCTCGCGGCCGACTACGCGCAGGTGGTGGCGCCCAGGGCCAAGATCCGGTTCGACGTGGTGACGCTAGACGGTAATCGGTTGCGCCTCCATAGAAACGCTTTCTGAATGGATTCGCTCCAGGGACGGACCCTCGGGGGACGGTACGAGATCGTCGAGCTCATCGGGCGCGGCGGTACGGCAGACACGTATCGCGCGACCGACCACACGCTGGGTCGCGACGTCGCGATCAAAGTGCTCATGGACCGCTCCGACGACACCAACGCCCGGCTCCTCTCCGAGGCGCGGGCGATGGCCCGCCTCAACCATCCCCGCATCGTCGCGATCTACGACGCCGGCGAAGACCAGGGGCTCTACTACATCGTCATGGAGCTGATCCGGGGCAAAACGCTCTCGGCCCTCGAGGGCGGCGAGATCGGATACAAGCAGGCGCTCGGTTACGTCTACGAAATACTCGAAGCGCTCGAGTATGCGAACGCACAAGGCGTCGTTCATCGCGACATCAAGCCGTCGAACGTGATGATCGTCGAAGGCGGCAAGCACGTGAAGCTGACCGATTTCGGCCTCGCGCGCCGCGCCAGCGACGTGACGCAGACGACGCGCACCGGTCAGATCGTGGGCACGATCTCGTATTTGGCGCCCGAGCGTTTCCTCAGCAAGCCCGCCGACGTCCGCAGCGATCTCTATTCGGTCGGCATCGTGATGTACGAGATCTTCACCGGAACGCTGCCGTTCCGCAGCGATCGCGACGACATCGTCGCAACGATGTATTCGCACGTCCACGATCTCCCGACGCCTCCGCGCGAAATCAACCGCAACATTCCCGAGGCGCTCGAGCACGTCATCATGCGCGCGATCGAGCGCGAACCGGGATCGCGCTATCAGACGGCCCGCGAGTTTTTACAAGATATTTCGGCACTGCTCGGCTCGCAACAGCCGCAGGCCGCGCAGTCCGCGCCCAAGAGTTACGCCTCGGCGCAGCCGAAAACGTCCACCGATCCGGCGCTGCGCCAGGCGCTCGACCGCGCGCTCGCGCCGCAGAGAAATCGCAGCGACGCACTCGAGAACGTGCTCAAAGGGATGATCGCCACACGCCGGCGCAACTACGAAGAGGCGCGCGACGCGTACCTGCTGGCCATGCACGAGCTCTCGGCGACGGGAAACGAAGTGGAGTACGCCAAGACGGCGCTCAAGTTCGGGGCGATGGTGCTGCAAAAGGCGGCCGACGGCAAACGCGACCGTAACGAGCTGCGCGACGCCGTCAACCGCCTCAACGAATGCCTCAAGATCTTCCGAGAGTACGGGCTGCGCGAACAGTCGGCTCACGCGGAGTATACGATCCACGCCCTCGAACGCACCGCGATCGGAGTGATTTTCTAAACCGTGCCGTCGTCGACGTCGAATCCGGAGCTGCGCCGCTCCGTCACGCCTTGGGGCTCGTTTTCTTGGGGATACTCCGACGTCGGCGCCGACATCTTCGTCGGCCTCGGCTTGGTGCTGGCCGCGGCGGCCGGCGCATCCAACGTCGCCTTTCTCTTCGCGGGCGTCGTGTACGTCTGCATTGGGCTTGCGTATACCGAGCTCGCGGCCACCTATCCGGTCGCGGGCGGCGGCCAGTACTTCGTCATGCGCGGCCTGGGCGATATTTTCGGCTTCATCGCCGGCTGGGCCGTGCTGCTCGATTTCACGATCGACATCACGCTCTTTGCCTGGACCGCCGTCGATTACTCCAGCCAGCTGATTCCCGTGCTCGTCAACTCGGTGCACCCCTGGGTGCACTTTCTCGCCACGCTCGGCTTGATCGTCGGTCTGTGCGTGCTCAACGTGATCGGCGTCCGCGAGAGCACGGCCTTCAACGGCATCGTCTCGGCGCTCGACGTCCTGAGCGAGACGTGCATTCTCTGCTTCGGGTTTCTCTTCGCGTTCCGGCCCGAGCTGCTGGTGCACACCATGCAGGTAAGCTGGCCGACGCCGTACCAGCTCATGCTCGGCACGTCGCTGGCGATCATCTCGTTCGTCGGCTTGGAATCGATCTCGCAAGCGGCCCAAGAGACGCAGCGGCCAGCCTCCGTCGTGCCGCGCACGTCGATCGCGCTGATCCTGACGATTCTGATCTTCGCGCTGGCATACTCGAACCTCGCGCTGGGCATGCACACGTGGCATCCGATGCTCGACGCGCACGGCCACCCCGTGCAGTTCTGGGAAATCTTCCCCGACAATCCCGACAACCAGGGCAAAGCGGTCGCGCTGCTCGCCGCCCAGGTGCCGTACTGGGGCGCGCTCGCGGCGTTGTACGTCCCCGTGCTGGGCGCCGTGCTGCTGCTGATCTCGTCGAACTCCGGCGTGTTCGGCAGCTCGCGAATCGCCTACGCGATGAGCCACGCCAACCTGCTCCCGTCGATCTTCAAGAGCGTCCACGCGCGCTTCCGCACGCCGGCCGTTTCGATCCTCGCTTTCGGCGGCGTGGCGGTATTCGAGCTGGTCTTTGCGGCCTTTCCGTCGCTTCATCCACAGGCGCTCACGATCTACGCGCGCTTCTTCCGCAACGAGACCGGTCTCGACTTTCTTGCCGATCTCTACGCGTTCGGCGCCGCGACGAGCTATTCGTTCGTCTTCCTCGCGTTGATCGGATTGCGCTTGGCCGATCCCTTGAGCCCGCGGAAGTTCAAGATCCCGCTCAACATCCCGGTGACGTTCCGCGGGGAACGCGCCGAGTTTCCGGTCATCGGCGTTCTTGGCTTCCTCGGAATTTTCTCGATTCTGATCTTTACGCTCTTCACGCATCCGATTGGCCGCGTCGCCGGCCCGACGTGGCTGATCGTCGGCATCGTGCTCTACTTCTTCTACAGGCGCCATCGCAAACTGCCGGTCTTCCGGTCGCAGGCGATCGATTGGCGCAAGGCCCAAGTCGACATCCTGCGCAATGCCGGCGAACTCGAACTCATGGACGAGTACGTCGCCAACGTCAAGGCCAGCGACGCGCGCAAGGCCGAGGCCCAGGCGTAGCGTGCTGATCGTTCGCGCGTCGATCGCCGTCGGATTCGTCGTCCTGGGCGCGACCATTTTGGTACGCATCCTCGCCTTCGGTATCCGGGCCGAGACGATCGCCGGCCTGGTGCTGGGGATCGCGATGGTCGCGCTAGGAGTCCATCGCATCTCGCTGATCCTTCGGCTGCGAGGTGCGCGATGACGCCGGTGCCCTACGAACTGCACGTCACGCCGGCCGGCGCGATCGTCGCGCTCGTGCTCGCGGCGCTCATCGGAGCGATCCTCTGGTGGATGCTCCACCCGCCGGCCTCGCTCGTCCAGAAAATCGCGGCTCAGGCAGAAAGCGATCTGGAACGCCTCGTCGGCAGCATCATCGTCGTCTTCTCGCCCGAGATCGCGTCGGCGCACATGGTCGCGCTGGCCGTCAAACTGGCGCGCGGCGAACGCTCCGATCTGCTCGCGATCTACGTCATCGAGGTGCCCTACACGCTTCCGCCGGACGCCGAAATGGCCGAGGAAGAGCGCGCCGCGCTCGACGCTCTGGGGGCGGCGGAGACGATCGCGAACACCCACAACGTCTCGATCCGCAGCGAAACCATCAAGGCGCGATCCACCAAACAGGCGGTCCTCGATCTCGCCAAGCGAGAGAAGGCGAACCTGATCGTCCTGGGCTCCTATCGCGAGGGCAAGTACAGCGGAGCCCCGCTGGGCCGGACCATCGAGGAGATCGCCGCCGATGCAAAATGCGATGTCCTCATCGGCGTAGAAGGGAAGCACGGTACACTGTTGGGCGAAGAACCGACGACGGAGGAATAATGCAGCTGACTCGCTCGTTTTCATTCACGCTGGCCGTGGCGCTGGCCGTGGCGTTCGCGCTCTGCCCGGCCGCTCGGGCGGCCACGCAGACGACGCCCGCGATTACCGCATTCAACACGATGTTCGCAGGCGTCAACGACTACCAGTGCCAGGTCAAGGCGCACGAAGTCAAAGGCAGCCAAACGCAGGATCGCGTCTACCAGTTCTTCTTCATGAAGCCGCACTTCGCTAAAACGCTCATTCTTTCGGGCGACGGCCAGGGCTCGGGCGGCGTCTGGGCCGGCGGCGACCAGGTCAGCGGACATCAAGGCGGATTCCTCTCCGGCATCCACTTGAAGATCGCGGTCAACGATCCGCGCGCCACCTCGATGCTCGGCTACACGATCCCCGACGGACTCTTACAGAACATCGTGGCGGCGATGCAGACCACGCCCGGCACGCTGACGCAAACGGCCGGCGGCAAGATCAACGGCGAAGATACCGAGCGCGTCGATCTGAAGACGGCCAGCCCGATCCAGCCCAACGGCATCACTGAAATGGTCATCTACTTCTCGAAGGCGACGAAGTGGCCGGTGCGTGAAATCTCCTACGCCGGCAGCCAAATCATCGTCGACCAGAGCGTCGAGAATCTCAAAGCCAACACCGGCCTGACGCAGAACGACTTCCCGTTCTAACTCCTCCGCGTCACGCTGAGCGCGGCGCGCAGCGCCGCAGTCGAAGCGCGCCGCGCGCAGCGCCGCAGTCGAAGCGCGCCGCGCGCAGCGCCGCAGTCGAAGGGCGCCGGGGCCCTCTAGCGGCGGTTGCGTCTGCGCTTCGACAAGCTCTGGGTGACACGGGCACGGTGTCACCCAGAGCGCGGCGCGCAGCGCCGCAGTCGAAGGGCGCCGGGGCCCTCTAGCGGCGGTTGCGTCTGCGCTTCGACAAGCTCAGCGTGACACGGGCACGGTGTCACCCTGAGCGCGGCGCGCAGCGCCGCAGTCGAAGGGCGCCGGGATTCTTCAGTATAGAGGCCGCGTGACTTTAAGTATCGCCATGTTCGTCGCGACGATCGCCGGCTGCGCGTGGATCGTCGTCGCCGCCGTGCGCCGTCAACTCCCTGTATGGGCGGCCGTTGCTGCGCTTCTCGGGATCGTAGCGGTGCATGGATTCATCATCGGGCTTCCCGCCCGGTTCGGCGAAATGATGTTTGCGAGAAGCCTGCATGCCGGTATGCGCCGCGCTGAGGTTATCCGGATGGAGCGCCGCCTCGGCGGACGCGATACATCGCCGCCCTGGCTAGACGAACAGATTACCGGCGCGCCCGGCGTTGTCGACGTGACGTTTCTCGACACAGCCTTCATTTGGGGCTCGGGTGGGAAGGTCTTCCACTTGACGTTCGACTCGGCGTGGCGCCTGGCCGCCTGGTCCGAGGACTCCGTCAACGTCTCGCTATAGGCCCGCATTGGTTAATCCCAACTGCTAACGTTGGGTTTCTCCTCGCACGAGGTCTAGGATCGCTTTGTGTTTGGCGAGGAAGATTTCTTCGACTTGTGCGAACGTCTTGCCGGCGCCGGCATCCCAGTTCGACGCTATCGCGAAATAGACGCTGTGGCTGCCGGTGCACATCTGGCCGCCGATCGCGATGGCACTCGCCGGACCGTCGACGCTGCCGCCTTTCATGTACGCCGCCGAACCGTGTGGAATCGCGAGCTCGGCGAGCCCCGAACCCGTGCTCATCGTTACGCGAAAGTCGGCCAGCGTCTTCGCCTCCGTAAAGAAGTCGCCGCGCATGGCGCGCTCGTAGTACGACGCCAACTCGCGCATCGAACACTTCGACGTCTGCACGTCGTTCGTGGCGGGACGCGGCGAGTACTCGGGAACCGGGTCGAGTGCGTAGAGCTGACGGTACGTTGCGAGTTGGCCCTCCGGCAAGCCGCCGGCGTACGAAAACAAGGCGCGGATGCTATCCGGAATCTTGACCGACGCGAGGCCGGCCGAGGCGAGGAACAGCCGAATGCGACCGACTCCGGCCAGCTTCATCAGCATGTCGGTTGCCGTGTTATCGCTGTACGCGATCATCTCTTGAAGCGCGACCCGCACCGGCACTTCGCCGTGCAGTTTCGGCGTGAACGCCGTCGAGCCGGGAACGTACACCGACTCGTCGATCGGAATCATCTGGTCGAGCGTCGCCTCACCGCGCTCGGCCATCTGGTGCACCACGGTCGCGACGAACGTTTTGAAACAGCTGCCGACGACGAACGGAAACTCCTCGTTGCGGCGGTAGATCGGCGCGCCGCCGGCGGCGTACAGGTACGCACCGGTCTTTCCGGGGATCGCGTCGAGCAGTTCGCTCACGTGCGAGGCCAGCGGCGTTTCTCCGGCGCCGCTCGCGGCCGTCGCCGAGGCGACGGCGATGCCGGCCGCGGCGGCGGTCAGTGCCAGAAAATCCGAACGCGAACCCATCCTCGATCCCTCCTATCTGGCGACGTTGAGGTATCGCTTACGCAGTTCGTCCACGACGACGGCGAGCAAGATCACGGCGCCAAGCACGACCTTTTGTAAGTACGAATCGACGCCGAGCAGATTCATCGCGTTGTAGAGCACGCCGATCAGCAACGCGCCGAAAAACGTGCCGACGATGCTTCCGCGGCCGCCCATCAGGCTGGTGCCGCCTACGACCACCGCCGCGATCGATTCGAGCAGCTCGTCGCCGGTGCCGGTCTGCGGCGAGCCCGACGAGAAGAGCGCCATGTAGAGAAAGCCGACGATCGCGGCGCACGCGCCGCTGATCACGTACACCATCGTCTTGACGCGCGCGACGTTGATGCCGGCTAGGCGTGCCGCTTCTTCGTTACCGCCGATGGCGAAGACGTAGCGTCCGAAGCGCGTGCGATTGAGCAGGATCGAGGCCGCGACGATGATGACGGCCATCCACACGACGGGCACCGGGATGCTCGGCAAGTGCAGCGCCGAGGTGACCGGCCCCAAGAACGAGCCGATGCCGGTGTTTTGAAAGTCCGGGCTCTGCAACGCGACCGGCCGCCCGTGCGAGAGGATGAACGACGCGCCCAGCGCCATCTCGAGCATCGCCAGCGTGGTGATGAACGGCGGAAGGTTGAGCTTGACCACCGGCAGCGCGTTGATCCAGCCCGCGCCCGCGCCCACGGCGACGGTGACGATCAGCGTGACGGCGATGAGCGCGAAGCCGGTGAGGTGCAGCGAGTTGGCCACCAGCGCCGCGATCACGCCGGTCAGGGCAACGAGCGATCCGACCGAGAGATCGATGCCGGCGGTGATGATCACGAACGTTTGGCCGACGCCCAACACGCAGTTATAGGTGATCTGCCGAAGCACGCGCACCAGGTTGCTCGGCTGGAGGAAGGCTCCGTGAGACGCGACGTTGACCGCGACGATCATCACCACGAGCAGCAGCGCCGCGCCGCCGAGGCGCAGCCAGTATTGGCGGCGATCGCGTTCGGCGTTCATGCGGCCTTCGTGGCGGCGGCGATCACCGCTTCCGGCGTCGCTTGCGCGCGCGAGAACTCGGCCGCGATGCGCCCGCCGCGAACGACGAGAATCCGATGCGACATTCCCAATACCTCCGGCAGATCGCTCGAAACCATGACGATGGCGGCGCCGCCGTTCGCAAGCTCGCGCATCAGCCCGTAGATCTCGGCCTTCGCGCCGATATCGATGCCGCGCGTCGGCTCGTCGAAGAGAAAGACGCGCGCTTTGCCGAGCAGCCACTTCGCCAGCACCACTTTTTGCTGGTTGCCGCCGGAAAGGTTACGCACGATTTGCTCGATCGACGGCGTGCGCACGCGAAGCTCTTCCACCATTCGCGCCGCGGCCTCGCGCTCGCGCGGGCGGTCGATCAGCCGGTCGGCGCCGACGTAATCGGCAAGGTGCGCGAGCGTGACGTTCTCACGCACGGTCATGCCGAGCACCAGCCCCTGCGCCTTGCGGTCCTCGGTGATGAACGCGATGCCGGCGGCGATGCCGTCTTCGGGCCTGCGCACGCGCAGACGCTTTCCGTCGATCGCAATCTCGCCGGCCTCCGGAACGTCGGCGCCGGCGACCGAACGCACGATCTCGGTGCGGCCCGCGCCGACCAGCCCCGCCAAGCCGACGATCTCGCCGGCGCGCACGGTAAAGCTCACGTCGTTGACCAGCGGCGGCCTGCGCAGCCCGCGCACTTCGAGCACGGGCGGCG
The DNA here is from genome assembly GCA_963794735.1 of Vulcanimicrobiota bacterium. Classification (GTDB taxonomy): domain Bacteria; phylum Vulcanimicrobiota; class Vulcanimicrobiia; order Vulcanimicrobiales; family Vulcanimicrobiaceae; genus DATJUC01. The sequence continues at coordinate 2,528,454 of CAWCFE010000002.1, read as the reverse complement.
CATCCTCCGCGACCGCGACGAGCTCCGGAAAGTGCGACTCGAGCGTGCGCCCGACCATCGCGCGTACGATCTCTTCGCCCGGGAAATCTGCGGCGTCGCGCGTTTCGACGACGCTGCCGTCGCGCAGCACGGTGATGCGGTCGGCGATCTTCGGCAGCTCGTCCATCCGGTGCGAGATGTAGACGATGCCGGCGCCGGCCGCCTTGAGCCGGCGGATCACCGCAAAGAGTCCGTCGATCTCGCGATCGCTCAGCGCCGCCGTCGGCTCGTCCATCACGATGATGCGCGCCTTGCGCGCGAGCGCCTTGGCGATTTCGACGAGCTGCTGCTGGCCGACCGAGAGCTGCGACGTCGGGACGCCGAGCGGCAGTTCGAGGCCGAGCTCCTCGAACGCGCGCCGGGCCCCGTCGCGGATCGCGCGTTCGTCGACGAAAATGCCTAGCGAGACGGGCTCGCTGCCGAGCGCCACGTTCTGCGGCGCGGTGAGTTGAGGAACGAGCGTGAACTCTTGGTAGATCATGCCGATGCCGAGCTTTTCGGCCGCGCGCGGCGAGTCGATCTGCACTACCGCACCGTCGATCGCGATCTCGCCTTCGTCGGCGCGCTGCGCGCCGGCGAGGATCTTCATGAGCGTCGATTTTCCGGCGCCGTTCTCACCGACCAGCGCGAGCACCTCGCCGGCGTGGAGCGTCAGCGAGACGTCCGACAGCGCGCGGACGCCGGGAAACGACTTCCCGATGCGCCGCATCTCCAGCAGCGGCGGCAGGTTACTGCACTTTCTTCGCGTCGACTTGCGTGAACGTGCCGACGTCGATCTTGACGACCGGCGGCGGCGTCTTGCCGCTGAAGTAATCGTGAATCACGTCGATCGTCGTCGCGCCGATCTTGGCCGGGTACTGAATCGCGTCGCCGTACATCGCCCCGCTCTTGATCGCGGCGCGCGCTTCGGGCGTCGCGTCGTAGCCGACGACGGCGATTTTGCCGGTCATGCCCGCGGCCTTCACGGCAGTGAGCGCGCCCAGCGCCGAGTCGTCGTTGATGCCGAAGATGCCCTTGAGATCCTTGTGGGCCTGGAGAATGTCGCCGGCGTCGCTATTGGCCTTGTCGCGCGTGCCGCCCGAATCGACGTCGGCGACGATCGTGACGCCCGGGCACAGCTGCGCGAGCGCCTGCCGGAAGCCCTTGACGCGATCCTGCACGCTGGTCACCTCCGGCTCGTCGATGATCGCGACGCTCCCGGTCTTGCCGACCGCCGCACAGATCAGTTTTCCGGCCTGGAAGCCGCCTTGGACGTTGTCGCTGGCGACGTGGGCGACCACTTTGCCCTGGTTGCTCGTACTGGCGATATCGGCAGTGAACACCGGAATTCCGGCGTTGTTGGCCTCGACGATGGCGCTGCCGATCGCCTGCGAATCGTACGGCGTCAGGACGATCGCATCGACCTTCTTCGAGATGAAATCCTCGACTTGGCTCTGCTGCTTGGCGTTGTCGCGGTTGGCATCGACCACGTCGAGCGTATAGCCGTACTTCGCCGCCTCGCTCTTCATGCCCGATTCCATATCCTGATAGAACTGCGCCTCGCGGTTTTGAATCGAGACGCCGATCGTCTTGCCGCCCGGCCCGGCCGAGCCCGCGGCACCGGGGGAGGCGGCGGTTTGCGCGTTGTTCGAGTTGGAGCAAGCGGCCAGCGCCAGGATGGCGACGAGCGAAACGATCCGGTTGCGGTTCAAGCGATACTCCTCTGCAGCAGCCTGCTAGTTGGGCACAAGTCGAACGCTGGCCTTTTCGTGCCTGCGTTGTCCACAGCGAGCGACGTTGGTCTTGTGCAATCTGTGGAGAGAACAGACGTTCCCGTTGCAATTCGTCACAATTCGGCTCTACGGGGCCGCGGGGCCGGGCGCCGGGGCCGCATCGCCGCTCAGCCAGAGCTGCCGCCCGATGACGACCAGCCCGGCGATGCCGATGCCCGCAATTGCCGACCAGATCGTGCCCTCGGCGACGCGCCCGTAGACGAACGCCCCGGTGGCGAACAGCGCTCCGTAGATGGCTCCCAGGCCGAGCACCCAGCCCATCAGCGACTGCGCCGGAGAGTCCGGCGAGGGCGGCAGGTTCCCCAGCGCCCGGATACGGCTCCAGCCGGGACCGGCCGGCCGCACCCGGGCGTAGAAGCGCTCCAGCGTCGGTTCGTCAACCGGCGGGGTAAGCAAGGTGACGGCGATCCAGACGGCCGTCGTGACGCCGACCACGGTGAGAAACGAGGCCGTCGGATCGACCGGGTGCCCCAGTTTGCCCGCCGCGAAGAAGCCTAGGGAAATCAAGAACGAGGCGCCCATCGCGCTCACCTCGCTCCAGGCATTGATGCGCCACCAGAACCAGCGCAGCAGGTAGATCAGGCCGGTGCCGGCGCCGATCGAGAGCAGCAGGTCGAAGGCCTCTTTGGCGTTGGAGAGCAGCGGCGTCAGCGAAGCGCCCAGCAGCATCAGCACGACGGTCACGATGCGGCCGACGAGCACCAGGTGCCGCTGGCTCGCGCCCGGCCGGATGAAGCGCTGGTAGAAATCGTGCACGAGATACGAGGTACCCCAGTTGAGGTGCGTCTCCATCGTCGACCGGTAGGCGGCGAACAGCCCGGCCACCATGAAGCCCGCGAATCCCGCCGGCAAGAAGACGAGCATCGCCGGATAGGCGACGTCGTTGCCGATCAAATGCGGCGAGACGCCCGGGAAGCGCAGCTGAATATCGTGCAGCGAGGGATAGACGATCGTCGAGGCGAGCGCGACGACGATCCACGGCCACGGCCGCAGGGCGTAGTGCATCGCTTGAAACGTGAGCGTTCCGAAGAGTGCGTCCGATTCGCGCTTGGCCGAGAGCATGCGTTGCGCGACGTAACTGCCGCCGCCCGGTTCGGAGCCCGGATACCACGCCGACCACCACGTGACCGTCAGCGGAATGATGAAGATTTCGAGCGCCTTGTGCCAATCCGAGAAGTTCGGCAGCAGCGAGAGCATCGGCGGCGCGGTCGCTTGCACGTGCGCGATCAGCCCGCTCAAGCCGCCGACGCCCGGCGCGTGCAGCGCGAAGTACGCCGCGGCGAACGCCGACGTGATGGTGATGCAGAACTGGATCGTGTCGGTGACCATGACCCCCCAGAGCCCCGCCGTGGCGGCGAAGACGATGGGAACGACGACGCAGACCTCGAGCGTGAGCATTTGCGGCCAGCCGAACAGGATCGCGGCGATCTTCGAGGCCGCCAGCGTGACGCTGGCGATGATGAAGCAGTTGAAGAACAGCCCGAGATAGATGGCGCGAAAGCCGCGCACGAACGACGCGGCGCGCCCGGCGTAGCGCATCTCGTAGAATTCGAGATCGGTGAGCACGCCGCTGCGCCGCCACAGACGCGCGTAGAAGAACACCGTCGCGAGGCCGGTCAAGAGAAACGACCACCACTTCCAGTTCTCCGCAACTCCGCCGTCGCGCACCAGGTCGGTTACCAGGTTCGGCGTGTCGGTCGAAAAGGTGGTGGCGACCAGCGAGATGCCGATCAGCCACCACGGCGCTTGCCGGCCGGCGGCGAAGAACTCGGTGATGTTGCGCCCGGCGCGCCGGGCCAGCACGATCGCGGGCACGAACGTCACGCCGAGCGACAGCACGACGATCGCCCAGTCGAGCGTGGTGAGATGCATGCCCGGCGCGTTCGTTACCGCGCCGTCGCCGCCCTCGCCGCACCGCTGGGCGGCCGCTCCGGCGACGTGCCATCGTATTCCAGCGAGAGCGCGCGCGTCAGCGCGGCTCCGGCCAGGAAGAGCAGCGACGAGTAGTAGATCCAGAGCACGAGCGCCACGAACGCGCCCGCGACGCCGTAGGCATTTGCGCTCGTGCTGCGGTCGAGATACCATCCGATCGCGAACTGCCCCGCCACGATCAGCGCGCCCGCGATCGCCGCTCCTTCGAAAGCGCGCAGCCAGCGCAACGGCGCTTGCGGAAGCACCTTGAAGGCGACGGCCAGCGCGAACGACAGCACGACCCATTCGACGAGCGAGCTCGCCGCGCGCCCGCCCGCGCCGCCGCCCGGAAGGCTGCCGAGAACGGCCGTCAGCGCGGCCGTTGCCGCAATCCAGACGATCGTCACCCCGGCCAAGAACGCGACCAGCGCCACTCCGAGCGCGCGATCGCGGATCGTTTCGGCAAGACCGCCTGCCGGCTTCGAATGCCAGATCGTCTCCAGCGCTCCTCGCACCGTACCGACCAGCCCCGTCGCCGCCAACACGATCGCGATCCAGCTCGCCACGGCCGCGGCGGCGTCGGGCTGCCGGGATTTCGCGAAGGCCGCATCCACGAGCGCGCGGAGAATCGTCGCCACCGGCGCGCCCGCGTGCGTGGCAACCGCCCCGAAGATGGAATTGCGCAGAATCGCGTGATGCTGGTAGCCGGGGACGAATCCCGCGAGTTCGATGAGCAGCACCAACAGCGGCGCGATGGCGAACGTCGTAAAAAAGGCCAGCGCCGCCGCTTGCACGGGGAGCCGGCTTTCAGTCCAGATGGCGTAAGCCGCCCGCAGAATCCTCACGCATTCGTCGTTCCCGCTCGATCGGCCGCCAATCCGGAATCGTTCGGGCGCGGCCTCGCGTTCGGCTCGAAACACGAGGAAGCGCGGCGAAGTAGAGCCGGTATGAAGCGCACGTCCTTCTTGGGAACCACACTCTGCGCAGCGTTCGTGCCCGCCGCCGTACCGCTGGCGGCTGCATCCGCGCAGCCGCACGCGCTTACGCGGGACGCCGTCAGGCGCGTGATCGCTGCCAACCGCAAGATCGTCTCGCCCAACGGGATCGAAGAGCTGCTGAGCGTACGAATTCACGGTTGCACGCAGTGGCTCTCGATTCGCGGACGGGATCGCCGCAATCCCGTCCTGCTCTATCTCCACGGCGGCCCGGGATCCCCGACGATGCCCGAGTCGTGGACGTTTCAGAAGCCGTGGGAAGATTACTTTACGGTCGTTCAGTGGGATCAGCGAGGAGCGGGGAAGACGTACGCATCGAACGATCCCGCGGCGATCGCGCCAACGATGACCGGCGAGCAGCTGATCGCAGATACCGTCGCCGTCGTGCGATATCTGCTCGAGAAGCTCGATCGACGCAAGCTGATCCTCTTAGGGCATTCGTGGGGTTCGTATCTCGGGCTCGAAGTGGCGCGCCGTCATCCCGAACTGCTCTACGCGTACGTCGGCACCGGCCAAATGATCGACACGCACCGCAGCGAGGAGCTGGGATACCAGTTTGCGCTGGACCAGGCGCGGGCTCACGGCAACCTGCCCGCAAAACGCGAGCTCCAAGCGCTCGCGCCGTATCCCGGGCCGCTCGGCAGCCTCACCGTCGAACGGATCGGCGTCCAGCGCAAATGGCTCGTGTATTACGGCGGCCTTACCTACGGGCGCACGTCGTTCGATTACGACGGCGACGCGTGGCAATTCGCTCCCGAATACACCGACGAAGACGTCCGCCTCGCGGATAAGGGGAGTCTGTTCTCGCTCGGCCACCTTCTCGGCGTCGTCGAACGCACGAACTTTACGTCGCTCGCGCAGCTCGAATGCCCGCTGTTCATTTTCCAGGGAGATTACGACTACGAGACGTCGTACCCGGTGGTTCGAACGTGGTTTTCGTCGCTGCGCGCCCCGCACAAGGGGTTCGTGACGTTCGCCAACGCCTCGCACATGGCGATGCTGGAGCAGCCCGGCCTCTATCTTTCGCAGCTCGCGAGCCAGGTACTCCCGACCGCGCTGTAGCGGATCACGCGAGATCGACGACGAGGGCGGAATGGTCGGTCAGCCCGGCCTGCCGAAACTCGTGATCGTACTCCGCGGCCTGCAGCCGCGGCAGCAGCGCGTTCGAAACGAACGCCTTATCGATTCGCCAGCCGTTGCGGCGCGGCGGCTGCGGCGTTTTGCGGAACGGGTACCAACTGTATTCGAGAACGCCCGGGTGCAGGTAGAGCCACGCCTCGGTCCACGAGCGCTCCAGCTCGGCGTAGAGATCGGCCGTCGAAAACTCGTCGACGAGCCGGGTACGGCCGACGTTGGCTTCGATATCGGTCTGGTTGCGGCCCGAGTTGAAATCTCCGATGCAAATCGCCGCAATGCCACGCTCGTTATACCGTTGCGCCATGGCCGAAAGGTAGCGCAGGTGCGGGCGCTTGCGGTCTTGCCCCGGCAAGTACGCGCCGAATACGTGCAGCCCCTCGAACCGCGCAAGCAGCACCGCATCGGGATACTCGTCGTCCGCCAAGCCGAACGGGTTGCGCACGGCGCCGAACGGATCGGCTGCCGCAATCAGCACGCCGTTGCCGCGATGTCCCTCGGTCGCAGCTTGATGCCCGAAGCCCGCGCCGGCGAGCAGATGCCGCACGTGAGCGCCCGCGGGATTGTCGCGCCACTCCGCCATGACGATCGCCTGGGGGCGCCGCTCCGCGCAGCGCCGCACCAAGGCGCCGGCCGTTCCGCGACTGCCTCCCGAGCGAATATTCACCGCCAAAACGCGCACGAACTACCGAGTTCCTTCACTTTACCGGCGCCGGCCTTAAGGCGGCAATAATCGTCCGTTAGATATCGGCTGGCATACTAGCGGCATCGCTTATTACCTGTATCCAGGAAGAAAGGTACGTATGCATCGGCGGATCATCGCCTGCGTCGCGCTCGCGTGCGCGCTCGTTGCCGGCGGCTTTAGCCGGCCCGCTCTCGCCGCCTCGCCGGGGGCTCATCTCTCGCACGTCTACTACATCATGATGGAGAATCAGGGCTTCGACGACGTCATCGGCCGCGAAAACGCGAGCTACAAGCTCGATACTCCTTTCATTACCCAGCTCGCGCTCACGTACGGCCTCGAGACGCTCTCGTTCGGCACCACCCACCCCAGCCTGCCGAACTACCTCTCGCTGGTTGGCGGAAGCTACTACGGCATCCAAGACGACAACGCCAGCTGCTACGCTAAGCCGAAGCAATCGCCGTGCGACAAGGCGGCCGGCCAGAACCTCGCCGATCTGCTCGAGGCGCGCGGCCTCACCTGGCTCGACATGCAGCAATCGATGCCCAGCGTCGGTTACCTCGGCGCGCAATACCCCACCAGCCCGACCGGCCCGACGCACTACGCGCAGAAGCACAACCCCTTCCTCTACTACAGCGACGTCGTGAATAGCCCCGCGCGCATGAAGCGCGTCGTGCCGTTGACGCCGCAATCGCTCGCGGCGACCCTTTCGAACCCGGCGACCGCGCCGAACTTCGTCTTCCTGGTTCCCGACGAGTGCCACGACATGCACGGCACCAGCGATTGCCCGTCGGGCGACGCACTCCTTACGGAAGGCGACAACTACGTGAAATCGCTCGTCACGACGATTATGAAATCGAAGGCCTGGACCGCCGACTCCGCGATCATCCTCTCGTGGGACGAGAACGATTACAGCTCCAACATCGGCTGCTGCGGCTCGGCCTATCCGCACGGCGGCGGCCACATGGCGACGATCGTGATCACCCCGCAGTACAAGTACCCGATCCAAACCGCGACCCCGTCGAACCACTACAGCGAGCTGCGCTCGATCGAAGACGCCTTCGGCCTGCCGCACCTCAACAACAGCGCCTACCAGCCCGGCGCTCTCGATCCGCTGCTCTACCCGGGTCTGGTTCCGGCGAACCGCCGCTACTAGACGTTTCGCGCATCGCGCGCAGAGGACGTGGCGACATGCTGTCGTTAGCGTTCTCTGCCGCGATGCTCGGCATCGAAGGATACGTCGTGCGGGTCGAGGCGGATAGCTCGCCCGGCACGCCAACCTTCTCGATCATCGGGCTTCCCGACCGCGCGCTCAACGAAGCGCGCGACCGCGTGCGCGCGGCGATTTTCAACTGCGGGTTTCTGTATCCGGCGGGGAAGCTGCTGGTGAATCTCTCACCCGCCGACGTCCGCAAGGCCGGACCGGCCTTCGACGTGGCGATTGCGTTGGCGCTGATCGCCATCGACGAACAGATCGATCGCCTCGCCTTGCAAGAGTTCATCGCGCTTGGCGAGCTCGCGCTCGACGGAAAGCTGCAGCCGGTCAACGGCATTCTCCCCATGGTGCTCGGCGCACGCAGCGCAGGATTCTCCAAGTTGCTCGTTCCGGCCGCCAACGCCGGCGAAGCCTCACTCGTCGACGGCATCGAGCTCTATGCCGTCGAGACGCTGCACGACGCCGTTGCCGTGATCGGTGGCAACGGCGCCAAGTGGCGCCGGCGCACGACGCAACCCGAAGCGGCGAGCGAAAGCGACGGCACGCACGGCGATCTCTGCGACGTCAAAGGCCAGCTCGCGGCGAAACGTGCGCTCGAAATCGCGGCTGCCGGCGGCCATAACGTGTTGCTAGTCGGCCCGCCGGGCTGCGGGAAGACGATGCTGGCGCGGCGGCTGGCATCGATCCTTCCGCCAATGACGCCGGCCGAAGCACTCGACGTGACGAAAATCTACAGCGTCGCCGGGCTGCTCGTCGGAAATGCCGGCGTCGTGCGCTCGCGGCCGTTTCGCTTCCCGCACCACACCATTTCGCAAACCGCCCTCGTCGGCGGCGGAGCCATGGCCAAGCCGGGAGAAATCTCGCTCGCCCATCACGGCGTGCTCTTTCTCGACGAGTTGCCGGAGTTCGCGCGCGGCGCCATCGAAGTGATGCGTCAGCCGATCGAGGAAGGCACGGTGACGATCGCACGCGCGGCCGGAACCTTCACCTACCCGGCGCGCTTTCAGCTCGTCGCTTCGATGAATCCGTGCCCGTGCGGCTACCGGGGGACGCGCACGATGGAATGCCGCTGCGACGACGCCGCGGTCGCCAAGTACGTCGGCAAACTCTCGGGGCCGCTGCTCGACCGCATCGACCTGCAGATCGAGATCGCCCGCGTCCCCTTCGACGATATGGTGCGCCGCGACGGCGGCGAATCGTCGGCCGCGGTGCGCGCCCGAGTCGTCGTGGCCCGGGAACGCCAGCGCGAACGCTTCGAGGGCACGGCGCTCGCTTGTAATGCCGATATCCCCGCCAACGCGATGCGCCGCTACTGCCCGCTCGACGAGCCGGCGATGCTGCTGCTCGCCCGCGCGAGTGCCAAACGCCAGTTCTCCGCGCGGGCCCTCGATCGTATCGCCCGCGTCGCCCGCACGATCGCCGACCTCGCCGCCCGCGAGGCGATCGCCTCCGAACACATCGCCGAAGCCATCCAGTACCGCAGCCTGGAGCGAATCGGGGCGGCCGCGTAGCAGGTAGGCATTCTCTTCGCTTGCCGCCAAAACGCCTCGTTCGTCGCCGCTTTTATGATCCATCGGGGGAGCAACGAACGTGACGCATGGAAGCCCCTTGCTACAAGTGACAAATACCGCGTTGCGCATCATGGGAATTGCCTGTAGCATTCTGAGTTTCTCCGGTACTCCGGCGATAGCGAAATGCGGAATGAACGCAATGCCGAGTTTTGCCGATACGACGAGTATCTCTTTCGCAAAAACGTCCTGCTTTGGGAAGTGCCCAACGTCTGAGGTCGTTCTCTCCCATGACGGGTTTCTATATTTCGGAGACCGTTACGCCGAGCGATCGGGCACATTTAGTAGCGCCTTCAACTCGAAAGTCTTCGATCGCGCAATCGACATTTTGCGAAGCAGGAATTTTTTTAGACTCAATTTCGACGACAAGGCCCTCATCTTGGATACGCCTCACACGATAGTATCGCTGACCCGTTGCGGCGTTCAAACCACGATCGATTATCCGGGCGTCGCGAGGCCGGACATATTAGGACTATTCTTGCAGCTGAATGCGGCGGTTGAGGGCGTACAGTGGGTGAAGACCAATGCGCGACCCGCGGATTCGTTACATCTGTTTCCCTAGCAAGTCCTGTACCCGGGTCATACAATCTAGAATCCCGGCGAACTCAACGCACCTGGCCGACCGTCAGCGCATAGCCGTCGGGATCCGTCAACGCGAACTCGCCGTTGGGCATATACGATGGATGCCGGATGCGCCCGGGCGTCAAGCCTTCGGCGATCAAACGCTCGCGCAACCGCGCAACGTCGTCACTCCAGCAGGCGAAGGCGACTCGCTGAGCGTCGGGATCGATGGGCGCGTTTGCCAAGCGAAGCATGATCCGCGCCGAGCGTACCGTGCGTGCGTGGAGCGAGACCCACGCCAGTACGCCCTTGCGCTCCCATCGCGCGTCCTCGACGAAACCGAGGCGGTGGTAGAACTCGAGGGAGCGATGCACGTTCGAGACGTCGAGCGCCGGAACGATGTTGAAGACGACGTCCGAGGGCGCCACGTCGCCGCCTTCCCCGCTCGCGATGCGTTCGATGAGCCGTGCGCCGGCGCGCAGGGTCTCGCGCTCGTCGGGGGCGAGCTGCGTATCGATGGCGCGCGCGAGCCACGCGACGCGCTTGAGGGCAAAGCGCCGCAAGAGTTCCCGGCCCCTTTTGGTAATGCCGATCGGCGCGCGCCGCCGGTCGTTCTCGTCGACGCTGCGCTCGATCAGCTCCGCATCCTCTAAGGCCTTGAGCGCGCGCGTCAACGACTGCGGCTGGAGCCGCTCGAGGCGCGCTAGCTCCGATGCGCTCGAAACGCCTTCGCGGCTGAGACGCATGAGAATGAGAAAGCCCGTCGGACCGACCCCGACGTTCTCGTCTTGGGCTCGAAGCCGGCGCTGCAGCGCTGCGACGGCTGCTCGCAGCTGCGCCGCGTCGGAACTTTTTTCGTTCGCCATCTTGCCATAGTACGCACTGCGTAGTATTGTTCCTTCATGAGCAAACCTGCGGTGTGTGCTGCCTGGAGCGTCGCCGGAGTCGTGGCTATCGTCCACCTTCTCACGGCCGGGCGCTACGGCGCCTTCGTCAACGAACTCTATTTCATCGTCTGCGGCCGCCATCCGGCGTTCGGCTACGTCGACCAGCCGCCGCTAATTCCGCTGCTCGCGGCGGCGACGCAGTTTGCGGGCACGCACGTGTGGCTGCTGCGGCTGCCCGCCGTCGCCGCTGCGACGCTGCTCGTCCCACTCGTGGTGGCGTTCGCGCAACTGCTCGGCGCGAGCACGCGCGGCGCCTGGCTCGCGGCCATCGCGGCGGCGAGCGCGCCGATGCTCGACGCGATGACGTCGACGCTCACCACCTCGACGCTCGAACCGCTGGCGTGGACGGCCATCGCCTATTGCGTCACCCGTGCGATTCTGCGCGCCGAGCCGCGCATGTGGCTCTGGGCCGGTGCGATCGCCGGCCTCGCGTTCGAAGCGCGCTACGGCGTGCTGCTATGGCTCGCCGCAATGGCGATCGGCGTCGCCGTCACCGCGCAGCGTTCGATTTTCCGCTCGCGCGAGCTGTGGATCGGCGCCGCCATCGGGGCGGCGATCGCATTGCCCAACGCCTTGTGGCAGGTTCTCCACGGCCTGCCGTTTCTCGAGCTCGTCCACAACGACAGCGCCGGTAATCTCACCGGCACGCCACTGGTTTTCACGATCGACCAGATCTTCTCGCTCAACTTCTTGCTTGCGCCGCTGTGGATCGCGGGCATCGTGGCACCGTTTGCCTCACCCCGGTTCGCGCGGTTTCGCTTCCTCTCGCTCACCTTCGTCGTCTGCGCGGTGCTGGTGTTCGCGACGCATGGGAAGAGCTACTACTTGGCGGGCGCGTATCCGACGATGTTCGCGCTTGGCGCGGCCGCCTGCAGCGGCCTCAACGTCGCGATTGTCGCAGTCTGGGCAGCATTGGCCACGGCAAACGGGCTGCTGGCACTGCCGCTGGTTCTTCCCATCTATTCGCCGGAACGGCTCAAGAACGTCGTCGACCACATGTCCGTCAAGATGCGCCCGGTCGAGGTGGCCAGCATCGGCGCGCCGCTCACGCAAGTCTTCTCCTACGAGTTCGGCTGGCGCGAGCTCGCGGCCAAGGTCGGCGACGCGTACGCCTCGCTGCCGGCCTCCGATCGAGCCAAGGCCGCCATCTACGCGTCGAACTACGGAGAAGCTTCGGCAATCGACGTGTATGGCAGCGGCCTTCCCCCCGCGATCTCGGGCAACAATCAGTTCTACCTGTGGGGGCCGCGCGATTACGATGGCTCGGTCGTCGTTGCCGTCAACGTGGATCCGTCGAAATGGGGGGCGCTGTGCGATTCGCTCCGCGAGGTGGCCCGCTTCGGCCTCTCGCCCTACGTGATGCCCCGCGAAGCCAACAAACCGATCTACGTCTGCCGCGGCATGCACCCGCCGCTCCCCCAAGCCTGGCCGCAGTTCAAATACTACGGCATCTAACCGTCACCCCGAGCGTGTCGAGAGGCGGCAGCCTCCCATTAGCTCGGCGGATGCAACCGTGCGCGCAGCGCAGCGACCTCGCTGCGTAGGGCTTCGGTTTCGAGGTGCTCGTACGTGCCGGCGGCGGCCTCCGCCAGGGTATGCAGGGCCTCTACCTCGTCGGGGTCCAGGTCGTCGCCATCGCGATGCGCGCCAAACATCGCGAAACCGCTCAATCGATCCCCCGCGATCAGCGGGATCGCCAGGACCGGCTGTAGCTCGCCTAACGGCAGCGCGAGATTTCGCGCCAGCGCCGCGTGCATCTGAACGGGTTCCCGCGACGAGGCGAGCTGCAGGGCGAGCATGGAGTCGGCCTCAACTTCGGTTGCGGTCCCGTCGGGCCAGTTCGACGCATCGCATCGCCGAAACACGCCCTCGTCGGCGCGAAACGCCGACGCCGAGGTGAGCTTCAGCGCGTCGACGACTTCGAGCGTTAGGATACCGTCGATCGTCTCGGGCCTGCGCGCGAAGCGGACCGACTTCGCGAGATTCTGCAACGCCGCGAGCGCTCGCTCGCGGGATCGGAACAATGTCGCGCCCAGAAAGCGCTCGACTTGCTGCTTGGCGGTATCGAGTCCAAAAGCGAAGGCCAAAGCGATCAGGATCTCGACGAAGGTGGCGATCTTGCTCTCGACGAGCTGATGCGAGACGTATACGTCGAGTAGTTCTAGAAGCAACACGAAGACGGCGGTCAGCACGGCGTACGCGAGGGCACGATTGAGCGCGAACCGAAGGTCGAAGACCCGGTGACGGAGGACCGCGTAGAAGATCGCCGCTTGGAGAACCAGCGCCGATCCGACGCGTACGGCGAAAAGGATTGCGTCGGACGTTCGCATTTCGATATGGTAAGGCACGAAATGTCCAACGACGGTCCCGGCCAAGGCCGCGGCAACATAGACCGCCAACGCGAATACCACCCAACGAATCTTTGCACGATCGGCTGGCTGGAGCACGCGGTAGTGCAGTCCTAACGCCACGAACGACAGCGCGTACGCCAAGGCGAAGCCGACGGCATCGATAACGTTTCCGAAGGCGTTCGCGTCGTCCGAGATAAGAAATCCTGGTGCGGCGGAAATCGAATAGAGAATGCCGGCGCTGTTGCGCGTCGCTGCAAACACCCCCATGAACGCCGCCACGGCAGCAACGATCGCGACGATGCGACGCCCCGAGGCCGATATCCGCCCATCTGGAAACCGCGCAGCGAACCCGGCGAGAAAGACCAACGCAAAGGGCGCTAGGGCATAGCTGAGCGTGTCAGCAACGAAATGGACCAAGCCCGGCAGGTGCAAGTAGTCGAGCGTGCCGACCGCGGACAAGGCCCCGTACAAGTAATATGCCCACGTCACCGGCGACGGCCGAAGTGCAACCAGTACCAGCGGTAAGACGAACGCGACGGCCAGTGCGACGAGCGCCGCGGCTTCCGAGAGACGGTAGTTTGGAAAGTTCTTTTCCAGTGGCACCGAAACGGCTGGGATATGCAGTCTTACGGTTTGCTCGCCACGTAGCACGGTAACGTCGAGATATGCGCCTTCCCGCGCATCTTCGTACGAATAGAGACGCAGTCGATCGTACAGCGAGAGTGCGGCCGCAGAGAAGCGATCGCCCTTGCGCCATCCAACGGCGTCTGGAGCTTCCGCGATGATCGAATCGTAGGGCGGCCGCCGGTCGATATCGATCAGCTTAAGGCCTCCGTACGCGTCAACAAACGTATCCGTCATGACGAGCACCCCATTCGCCAGCGACAGCAGGGGCCAGACGGCAACGAGCGCGATGAACACGAAGCGATAGTTACTCGTGAAGAGGCCTTTTGCCATCACGTACGCAAGCCCGAGATTTCGTCGCGCAGCCGTTGCAGACCGGTGGCCATCTCCTCACGCAGCGAGCGCACCTCTGCGACGAGATCGACCGAGCCGCGGCTGAGCGAGAGCACATCGAGCGCTCCCGCGACGCCCTGAGCCAAATCGGCGATCGCGCCGGATTCATCGGGCGAGTAGGCTTCCCCGGAGCGTTTCGGTCCGATGACGAGGGCGCCGACGAGGCGTCCGCGGGCGACCATCGGATAGGCGTATTCGCCATGAATCGACGTCTCGATTGCGTGTAGGTCGAGGACTTTATGCCACGCTCGAAGGGCGACGATCGCGGGATCGTCGCTCGTGCCGTCGTCGAGCACGATCGACACGAAGGCGGCATCCGCATGGCCCTGGAGCGTCCTAACGGTACGATCGAGTAGGGTTTGCTCGTCGTTCACGTATGCCGCCTCATGCGCAAACGCGCGAATCGCCCGCTCGTTTTCGCGGCGCTTCCGGAAGAACATCGAATCCAGAATGCGTTCGACGCGTGCGTGCACGAAGCGGATAGAAAGTCCGAGGACGAGCGCGAGGGCGCCGCTCACCGCTAAGTTCGCCGCGTGGCTGGCTTCGCTCATCCACTCGCTGAGCGCCCACTCGACGAGCACGAAGGCGCCAACGATCACGACCGATACGGTGGTGAACACGGCAGCTCGATTCACGACGAATCCAATATCGAGGAGCCGGCGATTCAAGAGAGCGTATGATAGACCTACGGGTGTCACGAAAGCGCAAAGGTTTCCTACGAAAAACAACGACGCATACAGCGAACTGTGCGCCAGGAGTGCTATGGGAAACGGAAGAGCCACGAGGTAAAGTAAAGCTAGCGAGCCGGCACCCCAGGAGAATCGCAGTCGATCGGGACCGCGCACGCGTGACAATGTTAATGCGACGCAGACGAGCGGCAGGGCGTATATCACGAGGAAGCCGTAGTCACGCCAACTTCCCACAAACAGCGCGCTCGTTGGATCCATCCACGCCGTCCAACATCCGAGGACCGCAAGCGCCTTCAGCGTCGCGTAGGTAGCGGCGAGAGCGTAGCCCGTCCACGCGAGCGTGCGACGAACGATATCGACTGGACGACCGAACAGCAGAGCGTAGGTCGCGAGCAACGGCGCCGCCGAGTAATACAAAAAGAGGCCGAGGGCGTCCGCGGACGCGTCGAGTCCGGCATAGGGCGTGATCCAGTTGATGGCGGTGAATACTCCGGCGTTGTATAGGACCAACCAGATACAGAGTACCCGTGCCTCCGGGCTATCCGGCCGGCGCCAGGCTAGCAACGCGGCAAACAGCAACATCCAGATGCCGCCGAGGGTAAAGGCCCAGACGTCCCATGTGAACGGCGCGTGTTCCAATGCGATGAGCGCGCGAATAACGCGACCGTGGCGCGTCGCCTCGATCGTCAGCGGGCGATCGATGGGCCAACGCGCGTTCCAGAGACGGTATCGCTGCGCAGGCGACAGCGCCAAAGTGTCGACCGTGTCTCCGCTGCGCAAGCCGGCTCTGTACGCAGGGCCGTCCGGTTGAACGTCAAGTTGCCAGACGAATGGAACGCCGGAAGTCGCCGGTGGCGTAATGCCTGCCACACCCATGAGATCGATGTAGGTCACGGTACTGTACGCCGTTGCGACGATAAATACCACGACGACGGAAAGCAGCGCGAAGCGCCACTTAGCTATGGCGGTGGTCGTCTCAGCGCGCATCGCGGTTCTCGATGGCGGCACGCAGGGCGCGTAACTCTTCGGCAATCGCGTCGTCGCGCCGGTATTGGCTCTCCGATCGCTCGATCGAATCGTACGCGGACCCGACCCCGTGCGCGAACTCCGAGAGGGCCTCGACCTCGTCCGGCGCATAGGCCTCCCCGCGCGAGCGCGGTCCGCAGACGACCGCCCCCACCAGGTGCCCTCGCACCAGCATCGGCAACACGAGATCTCCGGCGATCGAGCTATCGAAGCGATTCGGATCGATGGGAGCGTGACGGGACTTCAGGGCGAGAATCGCCTCGTCGTTTTCGCTCGTCGCCGGCGGCTCGGATTCGCCAAACCACCGCGCCGCGACGTACTGCCCGTCTCCGTCAACGAGTAGGGCCGCGTTACGCGCATCCGTGTGCTCGCGAAGCTTGGCGATTGCGTGGTCGAACAAGGCATCCTGCGTCGTGACGAACGCTGCGTCCTTGGCGAATTCACGAAGCGCCCGCTCGTCCTCGTACCGCTTGCGGAAGAACAGCACGTCGACGAAGTTGTCGACGACTCTATGGATGAACCGCATGGATAAACCCAGGGCGAGGGCTAGGACTACGTTGGCGGCCAGACCCGCGGTACGGCTTACATCTTCCAGGACGTGGCCGAGCAGCCATTCGAGGAGCACGAACAACGTAACGACGATCGTCGATATCGTTCCGAAAACCAGGGCACGGCTAATCACGAACTGCGTGTCGAGAACGCGGCGCTGTAGCACGGCGTAGGTCACGGCAGCATACGTAAGGAGGTTGACGATATTGCTGACGACGTACGAGCCAAGGTTGAAGACGTAGACCGTCGTCGTCGCCGAAACCAACGAGGGGAGGTTGACGATGAGGATTCCTAGCGGAAGCGGAAGCAAAAGCCAAGCCGTGCGGGCCTTCTCGGAGCGTGGCGCCGAAGCCGCCGCGATCGCGAACGGTACGATGAAAAAGGCACTGACTACGACCGGCAGCCAATACGTCGTTAAGCCGTAATAGACGAGCACCGGATCGAGAATAGACGGCCAGAGAACGCCCGCAACGCCTAGGAAGTCTAGGAGCAGCAAGATCGCCTGAAGCGCCAGCGCGACGCCGATCGCGACGTTTCGGATCCTCTTCGCTTGGCCGTAACGAGCCGCGAGTACGAGTAACGCCGCGGCCTGCAAAGCATAAAAGCAATTCGAGAAGACCGATTCCGCCGCCCAGACCCACCCGTTGGGCACGATAACGATCGCTACGTTACCGAAGATGTAGCACAGGAGAGCCAGGCCCAGCAGCTGCCCTTCCGGGCGAGACGAACCCCTGAGCGCGATGAGCCAAGCGCAGACGAGTGTAACGATCGGTGCGAAGAGCGCGCCAAACAATAAAATCGTCTTTGCCAAGAGGTTCCCGGCGAACGTCGTCGAGGCGGTGAACCGGACGGACATCGCCTTGCCGTCGCGTTCGACCGGTATGGTGTACGTGCGCGGGCCAAAAGGCTGGAGAAAGAACGCGATGCGGTCGTCCAGCGCAAGCTTACGGATGTCGATGCGATCCCCGGGGCGCATGCCCGCCCGTTCTGTAGCGCCGATCGGATCCACGGTCGCAACTTGGATGACGTACGGTGTGCCGGAAAAGGTAAAGCCGGCGTCCCAATACCCAAACCACGGCTTACTGCCCAGACCCACCCACGAAGCGACTTCGGCAAAGCACAATACCGTCGCGAAGGCGCAAAGCGTCAGCAGCACCGGCCGCCAGAAGCCGCCCTTGGATGCCTGCGGCATCGCTAGTAGTTCTCGTAGGTCGCCGTCGCCATCGAGCCGAGCAGCTCTCCGGCAAAATGGTATAGGTCCTTCTCGCGATCGATGCTCACGCGCCCCGGAAGGCGGTTCACCGAGAAGGCGAACGCGACGTGCCTGCCGCTGCGGGTCGTGGTATATCCCGCGAGCGCTTTATTCATGAGAAAGCGGTCGTTCAGCAGGTCGGTGGCGCCGGTGGTGCCGGTTTTCGCGAACACCTTGCCCTTCGCCGGCGAGCTTTGCTGGATATCGTAGATCGTGCCGTCGACGCCGAGAATAGGTAATCCGCCGTGAAACGCGGGATACCACGGCTGCGTCGATATCCAGGCGAGCCAGTGCACGAGGAAATCCGGCGTGTAAAAGCTCGCGGAACCGTCGCCGTCTTGTTGCGCGGCGGCATCGACATCGAGGCCGGCGCGAATCAGAAAGGCTCGCTCCTGAGCGAAGCCCGCCGCCATGAAGTCGGACTTCGCGTGGGCGACATAGACCGCCCAGATCGGGATCTGCATTGCCGCGTGCGTGTTTTGGCTGACCTTGAGCGTAACGCGAACGTCTTGCGAGAGCGGCGGGGAGACGTGCTGCGCGACGCGGTTGGCAGCGACGTAGGACGGCGCCGCCGCGTCGTGCGAGAACGGCGGTGCGTTCGCGGGCGTCGCGATCGCCACGCCGGCGTCTTTCAGCGCGAGCGCAAACGCCATTTCTGCGAAGACCTGCGGTTCGGGCACGTCGTAATCGACCAACATCGTTAGGCCCGGCGGAATCGTGCCGCCCAACGTGACCGTATGCGTCCCATCGGGATTCTTCACGTCGTCCTGCGTGACCGCATATTCGGAGCCGGCGGCGCCCGCCGTTATCTTGTTTACGAACGTAACGTACGGCGTTTCGGGGGAGACGGAGATCGCGACGGCGTCGCCCGGCTTGGGGCCGGCCTTTGCCGTGATGTCGACAATGTTGTCGTTGAGGACGATCGGCGTTAGCGTGACCGACTCTTCCAGCTCGATGCCCTGCGCCGAGAAGAGCGACGCATCGACCGACACCCGCCCGTCGATGCGCTTGACGCCGGACTGGGCCACCTGCGCGGCGAGCTGGCGCAGTACGAGCAGCGGATCGCCGGGCACGGCCTGCGCGTCGACCGAGCCGCCATCCTCGTGATCGGAATTCTCAAAAGCGAGCGTGCCGTCGGGCTGCACTCGCTGCGAGAGGTTCGGGTCGCCGCTGGCGACCAGCACCACATCGCCGTGCAACGTTCCCGCCGGGTCGATTGCGCCCGTTCGATAGACCGGCGTGACGAACCGGAAATCGGGCCCCAGCAGCGCGAGCGACGTACCCATCGTCAGAAGCTTCGTATTCGACGCAGCCTCCATGAAGGTTCCGGCGTTGTGCGCGAAGAGCACCTTGTGGGCGTCGAGATCGTACACCTCGCCCGCGACCAGCGCGTGCTTGAGCCCCGGGCGCGACATGATCCGATCGAGCGACTGGCTCGCCCGCGCCGGCGCCGCGAGCGCCAAGGCGACGACCGTCACTGCGGCGCACAATCTAGCGATCATCGGTCCTCCAAATAGGCTCATGACTGCGATTCGTTCACGGGCAGCCGTCGAGTGAGAGCTTCCCGCAACGAACGAATTTCGCCGGCTAACGCGCCGATCGCACCGAGGACGGCAACGCCGGAGGCGTCGACTTTACCGGAAAGCGAGTCGAGCGCGACGCCGACGCCGTGCGCGAAGGTTTTGAGCGCATCGATCTCGTCGGGAGCAAACGCTTCTCCATTCCTCTTGGCTCCGCAGACGACGACGCCGATCAGAACGCCGTGCGAGAGCATGGGGAACGCGTACTCTCCGTCGATCGCCGTCGAGTATCCGTGGAGATCGACGGCATCGTGCCACGTCCGCATTGCCAGGATGGCTGGATCGTTGAGATCGACGCTAACGACCCGGTCGTCTTGACCCGGCCACGGCGTAAAATGCTCGGCCTCGAGCAGCAATATCGAGGCCGTCGCAGCTTCAGTATGCTCGAGTAGTTCGCTATAGGTGCGCTCGAGCAGCGTCCGGCGGTCGGTAACGAATGCTGCCTCCCGGGAAAATCGTCTGAGGGCCATCTCTTCGTCGTGCCGCTTTTTGAAGAAGACGGTATCGACGAATCGATCGACCCAATGATGAACGAACCGCAGCGAGACGCCCAATCCCAACGCGAGAGCGACGTTCAGGGCGATGCTGGTCGCGTGGCTGAGATCGTCGAACCACTTCCCGAGCGCCCATTCCAGCAGCACGAACGACGCGACGATGACGGCCGAGACCCCTGCAAAAACGGCCGCACGATTGATGACGAATCCGATGTCGAACAAGCGGCGGCTCAGGGCCGCGTAGGTCAGCCCCAGGGGGGCTATGAAAATAGCCACGTTCTGAAGCGCGAGCCAGAATCCGTACGACTGCGGCTGAAACGTTCGCGCAGCGATCGCACCGAGCCATACTCCCCACACGAACCCAAGCGATGCGAGAATCCACGCCAGTCGTTGCCTTTCGTTTTGCGACAACGCGTAGAGCGCGAGCACGCCGCACAGAAAACTTGGCACTCCACAAAGCACGCCTATAAATAATCCCCTGCTAAGAAGCCCGACACCGGGATCGTACCAGGGCGTGAACGGGCCCACGTTGAGCGCGGCGATCACGATGGCGCTGAAGCCCACGAGGGCAAAGGTGGCCCACCCGAACCATCTGCGGAGGCTGGATACCGGCAACTCGATTTGCATCGCAAACAACGCGAACAAGAGGTATACCGCAGGGGCTGTCGCGCCCAGGAGAGCAACGCACAGAGCAGGGAGCGGCCACGGGAGATTGAGTCTAGTAAAAGCGCCCCCGGTCGTCATCGAAACGAGAATAACGGCAAGGAAGTAGCTCTCCTTGGCGCGGCCGCTACGGGCGCCACGTACGCCGATCATCGCAGCAAAGGCGAGCAGCCAAAATACGCCGATAAAATGTACGGCGAAATCCCAGGTAAATGGAACCTGCACCGGGATAATGGAGATCCCGACGGCAGTTGCTCCCCGCAGCACGGTTACGTGAAGCGGCTGCCCGGGAACGGGAACCTGCCAATAATCGCCGTTCTTCCGGACGTCGATTTCGTCACCGACTCTAAGGCCCGACTCGAGCGCCGGGCCGTACACGGACGTCACGCGATAGATAAACGGCGTTCCGGTTGAATCGCTGGTGTAGCCGACGTCACCGTTCCACGGCAAAACCGTCTCTGTGGCAAGCGCCGCCAAATTGAGGAGTGCCGCCAGTGCGCACAGCCAGAGCACCGTGCGGCGCGACAGCCAACGCCCATTACCGAGCGAACGCTCGCCGGCCGGCGCAGGCACCATTGCGTTCGTCGCCGCCACACCGCCCATTAAAGCAAGCTTTCGGCAGATGCCTAGCTAGGCCTGGCCTGAGCGCGGCCAAAATCGCCGGCCTACGTTACCATCAGTTCGGTGGCGCCAGGCTCGTTGCGACCGCGCGCACGGTAGCGCATAATGGGAAGCATGGCCCGTATCCTCGTTCAAACGACGATTCCGTACGTGCAGGACGATTGGAACGTGCGGCGCTTCTCGCTCGTCACCGACCTTTTGGCAACGCGTCACGACGTCACCGCTCGCGATAAGGAGGGCGCCGTCGACCCCATCCTTTCGCACCTCAGCCGCGATCGATTCGACCAGCTGTGGCTCGTCGCCGTAGATTCGGGTGACGGGTTGTCCGACGACGAGTGCCGGGCCATCTCGGCGTTTCGCCGGGCCGGTGGCGGCCTGTTCGTGCTGCGCGATCATATGGATCTTGGAAGCTCCGTTTGCAATCTCGGCGGCGTCGGTGCCGCGCATCATTTTCATACGCGTAACCCCGACCCCGACCCCGGCAACCGCACGCGCGACGACGTTGCGACCACCTCGATCGATTGGCCGAACTTCCATTCCGGCGCCAACGGCGACGTGCAAGAGATCGTGCTGGTCGAACCGCTCCATCCGTTGCTCCGTCGCGACGATGCAACGCCGTTGCGATACTTCCCGGCCCACCCGCACGAAGGAGCGGTAAGCGCACCACCCGACGATCCTACCGCGCGCGTCATCGCGCGGGGTCGCAGCAAGGCGACTGGCCGGAGCTTCAATCTCGCCATCGCCTTTGACGCCGTCGACGGCCAAGGCAATGCTGTGGCTGAGTCGACCTTTCACCACATCGCGGACTACAACTGGGATATCGAACGAGGCTGTCCGTCCTTCGTTGCCGAGCCGCCCGGAACGCAACTGCGGCATCACCCAGAACTGCTCGACGACATCAAGCGCTACTGCCTCAACGTGGCCGACTTTCTGACAAAGCGCTAGGAGTTCAAGGTACCGCGCTCCGTAACGGCGGCTTCACGAAGCGCTTCTCGTATTGCCAAGATCAGCTCGGCACGATCGGAGGCACGGGCAACGAGCCCATCGAGTGCTAGACCCACGCCGTGAGCGAGCTCGGCTATGGCCGACGACTCGTCGGGCGCATAGGCCTCTCCCGAGCGCTTCGGGCCCAAGGCGAGCGCGCCAACTAGACGCCCGCGCGCAAACATCGGGTATGCTACATCCCCCTCGAGCTTCGAATCGCGGCTCCGCAGATCCACGGGCTTGTGCCACGCTCGCAAGGTCACGATCGCCGGGTCGTTCTCATCGACGCTGCCATACCGTCCGCTTCCATCCGAGATCGCAAAGACCACGCAGGAGGCGTTTGCGTGCCGTTCGAGGATCGCCGTCGCCCGTTCGAGCACGAGCGACGGATCGGAGATGAACGTCGCTTCGTGCGCGAACTCCCGGAGAGTTCGATCGTCTTCGTGGCGCTTTCTAAAGAATAGCGCATCAACACCGCGGTCGACGAAGTGATGGATGAAGCGCATCGAAAGCCCCAGCCCCAAGGCCACGACGGCGCCCAGGACGGCGTTCTCGTCGCGACTCAAGCCGAAGACTTCGGTCAGAAGGTATTCCGTAAGGACGAAAGCGGCGACGATGACGAACGAGACGCCGCTATATACCGCGACGCGGTTGATGACGAACCCAATGTCGAGCAGCTGACGGCTCAATACCGCGTACGTGATGCCGATCGGCATCCACACCCAAGCGTAGTTGACCACTTGCTGCGCTATCCAGCTGTATTGGATGCCCAAGACGACTGCGGATGCGATATACGGCACGACGGCCAGTGCCAGCCACGACAGCTGCGACCGCTCTCTGCCGCGCGTCCGCACGATGGCGACCGCGAATAGGACGACGACTCCGAGTTCCACGAACGCGAAGATGCCCCGTGCGACGGGCAGCCAAGGATCGCGGAGCGGATCGGTAAACGCGAACCACGTCGCGAGAGCCGGCAAAGAGCCCGCGACGACGCCCGCAAGGCACAGCAGACCGTACGGCCAAGCGATGGCGTTGCGAGCGGCGGCCGGTATCCTGAGTCGTCCGAGAAGGAGCGCCGCCATGAGCAATGCAGGGATGCCCAGGTCCCACGCGCCCACGGTCGCCGAGAGGATCATGGTCAGCGCAGGCCACGGCGTGCAGGCGTTGTTTGAGAAAAGCAGCGCAGAGAAGCCCGAAATCGAGAGAAATGCGGAAAGGTAGGTCGCGACGGAATCGTTCCGGGCGCGCCAGGCGAGAACGAACGCCCCAAAGACTAACCACACGGCACTCGCTCGAATGAACAACGCCTCCCAATTGAAGCTTTCACGCTGGGCGATGACGTGGACTCGCCTGGTGAGGGGGCCGCGCTCGACGGATAGGTCGATGCCGGTGCCCGCAGTTCGGCTCCAAAGGAGCGCGAACCGATCGGGGGCATTTAGGTTCCGAACGTCGATGACGTCGCCGCTGGCGAGGCCTGCCGCTGCAGCATCACCATGCGGCGATACGCTCAGCCGGATCGTAAACGGCCCTTCGCCGGGCTCGTACGAGAAGCCGAGACCGCCTCGCCCGAACGTGCTGACGTACGCGGCGAGCACGGCGAGCGCTAAAACGGCACCGAGAACGGTAAGGGTCGCTGCCGTCGTTCTCGTCGTCGATCGGCTAGGATCCAAGCTGCCCTCGCACGACGAGCAAGTCGTCAAGGCGGCGAGCCGCAGTCAAGGCTGAATCTCGTTTCGCTTTGTTTCGGGAAGTGCTTTCGACACTTTGTCCGCCAGCGCGCCGATCGCCTGGAGGAGCGTTTCCTTCAGAGACTCGATCGACTCTGGGGGACCTTTGTGCAGCGACTCGAGCGCTATGCCGACTCCGTGCGCTAGGGTCTTGAGCGCGTCGATCTCGTCCGGTGCAAACGATTCGCCGTTCTTTTTGGCGCCGCACACGATAACGCCGATTAAGGCGCCGTGAGCGAGCATCGGAAAGGCGTACTCCCCGGCGATCGCCGTGGCATAGCCGTGAAGATCCAGCGCGTCGCGCCAGGTGCGCATCGCTACGATCGCGGGGTCGTTGATATCGATACCGGTTGCGGGGTCGGTTGAGGCATCCGCCGGCACCGAGCGCTCGCCGTCGAGGAGGAGGATCGATGCCGATGCGGCTTCCGTATGATCGAGTACTTCCGCCCGCGTTCGCTGCAGCAACGTCTCGCAATCGGTAATGTACGCGGCTTCCCGCGCGAATCTCCTGAGCGCCGTTTCGTCATCGTGGCGCTTTTTGAAAAACACCCTATCGACGAAGCGGTCCACCCGCGCGTGAACGAAGCGCAGCGAAAGGCCGAATGCCAGCGCGAGTGCAGCGTTCAGAACGACGCTCGTTACGTGACTCGCGTCTTCGAACCACTTTCCGAGCGCCCACTCCAGAAGGACGAAGGATCCGACCACGATGAACGAAACGCCCGTGAAGACTGCGGCCCGATTGATGACGAACCCGATATCGAAGAGGCGACGGCTTACCGCCGCATAGCTGAGCGCTACGGGCACCGCCAAAAGGGCCGCGTTGACAAGCGCGTAGGCCGTCGAGTACTGGAATACGAAAAACGAGTACAGGGCGGCCCAAAATATCGCAAACGGTACGAATACCCAGGCAATCCTCTGCCTTTCACCGCCGGATGCAGCGTTGAACGCGAGTACGCCACAGAGTACGCACGGAAGCGAGGGCAGTACTTCGGCGACGGCGAAGGCATCGTAGTTCACATAGAACCACGCCGTGGCCGATCCTAAGTTATATGCGGCCTCTATAATCGCCGCTACCAGTGCACACGCCAATGTCGTCCACGTAAGGACGCGCCGGCTTTGGGAAAGCGGCCGGCCAAACATCGCCGCAAAGACTGCTAACAGAACGAACGCCGATTGCGCGATTGGAGCGAAGGCGACGCCGCCGATCGTGCTGAGGAGCCACGTCGGATACGCGATTCGGGTGAGTGGGCTTTCGATGGCGTAGGCGACGAGCACGAGTGCGAGCAGGGTGCTTGCTCGCGTATCGACGCCGCGAACCAAAATAACGAGGGCAAAGGCAACAAGCCAAAATCCCGCGAGAAGCCGAACGATGGCATCCCACGTGACGGCGGCGGGAACCGGAACGATGGTAATAGGAACCGCGACGTTTCCGCGAAGCGCCGTGAAGTGGATCGGTTGACCAGGTATGGGCAGCTGATACGTAAAGTTGTCCCTGCGGACGTCGATCGTATCGCCGACGCGAAGCCCCGCCGCAAGTGCCGGGCCCCGAACCATGACGACTCTTTCGTAAAACGGGGCCGAGTCGACGGTGGCGAAGCCAGGGTCGCCGTTCCACCGAAGAACCGTAATGCTCGCGAGCCACACGCCGTTGAGAAGAACCGCGAGCGCGCAGAGCCAAAGGATGACTCGTCGAGATGTCATGGGCTCATCCGATCGAGTCTCGCCGTTATGGCGCGCAAGGCATCGAGGATAGAATCACGCGAGCCCTCGTCTCTACCGGACAGTACGTCGAACGTGTCGCCGGCGGCGCGGGCGAGTTCCGAGATGGCGTCGGATTCATCGGGCGCGTATGGATCGCCCGACCGCTTCGGCCCGACGCACAGCGCCCCGACTAAACGCCCGCGTGCGACCATTGGATAGGCAAAGTCTCCCTCCAAAGCCGTCTCGCTAGAGTGCAGATCGACGAGTTTGCGCCCGGCTCTCAAGGCGACGATCGCCGGATCGTTCTCATCGACGCTGCCGTACTTTCCAGCGCCGTCGTACATGAAGAACCTCACGAAGGACGCGTCGGCATGCCGTTCGAGCGTCGCAACGGTTCGCGCGAATAGGGTGGGGATCGCGGTAATAAATGCCGCTTCGTGGGCAAACGTCCGAATCGCCTGTTCGTCTTCGTGACGTTTCCGGAAGAAGATTGCGTCGAGAGTGAGATCTACCCGGTAGTGAATCGCACGAACCGAAAGGCCGAGCGTCAGTGCCAGCCCTCCGCTGACCAGGATGTTGGTGGTATGGCTCGCCGTGCTGAACCACTCGGTCAGTCCCCACTCGACCAGCACGAAGATTCCAATGATGATGACCGAGACGGTCGAAAACACGAGGGCACGATTGATCGCAAAGCCGATGTCGAGCAATCGCCTGTTCAAGAACGAATACGTGAAACCGAGTGGTGCGATGAAGATGAAGAGGTTCTGAGCGTAGAGAAAGAAATCGGCGAACGGCGGGTTGCCCGAGCCAACAGCGACGAGTCCGTAAAGGACCACGTACATGGCGAAGAACAGGGCCAAGGAGCCGCTTGCCCAAAAGATTCTCGCACGGTCCAGCCCACGCGTTTGTGCGACCGTAACGAGCAGGCAAAGGAGTGGAAACACGATCGGCAATACGCCGGTGATGGTCTGCCCAAAGTGTCCCGTGTACCAGGGGTTGGCGGGGTCGAGCGTCGCGGTCCAGATGCCGATGACGGCGGCGATCCCATAGAGGCCTGCTACAGCCGAACTTGCATACGACAACCATGCCAGGGTTCGCCGGAGGAGTACCCGCGGTGCTACGAATAGCATTGAGAACGTTGCAAGCAGAGACCACGCGGCCGGGGCAAAAACCGCTCCGAGCGCGGCGACGAACGCGTCGAGTGCGGGCCACGGCGTCGACCAGCCGTTGTCGGGCAAGCAGTTCTGGCCGAGATTCCACAGGATGAGTAGCAGCGCGAGCGTGCGGGCCTCGGCGCTCTCTGCGCGTCGCCACGCAATGAGCGCGGCAAAACCGAGCATCCATAATTCGCCGGCGTAGTAAATCAAAACGACCCAAGGTATCTGCGGGTGCCGTCCAACCAGCGAAACACGGGAGGCGCCGTTCTTCCGAAGTACGGTCAGCGATATTCGTTTCCCGTCTCGAAGTGACTGAGTATAGATGAGCCAGCGGTCGACCGGCGCCAGTTCGCGGAAGTCCACAGCGTCGCCGCTCCGCAGGCCGCCGTCCCTCGCTGGACCCGGATACACGCGAACGCGATTGAGAAACGGCGTGCCGGCAGAACTACCAAGGATGACGTAGATCGGGTTGGTTGCCAGTGTGTCTATGCCGCTTTCGCCAAGCACCGACACGACCATGAAAGCGCAGTATAGCGTTTGGATTGCGACCAGGGCGCTCAACGCTAAAAGGAGCCGTCGCCAAGCCACGGCGCTCATGCGATCCTCGATGCGCGGAACTCGGCAATCGCAGCTTGCATCGTCGAGACCGCCAGCGCGATGTCGGCACGAAGTGACGCAATGGAATCGCCGGCGGCACGATCGAGGGAATGGAACGCCACGCCAACGCCGTGCGCGACGGTCTTGAGCGCATCGATCTCATCGGGTGCGTATGCCTCGCCATTCGTCTTCGCGTCGCAGACGATGACGCCGAGGAGCTGGCCGTGGGCCAGCATCGGAAAGGCGTACTCTCCGCTTATCGCCGTAGCATAAGCGTGAAGCTCGATCGCGTCGTGCCAGGTTTTCATCGCCAGGATGGCGGGGTCGTTCGCCTCGAGGGTGGCGGCGAGGAGTACTCGCACGCCCGGAGCCTCGGAATGAGCGAGCACCTCCGCGCGAGTGCGCTCGATCAGCGCCTCGCGATCGGTCATGTATGCCGCCTCACGGGCGAAGCGGCGCAGCGCTGTTTCATCGTCGTGCCGCTTCTTGAAGAACACGGTATCGACGAACCGGTCGACCCGCGCGTGGATGAAGCGTAACGAGAGGCCAAAGCCGAGCGCGAGGGCGGCGTTCAGAACGATACTGGTCGTATGACTTGCGTCTTCGAACCATTTCCCGAGCGCCCATTCGAGGAGAACGAACGATCCAACGACGATGACCGAGACCCCGGTGAATACCGCGGCGCGATTGATTATAAAGCCAATATCGAAGAGACGGCGGCTCAGCGCCGCATACGTGAGGCCGATGGGAACGACGAGTAGCGAAGCGTTTTCCATGGCGTACCAGAGCGGCGAGCTGGCCTGCACCGATAGGTACGCGAACATTAGCCAGACGCCCCAGAAGATCGAAAAGGGAACGAAGACCCACGCGATCCGCTGCCTGTCGCCCCCGGTCGCGGCGCGAAAAGCCGCGAGGCCGCCGAGCGCACATGGAATCGCGGGTAACACCCAAAGCAGGGTAATCCATGCCCCTAGGGACTCGGTTAAGCCGATCCAGGACGTATACGATGCGCTCTGTCCGACGCACTGCGTGACGGCCGCGATTAGGGCAAGGGCGCACGTGACCGCAATCAAGGCGGCGCGCAACCGAGTGATAGGTGCTCCGAAGCTCGACGCATAGATAGCGAGCAGGACGAACGTAAGCTGCAAGATCGGCGCATAGAGCATGTTGCCGGCAAAGGCGAGCAGCCACGTTGGGTAGGCAGCGCGGTTCAAAGCGCTCTCGATGGCATACCCGAGAAGGACGAGCACGAGCAGCGTGTTTCGGTTCGTCGCGGCGCCGCGCAGCGCAATCATCGTCGCAAACGCGATCAGCCAGAAAGCGGTGAAGCTTCGAACGATGAAATCCCACGTCGGTACGGCGCGAACCGGAACGACCGTTACGGGGATCGACTCGCCGCCCCGGAGGACGGTGAAGTGGAGCGCGCTCCCTGGGATCACGAGCTGAGCGCTGAGGTTGTCGCGGCGAACGTCGATGAGATCGCCGGCGCGAATGCCTGCTTCGAGCGCGGTACCGTAAGCGCTCGTGACTTTCAACATAAAGGGCACGGTCGTTACCGCGGTCCTAAACTCGGCGTCGCCATTCCAAGGAAAAATCGCCTGAGTTGCAAGCGCGAAGAGATTGAGCAGCGCCGCCAGCGCGCATAGCCAGAGAGCGCCTCGGCGAGACATTAGGCGCTTCTCGATGTACGAAGCTCGGCAACCATCCTCTGGCTCGCGAACGCCTCAGAATTATGGCCCGGCCTCACGGTTGCGGCCAGCGGGTCGGAACGCCCCCCTGCTTCACCCTGCACTCTACCTGGCGTTCGGCTGATACCGCACCAGCCCTGGGCGGTTCGCCGGCATTCTTAGGAGCGCGCGACGAAGGGCGGCCTCGTTACGGCTGCATCTCGAGCAGTTCGAAGGTCCCCGGAACGGCGTGGTAACGATCGCGATACGACGTGGCGTTGGGGTTCTCTACGAGTTTCGCCGTGACGAGATAGACGTTGCCGCTCTGAGGATCGAGCGCCATGGTGCGCGCTCCCGGCGCGGTCGCGGCATTTTGCAGCACGCTGAAATGATTGGGGCCGTCCTCGTGGACGACCGTGAGCGTCGCGTCGCGGCCGTTGGACGCAAACGCCAAGCCCGTCGTTTCGTCGTACCGCGTCGCGTCGGTGCCCGAGCCGGTCGGAACCGTGGCGACGACCTTGCCGGAATCGGCATCGACCACACCCATCTGCCCGCTACAGGCCGCGAAAAGCCGGCGGTGGACGGTGTCCATCGACAATCCCGACGGATGCTGGCAACTGCCGAGCGGGAAACGCGAAACGATCGTCGCCGTCGCGGCATCGATCGCTACGATCTCGCTCGTGCTCTCGATATTGTCGTACACCATGCCGCGCCCATCGACGGCGGGAAACTCCGGGCGGCCGCCCAGCGGAATCGTCGCGACCACGGCGTTCGATTTCGCGTCGATCGCGGTCGCGTCGTTACTTCCGCCGTTGAAGGTGAAGACGCGTTTGGTCGCGGGGTCGTAAGCGATGCCGTCGGGATTCTTGCCCGGCGTCTGAATCGTCGCGATCGTTGCCAGCGTCGAAAGATCGAACACCGTCACCGATCCGTCTTTCCCGTTCGAGGTGAAGCCTTTGCCGAGATCGGGCGCCACGGCGATGCCGTGCACGCCGGGCGTCCCGGGGATGTCGCCGACCACTTTGCCTTGCAGCGGGTCGACCACCATCACGTGCGAACCGCGAGAGATAAAGAGCCGCTTCGTCGACGGGTCGTACGTGAGGTAATCCCACCCGCCGTCGCCTCCGAGAACGTACGTGTGAGCGAGATGGTACGAGGGCGCCGCCGACGCGGCGACGCCGATCAGCGGCAGCAGCGCCGCCGCCAGCATTGCGAGACGTTTCATGACGAGAGCCTCCGTACGCGGAACGATTCGCCGTTTCCCTCGCTCGACCGGTCGCGGCCTACGGCCGCACGACTCGGATAGTCCACGCCAGCAATATGAATGCCGAGGCGTTGATGAGGAGGGTGCGCAGCCAATGCGTTCTCAGGATTTGCCGAAGGTACGGGCTTTGCGCGCCGAGCGGATCTTGGGAGAGCTTAGCCTGCAAGCGCCCCCAAAAGAGCGCGATCGATCCCGCGAGCGCCAAACTCACGGGAGCGAAGATCCAAAAAGGCAGCTTGCGCCAATGCGCTTCCTGCACGCGGTGAAAATCGGCGCCGACGATTCGCCACGACCGAAAAATATCGATCTCCATAGCCCAGATCGTACCGGCGTTGTAAAAGGCGAGCGCCAGATTCAGCAACAGGAAGACGCTGGGATTCATTGCGGCATCACCCGCAAACGCTACGCCGAAAGCGCGAAAATTCCACCCGCGGAGTAAGCATACGCTTGCCTTGCGAGGAGCTTTTCCGCGCGCTTTTCCGCTATCGCGTTGGTCTTTGCGTCGACGATGGCCGCCATCTCGCCGCTTCCAGCTTCGGCCGCCGAGACCACGATCGTCGCCGACGACGCGCGAATGCGCGCGCAAGCCATCGCGATGGCCGTGCGCGACACCTCGGCGCCGGCAACGGCGATCGCCGCCGCATCGGGCAGGCATCACCTCACGCTCATTGGCCCCAGGATTCGCTACCGCGCAACGTGGAGGCCTACGCCTCGGTGACGGTTACCTACGTTTTAATGCCGTAGCGGCGCTAAAGCCGACCTCAAAACCGGCCGATTCGACTACTACGAAGGTCCGTCTCAGGATCGGGCGCGAGAGGGTCGACCATGCGTACTACACCGCAATGGCTTGCCGTTAGAGCGTTCTCGACCGCACTTTCATGCGGCGCCCTCGTCGCGTGTGCCGGGCATCAAACGGCATCCCCGCTGCCTCTGGCAGCCTCGAACTTGCGTTCGACGGCCACCCCGACGCCGTCACCGACTCCGGTCGCCATCGCCGTCAACGCAGCGTCGCGAGGAGCCGTCATCAGCCGCGACATGATCGGCTTCGAAACGCAGGCAACGAATCTTCCGTGGGGGGTCGCCGCAGTCGAGGCGCTCGGCATGACGTTCAACCTATACCTACCAACGCCGTCACAGCCCAACGCCTCCGGCATTCCGGCATACGAAGCCGCCTACGTCCAGCCAAATCACGTCGACTTGATGTTCCGGGACAATCTCAACGAACCGACCTGCACGGGTTTGACGACGCCGGGACAGTGGGCCGGCTTCGTTCGTCAAGTGAACCTCGTCGACCACTACAACCTGAAGCTATGGCAGATCGGCTTCAACATGGCCGCTACCGACGAACCGTGGTGCGGACCGCCGCCGGCGCCGTATCAAGATCCGGGAATCTATGGGTCGCTTCAGGCCTCAATCGCCACGGCCATGAAGAAGGTCGATTCAAGCATCCAGACCGGTGTCGAGATCGGCGGGGCTTCGGCCGACGGCGGAAACTCGTATTGGGACGCGGCCGTTCTGGCGAGTGCGAAGTACGATTTCGTATCGCGAACGTTTCCATCCAGCGGCGCCGACCTTTCAGCGTATTACTGCAGCAATCCGCCCACGGACGCATGCCTGCTGCAATCGATCCTTCCGGATCTCGATGCAACGACCGCGAACGTGCATCGCCTGCTAACCGCGGCAGGCAAACCTGCGACGCCCGTCTATATCGAGGAAGTCGGCGTTATGGGACAGGCGCAGAACAATCAGTCGGTCAGCATCGTCGGCGGCCTCTACTATGGCCTGTTAGCGGCCGAGGCGATGCGCTTGGGATACGCGGGCCTCGGCTTCGTCGCATTCACCGGAACGCCGTGTTACACGGGCTTTCCGCCGAATCCCAACGTCTATGGCTGGCAAACGTGGGGCACGACGAGCATCGTTTCGAACGGCGTGTCTTGCGGAAACGGATCCGTGCCCGCCGGCACGCCTCTTCCTCCGGCACGGGGGGTGCAGCTCGCCGCTGCATTCGGCCATCCGGGCGAGCACATGTTGGGCACGAACGGCGGCTCCAAAGGCAGCGGCGGCAGCATCGTGGCCTATGCCGCGACGCAGGGCAGCGGCTACGCGATCTTCCTGTTCAACCTCGACCCGTCCAACGCTCGAACCGTCAACGTCTCGCTCGTCCACTCCAAGCGCATGGCGTTTCAAGCGGTCGAAACGACCTACGATAAGAGCATCTACGACCAGTCGCGCTACAACGTCTGGGCGCCTGCGACGACGTCGACGATCGGCGCGGTGGGCACCAGCTTCAGCGTGACGCTCACGCCGTGGAGCATGAACGTGGTGACGCTGCAATGAGGCGTCTCGCACCCGTCGCCGCGCTGCTGGCGGCCGGATTGGTTTCCGGCTGCTCTTCGAGCGCGCCCGGTCAACTGCCGCGCGTTCCGGCGGTCGCGCCGTTGGACCGCCAGCAGGCCGGGGTCGCGTGGGATGTGTATACCTCCGCGTCTCTGGAACACACGTGGTCGTTCGCGACGGCAGGCAGTTCGATCGTCGGAGCGTCGCCGCTGCAGAACCGTCTCATCGTCTTCGATCCGTCGAACGGCTCGGTGACGTCCTTCGCGCCCGCCGCCTCGGGAGGCGCGTCCGTCTCGGAACCGCTCGTCGCGATCGCAGGGAAAGGCGGCTACGTCTACTTCACGTCCTTCCAAGGAAGCCCGGTGCTCGGGCGCTTTACGCTGACGCAGCCGCCGTCGTTTTCCTACTGTACGCTTCCGGCGGCGCCCACGAGTGCGCTCGCCCAGGACGCGGCGAGCGGAACGATCTACGTGGGCGATCGCGCCGGCTACGTCGACAGCGTGGCGTGGAGCACCGGTGCGTGTTCGGTGTCGCCGTTGCGCTTTCACGATCCGGAAACGAACGCTTATCCGTTTTCGCTCGTCGTCGGGTGGAAGAGGCACGCCTTCCTCGGGGACGTCTCCGGCAATATTTACGAGATCTCGAACGGCGTGTTGGTGCGCGATTACACGATCTCGAACTCGGGGCCGGTTCCCGTCAACACGGCCTACGATATAACGGGGCTGGTCTACGACGCGAAAGACGACCAAATCTGGTTTTCTTCTCCGAGGAACGTGCAAATCGGCCGCATCGATTCCAACGGAACCATTTCGTATTTCTACGTCGCCGGCGGCTATAACGTCGGCTACGGAACCTCGCCGCAATCCATCGCGGTCGGCCCCGACGGCAACATCTGGGCTGCGGTTGGATACGACAAAGTATGGACGGTACAACCCAACGCGGCGAGCGGGTCGGCCGCAGCCGCGCTTACGCCGCCGAGCGTGACCGGTGCGACGAGCTTCGCGAGCATCGCCGTCGGCCCGGACCGGCAAGTCTACGTCAACGACGTGAATAGCGACCGGGTCTACGCCTATAACTACCTGTTGATTTCAACGAGCGTCCGCAGCGTCGAGCTGTCGAAGGGTTCGACGACGACGGTTACCGTAACGGAAACCAACTATACGGGGAAGCTCACCGCCACGACGTCCGCACCCACCGTCGCAACGTGCGCGATCGCGAGGATCGGCAGCGCCTATAAGCTCTCGCTTCGCGGGGTCGGCGCCGGGACAGCGACGATCCAGATCCAGGATTCGTTCGGAAACAGCGCCGTTCTGCCGGTGACCGTGAAATAGGTCGCTGGGCTAACGGCGCGCGGCGTCCGATCGAGCTTCGAGTAGCGGCGTTAGCGCGTCGCGGTGCGCGAGCGCGACGATCACCCAACAGGCGGTAAGCACCAGGCCCGGCACGATGCCCGACGGCATCATCGTGAGATGGAACGCTAGGATATTGTAGAGCACGGCGGCCGATGCGACCAGGGCCAGGGGCACGTAGCGGTTGACCAGCAGCAGCACGCCGGTGGCGAGCTGAATCGCGGCGACGAAAAGATTGAGGTGCGACTCGAAAAAGACCCGCATGAAGTCTCCGGCGAGCCCCGGCATCGGCGGCGGCGTGGCCGTTGCAAAGATAAAGCCGAAGATTCCGGCAACGGTGAATCCCAATCCAAAGACGATGCGAGCGACGACGGTCACGACTTTCACGATCCCAAGCCCTCCCTTTGCCCGGCGCACGCGACGGCGCGCCGCAGTAATAGTGCGCGTTCGCGCGTGTTATGCGCGAGCGACGCAGCCCGCTCGAACTCCGCGGCCGCTTCGCCGAAGCGGCCGGCGCGCTGCAACAACTCGGCTCGTACGCTGGGCAATAGGCGATACTCCTGCAGCGCGGGCACGGCGCACAGCGCGTCGGCCAGCTCGAGCCCGGCAGCCGGCCCGTACGCCATCCCAATCGCGACCGCGCGGTTGAGCTCGGTCACCGGCGACGGCGCGACGGCGGCCAGCGCGTCGTACAGCGCCGCGATTCGCGGCCAATCGGTCGCGCCGGGGATGCGCGCGCGAGCGTGGCATGCCGCGATGGCAGCCTGCAATCCGTAAAAACCGAGCGCACCGCCGGCGCGCTCCGCGCGCTCGAGCGCGGCTAA
This sequence comes from Vulcanimicrobiota bacterium, assembly GCA_963794735.1. GTDB lineage: Bacteria > Vulcanimicrobiota > Vulcanimicrobiia > Vulcanimicrobiales > Vulcanimicrobiaceae > DATJUC01. The sequence continues at coordinate 2,493,780 of CAWCFE010000002.1, read as the reverse complement.
GCCGCGACCGATCAGCAAATGATCCCAGCGGCCTCGATCCTGATCGAGCAGCAGCACCGGATCGCCGTCGCGATCGGTCCGCGCCGGAAAGCGCGACGCCTGCAGTTCCATCAGCGCGACGAGCCCGTGCGCTTCGCCTTCCTCGGGAACGAGCTGCGCGAGCACGCGTCCGAGACGCATCGCTTCCTCGCACAGGTCGCGACGCAGCACGGCATCGCCGGCCGACGGGGCGTATCCCTCGTTGAAGACGAGATAGATCGCTTCCAAAACGGCCTTCAGCCGAACGCCGAGCTCGTCGCGGCTGGGAATTTCGAACGGTACGCCGGCGGCGGCGATGGTCCGCTTCGCGCGAACGATGCGCTGCGCGACCGCCGCTTCGCTCGCGAGAAACGCGCGCGCGATCTCCTCGGTCGTCAATCCACCGAGAAGCCGCAGCGTCAAGGCAACGCGCGCCTCGGCCGAGAGCACGGGATGGCACGCCACGAAGAACAGGCGCAGCAAGTCGTCTTCGATTTCGCCGATGTCGCCGGGCGGCTCGACGATGGCGGGCGCGCTGCGTCCAACTTCCAGCAGCTTGCCGGCGCCGGCAGCCTCGCGGCGCAGACGGTCGATCGCGCGCCGCTTTGCCACCGTCATCAGCCACGCACCCGGCGTGCGGGGAACGCCCGACTGCGGCCACTGCGCGAGCGCCGCGACGAATGCGTCCTGCGCGAGCTCTTCGGCGGCGCCGAGATCGCCCGTGAGACGAACCAGCGCCGCCACCACCTTGGGCGATTCGATCCGCCAAAGGGCGTCGATCGCCTCGCGAGGATCGAGGCTCACGCCGACGGCAGATCTTCGGCTTCGAAGAGTTGGCGCAGCTCGATCTGCACGCCCGGCCCGAATGGCGCGCGCGACATCCACTCGATCGCTTCGGCTTTCGACGCGGCCTGGATCACCCAATACCCGGCGATCAGCTCTTTGCTCTCGGTAAACGGGCCATCGATCACGGCGGGCTTGCCCTCGGTGAAGCGGATGCGTGCGCCCTTCGAGGTAGCCTGCAGGCCGTCGCCCGCAAGCAGCATGCCGGCCTTGACCAGCTCTTGGTTGAACGCTCCCATCTCCTCGAGCTGCTCGCGCGTGGGCAGCTTTCCGGCCTCACTCTCCGCGCTCGCGGGGACCAGCACCATGAATCGCATACGTTCGGGCTCCTTCTTCGGTGTAGTTCTTTACTACGACGTCGAACGAGTCATCCGAAAATCGACACGGGCACTCGGGCGAGGGCACGCAGATCCATCGCGGACCCTTCCCCCAGCCTAGAGATCGGCGCAGGCGACGTAGTGCGCGAGATTGGCGGCGCTCTGGTGCACGTTGACCGCATAGTGCGCGGCCTTGAGCTGCGCGACGGTCACGCCGGCAACCATCGTGCTCGATTTGCCGTCGATCACGTTCGACAGTGGCTTCCAGGGAGCTGGGTTGAGCTTCGCGCAGGTGCCTTGGTGGATATGCGCCGGTTCCGAGGCTCCGGCCGGTTCGTTCTTGAGCGCGATCGTTACCTGCACGCCGCCGCTCACGTTTTTGATCGAGACGCTGCCGGTCTGATTCGAACTGTTCTCCTGGCCGATGACGGCCTGGATCGAGGTGGACGACATCGCATTGTGCATGCTATCCATCGTGTTGGTCTGGGCGAACGCCGCACCGCAAACGGCCAACGCCGTGGCCGCACCAAGCAGAATTCCGAGTAGTTGCTTCATAAAACCCTCCGTGGGCCCGGTTCTTCCCAGGTAGGCGACGCGCTACACGCCGCCCTAGCGCGCGCGGCGGTAGTCCGCGAGCATGCCGTAGGGCACGAGGTTGTGATAGACCCCCGCGTCGTCGCGGAAGCCGTCGCGATAGAAGCCCTCGGCCCGAAAGCCGAGCCGTTCGTAGAGCCTGCGAGCCGGCGTGTTCTCCGCCAGCACCTCGAGGAAGATGCGATGCACCCGGAGATCGTCGAAGCCGTGCGAGATCGCGTACCCGATCGCATAGCGGCCGGCGCCGCGCTTGGGTTCCCAGGCCGCGAGGGCTCGTATCGTGAGCAGCCACTCGGGATCCTGGTCGAGCACGAGGTTGGCAAAGGGCGATCCGTCGCGTTCCACAATGAGGTTCTCGCCGCCCGTTCGTTCGAGCGAACGCAAAAACTGCTCTTCCGACGGCGGATGCAGTTGCGACTTGATGTGGGGGCGTCCGAAGAGCGACAGGACGAAGCCGGCATCGGCCGGCGCCGCCGCGCGGATGGTGAATGCCATGAAGCCTTTGTTATGAAGACGCGGTGTTGAGTTGGGGAATCGCATCCCCGTTGAGGAAAACGCCGAGTTCGTCGGGCGAGAACTGGAGCCCGGACCAGAAGGGCCCGAATTCGCCATACCGCGCACTAGCCTCGTCGAAACGCATTTCGTAGACTAACTTCTTGAAAACGAGCGGATCGTCGGCGTAGAGATCGACGCCCCACTCGAAATCGTCGAAGCCGATCGAGCCCGAGATCACTTGCGTCACTTGGTTGTGGTACGAGCGGCCGACCGCGCCGTGCTCGCTCATCATCTTCGCGCGCGCGTCGAACGGCAGCAGGTACCAGTTCTGCACTTCGCCGCGCCGCTTGTTCATCGGGTAGAAGCAGGCGTAGCGCGCCGCCGGAATCTTCGCCGCCAAACGCGGGCCGACGTACGGGCTTTCGCGCTGCTTGCGCACGAGCTCGTCGAACGCGGCGATCCATTCGGGCGACTGCGGTGCGAGGCCCCGTTCGCTCAGCTCGGCGTGTATCTTGGCGGTGGCGTCGTACATGCCCAGCTCGACCACCGAGACGTACGATCCTTGCGGCACGAGGTATTCGCGCAGTTCGAGCTTATCGACCAGCGTCTGCGCGTAGGCCAAGCCGTCGAAGCTGCGCGCGTAGTGCGTGAGCATCAAATCGCCTTTGTGGCCCACGATCTGGCACAAGCCGAGATCGCCGTCGTCGCTGCCTTTCAGGTGATCGACGAGATCGATCGCGTGGCTCGCGTGCTTGTTGCGCCGCTTCTCGGGCAAGCCGTCCCAGCGGCGGCGGTCGACCGAAAACATCCGATGGAGAATCCACCAGCCCTCGAGCGATTCGGGAACGTTCGGATCTCGCATTGGCTCCCTAATCTTTGCTTATCGGCGTGCAAGGGCCTTGGCGCGCTTCATCTCGGCCTCGACTTCGGCCTCCAAGGCGTCGGGCCGTTCGCGGTATTTCGCCCACAACGGCGGCGTGTGGGCGATATCGCTGAGCACGCGCGCGTACACGGCGTTCACCGGCGCCGCGACGCCGAGTTCGCGTCCGGCCGAGGCCACCGCGCCGTTGAGCACGTCCACCTCGGTTTGAGGCACGCCGCGCCGCAAATCGAGCAGGAGCGAGGGCGGCTTCGTTCCGCGCGCGCCGGCAATCTTGCGAGCCAGCAGGCCGCGCGCCACCGGGCTGGGCAGCGTCACGACGTTGAAGATCGCGCGCACGGGATAGCGCGGAAGGTCGACCGGCGTAATCTTCAGTGCGGCCATGACGGCGCGCACTTCGCGAATCATGCGAATTTCGAGCGTAAAAATCCGGTCGTAATGCACCAGGCGGTTGGGCAGCACGTTGAGGATCGCGCAACTGGCGTTGGCGACCACGTTGAGCGCGAGCTTGCTCCACTTCAAAGCGCGCCAATCCTGAACGACGCTCACGTTCACGCCGGCGCTGGCGAAGGTCGCGACCAGCCAGTTGTAGGCGTTGGCTCCCATCGGCGCCAGCGCGAGGCCGCCCTTATTGGCGGCGACGGCGTGTCCGTCGCGGTCGCGTCCAACCGGCGTGGTGAGCGCCGCGGCGACGACGTTGTTCTCGCCGAAGGCCGCGGCGAGCTTCTCTTCGTTGCCGACGCCGTTTTGCGGGCAGACGAAAACGCATCGCTGCGGATCGACGATCGCCTTACGCAAGGTTTCGATGGCCGAAGGGGTATCGAACGCCTTGGTGGCCACCAGCGCAATGTCGGCGTCGTATGGAGTCACCGCCGCGAGATCGCGCGGCGCGTATGCAACCTCGACGCCCGCGTTGCCCAAGAGGTCGCCGAAGTACGTGCCGACGGCGCCCTTGCCGACGATGTACGTCTTCATCCGGTCGAACCGAAGCCGCCCGCGCCGCGCCGCGTCGGCGGCAGCTCGGCGACCGTCTCGAAAGCCGCCTGCGAGACGGGAGCGACGACCAGTTGCGCGATGCGGTCTCCGCGTCGAATCACGATGGGCTCCGTACCCAAATTCGCCAGCACGACCTGCACCTGTCCGCGATAATCCGAGTCGATCGTTCCGGGGGAGTTCAAGCAAGTCACGCCGCTGCGGATTGCCAGCCCGCTGCGCGGGCGCACTTGCGCCTCGTAGCCGGGCGGCACCGCGATCGCAAAACCGGTCGGCACGAGCGCGCGCGATCCGGGCAGCAGGGTGAGCTCTTCACGAACGGCGGCAAAGAGATCGGCTCCGGCGGCGTGATCGGTCATATACGCCGGCAACGGCAAGCCCTCGCCCTCGGGCAGCCGCTTGAGCGCCACCCGCACTTGCGCACTCATGCGGCTCACTTGGCAAGTAGAGACGATAACTCTTCCCGGAAACTCTCGATGTCGCGAAACGACCGGTAGACGCTGGCGAACCGGATGTAGGCGACCGGGTCGAGCTTCTTGAGCGCCTCCATCAGCTTCTCGCCCACCATCGTCGACGAAACCTCGCTCTCGCCGCGCGCGAAGAGTTCGCGCTCCAAATCGGCGGCGACGGCTTCCATCTGGCTCTCCGAGATCGGGCGCTTCTCGCACGCCTTGCGCAGGCCGCCGAGAATCTTCTCGCGGCTATACTGCTCCCGGCGGCCGTCCTTTTTGACGACGAAGAGCCGCGGAGCTTCCATGCGCTCGTACGTGGTGAAGCGATATTTGCACCGCAGGTCGAGGCATTCGCGCCGCCGGCGGACGACGGTCTCGTCGTCGCGCGAATCGACCACGCGCGTTTCGCTCTTGCGGCAAGTGGGACAGATCAGACGAGCATCTCCCGGTTGCGATAAAACCCCACCGGTAGTGGGTGCTCGTATTATACGTTACTAGGGGTAGTGAACGCAAAAAGGACCGCATAGCGGTCCCCTCCGGCGGATCGAATCTCCGTCGGCGTTAGCTTGCGGCGCCGATCTTGAATAACTTCGTCCCGCACACCGGGCACTTGCCCTGCGTCGCCGGACGGCCGTTCTTCATGGTGATTTGTTCGGCATCTTTGATTTCGCGCTTGGTCCTGCACTTGACGCAGTACGCTTCTGCTGCCACCTGTGGTACCTCCGTGGGCCCTGCCTATTCCCGGTCCGGGGTACGGCCCCTTTCCGCCGTGCGCCCCCGCGTGATAGGAAGCTGGATGGAGGAACCGCTCTGGCAGCCACTCGCTTGCTTCGAGGCTCTGCGCGACCCTCGCGGATTTCCGGTCAAGGCGGCCGGCCTCTGGGCGGCGGGCTCGCTCGACGGGCTCGCGCGCCCGACCGTCGCCGTGGTCGGCACGCGGGCCGCGACGCCGTATGGACGGCGGCTGGCCCGGGAGTTCGCGGCCGAGCTCGGCCGGGCCGGATGCTGCATCGTCTCCGGATTGGCCATGGGCATCGACGCCTGCGCCCACGAGGGCGCCCTCGAGGCAGGCGCCCCGACGGTCGGGGTGCTCGGCAGCGGCCACCGCCGCTTCTTCCCGCGCGCCAACCGCGGGCTGGCGGAGCGGATGCTGGGCGCCGGCGGCGCCGTGCTTTCGCCATTTGCGCCCGATGCCGAGGCGCATCCCGGGCAGTTCCTCGAGCGCAACGGGATCGTCGCCGCACTGGCCGATGCCGTGGTCGTGATCGAGGCACCCGCGCGCAGCGGAGCGCTGAATACGGCGGGTTGGGCGGCGGGTCGAATTCCGGTGCTGGCCGTGCCCGGCGACGTCGACCGGCGCCACGTCGCCGGTTGCCTGGCCCTGATCCGCGACGGCGCGACGCTGGCGCGCGGCGCCGCCGACGTGCTCGAGGCGCTCGGCATGGCCGGCGGCGCGAGCTCGCGCGCTGCCGGCGCTCCCGCGAGCCCGGCCGAGCGCGCCCTGCTCGGTGCGCTCGAAGGCGCCGGGGTCGTCGATTTCGAGCGGCTGGTCGCCGCGGCGGGCCTCACGGCGCCGGAGGCGCTCGGCGCGCTCGGGCGGCTGGAGCTCGACGGCGCGGTCGAGCGGCACGGCGCCTGCGGATACGCGCGCCTCTGATATGCTAGCGCAATGCAGGTGCGGCTCATCGCGGTCGATCGAATCCGCTCGCCTTTCGTGGCCGACGCGTGCGCCGAGTTGCGCAAACGGCTGCAGCCGTACTACGCCTATGACGAAATCGAGGTCGCGCCCGGCAACGGCAAGGATCCGCGCGCCGCGATGCGCGAGGAAGCGGCGCGCGCGTTGCGACACCTGCGCGACGACGATCGCGTCTGGCTCCTCGACCGCACGGGCTCGCAGCTCTCCAGCCTCGACGTCGCGTCGCGCATCGAAGAGATCGCGCACGCCGGGACGCGGCGATGGTCGCTGATCGTCGGCGGCACGTACGGCACCGACCCCGCGTTGCGCGCGCGAGCCGAGTTCGCATGGTCGCTCTCGCCGCTCACCTTCCTGCACGAGTGGACGCGCGCCATCGTGCTGGAACAGCTCTACCGCGCGGCGAAGATCGCCCGCAATGAACCCTACCACCACTGACGGAGCGAATCTCTTGCCCGACGACGCGCTTCGCGCGTTCGCCGGCGCCGCGGCTGCGGCGGTAACGGCACTCTATCCCGGCGCGCCTGCGCCCGCCGTCGCCTTCGAAGCGCCGCGCCGACCCGAGTTCGGCGACTTTGCGACCAACGTCGCATTTCCGCTGGCGAAGATTGCGCGCCGCTCCCCGCAAGACGTCGCGACCGCATTGGTGGCCGAGATCGAACGCGGAGCCCCCGAGATCCGCCGGCTCTTCGCGAGCGTCGAACCCGTCGCCGGGTTCGTCAACCTGCGGCTCGCCGCCGGCGTCTGGCACGGCGTACTCGCCCGCATCGTCGCCGAAGGCGACGCGTTCGGCGCGGGCGCGCCCAACGGCAAGCGCATCTCGCTCGAGTTCGGAAGCGCCAATCCCACCGGGCCGCTGGTCGTCGTGCAAGGCCGCTCGATGTCGGTCGGCGATACGATCGCGCGAGCGATGCGGTTTTGCGGATACGACGTCTTCGTCGAGTGGATCATCAACGACGCCGGCGGCCAGCTCGACGATTTCGGCCGCTCGCTCTACGCGCGTTATCGCCAACAATTCGATCCGGGCTTTCCCTTTCCCGAAGCGGGCTATCCGGGCGCGTACGTCACCGAGATCGCGCGGACGATCGCCGCGCGCGATGGCGAGCGCTGGATCGCGGCCGACGAAAGCGAGTGGCTGCCGTTCTTCTCGAAGTACGGACGCGACGAACTGGTCGCGCAGCAGCGCCGCACCGCCGAACGCTTCGGCGCCCGCTACGATCTGTGGCAGAGCGAGAAAGAGCTGCACGACGGCGGCAAGATCCGCGAGGGCATCGAACGCCTGCGCCAGCTGGGCCACACTTACGAAGACGACGGCGCGCTCTTCTTCACCGCGACCAAGTTCGGCGACGATAAGGATCGCGTGCTGATCCGTCGCGACGGGCGCCCGACGTACTTTGCGATGGACGTCACGTACCACTACATGAAGATGCAGCGCTCCGATCGCGTCATCGACATTCTGGGGCCCGACCATCACGGCTATATCGGCCGCCTCAAAGGCCTCGCCCAGGCGTTCGAGTACGATCCGGCCGCGATGCACGTGCTGATCGCGCAGCAAGTCGCGCTGATGCGCGGTCAAGAGAAGGTCAGCATGAGCAAGCGCGCCGGCGAGATCGTCACCCTCGACGATATTCTCGACGAAGTCGGCGTCGATGCGGCGCGCTTCTTCTTCATCATGCCGTCGGTGGAGTCGCCGCTCACCTTCGATCTGAAGCTCGCGGTGGAAAAAGACGCAGAGAATCCCGTGTACTACGTGCAGTACGGCCACGCGCGCATCGCCTCGGTGCTTCGCAACGCCGATGCGGCCGACGTTGCCGCGGCCGAGGCGGGCGCCTCGCTCGCGCCGCTGTCGCACGAAGCCGAGCTCGCGCTGATGCGCCGGCTGGCGGAGTTTCCGCAGATCGTCCGCGGCGTCGCGGAGTTTCTCGCGCCGCACCGCCTGGCGCGGTACGCGCGCGACGTCGCGTCCGATTTCCACCAGTTCTACACCGAGTGCCGCATTCTCGCCGAAGACCGCGAGGTACGGCTCGCGCGCCTGGCGCTTTGCATCGGCGCGAAAACCGTGCTCGCGCGGACGCTCGCGCTCGCCGGCGTCGCCGCACCGGATACCATGTAAGTTGGCGGGCGTCGCCGCCGCGCTCTGGCTGCTGGGGCTGTTCGCGGCCGCACCGCTGCTGCGCGTCCGCAGCGCTCCACCGCACCCCCTGCCGGGCGCCTCGCACGCACAGCCGGACGCCTCGCACGCCCTGCCGGGCGCCTCGCACGCACTGCCGGGCGCCTCCTACACGCTCCCGGATCGGCTGCGCGATGCGTCGATCCTCGGCATCGCAATTCCGCTGGCGCTAGGCGCCGCGCATCTGCTGTATTCGGCGGCGTTATGGGCCGCGCTGGCAATCTGTGTCACGCTGAGCTTGTCGAAGCGCCGCGAGCGCCAAACGCCATCGCCGCCCCTCGACAAGCTCGGGGTGACACGGGGTACGCTCGATGCGTCACGGGTGCCCTACGTCACCCTTGCGGCGATTGCGGTGGTGGCGTGGCCGGCGTTGATGCGGCCGCCGCTCGACGGCGACACGCTGTCGTACCATCTACCAAACGCCGCCGCGTGGGTGCACGCGCACGGGCTATGGAGCGTCGACGCGCGGTATTGGTGGTATCCGCCGGCCTCGGAACTCTTCGCGGCGGCGCTGTATGCCGTTGCGGGTCCGTTTACGGTGGCGTGGAGCGGGCTCGCCGCCATGCTGCTGCTCGGTACGCGGCTGGCGGCGTGGGCGCGCGAAGAGTTCGGCGCGACGCCGCTGCTGGCCGACGCGCTCGCGGCGGCGACCGTCACGGCGGCGCCGCTCGCGATGCAAGCCGGAACGCTGCAAAATGACGTGTGGCTGGCCGGCTTTTTCCTCGAAACGCTTTGGGCCGCGCGCTCGCGCGACGGTGCAGCGACGCTCGCCGCCGCAGTCACGGCATTGATCAAGCCGTACGGCTGGATCTTCGCCTTCGTCGCCGCGGCCTGCACCCGCGCTCCGCTGCGCGTCTGGCTCGCCGCCGCCGTCGCCATTCTGGCGTGGGTCGGGCACGACGCGCTGCTTTGGCAGCACGCGATCGTACCGCCCGCGCAGACATCGACCGCGAACGGCTGGGCCTCGACGATTCTCGCACACGGCTGGCAGGGCGTCGCGCTCTTCGCCCGCGTGATGGGTGCGTCGGCGCCGTTCGCTCTGCTCGCCTATCTCGCCGCCTTCGCCGGCCCGGCGATCGCCGGCGCGCGACACCGCAATCTCGGCTGGGCCGGCTTTGCCGCAGCGGCGTGGTTTCTCGTGATGCCGCTGGCGTTCGCCGATTGGCATCCGCAACTCGCCACAGGCGGTTCGCTGCGCTTCACGGCACCTGCCGTCGCGCTCGGCGCGCTCTTGCTCGCGCGCATCGCCGCGCGCATCGCCCTTCCCGCGACGCTGCTCGCGCTCGCTTCCGCGGCCTACGGCGCGGCAACGGCGTTGGCGGTGTTTTGGAACGACGTTCCCACGCGTCTCGCGCTCGCCGTTGCCGCGTTGACCGTCGTCGTCATTTTCGCAGGCCGGCGTTGGCGCTCTCCATGGCCCGCCGCTGCCGGCTTCGCGTGCGCCGTCGTCGCAGCGACGTGGCTCGAAGCCCGAATCCCCGCGTCGTACTACGCGGATGCGCTCGCCGTCGACGGCGCGCGCTCGGGCGTTTACGCGTGGTTCGCCAGCGAACGCCCCGCCGCGATCGGCGGCTGGGGCCTGCGTCTGGGCGCCGTCGATGTGCTCTCACCGCAGACGCGCACGCTCGACCTTCCCGACGACGCGCCGTGCGCGACCGCACGCGCCCAAGGCGTCTTTCTCGCGGCCGTCGCCGAACCGGATCGCGGCTCGGCGTTCAATCGCGCACGCCTCGCCGCAGCGCGCGCCTGTGGCCGCGTGCTTTTCGACGACGGTCTCGCGGTGGTCGCTTCGCCCGCGGCACGCTGATCGCGACGCGGCAGCCGCGGCTTCCATGCATGTGACCCTAGCCAAAAACGACGCCGCCGAGTAACGTCACGAAACATCGGTGCACGGTATTCCGATATCGCGCGCCGCCTGCGCCAGCGGCCCATCGGCGGTGACGAGTTCGAGGTTGAGATCGTCGGCGCACGATAAGTAGGCGGCATCGTATGCCGTCAGACCGTACGCGCGTGCGAGATACGTTTCGGAACCGGGGAAAATCAAGGTGAATTCGGCTCGATGAAAATGGGCAGATCGCGCAGGAGCGCGAGCGCCTGGTCGACCTCGTCTGCGGCGATGCGGCTATTGCGCTCGGCCGATAAGAGCAGGTTCTGAATTTCCAAGCGAACGATGTCGGGGACGATCGCTTGCTCGCCGGCAACGATCCGATCGATGATGGCGTAGGCGCCGGCACTCGCTTCATCCGGTAAGAACCACTTCCCCGCAGTCGATGCGTCGAGAACGAAGGCGCTCAGCGTTGGTGTCCTCGATGAGCCAACTCACGAAGACGGCCTTTCTTCGCCGCTTTGGGCGGCTTGCCGGTACGCGCGGCGATACGCGCGCGCAACGCCTTGATGCGTTCCGCGGTCACGGCGGCCGGCACTGGAGCGACGGGCCGAATCTCGGCCGCCGGCTCTCCGTTCCGAAGCACGACGATCGTCTGCCCCGCGCGAACGCGCTCCACGACTTCGGAAAACTTCGCCTTGGCCTCTGCCAGCCCGATAGTCTGCTTCATCTGACTAGTTTAGCACAGTGGTCAGTAGGGCCGGCGCTGTTCCTTCCGCAAGCCGCCGCCTATAGGCGCGTTACGGCGGTCCTTCGACTTCGGCGCTTCGCGCCTTCGCTCAGGATGACACCGTGGCGCCTTGGCGTCTCATCATGCCGCGCCTACGACGTTGCGAAGCTGTCCTTCGTGAGTTTGAGATCGATCGTCGTTACGAGCGTTGAACCGCCGGCGGTTTCGTGGTCTTCTTGGTGGATCGCGTCGGGAACCGAGAGCGCGCGGTCGTAGGTCAGGCGATCGTCCTCGGTGCCGGCCGCGACGTTCTGCGTCTTTGGCGTGAGCTTCTTGTGCTCGACCACCGTAACGGTCTTTCCGTCGCCGGTATCGGTCATCGTGAAATCGGCGACGACCGAAGCGGTGCCGAGATCGTAGGCGATCTGCCAGTGGTTCTTGTCGTCGAGCTTCGAGGGGTCGATGAAATTGCGCCCGATGTAGTCGAGCACCAGCATCTCCCACTGCGACGGACCGGCGACGGTCGCCGGTGCGTCGGCGTTACGCGCGAGATTCTGACAGTTCATCTGGCCGTACCCGAAAACGATGCACGTGTACGTCTGCCCGATCTGCTGCGGTTCTTCGGTCGTATCGTGAATTTTTACGACGAGGCCGCCGTTGGTCGTGAACGCGACGACGTCGGCCTGCACCGTGCCGCGTACGCCGGTCGTGCCAAACGTCGATTCGACGCCGCTGCCGGTGCCGCCGCTGCCGTCGAGCGTCATACCGCTGCCGTGCGATTCGCCCGAATGATAGAACGACGCGTCGAACGAGTATTCGAGATGCCGCGCCGACTTGAGCGGAATCGCCATCGCCTGCCCCGGCGGCGGAGATCCGGCCGGTGCCGGCGTTTGTGCCGAGAGTCCGAGAAGCGCGACGAGGCCCAGGGCCGTTGCGCGAAAGACGTTCACTGCCATCACGTTACCTCTAGCCGGGAATGTCTTCCCAGAGCGACCTCATCTCCTGCGTCGCGTTAGCGCGGCGCAGAACGTTCGAACTGGGCGTGAATCCAGGGGGCGATGAAGTAGCGCCAGACGATCTTGATGAGGGCGGCGGCGGGAATGCCCAAGATCAGGCCGGGGATGCCGAAGAGCTCGCCGCCGGCGAAGACCGCGAACATCGCACCGATCGGCGAGACGCCGACCGATTCGCCCATGATCTTCGGCACGAGCACGTTGTCGCTGATGCGCGCCATCACGAACATGATCACCTGCACCACGATCACCATCCACAGCCCCTGCGGCGCGCAGAGCGGCACCGCCACGATCTGCGCGATCAACATGCCGATGATGGGAATTGCATAGGCCACGCCGGAGATGATGCCGAGAATCAGCGAGAACTTGAAGCCGAAGATCGCGCTGACGATCGCGATCGTCGCGCCGGTGATTGCGCTGACGATGACCTGCCCGGAGATGTAGCTGCCGAAGACTTGCGTCACCTCGGCGGCGAGCTTGCGCGCGGTCTCGCGCTTGCCGGGCGGAAACATCGAAGCGAAGCCTTCCGCCATCTGCGAATCGTTGAGGAGGAAGAAAAACGAGAGGATGATCGCCGAGAACGCCATGAAGAAGCCGGTGGCGGTGTTCACCGCGATCGTTCCGATCGACGCCAGCACGCCGCTCACGAAGCCCGCCGTCTCCGTGCTCCCGACCTTCCCGAGGTTGAGGCCGTTGGTAGGAATGTTCAGTTGCGGAAAGTGCTGCTGCAGCGACGCCTCCGCGCCGGCCAGCCAGTTCTGCGCGGCGGTGGCGTAGGCGGGCAGATTCGTCGCCAGCGTCTGCACTTGCTGGGCGGTGAGCGGAACGACGATGGTGAGGCCGACGGCGATGACCAGCAGCAGGCCGACGAAGACGATCGTGATCGCAAGCGCCTTGGGCATCCGGCTCTCCAGGCGCACGGCGATCGGCTGGACGCCGAACGCGATGAAGGCGGCGATGACGAAGATGGCGATCGTGCGCGGGATGTGCTCGGCAAACCAAATGCCCAGCGCGAGGACGGCCAAGCCGCCGACCCACCACGCAACCCGGCGCCAGGTGTCGCCGCTCACAGCGCCTTGCACATGAGGCGGCGTTCGGTCACGAAACCGCTGCGCTCGTACAACGCGCGCGCCGGGGCGTTGTCTTCGGTCACCATAAGAGCCATATACGGCAGCGCGCGCCTGCGGGCCTCATCCTCGGCCGCGGCCAGCAGGGCCGCACCGACGCCGGCCTTGCGCAGCGCGGGCTCGACCGCCATGTACGCGACGAAGCCTTGCGGCGTCGAGGTCACCTCGTCGGGCAGCTCGTCGAGGAGCAAGAGGAAGCCTGCGCGTGCGCCCGCGACCTCCGCGATCAGCGAAACGTGCGACTGCCCTTCGACGATCTCGAGCAGCCGGTCGAGCGCCTCGAAGACGTCGGCGGCGCTGGGTTTGCGAAAGGCGGCGACGCTATCCATCACCGTGCGCCGCGCCAGATCGGCGACGAACCCGCGGTCGCCGTCGCCTCCGGGGCGAACCGCAACCGTCACGCGCGGCGCGAACCCGGATCGGTGATCGGCTCGCCGGCGCGGCATTGCGGGCACTCCGATTCTTCGTACGAAACGATCGGAAGATCGAGCAGCGCGTGCGCGCGCACGCCGAACTCCGCCTGGCCGCGCATGACGATGATGCCCACGCCGGCGACCTGCGCGCCGCGCGCGCGCACCACGTCGAGCACTTCGCGCACCGAAAGCCCGGTGGTGACGACGTCTTCGACGACGAGCGCGCGATCGGCGGGCCCGAGCTCGAAGCCGCGGCGCAGCACCGCCGCACCGCCTTCTTTCTCGACGAAGATCGCCTTGGTGCCCAGCTGCCGCGCGACTTCGTATCCCAGCACGATGCCGCCGACGGCGGCGCTGACGACGATCGTCGGCGCGGCGTCGCGAAACGCGTCCGCGATCGCCTTGGCCACCGGCTCGACCAGCGCCGGGTCTTCCAAGATGCGAAACTTTTGAACGAACCGATTGCTATGACGGCCGGAGCTCAGGCGAAAGTGCCCGTCGAGCAGCGCGCCGCGTTGCGCGAGCAGCGATTGCAGATCGGTCACGTCGCCGCGGCCCTCGCGGCGCGCATCTCGTCGAGAATCGCTCGCGCCGCCGCTAGCGGATCGGGCGCTTCGACGATCGGCCGGCCGACGACGATGTAGTCGGCGCCCGCGTCGACCGCCTGCGCCGGGGTCATCACGCGTTTTTGATCGCCGTGCGCGCTGCCCGACGGCCGGATGCCCGGCGTGAGCGCGAGAAAGTTCTCGCCGAAGAAACGTTTGAGATCGGGCGCTTCGTGGGCGCTGCACACCACGCCGGCGCAGCCGGCGTCGCGCGCGAGGGCCGCCAGCCGCGTCGCGTTCTCGCCGGGACCGCCTTGCAGGCCGAGCTCGTTGAGATCCTCGGGCGCGATGCTGGTGAGGATCGTCACCGCGAAGATCTGCGGCACGGTGATGCCGAGCTCGCCGGCGCGCTCGCTCGCCGCGTCGACCGCCGCCTGCATCATCTCGAGGCCGCCGAGAGCGTGCACGTTGATGATATGCGCGTTGGGGCGCACGAGCTGGCGAACCGCGGCGCCGACGGTGCGCGGAATGTCGTGCAGCTTCACGTCGATGAAGGTTCGCACGTCGCGCGCTTCGCAGTACGAGAAGATGCGTTCGGGATACCCGCAAAGCGCTTCGAGCCCGATCTTGACGATCACGTCGAGTTCGTAAAGCTGGTCGACTAGGCGTTCCGCGCGCTCGGGCGACGGAACGTCGAGCGCGACGATTAACTGTGCCGCCATGGCGTCATCCCTCGTCTCCTCCGGTTTGATAGGCGTTGGCAAATCCCACGTTGGCTTTTCCGACCAGCTCGAGAATCGAACCGACCTTGCGCCGCTCGAGATAGGTTTCGAGCTCGGCGGCAATGCGTTCCGGTATCCGGGGATCGGTGAAGTTCGCCGTTCCGATGCTCACTGCGGTCGCGCCCGCCAGAAAGAACTCCAAGGCGTCGGTGACGGTTTCGATGCCGCCCTGCCCGACGATCGGAATCGTCACCGCGCGCGCGACCTCGTACACCGCTAAGACCGCGATCGGCCGGATCGCCGGCCCCGAGAGGCCGCCGGTGACGTTCCCGAGCCGCGGCCGCCACGTCTCCACGTCGATGCCCATGCCGCGAACCGTATTGATCACGGCGAGAGCGTCGGCTCCGGCGCGCTGCGCTTCGCGCGCGATCGCCGCGATGTCGGTGACGTTGGGCGAAAGCTTGACGATCAGCGTCTTGTCGGTGGTGGCGCGCGCGGCGGCGACCACCCTGGCCGTGAGGTTGGGATCGCAGGCGAACGTCTCGCCTTCGCTCGCGACGTTCGGACACGAAATGTTCAGCTCGATCGCCGCGATCTCGTCGCGCTCGGCGAGCCGCTCGCAGACGTAGGCGTAATCGTCGACCGAGAACCCGGCGACGCTGCCCACCACGCGCCACGGATAGCGGCCGTACTTGGGCACCTCGTGCTCGAGATACCAATCGATGCCTGGATTCTGCAGCCCGATCGCATTGAGCATTCCGCCCGGCGTCTGCACCAGGCGCGGCGTCGGGTTCCCGATGCGCGCCTGGCGCGTGACGCTCTTGAGCACCACGGCGCCAATCTTGCTCAGATCGAGAAACGGCGAGAACTCGTCGCCCGAGCCGTAACACCCGCTGCCCATGAGCGTTGGGTACTTCAAATCGAGCGAGCCCAATCGCACGGCAAGATTCGGACGCGCCGTCAGCATGACGCTACCATCGCAACTCGTCGCTCCAAAACACCGGCCCTTCTTTACAAATGCGCGCGTTGACGATATCGCTCCCTCCGGCCGCGAGCGGCGGGAACCCGGGCGCCTGCGCGCTCGTCCCAGCGAGCGGCACCACGCAGCCCCAGCAGCCGCCGACGCCGCAGGCGAAGGTCTCTTCCAGCGAAAGCTGAGCCCGCACGCCGAGTTCGCCCGCGATTCGCCCGACGGCGCGCAGCATCGGCGACGGCCCGCACGCCAAGATCAAGTTGGAGCGTTGCGCGCGCGTCAACATGTCGGTGACGTAGCCGCGATGGCCGGCGCTGCCGTCTTCGGTCGCCAAGACGAGCTCGCAACCGGCCTCGCGAAAGCGCTGCGCGTCGACCAGCAGCGCGGCCGTGCGTGCGCCGTAGAGCAGCCGCACGCGCGTGCCTCGCCGCACCAGCGCTTGCGCAGCGAGCAAGACCGACGCGATGCCGACGCCGCCGGCGACGATCGAGACCGACCCGGCATTCACGTCGAGATCGAAGCCGTTGCCGAGCGGTCCGACGACGTCGAGCCGGTCGCCCGGTCGCAACGCCGAGAGCTCGCGCGTTCTAGGACCGGTGACGAAAAACAAGATGCTCGCCCGTCGCTCGTCGGCTTCGTAGATGCCCAGCGCCGTCGCCGCCGCTCGCCCGCTGGGTGGAATCGCCATGAGATACTGCCCGGCTCTGGCGCCGCGCGCCAGCTCGGGCGCGTCGAATCCCACGAGCAGCACGCCGGGTGCGAGTTCTCGGCGATCGAGGACGACGGTTGCGTGAACGCGTGGGGGCGTGTCGACCGTAGCCATGTGAACGAACGCTTTCGCCAAATTTTTAAAAAACTCCGCGGAAAAACGTCAACTGTCTTGCTACTTGAGCCGTTATACGGTATAGAGCAGTAAATAGAGAAAGGAGGTCCGCAATGGCAGGTCTTATCGTCTTCAAATCGCTCGCCGACGCCCTGCGTGCGGGCTATCAGGTATACGACCGGACCGCGGACGGCTATCTGGTTCGCACGAGAACCGCCGCCGGTTGGGCCATGGCTCTGGTTTCCTGTCGATAGATTCGTCTTCTTTCATCAATCGTTCATCATAGCGCGAAGCCGCCGGTCGAAAGACCGGCGGCTCCTTTTTCGTTTGGCACTCGTTCGCTAACGGCGATAGTCGGGCGGCGGGGGCGGCTTGCCGATCTCCGGCGTCGAGCCGGGGCGCCATCCGCCGTACGATCCCGGCGGTGAAGGGCTGCCTGCCGAGGCGCCCGCAGGAGGAACCTCCGGCTCCACCGGACCGAAGTGCGGCGGCGCACTCGCGACGTTCCCGCTGCCGATGCCGCCGATCTTTGCGCCGCTCAACACGGCGCTGATGATCTGCGCGATGCCGACGAACATCGGAATGAGACCGCCCAGGAGCCACGGCCCGAAAACGTACCCGCCGCCGCCGTGATGGCCGATGAACGAGAGGCCGATCAAGAGCGCGAGCCCGACGAACGCCACTTGGATGCCGCGCCGCAACTGGTGCTGCGCGTAGTAGTCGGCGTCCAACGCACCCGGCGGCGGGACGAATCCCGGCGGCATCGTTCCCGGCTGCCAGCCCGGCGCGGGGGCGGGGCCGTACTTCATCGCGCGGCGCATCACTCGCGGATCGGGCGGCGGCATGAAGCCGCGACGGATCATTTCCATGCGTTCCTGGTGCGCGAGCACGCGCGAGACGATCCACGCGGCGATCGGCGCACCGACGACGATCAGGAAGAACATGACTGGGACGACTGTTTCGGGCATGGAACTACGCTCCGTTCGTGATGATGTGAATCGATCCGTCGTTGGTCGAGACCGTGAGGCTCCCGGATCCGTCTCCGACCCGTACCGTATGTTGCGCCGAATCGCTGTCGCCGGAATCGACGCGCTTACCGTCGATCGCGACGCTGCCGTCGTTGCTCGAGGCCGCGACGGTGAGATTGTTTCCGGGCGCGAGGCTCAGCTTGATGCTTCCATCGTCGCTATGCAGCGTCGCGGTGCCGTTCGTACCGGTCAGCGCGATGCCGCTCGCATCGATGTGCCCGTCGTTGGTGCGCGCGGTCAGCGCCGCGACGGCGACGTCGCGCAGCGCGAGGTGGCCGTCCGACGATT
Source organism: Vulcanimicrobiota bacterium (assembly GCA_963794735.1). GTDB lineage: Bacteria > Vulcanimicrobiota > Vulcanimicrobiia > Vulcanimicrobiales > Vulcanimicrobiaceae > DATJUC01. The sequence continues at coordinate 2,475,838 of CAWCFE010000002.1, read as the reverse complement.
CCATGGTGAGCGAATCGCCGCGCAGGTCGCTGGCTTCGATGTATCCGTCGTCGCTGCGAGCGTCGACGGTTCCGCGTAGCGCGGTCAGCGTGATGTGACCGTCCTGCGAGCGAACGACGACCGGGCCGGCGAGGTTGGAGACGTCGGCACCCGAGCAGCGCGCGACGTCCAGCTTCGAGCCGGGCGGCACGTCGACTTCGATGCGCTCGTCGACCTCGCCGAAAACGAAGAAGTGCGCGTGCGGCGGCCGGACGATCGAAACGCCGTCGGCCGTTCGCGTCACGTGCAGTTGCGGGATCGAGCGGTCGCTCGAGAAGGTCGGACCGTGCACGCCGGTAAGATCCTTGACGTGAACCAGACCGTCGCTCGACGCGCCGACTTCCACTCGCGAGTCGGGATCGTCGATCGAAATCGAGGGCGACGTCCCCGCGTCCAGCGGCGCGACCGGGGCCGCAACGAAGCTATAGTGGTGTATTCCACTGAAGAACCCGCCGTGCGAGTTCATTCCGCTCCAGCTGCCGGACCCGCCGATGACGTAGAGGGCGATGCCCGCGATCAGCACTTCGACCGCGATGAGGACGCCGACCACCGACGCGCGCGACACTAGATTCTCGGGCCCCAGCCGGCGAAGGTCGGGCGCAGGGACTCGGCCGACGGGGACGGCAAGGCCGTAACCGTGCGCGAGTTGGTCTGGTTCAGGGGTGAGGTGCCGGGTCGAATGACCATGTTGGGTTTTTGGGCCTCCGTATGACGTTCTGCCCTACTTACGGTCGGTGGGCGGCGATGTTTCGCGCCCCAAACCGAAACAATCGGCCTTACGCGCGCGTACGACGAGCGTGTCGGCACTTCTGGCAACCCGGCCCCGGGCACAGATGAACCCCGGAGCCGCAGACGGCGACCTGGTCGCGATGGCGCTGGGGGGCAACCCCGACGCCTTCTCCACCCTGGTCGAGCGATACGACCGCGCGGTCTACCACCTCGCGTACCGCACGCTGCACGACGTCGAGGAGGCCCGCGACGCCACCCAGGAGGCGTTCTTCAAGGCGTTCCGCAGCCTGCGGACCTTCAAGCCGGGCGCCAAGTTCTCGACCTGGATCTTCGCCATCGCCTATCACGCCTGTTGCGACCGTTTGAGCCGCCGAAAGCGTTATAGTAATGAGGAGATGCCCGACCGGGCCGACGCGGGTCCGGGCCCCGAGCAGCAAGCGATCGCTCTCGACGAAGCTACCCGGCTTCGGGCCGCGATCGACGCGCTGCCGGAGAAATACCGGACGGTCATCACGCTCTACCATCTCCAAGGCCGCCAATACGAGGAGATTGCCGAGGTCCTCAATCTACCGATGGGTACGGTAAAGACGCATTTGTTCCGCGCGAAGGAGCAGCTACGCAGGCTTCTCGCCGGACAGGGGGTAACGGAATCATGATGTACGCAGACGACGACGCGCTGGACCGGGCACTCTTCGCCCTCCCGCTGGAGGAGCCGCCGGCCGACCTGCGTTCGTCGATCCTTACCGCGACCGTCTACCGGCCCGCCCCCGCGTTCTCGTTCTGGGAAGTCACCGTGCTCGGCGCCCTCGCGGCCGTCGTCGTGTGGCTGATCGCCGTCGTTGCGATGGGCGGCGGAACGCTCTTTGCCGACACCCTGGGAACCGTCGCCGCCACCATCGGGCGCTCGCTCTCTAACGTGAAGACCCTGGCGTGGCTGGCCGCCGGCGGCGCGACCGCCTTCTGGCTGATGTTTTTCACCGGATCCCAACATTTGGCGCTCGCCACGCAGAGGTTCGGACGGAGGAGCGGCCGATAATCCGCTCTTATGGAAAAAACCGAGCAGCCTCATAGAATCCTCGTCATCGAGGACGACGCGGCGATCAGCCGCGTCCTGCAGCTCGAGCTCGAGCACGAGCACTACGAAGTCGACGTCGCCCGCGACGGACTCGCCGGCCTGGAGAAGGCGCTCAAGGAACCCGATCTCGTCATTCTCGATTTGATGCTTCCGCGCATGGACGGCATGGAAGTCTGCAAGCGCATTCGCGCCAAGAGCAAGGTGCCGATCATCATGCTCACCGCCAAAGACCGCGTGCCCGACCGCGTCGCAGGCCTGGATCTCGGCGCCGACGATTACGTGACCAAGCCGTTTTCGACCGAAGAACTCCTGGCTCGCGTCCGCGCGCGCCTGCGCGAAAAATCGCCGCAAAGCAACGTCATCGAGTATCGCGACGTGGTGATGGATCGCGACCGGCACGAAGTGCACCGCGCCGGAAAGCCGATCGCGCTGACGGCCAAAGAATACGCACTGCTCGAGTATCTGCTCCTCCACCGCAACAAGGTGCACACTCGCGACGAGCTGTTCAACGGCGTCTGGGGCAGCGATTTTTTAGGCGACTCGAACTTGATCGACGTGTACGTGCGCTACCTGCGCGGCAAGATCGACGACGGCTTCGACGACAAGCTCATCACGACGGTCCGCGGCGTCGGCTACACGATCAAAGACTAACGGAGCCACCCGCCACTCGTGTCGCTGAAATGGCGGATCGCGCTCGGCTATGCGGCGCTGCTGATCGTCGTCATGGTCGCGTCGGGCGCGACGATCGTTTGGAAGCTCCACAGCATCCTCTACGGCCAAGCCAAGACGGCCGTCACCTCGACGATGCACAGCATCGAGCTCTCGACGCAACAGGCTAATCCGTTCTCGCTCGAAGAGAGCTCCGCGGGAACGCAGTTCCTCTTCGACAGCAGCAATCTCGCCATTTGGGCGTCGCCCAATACCTACGTGCAGGTCGATTCGGCAAGCGGCTATCCGGTCGCCAAATCCGACAATCTCGGCAGTAAGGAGATTCCGCCGAATCCGCAGATCGGCAAGAAGCTGACGACGGCCTATCGCGAGCTGACGATCGGCTCGGAACCGTACCTCGTGATGGACCGGTATTTCGCCGGCAGCGGCGGCCCAGCGGCGGTCGTGCACGTCGCACAGTCGCTGGAGGCGCTCGACGACACGTTCGCGCAAGCACGCTCGTCGATCGGCGTGATTCTCGCGATCGCCGCCTGTGCCGTGGTGGTGTTCTCGATCTTCCTGGCGGCGCAGGCGACGACGCCGATCAACGCGCTTTCGAGCGCGATGCGCGAAATCGGTTCCGACCGGCTCGAGCGACGCTTTAGCTGGCGGCGCCGCAACGACGAAATCGGCCGCCTCGCGGAAAGCTTCGACGATCTGCTCGCGCGGCTAGCCGAAGCCTTCGCGCGCGAACGCCAGTTCATCTCCGATGCCTCGCACGAACTCAAGACGCCGCTCACTTCGATCAACGCCAACGCCCAGATGCTCCTACGCTGGGGCGACGACGACCGGGCTATCCGCCGCGAGAGCCTCGAAACGATCGCCAAAGAGAGCGCCGCACTCGCGGTCATGGTCAACGGCATGCTGACGCTGGCCAAAGCCGACCGCGGCGACGACATGCCCAAGGAGCCGGTGTCGCTGGCTCAGGTCGCCAGCGAGGTGGTGCAGAACGCCGCCTCCCGCGCCGGCGAGAAGGGCATCGCCCTGCGCTTCACGCACGAGGGGACGCCCATCGTCTTCGGCGATCCCAGCCTCCTGCGCCAGCTCGTGTCGAACCTGGTCGACAACGCGCTGAAGTTCACCGAGCGAGGCGGCATCGACGTGGCGGTCGGCGCCGATCCGCAGCGTGCCTGGGTGGAGGTCGGCGACAGCGGGCCCGGCATCCCCGAGGAGGAGCTGATCTCGATCTTCGACCGGTTCTACCGCACCGACAAGGCCCGTTCGCGCGACGTTCCCGGCACCGGGCTCGGCCTGGCGATCGTGCGCTCGATCGCTCGGGTACACGGCGGCGAGGTGACGGCCGGGCGCTCGCCGGCCGGCGGGGCGCTTTTTCGAGTCTCGATGCCCCGAATGGCGCTCGGGCTAAGCGAACCTTCATGACGCCCAGATGACGCCGCAGCTAGAATAGAGACGTGATCCATTGGTGGCGGCGAGGGGCGGTTGGACTGGTCCTCGCCTTGTCGTGTTCGATTCTCGCCGGCGGCCTTGCCCGCGCCGACGAGCAGATCGACGCTGGAACCAACCCGGTCGTGAACGTGCAGCTGACCACCGGACGGCTTACCGTACGCACCTGGGATCGCCCGCAAGTCCAGATTCAGACCGACGGCTCGGTGCAGACCCAGACCATGCCCGCCGCCAAAGTCCATCCGCCCGAGTCGATCGACATCCGCTCCGAAAACGTAGCGACGGCGCGCGGCACCGTGCCGCTGCCCTCCGAGGTCTTCGAGCTGCCCAAGCTGCAAGGGAGCGAGCACAACGCGGTCTTCGCCCGCGGCTCCGGCAACACGACCGTGACGATTCCCAGCGGCACCGCGATGGTGACGGCGCACGTGCGCCGCGGCGAGCTGAACATCGACGGCTATCACGGCGTCTTCGTCGGCAGCGTGCACAACGGCCCGATCAACCTCAGCCACGTGAGCGGCACCGGCTTCGTCGAAGCGCTGCACGGCCAGCTCTCGGCGCAAGACTCCACGTTCGACCGCCTGCGCGCGCGCACGACCGTCGGCGACATGAGTTTCCGCGGCTGCACCTCGCACCAGATTCAGGCAACCAGCACGTACGGCTCGATCCTCTACGATAACGGCCGCTTCCAGCCGGGCCTCGCGCACTTCGAATCGGTGCACGGCAACGTCGCGATCGGCGTTCGCGGCGGCGCCCAAATCGGCGCGCAGAGCGGCTCCGGCCACATCGTCTCCAGCTTCCACAATAACGTGCAGCTGCAGCGCAGCGGCCCGAACGCGACGCAGGCGACCGTACACGGCGGCGGCCCCGTCGTCACGGCGGCGTCGCACAACGGCTCGGTCTACCTGTACAACGGCTCGATGCGCGCGCATCCGACCGTGCAAAGCGATCTGCGCGAAGCCTCGGGCATCCCGCACTTCGCCGCGCGGCGCACGGTGCCGCTGCGCCAGATGCCGGCCGGGCGTCCGGGCCAAGGACGACCGATGCCGCCGGGGCGTTACTACGTGCCGCCGCGCCGGTATCAGCCGCCGCCCGGCCAGTATCCGCAAGGGCCCGTCGCCGCGCCGCCGCGCCACTACCAAGAGACGCCGCATCCGCCCCAGCACGGAGCGCACCGCCGCCGCGGAGCGCCGCCGCACGCGTAGACTTTACGCCTCGGAGTTTGACTCCCCCACCGTCCTGAACTACGCTTAGCCGCACATGAAGCGGCGGCGATTTCTCGTCACGTCGGTTTCGGTTGCGGCCGTGGGCGCCGCGCTGGCTACCGACGCGTGTGCGCCGGTTGGACGCCTGGCGGGCGGCGTGAATCCGGCCCTGCTCTCCGCCGAAGATGCGGCTGCAAAGAGCCACACGCTGACGGTGCGGTACGGAACGAACGTCATTTCCGGCTACAAGCTACGCACGCGAACCTATAATGGCCGCACGGTTGGGCCGGCGATCGAGACGCGCCCCGGCGAGCGGCTGCGATTTACGATCGTCAACGCGTTGCCGCCCAATCCGCCCGAACCCATGCCCGCGCGGGCCGCCATTCCGCTGGTGCGCGACGAGATGGAAGCGATGGCAGCGATGGAGACCGGCCGGTCCGCCGGCACGATTCCGTCGGCCAAGCTCGACCGCGACAACAATCCCCACGGCTTCAACTCGACCAACCTGCACGTGCACGGCATTCAAACGTTTCCGCACCTCTTCTCGCCGCTGGGAACCAGCGATCCGTCGGCGATGATGATCGAGATCGAGCCCGGGCAGCGCTTCAGCTACGATTTCACCGTCCCCAAGGATCACCCGAGCGGGCTCTTCTGGTACCATCCGCACAAACACGGCTCGACCGACGTGCAGGTCAGCGGCGGCATGGCCGGCCTGATCGTGATGCGCGGGCCGATCGACGACGTCCCGGAGATTGCGGCAGCACGGGAGCTCTTCTTCGTGCTGCAGTCGCTCGAGGTGAACCGCGGCAACAAGCATCCGGTCACGTTTTACGAGCGTGAATACGCCGCGTACGAAACGCCGAAGAACGGCGGGTATCGGGGCTTCACCGATTTCACGATGCTCACCGTCAACGGCAAGGGCCTCTACTGGGTCGACAACCTCTTCAACAAGAATACGTACCAGCAGCTCTCGGTGCCGTCGTTTGCGGTAGCTCCCGGCGAAGTCGTGCGCTTTCGGATGCTCAACGGCACCAACGTTCGCACGCTATTGATGACGCTCGACGGCTTCGACGTATGGCAGATCGGATTCGACGGCATCAATCTGCTCGCGCCGGCACTCAAAGATATGAGCGGCGCCGGCGTCACCTCGATCACCGCGAAGAATCTCTTCGACCTTCCGATCCAGATCGCGAGCCCGGGGAATCGCCTCGAGCTGCTGCTGCGAGCCCCGCAGACGCCCGGCACCTACACGCTGCGCTCGCTCGGCAGCAAAACCATCTCGGGACTCGGCAAGAAGCCGCCGACGCTCGAGCTCGCGCGCTTCGTCGTAAGCGGCGCCCCGCGCAAGATGGCGATTCCGAAGAGCCTACCGAAGCCGGCCCGCGAGTACCCGCTCGTCCGGGACGACGAGATCGTCGCCAAGCGAAGCTTCGTCTTCAACATCCACTTCCCGAGTACGGCGCTCCTCACCGGCGTCGAGTTCACCATCAACGGCGGCCTCTATAAGATGCTCGAGTGCCCCACGCGCGTGCAAGTGGGAAGCTGCGAGGAGTGGCGGATCGAGAACGAAGACGTGCTCGAATCGCACCCGTTCCACATTCATACCAACTCGTTCGAAGTCGTCGCGATCAACGACGTCCCCGTGAATCCGGTGCAAATCTGGGATACCTTCGGCGTCCCGCCCAAGACCTCGAAAAACGGCACGAACGGCAGCATCACGATTCGCATCCGCTTCAAGCAATGGACCGGCAAAGACGTCTTCCACTGCCACGTGCTCAATCACGAAGACACGGGCATGATGCAGAACTTCCTCATCACGTGAGCGCCGGCGCTCGTTCGCTCTGGAGCTTCAAAGCAGCCATGCGAACGCATTGCGGACGAAGGTTTTGGCGTCCCGCTCGACGCAGGCGCCATGCGCGACGATCAGGCGATCGAAATCCCAGGCGAGGATTTGCTCGAGAGAGGCTCGCGCGGCGCTCCGGTCGATAAACGACCACCGTATGTCGCGCGGCACGCCGCCGTTCAAAACGCCCCCGATCGCCTTTGCCAGGTTCCCCAGCGTATCGCCCGCGATGGCCGGATAGTTTTGGATGAAATCCGCAATCAGGAGCGTGCGCGAAGGCTTATGCAAGAATTCGCCCACGCCTCGGGCGCGCGCGTCGCTCGCGACGGCATACAGAGCTCCGCTTCCGGGAAGAGGGCGCTCCATCGCTCCAGCCTCCACGCGTGTAAGGCCGTCGGCGCTACCAGGTAGCGAACGGCGCCGAAGGTTTGCACGCGTTCGAGCGTCTCCGCGCTCACGCTCACCGGAGAGTCGATCCATAGCGTACCGTCGGCGAGCTTGACGACGACCATCCGGGTGGGCAACTTCGCAAAGCCAAAACGCACGGGCGGCCCGTCGGCAACCCAGAAGTTTTCGGCCCAGCAGTGCAACGCCGGCACGGCGACGGGTCGCTTAGCGCAGCCGCACGACGGTCATGCCGTACGGAACCAGTGCGATCGGCAGATGCGAGGGCGAGACGCTTCCCAGCCGGCGGCTGTCGGGACCGACCCAATGCCCGAAACGCGAGCGATCGTACTGCGGGGTCCCGTACGTCCACATCGTCGCCTCGTAGCTTTTCCGGGCGGCGCCCTCGATGCGCACGTCGACGGCCGCTTGCGAGAGCGTGTTGTTGAAGAGTACGAGCACGTAGCCGCCGGAGGCGACGCCGTAGGCGTACGCGCGCACCGACGGCGCGAGATGCCGCGGCTCGCGCACTGCGAGCACCGCCGAGCCAGCCGGAACGCTGCGGCGATAGAGCGTCACGACGCGCGCGGTCGGAAACGGCACGCCGCCGCTCAACGCCGGCGTTCCGGGGCAGGCAGGATCGTCGCGTTTGAGACCGTCCGAGAAGAGCGTGAACGTTCCGAAGTGCTGGAAGCCGTAGACGCCCTTGCCGAAGTCGCCGTGTCCCGAACAGTTGGTTCCTCCGAACGCGAGCCACCACGACGAGGCCGGCACGCCGGCGTCGATCAGCGTTCCGAGCATCTGCCCGTAGTAGAGGCCGTTGACGATCGAGACCGATTGTTTCCCCTGCAGGTTCGAGTACGACGAGTTGTATTCGCCCACGTAGATCGGCACGCCGTCGGGGACGCCCGCGCGCCGCATCGCGGTGCGCAGCCCCGCGAGCTCGCCCGCAAAATAGTCGATGCCGGTGCTCAGCAAGCGCGCGTCGTCGGTAAACTCGCCTTCGGGATAGTAGTGGAACTCGACGAAATCGAACGGCTTAGCGAGATGCAGAACGCGCGTCGTCCAGCTCCACCAATAGTCGCCGACCACGATGCCCAGCCGCGCCGATGGAAACGCCTTCTTGATCGCTGGCCAAAACTGTCCGTGAAATGCGGCGGCGTACTCGGCCGCCGAATGCGGATGCGGGTGCAGATCGTATTCGTAGGATCCGTACACCTCGTTCCCGAGCGTCCAATACTTCACCGGCGCGCCGAGCTGCCGCGCGCGCCGCATCCAGCCGATGGCTTCGTTTGGGTCGCCGCCGCCGTCGCATGCCGGGTTGCTGCCGTAATCGAGCGTAATCGCGACGTCGGCGTGCAGCGGCTTTACGACCGTCGACACGAAGTTGTCGAACGAATCCTGCGGCGCGACGTAGCCGAGGTTCTTGCCGCAGACGTATCCGCCGCGTTCCCAATGGTAGAAATCCGACTGCGAGCCGCCTGGGAAGCGCACGAGCCCGAACCCGGCCCCCTGCATCGCCGGCGTCACGAACGGCAGCGTGAAATCGTACCAGGTGCCGACGTTCGCACCGAAGGCGTCGGCCGACACGGTGCGGCCCGTCGGTGCGGAGCTCACGACGATCTCCGCGGCGCGCGCCGTCGTCGCGGGCGGCAAAGCCGCCGGTGCGACCGGCGCCGGCACCATTGTGCGGCTCGAACATGCGGCCAGGCCTACCAACAACGCCGCAACGAAGAGGCGCATTCCGGCCTCTACAACAGAAACTTGCGCATGACGGCGCAATCGAGTTTGAAGGTGTGCTGCGGAAGGACGGCTTCTTCGCGATAGCCGCAGGCTTCGAAAAACTGTTGCGCCGCGCCGCGGTGCGGGACGAGCGCGGTCATCTTATGGCAGTTGGCGTACTTTCCCAAGTCGTCGGCGGCGTCGAGCAGCGCGCGGCCGACGCCGCCTCGCCGCGCGCCTGGCGCAACGACGATGCGATCGACGTGCGCGAGTGACGCCGCGATGCGGATCGTCGCACCGCCGACGATGCGGCCGCCGTCGCTGGCCGAAAAATCGTGCGACTCCTCGTGCCATATGACGGTGAAATCGTAAAACGTCTTGAGGGCTTCGCGTTCGGTCTGCTTGTAGAACTCGGCGAGATCGCCGGCGCGAACGTGCGCGATCTCAAGCGACAACGGCGGCCACCTGCGTGTCGAGATCGACGCGCAAGCCGTCGTGAGCGGCGATGACGCGAATGCCCATCTCGTCTTCGAGCTCCTGCGCGAGCCGGCTCGGCCCCGCCTCGAGCATTTTGGTGCCGAAATGCTGGAAGATCGCGACCTTCGGGCGCACGCGTTCGACCACCGTGCGGGCGTCGGTCCACGTCAGGTGGTCGACGTTGAGCTGATCGCTGAAGCGCAGCACGTTGACGATCAGCACGTCGGGTTCGTGCGAAGCGTAATCCTCGGCGAGCCCTTCGAAGTAGCGCCCGCACGGCAAGTACGAAACGCGCAAGTCGCGATAGCGGAAATGCGTGCCGAACGTCGCCACCGCGTGCACGTGTTCGATCGAGGTGCGCAGCTCGACGTCGCCGATGAAGTACGGGCCGGCCGCCGCTTCCAGGCGCACCAGCTCCGCGGGAAACCGTTGGGCGTAAGGCAGCACGATGGGCTCGTCGTCGAAGGCATCGGCCGGGGCGAGCACCATGCCGCGCCGGCGGAAGCCGCCGGAGGTCATCGCCTCGATCAGCGCGTTCACGTCGCCGGCATGGTCGAGGTGCTTGTGCGAGAGGACGATCGCCGCCAGCTCGCGCGGATTGCACGGCGGAACGCTCGAGAGCGCGCGGACTAGCGCACCCGGGCCGGGATCGAGGTGGATCTGCGTCTCGCCGAACCGCAGCCACATCCCGCCCGAGGCGCGGAATTGACGAGCGACGACGAATCGTGCGCCGCCGCTGCCGAGGAAGAGGACCGAAGAGGAAGGGTTCGTCAGGCGCCCTTCACGGCCGTGGAAAGCGCGTGCCGGTGTTCGTACAGGGCGAAGAACGTTTCGAGGTTGGTGCGGTAGCCGTCGAGGACTTCGCTCCACATGCGCAATGCGACGTTTCCGGCATCGGTGAGCGCGTAGAAGCGGCGCGCCGGCCCCTGTTCCTTGGGATCCCACCACGACGAAATGTATCCGTCGCGCTCGAGCTGGCGCAGGGCCCGATAGACGGTTCCGGCATCCGTGATAATGTCGAATTTCTCGTTGAGCTCTTTGGTGATCTCGTAGCCGTGCAGGCTATGATCGGAGAGCATGACGAGAAGCCACGCCATAAGATAGTTCTTCGGCGTTCCTTTCGGGGGCAGGCCGCTTTCCCGCGCGGCGAAGGGCAGGACGCGCTCCGTCGTCGGCCTCATGCGCACACCTCCATCACTGGTCCGGGGAGTTGCACGGCGACTAAAGCCGACCCTTTGATAAAAGTCTGAGAAATTAGGCGAGGATTGGTAAGGTTGGGAAGCTGCCCTGCAGCACCGGGGCCGACGGCCGGCCCAGCCAGCGCTCCAGCACGGTCGCGTAGACGCTGCGGAAGTCGGTCGTGTAGCGCAGGTTGCCGTCGTTGAGGTTGCCTAGGTCGGGCATCGTGCCATAGAGGCCGCCCTTCACGCCGCCGCCGATCAGGAAGAGCGGGGAGGCCTCGCCGTGGTCGGTGCCCCCGCTGGCGTTCTCTTCGACCCGGCGCCCGAACTCACTGAAGGTCATGGTCAGGACGCGGCGGTCGTTGCCGTGCGCGGCCAGGTCGGCGTAGAAGGCCGCGATCGCGTCGGAGAACTCGCCCAAGAGGCGGTCCTGCACCGCCGTCTGGTTGATGTGGGTGTCGAACGAGCCGTGCGCGACGTAGAGCACCTTCGTGCCGAGGTTGCTTCCGACGATCTGCGCGGCCAGGGCGAGGCTGCGGCCGAGGGCGGTCGCCGGGTAGGGAGCGTCGGTCTTGTAGCCGGCGATCAGGCGGGGCAGTTCCTGGGAACTGCGCTGGGCGTGGTCCTCGATCTCCATCACGTGAGCGAGGTAGGGGGAGTCGAACGGCAGCGTGCGATCGTTGGCCGTCTTGGAGAAGGCTTGGCGCTCGAAGGCGTTGCGATCGGAGAGCATGCCGTATCCGCCGGCGTTGGGAATCGACGGAAAATCGTTCTTATCCGAAACCAGCACCTCGGGCAGCACTTGCGAGATCGCGACGCCTTTGAAGAGGTTCTGCGGGGGCAGCCCGGCTTCGTCGAAGTAGCGCCCCAGCCAGCCGGTGTGCTCGTAGCGCGCCGGCGCGGCGGTCTGCCAAATCTCGGTCGAACGGAAGTGCGAGTGATCGGGATTGGGATAGCCGACGCCTTGCACGATCGCGACTTCGCCCTTATCGTACATGGCCTTGAACGAGCGCATCTTCGGATTGAAGCCGACGGTACGGTCGATCTCGAGCACCTGGCTCGACGGTACGGCGATCCTCGGCCGCATCTGGTAGTACTGCGAGACGCCGTGCGGCACGATGCAGTTCAACCCGTCGTTGCCGCCCTGAAGATTGATCAGCACGAGGCAGCGATCCGTGCCGCCGGGCAGCCCGGCGAGCGGCGCTTGGGCGAGCGCTTGCGCGAAGACGTGCTCGCCGTTGGCGACCACGGCCAGGCCCGAGACCGTGCCCATCAAAAAGTTCAGTCGTTTCATCGTTTTCATGCCAGTTGGAAGGCCGGCGTCGACATCGCGAGATACGCCGCACCGCTGATGCGCTCGCCGTAGTTTTCGGGAGAGAGGGCCGCCAGCGCGGAGCTGCCGGCTCCGCCGAGCAAACCCTCGAGCTGAAAGGTGGACGCGGGCGCCGCGTCGCCCTGCAGAATCGCCGAGACCAGCGCGCCGGTGGCGGCACGCGTCTTCATCGGTACGTCGCGCAGCCACGACGATCGCTCGATCGACTGCGAGTTGACGATGCGCGCGAGGTAGTTCTGGCGCTGGATGATGCTCGAGCTCGTGAGCCAGTTCTGGCCGCCCGGCCAGCCCGCCACGTTCGGCGGGTAGAAGAGCACCTGCCCCATCCGGCGCAGCGCCGGTAACGCGAGCGCGGGAATCTCGGGCAGCCCGAGCGCTTTATGCGCGCCCACGACGAACTCCACCGGCGATTTCACCAACGCGCGGTAGGTGCGCTGCGAGTAAAACACGTTGCTGCTCAGCAGCGCCGCCATCACCGGCGTCAGCTCGTAATCGTGGCGGCGCAGCAGCTGCGCGACGCCGTCGATCAGTTCCGGCTCCGGATCGTTGTAGACGAAGTTGTTGAGCAGCCAGCCCGCGAAGAAGCGCGCGCACTGCGGCTGCTGGAAGATGATGTCGACGATGTCGTCGCCGTTGAAGTTTCCGGTGCGGCCCAGGAACGTCTTGGTGCCGTCGTCGTGGAAACGCGGGGCGAAGGTCACTTGCTCGGTAAAGCGGTTGAAGCGCCAGCCGGTCCAAGCGCGCGCCGATTCGCGCACGTCGTCTTCGGTGTAGTGGTCGACCCCGAGCGTGAAGAGTTCCATCAGCTCGCGCGCGTAGTTTTCGTTCGGATGCCCCGCGACGTTCGAGGTGCCGTCGAGATAGCGCAGCATCGCCGGATCTTTGGAGACGTTGCGGGTGAGTTCGCGCAGATTCCCGAGCGCGGAGCTGCGAAAGAGCTGCATCTGGTTGTAGATCATCTGCGGCGAGATGCCCTTGATCACGACCGCCGACGTGAAGTGCCCGTGATAGAGCAGCGTCATCTTCTCTTGCAGCGGCGCGCGGCTTTGCAGCATGCGGTTGAGCCACCAGAGCTGAATCGACTGTACGGATTTCTGCTCGTCTTCGCGGATGCTCTTGTAGAGCGCCTTGGTTTGCGCGTCGCCGAGCTGGCGCAGCCCTTGCGGCCCGTACTGCTGCAGCACCGCCATCGGGCTGTAGACGTCGGCCGGCGGCGCGATTCCCTCGGCGGAGGGCAGCCGCACCATCGCCTGGGCCGCCGCAGCGGCTTGCATGCCGGTGTAGCGTGCGATCTCTTCGGGCGTTCCGCCGAAGCCCGCTCGACGCAGCAAGTGCGCCGCCTCGCGCGCGTCGAGCGTGCGGTTCGAGGGCGCGAGCGCTACCGCCGCATCCAGGCGTCCTTGGGGCCGAAAGAGTCCGCCGACGTCGTTCGTCGTTTGAGCTGCCATGTGCCAGTAGTATACATCGCTCCCCCGGCCGTTTCTGCGGCGCGGCGCGACATCTAACCGCCGCTTAAGGGGGCGCCGAGCGGGAGGTCGAAACAGCGCGCCGATGGCTGTTTTGGAGTCTCGCCTGGACCGGCGCTCGGATGCTTATGCAAAAAATGCGGCGCGGATGCACGCCCTCGTCGACGAGCTGCGCGAGCGGCTGGTCGCCGTCCGCGGCGGCGGCGGCCCCGAGGCGGTCGAAAAGCACCGCAAGCGGCAGAAACTGACCGCGCGCGAACGCATCGAGCGGCTCGTCGATCCGGGTTCCGGCTTTCTCGAGTTTTCCGCGCTGGCCGCCAACGGCATGTACGGCGGCGATAGCCCGTCGGCCGGCGTCGTCACCGGCATCGGCGTCGTCGAGGGTCTGCACTGCGTGATCGTCGCGAACGACGCGACCGTCAAGGGCGGCACGTACTATCCGATGACGGTGAAGAAGCATCTGCGCGCGCAAGAGGTTGCGGAGCAGAACCACTTGCCGTGCATCTATTTGGTCGATTCCGGCGGCGCGTTTCTGCCGCTGCAGGCCGACGTCTTTCCCGACCGCGAGCACTTCGGGCGCATCTTCTACAACCAAGCGCGGATGTCGGGCAAGCGCATTCCGCAGATCGCAGCGGTAATGGGCTCGTGCACGGCCGGCGGCGCCTACGTCCCGGCGATGAGCGACGAGACCGTGATCGTCAAAGGCCGCGGCACGATCTTTCTGGGCGGGCCGCCGCTGGTGAAGGCCGCGACCGGCGAAGAGGTGACCGCCGAAGACCTCGGCGGCGCCGACGTCCACACGCGCGTCTCGGGCGTCGCCGACCACTTCGCCAACGACGATCCCCACGCGCTGGGCATCGTGCGCGAGATCGTGCGCAACCTCCACCGCGAATTGCCGCGGCAATGGGATCGCATCGAACCGCAAGCGCCGCACCACGATCCGAACGACATCTACGGCATCATTCCCAGCGACAGCCGTATCGGCTACGACGTTCGCGAAATCATCGCGCGCCTGGTCGACGCGTCGGAGTTCCACGAGTTCAAGCCGCGCTACGGCGCAACGCTGGTGACGGGATTTGCGCGCATCGAGGGCCACCCGATCGGCATCCTCGCCAACAACGGCATCCTGTTCAGCGAGAGCGCGCTCAAAGGCGCGCACTTCATCGAGCTCTGCACGCAGCGCGGCACCCCGCTGCTCTTCCTGCAGAACATCACCGGCTTCATGGTCGGGCGCGAATACGAAAACCGCGGCATCGCCAAAGACGGCGCCAAGCTCGTGACCGCAGTCGCATGCGCGGAAGTGCCGAAGTTTACCGTGGTCATCGGCGGCAGCTTCGGCGCCGGCAACTACGGCATGTGCGGCCGCGCCTACTCCCCGCGCCAGCTGTGGATGTGGCCGAACGCGCGCATCAGCGTCATGGGCGGCCCGCAGGCCGCGAGCGTGCTCTCGACCGTCAAAGGCGATCTCACGCCCGAACAAAAGACCGAGTTCGAGGCGCCGATTTTAGAAAAGTACGAGCGCGAAGGCAATCCGTACTATTCGACGGCCCGCCTGTGGGACGACGGCATCATCGATCCGCTCGACACGCGGCGCGTCATCGCCATCGGTTTGGACGCCGCCGCCAACGCGCCGCAGCCGCCCACGCACTTCGGGATCTTCCGCATGTGATCGCATCAACTTCCGGCGCGAGCTTTGAGGTTACTCTTTTTTCCGAGCGCTCGCGAGCACCATTTGGCGCGGGGCGTGCATGCCGCCGTGCTTTTCGTCGCCGTGTTTGTCGGCCGCGGAGACCAGCGTGTCTTCGTCGGCGCCTTCGAGGACGGTCCCGCAGAGCGGGCACTTAACCGTTAATGCCATGCGCGGGGTTTCGCGATGCCAGTGCGGCGGCCATTTCGGTTTCCGCCTCGGCGGGTGAAAAGGCGTGGCCGCGAGCCGATTCGGCGGCGAAGCGCTCCAGGCCGAGCGCCGCCTGAAGTTCCGTCCGCATCTCGTCGACGTACCGCTGTTCGCGGCGCTGGCGCGTGGAGGACGACCACTGATAGCAGAGATCGGCGTACCCCAAGAGCCGCGCGGCCACCGCTGCCGAACCGGTGGCACACGCAAAGCGGGCGACTTTGTCGAAGACGCTGGCGGTGCCGTACCTGCCGCCGTAGGCCTCCTCGCCGGAAAACGCCTTCAGCAGCGCGCCGCTGGCGGTCTCGAAGTCGCGAGCCCACGTCGCAAAATGTCCCAGGTTGAGATATTGCACCGAAGCCTGCCAAGGCTCGTCGCTCTGCTCGAGCAGACCGATCGCGCGCCGCACGCGCCGCAGCGCTTCGTCGACGTCGCCCATGTAGAACGCGACGTCGGCGCCGTTGCCAAACATCACGCCGCACCGGTCGTAATCGCCGCTCGACTCGTAGATGGCGATCGCGCGGTCGAACGTCGCCAGCGCGCGGGGCAGGAGCTCGTCGTCCATCGTTTGCGTATAGAGCGTTCCTAGAAGGTTCATCAGCTCGGCCGCGAGCGCGCTCTCGCCCTGCGCCTCCATCGCGTCGCTCGCTCCGACCAGCCAGTCCTCGAACTGCGGATCGACGGCGCCGGTCGCCACCATCGTCGCGTTGGCAAGGCAGCGCAGGGCCGCGGCTGCGAGACGCGGCGGCCCGGAGGCTCGATAGTGCGCGAACGCGAGCGCCGACGCTTCTCCGTAGCCGCGTGGGTCGGCGCGCCGGCGGACGCACGCCAACGCGAGCCAGAAGGCCGCGCGAACGGCTGGATCGAGCTGCGGACCCTCCGAACCGAGCGTCCGCTCGAGCGGCGCTGCAATGTCGAACGCGTAGATGCTGCCCCGTTCCCAAAGCCACTCGATCAGCGCCACGATCGTCTGCGCGGCCATTTCGTAGGCGCGGTCCTCGAGCATGCAGCGCAGCGCCGCTTGAAAGTTCCCGCGTTCCTCGGTTACGCGCCGCTGCCAGGCCGTCGCCGCAATCTTGCGCCGGTCCGATCCGTACTCGAGCGCGATCGCGGAAAACACGTGCGCGTGCCGCAGCACGGCACGCCCGTCGTCGCCGGAGATTTCGAGCTGCTCGGCGGCGTACTCGCGCGTCGTCTCCAGCATGCGAAAGCGGCGCGACGCGCCTTCGCCGCTGTACGCTACGACCAGCGACTTCGCGACCAGGCTCTCGATCGTCCCCGCCACCGAGCCTTCCGCGACGCTATCGTCGGCGCAGATGCTCGCGGCCGCGTCGGCGGTCCAGCCGCCGACGAACACGGAGAGGCGCCGAAAGATGGTCTGTTCCTGCGGCGACAGCAGCCGGTAGCTCCAGTCCATCAGCGCGTGGAGCGTCTGCTGGCGCGTCGGTTGGCGGCGGCTGGTGCTGCGCAGCGAGGTGAGGCGATCGCCGAGCCCGGCGCGCAGGTCGGCGAGCGAGACGATGTTCAAGCGCGGCGCCGCAAGCTCGAGCGCGAGCGGAATCCCGTCGAGCTGGCGCACGATGTCGGCGATCGTACCGTCGTGCAGATCGGCGCGGCTGACGCCCGCGGCCAGCGCGCGGTCGGTGAAGAGCGCGACGCCCTCGGCGACGTCGAGTGCGCCCAAGCGGTAGACGTATTCGCCGTCGACCGAAAGCGCCTCGCGCGAGGTCGCGATCGCGCGCAGCTCCGGAAGTTCCGCCGTTAGCGTATCGACCAAGCCCGCCGCGGCGTCGACCACGTGCTCGCAGTTGTCGAGCACCAACAGCACGCGGCGGTCGCGCAGCACGGCGATCAGCTCTTCGACGTTGCGGCGCGGCGGCAGCAGCCCGCGCAGCGAGGCCGCAACGTAGGGGACGATCTCCGACGGGTCGGAGAGCCCGACGAGATCGACGAACCACGTGCCGCCGGGAAAATCGCCTTCCACGTGCGTCGCCACGTGCAGCGCCAGCCGCGTCTTGCCGACGCCGCCGGCACCCACGACCGTCACCACGCAGTGCGCGCGCAGCGCATCCGAGAGCTTTTCGATATCGGCCGCGCGCCCGAAGAACCGCGTGCGCGAGGTCGGCAGATTGCCTTGGCGATGCACGCGGCGCTCGACCGGCGTGCCCGCGCTTCCGCGGTACCCCTCCGCTGCGACGCGGTTGCGCCCCTGCAGCTTCGCATCGTACAGCGCGGCGTCGGCGGCGCGCACGAGCGCGGTGGGATCCTCCGCGAACTCGGGCTCCAGTGCCGCGCATCCGATGCTGATCGAAACCCGGCCGAGCGACGACTCCTCGTGGACGATTGCCAAGCTCTCGACGGCGGTACGCATCGTTTCGGCGATCTTCACCGCGGCTTCCAGCGGCGTATCCGGAAGGATCGCCCCAAACTCCTCGCCGCCGTAGCGGGCGAAGAAATCGCCCGAACGCACCAGGCACGCACCCGCCGTCTTCGCCACCGTCGCAAGGGTCGCATCGCCCGCCACGTGGCCGTACGCGTCGTTGAACGCTTTGAAGTAATCGACGTCGATCATGAGCATCGCCAACGGCAGCCCGCTGCGCCGCGCGCGGCGCCACTCGCGATCGAGCGCGCGGTCGAGCGCGTTGCGGTTGGCGACGCCGGTGAGCACGTCGACGCTTGCGAGGCGCTCGAACTGTTCCACCTTCGCACGCTGCTGCTCGTCGTGGATGCGCGCCCCGAGATAGAGCGAGCACGTTTCGAGCGAAGAGACGTCGTCGTCGTCGTACGCGCCTGCGGCCGTCGACTGCACGCTCAGCACGCCGACGCGCTTTCCGCCGAAGGTTACCGGCACGAAGATCGCCGACTGCGGCCGCGTCTCGCGCCCGCGAACCGCGACCAATCGCTGGCGAGGCCAATCCTGGAGCGCGTCGTAGCGCGCCGGAACGCCGCTTTCGAAGACCGCCGCCGCGGTTGAATCGCTCGAAACCGTCGGATCGTCCGGCGTTCCGCTGCGTCCCAGCACGTTGGCATAGGCGCACGCGAGCGCGTCGCGCTCGTACGTAAAGACGAGCGTGATCGATGCGTCTACGTACAGCGCCAATAAGACCGCAAGCTCGTCGTAAAGCTCGGCCATCGGTCGATCCGCGGAGAGCGCCAACGCGGCACGCCGAACGAGATCCGGTCTGCGACTCACCTGCGGCTGATTCGGCGGGCGCCGCGCCTCCTCCGGCGAACCCTCCTGCGCGATGACCCACCGGAGCGATCGTGCGGCCGTCGTCGCAGCCTACGCGGCGATGTGCGCCATTTGGGGCACCACGTGGTACACGATCAAGATCTCGCTGCAGTACGTGCCGCCGATGACCGGCGTCGGCTTGCGCTTCGTCATTTCGGGCCTCTTCCTCTTCGCCGTGGCGTGGACGCTGCGCGCGACCGGTCGAATGCCGAACCCGGGCACGCCGTTTCCTTGGAAGCTGGTGGCGATGCTGGCGGCCTTCTTCTTCGGCTTCAACTACGTTTTGACGTACGTCGCGGAGACGCGGCTCGACTCGGGGCTGGTCGCCGTGCTCTTCGGCACGATGCCGTTCTTCGTGTTCGCGCTCGGGCACCGTTACGCCAACGAGCCCACGACGCCGCGCACGTGGCTCGGCGCGGCGATCGCGTTCGCCGGCGTCGGGATCATCTCGATCGGCGGGCAGGTGCGCGGCTCGCCCCTCTACGCGCTGGCGGCGATCGGTGCCGGTGCGGTCTCCGCCGTCGGCAACGTCTACGCCAAGCGGCATTCGCATCACGACCCGCTTCGCACGCTCCCAGCATCGATGCTGATCGCCGGCATCGCCGTCGGGCTCTTCGGGCTGATCACGGAACGCACGCAGTGGAGCAACCTGCTCGAACCGCGCGCGATCGGCGCTTTACTCTACCTCGCCATCCTCGGCAGCGGCATCGCGTTCTTTCTCAATCTCTGGGTGCTGCATCGCATCGCCGCGTGGATCGTCTCGCTTTCGGCGCTGATCATTCCGGTGATCGCCGTGATCGTCGGCATCGCCGTCGGCGGCGAGCATTTCACGTGGCGCGAACTCGGCGGCAGTGCCGCCGTGATCGCCGGCGTCTGGTTCGCCCTCAGCGCGACGCCCTCCGAGGAAATCGACGTTTCCGCGTCGCCGTAACGCGCCGCCGGCGAGGAAGCGGGATTAGACGAGTGCGGCTTCGCGGATGATGTCGTCGACCGAGGCTTGGCTGCCGCGGCGGCACTCTTCGGCGAAGGTTTCCTCGCCCAGGCGTTCGCGCAGCGTCACGACGAGCTGTTCCATGATCTCCGCGTCGCGAGCTTGGCGCGCCACGCCGATCGGCTGCATCGATTCGGCGCGGCCGAGCAGGCGCGCGGCAACGCGCGCGTCGCCGGCGACGTGATGGAAGTGCGCGGCGATTTCGAGCGCTTCGGCCAGGCCCTCGCGATCGCCGCGCAGGCGCGCGATTTCGATCGAGCGGCGAAGCGCCGAGCGCGCTTCGTCGTACCGCCCGCTCACGGCGAGGTGGAATCCGAGATTCGCCCACTGATGCCCGGCCTCGACGATGTCGGGCGTTTCGTCGAAGAGCGCGACCGCGCGCTTTCCCCACCGCACGGCGAGTTCGACGTCGCCGAGAATGAACGCCACCACCGAGCTGTTGCCGATCACGCGCCCGGCGCGTTCGCGGTCGCCGCGGGCTTCCAACAGGCCGGCCGAGCGTTCGAAGCAGACCAGCGAATCCTGCAGGCGCGCGTCGTCGAGGAGCTGCGCGTAGGCGACGCCGAGATTGTTGAGCAGCTCGGCGGCGCGCAGCGTGCTGCCGCCTTCGAGCATCACCTCGGCGCAGCGCTCGATCTCGCTGGAAAGCGTCGCCGACGGCGCGCCGAGAACGTCGTTTTGCAAGCTGCTCGTCGAGCGCAGCGCGTCGGCGCCGTGCGCGACGTCGCCGAGCTGCTTGTACAGATCGAGGGCCCGCTTCGCGGCTTCGAGCGCGCGCGGGCGTGCGGTGGGGCGCAACAGCGCGGCGTGCGCGAGCCGCAAGGGCGCCTCGGCATTGGGTTCTACCGTCGTCGCCAAGATCGTCGCGATGCGCCGCGTGAGATCCGAGGCGTGCACCGGGCCGTGCGACCACAGCCATTGATGCAGCGATTCGCAGATCGACGCGGCGCTCTCGACGTCGCCGGCGTCGAGTGCGAGCGAGAGCGCGGCTCGGAAGTTCTGCGCGTCGAGCGTCACCATGCGCTGCCATCGCTCGACCGGCATCGATTCGAGCGTCGCCTCGTAACGGCGCGCGAGCATGAGAAAGTACCGGACGTGCGCTTGGGCCGCATCGTCGTACTCGTTCGATTCGAAGAGCCGGCTCTGCGCGTACGCGCGCGTGCTCTCGAGCATGCGATAGCGCCGCGCGCCGCCGCTCGCATCTTCCACCACCAGCGATTTTGCGACGAGTTCTTCGAGCGCTTCGCTCAGGCGCGCTTCGTTGAACTCCGCGTCGGCGCAGACGAGCATCGCCGCTTCGAGCGTCGATCCGCCGATGAAGATGGCCAGGCGGCGGAAGAGCTTCTGCGCGTTCTCCCCCAGCAGCCGGTGGCTCCAATCGTGCACCGCTTCGAGCGTTTGCTGGCGGCTGGGCGCGCCGCGGTTCTCCATGCTGAGCAGCTGCAAGCGGTCGTCGAGATGCCGCAGCAAGTCTTCGGCCGACATCGTGCGCAGCAGCGGCGCCGCCAGCTCGATCGCCAGCGGAATCGCATCGAGATACGAGACGATCGCGCCAGCCACGGCGCGGCGGCGATCGTCGACTTGCGCGCCGGCGACGCGGGCGCGGTCGAAGAGCAGTTCGACGGCGTCGTCGACGGTGAGCGACTCCAAGCGATGCGCCACCTCGCCGATCGCGCCGAGCGGCTGGCGCGAGGTGACGAGCACGCGCGCGCCGGGCGCTGCCGCGACGATGGTCGAGACCAGCGAAGCGGTCTGCTCGAGCACGTGTTCGCAGCTATCGAAGAGCAGCAGCAACCGGCGCTCGCCGATGGCGTTGGCAAAACTGCGGGCATCGCGTGCGAGCGGCGCGACGTCGCGCAGCGTCTCGCAGACGAACGGCACCGGATCGGTGCCGTCGTCGAGCAATGCGAGATTGACGAACCAGACGCCGTCGGGAAAAAAGCTCGTGACGCGTTTGGCGAGTTCGATCGCGGTGCGCGTCTTGCCGACCCCGCCCGGCCCGGTGATGGTGACGATTTGGTGGTCGTCGAGCGCCGCGGCGATGCGCATCACCTCTTCGGCGTGGCCGACGTAACGAGTCGGCCGGCTGGGCAGGTTACCGAGCACCGGTTTCGTCCATTCCAGCATTACTGCGGCGGCAGCTTTCCGACGAACAGCTCGTAGTACTTGGGCGACTGCGACCACGCGCCGTCGCGATAGGCCAGCGTTGCGGTCGCCTTGGTTTTGGTGGGGCAGCACATCGCCGCATTCGGCCCGTAGTACGGGCCCGTTAGCGCGAGCGTCGCGCCGCCGTTTCCGCTGGAAACGATCTTCGCGCTCAGCTCGCAGCCGTTGCGCAACGATGCGGCGGGCACGACGCCGTTGGGCCCGAGCGCGAACACGCTTACCGTCGCACCGCCGCAATCGGCCGACATCTCGTGCGATTGCACCACCAGTTGCGGCGCCGCGGCGGGCATCAGCTGCGCGAAGCCGACGATCCTCACCGTTGCCACCGGAAACCACAGCTTGTCGCCGCCGTTCACTTGCGTCACCTTCTCGAGCGGACCGCCTTTTTCGGGCGACGCGTACGCCAGCGCGTAGCGTTGACCGTTGCGCGCGTAGACGGAGAGATGCCACTGATAGAACGCCGTGCCGTCGCTGCCGTGACCGAGCACGTTGCGGCTCACGACCGCGAGCCAGACGCCCGACGTTTCCGTCTGGACGATCGTTCCCGGCGGCGGCACGGCAAACGCCGGGCCGGCCGCACCGGCCGGCGCGAGGCAAACGCCCAGGGCAAACGCGAGCGACCCGAGCAGCGCTCGGGCATAACGGCCGACGTACATCACCGGCAATCATTCGTCGAGGGCAGGCAACCTTACTCCGGCCGCCACCTCCAGAGCGTCCTGGTATAGAGCACCTGGAAGCCGAGGCGGCGGAAGTTCGCTTCGGACGCGCTCCCGGGAGCGGCCGCCGCGCGGGCGTAGCGGGCGCCGGCCGCTTTCGCTCGCGCGACGCGGTCGAGGATCAAGGCGCTCTGCCACCCCTGGCGCCGGAACGCGGGCAGGACCGACGACGCGAACAGCCCGGCCATCGCCCCGGCGACGTCCATCGCGCCGGTCGCGACGACGGCACCGGCATTGCGCCCCGCCAGGGCGACGACGCCGGCGGCCTCGGCCACGATGCGGCCGACCAGGGCGAACTCGGGCGGCGGAACGGCGCCGTCGAGAAATCCCCGCGCCGACGCCTCGGCCCAAATGCCCGAATCGGCCGACGGCGCGATGCGCTCGTCGTGCCGCCCCTCGATCGCCGAAAGGTCGGCCGCGAGGGCGCTTTGGTACTCGGCCGGCCGGTACCCCGCGTCCGCGAGCCGCTGCGGAAGCGATGGATCGGCAAACGGGTTCACCAGCACGGCGGCCGCCGTTTCACGCGAACGGTAGAACCGCGTGAGCCGCTCGATCTCGCTCGCGGTTACGGGCGCGTCCATCGCCAAGCCGGTCGCCTCCGAGAGCGGCGAATCGATCCCGGCGAACGCCGCAACGCCTCCCGCGATATCGAGGAGCTCCGCCCCGCTCTCGGGCGCGATGCGGCGCGCGGATTCGACGCAGGCGCGCGCGCCTTCGATTTCGCAGCGTTCGATCGCTCGCGCAAACTCGCGCGTCTTCAATTCTTCACCGTAGCCGCAGGTATACTCGACGGCAACGCCGTCCCTGCAAGCGACGGCGGCGGCGCGCGAACGATCCCGGCTTCCATATCGGTCCACGCCTGGGTGAGAATCGGCAGGAGCGTGACCATGCGGTGAATCCCGTGCGGCTGCGAGTAGAAGGAAACGTCCATGCCGCGGTCGCGCAAGTACGCCGCCGTGGACGTGGGATACTGCGTCGGAATGCTGCGATCGCCGCTGCCGGTCAGCACGTAGAACGGCTTGGTGCGCAGCATCGCGGTCACCGCATGCGCTTGGCTCCCGAGCAGCGACCCTGCGACGCACATCACCGCCGACCAATCGTCGGGATGAAGCGGCGCGATCGCGAACACCGAGAAGCCTCCCATCGAGTAGCCGGCCAGGTAGCGCTTGCGCGGATCGACGTTGAAGGCTTTCGTCGCGGCCTCGAACGCATCGTACACGTCGCTCGCCGTGCCCTCGTAATCGTAGACGCCGCGACCGTACGGCGCAACGACGATCGTGCCGGTGCGCTCGGCTAGATCCGCGACGAAGGGCGGCGCGAGCAGTTCGGTCTCGGATTGCCCGTGGCCGTGCAGGAAGACGATCAGCGGAGCGGGTTTCCCAGCCGCCGCGCTCGCGGGAACGTAGACGGCCACGGCTTGCATCGTTCCGTCTCGCGAACTGCGCACGAACGTCTCCCCGAGTCCGCGTACGCTCGCCATCGTACGGAAGTCGTCCCGCATCAGCTGCCCGGCGGCATCGAGATCGAGTGCGGCCACGTTCTGCCGTACTGCCGACCACTGCGCGGCATCGTATCCGACGGGCGCGGGCTCGTCGAGCGCGTCGCGATCGTCGAGCAATCGCTGGTAATAGTCCAGCGCCGTGTCGCGTCCCGTCACCTTCGCGATCGAGACCGCCTGCGCGTAGTAGGCTTTCGCCGTCGCGGCGAGCGAAGCGCGCAGGCCGCCGTCGCCCGCGCCCAGCAGCACCGCGCAAGCGGCGAGCGTAGCGACCGGCCCGGGCGCCACGGCGCGACGCTACTCCGAGATGACGCCGACGCGATCGACGAGCGCGTACAGCAGCGAGCCCGAAAGCGCGCTGGTGCCGTCGTTGACGAGCTGCCGGCTCTGCAGGCGCAGCACCGCGCGCGCGTGGCTTCCGGCCTTCGCGCGTTTCGAGACGCGAAAATCGTTGGTCAGCGCCGAGACGATGAACAGCCCGCGCCCCGATTCGCTCAGCAAGTCTGGCGGCAGGATCGAAATGTGACGGAAGCCCGGCCCGTGGTCGAGCACGTGCAGCACGGGCTCCGCGCCGCTCCAATCTACGATGACCTCCACCGGCCCGGGCGCGTAGCG
The DNA here is from genome assembly GCA_963794735.1 of Vulcanimicrobiota bacterium. GTDB lineage: Bacteria > Vulcanimicrobiota > Vulcanimicrobiia > Vulcanimicrobiales > Vulcanimicrobiaceae > DATJUC01. Next base: position 2,451,163 of record CAWCFE010000002.1, on the reverse strand, counting down.
CACCGTATTGCTCGCCAGTTCCCCGAAGACGATCTCCGCCATCGCCACGTCGTCGAGCGTCCCGCCGCGTTGCTCGAACGCCGCCGTAAACGCGGCGCGAGCGACGCCGACGGACTCGGGGTCTCCCGTGTGAAGCGACCAGCGCTGCAAGAGATCGCCGGCCGCGTTCTGCCCGGGAGCGCACACGTTGACCACCAAGACGGCGACGTCGTCGCTGGCAACCGCATCGTCCATCATGCGCTCGACGATCGTCTTGGCCGGACGACCTCCGGCAAAGATCGCGGGATCGCCCATCAGCGCGCGCAACCGGCGCTCGCTCGACTCGGGCGTACGCGCGAACTCGGTCAGCCCATCGGTATAGAGCAACAGCCACGAACCCTCGTCGAGATCGACGCTGCTGCTTACCGCATTGCCCGCATTCGAGCGCAGGCCGAGCGGCAAGCCGGCATCGGCGAGCGCCACGATCTCGCCGCCGGGCCGGCGCAGCAGCGGCGGCGGATGGCCCGCGGACGCGTACGTGAGCGTACTGCTGATGGAATCGAAGACGCCGACGAACGCCGTGACGAATTTATCCGGATATTCCAGGCGCAGGGCACGGTCGGCGGCGTCGAGCATGAGCGCCGGATCGGCGTGTACTTGCGCGATTCCGCGAATGATCTGCCGCATGTTGCCCATCGTGACTGCGGCGTCGAGGCCGCTGCCGGCGACGTCGCCGATCGAGATCACGACGCGCCCGTCGAGCAGCCGCATGGCATCGTACCAATCGCCGCCGACTTGCGCCTCGGCGCGTCCGGGTGAGTAGAACGCGTCGAGCGTGAGGCCCGGCGCTTCGGGCAGCGACGCGGGGAGCGACGCCTCTTGGAACGACTCGGCGGCGCGGTGCTCGCGCTCGAAGAGGCGCGCTTTGTGAATCGCCAAGCCGGCCCGTCGTCCGAGTTCTTCCAACATCGGCACGTCGTCGTCGCCATAACGTCGCCCGGAAGCGCCGTAGACGACCGCGAGCGCGCCCAACGTTTTTCCTTCGGCGACCAGCGGAACCGCAACGAACGACGCGATGCCTAAATCCCCGTACAGGCGCGCCTCGTGCCGGTCGCCGACGGCAGGCTCGACGATCTCCGGCGGCACGCTCTCGAGCAGCTGCGACGTTCCGGTGCGGATCGCGTACGGGGTGCCGTGTTCGCCCCGAGCGTTGAGGTGCATGCGCCCGACGAAGGTTTGGGCGATGCGATCGCGATCGGGATCGCAGTGGGCCATCGCTACCGTTTTGATGCCGCCGTCGACGCTGAGGTCGATTTGGCACCAATCGGCAACTTCCGGGACGGTAAACCACGCGATCGACGTCAGCGTCGCCGCCAGATCGAGCGGCTGCGCCATAATTTCCGAAGCCCGCGAAAGGAAGTCGCGCTCCTTGGCCGCCTGGCGCTGCTGATGCACGTCGGTGGCCGTGCCGGTCCAGCGCAGAACGGCGCCCTCGGAGTCCCGCTGCGGCATCGCGCGCGCCGCGAACAATCGGTACGCCCCGTCGTGCCTCCGAAGCCGGAACTCGCTCGAAAACGGCTGGCCCGTCGCGATGGCCGCCGCCCACGCTTCGGCGACGGCCGGCGCATCCCCGGGGTGCACGGCCTGCAGCCACGCATCGCCGTAGCCCGACTCGGCGGCGAGCCCGGTGTACGCCGCATATTCGTCGCTGAAGAACGTGACGTTGCCCGCCGCGTCGCTCTCGAAGACGACGTACGGCAGCGAAGCCGCCAGCGTTCGAAACCGCTCTTCGCTCGCGCGCAGCACGCGCACCGCCTGCTCGCGGATGCGCGCGCCGTTGATCTGCGCGGTCACGCGCGCCAGCAGCTGTTCGCTCGAAAACGGCTTGGCGACGTAATCGTCGGCGCCCTCGAGCAGACCCTCGCGAGCCGACTCCTCGCCGGCGCGCGCGGAGAGCATCACGAACGGCGTTGCCGCCAGCCGTTCGTCGGCGCGCACGGCGCGCAACAACTCGAAGCCGTCCATCTCCGGCATCATCGCGTCGCTGAGGATCAGATCGAACGCGCCCGCGCGCGCGGCCTCGAGCGCCTCGCGGCCGTTGCTCGCGGTCGTCACGTCGTAGCGCGACGCGAGCATTCCGCTCACGTACTCGCGTAAATCGGCGTTATCGTCGGCCACGAGCACGCGCGCGCTTTTCTCGCCGCTCGCGCCGGCCGCGTGCGAGATCGTTCCACCGTGCGACATCGTCGCGTCGACTTCGGCTAAGTACTGCTCGGCCGCGCTCGCGTACGCGGGGCCGTCGTCTTGGGCGATTTTCGACGGATCGAGATGCTCGCGCCCCAGCGGAAGGCGCACGCGAAACGTCGTTCCTTCGTCGATCGCGCTCTCTACGTCGACCGTCCCGCCGTGCAGAGCGGCGAGATCGCGGACGAGCGCCAGGCCGATCCCGGTGCCTTCGTGCGTCCGGGACCGCGCGCCGCGAATGCGGTGAAAGCGTTCGAACAACTGTGGAAGGTCGGCGGGCGCGATGCCGACGCCCGAATCGCTCACGCTCAGCTCGGCGGCGTCGCCGGCGCGCCGCAGCACGACCGCGATCTCGCCCTCGAACGTAAACTTCAAAGCGTTCGAGAGCAGGTTCAGCAGAATGCGCTCGACCATCGAGCGATCGACGTAGACGGGCTCGTCGAGCGACGCTTCGACGACGAGGCGCAGCCCGGCGCTTTCGATCGCCGAACGGAAGCCGCTCGCGACGTCGCGCACCAGCCGCGCGAGATCGGTCGCGACGAAGGTCGCCTGCGTGCGCCCGGCTTCCAAGCGCGAGAACTCGAGCAGCGTATTGACCAGCTTGAGCAAGCGCAGCGCGTTGCGCCGCGCGGTCTGCGCGAGGGATCGGGCCTCTTCGTCTTCGGCTTGGGCGAGCTGACCGAGCGGGCCGAGCATCAGCGTCAGCGGCGTGCGGAACTCGTGGCTGACGTTCGAGAAGAACGCCGTCTTCGAACGGTCCAGTTCGGCAAGGGCATCGGCGCGCTGCTTCTCTTCCTCCGCCGCGCGCGCGTTCTGAATCGCCGCACCGATGTTCGACGCGACCAGCTCGAAGAAGGTCTCGTACTCGGCGTCCAGCGGGCGGGTCGGATTGACGCCCGCGACCAGCGCGCCGAGCGGCCGCGCGTCGGCGCGTCCTGCGACGGGAAGCACCGTCGCTTCGCCGTTTGCAAAGGCGATGCGCTGCGTCCGGCCGCTGCGAATTACCCCGGTGACGGCCTGCTGAAGACCGCCGGCGAAGGCGTCTTCGAGCGGAAACGAACGAGCGCAGAGCGCGTCGTTCTCGAGCGTACGGCCGGCGCGCTGCTGCAGCGTGCAGCGTTCGCCGTCGGCGAGATACAGCAGCGCGAACGGAACGTCGGCATCGTTCTTGGCCAGCGTTGCGGCGGCAGACGCACAGGCGGCCGCCGTCGATCGCTGGACGAGCGCGTTCTCGGCGAGTTCGGAGAGCGTTCGCAGGCGGCGCGCGCCGACGACCTTCGCGGTGACGTCGTTCGACGGGCAAAACAAACCCGCAACGGCGCCGGACTCGTCGCGAATCGGGCTGTACGAAAACGAGTAAAACGTCTCCTCGAGCCGTTCGCCGCGGCTGAGAAAGAGCTGCACGTCGTCCACGAAGCTCGCTTCGCCGTGCTGAAACACCTTATCGGCGAGCGGCCCGCAAACGTCCCAAATCTCGGCCCACACTTCCGCGGCCGGCCGCCCCAGCGCCCACGGATGCTTGGCCAAACCGAGAACGTGCAAGTACGCGTCGTTGTAGAGAAACGACATGCGGCGGCCCCAGCCGATCCACATTGGGTGCCGCGAGTTCAAGATCAGGCTGACCGCGGTCTTCAGGCTCGCAGGCCATTGGTCGAGCGGGCCCAGCGGATGGGCGTACCATGGGAAGCGCGCGATCCGCGTGCCCATCTCGCCTTCCGACTCGAGGAACGAGTGCACCGCCGGCGGCACGTCCTCAAGCTCGCTCTTTAAATCGGTCATCTCCCTCGCAACGATGCCGGGAGCCATGGCAGGCACGCTAGCACTCGCTCCCTTACCGCGAAGGTGATACCCGCTCGCTCGCCGGCTTAAACGACGGCCGCCGGCGTCAGATGCCGGCGTACCACTCGTAGCCCTGGTCTTCCCAGTAGCCCCCATTCCCGGAGGCGATGTTGGCGAAGCTGCCCACCAGCTCGATGCGCGCGATCCATTTTGCGCTCTTATACCCAAGCTGCGTTGGAACGCGCAGGCGCACCGGCGCGCCGTGCGCCGGATCGAGCGCCGCGTCGTTCAGCCGCGTCGCGAGGAGCGCTTGGGGATGATGCGCCTGGTGCAAGTCGAGGCTTTCGTAATACAGGTTTCCCTGGCCGTCGTTATCCATGCAGTGGAACACGGCATAGCGCGCGTCGGAGCGCGGCGCGACCGCGTCGAGTACGTCGCCGAGGCGGACGCCCTGCCACTTGCCGATCGCGCTCCAGCCTTCCACGCAGTCGTGGCGCGTGATCTGCGTCTGCTGCGGCATCGCGGCGAGCTCGCCGAGCGAGAACGTTCGGCGCCGGTCGACCGCGCCGTCGACCAGCAGGCGGTAGCCCGAGAATCCGGTCGCCGCGAGCTGCTGGTAGCGGCTGTCGCTCGGCGGATTGAAGCCGTTGACGCGAAAGTTGCGGTCGACGTCGCTCTCGCGGTATTCGCGGGCGAGGCCGCGCGTGCCGATCAGCGCGTGATTGAGCGCTTCGGCCGACGTCAGCGCGTTGTGAAACGCTTGATTGTTGTTGAGTTGCGAGGAGATCGGGCCGCAGCCCGCCAGCGCGGCGCCGATGCTCGACGCGAGAAAAATGCGGCGCTTCATCCGCGCTCGCTCCCGTGCGCGGCGACCCGGTACCAGCCCGTGATCATCGATCGCATTTGATTCACGACGCCCTGCGTCGCGACTTGGAACACGTGCACCGCGAAGAACGCGAGCAGCGCGAGCATGCCGGCAAAATGCCACAGGCGGGCGAACTGCCGGCCGCCGAGCACGACGGTCAGCGGATTGGCGATCGCGTCGATGCCCGGCGAGAGCGCGAGACCGGTGAGCACCACGAACGGCGCGACGACGAAGCCTATGGCCGTGTACGCCGCCTTCTGTAGCGGGTTATATGGGCCGTCGAAGGGCGGTGGATCTTTGCGCAGCTTCAAATAGTACGCTTGCATCGGCCAGAGCCTTGGAAGATCGCTGGGCCGCAGCACCATCTCACGCAAGCTGCCCTTCGCCCACGCCGAGATCAGCCAGGCCACCCAGCACGCCGACGCGATCCACGCAAAGAAGAGATGCCAGCGGCGGCCGTCGGCGAGATCCTGAAAGCCCGGAATCGTCAGCCACGCCGGAAAGGCGTGCGGCCCCTTCGAGCCCATGCCGTCGTCGGTCCAGCCCAGCCATCCGGTGGTGGTGAACCTGTGGCCGAAAACCGTGGTCGTACCGACGCCCTCGGCCGGCGCCCCGATAGCGAGCACGCGCCGCGCCGGATCGCTCTTGTCGCTGGCGTCGAGGTTGGGCGAGGCATTGAAAATCTGCAGCCCGCTGCCCACCAGCACCGCGAATGCCAGCACCCAGACCCAGTGGCTGACCCTCGTCAGCAGCGCGTAGCGGTAGATCAAGCGCATCGGCGGCGGTCCCTCCTGCAGCCTATACGCCTCCCAGGCGCGGCCGGATGGGGGCGAGAATCGGCCGGGAGCATGACGCAGAATACGATCGCCCTCTCCGTAGACGACGGGATCGCGCGGGTGACGCTCTCGCGGCCCGACGTTCGCAACGCGTTCAACGCCGACGTGATCGCCGAGCTGAGCGACGTCTTCACTCGAATCGCCGCCGCCGACGACGTACGCGCCGTGGTCCTCGCCGGCGAAGGCAAGGTGTTCTGCGGCGGCGCGGATATCAACTGGATGCGCGCCTCGCTCGATTTGAGCTTCGAGGCCAACGCCATCGATGCGGAACGCATGAGCGATATGTTCCGTGCCATCGACAACTGCACCCGTCCCGTGATCGGCCGCATTCACGGCGCCGCGCTCGGCGGCGGCGCCGGCCTGGCGGCCGTCTGCGACGTCGCGATCGCCGCCGACGACGCCGTCTTCGGCTTCACCGAGGTAAAGCTCGGCATCATTCCGGCGGTGATCTCGCCGTTCGTCTTGAGCAAAATCGGCGCGTCGCACGCTCGCGCGCTCTTCCTCACCGGCGAGCGCTTCGGCGCCGAACGCGCCAAGACGATCGGCCTGGTGCACGAAGTCGTGCCGGAAGCCCAGCTCGACGGGACCGTCGATCGCGTGCTCGGCGAACTTGCGGAGCGCCGGCCCGCAGGCGACCGCCGCCGCGAAGCTGTTGATCCGCAACGTGCTCGATTCGACGTACCGCGAGACGCGCGCGCTCACGTCGCAGGCGATCGCCAAGCAGCGCATCGGCGCGGAAGCGCAAGAAGGCCTGCGCGCGTTTCTGGAGCGGCGCAAAGCGTCGTTCGTGCGCGAATGATTCGCCGTCTGCTGATCGCCAACCGCGGCGAGATCGCGGTGCGCGTCGCGCGCGGAGCGCGCGAGCTCGGGATCGTGCCGCTGGGCATCTACTCCGAAGCCGACGCCGGGGCGTACCATCTGCGCTTCGTGGACGACGCGCGCTGCGTCGGCGCGGCTCCGGCCGCCGAATCGTATCTCGATATCGACGCCGTGATCGCCGCGGCGGCGAGCATGCAAGCCGACGCCGTGCATCCCGGGTACGGCTTTCTCTCCGAGCGCGCGGCGTTCGCGCGCGCCGTGCGCGATGCCGGCATGACCTTCGTCGGGCCGTCGCCCGAAGCGATGGCGGCGATGGGGAGCAAGATCGAAGCGAAGCGCCGCGTGCGCGAGTTCGACGTCCCGGTCGTGCCGGGCTACGACGGCGACGACCGCACGCTCGAAGCGTTGCGCGCTCAGGCCGGGCGCGTCGGCTTCCCGCTGCTGATCAAAGCGAGCGCCGGCGGCGGCGGCCGCGGCATGCGGGTAGTCGAATCGCTCGACGCGTTCGACGAAGCGCTCGCCGCCGCGCAGCGCGAGGCGCTGGCCGCCTTCGGCGACGACGCCGTGCTGCTCGAGCGCTACCTGCGCGACCCCCGCCACATCGAGTTTCAAGTGCTCGCCGACGCACACGGCACCACCATCCACCTCGGCGAGCGCGAGTGCTCGATCCAGCGCCGCCACCAGAAGATCGTCGAAGAGGCGCCGTCGGTCGCGCTCTCGCCCGAGCTGCGCGCGACGATGGGCGCCGCGGCGGTGCGCGCGGCGCAATCGGTCGGTTACGTGAATGCCGGAACGTGCGAGTTCATGCTCGACGCGTCGGGCGAGTTCTACTTTCTCGAGATGAACACGCGCCTGCAGGTCGAGCATCCGGTGACCGAGCTGGTGTACGGCGTCGATCTCGTGCAGTGGCAGCTGCGCATTGCCAACGGCGAGCGCCTCACGATCTCGCAAGCCGACGTGCGGCCGCGCGGCTGGGCGATCGAAGGGCGCATCTACGCTGAAGATCCCGCCAATCATCTGCTGCCGTCGATCGGCACGATTACGCACTGGGCGCCGCCGGAAGGTCCGGGCGTACGCCTCGATTCCGGCGTCGACACGGGCAGCGAGGTGAGCGTCTACTACGACCCGATGCTCGCCAAGCTGATCGTTTTCGGCAGCGATCGCGCGCACGCCGTCGCTCGCTTCGAGCGCGCGCTGGAGGATTTCACGATCGACGGGGTGCGCAGCAACGTGCCGCTGCTGCTCTGGATCGCTCGCGACGACGCGTTCCGCGCCGGCGAGACGACCACGAGCTTTCTCGCGCAGCGGCTCGACGAATCGATCTTCAGCAAGCACGAGTTGCCGCGCGAAGCGACGCTGCTCTGCGCGGCCGCCATGCTGGTCGACGGCGCGGCGCCCTGGCGCATCGGCGGCGTCGGCATGCCGCTACGCCTCCAGCACGACGGCGCGCTGGCCGACCTGGTCGCCGACGCGACGCCGAAGCCCTCGACCTGGCGCCTCTCCGGCACGTACGACGGCGAACTCACCGCGGAACGGCGCGGCGATCGCGTGCACGCGCGCTTCGGCGACGCGTCGTTTGCCGGCACGGTCGCGCGCTCGGGCGGCGACGTGCACGTGCATCTCGACGGCCGTTGGTACCGCTTCGCCTTCGCGCCGCCTCCCGACGCGCGCGGCGCCGCCGATGCCCACGGCGGCGGCGGCGATGGGCGCATCACCTCGCCGATGCCGGGCAAGATCGTGAAGATCGCGGTCGAGGAAGGCGCGCAAGTCGAAGAGCACGCGCTGCTGCTCGTCCTCGAGGCGATGAAGATGGAGCATCGCATCGAAGCCTCGGTCGCCGCCACCGTCAAACGCATCCTCGTCAAAGAAGGCGACATCGTCCCCGGCGGCACGCCGCTGGTCGAACTCGGCTAACTCCGCGCGCTTGACGCAAGCATATGGAAGAGGCATACTCTGCATATGCCTAGGATTTCGATGCTGATTCCGGACGACGCGCTGGCCTTGATCGATTCCGTTGCCGAGAACCGGACGGCGTTCATGGTCGACGCAGCGGTCGGCGCGGCGCGACGGCGCAAGCGGGAGCTCGTCGACGCCGAGGTTGCCAGCATTTGCACCCGAAACCGCGTCGCCGATGCCGAGGTCGCACGCGAGTTCGACCCAACGGCGTCCGATGGCCTCGGCGGCGATTAAGCGCGGCACGGTCTGGCGTTTTTCGCTCGATCCGGTCGCGGGAAGCGAAGAGCGCAAGACGCGGCCGTGCGTCATCGTTCAACGCGACAGTGCAAACGCCGCGTCGCCGACCACGATCGTTTGCCCCATACGAAGTGCCCGCAACGAGCGCGGCAATCTCCTCAACGTCCTGGTCCGCGCGCCCGAGGGCGGTCTCGCACGTGACAGCCTCGTCCTCTGCAACGAAGTACGTACGCTCGATCGCGCGCGCGTGCGTGGCGAAATGCTCGGCCGTCTCTCCGCAAAAACGATGGCCTCCGTCGACGAAGGCCTTCGCGTGATTCTCGATCTGGGCGACGAGTAACGCCGCCCGGTCTATGGGATCGCGGTGATGTAGCCGTTGGCCAGGCCGGCGCCCATGTAGACGCCGATGACGGTCCGCTGGTACACGGAGTTCGCGCTGACTGGCCCGATCGTGGTGGGCGTCCCGGCCTTCCAGTTGCGAATCGGCAGGAAGAACCCGTACTCGAGCGTCTTGTTCTTGAGATCGAAGTAATCGCCGATGACGTTGTAGTTCCCGGGGCCGCCCGCGCCGGTGATCCCTTCGAAGTGGGTGAGAATCGATTTCGGCCACGTATACGTCAGCATCTTCGTGCCGGCCAAGTTGCGCACGTATGCGTGCGTGCCGGTCTTGTCGGTGAAGCCGCCGGCGATCGCCACCACGTTGCCGTTCATCCAGATGCCGTAGGCCGTCGAGCTGATCGTGCCGGGGAACTGCAGCGTAGCGAACTTCTTCGTCGCCGAGTCGTAGATGAACGCATGCCCCGAAATGGGGTACGTCGTGTCGGCCGCGACGCCGCCGGAGGTGGAGACCGCATCGTAATTGCCGACGGCTTTGTAGGTCGCGTTGCCGTAGTTGCTGTGCACGATCGTGTAGTTGCACGATTTCGGCGCGCACAGGCTGGGCGGTGCGTCGATCGTCGCGTACGTGTTGGTCGTCGAATCGTACACGAATCCGTCGGCGTTGGTCTGGCCCTTCTTCTCGTAGCTTCCGACGACGCGGTAGCCGGTTTGCGTGATCGCCGGCCCGTACACGCTGGTTTTGGCCGAGTTCGGATACTTGATCGGCGTCCAAATGCCGGTGTTGCGATCGTACACGACGCCGAGATTCGAGCCGTTGATATTGGTCGTGAATCCGGTGATGAACCGCCCCCGAATGCCGGTGAGCAGCGTACCCGTCGCCATTGGGAACTGGCTCAGCGGCACGTCCAGAGTCTGCAAGATCACCGAGTCGGGGCCCGAGCGAAACGCGCTCGCATGCGCGGGCCGCGCGCCCGGCACGGCGCCGAGCCCGCCGCGGCCCGCGCCCGCTCCGGCACATCCGGCAAGAAGTGCGGCGAGCGCGGCTCCGGCCGCGCGAACGACGATGCCGCGCATTAGTGGCGTACCACCGAGCTGCAGTTACCGCGAATTTCGTCGAACCCGTCGGCTTCGACGCCGCTGAACGCCGACGGAGCGGCATCGCAGAACACCGCTTCGCGGCATCCGTCCCACGTGTCGATCGAGTTCGCGCCGCTGCCGGTGCGCACGATCACGCGTTCGGGCGAGCAGGGCGTGCCGGTATGCTGGCCGCCGCCGCCAGCGTAGGCGCTCCACGTTCCGCCGCGCGCCATCTTGAACGAGACCGCACCGCCGGCGGGGCAGGTCACGGCGGTCGGCGTTTGCGCGTTGCCGCGATCGACTTTGCAGCCGCCCGGTGCGGTCGCATCGATGCCGCTCATCCCGATGCTGGCGTTCACGATGAAGCAGGCCACTTTGAGCTCGCATTGACTGGCCGGCTCGTAGGTGTAGTGGATGTTCGCCGCCAGCGCGTTGACGAGCACCGAGTACCCGCTGTCGTTGCGGCTGATCACGACGTCGTTTGATTCGGCCGCCACAGGGGCGGCCTGGAGCACTAGGCAGAGCGCCGCAATAACCGGCGCGAGCGCATTCGGCAAGAATCGGCGATTCATAGGCTGCCTCCTAGCGAGTGAGAGCGTTCTTTCGCCGCAGGCTGCGGATGACCGCCCGCGTTCGGGCTTAGGGCGCCGGCACGATGGTCGCGTCCCCGACGTTGCAGTGCACGGTCGCCGGCGGTCCCGAATCCGCCGACGGGCACTCGACGCTTGCACGCCCGACCGTCGACGTGGCGGTGCACGCCAGCTCGAGGCCGGCGGGTACGCGCAGCGTGGCCGGCCCGAGATTCGCGCCGATCGAGACGCGTTCGCCGGCCCACTGCGCCGCGAGCGTCACCACCACGGCGCCGGCGTTGGCCCGCACGCTGCAATCGGATAGCGCTCCCGCGATCGCCACGGCGCCGAGATTGGCGTCCACCTCGATCGGGCCGACGTCGGCGGCGCTGAAGTTCCCCAGCCCGCAGTGCACTTCGAGATCGACGCCGCGTGGAACCGAGAGCTCGACGCACACCTCGGCCGCATCCTTCGCTGGGGCGCCCTCGACGACGACCTCCGTCTCGCCGTCGCGTTCGTCGACGCGATAGGTCACGCCGGCAGCGTCGCCTGGCCGCTCGGCCCTCACGCGGATCTCGAACGACGGCGCCTTTTCGTCGCATCCGGCGACACGCAGGTTGCCGAACGGGGCCCGCACGATCAGCCGGCCGCGTGCGGAGAGCCCGGCGCGCATCGTGCGCTCCGCGAAGCTGACCGAGGCCTCCCCGGCCTGCCAGGACCAGTTCTTCGAGAAGGAGGCGTTCCAGCGAAATTTCATGCCCCTTGCTACCTCTCGGCTGCCGCCGAGTTTCGGCGGGGCGCAACCGGACCCGGCAGCGAAGCGGTAGCAGCGAGTATGAAGCTGCCGAAATCCGTAACGCTCTTCGAGATGGGTGCCCGCGACGGGCTGCAAAACGAGGGCGAGATCGTCTCCGCCGCCGACAAGGTGCGCTACATCGATCTGCTCTCAGAGACCGGTCTGCGCTGGATCGAGGCCACCTCGTTCGTCAGCCCCAAAGCGGTTCCGCAGCTTGCCGACGCTGCCGAGGTGTTCGAGCGCATTCGCAAAGCGCCTGGCGTGCGCTACCCGGTGCTCACGCCGAACCTCAAAGGCTACCAGCGCGCCCGCGCGGCCGGCGCCGACGCGATTGCCGTCTTCACCGCGGCGTCGGAACAGTTCACGAAACGCAACATCAACATGACGGTCGACGAATCGCTCGCGACCTTTCGCGACGTCGTGACGGCGGCAAAGCACGACGGCGTCTGGGTGCGCGGTTACGTGTCGACCGCGTTCGGCTCGCCCTTCGGCGACGCGGTGACGGCGCAGATGGTGGTCGACGTGAGCGTGAAGCTCATGGAGATGGGCTGCGACTCGCTCTCGATCGGCGACACGATCGGCGTCGGCGTGCCGAGCCAAGTCGAAGAGCTCGTACCGCTGCTCGCGCGCTCCATCCCGATCGAACGGATCGCCTTTCACTTCCACGACACGCGCGGCACCGCGCTCGCCAACGTCTACGCGGCGCTGCAGCAAGGCATCGCGGCGTTCGACTCCTCGGCCGGCGGCCTGGGCGGCTGCCCCTACGCCCCCGGCGCGACCGGCAACGTCGGCACCGAAGACGTGCTCTACCTGCTCCATAGCATGGGCGTCGAAACCGGCGTCGACCTGGCGCGCGTGCGCGCAGCGTCGCGCTTCATCGCCGGCGCGCTGCGCCACGGCCTCACCAGCAAAGCCTTCCAAGCGATGGAAGCCGCCGAAGCGCGCGCGTAGAACGAAGGCCGATAACCGAAGGGGCTCGGCGCGGGATCCCGCTTCCGCTCATCGAACGGTCGGCGCCGTGGGAACTTGGGGAGCAGGGCTATACCAAGATGACGATGCCCTCGATCTTCGCGACAGTATCGCGGGCATGGCCCGGCTGCCCATTAGCGGTGAAGAAATACTCGCTCTCCTACGAGCTGAGGCGGCCCACGCGGCGGAGAACGCCGGCGACGAGCAGCACACCAGCTTTTGGCTCGTCGTCGCCGACCAGTTTCAGAAACGCGGCATACCGTGCCCCGAGGCGACGCGCAAAGCGCTCGACATTATCGATAGCGCCGCGGATCTCAACATGCTCGCGGCACTGGGTATGGCCGCAGGCCTATTACGAAAACGCGCTGCTGTGCTACAGGAGCTTCGTGCCCGGCTGGTAGCAAACGGCGCAGCTCGGCCACGAAAGGTTATAAAGAGCCCACAAACCCTTATCATGCGACCGGGCGATGTATTTGCCTATCCTACGTCGGGCGGGGCGCCCTACAATCCCTACGTTACGCCAGCTTTAAAACAGCGGAGCGCTTACGACTGGATGGCAGATGCTTGGGGCGCGCTCCTTATTCTGAAGGCTGAATTGGCTTGCGGCTACTTGGCGTGGTATTGCCCTCTCGTGACGCGCACCGAGCTGCTTCAGAAGCCGACACTCGAGTCGCTGAGAAACGAACCGTGGACCAAACAACACCCTGGGACCTGTTCCGCGTCACACTTCAAACGCTTGGCTCTCGAGCGGCTTGGGTCCGTTTCGATCCGGGAAAGCGTCATAAAAGAGCTCGCATGCTCTACCGAAGAGGGCGTCCGCGCAGCCTTGCTCGATATTTCCTTAGCGAATTGCATGGACGTTGCTTCGTCCCGTCCGAAGGCAAACATTTACATCCAAGGTCAGTTGAACGCGCAACCAGCCGTCGACGCCCGTTGGCTTTTCGCGCCGGTTAACACGCACCATGAGACGGCAGAAAACGGCCGAACTGAAGGAGGGTGATCTTGTTACGTCCGCTTTTTTGGGCCGGAGCCCTTGCACTGATTCCGATGTCTGCCGCAGCGCAGCAGTTCGACGTGAAGAGTGACGCCGTCACTTTTCCGCCCGGAATAACCGTCGTTGCATCCGGAACGACTACCGTCGCCGATTGGGTCGTCGCGACGCCCGTGTACTACCAGCATAAAGCTGCGAGCGTCGCCGAGGCGAACGCCGCCGCGCGTTTGGCCTTGACCGGCTTGGAAACGCTGATGGTAAAAATGGGACTTGTGAACGCCGTTTGCAACGGTGAAGCGTATTCCGATCAACTTCACAATGGAATGGTAGCTAGTGCTGATGCTCAGGCAGAGCTGCTCGTCGATCCAGCAAAAATGCCGGCCGTCCTTTCTGCAATACGAGCCACCGGCTGGAGGGCGGCCACCCACCCGGACTCTAAACTCGAACCGCTCAACCCAGACGCCGCGACCGATGCCGCATTGAAGATCGCCGTCGCGGTTGCGCGCGCTCGCGCCAGCGCCATCGCGGAAGCCGATGGGCGCCATATCGGAAAGCTGATCAACGTGACGCCTCTCCCAGAGTACTATCTTACTCAGCCATACCGGTTGTTCCCGACGATGAACGTCCCAGACTCGGGTCCCACCGTCACCGAAGGAGCGGTTTTCACATTCGAGCTCGTTCCGTGACGCTCGAATCGCGTGAAGCCGCCGGCACGGTCCTCGCGGTGATACTGCTCGTTTGCGGCTGCACTCCGAGAGCACCGGCGCAGAGCGCCTACATGAAAGGTTTTAACCTCGCAATAGCCACCGCGACAACGCTTCCGACCCAGCACTGGCGGCAACTCCCGGTCGTTTCCGAAACGCCTCCGCCGCTCGGCAGTGGAAGACCACCGCTGACGCACCCGTATCTGGGATTCAACATCGACGTGCACTTCTTTGGTGGAAACGACGGACCGATCGGGCTTTTTGGTGTTGGGCCTTCGATCGAGGCCGTAAAGCTCGATGACGGTCGATTGCTCTGGAGCCGCGCCGTCCACCCCAATTTGATTTGGCCGCCGGCCCGTCTGCCCATGTTTGCAGACCGGCTGTTCCTCGACGATCGTTCTCTCTCGATAAGCACCGGGGAGCCTACCGCCTCCGCGCCGATCCGCCCGCTCGGCGTGCTTGGGGGCGTTCTTTACGGAGTCGATAGTCAGAGCTACGCCGCATATGATGCACGCACGCTACGAAAACTATGGAAGTCAGGCGAGGTGGCGGGAGAGTCTTTCGCTTACCCTCCACAGTCGATCGGCGACGTCGTCTTGCAGAAGACGACGTCGGGAGAGCCGATGCGGGATGTATTGACGGCATACGATCGCGCTACGGGCCGCGCTCTTTGGCAAAAGGGCATCTACGGCGGAATAATGGGATCTGAGGGACGAGATGTATACTTCGACGAGCGGGCGCTCTTCGATCCCGATTCCATCGCCGTCGTCATCTCGCAGGTAAATCTGGCCTCCGGGCACGTCGTAGCGACGTATCCGTTCGGCCCCTACTCAGCGTACGACGAAAGCGGGAAGGGCGATCCTCAGCAAGGCTGCTGGCGCCAAGCGGTGGTCGTGAAGACTGTCGCCTACGTCTGCGACACCGGATACTGGTTCTACTACTCGTTAGCGCCAAACGCGCAGAATCAAAGGCCCTTGTGGCTCCGCGACATGCAGCCCCTTGCGTGGTTTGGCCTCAATCGTTTCCTCGCGCAGACGCCGAAAGGAGCCGCGCTCGTGAGCGTAGGCCGCTCTACGCTACGAATGACGCTTCTTCCGGGCCCCGCTCGTCCACTCACCCTGACCGGGCCGAACACCTATGTGGCAGTGGCAAAGTCGGACGACGGTTCGCAGTATGCGAGTAATTGGTTCCCGTTTGGTTCGATTTGCGCCAGACGGAACGCCAAACGTGGTGGGCATCGTCGACTGCGGTGTGCAAGTCATCGCGTTTTGGCCCGGGCGGCTCGCCGCACTTTGCGACGCCGGGCAAAGCGCTCGAGCGCTGGTCTTCGCAAATCAGCTTTAGGCACTACGGCGGCAGATCGAGAGACCGGCCGCATCCGCGCCCGACCAGGCGGACCTCCGGCCTCGATCGCGGACTCGATTGGTTGAACGGTGTTAACGTCGGCCGAACACTGACCCACTTTGGCGCTGGGTCCCCGTTTAAAAGTGACCCACCTTGGCTACAGTTTTCTGGCGGGCGCCCGGGCTCCCGCTTTGCCGGGCCGTTACCTAACGTCGTCTTTCGTCGGTGCGAAGCGTTCAACGTCGAAGGATCGGCAAATAAATCGGATTTCGTGTCCGTCTGTTCCGATCGTCACGTTTGGCAGTGCTACGCTTACTTCTCGGATTTCCTCCTTTATGAAATCCGTAAAGGTCGCTGGGCCTGGATACTCATCGCGGTCGATCGTTTCCAGTTCGAAGTTCTCTACGCCAGAAAACGTGGCTCGGTAACGGCTAAAGATTACGGAGAAGTTTGAGACAGGGTTAATCGGATCGGTGCCGACCCAGGACTCCGACACAAGCACGAGAGTTTTCCCATCATAGGCGATGTCGTGAACGCGAGAATCGTGTGTGTGCTGCAAGTAGCTTACAGGGCTTAGTTCCTGGTACGTCTTGAGTGCAAGTTCGAGGGGCTCCATAGGTTCAATCAAATCTCCGGATCAAGGTTGGCTTGCTTTAGCGAGTTTTGCAGCTGGCAACTTGATTCCCGCCTTCTTACGCTCTCTCAAACGGTAGCTCTCGCCGCCGATCGTCGCGATGTGCGCGTGATGCAGAAGCCGATCGAGCATCGCCGCTGTCATCGCCGCATCGCCAGCGAACGCGGTAACCCATTGCGCAAACGGTAAGTTGCTTGTGATGAGCACCGATCAGTGCTCATATCGTTGTGCGATGACCTGGAAGAAGTGGCTGGCCCCTTGTCGCGAAAACGGCAGGTAGCCAAGTTCATCAATGATGAGCAGCTTCGGCGCTTGGATCGCGCGTCGGATGTATTCCTTGAGGGGATCGTGCCGATAGGCCGATGCAAGCTGCAGCATGAGATCGGCGGCGGAAACGAAACGTGTTTTAATCCCCGATTGCGTTGCCTTGTAGCCAAGTGCGATCGCCAAGTGCGATCGCCAAGTGCTTCTTGCCAACGCCACTGGGTCCGAGCAACACAACGTTTTCTGCCCGTTCGATGAAGGCCAGTGAAGTTAACTCGTTACTCAACGATTTCGGTGCCCCGGCTGCGAAGCCGCAATCATATTGCTCGAGCGTCTTGATTGCCGGAAAGCCAGCGATTTTTGTCAGCAGAACGCGGCTACGCTCTTGTCGTTCCCGATATTCGGCTTGTAGCATGCGCTCGAAGAAGTCCTGGTAACTCCATTCCTTGCGCACGGCCTCTTCAGCAATGTGCCCAAAATGCGTTGCCATCGTACCCATAGCAAGGCGCTGGCAGAGATCGTCGATGCGTTCGAAATCCATCATGCGCCGATCTCCTCAGCAACACGTTCGTAGACCGAAAGTGGATGCTGCAGCGATTCTGTCGGCATCGGAACGTGAAGACAAGTCCCCTGGGTATAACGGGCTGCCGACCGCCGTACGGTAGCGGCAGCGGCCGCAATGATTGCCGTTCGATGGCGAGCCGGTCCACCGGGTGCTCCTTGAGGGTGGCGTAAAGGCGGCAGTTGGCGACTTCGTCTAGCCACGGCCGTACCTCTCGATTTGCCAGGGCGACGTCAACGAGATCAGTCTGCGCTGCCTGCAGCGGATTGAAGAACGATTCCCGCAGGTACCGATGAAACCGCTCGATTTTTCCTTTGGTCTGCGCTCGCGCCTCGCGCGCGATCGCGAATGCTCTTGCCCTGCCGATGCAAGACCTGAGTCTCCACCTGAAGCTCCTTTTGCAGCACGCGAACCTAGTTCGCCGAGGGTTCAGGTGGGTCAATTTTCGACCGGCGGGGTGGGTCAATTTTACTCCGGCGCTAACAACGGCTTGCTGTGGGGCGGAGTGACGCCCTCTCGCAGATCGCGGCCCCGTTGCGCCGCATGACTCCGATTCAGCGGTTTTCTCGTTACGGCGTCAGATTGAAGCCTGCGATTTTGCCGGCGGGGCTGATGCCCAGATGCGCGTTCAAGGTGGCGGCGGCGAACACGGCTTTGTACGTATACAGCGTGCCTTTGGGGGTCTGCCGCTTCGAAAGAAAGATCAGTTGTTGCGGCGCACCGAGCGGCCCGAATTGCGCTTTGACGTCGGCGAGGAGCGCGGGCGTCAGCTTTTCGCTCAGGTCGGGCGTCAATTGCGATTGATCGAGCGTCCCGCTTTCGAGCTGCGCGATGACGCTGCGGACCCGCGCCGTCACGGCGGGATCCTCGCCTTTCGCAGACGCGACGACGGCCGCGGACGGTACGAGCGCCTCGAACACGCGCATCGCGGTGGAATCGGGGTCTACCATCGAAACGGTGTTCTGCAGCACGACGATCGCCAGACGGTCGCGCGGGAAGAGCAGGTTCGATGACGTGAACCCGAACGTACCGCCGTTGTGCCAGATGCGCTTGTGGCCGTCGGCGCTGTCGACGACCCAGCCGAACGCATAGAACGAACCCTTGTCGAACGCGGGCTTACCGGGCGAAAACATTGCGGCGAGATCGGTTTGATTGACGAGCTTTCCGCGCAGCAGGGCCGCATCCCAGGCCTGCATGTCCCCGACCGTCGAGACGATCGCTCCGGCCGACCAGGCCCAGCCGGAGAGCAGCGGCGGAG
The DNA here is from genome assembly GCA_963794735.1 of Vulcanimicrobiota bacterium. Lineage (GTDB taxonomy): Bacteria > Vulcanimicrobiota > Vulcanimicrobiia > Vulcanimicrobiales > Vulcanimicrobiaceae > DATJUC01. The sequence continues at coordinate 2,432,941 of CAWCFE010000002.1, read as the reverse complement.
CCACCTTGATCCCCGATTTCGTCATTTGGTAGCCGGTCGCCATTGGCTGCAGCTTGGCTTCGTCGTCGATGAAGCCGCTCTGCGTCATACCCGCCGGTGCGAACAAGTGCGCGCGGACGTAGCGCTCCCACGTGGTGCCGGATGCGCGCTCCACGATCTCGCCGAGCAGAATGTAGTTGGTGTTGCTATAGGCGAACTTGCTGCCGGGCGTAAAGGCCAGCGGCTTGTCTGCGACGAGCGCGAGCATCTTGGCAAAGCTCGGCTGCTGCGTGCCCGCGATCTTTTCGAAGTGATTGACGTCGGTGTAGTCGGGGACGCCGGTCGTCTGTTGGAGCAGCTCTTTAATCGTAATAGCGGCGCCGCGTTTGTATTCCGGAATCCACCGCGCCAGCGTATCGCTCAACGACAGCTTGCCGGCCTCTTTGAGCTGCAGGACGGCGGTTGCGGTGAACTGCTTGGTGATCGAACCGATCTCGTAGTGCGTCTCCGGCGTCGCCTTAACCCGGTGGGCGAGGTTGGCGAAGCCGTAGCCTCGCTCGTAGGCGATCGATCCGTCGCGCGCGACGGAGAGCGACATGCCCGCGACGTGACCCGCGGTGACGGCCTTGGTGGCGACCGAGTCGATCTGCGCGACCGTGGCGGCGGCCAGGGTATCGCTCGCGGTCTGCGCCGGCGCGGCGATGGGGGCCAACAGCGAAACGGCGAGCGCGGCGGCGCCCGCGGAACGTAAAATGGCGATCATATCTGCCTCTTCAATTTAGAACCTGAGGGCGAAGACGGTGCCGTTGTCGTTTACGCCGCCTTTGTCGGTCGTTCCGTAGATCGTTGTACCCGAGACCACGAGGCTCGCCATCGGATTTGCTCCATCTTTTCCATCGAACGAGTGAACGATGCCATAGCCGAGGCCGGCGGGTGAGATTCGGAAGACCGTGCCGTAGTCGTTCTTTCCGCCCACCGACGTCGTGCCGTAGAGCCAGCCGCCAGAGTAGACCAGGCCGGCCAGCGGGTACGCGCCGTCCGGTTTTCCGCCAAAGCTATAGAGCACGCGCTCTACAGCTCGGGGACCCGACAGATCGATTTCGAAGACGACGCCGCACCCGCGAACGCCACAGCCCCGCCCGCCACTCTGCGCGACGCCGTAGAGGTTGCCACCGATGGTTACCAGCGACGCTTCCGGAAACGAACCGCCGCTCCCGCCGTTGAAGCTGTGCAGCAGCTCGTAGTGGTTGTTCGTGAGGTCGATTCGGTAGATCGTCCCGTCGTGGTCGGTCACGTTCCTCGCACGTCCGCCGCCTGCCGTCGTTCCGTACAGATAGTGGCCTACGAGTAACGGTCCCGCTTTCGGGTACGCGCCGTCGTAGAGGGCGCGATGCACGTTGAACTTGAATGCGTGGAGCACGTTCAACGCGTTATTCGTCCGGTCGAGACTCCACACGACGCCGCAGCCGGCCGGACATTCCGTCCCACATTCGGGAGGGCACGGAGGCTCCGTCAGCGGCCTCGAGTTCGTAAACACGCTCGCGCCGCCGATGAACGTGGTTCCGTAGAGATAACGGCCCGACTCGACGATATCGCCGATCGGCCGGTCGCCGTCGCCATCGCTAAAATGGTGCAGATCGTACGGGCCCACGTGTTCCGAAGTGACGGCCATTTCGAAGATGACGCCGCACCCAATGAGATGACACAAGGCATCCCCACCCGATTCCGTCGTGCCGTAGAAAGAGACTCCGTGCCGGTCTTGGCGCACGATGAGGTTGCTATGCGGATGCACGCCTTTGAGCGGGTTGAATAAGTACAGCACCTGGAATCCATGCTTGCCGACCTCGTAAAACGTCCCCGAATCTAAAACGCCCCCGTTGTACGTCGTGCCGTAGAGATTCCCGTTGGCAGCGGTGAGAGGCGCGACCGGATTGGCTCCGCCGTGGCCTCCCGTGAAAAGATGCACGGTGGCGAAGGTGGGCGCCGTCGACGGCGGGGTTGACGGCGTAGGCGAAGGCGTTGGCGACGGGGTCGCCGTCGGGGACGCCGATGGCGTCGGCGTGGGATTCCCGGGGAGGGGAGCGACGCGAAATATGGTTCCCTTGTCGTACGTTCCGCCGTTTTGCGTGGTTCCGTAGAGCGTGCCATCGTGCAACACCAGTCCAGCGTACGGATAGGCGCCGTGAGGCCGCTTGCCGTCCGCGTTCGGGAGGCCATAGCTCGTGTAGATCTTGCCATCGGTCGACACTGCGAAAACGGTTCCGATATTGTCGGTGCCGCCCTTGTACGTCGTGCCATACAGCAGGCCGTTCGCCGCGGTCAGCTTCGAAAATGGTTCGTTCCCGTCGGACGGGGCGCACGCAAACTCGTGCAAGACCGCAAAGCCCTTCGGGCCCAAGCTGTAGACGCCGCCGCAACCGTACGTCCCGCCGGAAGAGGCCGTGCCGTAGTAGGTGTCGCCGTACTTGAAGAGCCCGCCCACCGGGTGCCGCGGAAGCGTCGAGGGCCAGCCGAGAAACTTGTGGATGATGCCGAAATTCGGGTTCGTCGCGCGGAAACGGTAGATCACGCCGTATCCCCGATCCGCTACGCTTCCGCCGTACTGCGTCGTTCCGAGAAACGTGCCGTCGCTGTAAACGAGGTCCCCCTTGGGGGTACTTCCGTCGTCGTGTCTGTTGCCTTGGAACTCGTGAATGACGGAAAACCCGGTGCCGTCGTCTTTCAGTTCGTACACCGTCCCGAAGGTGTGGATCGCATCGGTCGTGCCGTAGAGCGTTCCGCCGGCGTCGATGACGCCCGCGTAAGGATTCTCCGCGTGCGACCGGCCCCCGAAGAAGTGCAGCAACAACAATCGGTGCCCGGCGACATCGTACCGGTACACCGTCCCGCATCCGGAAAGGCATTCCGCGCTCCTATGCCCGCCCCAGTAGGCCGTGCCGTACAAAAACGGACCCGCACTCGTGAGTCCCGCGATCGGATGGCTGCCGTCGGTTCCGCCGAAACTGTGAATCGTTTTTACGTTTCCGCGCGGATCGAGCGAAAAGATCGAGCCCTCGTCGTTGACTCCGCCCCAGTACGTGGTGCCGTAGAGCATCGAACCGGCGGCAACCAGCGGACCTTTCGGTTCGGCGCCAAACGGCGTTCCCTTGAAATCGTAGACGTCGACTGGGTTCAATGAGGCCGCAGCCGGGGGCACGTAGGGAGTCGAGCTCTGCGAACTGCACGCGGCAACAACGGCGGCGACGACGACGAAGGCCATCGTCGCAAGCCGATACGAAACGGGCATTCGTCGTCCATCCTCGGGAAGATGCACTCAATACACCGACAGGCCGTTGACTTCGGCGAGCTGCGTCTTCGAGCCCTCGATGATCTGGACGGGAGCGACGTTCCCGTTGGCACCGGGCGCAAAGACGACGATCGAGGCCGGCGGAGGCCCCGGCACGATCGGCTCGTTGCCGACGTACAGGTAGCCGGCCTTGTCGACGGCGATGGCGTCGGGATTCCACAAGTGCGTCTTGCTGCCATGAGGATAGCCCGTAATCGTGCTCGTGTAAATGTTCGCTACGTAGATCGTGTCGTGCACTGCATCGAAAGCCACCCGGTTCGGCCCGGAGAGCTGCGTCTTGGCACCGGCCAACACGCGCAGCGGCGAAGCGTTCCCTTTCGCGTTTGCGCCGAACGTGAGGATCTCGCCGCCCTCATCGCTCGAACACTTGGGCGGCGTGCATCGGTCGCTCACGATAGAGTTGCCCTCGTCGTCGAAGGTGATTTGCGAGGGCAGGAAGAGGCCGGTAGCGGGGCCCGCAATCGTTCGGATCGGGGCGGCGCCACCGGTAGCACCGGCACGCCACGTGGCGACGAACGCCGCGTTGATGTCGTCGGCCACCACGTCGCCGTTCTTAGCGACCGCTACGCCTCCGCAGGAAACCGTTTTGGGCGAAATCACGAGCGTACCGCTCGGCTTCACGTTTCCCCACGAACGCCTCCCGCGATTCGTCGCAAACCTGGAAACGAGCGTACTAAACGTGCGACAGGTCCATATCGAGCCGTCCGCCGCGTCGAACCACGCGCTCTGCGGCACGCAGCACCCGCCCCCCTCGAAGAGCCCGGTGTTGCGGCCTGCGATGACGTGCAGCGGAGCGACGTTCCCGTTGGCCGTAGCCGGGTAGACGCCGAGTTCGCCCGGACCGAGGAAGCCGCCGCCCCCGCTGGCGCTTTGGATGCCGGCAAAGTAGATGAAACGTGCTCGCGCGGTTGCGGCGGTCTCCGCCTGCGCTCCGATCGCCCCCGGCACCAACGATTGGCTCGGCTGCGCGCACGCGCTGACGAACGCAACCAACGCGATGGAGACGAGCGTGAAGAGCGTTGACTTCATCGCGCCTCCGTTCGACGAAACTCCACGCCACCTTCGTTACTGGGACATCCGGGAGCCGGCATCCGCGAGGCAGAATAGACGAGCGATGATCGTACGTGCGGGACTCCTATACGACGGAACGCTCGAGCCGGCGAAGCGGAACGTGGACATCGAAATTACCGATGGGCGCGTCGCCACCATCCGGGCGGCGAGCGGCGAATGCGATCGGGAGGCCGCGTACGTGACGCCCGGGCTGGTGAACGCGCACGTGCATCTCGAGGCCAGCGGACAGCCCGACATGATGGGCTCGTATAACGAGACGACGCCGAATCAGCGCATGCTGCACGCGGTGGAGAACGCGCGCAAGTCGCTCGCGGGCGGCGTCACGACCGTTCGCGACGTCGGCAGCTCGAACGCGATCGCCCCCGATCTCCGCGACGCCATCAACGCCGGCCGCATTCCGGGGCCGCGCATGCGCGCCGCGGGCGCGGTGCTCTGCATGACCGGCGGCCACGGCTGGCCGATCGGACGCATGGTGGATTCGCCCTGGGAGGCGCGCAAGGCCGTCCGCGAGCAGCTGTGGGCGGGAGCCGACTGCATCAAGCTCATCGCGACCGGCGGCGTGCTCACCAAAGGCGCCGTTCCGGGCAACGCGCAGCTCACGCCCGACGAGCTCGCCGCCGCCGTCGACGAAGCCCACCGCCACGGCCTGCGCGTCGCCGCGCACGCCATCGGCACGCAAGGCATCAAGAACGCGTTGCGCGCCGGCGTCGATTCGATCGAGCACGGGTCGCTGCTCGACGACGAGGCGATCGCGCTCTTCAAAGAACGCCGCACGTTCCTCGTGCCGACCCTCACCGCGCCGGCGTGCATTCTCAACAATCTCGCGGGCGGGCGGCAGCCGCAGTTCGTGGTCGATAAAGCGCGCACCGTGAACGAAGCGATGACGAAGAACATTGGGAAGGCCTACCAAGCCGGCGTGCGCATCGCCGGCGGTTCGGATGCCGGCACGCCGTACAACTATCACGAGAACTACGCCTACGAGGTGGAGCTGATGTGGTCGCTCCTCGGCATGACGCCGCAGCAGGCGCTGCACGCGGCGACCGCGGTCGCGGCCGAGCTCGTGGGATTGCATAACGGCATCGTCGCCATCGGCGAACCCGCCGATCTGCTGCTGCTGCGTGCCGATCCGGGCGCCGACGTGCGTGCCCTGCGCGAAATCGACGCCGTGCTCAAGGGCGGCGAAGCGGTCGCCTGATGCTGCATCTCGTACTGGCCGCCGCCGCGGCGGCAACGCAGATTGCCGGCAGCCCGATCGCGCACGTGATCGTGGTCATTCAAGAAAACCGCACCTTCGACAACTTGTTCGCCTCGTCGATCCTCAACGGCGGCAACGGCTTTCCCGGCGCGGACACCACGCAGGTCGCCACGATCGACGGGCGCCGCATCGCGCTGCGCCCGACGCCGTTCGAATTTCCGGCCGATCCCTCGCACACGCACGCGTCGCTCGTCGCCGAGTGGAATGGCGGAAAGATGGACGGCTTCGCGACCGATCGCGTCTACGGCAACGCCGGCTTTCCGTCGCCGCCGCCGGACGTTCCGATCGCCTACGTGCCGCCCGACGAGACGCTCATCTACCATCGCCTCGCGCGGCACTACGCGCTCGCCGACGAGAACTTCTCGCCTCGGCTCGTGCCGACGTTTCCCGGGCACGTCTTTCTGGTTGCGGCGCAGAGCCAAGCCGCCGACGATCCGACCGATCCGCTCACCTGGGGCTGCGATTCGAAACCAGGCACGACCGTCAACATCTTTGCGGCAGGCGAAGCGGTCGATGCTCCGGGCATCTTTCCGTGCTTCGACGATCTCACCATCGGCGATCTCATGGACCGTGCCGGCGTTTCGTGGAAATACTACACGGGAGCGGCCGATGCGGTCGCGGATGCGTGGGTGAACGTGTTCGACGCGATGCGCCACATCCGGTACGGCCCGGATTGGACGCGCAACGTCGACACGCCGATGTCCGACGTGCTCTCCGACATTCAGAACTGTCGCCTGCCGCAGGTCGCGTACGTGACGCCGACTTGGGTGAACTCCGATCACGCCGGCGATTTGAGCAACGGCGGACCGGCCTGGGTGGGATCGCTCTACATGGCGATCGAGCAGAGCGAACGCTCGGCGAATTCCGCCTGCCGCTACTACGGCAACACCGCGATGATTCTCACCTGGGACGATTCCGGCGGATGGTACGATCACGTGCCGCCGCCCGCCGCCCCCGACGGCACGCATTGGGGCTTCCGCGTGCCGATCGTCGCCATTTCGCCGTGGGCGCGCTCCGGCTACGTTTCCCACGTGCAACGGGAGAGCACGTCGATCGTGCGCTTTATCGAGAAGAACTGGGCGCTGGGCACGCTCGGCCAGCGCGACGCCTCGGGCGACGACCTTTCGGACATGTTCGATTACGCGCAAGCCGCGCCGGTGGCGCCGATCCCTCCGCTGGCGATGCGCGGGATGATCGAACGCACGCACTGGAACGAAGCGCTGAGCTTTAAGGACACCCACCCCGTCGACGACGACCGCTAGCGCGCGCCCCGCCCGCCTGCGAAACAAGCCGGCGCGTTGCACCGTATGGGGGGCATGAACTTCGGACGCTCTGCCGGCAGCGCGCTCGTCGCGGCTGCGCTCTTTCTCGCTCCGCTCGCACCGTTGCAGGCGGCCGCGCTCGATCCGCGCGCCGCGCAGCTCATCGCGCAATCCGGAAAAGCGCAAGGCATCGACGCCCTGCACGCATACCGAACGATGCAGATCGATGCGACCGTCGCCGCGATCGGATTGAAGGGCACGGCCGTGCAGTACGCCGGGCTGCGCGACGGACGGTTCGCCGAGTCGGTCACGCTCGGGCCGCTGCTCCAACTCGACGGCTACGACGGAACGACCGCGTGGAGCGCCGACGGCTCGAAGCTCGTTTGGACGATCGGCGGCGATAGTGCCCGATCGTGGGAGATCGGCCAGGCATATCTTGCGACCTACGCGTTGTGGCAACCCAACGCCGGCGGTGCGGCCGTCGAGTGGCTCGGCACCAAGACCGACGGCGGACACGCGTACGACGCGTTGCGCATCACGCCGGCCGGTTCGCTCGTGCCGTTCGAACTCTGGTTCGACCAAACGTCACATCTGCCAGCGCGCGCCATCATGCAGAACGACATCACGCAGTCCGTCACGACTTACGCCGACTACCGGCCCGCCGGCGGCGCCCTCGTCGCCTGGAAGAGCCACCTCAAGGCCTCCGACGGCAACGACTCCGATACCACGGTGACCGGCGTGACCTTCGACGCGCCCGGAACGCTCGCCATGCTCGGCCGCCCGCAAACCAAACCCAACGATTTTTCAATCCTCGGCGGAAAAACGTCGACCACCGTTCCGGTGTCGCTGGCCGAGAATCACGTCTATCTCAACGTCATGCTCGACGGCAAAGGCCCCTACCGCTTCATCTTCGATACGGGCGGCCAAAACCTGATCGACCCTGCGGTCGCGCAAGAGATCGGCGCGTTCGGCACGGGCTCCGCGCAGGGCAGCGGCGTGGGTTCGCAGACCGAGGGCTTCAGCTTCGCGAAGGTCTCGGCGCTGCAGGTCGGCGACGCGCTGCTCAAAGATCAGCTCTTCGCCGTCGCACCAACGCGGCAAGGCTTCGGCATGTCGGCCGGGAGCCGGGTCGACGGATTGATCGGCTGGGAGGTGCTGGCGCGGTACGTCACCACCTTCGATTACGCCGGTAAAACCGTGACCCTCGCCCTTCCCGGTACGGCGCAGCCGCCCGCCGGCGGCCACGTGGTACCGTTCGTGCTGTACGGAACGCAGCCGCAAATCGCGTGCACGATCGACGCCATTCCCGCCGAGTGTACGATCGATACCGGGGCGCGCGACACGATCGGCTTCGTGACGCCGTTCATTGCATCGCACCCCTCGATCGTCCCGGCCAAGCTCACCGCCGTGGGCGTCGACGGATTCGGCTTCGGCGGCGCCGCACTGGGAAGGCTCGGCCGGGTGAGCGACGTCGGCATCGACGGCTTGCACCTGCCCGATCTCGTCGCCGATTACTCCGTGCAAACGGCCGGCGCGTTCGCTGCGCCCTTCGTCGCGGCCAACATCGGCGGCGGCCTGCTGCGACGCTTCACCGTGACCTTCGACTACGGCAACGAAACGATGACGCTCGTTCCCAACGCCGATTTCGCGGAACGCGACGCGTACGAACGCGCCGGGCTCTTCCTCATCAACCGCGCCGGTGCGATCGCGGTCGTCGATTCCCGCCCGGGAACGCCGGCCGCCGAAGCCGGCGTCGTCAAAGGCGACGTCATCACCGCCGTCAACGGCGTCTCGACCGCCACGATGACCCTCGGCGAGATTCGCGCGGTCTTCATGCAGCCGGCCGGAACCACCGTAAAGCTCGAGCTCGCCGGCAAAGATGGAGCGAAGCGCTCGGTCGCGTTCGTGCTGCGCGACTTCGTCTAACCGGGCGGGCCGCGGGCGCCCTTAGAACGAAGGCGCTCGCGTGAAGCTCGACGGATTGCGTTTAGCCGTGCTCGCGCCCATCTCGTGGCCCGTGCCCCCGAAGGGCTACGGCCCGTGGGAGCAAGTCGCGTTCAACATCGCCGACGGCATACGGCGCCGCGGCGCCGACGTCACGCTCTTCGCGCCGGGCGACTCGCAGTTCGAAGGCTCGCTGGCATCGGTGATTCCGGTCGGGCTCAACGAAGATCCGGCGTTCTCGGGCGAAGTCTACACCTCGCTGCATATCGGCGAGCTCTTCCGGCGGGCGAGCGAGTTCGATCTCATCCATAACAACTTCGACTGGAAGCCGATGACGTACGCGCTCGCGACCGCGTCGCCGCCGCTGATCACCACCGTGCACGGCTTTTCGTCGCCGCAAATTTTGGCGGCCTATTACGCCTGCGCGGGGCGCAGCTTCTTCTGCTCGATCTCCGATGCCGATCGCGATCCGGGGCTCGAGTATCTGGCCACCACGTACAACGGCATCGATCCCGGCGAGTTCACGTTTCGCGACCGGCCCGGCGAGTATCTCGTCTTTCTCGGCCGCTTCCATCCCGAGAAGGGCACCCACCTCGCCATCGAGATCGCCAAACGCGCGGGCGTGCGCCTAAAGATGGCGGCGATTCCGCAAGACGAGCGGTACTTTCGCGAGGAAATCGAGCCGCACATCGACGGCGACCGCGTGCAGTTTCTCGGTGCGGTCGAACGCGAAGCACGCGACGAACTGCTCTCCAACGCGCTCGCGCTGGTGCACATGACGACGCGGCCGGAACGCTTCGGGCTCACGATGGTCGAAGCGATGGCGTGCGGCACGCCGGTTCTCGGCGCGCGCATGGGATCGATTCCCGAGATCGTCGTCGACGGCGAGACCGGCTTTCTCTGCGACGGCGTCGACGATGCGGTCGCGAAGGTGCCGTCGCTGGCGGCGCTCGACCGGCGCGCCTGCCGCGCGCGCGTCGAGGCGGAGTTCACGGTCGAGCGCATGATCGATCGCTACCTCGCCGCTTACGAGCGAGCCCTCGACCTTCGTTTGCCGCCGGCGCCTTCGGCGGGTACGATGGCGGCACGCGCCCACGATTGGTGGGATCGCCCGATGGCCTTCACCGAACTGCCTCCCAAGCCGAGGAGCCTCCACTTCTCATGAGCCAGGCCGACCGCGATTACTCGCACCGCACGCTCTTCGACAAGCTCGGCGTTACCGCGGAGGCGCACGTGGCGATCTGCGGCGCGCACGACGCCTGGTTCGCCGGCGATCTCAACGCGCGGCTGGCCAAAGCGGCGTCGCAGCTGCTGCGCACGCAGTACGATCTCATCTTTCTGCGCGTCGACGCGCCCGCCGATCTCGCGCGCATCGCCAAAGCCGCGCCCCATCTCAAGCCGAACGGCAGCCTCTGGGTGATTCATCCGAAAGGCCGCGGCGCGAACCCGCCCGACGCCGCCGTGCGCGCCGCCGGCATCGCCGCCGGACTGGTCGACAATAAAATTAGCGCCTACAGCGACACGCACGCGGCCACGCGGTTCGTCATTCCGGTGGCTAAGCGGCCGGCGTGAGTCAGGCTCGCCCGGGCAAAGCCAAACGGCTCTTCGGGTAGCGCAGCAACACGTAGGCGTAGAGCGCGGCGATCACCGGAAACATGAAGTAGCTCGCCTCGGTTCCGAGCATGCCGCCGTTTACCCACGCCGGGCCCGGAAACGTCGCGCGAAAGAGCGTACCCACCGGCGACGCGCCGCCGTTTTGCGTGCCGATGGCGAAGAACTGCATGAAATCGAAGGCGGCGTGGAAACCGACGGCCAGCCATAAGTTGCCGGTGCGCTGCAGCGTGAGGCACAGGAACAGCCCGAGTGCCATGATGTTGAAGATGTCGACGGCGTTTTCGCCGTTCTTGAAGAGGTGCAGCGCGCCGAAGAGCAGCGTCGAGACGACTGCCGCCGGCCAAAAGCCGATGCCGCGCGCGAGCGACTGCAGAAAATAGCCGCGCAGCCAATATTCCTCGGCGATGCCGATGAGCACCGCCGAAGCGGCCCAGAGCAGCGGCTGCACGATCCATTGCGCGCCCTGCAGCCCGAATCCGGCGATGACGAACCCGCCAAGCGCGTACATTCCCGCCGCTACGGCGCCCGCCGCGACCACGCCGACCGCAACGCCCTCCCAGAACTTCGCCCCGAACGCGGCATTGCGCGGAAGCCCGTACTCGTCGACGCGGCGGCCTTCCGCCCACGCGCACAGCGCGGTCGCGAGCATGACGGCCAGCAAGATGCCGAACTCGCTCTCGAGCTGTTCGGGCGCGTTGATCGTGGTGTGGCTCAGATGCAGGCGCGTCGCAATGGGCCAGGCGACGTAGGTTTGGATCCCCAGCACGAGCGCGAGCGAGAGGACGAAGAACCCAGCCGCGCGCCATCCGGCGCGCAACCCGTTGGGACCCTTGAAGACGACCACGCTGCGTCCCGCCGCGCCTACTGAACCGGCGTCCAGCCGAGTTTTTTGAGCGCGCCGCGCGCTTCGGCCAGCGCGTATTCGCCGATCGGCCCGTCGACCAGCATCGTGAAGTGGCCCATCTTGCGGCGCGGAACCGCGTGCTTCTTGCCGTACAGATGCAGCACCACCGCCGGATCGCTCAGCAGCGCGGGAATGCCCGCGAGATGATCGCCCTTGCCGTCGCCGAGGATGTTCATCATCACCGCATTGGAGAGCATCCGCGGCGCGGAGAGCGGCAGCTCGCAAATCGCGCGCACGTGCTGCTCGTACTGCGAGCACGGCGTGACGTCGATCGTATAGTGCCCGCTGTTGTGCGGACGCGGAGCGATTTCGTTGACGAGCAGTTCCTCTTCGTTGGTGAGGAAGAACTCGACGCAATAGGTGCCGACGATTCCGAGCTTGCGCCCGATCGTCTCGGCCATCGCGGCCGCGCGCGTCGCGACCTTCTTCTCGACGCGCGCGGGCGCGATCGACATCACGAGAATGCCGGCGTCGTGCACGTTCTCGGTCGGCGGGTAGGTGACGACTTCGTCTTTGGCGTTGCGCGTGGCGATCACGCTCAGCTCTTTGGTGAAGAAAATGAGACGCTCGAAGATCAGCGTCGCGCCCTTGCCGGCGGCGAAGGCCATCTTGGCCTCGTTGAGCGAGTTCGCGCGCCACTGGCCCTTGCCGTCGTAGCCGCCGCGCACGGTTTTCAGCACCGCCGGGAAGCCGACCGTCATCGCGGCTTCCGAGAGATCGTCGATCCGGTCGACCTTGGCGTAGTCGGCCGTCGGCACGCCGCACTCGCGCACGAAGTTCTTCTCGAGGATGCGGTCTTGCGTGATTTTTAAGACGTTGCTGGTGGGCGTTACGTGAAAGCCGAGCTGCTCGAGATGCTGCACCGAGGCGATCGCGATGTTCTCGAATTCGTAGGTGACGACGTCGGTTTTGCGCCCGAGCTCTTCGATCGCGGCGATATCGTCGTACGAGGCGACGATCTGCTCGTCGGCGACCTGGCCGCACGGCGAGTGTTCCTGCGGATCGAGCACCACCACGTGGTAGCCCATGCGCTTGGCGTCGAGCGTGAGCATGCGGCCGAGCTGGCCGCCGCCGATCACGCCGATCGCTCGAACGCCTCTGGTGGGAAGCGTCATTCGGGGGTGCTCTTCGTGGCGTTGTGGTGCATCTCGGCGACGTAAGCCTCGAGACGGCGCGCCACCTCGGGATCGTGCAGCGCGACGATGCGCGCCGCAAACAGGGCCGCGTTCACCGCACCGCCGATCGCCATCGTCGCCACCGGCACGCCGGGCGGCATCTGCACGATCGATAGCAGCGAATCGATGCCGTTGAGCGCCTTGGATTGGACGGGCACGCCGATCACCGGCACGAGCGTCTTGGCGGCCGTCATTCCGGGCAGATGCGCCGCGCCGCCCGCCCCGGCGACGATCGCCTGGAGGCCGCGTTCGTGCGCCGTCGCGGCGTATGCGAACATCTCGTCGGGCATGCGGTGCGCCGAGACGACGCGCATCTCGCACGCGATGCCGAGCCGGTCGAGGGTTTCGCGCGCGGGCAGCAGCGTCTCCCAATCGGAGCGGCTTCCCATGATGATGCCCACGAGCGGTTTGGTGCCTGCTTGCGTCATTGGCGAGGCGCTTCGCGCCGCGGCAGAGGTTGTCATGCCGGGCGAGGCCAAGGGCTCGAGCATGGCGCGCTTTCTGTTAGGCATCAACTATTGGCCGGTTCGGAGCGCGATGTACGCATGGGAGCGCTTCGATCTGGGCGAGATGCGGGAAGATTTCGCGCGCATCAAGGGGCTCGGCCTCGACGTCGTGCGCTTCTTCCTTACGTGGCGCGTCTTTTCGCCGGCACCCGATCGCGTCGACGCGCGCGCCCTCGACCGCTTCGCCGCGGTGATGGACGCGCTTGCCGGCGCCGGGCTGCGCGGCATGCCGGCGCTCTTCTGCGGCCACATGAGCGGCGTCAACTGGCTGCCCCCGTGGGCGCTCGATCCGGGCACGCGGCACGGCCGCTTCCGCACCATTGCCGACGGCCACACGTCGCCCTTTGGCGTCGGCGATTTCTACGCCGACCCCACGCTGCTCGCGGCGCAGCTGCGGTTCGCGCGCGCGGCCGGCGAACGCGTGCGCGCGCACCCGGCGCTCTACGCATGGGATCTCGGCAACGAGTTTTCGAACATGCGCGAGCCCGCGCGCCCGCGCGACGCGGCGCAGTGGAGCGCCCGCCTCACCGCCGCGCTGCACGAAACCTCGGGCGCGCCGTCGACCGGCGGAACGCACGGCGAAGATCTCGAACGCGACCGCGGCATTCGCCCGTCGAGCATCGCGCAGCCGTGGGCCTTCGCTTCGATGCACGGGTATCCGGTGTATAGCTGGTTCTCGCGCGGGCGCCGCGACGCCAACGTCGTGCCGTTTCTCATGGCCGTCACGGAAGCGTGTTCGGGCAAGCGCGTCCTCTTCACCGAGCTCGGCAACCCGACGTGCCCGCCCGGCACGGTCTCGCCGTTCGAGCGCGTGCCCCTGCCCGGGCAGACCGTGCATCGCAACGGCGTGCCGAAGAATGCGGCGCCCTACGCGTGCCTCACCGAAGACGAGATGGCCGGCTACGCGTACGAAACGATCGACCGTCTGCACGCGCGCGGGGCGATCGGCGCGTTCTGGTGGTGCTGGGCCGATTACGCGCCCGCGCTGCGCGGCTGGCCCCCGTTCGACCGCGCGCCGCACGAGCTGAGCTTCGGCATCGTGCGCGCCGACGGCACGTTCAAGCCGGTCGCGCACGCGCTCGCACGGCTCGCCCGCGAAGCGCGGCGCGTGCGGCCGCCGGCTCCGCGGCCGGTGGTCGCGAGCGAAGCGGCGTATTACGCTTCGCTGCCGGCCGGCATCGGCCGGCTCTACGAGGAGTACTGTGCCTACTACCACGACTGACGCGCGCGGATTGATCGTCACCGGCGCGAGCTCCGGCATCGGCCGCGCGCTGGCCGTGCTCGCCGCACGCGACGGCTTTGCCGTGACGCTGGTCGCGCGGCGCGGCGATCGTCTCGACGCTGCGGCCGCCGAGATTCGCGCCGCCGGCGGCCGCTGCGCGACGCTCGCGATCGACGTTACCGCGCGCGACGCGCCGGCGCGCATCGTCGAGACGGCGCTGCAGGCCTTCGGGCGCATCGACGCGGTCTGCAACAACGCCGGCGGCGGCGCGTACGGCCCGCTGCTCGAGCAGAGCGACGCCGCCATCGAAGCGCAGTGGCAGCTCAACGTCGCCTCGGCGCTGCGCATCGCACGCGCCGCATTACCGGAGCTGCGCCGCAATCGCGGGCAGCTGCTCTTCGTCGGCTCCGGCATCGCGCGCATTCCGCTGCCGCATTACGGCGCTTACGCGCCGGCGAAGGCGGCGATCCGCGCGGCCGCAATTCAGCTGCGCCGCGAGCTCAGATCCGAGGGCATCGCCGTAACGTACGTCGATCCGGGATTGGTCGCCACCGAGTTTCACGACGCGATGGGCATCGAACGCTCCAACGAGGTGCCGCCCGCGCCTCCCGAGCGCGTCGCGCGCGCGATTCTGCGCGCCATCGAGCGCCGCTCGGCCACCGCCAACGGCACGCCCTGGCAAACCTTCGGCACGATGATCGGCGAGTGGTCGGCGACGCTGGCCGATTCGGCGCTCATCAAGATGGCCCCAAAGCGGCTGCCGTCAGAGAAACGTCGCACCGCGTCGGCTGCCGGTGACGCGCCTGCCGAGGTTCCGGCCGCTGCGGCGCCGGGCGGCCTCGCCGCGGCGCTCGAACCGGTCGCTCGCCGCATGGAACGCGTGAAGCTGCAGCCAACCTTCATCCGTGAGGTGCTCGAACCGGGCGCAACGCTCGATCTCAACGAGGTGGCGATGCGCTGGGCGGGAATGCCGAATAAGAACGAACGGGCGGCGTTGCACGACGTCTTCGATGCCTTAGCCGCCGCCGGCTATCTGGAAACGACTGGAGGGGAAACGTGGAAGGTCCTGCGCGCCGCGGATTGAGCGGAATTTTGTTGACGTTCGCGCTGCTCGCGTCGGTCGCCGCAACGGTGGTGGCCGGCCGCGCGTCGGCTGGAGATCCGCAGCAAACCGGCGTGTGGGCGCTGCTCGGCGGCACGCCGCAGATCGTCTCCAAGTTCTGGGCCGATCACGCCAACGGCCTCACGGCGACGCTCAAGGTGCGTCAGTTCAAGAAGAACGGCAAGTCGATCACCAACTACGATATCGACATGCAGAAGTACATGCACATGGTCGTGGTTCGCGACGATTTCGCCACCTTCTCGCACTTGCACCCGGCTCTCGACGCCGAAACCGGCACCTTCAGCGCGACGTTCACCAAGGCGGCGAACCACCGGTACTACGTGTACGCCGACAGCATGCCCAACGGCATCGGCCAGCAAGTCTTCCGCTTCACGATGGAGAGCGACGGACCGCTGGCCGCGTCGTCGCCCTCGCTGGCGGCCTCGTCGCCCGATGCGAAAGCCGGGCCGTACACCGTCGTTCTCGCCAAGACCACCGTCCGTGCGAACTCGCCGCAGCTGCTC
The DNA here is from genome assembly GCA_963794735.1 of Vulcanimicrobiota bacterium. GTDB lineage: Bacteria > Vulcanimicrobiota > Vulcanimicrobiia > Vulcanimicrobiales > Vulcanimicrobiaceae > DATJUC01. The sequence goes on along the minus strand of CAWCFE010000002.1, from coordinate 2,417,037 downwards.
TACGTCACGGTCGTCAAGGGCGACGACCCGGCGAGCGATCTCGTGCCGTATCTCGGCGCCGCCGCGCACGCCGTCTTCATCAACACCTCGACGCTGCAGTACGTGCACCTTCATCCGACGCTCAAAGGCCAGAAGATGAATACCGGCCAGGTGATGACCGCGGGCCAAGCGATCGATCAGATGGAGAGCAACTCGAAGGCGGGGCCGTTCATGCAAATGCAGCTCCCAGCGCTGCCGGCCGGTACCTACAAGCTCTGGCTGCAGTTCAAAGGCGGCGCCGACCAAAACACCTACACCGCACCGTTTACGCTGGTGGCGCAGTAAACGCCGGGGACGGCCCGGCGCGCGGCGCCGAGGTTCCCAGCCCCGAGCAACGCGAGCGCGTCAGAGCTGCGAGCGCGGTGAACCGCGCGGCCTATGAGGCTTCGCGCGACGTCGATTGGACGGCGCTCGAACGCTTTATCGGTTTCGGAAACTTGCGCGCGCCGGTCGTCTTCATTGGGCTGGAGCCGCCGCTGCCCGATGCGACGAAGGTGCACGCCGACGTGTTGGCGCGCTCGCGCTTCGCTCCCGTGATGGACGCCGAAGTGGCGCATCGCGACCTCGCGAAAGGCCCGCAGCTCTTCACCGATCGCCCGCGCCCGCACCGCACGTGGGCGGTGATGGCCGACCTCATGCTGCACCACGAGAACGCGCCGCTGCGCGAAGGCGCGGAGCGCGCGACCGATCGCCAACGGTATCGCTCGCAGCGCCTGGGGCGCGCCGGCGGTGAGTCGCTGCTGATCGATCTGCTGCCGTATCCGCACGCCAACGTCAAACAGTGGCTCTACGCTCCGTACGGCCGGCATCCCACGCGTCAAGCGTACGAAGCGGCCGTCTTAGACGAGCGGATTGCGCTGGTGCGCGATGCGCTCGGCGCCGCACCGCGGCGTGCGATCGTCTGCTACGGGCGCGGCGATTGGAAGCGCTTCAAACGCCTCTTTCCCGAGGCGCGATGGGAGAGCGCCGCACGGTTCCAGTCCGCCGTCGTCGGCGGCACGCGCGTCACGCTCTGCGAGCATCTTTCGCGCCCGAGTTTCACCACCGACTCGCAGCTCGACGAGCTCGCGGCCGCCGCGTTAGGAGCCTAGCGGCCGCTACGGGCTCTCGTTCGCCCAGACGTTCTTGATGGCGGTGAACGGCGGGCGCGGCACGAGCACGTCGACCGTGCCGGTGCCCTTGCGCACCGCGTTGAGGCCGAACCAGCCCTGATCCTCGTTGCAGCCCGGATAGTAGTTCTTGAAGTTGATGCTCCCCGAGTGCACGCCGGGCGTCGCCGGGTTGCCCTTCCACCACTCGTCGTTCCACTCGAAGTAGAAGCCGCCCGAGACGACCTTATCTTGCTTGTAGCCCGTGTAGAGCAGCTTGGTGGTGTTGGTCACGAGATCGGTGAGGCCGCCCATGCGCGGGTTCCCGGTCGGCGGCAACTGCACGACGTCGTTGGTCACCAGCTGGCCGCTGATGTCGGTCGGCGCGCAGACGCCGGTGCCCGTAGGCGTGTTGACCCACGAATAGGTGTTCTTCAGCTTCTGGTGGCGCGCGGCGCTGGCGCCGTATTCCGTGAGCATCACCGGCTTCTTGGTGTCTTGGCGGATTTGCGTGAAGAGCGAGGTGAACGAGCGGCCCCGGTAGATGTTGAGCCCCCACACGTCGATCGCCGCTTTGTACTCTTCGCCCTTCTGCACCGGCGCGAGATCGTAATCGACTTCCGAGGTGGTTATCAACTTGTTGCGCGTACCGCCGTCGATGAAGCCTTGCCGGGCCGCGTTGGCGACGGTGTTGAAGTTCTTCCACCAGGTGGGATTCGAAACGTTCTGCGGGAGCATGATCTCGTTGGAGATCGTCACGCCCATGACCGCCGGAAAGCGCGCGTAGGCCTTTCCGAGCGCGCGATATTTCCTGGCCAGCAACGCCACTTGCGCCGCGTTGTCGAGCCCTTCGGGCGGGAAGTAGACGCTCATCAGCACGAAGATCGGCTTGCGTCCGCCGTTCCAGGCGGCGTTGAGAAACTGCACGATCGGCCCGGTCTTCTGCGCCCAGCCCGGCGGCACGACGTTGTACACGTGGATCGCGTTGACGCCCATCGCTCGCAAGCGCGGAAGATCGCGCGACCAAATCGGCTTGTTGGCGTTGCGCAGCGGATCGTCGAGCAGCGGCAGGTCGCCGACCGTTCGGCCGATCGGCGTCGGCGAGTACGCGATGCCCTTGACGAAGAACGGCTTGCCGCCGAGCAAGATGGCGCGGCCGCTGACGGTGAATGCGGTGTTGACGGCGTTCCCCGCGATTGCGGGAAGCGCCGCGCCGTCACCGGCTGCCGGAATGGCGTTTCCGATCGGGCCGGCGCCGCGGCAACCCGCGACCAGCGCTACGGCCAAAAGGCACCATCGCACGTTCTTCATCACGGTTTCACCGAGTAGACCGTGCCGCAGCCGTGGAGGCAGCCGTTGGGCGGCCCTTCGCCGCCGTCTTCGGTCGTGCCGTAGAACGTGCCGGAAACGTTCGTCAATCCCGCCATTGGAGCGCTCCCATCTGGATCGCCGGTGAATGCGTGCAGCACCGTCTCCGAGCCGTTCGACGGATCGAGCGAGAAGACCGTGCCGCACCCGAAGACGACGAAACACGCGCCGCCGCCGCGCCACGTCGCGCCGTAGAGCAGTCCGTTCGCGTAGATCAGGCCCGAACGCGGATGCGCGCCGTCGCTGCCGCCCTTGAAGTGGTAGTGCTCGACTTCTTTTTGGCTGCGGATATCGACCGCGAAGACCGTCCCGCGGCCGGAATAGCCGCCGTCGACCGTCGTGCCCCACAAGCGATCGCCGAGCAGCAGCAGATCGGAGTACGGATGGTCGCCGTCCTTCGAACCGCCTTTGAAGTTGTAGACGACGCGCTCGCTGCGCTGCGTGGGATGGATCTCGAACACCGTGCCGCAGCCGGTCCCGCCGCACGCCGTTCCGCCGTTGACGGTGGTGCCGTAGAGATTTCCGCCGTGCACGATGAGCCCGGCGTGCGGATACGCGCCTTCGCTGCCGCGGAATGCGTAGATCATCCGTTCCGTCTTCGTCGCCGGATCGAACTCGAAGACCGTTCCGCAGCCTTTCGGAAAGCAGCCGACGCCGCCATTGACCGTCGTGCCGTAGAGCTTGCCGTTATAGGCGACGAGGCCGCCTTCGGGATAGGCGCCGTCGTTGCTGGTGCCCTTGAACGCATACTGCATGGTTTCAGCGCCGCTGGTTGGATCGATGGAAAAGACCGTGCCGCAGCCGATGGTGCAGCCGGCGCCTCCGCCGTTGCCGGTCGTCCCCCAAAGCTGATTGTTGAAGACGATCATTCCGGCATACGGGTACTGCCCATCGTTGCCGCGGCCGAACGAATGCAGCAGGCGATACCCTCCGGCGGGGGTGACGGCGTAGACGCTGCCGCAGCACAGCCGGTTGAGCTTATAGAGCGTCGTCCCGTAGAGCTCGGAACCGTACGAAACCAGCGGCGCTACGGGATACGTGCCGCGGTTCTCCTTCTGCAGAAACCGGTAGACGTCGGCGACCTGTGCGGCGACCGTCGTCGGCACGGGCGTTGGCGGGGTCGTAGACGTGCTCGAGCAAGCCGCCAAGGCCATGCCTACAATCAGAACCGGTAATGCAAAAACCGTCCGCATCGAGTTCTCCTAACGCTCAGCCGTACAGCGAGGGAACGTTCGACGGGCCGGCCGGAGTTCCGTGCCCGCTCGGCTTTTTGCGCCAAGCGCATGATCGAACGGCCGCGACGCATAAAAAGATCGGCGGGTTCGCTTCGCCACCGGGAAAGGATTCGTATGCGTAACGCCGTTTTCAGCGCATCGCTTCGGCGCTCTGCCGTCGCGGTCGCGCTCCTGGCCGCATGCGCCGGGTGGCCTTTTGCGGCGCGGGCCGCCGCCGGCAACGCCATCGTACCTCGTTTCGAACCCGTCGCGTGCGCCCAGTTCAAGCTCTCCTCGAACGATCGATGCGGATTTCTCGTCGTTCGAGAACGGCATGCATCGAACGGCGCCGCGACCGTCCGGCTCGCCGTCGGCATCGTTCCTGCGGTGTCGAAACGTCCCGGCTCGCTACCGCTGGTCTATCTCGACGGCGGCCCCGGCGGCGCTTCGCTGCTCTCGCCTGGTTTCTTGACCGGCGCCGGATTCAACGCCGATCGCGATCTCATTCTGGTCGACCAGCGCGGCACGTACTACTCGCAGCCGGCGCTGACGTGCCCGGTGCTCGACCGGTTCTTCCTGCGCGTGCTCGGCTTGGTGTACGATGCCGATTCCACCCGCCGCGAGCACGTTGCGGCCGTGCGTGCCTGCCGCGACCGGTTTCTCGCGACCGGCGCGAACCTCGCCGATTTCAACACGACCGAGAGCGCCCAAGATTTCGCCGATTTGCGGCGCGTGCTCGGCTACAAGCAATGGAACGTCTACGGCGTGTCGTACGGGACGAACCTCGCGCTGACGCTGATGCGCGCCGATCCCGGCGGCATACGCAGCGTCGTGCTCGATTCGACCGAGCCGCCGAATCTGGTCGCGCTGCCGGCATTTTGGACGCAAGCGCGCAACGGCTTTTATGCGCTGATGAGCCCGGCACTGCGCGAGCGCTTCGCCGCACTCGTGCGGGCGCTCGAGGTGCGTCCGGCGATAGCGAACGTGCCCGATCCCGCGACCGGACGCAGCGTGACGGTGAATACCGACGGCGGCGCGCTGGCAAACTGGCTGGTCGGCATGAGCTCCGTTTCGCCGCCGCGCTTCGACGAAGTGCCGGCGTGGCTCGCCCAGCTCTCCGCCGGAAACTCCGCGGCCATCGCCTCGTCGCGGTTGTCGGTAATTACGCCGCCTGGCTTGATCGGCTACGGCTTGACCTTCGGCGTGATCTGCAGCGAGTGGTATCCCTTCGATCGCGCGGCCGTGTTGGCCGAAGGACGGCGCGTGCTCCCGGGCTATCCCGATGCCGTGCTGGAGCAAGCGCCGCAGTTCACGTACTTGAGCGACGATTGCCGCGTTTGGAACGTGCCGCGCGCCCCCGCACTGCTGCGCGAGCCGGTGCGCAGCCCGATTCCGACGCTGCTGTTGTCGGGCAGTTACGACGCCATTACGAGCACGAGCTGGGCCCGCGCCGCGGCTGCGACACTGACGAATTCGCGCGTCGTGGTCTTTCCGGGGCTCGGTCACGGCGTCGTGACCGCCTCGGCGTGCGCTCGATCGGTGATGAGGTCGTTCTTGCTGCATCCCAACGCGCCCGACGTGCGCTGCGTCGCCGGCCGATGAGCGAGCTAACGCGATACGCGTCGCCCGTGCAAGGCCCGCAAGGCCTTGCGTGGGACGGCGAGACGATGTGGATCACGAGCGCCGCCGACGGGCATCTGTATGCCGTCGATCCGCAGACGTGGCGCGTCCGGCACGAGTTCGTTCCGCCGGCGGAGGCGTTGGGCATCGCCTGCACCGGCACCGATTTTCAGCTCGTGCTCGCGCCGCAGATCGAAGAGCCTGATCTCGAGCTCGATCATCGCTACGTGTACGCGTTTTCGCCCGAGACGGGGTTCGCCGAACGTTTCGTCTGCCCGGACAACTCGGGTTCGTTTCTGGCCTATGCGAACGGGACGCTCTACCTCTCGCAAGCCTGGGATAAGCGGCTCGTCGAGCTCGACGCATCCGGCGCTGCCGTCCGCTACGTGCAGTTGACGCGCCGCCCGGTCGGCATGACGATCGTCGACGGCGCGTTCTATCTCGCGACTGTGGACGAGGAGTGGGGCGACGGGCGCTTGGAACGCCTGCGCATCGGCGACGACGCCTCCTCGAGCCAAGTACTCCGCTCGTTTGCGTTCAAGCCGCGCAGCGTGGCGTTCGACGGCGAGCGCTTCTGGACCGCCGATCGCAACAACCACGCCATCGTCTCGTTTACGCTTGAATAGGGAGAAATGCTCGTGAAATACCGCTTTCCTTGGAGCGCCGCGGCTCAACCCGGAATCGAGACGATGTCGCTGCTCGGCGGTTCGATCGCCGGCAGCGTGCGCGCATCCGAAGCGTCAAGCGGCGCGGCTCGTTTTAGGGCGCGGCTCGAACCGTTCGAGATCGGCACCTTCGATTCGCTGGAAGACGCCCGCAACGCCGTCGACACGGAGGCTACTAAGCTCGTCAACGAGATGCTCGCGATTATCCTCCCCGACGACGTCAAGAAGTGGCTGACCCAGCCGTAATTCCGGCGGACACGCTTAGAACAGATACGGGATGAAGCGCCTCGTGCGCTTCATGTAGGCGCGGTACGGTTCGCCGATCACCGAAAGCAGGGCGCGCTCCTCGACGCTCACGCGGAACCAGTAGATCAGCGCTACCGCCGCCGTCATCACCACGGCGGAGATCCAGTTCCCGAGCGCAAGCCCGATGCCCAGAAAGATGAGCGTTCCGGCGGTGTACGAGGGATGCCGCACGTAGCGGTACGCTCCGCGCTCGATCACCTCGTGGCCGGAGCGCACGATCACGGCGGCGGTGAAGCTCGAGCCGAGCATTCGGCGGCAATGCCGGCGCAGCAAGCCGCCGGCGATCGTCGTGAGCACGCCGAGCCAGAACCATAGCGGCGCCGGCGCGAGCGCTCCGACGGGCAGCAGCAGTGCCAGGGCAATTCCGGCCACCATCGCGCCGAACTGGCCGGCCAAGAGCACCGGCAACGATCGCGCGTCGTGGGGCGGCGTCGTCGCTTGCTGCGTGCGGGCGACCAGCGCCGACTCGGGCACGAACACCCACACGAACGTCGCCCAGAACGCGAGGGCGTAGGGCCACACGTAGACGAGCGGGACGGAATGGATGAAGGCGGTGCCGGTCACCTATCAGGCGTTGCGGCGTCGTTCTCGATCAAGCCTTCCGCTCGAAGCTCCGACCAGAAACCCTCCGGGACGTTCGTCTGGAGCGACGTGTAGTCGGCGAGAACCTGTTGCGGGCTCGCGCAGCCGACCACCAGCGCGGCCGCGACGTCGGGCGCCGCCGAGAACTGCAGCGCCGCCGTGCGAAGATCGGCGCCGTATCGCGCCGCGATCGCGCGCAGCCGTTCGCGCTTCTCGATCGCCTCGGCCGGGATCTCGTAGTTCTCTTTGCCGTAGTTGTAGCGCGGGCTGCCGCTGATGAACCCCGCATTGAGCGACGAACCGACGACGAACGCCATGCCGCGTTCGCGCGCCTTGGGAAACAACTCGTGCAGCGCGCGCTCGTGATCGATCAGCGAATACTGACGCGCGAGCAGGCACACGTTAGCATCGCTTACATCCATGAGCTTGAGAATTGGCTCGGGCGAGTTCACGCCCAGCCCCCAGGCCTTAATCGTGCCCTCGTCGCGCATCTTGCTCAGCGCCGGAAACGCGCCGGTGCGAGCGATCTCGAACTGCTCTTCCCACGGGCCGGGAAGCCACGGGTTATCCGGCGAGAGATCGTGCACGAAGACGATATCGATGGCGTCGACGCCCATTCGCTGCAGGCTGTCTTCGATCGAGCGCTTGACGCCGTCGGCGGTGTAATCGTAGCGCAGATTGTTGGGCGAAGGCGTAAACGGAAAGTACGCTTTCGCGTTGTTGTCGCGCGCCGCCGTCAGCAGCTTTCCGACCTTAGAGGAGAGCACGTATTCGTCGCGCCTCTGCTTGTGCAAAAAACTGCCCAGGCGGCGCTCCGCGAGGCCCAGCCCATACCACGGCGACGTGTCGTAATAGCGCACACCGGCTTCCCAAGCCGCTTCGATGGTCGCGTAGGCGATCTCGTCGGTCACGTATGCGAACTCGTTCCCGAACGGCACGCCGCCCAGGCCAAACGTCTTCCCTTTGAAGATTTCAAATGCGTCCATGCCCAGCTTCTCCCCGCAAGGCTCCGAATCTAAAGCGCGAAGCTGGCGTCCGCAGCGCCGCTCTTCGGTCGGCGGCAGACCTTACGCTCATTCATGCGGACCGGGCCGGGACGCGAGGCTCGCGATGCGGTTCTTCGAGCGAAGGACGGTTTTGAGCGCGATCGCGGCAAAAAACAGCACCGTCGCCAGCAGCACGATGGTCGCACCGCTCGAGGCCCGCAGGTAGTACGAGAGATAGAGGCCGCCGACCGTGCTGATCGCCCCGAAGGCCGCAGCAAGCACCATCATCGGATTGAACCTCGAAGTGAGCTGATACGCGGCCGCCGCCGGCGTGACGAGCAGGGCAGCAACGAGCACGATGCCGACCGCCTGCAGTGCGATGACGATCGTGAGCGCGAGCATCACGAGCAGCGCGTACTCATAAAGCGGCGCGTTGATGCCGCTCGCCTGCGCGACGACGGGATCGAACGAGGTATAGAGCATCCCGCGAAAGAGGACGACGAGCGTAGCCGCCACGGCGACGCTGAGCGCGACGATGAGATACAAATCTTGCGGCTGCACGGCAAGGATGTCGCCGAAGAGGAAGCTCTGGAGATCGACCGCGTAGTTGCGCTGCTGGCTCATGAGAAAGACGCCGAGCGCGAACATGCCGGTGAAGAGCACGCCGATCGTCGTGTCGAGCGAGATCCTGCCGCGGCGATGGACGTAGCCGATGCCGACCGCCGTCACCACCGCGACCGCCGCGGCGCCGACGTAATAGTTCGCGCCCTTGAGATAGGCGATCACGATGCCGGCGAACGAGGCGTGCGCGATGCCGTCGCCGATGAACGAGAGCTTGCGCAGCACCACGTAGGTGCCCATCGTCGAGCAGAGCAGCCCGACCGCCAGCGCCGCCACGAAGGCGCGCTGCATGAAAGCGTAGTGGAACGGCTCGACCAGGCTCTCGAAGCTCACGGGCGGATCTCCGGATGCGCGGCGTGCTCGGCGTGAGGCGGATGGTCGCTGCGCAAGTGTCCGTGCGTGTGCGTGTGCTCGCGAATCGCCGCGTACGCGCCTGACTCGACGACTTGCTGCGGTGTACCGAGCGCGAGCACGCGCCGGTCGAGCACCAGCAGCCGGTCGAACCACACGTCGACGCGATCGAGATCGTGCGTGGTCATGATCACCGGCATGCCGCCGGCGACGAGCTTGCGCACGACCTTGCGCAGCGCTTCTTCCGTCGCCGCGTCGACGCCGGTGGTCGGTTCGTCGAGCAACAGCAGCTTGGGCTCCTGCGCGATCGCGCGCGCGACGAAGACGCGCTGCTGCTGGCCGCCCGAGAGATTGGCGATATGCCGCCCCGCGAGCGGCGCCATATTCACCGCGTCGAGCGCGCGCATCACCATCTCGCGATCGTGCGCGCCGAAGGGCCGCCAAAACGGCAACCGCGAGAAGCGCCCCATCGAAACGACGTCTTTCACCGTCGCCGGAAACGACCAATCGACGGCCTCGATCTGCGGCACGTACGCGATCGATCCCGGCGGCAACTTGCGCGGATCGCCGCCGAGCACGCGCAGCTCGCCGCTCGCTGGGGTCAGCAAGCCGCAGATGGTTTTCAGCAGCGTCGATTTGCCCGAACCGTTGGGCCCGACGACGCCGAGCGCCTCGCCGAACTCGACGTCGATCGTCGCACCCTCCAGCGCCGTGAAATCGTCGTAGCGAACGACGAGATCGCGGGTGACGACCGCGGGTTGGCTCATTTCAGCGCTTTGACGATCGCGGCGGTATCGTAGGTGAGCATGCCGATGTAATCGGCGACCTGCGGATTGGTGCCGACCGAATCGTCGTAGAGATTCTCGACGACGCCGATGCCGGCGCCCTGCGCGATCGTGTGCAGGATCTTCGGGCTGTACTCGGGCTCGCTGAAGACGCCGTGCACGTGATGCTGCCTGGCGACATCGATCAGCTGTGCGATCTGCTGCGGATTCGGCTCCTGGCCGGGATTGCGCTCGACGAAACCGAGCGTCGTGATGCCGAAGCGCTCGTTGTAGTAGAACCACGCGTTGTGGAAGACGACCATGAAGCGCTGCGCCGGGGGAATCGTATCGATCTGCGCCTGGATATCGCGCGTGAGCTTGTCGAGTTTGGCATTGTAAGCGGCGGCGTTGGCTTTGAAGGCGGCGGCATCGTGCGGATCGACGGCGATCAGGCCGTCGCGAATCTTGAGCACGTACTGCTTGGCGAGCTGCGGATCCATCCAGAGATGGGGGTTGAGATTCTGCACCGGCAGGCCGTCGGTGCAGACGACGCGTCGCAGCGACGCATTATTGCTCTGCGAGAGCATGCGATCGAGCCAATCTTCCAGCCCCGCACCGTTCTCGACGAGCAGTTGCGCGCCCGAGAGCGTCGCGACGTCTTGCGGCGCCGGCTGGAACGTTTCCGGCGACGCGCCGATCGGCACGATGTTCTGCACGTGCACCAGATCGCCGCCGACGCCTTGCACGAACGAGTTGAGCGTCGAGATCGTGGTAACGACCTCGACCTTGGCCGCGCCTGCGGTGGGTTGCCCGGCGGCGCCCGTCGCATGCGAGCATGCGGCGGTAGCGACGAGGGCCACGAGTGAGAGCGTGGCGAGAAGGCGGTGCCTCATTGGCAGGCTTTGCACTTTCCGAAGAACTCCATCTTGTGTCCGCTCAGCGCGAAGCCGTTGTGCGTGCGCAGCGATTCGGCGAAGCGATCGATCGCGTCGCAATCGACATCGTCGACGTGCCCGCAGACCGTGCAGATGGCGTGATGGTGGTGATGATCCGGCTCGCACAGCATGAACGCCGATTCGCCCTGCGCGTCTTGGCGCGCCGTAACGTCGCCTTTGGCCTGGAGGCGATCGAGCGTGCGATACACGGTGGAGAGGGAGACTTTGGCGCGCTCGGCGTCGAGCTCGTGATGGATCTCGGCTGCGGAGAGAAAGCGCTTCTCGCGTCGCAAGACGCCCAGAATCTGCTCCCGCGCCCGTGTGACGTACTCTGCCCTGACGGCCATATCGGCCCGTCTATTTGCGAATCGTTTGCAAAAACCTGCTAGGGCGGCGAGAGGGCCGGTGCGGGGCTCGCGCTAGCGCCCGGGCTGGGCGAGGGGCTCGGGCAGGTGCCGGCTTCGAGCTGGCCCTGCCGCGTGAGCTGGCTCAGCCAGTAGGCCGAGGTGTCTTTGAGGCTGGGCAGCGTGAGGTCGACCGTTTTGGCCCGCGATTCGATCTTGGGCTGCACCTCGGCGATCGACGGCGGCACCGTGCCGCCGGTATCGTGATTCACCACCGTCGCGAGATTGAGCCAGGCTTGGCCCAGCATCGTGCTCTGCAGGCCGTGGATGGCTGCCGGGCAGGTGAGCAGGCGCGGCACCAGGTCGCTGGCCAACGCGAGCGTCCAGCCCGCCGTGGCGCCCAACTGGCCAAACAGCGGCGCCTTCTCGGCGTCGGTTTGGCAGACGTTCTCGAGAATGCCGCGCTCTTCGCTCAGGCTATTGAGGATCTGCGCGAGCTCGGCGTAGCGCTTCTGCGCGTCGGCCGCGGAGCCGCCCGGCCCGTGCCGGTCGTCGTTGCGCACCTGCTCCTGCAGCTCGTTGAGCATCTGCGCGTTGCAGCGCGCCGGCACGCCGGCGACCCTCTTCCCTTGAGCGTTTCCGGGCAGCGGTATGGCGAGGGCCAGGACCGCCAAAAGGAGGGCCGCGAGCAACGACTTCATCGTACCGTGAAGGTGCCTACCCGGGCTTGGATATTCCTTCGCGGGCGCCGGCGCGGGCTTGAGTTAGGGGCTCAGTGCAATCGCCGAAGTGAACCCTAGGCCGCTGGCGATCTGCGTGAGCCCAGCGTACGGCGGCGCGCTTGCGTACACGGCTTTACCGGTCGCTACGATGATATCGCTGGAGCCGTCGACCGCCAGCTGCCCCGACTGGAACAATGCCGGCGTCGATGCGAACAGCGTCGTGGGCGAAGCGTCGCTGAAGTTCGGCGCGCCGTACTCGGTGACGTCGCCGGTCGTTCCGTTGCCGTTGACGGCGTAGAGATTGCCCGACGCGTCGAAGGCCATCGACTCGGGATAGTGCAGGCCGTTGCTGATCGTCGCAAAGGGCGTGGAGCTTGCCGAGTACGGCGCGGCATAGGCCGCGATGGAATACGTGGTGCACGGCGGCAGTGCGCACACGTCTTGACTCGCAACGAACATGTGCCCGTTGGCGTCGACCGCGAGCGCGAGCGGATTCCCGATCCCTTTGCTGACGGCGACGGGCGTTCCGTCGTACGGCGGCGCGTAGGCGAGGACCGATGCCGGATTGGTTCCGACGGCGTAGCAGCCCAAGTACGGGCAGGCGAGGGCAAGCAGCGTGTCGTTGGAATCGACGGCGATCGTGCTGACGTGAATGCCCGGGAAGATCGTGGTTGCGGGCTCGCTCGAGTTCGCGAACGGCGATGCGAAACGTTCGATCGTATCGGTTCCGGAGAGGCCGCACGTGGCCGCGCAGTTGAAGGCGAAGAGATCGTTGGCGGAGTTCAGCGCGATCGACACGGGGTGGAGGATGCCGTCGACGAGCGTTGCGGCGGGGGCGCTGGCGTTGGTGAACGGCGGTGCGTACTCGGTGATGCTGTCGATGCCTTTGTGCGTGCACGTGCCGCAGCTGGCGACGTCGAGCTTGCCGGTGCCGTCGACGGCCAGCGCGACCGGGTTGAGGATGCCGGTGGTAATCGTTGCGATCGGCGCGCCGGTGTAGGGCGGGGCGTAAACGTCGATGGCGTCGGAGAGCGCCGACTGATTGCAGCCGCGCTCGCAATCGGCGACGAAGAGGTACTGAATCGACTTGCTGGTCACGGAGACGGTCGTGGAACAAACGACGCCGGGTGCGGCGCACGTTGCGGCATCGTAGGCGACGGAGAGGCGGATTGTCGCTGTGGATTTGTTCGGGCCGGGGGTGACGTTGAAGCGGTTCGGGGATTTGGCGCCGGGCTTGGATTGCACGGTCCAGCCGCTGCCGGCGACGACGGCGGCGGTGTAGGGCGTGCCGGGACCGACGATGGCGTTGCCGTCGGCGTCGGTGGCGGTGACCAGGAGCGCTCCGCTGCCGGAGAAGTCGAAGCCGCCGGCTTGGGCGGCGGTGACGGTGGCGGCGCCGGGCGAGATCGTGAGGGTGTGGGGGACGCCGCCGAGCGTGAGGCCGACGGCGTTGGCTGCGCCGGCGACGACGTGCACGGGGAGCGACTCGCCGAGCGAGAGGACGCTGCCGCCTTCGTTCAGGGCATCGTAGGTGGCGACGGCGGCGAGGTAGGCGCCGGGGGCTAGGGCGAGGGTGAAGCGGCAGACGGTCGAGCCTGAGGAGGTCGCGCAGCCGTTGCTCGTGGGGGCGAGGTTCAGCTTTCCGGTGACCACGGGCGGCCCGCCGGCGGCTGGGGCGATCGCGATCGACATGCTCTGCGTGCTGGGGGAGACGAAGCCCGGGCGGCGGCGGTGAGCTCGGCGGCGTGGGATCGCGATGGCGAAGCGTACCGTGGCTGCCCGCTCGGTGTTCGTTGTGGCAGTGGGGGCCGGCAGCAGTCCGCCTGGGGCGGCGACGGAGCAGCTGGTGAGGATCGCCGCCAGAGCGGTGGTGAGGAGCCTAGCCCGAAGCGCATGATGCATGCGCCGAGCGTAGGCAAGAGCTGTCCGAGAAGCGTCCGATGTCTCCAGGTCGCTCGGCTGGCGGCCCAGGCCCGACCGATGCGGTTGAGAGGGACCGAACCCGGCACGTATAATCCTTCGGACTGCCCTTTGCAAGGGTGACCCATGGGGATGTAGCTCAGCTGGTAGAGCACTTGCTTCGCATGTAAGGGGTCAGGAGTTCGAGTCTCCTCATCTCCACCAATTGGAAACGCCGCTGCCATAAGGCTTAGCGGCGTTTTTCATGCCCGGCGCCAGCACCGCAATCCGGCGGTTTGACGACCAAATTGACGACCAATGACGCCAAGTTCACCCTCTGGGGGTTCGCCAAACCGCTCATTTAGGCGCGCGACTAAGCAGTGTTCGGTCTTAACCATCGAGGAGCGCCACCTTCCGCTGGTGCGCTTGGCCGGCCGCGAGCGACCTGCTTAACGGTGGCAGGCAAATGGCCCGCCACAATTGATATCCGAAAGAAAACGTGCGGCGCTGGAACGCAACTCAGTAACGACCCTGGAGCGGTACAGAATAATCCCATCCTTCGAGCCGAATGAACTCGTGAAAATCGCAGCCGCGATGAGGACAGATCACGCTCGGCTGAACACGGCCGTCGACGAGGATGGAATGGCTTTTCAGTGTCAGACTGTGTCCGCGTGGGCAGGTCATGGACGCTTTGAACCGTTGAATCGTCGACGGGTGACACGGCGACCAGTGCATCGGCGGTGGATCCGGTGTGATTCGATCAAACTTCGCGATCGTGACGGTGCGCCGGGCGCCGATCGTCGGGCTTTTTGCTCCAGCGCCTAATAGACCTAGGGCAAAATCGAGCAGCGCCTTCCAGAGATCGGCGATGAGCTTTAGCATCGTTTTATTGTAGTACGTCCGCCCATACGCAGTTCATGGCCTCGATAATCTCAGGTCGTGAACAGAACACGCAGTCGGGCACCTTGGGTCGTCTCCGCCGCATCATCGGGTTTGGCGGCCGCCATGGGTTAGCAACGAAGTAATTCGTGTTCGGCGGCACTTCGGAGTCGAATCTTAGCAGCTCTATTGCCAACAGCGCTCCCGCGAGGCTCGAAACAAAGGCGAACGGCGCGAACACCTGATCGCCAGTTGGAAGTTTAAGAGCCGCAGCGGCACAAACACGGCGAAATAGACTGTCGAATGCCACGCCTATGATTTCGTTCTTTTCTAGGCCGGGGTGGCTTGCAATAATTTTGTTGGCGACTTCTTCATCAATAAGTCCCTTTTCAATATCGGATACGTCGATGCCTAAACCTTCGGCAATATCCTTTTCAAGAGCGTTCTCTTCGTCGACGTGCCGGTAGATGCAGGAGAGGCAAGCCGCCCCGGTGGGTTGCCTGTGCGAATGGACAATGACCTCGTCGACTCCGGTCGTAGAGGCGTCCAAAACCTCCAACGGAATTTCGCTTTGAATAGTGCGCCTTACGCGGCGGCTGTCCGTCCCTACTATGACTCGGCGAACTCGACCCAGTCTTCTCGCCAAGTCTGTAAGCGTACCGACGAATGGCTCCAGCTTAAGCTCGAACAAATCAGCCTTCGCCCGCTCGCAGAGTTCCTCGGCCTTCCATTTGCCCACGCTAGCATTGTCGAAGTAGAGGCAGCGATTTGGATTTCCGGGCGCTACGCGCTTAGGATCGGCGACGGTTAGGGACCCGGAGGGTTTGAGGTGACGGAGGGCTCGTAGAAAGGCATTGCCAACCGCTCCGGCTCCCGCAAGCGCGGCGTCGCGAAGAAATACCGGCACTGCGAGCAGTTCGTTGCTGACTCCAAGATCCGCGAACTGGATATTGAGTGGCAGGCCCGCACCCTTGCCAATGCCTACCGCGGCTTCTGTGACACTCGACGCGACGTAGCAGGCGCCAATCGCTACTAGAAGCGGATGAACGCCTTGCTCCATAGTAGCCGGTCCTTGACTAGCAACGGTCACGCCGTCATACGAGATCCTGACGTACAAGATCGTACGCGCGTTTGTTCTCGGTTCGTCACCAAGAACCACCTCCACGTCTGCATCAATCCCCTCAACTATAGTCAGCGTGCGTTCGAGTTGATCGCGCAATTCGGTGCATAACGTTCTTGAATCTTCCGTACCAGTGATGACGACTCGGCGGGAAAGTCGCTCGGTCGCCTCGTCTTCGGCAATACCGAGGAGTTTTGCGACGGTTAGATGATTCTCTCGCTGCGGATTCATGGCGTTTCAATCTCGAAGTAGTCCGACAAATCGTTTCGGAGAATTCGCAGCCAATGGTTATCGCCGCTCAGGCGATAGAAAGCGCATACGCGTTTAAAGTTGTTTATGCTCACGTGATTGGCAAATCGCGGTACCACTATTGATAGGGCGCCAACGTGCCTGGGTACAGCATCACGATCATCGAACCAGGAGTGGAAGGCACGACGAGGATGCGAGTGGACTTGAACGGCTAAGGCAAGCCGCTTCGCCCTCAAATACCGCATAAGCCCCCGCATTCCATCTGGTGGTATTTCGAAATATAGTTCCCCGGCACTGTACTGAGGGACAAAGATCTCGGCGATGGATATCGGACTTTGGATTCCGTTGGACAGCCACATGACAACGCCTTCGGTGCCATGGTTTCCCGCGGAACGGAGACTCTCTAAAGTTTCTTCGATTATTGCGCCACGGCATAGGACCTTTCTCATGCGATACCTTTTCGCCAGGACCGAGCCAGTTGCATAAGAATTCCGCAAACGTTCATGCCGTCTTGCCCGCGATAGGCGCCCCACGATTCGTTCACGTGGCTCGGATGCGTGTGATACTCTCGCGATCCCCGCATGCAGACGAATCGCCTGCCGGTTTTGGGGTGGGCGGCGCCATTGAAGACGTTATTTGACGGCATCGTTCCGTCGTATGCCGTTCCGTCTGGATTG
Organism: Vulcanimicrobiota bacterium; assembly: GCA_963794735.1. Classification (GTDB taxonomy): domain Bacteria; phylum Vulcanimicrobiota; class Vulcanimicrobiia; order Vulcanimicrobiales; family Vulcanimicrobiaceae; genus DATJUC01. The sequence goes on along the minus strand of CAWCFE010000002.1, from coordinate 2,400,608 downwards.
AGTAACTCTATTGATGGCGGCTGGTCGTCCCAGTCCTCGCACTGGAAGCGCAACCGAATCGGCTTCGAGTGCTCGACGGTGACATCGAGCGTCGGAAACTCCTTGGAATTGACGGCGAACCGAAGACTCTTGGCGGCTTCCTCCGTGAGGGCGGCGACGTCCTTATCGAAGAGCCGCTTCGATATTTCCGGATGAGCCACCGCCGCCCTCCCGTTTGTGCCATTCAATCTCGACGACGCAAGTTAACCCTTCTTCTCGAAAGGTATGCGATGGATTAATGTCTCGCTCGTCAACGGATGCGACCCAGTCCGAGGTGTTAGTAAGCCCCAGGGCCTCCGCAGCTGCTTTGAGGACGACCTCTACCTTCTCGTCGGGCTCGGCCTTGCGTAGATCATTTTCGCCAGGAAAGGTTCCTGAAGGAGTGATGACTGCGACTCCGAGGAGCCGTGCATCTTTGGCTTGACGTTCTTGTTCCATGCTACACCTTGTTTGCAACTGATGCGCCGCTTTCGAGCGTATCTAGGCGGCGTCTAAACTGTTGAGCAGTAATGAGGATCCGGTTTGTGTATTAGCTGGCCTTCTTGAGGTACGAGATGTTATAGCGAATCTGCGCGGCCCCCCCGCCGAGATCGATCGTTACGTTCCAGAACCCCGCCGACGGAACTACAATCCGGACTGGAAACTGTTTGTAGTGGCCGCCGTAGTAATGGAACTGCCCGCCGCTTTGATATGAAGAAAAATTGAAGTCGTCTGTAAGAAGTGCGTTGCATTGGTGCGAACAGTTGACGATCACGACGTCACCCCCCTGAAGATATTCGCGGGCGTGGATGAAGTCCAAAGTCTATTACCTCCCTCTTGCCTGATGCGCCACAGTTTAGACACTCGAAGCGAGCGAGTTACTTGCGATGCTTCCTAAGATAGTCCGAGAGCGAGGAAGCGCCGGAATCGTTAAGGACGGTCTTGAGGTGGGCGTCGCTTCGATAGTCCTTGGCGAAGTCGTCCCCATACGTCTTTCGAAGGTTGCCCACTTGAGTATTGCCGTGCTTGCGGCTCGCTTCACCGTCTTCGTCCCGATGGCGACCTTTGAATTTGCTCATTCTATCCACGCAGCCCCAGAACTGCGAGCAACGCCTGGATCCCTCTACCGAACGTTGGGTGCTCGTAAAAAGCTTCGACCGCTAACGCCGTGGAACCGACGGCGACGATGGCGACGGCAACTTGCCTAAACTTCATTTGGACCTCCTTCGACCTACGGCGAGGGCTGGCCGTAGGCTGGTGTCAGCCCTGTCAGCCGCTGTAGGCTTACAGCCTAGCAAAATTTTTTAGAGTGTCAACTGCCTGTCGGCGCTGGGCAAAATCGTGTCCAGGCGGAGGCGAGCCGCAACTTGGTTGACTTCGAATGTTTGCGAAAGAATTTCCGCGGCTACCGCGCGCTGCGCCGGCGCGATTGTAGACCTCCCAAAGGACCCGGACGAGACCAGTAACTCGCGCAATGCTTCCTCGACAAGGCTTCTTGGAAGCAACAACGCCCCCATTGCCTGATTGGCCTGGAATTCCCACCATTTGCCGTCGTATTTCGCGCTTCGCACGTTCGAGGGCCCGTCCTCGCGACACAGAATCTTGGGACGCTGCGTGCCACGGTCCCCTTCGAAGAGAGTGATTGTTTGGGGAGCCATGACCATCAGGTGCGCGTGGAGCAGACCGTGCCCACCTTCATGCGCTAAAGTAGTGCGAATCCGGCGCTCCGAACTCTGCTTGCCATCATCTAGCGATTTCGAAACAACAATCGCGGCGGGCCCTTTACTGCCGAATTCGGTAAAGCCAAGGATCCCTCGCGGCAGGTCTTCGTATGAAACGTTTATCTTGAAGCGCTTTTCGAGAAATCTGTCGATTCGAATGGGAGCAGGGCTGGTTGGATAAAGGCCGACACTCTGAAGTTCGTCGGAGCACATCCGTTCAATTTCTTCAAGAGAGTAGAAGGGCCGCTCCTTGAACGGTCCGATATTTGTGCGGCGCGTCTTCATCGCTTCTTTCGTTCTCGACGGTCTAGGAAGTCGATTAGCGCTTGGGGGTCGTCATGCTCCAGAACTTTTCTGAATAACGTGCCATATACAGGGTTGGCCGCTGCTCGACGCTGCAGATCTTTTATCGGCGGTCGTTGATCGTACTCCTGGAGGTCCTTCGCGGTCGTTCGCAGCTTCTGAGCTATGCTTTTCAGGACTTCCGGGGATGGATGTCGCCTGCCAAGTTCGACGTCCGAAAGAAAGGCGGCCGAGGTTCCAACGAGTCTTGCAAGCTCTCGAAGTGACAAGTCCTGTTGTTCTCTTAGTTCCCTTATTCTCTCACCAAATGTCTTCATTTCTTTATCCGTAAGCTTACAGAAGTGGAGAATAGATGTCAAATAGTCGCTTAAGTTTCCTCAGAGTAGGAGCAGCCGATCGAAGTCTCAGCAATGTGCCGAAACCTCTCGAAGAGGCCCTACATTCGGATTTTCTCGAAGGCCATACTCCTGTGCGTTCAAAGATCCAGAACGCTAGACATTGCGTAGAAATTCCGCCTGCCCCGTCTTGAGAGTGTCATAGAAACGCGGCGTGAGGGGTATGCGCCACTGCTTTTCGATTGCCGCGTCGGAAAACATGGCTTCAAACAGCGTGCGATACTTGCTGTCGAGCCATAAGGTGCGTAGAAGCGGGCAAGTTCGCTCCGTATCGGTCGCGTCCGAAACTAACAGTAAGGTGGGATCATCTTCAAGGTACATTGTGGACGTCCAGAGGAAACGTGGGAGCGGATCGCCGGCTAGATCGCGGGCTTCCTTGTTAGCCCAACATTTCTCGCGGAGCCAAGCTTTGAACGGGTTCACGATAGCCATCTTGATGTCCCAGCTTACCTTGGTTACGTCGAGCCCCTGCGCTACAAAGGCTGGAGCCAATTTCTCAAGCATCTCCATCAAACGCGCGACGAGCGAGTGAGCGGCGAGATAGGAAACGCGCATCTTGGCGTACGCTGGAACGATGACCGAGTCCGGAAGAAGGTACGCTTGGCTTCGGACGCCTTTTGCTGTCGGCAATTCCCAATCGGAAAGCAAGGCGAACGGTGGATTGAGCGGATTGCCTAAGGGATCCAATATGCCTGGAGGTGTCGCATGTACCGGTAGACTCGCAAAAGGGCCGACGCCATCGTCGTGCGCATACAGCTTCTCAACCCGGATGCCGGGGCGGGATACGACGCGATTGTACTTCACCTCTGGATGAGCCGCCGCTGGGGCCGATAATGCGAAGCCAGTTATCGTGATGGCGTGGAATCCCAATTCTTCTATGAAGCACCCCAGAATGACCGGGATACCGGCAGAAACGTATGAGTAGATCAAGGACATCGCGGGCGTATCCGGAGTGATCGAATAATATTCAGGCTCCAGGCCGACGGCTCTGATAGCCTCCCCCATCTGCATGGCATTAAGACCACCGGAGGGCACGGCGCGACCAAAAGAGCGAACGATGTTCGCGGCACGAGTTATCGCCGCGGGGCGCGGACGTTGGCTCCCAAAGAGGTCATGGGTCTTATGAAATGCCGACCAAAGTGCCACTGTGGCGCACGCGGCCACTGAGGTGTCTTGCTCCTCAAACGCCAGACTCTTCACGCGAAGAGAAATGCCGTTTAGGCACGGACTGTACTCTCGGATAGTCGGATAGCATCGCTTATCTTCGATCTCGCCGTAAGTCCGAAGAACGGTGCGTCCAACGACCGCTTGGGGAAGCGGTCTTGCCACGATAAAACCGACATACGAATCTACAAGTACTTTTGAACCCTTTGGATCGTCGCCTGAAAATACACCTTCCACTTCGGCTTGAGTCAGTGCTTGATTGAAGAAGTGAATGCGTTTGCAGTAGCGCCCATAAGGTGGGAAGCTGCTTACGTAGAAGGATGCGAAATCTTCCAGATAGTCGCCGTCGACGTATTGGTCCTCGACGATAAACGATTTAGCGTCAACATCCGCGTTTTGCAGATACTTGTAGAGATATTTTGCCTGTCTCGACCGTCGCTGAACCTCTTCACCCGTAATCCAGCGGTTTGAGAAGGCTTCGAAGAATTTATCCGCGTCGGTGATGGGCCATACCCGCATAGCCACGGTCCGCTGAACGAGCCGGTTTTACACGCTGACGGCCAGCTCGAGTTTCCCCGGCGGCATGCGATGCTCGCGCAAAGACTGTTCAAGCTCCTGGTCAAGCTCGTTGGCCAAGGCGATCGGGTCGATCTCCTGGCTCAACCTCACAAACTCGCTTAAATCTACGGATTCTCTGACCAGCGTGTCCTGATCCACAATGCTCATTCCTCCGGCCTCGGAAGGCTCTACAGCCGGCGGGTTGGTGGTCGACTTGTCCCGGTTCTGTTCCTTGGCCACGGTGTCAGCCCCCTTTCCATCTCTGTAACGATTCAATCGCCATCGGGCGAGGTTCTCAGCAATAGCAGGAAACGATACATGTATCTTTCATACTACAGCGAATGCCCCGTTCGCGCAAGGTTGAGCATCCTGATTCCGATCTTTATTGGCTCTGGCTATCGAACTCGCCGGGGCGAAGCGCTTCGTTGTACGGATCAGACGTGGCACGCTTCCTAAGGGATCATGCTTCTATTCCGGTAGCCGTAATGACCGAAACAACGATTGAAATCTACAAGGCTTCGTTATCTGGATCGGTGCGAAAGCGTATGGTCACGGCCTTAGGCCATTTTTTTAGATTTGCGTTGGAAAGCGGACGCATTCCATATGATCCGGTTTACCGCACAAAATATTCGCGCGATGCCACGGGCAGAAGCCCCAGTCTTTTCGATCTGTTGCGACTGGAGGGATTCAACGAATCGCAAGTGCGCGAGCTCGTTTGGTCCGACTTCATTGCTCCATTGGTTGGCAACCGTATGAAAAGGAGCATACGGATTGGGCGCCGGCCCAAACCGATTCCGATCAACCTTTGGAATCGTCTTGAACTGCGCTTCCGAGAGCTGATTGAAAAGCAGCGTCTTGAGTCGCTCCTTCGACAGAAGATTGCGTCTTGAGAAAGGCTGGTAGCGCCTGAAGATCGCTGGCAGCGCAACATGCATGCCCTCCGCAAAAACTGCTGCACATCACACTCGCATAATGACATGACCGAGATCGAAAAGCTCGTCGGCTCGGCTCGATGGACAACTGAGACGCGATTCCGTGCTCATCCACGGTCTTTTGGAGCTGGCTCAGCGAGGTTCGCCGCTAGATGGCACTCTTGCGCTGTTCGGCCCGAACCACAAGGGCACGGCTCGGTTGGAACGATCGTAGCAGCATCCCAGGACGCTACCCACATCGGGGCGAGTGCCTCTTCCGGGATCTCCCGCTCCATAAATTCATCAAACTCGGACCAGTCATTAGCGAATAACACTCGCTGCATCGCATTCACAAACTCATAGCCACCGCGAAGGAACCGCATGCCGCCTTCAACGGCAAATGGTTCCAACGTACCATGGCCTTTTATGAATCCGGCAAGCCATCCATATATATGGTCAGCCTGGATGAGGTGCGCGAATCGTGCTCTTTGCTCAAAGAACTTTGCAAGACCGTCGACCCCGAGCTGCAGTCGATTCATGACGTCCACGATAAACTCGAACTCATGGCCAGCAACAATTACACTATTGGGAGGAAGCGATCGATCGAGGAGGTGCGGACGCTCCGCCATGATTTCATATTCTTCGCTGGTTACGGCGATGTGGACGTATGTACGGACTTCTTGCAGCGGCTCGATTGATATTTGAGACCCTTCGCTGTCGTACAAGGGGTGATCGTTTGTAAAGTGGTCCTCTAGGGCTTTCGACATGTCGTAAGCTTGCGCGAGGGCAAATTCTGGCCCATCCCTAAAGTTATCTCTCAAGTCAAAGAGGGCTTCCCGCATTGAAGTCCGCTGCAACTTCCGGAGTACGGCCTTGGCTTCAATGCACAGCGTTGCAACTCGACTAACCACGACAAAATCGCGTTGAAACTCGCCGAGCCGAAGGAATACGTCTTTGTAATACCCGGATGGTGTGAGTAGCTGTAAGGCACGCTCAACTTGATATTCAAGAAGGTCGCCCCGACGATTCAAATATTTCCGAAAGGTGCCTCTATACGTTCCTTCAATGCATCGCTCCAGCAACTGAAGAAGGGCCGCTGGCTCTGGATAAACGGCTACTCCGTCGGGCATCAAGAATACGGGCTTCATCTCGGCGGGGTTTTGTTGAACAAATGCCAGAGGTCCATCATGTGATCCTCGGCGTATCCCAAAGCGATCGTGGAAACGCGTGACAATGGAAGACTCCACCTCGCCGGGCGAAGTAATGTGATGATCCAAATCGAACAATCGATGGTACTTCGATATCGGAGGACTCGAATCCGTAAGATCGATGGCCCAACATAACGCTGCTACGCCGTCAGTCGGCGGCCGAGGCGATTGCCGAATTGCGTGTAACGTCGCAAGGAGAAGCTCCTTAAGCGACATGCCGATGAGCTTGGGAAGGTCCCGCGCCTGCCACAGCGCCGTATTAAATAATCTTTCAACCGCGCTCTGCGTTGTCTGAGCTGGAAGGTTGCAGTATCCCTCAATGAAGGCGGCGGCGCTCAGTAACGTTCTTTGCTCACTCCGTAGGGAATCGAACTGCTCGCCGAAGCCCGGCCCGTAGGGAGATACATGAGCTTCGATAAGTGACTCCAAGCAAAGTTTAATATGCCAACGTTTGGTTCCGTCTAGGATCGCGGGGTCTGACGGTTCTTGTGTTGACGCCAGCAACCCAAGCAGATAGAAATACTCCTTGAATGCCGAGTGTAGACCGTGTTGAATCGCCAGCTCGTCTCGACCGAGCTCCAGTAGGGGTCTAAAGTACCCCACAACATCCTCAGTTTTGAGCCCGGAAATGCTCTCGCGAAGGCGCCACTCAAGCTCCTCGATTCGGCTTGCTTCCTTGCCGGCGAGCGCTGGGAACTTCGGGTCAAGTCTTCGACAGATGGCACGTATACGCTCAGCCACCAGTAGATGCCAGTCTGATAGTTCCCCCGGAATTGTTCGCAACACACGCGCGATCGTCGAGAGCAGGATCGGATGGTCGCTGCGAGTTAACGCGTCAAAGCAATTTGGGCACGGGACGTCCTCCTCGATTGCGTTACTTCCGTCAGATAGGGCAAACGTTATGCGAGCTCCAGGACTCTGGCCATTTGAAGGCTCGCTAGCGTCGCTTGAATCGTCTCTTTTTTGATGCAATGACCAGCATATTGGGCAAATAGCGCGACCACGACGATCGAGCGAGGGCACTGCCGACCTATCTTGAAGGATGTCGAGGTCCAGGCCTGATCCGTCGCGATTGGAAAGTTTGAATAAAAGCGGATCATCGTAAGTAAATGCGAAACTGTCCGGGCGCGAACGCCTCATCACTGCCATGTCAAGATTGAGGATTGGCAATGGACCAAGCGTCGAATCTGGAATCGTTATCAGCGTTCCCCTCGGCAACTCGATAGTTCCGCCGACCGGGGCCAAATCAATATCAATTGGGCTTTCATCCAGAATCTTTCCGATGTAACTGTGCAGCGTTACGGGGATCTCTGCTGGCCCTCGAACTATGATATCGCGGGCGTCTCGAACTAACTGCCTAGTAACGGTTTGCTCGTCATATACAGCCAGAACTCCCTCGGCAAGCTGAAATCCGAAAGCCGTGATACTGAACTGCGCGATCGAACGTTCAAGGGTTACAAAAACTTTAATCGGCTCATTTTGAACTAGCTCATAGAGGCGAATAAAATATTCTCGGCTGGCAGCGATTGCTGCTTTATCGGCTTCCAAGCATACGACGATTTCTGACCACGGCGACTTTCGCTTTCGCTTCGCAATTTCTCGGATTCCCAAGGCGCTTATGCTTTGAGCCAGGGTTAAGGCCCCACGCCAGTTTTCAGAATCTATGTCGACTCGCAGGCAGAGTCCCGAGTCACGAAGGCGGTGTTTCGCGGGAGAACTAATCCATTGGACCTGCCCACCAAAGTGTCGCCCGAGGGTCTCGGCGAGCGTTTTGATAAGCGGTTCTAGTAGTTTTAAGGAATCGTCCACGCGCTTGATTGATTCTCGCTGGCCGCCGGTTTCACTGTCTAGTTAAAATCGACGCCTCGAACACTCTGCCGCAGATACGGCCCGGCTCGACCATCGTTACGTTGCGCCACGCAAGCCAGACAGTAGAACGCTCATCTTCTTCGACCCTGCGAGGGCCTAGAAACGGGTTTCGACGACGGCAGTTGTCGCTTATTGTCTTGCGCCGTGGCTGGGCGCGTTTTCAACGGCTCACCAAGTCCGAACGCCTCAACATTTACACCGGCCTCATCCAGAGCGCGGCCGACCTTGCTTGCAGCCACTGCCCCATTTTCAAAAAAATGCCCGTATGTATCGAACGTCATGCGCGTATCGGCGTGACCCATACGGCGCGCGATTGCGAGTGGATTCTCGCCCTGCGCGATCAAGATCGAATTGCTAGCGTGCCGCGCAGCGTGAAACTTGAAGTACGGTAGGCCAGCGGTGTCGATAAGGGGCTTCCAAAGTCTCCTGATAAAATTGCTTTTCCGAAGCGGTCCGCCTTCTTCATCTCGGAAGACCCACGGACCAAGGTAACCGGCGTTGACCTGCTCTTCCTTGAGCTTTCGCAGAGCAGCCACGGTAACGGGTGGCACATACAGGACCCTGCGCGAGTACTTGTTTTTAGGTTCTTTTCGAATCGGCTTGCCATTCCAGTCCTCGCCCAAGCTGCGATCGACCAAAACGCTACCTTCTTTGAGATCGACCTGACTCCAATAAAGCGCGAAGATCTCTCCCTCGCGCATAGCGCACGTGAACGCGACAAGAACCAACACAAAGAACCAGTACGGCTGCGCGACGTGCAAGAGGACTTTGATCTCATCGGGTTTCGGAACGTAAAACTCGCGACGTCTAACTACTGGCGGCTTTACAGGATTGCATGGGTTTCTGGGGAGCAGCTCCTCGTCGACGAGCTGCTTTAGGGCGGACTTCAACGTCGACAAGGAACGCTTTCTTGTAACTGGCCCAACGTCGTTGTCCTCGAGCTGCCGGAGCCAGACCCGGATGTCCTGTGAGGTCAATGAGGCTATCCTTCGCGAGCCGAAATACGGCAAGACGTGATTCCTTAACCATGCAAGATACGTTCGATACGTTTGCGGTTCCCAGCGAGACTTGCCGTCACGGAGCCATTGCTCGAGGTACTCGCTTAGCCTGCCATCTGGCACGTTGCGACCCGCGCGCGCTTCCAGTTCTCGCTTCTTCTTGAGCGCCTCGGCTTGAGATTTTCCGTAAACAGTCTTACGGATTCGTTTGCCGTTTACGATTCCAAGCGAGATTTTCGACTCGAAGCGGCCGTCTTTGCGTTTGACGATCGTGCCTTCGCCTTTGACTCGTCGTCGTTTAGCCATTTATGCTCGTCTCTTCCGTGATTGCTAACAATGTTGGCAGCTTTCGATGTACGCTTGAATCTCAGCCTCGGCAATAATTCGGTGCCCAGCTGGCTTAGACCACCGAAGCTTGCCGGTATACATTAGATCGTAAGTTTTTGAACGGCCGCACCGCAAAATTTCGCAGGCTTCCTCGATCGATAGATAGCGTTCCATTGGTTTTACTCCACAGCTCGAAGTAAGGGTTGTTCATTGGAAGAGTTGCGGTCGCGCGGCGAACTCTTTGACCTAACGCCTGGATTGATTTCTCGCAAAGCAGCGCGATCGTGCCAGCACGTCGCAAAGATTCTGCCCGTCGGGAATTCTATGACGTACTCTTTTTCGTAAGGTCCGCCGGCGTCAAGAATTTTACAGATTATCATGCTTGCGAATTCGTTTAACTCATCGAAAGGGAGCGGCCGTAAAGGCTCGCGAGCGTTTTTGTCACCGGTGTGCTCATTTCTATAGAAAATACGCCGATTGTCCCAATCCGCACGAATCAACTGTAGTAGGCGAATGAGGCCGATGTTTTCTATGTTCATATCGAAATGGGCGCCGGGAGCGGCATCTTTGTTTTTGTGGCTGACCACCGCTCGAAACTCGAATATTCGAATGCGGTACACGCACGGTTGCAGCGCCGCTAGCGGATTAAGTTGATCGTCCATTGCCGAGTGGGCTCCTATCCCCCGGATCATTGGGACAGCCAGCATTGGATCACACGCATCCTTACTCCTTCTGTTCGATCCTCTGGCTGCATCCCAACCAGGTCAGAGGCCAGGGGTGGACAAGCCCGGACGGCCGCGGACGCTCGCGGACGCACACACTAAAGCCGGCGCTGCAGCCTTAGAGCGCTCTTAACGCGCGTGCCAACAACCGTCGTACGTGCGGATTCGGCCAACGCGGCCAGGCGGCGAGACCTTTTCGGGGGAGGCCATAGGCTCTGGCGACGGCGATCGCCGCCCCCGGAGAGCGCCCGAGACCGTGACGGCAATGGATGAGCAGGGTTTCAATCTGGGGCGCAAGGCGGCGCACGAAGCGAGCTACGCGACGGGCGTCCTTCTCTGATAACGCAATCAAGTCGGGCAGATTGGTCAGATTAGCGCCGGGTTCGCAGTCATCCGCGCGCACCACAATACGGCCCAGCAAGGTTGGAGGGTGTTGGATTCGCGTAGGGCGTCGCCCGTGCCAAGAGTCGACGAAGGAGATGACAGCGTACGGTTCATCGGAGTTGAAGATCTCCGCAGCTTCATCGGATCCGACGATCACGCGCTTGAGCATGAGAGTTTTTTCTCCACCGAATTGAACACGCCGAGGTCGGGAAAGTTTTCCGAACCTGGCTTGACGTTTCGCCAGATCGTCCGTTAGTTTCCGGCCGCACCGACGTTTTAGCCCAAGTATATGTGCGCTAGCGTTCTACGCATCGCGCGCGACGATTCGCAGAGCCGACAAACGCATGCTAACGGCAGCGAACACCGCGCTTTCGGTCGGCGGCGCGTTCACATACGTTTGCAGCCCTTCGGCCACGCTCTGGACGAAGGTGCGATTGATCTGAACAGTTACCGTTCCCACGGGCAGGTCGGCGGAGCTCGGCTCCGGGATGGGATCGCCGCGACGAATGAGGTCTTCGACGTGCCATTGCACCGCTTTATCCAGGAGCTGGAGCGCTTCCAGGCGAGATCCGCCGACGACACCCACACCGGGCATGTCGGGAAGAAACGCGCTGACAGAGCCGTCCACGGTTTCAAACACAACGGTGTATCTCACTCGATCCCTCTTTCGGATCAGAACAAGTCCCTCAGGTCCGGAAAGTTTCCCGACCTGCGCGTTCGCGCGACGAGTTTTTCAGGTGCGGGACCCTATAGTACCGCGTGAACCAAACCGGCGCTCTCGCCGCCTCCGCTGTTGCATTCGCCGGCTTGGTCCTGGTCTGCAATCCAGAGATCGTTCGCCCCGCCTTTCACGATCGCGGTTGGGAATACGCCTTTGAGCCGATACGACGAGAATGAGCCGCTAGTCGTAACCCTGACGAGATAGTTTTGGCAATAGCCGTTATGCGTGATTCCCCAAAACGCTCCGTCCGATCCGACTGTGAGATCGAAGAAATTTGAGTCGATTTTGCCCCAAAACGTATTGCCGTAGAAGTAGCACTTCTTGGTTACGCCCGCCGTCGTCATTCGGCAGAAATCGTAGTTGTAGTCGTCGGCGTACCACACGTTCCCATCGGATCCCGATGCAAGCAGTACCCCGTCGCAGCCTGGCCCGAATCGGCCCGGTGGAATTGCATAGGTCGTCGTGGCGCCGCTAGTCGTCGTTCTGCCGACGTAAGGTATCGAGCATTTAGGACCCGAGGGCGGCGGGACCGCCGGCAACGAGTACCAAAGCGCACCGTCGGGGCCGGACACGATCGGCGGATCGAATTGCGCAACCTGATGCGAAAAATGGATTGCGAACTGACTTGACTTGCCGACAGGACCGCTGGCGCCGCCCGTTGCCGTTCTCGCAAGATTCGGGCGGTTTTCCAACGCCCAGACAGCTCCATCGGAGCCAACGGTCATTGCGGAGGTGCCGTAAGTACTTGAAAAGACGCGCGCGACACTATACTTGCTCAGTTGTCCTAGCGTTCCAGTCGCAGTGCTAAGCCGGCCGATTTTCCATGAGCGGCCGTACGGCGCTAATGGGACTGTGTACGTGAACCATATCGCGGTATCTGGGCCGGCGACCACGCCCCTGCAATTGAGTTGGCCAGCACAACTTCCAGATAGGGGATAACTGCCCAGCACTGTGCCGCTTGGAGAGACCCTTAAGAACTCGGAGGACATATAGTTTTGCGTCGTGACGTCGAACCAGACGTTGCCATCCGACCCAATAGCCAAACCCCTTGCATAGTATTCTGCTTGGCTCGTCTTGGGAGCAACGTCGTAGTAGCTTAGTGTAACGCTCGGCGCTGCGGAATCAGCTTTGATCGTTGCCGGAATTCCCTGTGGAAGATTCAGCGAGGCGATGTCAGCGGGACTCGGAGAACATCCTGAAGCAGCAAAAACGATGCATACGGCGATTACCGCGAGTCTACGCATCGTTCTGCGCTCCACGCGGACGCTGCTCGATCAAATCCTCGGCGATTGCCGACCAGAGGCTCTTGTTGGATACTTCGAATATCTTGCCGGCTCCCAACTTGCCGAGCAGGTATCGGGCGCCTTGTGCGCTCGTCGTTAAGTGCATGCGCGGCCCGGTGACATCCCAACCATAGACGATAAAGATTGAGAACTCGCTCGCGAGCGGAACATTGATATCCACGCGGGCGAGCGACGCTTGATAGGGGCCGTGGCGACCTGTCTTTAGGAGTGGATCCCAAACAGCTACTTGCTTGGGAAGTTGACTCCAAGCGGGATCGTATCCAAAGCCATCGCCGTGTTCGGCATCGGCGCTAACCCACGAACCAACGCCCTCGAGAAACTCTATTTGAGGCGCCGCAAGTGCAAACTCTGCATGCGTAGCTGGCTTGCCGCCCACCTGGCCTCCGTCGCGCCCGCCCATTTAGCTAAGCTCCATCTCCCGCGCACCTGGAAAATTTAACGATCCAAGCAGTGGCCACTTGACCACCATAACTATGGTCATTTGGACAGCCGTGCCGCCCCTTCCCCTCACGAATCAGCCGCTAAATGGCACGAGAGCAGAAACGCGTTATCGGCGCTGTGCTACGGGACGCCCGTGAACGCTCGGGACTTTCCCTTAAGGACCTCGAGAGGATGACGGGATTTAGCGCGTCACAGATATCAAAAGTGGAGCGCAGTATGCGGCCGGATCCGTCCTTCGGGACGGTCGTGCGCATTGCCGTTGCGCTTGGCCTATCTCTAGACGAGGCGGTTCAAAGCATGGTTGGCCCGCAGCTCGCTTCAGCCACCTTCGAAAGTCAGATTGATACGAAGCGGCTCGTCGCCTTTGAAGAAGCACGTACGACGGCGCGTCGCACTGTCGAGCTTCTAGACGAGCTCGCAAAGCCTTTACTACCGACGCGTATCAAGCGTCGACGGAGCCAGCGGACTGCGCGGACATCCCAGAGGGACTAGGCGAAAGCGCTTCACGATTGAGCTTAGCTCGTCGGATGACGATAAGTAGACCCGTTGCCTTTAGTCCAGTTCTCCGCTCTCGCGAAGTTCGCGAATCGTTTCCTCTAACGGCGGACCTACCCGCACGCCCGTTATCGGGGCGAGAACGCTGACAATCCAATCGCTGAGGCGGTCGAGCCACATGGTCGAGTGCTCCTTTTGCGTGTCCGGTGTTCGGCGCTCAACCGGTCGCTTCGCGTTACTCTGCGGTAGCCGGCCGTCGCTCGTTCTCTTCCGCGATCGCCGCACGGCGTTCGAGGTCTCGCTGTGCCGCAGCAGCTTCCTCGTCCGAGAGAACCGGCTTGCCTTTTTGCTCGTCATACGAGTAGAAGTCACGCGGCCGGTACAGCCCGGTCTCGGGATCGGCAGGGCCCATCGGTGGGATCCCCGTTTCCTTGGCGTAGCGCTGGCCGAGTCGGCGGAGCGCTGCACTGATGAAAACTCGGTGACTCCCTTTGCGATTGACTCCTGCCATGATATTTCTCCGTTCCGAGTGTAACACGGGTGCCCCGTCGCCTGAAAGGCCGCGTGTTGGGGAAGAGATGGTCGCGACCCATCGGCGTATACGAGCGGAGTAACTTCGACGCCGCCTGGAGACTAGAACCCGTCGCCTTCAGAGCGCTTACTGGGCGGCTTTGGAGTGATCTCTTCTTTCCGGGGCCTTGAGCGTGGCGCCTTGCTTTCGTTTCTTGCATCGGATGAAGTTGTCTGCCGTGAACGCACCGATCGTATTTTTTGCTTAATCCAGCGCTGGGAAACTTTAATCTCGTGGGCGGAAAACAGCGCAATTACATGCTCGTCCTTGGCTTTTTTCTTGAGCAGTGACCTGATGAATCCGACGAGCTGTTCCTCGAGCGCGGAGGTGTCCGGCGGTTCGAAAGATTCCACCGCACGTCTTAGCTCCTCGAGCTTTTCTGGAGTCACCTTTGGCTTCATGACGGCATTTTCGTCGTTGAACTCAATCGCCCTCCTATTATCTCTTCCACGCCTATAGTCTAGGACTATTGCCTGAATTAGAAAATAAGGCCTCGTTATGAGCAGTGCTAGGGCGTCCAGAGTATACGTAGGGCGAATTCGAAGCCTCGAACGACGGCCGTTTATTCGCCACCTGCGCTACTTGCAGCGCGATGGCCGCCACGCGGCTTTGCTAGTCTGGAATGGAGAAAGCCTCGACAAAGAGGCCGCCGCCATTGATACGCTCGCGAGCACCTTAGAGGACATTCACGTAACGACGCTTGTCGCATCGTGGGGCGACAAACGGGCCGCGGCACTTTCAGCACTACGGACAGTTCGAGACAGTCTTCGTGCGTCAGGCTGTGACGTCAGAGCGGCGATTTTGGTTGCACATGGATTACCGCAGGAAGATACGATGCGGCACGTTCACGCGATCATCGCATCGAGGGAACCCATCCCTCACCGTCGCATCCTTTCGTTCCTCCAGGAGCGCTGGAACTCTCGCGGTTTCCAAAAAACCGATGCTCAAAAGCCTCCCACATCCCAACGACAACAAGAAGCCCAATCTGGCGGCGCGCGTAGTGCCACAAATCGCTTTGTTAAACGTCGCCGAAAACTGACCCACTTTGGCCGCGAATGCGTCGTCTAAATTTGACCCACCTCGGGTTCGGATTTTGTGCCGGGCAGCGTGATTCCCGCCCGCTTGCGTTCTCGTAGCCGGTAGCTTTCGCCACTGATCATGGCGACGTGGGCATGATGCAGCAATCGATCCAGCATCGCCGCCGTCATCGTTGCATCGCCGGCGAAGGTCGTATCCCATTGTGCGAACGGAACGTTGCTCGTGATGATGACCGACCCACGCTCATAGCGTTGCGCGATCGCCTGGAAGAAGTGGCTGGCTTCTTCCCGCGAGAACGGCAAATAACCAACTTCGTCGATGATCAGCAGCTTTGGTCCTTGAATGCCGCGCCGTAGGAACTCCTTGAGCCTTCCTTGCCGGTGAGCGGCCGTCAGTTGCAGCATTAGGTCCGCCGCCGAAACAAAGCGCGTCTTGATGCCGGATTGCGTCGCCTTGTAGCCCAGGGCAACGGCCAGATGCGTCTTGCCAACGCCACTTGGGCCTAGCAGCACAACGTTCTCGGCCCGTTCGACGAAGGTCAATGTCGCCAGTTCCGTGAGCAGCGGCTTCGGCGCACCGGTCGCGAAGCTGAAGTCGTATTGCTCGAGCGTTTTGATGGTTGGGAAGCCAGCTGTCCGCGTCAGCAGCGTACGGCTTCGCTCTTGGCGTTCGCGGTGCTCAACTTGCAGCAGCCGTTGGAAGAACTCTTGGAAGCTCAGCTCGTTGCGAGCAGCCTCGT
Organism: Vulcanimicrobiota bacterium; assembly: GCA_963794735.1. Classification (GTDB taxonomy): domain Bacteria; phylum Vulcanimicrobiota; class Vulcanimicrobiia; order Vulcanimicrobiales; family Vulcanimicrobiaceae; genus DATJUC01. The sequence goes on along the minus strand of CAWCFE010000002.1, from coordinate 2,384,721 downwards.
CGGCGACGTGAGGTAAGTGCGTCGCCATCGTGCCCAGCCCGAGCCGATCGCACAAATCGCCGATTTTGTCCAGTTCGATCATGATGCGATCTCCTTGGCGAATAGCTCGTACGTCGAAAGTGGATGCTGGAGCGATTCGACGGGCATCGGCATTGCGATGACTTGGCCCGAGAGGACCCGCCGCTGGCCGCCGTAGGGTGGTGGAAGTACCTTCAAATGCTCGCGTTCGCGCTGAAAGCGATCAACCGGCCGTTCCTTGAGCGTCGCGTGGATCCGTTTACCCGCGACGTCGCGAAGCCATGGAATGACCTCGCGGTTGCACAGTGCGACGTCGACGGGATCGGCGTACTTGGATTGCAGCGGGTTGAAGAACGATTCCCGAAAATAGCGGTGGAACCGCTCGACTTTCCCCTTGGTCTGCGCTCGGTATGGCGAGCACAGCTTGATGTCGAAGCCGCAGTGCTTGGCGAAGTCGAGCAGCTTGCCATTGAACTTGTGCTTGCCTTCGTCGTAAGCGTCGCGCTCGATAACGATCGTCTTGGGATTGTCGCAAAGCAAGTGCAGCGGAACGCCGCCAAACCAATGGAACGCGCGCTCCAAACACGCGATGAGCGTTTCGGCGCGTTCGTTGTCGGTGAACTCTACGAACGGATATCGCGAGTACCCTAACTCAGCGGTAAACGCGCGGAGCGGTGATGAGCCGCGGCGCAGAACCACAAAATCGATCTGCAGCTGGTGCCCTGGTGCTGTTTCGAACCGAATGACCGGCTCGGGCTCGGGCCTCGGCCGGATGCTCTTGAGAAAGCGCTGCACGACTCTGATGCCGCCGTCGTAGCCTTGCTCGGCGATCTCGCGATGGAGCACCGTCGCGGCGAGATGAATGCCGCCGGCCTGATCGAGGCGCGCCTTCAGGAACTCTTTGTACGGGTCCAGATCGCTCGGCATTGGCCGCCGAGGGCCGTACCGCTCGTCGCTTTGGCCGCGAAGAACGGCTCGGACGGTATTTCGGGAAAAGCCGGTCGCCCGGGCTATCTCCCGGACGCCCTTTCCCTGCTTGTGCAGGACGTGTACTTCCACCTGACTCTCTTTCGTAAGCATCGCAAACAGATGTTCGCGATCGGGTCAGGTGGGTCAATTTTCAACGACGCGGGTGGGTCAATTTTGGAAGACGCTCAACACGCTTGGCCGTACTCGAGGAGCAGCAGGGCACTCTCACGTTCCGGCAGTACGTCCGAGCGCAGCTGCAGCATCTTCTGGAAACAAAGCCGGATGGCAGAATCGTCGCCTCTTGGCAATCACTTCACATGTGGCTAAATGTCACAGGATTGAGATACGCGGTAGACAGGTTTGGAAACGGCATCATCACGTCTGCTGATGGGCGCTGGGCCGTTGCGGCTTCCAAAATTGATTCACGGCTTAAGCTTAAAACGCTTGAAGCATCGCTGCATGAAGCCTTCACGCCATCGAAAGAAAGGCCGACCACTTGTGGGTACAAGGGCGGACTGCGAAACGATCGGTTCAGCGCCCAGCAATGGGCCGCTTACGAAGAAGCACGGCGCCACTATCGAGAGCATGTCCAGCCCAAAGTACTGGCCGAATTGTCCGACGCCGATCAGCGATATCGCCAGCGGCTGAAGATCGCCGACGACGTCAAGACCCTGTTGCAGCAGCGGGCGAGAACCTTATCAGATCCTGTTCAGCGCGCTGAGCACGAGCTCGCCACTCTGCAGATCATCCGGCGGGCCAAAGCTCGGATCAAGGAACGGTGGTTTACGGAGCGCGGGGCGGTTTATGCCGCGCACGAACGGGCGCCGGCAAGAACGATCGGGCGATGGCTAACGCATCGGCCGCCGGTTCTCCCCCCGATGACTTCTGAGGCAACTCTCCGACTCGCCAAGGCACGTGCTGTTCAGACGGACGATGGCACGGACTACTACCAAGAAGATGTTCGTATAGCCACCCAGATCCAGGGCATACTGCGAACAACGATCCCGTCACTTACCCGGTCACTTGAGCGCGCGGCGGCGCCGAAGACACCCTTGCCGCCATACAAGGAACTTCTATGGGTTTCTGGACCGGCGGATGTGGTGGCGGAGTTCAGCCAACGGTTCGGCGCGAGGGTCGTAAGGCAACTCGACGACGCACTCTTGCTGCGCCCCTGGACACCGGCCGAGCGCGACTCGCTCGAGCGAGCCGCTCGCGATCTGAAGCTTAAGGTTGGAGACCCCTACGCGCTGGCTCGATTGGAGCGCGACGGCAAGTCACCTTCGCGAGCTAAATCGACGCCACGTACCGAAGCGGAGTCACGCGTCCAGGCTCGCCCGCTGCGCCCTCGGAAACGCCGCGGCCGCTACTAGTGCCCGAATGCCTCCTCCTTGCGTCCGCCACGGGACAGGCGACCAGCAACGGCTTGCCGTAATCGGTGTCGATGGCTTCCACGCGCCAACGCCTTAAAGGCGGCTCTTCACGGAAAACCAGCCAGGTTGAAAAGGCTAGAGGGATTCTTGCAAATTTAGAGCCGGAGTTTCCGACTGTCGCCGATGCTATTTTGGCTCTCAGGTCCGACATCGACGCGGCAATCGAGAATGGCCACCACGTCGGAAAGGTCTATGAACTCGTGGCCAAGGAGCTCAAGACAACCGCCCATACCGTAAAGAGCGTCCTACAACGGGCCAAGCGCCAGAAGCGCAAATAGGACCCATGCCACGGACATCGACTAGTGTGCGAATGGTCGACAATGCTCGCGTTCAGCTACGTAACTTGGCCGCCACGCCGCCTGATCCACTTGAGTCACTGTACTACGGCACGGTTCTCGCGAATGCCCGAGAAATCGGTAAGATGTTGGAGCGTGGCGACACGTACTCCGAGATCGTCAGAACACTTTTCCCGCGCCCTCCGCGCCCAACGGTTTCTTGGCTACGTCGGCTTTACATGTTAGCACTGCGGCACCAACGCTAGCCGTGCGCACTGCCGAGCAGTCCTTTCAGTTTTCTGACGACATCGACGGCCCTACGTAACTCGGCCCCACTCTTCGCGCACCGCGCTCCGATCGAGCCCTGCTGGCGCCACCATTCGCACCATGGGCAGCCCCGCAACCACAATGTTGCAGCCCTGCCAGCCGGCACGGCGCGCAGAAGCTGACAGTGGCTTTCGCGCTATGACCCGCTCTTCTGTAATTAGGCGACCGGGAACGGCATCAACGAATACGACGGTGCCGAAACGGGTGTCAAACTCTACCAAAACATGCTCCGGCATCTTATCGGATCGGATCGCTTCAACGGTGGGACGGTAGGCTGCGCCCGCGATACGAGCGCCAAAGCGGCCGTTCTTGCCCTTGAGCTGATACATTCGTTCGCAGGCGAAGCACTTGAAGTCGGCCACGGGCGTATTATCGGGAAGACGATCGAGCGCTTCACTTTCGCAAGCCAAGCAGTAGAGGTTGAACGACGCCCAGGTTTCCAGCGCGACGCGCGCCGCTTGCGCTGAACTAACGAAGCGCTGTGCCAGCGTAAAATCGATTAGCGGGCTAAAGGCCGGGGCGACGTCTAGCCGCCGATATAGACCTGGACGTAGGAATTGCAGCAGCCCCTGGTCTCGAAGCACCTGCAAGCTCTGGCGAATCTTCGCGTCGACGAACCGATTATTCGGGAACTGCTCCTGTAGCTCGTCGTGATACGCGAGCACTCGTGCCAACGAAAACTCTCTTGGCAGTCTCTGAACGATCTCTCTGACTACCTCCTTCCAAGTCCGTTCGGTAGGCATTACTTAGCTCTCCCTTAGAGTGGCTCAGCAAACGGCAAGGAGCGTGCACTTGCATTCAGTGCGACAACGCGCTCTTGCTGAGCGGCGATGAAAGCGACGCCATTCCCTTCGAGGATTTCACCGATCCACGACACCTCGCTCGGCGGGACTCGGCCGAACGCCAGCACCGGAGCGGCGCCTGCGATCTCAGCCTCAAGACGCACGCGGTAGTCAAAAAGCTGACCCATGCCGTAGCGCATACGGTCCACTGCCGCCTGAGGATTGTTCAGGCTCTTGGCCTCGATGAAGTATCTGCGCTCTCCGATACGGAGATACAGATCGAGATAGTTGTTATAAAACGTCGATCCCCCTAAACGGGCGGTCGCCCGCCGAATCAACTCCAGCGTGTCCTGATGATCCTTCCGCGCTCTCTCCTGAAGGTTTGCCGATTCATAGATACTCGGCGGCTCTTTCCCCGACGGAGTGTAACCCGTTCCTTTCGGGATCTCGAGTATCTCCCGCAAAGCATCAGTTGGCGGCTTGAGCCCTGGCACGTACCCGGTCGCCAAAACTGTCTCCGTCGTGATCAACGGAGAAACTTGGGTAGACGAGGTTATGCCGCCCGCAATCAAAATCCGTTGATATTCGATCTCACCGATCTCGCGAACAGCATAGAACTGAAACTGTGGTACCTTGTCAGCAGACCCGGTCTCGTAGTAGATTCCGCTTGCGTCGCGGATCGGCACAGGGTTTCGGAGCCTCTGCTCGCCGGTAAGAATCGGCGCATACCACTTCCCCGCCTCGCGCGAATCGGGGAAGATCTCACCGAGAACGCCGTGGCCGAAGTAACGGCGCGCCTCTGATGGATGGGCACCCTCCGTCGGGCGATAATAGATGAAGCGGGTAAACGGCCGCTCTAACGACCGCCGATAGCGATCGGGGAAGTGGTAGATCACCCACTCTTCATCGTTATACGACGAGAAGCCGTGCGGGCGCTGGGACAGCACCACGTATCGCTCAGGCACGTTACGGTATTCTGGCTCGACCGGACCGATCGCTGCAAAGCTCCTGCGAACCTGAGCATCCGTGTTTTCGCGATTCTTTCAGAGCGTCTGATTAGATGAGTCCAGAGCTTTGGCAATACTCGCGAAGCCGATTATCCACCGACTCGACAGTTGCGACACACCAACCCGCTTCCTTGGTTCATCCGGTGGGGAGCGCGCGGCCGGAATAGCGAAGTGACGTGTTGGCAACCCGGACTTTTCCGGGGTGTAGATGACCTTTCGGCACTACGGGAGACCTGATCGATGAGGGATGGTCAATCTCCACTGCTGATTCGGCATCGAAGCGGGAGCTGGCGCTCACCGGAGGTGCAGGCGTACAGGTATCTATTGGCGATTGAGACGCAGAACATGCGGCATAGATCGCGATGAGGCAGCGGAACAAATGAATTGGGTTTTTCAATACAATCCGCGACGTTGGGATCAGCTCACAGCGACGGCATCAACCGATTGGTGGGCCATGAACCAGAATCGCGAAAGCGTTTCTGTTGGAGATCGTATCTACTTTTGGCGCTCTGGATCGAACGCATCGCTTACGGCTATAGGCCACGTATCATCTCCAGTGTACGAAGATGCATCCAACTTTGGAAAGTTCAAGGTTGATGTATTGTACGATGCGTTCGTCGAGCCAGAACTGCGACGTGATGAGGTTCGCAGCGATCTTACGCTTTCGGAGGTGGCAGTATTTCAGGGATGGCAGGGTACCAATTTCCGCCTGTCGGATGAGCAGGCAAGAGCATTAGATGTTCTACTTAGCGGCAGACTAAAGCCACGCTCGAACGGTGCTGGGCGCACGTACGAAAACGTTCACGATTTAGGTGAAGCGATCAGCAAAAGCAACCTTAAGGTTAAAGCCGAATTGCGCGCTCTTGTACAGTCGATGGACCCCCGCGCGTTCGAATTCCTCGTTAAGCGAATTCTGATCGCCCTCGGCTACCGAAGCGTCGCCGTTACCCGCTATAGCGGCGACAAGGGGATTGATGCTACGGCGGTTTTTGATGTCGGCGGTGCGACGCCCGTTGACGTTGCTATACAGGCGAAGAGGACGGCCAGCGTCGATCGGCCGACGATTCAAAACGTGCGGGGATCGCTGACCAATAGACAACTCGGGCTAATTGTATCCTCGGGGACTTTCACCGCATCGGCGGTCACAGAGGCACAGGAAGCGGGAAAGACCCCCATCGGTCTCATCGATGGAGCAAAGCTACTTGAGATTATGGTCCAGCACAGAATCGGCATTCAAGAACGCGTGTTCCCGGCTCTAAGCCTCGATCCAGAATCTTTGACGATAGAAAACCTCGACTCTGACCTGCATGAGCCACAGGATGGCGACAAATAACCGGATCGTCACGCATGCCGGTCGCTGCAGCACGCATGTGGGGATTCTGAACCATCCTCCGTAGGAGATGACTGTGAGCGTTCAACTCTGCCGAGGGTTTACCGATGTCCACTGGCAACAACTGCGCCCAAAGCTCCTAATATCAAGCGAAGGGGCGGTTGGGGCCAGTTGGGAACTTGCCATCGAAGTATTCCGACGCAGGATGAGTGAGCGATATTTTTTCTGTATCGAAGCACTTGAACTTGCTGATCATCGACTCGACGTAGGCGTCGACGAAGATGTTGAAGTAGCTTTGTCAATGCTGCCCGCTGAGTCGTCCGCCCTTGTGCCAGGCTTTGCAATTGTCGGCCTTTGCTGCTTGCTCTTGGAAACGCTCTCAACATTCCGCGAGACCGAAGAACCAGAGAAACCAGCACCCATTCAACCGTGCTCCTACCCCTCAGGTCCCTGCACCCGGCCGATGCCAATGGGCACGTCCCAGCGAATCCAGCGGTTTCTACAGAGATCTGCCTTCAACTCCGCTTTTGACGGTGATATCGCTGCAAGGTTTGTGAATGGCGTGCGCAACGGCATCCTCCATAATGCGGAAACGCGAGGATGGACCATCTGGCGCGAAGAGCCTGTGGGACATATAGTCGGACGAGAAGGGGATCAATTAGTATTGAACAGGAGTCTGTTCGTGTCTGCTCTGCTCAAAGAGTTCCAAAGTTACATTGAGGATCTTGAGAGCCCTCGTAACGTGGATTTGCGAGTTCAATTTCTCACAAAAATGGACCATATCGTTTCGAGGGTCTAGCTAGGGCATGCGCGGGCGCCCCGCCTCCGCCCGCAAACAGCTAGACTACAGATACGAATTCACCCGCTTGGATAAGGGCTACGATGTGGTCATGGATTCTGGCCGGAGCATCGCCACCTCGCACGAGTAGACCGAGCTCGACGTTATCCGTGATCGCGCTTTCGGTAAGATTTGCGCTCGTGACGAAGGCCGTCTCACGATCGGCGATCACGACCTTGGCATGGAGCGAAGCCCACTTCGGGCGTCGTTCTTTCGGCCATACGTAGAAGCGGATGAGCGGCAGCTGCTTGGCTAACGCGATTAGACTCATGCGTGACGCCTTGAAGTTCTCGCTTTCATCGCTCGACTCAAAGACGCACCTGATTTCGACGCCTTCGTCAGCTTTAGATGTCAGCGCATTGGTAAAGTCGCCAATGGCGTTTGCCGCATAGGACACCAGCACGAGGCTCCTGCGAGCGCTCTTCAGCGTCTCGAATAGTACGGCGGCAGTCTGGCGTGACGGGAAGGTGCCCGAGTCGGGCCCCGTCCACACTACCTCTATGCGTTCGTCAGCCTCCCGGTCGCCGAATGTTTGTGCCGCGCTGCGTAACGCAAGCGCGAGTGCCGCCGGCGAATAGCCTCTCGCCGCAAGGTCGTTGACAAGCTCGGTAAAGAGCCGTACGCTCGCGGGGTCGAGAATATCTAGACTAAGCATGGCAGGTGTGAGATCGGTGAGGCTGTGCGCTCGCTCCAGACAACGGCTAAACATTTCGACGTGATCGAGAGATAGCACCGACACAATGTGCGCGATTCGGCCTGCCAGCGTCATGTGAAGTAGCCGAGTCCCGTACTGCCAAGTGTGTCGACGAGCGTGGCACGATCAAGAAGTCGATTGTTCCGTTCGCAGCTTGTCTCAGGCACAAACAGACAGCTATGGCATGCTGCGGCGTGTTGGGTGAGGTCCTGCGGTGTCGGCACATGCTCGGCGCATAGTGGATCGGAGCTGCAGAACGTCGCGCGCCGCAGCGCGGACTCGATGACGCGTCCGAGTATCTTAGGATCAGCCATCGCCACAAGGCCTCCGAGCGTGCCCTCGGAGTCTGACGCTGCGGTGTAAATGAGCACGCCGGCCATCGCTTCATCGGTACCAGGGATCGTTGAATAAAGACGCTCCCGCAAGGATGCGGCGTTATAGCCGCTCTCCAGCGCGAGCTCATTGATAAGCAAGTGCGCAAACGAATGAAGCAGCACATAGCGCGAGCCGGGCCACGCCGAGGGTGAATGCCGTCTAACGGTCGCCTCTCGTAACGCGCCGACACGGAGATTTTTGTCGGCTGCGAGTTCCCACGCGAGCAGCCGTTCCTCGGGGAAGCGCAGGAAAATGCCCTCGCCACGAGCCGTTGTTGCAGGAACCCAATGAATCGGCTGCGTCGATAGGCGAACGACTTTGATGTCGTCATCTTCCACCTCGCCGGTAAATGTCGGGTCCGGGGCGTCGACGCGCGCGAATCCTATGATTGCCGCCGTCTCCCGTAGGCGCGTCACCGCGACAACGTTTGAGATATGTTCGACTAATTTGGCCGGCGTTTCGACCGACTCGATCGTGAAGTCGATGCCAGCCCGCGGCTTCTCCGCGTCGGTAAACCGCCGCCACTCCTCGATCTTAAGGTCCTCATCGCTACCCGGCCCCGATGGTGGATCGCGGCGCGCGCAGATTGCCGCCCATACTTGCTCGACGTCGAAGGCGCGCAGATCGGCGATTGCCGGGTTGTACTTCAGCGCCCCTACCAGGTCGTCGGAGCTGGCTATTTCGGGTATGTTAAGCAGCGCCCAGTGTGTCTGAATGGCCTGCGCCAGCGGATCCTCGGTATGCACCTCCGGAACCCACAGCGCGCGACGCAAGACTGCAAACCAAGTGTTCGAGGCACCGAGCAGCAGCGTACGCGCGGGTAATGCGCACTCCTCGAAGGTGCGAAGGTGCGGATGAAACCCGCGGCACCTCGGCGCTTCTCCGGATTTGGCGTCGAAGACGTCACCGAGCGATCGCGTTTTCTTGCACGCTGAGCATTCGATCTGCAAGTCGGTGGAACGTGTTCCCGTTCCACGTTCACGAAGAAGTAGCGTGCCACCGCCCTCGGGGCACGGAAGGTATTTGTGTACGTGCTCCTTCCACGGAAAGTCGTCGAGATGCCCATTGGTGCACGCTAGCACGAAGCGAACAGGGATGGCGTCCGGGGCGTTTCGGCCCGGGCGGCAGCCTTCATGTACGTAACGAGTCCGATCGACGCGATAGGCATCCGTCTTCAGCTTGAACATGTCGCCGTCAATGTCTGCGATGACGTTGCAGCCACTGCAGCGCAACCAGCGCGGAAATGCCATCACCGGCACGCCCACAGTCGTCGACTCGTCGAGACCGAAGTTTGCGCCCTCGATCCACGGCATCGCGACTAGCCGCGCAACGTCGGGATGGAGATCGCGCTGGACTTTCGCAAGGAGACGGGGTTCGTCGATGTCCGCGGTTGGATTTCCCCACGCTTGCAGACCGAGTACCGTGGCCGAGATGTGCGGGAGATCGATAAGCGATCCCACGCCGTAGGTGTAAAGGAGTTGGCTGGTACGAGCCGATCCAACGAGATCGCGGTTACGCTTCGGCATCGTCGTCCTCTGATTCGATAGTCGCTACGCTAGCGATAGTCGTCGCGATGAGCTGACGTGCCGGAGCTTCGGGTATTGCCGCGCTCGACAGCAAGAGATTGATCTGGTTCTCAGTCTCCCGCATTGAAGTCGGCGCCGTCCACATGTCCCACGAGTCCAGAGACGGCGGTTTAAGTAACGCGACGCTGCTGCCGCGGCCCTTATACGTCAGCGGCGCCGAATGCTGTCGTTGGAATCGTTGTCGCTTGAACCAGAGGTCGAAGAGTCGTTGCGCTCGTGACTCGATCTGCCTTGCTCGCGATGCATCGCCGAGAACCTTTTGGACGCGTTCGAATATGCTCGCCACGACAGCCCTGCCAACGGCAGCGTCCACCGGAGCGATCTGTGCTGCAGGTTCGGGATTGACCTCGCGTTCGAGGCCAGTTGCCGCTTCGAGATGGCGCACTAATGATACGCATACGGCGGTGAGTCCGCGATCCAAGGCGCGCTCCGAGAACGGCGTGATCGAGAGCGGCTCAACTTGGCGATAGAACGTTGCGTGATCATAGCTGAAGCGCTCGTAGTGTGAGAGATCGCGTGGGCGCGTCCAGTTATAGAGCGTGAATACGATGCCCGGGCCTTCTTTGCTGCGACCCACACGGCTAGTGGACTGAATGTACTCCGCCGTGGACTTTGGCTGGCTGACGACGAGCATCAGGCCGAGGCGCTGCACGTCGACTCCGACGGAGATCATATTCGTTGCCAGCACGACGTCGAAGGGGCCGTCCGGATGTGCGGGGTCGCTCGGCACTCGAGGGAGACCCAGGCCATCCAGCAAGCGCGGAATGCGCTCCGAGCGCACACGACTCGTGAGCTCGGCAACGTTGATGCGCTTGCGACCGGCTAGGCCACGGCGCTCGGCGGCCCAGATGCGCTGCTTGACGTCGTCGTCTATGAGGCGGCGCATGCCCGCGAGCTCTCGAAGCGAACTGAAGTAGCCAATCATCGTTGTATACGGATCGGCGCACGCGCCATACTTCTCGTAAAGTCTTTGCCCGGCGGCGAGGATCGAGATCGCGATGCGCGCCTCAGCGGCTTTCATGCGTTGCCCTCGCGCGCAGATACCCACGTATCGCCGACCAGGATGTTGCTCGTCGACTTCACGTTGCTCGCCAAAGAAATTTTCGCCGGCGTCGAGGACCTGCGGCGGAAAGACCGCGAGGCGGCGAGCAAAGAGCAGGTTCGTTTGATGCGTGGCTCGGCGAATCGTAGCCGTGGAGGCGATAACCTTCGGGTGCGTCTTAACGCCGTCGAAAACTGACGAAGACAGCTCGTTGACCGCGATCTCGTAGAGTCCAGCGAGTGTTCCAAGGGGGCCGGAAATGAGATGCAACTCGTCCTGGAGGATGAGATCGGGCGGACGAAGGCGATCGCATGCCACCGTCGAGGCCGCTGGTAGCGGTCCCTTCACCTTGTGTGTGTCGGCGTTGCAGACTGCCGTGAGGTCGATCGAGCGATATCCGTGGCGCGTACACTTGCGTCGAACGCGGCCAAAGAGCGTGTGCAGCGGGCCCTGCCACGGCAACTGCGCGAACTTGTCAATTGTAGCGATGATGAACGCCGGTACAAGGCGATAGATTTCGTCGTCGACCGTCACGACGGGGATCCCCTCGCCCGGCGCTCGGGCTAGCGTGAACGGGCATCGGCCGAACGGATCCGAACACACAGTGAGAATGCGCCCGCGGTCGATATCTGGTTTGAGATCTTTGCTTCCATCCAACGGCGATCCGCACCACGGGCAGTACGTCAGTTGAAGGGGACTGCTGAACGAGCCCGTCGAGCCATCACGCTGACGTGCGGTCTCGATCGCCCCAAGCGCCTCTTTGATGCGATTGGGTGTGGTGGCCTGGCCGATCCACAGACCAAGTCGAAAGGGAACCGTGCCCCATCGCGAATCGCGCGTCAGGCGCTCACGACGCAAAACCTCCGCCGCACACACGAGTGCAGACGCACGCTGAAATTGCTGCGACGTGAGCAAGCGCAGCGTGTAGCGCATGAGGACGGCGACGCCGTCGCTGCCGTCGAGGGGCCCGTCGTCGCTCTGCAACGTGCCCTGAAGCCGACGGATGGCAAAAGTGAACGCTACTAGACCGAGATAGGCCTCAGTCTTGCCGCCGCCAGTTGGGAAGAACAGAAGATCAGCGGTCGCATCGGTCGTACGATCGGGGTCGCGAACGTTGGCGAGCGCAGGCACGTTGAGACAGAAGAATGCGAGCTGAAAGAGCCGCCAACTACGGTTCTCCGGTACGTCGGCTTGAGTTGCAAAGACCTCGATATCGTTCGCTGTGCGATCGGCCTCGGATGCGGCACGACGCCGCTCGATGGCGATCGAGCGTACGCGTTGGCGCCACATGGCCTCATTAGCAAAGCGAAAGGCCTCGGCTGCATCGGAGTCGTGGGTTAGCACGTCGATGCCGGCATCAATGCGATCGGCGGTTCGTCTTGCCATCTCGATCGCCACCTTCGCTTCGTCGCTGAAACCCTTGAGGTTGGGCTCACTGCCAATGCGCCTTTCCTGACCGCCAATCCACTCGCGATAGGCCTGAGAAATCGGTCGAAGGGCTTTCTCGATCTGCGGCTGCGACATTTGCGAGAGCACTGACATGTCCAGTTCGAGCCCCGCTAGAAGCGGGAAATGCTCAAGTACGGGCTGCTCTGTCCTCGGGACTTCATATCGCGGCACGTTACACGTCTCGATGCGCGTCGGTGCGTGCCGCTCATTTTTCGGCGATATGACGCGGACTGAGGTCCCATGCCCAGTCGCAAACTCCATCTCGTTGCGATAAAGCATGTCAAGCGCGCGGCGCTCATCGCCGTCCTCGCCGAGGTCCCCATCAACGCCGCGATCGCGGACGAACGCAGCACTCCCGTCGAAAGCCTCGACGGAAAAACCGGCTTGGAAAAGCCAGCGTTCATCCTTGTTCGTGCTGCTCGAGAGCTGTTCGTTCACCAGAAAGAGGGTAACGTACCAACGACCATCGCGTGGTACGGCCTTGCCCCGGATGATGACCTGCGGCACGTCGGCAACGGGTACGACAGAACGAATATCGCCAGCAGCGAGCTGTATGGTCACGCTACCTTTTTTGGGATAGCGCTGCCAGACGGTCGTGAACTCGGCGCCTTCGCGGTCCTTATCGAGGTAGAGCCCTTCGATGTCGCGCACATCGTCGGTCTTGCGCTTCTCTTTGCGGTAGTTGCCCCACCACGCTTCAACGACGATGGTCGGGATGTCGTCGCGGACCACAAAGCTCAGGCCGAGCGATGAAGGGAAGAAGCCTTGCGTCGCGCTCTGATCGTTCTCGCCGTCTTCTGATCCGGGCTGCCCTTCGGCATTGCCCGAACCGTCTTGCTGCTCCGGCACAACGCGCATGTCGTTCGGAGCGAGCATACCGATAAGGTAGCGGTCGCGGATCAGTGGCCTAGCGGCCAGCGTTTCGTGCACCCCGAAGGCCGGGCCGTGAAGATCGTTGACGACCAGTCGTTCAAACTCGTCGCGGATGTGCCAAGGTGACATCGCAGCGATCTCATTCTCTGTCGTTCGCCCTGCAACGTCAATCGGTATATTCGTAGAGATTTTATTCACCCTGGTCGCCCATCAAGCCCATTTGCAGGTTATTGGCCAGGGATGTCTCTCGCCTCCCGCCGCGTTTCCGTCCAGCGCCGGGAATGCTGTCGACGCCATCGACGGTCGCGCGACCAATCTCTTCCCGATGACGACTATGATTGAGCTCTAGGAGCCGATCCAATATCTCGTGCCTCGTTGCCTCACACATTGTCCAGCGCTTTCCTTCATCAGTCATGTGAAAACCATACCCGAGCTCAAGGTCGGCCCAACCGTAGGCGTCGCAGACTCCCCGATCAAGTTTGACATGCAGTTCACGCACCTTGGCTACACGAGGTTCCGTGATAGCGCAATCGTGAACCCGATTATAAAGCGACGTCAGCCCAAGGTGCTCATCCCGCATCAGCTCCGTTCTACATACCTCAAGCGCAGCCATAGCCTCAGCTATAGCGTGCGGTGCTCTGGGAAACGGGAACGTTTCGAAACACTCCGAGGGGTTGTAAACGGGCCGGTCAACGTGAGTGCTACCCTGAACCCGGGCCCATGCCCGATGGACTTCCGACGTTACGACACCGTACGTAAAGAAGTCATCCTTGGCGATGACGGCGAGTCGCTCCGAAAAGATCATTTTATTTTCGACGAACAGTGGGAGCGATACTTTGCTCACTCGAGGCATCACGATGACGCGTTCTAGTTGCCCCGATACGGCTTGCAAAGCGACCGAACGGCGCAGGTGAATCCACCATTTCTCACGAGCTTGTTGGTAGTCTTTACCTTTCTTAGCCTGGCGTTCAGCTTTGACCCGCGCCTCAACGTGGGCAAAGCACTCCGCATATTGCTGTGCCTGCTCTATAGGCCAATCGTAGAAATTAACGATCCAACGACTGGCGCTTACATCTGGCCGAGAGCACAGATCATTGGCATTGAGGTAGGGGGAGAGCACACGAGCGTTTCTTGCGTCCTTATGAATTAGAGCGGCGGCTTCACTGGGCAGCATTGTGAAGCCCATCCCGAGCACGTAGGTCCCTATGAACGCTAGGTTAGCGTTCTCCGCAAGGGTAAATGGCTTACCGTCAGTACGACTTGAGCTCGTTAGGGAAGGAGTGATTCCGCCAACCAGAACGTCGTCAAGAATCGCCGGATGCAACTCAGGATGAATCGACAACCACACTTGCGATATGTGTATGCTGGCTTCTCCGGGCCATGGGCGATCCTTGACGGCACGGACGATCCTCCATTTCGCCTCGACCAGCGCGTCTAGACCGACTCTTCTTGTTTCCCCCTCGGCTATCGAGTTTGAAGCAAGGAACGCAATATTGGTAGCGAGTGCTGCTGCGCGAAGAAAGAAATAGCTGACAAGATCTGCGTTCCCCTTACGACCCTCTGCGATTGACATCAGTAGATACTGCCGATAGTCACTTCCGAATGAGCCACTAATCTTCTTGCCGCCCATAAAGGGCGGATTTCCGATGATCGCATCGAAGCCTTGCCGCGAACTCCCGAACACCTCAGGAAATGCCAACGGCCAGTGCAGTGCCTTGCGTGGTGGCGCATTCTCGGGGCGCCCTGCGTTGAGATTTTGATCACTTCTGGAACGAAGGCGCTCTATGGCATAGGCGCCATCCGCTTCAGTCAACTGGCGGAGGGCGCCGCTACTGAGTGAGGCGAAACCCTGGAACGCCTTGTCTCGCTTAGTAGCGCTTTCCGATGCGGTAGAGATCGCGGTAGCCACAACGCCGTCGGCAAGGGTGCGCAGTATGCCAACCACCCGATCCGCCTCATCACTAAGACGTTTCTTTTCTTCGGCGTCGCGAATAGAGAGTGTCGGCAGAGCCTCGAGTTCATTACGCAACGACGATGCTCGTTCAAACAATGGTTCAGCTAGGGCTGCCACGTCATAGTAGTTCGTCTTTCCGTGTGCTGCTTTGCCGGCTTCTGGATCGATATGAAGGTAACGCAATTGATCGATCGATGAGATGCCAACTAGCGAATCTCCCTCACGAAGTGAGTGGTCAAGAAAGCTAAAGGGGCGATCGCGTGCCATCGTTACGAGCCAGAGCGAGAGCTTGGCCATGTCCACGGCCATCGCGTCCTTATCGACCCCGTAAAGACAACGATCGACGACGAGGCGTCGCGCCTCCAGTGTGAGGTCGTCGCGGTCCACCTTTGCTTTCTCGCCGCCTTCGGCCACCCAGGCTTCCACGACGCGATCGGCGAGATAGCGGCACGCCGCCACTAGGAACGCGCCCGAGCCAACGGCGGGATCGCATATCTTTAGCGCGAGGAGCTCTTCCGCGGGCTTCAAATTCGGCGCGTAGCAGAGTGGCTCGAGCGCGTACTTCACGATCTCCTCTGCGAGTTCTCGCGGGGTGTATTCGGTCCCGGAGTCGCGACGCGCGCGGGTACGCCGCACGATGAGACTCTCTGGCGCATAGACCGATGGAAGCTGCTGCAGGTTGTTGCGTAACAGATACGCATACGGCGCGACTCGCAGCATGAGGGCTTCGTCGTTATCGCAGGCACTGCGCAAAAGGCGCCGTTTCTCAGGGTCGCTACCGGCGACGAGGGACTTTCCACGTTCCAGGTCCCTCGTGACTGCGTTTACCGAGCGGCCCGTCTGCTCGGCGAAGAACGACACCAACGGCTGCGCGTTCGAACCGGCAGCCCTGGCGCGATCCTCGATCTCGCGCAATGTAACTTCGTCGTTGTCCGTGTTGGCTTGCAAGCCGACGTACGTTTCGTCGATGCGGTCGGCGCCGTGGTCCAGCAGGCCTTCGTAGACGTGGCCGATCTGTTCGACGTCGAGCGTTCTAAACGAAAGGCGGCGCCGTTCCTTGGATCCACCCTCGGCGATCGGCAACGTTTGAATGGCGTCGAGGATCGCGAGCATCGTGAGATCGTCGATCGGGAAACGTTCGAGAAACGGAAAGCGTCCCGGATCGAAGAGGCGGCCGCCGTATGCTGGAAGATGCAGGCGGTCGTGGTGGGTGCCAGCGTAAATGACGCGCGCGATTGCCAACAGGCGAAACCAAGCCGCACCGCGTAGCCGCAACGGCTCGTCGCCGTCGGACTCGGCATCCTCGACTAACTGCGCGCGCAGGGTTGACGCCGCGTACGACGTCGCGTAAAGGTCGTCATCGAGCGGAAGGAGTCCGCGCTCTTCGGCGAAGAGCAAGAAGACGATACGCATCATCACGGTGACCGCAGCTTCGTAGACTTGCAGGGGAGGCACGCCACGCAACAACTCTCCACCGCGCGCGAGATTCTTCTCTGAGATCGACGAGACGAGCAGCTCAACGGCGTCGCGTACCTGCCGGCCGAGATCCTTGGTGACCTCGGCTTGCGCCTCAGCGGATCGCTCGAAGAGCGCCTCGATCTGCTCGCGTTCCTCGACCGCGAAAAAGCGTCGCGCACCGAAAAGCGAGATGAAGGCTTGCAGGATGGAGCGCTCCTGCCCCTCGGTAAAGAGAACGGTGTCAAAGGTCGCGTAGCCGCCGACGCCCTTCGCCGGCGCCCACACGACGCAAATATTCTCGCCGTCGGTGAGCACGCCGATGCGTACGGCGTTCGCTTGACATAATGAAGTTAGGCGATCGATTGGCGAGGCGTTCCAACGGTCCTCGCGTATGCGCGCGCTGAAGTCGGTTCCGCGGGGATAGCGTGAGACCAGCACACGCGGCTTCTGCGTTGCCGGATCGATAAGGGCGGCGTCGGCGGTAAGCCTCGTGGCGTAAAGCGGCAGTTCCACGCAGTACTGCGCCGCTCCGCGGCCAGAAACGAACTGCGGTCCCCATGCCAAGACGTCGCGTAACAGCATATCGATCCAAAAGTCGCGCTCGGACTGCGGCGTATCGTTCTTTGGCGCAGCGTCACGCAGACGCTGGCGTAGTCCCTTCGGGATTCCCTCAAGTCCGCTTGGGAAGAGACGCTTGAGGATCGGAACGCTAAGGAATTGTCCCTCGGGCTCGACAAGTGCGATCCAGTCGGCATGCTGTTCGACGCGGCGCATTCTCATCGGGCCGCCTCAATGCCAAGGGTGCCGTCGGCGAAGCGACGCGGGACGAGAATGCTCACTGCGGCGGGAAAAACGATCTCGCGCGGTTCGGCGTAGCGCCGTCGCAGCCGGTCAGTCTCGCGTTCGATCTCCAGGGGAATCTCGTCGACACGCCGCCGCATGGCATCGATGTCGCTCTGGCGTTGCTTCCGCTCGCTCTCCGACCGTTCGTCGAAGAGACCAAGCTGATCGGGTCGACCGCCATCGATGCCAGCGAGCTCTCGCTGAATCGACGTCTGCAGTTGCCGCAGTACTTCGGTGAGGTTTTTGACATCGGCGTCGGCACGCTCGCCGAGCGAGCGCTTTAGCGAGCCGAGCAGATCCTTCGCGCGCGCTTCCATCGCGCTTACCAACGAAGGCTGTAGCGCGCCCCATGCTGCCACGATCTCTTCTTGATGGTGCAGTGGCAGCGCGGTGTTACCAGCTGCGCTCATCGCGGCTTCGATCTGACCGACGTTGTAACGAGAGAAGCGCGGCGCGATGCGTCCGCCGGCGTTGAAGAGCGCTTCGTGGAGGCGATACCCCTCGGCGCCGATGATCACGATGCGTGCCGTGAGGATTGCCACAGGTTCGGCGAGATCGACGTCGTCAACGAGACGCCCCGAGATACGGGCGATCTTCGCATCTTCGGGCAGCGCCCACACCTGCGCGCGTAAGAGGCGCGTCGCTTGGGCGACCAGCCTGTGTCCGAGATGCGCTAGCGCAACATCTTCCCGACCGCTTGCACCCGCATTATCGAACGTGATTGCCAATCGTGCGTTCGTTACTGGATGGACGAGGTTCTCGCCGGCGCGCGCCCACGAGCCGGTAAGCTCGGGCACATCGAACGCTTCGAGCTTCGGGCTACCCGGATGTAATCCCGGGAGCTCGACGGGTTCGAGCGGTTTCTGGCGCGCGAGCTCAAGCCCGACCGCAACAACGCGTTCCATCGCCTGCGGCGTGACGTTAAGCGTGTCTCGCGATTCGAGGAGCCGTTCATGCATCTCTTGCACGCGCTCGCGGAGATTGATCTCCGCGCGTAACACGGCACGGCTCTCCTGGCGGACCGCCCCGAGCGCCGCGTCGAGGTCGACGGAGCGCCCCAGCAGCGCATCTTCGACTTGCTTGGCCAAAACCGCGCCGGCGGTTCCGAGATCGTCGCGGATAGTCTCGATTTTCTTCGCGGCGCGAAAAAGAAAGTCGAGGTCGCCGTCGAGAGCCCCCGGTGAGCCAAGCGCCTTTGATGCGAAGTGGTAGATGAAGACTTCGGGTGAGGGTTGCCCGTGGCGATCAATGCGGCCGTTGCGCTGCTCTAGCCTATTTGGATTGAACGGTATATCTAGGTGCACAATGCGACGGCAGTGGCACTGCAGGTCGATGCCCTCGCTAGCCGTGTCGGTAGCGATGAGGACGCGCACAGGGTCGTTGGCCGGATTGCTCTGAAACGCGGCCGTGATACGTTTGCGCTCCTCGTCGTCCATTCCGCCGTACAGGAGTTGCACACGTCCGTTTCCACCAAGACCTTGAGCAACGAGTAGCTCGCGCAGCCATTCTTGCGTCGCGCGGTACTCGGTGAAGATGATAACGCGCTCATCACCCCAGGTTCTTAGTTGCTCGATTAACGCACGCGCCTTTTGGTCGGCGCGTCGAGCGTTCGCGTTGGACCATTCACGCATACGATCAAGCAACGCCCGCTCTTCCGGCGTTACAGAACGCCCGACTGTTGTGCCGTCGACGGCATCGTCGGCAGCGTCTTCGCGCGCATCCTCGGTATCGAAGTCGTCGCCGTCCAGATCGTATGCCTCGCGGATCCGCAGGGCGTCCTTCGGCGCATCACGTTTTCCTAGGCTATCAAGATGGCGCTCCAATGTTCGCGCGAATGCGGCTGGCGATGAAAAGAGACGCTTCTTGAGCAACAGCGTAACAAGATCTGCGCCGAGCTGTTCGTTGGCGTCGGCGTTCTTACGGCGCAATGCTGTGTAGGCTACCAGGTCCGCGTGAACGTTGCGCTCCGATTCAGGGTAATCGACATCGATCTTCTCGACGCAACGAATCGGAAACGGCAGTGGCCCGTCGCCTGCCGCATCTCTGAGTTCCCGAATCTCCGACTTCATCCGGCGCACAACGGCGTTGCGCAAGCTCGCTTCGTCGGGCTGCGCGCCGCGGCTGAATCGCTGCGGGTCGAGGAGTTCAAGCATTGCGAGAAAAGACGCCGGATAGCCGTTGTGCGGCGTTGCCGAGAGAAACAGGCGGTGTTCGGCGTGCGGCCCGATCTCGCGGAGAAGTTGCGTGCGAAGCGACGGCATTGCATACTTCCCGTTTCCCGCCGGAGCGCATTGGTGTACTTCGTCGACGACAAGCAGATCGATTTTTCGCGGATAAGCGTGCTGATCGGTTCCGAGGTGCCTGCGAAGCAGACCCATACCGCGATCTAGCTTCAGCCAGTCATAGCTTGCGATGAGGCGCGGGAAGCTTCCTAAGATGTTCGTATTCCGTCCGCGCTCTCGACGCAGGCGACGCACCGCGTCGGCGTCGACAATGCGAAACTCTAGTCCGAAGCGATCGCGCATCTCCACCTGCCATTTCGTGCAAAGATGCGGAGGGCACAGAATCAGGACGCTACGAACGCGGTGGCGTAAAATCATCTCCTGCGCTATAAGTCCAGCCTCGATAGTCTTCCCAAGACCGACGTCGTCGGCAATTAAGAGGTTTACACGCGCCATACTCAGCGCGCGAACAACCGGATCAAGCTGATAGTCTTCGATGGTTATCCCGGAGCGGAAAGGAGCTTGCAGCGCGCGCGCGTCGGCAGAGGCAATGGCACCCCAGCGGACAGCGTCCAAAAACGTATCAAGGCGCTGCGGGTCATCGAAACGCCCAGACACCGGCGCGGGAAAGTTCCCCGTCTCGTGCACGGCAGCGCCTGGCTCGACCTCCCAAATGACCGAGAGAGTATCGCCAATGCCGTCATCCTCTACTGAGGAGAGCTCGACAAGGTGTTGAGGAGCCGAATCGGCGTCGAAAACGTCCGGTGGTAGCGTAGACGGACTTACGGACGTGACGATCCAGTGTCGGTCTCGAACACGTACGAGCTGGCCTTCCTCCGGAATACCCATCCGCTCGCTTGATTCGTGCTTAGTTCGGGAATCCTCGCTTAGGGCGCGAGGGAGACGACTTATCGCCCGCTGAGTTGGCAAACTACCGGGCGAGCGACCCGCCCACACAGAAGGGGCGGGGCAACGCTCCCCGCCTAACCTTCAGCGTTATTGATCTCGGGCATGGTAAATAGGGTGCGTTCTGAGAGTATCCGCCGAGGCTCGTTAGCACGCTAAACCAGCATCATCGTTCCCCGATTCAAGTGACTGTGGATTCGGATCACTTTGAATAAGATCAAATGCAAGCGCGAGCTGGAACGGAGTCGTTAGTAGATGGCACATTAGGCGCTGCACCATATCAGGTGGCTTGCTCAAATGATATCCGACCTGCCCGGCCGACCCACCTTGAACTCGTGCAGCAGGGCATGCCGCCCCCTTTGTGACGCAGCGTTCTGATTTAGGTCAGTCCGAGCAAGCCTACGGTTGGGGCAGGTATTGCTCCCAGTCACCAAGATACGTACCGTCTTCGTCATAGGTCAGCGCGCGTGAAAACCCAAAGCCATTCCATAGCTGGTCGATTAATGGCTTCAGTAAAACTGGCGGACTCGCATCCAATGTTACGAGGGAAATATCTGGAAATCTCACTTGATTTCTCTGCAAGACAACATTCTGAACGACGCGTCCACGCCGGTGCCATTGGGGATCGATACCCATAATGTAGCCACGTACGCCAAGAAGACTATAAAACAAATAGACAGGGGGTTGTACCTGCGCTCTTCTGTAGATTCTGGCCGCCCAGTTCATCTCGAGGAACAAATGAGCCTCGAGGTCGTTAGCATAAATACGCGGTGGTTGCACATCGGAACGTAACGCTACCTCGTCAACTATCTCGATGGTTCCGTTATGAAATATCTGAGCATAATAAATTCCGAAACGCTCCTGATGCAATGGACTGGACGGATAGACAACCCCATCGAGATTATAATTCTGAACGACAGCTCGATCGCCGCCGGGAAATGGCTGGCGCTGCATTACGGAGTTTGCCGTTGTGACATCCTGTAGGTCGAGTGCTGGTCCACTCATGAAAGCCTGCAAAGGAATGGCATGCATGACTAACTTCGGAGCGGCTGAAAGCCCGTGAGGGAGCTCATCGCTGCCCTCGGATATCATTTTCAGCCTCTGATCTACCCAACGGCGCATTCGTTCGATTCTTGTGGCCTGCTCGGTGAAAATCATCCTCAATTCCTCGACGTCCATAAAGTGCTTCCCGCTACCATCTCTGACACAAAACCGGTACGCGCCTTCTATGGTCGTCATGTGCGGGGCGCTTGGACTCGGCGGAATACGCGAAATGATGACGCACCGATTATTTGGCAGCTCCACCGAACGGAACTCGACTCGCATACGTGGCGTTACTCCGCTGATGAGCCGCTGTTCCATAGCACGGATACTCGCCTCCGCAACAGCCATGTCGATTCCCGGTAATGCGGAAGCTACGTGGGTGTTTTGGTCTTCCTCGACTCCGAAGAGGATATCCCCGCCATTCGCATTTGCGAACGCGCTTAAGTCGAAGCAGAATTCCTTTCTATCGGCCGAGGACGCGCCGTGCAGCTCGCGCTTGTATTCCAACGTGCGCGATTCCGGTACAGCGTTATCAATAAGCATCCGTAAATCGGTGAACTCGATCTCTTCTAAGCGCCTCGGTATCATTATGCTCCTTGCTATCATTGAACGATTTATTCCGCGGCTAACATCCTGACAGCAGGGCGAAACGAGAAGACGCAGTTGCCGGGTTTCTATTTCGCAGCCACGGACGGTTATGTTCGCTTCCCAATGTGCCCACCCCAGGGACTACGGGCTTCCCTTCAAGGGGGTTGCGGGTGCTGCCTTTCGGCATTAAAGCGCATTAGTGTCGCTCGCTCAGCCCCGCGTGGACTTGAGCCTCTCCCAATGGCGTACGAAACCACACGACTCCCACCGGGGTCTTGGTAGCCATGGACGGAGAAACGCAGAAGAACACTTACAATGAGATTATGAACGCTGTGCGTGCTCACGCTGAGTTCAGCCTGATCTCGCAGGAGATCGCTTTTGCAGCGGGTCGCGTCGCGCCCACAGGTATTCGATCGTACGCCTCGCGCGACGAGATTATCGACGAACTCATCGCACAATCGACCGGGGTTAACGTGATTCCGCTCGGACCAAATAGAGCAGAGAGAGTTGCGGCCATTACGCGCATTATCACTGATGCTACAGGCAAACGTTAGACAGCGAGCGGCCTATCACCGAGTGCGCGACGAGACGGCTGGGCATCTATCAACGCACCAGCTCCGCCTGGTGCTCGATGTCATCGGAGGCGGGTTCCTCCTAGCGCATTTACCTTCCCCGCCTCGGCACTCCAGCGACCTTAGGAGAATTTCTCGTTGATCGCTCTTTGGAGCGTTGGCTGGTTCGAAGTTTTCGGAGGCGATGCTCCTCGTGATGCGCTCCAGATGTATCTCGGACGGCTTCCTCGCTCGTGGCTGATTCGAACCATCGCGAGGCTATCGAATACCACCTTCAATAGCGGAGCCTATTATACGAATCCGCAGCAACAAATAGAATTCATCAATACATTCGCGAGAGGCGTGACTTACACCGATAGGATTGCACGGCTGGTTGCGACCCGCCCCGGCGGAGTTCTAATACAGCCAGACCTAGTTGCATCCTTGACGCGGTACGCGCTTCTCTATGCTTCCCGCGACGATAGTCTACCCCGCGACTGGCCCGACCGTCTGCTACGATCGATCCTAATTTTCAATCAGATTTTTAACGACACGCATACCGACCTGAAAAAGGGATCAGAATCGGAGCAGTTCCTGAAATACGAACTGCGTTCGGCGATGAACACGCACGGGAACCTCAGCTACGTGTTAGCACGCTATAGAGCCTTCTTAACCTGGGCAAGAGAGCAAAAGCCCTCACGGCCTAATTATTTACCGGTTGATGTAGACATACAGCGATTCTTCGGATTCGATTACACGAGTTATGCAGCGTCAGCACTTTCAGTTACCGCGCGTTTCATTAATGGCCCACCATTGGGCCAGTGGGAGCAACAGGTTGCCGATTTCGAACCAGCATCATATCTTGCAAACGTCAAGGACAGGGACGTAATCCTATCATGGATCGAAACGTTTGCCGTTGATATCGAAGAAGCGTCCAAACAAATTAAGGAGTATCCCGATACGTTCAGTCCCGCGGATCTTCGACCGTTTCTCCTCACGCCGCTCCTGAAGGACGGCCGGGATTTTATCTGTCCGCATCCTGGGCTGCTTCACAACATACTAGGTCTGGGGTTTTACTTTTCGCTCTTTGACAGATATCGAGCCGAAGGTAAAGAGGAGCGATTCGCTTCATTCTTCGGCGATTTTCTCGAACAGTATGTCTTCAAACGCCTCAAGAGCGCGACTCGAAAACGAAGCACGGGCGTGTACTCCGAGGTTGAATACGGAAAAAACGGTGCAAAGTCTTCGGACGTGGTGCTCGCAGAACCGCCCGTGGCAATCTTCGTCGAGGTCACGAAGAAGCGATTTCAGACGATCAAGGCGCTTCATGATCTTGATGAACGGCAGGTTGTGAAGGACTTGGATGGGATGGTGGTTAGGAAGGCCGGACAATTGACTCGTACCATTGCAGACTTTAGAGCTTCTCTGTACAAGTATGAAGGTCTCAACAATGACGACGTGACGCGCATATTCCCCGTCATTGTAACCGAACAGGAGATACCGCGATTCATCGCCATCTATGATCAGATGATGAGGATGCTGGGGGATGCCGGCTACCTGGAGGAATGCGAAGAGTTGCTGACGATTTCCGTGGAGGAGATTGAGGCCTTGGACATCGCCTGCGACGGGGATCTCGACCTAATAGCGATGCTCGAGCAAAAGGCCAAAACCCCGGAAAGCCGGCGCGTCGATCTAACGACGTATCTAGCCAAGGTTCAACCGACGCTTTTTCATGTGAAGCCCGACAGTCGGAGCGACCCTGAATTCATGCTTGTCACTCGAGAAGTCGGCGCCCGACTCAAAGAGTGGGGATTGGGATGAGCTCGACTCTGTTCGGTTTTGATCGTAGCCCCTGTATCGCGCGCGGAATCATCGAAATTTTCGAACGGCAGCGTTAAGAGCCGATCGCAGTGGCGGAAAAAGGAAACATGAGTTTTGACGACCATTTGACGACCAATCTTCCGGAATCCGCCGGAAACGCCCGGAACACAGCGGAAGGTCACTTCACGAAAATCGTTATATCATAAGGCTTTTCGGAACACCGCGGAAACGCGCGGAATGGCACGGAATGCCCCGAATCGATTCGCATGTAAGGGGTCGGGGATTCGAGTCTCCTCATCTCCACCTAGCCCAATGCCCCTGATAAACTCACGCGGCAGGGTGACCACAGCGCGCGGATCTCCTGACAGGGTACGCAGCGCCGCAGCGAATGCCGTGGATGCGTTCCCGCTGTGCGGCGCAGACCGTCCTCGGCTTAGGCCCCGCGCGAGCGCCAGTGATGCTCGTCGGCGAGCCGCCGGAGCGACGCCGAGGATCGCGCTGGCCACCCCTTCGTCGGCCGGGCAGCCGCGGTCTTACACGAGGGCCGCGCCGCGGCCCGGATCGAGAACCACGGGGCTACGACGCCCGGCGACACGCTGACCCCGATCCCTACCCTGCCCCACCGCCGGCCCGTAGCAGCGTCATAAGCCGCTGCAGTGCCAGCCCCGGCGGCTGATTCTCGCGCGAGACGAGCCATGGCGTGAACCGATAGCGCGAGCCACCGACGTACGCCAGCTCGCACAGCGTACCGTCGGCCAACTCACGGTCGACCAAATACAACGGCATCCAGCCAAAGCCAAGCCCCATCAGCAGCGACTGCTTCTTCGCCGCGAAATCGGAGAGATTGAAGACGCGCTCCCCGCCGAACTGCTGGTCCTTGCCGTGCCCGGAGGAGTCTTGCACCGTCAGCTCCACGTGCCGCTGCAGGTGCGCGAGCCGCGGCTTGCGCTCGCGCGCAAGGGGATGGGCGGGCGCGACGCAGAGCACGCACTCCACCTCCGGCAGCGCCTCGACGTACAACCCCGCGCGCGGCTCGAAATCTTTGACGAGCATCAGGTCGGCTTCGTCGGCGTCGAACCGCTGCTGCACGCCGCCGAGAAACTCGACGGCCAGCCGCACGCGCGTCGGCACGCCCTCGTCGGCCAGCACCTTGAGCGCCCCCAGCGTCTTCTCCAGCGGCAAGATCCCGTCGATCACCACGGCCAGCCGCGCTTCCCAGCCCTGCGCAAACTGCCGCGCCAGCCCCTCGAGGCGCTGCGCGTGCGCCAGCAGGCTGCGCCCCTCGGCCAGCACGGCGGCGCCGGCGGGAGTCAGCCGAATCCGGTAGCCGCTGCGATCGACCAGCGGCACCCCGAGCTGCGCCTCCAGCCCCTTGAGCTGATAGCTCACCGCCGACTGGGCCTTCGAGAGGGCCTCCGCCGCCCGCGCGAGGCTGCCCGTGCTCACCACGGCGTCCAGCGCTTCGAGGGCGTCCAGTTCGAGCCGCACGGCCACTCCTTCGAGTTTTTAGATAATGACACGCAATATTCCGTTCTTTTCTTGAAGCACCCGCCGGGCTAGAGTAGAGGCAGACGCCGACCTTGGAGGACCTATGACCGAGACGAATCCGCTAAAGCTGCGCGGCATCGAGTTTACCGAGTTCTGCGGGCCGGCCGGCCGCGAGCTCGAGGAGCTGTTCTGCGCGTTCGGTTTTTCGAAGCTGCGCCGCCATCCGGTGCGCGAGATCGGCGTCTTCCAGCAGCACGACATCACGTTTCTCATCAACGGCGAGCGCGCCGGGCATTCGGCGCGCTTTGCCGCGACGCACGGGCCCTCGATCTGCTCGATGGGCTGGCGCGTCGACGACGCCGCGTTCGCATTCGACGAAGCGGTACGGCGCGGAGCGCGCGCGGTGCCCGAGGCCGATCGCGATCATCCGTATCCGGCGATCTACGGCATCGGCGAGAGCCTCATCTACTTCATCGATCGCTTCGGCGAGCGCGGCACCATTTGGGAGCGCGACTTCGTGCCGTGCGACGTCCCGCGTTTCGCCGAAGAAAAGGGCTTCCTCGCGGTCGATCACCTCACCAACAACGTGCCGGCCGGGCAGATGCAGCGCTGGGCGGATTTCTACAAGAACGTCTTCGGCTTCACCGAAGTGCGCTACTTCGATATCAACGGCCTCAAGACGGGCCTCACGTCGTACGCGCTGCGCTCGCCCGACGGCAGCTTCTGCATCCCCATCAACGAGCCGAAATCCGATAAAGACCAAATCGCCGAGTACTTGCGCGAATACGACGGGCCGGGGGTGCAGCATATCGCCTTCCTCACGCGCGACATCCTCGATTCGCTCGATCGCCTTGCCGGCAGCAACATCCAAACGCTGAACATCGACGACGAATACTACGACGAGGTCTTCACGCGCGTGCCGGGCGTCAAGGAAGATCGCCAGCGCATCCGCGCGCATCAGGTGCTCGTCGATGGCAACGACGAGGGCTACCTGCTCCAGATCTTCACGAAGAACCTCATCGGCCCGATCTTCATCGAGATCATTCAGCGCGAGAACAACCTCTCGTTCGGCGAGGGCAACTTTGGCGCGCTCTTCCGCAGCATCGAACGCGATCAAGAACGCCGCGGCGTCATCTAGCGCCAACGCAGAAAGCAAGGTTTAATCGTGCTTCAAGGGATTCATCACGTCGCCTATCGCTGCCGCGACGCGCGCGAAACGGTCGAGTTCTATCGCAGCGCGCTGGGCATGGATTTCGTGCTGGCCATCTCCGAGGATCGCGTTCCCTCCACGAAGGAGCCCGATCCGTACATGCACGTCTTCCTCGATGCCGGAGGCGGCAATATCCTCGCGTTTTTCGAGATTCCGAACTCGCCGCCGATGGGGCGCGATGAGAACACGCCGGAGTGGGTGCAGCACATCGCCTTCAAGGTCGCCGACGTCGCCACGCTCGTTGCAACGAAGGAGCGGCTCGAAGCGCGCGGGCTCGCCGTGCTCGGCCCGGTCAACCACGAGATCTT
Organism: Vulcanimicrobiota bacterium; assembly: GCA_963794735.1. GTDB lineage: Bacteria > Vulcanimicrobiota > Vulcanimicrobiia > Vulcanimicrobiales > Vulcanimicrobiaceae > DATJUC01. The sequence continues at coordinate 2,357,333 of CAWCFE010000002.1, read as the reverse complement.
TCAGTCGATCTACTTCCACGATCCTAACGGGCATCGCATCGAACTTGCCGCCGACACGGTGAAGCCCGGCGTGCTGGAGCGTCTCCACGAGATCGCTCCGGAGATGCTGGCCGAGTGGGCGCTCAAGAAGAGCACCGTCCACCAAGCCGCGTGGCTGCACGAAAAAGAGTTCGCCGGCGACCGCGAACTCGCCGAAGCCGGCAGGTAAGGCCGCCTCACTCATCGCCCGGGCCGGATCGGCTCGCGACCTCGGCCGTCACGCATAGCCAGCCTTACGGGTACGGCACGCCGTCGGGTTGGAGGTGGCGCATGGTGACGGCTGCCGGGAGCGCGCCTTTGAGCGTGTAGAACGGCGAGGCGGGCGTGGTGTGGAAATCGCCGGAGGCGAAGTTGACGAAACCCGGATCGGCGTGCGACGTGGTGACGCCGGCGAGCATCGAGGAATCGCAGGGAGTGCCGACGGCTTCGTTACCGTCGGTAGCGGTGGCAAACTTCAGCTGCATCGCCGGGTTGGCCCAGTCGTCGGTGAAGCTCACCGACTTCTGCCAGTAGCACGCGGCGAACGGCGGCCCTTGATGGCCCGGCGTCAAGGGCGCCGAGTAGAATAGGTTGTTGATGCCGTAGAACGTGGCCGGCTTGAGCTGGTTGCCGTTTTGGAAGACCGGCGTCGATTTCATGTCGTAGTTGTTTTTGTTCGCCAGCGAAATCGCGACGTTGCCGTAGAAGTACACGGAGCCGTAGCGGTTGTTCTGCGGCGCGCCTTCGACGACGCCGTCGCCGAACGCGTTGATGACGCTCATCGCCTGGTACGCGGTCTCGCGCGCGACGAACGTGTTGCCGTGAACGTAGAGCTCGCTCACGCACGGCGTGCCGAATGCGTCGATTTGCTTCCACTCGTACGCGCCGTTGGATTGCGGATCGCGGAACGAGATGTTGTCGTTACCGCCGTCGATGTAGTTATCGCTGTATTCGAGGCAGACCGAGCGATCCTTGATATTGTCGCCCTGCGTGTTGACGATCGGCTGGCCGAAGTGGTTGTGGATCACTCGCTCGCCCACCACCTCGAAGTAGAAGTTGTGCTGGCTCGCCTCGCCGTTGCCGTTGTTCTCGATGAGGTTGTCTTTGACGATAAAGTCGCGCGACTGGCCGGCCTCGGCGTTGAGCGAGTTCACGAACGCGCCCAGCCCGTTGTTATGCAGATAGGTGTTCTGAATGAGCACGTGCTCGGCGGGGTTGAAGTAGAGGCCGGAGACGAACTCGGACCACGGATGCGGCTTGCCGTGCGTATCGGTGCACGTGTACACCGGCTGGTTCGAGCCCGGATACTTGCCGAAGGCGTTGCGTATTTCGAGATTCTCGATGATGAGATAGCCGGGCTTGTAGCCGTTGGCGTAATCGATGAGCTTGTACGACGGTTTGCCGACGATGATCATGCCGGCGCACAAGAGATACGGATCGACGGCTTCCTTATCCGACGTCACCGCTTGGCTTCCGTCGAAGATCGGGCGCGCGCCGGTCGTCGGATCGAGCACGCCGGAGATCGTGATGGCTTTGTGATTGCGTCCGCGCGACGCGATGTACACCACGTCGGTATAGGGCGTGCTGCGCGGATAGATCAGCACGGTGTCGCACGGCAAGAGGCGCAGCCACGGCACGTCGCGCGGGTTGGGGTAGGCCTGATTCGGCCCGACGCGATAGGTGAGGCCTTCCTTCGCTCCGCAGAGCGTGCGATCGGGGCCGGTCGAGGTAAAGTCCCACGGCTTGGGCTTTTCCACCACCTTCCAATCCGGCGTCTGTTTCGGGAGCGGGTAGGGTGTGGGCGCAGTCCCGTGCATCCCGAGAGAGCCCGCGCGGCCGAGGCCGGCCGGGGCCCCGGTCAACGACGTCGAGGGCGCATAGCCGCCCCCGCAAGCCGGTAATGCGGCCGCCGCCGCGCAGATCGCAGTGAGGATCAACCATCGCTTCATGGCGCTATGGTAGCGGGCCGTCCGTCCACAAAACGTCCCCCCGCGGGACCCTCGCGCAGCCCCCAGAATACGAGGCGCCATGTTCACCGGAGACCGTACCAGACTCTCGCGGCGGACCTTCGTGGCGCTCGGTGCAGCCGCTGCGGCCGCATCGGAGGCTACCGGCCGCGCGATCGCGCAGACGGCGACGCTCCCCGCGATGCCGGCCCACGCCACCGCGCCCGCCACCGCAACCCATCCGCTCGATCCGCTCACCGGGCCCGAGATCGAGATCGTCAAAGCGGCGCTCGAAGGCCAGCCGATGCTCGGCGCGCGCACGCTCTTTCCGTGGGTGCAGCTCAACGAGCCGCCCAAGGCCGAGGTGCTGGCATGGAGACCCGGGGAAGCGTTCCGGCGCGAAGCGCTCGTCGTCGCGCTCTCGGCGCAATCGCGCAGCGCTTTCGAAATCCTCGTCGACCTTCGCGCGAAGGCGCGTCATTTCGAGCCGCGATCTCGGCAATCTGCAGCCTTTCCTCACCGAAGACGAGTTCGAGATCGCCTCCGAGGTGGTCGAGGCTTCGCCTGCGGTCAAAGCGGCGCTCGAGAAACGCGGCTATGCAATACCAGGCAAGATCTCCGACCGCTTTTTCATCGACTCGTACGCGCCGGGCAAGGATCCCGCCACCGTGCGCGACGGCAAAACGATTCGCGCGGTGCGCTTGCTCTTCGCCGATAAGCAGGGCGGCATCAACGATTACGGCCCCTACGTCGAAGGGCTGATGGCGCTCGTCGACGTCTACGGCGAAACGATCCTCGCGATTCACGACGATCCGGGCGCGATCGCGAAGGTGCACGTGCCTCAAGACGTCTTCAGCCAAGCGGTGCTCGGCCCGCAAAAGCCCGTCGACGATCTCACGATTTCGCCGCCGGCCAGCACGCGCGTGCGGCTCGACGGCAATCGCGTGCGCTGGCAGGGCTGGGATTTTCGCTTCGGCTTCAACCAGCGCGAAGGCCTAGTGATCTATCAGCTCGGCTTCGAAGACGAAGGCCGCGTGCGCTCGATCTGCTATCGCGCGGCCATCTCCGAGATGCTCGTGCCGTATTCGGATCCCGCGCCTGAGTGGATCTGGCGCGAGTTCTTCGACGCCGGCGAGTACGGCCTGGGCGCCGTCTCGGTAAGCGTGCGCCCGGGCAAAGAGCTGCCCGACAACGCGCTCGTGCTCGATGCCGTGCTTCCAGGCACCGCGCTGGAGACGCTCGCCGAGCCCAACCGCGTCTTCTTCTACGAGCGCGAGCACGGGGCGCTCTTCGCGCACGTGCAGGCCAGCGACAAGCGCCACATTTACGCGCGCGCCAAGGAACTGGTCGCCGGGTACGTCACCAACGTCGGCAACTACGATTACATCTTCCAGTGGGTCTTCCGGCTCGACGGTTCGTTCGGCTTCGAAGGCGAGCTGCAAGGGCTGATCCTCAATAAGACGATTCGCGACGTGACGTGCGAGGTTTGCGAGCGCGAAGCCCAAGGCGGCCCCGGGACGTACGAATCGACCGGCGATCAAGAGTTCGGCACGCTGGTCTCGCCGCAGATGCTGGGCGTCACGCACCAGCATTGGGTCAACCTGCGCATGGATTTCGATATCGACGGCACCGCCAACGCCGTCGAAGAGTATAACGTCAAACGCCTTGCGCCCAACCCGCAGACCAACGCCGAAGGGCGCGCGCTCGCGGTGACGCGCACGGTCTTCGGCAAGTCGAGCGAAGCGTGCCGCACGCTCAACGAAGCGACGAACCGCACCTGGGTAGTGTATAATCCCGCGCGGCGATCGGAGATCGGGCAGTTTTCGGGCTACGAAGTCGAAGCGATCACGAACACGTTCTCGTCGATTCCGGATTACCGGTACGGCGATCCGACGTCGTTCGTGCAGAAGCACTTCTGGGCGACGGCCTACGATCCGCGCCAGCTCTACGCAGCCGGCTGGTATCCGAATCAGCATCCGGAAACGTACGACGACGGGCTGCAGCACTACGCCGGCGATCGCAGCATCTACGACGAAGACGTCGTGCTGTGGTATAGCCTCGGCTTCACGCACGTCACGCGGCCCGAGGATTTTCCGATCATGCCGAGCGAGCGCGTCGGCGTCAACTTCAAGCCGCGCGGTTTCTTCGCAAAGAGCCCCGCGCTGGGATACGCACGGTTGGATCGAGAGCCCGAGGCCTAGCCTCCATGCTCGCAGCGTTCGGGCTCGCCGGCGCGTTGAGCGCGGCGTCGCCGGCTCCCGTCGCGTCGCCGGCGCCGGCGCAGGGCTACGTGTCGGCCTATTCGGAGTACGACTCGCATTTCGCCGATATTTTCAACAACGCGTACGCATCGTGGAATCTCGGGAAAGGCGCGCTCTTCCCATTCGCCGCGCTCGACGTCGATTACGATACGCGCTCGGGCGTACCGGGCGTTTCGGAGATCTACGGCGAGAACGCGATCGTGCCGCGAGCGGGCTTTCGCTGGACGCTCGATCCCGGCGAGTACGCATCGGCCTTCGCTACCGCCGGTTATAGCTTCGGCCTGCGCAGCCAGCCGAGTTTTCCCGAAGTGCGCTACGGCGTGGAATACGCGCGCGATTACGGTTCGCAAGAGAGCGCGCATCCCAATGCGAGCCTCAGTGCGAACGTCACCGACTATTCGCGCTATCAGGGCAACGCCATCGGCGAAGCCGCGTTCTCGTTCGAAGCGCCGCTGCTGCATCCGGTGCGCCTGCTGACCGGCGTCGATCTCTCGATCGACGAGCACCGCGAGTATGGCAACAACTACGCCGAGGCGTATGCCGGCCTAAGCTGGCCGTTCGCCCCGGCGTTCGCGCTGCAAGCCGACGCCCTCGCCGGCGAATACTTGCCGCGCGGCATCGGCGTTCCGTCGCCGCGTTCGTACACGGGCCTGCGCGTGCGCTTGGAATTCGCACGAGATCTGCCGGCCCCTTAAGCGAGCGGACGGGCGGCACGTCGCGCCGAAACGAGCGGCCCATGCACGTTCGACGGCTTGCCTCCTTGCTATGTCTTTCAGCGCTAGCGGCTTGCGCGGGCGGCAATCTCACGCCCGCTTCGCCGGGGATGCAGAATGCCGTCGCGCAGCCGAGCACGGTGAAGACCGGGGCGTTCGTGCTTCGCATCACGATCCCGAAGGCACCGGCGAGCGCGCGGAAGCCGCGGTACGTTTCGCCCGCAACGGCGGGCATGCGCTACGTCGTCGCGGGGCCGACGCACGCCTTCGGCACGGTATCGCTGGAGGCGGGCGCGACGGGCTGCACGATCGCCGCCAACGGCGAACGCGTCTGCGCGCTGCGCGTCAACGCACTCGGGGCGTGCCCGGCGGCGAGCGACTGCTACAAGATTTCGGCGATCACCTACGATCGCGTTTCGTGCACCGGCTCAGCCTGCACGATCCCCAGGGGCGCGAAGCCCCTCTCGGCGGCACTCTCGTTCGCGTTCGCGATCGTCGCCGGCAAAATCGAGACGCTGCCGATCGCCCTCGACGGCATTGCGAAGTCGGTTGCGATCGTGCCGGTCGGCGGTACGGCGCTGGCGGGCAGCGTCGCCGGTGGGTTCGCGCTCAGTAAGTGTTTGAATACGCAAGCCGTCGACGTCTTCGGCCTCGACGCCGACGGCAATCGCATCGTCGGCGCCGGCGCGCCGACCGTCGCACTGCGCTCCGATAAGACGGCGATCGTCGCGATCGCGTCGCCGGTGCCGTCTCCGGACTCGTATACGTTTACGCTGACGGGGCCGTTCGCGAGCGCAACGCCCGCGCCCAGCGCCATACCTTCGCCGGGCGCCACCGCTCGTCTCACCGCAACCGTCACGCCTCTGGCCGCATCCGGCGGATCGCCCATCAGCGCCGTCGCAACGCTCACCGTCAACCACGACGTCTGCGGCGTCGTTACGCGCTTTCCGATTCCCACGACGAACGCGCAGCCGTACAAGCTGACGAAAGGGCCCGACGGCAACCTCTGGTTCAGCGAAAGCGCCGCGGCGAAGATCGGACGCCTGACGCTCTCGGGGACGATTACCGAGTTTCCGCTGAACTCGGGGTATACGAACCCAGGTACGATCGTCACGGGTTCCGACGGCAATCTCTACTTCGGCGAGTACCATCAATCGCCGTTCGGGCCGGCCATCGGCCGCATCACCACCGGCGGCGCCATCACCGACATCGCCGCTCCGGCCGCACTCGATACGACGGCCGTTGCGCTGGCACTTCCGCACGGCGACGTGTGGTTCTCCAACAAGGCGAACGGCATCGTCGACGTCGCGATCGCTGCTACGCCGAGCCCGATCGCGACCCCGATCGCCGTCCACATGTCGGGCGAAGCCGTCGGCTTGGCGAACGCGAGCAACGGCCACGTCTGGTTCACGGCGGGCTACCTCTACGGCAGCCCCAGCGTCGGGCAAGTCGACACCGCGGGGAACGTCACGCAGACGTACGCGCTCACCGATCCCAAAGACTCCGGCGAAAAGCTCGGCGTCACCGACGCAAATGGCAACTTCTGGTTCGTCGCGAACGACGGCGACGTGCCCCCGTCGCCCATCGTCGACGTGCTCTACGAAATTACGCCGGCGGGGAAAGTATCGCGCTACGTCGCGTGCTGCCATGAGTTCAACTACATGACGCTCGGCCCCGACGGCGCGATCTGGCTCGACGCCGAGAACGACATAATCACGCGCGTCTCGACCACGGGACAGGTCTCGCACATCACGTATAATCCAAACAAAGCGAACCCTTTTATTCTCGACTCGATCACGACCGGTCCCGACGACAATCTCTGGTTTACCGAACAGAACGGCGACGCCATCGACCGCATGATCTGAGCTCCGCGGAATCGAACGCCTGAAGGCATGCTTGCCGCTCCAGCCATCGTCGAGTACGGCTCGACGTTTCGCACGCCGATCAGCGGTATCGTTATCGCCCGCGACGGGACGGTCTGGGTTCAGGAGTGCAACGGCGTCGTGCGGCTGAATCGCAATGGTGGCACCGCGGAGTTTCGGCGCCACGATAGCGGGCCTGAGGAATGCTACGGTACGGGAATGACGCTCGCCGGGCCCGCCGTATGGAGCAATCCCGGCGACGCGCTGCTCGAAACGCTCCGCGGCGACGTCAAGACCATCGGCATGGGAGGGGAGTACCCGCAAGTAGAGACGCTTGCGGCGCTCGGAACCTCGATCTACTATAGCCGCTACGCTTCCGGTAGCCCGGGGTTTTACGAGATACGTGCCGGGCAAACGCGCAGGATTGCGTTCGACCAGCACGTCGATGCGATCGCGGCTTCCGGCGATGCGCTGTGGATCGAGGGGCATCGCGACTCGTCCGGCACGCTCTTGACCCTGTGGCACCCCGGAGCCGTGCCGCCCGCCGGCGTGGCGGCGACGCTGCTTCAGGCAAGGGCTCTGACTGCAATGGGCCCCGGCCCGGGCGGCTCGCTCGTCGCGGCGACCGTTGCGAAAAGCGGCGCCAGCTATGCGCCGGCCACGATCGTTCGCATCGATCGCGACGGTGCCGTGCGCGAGTTCGGGCAGATCGGCCGCGGCGGGAGCGACGCACCGACGATCGGCAGCATCGCGTACGCGCCGAACGGCGGCGTTTGGTTCACCGAGCCGAGCCGCAACCGCGTCGCCAGGCTGTCACCCGACGGGACGGTACGCGAATTTCGCGACGGCATTCCCGACGGCGTCGTGCTATCGGGAATTGCGGTCGATACGGACGGATCCGCGTGGGCGACCGACAGCTTTCGCAACACCGTGGAGCACGTCGGCACCGACGGCCGCGTGCGGGTGTACGGAAACGGCCTCAGCCCGATTACGATTCCCGCAGGACCCGTCGTTACCGCCGACGGTGCGGCATGGTACGTGCAAACGCTCGACTGGCACGAGCGCATCACGCGTCTGGCACCGGATGGCACGTACCGCGAGTTTGCCGTGCCGGCCGGAGTATCCGAGTCGGTAAGCGGCGCGCTCGAGCCCATCGGGAACGGCGTAGCCTTCGCCATCAATGCGAGTCCGGCGTTGTCCGCAGCGGTGATGGACGAACGAGGGAACGTTTCGACGATCGATTTGGACGGCTGCGTTGCGAGCGCGACGAACGTTGCCTGTTTCCCAAATGGGAAGGGTCTGCGGCTGCCCGCTCTCCAAGAGCGCCCGCAGTCCGTCGCGATGGGACCCGATGGAAATATGTGGCTTACGGATACGCTCGGAAGCCGCATCGGGCGCCTCTCGCGCGACGGAACGATACGTTGGTATTCGCGCGGTCTGGTCAAGTGGGCCAGCGGCCCGCAGTACATCACGCGCGGACCCGACGGTGCGATGTGGTTCACCGAAATTCACGACCGCGTCGGCCGGATCGATACGAACGGAAAAATTACCGACTTCCGGCACATCTTGCCGTTCCGCTGCTTCCCCGGCGGAATCGTTTCGGGGCGCGACGGCAATCTTTGGTTCACGATCTATCACGGCAACGAGCTGGTGCGCATCACGCCGTCCGGAGCGGTCACGCGATTCCGAAACGGCATCTATCCGTCGCGCGGAAACGACAGCGACGTCCCCGATTCGGTGCCGTTCGTCGACGGCCGAGGCCGCATCTGGTTCAACGAACCGCAGGGCGGCCGCATCGCTCGCGCGACGATCCCGCTATGAACCATCGCAGCGTGCGCCTCAAACCTATCGTGGCTTCGGTGCTGTTCGGTCTCGCCATGCAGGCGTGCGCGCCTCTAGGGCCGTCGCCTTCGCCGGGAGCTTCGTACTTCAATACTGCAAATACCGCCGCGCATCGACTCCCGCTCGGCGGCGTGAAGGAAACGCTGTTCGTCGGCGAGCGTGCGGCTTCGCCCGCAATCGGGCGCATTCAGATTTTCGACGCGCCGTTCACACAGGCTCCACGCGAAATTATTACGAGCGTGCCGAACGACTTCGCGCTTGCACCCAACGGGACGCTCATTACCGCCGGAAGAGCCGGTCTCGTTACCGCGTACGCGCCGCCGTACGACCACGCTACGCATCGCTTCACCGAGCCTTACCGCAGCGGTTTGTTGCGCTTCGATCCTCACGGCAGGCTTTTCGACGTCGTCGGGAACACGCTGTTCATTTTCGATCCTCCGTACGATCGGCAGCCCTCCAAGCGAAATATGGGCGTCTACAATCCGAGCGACATGGCCGTAGACGTTCGCGACAATATCTACCTTGCAACGAGCGGCGATCAGATCGCGTTTTGCGGTGCCAACGACTACTCACGATGCCGCTTCATCGTCCCATCCTCCAGTATGTCCGTCGCGCTGGACCCCCACGGCGATCTCTTTACCGGGATCGGAGGGTACCTTCATAACGTACTGGCCGAGTATCGTCTTCCATACAAGAAGCCGTCCGCGCGGAATGCGCTCGACTTCTCGCTCGGTGCCATCGATGCGACCCCGTCCGGCACGCTGATCGTCGCAGGCCTCGACGCGCGAGCCCACATGCACGTCGGCACGCTTTCGTCAATGTCTGCAACGATCGTGGAGGTGCCCACGCTGGGCCTCTACGAACCGCGAGGCGCGTTTGCCATGGGCTCCAAAGGCACGCTATTCGTTGCCTACGGAACCTTTCATCGGCCGTGTGTTTCGCTTTACCGGGCGCCGTTTCGAAGGCAACTGCTCTGCGTGCCAACGCAGCAACCGGCAATGGAAATACGGGCACTCTAGCAAGTGGAAACGCCTGGGGACACTTGAGTCACCCATCTTCGATAATCTAACGTTAATGCTTGAAGAGGGGCGCCGGTAGCTCCGCATAATCTTGCGGGCGTAGGGGAGTACGCATCATGACCGATTTTCTCGACCGGTCCCACTCCACGGCCGGCCCCGGCTTTAGCCGCTGGCTGGTCCCGCCCGCAGCGCTCTGCATTCACCTGTGCATCGGGCAAGTGTATGCGCTCAGCGTCTTCAACAAACCGATGTCGCAGCTCATCGGCATCACCGCGCCGGCGCCCGGCGACTGGAGCATCCCGGCCTTGGGCTGGATCTTCAGCATCGCCATCGCCTTCTTGGGCCTCGCGGCTGCCTTCGGCGGCAAGTGGGTCGAGGACGTTGGGCCGCGCAAGGCCATGTTCGCGGCGGCGATCTTCTTCTGCGGCGGCCTCATGATCGCAAGCGGCGGCGTGGCCGTGCACCAGTTGTGGCTCGTCTACGTCGGCTACGGCGTCGTCGGCGGCATCGGCTTGGGCATCGGCTACATCTCGCCGGTCTCGACGCTGGTGAAGTGGTTCCCCGACCGTCCGGGCCTCGCGACCGGTACCGCGATCATGGGCTTCGGCGGCGGCGCGTTGATCGGCGCACCGCTAGCGGTCGATCTGATGAAGTTCTACTCCTCTCCCACCTCGAACGGCGTCGCGCCGGCAATGCTGACGATGGGCGCGATCTACCTGTGCTTCATGCTCGCCGGTGCGTTCATCGTGCGCATTCCGCCGCCCGGCTGGCAGCCGCAGGGCTATACCGCGCCGACCGAATCGCTCGGCCTGGTCACCGCGGAAAACGTGCTGGTTCATCAAGCCGTGAGAACGCCGCAGTTCTATCTGCTCTGGGGCGTGCTCTTCCTCAACGTCACCGCGGGCATCGGCGTGCTCGGGCAGGCGTCGCTGATGATTCAAGAGATGTTCCCGGCACGCTTTCCGCACGATACCGCCGCCGTCACCGCTGCATCGGCGGCAGCGGCAGCCGGATTCGTGGGCTTGCTCAGCATTTTCAATATGGGCGGCCGCATCTTCTGGGCGTCGATCTCCGATTTCATCGGACGCAAGACGACCTACACGATCTTCTTCCTGCTCGGCGCCGTGCTCTACGCGAGCGTTCCGTCGCTCGGCCACGCCGGCAATCTGGTCTTGTTCGTCCTCTTCTACCTCGTGATTCTCTCGATGTACGGCGGCGGCTTCGCCACGATTCCGGCCTACCTGCGCGATCTCTTCGGCACGATGAACGTCGGCGCGATTCACGGCCGGCTACTCACTGCATGGGCGGCCGCCGGCGTCGTCGGGCCGGTGCTGGTGAACTACATTCGGCAATACCAGATCGACCACGGCGTAGCGAAAGCCGACGCCTATTCCGTGACGATGTACGTCATGGCGGCATTGCTCGTCGGCGGCCTCATCTGTAACCTGCTCGTGAAGCCGGTCCACGAGCGCCATCACTACATGCCCGAACGCATTATCGACGGAGTCGCATGAACAACACCGTAAAAATGACGCTCTCGTGGGCGCTCGTCGGCATCCCGTTGCTGTGGGGCGTCTACGTGACGCTCCTCAACGCGCTCAAGCTCTTCCACTAGCCTCGACGATCGTTGCAACCGTTCCTGGTGGCGCGTGGCACGATCGCGCTTTACTGCGTTTGGCTTTTGTCGGTGGCCATTCTGCTCGCGGGAGATCGGCAGAATGGGTATGCCGCGCTCGGAATCGGCGCGATCGTCGCACTGCTCGTCGCGACTGACCGCTGGACGCTGCCTAGCGGCAGCAACGATCCGGAAGGAGCGCTTCGCCAGGAAGGTACGGCCGCACAACTGGCGTTCCGAGGAGTCGTCGCAATCGGGCTGGTCGCGTGGATGATGTCGATGGGCCTAGCCCTTGCCGTCCACGTACCGATCGTAAGCGATCTCCAACGATGGGCCTCCTCCGTCAATACGGGGCTTCCGCGGGGCGGGCTCTCCCTGTGGGTAACGGGCACGTGCGTGCTCGTTCCCTTGTCGCTGCTGCTCGCGCTCGGCGCGCGTCCCGCGCAACTGGGATTGCGTTGGTCGTCCGGCGGAGATCTACGGCTGCTGCTCTGGATTGCCGCTCCCATCGGCATCATGATCTGGCGCGTCACCGCCGGCTATCTCTCCGTCGCCGGCCTGTTGGCGCTGCTCGCCGAAAATTTCATGCTCAACGGTCTTCCCGAGGAGTTCGTCTTTCGCGGCGTCCTTCTCTCGTATTGCCGGCGAATCCTAACGACTGACTGGGCGTTCCTCATCCAAGCCGTGCTCTTTTCTTTGCTTCATTACGGCGTCACGATCGGCGAGGAGCATGGCCGCGTAGCGTTGATCGTCGCGAACGTCATCGCTACGAACGTGCCGTTTGCGTTCCTCTTTGGGCTCATGGCGCTGCGCAGCCGAAGCATCGCGATGGGTAGCATCGTGCACTTCATGCTCGATAGCGTGCGCGCCGCGACGAGGTGACGCTAGGGGCCGCTGTACTCTTTGATGGCCGGCGGCGTGTACTTGTTCTCCAGCACGCTTCCCTCGGGGCCGTAGTCCCGAAGGGCGAGCATGAAGACGCCGCTACGGACGGGGAGCCAATTCGCAACCGGGACGCCCTTGGGCCGCCTGACCGACATATAGATCGAGACGGAGTGGTTCTTGTTGTACTGCAATCCTTGCGTGTAGCTGGCGACTCCGTACTTATTCATGGCGTTTGGAATCAGCTCGAGGGCGTCGGGCGTGTATGCCGTCAACGACCAAAAGCGCTTGGTCTGAGGGATTTGATTCTTGGAGAACGTCAGCACGTACGAGTGCTTGCTGCCGTCGAGCGTCTTGCCTTTGCCATCAGCGAAGACGAAGTAGTACGCCGCCGCTTCTTGGTTGTTGCAATACTGACAATCCTCGGTGATCGCCGAGCGCAAGAGATCGTTCCAATTGGGGCCGCCGATGTTGCCGAACCACGACCAATAGTTGGTCGCTTTGGAGGCGTGCTGCGGAATGTAGTTGACGATCGCTTGGTGGGCGTCGCGGACGGCCTTCATGAAGCTATAGGGATCGACGAACGACAGCTCCTTGAATAAGCTGTTGAAGTTGTTCGCGAGCCGCTGATCGGCCGGCGTGAGCGGTGGCGTGCGAGTCGAGTTGACCGCCGCCTGCATCTGCCCGAGAAATCCGATGGGATCGTTCTGCGCCAAATAATCGGCGTTGGTTTTGAACGGAATCGAGAACACGGTTTGCGAGAGTACCTGCGCGGGGCCCGCCTTGCTGTTGCACATCCCGGGCCTGCTGGAATAGACGCTCAGGGGCGCGATATGCAGGTTCTTGCGGAATCCTTCGGCGTTGGTGGCCGAGTACACGCCGGCATCGTTCTTATCGTACTTGTCGGCACGCACGATGAGCGTGGGATACAGGCCGACCGAAGCAGGGACCGTCACCGGCGTAATGTTGCACGGCAGCGTCCCTCCATACGAAGGGCTGACGAAGCCATACGTTCCGCCGGTCGTAATTCCGGTATCGAAGATATCTCCGTACGCATCCAACGCGAGCAGCGAGAAATGGAAGTTCGCTCCGTATTTCGCCGGATTCGGAATCTTGGCGATGACGGGGCCTCGCGATAGATCCGCAAACGTACTAGCGTAGAGCGTATCGACGTTGATGAGCACGACGATGTGATAGAGCGGCCCGACGGCGTCCGGCCCTTTCCATGCATTGTACCTCCCGGCGGACTGACCGTACGTAAACCAGAGCGGGTAGAAGTGCTCGACGTACTGCAGCGTCGTTGCATAAATCTTCGACGACGAGCTCGTCCCAGCGGCCGCGTTAGCTAACCCTCCGGCCGCCGGTACCACGATCGAGTTCGAATTGCAAGCGGCCAGAATCATGAGAGCGGCCGTCAAGGAAACAACACTGCGGAAGAACGCCACACGCCACCTCGCTTAGAGTCGTCTCGAAAATTTCAATGCAGGACTTAGCCCCGGCCTTTCGCTTACCTGCTGGACGATAGAGCGAGGCGTCGCTCCTTGCTTGCCTGCTTACGGGAGCGTTGACACCGGCCGCCCACTAACGCCGTTCGAGGGCTTGCGTCAGTGCGGCAGCGGCTTGCCGGCAGACTTCTCGATGGGTGGGGGTCGCAGGATCGTGGTACGGGCTGCCGGGTAGCGCGGCCCGGCGATCGTAGAGCTCGACGCAGCGCCGGGCGAAAGCGGCCGCCTCGCGCTCGCCGCTTTCGATGCTCGCCAGCGTCGTATCGTCGCTAATCTCGGCGATCGCGCTCGCGCTGAGCATGAAGTACGCATACGCCTCGTTCGCCAGCGCGGTCGCATACCGGGGATCGCTCGGGGCGTAACGGCGCAGCGACGCTTCTTGAGCATCCGCGGCCTTGCGGCAGTAGGGATCGACCTGCCGCCACTGCTTCTCAACGTAGGCCGCCAGGCAGCGCGGGCCGGCGTCGTCGACCGCTGCCGGCGTAGGCGTCGCCGCCGGCGCTCGTCCGGCGAGCAGCGCCGCGAGGATCAGCAAGCAGCTTACGGCGCGTAGCCAACGCACGCGCGGCGCCTGCCGAAGCGATGGCCGCGCCTTCGCGTATCGGGCTGGGGCCGCGCGTGAGACCGGAGAGGTGCAAACCAGGGCGTGTTGCTGGACGAACGTCTCCCAAGATTCGCCGGCGTGGCGCAGCCGAAAGCGCCGGCGGCAGGCCAGCAGCACGTGCGCGGTAACGATCGCGTCACCCAGCGCGCGGTGCGCATGCAGTTCCGCTCCGGCGACTCGATCGATCGCGAGAAATCGTCGCAGCGTCTGGTTCCGATGATTCGGCGCCTCGGGGAAGAGCCGCCGTGCCAGACGCATCGTACAGAGACCCTCGCTGCGAACGGCCGGCCCGACGAACGACAGGTCGAAGAGCGCGCAATGCGCGGCCACCGTATACCCCGCGCACCGTGCCCGCAGCTCCGCCAGCGCCTCGGCCGCGCAAGGCGCGTCGCGAACCATGGCATCACCGATGCCGTGCACGGCGGTTGCGTAGGACGGAATCGGCATACCGGGGTTGACCAGGGTCGACCAGCGGCCGGCGATCTCCCCGCCCTCCACCAGCACGCAGGCCATCTCGACGATCCGGTCCCGAGCCGGGCTAAAGCCGGTCGTCTCCACGTCGATCACCGCAAAGCGCTCAAATGCCATGACGGCATCGTAGACCCTCGCAGTGCCATACGCATGGCAGTTACGGGAGGCTGCCCCAAAAAGGTCCTTCCGAGAGCTCGCCGCAGAACTCAGGGTTCTTGGCTCGATATTCGGGATGGAATCTGTTTGGATCGAATCTCAATTTTTGGACAGGAAACGTTCCCGCCGATCGCGTCCCGGCTCGTGGTGTATGAACCGCGGCCCGGCGAGGTGCACTATCAGTCGGTGATCGCCGCTGATAGGCCTTCAGGTTTGATGGTCGTCGATGCGCCCCTGTTCTACTTGACGAAGGTTCTCTCCAGTTCGGCGCCGGTTTCCTGATCCAGTAGCAGCGCCCACCCGCTCCAGGTCGTTGCACGAAGACCTTCGGGAGTCAGCTCTACAGCCACGAAATCATCGGAAGTCATCGGCAGTTTGGCGACCCAAATCGTGGCTCCGTTGTGATCGATGCAGACCAGGTTCTCGAAGGTCGAACGCTTATTTGCGCTGTCCCAGTCCCGATCAAGCAACAGGACGCATCGCTTGCCGTCATCGCTTGGGACCGCGCGTTTGATATCGACCCCGCCGTATTGCCCGTCCCATGAGTACGACCCATCGGGATTTCGTGACACGACGATGCGTTGAAGTGATGAGAAAACGATACTCATAGATAGGCCATCAGTTGGTAATCACTGCCGATAACTTCGTGATTGTCGGCGCCGGCGTTGAGTCCTTCAAGCTGCATGTACCGCCGCTGCAGCTGCCATTCATCGTTCTGCTCAAGCAGCGGGGCACCGACGAGCCGGACGATCGCGGCTTCGTTAGGGAAGAATCACCATCGATCGGACGGTTGAGAAATGCTCGCACGCGCTCATCGATCTCGCCGCACAAACGCGACACTTGGCTCTTGGAGATGCCCGTCGTACCCATCGCCTTGACGAGTTCGTCAACCGAGCGAGATTAACTATGGCGGTTCGGTGTAGGTGTCAATACCCTGATCCGTATAGATATCGATACCAATCGATGCCGGAATCGAAGCCACGCGACGTACAGTTTCAATGGAAAGTCCAGATATTGGCGTTTCACCATCTGATTCAACATAAATGGACCACGCAATGTCGGCTTCATGTTCCGCAGCGAATGCACGAAGCGCTTGCCAATGGGCGTCTAGGTTTGCAAAGAGCGCAGCGAAATGAAGATCGCTATCCAATATGCGGGGATCCAATCCTGATGAGAGCTCCCAGTAATAATACCGATGGATCGCGCCTCCCGGATTGCGCCCCCCAGGCCTTCGTGAGTGTGAAGGCTGGCAGCCGAGCCGCCTCGACACCTCGTCTGGGTCAACGTGGCGGAAAACTAGGCGAACATCTTGCTTCATTGGTGACTTAGCTATGCTTCTTCGGCACCTGGTCCGTCCTTATTCACAACGCAATAATTGCCCGTCGATGTGCCCTTGAACACGTCCACGGTTTGGGCCTGCGAGCCGGCTTCCAAGGAACCAATATGCGTTTCCCCAACAGCGAACGCTGCCATCTTGCGGATTTATAGCTTGCACTTTCATCGTCAGGTCGAGGGTGGCTCCTGTTCCGATATCTACCCATGCGGGCGCCCGCTGCTGGGAAGCGTGCCGCCCTCCGTCTTGTCAGTACCTGGGCTTTGGGTCCCTAGGATAAGACGCTCAGAGGCAATCTAAGAATGGATCACCCCTCCCCAAGCCGAGGATGAAGCGAAGCTGAGCCTGAAGATTTTGCGCGTTATGGAAAAGCTTCTCCGCGCGAGCGTCTTGGCGGCCCTTGCCTTGTGCTGCACGGCTCACGCGAGAGCGTCCGAACCGTCCGACCTGTATGAGTCGATATTCGGCAGCGCGAGCCTCCCGCAGGTTAGCAAGGTTGTGGTCATTCGAGTCAATCCCTGGATAGCTCGACAGCTAGCGCCTTCGCCCTCGAGCTACCAAGGAAACGATCCCCAAGGGGATTCCATGGCGGTGTTCAGCGACCGCGCTGGGATTCGGGCCATCCTTGATGCGCTGCGGCGGAGCAACGTATCGCTTAAGGATGGGTGTCCTGGATATTCGCCGCGTGCCTCGGCGCAGATCGAGGTTTCTTGGGCAGTCCTCTTCTTTAACCGCAATATCCGAGTCGGTGCGGTGTTTCTCACTCGCGACGGAATGTGCGCGTCCGCGGGGAATCGCCTATACGGCGTCGATCCTCAAGACCTTGGACTTTACCTAAGCCGGACCTTTAGCTTCATGAACTTCTAGATACGGCGCCATCGCGGCCGCCCTTACGCGGTTGGAATGACGCTCGAAGATATCCGAACGAGTCCGGCGTCGTGTGGAGAAGACCCGAAGATGGGACCGCCGAGGTCTAGAGCGACGGTAGCGATACCATCACCGGTATCAATCTCAGTGCAGACAAAGGGTGAGCGCGGTAACATCGTCTTGCCTTGCGGCGGAAGCCTTAACATTCACGGCTGCACCGTCAACCTGGGAATAGCGACGAAACCGCAAGCGTGCGTCATTAAAGGCGACGTCGGCACACACGAACGGCGGTAGCAAAAGCGTTTTACCGCGGGCTCCGGCCGTGCGTTCGGCAATGCGTTTCGTCGGCACTAGCGCCGTTAGTACTTGTAGTACCGGCCTGCTTGCCTGGAGCGGGATTGTGGGTACGGTGGCCTCATGTCGGTCGAACTCGATCCGTACGCCGAATGGAGCCTGCTCGGTTGCTGGCTGCTCTTCGTCGTGACGTGGATCGGCGGCTGGATCTATAACGCAATTCGCGCGCCGAAGGTGGTGCGGCGGCATCTCTCGCCGATGCTTCTCGTCGATGCGGCCATCGTGTGGATCGCGACCGCGATCGTCCCGCAACGCTTTTGGGATGCGTTGACCGTCGATTCGCAGCCGCTACGCGAGTGCGGCATCGTCGTGCTCGTCGCCGGCACGTGCTTTGCGATATGGGCGCGCGTCACGCTAGGGCGGATGTGGACCGGCATTCCGTCGATTCGCTTCGGACACACGCTGTGCACCGGCGGCCCGTTTGCCATCGTTCGCCATCCGATCTACATCGGCGTCATCGCGATGCTTGCGGGCACGGCCATGATCTACGGATTCGGAACGTGGACCGCTCCGGCGGTCGTTGCCCTGCTCGGCTTGAGCCTAAAGGTTCGCGTCGAAGAACGGCTCCTTCGCGAAACCTTTGGAGAACGCTACGATGCGTATTGCAGCAGCGTTCCCGTGGTGCCGCTCGTACGGCCGCGTGCGGCTCGGCGCGCTTACCAGAATCGTTCGCCGAGCCAGCCGGCTTCGAGTTCGGCGGTGCGCTCCTTCTCGAGCACGGTTAGGCAATCCGAACCCCAGACCTTACAGGTTTTGTCGCGATAGCGCAGCCAGTCGGTCTCGGCCTGCACGAGCTTCTTCTTCTGGGTAGCGTCGAGGCGTCCCATGTAGAGCTTGTAGACGCGGTTGAGCTCGGCATCGACGGCGGGATCGACGGGAGCGAGCGTGGCGATGACGCCTTCGGCTTTCAAGACGTCGAGCAGGTCGGCGAGATACTGCGTGCGCGCGCGCGTCATCCGATCGACGCACTGCGAGCCCATCATCGGCGAGATCGAGCCGCCCTCGGAGAGCGACTCCTCGAACGCGCAGGTCGAATCGCGGGCCACGATCCAGGCCAGCTCGGAGGGGACGATATCGTCGGGATTGACGCCGAGCGCGCGCAGCCCCGCCCGCACCTTCTTATACGTCGCGTTGAGCTGGGCGTCGGCCTGAGCCGCTTGGGCGGCCCAGCACTGGTTGAGATCGGTCTGGGTCTGCGCCGAAGCGCATGGGGCGGCGGCCACCGCCAGTACGAGGGCGTGAAGCATCATCTCGGGCGATTTGGCGCTGGACGAGCGGCCTCCCCTCGCCGCGCACAAGGGGAGCGCGGAGCGCATCCGAATGCGGCGCTTCTACCACGATGCCGAACCATGAAGACCGAGCCGAGATCGACGCACTTGCCGCAGCATTCTTCGACGCGTTTACGATGCGCGACAACGGCGGCGCCGACGTCGACCGATTGTACCGGCTCTTCATTCCCGAGGCGCTGATCGTCAAAAACGTTGGAGCCGTAACGGAACGTTACGGCGTCGCCGAGTTCGTCGAGCCACGGCGGGAGCTCTTGTCGAGCGGCCGTATCCAAGGCTTTCGCGAAGAGGAGACGGCCGCGCACACCGAGCTGTTCGGCAACGTCGCGCAGCGGTTCAGCTACTACCGCAAGTCGTGGACCGCCGACGGATGCGCCTGCCAGGGCTCCGGAGCCAAAGCCATCCAGCTCGTCCGCACGCCCGAGGGCTGGCGCATCTCCGCCCTCGCCTGGGACGATCTCGATCCCTAGCCGGCCGCGGCGACCGTAGGGCAGCGACCGGTCGTTCGCGAAAGCCCCTCCCATCGGCGCACGGGATACTTTCGGAAGCGAGGGGTTTTTTCGTGCGGCTTTTTTCTTTGGCGGCCATCGCGCTGCTTGCCGGCTGCTCGAGTCTGTCGGGGATGGGCTTCACCCCCGGCGGCGCACCGGCTGCGCCGGCGGGGCTCGCCCGGAGCCTCACCCGCGCGGCGTTTAGCGTCACCATACCGAAAGCGCACCGGCATCGCGGCCCGCACCCGAATACGATTTCTCCGCTGACGGAATCGTTTTCCGTCGTGGTCAACGGGAGCAAGGCGCAGATCTTCGACGCCACGCCGAGCTCGCCCGATTGCACGACCGGCTCCTCCGGGCTCACGTGCCGATTCGTCGTGAAGGGCGTACCGTACGGCAGCGACACGTTCGTCGTCGGCACCTACAGCGCGACCGGCGGCGGCGGCTACCTGCTCGATCAAGCCAAAGCGACGATTCCCGTGACGCGCGCGACGAAATCGATCGCGTTCACGCTCGGTCCCGTCGTCAGCAACGCCAACGACAGCGGCCCCGGATCGCTGCGCGAAGCGGTGCTCGACGCGCATCCCGGCGACACGATCCTCTTCGCGCTCAAGCTTCCCGCGACGATTTCGTTCGGGTCGCCGATCGCGTTGCACGCGCCGATCGCCATCTCCGGCCCGGGCGCGAGCGAGCTCACGTTCGACGGAAAGGGCGCGACGCAACTTTTCGACGTCCTCCCCGGCGTCGCGGTGACGCTTTCGGGCATGACGATGACGCACGGATACTCCTCGACCGAGAGCGGCGGAGCCATCTTCAATCAAGGCACGCTGACTATCGACAGCGCCGCCTTCTTCGGCAACAGCGTTTTGGGCAGGACGAGCGGCGGCAGCGGAATTCGCCCTGAAGAACGCTTCCACCCCGACCGGTGGGTCCGGCGCGACGGGCATCGCGTGCGCGTTCGAGGCTCGCGCGGCGTTTCCAGGCGCCCGCACTACAGCTACGCCGTCGGCAACGGCGGCGCGATCTACGACGACAGTTGCTCGTGCACGGATTCGCTGACGATTACGAACAGCACGTTCCAAGGCAATGCGGCCCTGAGCGGCGGTTACGACGGTGGCGCGATTTATAACGGCGCCGGCGTCAAGCTGAAGGTGAGTGGCAGCACCTTCACGAGCAACACCGCATCCTATGGCGGCGCGATCGAAAGCGACGGACCGGCTTCCTACGATCACGACACGTTTACGACGAACAGCGCCAAGCCGTCGGCGGCGACGTACGTCTACGGCTCCGGCGGCGCGATGCATGCCGACAACGTCACGAGCATCGCCGACTGCACCTTCACCGGCAATACGGCCGACGGCGACGATGCCAGCGACCGGCGCGGTTTCGGCGGCGCGATCAGCAGCAGCGGCTACGGCGCGCTCCTCACGATTACGGGCAGCTCGTTCTCGAACAACGTCGCGGGCGGCACGAGCGCGGTCGACGCGCAAGCTTACGGCGGAGCGATCTGGGTGAACTACGCCACGTCGGGCAATCTCACGCTCGACGGCGATACCTTTACCGGCAACGTCGCCGAAACGGTGGTCTCGTACGCGGAGGGGGGCGCCATCGACGCGGCCGACGTCTACACCGGCACCAGCTATCCGGTCGTCGGAAAGAACGACGCGTTTTCGAAGAACGCCGCGATGACGACCGGCTCGAACGCTTACGCGCAAGGCGGCGCAATCTCGGGCGACGGCGTCGCGCTCTCGAACTCGAGCTTTACCTCGAACGCGGCGACGTCGAGCCAGGGAAGCGCCGAGAGCGGCGCGGTGGATGCGGACTATGGGGTGACGCTTACGAACGTCACGTTTGCGAACAATTCGGCGAGCGGGACGAGCTCTGCCTATGCCGGAGCGATGTACCTCTACGGCTCGGCCTACGACGACACGCTCGACGGCGTCGCGTTTACCGGCAACGCGGTTCAGACGGCCGGCGGCGAAGTGGAGGCCGAGGCGGGAGCGCTCTATGCTGGGTCGCCGACGACGATCGTAAACGGAACCTTCACGGGCAACCGCGCGTTCGTCCCTGCGGGCGTTGCGTACGGCGGGGCGATCCTGGTCGCGTATCCGATGACGTTCCGCGGGGGGACGGTTTCGAACAACTCCGCAAGCACGAGCGGCGGCGGCTTTTACGCCGAGGATTCGCTCGCCATCGACAATGCGACGATCTCGGGAAACAACGTCACCGGAGCGTACGCGGTCGATGGCGGCGGTGGAATTTATGCCGCCGGCGGCATGCTGGCCGTTACCGCATCGACGATCTCCGGGAACGGCGTCGTGGGGCAGGCGAACAGCGGCGGCGGCGGCATCTACTCCGCAGGCGCGGCCTCGATCTCGAACAGCACGATCGCCGGAAACACCTCGAGCGTCGACGGCGGCGGCTTCGAGAACAAGTCGACCTACGGATCGTACGCCGGCCCGTCGTTCGTCAACGTCACGATCTACGGCAACACTGCCGGCGGCAGCGGCGGCAACGTGAAGAACTTCGGCTCGCAAGCGGCGATGTCGCTGCAGAACTCGATCGTGTCGCACGGCACGGCGCCGGTGGGAAGCGACATCTCGAACGATGGGACGATCGCGTCGGCCGACTACAACATCGTCAATCCGCTCAACGTCGCGGGCAACGCGCTCGGCGGCACGACGACGCACGACGTCGCTTTCGATCCGCAGCTCTTACCACTAGCTAACAACGGCGGCCCCACACAGACGCTGGCCGATCAGCTCGTGAGCCCGGGCTACAACTACATCCCGCTGGCCAACTGCACCGGCGCCAAGCCCTCGATTACCAAGGACCAGCGGGGCGATCCCCGGGGCGACAACGCCGACGGCAAGTGCGACGTTGGGGCCTACGAACTACAGTCCGCGACTCCGCTGCGGTAGAACGCGCTGCATCCGGGAGTCCCATCGGGGCTGCGGTGAAGCCTCCCCAATGAAACGATCGCTTGGGCTCGTAGCCTGCGCGGCGATGTTGGCCGCGTGCTCCTCGCCTGCGGCCTCGCCCTCGATCCCGGGATCGGCGTTCGGCACCGAGGCGGTGTCGGCCGGAAAGCTCGAAGTCTCGCGCTCCGGTTCGGGCCTCTCCGTCCGGCTCATCAACCCGAAGAACGGCGCCGCATCGGCCATCGACGGTTACGTCAAAGACAAAGCCGGCTGCGACAACCACTACAGCCGGTGTTATACGTTTTCGGCCATCGATGGAACCGCGCCGTTGCCCGTGAGCGCCGGAGGCTGCCCCGTCGGTAAAGCCGGCGGCGTTCCGACGGCTTTTTGCGATGCCGCCGGGGTAGCGGCTATCATCATCGACGCGCCGGACGGCGGGACGATCGGGCACGATGCGAGCTCGTCTTCCGAACTCGGAAAGGATTGCTTTCCGACCCAGATTACCTACGAGGTTGGCGGCAAGGACGTCTACAGCGTGCTCGCGTGGGACGGCTGCAAGGAACGCGTTCACTGCGCCGGGCACAACGTGGGCACCGTCGATGCCGACGGTAAAGACGTCATCGAAGGCCCCTGTTATTTCGTCAACCGCCACTAAGGAGTTCGCGAACGCGTGGCCATCAAAGCGCTGACCTTCGACACGATCGGAACGGTCGTGGATTACCGCAACACGATTCTTCGCGACGGTGCGAAGCTCGATGCGATACGGCCTAGAGGGGTGGACTGGCCGGCGTTCGTCGTCGCGTGGCGTAAAGAAGAGCGCGCCGGTCAGGATCGCGTCGAGAGCGGCGAGTGGCCATGGACCGATCGCGACGGCTTGCACCGCCGCGCGCTCGGCGATCTGCTTCCGAAGGGGAGCCTCTCTCCCGATGAGTTGGACGACTTGGCTCGGGCATGGGAACGGTGCGACGCGTGGCCCGACGTCGCCGAGGGGCTCGCCCGGCTGCATGCGCCCTACATGCTGGCGTGCCTATCGAACGCCACGCTCGCGAGCCTCGTGCGCCTGGCGCGTCATGCCGGCTTGCCGTGGGACGTCATCTTTTCCGCCGACTTTTTCCACGCGTACAAGCCCAACCCGAAGGTCTACACCGAAGCGATCCGGCTGCTGGGGCTCCATCCGAGCGAAGTAATGATGGTCGCGGCACACGTGTACGACCTTCGCGCTGCGAAAGCGCTGGGGATGAAGACCGCCTTCGTGGCGCGCCCCTCCGAATGGGACCCGGCCGGCGATCCCGACTTCGACGTGCACGCCACCGATTTCGTCGATCTCGCCCGCAAGCTCGACGCTTGAAACTGCTAGCCACCATGCGCGCCGACCGCTTTCTCGGCGTGCGCTTCGCGATCAACGTCTTCTTCGGCTCGATCGTCGCGTGGACGATCGTCTACTTCGTCACCAAGGGAAGCCCGATTTGGGCGATGGCGTCGCTGGTCGCGTCGTCGGAGCCTCTCTGGCGCGACGCGACCAAGATGTTTCGCAGCGTGCTCGTCAACACGGGCGTGGGCTGCGCCGTCGGCTT
This sequence comes from Vulcanimicrobiota bacterium, assembly GCA_963794735.1. GTDB lineage: Bacteria > Vulcanimicrobiota > Vulcanimicrobiia > Vulcanimicrobiales > Vulcanimicrobiaceae > DATJUC01. The sequence goes on along the minus strand of CAWCFE010000002.1, from coordinate 2,333,613 downwards.
GGGATTTCTGCTGATCGGCCATCCGACGCCGTGGAAGATTCCGTTCGCGCTCGCGCTCGCCGTGCTGCTCTCGGCGTACGTCGTTCGCATTCCCACGATGTGGCGCCAGGCTCCGATTACGGCGGCGATCGTGATCGCCGCAAGCCTCTCCTCGCACTCCGCGAAGGGCGGCATGGATGCCGGCCTCATGCGCGTGCTCGAAGTCGCGATCGGCTGCGTCGTGGGCGTCTCGATGAGCTGGCTGGCCGCGCGCATCGCCCCGCTGCCGGAGAGCGCGCCGGCGCAGCCGTAGCGCTTATCGCCAGATATCGTTCACGGGCGCGGCGTAGGCGTCGTTCTTGGTAAGCGTGGGCAGGCCCAGCGCGGCTTCGATCGTCCTTAAGATGCTGTAGTGCGTGTAGAGCACCGGCGACACGTAACCGTTCCTGACGTTCCGCGCAATGAAAATGCCGGCAATATGCTGCACGGGCGTGAAATCGTCTTCGTCCCACGCCACCACGAGCAGCGTCCTGTGCTGCGTCCATGCCGGAGATTTTAGGAGCGGCGCGACGATCGCGCTCTTGAGGAAATCGTCGCCCGCCTTGATCCCGCACCCCTCCATATCGTCGCAGTCGTCGGGCGAGAGCCAAGCGTAGCGCGGGGTCGTCGCGTCCGAGGCGAGATCTTTGGCGTACTGCGTGAAGGGCACCACGTGGGCCCGGCAACGGGCCGCATTGTTGCGAACGTCGTCGAAGTACATGTAGGGGCCGTCGTCGGGATAGTAGTAGCCGTGCGGCGTTTTGTCGCAGTTGCCGTTGGCCGTCTCCATGTACTGCTTCCACGAGCCGCCGGCGTTTTCGACCAGATCCGCGAGATGCGTCGCGGAGATCGGGAAGCCGGCGAAATCGTTTTGGTGCAGCCCGTAGGTGCCGCCGGCCGCTTGGAGCACGTAGTTCGCGTCGCTGGGATGGTGCAGCGCGTAGTAGCTCCCGAGGAGCGCATACTTCTGGGCCATCCGGTTGATGAACGGCGCGAGGCGCTGGTTGCCGACGATTTGGCCGTAGCTCGAGTTTTCGAAATAGACGAAAAAGACGTGATCGAACTTCGGCACCGCGGGCGCCGGCGTCGGCGGCGGCGTCGGCGGCGTTACGGGCGCCGAGAGCGTCAGCGAGAGATCGTCGGCATAGCCGTTATCGAGCGAGACGCCTTCCTCGAAGGTCTCGTACATGGTGAAGTGCAGCGAGAGCGAGATCGAGCGCGTTCCGCGCGGTACCGCCGCGCGGGCCAAACGCGAGAGAAAACCGGTCGCATTCTTTCGTTCCACGTTGGTGACGGGGCCGATCGACACGCTACCGATCTGCACGCCTCCGGCACTGCGGAACGAAGCCGTCAGTTGCGCGCTATCGCGGCTCGTGCCTTTGCCGCCGAGCAGCCCCGAGAGGGTGCACGTCACTCCGCCGGCGTCGATCGCGGCGGCGGCGGAAGAGACGTCGATGCGTTGCGTCAGCGTCGAGCTGCCGAAGGGACCGCCGGTAAAGAAGTTCGCGCCGTCGCCGGCCCCGTGCGAGGTCTTCTTCGGGAATCCGGCGACGCCGTATGCCACGACGGTGGGAAGCCCGCTCTCCACCCAGCCCGGGATGGTGACGGAATCGTAGCCGGTGAGCGTCGCGTCGCCGAGCTCGGCATCGCCGTTGACGATCGCGTTTGCGCTCGCAGCCGGTCGCCGCGCGGCGCTCGCGGAATTCGGGTTCGCCGCGATCGGCGTGCCCGAGCACGCGCTCGCAGCGAGCGCGCACGCGGCCAGCGCGGCCGCGGCGAGTTTCGAGAGCTTGGTGCGCCCGTTCACGGTACGAGAGCCGATTCGAACGGTCCGATCGATCCGCTCATCGTGAGGTGCGGAATCGCGATGGTTGCGCCGCCGGCATCGAGAATCTTGACGCGCTCGATCGTGTGGCAGAGCACGAGGGCGGCGTCGTGATACTCCGAGAGCGGCACCGACGGGGGCATGTACGGGTTCACGTCGATCAAGCTCGCGGCCGCGCCTTCCCCCCGGAAGAACCGAAGGGCGAGCTGCGAGTTCTTGTACTCCACCACGGGATCTTTGCTGCCGGCGCAGAGATAGACCGGCGCCTTCGGCTTCCATCCGGTCACCAGATCGTTGGTTTCGAGATCGGTGCGAACGCCGATCGACGGATCGGTTGCGAACTGTTTGGCGAAGGCCGGCTGCAGCAAGCTATCCGTCGCGAGCGGCAGCGTCTTTCCGGCGAGCGCGGCGTTTTGCGCGTACGTATCGACCGGCAGCAGGTTCTCGATGTAGGAAGCGTACGGGCTTCTGAACGCCTCCGACGGGGAGGCGTACGCGTTGCCGTACGTCTTCTGGTAGGCGGTCATGTAGTACGCCCACAGCACCGGCTCGCCTTTGGAGAGGGTCGGACGCAGCAACAGATCGAGCGTCGTCTGCGTGAGCGCGTACAGGCCGCTTCCCGGCGAGTCGGCGATCAGCGGAAATTCGGCGGCGTTCTCCGCCTCGATTACCTTCTGCGTGCTCAGAATCGAATGGCCGCCCTGCGAGTACCCGGTGAGGAACACCTTGCGCTGGAGCGGCACGTGCAGTTTCGGCGCGGCGTTGCGTGCGGCTCGCATCGCATCGATGATGGCGCTCGCTTCCGACCTGCCGACGAGATACGGCTGGAACGAATAGTTGGAGTATCCCAGGCCCAGGTAGTCGGTCGCCGCCAGGGCGTAGCCGTGCGCCGAAAAGATCGACGCGAGCGATACCGGCTCGATGTTTTTGGGCGTCGGGTCGCTGATCTTCTGCGCCTTCACCGTATTGGTGCCTTGGCCGTAGCCGATCAGCGTGAACGGGCCCTTGCAACCCTTGCCGGGCACGAAGAAGCCCTCGCTCGCGGTAGCGGGCTCGCCTTGCGTGCCGATCGTTTGATAGAGGATCTCGTAGAGATCGACGGTGCACTTCGGCGCGCCGCCGATCGCCGTGATCACCTGCCCCTCCAGGCCGAGGTCGCCGTTCATCTGCGCCTTCGTAAACGTCGTCACGTAGCGCGTCGAAATGACCGCTCCGCGCACGTACGGGGGCGCAGCCGTCGGCAGAGGACCGGAGCTGCCGCCGGCCCCGCCGGCGCTGCCGCTCGAGCAGGCCGCCAGCGCCAGCGCCGCGGCCGAAACGAGCAGACGAAGGTGCGCGCGTGCGTTCATGCGGTACTCCTCTAAGCCTTGGGTGCGGCCGAGCGCTGCTTGCGATGCGTCCGGCGCGCGTCGTGATCGTGCGAGGCGCCCTCGTCGGCACTCATCGGCTTGGTGACGGGGTGACTCTTGAAGTACTCGATCGACCGGCGGATATCGTCGATCAGCGCGTCGGCGAAATGGAAGCTCGACCCGTGCCGCACGAGAATGCGCATCACGGCCATATCTTCGATGTTGGGAACCATCGTGTAGGCGGCGACTTGCCAGCCGCGCGCGCGCAAGCGATCGGAGAGGTCGAAGAGCGAATACCCGGCGGTGGTCTTCTGCGGCATCGTCCACGACACGGCGGGAATGCCGGTGCGGCTGTCGCCGTCGTAGATGATCTCGAACGGGCCCATCTTGCCGATTTCGTGGGCGACGTGCTGCGCGACGCTATAGCAGTTTTCGTGAATCTGCCGGTAGCCTTCCATGCCTAGCCGCAGCATCAGGTAGTACTGGCAAACCACTTGGCCGCCCGGCCGCGAAAAGTTGAGCGCGAACGTCGGCATGTCGCCGCCCAAATAGTTCACGTGAAAGACGAGCCCTTCGGGCAGATCGCTCGCCTCGCGCCAGATCGCCCAGCCGACCCCCAGCGGCGCCAATCCGAACTTATGCCCCGAAGCGTTGATCGATTTGACTCGCGGCAGGCGGAAATCCCAAAGGATGTCGGGATGCACGAAGGGCGCGATGAAGCCGCCCGACGCGGCGTCGACGTGAATCGGCACGTCGAGCCCGGTCTCTTCCTGCAGCCGGTCGAGCGCCGCGGCGATCTCGGCGACCGGTTCGTACTGGCAGGTAAACGTCACTCCGAAGGTCGGCACGACGCCGATCGTGTTTTCGTCGACGCGTTCGAGCACTTGATCGGCCGTCATCACGAACCGGTCGCGCTCGAGCGGCACCTCGCGGATCTCGACGTCGAAGTACCGCGCGAACTTATGCCAGCATACCTGCACCGGCCCGGTCACGATGTTCGGCTTGTCGGTGGGCTTGCCGAGCTTGGCCTGCCGCTCGCGCCACTTCCACTTCAACGCCAAGCCGCCCAGCATCGCCGCCTCGCTCGAACCGGTGGTCGAGCAGCCGATGGTCGTGCCGGCGTGCGGCGAGTTCCACAGGTGCGCCAAGAGGTGCACGCAGCGGTTCTCGATCTCCGCGGTCGCCGGATACTCGTCCTTGTCGATCATGTTCTTGTCGATGCTGAGATCCATCAACTTGTGGATCCCATCGTCGAACCACGTCTGGCAGAACGTCGCGAGATTCTGCCGGGCGTTTCCGTCGAGCATGAGTTCGTCGACGACGAGTTGCAGCGCTACGTCCGGGCGCAGCCCCTCGGCGGGCACGCGGTGCTTGGGAATCCGCGTCTGCATCGCGCGAGAGGCGTAGATGTCGGTATCGACGCCGTCGTTGAAGTGGCGGCGCTGGTGAAGCGGCACGAGGTTTAGGCCTCCATCGGCTATTTGACGGTGATCATCAACGCTTGCGAGTAGCTGATCTGCACGACGTCGCCGGCCTTGAGGCCGGTGAGGTTCGCGGGATTCGCAACGAGCAGCGAGATCGTCTTGCCGCCCTGCGTCGTCACGGTGATCGAAGGCTTGGGGCCCGTCGCATCGATCGACGCGATCGTTACGGTGGCGTACTGCATCTGCGAGACGACGCCTCCGGGCTTCTCGCCGGCCATGCGCGTCACCGTGGGCGTGCTCGACGGAACGGGCGTGGTGCCCGGTTTGGCGATCGACAGCGCGACCGATTCCTGATAGGTGAACGTGATGGTGTCGCCGACTTTGAGCGCGTCGAAACGCGTGACCTCGGGGCCGACCTTAATGGTCTGCGAGTTGCCTTTCGCGTCTTGCAGCGTTACGAGCCGGTTCGTATAGTCGATCGCAACGATCGTCGCGGTCATCGTGGCGGTCGCGGTCGCCCCCATGGGTGCCGGCGTTTGCGCCATCGACGCGGCGGGGATCAGGGCCGATAACGCAAAAAGCGTCGCGGCCAAAGCTGCGGACTTCAACGTAGGGTTCCTTTCCGGCGGCAAAGCGCGCCTGAGACGTCGTGCCGGGATCGGCAGGCTCACTGGTTCGCGCATGCGGCGAGCCATTCCGGCCCCGGGGCCGGCCGGCCGCTCGGCTTTACAACCGGACCGGCGCCGCGTACCCGGTCAGCTCGACGTAGCCTTGGCCAAGCGGCTTGCCGGTCGAGGCGTCGCGAACGTCGACGGCGCCCTCCCAATAGGTGGCGCCGCCCGGATCGTACAGCTCCTGATCGGCGACGATGGGCACGAGCAGCAGCGGCTTGGCGACGCCGTCGACGCGAACGAGCCAGCTCGCCGGATAGACGGCGTGCGTGTGCGGGCTCGTCCACGTCGAGCGCGCTTCGATACGAAAGGCGGCCAGCGGCAGGTGCCGCACCGAGCCGTCGGGTGCGACGATGCTTCCCGAGGATTGCGGCGTCGTCGATCCGTCGCGCCGGCGCAACCGGTAGAGCATCACCTCGCGACGGTCGTCGAGCTGAATCGAAAACCAATCCCACCCGGTTTGCTCCGGCTCCAGCTCGTCGGAGCCGAACTCGTGATCCATCCACGACACGCCCTCGACGCGATACCGAACTCCGCCGCGCGTCAGCGTTCCGGTCGTGCGCAGGCGCGTGAACGAGTAGTAGTGCGACGCGCAGGTCGCGCACGAGCCCTTCTTCGAGATGCCGCCGGTGCCGTGAACGGCGGGCGGCTTTTCGGGCACCTGCGCGAGATCGAGCGCGTCGCCGCCGGCGGCGGCGTGCAGGTGCATCGCCGGCGATACGGCGGCGGTGCCGGTCAGCGACCAGCCGTTGGCGCCGACGTCGAGCGCGCGCTGCGACGCGAAGCCTTGGCCCAGCGCGCCGCGCGCGAGCGTCTCGTCGTACACGAACGAATGCGCGGTAGCATCGGTGATCGCGAAGTGCGCGGGATAGAGCTGCGTCGTGCGCCAGCGGCTTTGGCCCGGCAGAATCCTGGGAGCGTGCGGTTCGAGCCCGATGCGAAAGAACGTCAGCTCGTAGCCGAAACGCCGGCCGCCGGGCGCGGCGAGGTGCCCGGTGAAGTACCACCACTCGGTACGATAGGCGTCGTGCGCGTAATGATCGCGCGGAAAGACGAACGCGTACGGCGCCGTCGCGCTCTCGAACCCGCCCGCGCCGGCGGGGCCGGCCGTCAGCAGGCACGCCGCCGCAAAGGCGAGCGCGCGAACGAGCTCACTCCGCACGCAGCACCTGCGCCGTCTGCATGCGCGACGCGACGTATGCCGGATAGATCGCGGCCGCGATCGCCGCCGCGACGACCGCCAGAAACGCCTGCGCGTAGAACCATCCCGGGGAATGCCACTCGATCAGCCAGCCGAAGCTCTGGCGGTTGATGACGTAGATGAGATCGGCGGCCAGGCCCACGCCGAGCGCCAATCCCAGGAGCCCGGCCAGCACGCCGATTGCCAGGGCCTGAAAGAACACGGCGCGCTGCACGCCCCCTCGGCTCAGGCCGAGATAGCGCAACAAGCCGATCTCGAGCCGCCGCTCGAGCACCAGCGCGAACAGCGCGCTCACGACGCCGAGCACGGCGATGATCATGCTGATCGCGTAGAGCGCGCTGGTGATCGCAAACGTGCGATCGAAGACGTCGAGCGCGAAGCCGCGCAGCTCGCGATTGGTCTCCACGTCGATCTCGAGCGGGGCAACGGCGCGCTCGATCCTCGTGCGCAGGGCCGCCAGGCCGGTCCCCGGCGCGGCGTAGACCGCGATCGAATCGACGCCGGGGTCGCCGAACAGCCGCACGAACGTCGCGCGATCCATGACGAACGTGCCGGCTCCGGCCGAATAATCGTTGTACACCGCAACGATCCGCATGCGTGCCGGCCCGTGCGGCGTAGCGATCGTCAGCGCATCGCCGGGGCCCATCCCGAAATGCGTCGCGAAGGGCTCGCTCACCATCACGGCGTCGCGTCCTTGCAGCTCGCGCAAGAGCTCGGCGGGACGCGCATTCCCGAGCAGCCTGAATTTGTTGCGCGCCGTGAGCTGCGACATATCGGTCGACGCGAGTTCGGCGGTGCGGCCCATGAGCGGCACGTCGAATCCGCGGTACGTGTCGACCGCGGCGACGCCGGGAACGCGCGCGATCCGCGCGACCGTCGCCGGCGCGAACTGCCCCGAGAACGATGCGTCGACCGCACCGGGCGGCTTGATATAGAGGTCGGCGCCGAGCACGTCGGTCGCCCACGCCACGACCGTCGTGCGAAACGACCCCACCAGCACCGCGATCGCGACCATCATGCCGACCGCAACGCCGAGCGACGCGATCGCCACGCAGAAGCGCCGCGCCGTCCCGCGAAAGAACGACGCGGCGATCAGCGCCGCGCCGGCGCCGTGCAAGCGCGCGAGGACCGAAGCCGCGATCGCGACCAGCAGCGGCGCGAGCAGCGACGCCGCCGCGATCAGCAGCACGCCCGCCGCGTAGCCGAAGAGGGGAATGCCGTCCCCCACCGGCGGCAGGCGCATGCATTCCCCCGCAAGCGCCAGCAGCGCCAGCGCTCCCAGCGTGCACCACGCGGCAAAGTGCGGCGCGCGCCGCTCGACGCCCGGCCCGCCGCGCATCGTGCGAGCCGGCGGCGTCGTCGCAGCCTCCCAGGCCGGAAGCAGCGCGGAGATCGTGGCGATCGCGACGCCGAGGGCGAAGGATCCGATGGCTGCGCCCCACGAGAAGACGACCGCATCGGCATGCGCGCCGACGTAGAGCGTCGAGACCGTCTGCTCGACGGCGCGCGTCGCGCCGCCGGCCAGCGCGTAGCCGAAGAGCAGGCCGAGCAGCGAGCCGAACGTCCCGAGCAGCGCCCCTTCGAGCGCGAAGACGCCGAAGATTTCGCGCTTGCGCGCGCCGAGCGCGCGCAAAGTGCCGATCTCGGCCTTGCGCTGGACGACCGAGATCGCGATCGAGTTGTAGATGAGGTACATGCCGACGAGCAGCGCGATATCGGCCAGCGCGCCGAGATTCATGCGAAAGCTCGAGAGCATGCGCTGGATCTCGTCGACGCGCGTGCGCGGTGCGAGCACGCGCGCGTCGAGCGGAATCAAGCGCGCGACGCGCGCCTTTACCGCGGCCAAGCGCGGCGGATCGACCACGAGATCGATGCGATCGAGCCTCCCCACCTTTCCGAAGAGCTCTTGCGCGGTGGCGACGTCGACGAACGCGACGCTCGAATCCACGCCGGCGGTTCCGGGCGGAATCACGCCCATCGCCGGCAGCCGCACGCGCGAGGCGCCCGCGAAACCGTCGAGCGCCGAACCGGCGGGAGCGCGATAGCGCAGCGCCACGCGCCGGCTAACGACGATGCCGCGGCCGTTGATGAAGCGGTCGAGATCGAACGAGCCTCCGCTCGCGCCGGGCGGCAGGTTCGCACGCGTCACGTCGATGCCCATCACGCGCAGCGTCTCGCCGGATTCGGCCGCACCGGGCCGGACGCCGATTTCGAGCTCGCCCTCGACGACGGGCGTCGCGCTCGAAACGCCGGGCAAGGATTGCACGCGCAGCAGGGTGCGCTCGTCGAAGCCGCTGCCCACGCCGAGCACCTGCAGGTTCACCCGGTTGGCGACCAGATCGACGCTGCGGCCGAACGAGGCGACCGCCGTCGCGTTCGCCAGCGAGATCGCGAAGAACGCCGCTACGCCCAGCGCCACAGCGAGCACGGCGATGCAGGTCCGCAACGCGTTCTCGCGCGCGTATTTGAAGACGAGCGCCCGCGCCAGCAGCCGCAGGGTCACGACGTCGATTCGATGCGGCCGTCGCGCATGTGGATGCGCCGATCGGCAAATGCGGCCGCTTCGGCGCTGTGCGTCGCCATCAAGATCGCCTGGCCGCGATCGACGAGTTCGCGCAGCAAGGCCAAGACGTTCCGGCCGTTGGCCGAATCGAGATTGCCGGTCGGTTCGTCCGCGAGCACGATCGCGGGCGCGTGCACCACGGCGCGCGCGACCGCGGCGCGCTGCAGTTGGCCGCCGGAGATCTGCGACGGCATCGCCTGCGCGTTGCCTGCGATCCCCACGTACGCCAGTGCCGCGCCGACGCGTTCGCGCACCTCCGCGCGCGGCCGCCCCTGCAGCACCAGCGGCAGTGCGACGTTATCGTAGATCGAGAGCGTCGGCAAGAGATTGAAGAACTGAAAGACCGTCCCGATGCGCTCGCGGCGCAGCACGGTCAGTTCCTCGTCGTTGCAGGCTCGCGTGGAGCGCCCGTCGATCAGGACGTCGCCCGCGCTGGGCAGATCGATGCAGCCGATGAGATTGAGCAGCGTGCTCTTCCCGCAGCCGCTCGGGCCCAGCAGCGCGACCAGCTCGCCGGCCCGCACGTCGAAACTGACGCCGGCCAGCGCCAGCGTGGCATCGTCGTACCGCTTCACCGCGTCGCGAACGCTGACGGGTTCCATCCGCCCCCCTATTCCGCATGCCTAACGCGGCAAACCCCCAAACGGTTTGCCCTTGGGAGGGAGGAGGATTAGTTCAACGCGGCCGCGTTTGCGGGGAGCGGGCCGTGCTGGTCGGCCTCCCGCGCCGCGGGAACCCGCAGCTCCACGACCGTGCCCTCGCCGCGAGCGCTGCGCAGATCGACGCTGCCGTGCGCGCGCTCGACGACCCGGCGCACGATCGCCAGCCCGAGCCCGCTGCCGGGAACCGAACCGCGATCGGGGCCTCGGAAGAAGCGGTCGAAGGCGTGCGACGCGGTGAATCCGTCCATACCCGGGCCGCCGTCGGCGATGCGAATCACGACGTCGCGATCGCGCGAAACGATCGTCACGCCGACCCCTGCCTCGGGCGCGTAGCGCAGCGCGTTGTCGAGCACGTTGCGCAACGCGTCGCGCAAGTCGTCGTCGGCGATTGCGGCGTACGCTCCCGGAGCCGCCTGGAACGCGATCTCGCGCTCCGGCGCGAGCGGGCGTACCAGCGCGATCGCTTCTTGCGCTACCTGCGTGACGTCGGCGACGGCATCGGGATTCATCGGCAGCGCGTCCAGCCTCGCGAGGTGCAAGATGCGTTCGACCAGCCGCGCCAGCCGCTCGTGCTCGATCCCGACGTCGCCGATGATGCGCTCGGTGAGCGCGCGGTCTTCCACCGCTCCGCGTTTGAGAATGCCCAAATAGCCGACCGCAATTGCCAACGGCGTGCGCAGCTCGTGCCCGGCGTCGGCCAGGAAGGCGCGCAGACGTTCCTCGCCCTCGGCGCGCGCCGCAGCTTCGCCGCCGAGACGCCGCACCGCCGCGGCGGCGGCCGCCCACACCTCGCCGTACAGCGGATCGTCTTGGCTCGCGAGCGTCGGCTCGCCCTCGGCTACGGCACGCAATCCGTCGCGCAAGCGCGCGATCGAGCGCGCGCGCTCGCGCGCCCAGACGCCGCCGTAGAAGTACGCCACCGTCGCGACGATCGCGAGCGTGAGCACCAGCCAGCCGGCGACCGACCAGCGAATCGCGTTCACGGCCGCGGGCTGCGGGACGAGCAGCACGTAGCCGTCGCGAGTTGGCACGATCGCCATTTGACGCCCGAGCTGATCGACCGGCTCGTTGCCGGCGAGCAATCCGTCGGCGCTCAAGCTAGCGTCGCCCTCGAGAAAGCGGCCAGACCGGTCGAATGCAGCGGCGGTGATGCTCCACTGCGAAAACGACGGCTCCAGCCGCAGCAGCTCGGAACGCACGCGCGCCGGATCGGCGTCGCCGAGCGCGTCGCGAGCGACGACGCTGGCCGCATCGAGCGTCGAGTGATAGAAGCGCTGCGCGTACGAGGCGCCGATCCAAGAGGCGATCGTCCACACGAAGATGGTCGCGACGAGCGCGCCGATGACGTGCGGCACGATCAGCGAGTGCATGATGCGTTTCACGGCGCGCGCTCCCGGCGCATGACGTAGCCCATGCCCCGCAGGGTATGGATCAAGCGCGGCTCGCCGCACGCCTCCAGCTTCGAGCGTACGTACGACACGTAGCGGTCGACGATCGCCGGTTCGCCCTCGAACTCGAAGCCCCACACGCGCTCGAGCAGCTCGTCCTTGGTGAAGGCGCGATCGTGCGAACGCAACAGCACTTCGAGCAGGCGGTACTCGCGCGCGGTCACGGGGACGCGGCGTTCGCCGCGATACACCTCGCGCGCGTCGAGATCGATGGTGACGTCGGCGAAGGCCAAAATCTCGCGCCGCGCCATCCGGGGGCGCCGCAAGGCGGCGGCGACGCACGCGAGCAGCTCGTCGAGATCGACCGGCTTGGTGACGTAATGGTCGGCGCCGGCGCCGAGCGCGCGCACCTTATCCGGGGTATCGCTGCGGGCCGTGAGCATCATAATGGGCACGTCGGAGATCGTGCGCACCGACGAGGCCAGCTCGAAGCCGTCGGCGCCCGGCAAGCCGATGTCGAGCACGACGAGCGATGGCGCTTCGTCGCGAATGCGGCCCAAGAGTCCGGCGCCGGTGCTCAGAGCATCGACGTAGTAGCCTTCGCGTTCCAATGCGAGCACCAGCATCTCGCGCATAGCGCGCTCGTCTTCGACGAGAACGATCCGCGAAGATTCCAGCGCTATCGGTTCCGAAAAGCGCATGCTTGTGCTAACGGTACGGCCTCAATCGGAGAGTTTTCGGAGGAGTCGATCTGCGCCGCGTCTCCGGGGCTTCTCCGACCGCCATGGGATGCTGGTCGCACATCTTCGTAACACTTTGCTTACGGGAGTCCGCGATCCTCATGCAACGTCTACAAACGGTCGCTTCGATAATCCTAGTCACTTTGTCGGCCGCTTCATGCAGTGGCGGTGACCTCTTTCCTGCATCCTCCTCAGCAACGGTCCCCGCCGGCGCGGCGGCGCCGCAGCCGGAAACGGCGGCGGCGCCGGCCATGCTCGCAAGCGCGGCCGGCAACGACTCAGCAGCCATCCGCATGCTGCACGTCTTCGGCGCCCCGCTCCGCGAGATCGCCGACCAATCCGAAGCGCCGGAAAGCGGCGGAACCGGCGCGTGCGTACGGGGCACGCGGCGATTCGTACCCGACCGCAACGGCGACGCCGATTCCTCCGAAGTGGAGATCTACTACGATCGAAGCTGCAAGCAGCTCGCCCGCGACGCGGTTCGCGTTTACAAGCCGTTGACGCCGAGCAGCGAAAGCGTCGCGCTCACCGTCAACGCGTTCGCGCCGCACGGCGTGCCGCTCTCGACGCGCATCGGGACGATCTCGTTCTCGAACGCGACCTTCGGAAAGAACGGCTTTGCCATCGGCGCCGACGGGTATCTTCGCACGTCGTACGATACGCTCACCGCGGCCGGCGATCGTCGCGCCGTGCTCTCCGACGGCGAGTTCGTGCTCGCGCCGATTGCCGGCGGATCGGGCGATTTCTGCAGCGACTCGGCGGCCTACAACGCGGTCGGCATTCCGTCGCTGGGCGAAACGTTCGGCTCGCAAGGCGGTTTTCTCTCCGTCGCGACGCGCACCGTCAACGCCGACGGCTCGGTGACGTGGACGGGAACGCACGATGCCACGGTCGAGGAAGCGCCGATCGGCCAGCTCTCGATCGCGGTGGGAACGCCCAGCAGCGTGTGCCCGATCGTCAATCCGGCTTACACGCTCGCCGGCGGAACCGTGAAGAACGCGAGCAGCGCAGCCGTCACCGCCACCGCGAACGACGGGCTCGTGCTCGGTCTTTCGGTGACGCGCGTAAGCGAACGCGGCGGCGAACTGGCCTTGAACGCGTCGTCTCACCCGCACGTCTGGCCGATGAACCCGCGCTTCATCACCGGAACCATCGTTTCCGGAACGGCGCCGGTGGCGAGTTTCTCGATCGACGCTCTCGGGGACGGCAGCTTGAAGATCGCCAAGACCGGAACGACCTATCCCGTGATCGATTGGACCGTCGTGCGCTAGCGCGCGCGTCGCTGCGCGGAGGTTCGCAACGACCGGGGCGAATCTCCGCGCGCGCGACCCCCTAGCAGGACCCCTCCCTGGCGAGGCGTTCGGGCGGCGCAACTTACGCAAATTTGCACCGCTTCTTCACAATCGATTCCGATTCGTGCGGTTTGATGGAGGAGGGTTAAAGCCCACACCCCACGCTCTGGTTCGCGGCCGAGTCCACACGCACGGCCGCGTTCCAGAGCCCCAAGGGCACGGACGGCGCCTAGTTACTCGTTATCCGGCGCTCGGCGATCGGGCGGCTCGCGCAGGAAATCCCGAACGGTCATCTTGTCGGGCACGGGCACGAACGCCCGCGGCGCCTGATTGTAGTCGAAGCAGTCGGGTTCGGGGGAGTTGGCTCGCGCGTCGCTGGCCGTGAGCCGCGGCAGGCCGAACTGATCTTCTACGAACCGCAAGATGCTGCCGTGTTCGTACTGCACGTGCGAGACGTAGTTCTGCTTGGCATAGGGCGAAATCACCAGCAGCGGCACGCGAATGCCGAGGCCGTCGTAATCGACCAGCGGCGGCGGAACGTGATCGTACCAGCCGCCGTAGTCGTCCCACATCACGAAGATGGCGGTCGAATCCCAGTATTTCGACTTTCCGACTTCGTTGACGATCGTCGACACCCACCACGGACCGGTGTTGCTGCCGCAGCCCGCGTGATCCGAATGCTCGCAGGTGGGCGTGATCCAGCTCACCGCCGGCAGCTTGCCTTCGTGCAGCACGTAGAAGAACGTCGTTTGAGGCGAGACGATGTTGCGCTTCCAGTCGGGCCCGTAGCGGATGTGATTGATGGCCTGATAGGCGCTCCACAGGTTCCCGTCGCCGTCGAGCGCGCCGGTGAAGAAGCGCCACGAGACTTTCGCCGCGTCGAGCTCGTCGCCGAGCGTTTTGTAGTCGAAGCACGCCTGATGGTAGCCGGCGTACGCGCGCTGGTGGTTGACGTATCCCACGACGTCGGTCGAGCCGCCGTCGCATCCCCAGGTGCTCGAGGGATAGTCGAACGACGAGTCGGCCTGCCCCGCGATGATGTACTGGTGCGAGATGAAGCTGCTCGCGTCGAAGTTGGACGGGAACATCCGGTCGGCCAGCACGAACTCGTGCGCGAGCGCGAAATACGGTGCCGATTCGCTGTGCGGCACGTACGAATACTGAACGTTCGCCGGGCAATCCGAGCCGCAGCCGACGTACTCCTGATCGAAGCCGTTCATCCGGCACCGCGAGCCGGGGTAGTTCCCCAGGCCGTTGCAAGCGGCGAAGAAGGAACCCGAGCTATGGTCGATGTCCCACGTGGTTTCGAGCCCAACTTGGCCCAAGTTGACTTTAGCGCCGCTGGACGTGTAGCCGTACGACTGCGTATCGGCGCCGGGATACCCCTGGAACAGATTGTCGAAGCTGCGATTTTCTTGCACGATGATGATCACGTGCTTGATCTTTCCGCCGCTCGACGACGGCCGCAAGCCTTCGGAGACGAACGATGCGGCGGCGGGCGTAACGCCCCCCGTTCCGGTCGCGACGCCGGCGCATCCCGGCACGCCGGCCGCCAGGACCAGGATGGACGAACACGCGATCGCTGCTCTCAGGTCGAAACTCATGGCGCCTCCAAATCGACGAAGCTTGGTATTGCGCTTCGCAGAGCGCCACCTCTCCATCAACGCGTTAACGCCGCATCAACGAGAGCGTAAAGTTCGTGCAAACGTTCGACGCCGGCGTCCGCCGCCATGCTTTACGAATCGGTCGGTGTGGGGACGGGAGTCGGAGCCGGCGTCGGCGTCGGCGGCGGGGTAACGTAGGGCGTCGTCACGATGCCGCCGGCGTTGACGATGGTGTTGCCTCCGCCGCGGCCCGAATGGCCGCGCACGTGAAAGCGCTCGTCGACGCGGCCGTACCCGCGATCGAACGTTCCGGCGACGCGCCAGATTTGCCAGCTCAACCCGCCGATGCTCACCGAACCGACGTCGGCGAACGTGCCCTTGAAATCGCCGTAGACGGTGCCCGAAAAGACGAGCGAACCGCCGAACGTCGTATTGCCGAAGACGCCGCCGTTGCCCAGGCCGATTGCGTAGCTCAGCGTACCTGCCGCGACGCCGCCCGCGAGCAATGGCGCGTTGGTGCAACTGGTAATCTGGCACGCGTTCGCCGGAACCTTATAGACGCGCCGGCCGGTCGCCGTGCCGGTCGCCGGTCGCGGAGGCGCGTGATTCGACGGAATCGCCGGCGTCGACGCCGCGGCGCATCCGGCTGCGATCAAGGCGAGAGCGATGAAGAAGAAACGATGCATGGAGCAACTCCTACCTTAGTCGCAATTTTCGTTCGTTGCTCGGTCGCCTCCTAGGGGGCTTGCCGTTCGGGCGTCAAAGCAGGCAGGCGTGACGCTGAGACGCGAGTTTCTTCTGGCGCTCGGCGCCGCCGGTGCCGCCCCCGGCCTTCTCGCGGCCGCGAACGCCGCAGAGCCGTTCTCTGCCGCGCCGCTCGGACGCGCGCTCGTCCTCAGCGGCGGCGGCGCGCGCGGCGCATACGAAGCCGGCGTCGTCGGCGCGATGGTCGCCCGAAGCGGCGTTCGCGACGGGCAACCGCTTCCGCAGTACCAGGCGATTTGCGGCACGTCGATCGGCGCGCTCAACGGTTGGGCGATCGCGACCGGCCAATACTCGCGGCTCAAGGAGATTTGGTACGGCATCAGCGGCGAGAACGTCGTACGGCTCAAGCCGCAATACGAAGCGCTCAAGGATCAAGAGAGCGGCGTCGTCGACCGGCTGGCCAGCGTGATCCGGCTGGCCGGGCTGGCGAAGAACGAAAACGCGCTGCTGCAATCCGAGCCGATTTTCAAGTGGCTCGCGAAGAACGTCGACCCGTCCGTGCCCGTCATCGTGCCGCTCGCATGGGCCGTCACGAACCTCACGACGCAGCGCCCCGAATACTTCTATCTCGTGCCGCCCGGCTCTCCGAAAGCGATGCGCGAGGCCGTCGAAACGGCGCTCAAACTTACGCTCGGGCCGCACACCGTGGTGCGCCGCGCGTCGCCCGAGCTCTTGCAGCACGCACTCTTTGCATCGGCCGCCATTCCGTTGGCGTTCGATCCCGTAGCGCTGCCCGGCGCCGACGGGGCGGTCAACTACTACTGCGACGGCGGCGTGGCGAGCAACTCGCCCGTGGGCATCGCGCACGCCGTCTGCCATGCGGCCGACGTGATCTTGCTCGATCCGCCGTTCCAGCCCGACAGCGACGTCGGCGACGCAATCGGCGTGGCGTTGAGCGCGTTCGGAACGATGCAGCGCAAGATTCTCGAAAGCGAAATGCGCGACGTCTATTTCCAATCGCGGGCCAAGCGGGCGTTCGAGAGCCTTCCCGCATCGGCCATCGCGCAGGATCCGACCCTCGAAAAGTTCATGCACGCCATCCCGGCGACCGATCTCGGCTACATCCGGCCCGATAAGGAGCTTCCGCTCGGAGTCGGCGCCTTCGACGACGAGGTCGGCATCGGCAAAGCCTATCGCATCGGTTGGGAAGACGAAGCCAAAGGCTTCAGCCCGTACACGTGGGAGACGTTCGAACTCTAGCTCGCCCAACGCCGAAGCGACCGCGTTCGTTACGGCGAGGCGGGGTCGGCGCGCAGCGTGTAGCCGACGCGGCGAATGGTGCGAATGAGACGCGCGTTGGGCGGCTCTTCGAGTTTCGAGCGCAGGTAGGAGACGTACGTCTCGACGACGTTCGGTTCGACGGCGGCGTCGACGCCCCACACGCGATCGAGCAACTGCTCGCGCGTGAAGACGCGCCCGGGTTCGCGAATCAAGACTGCAAGCAGATCGAACTCGCGCGTCGTCAAGGGTATCGTGCGGCCGGCGCGCGTGACGGTTCGCGTCTCGAGATCGATCGCGACGTCGGCATACTTCAGCGACTGCGGTTTGGAGAGCTGCGGCCGGCGCACGCGCGAGCGCAGGCGCGCCGCGAGTTCGCCGAGATCGAACGGCTTGCCGACGTAATCGTCGGCGCCGGCGATCAGCGCGGCGATCTTGTCGGGCACTTCCTTGCGCGCGCTGAGCATCAGAATCGGCACTTCGCTGATGCGGCGCAGCTGCGGCAGCAGCGCCATGCCGTCGATCTTGGGCATCACGACGTCGAGCACGATCGCATCGGGCCGCCAACCCGTCGCCAGCAGCTCGAGCGCGGCCGCACCGTCGGGCGCGGACCGCACGTCGAAGCCGTGCTGCTCCAAGCCGAGCTCGAGCATGTCGCGCATGTGCGGCTCGTCGTCGACGACGAGGATGCGCGCGCGATCGCTCACGCCTGCCGCTCCGCAAGCGGGAAGCGCAGCACGAAGCGCGTCTCGCCCGGCTGCGACTCGAGCTCGATCCGGCCGCCCCACCGCTCGACGACCCGCGCGACGATCGCCAAGCCCAGCCCCGAGCCTTCGGCGCCGGCGCGATCCTTGCCGCGATAGAAGCGTTCGAAGATGAGCGCACGTTCCTCCGGGGCGATGCCGGGGCCGCGATCGATCACCGCCACCAGCACCTCGGTGCCGCGCACCTCCGCGGAGATCTCGACCGGCGAATCGGGTGCGTACCGCAAGGCGTTTTCGACGAGGTTGCGCAGCGCTTCGTAGAGATCGTCTTCGTCGATCGCGACGCGGGCCTCGTCGCCGCAGCGCACGGTGACGACGCGCTGCGGGAAGGCCGCGCGCATCGTTTCGGCCACTTCCTCGCCGGCTTCGCGCACCGCGACCACGCGCGGCGCGGCCACCGTCGATTCCAATCGCGAGAGCAGGAGCATCTTCTCCACCAGCCCGCGCATGCGCCCGGTTTCCGCCGTCATGCCGGCGATCGCCCGGCGCGCGGTGGCATCGCCGTCGCCCAGCGCCCGCGCCAACACCTCGAGGTATCCGCCGACGATCGTCAGCGGCGTACGCAGCTCGTGCCCTGCATCGGCGAGAAAGCGCCGGAACTCGGCCGCGGCGGCTTGGCGTTCTTCGATCGAGTGCGCCACGGTCAGGGCCGCAGCATTGTACGCTTGCGCGAGGCGCGCGATCTCCGGCGCATCGCCGGCTTCGATTCTCTGCGGCGTAAAATCGGCGGCCGCGAGCGCCTCCAGCGCCGCCGTCGTGCGCCGCAGCGGAACGAGCGCCGCGCGCGCGAGGGCCGTGGAGATCGCCCACGCCGCAATGCCGATGGCGATCAGCACGGCGCCGCAGACGAGCGCGTCGGCGAGCAGCCAGTGCGTCAGCGCTTGGGGCGACGGCGCGAGGATGAGTTCGAAATCGCCGGCCGCGACGCGGCGCGGGCGAATGCGCACGAACTCGGCCAAGGCGCCGCCAAATCGCGTGGCCCCGCGCGGCGGCGGCACGAACGGCGGCCCTTCGGGCGGCGGCATGCCCGGCATCGGCATCCCGGGCGGCGGCATCGGAAGCCCCGGCGGCTCGCGATCGCGGCCGCGCTCGACGATCGGGCCGCCGTCGCGCCAGGCGTAGCGCTGGCCGCTCGAACGATCGAGCAGCAGCACGTTCACGTCGCCTCGCCCCAGCGCCGCCACAACGCCGGCCGGATCGCTGCGAACGGCCGCCGACTGCAAGAGGCGTTGCGCCGTTTGCGCCTGCGTATCGAGGAGCGCGCCGAGCGCGTCGACGTGGCCGCGCCACGCCGCAACTCCGCCTGCGATCGCAACGCAGGCGGAGAGGATCGCGGCGAGGAGCACGCGTCGCTGCACGCGCTACACTTCTACGGAGCGCCCGGAGGTCCGGGTCGCACCACCGCCGGGGTGCCCTTATAGCAGCCGAGGCTGTACGGATACTCGTTGGTGAAGTGATAGTGGTACATCACCACCGTTTTGCCGTTCCACGTAATCGCGTGCGTGTGCCCGTGGCACGCGTCGAGATCCGCATCGGCGAGCACCTTCCCGCCGGTCCCGCGCAACCCGTAGATGCCGAACCCGTCGGCGGCGAAGCCCAGCAGCGCCGAGTGCCCCGTGCCGGGATCGCTCATGCATTTGCTGTAGGAATGGTAGTGATAGGTGCCCGACTGGTCGGGGTGGCCGTTGCACGCATCGAGCAGTTCGTGCGCCGGCGCGTCGCGTCCCAGCGCGTCCAGCGCGTTGTAGAGTTGCGCGCCCGTAAGCATCACGCCGATCGGGCCCATGTTGAGGCACGACGGCTCGGCAGCGACTGCCGGATTCGCGGGGAAGCCGTCGCTCACGCTCTGCGCTCGAATCGAGTTCGGGTTTCGGTCGTACCTGTATGCCGGGTCGGTCGAACGAATCGGATATACTCCCGTGGTATGCGAGGGCAGCCCGTTGCCGGTGAGCTTTCGCGTCGTTCCGGAGATCGCATCCGCCAACGCCGGCCTCCACTTTACCGACCCTTCGACGGCGATTTTCTTGAGAGAATTCCAGGTGCCGTCGGCCAGATCGATCCACGGACCGTCGACGCTGCTGCCGCCGCCCGTAAAAGAACTCTGGCACGAATAGACCCAGCCTACTTTCGGGCCTGCAGCGGTATAGTTCGAATCGTCGAGCGGGAGCGCGCTGAGGCTGACGCTGCGTTGCGCCGTTTCGGCAATCGACGAGCTGGAGACCGCCGCGGGAACGGCGCCCACCTGCCCGCCCGAACAGCCGGCCGATGCCACGGCGACGGCGAGTGCCGCGGACTGCCAAACGTTTGATGTCATAGATCCTCCCATCGGTGTGGGACGCATCGTACGTTCGAAATCTTGCGTGAATCTGTGAACCCGCAGCGGTAGGGCGCGATCCGCCGAGCGAGAAAGGGCTTTCAGCCGAAAAAGGAGGCCCTATGCAACTCCGGCGCTTCTTCGTTCTCGCGCTCGCCGCGGCGATCGCTGCGGCTTCGATGGGTTCGAGCGCCCGCGCCGCGACCGGCGACGCCGTGATGGCGCCGGTGCGCAAGTTCGTCGCAGCCTTCAATCGAAGCGACGTCGCGGCGCTGACCTCGTCGTGCACCTCGCAAGCCCAAATCATCGACGATTTCGCTCCGCACGTCTGGTCGGGCTCGGGCGCGTGCGCGGCCTGGATGAGCGCCTACGCCGATTACGCGAAAACGTCGGGAATCACCAAGGGCGTCGTGACGTTGGGCAAGCCTTGGCACGCCGACGTTACCGGTAACCGTGCGTACGTCGTGGTTCCCGCAACGTTCGCCTACGAGCAAAACGGGAAACCGGTCGCGATGAACGGCTCGGTGATGACGCTCGCGCTGCGCAAAACCGCAGGCGGCTGGCTCATCGCGGGATGGGCCTGGGCCGACGGGCCGTAGCGGCGCGTGGGCGCACCACCGAACGACGGCGATCGCCTAGCGGCGCTCGGGTATCGCCAGGAGCTTTCGCGCGTCCTCTCGCTCTTCGACAACTTCTCGGTCGCGTTTAGCTACTTGAGCCCGATGGTCGGCGTGTACTCGCTCTACACGCTCGGCCTCGCTACGGGCGGCCCGCGATATCTCTGGACGATGCCGGTCGTCGTCGGCCTCATGCTGCTCGTCGCGCTGGTCTTCGGAGAACTCGCGAGCGAGTATCCGCTCTCGGGCGCGCTCTACCAATACGGAAAGTACACGGTCGGGCCGCGCTACGGCTGGTTCATCGGGTGGATCTACGGCTTCGCGCTGCTCGCGACCGTGGCGTCGGTCGATTCCGGCGCCGTCGGTTACGTTACGGCGCTTTCGAACGTCTGGTTCAAGACGCACCTCGATCCCAACGATCATCTCACGATCTTCCTCATCACGGGCACGATCGTCGTGCTCTCGGCGACGCTCAACTCGATCGGCGCCAATATCATGGGGCAGGTCGCGCGCTTCGGCGTGTACGTCGAAACGATCGGAACCTTCGGAGTCTTTGCGGCGCTGGCGTTCTTCGGATTCCATCAAAGCTTCGGCTTCGTCTTTACGACCGCCGGGGCCGAGCACCTCAAGAGCAACGCGCTCGGCCTCGATTTCGGCGGCAACTGGTGGACCGGCGCCGCGCTCGTGGCCGTGCTCGCCAACGTCTACATCTTCTTCGGGTTCGAGTCGGCGGGCGACATTTCGGAAGAAACGATCGACGCGCAGCGCCAGGTACCGGTTGCGATGCGCAACGCGCTGCTCTACGGCGGCATCGCCTCGTTCGTGCTGGTGCTGGGCTTACTGCTCGCGACGCCCGCCGGCGGGATCGGCGCCGTCGTCTCCGGCGGCATCAACGCCGTGCTCGCCGAGCTGCCGGGCTGGCTGCAAGATTTCTTTCTCGTGATGGTCATCGTCGCGTTCTTCAGCTGCGGCACGGCCGTGCAGGGCGCCGGCGCGCGCGTCGCCTTCGCCCTGGCGCGCGACGGCGCGCTGCCGCTGAGCAAACGCATCGCGACCGTCTCGCCGCGCCACCGCACGCCGGTAAACGCCATTCTGGTCGGAACGATCGTCCCGTTTCTCTTTCTGCTGCTGGTACTCGTCAACCCCAGCAAACCGGTACGCGTGCTGTGGTTCGACTATCCGGCGAACGTCAACGCGCTCTACGCCCTCGTCTCGTTTGCCACGTCGGGCATCTACCTCGCGTTTTTGCTTACCGTCGCCGGCGCGTTGATCGCGCGCCTGCGCGGGTGGCAGCCGAACGGCGTGTTTACGCTGGGCCGATGGGGCCTGCCCGTCACCGCCGGCGGCGCTCTCTACCTGCTGCTGATGCTGCTGAACATCGTCTGGCCGAGCGCGCTGGGCAGCGGCCGCGCCGTCTTCAACTACGGATGGATCACGCTGCTCGTCATGGTCGCGATCGTCGGCGCCGGCGCCGCCTACGAAGCGATCGCGCGCCCCGACCGCAACGTGGCCGAGCACCGTCGCGACGGCGCGGGAGCCCCTTAACGCTGCGCCGAATCCGCCGCCATGAAGCAGTTCCGAATCGTTCTCGGCTCGGCCGCACTTTCTGTCGCGATCGTCGCGTGCGGCGCTCCCGCTCCGACCACGATCGATCCCGCCGTGTCCGGCGCGAATGCCGCCCCACGCGGAAACGTGCTCTATCAAGGCGGCGGCGGTACGGGCTCGGGAAAATATTCGTTCAAGAGCGAGGGCACCGGGAAGACCTGCGCCGGAACCGCGACGTATTCGATCGGAACGATCGCGCTCCAAATCGCGCCCAACGGCGACCTCGTCAAGAGCTACAAGGGCAATACGCTCTCGCTGGTGGCGATCAAGTTCGCCAACTGCAAAGAGCTGGCCGGCAACTACGGCTTCAGCTTTAAGCCCGTCGCCGGAAAAATCGATGCCTCGGGCGTCGACGTCGCGTTCAAAGCCGTTTCCGGCAACTGCTGCACCGGCACGGCGACGCTAAAAGGCCCGCTCTCTGCCGCCGAGTTTACCCTCTCCGCATACAAGACGTACCAAGTGACCCTCAGCGCGGCCAAAGTCAAAGGCGTGCTCCTCTTTAAATAGCCCTGGCCGACGCCCCCGCGCCGCCAAGTTTGGCGGCCATCTCGGCGCGGGCGCTTTCGAGGGCTTGCGGATCTTGCGTCCAGTTGTTCGTCTTGACGACGAGTTTGCGTACCAGCGCGTCGACGAACGAGCTCTGGCCTTTTGCTTTGAGCAGAGCCATATATTCGTAGTCCTGCAGCGCGCCGCGGATCATTTCCAACCGGATCGAGGGGCACGGAATGTCGTGTTTGCCGCCGATGAGCGCGACGCGGCCGGGATAGAAGAGCGTGCCGTCGCCGTTGTCGCCGAATGCGTAGACGTTGTTCCACGGGTTCGGATAGCGTTCGTAGGCGATCACGGTGCCGTAGTAGAGAAAGCCGTTGAGGCCGTAGCGCCACGCCATCCACGAAAAGATCCGCGTATCGTTCATGCCGCGATCGACGAAGAAGTTCGGCCAGGGCCCGTAGCTGTCGAGCGAGTTGTTCGACGTGTAGAACCATACTTGCTCGCCAAGCTTTTGACGCGCGGCATACACCGCGGGCGACGGGAAGCCCGGGCTATCGAGCTCGTTGACGATCGGATCCCAGATGTCGACGTGCCCGGCGAGCTCTTGGCGGAAGTGCGTCGTATCCATCACGCGGATCGATGGGTCGGCTTTGTGCACGAGATCGGCGCGATAGGCGACGGTCTTGAAATCGGCCGCGGTCGACGGTTCGTCCAAGTCGTAGTAGAAGTTGCGCGACGTCCAGCCCTGCTGCGCGAAGTGCGCGCCGACGGCCTTCCAGAACGCGACGTACTCGGCGTCGTTCGGCCCCGGGCCCGCACCCGGCGGCGCCGGA
This sequence comes from Vulcanimicrobiota bacterium, assembly GCA_963794735.1. Lineage (GTDB taxonomy): Bacteria > Vulcanimicrobiota > Vulcanimicrobiia > Vulcanimicrobiales > Vulcanimicrobiaceae > DATJUC01. The sequence goes on along the minus strand of CAWCFE010000002.1, from coordinate 2,310,268 downwards.
TTTGCATCGGGGACTTCCGCGGTCGTCGCCCGCGCGCCGTTGGGCACCAGCGATCCGTTGAGATCCGGCACGTAGGTCGAATCGAAGAGCGTGTAGTCCATCGACGTGATCTTATGCGTCGCCGGATTGTAGGTGTAGTTCGGGCCGGCGACGTCGTTCTCGTAGAGCGAGATCCGGTGCTTGAGCGCCTCGGCTTGGTAGAGATTGGTGAGCGTCTCGATCTTCTGCGTGTTCCAGTTGTTGCCGTAATGCCCGAGATACGCGCTCCACGTGTTGAACCCGAAGGCGGTCGTCAGCGACGACGACGGCGGCAGCGCGAAGTTCCAGACCGTCACGGTGACCGGAACGCTCGCGAGCGGAGCCCCGCCCGACGTAACGCTGGCGGTGCCTTTGTAGACGCCCGGCACGGCGTTGCCGGGGATTTCGACGTCGCCCCAGACGCCTTGATTGCGATGCGCCGGAACGTTGAAGGGCGAGCCGTTGCGTCGCTCGTGGTAGTACGGATCCTTGCCCATCGGCACCAACCCGTCGGGGTAGAGCCCGGTCGCCCCGCCGCTGCCCGACGGATAGACGAGATCGAGATAATACTGCCGGTAGAGCAGCACGCTGCTGGCCGCCGGAATCGTATGCCCCTGGCCGTCGCTCAAATCGGTGAGGGCGACGTCGACGTTCGAGAGCGCGCCGCCGCCGGCGTACACGAGCACCTGAAATGCGACCGTTTCGCCCTGCGCGCCCGCAAGCGCGACCGAACGGTTGCGGGCGATGGGCGCATCCTGCGGCCGCACCTTCACGGCGTCGGTCTGCGTCCACACGAGCGCGCCGGTGGCACGCGCGCGGTGGGAGCCGGCAGCGCCGGCGGCGCCCAACCCCGGCAGGGTGGGCGCCGCCGATTGCGCGCATCCGGCGCCGAGCGCGAGCAGCGTTAGGAGAGCGGAAATGCGGCCGAGCGTCTTCATGCGCCCACTCTAGCGGCCGCCGCGTCCACAAACCGTCCACGCGCCCGCGGTCGGCGTTACTTGCCGATCTGAATGCTAAATACCGTGCCCCCGTCGTTGGTGTTCGAGGTGTCGTGCGTGCCGCCGCCGACGGTGGTGCCGTAGAGCGTACCGTTCACGGCAACCAGACCCGCCGCAGGGTGGATGCCGTCGGGATGCCCCCGGAACTCGTGCAGCACGTGCTCCTTTCCCGCGGTGCTTATCTCGAAGACCGTGCCGAAGCCGAACCGGCCGCCTTCGGTCGTGGTACCGTACAACGTGCCGTTCACGTCGATCAAGCCGGCTTGCGGATATTGGCCGTCGGTGCCGTGGCCGAAGCTGTGGAGCACTCGTTCGCGGCCAGTGCGGCTCATGCGAAAGACCGTTCCCAAGCCGTAGGCGCCGCCCTGGTTCGTCGTACCGTAGAAGGTGCCGTTCACGTCGAGCAAGTTTGCCTGCGGTTGCGCACCGTCCGAGCTGGAGCCGAAATTATGCAGCACCTGCTCGGCGCCGCTCGTCGTCAACGAGAACGCGGTTCCATCGCCGTCGATGTTGCCGTACGTGCCGCCGACCACCGTCGTGCCGTACAGCGTTCCGCGCACCGCGACGAGCGCCGCTTGCGGATCCCGGCCGGCTTGCCCAAAGCTATACACCACGCGTTCCATGCCGTTGGTGCCGATCTCGAACGCCGTTCCGCCGGCACCGTACGCTCCGCCCGACGTGGTCGTGCCGTACAGCTTGCCGCCGAGCACGATCATGTTCGCGTAAGGCGACGCACCGTCGCCGGATGCGCCGAAGCTATGCAGCACGCGTTCGCGCCCGCGCTGCGTGACCGCAAAGACGGTTCCCGCGCCGCCGGTCCCGCCGCCGGGCGTCGTGCCGTACAGGATGCCGTTTAGGTCGACGAGACTCGCATAGGGAGCTCTGCCGTCCGAACCGGCGCCGAAGCTGTAGAGCACCGACTCGGCGGCACAACCGCCCAACTCGAAAACGGTTCCCGCGCCGTACGTGCCGCCGCCCTCGGTGGTGCCGTACAAGTTGCCTCCGACGTCGATCAACCCGGCCTCAGGATCCAATCCATCGGAACCGAAGCCGAAGCTGTGCACCACGCGATAGCCCGTCGCATCCGGCCGCGCGACGCCGCTACGGTAGGATGCCGCTCCGGGCGCCGGAGCGAGCGGCGCCTGCCCCGGCGCGCCGCTGCATCCGGCAAAAACGAGAACGAAAGCCGCGACGCCCAACGCGTCGCACCAGCGATATTTTTGCATGCGAAACTCCTTGCATCCAGCATAGGAAATCCGCAGCACGGGACGAGAGCCTCCAGGCGAAGCGGCTTTAGGGCTCCGAGGATAGTTGACCGAGCGTTTTGTCGGCGAACGCGCTACGGTAGTTTCCTAATGCCAAGGCGTGCGAGCCGCACGTGTTCGAGCGCCGGCGGCACGAATTCGAGAACGTGCATCGCGGAAACGGTGCGAAGCGCGTCGGCCGAGGGCTTGGCGCCGGTCGCGAGCAGCACTTCGGTGCCGACCGTCTTCGAGTACGGGCCGCCCCAGTTGCCGCTCGACATCACCCAGCCGTTGGCCCAGTTCTCGTTCGTGTAGTTCTCCACGATGCACGCGAACCAGTATTGCCCTTTCGCCAAAGACGTGAGGTAGTAGAGCGCCGTGTACGAATCGTCGAAGCCCTGGACGGGATCGATGTTCCACGAGGTCTCGACGACTTTGGTCGAGGCCTGGCCCTGGCGCTTGCCGCACTGCGCCGGCATCGTCGCGCTGCCGGCGACGCGCCAGTTGTCGGCGTAGAGCGGGCGCGGCAACGAGCCGCCGCCGCGCGGATACCAGGTTTTCACTCGCACGGTTCCGGCTTTGAACGGGATTGGCGGCTTGCCCGACGACGTGACGGCGATTTTTCCGTTCGCCGGAAGCGCAAAGGTTTGCGTCAGCGTGTTGTAACCCGCCGCCGGTTCCGAAAGCCGGTAGGTCGACGGACCGCCGAGGCGCACGTCGGTCGTCGAGGCGTAGTTGTCTTGGTTGGCCGCACCGTGCGTGCTCGAGAACGACACCTGCGAGGTGTAGCCACCGTCGGCGGCTTCGTTCGTGGAGGAGTTCTCCGCGAATCCGCCCTTACCGCCGAGAACGATGCCGTACGACGAGAGATGCATCGCGGCGGCGCTCCACCTGCGACCGGGCGTGAGCGGGAAGTTGATCGAATCTTGCGTTTGCGGATAGGTATCGAGGCCGGTCTGCGTCAGGCCGCCCTGCACGTAGCTGTAATTGTCGGAGAGAATGATCTGCGCGGTTCCGCCTTCGAACTTCGGAAACGAGATCGCGCTGTTGAGCACTTCTTTGTAGCCGAGTTTCGACGCGATCGTTTCGAGCACGTCGTAGATTCCGGTCTTCTTGTCGAGCGCGAACTTCACGGTGGTGACGCCGTCGTCTCTGCCCGACGAAACGACCGGATTCGCGGTGGGGCCGGTCCACGTTTGCGTGGTGTATTTGCTCGTATACGGATACGGAATGGTGACGGGCGCCGTCACCGGCGGCGCAGCCATCGCGAACGGCGCCGCGGCGTTGCCGCCCGCGTCCGGCACGAGGGCGCCGTGCTGCGTGCCTCCCGAACAGGCGCCGATAGCGATGAGGAGTGCGGCCGCGAGCGGTGCTCCCAGCCCGCGGAGAGCCTTTGCGTTCATGCGTTTCCTCCGAAAAGGTGATGGGACGTAGCCATGGGTCGTCCGGTCGTCGCCCGGGGGCCCGGGCGCCGAATGCGAACGTCAAAGAGGGCGAAGGGGCCAGGCCCCTGCCCGAGATCGGGTTGGCACCCGGGGCAAGCGGGCGCGGGCGGCGCCGCGATGGCGGCGACGGCGAACGACTCACTCGACATCCTGGACGACGGACGCTTCATGTTCGTATCTCCCGGGACTCGCGCTCCTCGAACCTACCCCCGAAAGGCCCGGTAAAAACGATTCTCCAGCCGCGCGGCGTATGGTAGGAGGGATGGGCTTGAAAACCAACGGGCAGTCCTACCTGCTCGCGGTCTACGACTGCGCGGCCTTCCATTTCTCGGGCGCCCCCGACGCGCTGTTCGAACGGCATCTGCTCTTCGATAACGCCGTCGATCCGGCCGCCGCCGACGCGCGCGAACGCTTCGAAGCGTTGGCGCGCTCGGTGCGCGACGTCCTCTCGCAGCGATGGGTGGCGACCAGGCGGCATTACGCCCAGACCAATCCCAAGCGCGTCTACTACCTGTCGATGGAGTATCTCATCGGCAAGTCGCTGGCCAACAACGTCGCCAATCTGCTGCTCGACCCGCTGATCGCCGAGGCCGTGAAGCACAACGATCTCGATTGGGTCGGCCTGCTCGAAGAAGAACCCGACGCTGGCCTCGGGAACGGCGGCCTCGGCCGCCTGGCCGCGTGCTTCATGGACTCGCTGGCGACGATGCAGTTGCCGGCCGTCGGCTACGGCCTGCGTTACGAGTTCGGCATGTTCAAGCAGAGCTTCGAGAACGGCTGGCAGCACGAAGAGCCCGACAACTGGCTGATGCTCAACGATCCGTGGGAGATCAAGCGGCTCGACGAGGCCGTCGACGTGCACTTCGGGTGCAAGTTCGAGCTGGTCGACGGCGCGCTGAAATCGACGCCCGGCTTCAGCTCGACGCTGCGCGGCATTCCCTACAACCGCCCGATTGTGGGATACGGCGGGCGCAACATCAACACGCTGCGCCTGTGGGCGGCGGCCGCCCCCGACTACTTCGATTTTCGCGAGTTCAGCCAAGGCGACTTCGTGAGCGCGATGGTCAATACGCTCACCGCCGAAGCGCTGACGCGGGTGCTCTATCCCGACGATTCCACCAACCAAGGGCGCGCGCTGCGCTTCGTCCAGGAGTACTTTCTGGTCGCCTGCTCGATCGCCGACATCGTCCGCCGCTTCCGGAACAACGGCAACGACTGGAGCGCGCTGAGCCGAGAAAGTCGCGATCCAGCTCAACGACACGCATCCCTCGATCGCGGTCGCCGAGCTCATGCGCGTGCTGCTCGACGATGCGAAGCTCGGCTGGGACGAGTCGTGGGATCTCACGCGGAACACGCTGGCCTACACCAACCACACGCTGCTGCCCGAAGCGCTCGAGAAGTGGCCGGTCGCGTGGTTCGAACTGCTGCTGCCGCGCCATCTCGAGATCGTGTACGAAATCAACCGCCGCCTGCTCGACGACGTGCGCGCGCGCTATCCCGGCGACGAGGCGCGCGTGCAGCGCGTCAGCCTGATCGAAGAAGTGCCGGTCCGCCAGGTGCGCATGGCCCACCTCGCGATCGTCGGTTCGCACAGCACCAACGGCGTCTCGGAGATTCACTCTGGCCTGCTGCGCACGACCACCGTGAAGGATCTGGCCGAGCTGTTTCCGGAGCGATTCAACAACAAGACCAACGGCGTGACCCCCAGGCGCTGGCTGATGCTGGCCAATCCCGATTTGGCGGCGATCGTTACCGAAGCCATCGGCGACCGCTGGAAAGTCGATCTGGCCGAGCTCGAGAAGCTGCGCCCGCTCGCCGAAGACCGCGCCTTCCGCGACGCCTTCCGCAAGGCCAAGCACGCGGCCAAGGTACGCTTCGCGCAGTGGATCGGCAGCACCAGCACGATGACCGTCGATCCCGCGACGATGTACGACGTGCAGATCAAGCGCATCCACGAATACAAGCGCCAGCTGCTCAACGCGCTGCGGATCGTGGTGCTCTACAACCGCATCAAAGCGAATCCGGAATTAGAGATGCTGCCCCGCACCTTCTTCTTTGCCGGCAAAGCCGCGCCGGCGTACCAGCTCGCCAAGCTCATCATCAAGTTCGTCAACAATCTTGCCGCGACGATCGACGCCGATCCGGCGATGCGCGGGCGCCTCAAGGTGCTCTTCCTTCCCGAATATAACGTCTCGCTTGCGGAGCGGTTGATTCCGGCCAGCGATCTCTCCGAGCAGATCTCGACGGCGGGGTACGAGGCGAGCGGTACGAGCAATATGAAGTTCATGATGAACGGCGCGCTGACGATCGGCACGTACGACGGGGCGACGATCGAAATGGCGCAGCGCGCCGGCGCCGAGAACTTCTTCCTCTTCGGCTTGAGCGCCGAGCAGGTCGCGGCGATGCGCTCCACCTACGATCCGCAGCATTACTACGACACCGAACCGGAGACGCGCGCCGCACTCGACGCGATCTTCTCCAACGTCTTCAGCCCCAACGAGCCGGGCGTCTTCGAACCGCTGCGCGCGACGCTGCTCACCACCGGCGACCGGTACCTGCACTTAGCCGATCTCGGCTCGTACCTCGAAGCGCAGGAACGCGTCTCGCAGCTGTACGCCGATCCCGACGCGTGGGCGCGCAAGGCGATTCTGAACATCGCCGGGTCCGGCTATTTCTCGAGCGATCGCACCATCGCCGAGTACGCAAGCGAGATCTGGAAGGCGACGCCGTGCCCGGCCCGGTAGAGCCCGCCGTCTCCCCGCTCGCGGGCAAACCGGCGCCGCCCGAGCTTCTCGTCGACGTCTCGCGGCTGGTGCACGAGTACTACGCGCGCCGGCCCGACCCCGAGAACCCCGCCGAACGCGTGAGTTTCGGCACGAGCGGTCACCGCGGCAGCGCGCTCCACGGTTCGTTCAACGAGGCGCACATTCTCGCGATCTCGCAAGCGATCTGCGAGTACCGGCAGCAGCACGGCATCGACGGGCCGCTCTATATCGGGAAGGATACGCACGCCGTCTCCGGCCCCGCGCAGCGCACCGCGCTCGAAGTGCTCGCGGCCAACGGCGTCACCGCGATCGTCGCCCCCGACGACGGCATCACGCCGACGCCGGTGATCTCGCACGCGATCCTCACGCGCAATCGCGGGCGCAGCGCGGGGTTGGCCGACGGCATCGTGGTGACGCCCTCGCACAACCCGCCCGAGGACGGCGGCTTCAAGTACGATCCGCCGCACGGCGGCCCGGCGCCCTCCGAGGTCACCGATTGGATCGGCGACCGCGCGAACGACTTGCTTCGCGGCAAGAACGCGGGCGTGAAGCGCATTCCCTACGAGCGCGCCATCGCGGCGCAAACGACGACGAAGTACGATTTTACGATGCCGTACGTACGCGATCTCGGCAACGTCGTCGATATGCGGTCGGTCGCCAATGCCAAGCTGCGGCTGGGCGCCGACCCGCTGGGAGGCGCGTCGGTGCATTACTGGGATGCGATCGCGCGGCACTACGGGGTCGAGATCGAGGTCGTCAACCGCGCGATCGATCCGACGTTTTCGTTCATGACCGTCGATTGGGACGGGCGGATCCGCATGGACTGCTCGAGCGAATACGCGATGCGGCGTTTGGTCGCGCTCAAGGACCGCTTCGACGTGGCGTTTGCGACCGATACCGATGCCGACCGGCACGGCATCGTGACGCGCTCGGCCGGCCTGCTCAACCCCAACCACTACCTCGCGGTCGCGATTCGCTACCTGCTGCAGCACCGCTCGCGTTGGGCCGCAACGTCGGCCGTCGGCAAAACGCTGGTGAGCAGCGGCACGATCGACCGGGTCGTCGCCTCGCTCGGGCGCACGCTCTGCGAAGTTCCGGTCGGCTTCAAGTGGTTCGTCGCGGGCTTGGTCGACGGATCGTTCTGCTTCGGCGGCGAGGAGAGCGCCGGCGCGAGCTTCTTGCGCCGCGACGGGACCGTATGGACGACCGATAAGGACGGGATCATCATGGCGCTGCTCGCGGCCGAAATCACCGCGCGCACGGGAAAGGACCCGGGGGAGCACTACGCCGAGCTGACGCAGGCATTCGGGACCTCGTACTATCGCCGCATCGACGCCCCGGCCACGCCCGAGCAGAAAGCGCGCCTGGCGAATCTCTCGGCGACCGCGGTCTCCGCGCAGACGCTGGCCGGCGAGCCGATTCTCGCGAAACTGACGGCGGCGCCCGGAAACGGCGCGCCGATCGGCGGCCTGAAGGTCGCGACCGAGAACGGCTGGTTCGCCGCACGTCCTTCGGGGACCGAAGCGGTCTATAAGATTTACGGAGAGAGCTTCATCGACGAAGGGCACCTCCAGGCGATCTTCGACGAGGCGCAATCGATCGTCGCCGCCGCCCTTGCCTGAAGGTTTACGCAACGTCCACCCGGCGTTGATCCGTTAACGGTTCACCCGGCACCCGTCCGATGATATGACATGACTATGTGCGCGCGCCTCGTCTCCGCCCTGCTCGTGCTGGCCGTCGCCGGATGCTCCGGCTCGGCCGCGCTGCAGCCGCGTGCGGGCGTGCTGCCGGCCGCGCGGACCGCTTCGGGCACGTCGGGGCCGCCGTCGCCGATCAAGCACGTCGTGATCGTCTTTCAGGAGAACCGCAGCTTCGACAACATTTTTGCCGGCTATCCGGGAGCCGACGCACCGATGAGCGGCAAGATGTCGAACGGCCAAACCGTGGCGCTGCATCCGATCGGACTGGTGTCGAGCGACGTTTGCCACGGCTACTACGACGCGGTCAACGATTACGATTCGGGTGCGATGGATCGCTTCGATCAAAACTGCACCGACCGCGGGAGTGCGGGCACGTTTACCTATTCCTACATCCGGCGCGACGAATCGGCACCGTATTGGTCGATGGCGCGGCAATACACGCTGGCCGATCGCATGTTCCCGACGATGATGGGCCCGAGCTGGACGGCGCATCTGTCGATCGTCGCCGGCACCGCCGATCTCACGACCTTCAAGACGCTGGTCGATCTTCCGACCAGCTCGCCGTGGGGATGCGACGCACCGCCCGGGACCACGACGTTCACGCTCACGCAGCAAAAAGTCTATCAAGCCTACGGCCCCTACCCGTGCTTCACGCAGATCCGTACGCTCGCCGACGTTCTCGATGCGGGCAACGTCTCGTGGCGTTATTACGCGCCGCCCATAAGTTACGGCGGCCTGTGGACCGCGTTCGATGCGTTCTCGAAGATACGCAACGGCCCGGATTGGGCCAACGTGATCTCGCCTTCGCCGACCGTGCTCACCGATGTCGCCGGCGGCAAACTCGCGGGCGTCACGTGGGTCGTTCCCGACTGGCCGTACTCCGATCACGCCGGCGGCGGCAACCAGGGGCCGTCGTGGGTTTCGGCGGTCGTCAACGCGATCGGCCAAAGCCAGTTTTGGGATAGCACCGCGATCGTCGTGCTGTGGGACGACTGGGGCGGCTGGTACGACGACGCGGCTCCCCCGCAGCTCGATTTCCGCGGGCTAGGCTTGCGCGTCGGCTGCATCATCATCTCGCCGTACGCGAAGAAGCATTACGTCTCGCACACGCAGTACGAGTTCGGCAGCGTCCTCAAATTCGTCGAAGAGACCTTCAATTTGCCCAACATCGGCACGTACCGCGAAGACGGCTACACCGACGGGCGCGCCGCGAGCATCTCCGACAGCTTCGATTTCACGCGTCCGCCATCGGCGTTCAAGAAAATCGAGGCACCCTATCCGCCGTCGACCTTCATTCGCATGAAGCCGTCGATGAAGGCGCCCGACGACGAGTGAGCGCACCTCCGCGCGCCGGCGGTGAGAAAACGAAGGGCCCTCTCCGGCCAAACCGAGCCGAAGAGGGCCGTACCCGTTCGCGCAGGTCGCTCCCCGAGAGGAGCTATTGATCCTATCGGCATCGGGGACGCGTCCGGCGAGCTCTTCGCGCGAGTTTTTACGCAGCCATAAGCTGCGGCATGGAAAACCTGCCGCGCCGACCTAATAGCGCGTATGAGCAAGTGGCCGGCCGTCGTGCTGATCGGTTCGCTCGCCGGCGGTTGCGCGGCAGCGCTTCCGGGCGCGCCGGCGGCGCACGTGGTCGCCTCTGCACCCCGCGTGCGGCCGCGCGCGAGCTCGGCGCTCACGATCGCGCTCGCGATCCCGCCCGATGGGTTGGACGCGAAAGGCCTCTCCGTCTCGCTCTATCTTCAATGGCTGAGCGACCGCTCGCCCGATGCGACTTTTACGGCAGACGTTTCGAAGCGCAGCCCGCAGTGCGCGCCGGCGCACGGCGCCCGGATCTGCACCGCGACCGTAGCGGTTCCGGCCGGCGGCCCCTACGAGCTGGTCGCGACGATCTATAGCGTGCCGCCCGTCAACGGCACGTTGCCTTCATGGGAGCGCATCGGCGGAGGCATCCGTGCCGTCGACGCACGGCGCGACGCGCGGGTCGCGCTCACCACCTCGCCGAGGCTGGCGCGCATCGAACTCGCGCTCTCGCCGCAACGCCTGCACGCGCTCGACTCGGCGTCGGTAGCCGCGCTGGTAACGGGAGTCACCGACGGCGGGGGCACGATCGTCTCCAACCGCTTCGCCACCGATACGTCGAGCGTCGCCGTCGCGCTGGCTTTCGACTCCGCCACGCGCGGCGCGATGACGCTCTCGTCTGCGAGCGTTACGGTCCCGGCGCAAGGCGCGCTTTCGATCGAGTACGATGCGCAGAAGGCGAACGACGCGCAAATCGTCGAGGGCTTTACGGCGACGCTCGATGCGACGGCGTCGCCAACCGGGACGGCTCGAGGGCACGCGCAGCTCTACGCGCTGGCTCCGTCGGCGCGCGCAGTCCCGCTGCCGTTGCCATCGTCGTCACCGCACGCGATCGTCTCCGGACCCGACGGCAACCTCTGGTTCGCCGAAAACGCCAGCGGCCGCATCGGCAGCATCTCTACCGCGCTCGCGCATCTGCGCGAGTTCGCAGGCTTCGACCAGCCGCAAACGCTCGCGAACGGTCCCGACGGCGCGATCTGGGTCGCCAACGCGGGCGGCAACGATATCGCGCGCGTCGCCACCAGCGGGTCGACGAACTTCTACGCGCTCGAACCCGGCGCGTCGCCGGCGGGAATTTCGGCCGGCCCCGGAAGCCTGCTATGGTTCGGTTCGCTCGGCGGCGAGTACGTCGGTTCGATCGCGACGTCGGGAAGCTTCGGGCCGCGCGCCGCGCTGCCGCCGGGAAGCTCGGGGCCGTCGTTTTCGGTGGCCGGCCCGGACGGCAACGAGTACGTCGCGCTCGCCGGCAGCGCGCAGATCGCGCAAATCACGCCGGGCGGCGCGATCGCGCACCTCTTTACGGTGCCGGGGAACGATCCGCTGCCGCAACAGATCGTGGTGGGGGCCGACGCGAATCTTTGGTTTGCCGATCCGCGGCAAAGCGCGCTGTTCTCGATGACGACCTCGGGCACGTTCGTGCGCTATCCCGTTCCGGCCGATCTCGCGCCTTCCGGCCCGTTGGCCGTGGGGCCCGACGGCAAGCTCTGGTTCGCGGCCGGAACGGGCGCGGTCGCGCGGCTCGACCCGTTCGACGGCAACGTGTCGGCGATCGCGCTCGCGCCGGAATCGATGCCGAGCGGCATCGCGTTGGGGCCCGACGGCGCACTCTACCTCACCGCCGGCTCGCCCGCCGAGATCGTGCGCCTTCAATGACGCTCCAAGTCGGCATCGACGTCGGTGGCACGTTCACCGATCTCGCCGCATTCGACGCCCAGAGCGGCGCGATGCTCCGGCTTAAAGTGCCGAGCACGCCCCAAGCGCCGGAGCTGGCGGTCGCGGCCGCGCTCGAAGCGTTGCTCGCCCGTTACGAGACCGCGCCGTCGATCGAGTTTCTCGGGCATTCGACGACGATCGCGACCAACGCGCTGCTCGGCCAAACCGGGCTCGAGCTCGCGCGCGTCGCGCTCGTCACCACGCGCGGCTTTCTCGACGTCATCGAAATCGGCCGTCAGAACCGCAGCGAGGTGTATAACCTGTTCGTGCAGCGCCCGCGGCCGCTGGTCGCACGCGAAGACCGGTTCGCCGTTCGCGAACGCATCGACCACCGCGGCGAGGTGCTCGAACCCCTCGACGACGCGGCGCTCGCCGGTCTCTGCGACGAGCTCGCGCGCGGGTCGTACGCGGCGGTCGCCGTTTGCCTGCTCAACGCATACGCCAACGACGAGCACGAGCGCCGCGTCGCCGGCGCGATCGCGCGCGCGCTGCCGCACGCCGCCGTCTCGCGTTCCACCGAGATCGATCCCGAGTACCGGGAGTACGAACGCTTCTCGACGGCGGTCGTGAACGCCGCGCTCGCACCCGTTGCCGGGCGTTATCTAGAACGTCTCGAAGCGCTGCTCGCGCGCGCGCTCGAGCGCACGCCGCGCGGCGCGCCCGCCCTCTACGTGATGCGGAGCGACGGAGGCCTCTCGGCGGCGCGTTACGCGGCGGCGCGTCCGGCGGCGCTGATCGAAAGCGGGCCCGCCAGCGGCGCCATCGCCGCGGCGGCGCTCGGGCGTCGCATCGGTGCGGCGCGGCTGCTTTCGTTCGACATGGGCGGCACCACCGCGAAGGCCGCGGCCATCGTCGACGGCGTCGTGCAAATTGCTCACGAGTTCGAAGCCGCCGGCGCGACGCACAGCGGCCGCGCGATCAAAGGCAGCGGCTACCCGGTGCGCTTTCCGTTCGTCGATCTCGCGGAAATCGGCGCCGGCGGCGGCACGATCGCGTGGATCGACGACGCCGGCTCGCTGCGGGCCGGCCCGATCTCGGCGGGCGCGGATCCGGGCCCGGCGTGTTACGGGCGCTCCGATCGTGCGACGGTAACCGACGCCAACGTCGTGCTCGGGCGGCTCGATCGCACCCATCTGCTCGGCGGCACCTTTCCGATCGACGCCGCGCGTTCGTACGCGGCGGTCGAAGCGCTCGGCCGGCGCCTCGGCACCGGCGTCGAAGCGACCGCGCGCGACATCGTCACGCTCATCGATGCGGCGATGTCGAAGGTGCTGCAGATCGTGACGGTCGAGCGCGGGCTCGACCCGCGCGAGTTCGCCTTGGTGGCGTTCGGCGGCGGCGGCCCGCTGCACGCCTGCGCCCTTGCGACCGAACTCGAGATCGAGCGCGTCATCGTTCCCGCGCATCCCGGCATCTTCTCGGCGTTCGGCTTGCTCGTCGCCGAGCTGCAAACCAGCCTGGTGCGGCCCGTGCTGCGCGACCATCGCGATCTCGATATCGCGCAGCTCGAGCGGCTCTTCGTCGCAGACGAAGCTCGGGCGCGCGACGATCTGCTCGCGCAAGGAGCGGCCGAACGCTCGATCCGTTTCCGGCGCGAATACGATGCGCGCTACCGCGGCCAGAGCTTCGAGCTGGCAATCGAACACGCCGACGGCGGCGAGGCGATCGCCCGGGCGTTTCACGAAGCGCACGAACGCCGTTACGGGTACGCGGTGCGCGACGAAGTGGTAGAGATCGTCAACGCGCGGCTGCACGCTCGCGGCACGCTGCCGCGGCGCGACGCCCCGAACGAAGGCGGCGCCGCTGCCGGCCGCGTCGAAGCGGCTCCTGCGATGCGATCGGTGTGGATCGGCGACGGCTATCGCGACGTTCCGGTGTGGCGGCGCGACGCGCTGGCGCCGAACGCGCGCGTCGGCGGCCCGGCGATCGTCGAACAGTACGATACGACGATCTACGTCGCGCCGGAGTGGAGCGCGACCGTGCAAGGCGAGCTGCTCTCGTTGGAGCGTACGCCGTGAACGTCACCGATGCGGTCGTCGCCGGAGCGCTCGTGTACGCGAGCGAAGAGATGGGCATCGCGGTGCGCAACAGCGCCTACTCGCCGAACATCAAAGAACGGCTCGATCATTCGTGCGCGCTCTTCGACCGGCACGGGCGCTTGATCGCGCAGGCCGAGCACATTCCGGTGCATCTCGGCTCGCTGCCCTGGGGCTTGCGCCGGATGGTGGAGGCCATCGAGCGCGCGTACGGCGGCGTGCGCGAAGGTGAGATGTGGGTGGCCAACGATCCGTACGTTACCGGCACGCACCTCAACGACGTTACCGTGCTGCGCCCGATCTTCCGGGACGGTGCGCTGGCCGGGTACGCCGCCAACAAGGCCCACCACACCGACGTCGGCGGCAGCGCGCCGGGATCGATGCCGGTCGACGCCGCCGAGCTCTTCGCCGAGGGAGTCGTCGTGCCGCCGTTGCGCTTGCTGCAAGACGAACGGCCGGTCGACGAGACGATCGAGCTCTTTCGCGCGAACTCGCGCACGCCCGACGCGCGTAGCGGCGACTTGCGCGCGCAGATCGCCGGAAATGCCATCGGCGAGCGGCGGCTGCTCGAGCTCTACCGCCGCTACGGCGGCGACGCGGTCGAGGCGGCGATCGAACGCGCGCTCGACGCGAGCGAGCTGCGGCTGCGTGCCGCGCTGCGCGCGCTCGGCGACGGCGTCTTCGAGAGCCGCGACTTCATGGAAGATCGCGCCGGGGAGCCGTCGATCGCGATCGCGCTGCGGCTGGAACTGCGCGACGGCGGCGCGCGCTTCGATTATACCGGCACGTCGCCGCAAGTCGCCGCACCGCTCAACGCCGTGCTCGGCGTCACGCTCTCCGGCGTGCACTACGCCATTCGCGCCGTCACCGATCCGACGATCCCGATGAACGACGGGTGCTTCCGCCCCGTCGAGGTGTTCGTGCCGGAAGGGACGCTGCTCAATCCGCACCGGCCCGCCGCGGTGTCGGGCGGCAACGTCGAGACCAGCACGCGCAACGCCGACGTCGTGCTTCAAGCGCTCGCGAAGGCCGCGCCCGATCGCGTTCCCGCGTGCAGCGGCGGCACCATGAGCAACGTCATGCTCGGCGGCACGCGCGACGACGGCACGCCCTGGGCGTTCTACGAGACCAACGGCTGCGGGATGGGCGCGCGGCCGAACGCCGCCGGCATCGACGGCATTCAATGCCACATGACCAATACGCTCAACACCCCGATCGAAGCGATCGAACGCGACTATCCGCTGCGCGTCACGCGCTACGAATTCGCGCGCGGCACCGGCGGCGCGGGCACCTATCGCGGCGGTGACGGCCTGATTCGCGCGATCGAACTCGTCGAGGGAACGGCGCGGGCCTCGCTGCTTGCCGACCGCCACACGCTGCAGCCTCCGGGCGCCTGCGGCGGCGAACCGGGAGCGTGCGGGCGGCACGCGCTGGTACGAAACGGCGCTGCGGAGCCGCTGGCCGCCAAGGTGACGCTCGCGCTGCATCCCGGCGATACGGTAGCGGTGCAGACTCCGGGCGGCGGCGGCTACGGTTCGGCAAGGGAGTAAGCGTCCGGCGGCGCGGGGAATAGCGGTGCGAGGCTCATGAATGTAGAGAAGGCACCCTTCCTCGCAGCCGCCGTCGCCGCCGGCATCTCGCCCGGCCAGGCCGCCGCGCTTTGGGATACCCTGCAGAGCCCGGAAGCGCCCGCAACTCCGCCGCCCGTCACGTTCTCGGTCGCCAACGTCGCGTATTACTTCGGCGGCTTCATCGTCATCGGCGCGATGACGTTCTTCATGACGCTCGGGTGGGCGACGATGGGCGCGCCGTTCATCTGCGTGATGTCGGTCATCTACGCGATCGGTCTCGCCGCATTGGGCTGGTTTCTCTACCGCCGCGAAGACGCGCGCGTAGCGGGCGGCGTGCTGGTCACGGCCGCCGTGTGCATGACGCCGCTGGCAATCTACGGCTTTCAAGAATGGCACCACCTCTGGCTCGACGGCGACCCCGGAACCTACAACGGCTTCTTCTATCTCGTGCACGGCAGCTGGGTGTGGATGGAACTCGGAACGATCGCCGCCGCCGCGATCGCGCTGCGGTTCGTTCGCTTTCCGCTGCTGACGCTGCCGGCCGCGTTCGCGGTGTGGTTTCTCTCGCTCGATCTCACCAACGCGCTCTTCGGCCATCACTACAACTTCGACGCGATGCAGCGCTTGGGGCTGATCTTCGGCACCGGCATGCTCGCCTTCTCGATTTGGCTGGATCGCCGTGGCTGGGGTGCCTACGCGTTTTGGACCTACCTCTTCGGTGCGTTCACGTTCTACTTCGGCCTCGCGCTGCTCTGGAACGGTGAAGCGCACGAAGCCATCTTCGCCGGCATCTGCCTGCTGATGGTGCTGCTCTCGATCGTGCTGCAGCGCCGCGTGCTGATCGTCTTCGGCGCGCTGGGCATCGCCGCGTATCTCGGCCACCTCGCCTGGGACGTCTTTTCGGCTTCGATCCTCTTCCCGTTCGCCCTGACGATCCTCGGCCTCGCGATCGTCGGCGCCGGCATCCTCTACCAGCGCAAAGAGACCCAAATCCGCGCCGCAATTCTGCGCCTGCTGCCGGCCCGCTAACGCCGCTCACCCACCCAGGCAAAGGCGCGTAACGCGCCGCGCTTAGATCGCGCCTTGTGTTTTTTTCGAGAGGCGGAAGCAGGCTAGGCCGAGCGCCCGGGCGCGTTCGAGCACGGTTACGGCGAGCTCGTCGGTGCGCACGCCCATGCCTTGGCGGCGCTTTTCGGGGCTGCCGGCTTTGAGCGACGCGGCATAGGTTTGGCGCGATCGCTCGGTGTGCTGCACGTTCCAGGCATCGCGCGGAATGTGCGCGTCGTGATAGAGCGATTCCAGCAGCGCGCCGATGGTCGGAGCGGGGCCTTCGACGATCAGCATGTTCGGCCAGATGTCGAACGCGATCGTCTTTTCGTCGGGTAGCGCCATGCTTTGGTTATCGGCGATTTCCCGGGCCGGGTTTCAGCGTTTCGCCGCTCGAAGCGCGATTTGGTAGCCCGCGAGCGTGCGTTCGCCGACCCCCGCGACCGTAAATCCGGCCAGACGGCGGTCGAGCCCGTCGCCGGCGGGCCGGGGCGGGAACGCCAGCGCGCGCTCCACGGCCGCGCGGATGCCGGCCGGGTCTTCGGGATCGACGTATTGCGCGAACTCGCCCAGGTATTCGCGTTCCGTGCCCTTGCCGCCGGCAATCGCGTGCGCGCCCATGGCGGCGGCTTCCAAGCTTGCGATGCCCGGAAACTCGAACCACGACGGCAGAACGTGCACGGCGGCCGACCGCATCAGGGCGAGCACCTCGTCGCGCGGGATCATATCGATCCAGCGATGGCGCGAGTCCATATAGCGCTTGCAAAGGCGAAGATAGTCGGGCTCGTAGCACGCGCCGACCAGCGTCACCTCGACGTCGAGATCGCGCAGCGCGTAGAGCAACGCCGCCTGATTCTTGTTCGGCTCGATCCGCGCCACGCAAAGCACGCCTCGGCGCGGCTCGCCCGAGCGCTCGCCCAACGGCACGTCGACGGCCTGATGCACGACGACCATCGGGCGGTCTTGCAGCTTGAGGTCGCGTCCGATGAGAAAGGCCTCGATCGTGCTGTTGGGCAGCAGCACGTCGGCCTCGCGCATCAGCGACGTTTGCAGCGCGATGCGCGCTCGGTACTTCTTCTTCTCGTTTCGCCGCAGAAATCGATCGGTCGCCGTTTCGTGCAGGCGCCGCAAGCGGCTCTCCACGAGGCGCCGGCTGCCGCCGAGCGCGCGGTCGAGTCCGCGCGAGCGGCCGTAGTACTCGTACAGATCCCACCAGAGCGGCGAGAGCGCGACCGGAACGCCGGCGCGGCGGCAGGCGGCGATCTGCCGCTGTGCGTCGGTGGGATCGTACACGCCGAACACGTGCGCGAGGTCGTATCCGCGCGGATCGGGATCGAGCGTCGGAGCGACGTCGGCGACGACGCCGGCTTCTTCGAGCGCGCGTTTGGTGAAAAGCAGCTGCGTGAAGTCGCCGCCCGCGCGGCCGTGGACGGTCGAGCGAGTTACCAGCAGTACGCGCAACGGGTCGCTCACGATGCCGCTCACAGCTTGTCGAGCGGGATCGCGCGAATCGTCTGGCTGTTGGGCACGAACAGCGTCTGCCCCACGACGAGCGGCGGCGCCGAGGTGAACGGCTGCCGAAACTCCGTGACGTGCCGCACCGCTCCGGTGCGCGCCGAGATCGTATAGAAAAGGCCGGCCGTATCGCCCACGTAGACGATGCCGTCGCGCACGAGCGGGCTCATCTTCACGGGGCCGGCCGTGCGCAGCATCCAGAGCACGTGCCCGTCGCCGGCGCGAAACGCCGCGAGCTGGCTCGTGGTCGGCAGCGACTGATAGAGGACGCCGCCATCGTAGGTTCCCGCGATGGCGCGCTCGTTGGTTCCGACCGCCGTAAAGACGCCCGGCGCTCCGGCGTAGCGCCAGCGCAGCTTGCCGGTGCGCGCGTCGAGCGCGACGACGTCGTTGGTGCCGATGGCCTCGCGCGGACCGAGCACGCCGTCTTGCACGCCTTCGACGAAGAGCGTCCCGCCGGCGATCGTCGGCGTGCAATCGGAGTTGCCGTACGGCGCGCGCCAGGCGAACGATCCGTCGCGCCAATGCAGTGCGACGACTTGGTTTCCGCCGGCCTGATGGTGGTCGGCCTCGCTCTTGGTGACGACGTAGTAGGCGAGGTCGCCGTCGATCATGGCCGAGGCCATCGAGACGTGTCCGGGCAGCGGCGAGCTCCACAGCAGCTTTCCGGAATTCGCCTGCAGGCCGGTCGCGAGTGCGTCGCCGGTACCGAACGTCAAGAGACCGTCCGCATACGCAGCCGTCGGCATCGCTTCGCCAACGGTCGCGTACGACCACACCGGCTTGCCGTCGTCGCTGCGAAACGCGTACCAGTGGTTGCCCGCCTTGCGGCCCCACACGGTCTTGCCGGGCTGATCGACGAGCACGGCGTTGGTCCCCGAGCCGACGAACACCATCCCGTCGGCGACGATCGGCGTCGACATCAGCACGTCGTCGCCGCGCGCGCGCCACAGCACGTGCCCGCTCTGCGGATCGATCGCCACGGCCTCGCCCGCGAAATCGTCGGCGTAGAGGCGCTTGCCGTCGTATCCCAAGCCGCCGTTGATTTTGCTCTTCAGATCGAGCGCCCACGATTCGGCGGGAAACGGCGCCGACACCACGGCGTCGTGCGCGGTCGTGCGTTGGTACATCGTCCACGGCATCGCGGTCTTCTCGCGCCCTCCGCCGCAACCGGCGGCGACCACCGCAACGAAGATCAGCGCCAGCGAGCGGGGGTTTCCGACGAATCGCATCAGAAGGCGCTCAACTTCAGCGCGCGCAGAAACTCGGCGTTGGGCACGAAGAGCGTCTGCCCGACGATCAACGGCGGCGCCGGCGTGAAGGGCCGGTCGAAGGGGAGCGCCGCCCGGATCTCGCCGGTGCGCGCGTTGAGGCGATAGAGGACGCCGCTCGCGTCGCCGACGTAGAGATTGTCGGTCGCAATCACGGGGCTCATCTTCACGGCGCCGCTGGTACGCTGCCGCCACAGCACGCGGCCGCTAGAGGCTTCGAAGGCCACCACGAGATTCATCGTCGGAATCGATTGATAGAGCACGCCGTCGTCGAACGTTCCGGTTACGGCGCGCTCGTCGCTCCCGACCGACGTGAAGAATCCGGGCGTTCCGTCGAACCGCCAGCGCAGCGCGCCGGTGCGCTCGTCGAGCGCGGCGACGTCGTTCGTGCCGATCGCCTCCCGCGGCCCTTCGGGGCCGTCGACCGCGCCTTCGACGAACACCATGCCGCCACCGATCGTCGGCGTGCAATCCGCGTTGCCGTAGGGGGCGCTCCACTTCACGTTCCCCGTTGCGACGTCGATGGCGAGCACGCGGCTGCGCGACGGGCTGCGATAATCGCCCTTGCCCTGCGTCGCCACGATAAAGACGACGCCGTTATGGACCATCGCCGAGCCCATGGTCGCGACGCCGGGAATCGGAGTGTGCCAGAGCACCTTGCCGGTTTTTGCATCGAGCGCGGTGGCGATGTTGTCGCCGGTCGCAAAGATCAGCTTGCCGCCGGTGTAGGCCGCCGACGGCATCGCTTCGCCGATGGTCGGATACGACCACACGTCCTTGCCGTCGCGGCTGCGAAACGCAAACCAGTGGTTGCCTTCCTTGCGGCCCCACAGGGTTCTGCCGTTCGTATCGGAGAGAATCGCGTTGGTGCCCGACCCCGCGAACACCATTCCGTCGGCGACGATCGGCGTCGACATCATCACGTCGTCGCCTTTGGCGGTCCATCGCGTCTTCCCGGTCGCGGGATCGATGCTGACGAGTTCGCCGGCGAAATTGGTCGAGTAGAGCCACTGCCCGTCGTACGCCAATCCCGAGTTGACTTTCCCTTCCTGCTTGCTCGTCCACGTGACGGCGGGAAAATCGCTTTCGATGACGGCGTTGTGCGTGATCCCGTTCTGATACATCGGCCACGCCATCGATCCGCTGCCGCCGCCGTTCCAGCACGCCGCCAGTGCGAACGATGCTGCAAACGCGAGTACGCGCATTTTCGCCGTCATGAGGATTCGCTTCTCGGCGCTCGGCCGCAAGGCCTACGCGACCGACTCGACCACGACGGTCGCCGGCCCCGCAGGACGCTGCACGAGCACGCGATCGCCGCTTCGGTGCCCTAAGAGCGCCTGCGCGTACGGCGAGATCCAACTGATCGATCCGCGCGCGGGATCGGCCTCGTCTTCGCCGACGATCTGCAAGGCGATGCTTTTACCGCGATCGTCGCGCAAGCGCACGCGCGAGCCGAACACGATCTCGCCCGTAGCCGAAGGCTCGACGACGTCGGCGGTTGCGAGCCGCGTCTCGTAATACTGCACGTTGCGCTCGTCTTCGGCGTCGCGCGCGCGCTGCAGCGCTTCGCGAAGCAGCTCGAGCCCGCGCGGCGTCACGTAGTTGGGCCGGTCGGGATCGACGGCGCGCGCCGGCGGCCGCTCCGGACGGTCGTCGTCGTCTTTGACGAACGCGCGGCTCACGGCCGCACCACCGCGGCACCGTCGATGGCATCGCCGCGCACGGCGTCCAGCGCTTCGCTCGCGCGCGCGAGCGGAAACTCGGTCGTTCGCACCGCAACGCGCTCGGCGGCCGCGAGCGAGAGGAACTCGCGCGCGTCGTCGCGGGTCATATTCGTCACGCTGCGAATTTGGCGTTCGCCCCAGAGCAGCGAATCGTAATCGAACTGCGGTATGCGATCGAGGTGGATGGCGTTGATCGCGACCACGCCTCCCTTGCGCAGGGCTCCGAGCGCCGCGACGACCACGTCGCCCGACGGCGCGAAGGTGACGGCGCGATCGAGCGCCACCGGCGGCCGTTCGACCGCGTCCCCGACCCATGCCGCGCCCAGTTCGCGCGCGAAGGCGCGGTGCTCCGAGCCTCGCGTCGACACGTAGACCTCGCACCCCCACGCGTGCAGCACTTGCAGCGCGATGTGCGCGGATGCCCCGAAGCCGAACAGGCCGACGCGCTCGCCCGGCGCGACCCCGGCGACGCGCAGCGCGCGAAAGCCGATGATGCCGGCGCACAAGAGCGGCGCGGCGTGCCCGTCGTCGAGATCGTCGGGAAGCGGATGCACGAAATCGGCGCGCGCGCACGCATACTCGGCGTAACCGCCGTCGCGGTCGTACCCGGTGTAGGCCGGGGCGTCGCAGAGATTTTCGCGCCCGGCAACGCATTGCGGGCAGGTGCCGTCGACGCCGCCGACCCACGAAACTCCGGCGCGCGAACCGATTGCGGGCGCGTCGACGCCGGGACCGCGGGCGACGATCTCGCCCGCGATTTGATGCCCGGGTACGATGCGGTCGCGATGCGGCGGCAGCTCCTCGTCGACGATATGCAGATCGGTACGGCAGACGCCGCAGGCGCGCACGCGCAGCAGCACTTCGCCGGGCCCCGGCTCGGGCCGCGCGATCTCCTCGATGGAGATGCGGCCGCGCGGTTCGCCGGCGCGCCGCACCGCGGCGAGCATCCTAGGCCGCCGTGACGGAGATCTGCTCGAGCAGCTCTTGCTTCGTCTCTGGAACCATGGTGCGCACGAAGAGAATGGTTACGATGCAGAGCGCGGCGTAGATCCAGAAGGTCAGCGGCGTGCCGAGTTTGTTCAGCATGGTGAGGAAGAACTGCGAGACCAGGAAGTTGCCGACCCAGTTCGCCAGCGTCGAGATCGACATGCCGGTTCCGCGCGCCTGCAGCGGAAAGATCTCCGAGATCAGCAGCCACACGATCGGGCCCAAGCTGAACGCGAAGCAGCCGACGTACAGCATCATGCTCCCCAGCGCGATGGCGCTGAGCGAGCCCGACAGGTGCGGCTGCGCGAAGGCGATGCCGAGGGCGGCGAGGGCGACGAACATTCCCGCCAAGCCGATATAGAGCAGCGGCTTGCGCCCGACGCGATCGACGAAGAAAATCGCGATCAGCGTCATGAGGCAGTTGACGGTGCCCACCAGCGCCTGCGCCATGATCGACGACGTCGCCGAACCGATGCCGGCCATCTGGAAGATCTGCGGGCCGTAATAGATCACGGTGTTGATGCCGGTGACCTGCTGCAGCACGGCGAGCGTCACGCCGATGAAGAGCGCCAGCCGAACTTCGGGCTTCTTGAAGACTTGCCAACCGCCGGATTTCACCGCCAAGCTGGAGCGAATCGATCGCTCTTCGTCCTCGGGTGCGCCGCCCGCGCCGTAGATGCGATGCAGTTCGTCGCGCGCGCGCGAGTCGTGGCCGGTTTTGAAGAGATAGCGCGGGCTCTCGGGCATTCCGATCATGCCGCCCACCAAAATCAGCGACGGGACGATCGCCAACCCCAGCATCCAGCGCCAGTTGCCGGCGTCGGCCAGGGCGTAGTCGACCACGTAGGCGCCGAGAATGCCGACCGTGATCGCAAACTGATAGAGCGAGACGAGGCCGCCGCGCACGTTGGCCGGCGCCACCTCGGAGATGTAGAGCGGCGCGACGACCGAACTGAAACCGATGCCCACGCCCACGATCAGGCGGCCGAAGAGCAGCGTGTTCTCTTCGGGAGCGAAGGCCGAGATCAGCGCGCCGGCGAGGAACACGATGCCGGCCGAAAAGAGCGTCAGCCGGCGGCCGATCCGGTCGGCGAGCGAGCCGGCGGTCGCGGCCCCGAAGACGCAGCCGATCAGCACGACGCTGATCGTGAACTCCTGCATGTGGACGTCGAGCGCGAAGTCTTTCTTGATGAAGAGAATCGCGCCGGAAATCACCCCGGTGTCGTAACCGAAGAGCAGCCCGCCGAGCGCGGCAACGGCCGCGACGAGGAGTACGTACGCCCGCATGAAGGCGGGTTTGTGCCTCCGGCTCGAACGCCCTTCATCGTGACGGATTCCGCGTTGGACCTTGACGGCGCGCTGGCGTATGCCCGCAAACACGGCCTCCAGGCGCTGGTCGCCGAGCGTGGCGGCACGGTGCTCGCGGCCGAGTACGGTGAGGGCTTCGATGCGGGGAAGGCACACGCGCTCTACAGTGGCACCAAGAGCTTCTGGGGCGTCGCCGCGCTGTACGCGCAGCGCGACGAGATCCTGCACCTCGACGAGCCCGTCGCCGAGACGATCGAGAGCTGGCGCGACGACCCCTGGAAGCGCCGCGTCACGCCGCGCATGCTGCTCTCGCTGACGTCGGGCTTCGGCTTCGGAGGCCTCGGCAGCGCCGTTCCCGTCTACGAGCGTGCGCTCGCGATGGCGCTCAAAAGCGAGCCCGGCACGGCCTTCACCTACGGCGGCATCCCGCTCCAGGTGTTCGGTGCCGTCCTCGCGCGCAGGCTCGCGGGCCCAAGCCCACACGAGTATCTGCGCGAGCGCGTGCTCGAACCGGCGGGCGTCGCGGTGGCCTCGTGGCGCACCCTCGCCGACGGCACGCAGCCGCTGCCGACCGGCGCCTTTCTCACGGCGGAGAACTGGCTGGCTTACGGGCGCTTCGTGCTGCGCGAGCGCGCCGCACTGGCCGAATGCTTCCAGGGATCGAGCGCAAACGCGCGCTACGGCTTAGGCTGGTGGCTGGGTGCGAAGGGCGCGCCGCCGGATCTTTTTTACGCCAGTGGTTCCGGCGGGCAGGCGCTCTACGCGATTGCGTCGCTCGATCTCGTGGCCGTCCATTTCGGAAAGAGCGCCTCGTACAAGCACGAGGCCTTCTTGACCCGGATGTGCGGGAGGGGCGCGCGTTAGGGGCGCGCTCGCGACGTTCGCGCCGGCGCATGCCCGTGAGGCCGCCCCCGGTGCCGGTGCCGCAGGCCCGAACTGCCGCTCGGCGCTTGGTAGAAGATCACGGAGATCGGGCTGGAGAGGCCCGTCGAGTACGTCGCGCTCGCGGTTGTGGTGGACCCGTCCGCCGGGAACTCTTGGACTTGGTTGCCGCTCAACGAAAAATAGACGTCGTTATTTTTGGAATCGTACCACACCGACGATGGGTCCGGCGCGCTCGAGAACGTGAGCGCGGGCGACGTCCCACCCGAAAGGTACATCGTCGCGTTACCGAAGGCATTCGACACGTAGAGCCGGCCGGAAGCGTCGACGGCGAGACTGGTAGGGTCGTCGAGGCTGGAATCGTCGATCGTGCTCGACGGCGTCGTCGACGGCAGCGTGTAGGCGTCGATCGCGTTCTGATTGGCATAGTAGGCAACGTAGAGGATCCCGTTGACGCTGTCGTACGCCATGGACGTCGGATAGGCGAGGCCGGACGAACTGGGCGTCAGCGTCGCCGACGGCTGTGACGTGTTGCTGAACGGGTACGAAAATTCCTCGACCTGGTTTCCGCCGGCAACGTAGAGATTTCCGCTGGAGTCGAGCGCCAGGGCCGCCGGATTGTTCATCACGGGAATGGTTGCGAGCAGCGTCGGCGCGGACTGTCCGTAAGAAAAGACCGACGTGTCGTAGACTTGAACGGCGGCGTTTGCATCGTCTGCGACGAAGAGATCGCCGGCCGCATACCCATAAGGATCGTACAGCATCGCCGACGCCGTCGCGGAGCTTCCCAGAGACGTCGTGGCCGCCGGCGTCGGGCCTGGTTTCGTGAGCGATGACGCCGTATACGCGTAGAGCGTATGCCCGGGGTTTTCGTCGACCTCGTAGAGGTCGCCGTAGCCATCGACGGCGATCGCCGTGGTGATCGAGAGATTTTGCACGCTGCTGCTGCCGATCGAGATCGGATTGCTGGGCGCGGTCGCGGCGCTGAACTCGGTGACGGAGCCCGGCTGCACGTTGTTGGCGACGAAGATCTGCGGATTGGGAACGCCGGCAACGAAGCTGTTCCCAGCGTAATACGTTGCACTGAAGCCCTGAGCGTCGGTCGCGGTGCACGAGAACGGCGCGCCCGATGGGAACGTCGTCCCGTCGTAGTTCATCTCGACGCCGTTATTGCCGACCGCCGCCACGACGTTGCCGTTGCCGTCGGTGCCCGTCGTCGGGCTGGGGCTCGGTGCGGTCACCGGCGTGTCGATGCCGGCCGAACTGCCGAAGCCGTTTGCCAGCGTCATCTGTCCGGCCGCAAAGGGCCCGCCGCCGGTCTCCCAGGTCAGCGACGGATCGGAGCAAGACGTCGTAATCGAATCCGCGTCGCCGTTTGCCTTGAGGTAGAGCGGCGTGCCGTAGAGCGTTTGGCCGCTGGCGGTCGGCACGATCTGCGCTCCGCTCGCATCGAACGCGTTGAGAAAGACGGAGCCGGACTTCGGCGTACCTTGCGGATCGACGATGGGATCGTAGCAGTTGCTGCTGCCCGAGTACCCGCACGCATACGACTGGTAGGCGTTGTAGTAGTAGGGTGCGTTGGGTCCGGTCGGGACCGACCACGCGAGCGACGCGACCACCGGATTGAGCGTGAAACTGGCGTTGGCGTTGCCGTTGGGCGGAACGACGATCGGCGCGTAGGATTCGGAAAGCGTCTGCAGCGCTTCGGGACAACTGCCGTTCGGCAAGGTGTTCACGGGGCAGCTGCCCGCACTGATCTGGTAGACGTCGTTTCCGGCCGGTGCCGGCTCGGTCACCGAACAGACGTAGCCCGGGGCGGCACCCCCGACGTTCGTGCAGTTGCGCGTGTAGATCGGAAAGTTGTACGCCGTGTCGGTCGTCGTGCTGCCGTCGATCTTGAGGAGGGTGAAGTCCACCTCGGTCGTCGTGGTCGGCAAATACCGCGGCTTGCGCCCGTGGGCCCGCATGCCGCGATGCTTCTTGGGCACGAAGAGCCTGGCTTTGATCCAGCCTTTTTTGACTTGCGGAGCGGCCGGTGCGTGCGCCGCCGGCGTCAAGCCGCCTCCCGAACACGCCGCAACCAGAGCCGCCAAAAAGACGACGGCACAGACGCGGGTCCGGGCAGAAGTGCTCAAATCGACCTGTCCCCTAGCAAACGCAAACCTCCGGCAACCTTTTGGCCAAGGGGGCGACCGACCCTCCGGCCGCCACGAACGCCGCCCGGAAAGCCGCTAGGGTGAGACCGGGGTGGCCCCCTCCAGCGGATGCCCGGCGTCCTTGAGTGCCGTTTGGAGCGAGGCGAGCGAGCCGACGAAGGCGTTGTACTTCGCAAACGCGGCCTGATACGCCGCGTCGAAGCGCGCCGCGTAGTCGAGCTGAGCCGCGGTCGGCGGCAGCTGCGTGTTGAAGCCGGTGCGCGGCACCGATTCCCGCAGCGACCCCGGACGCTGGATCGAGTCCTCGTCGTTGTGGTAGTCGGCCGTGAACGCCGAGAAGACGTCTTGCAGCGACGCCTGCGCCGCCGAGATCTGCGTGCGCAGCGACGAGTTGCCGTTCTTCGAAGCGTACGCCGCCGCGGAGGCCAGCGACTTGCGCATCGCATCGACGTTGTTCAGCGCGGTGTCGATGCGCCCGAGCGCGTCGAGATACTTCTTGGCGAAATCGTAGCCGGCTTGATACTGCTCCTGGGTCCACGAGTCGCGCGGGTCGGGCTTTACCACCACGCTCTGCGACAAGTCTTTGCCGTCGACGTTCATGCGGACCGTATAGGTGCCGGGAACGACCATGGCGCCGACTTTCGGCCCGCGGTACGATTCTTTGGCGGCCCCCATCCATTGCACGGGCCCGTTTTCGTGAAAGTCCCAAATCACGCGATTGACGCCCGCGACGTTGGTGACGTAGGGAACGTCTTTATCTTTCACCTTGTGCGTGCCGCTGATCGTGCGGATCGTGCGGCCGTTAGCGTCGAGGATCGTCACCGCGGGCGACGCTTTTTGCGGCTTGGCTTGATAGAAGTTGACGATCGCTCCCTGCGGCGGATTGGCGCCGGCGAAATCGGTGTAGGCGCCTTCGTCGTTGGAGTGATAGTGGTATTCGTACGCGGTGCGCATGGGGAAGAGCATCGCTCCGGCCCGCTCGGCGTCGCCGAGCTGCTGAATGGGAGCGACGTCGTCGAGCACCCAGGCGGCCCGGCCGTGCGTGGCGATCACGAGATCGTCGAACTGGGTCTGCAGCCGGATATCTCGCACCGAGACGGCCGGCAGATTGTTGTTGAAGCGCTGCCAATGCGCGCCGCCGTCGTACGAAAGCCAGAGGCTCTGCTCGAGGCCGGCGTAGACGAGCTGCGGGTTGCGCGAATCCGGGCGGATCGTGCGAACGTATTCGTTGCGAGGGAAGTCGCCGGCGATCGCCGTCCACGTCTTGCCGTAGTCGTGCGTCACGTAGGCGTACGGCGCGTAATCGCCCAGCAGATGGTTGTCGGCGATCGCGTAGGCGGTGCCGGCAACCAGCGGCGAGGGCGCGATCGTTTCGATGCGCGCGAACTCGGGAACGCCGGGCGGCGTCACTTGCTGCCAGGTCGCGCCGCCGTCGCGGCTGAGCTGCACCAATCCGTCGTCGGTGCCGGCCCAGATCTCGCCCTTCGTGACCGGCGAGCCTTCGATATCGAGAATCGTATCGGAGTACTCGGCGCCCGACACGTCCTTGGCCAGCGGTCCGCCGGCGGGAAGCTGATGCGCCTTGATGTTGCGCGTAAGATCGGGGCTGATGGTCGTCCAGTGCTCGCCGCGATCCGTCGATTGGAAAATCACGTTGCCGCCGAACCACGCGATGTGGCCGTCCCACGGCGCGAACGCGATCGGCGAATTCCAGTTGAAGCGATACTTCGCCTTGCTCGCGTCGAACGGCCCGAGAAAGCTGCCGGGGAAGGCCGTGTACGGCGAGACGAAGCGCGAAGTCTCGGTCTTGCGATCGAAGACCGTCAGCGCGCCGTCCTCGAGATCGGCCCACACGTAGTTCGGGTCGATCGGATCCGGCACGGTCCACTCGCCGTCGCCGCCGATCACGTTGATTTGATTGCGGTTGAGAATGCCTTGCGAGTCGAGCGAGTTGGAGGGCCCGCAGAAGCCGTTGTTATCTTGCAGCGCCACGCAGATCGCGTACGGATTCTCGTCGGAGAGCCCGACGTGGTAGATCTGGCCGATCGCCAGATTGCGCGAGAACGTCCAGTTGTCGCCGCCGTCGGTCGTGAGCGCGTAGCCGCCGTCTTCGCCGGTCATGATGCGCTTGGGATCGTTCGGGGCGATCCAAATCGCGTGATAGTCGACGTGCACGCTCTTGGCGATCTCCACGAACTTCTTGCCGCCGTCTTTGCTCTCGGCGAGCATCTCGGAGACGGCGTACACGTGGTCGGCGTTCTTCGGATCGACCGCGATGTGCGAGAAGTAGAACGGCCGCTGATCGACCAGCGTGTCGTTCGACATCATCTTCCAGCTCGCGCCGGCGTCGTCGGACCGCCAGAGGATGCCGCCCTTGGCTTCGATCAGGGCGTAGACGCGCTTGGGGTCGCTCTGCGCGATCGCCAGGCCGATGCGTCCGGTCATCCCTTCGGGAAGGCCGTGGCCGGTCAGCTTGGCCCAATGGCGGCCGCCGTCGGTCGACTTGTACAAGCCGTCGTCCGGACCGCCGCTCGTGAAGGTCCACGGCATGCGCCGGAACTGCCAGATGCCGGCGTAGACGACGTTGGGGTCGCGCGGATTCATCGCGACGTCGCTCGCGCCGCTCTGCGGGCCGACGTAGAGCGACTTGCTCCACGTCTTACCGCCGTCGAACGTCACGTAGACGCCGCGATCGGTGGAGTTGGCGAACGGATCGCCGAGCGCGCCGACCACGACGTGCTTGGAATCGCGC
Source organism: Vulcanimicrobiota bacterium (assembly GCA_963794735.1). GTDB lineage: Bacteria > Vulcanimicrobiota > Vulcanimicrobiia > Vulcanimicrobiales > Vulcanimicrobiaceae > DATJUC01. The sequence goes on along the minus strand of CAWCFE010000002.1, from coordinate 2,281,552 downwards.
GGATCGATGGCGATGCGCGAAATGTGCCGCGTGCCGGCCAGCCCGACGCGCGCCCACGTCTTGCCGCCGTCGGTCGTCTTGAACACGCCGTCGCCGTAGCTCACGTCGTTGCGGGGATTGCTCTCGCCGGTCCCGACCCAGACGACGTTTTGATTGGTGGGATCGATCGCCACCGCGCCGATGGCGGGCGAGCCGGCGGCGTTGCCGCCGCTGGCCGCATTGGGAAATACGGGTTCCCAGGTCGCACCGCCGTTGGTCGAACGCCAGACTCCGCCGCCGGCGCTGCCGACGTAATAGAGCTGATCGTTCTGCGGCGTCCCCGCGACGCCCGCGATGCGGCCGCCCGAGATCGCCGGACCCACCGAACGCCATTTGAGATTGGCAATCGGCGATGCGGCGGTAGCCGCCGCAAGAACCAGCGGTGCGAATCCGATCATGGGTTGACCTCCGCGAGCGCCGGCAGCGGTTTGATTCCCGCCGACTTCACGGCGGCGGCCACCGGCGGCAGCTGCGTGCGCACGAACGCGTTGTAGCGGCCGAGGGCGGCGGTATATTCCGCGTCGACGCGGGTGATGTAGTTGGCAACCATGGGCGTGATCAGGCCGAGGGCGTTCTGATAGGCGCCGCCGACGTCTTCCTGCACTTTGTTCTCGTCCATCGTACCCTCGCCGCGAATCTTCACGCCGAGCGTATTGAAGAGCGTCGTACGGGCCGTCTCCAGACCGGCCAGCTGCGTAACCAGCGCGGTGTTGTTGGCCTTCTTCGCAGCGTCGCTGGCGGCGACGATCGCCTTCTTGAGGTCGTCGAGATTATTGAGCGCCGTATCCATGTTCGAGAGATGGCCCATCTGGCGCATCGCCGTATCGAAGGTCTTCTGATAGTCGGCCTGCGTGAACTGCGAGCGCGGATCCGGCTTGACGGTAAAGTGCTGCACGTAGGTGTGGCCGGAGAGCGTCATGCGCACGGAGTACTCGCCCGGCACGACGCCCGGCCCGGTGTCGGGACCCTGCAGAAACTCCGGCCCCGCACCCGGCCATTTGACGGGACCGTTGACGTTGAAGTCCCAGGTGTAGCGGTTGAGCCCGACCTTATTCGGTACGCGGGGAACGTCCTTACCGCCGACTTTGTGCGTTCCGGAAACGCTGCGGATCGCGCGCCCGTGCGAATCGAGGATTTCGAGCGTCGGCGCGGTCTTCTGCTCTTGGCTCTGGTAGTACGTGATCGTAACGCCGTAGGGCGGGTTGGACGCCGCGTAATCGGTGTAAGTACCTTCGTCGTTGGAGTGGAGGGTCCACTCGTACGCGGTCTGGGGCGCGAAGACCCACGAGCCGCGCGAAACCGCTTGCTGCAGCTCCTGCACCGGACGCATGTCGTCCATGATGTAGGCGCTGCGGCCGTGCGTGGCGATCACGAGATCGTCGTATTGCGGCTGCATGCGAATATCGTGCACCGAAACGGTCGGTAAGTCGTTCTTGAAGGATTGCCAGGTGCGGCCCTGATCGAACGAGATCCAGATACCCTCTTCCGTTCCGAGGTAGACGATGTTGCGATCCTTGATGTCGGGTCGGATCGCACGCGCCCACTGGTCGCCCGGCAATCCGGCGACGATCTTGGTCCAGGACTTGCCGAAATCGTGGGTGACGAAGACGTAGGGCGCGTTGTCGCCCATGAAGTGCCCGTCGTTGACGGCGTAGGCCGTTCCGTCGGCCAGCATCGAAGGCGCGACCGTTTCGAAGCGTCCGAACTCCGGCGCGCCCGGCGGCGTGACGTTGGTCCAATGCTTGCCGCCGTCGCGCGTGAGCTGCACGAGGCCGTCGTCGGTGCCGACCCAGATTTCGCCCTTCGACAGCGTCGACGCTTCGATATCGAGAATCGCGTCGACGTATTCCGCGCCGGACACGTCGTTGGTGATCGGTCCGCCGGCGGCTTGCTGATGCGATTTGAGGTTGCGCGTGAGATCGGGGCTGATCACCGTCCACGACTTGCCGCGGTCGGTCGTCTGGAAGATCACGTTGCCGCCGTACCAGCCGATCAGCTTGCCCTCGGGCGAGCGCCACGGCGCGAACGCAATCGGCGATTCCCAGTTGAAGCGGTACTTGCTGGTGGCCGGCGTCCACGATTCGCTGCCGGTCTGCAGGTAGGGCTGCGCCGACCACGCGTCTTGCGTGACGCGATTGTAGATGAAGAGCGCGCCGTCTTGCGCGTCCGACCAAATCCAGTTCGAATCGTCGGGTTCGGGAATCGCCCACTGGCCGTCGCCGCCGACCGTCGAAATCCAGTTCTTGTTTTGGATGCCCGACGGATCGAGGGAGTTCGACGGGCCGCACCACGCGCTGTTATCTTGCAGACCGACGCAGGCGGTGTACGGATTGTCGGTTCCCAGCCCGACGCGATAGATCTGCCCGATCGGCAGGTTGCGCGAGAAGAACCAGTTCTGGCCGCCGTCGAGCGTCAGCGCGTAGCCGCCGTCGTTGCCCATGATGATGCGCGTGCCGTCGTTCGGCGCGATCCAAATCGCGTGATAGTCGGGATGGACGGTCTGCGCGAACGCCTTCCACGTCTTGCCGCCGTCTTTGCTGATCTGCGGTTCGAAGGAGAGCGCGTAGACGCGATCCGGGTTTTTCGGATCGACGGCCAAGTGCGAGAAATAGAACGGGCGCGCGTCGACTTGCGAGTCGTCGCTCACCATCGTCCAATTATTGCCGCCGTCGTCGGAGCGCCACACCACGCCCGCGTTCGATTCGATCACGGCGTAGACGCGGTTGCCGTCGCTGGGCGCGACCGCGATGCCGATGCGTCCGATCGGGCTCGCGGGCAGCCCGTGGCCGGTCAGCTTGGTCCAGGTCGCGCCGCCGTCGGTCGATTTGTAGAGACCGTCGGCGTCGCCGCCGCTGGCGAACGTCCACGGCTTGCGCTGGAACTGCCAGATGCCGGCGTACATCACGCTGGGATCCTGCGCGCTCATCGCCAGGTTCGACACGCCGCTCTGCGGACCGACGAAGAGCGTCTGCTTCCACGTCTTGCCGCCGTCGTTGGTCACGTAGACGCCGCGGTCTTGGCTATCGGCGAAGACGTCGCCGAGCGCGCCGACCACCACGTGATTGTGATCGCGCGGGTCGACCAGGATCGAGGAGATGTATTTCGTCGCCTTGAGCCCGACGTTGGTCCACGTATCGCCGCCGTCGGTCGTCTTGTAGACGCCGTCGCCGTAGCTCACGTCGTTGCGGGGGTTGGCTTCGCCGGTGCCGACCCAGACGGTCTGGTTGTCGGTCGGGTCGATCGCGATCGCACCGATCGCCGCCGTCGACTCTTTCTCGAAGACCGGGTCCCAGGTCTGGCCGCCGTTCGCCGTCTTCCAAACGCCGCCGCCGGCTGCGCCGACGTAGTAAAGCTTGGTATCGGTGGCCGATCCCGCCACGGCCGCGACGCGGCCGCCGGCCGTCGCCGGACCGATCGCCCGCCAGCTCATATTGCTGAAGGGCGGCCCCGGGGTGGGGGAGGCCGTCGGAGAGGGCGTCGGCTTCGCCGGCGGAGCCTCGAGGCCCGGATGGGCCTGGGCTGGCGCGGGCGGGGCACTGGCAGCCGGTGAGGCAGCCGGCGCGCTGGCAGCCGGAGCGGGTGAGGCGGCCGTCTGGGCGACGGCGGGAGCCTGTTGCGCCCACAGAACGCAGGCGGTTACCACGGAGAGGAAGGCGACGAAGCGAGCTTTCATGATTGCGCGGGTAGCGCGCGCACGCACGCGACTCCTGCGCGCCGCCAATCAAAGAACTATCAACAGTGCTTTCCGGCGGCGATCTTGCGCTGGCACTCCGGCACGTTGACGTGAACGGCGTACCATTGCGACCACGCGATGGCCGCGCACATCAAGGCGAAGAACGCGACGCCCCCGATCGCCCAGGCCCGGCGTGCTTTCGGCGTCACGGAATTTCTCGGAAGGATGGCCTGGCAGTGAAGCGAACCACGAGCGCCCATATGCGGAAGATCTTCGCCTGTTACCTGGCGACGGCGGCATTGCTTTTTGGCTTCATCGCCGCGAGCGCCGCTTCGGCCCAAGCAGCCGAGCCGCCGCTCCCTGCCACGCCGGCCACCATCGCGGTCTACGCTTCGGTGCTCCGGCACATCAATCCGCAGATGCCCAAGTGGCAGAGCAGCGAGCTCGCGCGCCGGGTCTTGGTCAACGCCAGCCGCTGGCAGATCGACGCCAACATGCTGGTGGCGATCGTCACGGTCGAATCGCGCTGGCACACCCACGCGGTCTCCCGCGCCGGTGCGATCGGCCTGGGGCAGCTCATGCCGGGCACGGCCGCGCTCTTAGGCGTCGACCCGAACGATCCCGACGAGAACCTCTCCGGCGCCGCCCAGTACCTCAACGGCCTGATTCATAAGTTCGGCACCAACTACGATCTGGTCTTCGCCGCGTACAACGCCGGCCCGCGGGCCGTCGACGAATACGGCGGCGTGCCCCCCTACGACGAGACGCAGCACTACGTCGTCAAGGTGATGAAGGCGTGGCAGAGCCTGCGCAGCATGGTGCACTTGCCCGCCGGTCTCTTCGCCGACATCGCCGCCGCCAAGAATCCCGACGCCAAATACTGGCTCGACGCCGAAACCCGCTAACGCTAGAGCATCCCGAGGATCGTTTCGACCGCGGCTTCGAGGCCGTGCGGGCCGTCGACCTTGAGCGGAATCGCGCCGGCGTTGCGCGCGGCTTGCACGTCGCTCTCGCGATCGCCGACGACGACGACGCGTTGCGGATCGACGCCCATCGCGCGCGCCGCGTCGAGCACGAGCTTCGGCTTGGGCTTGCGGCAGTCGCACGCGTCTTCGGGCGCGTGCGGGCAGACGAAGAATCCGGCGAACGGCCCGAGCAGCTCTTCGACGCGCCGGTTGACGGCGTCGACCTGCTCCAGCGTGATGAACCCGCGTCCGACGCCGCTTTGATTGCTGACGACCGCGAGCGGCAGCCCGGCGGCGCGGAGACGATCGAGCAGCTCGCGCGCGTGCGGAGCGGGCTCGACCTTCTCCGGATCGCCGTTGAACGGCACGTCGACCACGATGGTTTCGTCGCGATCGAAGACGACGGCTTCGGGCCTCAGGTCGCCGCCACGTAGACTTCGGCGCCGGCCTCTACGAACTCGCGGGATTTCTCCGCCATGCCGCGTTCGGCAAACTCGCGCACTTCTTGCGTGATCTTCATCGAGCAGAAGTGCGGGCCGCACATCGAGCAGAAGTGCGCGACCTTCGCTCCGGCCGCCGGCAGCGTCTCGTCGTGGAACTCGCGCGCGGTCTCGGGATCGAGCGAGAGCTCGAACTGGTCTTGCCAGCGAAACTCGAAGCGCGCCTTCGACAACGCGTCGTCCCAATGCCGCGCGAGCTTGTGGCCTTTGGCCAAATCGGCGGCGTGCGCGGCGATCTTATAGGCGATCACGCCGTCTTTGACGTCTTTCTTGTTCGGCAAGCCGAGATGCTCTTTCGGCGTCACGTAGCAGAGCATCGCGGTGCCGAACCAGCCGATCATCGCGGCGCCGATCGCGCTGGTGATGTGATCGTACCCGGGCGCGATGTCGGTGACGAGCGGTCCCAGCGTGTAGAACGGCGCTTCCTTGCAGAGCTCGAGCTGCTTTTCCATGTTCTCTTTGATGAGGTGCATCGGGACGTGCCCCGGGCCCTCGATCATCGTCTGCACGTCGTGCTTCCACGCGATCTCGGTGAGCTCGCCGAGCGTTTCGAGCTCGCCGAACTGCGCCGCGTCGTTGGCGTCGGCGGTGCAGCCGGGGCGCAAGCCGTCGCCCAGCGAGAACGCGACGTCGTACGCCTTCATGATCTCGCAAATTTCCTCGAAGTGCGTGTAGAGGAAGTTCTCGCGGTGATGCGCGAGGCACCACTTCGCCAAAATCGAGCCACCGCGCGAGACGATGCCGGTGATGCGATTGGCGGTGAGCGGCACGTACCGCAACAGCACGCCGGCGTGAATCGTGAAATAGTCGACGCCTTGCTCGGCCTGCTCGATCAGCGTGTCGCGATAGAGTTCCCAGGTGAGCTCTTCGGCTTTGCCGCCGACCTTCTCCAGCGCTTGATAGATCGGCACCGTGCCGATCGGCACCGGCGAGTTGCGCAGAATCCACTCGCGCGTTTCGTGAATGTTCTTGCCGGTCGACAGATCCATCACGGTGTCGGCGCCCCAACGCGTCGCCCACGTCATCTTCTCGACTTCTTCGTCGATCGACGACGTGACCGCCGAGTTGCCGATGTTCGCATTGATCTTCACCAGGAAGTTGCGGCCGATGATCATCGGCTCGCTCTCGGGATGATTGACGTTGGCGGGCAGGATGGCGCGGCCGCGCGCGATCTCCGCCCGCACGAACTCGGGCTCCAAGCCTTCCCGCAGCGCGACGAACTCCATCTCCGGCGTGATCTCGCCGCGGCGCGCGTAATGCATCTGCGACACGTTCGCACCGGGTTTGGCGCGGCGGGGCGCTCGCGTTGCCGGGTAGCGCAACTCGGCGAGCTCGGGCATCGCGTCGCGGCCGCGGCGGTAGATCGACGACGGCCGCTCGAGCCCAACGGTATCGCCGCGGCCTTCGATCCAGGCCTCGCGCAACGCCGGGAGCCCGGCGCGGATATCGACGGTATGGGCGGGGTCGGTGTACGGCCCGCTCGTGTCGTACACCGCGTGCGACGTGCCGTCGCTCAGGCCGATGGCGCGCACGGGCACGCGGATGGACGGATCGGAACCCGTAACGTAAGTTTTCATGGATCTCCTTCCCTACGCCGGCATTACCCGGATCAGGTCTTGCGGTCGGCGAGATACGGCGCTCGCCCTCTCAGCCCGCTCGATGCGAGCTCCCGCTGCCGCACACTTATGCGGCGCCGCTGCGTTCTCCCCGCCGAGGGAACGGACGCATGCTGCCGAACCAAGGGGCGACGGCGCTGGCTACTCTCAAGGGAGTGACCCTCCATGAAGGCCCTTTCTTCAGTCGTATTGATCTTCGCCCTCGTTATGGCGGCGGTCGCTCCGGCACAGGCTGCAGACGATAAACTGTTGCAGAACCAGCACGGCGACGTTTCCTATCAGCAAGGCTCCGCGTCCGCCACGCCGCTCGCCCCAAATGCAACGGTAGCGCTCGGCGACAAAGACTATGCGATTACGGGCCAAAAGTCGCTGGCGACCATTACGCTCCCCGACAGCTCGAAAGTACTGATCGGCGCGTCCACCAAGCTTCAGCTCGACTTTTTCGACCATCAGCCGAACCTGACGACCGCCAAGTTCATCCTCTATAACGGCGCGACGCGCTTCGTCGTAGAGCACCCGGGCGGCGCCAAGGCCAACTATACGTTTCAAACGCAGACCGGCCAGATCGCCGTGCGCGGCACGACGGGCGAGATCTACGCCAACGATCAGGAACTCAAGGTTGCGGTCTACGAGCTGACCGATCCCAACCTTCCGGTCGAAGTCAATCTCAACAACGGGAAGCACTACAAGCTCAAGGCCGGAATGCTGCTGACCGTCGGCGTCGCCGGCGCGGTCGTCGCGGCGGTCGCGGCCGGTGCGATTTCTCAATCGACGATTGCCGCCTCGACCGCCGAGTTCGGCGCCGCTCCGGGGACGGGCGCCGCCGGCGCCGCCGCCGGAAGCGCCAGCGCTGCCGCAGCCGGAGCTGCGGGAGGCGTCGCTGCCCCAGCCGCAGCGGCGGCTGCAGCCGCGGCCGCCGCGGGCGTAGCCGTCGCCGGCAGCAGCGGCAAGAAGAACACGCCGGCGCCGAGCCCGACGCCCAGCCCCACGCCTTCGCCGTCGCCGACGCCGACGCATAGCCCCACGCCAACGCCAAGCCCGAGCCCGACGCCGACCCCCACGCCGAAGCCGACGCCGACGCCTACTCCCACGCCGACGCCGACGCCAACTCCCACGCCGAAGCCGACGCCGACGCCCACCCCCACGCCGAAGCCGACGCCGACGCCGACCCCCACGCCAAAACCGACGCCGACGCCGACCCCCACGCCAAAACCGACGCCGACGCCGACGCCGACGCCGACCCCCACGCCAACGCCGACGCCTACTCCCACACCGACGCCGACGCCTACCCCCACGCCGACCGCAACGCCGACGTCGATTCCGATTTGCATCAACGTTGCGCAGCGGCACTTCCACGATGCCGGTCGCCTGGGCACCAATCCGTATCCGTCGTGCTCGCCGACACCCTCACCAACGAATACGGTGCCGATCGTTCAGAAGCCCAAGCCGAGGCCGGTGCATCCTCCGAGCTTCCGGCCGCCGGGGGCGCCGCATCCCGGGCCGTACTTCTCGCCGATGCCGGGCTTCCAAACGCCCCCGCCGATGACGCCCGACACCCAACCGGGGGCGCCGCCCGCCAAGCACGTTTCGCGCCGTAACGACGCGACCGCGTTCAAGGGCGCGACCGCCGTCGACGTCGCCAGCTGGTCCGGCCGGCGACGCTCTCGACGCCGGCGCTAAGCCGCTATCTGGTCCTCGGCGCCGCACAGCTTGCTGTGGGCGCCGCGGCAATTTTTGCCCGCTTCGCATTGACCGGTGCGGGCCCACTCGCGGTCTCAGCCGGACGCCTGGCCATAGCGGCTGCCGTCCTGGGCGCGTTCGCGGCGATCCGGCGGCCCGCCGGGCCGGTTCCCGGATTGCGCCAGCAGGGAATGCTCGCGCTGGCGGGTGTGGCGCTCGCGGCGCATTTCGCCGGCTGGATTTGGTCGCTCGATTACACCTCGGTGGCGGTCTCCACGCTACTGGTCGCCACGACGCCGGTCTGGACTGCGCTCTACGATGCGGTTTTCCGGCGGCGTCCGCTCTCGCTGCCGGCGCTGCTCGCCTTCGTCGCCGGCGGGCTCGGCCTGTGGCTCGTGGTCGGCTTCTCGACCGCGAGGGCCCCTATCCCGGGCCACCAGCTCGCCGGCGCGCTGCTCGCGCTGGGCGGCAGCCTCGCAATCGCCGCGTACTTTCTGCTCGTCCGTGAGGTTCGCGGCGCCCTCGATACGCGGGCGATCGTGACGCGCACGTACGCTTGGGCAGCCGTCGCGCTCGTCGTCGCCGCGGCCGCGGCGGGCCAGGCGCCGCCGTCGCTGCACGACGCGCCGGCGTGGGGCGGCATCCTGGCGATGGCGTTGGTTTCGCAGCTCCTCGGCCACACGGCGCTCAATGCGAGCTTGCGCTGGTTTACGCCGAGCGCGGTCTCGTTTTCCACCCTCATCGAGCCGGCCATCGCGGCGCTGCTCGCCCTGCTCGTCTTCGGCGAACGCCTTGCGCCGGCAGCCATTGCGGGCGGGGTGCTGGTGCTCGGCGCGATCGGCGTCGTGTTGCGCGAAGAGCCGCCTGCGGAGGTCGCCGAGGAGATACTCTGAAATCCACCCGGGCTATGACGACGACTGGCCTGCGCGATCCGGATCCGCAAGAGACGCAAGAGTGGCTCGAGGCGATGCGCGGCGTCTTGGCCGCCGAAGGGCCCGAACGAGCGCGCGATCTGATTCGATCGCTGGTCGACGAAGCGCGGCGCGGCGGCGCGGTCGTCTCGCTCGGGTTGGAAACGCCCTACGTCAATACCATTCCCTTCGATCACCAGCCGCCGATGCCGGGCGATCGCGAGCTCGAAGCGCGCTTACGCCACTACGTGCGCTGGAACGCCATGGCGATGGTCGTGCGCTCCAACAAGGTCAGCTCGGAGCTGGGCGGCCACGTCGCCAGCTTCGCGTCGGCGGCGACGCTCTACGACGTCGGCTTCAACCACTTCTTCCGCGCGCCGTCGGAAACGTTCGGCGGCGATCTCGTCTTCTTGCAAGGCCACTCGTCACCGGGCTTCTACGCACGCGCGTTTCTCCAAGGCCGCATCTCCGAAGAACAGCTCGAACACTTCCGCCAAGAGGTCGACGGCAAGGGCTTATCGTCGTACCCGCATCCGTGGCTGATGCCGGACTTCTGGCAGTTTCCCACCGTGTCGATGGGCTTGGGCCCGATCATGTCGATCTACCAAGCCCGCTTCATGCGCTATCTGGGAGATCGCGGCTTGCGCGACAACGCCGGCCGCAAAGTGTGGGCGTTCCACGGCGACGGCGAAATGGACGAGCCCGAATCGCTGGGCGCGATTTCGCTGGCCGGACGCGAGAAACTCGACAACCTCATCTGGGTGATCAACTGCAACCTGCAGCGCCTCGACGGCCCGGTGCGCGGCAACGGCAAGATCATTCAGGAGCTCGAAGGCGTCTTCAAGGGCGCGGGCTGGAACGTCATCAAGGTGATTTGGGGCAGCCGCTGGGATCCGCTGCTGCAGGCCGACTCCAGCGGGCGCCTCGTAACGCTCATGAGCGAGTGCGTCGACGGCGATTACCAAACGTTCAAATCGCGCGACGGAAAATACGTGCGCGACGAGTTCTTCGGGCGCTATCCCGAAACGGCCGCGCTGGTGGCCAACTGGAGCGACGACGAGATTTGGGCGCTGCAGCGCGGCGGCCACGACTCGCTCAAGGTCTATGCCGCATACAAAGCCGCCTTCGAACACCGCGGCCAGCCGACCGTCATTCTCGCGAAAACCATCAAAGGCTACGGCATGGGGGCGGCCGGCGAAGCGCGCAACATCGCGCACCAAGCCAAGAAGATGGACGTCGAGGAGATGCGCGCCTTCCGCGATCGTTTCTCCATTCCCATCCCCGACGACCAAATCGAGAAGATCCCATTCTTCAAGCCCGACGAGCAGAGCAGCGAGATGCGCTACCTGCGCGATCGCGAGCGCGCGCTCGGCCCGGTGCCGAAGCGGCGGCGGAAATCGGAATCGCTCGCCGTGCCGGAGCTCTCGGCCTTCGAGCCGCAGCTTCAAAGCACCGGCGATCGCGAGATCTCCACCACGATGGCGTTCGTGCGCATTCTCAATACGATCGTGCGCGATCACACGATCGGCCCGCGCGTGGTGCCGATCGTCGCCGACGAATCGCGCACGTTCGGCATGGAGGGCATGTTCCGCCAGCTCGGCATCTACTCGTCGGTCGGGCAGCTCTACCACCCCCAAGACGCCGAGCAGCTGATGTGGTACCGCGAAGACAAGCTCGGCCAAATTCTGCAGGAAGGCATCAACGAAGCCGGTGCGATGTCGTCGTTCATCGCCGCGGGCACGTCGTACTCCAACCACGATCTGCCGATGATTCCGTTCTACATCTTCTACTCGATGTTCGGATTCCAACGCATCGGCGATCTGGCGTGGGCGGCCGGCGACATGCGGACGCGCGGGTTCTTGCTCGGCGGCACGTCGGGGCGCACGACGCTCAACGGCGAAGGATTGCAGCACGAGGACGGCCAGAGCCAAGTGGCGGCCTCGTTCATTCCGAACTGCCGCAGCTACGATCCAACCTACGGCTACGAAGTCGCGACGATCATTGCCGACGGCCTCAAGCGCATGCTCACCGACCAGGAAGACGCCTACTACTACATCACGCTGCTCAACGAAAATTACGCGCAGCCGGCGATGCCGGAGGGCTCGCGCGAGGGCATTCTTCGCGGAATGCATCTCGTGCGCGAAAGCGCGGCCGACGAGAAGGCGCCGCGCGTGCAGCTCTTCGGCTCGGGCGCGATTCTGCGGGAGGTGCTCGCGGCCGCGAAACTGCTCGAAGACGATTGGGGCGTCGGTTCCGACGCGTGGAGCGTGACGAGCTTCAACGAGCTGCAGCGCGACGGCGTAGCGGCGCGCCGCTGGAGCATGTTCCATCCGCAAGAACCCGCGCGGCTCTCGTTCGTCGAAGAGTCGCTCAAAAGGCGGCGCGGGCCCGGCGTGGCGGCGACCGACTACATCCGCACGTTCGCCGAGCAGATCCATCCGTTCGTCGGCCGGCGGTATCTCACGCTGGGAACCGACGGGTACGGTCGCAGCGATTTCCGCCGCAAGCTGCGCGAATTCTTCGAGGTCAATCGCCACTACGTCGCGCTGGCCGCGCTGCGCGCGCTGGCCGACGAAGGAGCGGTGCCGGTCAAGACGCTTGCGAAGGCGATCGCGAAATACGGCATCGATCCCGAGAAGCCCAACCCGATCACGGTGTAGGAGACGCTGCAGTGAGCGATACGATCGACGTCCGCGTCCCCGACATCGGCGATTTTCACGACGTGCCCGTGATCGAGATCTTGGTCAAGCCGGGCGACCGCGTGAAGAAAGAAGACTCGCTGATCGCGCTCGAGAGCGAGAAGGCGACGATGGAAGTGCCGTCGAGCGCCGACGGCGTCGTGCAGAGCGTTGCCGTCAACGTCGGCGACAAAGTTTCGCAAGGCACCGTCATCGTCAAGCTGCAAGGCGCGGACGCACCGCCCTCGCCTGCGCCTGCGTCCGCGCCGGCGGCTTCCATTTCCACCGCCTCGACGCCGCAAACCGTCGAGATCCGCGTGCCCGACATCGGCGATTTCAAAGACGTTCCGGTGATTCAAGTGCTGGTGAAGCCCGGCGACGCGGTCGCCAAAGAGACGCCGCTCGTGGTGCTCGAGAGCGAGAAGGCGTCGATGGAAGTGCCCTCGCCCGGCGCGGGCACGATCGGCGACGTGCGCGTGAAAGAAGGCGACAAGGTCTCGCAAGGCAGCGTGATCGCGACGATCGTTTCTTCCGAGGCCCCACTTGCGACGTCGCCTGCCGCGAGCACGCCGCCGCCGAGCGCTGCACCGCCCGCCGCCGTTGCCGTTGCCGCGCAGCCGGCGCCGGCTGCGACGAACGGCGCCATGGTACACGCCAGCCCGGGCATTCGCCGCTTCGCTCGCGAGCTGGGCGTCGATTTGCACCGGCTGCGCGGGAGCGGCCCGCACGGCCGCGTCACGCGCGAAGACGTGCAGGGCTTCGTCAAGAGCGCGCTCGCCGGCGGCGCTTCGCCGGCGCAAGCGAGCGGCAACGTCGCGTTCGCCGGGCTGCCGCCATGGCCGAAGGTCGACTTCGCGCAGTACGGCGAGATCGAACGCAAGCCGCTCTCGCGCATCAAGAAGCTGTCGGGCCCGAACCTGCATCGCAACTGGCTGCAGATCCCGCACATCACCAACTACGACGAAGCCGACGTCACCGAGCTCGAAGCGTTTCGTACGGCGATCAACGCCGAGCAAGGCAAGAGCGGCGGCGCGAAGCTCACGATGCTCGCGTTCCTCATCAAAGCCTGCGTCGCCGCGCTGCGCCGTTTTCCCGAGTTCAACGCGTCGCTCGACGGCGACGAGCTCGTCTACAAGCGCTATTACAACCTCGGATTTGCGGCAGATACGCCCAACGGCCTGGTGGTCCCCGTGCTCAAGGGTGCCGAGTCGAAGGGTCTGCTCGAGATCGCCGCCGAGACTGCGGCGCTGGCCGGCAAGGCGCGCGACGGAAAGCTGACGCTAGCCGAGATGCAAGGCGGCACGTTTACGATTTCGTCGATCGGCGGCATCGGCGGCACCGCGTTCACGCAGATCGTCAACGCGCCGGAAGTCGCCATTCTCGGCGCCGTGCGCGCATCGGTGAAGCCGGTATGGGACGGCGCGCAGTTCGTGCCGCGCACCGTGCTGCCGATCAGCGTAAGCTACGACCACCGCGTGATCGACGGCGCCGGCGCGGCGCGCTTCCTCGCCTTCGTCAGCGGCCTGCTCGCGGACTTCCGCCGGATCAGCCTCTAGCGCCGCTTCCTACGGGAGACTTTTGCGGCCGGCAAGAAACGGGCCGCATGGTTGGCCCCTCCGATCCGAGCCGCCGGCACTTTCTCTACGGCGCGGCGGCGCTGGCGGCCGGCGCGGCCGTGGGAACGCCCGGCTGCAGCCCCGGTGGCACCGCATCGACGCCCATGCCGGGCGTGGTGCCCTACGAGCTCAACGCGCAATACGCAACGCACCATCTGCTCGGCTACACGCTGCACACCCGCACGTATAACGGCAATCTCACCGGCCCGCCCATGGAAACCAAGCCGGGCTCGACGCTCTCCGTCCGCGTCACCAACGGACTGCCGCCGAATCCGCCCGAGAACGTGCCGCAACACGCCGTTCCGGTTCCGCTCTACGCGCATCCTTCGATGCACGCTATGGAAGTGCGCCTGCGCGCCGGCGGCCGCGGCCCAACGACGCACTCCACCACCATCGACCGCATGAACAACCCGCACGCATTCAATACGACGAATCTGCACGTGCACGGAATTCAAACGGTGCCGCATCTCTTCGACCCGGTCGGCACGAGCGATCCGAACGCGCAGATGATCGCGATCGAACCGGGCTCGTCGCTGCTCTACGAGTTTCCGATTCCCGCCGACCACCCCAGCGGGCTCTACTGGTATCACCCGCACCATCACGGTGCGACCGACGTCCAAGTCGGCGGCGGCATGGCCGGCCTGCTCGTCGTGCGCGGGCCGATCGACGAGGTCCCCGAGATCGCCGCCGCTCGCGAGATCTTCCTCGCCGTGCAGACGCTCGAGCTCAATCCGGCGCCGCACGATCCCAACCTGCTGCAGTTCGAGTTCGTCGCCTATCAAACGCCGTATCCGCAAGGCGACGGATACAACTGCGCGTTCGATTACATGATCGTGATGGTCAACGGCAGGCCCGTCTCGTTCGTCGACTACGTGTACCGGGCCAAGCGCTCGCGCAAAGCCGCCACGGTGCGGTTCACGCAACAGCCGCCTCCGACGTATCACCTGCAGCCGGGCGAGGTGGTGCGCTTGCGAATTCTGCAAGGCTCGAACTTCATGTTCATGCCGCTGACGATTCCGGGGATGGAAACGTACGTGATCGGCCGCGACGGCATCAATCTGCTCGCGCCCGAACTGCTCGACCAGCGCTCGCCGGTTCGGCTCGTGAACGACGCGAATATTTACGCGGGTACGACGATCGATCTGCCCTGCGGAGGCCGCGCAGAGCTTCTCGTCCGTGCCGGCGAGCCAGGCGAATATACGCTTCGCTCGGTGGCCGTCAACCAAGTCGCCGACATGTACTATCCGGAGATCGAACTGGCCAAGTTCGTCGTCGGAGGAAGCCGCGTGCACATGGCCATTCCCAAGCGGCTGCCCGTGCCCACGCGCGAGTATCCGCCGATCTCGTCGAAAGAGATCGTCCGCACGCGCACGCTCGTCTTCTCCGAAGCGCCGTCGACGTCGATTCTTCCCGGCGTCGGATACTTGCTCGACGGCTTGAGCTACGACGAGTCGCGCATCGACTGGACGCCCGTGGTCGGAACGGCCGAGGAGTGGCTACTCCAGAACACGTCCGACGAAGGCCATCCGTTCCACATTCACACCAACTCTTTCGAAGTCATCGCGGCCAACGGCGTCACGATCCCGCGCACGATCCGCGACGTGATTTGGATACCGCCGGCGCGCAATGGCGTCCCGGGATCGATCCGGCTGCGGATGCGCTTCAAGCAGTGGAAAGGCAAAGACGTGCTGCACTGCCACATCCTCCCGCACGAGGATATGGGCATGATGCAGAACACCATGCTCGCTTGAGGTCAACGTTTTTCGTTGACTTTGCTGCGCGGCGGTGCTAGGCTACGATCATGGCCGCACGCTGGTCGCCGCTCGTGGCCGCCGAACCGCCATCGGATCCGTCGGCGCTTTCCGACGTTCGCGGGCTGCTCGAACGGCTGGTCGCCGCCTACGGCGTCCGGTCGATCGCCCGGATGCTCGACGTCAACGCCGCCATGGTGACGCGATGGCGTGCCGGCAAAGCGATCAGCATTGCGATGACCCGCCGCATCCTCGATCTGCACGACGTGCTCTCCCGCGCGCTTCAGCTCTTCGCCCCGGCGGTCGCTTCGCAATGGCTCGTCGGCTCGGAGCCGTTGCTCGGTGGTTCGCGTCCGATCGACGTGCTCGTCACGCGAGGCATCGTTCCCGTCCTCGAAGCGCTGAGCGCGATCGAAGACGGCGCCTACGCTTGACGATCTACCGCGTCTTTCCGTACGACCCCGGCGCCGTTCCCGACGAACCCGGCGGCGCACTCTTTCGTCCCCACGGCGGGCACGGACGCATCGACAATCCCGATCGCTACCGCACGCTCTACGCAAGCTCGCACGCGCAAGGCGCCGTCGCCGAAGCGTTCGGGCGATTTCCGGAGTGGACGGACGAGACGCTGCTGCTGCACGGAACGCGGCGCGCGCTGCAAGCCTACGAGCTCGACGAGCGCGCCGCCGGCGTTCCGGCATTCTACGACCTCGACGACGCCGCGAACTTGCTCTCTGCGGGGCTGCGCCCGTCGCAAGTGGTTACCCGCGATCGCAAGACGACGCAGGCGTGGGCGATGCAGTTCTTCGATCGTGGCGAACGCGACGGCGTCGCGTGGTGGTCGTACTATCAGCCCGACTGGCGCTCGATCGGGCTGTGGAACCTCGACCGCATTCGCCCGCTCGGTGCTCCCGAGCCGCTCACCCTCGCCCATCCTGCGGTGCGCGCCGCCGCAACCGAAATCGCGCGCATCCTGCGGTAGCGCCGCGAGCCTTAATCGGCCCTGAATGCGGCTACGGTAGACTCGGCGTATCGCCATGAGGAGCCTGCCCTTGAACCGCCTTGGAGCCGCCATCGTTCTCGCGTTTTCGCTCGCCGCGCAGCGTTGCGTCGGGCGGCTCGAGTGCCACCTTCCCGCG
The DNA here is from genome assembly GCA_963794735.1 of Vulcanimicrobiota bacterium. Taxonomy (GTDB): domain Bacteria; phylum Vulcanimicrobiota; class Vulcanimicrobiia; order Vulcanimicrobiales; family Vulcanimicrobiaceae; genus DATJUC01. The sequence goes on along the minus strand of CAWCFE010000002.1, from coordinate 2,264,987 downwards.
GCCCGGCTGGGGCACGGCGCGAATCGTGCGGCGACGCCCGAGATCGTCTCGCAGCACGGCGTGGCCAGCTTCGCGCTCGCCGCGGTGATCGATCCCTCGAATAATTTTCCGACCTTCGAGTATATGGGCAGCTACGACGTGGCGCCGACGATTCGCGTCAATCCCGGCGACTCGATCGTCGTCGATCTGACCGACGAACTTCCGCCTCGCCTCGGCATGGCCGGCGACGTCAACCTGCACTTCCACGGGCTCGGCGCCTCGCCGAACCGTCCCTCCGACGACGTCCTCACGATGCTCGCGAAGCCCGGGCAGGCGCTGCGCTACGTCGTGAAGGTTCCGCCCGACCAGCCGCCCGGGCTCTATTGGTACCACACGCACGTGCACGGCGAGACCAACTATCAAGTCGGCCAAGGCGGAATGAGCGGCGCAATCGTCGTCAACGGCATCGAAAGGCACTTCCCCGCGCTCGCCAAGATGCCGGAGCAGATTCTGATCGTTCGCGACCTCGGCACCGGCGCCGGCGACGTCGCAGCGCCGGCTGTTGCGACGCCGAAGCCGGTCAATACGAATCCGTGCGTTCCGGTACCGGCCGAAGTGCTGAGCGTCAACCGCCAGTACGAGCCGACGATTCGTATCGATCCCGGTCAGCGCGAGTTCTTTCGCGTGCTCAACGCGACCGGGCACCGCCACCTCGATCTCGCGCTCGACGGCATCGAAATGCAGATCGTCGCGATCGACGGATACCCGGTCGACCTCTCGCCGGGGCATCCCTCCAGCCTCGCGCGTACGCATTTCATAGTTCCGGTCGCGGGACGCGTCGAGTTCGTCGCTACGGGCACCGCGTCGAGCGAGCTGCGGACGCGCTGTTATGACTCCGGGCCCGCCGGCGACCCCGATCCCGAGGCGACGCTCGCGTATTTGCGTCCCTCGCAGCACGCGGTGCGCGCGGCTTCGCTCGCACGTGCATCGCAACCGTTGCAGGCCGACGATCGCGGCCGTACGCAAGCAGCAACGAAGCTTCCGCTCCCGGTCGCGTCGCGCGTGGTCCGCTTTACCGAAGACGGAGCGAAAGCGTTCTTCATCAACGGCAAAGCGTATGCGCCGTCGGCGCCTCCGATGTTCGTGGTGCACACCGGAACCGTCGAGCGCTGGACGATCGAGAACTTCACCGGCGAAGTGCACGATTTCCACCTCCACCAAGTGCACTTTCTGGTCGAGTCGATCGACGGCGCTCCGATCGATCACCCGGTGTGGAAAGACACCACCGTCGTGCCGCACGGGAAGATCGCCGGCGGCACGTTCGAACCCGGCACCGCGGTGGTCATCGCCGATTTCCGCAGCCGGCTCATCAAAGGCACGTTTCTCTTCCACTGCCACATCCTCGATCACGAAGATAAGGGCATGATGGCCAAGATCGAGGCGCTCTAGAGACGATTCGAGCGCCGAGCACGTTTCCGGCGTGCTATGCTGTCGAGGACTCGCTCGACCGCTCGAGAGGACTCGCCGTGAAACTCGCTCCCCGCAAGGGCCGCTTAGCGACAGCGCTCGTCATCCTGGCCCTGTGCGCCGCATGCAGCGGCGGGTCGCCTTCGCTACCTTCGAGCGCAGGCTCGGCTCCCTCGATCGCTGCGAGCCGGCCGGGAGGCACGCTCGACTCGCCCTATCTGCTCCACGACGCGTTCGGCCGCCCCATCCCGAACACGCACGTGATGCTGACACGCGATGCCGCTGCGCTTCTCCGGCCGAACGGCGTTTCCAACGTTAGCTATCACGGCGGCCCGGTCGAACTCGTCCCGAACGTGCATCTCGTCTTTTGGGGATTCACGTCGGCTTCGGCCGATCCGCACGGCGAGGCCGCTCGTCTTCGCTCCTTCGTCGGCGACGTGGCGGGGTCGAAATGGCTGGGAACCGTCACGCAGTACTACTCCAATCCCGGGAAAAAGCACGTCCAGAATCCATCGCATCAGCTCAAGGGCACGTGGTACGACAACTCCAGCGTTCCCGCGCATCCCACGCAGGCGCAAGTGGCGGCCGAGGCCGTAAAGGCCGCCGCCCATTTCCACTGGTATACCGAAGGCGCCAGCTTCTTCATCGTCTTGCCGGCCGGCCACGATCCGACCGGCTTCGGAAACGTCAAGAACGGATTCTGCGCATTCCATAGCCACGTCAAGTCCAACGATCATACGGTCGTGTACGACGATTTTCCCTATCAAACCGATGCCGGCGGCACGTGCGGCGAGAACAGTCTCAATCCCGGAGCGGCCGGTTTGCTCGACGGCGTGAGCATCGTCGCGGGTCACGAAATCGCAGAAGCGCAAACCGATCCGCAGCTCGACGCCTGGTACGACGACAGCCTCGGCGGAGAGATCGGCGACAAGTGCTCCTGGACCGGGCTGCAAAATACTCGGCTGTCGTCGCACGGCGTGTTTGCAACGCAACCTCTCTGGAGCAACGCCATCAGAGGCTGCACGCAGGCCGAGGCCGGGACGCCGGTCCAAACGAAGCTCGGCTCGGGGTTCTCGTCGCCCGCGGCGTCGCCGTCCGCGCGGCGTGCAAGGTGTCGTGCTACGTGGTCGTTGCCAACACGGAAAACGGCGACGTGAAGCAGATCTCGCCCGATGGGAAGACGGTCGGGCTGATCATCAATAATTTGTCGCAGCCCTACGGCGTCGCAATACAGCAGAATACGTGTGCGACGTTTTGCGATACCTACATCGCCGACACCCGGCCAGCAAAATTCTGGAGATCGACTCACACGGCCACGTGATTCCGGTCAGCAACGGGTTCTTCGATCCCTTCGGCGTTGCCGTCGGCCAGAACGGAATCGTCTACGTCGCCGACACCGACGACAGCGTGGTCGACGCCGTCGACGTGAGCAGCAGCGGAACGTCCGTGCTGCCCATCGGTTCGGGTTTTTCTTCGCCGCAAGGCGTCGCCGTCGATGGAATCGGTAACGTCTACGTCGCCGATACCGGCAACAATGCCATCAAGAAAGTCGCGGTTGGAACCAATGCCGTTTCGATCGTCGGCCACGGCTTCTTCGGGCCGGCGGGCGTCGCCGTCGATCCGCTTTGCACCTCGAAATGCAACGTGTACGTCGCCGATACGCTCAATAACGCCGTCAAAGTGGTGTTGCCCAACAACTCGGTCGTCAAGGTAGGCTCGGGATTCAGCCAGCCGCAAGGCGTCGCCGTGGACGGTGCGGGCAACGTCTACGTTGCCGACACCGGCAACGACGCCGTCTGGGAAATCGTGCGATGCTGGATTGCAGGAACGATAAGGGAGGGGTCGTACGGCCGCTACACGGAGGATTTCTCATGCGCTCTTTTTTGATGGCTCTTGGATTCATCGGTTTGATGGCACCGGCGATGGCGTTGGCATCAAGTGCGCCGCCGCTAACGAAGGTCGAGGCGGCGACGATCATCGCGCACTCCCCGGCCATTAAATTCGCTAAATCGTGCCTGCCCGCCACCGTCAACGAACCGAAGCAAGAAGGGAAATGGGCGTCGGTTGCCGCGCACTGCCTCTCCAATCCCAACGACGCGCGCTACTCGTATTTCCTCTATCACGACGGAGCCTGGCATATGTCGTGCGTTCACGGCGTAAACGTCTACGATGTGAAGTTTTTGGTCTCGACCTGCGGCATGACGCAAGGCGAAGCGTCGCTCTTCAAATAATCGCGCTCGTGCTTGGGTGGAGGCCGCTCGTGCTTTGGAATCCGAAACGCTCTATCGTGGCAATCGTGCCGGCGGCTGCGGCCTGCGCGGCCCTGGCTGCATGTAACGGCAACGGACTCTCGCCGGTCCCGTCGCTGGCGCCGGCGCAGACGGCGATCGCCGCGCCGCAAATGGCAAACCCGCGCGTCGCCGGGAAGAATCTCTACGTCGGAGACTCCGGCACCGTTACGGTCTATCCGGCGGGCAGCACGACGCCCTTGCGCACGATCACCAAAGGCATCTTCAACGCATCGGCGCTCGCATTCGATCCTTCCGGCAATCTCTACGTCTTGAACGTGGATCTGGTCGGCACGAAGGGGACCGTAACGGTCTACGCCGCCGGAACGAACAAGCTGCTGCGGACGATCGCCGAAGGCCTCAACGATCCTCAAGCGATCGCCATGACCAAATCCGGCAACCTGTTGGTCGCGAACCGCTATTCGGTTACCGTGTACGCTCCCGGCAGCACCAAGCCGCTGCGGACGATCAGCGACGGCGTCGCATTTCCCATAGCGTTGGCGCTGGGCAGTTCGGGCACGCTCTACGTCCTCAACAATACATCCGATACCAATCCGGACGTCGCCGTTTACGCTCCGGGCGGCAACAAGCCAATCAAGACGTTTTCGGACGGCATCTACGACCCCGTGGCGATGCTCCTCTCGGGTAAGCTCTACGTTGGGAACGGCAATCCCAACGGCAACTCCGGGAAATGCTGCTCGGTCGCGATCTTCCCGCCGTTCCACAAGCCTCTGCTGAAAAGCATCACCAAAGACGTGAAATACCCCCTCGCGCTCGCGAGCGACGAGCAGGGCAATCTGTACGTGGGGAACTGCCTTTCGTGCGCGAGCGGCAGTGCGCAAGATAGCGTCACCGTCTACGCTCCCGGCAAGAATACCGTGCTGCGCGCGATTTCGAGCGGCGTCCACGGCCCCGATGCGCTGGCGCTCGACAGTTCGGGCAGGCTCTACGTCGCCAATGGATCGTCCTATGGAAACGACGGCTACAGGGTGACCGCCTATGCAGCCGGACGCGCCGGGAAACCCATTCTCACGATCAAGACCAAGTATCGCCCCCGCTCGCTGGCATTCGGGCCGTAGCTCTCAAACGCATAGTCCATTACGAGAGGAACTGAAGCGCCTTCGCCGTGCTCTCGGGTACGCTCTACGGAACGAGCTACTTCGGCGGCGCGCACGGAGTCGGAACGGTCTTCGCGTTTACCGCCGGCGGTTGATGTAACGTCCGAGTTACGCGATTCGCCGTAGCACCAGCGGCGAGAGCGCGCGCCAGGCGATGGCCCAGATCCAGATCGCCCAAAAGGCGAGTTCCGGGGGCAAACCGTTCGCGTACAGCGCGCAGATCGTGGCGAACGTCCCGAAGCCGACGGCTCCGGTGCGGCCGATGGAGATGACGGCGTTGCGCCGCTCGGGCACGTCCATGTCTCGCCAGCGGCCGGCAACGCAAGCGACGAAGTTCGCGCAAAAGAGCATCCAGAGCACCGAGAACGTGAGCGTGTAGCCGATGGCTGCGATTTTGTGGTCCGCTGTCGGCGCGAAGTGCACGTAGAGCTGGAGCTCGTACACCAGCCAGACGACCAGCGCCAAGCCGACGAAGTTGAGCGTCATCGGCAGCGGGCGCGGAACGAAGAAATACTCGAACAGCCGGTGGTGCACGTACCACACCAGCGCGACGGTGAGAAACGTGAAGGCGAAGGCGATGAGCGCGACCGGATCGCGGTAGACGTCGATCGCGTGCGCCGGGATGACGAAGTTGAGCGTCATCTCGGCGAGGCTGAAGCCCAGCACGATATCGGAGAAGGCTTCGAGGCGGTGCGTTAAGCGCTCTTCGTGGACGTCGCGAAAACGCCCGAGCCCCGGCACCGCCCCCTGCACGCCGTTACGAGGCGCGCGCTTTGAGCTGGCGCAGCACGTACTGCAAGATTCCGCCGTGCCGGTAATACTCGGCCTCGTCTGGCGTGTCGATGCGGACGCGCACCTTGAACTCGATCGACTTTCCGGTCGTCGCATCGGTCGCTTTGACGTTCGCGTGCATGCGCGGCGTCACGCCGCCCGAGATTCCGGTGATGTCGTAGATCTCTTCGCCGGTGAGGCCGTACGTCGAACGATCCGCGCCGTCGACGTATTCGAGCGGGAGAATGCCCATGCCGATCAGGTTGCTGCGATGGATCCGTTCGAACGAATGCGCGATCACCGCTTGAATGCCGAGCAGGTGCGGGCCTTTGGCCGCCCAGTCGCGCGAGGAACCCGAGCCGTACTCTCGCCCCGCGAGCACGATCAACGGCGTGCCGGCCGCGCGGTACTTCTCCGACGCCTCGAAGATCGACATCTGCTCGCCGGTCGGCAGAAAGCGGGTGACGCCGCCCTCGACGCCGGGCACGAGATGGTTGCGCAAGCGCACGTTGGCGAAGGTGCCGCGCACCATCACCTCGTGATTGCCGCGGCGCGCGCCGTAGGAGTTGAAATCCTTCGGCTCGATGCCGTGTTCCATCAAATACTTCGCGGCCGGGCTGTTCTTGGCGATGTTCCCGGCCGGCGAAATGTGGTCGGTCGTGACCGAATCGCCCAGCACGGCCAGCGCGCGCGCGCCGGCGATATCGTGCACCGGCGCCGGTGCGGCGGGCATGCCTTCGAAATACGGCGGCTTCTTCACGTATTCGGAGTTCGGATCCCACGCGTAGCGCTCGCTGGCGGCGACGTCGAGCTTGGCCCAGTTGTCGTCGCCGCGGAAGACGTCGGAGTAGCGCGACTTGAACATCGCGTCGTCGATGCAGGCGGCGACGGTCTTTTCGATTTCGTCGTCGGTCGGCCACAGATCGCGCAGATAGACGGGCTTGCCGTCGCTGCCGGTGCCGAGCGGCTCGGTCGTGAGATCGACGTCCATGCGGCCCGCCAGCGCGTAGGCCACCACCAGCGGCGGCGAGGCCAAGTAGTTGGCGTGCACTTGCGGGTGGATGCGGCCCTCGAAGTTGCGATTGCCCGAAAGCACGGCCGCGACGATGAGCTGTTGGTCGGCGATCGTCTCGGCGACGTCGGCGGGAAGCGGCCCCGAGTTGCCGATACACGTGGTGCAGCCGTAGCCGACGAGGTTGAACCCGAGCTTGTCGAGATACTGCTGCAAGCCGGCCTTGGCGAGATAGTCGGTGACGACTTTCGAACCGGGCGCGAGCGACGTCTTCACCCACGGCTGCGTGCGCAGTCCGCGCTCGACGGCGCGTTTGGCGAGCAGGCCGGCGCCGACGAGCACGCTCGGGTTCGAGGTATTCGTGCAGCTCGTGATCGCGGCGATGACGACGGCACCGTCGGCTACGTCTTTGGCCGTTTGCGCGATCGTCGCCGTGCCGCCGCCGCCTTCGTCTTGGAAGCGCGCGACCGCACCGCTCTTCTCGTCGCGCGCGGAAGCCCAGCCTTCGAGCGCTTCGGCAAAGGAGCGCTTGACGTCGCCGAGCGGCACGCGGTCTTGCGGACGGCGCGGGCCGGCAAGGCTGGGCTCGACCGTACTCAAATCGAGCGAGAGCGTCTCGGTGAACTGGGGATCGGGCGTATCGTCGGTGCGGAAGAGTCCTTGCGCTTTGGCGTACGCTTCGACCAGCGCGATGCGTTCGGCGGAGCGTCCGGTGAGCCGCAGATAATCGAGCGTGCGATCGTCGATCGGGAAGACGGCGACCGTCGAGCCGAACTCCGGCGACATGTTGCCGATCGTCGTGCGGTCGGCAACGGGCAGCGCGGAGAGCCCGCGGCCGTAGAACTCGACGAACTTGCCGACGACGCCCTTCTTGCGCAGCATCTGCGTGACGGTGAGCACGAGATCGGTCGCGGTGACGCCTTCGCGCAGCTTGCCGTCGAGCCGGAAGCCCACGACTTCGGGAATCACCATCGTCACCGGCTGGCCGAGCATCGCGGCTTCGGCTTCGATGCCGCCGACGCCCCACGCGAGCACGCCGAGGCCGTCGACCATGGTCGTGTGCGAATCGGTGCCGACCGCGGTATCCGGGTACGCCGTGCCGCCGTCTTCGCCGAACACCACGCGCGCGAGATATTCGATGTTGACTTGATGCACGATGCCGGTGTCGGGCGGCACCGCGCGGAATCCGCGCAGCGCCTCTTGGCCCCACTTGAGAAACGCGTAGCGCTCGCGATTGCGCTCGAACTCGATGTCGGAGTTTTTCTTCAGCGCCTCGTTGGAGCCGAAGAAATCGATCTGCACCGAATGATCGATGACCAGCTCGACCGGCTGCAGCGGATTGATCGCGTTGGCGTCGCCGCCCATCTCGGCCATCGCGTCGCGCATGGCGGCGAGATCGACGACGCACGGCACGCCGGTGAAATCTTGGAGCAGCACGCGCGCCGGGCGGAACGCAATCTCTTTATGGTGCTTGGCGGTGGGACTCCACCGCGCCAGCGCTTCGATGTCGGCCTTGGTGACCGATCGTCCGTCCTCGCAGCGCAGCAAGTTCTCGAGCAAGATCTTGATCGAGTACGGCAGCTGCGAGAGCTTGGCGAGCCCGGCGCGTTCGAGCGCGTCGAGACGGTAATAGGCGTACGAACGATCGCCGACGCGAAGCGTGTCGGCGGCTTTGAAGCTATTGGCGTGGTCGGTCATGGGATAGGCGTATTTTGGGATTTCCGTTCGCGTAGCCTTCGATTTCGATCGCCGATTCGCCCGACAAAAGTCGCCAGAGGGGCTCGGCGACGAGTTCGAGGCGCCAGGGCTGCAGTGCCAGCGCGCGTTCGAAGGCCTCGCGGTCGGCCGGCGCCTCCCGCGCGACCCGCTCGAGCGCGTTGCGCGGCACCAGCAGGCTCGAGGGCAGCTCGTGGTCGCGCGCGATCTCTCCGACCACGACGCCCAACAGCGACGCCAGGGTGTCGCGCGAGGGCCCCAGCGGCCGCTGCGGGCGTTCGGGCAGCTCGGCCTCCGGAATGGCCTCGCCGCGGGCGACCGCGTCGAGAATCGCCTGGCCGAGCTGGCGCCGCGCACCGGCATCGAGCCGGCGCAGCTGGCTCAGCTCGTCGAGCTGTTTGGGGCGCAGCGTAGCCAGCCCCGACGCTACGTCGTCGGCCAGGATGTACTTCACCGGGAGGTCGCGGTCGCGCGCGATCCGGTCGCGCAGCTTCACGATCTCGTTGAGCACGCCCAGCTCGCGCCGGTTCATGCGCATCGCGCCCGGAACGCGCAGGTAGGCGCGGCGTTCGTCGGTGCGGTAGCGGTCGACGTCGCCGAGATCGGCGCTCTCCTCGAGCGCCCACTCGAGCCGGCCTTTGGCTTCGAGCCGTTCGCGCAGCCGGTCGTACATCGGCAGCAGATGCGCGACGTCGTCGATGAGATACTCCACTTGGCGCGCCGTGAACGGACGCGACGACCAATCGCTGACGGTCTGCGATTTCGCGAGCTTGACTTGCCGAAGATCGCGCACGAGATCGGCCAGCGAGATCTGCATGCCGTATCCCAGAAACGCCGCCGCAACCTGCGTGTCGAAGACGCGCCCCGGCACGCAGCCGAAGCGATCCGCGAAAATCTTCAGATCCGACGAAAGCGCGTGCCCCACCACCAGCACGCTTTCGAGCGCGTGCGCCAGCGGGCGCAGATCGGCGATCGCCAGCGGATCGACGATCGCGGCGCCGTCGTCGAACGCGAGCTGCACCACCATTAAGCGCGGCGAGTAGGTGCGCTCGGCGTGGAATTCGGTATCGAGCGCGACGCGTTCGGCGCTGCGCACGCGATCGCAGAGCGTTTCCAAGGCGCTCGCATCGGCGACGATCGTTGGTTGCTGATTCACGGCGACGGGCTGGCCCTTTCGTGGCGGCGGAAGAAATGCGGGCAGCGATGGGTCTCGCAGTAATGGCGAGCCCCCCACTCGGTGCGATGGATGAAGACGGTCACGCGATCGCCGAAGATCGTGAGCACCACGCAGACCGGGATCGCGATCGCGCACATCGTCCACACGTGCACCCACATCGGGACTTTGAACGCCGCGGCGCTGGCCGTCGCCACCGTCCCGCCGAAGCCGGGAATCACGCGAACGGCGAGCAAGAACGCGGGCGAACCGACCGGGAAGCGCTTCACCCACGCCGGCAGCTTCTGCAGATATTCGTGCAGGTCGAGCAGTTTCGACGCACGCTGGTTGATCCAATAGCCGAGCATCGCCGCCAGGACGAGCCCGACGATATCGACGATCGAGCCTTTGACCGGCCCAAAGAGGGCGCCGTTCATCACGGCGAGCGCGTCGGTCACCGAGAACGGCGCCGACGCCACTAGGGCGAAGACGCCGATGCCCAACGGATAGGCCATCAGCCCGATCGAGCGGATTTCGTGCTCGACTTGCGGCTGCCAGCGGATGACGGCAAACGCCACGGTAAACGAGGCGGCCAGCAAAGCGAAGGCGCCGAGGCGGCGAACGGTCCGGTTCAAGCGAGAATGGACGGCATGCTGAGAGCGATGGTCACGTTGCTGTGCGGAGTTGGTCTCTACGCCTCGCTTTTCATGCTTGCGAAGACCCGGCGGGCCGAGCGCGGCCGGCTCGACGAGCCAAGCGTGGTCGAGAGCCCTCGCGCTCGCCTGTTCGGCGGCGTCTCCAACGCCCTGATCGGCTGCTTGTACTACCCCTGCGTGGCGATTGCCGCCTGGCTGCCCCTGCCGCGCGCGGCCGCCCTCGGCGTCTGGGCGATCGCGCTCTTCGCTGCCGCGACCTCGCTCGTGCTCGCCTACTCCCTACTTTTCGTAACCCGCAGGGCGTGCCCGTACTGCTGGACCGCGCACGCAATCAACTGGTCGCTCGCACTTCTTCTCCCGTGGGTATTCAAAACGAACATATTGTTTGGATCCGCCCGGCTTTGGTAGAATCTCCATCTCTGGTATGGCAGGTGGAGTGCTTCAAGCCGCGCCGCCAGAGATCGGTCCGCCGGAGTTGTAGCGCAAGTCTACGCCGGAGGAATCGGCAGGATAAACCAGGAGGTGGCGCAATTGCGCCGCCTCCTCTGCTATGCGTCGCGCAATCCGTCGATCATCGCGAGATAGGCCGGATCTCGCGTCGGCGCCGCCGCAAACCACGCGGCCAGCATCTCGCGCACCACGGGCGCCGAGGTGGCGCGCAGGCTCACGCACAGCACGTTGGCGTCGTTCCATTCGCGCGCGCCGGCGGCCGTTTCGGCATCGCCGCAGAGCGCCGCGCGCACGCCCGGCACCTTGTTAGCCGCGATCGAGACGCCCGTGCCGGTCCAGCAGCAGAGTACCCCGTAGCTCGCGCGGCCGCGTGCGACCGCCTCGCCGACGCTGCGCCCCACGGACGGCCACGCGTCCGGCTCCCCCGGAGCGAGCGCCCCGTGCCGTTCGACCTCGTAGCCGCGCTCGCGCAACCATGCGTCGATCGCCTCGGGCAACTCGCCGGGCGCGTCGCTGCCTAGCGCGACGCGCACAGGACGGCCCGGCCGGCAGCGACAACACGCGGTTTCATATCGTGAGCAATCTCCGCTTGGCGTCCAGCGTTATCCTGGCTCGCGCCGCCGATCCCGGCTTCGAGACGTTTCTGCTGCGCCGCAACAGCCGCAGCGCGTTCGCTCCCGGGGCGTACGTCTTTCCCGGAGGGACCGTCGATCCGTCGGACGCGAAGGCCGCCGAATCGCAAACGGCCGGCCTCGAACCGGACCGTCTGCGCGAAGCCTTCCGCGCACGCGTGCCGGCGCAGCTGCCCACGACGCAGCCGCCGGTCGATCTCGCGGCCGCCGCGGCGCTGAGCGTGGCCGCCTTGCGCGAGCTTTTCGAAGAGGCCGGCGTGCTGCTCGCCCGGACCGCCGGCGGCGATCCGGTCGGTGCCGCGGCCATCGCCACGCCCGAGATCGAGGCGGCCCGTGCGGACGTCCGCAACGGCCGCGCGGCCTTTGCCGACGTGCTGCGCGCGCGCGGCTGGTTCGCCGACGCCTCTGCGCTACGGCTCTTTTCCCACTGGATCACGCCGGCGAGCGAGCCGCGACGTTACGACACCCACTTCTTTCTGGCCATCGTTCCGCCCGACCAGGCCGCGGTGGCCGATGCCGACGAGACGCACGACGGGCTCTGGATCTCGCCGCGCGCCGCGCTCGATGCGTACCGGAACGGCACGCTGCACCTCGTCTATCCCACGATCAAGCATCTCGAGCGCCTCGCGCCGTTCGATTCGATCGACGCGCTGCGCGCGTTCGCTGCCGAGAAGCCGGTGCTGACGATCGAGCCGAGCTGCGCGCCCGACGAAGGCTTCGTCATGCCCAAGGAGCTGGAGGGCGCGTGGTAACGCTGGTGCGCGCTCCAAACCCTTCGGCGATGACGCTCACCGGCACGAACTCGTATCTCGTCGAGTGCGGCGCCGGCGAGGCGCTGGTCATCGATCCCGGGCCGCCCATGGAACGCCACGTCGAGGCGCTCGAACGCGAGGCCGAGTCGCGCGGCGTGCGCATCGCGGCGATCGCGCTGACGCACGGCCATCCCGATCACGCACCCGCCGCGGCGATGCTCGCCGCGCGCACCGGCGCGCCGGTATACGCTCATCCCGCCACCGCCGTAGCGCACGATCGCGACCTTCCGCTCGAAGGCGCGCTGCGCGTCGGCGCGACGTCGCTACGGGTGATGGACGCGCCCGGCCACACGTTCGATCACGTCGTCTTCTATCTGCCGCCGGAGCGCGCGCTCTTCACCGGCGACGTGATTCTCGGCGAAGGCACGGTCGTGATCGCTCCGCCCGGCGGCGCGATGCGGCCGTATCAGCGCACGCTCCAACGGCTCGCCGACGAATTCGGCCAAGCCCGGATCGTGCACGGCGGCCACGGGCCGATCGTGCTCGACGCGCAGGCAAAAATCGCCGAATACATCGCGCACCGCCGGATGCGCGAACGCGAACTGATCGACGCGCTCGCAAGCGGCGCGCAGACCATTCCCGAACTCGTGCTGCGCATCTACGGCGACGACCGCCCGGTGCTCTGGCCCGCAATGGCGCGCCAGATGCTCGCCTATCTCATCGCCCTCGAGAGCGAAGGCCGCGTCGCCGCGACGCTGGTCGATCGTCCGATGACCGAGCAGGAGCAGTGGATTCTCAATCCGCCGCTCGCGCAGATCGTCGGTGAGGAGCACGCCGAAATCATCGCCGCCGAGCTTGGCTCGATGCTGCGGCTCGACGCGCTCTACGCCTACGAACTCGCTACGCCGTAAGGAACCTACTCGTCGTCGGGCAAGAGGCTCACGGCGGGAGCGGTCAAGCACGATGGAAGCGACGCGTAAAAGCACGACGGCGGATACGGAGCCTTGATGGGCTTGAATGCGATCGGCTTCTGCTTGAAGTTGAAGCTGTCGACGATGCTCGCCGAGCGAGCGTCGGTATATCCCAGCGAGGCCGGGCCGAGCGGCTTCGCGCCGAAGTTCTGCTCCACGAACTTCAAAATGCTGCCGAACTCGTACGACGTATGCGAGACGTAGCCCGGGCGCGCATACGGAGAAATCACGATTGCGGGCACGCGAATGCCGAGGCCGTCGGGGCCTAAGCGTGGGGGAACCGCGTTATCGTAGAAGCCGCCCCACTCGTCCCACGTCACGACGATCGCGGTGTCTTTCCAAAAGCGGCTCTTGCCGATCGTGTTGACGATTGCGGCGACCCACGCCGGGCCCATCGAAACTTTCGCTCCGGCCAGCTTCAAGAGCGTCGGATAGCCGGCGTGGTCGGAGTCGTACCAATCCGGCACCACCCACGTGACCGCGGCGAGCTTCCCGGCCGGCACGTCTTTCAGAATTTGCCCGGGCGGGTTCACGACGTTTTTCCAGTCGGGGCCGTAGCGCACGTTCGAGATCGAGCCGAACGCCGACCAGAGGCCGCCGGTCGGTCCCAACCCGGTGGTTCCGATTTCGGGCGCGTAGTAGCGCCACGAGACTTTGGCTTTATCGAGCGTGTCGGCCATCGACGCGTACTGCGACGTGGTGAAACACGGGCGCGGTCCCGGCGGTCCCTTGCGGAAACGGCCGCCGGAGATGAACTCCACCGTGGCCGTCTTCGTGCTCGCTGAAGCGTCGCAATCCCACGGAATGCCCGATTTGAAGCCGCGGCCGGGAACGATCGGGAAATCGCGCAGCGCGGTATTTTGCGAGAGCGTGACGTTCGAGGTGACGAGGGCGATGTGCGCCGTCCAGCTCGGGCCCTGATCGGTCGGGAACATATGGTCGGCGAGCGTGTACTGCTTCGCCATCGTCCAATACGGCAGCGATTCCGCGCGCCCGACGTACGAATACGCGTAGGGGCCGGCCTTGCCCGACGGAACCGACTTGATGACCAGCGGCGAAACGCTGACGAGTTCGATCGTGGCCGACGGGTTGAGATTAAAGCCGTCCATCTTTCCGCCGTTGACGTCGCGAACGCCCGACGCGAAGATATGCGACACGTCTTTCGCATCGAGCATCGAGATCGGCTGCAGCGCGATTTGTTTGCCGAACGACGTGGTTCCGCTCATCGGAGCGTCGGCGCCCGGGTAGCCCGCGAAGAGATTCTCGAAGCTGCGGTTCTCTTGCACGATGATGACGATGTGACGGATCGGGCTGCACGAGGGCCCGGTGCAGCCGGCGCCGCCCGAGAACGCCGGCGCGTAGGCCGGCACGGCCGGCAGCGACGAGCGCGGCGCTTGCGCGCACGACCCGACCGCGACGGCACAGATGAGGGCCAACAGACGGCCGCCCGCCGAACGGAAGCTTCCAAACATCGCCACACCTCTGTTGAAAACGAACGAAGGATTGCTTCCTTTCGCCGGTGCCGCGGGGCGATACTGTATTCATTCGGAAATGGCTCTCCGAAAATCCTTACGATGCAGCCTAGGGAGGCAAGCGGGCGGCAAGAATGCTTTTGCATGAGCCTTCGGCGAGCTTGCGTTTCCGTTTCGCTGGCGTTCCTGGCGGCCTGCAGCGCGCCGGCGGCGCCGCCATCGCTCTCCGGATCGTCGATCGTTCCCGCCGCGACGGCCGTCCGCGCGCCGAGCGCCGCGTCGCCGATCCAACACGTGATCGTCGTCGTTCAAGAGCGGCGCAGCTTCGACGATCTCTTCTGCCGCTTTCCCGGCGCCGACGGAGCGACGTACGGCAGCACCCATACCGGAGCGCACGTCCCGTTGAGGAGCGTCGCGCTCGCCGGCGAGCTTGCGATCGACGACGACGCCGAGACGTTCGCGGCGGAATACGCCGGCGGACGAATGAACGGCTTCGATACCGCGACGCTGCTCGACGGAAAGCCGGCCGGACGGCTGCCGTACGCGTGCGTGCGACCCGCCGGCATCGCGACCTACGTCAAACTGGCAAAGCAGTACGCGCTCGCCGATCGCCTCTTCCCGACGGCACATGCCGGCGACTGGATCGAGCACCTCGAGCTCATCGCCGGCAGCGTCGCCGTGAGCCACGGCGACTACGTCGATGGCGTACCGACGCGCGCTCCGTGGGGATGCGACGCACCTCCCGGCACGCTCGTTCGTACGAGCAGCGGCCGCTCCGTCTTTCCCTGCTTCACCTTCCCGACGCTGGCGACGCTGCTCGACGCGCGTAAGGTTTCGTGGAAGTACTATACGCCGGCCCTTACACCCGGAGACGCCGGCGCGTGGAATCCGTTCGACTCGATCGAGTACGTTCGCGAAGGCGCCGATTGGACGCGCAATATCAGTTCGCCGCAGACCAACTTCTTCGCCGACGTCCGTGCGGGGAAGCTCCCGTCCATGAGCTGGATCGCCCCGCAAATCGCAAATTCGGACGGCCCCGGAAGCGATGGGAGCGGCCCGGCGTGGGTCGGATCGATCGTCGAAGCGGTGCAGAAATCTCCCGATTGGAAGAGCACGGCGATCGTCGTGCTGTGGGACGATTGGGGCGGCTATTACGACCACGTTGCGCCGCCGCAGCTCGATATGCAAGGCTTGGGCATGCGCGTGCCGATGATCGTCGTTTCGCCGTGGGCCAAGCGCGGCTACGTCTCGCACACGCAGTACGAGTTCGGCAGCATCCTCAAGTTCGTCGAGGAGACGTTCGCGCTGGGGAGCCTCGGAACGACCGATGCCCGCGCGAACTCGATCGCCGATTGCTTCGACTTTTCGGCCCGGGCCTTTCGCCCGCAGCGTTAGTTTCCGATCGGTGGAGGAGCGGGAACGCGCGGCTTGCCGCCGCCGCCGATCGTGGACGCGGAGTTGTTGACGACCACGTAGAGCGACTGGAAAATCGTCACGAGGTCGCGATAGAACGGCGAATTCGACGGGCGCTGGTTCAGCTCGTAGCCGTAGAGCGCGCGGAACTCCTTGGCGGTATTTCCGTTCGGCCCGTCTTCGGCCGTGAGCGCCCACGCATTCCAAGCGGTATCGTCGACCACGTAAGCACCGTAGTTTTGAAACGCCTTGGCGAGAATTTTGCCCGGGATCGTGTGCAGCGATCCGGTGTCGAAACTCGGGAGAAGCGCGAGCAGCGAACCCGGCGCGAGATACGGAAGCCTCCCGCCGTACTGCTTCTTCGACGCATACCCGTCGACGTTCGTCGCCGGCCAAATCGGCGAACAGCAGTAGTAGTAGGGCTTCGCCCACAACTCGACTTCCATCGCGTGATGAATCGTTCCCGACGTGAACTCGCCGTACCGTATGACGCCGCCTAACGCGGAGAGGCCGCTTCCTCCGTGCGCGCCGGTGACGCCGTCGGCGTAGATGTCGTCTCGCCCGAAATCGACCAGCGACGTGGGCTTTCCGCCCGCCGTGCATCGCGTGAACGGCTGGTTTTGCTCGAAGTGGATGCCGTCGGCGGTGAGGATCGCGGTCGAGTTGTTGTTGCCGGTATTGGGCACGACGAAGTCGCTCGGGATGGGCAGACCCCGCGCCAACACCTTGCTTGCGGCCGGACAGCGGTCGCGACCGGTCCAAGCGGCGCCGTTGTAGTACAGCGTCGTCAACGGCGCCGTTGGGGTCATGATGAGGATGGCGGGGTCGGTCTCGAACGTGGTGCCGTTTGAAACGATCCGGGCGGTCCGGTACTTGGCGCCGCTGCCGATGGCGCGGTTCCAGAGCGACTTGGAAGCAAACGGCCAATGGTATTTATCCCGGTCGCCGTTGGGAAGCAAGCCCCACGCCTTCGATTCAGCCCGCTGCGCGTACGGATTCTCGCGCGTCGCGATCCCTCCGCCGGCGGCGCAGGCGGCGAACACCGCGCATGCCGCAACGGCTAGTGCTAGCCGGATTCCAGCCGGGCCGCGGTCACAGTTCGTGGTAAAGCCGCGTTTTGGCTCCATGAGGATCGCCCTTCCCTGCATAGCCATTGCGCTCTTGCTTGCGCTCCCACACGCCGCGTTCGGCCAGGTGCCCTCGCCGAACCCCTATCCAACGATGGCCCCGATCGCGAAGTACTTGCTGCCCAGCGCCGCCGCCGAAATCGCCCTGGCTCGCTCGGGAGGTCCGTCGTCGATCGCCGCTCGCGCCAAGGTGCTCGTCCTTACGAAGCAAGGCTACACCGTCGCGGTCGACGGTACGAATGGCTGGGTCTGCGTCGTCGAACGCTCGTGGACGGCAGGGTTCGGCGATCCCGAGTTCTGGAACTGGCACGGCCTCGGGCCGGCGTGCTTCAATCCGCCGGCCGTGCGAAGCGTTCTCCCGCAGTATCTCGCGCTCACGAAGTGGGCGATCGCCGGCGATACTCGTGACGAGATGGCCGCAAAAGCAAAAGCCGCCTACGCCAGCCACGCATTCACCGACCCCGCTCCCGGATCGCTTGCGTTCATGCTCTCGAAGAACGGCTACCTGCTCGGCGCGGACGGCCCGTGGCGTCCGCACGTGATGCCGTTCGTCGCCTACGATCAGCTCGCCACGTGGGGCGCGGGCTTCAAGGGATCTCCCGTCTTCGCGCCTCCGCCGTCCGCTGGCTTTCGCCCGTACCAGCCGGTGACGCTCGCGATTCCGGTCTCCCACTGGTCCGACGGTTCGCCCGCTCCAAAGTAACGTGCATCGCGCCACCGGAATACCGGTTGCGGTGTCGATCGGGCTTCTGCTCCTTCTCTGTTGCGCGCCTACTTCGGCCTCGCAGCATCTCTACGTTGCGGGCCTGGGAGTGCGGCCCGGGCCCTATATTTCCGTCTATGCGATGGCGAGCGGAGCACCGGTTTTGGTGCGAACGATCCCGGCACATCCGCACCATCAAGCGGCGAGCATCGCGAGTGACCGTAGCGGGACGCTTTACGTCGTCGATCGCGACGACGACTCGGGAATCCTCAGTAATTCGATCGACGTCTATCGACCAGGTTCGACGAAGCCGTCACGGTCGATTCGCCTCGGCTACGAGATCGAGGCGATTACCGTTGCGGAGAACCGAATGTACGCCGTCGTCGACGCGCCGCGCCAACTGGGCAGCACGCAACCAGCCGACTTCTGTCAGGCGATCGACGTCCTCGACCTACCGTCAGCAAAGCTTCAGAACCAAATAATGGACGGCATTCAATGCCCCGGCTACGTGGCAGTCGATCGTCTCGGCAATCTCTTCGTGCGAAATCAAGGACGCTTTACCATCGAACGATACGCGCCCGGTGCTTCGAAGCCTAGTCGCACCTTGCCGTCTCGTGGAAGCCAGTCTTGGCAGATGGCCCTGGATCGGTCGGGGAACCTCTACGCGCTCGACACCGGGCATACAACCGCGAGCATCGCAAAATACACCCCGTCGTCGCAAGCGCCGGCTTTGGAGCTCGTCGATGGTGTAACCAAACCGATGGATATCGTCGCTGCGGACGATACGATCTACGTTCGCGATACGAAGGCGGTCGGATATTCGGACGCAAAGTCATCGAAGGCCCGCGTACCGCCGTTTGGAGCGCTCTCCGAGTATGACGGCAGAACCGGCAAAAAACTGCGATCGGTACGCGTCGATAACCGCCTATGGTATTTCGCTGGGCCATTCACGTCGGCTCTGGGAATCGACGAACGGAATCGGCTGTATCTGCTGCAACCGGAGGATGGCGCTTCACTACAGGGGGGCGGCCACGTCGAAGTATATGCGACGAATGGTTCGGCGATCGAGCACGTTTACAACGTCCCCATTCGAGGCACTCCGGCCTTCCTCGTTATCGGCCCTTAGGGCGTGCTTGCTCCGTAACGCGACTTTCGTTAGTCGATGGCGAGGACGATTTTTCCGAATTGGTTCGACGAGGCCATTTTTTCGGCGGCGGCGGCGGCGCGGTCGATCGTGAAGACCTCGTCGACTACCGGAACCGGGCCGCCTTCTTTGAACAGCGCCAGCATCGCGGCGAAATCGGCCGGGCTGCCCATCGACGTGCCGCAGATGGTGACGTGCTTCCAGAAGAGCGGAAACATCTTGATGGTGGCGTCGCCGTTGGTGCCGCCGTACACGGCGATGCGGCCGCCCGGCCGTACCGCGTCGATCGCTTTCGCGAGCGTGTCGCCGCCGGAGGAGTCGACCACGAGATCGATCGGCCCCAGCGAGCGCAGCCGTTTGTTCCAATCCGGCGTAGATTTGTAGTTGAGCGCCTCGTCGGCGCCGAGCGCCTTCGCGCGCGCCAGCTTTTCGTCGCTGCCGGACGTGACGATGACGCGCGCGCCGGCGAGCTTGGCGAAGAGCAGCACGAAGGTCTGCACGCCGCCGCCGACGCCGGTAATCAGCACGGTCTCGCCCGGCTTGAGCTCGCCGCGCGTAAACGTGGCGCGATACGCCGTTAGGCCGGCGAGCGGAATCGCCGCCGCTTGCTCCATCGAAAGGGAGTACGGCTTCGGGTAGACGTTGGTCGCCGGCACCGCGACGTATTGTGCGAACGTTCCGTCGCGCGGCATCCCGAGCAGGCTGCTCTTGGCTGCGTCCCAGACGTGCGGATCGTCGCCCCAGTCGAACATCGGATCGATCACGACCGTATCGCCGACGGCGATCATTCGATCGACGCCGGCGCCGATCGCTGCGATCTCTCCCGCGCCGTCGGAGCCGAGCGTGCGCGGCAGCTCGATCCGCGGATAGAGCCCCTGCGTGATGAATACGTCGCGCCGGTTGAACGCGGCCGCGCGCACGCGCACCAACACCTCGTCTTCGCCGTACGCGGGTACGGCGATTTCCTCGACGTGCAGGTTTTGCGGGCCGCCGATCTCGTTGAGACGGACGGCCCGCATCGTCGTCATTGATGCACCGTGATCGTGAAGTGGATGGCCGCCGGCTGGATGAAGAGCTGGTCGGTCGGATAGTTTGCCACGAACGTACTCCCCGCACCGTTATAGGTGCCGCGATACGGCGAGCCCGCTAAGTACCGCGTGAACGGTCCCGATACCTCGTTGAACACGTTCGTCGCCGATACGGTGAAGTCGACCCTTCCGAAGGTCTTGCCGACGGCCGCATCGACCAGCGTATACGGCGCCTGCTGCAGCGAGTTGTTCCGGCCGTAGAACGTCAGCGCGGTCGCCGCGTGCCAGCCCCGCTCGGCCCACGTCAACGTCGCCGAACCTTGCTGCTGCGGGACGCCGAGGAACTGCTCCCCGTCGACCAGGCTTCCGCCGGACGTCGGATTCGATACGTTGTTGCCCAGGGCGTACGGATAGGCGACGTTGAGCCCGTACGACAGCGTCATCAACAGGTGTTGGCGGGGAAATCCCTGATGGAGCCGGACCTCGGCGCCTTCGTACACGGCGTTGCCGATGTTGATCGGGATTTCGTACTCGAAGCCGTTCGGGCTATTGCACGCGTCGAAGGGGTAGAAGTTTTCGATCGTGTCGCGCAAGTTCGATCGATACAGCGACACGTCCAGGTTGGACTGCGACGAAAAGAGATGCGAGAACCCCAGCTCGTACTCGGTCGCGTGCTCGGGCTGCTCGTTGGGATTGCCTTGGCCCGCGACGACGCAGTTTGCATCGGGGGGCGGCAGGCCGGGATTCGGCTGCACCTTTCCGTCGACGACGACCGACGGAAAATAGTAGCGTTCGATCAGCAGCGGCGCGCGGAAGCCCGTGCCGACCGAGAAGCGCACGACGCTCGACGGATCGGTGTCGTAGCTCGCGCCGAAACGCCAGTTCAGCGTGTTGCCGAAGGTGGAGTAGTCGGCGTCGTAGAGACCGCCGGAAAGGCGCAGGTTCCGGCCGATCTGCTGTTCGCCCCGAAGGAAATACGAGTCGATGCTCTGCGCGAGCGTTTGGGTGATGCCGACGCCGTTCAACGATTCCTGGCGCGAGTATCCGCCGAACGCGAACTCGCTGCCGTCGAACGTCCGTCCCCACGAGAGCGATTCGTTGTAGCGTTTGTCGTCGTGCGACACGTCGTAGGGTGACGTCGCGCCCGAGCCTCCGGAGAGATCGATATTGTCGTCGCTCGAATACAGATCGGCCAGAAGCGTGCCCGACCCGAGTACGGACCGCGAGTACGCGTCGTAGGCGCGTACGCTTTGGGCGAAGATCGCGTTGCCCGTTCCGATATTCTGATCGTACACGGGATTCGGCGTCGTGCTGAACCCGGTGGGGCACGTCTTTACGAAGGCGCCCGACGTGCACGGTTCGTAAGGGTTGCCGGCGACGCCGTTGACGGCGCTGCTCTCGTCGCGAAAATCGCCGAGCGTAAAGATGCGGACGCCCGCGTCGGCACGCTGCGAGAAGTTGTAATCGAGATTGACCAGGCCCATGCGGGCGGAAATCGTCGAACCGAGATGCGTGAGCACCGGGCAGTTCGAGACGCCCGTCGGAGTGCAGTTTACCGGCTGATTGTTGAGCGGGTACACCAGCGCATTTTCGTTCGTCTGGCCGGCCTGTTGGAAGTTGCTTCCCGCCAGCGCGTACCCGAGCTTGCCCACCGAGCCGGTGGCGTTGAGCCAGCTCGTGGACGTACCGTACGACCCAAGCGAACCGGAGAGGTTCGCGTGATCTTCTTGCGTCGGTCGCAGCGTTACGAGATTGACGGCTCCGCCGAAGGTATTGCTGCCCTCGGCGTCCATCGGACCCAAGCCTTCGGTGACGTTGATGCTGTTGAAGGCTTGCACCGGAAACTGCGACAGATCGATATCGCCGGTGTTTCCGTCGTTGAGCGTCTGGCCGTCGAGCGTTACCAGCGCCTCGGACGGATCGGGCCCGCGCAGCGAGACGACCGCGGGCGCCGTGGGCGCACCGGAATCGGGATGCTGGATGACGGTCGAAGGCACTTCTTGCAGGCCTTCGAGCACGTTATCGTATCCGAGCGCGTCCATCTGCGAACGCGAGACGTTGGTTTCGGGGATCACGTTTCGAACCAACGCGAAGCCGCCGTTGACGGTCACCTGACCGATCGTGCGCAGCTTCGGCGAATCGGCCGGCTCGAGCACGACCTCGATATCGCTATCGCCGGCGATCGGCCCGGTATCGACCGTAATCGTGGCGTAGCCGCGCGCGGAGGCGGTCAAGTCGTAGCGTCCGGGCGGCGCCTCGATGGAGAAGACGCCCTGAGAATCGCTCGAAGTGGTAAGACGTTTGGTTCCGGAGAGGGTGAGATGCGCGCCGGCAACGGGAGCGCCGGATGCAGTTGTAACGTGCCCGCCAATCAGGCAGCACGCAGCGACGAGAATAGGAAGCATTGATGCCCTCGCAACGTTCTTGTGATGTTGTTGAGGTGGCCGAGGGCATCGAGCGGTGGCGCGCGTTTGCCGCGCTGGAGCGCGGAGAGCCTGCGCGGGCAGACCGGCGCGTCGACGAAGCTGCGCCGGCGCCGCGGACCGGAGCTTGCTTGCGAGTGAGAACGGACGATCGAGATGAGGGCGGCGATGATGGGATCGCGATGGAGCAGGATCCAGCGCGCGAGCGCAAAGACCCCGATCGCGACGGCGGCGGCGCAGAGCAGCGTCGTGCCCAATCCCAGGAGCACAGACCCGCCGAACGCGTCGTCGAGGCCTGCGAGCTGCCGTCCGGCCAGCAGCGAGTCGAAGAGTTCCATGGCCGGAACGCCGGCCGATGCGAGCGCCATCGTCGCGCCGGCAAAGATCCACGCGCCGCGCCAGCTCGGAGCGGGCGCCGGCGAGGCGAGCGTTCTGCGGGCGGCCGCGTCGAGGCACAGCCGCAGGCCGCGCAGCGCGATCGCGCCGCCGATCACCGCGACGACCGCGATAACCAGGCCGCGCGAGTCGTGGCTGGAGACGTCGTCGTAGCTCGCGTGCGCGACCAGCCAGTCGGCGATCACGTCGATCGTGCCATGCGCGATCAGCGCCGCCGTTGCGGCGGCGCCGATCACCAGCGGGACGAGCGAGCGTAAGACGCGGGGCATTGCGGCGTTCTTCTGGCCCTTTGGCCGCCCGGCCTCGCTGCACGCGGCGAGGGCCTCGGAACCGGCGGGGGCGCCGGCGCGCCAGGCCTTCCCGGCCGGCCCGCCGTAGAAGCATCGCCCCATGAAAAATTCCAACGCCCTCAAGGCCATCCTTCGCGGGCTGGCACGCGTGCAGAAGACGTTCACGATCGAGATCGGCCCGCTGCGGGCGACCGGCGTACCGGCGATCCTGATCGGCGTCACCGGGATCGTGCTGGCCAGCGGCGTCACGGCGGCGCTTTCCAAGGGCGCCACCCGCTTGCCCGAAACCTTGGGCGAGGCGCGCGGGTTGGCGGAAGCGATCGGCGCCAACACGCCCCGCTTGAAATCATGATCGACGACGACTCGCTCACCGGCCTCATTCGTACCAGCCTGCCGGATGCCGAAGTGCAGATCTTCGACCGCACCGGGACGATGGATCACTTCAACGTGACCGTCCGCTCGCGCGGGTTTCAAGGAAAGACGCTGATCGAACAGCACCAGATCGTCTACGGCGCCCTCAAGGCCGCACTCAAAGACGGGCGCGTCCACGCCGTCGAACTCAAAACCATCGTCGCGGAGAATTCATAATGTCGGATCAACTCAAGGCCGAGATCGAGCGCGAAGTCGGCGACCACACCATTCTCGTCTACGGCAAGGGCACGAAGGACGCCCCGCGCTGCGGCTTCACGCTGGAGACCATTCAGTTCTTCGATCGCTTCGGCTATCCGTTCGAGGTGATCGACGTGCTGGAGAATATGCCCAAGCGCGACGTGCTCAGCGAGATGACCAACTGGCCGACGCTGCCGAAGATCTTCATCAAAGGCCACTTCTACGGCGACACCGATATTCTCGGGCCGATGGCGCAGAACGGCGAGCTGCAAACGATCCTCGCCGACGCGTTCGGCGGCGAAGCTCCGGCGCCGAAACAGACGATCAACCTTCACTAAAGCCGTGTTTCGAACGCTGATTTCGGCCGAGGCGCTCTACGAGCGTCTCGGCGATCCCAAGCTCGTCGTCGTCGACTGCCGCCACGCGCTCACCGATTTCTCGCTGGGCCGGCGCCTCTACGACGAGTCGCACGTGCCGGGCGCGTTCTTTGCCGACGTGGAGGAGGATCTCGCCGGCACGAAAACCGGAAAGAACGGCCGCCATCCGATGCCCGACCCCGACGCGTTCGCGCGGTTTCTGCGCGCGATGGGCGTCGACGACGACTCGCAAATCGTGGCGTACGACGCCGGCGGCGACATGTTCGCACCGCGCTTGTGGTTCCTCTCGCGCTGGATCGGCCACGACGCGGTCGCCATCCTCGACGGCGGCTTTCACGCGTGGCAGCGGCGCGGCTTCCCGACGACCGCCGCGCCCACCCAGGCCGCGAACACGGGAACGCTGACGCCGCGGCTGCGCCACGAATTTCTCGTGGACGCCGATTACGTCCATGCCAAGCTGCACGCGCCGGAGATGCACCTCGTCGACGCGCGCTCGAAAGAGCGCTACCGCGGCGACGAAGAACCGGTCGATCCCGTCGCCGGCCACATTCCGGGCGCGCGCCACCGCTGGTTCAAAGAGAACTTCAACGAAGACCTCACGTTCAAATCGCCCGAGGCGCTGCGCGAAGAGTTCGAAGAGCACGGCTGGGAACCGTCGCGCGTGGTGCATCAGTGCGGTTCCGGAGTCTCCGCTGCAGCGAACCATTTTGCGATGGAACACGCCGGGCTGCCCGGTTCTCGGATCTACGGCGGTTCGTGGAGCGAATGGATCGCCGATCCCGAGCGCCCGGTCGCGACGGGCTCCGACTAACCGGCCGATGCCGCGCTACTGGCTGTTCAAAACCGAGCCGAGCGCGTTTTCGTTCGAGCAGCTGCGCGAGCGCGGCACCGAGCCCTGGACCGGGGTTCGCAACTTCCAAGCGCGCAACAACATGATGGAGATGAAGCTCGGCGACCTCGGGCTCTTCTACCATTCGAGCATCGCGCAGCCCGCTGCGGCCGGCATCTGCAAGGTGGTGAAGACGGCATATCCCGACTTCACGCAGTTCGAGCGCGGCGGCGAGTATTTCGACGGCCGCGCGCGGCCCGACAAACCGATTTGGATGATGGTCGACGTCGGGTTCGTCGAAGCGTTCCCCGAACCGGTGACGCTCGCGGCGATGCGCGCGGAGCCGCGGCTGATGGGCATGGCGCTGCTCAAACGCGGCCAGCGCCTCTCGGTGCAGCCGGTGACGCCGCAAGAGTGGAAGATCGTGCTGGAGCTCGCGAAAGCCGCTACATCGACTTCGCTTGCGTGAGAAAGACGCGCTGGGCGTCGACCGGCATTTCGCCGGGGCCGGGCGAGAGGCGGCGGTAGGAGCCGTTCTCGAGCAGCTCGCGAGCCTTCACGTTATCGGCGAGCAGCACCGAGAGCATGCCCGAATCGATCGAGTCGGCGACGAGCGGATCGAGCACGGGCGCGGCGAGTTCGACCCGGCCGTCGAGATTGCGGCCCATCCAATCGGCGCTGCCGATATAGACTTCGCGGTCGCCGGCGTTATCGAAAACGTAGATGCGCGAATGCTCGAGGAAGCGCCCCACGATGCTGGTCACGCGGATGCGTTCGCTCACTCCCGGCACGCCCGGGCGCAGCACGCACATGCCTCGGATCAGCAGGTTCACCGAGACGCCGGCTTGCGAGGCGCGGTAGAGCGCGCGGATCACCTCGGCGTCGGTCAGCGCGTTGAGCTTGGCGCGGATGCCCGAGGGGCGTCCCGCGCGCGCGTGCTCGGTTTCGCGTTCGATCATCGAGATCAGCTCGCGCCGCAGCGTGACCGGCGCGACCCAGAGATCTTCGTAATCGGTTACTTTCGAAAACCCGGTGAGCGCGTTGTAGAGCTGCGTCACGTCGGCGCCCAGCTCCGCACGGCAGGTGAGCAGGCTCAGGTCGGTGTAGAGGCGGGCCGATTTCTCGTTGTAGTTGCCCGTGCCGAAGTGCATGTACCGCCGTAGGCCGTCTTCGTCTTCGCGCACCACCAGCAGCGACTTCGCGTGCACCTTGCGGTTGGCGAATCCGTACACGACGTGGGCGCCGGCGCGCTCCAGGCGTTTGGCCCATTCGATGTTGTTCTGCTCGTCGAAGCGCGCCTTGAGCTCGATGACGACGGCGACCTGCTTCTCGTTTTCGGCGGCGTCGAGAATGGCCTTGACGATCGGCGAGTTCTTCCCGGAGGTGCGGTAGAGCGTCGCTTTGATCGCGAGCACTTTTTCGTCTTGCGCCGCGGCTTGCAGAAACTGCAGTACCGGATCGAACGAATCGTACGGGTGCTGCATCACGATATCGCCTTCGCGAATCGCCGCGAAGATGTCGGTAACGCCGTGCAGCCGCTTGGGGATGGCCGGCATGAACGACGCGTCGCGGAGCGATTCGTAGCCCGGCAAGCCGACGATGCTCCAGAGATCGTTCACCGCGAACATTCCTTCGACTTCGTAGCAATCGACCGCGGTGAGATCGAGCGAGTCGCAGAGAAAGTCGCGCATGTACTCGGGCATGCCGCGCTCTAGTTCGAGCCGCACCGGCTCGCCGAACCGGCGGCGCTGCAATTCCGATTCGATGGCGCGCAGCAGGTCGTCGGCTTCGTCTTCCTGGAGATCGAGATCGGCGTCGCGCGTCACGCGGAAGAGATACGCGTCGCGAACGTGCATGCCGGGGAAGAGGCCGCCGAGATGGTGCGCGATCAAGTCTTCGAGCAGCACGAAGCGGCGCTCGCCCGGAGGCGCCGACTCGACCGCAATCAAGCGCGGGAGCGTCTGAGGAATCTTCACGCGGGCAAAGTGCAGCTCGACGCCGTCGCGCGTCGTCTCCTCGAGCTCCACGGCCAGCGAGAGCGAGAGGTTCGAGATGTAGGGGAACGGATGCCCGCTATCGACCGCCAACGGCGTGAGCACGGGGAAGACGGTCTCGTCGAAGGTCTTCTCCAGCGCGAGTTGCGTCTCGTCGTCGAGTTCGGAGACGCTCATCAGCCGGATGCCCTCGCGGGCGAGCGCCGGCAGCAGCTCGTCGTTGAGCAGGCGCATTTGCGTGAGCAGCGAGCTGCGCAGTCGCTGCGAAATCGCCGCCAAATGCTCGGCAGGCGTGCGCCCGTCCGCCGAGCGGCGAACGACCTGCGCTTCGATCTGCTGCTTGATGCCGGCGACGCGAATCATGAAAAACTCGTCGAGGTTGGTGCCGTAGATGGCGACGAACTTCAGCCGCTCGAGCAACGGGTTCCCGGCGTCGAGCGCCTCCTCGAGGACGCGGTCGTTGAACTCCAGCCACGAGAGCTCGCGGCTGATGTAGAGCGACGGATCTTCGAGGGAAACGACCGGGACGGCGGATTCGGGGGCCGTACCCGGCTCTTGCGTGATCATGCCCGGCCATGGTTTCGACCCGCCGAGGGAAAACTCTAGCGAGGATGTGGAGCGACTTACCTGCGCAGATCCTGCAGCACCTTAATCTCGCCTTTAGCGCACTCGTCCTGGCCTCGTTCGCCGGGCTTCCCCTCGGCATCGTCGCGGCGACCGTCGAACCGGCGCGCGGCGTCGTGCTGGCCCTGGCGGGAGCCGGCCGTACGCTGCCAAGCCTCGCCGTGCTGATGCTGCTGCTGCCCATCCTCGGGGTCGGCACGGTGCCGGCCATCGTGGCGCTGGCACTGCTGGCGATTCCACCCATCGCGATCGCCGTCGATCTCGGCATCCGCGGCGTTCCGGCGGCGGCCGTCGACGCCGCGACGGGCATGGGCATGACCGCCCTCCAGCGCTTCGCTCGCGTCGTCGCGCCGATGGCGCTGCCGGTCTCGTTCTCGGGCGTGCGCACGGCCGCCACCGAAACGATCGCGAGCGCGACGCTGGCCACGTTCGTCGGCGCGGGCGGCCTGGGCGACGCGATCGTGCGCGGCCTGCAGACGGGCGATCCGGCCGCGCTCTTCGCCGGTGCCGGCGCCGTCGCGCTGCTCGCGATCGCCGTCGAGCTGCTGCTCGGGCGCGTCAACCGCGCGATCGAGGTGCGCGCGTGACCGCCATCGCGCGCGGTCGCGCGATCGCGCTGATCGGCGCCGCCGTAGCCGCCGGCTGCGCCTCGCACCCGAAGACGGTGCGCGTCGGCTCGAAAAACTTCACCGAATCCTTCATCATCGCCGAGATCTACGCGCAGACGCTCGAAGCGGCCGGCCTGAACGTGGTGCGCCGCTTCAATCTCGGATCGACGCAGATCGCCATGGAAGCGATCCGGCGCGGCGATATCGATCTCTATCCCGAATACACCGGCACCGCGCTGATCAACGTTCTGAACCTGCCGCCGATGCGCGACGCCGACGCCGCCTATGCAACCGTCAAGCGCGATTTCGCGCAACAGTTCGATCTCGTTTGGCTCAAGCGCTCGCCGATGAACGATTCGCAGGCGATGGTCACGACGCGCGAGATTTCGCAGTCGCAGCATCTCCAAACGCTCTCGCAGCTCTCCGTCGCGGCGCCGCGCCTGCGCTTGGCGACGATCCAAGAGTTCCTGAGCCGGCTCGACGGCCTGCCGGGGCTGCAAGAAGCCTACGGCGGCTTCCACTTCAAAGAGGTCCGCACGTACGACATCGCGCTGAAATATCAGGCCCTGCTGGCCGGCCGCGCCGACGTGGCCAGCGCCTTTTCGACCGACGGCGCGCTGCTCGACGAGCGGCTGGTGCTGCTGCGCGACGACAAGCATTTCTGGCCTCCCTACGAGGTCGCGCCGGTCGTGCGGAAATCCGCGCTGCAGAACCTTCCGCAGATCAAGACCGCGCTCAACGCGATCGCGCCGGCGATTACCGACACGCAGGCCCGGCGCATGAACGCCGAGGTCGAGAGCCAGCACAAAGACCCGGCCGACGTCGCGGCCGCGTTCTTGGCTACCGTGGAACCTTCGTCGGAGCCCTCGCATTAGCGGCGCGTCGATTCGCCTGCACGGCGCGACCGTGCGGTATGCGAACGCCGATCGCGCGGCCATCGAAGACGTGTCGTTCGACGTCGACGCGGGCGAGCTCGTAGTGCTGCTCGGCCCGTCGGGCTGCGGCAAATCGACGCTGCTGCGTACGATCAACCGGCTGATTCCGCTCGCCGCCGGGAGCGTCGAGCTCGACGGTCGCGACGTCGCCGACGCCGACGCCGTCGAACTGCGGCGCGGCATCGGGTACGCGATTCAGGCCGTGGGCCTTTTCAGCCACATGACGGTCGCTCAAAATATCGCCGTGGTGCCGTCGCTGCTGGGCTGGAGCCGCGACGAAATCGACGCGCGCGTCGACGAGCTGCTGCGACTCGTCCGGCTCGACCCCGCACGCTATCGTCACCGTCGGCCGCGCGAACTCTCCGGCGGCGAAGCTCAGCGCATCGGGGTGGCGCGAGCGCTCGCGGCGCGGCCCGGCGTGCTGTTGATGGACGAGCCGTTCGGCGCCGTCGACGCCGTCGTCCGCGCGGAACTGCAGCGCGAGCTGGCGAGCATCGTGCGCGAACTTGGCACTACCACGCTTTTCGTCACGCACGACGTCGACGAGGCGCTGCGGCTTGCCGACCGCATCGTGGTGCTGCGCGAAGGTCGCGTCGAACAAGCTGCGGTCCCCGCCGATCTGCTCGAGCGCCCCGCGACGCCGTACGTGCGCGATCTGCTCCACGCGGGCGACCCGGTCTTTCGCGAATACTTTCTGCACGTGCGCGCGCTGATGCGGGGCTCCGCGTGAGCTACCTGCTGGCGCATCCCGCCCGCGTCGCCGCACTGGCCGGAACGCATCTCGCGCTCGTGGGGATCGCGCTGCTGGTGGCGGTGGCGATCGCGTTTCCGCTCGGGCTCTATGCCGCCCGGCGCCCGCGCGTCTCGTCGTGGCTGCTCGGCATCCTCGGCGCGATGTATACGATTCCGAGCTTGGCCCTGCTGGCCGTCCTCGTGCGAGCCTTCGGCCTGGGCTTTACGCCGATCTTCGTCGCGCTGGTGGTCTACGCCCAGTTCATGCTCGCGCGCAACGTCGTCGCCGGCATCACCGGCGTCGATCGCGCGCAGGTCGATGCCGCTCGCGGGCTGGGGATGTCGCCCGCGCAGGTGCTCGCGCGCGTCGAGTTCCCACAAGCGCTGCCGGTGATGATCGGCGGCGTGCGGGTCGCCGCGATCGCGATGATCGCGATCGCGACGCTGGCGGGGTACGTCGGCGGCGGAGGGCTGGGCGTGCTGATTTTCAACGGGCTGACGCTGCACAATAACGCGATGATCGTCGCCGGAAGTCTCGCCGCGTCGGCGCTGGCCGTCGCCGCCGACGGTGCGCTGCGCGCCATCGAACGGCGCGTTCGCGTGGCGACCGGATGACGCGCGACGCGATCGCGGCCGCTTACCCCGCCATCGCGCGATACGTGCGGCGCACCCCGCTGCTCGAAGCCTACGCCGGCGACTTCGGTTTGCGCGGGGTGGAGCTCGGCTTCAAACTCGAATCGATGCAAGCGCCGGGCTCCTTCAAGGCCCGCGGCGCCTTTGCGAATCTGCTGCTCCGCGACGTGCCGGCCGCCGGCATCGCGGCCGCGTCGGGCGGCAATCACGGCGCCGCGGTCGCGTACGCAGCGATGCGCCTGGGCGTGAAGGCGCGCATCTTCGTGCCGGAAGTCTCCTCCGCGCCAAAAGTCGAGCGCATTCGCGCTTATGGCGCCGAGCTCGCGATCGGCGGCGCGCGCTACGCGCAGAGTCTCGCCGCGTGCGAAGCCTACGTCGCCGAGAGCGGCGCGCTGAACGTCCACGCCTTCGACCAACACGAAACGCTGCTCGGCACGGGTTCGGTCGCGCTGGAAATCGAGGAGCAATACGCCGGCGTCGATACCGTGCTGGTGGCGGTCGGCGGCGGCGGATTGATCGCCGGCATCGCCGCGTGGTTCGAAGGCACGGGCGTGCGCGTCGTCGGTGTCGAGCCCGACGGCGCGCCGACGCTGACGTACGCGCTCGCAGCTGGCCGCCCCGTCGACGCGCCGGCCGGCAGCATCGCCAACGATTCGCTGGCGCCCGCGCGCGTCGGCGAGCTCGTCTTCCCGATCGTCCGCCGCGCGGTCGAGCGCGTCGTGCTGGTCACCGACGACGAGATCCGGCAAGCGCAGCGCGCGCTGTGGCTCGGCTTGTCGGCCGTGGCCGAGCCGGGAGGAGCCGCGGCGTTCGCCGCACTGCTCTCCGGGCGCTACGAGCCGCGCGATGGCGAACGAATCGCCATCGTCGTCAGCGGCGGCAACAGCACCGCGGTCTCGTTCGGCACTACCGTGTCACGCTGAGCTCGTCGAAGCGCCGGCGCAATCGACGCTCGCGATTTTCGGCCGCTCTTCGACTCCGGCGCTGCGCGCCTCCGCTCAGAGTGACACCGGCGCTACGCTCTTTCCCCAACAACGTTAGCGCAGCGCTCTTTTACCAACAACGTTAGCGCAGCGCTCTTTCCCAGCAACGTTAGCGCAGCGCCTTTCGTAAAGCAACGTTTGCGCCGTGCTGCCGTGTCACGCTGAGCTTGTCGAAGCGCCGGCGCAATCGACGCTCGCGATTTTCGGCCGCTCTTCGACTCCGGCGCTGCGCGCCTCCGCTCAGAGTGACACAAGCGTTACGCTCTTTCCCCAGCAACGTTAGCGCAGCGCCTTTCGCGACACAACGTTTGCGCCGTGCTGCCGTGTCACGCTGAGCTTGTCGAAGCGCCGGCGCAATCGACGCTCGCGATTTTCGTTGCTCTTCGACTCCGGCGCTGCGCGCCTGCGCTCAGAGTGACAGCGGCGCTGCGCTCTTTTCCAGCAACGTTAGCGCTGCGGTGCGTTGGCTAGCGCGTGGTGGCGAGCTGTTCGGTGGTGCATTGGCGAGGCGATTTGTCGGGGCGGAAGCGGAGCGGGCGCGTGCCGTGGCGGAAGCGGCCGTTGGAGACGTGGTCGTACTCGATCTCGATCACGAGCTCGGGCCGCAGGGCGATCCATTCCGATTCGCGTCCGCGATTCCAGCGGCTGGGGCCACCCGGAGAGCGCACGGTGAAGGCCGATTCGCCTTCGAGCGCGCGCAGCTTCGGCAGGAGCTTCTGCTTCTCGGCGGCCGAGAGGCCCGAGGTGAAGCCCACGTAATCGAAGCCGCCCGATTCGTCGTAGAGACCGAGCAGCAGTGCGCCGATCGAGCCTCCGTCCTTCGACGGCCGGTACCCGCCGACCACGCAGTCGGCGGTGCGCATGCGCTTGATCTTCAGCATCGCGGTGCGGTTCCCCGACGCGTACGGCAGGTCGGTGCGTTTCGCAACGATGCCGTCCATCGCTCCACCCACGGCTGCGTACCAATCGCGCGCCGTCTCGAGATCGCCGGTCATCGGCGAGAGCCGGAAGCGCGAACCCTCGCGCACGTAGCGCTCCGCGAACGCTTCGAGCGCGGGGCGCCGCTGCGCCAGGGTTCGTTCGACGAGGGGCTCCCCGCGCGCGTCGACGAGGAGATCGAAAAGCAGGTACGTCGCGGGGAACTCCGCCGCCAGCTTGGCGACGCGGCTCGCGGCCGGGTGGATGCGCTGCAGCAGCTGGTCGAAATCGAGGCCGTCGCCGACCGGGACGACGAGTTCGCCGTCGAGCACGAAACGACGCGCTTCGAGGGCCCGAGCCTGCGCGACGATCTCGGGGAAGTAGCGCGCCAGCGGCTGGCCCGATTTCGATTGGATCTCCACTTCGTCGCCGTCGCGAAAGCAGAGCGCGCGAAAGCCGTCCCACTTCGGTTCGAACTGGTACGCGCCCGATTCGGGCAACGTCTTGGCGACGTGCGCCTCCATCGGCGCAAAATCGAGTGGAATCGGCAGCTTCACCGCACGCCCAGCTTCCCGGCCAGTGCGGCGAGATCGAAGCGTCCGCGCTTCTTCTCCAGCGGCGCCCACAGATCGCCGACCCGCTCGATGCGTTCGGGGACGTTGGCTACGGAAAAATCCGCGATCTCGCACCCGGCCTCGATCTCGTCCCAGGTAACCGGCGTGGAGACCGTGGCGAGTGGCGCCGGACGCACCGAGTAGACCGACGCCAGCGTGCGCCCGAAGGAGTTTTGATTGTAATCGAGCAGCACGCGGCCTTTGGGGCGTTTCGCGACGCGGTACTCCACGATGAAGAGATCCGGATGCGCTTTTGCGATCGCGTGCGACAGGGCTTTTGCGACTTCCCACACCTCGTGTTGCGTCAGCTCGCGCTCGATCGCAACGTACACGTGCATGCCTTTGCTCCCCGTGGTTTTGGCCAGCGGCTTCATGCCCAGCGAAGCAAAGACGTCGCGCACCACCAGCGCGCCTTCGCGCACCATCGAAAACGGAGCGCCGAACGGATCGAGATCGATGTGCAGATAGTCCGGCCGATTGGGGTCGTCGCACCGCGCGTACCACGGATTGAGATCGATGCATCCGAGGTTGATCAGCCAGAGCAGCGACGGCAGATCGTCGATCACCGGAAAGTCGATGACGTTACCCGAGCGATGCTCGATGGTGCACGTGCGGATCCACTCCGGGCGCGGCGACGGCGCGCGCTTCATGAAAAAGAACTCGCCGGCCGCGCCGTTGGGATACCGCTTCATCACCATCGGACGGCCGGCGACGTGCGGCAGCAACGCCGGGGAGACCCGCGCGTAGTAGCGCAGAAGATCGCCCTTGGTAAGCCCCAGCTCCTCGAAGAAGACCTTGTTGAGATTGGTGAGGGCGACGGCCCGGCCGCCCACCGTCACGGTGGCGGCGTTCGGGCCGGCGGGGATCGCGTCCGCGCCGGAGGCTATTGCCGGACCAGCAGGTGGACGCTGAAGCGCTGCTCGCGGTCGTGCCACGTCGTCTTGAGAGCGAAGCCCGTCGCCCCGCCGAGCGCCGCAACGTCGGCGTCGGCGTACTTGTACGACGACTCCGTGTGAATGCGTTCGCCCGCGGCGAACTTCACGCGCAAACCGATCGAGCGCAGCTCGACGGCCGTCGCGGCGCGCGCCTCGAGATAGGAATCGACCGCACCGCGCGCCTCGTCGTAGCGCACGACGTGCGCGAACGCGCGCGGGTCGAAATCGGCATCGAGCTCGCGGTTGATCCGCGCGAGCACGTTCTTATCGAACGCCGCGGTCACGCCGATCGGATCGTTGTAGGCCAGCTCGAGCGTCGCTCGATCTTTCTTGAGATCGACGCCGAGCAGCAGGCCGTCGCCCGGCACCAGCGCCGCGGCGAGCAGCTCGAGCAGCCGGCGCGCTTCGTGCGGTTCGTAGTTGCCGATATTCGAGCCCATGAACATCGCCAGCACGCGGCGGGCGAACTGCTTGCGCAGCCCGTCGGCCGCGAGCACGTCGAAATAATCGCCCGCATAAGCCCGAATCGCGAGCCCCGGATGGGCCTCCACCAGCGCGAGCGACGACGCGCGCAGCGCGTCTCTAGAAATGTCGATGGGCGTGTAACGCAGCTGCCCTTGCACGCGCAGGGCCTCCTCGATCAGCAGGCGCGTCTTGATCGCGCTGCCGCTGCCCAGCTCCAGGAAGTCGATCGGCTCGTCGAGCACGCGCACGATCTCCCAGCCGCACTGGCGCAAGATCTCGGTCTCGGCGCGCGTGAGGTAGTATTCGGGGAGTTGCGTGATCGCGTCGAAGAGCGCGGATCCGACCCCGTCGTAGAGCAGCTTCGAGGGCAGGCGCTTGGCCTGCGCGCGCAAGCCGGCAGCCACCTCCTCGGCAAACGACGGCGCGCCCTGCGCGCGCCGCACTTCGACCATTTCAAAGCGGTCACCGACCGCAGTAAGCGTGCGCATCCCCTCGCTCCTTTGGCGCATTATGCCCCGATCCGGAGATTTTCTTCAGAACGCTCCCGCGAGGCGTTCGGTTTCAGGCCGGAGCGATGGGTTCGGGGGCCTCGGCCGTACGGAGCCGCGATTTCCAGAATCCGTAGCTGAAATAGATGGCCATGCCGATCAAAAACCACACCACGTAGCGGATCCACGTGTCGACGGCGAGCTGGCTGACCAGGAAGAAGCACATGATCGCGCCGCCGCCGCCGAAGATCGGCAGCAGGGGCGCCCGGAAGGGCCGGTGCGCCCCGGGGTTGGCATAGCGCAGCACCAGCACCCCGATGCAGACGATCGCGAAAGCGACCAGCGTACCGATGTTGGTCAGCGCGAGCAGATCGGGCAGCGGAAACACCGCCGAGAGCACCGTCACCAGCAATCCCGTCACGACGGTCATGCGCGCGGGCGTGCGAAAGCGCAGGTTGATTTTCGCGACGCCCGGCGGCAGCATCCGGTCGCGCGCCATCACGTAGAAGATGCGGACTTGCCCGAGCATCGACGTGATCGCGACCGTGGCGTTCCCGGCGATGCCGCCGAAGGCGACGATCCAAAAGATCAGGCGGCTGTGCGTCACCGCCGCGGTGGCGTCGAGCATTGCCGCATCGTCGGAAAGCTTGGCGAACGGCATCACGCCGACCGTGCAGAGCGTCAGCGTGACGTACAGCAGGCCGCCGACGACCAGCGCCAGGATGATGCCGATCGGAACGTCGCGCTCGGGCCGTTTGGCTTCTTCGGAGGCGACCGTGACCGTATCGAACCCGATGTAGGCGAAAAAGACCAGCGCCGTGCTGGCAAAGACGCCGTGCCACCCGAACGGCATGAAGGGGTGGAGGTTTGCCGGCGAGACCGCGTGGGCGGCCACGCCGACGAACACCAGCATCGCCACGATTTGCGCGACGACCAGCACGCCGTTGATCGTCGCCGATTCGCGAATGCCGATCGCGACCAGCGCCGTCACCATGAGCGTGACGATGGCGGCCGGAACGTCGAACGTCCACGCGCCGCCGTGGCCGAGGTTGGCGGTCTGCGCCCAGGCCGGGAAGACGATGCCGATATTCGCCAGCATGTGCTGGAAGTATCCCGAAAGCGAGGCCGCGGTCGGCGCGACCGAGACGCCGTACTCGAGGATCAAGTCCCAGCCGATGATCCAAGCGACGACTTCGCCCAGCGTCGCGTACGCATACGTGTACGCGCTTCCGGCGACCGGCACCATGCCGGCGAACTCCGCATAGCAGAGCGCCACGCAGACGCTCACGAGCCCCGAAAACACGTAGGCGAGGATGACGCCCGGGCCGGCGGTGTGCGCGCCCGTCCCGATCGTCGGGAAGATGCCGCCGAGCATCGTGCCAAGGCCGATGGCGGTGAGCGCCGGCCATCCCAGCACGCGGCGAAGTTTCGGGCCTTCGTGCTCGGGCGTGGTCCACGCGAGCGGCTGCCGCCCGAAAAGTTGGCGCAGGGCCGCTCTACCGTTGCTCAAGCGGCGGCGTTACGTTTTCGGGCAGAGCTGCCGAAGCGCGGCGACGGCCTCGGCGTTCGGCTTGGCGTCGACCGGATAGATGTAGAGCGCGAAATACGTGGTTCCGTTGGCGTCGGTTTCCATCGCCTGCACGTAGGACTGGGTCTTCTTGTCGACGCTGACGCCGCCGCCGGTGCTCGTCGTTTCCGTGGCAGTCCCCCGCGCCAGCATGTACGCGGCGTGCTGGCCGTTGCAGATCGTCACGTCTTTGCGCTCGACGATGGTTGCGTCGTTGAGCTTGGCCGACGAGAACACGTCTTTCTCGGAGATTTCCTTGGGCGACTTGAAGAGCATCAGCATCTCGTCGTCGGACGCCTTCCAGAACTGCATGTAGCCCATGATGCCGGGCGAAGCGCTCCATCCGGCCGGAGCTTTGAAGGTCAAATTGTCAGCCGGGCTGCTGGTCAGGCCGCAACCGGCCAGCGCGGCGGTGCAGAGCAGCAACAAGGTGCTGCGGACGTATCCGTACCTCATCGGCGGTCACTTCGCGCTGCGGTCACCGGTTTGCCTCGTACGAGACGATTTTCGTCCAGCGGTAGTAGATCAGGTCGACGTACTCGCGCGTCTCCGCGTAGGGCGGAACGCCGCCGTAGCGCTCCACGGCACCCGGCCCCGCATTGTAGGCGGCCAGCGCGGTGGCATAGGGGTCGGGGTACGTTTGCCGGTACGCCGCGAGGTACTGCCCGAGCAGTTCGGCCGCACCGTCGATCGCCGCGAACGGATCGTACGGGTCGACGCCGATGCTCGCCGCCGTTTCCGGCTCGAACTGCGCGATCCCGACGGCGCCCGCGGCCGAAAGCGCCTCGACGTCGTATGCGGATTCTTGCAACAGGGTCGCGCCGAGAAACTCCGGCGGCAGGCCGTTCGCGCGTGCCGCACGCACGGTAGCGACCGCAAGCAGCAGCGCAGCCGCTTGCGCGATGCGCGGATTGGTATGCAGGATCGCGCGCGTCAGCGCGAGCTCGGGCGCGCGTACCGGCGGTCCGTCGAGAAAGAGCACGGCGCCCTTGAGCGCCGAAACGCGCGGCGGCCCGGGCCAGCTTAATACCGCGTTAAGAGCCGTTTGCAGACGCGCTGGCGCAATTCCGCGAACGCGTGTACGCTGAGATGGAAGCGAGCTGCAGCCCGCTGCGACGGCGACCGCCAGCAAGGTCAATGGTATCGAACGGCGCAAAACAGGGAATCTGGTACCGCAGAGGAGCGTGACGACCGTGGAGAGGCTATGGGCGCAATAGGCGATCTGTTCTTGGCGACGGC
This sequence comes from Vulcanimicrobiota bacterium, assembly GCA_963794735.1. Lineage (GTDB taxonomy): Bacteria > Vulcanimicrobiota > Vulcanimicrobiia > Vulcanimicrobiales > Vulcanimicrobiaceae > DATJUC01. The sequence continues at coordinate 2,227,476 of CAWCFE010000002.1, read as the reverse complement.
GATCGTCTTGGTGGTCGGCGATTTTGCGTCGACCTTTTTCTATCACGTCCCCCAGCATCTTTGGTTTACGCTCCATTTGCGAACCCATCACGATCGCCGGCGGTCGTATTGGGACCACGCGGTCCTCTCGGTCGATCCGGCGGTCCTCCTCGACGGCATTCTCGGTGCGGTGCCCTATCTGATCGTCGCGGTCCTGGCCTGCCGGCTCTCCTGGCCCGGCGCGCTTCTGGGGCTGGCCTTGGGGCAGCTCCACGTCTGGTGGCGGCATACCACCGAGCTGGGATGGAAGACCCCAGCGTGGCTGCTTTCGATCGCCCGGCCTTTGGGAATAGTACTTCCCGAGGACCACGACGGCCACCACCGAAACCCGGATATCGAGTTCGGCGACATCTTCCGGTTTTATGACGCCCCGGCGCGGGCGTTCCTCGCCAAGCTCGCGCCGACGAGCCGCCGGATGCGCAATGCCGCCGGCCGCCGGACCCGCCGGACCCCCAGGAGGGCGCCGGCGCAAGCCTAACGGGGGAGCGCATGACCAAACGGGCGTTATTCTTGATCTCGGATACGGGCGGCGGCCACCGCAGTGCGGCAAATGCCATCACGGCTGCCCTCGACGAGATCCAGAGCCCTCACCCGTTCGAACACCGCATCGAAGACGTCGCCGCCCACTGCTCCTTCCCCCTCACGCAGCTCGGCCTGGGCTACAGCATGGCCCTGCGCTACGCCCCACCGGTCTACGGCGCCCTCTATTACGCCACCAACGGCCGCCGGCGCTACAAGGCGCTCATCCGCTTCTGCGAGCCGCTCTATCGCGAGCGGCTGCGCGATCTCTTCATCGGCTACCAGCCCGACGCCATCATCTCCGTCCATCCGCTGCTCAACCACGCCGCCCTGCGGGCGCGCGCCGACGCGCACATGGAGCACGTGCCGGTCGTCACGGTGATCACCGATTTAGGCAAAGTACACGAATCCTGGCTGGTCGCCGACGCCGATGCGGTGGTGGTTCCGGCGCGCGAAGTCTACCAGCGGGCGCTCTCCCGGGGCGTCTCGCCCTCGCGGCTGCGGCTGCTGGGCCATCCGATCCATCCGAAATTCGACGACGTCACGGGCACCAAAGCCGAGCTGCGCGCCTCGCTGGGATTGCCGCTCGACCGCGTCGCGGTGATGCTGATGGCCGGCGGCGAAGGCGGCGGCAAGCTGCTCTCCACCACGCTCGCGCTCTCGCGCGCGCGCCTGCCGGTGCACCTCGTAGTGGTGTGCGGGCGCAACGAGCACCTCCAGCAGAAGCTGCAAGAGATGGCGCCGTCGCTGCCGACGCCGATGACCGTGCTCGGCTTCACCGACAAAATTCCCGAGTACTTCCGCGCCGTCGATCTGCTGGTCACCAAGGCGGGCCCCGGCTCGCTGGCCGAAGCCAACGCGGCACAGCTGCCGGTGGTGGTGTACGATTACGTGCCGGGCCAGGAACGCGGCAACGTGGATTTCGTTCGCAACAACGGTCTGGGCGCGGTCGCGCTGCACGGCGCGGGCGAAGTGGTCGCCGCCGTGACGAATATGATTCGCACGCCCGATCGCTTGGAAGCGATCCGGCACAGCCAAGAGATCGTCGCGCCGCGCCGCAGTTCGCGCCGGATCGCGTCGCTCATCGCCCAGATCGCCAACACGGGGACGATTCCGCCGCAGGAAGAGTTGCCGCTCGGGCCGCTGCGCCAAGCCGCCGGCGTCTAGCCGACGCTTCGCAGCGAGCGATGCCGCTCGCAGGGCGAGGGCAGACACGTCGGGCCACCGAGACCGACCGCGGAGCACCCGCACGGCCATGCGTACCGCAGGACGTTCGGTTTGGATTCGACCGCGACCGTCACCCACGGCGTTCCCAGCTCGGCTTGCAACGGCGCCAGCCTGACGACCGGCGTAGGTTCGGCAGCGATGTATCTCTCCACACCACCTACCCTACGCGACGAATCAGATGGTTTGCTGTGAACGCGCTACCGGCTCGGCACCATTTCGGTGCCGGTCCACACCGTGCCGTTGGGTAAGATTTCCGGCTTGCGGGGCGCTTGCCCGAAATCGAAATCGGCGCGCAAATCGCCAAGCTGCTTGGCATCTTCGCGAACGTCAGGGCGCGGGTCGGGCCGCCCGTCGGTACGCGGATCGATGCGCGCGCCGCCGAGAAAATCGTCTTCGATGAATTTCACGTACGCGTCGTGGCTGAGCACTTGGTGGTCGATGAAGCCCTTGCGCGCGTAGGGGCTGATCACCATGCCCGGTACGCGAATGCCGTAACCGTTCTCGTCGACCACCGGCGGAACGACGTGGTCGTAGAATCCACCCCAGTCGTCCCACGTTAGGAAGATCGCCGTGCTGTCCCAATCCGGCGAGCGCATGATCGCGTTCACGACGCCGGTGACGTAGGCTTGCCCGAGGCTCACGAGCGAGGGTGGATGTTCGCTGAAGCGATTTGCCGGTGCGAGCCACACGACGCTGGGAAGCCGCCCGTTCTTCGCGTCGTCGTAGAACTGGCGCATGTCGCGCACGTTGCCGAGCTGGCCGTCGGCCTTCACCGTATCGAAATACGGCAGCGGGTTCCAGATGCCGGGCGTGCGCGCGTTTTGTTTGACCGGCGCGCAGGAGGCGTCGTTGGTCGCGCAGTCGGGTTCGGTGCCCGCCATCACGTAGTACGCCCAGCTCACCTTCTGACGGTGGAGCAGGTACGTGAGATCGGTCCACGCGTAATCGGGCAAGCCGTTGCGATGGGCGCGCGCGCTGTGGCGCAAGAAATCGGGCGGATTGTCGGGATGGTCGAGCGCGTTGACGCACGACATCGGATTGCCGCGCTGCGAGCAGACCGCCGACCACTCCGACACCATGAACAGATGCTGCGGCAAGCTCCACGACGCGTTGGGTTCGAAGAGGCGGTCTTGCAGCACGAAATCGCGCGCGTAGGTCCAGTAGTTGGCGAGGTCGTGCCCGTCGTGGTAGCCCATCGTGTCGTGGCCGTCGTTCGCGCAGTTGGGCGCCTCGGGATCGCGACACCGTTTGAGGCCGCGCTGCGCGGTCGCCACGAAGCCGTTCATCTTGCCGCCGTTCACGTCGGCCACCGAGGCGGCGGCGGCGTGCGGGCCGCCGCGGTTGCGATCGCTCTTCTCGAGGTACGGCTTGACGCAGGTGCCGTCGGTCGGGTCGGGCGCGCACACCGTTGGAACGCCGCCGCGCATCGGGATGCCGTCGGCGCCGGGAAAGGTCCCGAAGTAAGAATCGAAGGAGCGGTTCTCCTGCATGATGATGACGACGTGCTCGATCTTGTGAATCGAATCTGCGGGCGGAGCCGAGCTCGCCGCCGAGCTGCCGGCAGCGATGCACCCGGCGGCCGCGATCGCCGCCAGCAGCGGCACCGAGGCGAGGGCGGCGTTACGAATGCGCGTTGGCACGGTTCGACTCTCCCTCCACGACTTTGCGCGAAACGCGCAGCAGCAAGCGCCGCGGCGTCAATCGCGCCGACGCGCCGACCAGCCAGTTCAACGCACCCGGCACGACCATGAGCTTACCCCGCTGCATGCCCGCGTAACCGGCGCGGGCCATCGCATCGGCCTTGGCGACGCCCAGCTTGAAGAGCAGCGTATCGTTCATGTGCGCGCGGTCGGCGAAGCCGGTCGCGGTCGCGCCGGGCGCGAAACAGGTCACCGAAACGCCGCTGCCGCGCACCTCTTCGGCCAGCGCCGTCGAAAAGGAGATGACGTAGGCTTTGCACGCGTAATACACCGACATGAACGGCCCGGGCAGAAAACCGGCGGTCGAGGCGACGTTGAGCACTTTTCCCGCGCGCCGCTCGAGCATGCCGGGGAGATAGGCGCGCGTCAGCTGCGTGAGCGTGAGAACGTCGAGCGCGATCTCCTGCGAGATGCGTTCGGGTGCGATGTTTTCGAAGCGACCGTTGGTAGCGAAGCCGGCATTGTTGATCAGCACGTCGCAGCGAGGAACGCGAGGCAAGAGCGCGCCGGCCGCATCGGGGACCGCGAGATCGAGTGCGATCGCCGTCGCTTCGACGCCGTGGCGTTCGCGCAGGTCCGCCGCGATGGCCTGCAACGCCGATTCCGAGCGCGCGACGAGCGCGAGGTCGTAGCCGTCGGCCGCGCAGAGCTTGGCGAACTCTAAGCCGAGGCCGCCCGACGCGCCGGTGATCAGCGCCAGGCCGCGATTAGCCGGCCGTTGCATCGCCGGCGCCAACCAATCCGCCGGCAAAGGCCATCTTCGCTGCCCCGACCTGCCCGGCGTCGTTGCCGAGCTGCGCGATCGCGATCGTGGTGGTACCCTTGGGCACCATCGTCGTCAATGCGTCGACCGCGGGGCGCACGGCATCGAGCATGTAGTCGCCCGCCGACGAAACGCCGCCGCCGAGCGCGATGACTTGCGGATTGACGAAGGCGATCACGTTGGCCAGGCCGATCGCCAGGTCGCCGGCAAAGTTCTGCCAGGCCGCGAGCGCGTGCCGGTCGCCGGCCTGCGCGGCCTTGCGGATCTTCTTCGAGCTGAGCCGGTCGCGATCGACGTCGAGCAGCGCGCTGCGCGGAAACGACGGCGCGACCGCAAACGCGTGGCGGATCAACCCGGTGCCGGAGGCCTGCGCTTCGAAGCAGCCGATCTTTCCGCAGGCGCACACGAAGCCGTCGCTCGGCCGGATCTGGTGATGGCCGACTTCGCCCGCGCCCCACCGGTTGCCGAGCACGAGGCGGCCGCCGGCCACGATGCCGCCGCCGATGCCCGTGCCGAGCGTCAGCAGTACGAAATCCTTGGTACCCTTCCCGCAGCCGAACGCGTACTCGCCCAGCGTGGCGCAGCGCGCGTCGTTGCCGACGAAGACCGGCACGTCGAACTTCTTGCGCAACGCCTCGCCGAGCGGTGCGTTCGTCCATCCGAAGTTCGGGCTGTACAGCACGGCGCCGCTGGACGCGTCGATATTGCCGGGGGAACCGATGCCGATGCCCGCCACGCCGCTCCCCGCGTCCTTGACCGCCAGGCCGATCGTTTCCGCGACCGCCGCGATGACCGCGTCGAAGCGGAGATCCTCCAAATCTTGCTCGTGCTGGCGCAGGATGGTGCCGTCCTCCGTCACCACCCCCGCCGAGACGTGTGACCCGCCGAGATCGACGCCGATAGCCGTTCGCATGGCCGGTAGAGTTCACTTCCGGCACAGGCCGTCCCCGCACGGCCCCGGAATCGAAGCGGCATCATGGAGACCATCGACCTCATCGCCCTGAAGAACTTCGCTCGGCGCACGGGGCAGCCGACGCACCCCGAACTGCTCGACGCGCGTCCTCTCGAACACGTCAACAAGATCGAGATCGACGAAGAGCACATCACGATCGAGTTCGACGAAAAAGTCGAACGCTATTACAACACCAACGAAATCACCAAGCGCGAGTGGGTGTACAAGTACAACGACAGCCCCGAGTTCGTCAAAGCGATCGGCAAAGTGATCGACTTGGCGCGCAAGCATCTCAAGGAAATTCCCGACAATCTCGCGTGCCCGCCGGGCTGCGCCGAATGCTGCAGCGGTTACGAGCCGTTCGTCAGCCGCGCCGACGTGCAGCGCATCGCCGATCACTTGCGTATGAGCTACGACGAAGTGATGCGCCAGTACGTGGTCGAGCGGCCGTCGGCCGACGGATTCCACGTCGGATGGCTGCGCAAAGTCAGCGACGATCTCACCGACAACTGCGTCTTTCTGATGGGCTCGCGCAGCGGCCGCTACTACTGCGGCATCTACGAGGCGCGCCCGCACGACTGCCGCGATTTCACGCCGATCGGCTGCGACGACGTCGACGAAGAGCTCCCGCGCAAGACGACGTGGAAGCCGGGAGCCGCATTCCAGCCCAAACGCCGCGGCCGGCCGAACGGCAAGCGCCTGACGTGACCGGCGCTTAGCCGGTGGCGAGCCTCCGGGCGCGGTTCGCACGCTTCGTCGCGCGCGTCTCCACCAAGGGTCCGGTCGCGCGCGCCATCGGCAAGCCCGGTTTCGTGCCGCGCTATCGCGCGACGCTCGACCGCATGACCTGGAGCTTCGCCAAGCCGCCGCGCGGCGTCGAACGCCGGCGGGTCGACGATGCCGGCGTGCGCGGCGAATGGCTCGTGGCGGCGGCGCACTCCGACGCGCGGCGCGTGGTGCTCTACCTGCACGGCGGCGGATACGTCGCCTGCTCGCCCGCGCACTACCGTACGCTCACGGGCGCTCTCGCCAAAGCGTGCGACGCGCGCGTCTTCGCCCTCGATTACCGGCTGGCGCCGGAGCATCCGTATCCGGCCGCGCTCGAAGACGCCCTGTGCGCCTACGATTGGCTGCTCGCCCAAGGCGTCGCCGCGCGCGATATCGCGGTCGGCGGCGATTCGGCCGGCGGCGGGCTCGCACTCTCGCTGCTGCTCGCGCTGCGCGATCGCGGAGGCCCGATGCCGGCTGCGGGCGTGCTGCTCTCGCCGTGGCTCGATTTGAGTTCCTCGGGCGATTCGGTGCGCGCCAACGCCGCACTCGACGACGTCGTCGTGTACGACGGCTCGCGCGGGTTCGCGCAACTCTACGCCGGCGACATCCCGCTCGACGATCCGCGCGTCTCGGGCCTCTTTGCCGACCTGCGCGGGCTGCCGCCGCTGCTGGTGCAAGCCAGCGAAATCGAAATGCTGCGCGACGATTCGGTCCGGCTGCGCGATCGCGCGGCCGCCGCCGGCACCGACGTACGGCTGCACCTTTACGACGGCGTGCACCACGTGTGGCAGCTCTTCGAGTACCTGCCCGAAACGCGCGCCGCACTCGCCGAGATCGGCGCCTTCGTCAAGAGCGAGACCGGCCGCTAGCGTCCGGGCGCAGGGCGCCCCGGGGGTGGCGCGAACCTCGCGACCATGCCGATCGTTCGCTTTTTCGCCGTTGCAGCGCTGGCGGCGCTGCTCGGCGTTTCGCCGTCGCTCTATCAGTCGCTGCATTGGCGCTACGTCGGCCCGATGCGCGGCGGCCGCACCCCGTCGATTGCCGGCGTCCCGAGCCGGCCCAACGTCTTCTACATCGGCGTCGCCGACGGCGGCGTGTGGAAGACGCAAGACGCCGGGCGCACCTGGATGCCGCTCTTCGACAAGCAGCCGACCGGATCGATCGGCGCGATCGCCGTCGCCGCCAGCGATCCTCAAACGATCTACGCCGGCAGCGGCGAAGGGCTGCAGCGGCCCGATCTCTCGATCGGCGACGGCGTCTACAAGTCGTCCGACGGCGGCGCGACGTGGAAGAACGTCGGCTTGCGCGACGGCCAGCAGATCGGAGCGATCGCGATCGATCCCGGCAACGCCCAGCGGCTGTTCGTCGCGGTGCTGGGCCATCCGTACGGCCCCAACGATCAGCGCGGGGTCTATCGCTCGACCGACGGCGGCACCACGTGGCAGCGCGTGCTCTTCGAGAACGCCGACGCCGGTGCGTATGCCGTCGCCATCGATCCGCACGATCCCAACACCGTCTACGCGACGCTGTGGGCGGCACGTCAAGCGCCCTGGGAGATCGGCGCGTCGTTCGAGATCGCCGGCAGCGGCGTCTACAAATCGACCGACGGCGGCACCACCTGGAGCCGGTTAACCGACGGCCTGCCGGCGCGCATCGGCCGCACGGAACTCGCCATCGCCCCCGGCAGCCCGTCGATCGTCTACGCATACGCCGACGAAGAAGCCAAAGGCGACGATTCCGGCGCGCTCTACCGCAGCGACGACGCGGGCGCACACTTCGCGAAGGTCAACGACGCGCCGAACATCGCGCAGCGCGGCGACGATCTCGTCTCGATCGCCGTCGACGCCAAGGACGCGAACACGATCTATCTCACCAACACCTCCACCTACCGTTCGACCGACGGCGGCAAAACGTTCGTCGCGATCAAGGGCGCGCCGGGCGGCGACGACTATCACGACGTCTGGCTCAACCCGAACGATTCCGACATCGTCGCGCTTTCGAGCGACCAAGGCGCGACGATTTCGGTCGATCGCGGCCGCACGTGGAGCTCGTGGTACAACCAGCCGACCGCGCAGATGTATCACGCCTTTGCCGACGATCGCTTTCCGTACTGGGTGTGCGGCGGGCAGCAAGAGAGCGGATCGGCCTGCGTGAGCAGCCGCGGCAACTGGGGAATGACGACCGAACGCGATTGGCGCCCGGTCGGCGCGTTCGAATACGGCTACGTGGTAGAGGACCCGCTCCACCAAGGCATTTTCTACGGCGGAAAAGTCGAGAAGTACCGCGACGACACCGGCCAGACGCAAGAGGTCTCGCCGATCGTGCTGCCTTCGAAGAAGTACCGCGTCGTCCGCACCGAACCGTTGGCGTTCGATCGCTTCGACAAGCGCCGGCTCTACTTCGGCGCCAACGTCGTCTTCGCCAGCGACGACGGCGGCAATCGCTGGAAGCAAATCAGCCCCGATCTCACGCGCCAAGCGCCCGGCGTGCCGGGCGTGATCGCGCCGTTCGAATCCGACGACCCCGCGCACGGCCTGCACCGCGGCGTCGTGTACTCGCTCGCGCCGTCGTATCGCCACGCGGGGACCCTCTGGGCCGGCACCGACGACGGCTACGTGTGGATCACGCGCGACGGCGGCGCGCACTGGAAGAACGTGACGCCGCCGCAGCTGACGCCCTGGAGCAAGATCGCGCAGATCGACGCGTCGCGCGTCGACGACGATACGGCGTTCGTGGCGGTAACTCGCTTCCGGCTCGACGACCTGCGCCCGTACGTCTACGTGACCACCGACGGAGGGGCGCATTGGAGCCTGCGCACCAACGGTCTTCCAAACGAGCCGGTGAACGCCGTGCGTCAAGACCCGGTGCAGCCGCGCCTGCTCTACGCCGCCACCGAAAACGGCGTCTATGCATCCTTCGACGCCGGCCAAAACTGGCAATCCCTGCAGCTCGACTTGCCGCACACCTCGGTGCGCGATCTGGTCGTGCACGGTGACGACGTCGTAGTCGCGACGCACGGCCGCGGCTTCTGGATCCTCACCGACGCCGAACCGCTGCGCGAACTCGCGGGCGGCCTGCAAACCGGCAGCGCCTATCTCTTCAATCCCGCGCCGGCCTATCGCGTCGCGCGCAGCACCAATACCGATACGCCGCTCCCGCCCGAGGAGCCGACCGGCGAGAATCCGCCCGACGGCGCGATCTTCGATTACGCGCTGCGCGAGCCGGCCGCGCGCGTCACGATTTCGGTCTACGACGCCCGCGGAGCCCTGGTCCGCCGGTACTCCAGCGACGATCGAGCGCCGGCGCCGATTCCCGATCTCGACAAACCGTCGTTTTGGGAAGCGCCGTTCGAGGCCCCGGCAACCGGTGCCGGCATGCACCGCTTCGTCTGGGATCTGCGCGAGCCGGCGCCCGGCTCGGTCGCGTACGACCTGCCGATCTCGGCCGTGCCGCACCGCACGCCGCGCGTTCCGCAAGGCGTCCTGGTCGTACCCGGCACCTACACGGTGCGCCTGCAAGCCGGCGATACCACCTCGGAGCGCACCGTGAAGATCCTGATGGATCCCCGCGTCACCATCTCGGCCGCCGCGCTCGACGATCAGTACCGTCTGGCCCACGAGGTCTCGGCGATGATGACGCGCAGCGCCGGCGATGCCGCCAAAGCCAAGCAGGCGGGCAACAAAGCTGCCGCGGCGGCTTTCTCGCGCCTGAACGAAGGGCTGGCGGTGCTCCTCGATACGATCGACGGCGCGGACGCCGCGCCGACCACCCAGGCTGCGGCGGCCGTCCGGACCGCGCGCAGCGCATTATCGCAAGCCGAAATGCATCCGAATGCTTCGGGCGAACGTTTGCCCTAACGTCTTTGTGAAAGGAGCACTTTTCTCGTGAACGTTTCTCGAATCTCCCTCGCCGGGCTGGCGCTCTTCGCCCTCTCGCTCTCGACGGCCGCGGCGGCCGCGCCCACCACGCTCACCATCGAGATGAAAGCCCTCAACGGGTCGAACGAGACCGGCAGCGCCACGCTGACGCAGCAGGACGACGGCGTCAAGGTGGTCGTCACGCTCAAGAACGCGCCCGCAGCCGATCAGCCGACGCACATCCACGCCGGCACGTGCGGCAAGATCAACGCGGCGCCGGAGTGGCCGCTGACGAGCCTGAGCAACGGCACGTCGACTTCGGTCGTGAAGGGCGTGACGATGGCGCAGCTCCTCTCGACGCCGTACGCGATCAACGTGCACAAGAGCACGTTGGATTTGGCGACGTACGTCTCCTGCGGCGACATCAAGTCTTGATCGATCGCCCCTCGCAGGCATCGCGATTTGGGGAGCCGGCGGAAGCCGAGCTCCCCGAAGACCTCGCCGCAATTTACGAAGCGAACCGCAGTAAAATCGGGTTCGTTCCGAACGTCTTTCGCGCGTACGCCCGCCGCCCGGAACATTTTCGCGCGTTCATGGCATACCACGACGTGCTGATGAAAGGCCCCTCCGGCTTGAGCCGCGCCGAACGCGAAGCGATCGTGGTCGCCGTCTCGTCCGAGAACGCGTGCCAATACTGCATGACCGCGCACGGCGCCGCGTTGCGAATTCTCGGCAAGGATCCGGCGCTCGCCGAACAGATCTCGAACAACTGGCGCACCGCCGATCTTACGCCGCGCTGGCGCGCGATGCTCGCCTTCGCGTCGGCCGTGAACGAACCGGGCTTCGCCGCCGACGACGACGAGATCGACGCGATGCGCGAAGCCGGCTTCACCGACGACGACGTGTGGGATATCGCCGCAATCGCCGCCTTCTTCGGATTCTCCAACCGGATGGCCGGCGTGATGGATATGCGGCCGAATCCGGAGTTCTACGCGATGGGGCGGCCGCAACCCTGAAATCGCTGCGCGAGCGCGTTCCGCGCGCCTCGTTCGGCGATTGGCAGCCCGCGCCCGCCCGCGACCCGCTCCGCATCTTGGCCGAGCAGGAGCGCGCGCGCATCCAAGATCTGCTCCCGATCCGCCACGAGCGCATGGCCGCCTCGCCGTTCGCGTTCTACCGCGCCGGTGCGGCCGTCATGGCAGCCGATCTCGCGCCCGTCCCCGTCACCGGGATCTTCGCGCAGCTCGGCGGCGACGCGCATCTCGAGAATTTCGGCATCTTCGCAACGCCCGAGCGCAATCTCGTCTTCGATCTCAACGATTTCGACGAAACGCTGCCGGGCCCGTGGGAGTGGGACGTGATGCGTCTGTGCGCGAGCGTTCCGCTCGCCGCCGGCGACGCCGGCCTGCGCGGCAGCGCCGCCGCCGACGCCGTTTTCAGCGCGGCCGAGAGCTACCGGCGCACGATCCGGCGCTTTGCCAAGAGTTCGCCGCTCGACGTGTGGTACGCGCGCCTCGACGTCGACACGCTGGCGCGCGGCTCGGGCGATCGCGCCGACGATTGGCGCCGTGCGATCCGACAGGCCGAGCGCGAGCCTTCCGGCGGCCGGTTCGTCTCCGGCAACCCCTACTTTCGCCGCCTCGATCCGGGCGATCCCATCGCCATCGAGGCGCGCGCGGCAATGAAGCACTACGCCGCATCGGTCTTTCCGTCGGTGCGCGTGCTGCTCGAACGCTACGAGCTGGCCGATCTCGCGCTCAAAGTCGTCGGCGTCGGCAGCGTCGGAACGCTCTGCATGGCGGCCTTGATGCTCTCGAACCGCGGCGACCAACTGGTCTTGCAGCTCAAAGAAGCGCAGGCGTCCGTCCTCGAGGCCTATTTGCCGCACAGTCGCTTCGCCAATCACGGCCAGCGCGTCGTCAACGGCCAGCACTTGATGCAGGCCGCCAGCGACGTCTTTTTGGGATGGGTGCGCTTTGGCGAGCGCGATTTCTACGTCCGGCAGCTCGCCGATCGCAAAGCCTCGGTCGATTTGAGCCGCGTCACCGCGCCCGAGCTCGCCGATTACGCCGCGAGCTGCGGCTGGACGCTGGCTCGCGCGCACGCCCGTTCGGGCGACGGCGCCGCCATCGCCGCGTATCTCGGAAAGAGCGACGAGTTCGCAGAAGCGATGGTGCGCTTCGCGAACTCGTACGCGGCGTGCGTGGAACGCGATTACGAGGCGTTTGTCGCTTCGCTCCAAACGCCTCGTTCGCTCTAATCGCGGCAGCTACATCGACATCGGCGACGACATCGGCATCGAGATCGCTCGCGACGAGAAGAACAGGTAGAAGTTGCTGGGCACTGCCGCCGAGGCGGTCCCGGCCTTCTGCGCGGCCATCAGTTTGGCAACCGACGTAATGCCGGTCTTGCCGTTCGCACTCGGCCACACTTTGGGGCTCTCGACGAGCACGACGTCGACCACCCACCACTCGGGCGACTGATTGATGGTGTTGTTCGGAAGCAAGTGATCGTGATTGGGCAGGGGCACGTAGACTTCGGTCTTCGGCGGAACCTTCTTCAGCGCGGCTAGGACCGGCCCGAGATCGACTTGCGGCGCGTGCATCGTGCACGTTCCAGGCATGCCTTTGGCGCCGGGGCACTGCACGTACACGCCCGGATTCGGTTTGAACGCGTCGGGCACCATGCCGAAGAGCTTCTTGAGCGCTTTGCCGAGCGCAGGCGTGAACGCCGGCGTTCTCGGATTGGTTTCGAAGAACGGAACGAGGACGTAGAGCACGTCGGTTCTCGACGCGGGGGCGCCGGTCGGATCGATCGTGGACGGCGCGCCGATCTGGCACTCGGGCGAGTTGAACTGTTCGGCCGATTTGGCGGCGATCACGCCGCTATAGTTGCGGTCGTCGTTGGGCTGCACCACGCAGTCGAACTGCTCCTGGTAGGTGAATCGCAGGATGCGGTTGGCTCCGAAGCCGTCGGTCTGGTTCGGCTGCAAGCTGGCTGCGAACGGATCGATCTGTGGAAACAAGCCGGTTTGAACCATCCCCGATGCGGGGGCGTAGGGCAAGCGCGGTGCGGGGCCGGGGCGCGTTTGCGCCACCGCGGCCGCGGCGCTGACGGCGATCGCGAGCGCGAACAGCGCTCCCGTGCCGATGGCGGTGAATCTCATGGTTGCGTACACTCCTGTAGCGTGAAGGCCTTGCGTATGCCCTCACAACGGAGCGCCTCGCACTCTAGATGTATGCCGTCGCCGATTCGTTTCCGAAGCGCGCTCCGGCCCGCGCGCTCAAGCAGTCAACGCCGGGTACGCCCGCAGGGCCGTCGATGGAGCGTCAACGCTAGAGGCTGCGGTTCGTCTGCACCACCGCGACGTCGCCGGGCCCTGCGCCCCAGCGCCGGCATACGCCCAGCACCGCGCGTTCCAGCTCGGCGAACCGGGCGCCGACGTGGGCGGCATCCGGGCCGCCGAAAACGCTGATCGCAATCGCGATGCCGTCCTCCTGGCGCCAGTCGCTATCGAGCGGCGGCACGGTAGCGCTGCCAACGATCGTCATCGGAAACCGCCCGCCGAACCGCACCGAGACGTCGACGCCGCCGCCGCGTACGAGGTTGAGCCCCCCGCGCCGGTCGCCGGCGCCGCGAATCGTGAGGTCGTCGACGGCGACGATCGGCCCGAGGGTTTCGCCGGCCTCGCGCGCCACCACCGACGCCTTGGTGCGGGCGTCGGCGATCGCCAGTGCGTACGCGCTCGCGGGAAACCTGCGCGCCGCCGGATAGAGCAGGTACGCGTTGACGTTCGCGCCTCCGTCGCCGCTCGAGGCGATGCCGCGCAACGACCGGATCGCGCGCTGGACCCGATCGGAAGGCAGCGTGACGTGCAGCTGTTCGCTCTCGAACGCCGTGCGATGCTGCAGCCCCGGGTACGCAACGCGCGGAGCACACGCCGCGAGCGCCGCGGTGGACAGAAGGAGCGCCAGCGTGCGAATGCGGCGATGCATGCCATTACCAGCGCTCCACGGCGCCGCCGCGTGACGCGTTAGGGCGCGATGATGGACGCGAAGACGCGCGGATCGACGTTGCCGCCGCTGAGGATCGCGCCCACGCGCTTGCCGCGCAGTTCGGGGATGCGGCCGTGCAGCAGTGCCGCGACGGCGGCCGCACCGCTAGGCTCGACGACGAGCTTCATGCGTGCGAAGAGGAACCGCACCGCTTCGCGCAGTTCGTCGTCGCTCACGGTGGCGACCCCGCTCACGCGCTCGCGAGCGATGGCGAAGGTCACTTCGCCCGGCGCCGTGGTCTGCAGGCCGTCGGCGATGGTCTTGGGTACCGCAATCGTCACGCGTTCTCCGCGCGCGAGCGATTGCGCGAAATCGGCGCCCGCCTCGGGCTCGACACCGTAGATCGCAATCGACGGATCGATGCTTTGCGCGGCGATCGCGGTGCCGCCCATCAAGCCGCCGCCGCCCGTCGGCACCACGATGGCATCGAGCGGCCCGGCGTCTTCGAGCAGCTCCAGCGCCGCCGTACCGGCGCCGGCGACGATGCGCGGATCGTCGAACGGCGGCACGACGGTCGCGCCGCGCTCGCGCGCGATGCCGGCGGCGATTTCGTCGCGATGCGAACGCTCGCGCTCGTAGAGCACGATCTCGGCCCCGTAGCCGCGCGTCGCCTCGAGCTTCACCGCCGGCGCGTCCGACGGCATCACGATCGTCGCCGGCATGCCGAGCAACCGCGCCGCGAGTGCGACGCCCTGCGCGTGGTTGCCGCTCGAAAACGCCACGACGCCGGCCGCGCGGCGCTCCGGCGGAATCGAAGCGAGAAAGTTATACGCGCCGCGAAACTTGAAAGCCCCCATGCGCTGCAGGTTCTCGCACTTGAGCGCGATCTCGGCGCTGCAGCGCTCGTCGAGCGTGCGCGACCGCGCAACCGGCGTGCGGTGCGCGACGCCGCGCAGCAGCTCGGCAGCGGCCTGAATATCGGCGAACGTGACGGTGCTAGAGATTGCCGGCGCCCTTCGACGAGCTCAGGGCGACACCGCGACGGGGGCGGCGTGGTATTGCCAGCTGACGATTTTGCCGTTCTCGTCGAGACGCATGCGTTCGTAGTAGAGCCGCTTCTCGAAGTGCACGTCGAAGCAGTGCACGCCGGCCGGGCAGCCCTGCGTGGTCTCTTTCACCGAGAGCAGGCGGCCTTGCGCGCCGAGTTCGTCGGAGGCTTCGGCGACTTGAACGCGCGTGATGTTGACGCTGGGCGAGATGTCGTTCTGCACCGGCCGCAGATCGTTGGCGATCATCGCCTTGGTGACGTCCTCGGCCTCGCGCTCGTACTTGTTCTGAAACGAACAGGCCGAGAGCGCGGCGGCCAGGGCGACGGCGACGATGACGGCGGGTGCGGCAAAGCGCTTCACGGTGTGACGGCCTCCTTCGATGCGTCGGCGGAGAAACGGGCGAAGACGAGCGCGGGATTCCACTCTTGCGCGAGCCGCAGGCTCCACTCGCTCTCGAAGAGCGCGGCCGCGCGCCCCTCCCAATCCTCGACGAGCTTGGCGTTCGACGGCATCTGGGCGCGTGCGACGAGTTCGGCGTCGCCTTGCACGTGGCGCGCCACCGAGAACGGCAGCGTCGAAAAGACGGTCTTTACGCCGTACTCGGCTTCGAGCCGGTATTTGGCCACTTCGAACTGCAGCTCGCCGACGACGGCCAGGATCGGCTCGCTGCGGGTCGAGCCGTAGGGGTAGAAAACCTGGACGGCTCCCTCCTCGCGCAGTTGCGCGATGCCCTTGCCGAACGATTTGTAGCTGCCGGTATCGACGCTGCGCACCGACGCGAAGTGCTCGGGGGCGAACGCGGGAATCGGCGGGAACTCGACCGGCGCGCCGTCGTAGAGTGCGTCGCCGATCGCGAAGGCGCCGGGATTGGCCAAGCCGACCACGTCGCCGGCGTACGCGGCGTCGAGCGATTCGCGCTCGTCGGCGAAGAGCCGCATCGCACGCGAGAGGCGCACTTCGCGCCCGGTGCGGCCGTTGCGCACCAGCATGTCGCGTTCGAACTTGCCCGAACAGACGCGGACGAACGCGATGCGGTCGCGATGCCGCGGATCCATGTTGGCTTGGATCTTGAAGACGAAGCCGGTGAACTCGGCATCGTCGGGCGGAATTGCTCCGCGGCGCACCGGCGGCGGGGCCATCTCGACGAAGTAATCGAGGAAGAGCTGCACGCCGAAGTTCGTCACCGCGCTGCCGAAGAACACCGGCGTCGTCTCGCCGCGCAGCATCGCGTCCCGGTCGAAGCTCTCGCCGGCGCCTTCCAGCAGCTCGAGTTCTTCGCGGAAGCGCTGGTAGGTGTGCTCGTCGACGAGCTCGCGCAGCCGCGCGTCGTCGACGCCGGCGACGGTCGCGGCGGCGCGCGTCGCACCGTGAGCCGAGCGCTCGAAGAGATGCACGGCGTGATCGCGCCGGTCGTACACGCCGCGGAAGCTCTCGCCGCTTCCCAGCGGCCAGTTCATCGGATACGCGCCGATGCCGAGCACCTGCTCGAGTTCGTCGAGCAGTTCGAGCGGCTCGCGGCTGGGGCGATCGAGCTTGTTCATGAACGTGAAGAGCGGAATGCCGCGCTCGCGGCAGATTGCGAAGAGCTTTTTCGTTTGCGGCTCGACGCCCTTGGCGGCGTCGATGAGCATCACCGCGCTATCGGCCGCGAGCAGCGTGCGGTAGGTATCTTCGCCGAAATCTTGGTGGCCGGGCGTATCGAGCAGATTGATCACGTGGCCGCCGTACGGGAACTGCAGCACGGTCGACGTAATCGAAATGCCCCGCTCGCGCTCGAGCGCCATCCAATCGCTGGTCGCTTGGCGCTGGCGCTTGCGCGCCGACACTTGGCCCGCGACGTGAATCGCCCCACCGTACAGCAGCAGCTTTTCGGTCAGCGTCGTCTTTCCGGCGTCGGGATGCGAGATGATCGCAAACGATCGCCGCTTTCGTACTTCGTCTTGTATCGTCATTCGTTCGATTGCCCGGCGGGCTGGTAGATGCGTAAGTCCATCCCGGGCCCGTCGCGGCGTAGCTGCGCCAGGCCGGCGGAGGTGCGGTAGTACTCGACGTGCGGCGGGATGCGGAACCGGTCGGCCCCCCGCCGGACGTAGGCTTCGTCGCCGCGCAGCAAAATCGTGCAATTGCCGTACTGCAGGGTCGCGGGAGGCACGATCCGCCGCGCGCCGGCCGGCAGATGGGCCAGCACGTAGGCGGGCGGGCCGGTCGTATCGGACTGCTGGATCAGGCATTCGGGCAGCGCGGAGAGCGCCCACGGGGCCACCATCGAGAGCCCCTTGCCGGACGGAGTGCCGCTCGGCTCGGGCGCCGCCGGCTTGGGCGGCGCGCTGGCGTACACCGAGGCGAGCTTGATGCGGATGAAGTCGCGCTCCGTCCAGGCCGCGATCAGCATCGTGGCGCCCACGACGACGATCGCAGAGATCAGGAGATAGCGCAGCACCCCGGCGCTAGCAGCTCAACCACATGCGCGCGGCGCCGATCGAGTGATCGCCCATGCCGTAATAGACGTCGTACACGCCCTCGCCGAGATCTTCGCGAA
Source organism: Vulcanimicrobiota bacterium (assembly GCA_963794735.1). Lineage (GTDB taxonomy): Bacteria > Vulcanimicrobiota > Vulcanimicrobiia > Vulcanimicrobiales > Vulcanimicrobiaceae > DATJUC01. Next base: position 2,210,065 of record CAWCFE010000002.1, on the reverse strand, counting down.
CGTCGAGCGCCGTCGGGAAGACGACGTTGTTCACCACGCCGACGCGCTCGCGCTGCGAATCGGGCGTGAGGATCGGCTTGGGCGACCGGTAGAGCACGCGATCGGGGCGCTCGAGATCGTGAATCACCAGCCCCGCGCTATAGCGCAGCGACGGCTTGCTGCCGTTGTTGTCGATGAGATCGACGCCGTGATAGATCGACATCCAACCGGGCGGTACGCGCACCGGAGCGGTTCCGCCGCCGATCTTGATCGAGCCCCAGCGCAGGCTCGGAGAAAGCACCTGCACGCTTTCGGCGACGCGCAGCAAGTTGGCGCGGTCGGCCAGCGCCGCGTCGAGCGGAATGTAGCCGATGCGAATCGATTCGCGATCTTCGAGCGGCATGCGTTCGATCATCGGAATCGCCGCGCGCCCGTCGACCGCGGAGAGATGGAGCATCGGACGATGATAGAACGCCAAGCTGCGAACGCCCGACGGCGAGAGCACCGGCTCGGGGAAGAAGGCCGCATCCTTGTCGTCGCCGATGCTCGCGCCGGCGCCTTCGAACGCGAGCAACCCCAGCCGCTCCCAGCGGTACGCGTCGCTGGAGAGCGCGAGCGCGATGCGCGGCCCGAGCGGCCCGAACGCGGTGTAAGCCATCACGTAGGCGTTCAACACCGGTACGAACGTGACGCGCGGATCCTCGCAGCCATAACCGGGGTGCGGACGCACTTCGTACTCGGCCTGCGGCTCCAGCGCGAAGCCGAGGCGTTCCGTCTCGAATCCCCGATCGAGCGCGCGCGTGCGCACGGTGCCGACGCGCGAGATGTTGCCCTCGGCAACGCACCGCGGATAGAGCAGCCACTCTCCGCCCGGCGCGCGCGCGCCGGCCGGATTCAAGATGCCGCCGGCCTCTTGCGGCGAGCCGTCGGGTTCGAGCACCAGGCCGAGCCGCTCGATGCGAACGTCGACGCGTTGCGCGAGTTCTCGAACCTCGGCGGCGGGCTTTCGTTGCGGTAACAGCACTTCGTGAAGTATCGTCCGATGCGGAGCAGAGCTTAGGGAAGAAAGGTCGTGGCGATAGGTTCGTCGCTGGGCGTCACGACGTCGACCCGAACGCCGCGGCGGTAGACGCTGTTGGGAACGATCCAGAGGGTGTACGTGCGGTAGCTGGCGTCGGAGGGTTCTCCCCCGTCGGCCGGCTCTTGTTCGAAGGCGACGATCCGCACCCGTTGATCGTTGGCGCGGATCGATTCGAGCACTTGGCGGTATCCGGTTCGCGTATGCGGGCCCATGAGAAGGATCACCCCGAACTCGCCTCTGAAATGGACGGGAGCGTGGATGCCGAATTTGGCGAGTTCGTTGGCGTTGCGCACGACCAGCACTTGATTCCCGCCCGGGACGGTCGTCGTCCCTTGGGCGAACGTTTTCACGCGGACCTCGCGGCACCCGGCCACCAGCACGGCGGCCATCAGGAGCCCCGAGAACCGCAGCGAGACGCGCAGCGCCGACTGGTGGATGGCCACGGCCGACGCCTTCGCTTGCACGCCTCGGCGGCCTCCCCCGCAGGCCGGGATTTCACAGCTCTGTAATGAGGCCCCTAATGTCATTGTCCCGGGTACCCGCTGGCCGCTACCCTGAAAATCGTTCATGAACCTGTTGCGACGCTTGGCGCTGGTGACGATGATCGTCGCCCTGGCGACGGTAATGCTCGGCAGCTGGACCCGGATCAATGGCGCGGGCCTCACCTGCCCCGACTGGCCGCTCTGCCACGGCCGCTTGATCCCGTCGTTCGCCGACGGGACGGTGTGGGAATGGCTCCATCGCCTGCTGGCGTTCTGCGTCTCACCGCTGGTCGTCGGCCTGCTGATCGTCGCCTGGCGCGAGCGGCGCCGCTCGCCCTTCATCGGTCCGGCCGCCGTCGCAATCGGTGCCCTCTTTCTGACACAGGTGCTGCTCGGCGCGGCCACCGTGGAACTCTCCAATAGCCCCATTTCGGTCGTGCTGCACTGGGGCACGGCGATGGCATTCATCGCGGCCCTCTCGGCGCTGGCGGTCTTCGGCGCCGCCAGCGAGGCGCCGGCCGGGCGCGCGGCGCGCGTCCCGGCTTTGGGGGCGATCCTCTTCGGTACGGCGGCTCTGGCGTTCGTCACGATGTGCATGGGAGCGTACGTCAGCTCGAGCGGAGCCGGGCTGGCGTGCCTTTCGATTCCCGGATGTGCGGGAAATGTGGTGGTGTATACCCAAGGGCAATACGTTCAAATGCTCCACCGTTTTCTTGCCGGCGGGACGCTGCTCTGCGCCGCCGCTTCGCTGGCCCTGGCGTGGGCTCGCCCCGTTTCCGCACGCGTGCGTGCGAGCGTCGCGACGGGCGTCGCGCTGATCTGCGTGCAAGTGCTGCTCGGCCTGCTCAACGTCGCGCTGCGTCTTCCCACCGACTTGCGCGAAGCGCACGCGTTCAACGCGGCGCTCGTCTTTCTCGCGTTCGTCGTCGCGGCGAGCTTCGCCATGCTCGAAGCGGCGCCGGGACGCTCGACGGCGAGCGCCTCGTGAGTACGGTCGTCGCCCCGCGCCGGCTGATCGACGCCGCCCTGGAACGCACGCGCGATTACTTCGAACTCTGCAAGCCTCGGATCATTTACCTGCTGCTGATCACCACGGCCGCCGCGATGGTGATGGCCGCGCGCGGGATTCCCTCGCTTCCGCTCGTTTTTTGGACGCTGCTCGCGGGCGCGATGATGTCGGGTTCGGCCGGCGCGCTCAACTGCGTGTGGGATGCCGATATCGACGCGGTGATGGCGCGCACGGCGATGCGGCCGATTCCGCGCGGTCGCGTGTCGCGCACGGAAGCGACGATCTTCGCGCTCGTAGTCGGCGCCGCCGCTTTCGCGATCATGTACGTGCTGGTCGATCCGCTGGCGGCGTGGCTCGCGCTGGCCGGCAACGTATACTACGTCGTCGTCTACACGATGTGGCTCAAGCGACTCACGCCGTTGAACATCGTCATCGGCGGAGCAGCCGGTTCGGTACCGCCGCTGGTCGGCTGGGCCGCCGTCACGCACCAAATCGGCGCGCCCGCGCTCGGCCTGTTCGCGCTGATCTTTTTGTGGACGCCGCCGCATTTCTGGGCGCTCTCGCTGATGACCGAAATCGACTACGCCAAAGCGAACATCCCGATGTTTCCCAACGTCTACGGCGACGACCGCACCAAACGCGAGATCCTGTACTATAGCGCGATCCTAGTCGCGGTTTCGCTGGCGCTCTACCCGTTGCACGTGATGGGCGCGCTCTACTTCGGCGCCGCCGCCGTGCTCGGCGGGATCTTCTTGCTCGAAGCGTTTCGCACGTGGCGCGATCGCACGCACGGCCGTACCATGCCCCGAAAGCTCTTCCGCTTCTCGCTGCTGTATCTCGCGCTGATGTGCGCGGCCATGGTGCTCGACCGCATCTTCCTCACGTGACGCCGCTGCTCTGGACGCTCGCGCTGGGCGTCTTCGCAGGCGCGCTCGATCTGAGCGTGCTCTCGCCCGCGCTGCCGGCACTCGGCCGCGATTTCGGCATCACCACTGGCGATCTCGCTTGGGTCTTCACCCTCTATCTGTTGGTCACCGTCGTTTCGATCGCGGTTGCGAGCACGCTGGCCGATCGCTACGGGCGCCGCCCGGTGTATCTGGCCTGCATCGGCCTCTTCGCCGCCGGGAGCTTGCTCGCGATTGCGTCGCCGAACTATACCGTGTTCTTGCTCGCGCGCGCGATCCAAGCGCTCGGCGCCGGCGGAATCTTCCCGGTCGCGACCGCGGCAATCGGCGACGTCATCCCGCCGCAGCGGCGCGGTGCGGCGCTCGGCATGGTGGCGGCGACGTGGGGATTGGCCGCCGTGATCGGCCCGACCGTCGGCGGCCTGGTCACGCACTTCTTGGATTGGCGCTGGATCTTCATCTTCAACGTGCCGCTGGCGGGCGTAGTGGCCGTGCTCGCGCGCCGCTACGTTCCCGTTCTGGCCCCGCGCCAGCGCGATCCGCTCGACGTGGTCGGGCTGATCTTGCTCTGCCTCGGGCTGCTCGGCGTGATGGACGGCCTGATCGCGACGCGCTGGCCGATCGGCGCGATCGGCGCCGGCTTTCTCGTCGGCTTCGCGCTCTGGGAACGCTCCGAGCGGTACCCGGTCATTCCGTTGGCGCTGGTGCGCGCGCCGCAGCTCGCAAAAACGTACGCGCTCGAAGTGCTGGTCGGCATGCTCGAAGGCTCGCTCTTCTTCATCCCCACCGTGCTGGTCGGCGCGCAGGATCTCTCGTACGCCGCTGCCGGGTTGGTCGCGGCGCTGGGCGCGTTCGTTTTCGTGGCGGTCATCCCGGCCTCGGGGCGCGCGCTCGACCGGCTCGGAAGCCGCGACGTGCTGCTGGCCGGCACGGTGTTCACCGAGATCGGATTGGCGATCTTCGCGCTCGGCTTCTCGTCGCTATGGCTCGCGCTGCTGGCAATGGTCGTCGCCGGTGCCGGATTCGGCGCGCTGCTGGGCGCGCCGACGCGCTACATCGTTACCAACGAGACGCCCGAGAACAGCCGGGCGACGGCCATCGGCCTGCTCAGCCAGTGCCTCATCGTCGGCCAAATTCTCGGCAGCTCGCTGGCCGGCGCGCTCATCGGGCTGGCCAGCAACGAAATCGCGGGCTACCGCCACGCCTACCTCGGCTTCTGCGCGATCGCCTTTCTGGCGATCGTCCTCGCAGCGACCTTGCAGCCGCGTGCCCGCGAGCGCGCCGAGCCGCTGCGGCCGCCTGAAAACGCGCTCGAAGCGCCCACGTAAGGCGGGCGCGGGGACGCCCGCGGGAGCGGCGAACCCGTTGAGATGCCGACGCATCGCGTTTCGAACCAGCCGCCGCCGCTGGAAGGCTACAACGTGTTCTCGTCCAATCGAGCGCTCGCCGAAGCGTTCGATCGCGAAAGCGGCGGCGCCGGCAGCGCGGAGCTGATCGAGCTCGGCGAGCTCGCCGGGCGTCCCGAAACGATCCAGCTCGGCTTCGATGCCAACGAGCATCCGCCCGAGCTCAAAACGCACGATCGCTTCGGCCACCGCATCGACGAAGTCGCCTTCCATCCGGCCTGGCACCAGCTGCTGCGCTACGCGACGCACTACGGCATGCACGCGGCGCCGTGGACCGATCCGCAGCCGGCCGCGCACGTGCGCCGCGCGGCGAAGTTCTACGTGTGGTCGCAGGTGGAAGCCGGCCACGGCTGCCCGATCTCGATGACGTACGCCGCCATTCCCGCGCTGCGCGTGCAGCCCGAAATCGCGCGAGCCTACGAGCCCGCCTTCGCAGAGCGCGCCTACGATCCGCGGCTCGTGCCGATCGCGGAGAAACGCTCCGCTCTGTGCGGCATGGCCATGACCGAGAAGCAAGGCGGCTCCGACGTGCGCGCCAACGAAACGCGCGCCGAGCCCGCCGGCGGCGGCCGCGGCCCCGGGCACGAGTATCTGCTGACCGGGCACAAATGGTTCTGCTCGGCACCGATGAGCGACGCTTTTCTCGCGCTCGCGCAGACCGAGGGCGGCATCGGCTGTTTCTTCGTTCCGCGCGCGCTGCCCGACGGAACGCGCAACGCCTTCGCCATCCAGCGGCTCAAGCACAAGCTGGGCAACCGCAGCAACGCGTCGAGCGAAATCGAATTCGACGGCACCCACGCGTGGCTGATCGGCGAAGAGGGCCGGGGGGTGCGCACGATCGTCGAGATGGTCAACTCCACGCGGCTCGATTGCATCATCGGCAGTTCGGGCTTGCTGCGCGAAGCGCTCTCGCAAGCGATCCACCACACGCGCCATCGTAAAGCTTTCGGCGCTTACCTGATCGACCAGCCGCTCATGCGCAACGTCTTAGCCGACCTCGCGCTCGAATCCGAGGCCGCAACGGCGCTCTTCATGCGCCTGGCGCGGGCCGCCGACGAAGGCGACCTCGCGCTCAAGCGCATCGGCACCGCGGTGGGTAAGTACTACGTGTGCAAGCGCGCGCCGGGCACCATCGTAGAAGCGCTCGAATGCCTGGGCGGCAACGGCTACGTAGAGGAATCGATCATGCCGCGGCTCTACCGGGAAGCGCCCGTCAACTCGATCTGGGAGGGGTCGGGGAACATCAATGCGCTCGACGTGCTGCGCATCCTGCGCAAGCAGCCCGAGGCGCTGCAGGCGCTGCGCGACGAAATCGCGCTGGGTGCCGGCGAGCCGCGCATCGCGCGCGGCGCGGCCGAGGTCGAGCGCGCGTTCGCGCAGCCGGAGACGCTCGAAGTGCGCGCGCGCTGGATCGCCGAGCGGCTGGCGCTGCTCTGGCAGGCCGCGCTGCTCGTCCGCCACGCTCCGCCGGCAGTCGCCGAAGCGTTCGTGGCGACGCGCTTGGGCGAATCGGGCCGCACGCTGGGCACGCTGCCCGCCGGAACGGATTTCGGCGCCATCGTGGAGCGAGCCGCGCCGTGAAATACCGCGCCTTCGACCGCCGCACGCGCCTGCTGGCGCACCGGCGGTGGACCGAACGCGAACGGCGCATCGTCTGGCGCGGGCTCACGGGTCGCTTCGCGCTTGCGATCGAGCCATTGATCGGCATCGTCTTCATGATCTTCATCACGTGGGGGATCGTCTGGCGCGCGCAACACGTGCCCGACGATGCGACGCTGATCAAAATCGCGCCGATCTTCGCGCTGGGCGCGCTGGTCTTCGTCGGCTATTTCGTCGCCGTGCTGGTCGCGCCGTTCCGCGCGTACTTACAGACGTACAAGCCGATCTACATTCTCGACGGCTACGTGCGCTACCGCGAGCCCGACGCGACGTCGGAAGACGACGCGCGCGGCTACGTGGCTGCGCTCTTCCCCGATCGATCGGTTGCGTGCGAGTGGGAGTGGCTGGGCGAGCCGAAGCTCCCGAACGCGACGATCCCCGCGCTGATCGAGTTCTCGACCTACGCGGGGATACACAAAATCGACGGAAGATCCACCGGGCTCGTCCCCGACGACGAATTCCCGCTGCTCGCGATCGGCATCGCCACCCGCAAGGGCCACCGCGCCGACCTGTAGCCGCCCCGCGACGAGCTCGGGGTGACGGCGCGGGTTAGTGGTGCATCTGCCCCAGGTCGACGCGTTGCGTTTGGGGTGAGGGCCAGACGTGGCCGTAGCCGGCCGATAAGACGCAGGCGCCGCCGACGCAGAAGATCCCGAGCAGCCCCACCGCGATGATGCGGTAGAGGAACCCCGGAATGCCGCGGCTCTCGGGAACTTTGCTGAAATCGAGATACTCGTCGTCGCGTACGATCATGGTTACGCTCCCGAAGCCGGAAAGTTGCCGAGCACGTTGAGCCCGGCGAGCAGGGCGACGATCGCGCCGATGCCCAGAAGCGCGAGCATCAGCTTGAAGATGCTGTTCTCCAGGCCGGGCGTCTTCCAGTCCTGGTAGAGCGCGTAGAACGCGACCAGGCCGACGACGATGCCGCCGATGATGGCCCCGAGGCGCTCGATGGTTGGCAAATCGAAATGCATCGAATCGTTCGTCCTAAATCAGATAGAAGATCGAGAAGAGTACGACCCAGATCACGTCGACGAAATGCCAGTAGAGCGTTCCCGCCGTGATTCCGAAGTACTTGGATTTGTTGTAGACGCCCGCGGCCGACTGCAAGAGCAGCACCGAGAGGTAACAGACGCCGACGAAAACGTGGAAGCCGTGCATTCCGGTCAGCGTGAAGAACGAGGCGCCGAAGATGCCGCTGCCGCCCCACGTGATGTGCTGCTGGAAGATCAGGTGGTTGTATTCGTACCCCTGGCCGCCGAGGAACATCGCGCCGAGGATGATCGTCGCGATCAAGCACCACATGTAGCCCATGAACTTGCCGTGCTTCCAGTTTTCCAGCGCGTAGTGCATGGTCGCGCCGGAACCGAAGAGCACCACCGAGTTCCACGCCGCGAAGGCGACGTCGAGCCGCGGGATGCCCGGCGGCGGCCATCCCTGCCCGCTGTTGCGCAGGTAGAGATAGGCGAAGATGAACGACGAGAAGAGCACGCAGTCGCTCACGAGGAAGAGCAAGAACCCTTGCAGCCGGAGCTCTCGCGTTTCGATGTAGAGCTGATCGGCCTCCCCGTGTGCGTCGTGCGGGAGCGTTACTACGGCCACGCGGCGTTCCTCTTAGTGCGCGCCCGCCGGCATCGGCGGAGGCGAGTCGGTGAGTTCTTCTTCCAAGCCTTTATACGGGAGCGGCTGCGAGAAGTCGTAGGGAAGCCCGTAGACCGTCGGCACGTGCTTGAAGTTGTAGTAGTGCGGCGGCGATGGAATCTGCCACTCGAGGGTCCGTGCGTTCCACGGGTTGGGGCCGGCCTTCTTGCCGTTGCGGATGCTCCAGATCGCGTTCACGAAGAAGAGCAGGATCCCCAACGTCATCACGTACGACGAGATCGACGCGAAGCGGTTCCAGAACTCGAACTGCGGATCGTAGGTCGCGACCCAGCGCGGCATGCCCATGATGCCCAGCCAGTGCAGCGGCAAGAACGTGCCGTTGAAGCCGATGAAGAACAGCCAGAAGTGCCAGTGGCCCAGCGTCTCGTTCATCAAGCGGCCCGACATCTTCGGGAACCAGTAGTACATGCCGGCGAAGATGCCCATGAGGCTGCCGCCGACCAGCACGTAGTGGAAGTGCGCCACCACGAAGTACGTGCCGTGCAAGTGGAGATCGTACGGCACGGCCGCTAGGAAGACGCCGGTAATGCCGCCCAGCGTAAAGAGCGCGACGAAGCCGATCGCAAAGAGCATCGCGCTGGTGTAGTGGATCTTGCCGCCCCACAGCGTCGCGACCCACGAGAAGATCTTTACGCCGGTCGGAATCGCGATGAGGAACGTGATGATCATGAACGGCAGCTGGAGATACGGCGCCAGCCCCGAGGTGAACATGTGATGCGCCCAGACCATGAACCCGGCCAGCGCGATCGCCATCGACGAGAAGGCGATCATCTTATAGCCGAAGATCGGCTTGCGCGAGAAGGTCGGGAGCACTTCGGAGACGATTCCGAAGACCGGCAAGATCATGATGTAGACCGCCGGATGCGAGTAGAACCAGAACATGTGCTGCCAGAGCACCGGGCTGCCGCCCTTGGTCGGATCGTAGAACGGCACGCCGAACTCGCGCTGCATGAAGAGCGCCGCCAGAGCCGCGGCGAGCGCGGTCGTGGCGATCATCAGCAGCGGCGCGGTGGCGAATTGCCCCCAGACGAAGAGCGGCATTCGCGTAAAGGTCATGCCGGGCGCACGCATCTTGAGAATCGTGACGACGAAATTGATCCCGGTGAGCGTCGAACTGACGCCCACCAAAAATATCGCGGCGCACCACATCGACGTTCCCGCCTGCCCTTGCAGCGAGATCGGCGGATACTCCGTCCAGCCGGCCGTCGGCGCGCCCATGAGGAACGACGAGAAGAGCATCAAGCCCGCGACCGGGAAGATCCAGAAGCTGAGCATGTTCAGCCACGGAAACGCGACGTCGCGCGCGCCGATCATGATCGGGAAGACCAGGTTGCCGAAGCCGCCGGTCGCCAGCGGAATGATCACCAGCCAGATCATCGCGCTGCCGTGGATGCTGTAGACTTCGTTATACGTCGCGGGCGAGACGAAGCCGCCGTTGGCGTTCATGAGCTGCGTTCGGATCGTTTCGGCCAACAGACCCGAGAGGATCATGAAGACGAAGCCGGTGATGATGTACTGGATCCCGATGATCTTGTGATCGATCGAGAAGACGTACCGGCGGACGAACCCGTGCGGTTCGGGGTGGATGTGGTCGGCGATCCCTCCGCCGTGAACCTGCGCTGCGTCTACTGACATGCTGTCCTGACTCTTTTTACTTTTGCGCCGCTAAAAACGCGACGAGATTGGCGATGTCTTGGTCGGTGAGGCCGTTGACTTGCTGGTTCGGCATCTGCCCCATGCTGCCGGCATATCCGCTTTGGAGGATCTTGGAGATGTTCTCGGGCGTCGCCGGGCTGCCGTTGACGAGATCCGGCCGCGCCGGATCGTCGGTCAAGCCCTTCAAGCCGGGCCCGACCACGGTCTGGGTGAACGGCCCGAGCGCGTGGCAGGCGGTACACTTCTGGCTGAAGAGCGCTTTGCCGGCCGCCGCGTCGCCCTTGGAGAGATCGATCGCGCTCGCCGACGGTGCGGCGGCGAGCGAGTTGCTCGCGTGCGCGTTCTTGGTTTGCATGCCCTTGTACCACGCGTCGAAATTGGATTTCGATTCGATCACGACGAACTGCTTGGTCGGATCGACCATCGCGTTCATCGTGTTGTGCGCGGTGCCGCAGAACTGCGTGCAGACGATCGGGTAGCGGCCGATACGGGTGGGCGTCAGCCGGATCTCGGTGACCATGCCGGGGACCATGTCGTTCTTCAAGCGCATCGCGGGCACCCAGAACGAGTGGATCACGTCGGCCGAGGTGAGATTGAGCGTGACGGGGACGCCGACCGGCAAGTGCATCTCGCCGTTGACTTCGCCGTTGATCTGCGGGTAGCGGAACGACCAGTAGAACTGGTGCCCGATCGACTCGACGACGAGATTGTTGGGTTCGCTGGAGAGCGGCATGATCTGATACCAGATGCGCACGCTCTCGACCGAGAGCAAGATCACGAAGAGCGCCGGAATCAGCGTCCACCAAAACTCGAGCTTGTGGTTGTCGTGCACCTGCACGCCGATCGCGTCGGGCGGATCGGAGGCCTTGGCGCGGAACGCGATCGCGAAATACAGGATGTAGCCGACGATGAAGATGTAGAGCGCGGAACCGGTTGCGAACATGAACGTCGACAGCTCGTCGACCTTCGCGGCCGTCTCGATCGCCACGGGAAGATGCAGCCACTGGTAGATCGGCGCGGTGTACCAGAAGACGATGTCGGCGACGGCCAACAGGGCCAGAACGGCCGTCGCCGTCCAAAAGCCGCGCCCGATGTGGGCGGCCTGCGCTTTGTGCTCAACCAAGGAACGGTCTCTCCCCGAAGCTCCGATTAGTCACTATCATTTAGTAAACGCGTGTCCGCGGCCCCTGCAAATTCGCGAACGAGCCAATCGACGTTGGTGATCGCCGTGCCGACCACCACCGCGTCGGCGCCGGCGTCGAGCGCCGCCCGAAGCTGTTCGGGGCGAACCACGCCGCCCTCGCAGACCACCATTCCGCCGCCGGCGGCGTTCGAGAGACGACGAAAGTCGGCCACGAGGCCCAGCGCGGGCAGCGGGCGGCCCGCGGTTTCTGCGGTGTAGCCGCACAGCGTCGTCGCCACGATCTGCGCGCCGGCCTCGAGCGCGCAGCGCGCGTCGTCGAGCGTCGCGCAGTCGGCCATCGCGGCGCGGCCCGCAGCGCGAATCGCCTCGACAATCGTCGCAACGCCGCACCCGCCCGGGCGCTCGCGACCGGTCGCATCGAAGGCCACGATCTCCGCGCCGCACGCGACGATCGCCTCCACCTCGTCGAGCGTCGCCGTGATGTACGGCTCGAAGCCGGGATACTCGCGTTTGATCAAGCCGATCACCGGCAGCTCCACCCGCTCGCGCACCGCGCGCAAATTCGGCACGCCTTGCACGCGAACGGCCACGGCGCCGCCTTCCTGCGCGGCCCTCGCCATCGCCGCGATCACCCGCGGATCGTCGATCGCCGAATCTTTCCACGCTTGCACGGAGACGATCAGCCCGCCGCGCAGCGCCTCGGCCGGCGTCACGCCGGCAGCCCGGCCGGCGCGGCGCCCGCCTCGCGATAGGCTAAGAGCAGCGCGCCGACGGCCGGATCGCAGCGCGGCTCGATGACCTGCAGGCCGGGCGACCGCCGGCGAAGGGCCGCGTACGCCCGTTCGCGATACGCCGCGCTGGCAAAGAGACCGCCGGCGCAGGCGTAGAGCGGAGCCGCTCCCGCGGCGATCGCGCGCGCCACCAGCTCGGCCAGGCGCCGCGTGCCCGCTTCGACGATGGCATCGAAGGCGGCGTACTCCAGCACCAGCGGCGCCGCCGACGCCAGCCGTTCGCGGCCGACGCCGCCGCTATAGAAGGCGCGCGCAAGCTCGCGCATCGACGCGGCGCCGAAGAACGCGCAGAGCGCGCCGGCCTCGGCCGCCATCGCGCGATCGCCGTCGTCCTCGCGGCGCATCAGCTCGGCCAGCGCTTCGCGCACCAGCCAAAAGCCGCTCCCCTCGTCGCCGAAGAGATACCCCCAGCCGCCCAGGGTTTGGGCGCCCGCGCTGCCTGTGGCGTACACTACCGACCCGCTGCCCGCGATCGCGACGATGCCGGGCTCGCCCCCCAGCGCGCCGGCGTGGGCGACCGGCCCGTCGTGCATCAAAGCGAAACGCGGCGTCTCGAACGAGGGCGCCGCCCCGTAGATGCGTCCCTCGAATCCGCTGACGCCTGCGACCACGGCCTCGAACCGCGTGGCCGGGGGCAAGCCCGCGGCCGCGAGCGCTCCGGCCAGCGCGCCCTGCAGCGCGTCGCGCAACCGCGTCGAGCCCGGCGCGACGCCGACCTCGTCGGCGCCTCCGGCGAGCCCGCGGCCGAGAACGCGCCCGGCTTCGTCGGCGACCACCGCCGCCGTCGAGCTCTGGCCGCCGTCGATGCCGGCGAAATAGCGGGTCACGGCCCGCCGGCTAGGAGGCGCCGGGCGAACGCGTTCGCGGCCTGCTCGCGTTCGACGCGATTGGGAATGACGGGCACCTCGCCGAGCCGTTCGCGATGGTGGTAGAGCTCGTGGCCGACCGCGAGCGAGACGAACTCGCCCAGCTCGTCGGGCGCGAGCTGTTCGGCGATGCGGACGTTCAACCGGATCTCCGGCGTATCGGCTACGTACTCGGAGCGAAGCTCGTCGAGCCCCCAGTCGCCGAGATCGGCGAAGACGATCGCGACGCCGTACGAGCGTGCCAGCGCGATGGCGGCGTTCACGTCGGCAGCGCCTCGGCCGCCGGGCCCGAGCGGCGCAGGTCGACGCCGTCGGCGATCAGCTGCGCGCGCAGTTCGGCCGGATCGACGTCGCCGGCCCGCACGCGGCGCTTGCGCGCGATCGCCGCCGCGGTGCCCGCCGCTTGCCCGAGCGTCATGACCGTCGGCGTCAAGCGCGTCGACGCCAGCGCTTCGTGCGTGGTCGAGATGCAGCGCCCCGCCACCAGCAGCTGCTCGCGGTTGACCGGAACCATGCAGCGATAGGGAATTTCGTAGCTTTCGCCCGCGGAGAGGCGGTGCGTCGTGGTGCCGGTGCCCGACGGATTGTGGATGTCGATCGGATAGGCGCTGCGCGCGACCGCGTCGTCGAACCTCCGCGCGCCCAGCACGTCGTCGCGCGTGAGCGTGTAGCGCCCGACGATGCGTCTCGACTCGCGAATGCCGATCTGCGTTCCGGTGGCCGCGACGCGCGCGTTTTCGAAGCCGGGCACGCGCTGGCGAAAGAACGCCAGCAGCTGCATCACCTGCAGCCGCGACTCGACTTCGGCGCGCGTGAGATCGTCGGGGTCGAGCGGATCGATATCGACGACGCGCGTCATGTTCACCGTGACTTCGTCGGGATAGGGCGAGATGAAGAACGAGACGAGCTCGCGCGGCACGTCGACCAGGCCGTCGGCGCGCGCGCGGTCCCACAGCGCGTAAAGGCCCGCCACCGCCGTGAGCGCGGGCGCGGTGCGCTCGTGCGTCTTGAGCGTCGTGCGCATCTGATCGGGATGCATGCGCACGTAGGTCGAGAGTTTGCCGAGATCGACGTGGCTGAGACGGAACATCAAGCTCGCGGGCTGCACGCGTCCGCGGGCGTCGCCCTGCTGCGTCGGCACGCCGGCGGCGGCGGCGACGAACGCGTCGGCGGTGGCGTCGATCACCACGTTCCCGCGATACTCGCGGCGGCCGGCCACCGTCGCGAACGCGGCGCCGCGCACCGTCTCGCCTTCGACCAGCGCGTCGACCACGTAGGCGTGCAGCAGCAGCGAGACGCCGGCCTCGCGCATCATCTCGAAGAGCAGCGCCTTGTGCGCCTCGGGATCGAACGGCGTGATCGTCGGCACGTAGTCGGAGGAATCGTGGATGTGCCCGGGCGAGGCGCCGGAGCGCACCAGGCGCTCGACGATCTCTTGCGCGATGCCGCCGACGATGCGCTCGGAACCGGAATGAAAGGTCATCCACGGCCCGACCATGGCGGCCGTCGCGGTGCCGCCCAGAAAGCCGTACCGCTCGACGAGCATCGTCTTGGCGCCGTGCCGCGCCGCGGCGATCGCCGCCGCACATCCGGCATTGCCGCCGCCTACGACGAGGACGTCGAAATCGCGCATCTCGCGAGCGACTTCGCCGCGCATAGGCAGGGCCATGCCGGCGGCAAAGGCTGCTTACGATTGGTTCGCCAAACGCTCGTCACGACCAAAGTCGCCGGAAAACCAGGGAGTCCGCCGCCGAGGAGGTATTCACGAGCCTTAATGCTGCTACAACGTATCAAGCCCTTGGAGCTCCTGCTGAAAGAGGCCGGGCAAGACGATCCCACCGAAACGGCGATCGTCGATCCCCACAAACTCAAGAAATCGCTGGGCGCCGTCTCGCTCACCGCCATGGGGATCGGCGCCATCATCGGCACCGGCATTTTCGTTCTCACCGGCGTCGCGTCGGCGAAGTTCGCGGGCCCCTCCTTGACGATCTCGTTCGTGATCGCCGGCATCGTCAGTGCCTTGGCGGCGCTGTGCTACTCGGAGGTGGCCAGCCGGATTCCGATCTCGGGCAGTGCGTACACGTTCGCGTACGCCTCGCTCGGCGAGTTCATCGCGTGGATCATCGGTTGGGATTTGGTATTGGAGTACGCGCTCGGCGCGGCGACGGTCAGCATCGGATGGTCGGGTTATTTTTCGACCGTCATGAAGAACATCGGCCTCAGCATTCCGGCGGCGCTGCTGCACAACCATTGGGATACCGGGCCGATGGGCGAGCCGCTGCACGGCATCATGAATTTGCCCGCCTTTTGCATCATCTGCCTGATCGGCGTGCTGCTCTATCGCGGCACGCGCGAATCCGCGGTCGTCAACAACATCATCGTGGCGGTGAAGGTCTGCATCGTCCTCTTCTTCATCGCCGTCGGCGTCGGCCACGTCGATCAAGCCAACTGGACGCCCTACTTCCCGTTCGGATGGAGCGGCACGCTCTTCGGAGCGTTCTTCATCTTCTTCGCCTACATCGGCTTCGACGCGGTGTCGACCGCCGCCGAAGAGACGAAGAACCCCAAGCGCGATCTGCCGATCGGCATCATCGGAAGCCTGGCGATCTGCACGGTGCTCTACATCATCGTCGCCGCCATCCTGACCGGCATGGTCTCGTACCGGCAGCTCAACGTCCCGCAACCGGTGGCCTACGCGATCGAACACGTCGGGATGGGCGGCTGGGCCTCGATGCTCGTCTCGATCGGCGCGATCGCCGGCCTCACGACCGTGCTGCTGGTCATGATGTTCGGTCAGACGCGCGTCTTCTTCGCGATGTCGCGCGACGGCTTGCTGCCGCCGGTCTTCGCCAAGCTCTCGAAGTTCCAGACCCCCGGCCTCTCGACGATTCTCTTCACGATCTTCATCGCGCTAATCGCCGCGTTCACGCCGATCAGCGTCGTCGGATCGCTGACGAACATGGGCACGCTTGCCGCCTTCGTGCTGGTCTCGCTCGCGCTGCCGATCCTGCGCAAACGGTATCCGAGCACCACGGGCTTCACCGTCCCGGGCGGCCCCTACGTCATCCCGTACACGTCGGCGCTCTTTGCGTTCTTGTTGCTGCTCGCCCCGTTCTTCGACGCCGGCATCGGGCACGTGATGGGAATCCCGTTGCCGTGGTTCGGCTTCATCGTCTGGCTCATCGCGGGGCTGGGCATGTACTTCGTCTACGGGCGCAGCCACAGCACGGTGGGAATCGCCGAAGCCAAAGCTGCCGCCGTACCGCCCGTCCAGGCGTAAATCGCTCGGGCGCTCCCTCGGAGAGGGTTCTGTCAAGGGCCGGTCGGGCAACGACCGGTCCTTTTTCGACTCTCTCGGTCCCAGCCGCTTACTGCCTTATAATTCGGTAAGCCGACTGCTCGGCCGTTTTACCCGGATAATGTGTGGAGATTCCCTGGATGGACGAACCGGTCATCATCTCTCTGCGAGGCGAATACGATATCGATCGCCTGCCGCAGCTCCGGCGCGAGCTGGAGCCGTACTACGCGCACCCCTACGTGGTGATGGACCTCACGCAGGTGACGTACGCCGATTCGACGTGCTTGTGCGAATTCATCAGAATGCGAAAGGCGCGCAGCGAAGCCGGCATCCGGCCGGCCTGCTACGTCGTGAATAACGATCGCTTCGGACGGCTCTTCCGCTACCTCGGCCTCGACGAGATTTTTACGGTCGTCGAATCGCTCGAGCAAGCGATCGCGCCTCCCGAGCGCGAGCGCCTCACCGCCTCGTAAGCGCGACGGCGCTACGCGCGCCGCGCGACCGTAAACAACGCGATGGGCTCGGCGGGATCGCATCCCTCGAGCTCTTCGCATACCAGCGCGACGGCTTGATCGCAGCTCGCAAGCCCTTCGAAGGCGGCGATGCGGCCGCCGCGCACGAGATAGAGCGCCGGCAGCGCGCGCCCGACGTCGCCGAACCGCGTCGCGCCTTCGACCGCGTCGCGAGCGCGCGTCTCGGCCTCGCCGGCCACGCCGCGGCAGGCTTGCGCGTCGCGCAGCGCCAGCCGCACCACGCCGCGTTCGTCGACGATGCGCGCGTCGGCGCCGAGACGATACTCCGATAGCGCGGCGGTCAGCTCGACGCGGCGCAACGCTTCGGGCGCGCACGCCAAAGAACGTGCGGCGGCGGCGGCGCGTTCCGGTTCGGCGGCGACGACGGCGAGCGCCGTCCCGGCCAGCGCGGTCGCGCCCGACGCGGTCGCGCGGACGCGATTGCGCTGCGAGTCGATCTCGACCGTCACCTCGACGCGGTCGGGCGCCGCGCCGGCGGCGACGACGCGATCGGTCGCCTCCCGGCGGATCGCCGCAACGTCCTGCGGCGTCGGTGCGGCGATGGTCCGTTCGACGACGTCGCGCACCAGCGCGAGGGCCACGCCGATCGGCGCGATCACTTCGGCGTCGCGCGCGATGCGGTACGGCAAGCCCATCGCCTGCGCGAGCGACGGCACGATCGCGCCGCAGCCGCCGCCGCCGCCGACCAGCACCGCGCGCGACGGATCGATCTCGTACTCGGCGACGAGCTCCTCGATGCCGGCGCGCAGCGTCGCGACGGCGAGATCGAGCGTGCGCCGGGCCAGCATCTCCGCGTCGCCGCCGAACTCGCGCGCCAGCAGTTCGAACGCGAGCCGCGCCGCGCGCGCGTCGCCGCGCGAGAACGCGCCGTCGGGCACGATGCCCAGCGCGTTGGCCGCGCAGCTGGTGGTCGGCGCGATGCGCGTTCCGTCGCGCGCCACCAGCGTCGCGTAGGCCGCGTCGTCTTTCGCCGGCGCGATCGCTTCGTAGCGCGCTCCGTCGAGCAAGGCGGGGTCGGAGAAACAGGCGTACGCGCAGCCGGCGATGTGCGCGCTGCGCGGGCCGACGCCTTCGATCCCGGAACCGCCGGCGCGCAGCATGCTGCCGCCCGCGATGCCGAAGGTGCGCACGTCGACGGTGCGCAGCATGGTGCGGCGGCCGCCGATGCGCGCCGGCTGCATCTGCGGTCGCCCGCCGCGAATGGCCGAGCAATCCGAGCTGGTGCCGCCGACCTCGACGAAGATGCCGTCGGTGAGGTTCTCGTAAAGCAGCGCCCCGGCGACGCCGGCGGCCGGCCCGGAGAGCAGCGTGAGGATCGGCCGGCGCTCGATCTCGCGCACGTCCATCACGCCGCCGTCGCTGCGCATGATCATCAGTGGCGCGGCGATCGCGGCTCCGCTCACCGCGGCGGCCGTCATGCGCGAGGTACGGATCATGCGCGGAAGGATCGCCGCGTTGAGCGCGGCGGTGCGCGTGCGCGCGCGCAGGCCGTAGGTCGAGCTCACGTCGTGCCCGCTGGTGGCGTCGGCGCCGCGCGCCCGCGCCAATTCGACCGCGGCGCGTTCGCCCTGCGGGCGGTCGACGCCGAACGGCGCGCTCGCCGCGATCGCCTGCGCACCGCCGGCGATCAACGCGTCGATCGCGCGGGCCACGGCGGCCTCGTCGCGCGGGTCCGCAAACGCGAACTCGACGTCGAGCGCGCGGCCCGGCGCGAGCGTCACGGGGCCGAACCGGATTTGCCGGCGCGCCAGCCACGCGCGGCGCGGAGCGAGGCCGACGACGCCGACCCGCGCGACGTCGCCTTCGAGCAAAGCGTTGGTGGCTTGCGTCGTGGAGTGCGCGATGAAGCCGACGTCGCTCGCGCGCACGCCCGACTCTGCGAGCAGCCGTTCGATGCCGGCGACGATGCCGGCCGCCACGCCTTCGGGCGCGTCGTGCGTGGTCGGAAGCTTGACGCGCGCAATCAGATAGCGCGTCGCGGCGTCGATGGCGACGACGTCGGTAAAGGTTCCGCCGACGTCGATGCCGACGCGAAGGCGGCGCGGGTTCAGAGAAAGTCGGCGACGAGCACGAACGTCACCATCGCGAGCTCCACCTTGCCGGCGCGTTCGTGCTGTTCGAAGACGGTGCGCAGATCGCGCCGCAGCGAGACCGATTCCGGCCCGGAGTTGGGCAGATACGACGACGATGCGGCACGCCCGATCACGCCGTCGAGGTCGAGCTCTTGAACCGACGTGAACGCGTGGCGCGTGACGCGCGCTTTCGGAAAGTGCGCGAACGTCGCCAGCGCCTGCATGCGCAGCGCTTCGGTATCGTCGCGGGCGTGCGCGCGCACCACGTTGCCGTAGGATTTGGTGAACGGATCGCGTTCGTCGCGCTCGTACTGCAGCATCGCGGCGCGGCGGCGCGCGATCCGGCGAAACTCGCTCATGGCGAACGGATTGGCAAACCAGTGGAAGGCCTGGCACGCCACGGCGAGATCGACGCTCGCGTCGGCCAAGCCCGTATGCTCGGCGGTGCCGTCTTGCCATTCGACGCGCGGATGATCGGCGGCGGCCTCGCGCATGTCGGCGTTCGGTTCGACCGCGATCACCTGTGGGCCGCGCGAGGCGATAATCCGCGCCGAGATGCCGGTGCCCGCGCCGACGTCGGCGACCACGAGGCTCGACGGATCCCCGAGGCCTTCCAGAAGCGCGTCGATCGCCTCTTCGGGATAGCCCGGGCGAAAGGCCGCATAGGCTGCGGCCCGGTCGCCAAATCGCTGCGTCGATTCAAGCTGATCGCTCATGCCTGTGGCCGAGCCTTCGACGGAACGCTCCCGATGGCCTTACGGGGCGGCTGCCGGCGTCGCGAGCTCGTCGTACAGCGCGGCGATGGTTTTGATGCCCCCGAAGAACTGCGAGAGCGTGAACTTCTCGTTGGGGGCGTGGATGCGGTCGTCGGGCAGCCCGACGCCCACCAGTACCTGCGGCAGCCGCAGTACGCGGTCGAAGGTCGCGACCGGGCCGATCGATCCGCCGGTGCCGATGAAGACCGGGGCCTTTCCGAAGCCGGCTTCCATCGCGCGGGCCGCCGCCGCGACGGCCGGATGATCGCGTGAGACGACGATCGGACGCACCGCGCCGTCGTGGTGCACGTTGACCCGAACGCCCGCGGGCGCGATCGATTCGACGAACTCGGCGACGAGCTCGCGCACGCGCAGCGGATCCTGGTCGCCGACCAGCCGCGCGGAGATCTTCGCCTTCGCCCAGCTCGGGATGATCGTCTTGCTGCCGGGGCCGCTGTAGCCGCCCCATATCCCGTTGCACTCCAGCGTCGGCCGGAACCACATGCGCTCGAGCGGCAGCCGCGCGCGTTCGCCCGCCAGCGACGGCACGCCCAGAAACGCCGCCTCGCGCGCTTCGTCGTACGGAAGCGAGCGCAGCTCGGCGAGTCGATCGTCGTCGAGTTCCGGCACGCCGTCGTAGAAGCCCGGCACGGCCACGCGGCCGTCTGCGTCTTTCAACGACGCGACGATGACGGCGAGCGCTTCGATCGGATTGCGCACCAAGCCGCCGAAATAGCCGGAATGCAGGTCTTCGGACGGACCGTGCACCGCGATCTCCCAGTGCACCAGCCCGCGCAGCGACGTCGTCAGCGAGGGCACGTCCTCGGCGTAGACCGACGTATCCGATATCACCGCGCAGTCGGCCGTGAACCGGTCGCGATAGCGTTCGACGGCGGCATCGAAGTTGGGCGAGCCGATCTCTTCCTCGCCTTCGATCACGATCTTCACGTTCACCGGAAGGCGACCGCGCGTCTTCAAATGCGCGTCGATCGCGGCGAGATGCATCAACACCTGGCCCTTATCGTCGACGGAGCCGCGGCCGTAGACGTTGCCGTCGCGCACGGTCGCTTCGAACGGCGGGCTCTTCCACAGCTCGATCGGATCGACCGGCTGCACGTCGTAGTGCCCGTACACCAAGACGGTCGGCTGGCCGGGCGCGTGCAGCCACTGCCCGTAGGCCAGCGGATTGCCCTCGGTTTCGAGCACCTCGGCCTCGAGGCCGATCTCGCGCATGCGGTCGACCAAGCGTTCGCAGCACCGCCGCACGTCGGCCTTCCGCTCGGGATCGGCGGAGATCGAAGGGATCGCAATCCAGCGGCCCAGTTCGTCGAGATGCTCGCGCTCGCGCTCGTCGCAGAAGCGCGCCAGCGCCGGATCGATGTTAGGCATCAAACGGTTCTCCCAAGGTGATGGCGATGGTTTTCCCACCGCGTTGAATGACGAACGCATGCGGCCGGCCGTCGTACGCCTTCATCTGCGTCTGATAGGTGCCGAACTCCCACCACGCCTTGCCGTCGATTTGGTCGACCACGTCGCCGGAGCGTAAGCCGGCACGGTACGCGGGGCCGCCGCCGCGCACGTAGACGCGCATGTTGCCGTCGACGCTCTTGAACATGGCGTAGAAATACGTCGGAGGATCGCCCGGTGCGGCGGCCACGCCTTGCGTGAAGAGGCTGCCGCTGCGAGCGGGATCGCTCTTGACCCACCCTTGCAGCCGCTCGACGCCCTGCATCGCGAGCGCTCGTGCGTCCGCCTCGCCGGGTTCCCCGGGATAGACCCGGTGGTCGTGCCACTCGTCGACGATCCACCCGCCGCAATCTTCGAGCCGCAGCCCGACGTCGAAATCGGTGCCTTCGACCAGCGAGAAGCGCGACGTTTCGACGTAGACGAACGCCGCGTACGGCTTGGCCGAGCAATCGGTGACGTCGGGCTGCGCGGACGGCACCCCGAACGCGTGCACGTCGCCCGCGGAGAGCGCCTCGACCACCGTTTCGGCGGCCGCGCGACCGAGTGCGGTGCCGTCGCCGGCGACGCCGATACGATTGCGGGCCTCGGGCGAAGCGTAGAATCCCTGCGCGACCGCGGGAGCCGCCGCGAGCGCCGGCGCGGCGATCGCCGCGAACGCCGGCGCGCCGAACAAGAACGGCGACGCGACGGCGACGACGATCGTCGCAGCCGTAGCGACGGCCACTTGAAACGGCAGCGTGCGCTTCGTGATCGTATCGATCGCGACGCCGGTGAAGTTGGCGACCCACACGTTGGCCGTATTGGTCGGATCGCAGACGTTTTGCACCTGCACCACCGCCATGATCGCCGCCACCAAAACGACCGGCGGAATCGCGTGCGAAGCGAGCAACACCGTAAAGACCGCGATGCCGACGCCGAACGGGTTGAGCGGGCCGCGGTAGAGCGCGAGCGGGCTGGCCAGCCCGAAGACGGCGACGAACGCGACCGGATTGCGCACCCATCCGCCCGCGGTCAACGGCGCCAGGGCGGCGGCAAACTGCGGCTGCTGCGTCGCCGTCAGCAGCATTCCGATGCCCATGAAGAGCAGTACGGCCGGCGCCACGTCTTCGACGCCGCGAATCGCGGCGGCGACCAGCGTCGCGATCGCATCGCGCGGCCGCGTGACGACGGCGCCGAAGACGGCCGCGATCAAGAACGCCGGCGCGGCCTCGACGCGCAGCCCGTAGTAGAGCGCCAATGGAAGTAGCGGCGTCAGCAGCGCGATTGCGGGAACGCCGGCGCGGGCTTCCTCGGGCTGCGCGCGTACCGCCCACGTGGCGTAGCCGCGGTCGCGGCGAAACGCGACGATCGCGTACGCGACCAGCGCCGCCGCATCGACGATCGCGAGCACGATCGCATAGCGTACGAGCTGCTCTTGGCCGATGCCGAAGTACTTCGTGTAGAAGGTCCAGTTGGTCACGTTGAAGATGAAGCCGAGCGCGAACGACATCAGGAAGAGCGTCGCGGCGACCGTACGCGGCACGCCCGTGGTCATCATCATCGGCAGCACGATGGAGCCGACCATGATCACCGCGCCCAGGCCGCTCAGCGAGGTGAAGAGCAGCGCCACGATCGCGCAGACGCCCAGCGCCAGCACGAACGGCCGCTCGCCGCCGTACTCGGCCGCGAGGTTGACCATCGCACGCGCGATCCCGGTATCGAGCGTGACGCGGCCCAGCAGCGCGCCGAAGACCACCGCGACGTACACCGGCGCGAGCGCGGCGGCACCGCTCGTCACGATGCCGCCGAGGCGATCGAACGGCACGCCGGCGACGAGCGACATCGCCACGGCCATCGCCGGCACCGCGATCAGCGCCGGCATCCACCGCGCGTACATCGCGACGGCGAAAAAGAGAAAGACGACGAGAACGAGCGCCGCGCTCACGGTTGCGCGGCGCTCGCCGGGAGGCCGAGGAGGCCGTCGAGCGGCGGCAGCGTTTTCGACGGCACGAAATCGTCGTACGTCGCGCGATACACCGCGTCGGCCCGCTCGATCGCTCGCTGGGCGGCGAGGTGGTAGCGCTCGAGATTGCCCGCCAAATGGCTCTCGCGGTTTTCGTAACGCCAGGCGCGCTCGTAGAGCGGCGCGAGTTCTTCGAACGCGTCGCGCTGCTCCCAGAGCCAATAGCGGCACCAGAACAAGTCGCGCAGCGAAGGCCCGTCGGGTTCGGCAGCGTGCGCCTTCGCATCGGCGTACATCGCGCGCACTTCGCTCGCGATCTGCAGGTTGCGGCCCAGTACGTCGTAACGGCGCGCCGCGAGAACCATCGCGAACGCCGCGCCGGCGTGCAGCGGCGGCCGCGCGTCGATGAGGTGCTGCTCGACCGATTCGGCGCCGCGCCGCAGCGCGGCGACGTCGACGCCCGCCACGCGCGCGGCGACGGCCGGATCGAAGGCGTCGCTCCAAAACAACGCGTCGGTATTCCCGTGCGCCGGGCCGTCGAGCTGCGCCGAGATCGCCCCCAGGGCGGCGACGTCGTCCGCGTATCTCGCGTCGGCGGCGCCGAAGAACGCCTCCGGAAAATCGGCCGCGAACCGTTGCGGCTGCGCTCCGCCGGCCTGCCACGCGGCGGCGGCGGCGAAGAGCACCGGATACCACGTCGCTTCGTAGAGCGTCTCGCCGTCGTCGTGCCAGACCGTTTGAAAGAGCCCCAGCACGCGCGCGTCCTGCCCGTCGGCGACGAACCGCCGCTCGTTGGCCAGCGCCGCCGGCACGTTGGGAAAGATCTCGTTCCAGTTGCGCGCGCCGGGCGAAACCATCTGCTCGAAGCCGCCGCGCGCGATGCGATCGATGTAGGGGCGATAGGTCGGTTCGACGCCGTAATGCCAGTTCGCGAAGACGACGTTCGACGGGACGAGCTTGAGAATGTTCGCGTCTTGTTCCACGGCGTCGTCCCAGAGCATCGTGCGCGCGCCCGACGGCGCGACGAGGGCGTTCATCGCGACGACGTGGTCCGCGAACGCCTGCGTGCGGCCGACGCGCGCCACGTAGGCGGCAGTGGTGCCGGCACCGAGCGTCGCCGTCTCGTCGGAACCGATGTGAAAGAACGGCGGCCGGCCGACCGCGTCGAGTTCTTGCCCGATGACGCGCGTGAGATAGGCCGTCCCGAGCTCGCTCTGAGGCGAGATCAGCATGCCGTGCGGCAGTTCCGCCGCGGCGGCGTAACGCTCGATACGCAACGTTCCGTGCATGTGCGCGAAGCTTTGCTGTTCGGGAATCAGCGCGACGTGAAAGCGCGCCGCATACCGGCTCAGTTCGCTCAGCTGCGCCGGCGTAATGCCGTCGAGCGGCGCCGGCAGCGGATCGGTCGGGCTGACGAAGACGTGCTCCATATACGGCGAGTAGCCGTTCATCTTGAAGGCGGCGATGGTGCGAATGCGCTCTTCGAAATAGCGCATCGTCGGCAGCGGCCCGCGCGAGACGTCGTCGGAAAGCACGCGCCAGCGCATCGCGGGACGATCCTCGATCCGCACGCAGGGCACGCCCCAGCCGCCGGCGCCGCGCACCGGAAGCTGCGCCAGCGTCATCGCGCCGTAGAAGGCGCCGGCGTCGCCGGAAGCATCGATTTCGGCGCCGGCGCGGGTGACGGTCAGGCGGTAGGCTTGCGGGTCCATCGAGGCGACGCGGCGCACCACGATCGCCGGCGCGGTTCCCGGCGCTGCGGTCGCGAGGCTGCCGATCCGCAGCGCGCTCCAGCGTTCCGCTAGCTCCTCGCGGGCCCCCCGGTCGAACCCGGCCGCCAGCGTCGCGGGCACGGGCGCGAGGGAACGGCCGCCGCCACAGGCCATCGCCACGACGAGCGCGGGTGCGGGGATGAGGTGCAGCGGGACCACGCCACGCCGTTAGTCGCGCAACCAGGGGCCGCCTGCGCGAGCGCGTATGCTGGCGTATGACCGAACGCCGCTTTCTCGCCGCCGCCCTGCTGGCGGCCGCCGTCGCCGCTTCGAGCGCGCCCGCGCTCGCCGACGACAAATCGCTGCAAAACGTCAAAGGCAGCGTCGCATATCAGTCGCCCAACAAGGCGGCCGTGCCCCTCGGGATCAACGCGACGATTCCGCTGGCCGATAGCGATTACGCCATCACGGGCGCGTCCTCGCTGGCGGCGCTCAACCTGCCCGACAGTTCGCAAGTTCTGGTCGGATCGGAGAGCAAGGTGCAGCTGGCGTTCTTCAACGGCCAGCCTACCGCCGGCGCGAAGTTCGTCATCTACGACGGCACCGTGCGCTTTGCGGTGCGCCATCCCAAAGGCGCCAAGGCCGATTACACGTTTACGACCGGAACCGCGTCGGTAGCGGTGCGCGGCACGCAAGGCGATATCGGGCTCGATCGAAGCGGAGCGCTGCGCGTCAACGTCTACGAACTGTGCGATCCGAATAAGCCCGTCGTCGTCACGACGAAAGGCGGAGGCACCTATGCGCTGATCGCCGGGCAATCGCTGGTCGCGCAGCTCGTCAACGGCGTAGTGCACGCGCAAGTCGAGCAACTGACGCAAGAGCTCATCGACCGCTTTTCGCCCGAGTTCGGCGTGCCGACGAGCTGGGATGCGGCTACCGGCAAAGTCATTTCGTACGCCAGCACGAGCGCTGCGGCCGCGGCCAATAGCGCGACCGGGGGTGTTGCCGGCGGCGCGGCCGGCCAAGCGATCAACTCGCTGGGCGGCCTCTTGAGCCACAAAGCGAAGCCGCGCCCGGCGGCGACGCCCTCGACCTGCTCCTAAGCGAGCGTTGCGGTAACGGGCGGCGGGCCGCCGCTCCCATACGACGCCATCACCTCGTCGCGCCGGTCGAGCGCGGCGTTGGCCTCGCCAAGGTACCCGGCCAAGCCGGCCTGGTCGATCGAGACGCTGCGATCGGCGAGCTCGACGACGGCCGCGTCGGCCTGTGCCATCGCGCCGAAGTCCTTGGCGAGGCGCGCCCCCTCTTCGTAGGGGCGAAAGGCCCGTTGATTCGCAAAGCCGGTACGAACGATCGTATCGTCGATCTTCGTTTCCAGGTCGGACGAGAGCGGTTCGAGGCGGTCGCGCATCGCGGCCAAGGCCTCTCCGAGGAACGATCGCACCAACTCGTCCGCGAGCCGGCGCCCAGCTTCTTCTTCGTAGCCGGGAAATTGCGCGATGTGCTGGCGCAGCGTGGCGGTGGGGTCCATGGCGCCAGCTACGACGCGAGCGGACCCGGGGCCTCGGATGCTCGCTCGGCTAAAGTCTACCGTGGGTCGCGACCGACCGTAGGGGAAGTACCGAGTATGACCGCGCTGCTCTTGGTCGCCCTGCTGGCCGCGTTGGCGGCGGCGGGCTATGCCTGGGTCTTCTTCCGCCGCTACATGGGCGAGCGCGTGGAGCATCGGCGCGTCGTCGCACTCTTTTCGCGATACGTTCCGCCCCCGGTCGTCGCCGAGCTCTTGGCGCGGCGCGATCCCCGCCTCTTCCAAGCTCGCGAGTACTACGCCACCATCCTGCACTGCCGCATTCGCAACTTCGCGCTCTTCAGCGAATCGCTCTCGCCCGAGGAGACGCTGCAGTACCTCAACGAGTTCTACACCATTCTCGGGAAGGCGACGCAGCGCCATCGCGGCATGATCGAATCGCTGCGCGGCGACACCGTCGTCGCCGTCTTCGGCGTGCTGCTCGAGGAGACGTTTCAGGAGGAGCGGGCCTTGCGGGCGTCGCTCGACGTCATGCGCATGATCAAGGCGATGGAAGAACGCTGGAACGCGCACGGCCGCAAAGCGTTCACGGTGGGGATCGGCGTCAACTCCGGAAAGATCGTCGCCGGCGATACCGGCTTCCAGCAGCGCCGCGAGTTTGCGATCGTCGGCAATCCCGCCGACGTCGCCGCGCGGCTAGAGCAAGCCTCCGAAGAGTTCAACGCGACCGTCGTCGCTTCGGAGAAGACGTTCGAAGTGGTGCGCGAGCTGTTCGTCGGCGTGCCGACCTCGTCGCTGCCGCTGCCCGGCTTGCGCCGCCTGCAGAGCGCGTACATCATCCGCGGCCTGAGCAAGCGCGCCTTCGAAGACCGCGAGCTGCGACTGCCATCGCAGCGCTCGTTCGCGCGCACCGTCGTGGAACCCGACGATCTCGAACGCGTCATCGCCGAACCCGCGCCGTACGTCGACCCGTCGCGCGTCGATGCGGCGCGCACGCCGGCCAATACCGTCGATCAGCGGTCGTCGTCGCCGGCCATCGTCGAAAAGCCGTCGTATTCGTTCAAAGGCATCGAGCCGGCCAAGCAGCGCTTCTCCAGCCTCGACGCCGACGAGCCTGCGCTCCCCGACGCGCCGATCGTCTCCGGCCTCTACGAAGACGGCCAAGGGCCGCCGGTTCAACTCCCGCCGTAACCAGCGCTCGGCTCGAACTCAGCGCAGGAGCGACTCGCAGAGCGCGAGTGCGCCCTGCGGCGACATCACGCGACCCGATGCCCATGCCGCCGCAAACGCGGCGTCGCCGCACGCCGCGCGAGCCCGCTCGGCGGCTTCGTGATTGCGCCGCCGCATCGGCACGGGCTGCGGAAGCGCCTTGGCCGCACGCAACGCCTCGCTGAAGCCGAGCAGCGTCGCCGCAGCAGCGGCGTTTCCCGTCGCCAGCGCCAGATCGGCGGCGGCTTCGGCGTACCGCGCGAGAAAGAGCGGTTGCCCGTCGTTGCGCAGGGGTTCGAGCGCTTCGCGCAAGACGCCGCGCGCTTCGTCGCACGCGCCCGCCCACACCCGGTAGTGGCCGATGCGAACGAGCGCTTCGGTAGCGCGGTTCGCCACGCCCGTGCGCCAAAACAGCTCGAGCGCCTCGCGCGCGATCGCGTCGGCGCGGTCGAAGTCCCCCGAATACGCCACCGTCTGGCTCCAGTCGCTCAGCGCCACGCCGAGGTTGCGCGAGTTGCCGAGCTCGCGAAGCACGGCGACCGCCCGTTCGTAATAGCGCTCCGCTTCCGCGTAGTCGGCCTTCCAATCGGTTTGCAACTCGGCGAGGTTCGCCAGCGTGGCGGCCTCGCCGTGCCGGTGCCCGCTTTGCCGCCGCGATGCGAGGTTGGCCTGCCAAAGCTCGTTGGCTTCGTCGTAAAGCCCAGCGTAACAGGCGGCGATCGCGCGCAGATTCCGCACCGATGCGAGCATGTTCGGGTCACCCAGCTCCGCGAACAGCGCCTCCGCGCGGCGCGCCGGCGCCTGCATGAGGCCGTACTCGCCACGCGCGTAATACTGCTGCGCGAGTTGGAAGAGCGCCAATCCGCGTTTGCCGGGTGCGACGCCCTCGGATTGCAGTTCGACCAGCGTCAGCCAATGGTGCCCCTCGCGCCACAGGCCGCGGCTCGTCCAATAGTATCCGAGGTACGCCGCCAGCGCCGTACCCAAAGCGCGGTCGCAGCCTTCCTCCAGCGCCCACTGCAGCGCCGCTCGATAATCCGCATAATCGCGCCCCGTCTGCACGATGATTTCGTCGTATCGCCCCGTGCTCCGGTGTTCGTATCCGGCCTCGGCTAATGCGGCAAAATGACGAGCGTGACGCTCGCGCATCGCCGTCGTTTCGCCCGCGTCGTCCAAACGCTCGAGGAAGAACGCCTTCGTCGATTCGAGCAAGCGGTGGCGCTGTTCCGAGCCGCCGGCGGCCGACTGCACCAGCGATTTGTCGATCAGGCGCGAGAGCAGATCGAGCACCTCCCAAGGCTCGACGTCGCCGAACGCGCACACGGCCGTCGCCGTATCGAGCGTGAAGTCGCCGGCGAAAACGGCCAGCCGCCGCAAGAGCGTCTTTTCCAGATCGTCGAGCAGGTTGAAGCTCCACTCGATCAGTCCGCGCAGCGTGCGCTGGCGGGGCAGCACCTCGCGGCTCCCGCCGGTCAAAACGTGAAAGCGATCCTCGAGGCGCCGGTAGAGCTCGGGCACGGTCATCATCTTGATCCGCGCCGCGGCCAGCTCGATGGCGAGCGGAATGCCGTCGAGCCGCGCGCAGATCAGCTCGATTTCGCCCAGCTCGCTTGCCGGCGGTGCGAAGCCCGGAGCCACCAAAGCCGCGCGGCTCACGAACAGCCGCACGCCTTCGTCTCGCGCAAACGCCGAGACGCGATGCACCACCTCGCCGGGAACGTTCAACACTTCGCGGCTCGTCGCGACCAGGTGCACTCCCGGGCATTCGCGCAGCAACGCGGCGGCCACCGGCGCGATTTCGCCGATGACGTGTTCGCAGTTGTCGAGAACGAGCAGCGCGGACTTGTCGCGTAAGAACTTCGCGAGCGCGTCTTCCGCATCGCGGCCGTCTTCCTCGCGAACGTCGAGCGTCGATAGGATCGCCGACGTCGCAAAGGCCGCATCGGTCAGCGGCGCGAGATCGACGAACCAGACCCCGTCCGGAAAGCGATCGACCAGCCCGGCCGCGAGCCGAATGGAGAGCCGCGTCTTGCCGATCCCTCCGGGTCCGAGCAGCGTGAGCAGGCGCGTCTCGCCGAAGAGGCGCGCCGTCTGCGCGAGCTCTTCTTCGCGGCCGATGAAGCTGGTCGCCACCGATGGCAGATTGTGCCTTGCGGCGACGGACGGCTCGGCCTCCGGGGCATCGGATCGATGATCCGGCGCGCACACGCGGTTGCGCCCCTCCGATTTGGCGCGGTAGAGCTGCGCGTCGGCGGCCTCGAGCAGCGTCGCCGGCTCGACGTCGACGCCAGGCACGACGCACTCGACGCCGACGCTGATCGTCACGTACCCCAGCGACGAGCCGAGATGCGGTATCCCGAGCGCGCGCACTGCCGCGCAGATCTGCTCGCCGAGCGTGGCGGCACTCTCGCGCGGCGTCTCGGGAAGAACGATCGAAAACTCCTCGCCGCCGTAGCGCGCCGCGAGGTCGCCCGGCCGCTTGACGCACGCACCGATCGCCTGCGCGACCCGGCGCAGGCACTCGTCGCCGCCGAGGTGCCCGTAGCGGTCGTTGTACCCTTTGAAATAGTCGATGTCGATCAGCAGCGCGGCCAGCGGAGCGCCGGAGCGCGCGCAGCGCTGCCATTCGCGCGCCAGCGTTTCGTCGAGCGTCCGGCGATTCGCCAAGCCCGTCAGTGCGTCGGTGGACGCGACTTGGCGTAAGCCCTCACGCTCCGCACGCGCCTCCTCTTCGTGAATGCGCACGCCCAGATACATCGCGCACCGTTCGAGCGCGCCCGCGTCGTCCTCGTCGTAGGCGCCGGGCGCTGAAAACTCTACGCGCAGTTTGCCGACCGAGCGGCCCGCGTAAGGAATTGGAACCACTATCGAGGCGTCGGCGAGTAACGGATCGCCGGCGCGCGCGAGATCTTCGCCCTCCAGCGTAACGGCGACGCCCGACGCTCCGAACTCCGCCGAGACGAGCGCCGCGAATCGCTCGATCAGCGGTTCCAGTGCCTCGTCGGCTGCGAGCAGCTGCGCGACGCGGCGCACGAGCTCGCGCTCGGCTTGCCTGCGCCGGGCCGGCTCCATGCCCGCGCCGATCCTGTTCATGCGCGGGGATTCGGTACCCGCACGCCCCATCATCCCCGGCCGGGATCGTCGATCCGGGCCAGAGCGAACCGCTAGGGATCGAAGGGGAAGACCCGATTCCAGTCGCGCCGCACGCTGGCGACGATCCAGTCGTTGGAGGTGGCCTTTTCGTATAACGCCTGCGTGAACGCGCCGAACTTCGTATCGCTCTGGCCGGATTCCGGGCCGTACGAATATTCGCGCTCCGGGTCGTCGTGAAGCACCAGCATCATCAAGCGCGATCCACCCGCACTTTGGGTGTACTCGAGCATTTGCTCGTCGCCCGTGCTATTTCCAAACGCCGCGAGAGGTGGCCGCCCGAGGAAGAGATAGATATCTTGAGGCTTGCCGGCGTTGTCGTTATAGAGCAAGAGCTTGGGCGGGCGCATCAGGGCCGGCTTCCCGTTGGCATCGTATCCGAATTGCGTCTCGATCGAGGATCCGATGATCTGTTCCGGCGGCGTGCCGTACACGCGCTCCGCGTATGCCCTCACGAACGCCTGGCCGCCGCCGGTGACGATGTACGTTTTGAAACCGTTGGCCCGCAAGTATTGCATCACTTCGAGCATGGGTTGATACACCAAATCGGTGTAGGGCCGCTTCCAACGAGGATGTACCGCTTTGCCGAGCCAGGCGCCGACCATGTCGTGAAAGTCCGTCGTCGTCATGCCGGCGTGGGAAGCGGCTACCAGCGTCTCGAGGTCTTGCATCGAAAATTTCGAAAACGCTGCGAGATCGCCCGCGAGGGTCGATTTGAAGGGCTCGGTCGTCGACCACTCCGGATGCTGCGGCGCGAGTTCGGCAAGACGGTGGAGTGCGAAGGCGAGCTGGGCGTACATCGGATGCTCGACCCAGAGGGTGCCATCCTGATCGAACGTAGCTATGCGGTCTTCGAGGCGAACGAAATCCTTGCCGGCCGGGTCGGTCGTCGCTCGAACGAACGCCACGATCGACGCCTTGGCCGCTCCGTCGTTCCACGAGGGAAGGGGATCACTCATGAAACGCCAGCGTCTTGAGATTCTTGCGAGCGGTCCCGAAATCGCCGAGTTGATAGACGGACGCGCCGGCCGGTGAGAACGTAAACGCCTCGAACGGTGCGGCGAGCATCGCGTCGAGATAGGCCTTCGTGCCGACGCCGATCGTGACGTGCGGCATGAAGTTCTTCCCCGCATGATCGGGAACGAACTTGCCCACGTATTCGACCAAGGCAGGCACCTCGTGGAGAGGTGGCTCGGAGGGCAGCTTAAAGAAGGCGTCCGCCGACGCAGTTTCGACGGTGAACGATGCGACGGCATCGATCAGCTTGCGCTGCAGTCGCAGCAGGTCGTCGGTTACTTCGACGACGATGCCGGCGAGGCCGATCGGGCCGGCCGGAATGTAGTAGTATTTGTACGCCTTCAACGCCCAAGAAGTCGGGTTCTCGGCGGCCACCGCGCCGGCGACCGCCGCGTAGATCTTCTCTAGGCCGGGTACGGCGACGAAGCATTGCAGCATCGAAACGTGGGCGTGATGCGTTTCGTCGAGAGCGTAGCCCTGAGGGAAGTTCTCCCGCAGCTTGGCGTTGTCTGCGAGCGAGCGCCGGACCATGGCTGCGTCCGGCTCGATCGCGATATCGATAGCGATGAGTTCTTGGCTCACGGCGCCACCGTCCAGCTCTCGAGCTCTTTGCGCGCGGTTCCAAAGTTTCCGAGCTGATACACCGACACCGCCACCGGTGAAAACGCGAAAGCCGCAAACGGTTCGCTTTCCAGTTTCTCGACGAAAGGTACGGGGGCGACGCCGGCGGTTACGTGCGGTACGTACTTCTTTCCGGTCGAATCCGGAACGAATGCCGCGACGTAGCCGATCGTCGAAGCGTTGATATCGGGCTCGGCCGCGGTCGTCGCAAACGCCGCGGCGGTGCCGGTCTTCACCGTATAGGGAGCGATCGCGCCGATGAGCCGCTGCTGGAGGGCCAGAACCTCGTTCGTCGGCTTCACCAGGATCACCGTGACGGCCAGCCCGCTCCAGACGGCGTGGTCGATGCGGAAGGCTTGCAGCTTCCACGTCGCAATGTGCTGCGATTTCAGCACCGTACCGACGGCCCTGTAAACGTCGGGCAAGTCGGCCGTCTTTACGTATCGTTGCAACAGCGTGACGTGCGGACGGTGGGTCGCATCGAGGGCATAGCCCTTGGGATACGCCTGGCGCAAACGGGCGTTCAGCGCGGCTGCGTGCTGCGTCATCGCAGCGTCCGGCTCCAGCGCGATGTCGATGGCCGTGACCGCGCCTTGGCTGCCGTTCGCCGATTCGGCCAACGCATAGGGGCTCGCGGCGGCAAGGGCGAGTACGCCCGCGATGGCAAGAATTCTAAACATCTCGATCTCCTGCAACCAGAGTTAGAAATGCACCGGCGTATTCCTCGCCGCGCGGTAGCCCGACCGGGCCTACGGCGACGATCGCCTATCGAACGGTCAGACGGTGAGGCTTTCGACGATCGCCGGAAGCATCCGGGCAGCAGTGCCGCGCAATACCCCGTCCACCCGGCCGCTAATCGCCGTCTCCTCGGGATTGATCTCGACGACGTAGGCGCTGTCGTTGTAGTGCGTCGCCAACGCGGCGGCCGGATAGACGACGGCGCTGGTGCCGACCACTAGAATGACGTCGGCGCGCGCCGCGGCCGCCTCGGCGTTGCGCCAGGTTGCCTGCGGAAGCGATTCACCGAACCACACGATGTCGGGACGCATGCGGCCGCCGCACGCGTGATCGATCTCTTCGAGCGGAAGTCCCGTGGCGTCCAGGGGCCGGCGCTCCCCGCAACCGGTGCAGCGCGCCTCGCGCAGACTGCCGTGCAGTTCGAGCAGGCCCGACGTGCCGGCACGCAGATGCAGCGAATCGACGTTCTGCGTTGCGAGGACGAACTCGGGCACGATCGCCTGCAGGTGCGCCAGCGCGTAATGGCCGGCGTTGGGCTCGGCGCGTTGATGTGCCGCCTTGCGCTCGTTGTACCAAGTCCACACCAGCCGCGGATCGCGCGCGAAACCTTCGGGCGAGGCCAGCTCCTCGACGCGGTGCGAGTGCCATAGGCCGCCGACGCCTCGAAAGGTGGGCAAGCCGCTCTCGGCCGAGATGCCCGAGCCGGTGAGCACGAACACCGACCGAGCCGCGCGCAAGCGAGCGAGGAGATCCTGCATACGCCGCCCTTCTTCGCCTAAGGGCGCCGAGAAATCCGGCACGCTCCGGCTCGCGTTGAGTAAACGGTGCCCGGGGCTCGAATCCAGGGCACCGGCACTACGAAGCGAAGCCTATGGAGGTGATCGAGGACGCCAGCGTGCTGATGGCACGAGTACGGGAGCGCGACGCCGATGCGTTCGAAGCGCTCTACGACGAGTTCCACCGGCTCGTGTACGGCGTCGCGTTACGCATGCTCGGAGAGGCGGGCGCGGCCGAGGACGTGACGCAGACGGTTTTTTTAAAAGTATGGAACTCACCGCAACTCTTTCGCGGAGGCAACTTCGCCGCCTGGATCGTCTGCGTAACGCGCAATCGCGCGTTGGACGTGTTGCGTAGCCGTGCCGCGCGGCCGGAGGGCGAGCTCCCCGAAGCGTTGCCGGAGGACCGGGCGATGGAGGACGCGGCGTTTGCAAGAATCGACGCGCAGCGCGTGCGAGAAGCCCTGGCGACGCTTCCAGCCGAGCAGCGCCAGCCGATCGAGCTCGGATTCTTCGGCGGCATCACGCACGAAGAAATCGCCAAACGCAGCGGCACGCCGCTGGGAACGATCAAGACGCGCATTCGCTCCGGCCTGCGAAAACTGCGCGCCGTGCTGGACGATACGGTGAGCGTATGAGCGACGGCACCACGCACGATATGCTCGACGAGGTCGCCGTCTACGCGCTCGGAGCGATGCCGGCCGCGCAAGCCGCTCGCGTGCGCGACCATATCGCGGCCTGTGAAGAGTGCGCGCGCGAGTACGCGCTGCTCCAACCCGTCGTCGGCGCCGTCGCCGCCGCCGGGCCGGCGGCGACGCCGAGCCCGCTGCTCAAGGCCCGCGTGATGCGTTCGGTCCGCGCGGAGACCCGTACGCCGCGGCCCCCGGTATGGCCCGCCTACCTCGTCGCCGCGGCGTGCTTTGCGATTGCGATCGTGTCGTCGGTATGGAACGTTGCGCTCATCGGCCAGCTCAAGCAGACCCAGTCGGAGCTCGCGCGCGTCTCCGATAAGTCGACCACGCTAGCGCGCAACCTCGCGGACGAACGTGCGACCGTCTCGGATCTGGTCGGCGCACAAGGCAAGCATTACCCCGCAGGAGACGACGAAGTCGTGACGCACGGCAGCCGCCTGTACGTGGCGATGCGCTCGCTGCCCGACCCGCCGAAGGGCAAGGTCTATCAAGCGTGGACGCTGGCCAAGGGTGCGAAGAAGATGTCGCCGTCGCTCACCTTCGTGCCGGATTCGCATGGCGTCGCCGTGATCTCGCTGCCCGCCGACGCGCAGAACACGGCGGCCGTGGCCGTCAGCGTCGAGCCCGAAGGCGGCAGCAAACAGCCCACGAGCAAACCCGTGCTCTTGGTTCCGCTGACCTAACCGTGCGCCTCGAGCGCATCTCGCCGGCCACGGAAAAAGCCGCGACGGCCCATCTCGCGCGCGCACCCTACGATAACGTTTTCATCACGTACCTGGTGCTCTACGATTTCGCACCGGGAACCCGCAGCCGCATCTTCGTCGCGATCGACGATGCGGGCGCCGTCCGGGGAGTCGCGTATTTCGGCCGCCAGCTGGCGGTGTCGGGCGATCTCGAAGCGATCGATGCGTTCGCCGAACGCGCCAAGCGCCATCGCGGCGAGCGCATGATTATCGGCCCGCGCGACGCAGTGCGCGCGCTCTGGGATCGCGTGCACTCTTGGCACGCACCGCCGCGGCTCGTGCGCGACCGGCAACTCGTGATGGCGATCGACCGCGAGCATTTGCTCCCCTACGAAAAGGTCGTGACCGGACGGCACGCACGCATGGACGAGTGGACCGTCGTCGCCGACGCGTCGGCGCAGATGATCGCGCAAGAGCTTGATTACGATCCGCGACGCTCGGGAGCCGACTTCGCCGCGAACGTGCGGCAAATGATCGACCGCCGCCTGTGGTGGGTCGGCGAATCGTACGCACGGCTCTGCTTCTTCTGCAACATCGGCCCGTGGTGCCGCCGAACCGCGCAGCTGCAAGGCATCTGGACGCCGCCCGAGCTGCGCGGAAAGGGCCTCGCCACCGCCGCACTCGGCGCGATCTGCGACCGGCTGCTCGAAGTGACGCCCACCCTCTCGCTCTACGTCAACGACTTCAACAAGCCCGCGATCGCCCTCTACCGCCGCGTCGGCTTCGACCACGTCGGCGACTACCAAACGCTGCTCTTTTAGTTCACCAGCGAATGCCCGACATCGGCCCGCACGCCCGCGGCGAGCATGCAGCAAGCAAAGCCGACCGTCGCCCTTACGCTGCGGTCGTTTCCTTCATGAGCTAATCATCGCGAGAGCGTCGCAAACGTATTGTAGCCCGTCACTCCATCAAATATCTCATTCCCATTGGAATCGACGCTATTGAGCGGAAGCGCATAGGCTGCACTCGCTGGATCTGCGGGATCGGCAACGTACAGCGCCAGCGAAAGGACGCCATCCGGCACGCGGTTCGGAAGGGGAATGTCGAATGAAAACGTCGACTGCACCGGTGGATCGGCCGATCTCAAGGTTCGTAAATCAACCGTGGTAACCGTGGTTCGCGCGATCGGCGTTCCATTTACCAACGTCAGCGCGTAAATGGGGCGCTCTCGAACGACGCGACCAAAGCCATCGTTTTCCATGGTAATGCTGGCATGCAGCGTACCACCGGCGGCGATCGCTCCCGTAACTACGGCTCGATCGAGCACGATACGCGTACCGATGCTATTGGTTACTTGACTCAAGCAACCTTGTTCGTTCCAATTATTGACGAGCGCCGGTACGTTAATCGCAAAAATATTCAACGATTGTAGGTGATAGGTATAGGCGTACTTTAAGAACGCTTGACAACTGCGCAGATCATAAGTGGGAGTCAAACCCGCGGGCTCGCCCACAAGAATCGAGGTCACGGATTGAGCTTGAGC
The DNA here is from genome assembly GCA_963794735.1 of Vulcanimicrobiota bacterium. Classification (GTDB taxonomy): domain Bacteria; phylum Vulcanimicrobiota; class Vulcanimicrobiia; order Vulcanimicrobiales; family Vulcanimicrobiaceae; genus DATJUC01. The sequence goes on along the minus strand of CAWCFE010000002.1, from coordinate 2,173,689 downwards.
GTAGGCTCTAAGGGTCTTCTCGGAAAGCCCCAGCGGATCTTGAACGGAATACGTACTGTTGAACGTTCCGCAATCCCAGCGTTGGGAAGCGTAGCAATCGTCGTGTATGCCGGCCTGAGCTCGTACCGTAGTGTCGTTAAAATATGCAATCGCATCGCCCGGATCGCGTATCAGTATTGGGAACATGCTCGGAAAGTCGTGGAACTCCGCCGCCAGTATCGCGTTTTGGGCTTTGACGGTATCGTTGCCGTACGTAGAATCGTGCCACTCGCCCCACTGCCCGATGAATCCGGCTTCCAGCGCAAAAACGACATCGCGATTGTTGCGAAGAATAGGCGCAACTTGCGATAGCTGCGCGAGCATAACTTTCAGCGGTGCGTCCGGGGCGCCCGAGCCGCCCAGGTTGTAAACGAACCTAACGAGAGCGCGCACGCCCGTTCCCCGGAAGAGCGCGAGCCGAGCGGCTAACCCGTCGAGCTCCTCCTTAGAGAGGGGGCGCAATCGAGATTGCTGTGCGGCCGTGCATTGGCTATCCGCAACCATTCCACTCAGGCAAATGTACGCACGCATGACTCGCGTCGGTCCGTACGCGCCAGCGAACTCTTCCGGGATGGTGTTCGTCAAAGTCCAAAAATCCACGTCGCCGTACGGAGCACCTTCGCTCGTCGAGATCGTAATCGCATTCGGTTTAAAAGCGCAGACGAACGCGTTTCCGCTTCCCGATCTCGAGCTTGCGCAAGGCACCGTCGTCGCCGGTGCCGCTCCCACCGCGATCCCACTCGGTACGTCGATGCCCGAGCTAACGGTCAGCAGCGGCGTCGCGCTCTCTGAATCGAATACCGTCACGGTTCCGTTTGATTGGTTCAGTACGTATACGTTATCGAAACCATCGAAGGCTAACGCGCCCGGAGATTGCGCCGGTAGAACTCGAGCCGGCGACGTGCTTCCGGGTGGATACACCTTGACGACGTTGTGACCGGTATCCGCGATGTAAAGGTTCCCGCCGGCATCGATCGCATCGGCCAAGGCGGATTGCAAGCCGGCGATCGTTCGGCTTGGCACCGTGGCACCAGGTGCGTAGATCGTGACGGAGGAGTCGTCTCCAGAGGCTAGGCTCCCGTTATTCACCACGTAGAGATTCCCGTTTGCGTCCAGCGCAATGCCGACGGTAGCTTTTGCGTCCGCGATCGTGCGCATCGGTGTAGATTGCCCGGGGGCATACTCGTAGACCGATCCGGCGTGACCCGAAAACGTTTGCGTAATCGCGAAAAAATTGCCCTGGCCGTCTACCGCCACGGCGAATGGTTTGCACTCGCCATCAGGGAGCGTCACGGTTCTGGCCGGCGTTATTTGGCCTGGAGCGTACACGGTCACCGTATCGTTAGGATAGCACGCGCCGCCGTTCGCGACGTAGAGATTCCCGGAGGAGTCCAACGCAAGTTCCTGGGGATGCGACCCGCAACAAAGTGAAGGCCCAGAAATCGTTCGAAGCGGCGATCCTTGGCCCGGTGCGTACTCTGTGACCGTGTTCTGGTTTGCGACGTAAAGCGTGCCCGTGCGGTCGGCGACGACGGCCTCCGGTGTGGTGATTCCCGACGTGATCGTTCTTTGCAGAGTCATCTGGCCGAGTTCGTACGCGGTAACCGATCCCGAATTTCCGTTATTAGCAACGTAGAGAAAGCCAGCGTCCTGAACGTGGGGGACGCTCGCCGTTAGCGCGGTCTTGGTGCTCTCAGTTACGGCGGGGACGGGTCCCTGACGACCGGCGCACCCGGCCTCAGTAGCCAAAAAGGCCAGGGCAATCAGGCAAATGAATTCGCTCGGTCTCACGCATATCCCCAGTCCGACGCCGGTTCAGCAAAAAAAGACCTCTGGTAGAGTCGTAATCTTCGCGGCGCTCCCAAGCTCTCCCGCGATGAAGGCGACGTAACGCCGTTCGCCTGTGGCTGGGGAAGTGCCCATGGCGCGACTGGCGCTCGCCGGAATCCCGGGACGACGCTCGCTGGGAACGATGCCTCCCACCGAGTCGGAGGAAAACAGGCGGCTCGACGCGCCGCGTCAGCCATAACCGCGTGAAGACCGGTTTGGGATGCCGTCCTTCGAGCAAGGAGCTCTGCCCGCTTCGCTCAATCGGCTTTGCGGCGGTGAATCGAGAAGCGATTTCCGTCCGGATCTTCTGCAAAGCATATCCAGCACGGCGGAAACTCATACACGTCGCTCACCTTCGCGCCGTAGGCGACCAACCGTTCGCGGCACGCCTCGAGATCGTCCACCTCGAAGGCCACTCCACTACAGCTTCCCGGCTCGTAGCCGGCCGGCTCGGCGTCGACCGCAAAGGCCGTCGATCCGGCGTGAAATTCGACGAACGATTCGTTGAACGCTTTGCCGACGGTCAGCCCGACGACGTCGCGGTAGAACGCGACGGATGCCTTTACGTCGCGAACCGCGTACGCCACGAAAGCGATGTCTTTTACCATAAATCTTCACCCGTCTTTGCATTGGTTCGGGCCGTGTCTTCGATGGTGGCAGGTCCGTCACCGCGCAGCCGAGCGCCGGGTGGCGCCCCTCGACGAGCTCGGGGTGACACCTTGGGGGCTAGGTGAGGGAGTGCGCGAGGGGTTTGCCGCGGAGGGCGACGGCGAGGTCGTTGGCCATGCGCGCGACGATGCCGTAGATCGAGAGCTGCGGGTTGACGCCGAGGCTCGTCGGGAAGAGCGACCCGTCGAAGACGTAGAGATTGCCGACGATGTGATGGCGGCCTTTGCCGTTGACCACGGCGTGCCGCTCGTCGGCGCCCATCGCGCAGCCGCCCATGACGTGCGCGCTCACAACGCGCGCCAGCAAAGGCTCCATCGGGAGCGCGGCGATTTGCGCTTTGGCGTCGTTCCACGAGGTCGACATCGTTGCCGACTCGTGCACCGGAAGCACGCTCTTGGCGCCGGCGGCGAACTGAATTTCGGCCATCGTCGCCAGCCCGCGGCGCAGGCCGTCCCACACGAAATCGGTGATCGGGTAATGCAGCACCGGCGCGTTGTCGTGGCGCAGCTGCACCTCGCCGCCTTGGCTCTGTTCGTTGAAACCGTCGCGCATGAGCGCGATGATCACTTGCGCGTGCGGCAGGTCGGCCATTAGCTGCGATGCGAACGCGCCGAAGCCCGGCGTGGTGACCGACATCAGCAGCGGCTGCACGGGCGGCACTTCGAGCTTGAAGCCGATCGCGCCGTCGATCGGCTGCGTCGAGAGAAAGTGGTCGCTGTAGATCGACTGCGGCGCGCCGCTATAGGCGTTGACGATCTCCGGCATGATTGCGGCCGAGAGCACGACGGGATGGAGGAACGTTCGCGTCCCGAGTCGCCGGTGGGGATTGGGGATGCGGCTGCGCAGCAGCAGAGCCGGCGAACCGATTGCGCCCGCACTCGAAATGTAGGCTTTGGCTTTGACGTTGATCGCGTACGGGCGCGCCTGCAGTGCGGGTTCGTCGAGCGCCGTGCAGACCAGCCCGGAGATATCGTCGCCGTTGAGTTCGAAATGGTCCGCGCGCGCGTGGTGCACCAGTACCGCGCCGCGATCGAGTGCGCCGGGAATCGTCGTGACCAGCATCGACTGCTTGGCGTTGGTCGGGCAGCCGACGCCGCAGTAGCCGAGGTTCCAGCAGCCGCGCACGTTGCGCGGAATCACGGCCGTCGGAATGCCGAGCTTTGCAGCGCCTCTGCGCAGCACGGCGTTGTTCTCGTTCGGCTCCTCCTGCCACGGATGCACGCCCAGGCGCCGTTCCATGAGCTCGAACCACGGTGCGAGCAGCTCGGGAGTGAACGCCTCGAGCCCGAAGTGCTCGCGCCAATACGCGAGCGTGTCGGCCGGCGTGCGAAAACTGCTGGTCCAGTTGACGGTGGTGGAGCCGCCGACCGTACGGCCCTGCAGAATCGTGATCGCTTTGTCTTTGGTTTGGCGCGCGGCGGATTCTTGATAGAGCTGCGGATACGCTTCGCGTTCGAGCATGTGGAAATCGCTCGAGCTCTTGAGCGGCCCTTCCTCGATCAGCACGACGTGCAGCCCCGCGCTGCTGAGAATTTCCGCAGCCGTGCCGCCGCCGGCTCCGGTGCCGACGATGACGACGTCGGCTTCGAGCTGTTGATCGCGATCGATCGTCGACGCGTCGATCACTTTCCAGCCGCGGCGCAGCCCCTCGGCGATCGGATCCGGAATCATCCGACCACCGGCGGCCCGGGGTAACCGATGCGCGCCCACGACGCGGAGTTGCCGTACCACGACGCATTGACGAGCTGATGCAGCGCCTGATATCCGCTGCGAAAGAGCATGAAGCCGCCCAAGCGCCACCGCTGCAGAAACGCCGCGACGTCGGCGGTGCTCGCGTCGTCCCACGAGCTCCACACGCCGGCGGCCAACGCGCGCGCCGGCGGAAACTGCAGCAGGCCGAAGAGCTGGTGCACTTCGCCCTGCACGTCGGGCGTGAGGCCGTCGACCGCGATATCGACGCCGCGTACCACTTGCACGATCGCGACCTCGCGCGATGCGGGATCGGGCGGCAGCGCTCCGGCGAGGATGGCTCCCGCCGTAGCCGCAATCAGCGCGCGATCGCCCGCGGTGAGCTGCTGGTACTTATATCCGGCGTCGTCGAACGGCGTCGCCTTGGAGCGCATGCATCCGCCCAAACCGAGTGCCACGGCCCCGGCCAGACCGCACCGAACGAACTGACCGCGGGTAAATACGCTCATGCCTGCCTACGAGGCTACGATGAAGAGCACGATCCTTCCCGTCGTCCCGTCGGAATAGGCGATCGAACCGCTGCCGTCCGGCGCCGTGTGGAACGTTGCCGCCGTGCGTGCGATACTGCTCTGCACCACCGAACCGCTCATCCCTTTGCTCGTGAGGCCGATGCCGCTGGCGGCGTCCGCGGCCGTATCGGCCAGCGAGACTTGCACGTCGATCGCGTAGTTCGGGTGCACGCGTTCTTGGTAGGTTCCGCCCTCGTCGACGACGTTGCTGCCGCCGGTGACGATCCAGGTGTGGCCGAAGCCTTTTTTCAGCGACAGGCTGCCCGGCTTGCCCGCAACGGCCTTGAGGGCGACGTGGCCGCTTCCGGCACCGGAGCCGACGAATCCGTCGAGCGAGAACTCGAAGCCGAGATCGGTCCCTTGCACGGCGAGGCCGTTGACGGCACCGAAGCCGCATTCGTTGGCGCCGCCGCCGAGGTCGCACGTCAGGCCGAAGGCCAAGAGGTCCGGGCCGCTCGGCGTCGAGCGCAGGTTGCCGCTCAACACGGTCCTGCTCGCGCTGCCGTTGACGTGCGACGTGCCCGACACGTTGCCGTAAGCCACCGCCTTGCCGTTCGGATCGTAGGTGGTCTGCGTTCCGGTCAGCTGCACGGTCGACGGCAGGTGGACGAACGCCGTGAATTTCGATTTGACGAACGGCGTACGGCACGCCGGATCGTAGAAGAGGTCGATCGTCACGACGATGTTTTCAGGGGTCGGAAAGGTGACGCTCTGCTCGACGCCATCCTTGCAGACGGGCTTCGCGGCCGCGGCGCGTGCCGCCGCGCCCGAGATCTGCAGCTTGAAGATCGCGGCGAAGAGCGACGCCAGACGAATGCCGTTCGTCGCCGTCATGGCGGCGTCGGCTTCGTAGGCCTGCTGCTGCTTCGTCAGCGTTACCGCCGGAACGGGCGCCGGCGTCACTCCGGAGCTCGCGCTCGTGCACGCCGCTAAGGTCGCCGCGATCGCCGCGGCGGCAAGAGCTTGTCGAATCGCACCCATGATGTTCATCCCGCTTTCGAAAGTGCCGCGTCTAATGCCCGTTCCAGGGCGGCGAGTTCGCCCGCCCGGCCGAGACCGTAATAATGCTCGAACTGCCCGTCCAGCCGTTGGCGCAGCCGTTCCGCGCGCCGCGCGGTTGCAGGCAGCGACGATGCCGGCCGGGGCATCTGCTGGCGCGCGCGCAACTCGTCGGAGAAGCCGAGCACGCGTGCGGCGAGTTCGAAGAGCCCTTCTTCGCACGCGTACAAGAATCCGACCTCGAAGAACCGCACGATACCCGAGATCGCCGGCTCGCGCCGCAGCCGCTGGTGCGCACCGGCTAGCGCTTCGCGCGCCGCTTCGAGTTCGCCGCGTTCGATGCGGGCTTGCGCGATCGTCAGGAGCTGCCCGCCGGCGGCGGCTTGATTGCCCAGCCGCTCGTAGATGATCAGCGCCTCGTTGGCGTACTCGAGCGCGCGAACGAACTCGCCGTCGGCGGCGGCGCACGTCGCGAGTTCGGCGAGCGTGGCGGCGGTTTGCGCCGAGGCGCCGAGCTCGCGAAAAATGCCCAGCGCTTCGAGCATGAGCGTGCTGGCCGTACCGGTATCGCCTTCCGCATCGGCGGCGAGCGACCCCAAATTGAGCAGCACGAGCGCGGTACCGCGCCGGTTCTTCGCCTGGCGGTACGCTTCGAGCGCGCGCCGGTAGAGCCGCCGCCCGCTGGCCGCGTCGCCCAAACGCACGCGCGCGTTGGCCAAGCCGTTGAGCGATTTAGCGAGCGCGTCGGGATCGTCGCGGTATTCGTAGTAGCTCACGAGCTCTTCGCTGAGCGTCGCGAGCCTGATCACGTCGCCGGTGTAGTGCGCCATCAGCGCCGCGGCATAGAGCAGCTGAGCGCGCAGGTCGCCCTCGGGCAAGCCGCGCCCGAGCGCGAGTTCGGTCCAATACCGCCCTTCGGAGAGCCGGCCGGTTTCGGTCCAGAAGCGGCGCATCGCGACGACGATGTCCGCGCCGGCGGCGACGTCGACGCGCCGCACCAACGCGTACTCCAGCGCGCCGATCACGCTCTCGAGGTCGGCGTTGAGATCCTCGACGCCGTTCTCGGTCTTTCCGCTTTCGAACGCCGCGGCGATGCGCCTCGCTAGCGCGCGAAAGTAGCGGATGTAGCGCCACTGCACCGCCGTTCGCTCCAAGCGCTCCCGCAATACTTCGCGCCCGTACTCGCGCGACCGGTCGGCGAGCAGGTAGCGCGCGTTCTCGCGCAGGTCGTACTTCTTCACCAAGTTCGCACGCGCCAATTCGTCGAGCGCGTCGGGAACGTCCCAAGGATCGAGATCGCCGCCCGAGCAGATATCGCGCGCCGCATCGGCGCGAAAGACGGACGGAAACACCGAGAGGCGCTCGAAGAGCCGGCGCGCGCTTTCGCTCAGCAGCCGGTAACTCCAGGCGATCGCCCCGTCGATCGTGGCCAACGACCGATCGCGTCCGATGGACGCCTCGACCTCCTCGAGGCTCATCGCGGCGACGCGCGGCGCGGTCAGCTCGATGGCCAGCGGAACGTTCGCGAGCGATTCGCAGATGCGCAAAATCGTGTTCCCGAAGCCTTCGCCGATCTCGAAATCGGCCGACGCCGCTTGCGCGCGGTCGACGAACAGCGCCAACGCATCGGCCTGCGACGGCGGACCGAGCGCGAAAATCTCTTCGCCGGCGGCGCCTAGAGGCGCGTTTGCGGTCGCGACGACGGCGACGTTTGGGGCGTTCTCCGAGAGGTCTTCGGCCAGAGCGCGCACGTGCGGCCCAATCCGGCCGCAATCGTCGAAGATGACCAGCAGATTCTTGTTGGCCAGCCCGGCGAGCAGCGCCGGACGCGGCGCCCCGTCCCGGTGCTGCGGAATTCCGAGGCTGCCGAGCACCGCTTCGTCGAGCCGGTCGCCGTCGGCGATCGCGCTGCAATCGATCAGCCACGTGCCGTCCGGGTAGGCGTAGAGCCGGCGTTGCGCCGCCGCAACGGCGATGCGCGTTTTGCCGATGCCGCTTTCCGCCACGATGCTGACGATCCGGCTGCGTTTGATCGCTTCGGTCAGCGCGGCGATTTCGGTGGTGCGCCCCAGCAAGGAATCGGCGTGATTGCGAATGTTGCTGCGGACCATCGGTTGGCGTGGAGCCAGCGACTGGCCCCCGAGTGCGTCGACGTGAATGCGATCCCGGCCAGCCGATTTTGCGACGTAGAGCGCGCGGTCGGCAGCCTTTACCAGCGATTGCGGATCGGAAATCGAAAGCGCCTTCGCTCCGGCGACGCCGATGCTGGTCGTGACCCGGCCCAGCGGCGATTCCGCATGCGGCACGTCGAGCGCGCGCACGGCGTTGAGAATGCGTTCGGCCACGACGGCGGCGCCGGCCGCCTCGGTCGACCAAAGAATCCCGGCGAACTCTTCGCCGCCGTAGCGCGCGAACAAATCGCTCTCGCGCACGATGCACGATTGGGCGGCCTGGGCTACTTGGTTGAGACACGCGTCGCCGGCGACGTGCCCGTACGTATCGTTGAAGCGCTTGAACCAATCGACGTCGAGCACGATGACGGAAAGCACGCCGTCCTCGCGCTGCGCGCGCATCCAATCCTCGTGCAGGCGCAAATCGAAGGTTCGCCGGCTGGCGACGCCGGTCAGCGCGTCGCGCGAGGCGACCGACTGCAGCAGTTCGTTCTCGCTGCGAACCTTCTCGGCTTGCACGCTCACCGCCACGTAGAGCGCGCACGTCTGCACCAGATGAAGGTCGTCGGGCGAGTACGAGCACTCGTCGGCGGTCTGCACCGAGAGCACGCCGATCGTCTCGGCGCCGAATCGCAGCGGCACGAAGATCGCCGAGTTCGAGTCGTCGTCCTTCTTGAGCGGGATGATCGGGCCGCGCAACTCGTGCAGCGAGCGAATGAAAATCGGCTGGCCCGAATCGGCCACGCGCTGCGTCTGCGCCTCCGGATTGACGCGCCGGTGCGGGTGCCGGCTCTCCCCGTGATCGTACTCGTACTCGATGTAGAGGCCGTCGGCGCGCTTGATCGCCACGAAGACGACCGAGGCTTCGATGAACTTGGCCAGCATCAGGCAAAACCGCTCGAACGCCTCGGATAGCTTCGATCCGGACGCGAGAATCTCGGCCGTCTGCCGCACGATCTCCAAATGGCGCTCGTTGCGGTCCATAGCGAGTCGCATCGAGCGGTTCACCTTCGGCGGGGCGCCAGGCACGCCCCACCCCCAACCTTCGAACTTACCTCAAGTAACGGTCAAACCAGTCCACCGAACGGGTCAGAATGTCGATTTGGTTGGCCGGCTTCTGGGGGCCGTGGCCCTCGTCCGCGTAGACGACCAGCTGGCTAGGCACCCCGAGCGTCTGCATGGCATGGTAGAACTCGAAGGCCTGCGCCGCTGGGACCTCCTCGTCGTACTCCCCCTGAAGGATCAGCACGGGCGTCTTCGACTGCTTGATGAACGTGATCGGCGAACTCTTGGCGTAAACCGCCGGATCGTCGTAGACCGAGCTGCCGAAGAACGGGATCATCCACTGGTCGATCTTGTTTTGGCCGTAATACGACTGCCAGTTCACGAGGCCGGCGCCGGCCACGATCGCTTTGAAGCGATCGGTTTGGGTTTCGGCCCACATGGCCATGTAACCGCCGTAACTCCAGCCGTACAGCCCCAGCCGGTTGGGATCGATCGGAGCGGCGGCAATCGCCGCATCCACGCCGGCGAGATCGTCGCGCCAGTCGCCGTATCCGAAATCCTTGACGTTCGCAGCCGTAAACGCCTCGCCGGCACCGAAGCTGCCGCGCGGGTTCGGCTCGAAGACGAAGTAGCCGCGGCTCGAAAGCGCGCTGATGTAACGGTTGCCGTATCCGGGGACGCTCGCCGCCGACGGGCCGCCGTGCACGATCGTCACCATCGGATAGTGCTTGGCAGGATCGAAATCGAGCGGATAGATCAGCCACCCCTGCACGGTGTAGGGATCGCTCTTCCAGGTGAGCGACTGCGCTTTGCCCCAATACCTCGGAAGGTTTTCGTTGACGCGCGTCAGCTGCTTCGGCGCCGGCGGCGCGCCGGCCCAAATCTCGGGCGGATCGTCGAACGACGCGCGCACCAGCGCCACCGTACCGCCGCCGCGCGCCGCCGACCACGACCACAGCGACTCGGGGCGATCGGTGAGCGCCTTCGCCGCGCCCGTCGCGACGTCGAGCGCCATGAGGTGCATCGCGCCGCGCACGTGCGCGACCAGGTCCAACGTACCGGGCGCGACCCATTGCAGCGATTGGGTGGAAAACGCCGCGTCCGGCGTGAGATCGCGCGCGCTGCCGCTCGCAGCATCGACGAGATACACGTCGCCGCCGGTCGATCCGAAGTCGCTCATGAGGCCGCCGATCACGGCGATCGAGCGGCCGTCGGGCGACCAGCGGGGAGCGTTGAGCTGATAGCGCGGAGCGAGGACGTCGCGCATGCCGGTCGCGTCGGCGCCGACGACGGCGAGCTTGGCGACCCACCAGTTGTCGTCGCCGTTGCCGGCCGCGTAGGTAAAGGCGACGCGGCTTGCGTCGGGAGCCCAATCGTACTCGTACACGTAATCGCCGGCCGGCGTGAGGTATCGCATCGGGCCGCCGGCGCGCGGCAGCACGGCGATGCGCTGTTCGTCGACGACCGACCCGATCACGCCCACGTCGCGCGCGCCGGGCGCGATGGCGCCGGCTTGGCGGTGCGCCGACGCGATGTAGAGCACCGATAGCGCGCTGCCGTCGGGAACCCAGCGCAAGCCTTGGACGTTGCCGCTGAGCGTTCCGACCCGCTGCGGGTGCGAGCCGTCGGCGCCGGCGACGTAGACTTGCATATGGCCGGGCGTCCGCGCGTCGGAGAGAAAGGCGATCGATTTTCCATCGGGCGACCAGTGCGGTTCGGTCTCGTTGTAGTCGCGGCGGTCGATCGCGGCGGTCACGCGCACGGGGGCGCCGCCGGCGAGTTGCTGCACGTATAGGCGCGACCGGTGCGTGACGCGCTCCGTGCGCTGCGCGCTCGAAAGCGACTCGCGGTAGACCACCGCGGTTCCGTCGGAGCGGAGATCGACGCTGCCGAGACCGCGCACCGCATACGTCGCTTGGAGCACTTGCTCCATGGTCGGAGGCGGCGCCGCGCCGGCGGCCGCGAGAAAAACCAGCGCGAGCAGCGCGGACTTCACTTCCAAATACCCTCCAACGGCGTGGCGCGGCAATCGCGCGCGATACAGTGCAGCCCGAAGATTTGCTCGATCGTTCGTAAGATGCCGTAATGGTCGACGCGCTGCGAATCGGGCACGCCGGCGCGCACCATCGGGCCGACGAGCACGGTGGCTACCTGATTGGTTCCGGTCGCGTCGGGATCGGCCTCGTCCCACGTGACGATGAGCAAACCGTCGTGAGCGTTATCCCAGGCGATGATTTGCGGCAGCGTCTTGGCCAACCAATCGTCGCCCGTGCGCGTGCTGCAATCGTGCATGTCGTTGCATAGGTTCGGGGTGATCCACACGAACGACGGCGTATTCGTCGTGGGGAACCCGCGATAGACCAGGTTGGCCGAAGGCGGCACGTTGGTGAAATCGACCCACGGATCGTGCTTGCGCGCGTAGAGATTGCCCGCGTAGCAGCCGGTGAATCCGTCGCGCGGCATCGATTCCGCCAAGCCCACGAAGGTGAGCCTCTCGGCCAGCAGTTCGGAGGCGAGATTCGGTGCGGAGAACTGCACCGGGCAGTTGTCGCCGGTCACCCCCTGCGTCGAGCCGGAGAAGAGGGCCAAGTAGTTGGGCTGGCTCGGATGGGTGACGGCGTGGCTATTGCGCAGCAGCACGCCTTGCGGAACCAGCGTCCTGTTGAAGTACGGCGCGTCCGGGCTGCCGGCGACCAGCCGGTAGTCGCGGTTCTCCATCATGACGAGCGTCACGTGCGACGCGTGCGGCGGGACGCCGGCGCCGAAGTGCGGCGCGACGGCAAGCAAAAGGAGCGGCAGAATCGCGTTCATGCCGCTCCCTTTCAAGGCCTCGCCGGAAAACCCGGCCTTAGCCGCGGGCTACCTGGGCTTGCGCCGGCTTGGGTGGCGATGGCGCGCGTTGGTACCGATGATGATTCCGCCCTGCGCCATGCCGACGTAGTACTTCGCAGTGTAGGGCGTCGACGACGAATCGGTTGCGGTGCAGGTTTGGAACTGATCGGGTTGATAGCTCACGCTACCGTTCGCGGGGCCGCCGTCGAAGTTGACGTACGCACCGTCGTTACCGTACACGGTCACCGCAGTTCCGCTGAAGTCGGTGCCCTGCTGTCCGTCCTTGCCCGTGACCGGCGACGTGATGTGCGCGTGCGTCGCGCCGGACATGCCGTTGGCAAGATCGGCTGCGGCCACGGTCGACGGATCCGGAACCGCCGAGGCGCTGCTATTGAGCCACGCGACGTTGGCATCGTCGCACGCGACGCTGATATCGTCCACCAATCCGGCGGTGGTGAGGTAGATCGGATACCCGTAGGTGGTGCCGGTCGCCGGGATGATCGTGTAGCCGTCTTGGTCGAGAACGTTGAGCGAGAGGTCGTCGTACTGCGGGGTGGCGGGGAGCGGCGTATATAACGCCGAGGGCGCGCCGTCGAGGATCGGATCGTAGCAAGCCGACGCGCAGGTATAGTACGGGCTCGTCGTCGGGTAGGCCGACGGATACGCCGAGGGATAGGCCGAGGGGTACGCGCTCGCGTCCGGAGCGGAAGTTGGGTATTGGCCGGTTTCGAGCATCGGGGCGGCGGTACCGTTCGGCCACGGCGTGTAGTACGGCCCCTGGAGTAAGCCGCTCAGCGCCAGTTGCGAGAGCTGGCCCGAGAACGACAGGCCGCCGACGACCGGGTTGAGGCTGAACTGTGCGTTTGCCGTCTGCCCCGGCGGCACCGTAATCGTGGTGTAGCTTTCCGAAAGCAGCGTCGCTTGGCCGCCGCTGCACCCGCTGGTCGTGCCGCTGCACGCCACGATGTCGTACTGGTCGACGGCCGCCGGCGCGTTGGCGGTTACGGAGCACGTGTAGCCCGACTCGGTCGACGTACAATCCGATCCGCCGGTGACGATGCTGAAGTTGTAGTTGGGATTCGTATTCGCTTGGCCGTTGACGGCAACGAGGGTGAAATCGATCTCGGAGGTCGAGCCCGGCAAGTATTTCGGCCCGACGTGATGCGCGCGCAACGCGCGGGACACGGCGAGATCGATCGCGTGCATTTTTTGCTTCGGCGGAATATGCAGCGACGTCTTCAATTTGCCGGTTTGAAATTGCGGCGTGCCGACGACTGCGCTCGGTCCGCTGCCGGCACCTCCGGAGCAGGCAGCCACGACGATCGCGGCGAGCAGAACGGCTCCGCCCAGCGCCCAAGTGTATCGTTTCATCGTTTGCTACGCTCCTTTTGCAGCGAGTGAGGACGTTGCGGCTCGGCATTGATGATGATGCCCGATGCCTGAACTTGCACGGATAAGAGACCTTTTTTTCCGCCGATGCCCGTGAACGTGACGACGCAGGTTCCGGTCTTCGATTGCGCTTGGACGCGATAGTGAACCACCGGACCGACGGGATCGATCGAGGTGACGATGGCGACCGCCGGGTTGCACGTATCGGTCTCGAAGAACGTCCCGGGCGTACCGGTTTGCCGAACCGCGATCACCTGGCTATTTTGATTGCACGCCGACGTCCCGGTTTTCGGGCAAATCGTGATCGCATTCGGATTGACCATGACCGGCGCGACCCCCGGAGTCGGCGTCGGAACGGGAGTCGCGGTCGGCTGGGGCGTCGGCGACGGCGTGGGGCTGGGCGAAGCGGAGGGGGCGCCGGTCGGTGGTGCCGAGGCGAAGGAAAACGCCGAGACGAGGACCGGAATCGAGCCGTTGTGCCCGGCTTTGTCGCGCACGGCGAGCCAGCAGGTGCCGAGATTGCCGCTTGCCGTTACGAGAAATTCGCGGCCGCTGCCCTGCACCGAAGCGAAGCGCGCACACGCCTGATTGCCCGCGACGTCCGCGTGCGTCTGCACCGAGAACGGTCCGACGGTTCCGGGGCCGCCCAAACGTACCGGCGTACCGGTCGTGCCGTACGCCACGTGCAGCACCGGCGGATCGGCGATCGTGCCGTTCGCTCCCGGCGCGAACACGGCCGCCGCCGACAGCGTCCCAATCGTCGCCGTTAGCGTCGTGCGCGCGATCGTCTTCCCGTTGTAGTTCAGCCGGATCGCAGCCAGCTGGTTGGAATTGGCGGCGCTGGTCGACGAGAGCGTGCTGTTGCCGCTCGCGTCGCCGTCCGCCAGCGCGATCGGCGACGTGTAGCCGCCGACGATCGTGTAGCCCCACGCATCGGCGGCGGTGGCGTAGAGCGGAATGCTCGCCTTCTTTCCCACGACGGGATACGCATCGGCCAGGGCGATCTGCAAGAACTTCACGATGCCGTACGTGGTGAGCTGCACCGCCGTCGTTCCTCCCGGCTTCACCTTGGCCGTTTCGCGCGCGACTGCCAGCGGGATGCCGTTCGCATTGGCCGCGGCGCGAATAGTCACGAGAAACGTATCGGTCGCGGCCGGCACCGTCAGCGAAATCGCGCAGCGCAGGGGGACCGAGGGCGTGCCTCCGCTGCAATACGCCGCCTTCGAAGTGAGCGCGAAGAAGACCGTCTTGGGTTTTGCTCCGCTCGCCGTCACGACGATCGAGACGCCTTGCGCCGCGGGCGAAATTACGTCGGGATGCTGCGACGTCACCGGATGCGCGGGAACGAGAATCGTGAAGTTGGCGGTTCCCGTCTTCGAGGCCGCACCGCTCGCGTCGGCAATTGCCGCAGGCTCCGAGGCCGAAAGCCCCGGAAGCATCGCGGACTGGGGACCATGCGAGCAAGCGACGATCGCTAAAGCGAACGCGGCAAAGATGCCCGCGAGCAACGACCCCTTCATTGCCCTCCACACGACGGCGAATGCCGGCTGCGGCGCGCGCCGAGCGCCCAACCGGTCGTACCCTCAACGTTAGTCGAAGCGGGAGGCGTTCCCTAGGCCGCTCGGAGGATCAGCGGATGGTCAACGGGCGATACCGGATCCGGTGCGGGCGGGCGGCCTCCTCGCCGAGCCGCTGCCGCTTCTCGGCTTCGTACTCTTGGTAGTTGCCCTCGAAGAAATACACCCGGCTGTCGCCTTCGAACGCCAGAATGTGGGTTGCTATGCGATCCAAGAACCACCGGTCGTGGCTGGTCACCAGCACCGTGCCCGCAAACTCGCTCAGGGCGTCCTCCAGCGAGCGGAGGGTTTCGACGTCGAGGTCGTTCGAGGGCTCGTCGAGCAGCAACACGTTCGCGCCGCTGAGCAGCGCTTTGGCGAGGTGCAGGCGGCCGCGTTCGCCGCCCGAGAGCGTGCCGACCATCTTTTGCTGGTCGCCCCCCTTGAAGTTGAAGCGCCCGAGATAGGCCCGGGCCGGCATCTGGAACTTCCCGACGGTCACCAGATCGAGGCCGCCGCTGACGTCGTCGAAGACCGTTTTATCGTTGCCCAGGCCTTCGCGGCTCTGCTCGACGACCGCGAGCTTCACCGTCGGGCCGATGGCGATGGTGCCGGAATCGGGCCGCTCTTTGCCCGCGATCATTCGGAAGAGCGTCGTCTTGCCGGCGCCGTTGGGGCCGATGATGCCGACGATCGCTCCCGGCGGGATCAGAAAATCGACGTTCTCCATTAGGAGCCGGTCTCCGAAGGCCTTGCTCACGCCGGAGAACTCGATGACGCGGTCGCCGAGCCGCTCGGCGACGGGAATGAAAATTTCTTGCGTCTCGTTGCGCCGCTGGTACTCGTAGCTGGAGAGCTCCTCGAAGCGCGCGAGGCGGCTCTTGCTCTTCGAGCCCCGTCCCTTCACGCCGGAGCGCACCCACTCGAGCTCGCGTTTGAGCGCCTTCTGCCGCGCCGATTCCGACGCTTCTTCCTGCGCCAAACGCTCTTGCTTCTGATCGAGCCAAGAGCTGTAGTTGCCCTTCCAGGGAATGCCGCGGCCGCGATCGAGTTCGAGAATCCACTCGGCGGCGTTATCGAGGAAGTACCGGTCATGCGTCACGGCGACGACCGTACCGGGGAAGCGCGAGAGGAACTGCTCGAGCCACTCCACGCTCTCGGCATCGAGATGGTTGGTCGGCTCGTCGAGGAGCAGCATGTCGGGCTTGGAGAGCAACAGGCGGCAGAGTGCGACGCGCCGTTTCTCGCCGCCAGAGAGCGGACCGATCTTCGCGTCCCACGGCGGCAGGCGCAACGCGTCGGCGGCGATCTCGAGCTGCGCTTCCATATCTTCGGCCCCTTCGGCGAAGAGGATTGCCTCGAGCTTCGCCTGCTCTTCGGCCAGCGCGTCGAAATCGGCGTCGGCTTCGCCGTACGCGGCGAAGACCTCGTCGAGCCGCTTGCGAGCGGCCAGAACCCCCGACAGCCCCTCCTCGACCGTCTCGCGCACGGTCTTGCCGGGATCGAGCTTCGGCTCTTGCTCGAGGTAGCCGATGGTCAGGTTGGCCATCGGCTTGGCCTCGCCGTCGATCTCGGTGTCGACGCCGGCCATGATGCGCAGCAGCGTCGATTTCCCGGAGCCGTTGAGGCCCAGAATGCCGATCTTCGCGCCGGGAAAGAAGCTCAAGGAGATGTCTTTGAGAATCTGGCGCTTCGGCGGCACGGTCTTACCGACGCGATGCATGGTATAGACGAAGGACATGGCGGCGCTTGCCCCTCCAAAAGGCCGGACTTGGTTCGATGCTATACTGTCGAGGACATGCCCGACCCCGACGTGCCCCACGTACGCCTCGACGAAGCCGATCGCGAACGCCCCGCGCACGCGCGCGTTCCTTGGATCCTCACCGTGCTCGCCGTCGCCGTCATTCTGACGATCGTCGCGCTGCTCGACGCACACGGCATCGAGCGCTAACTCGGTTTCGTAAGCCAAACAGGAGGCGCCGCAACGCCGTACTAACTTGCGGCGAATGAAATCGTTGCACGGCGGGATGGCGCGAATCGGAGCCGCGCTCGTCCTCGTCGCACTCGGCGCGGGTTGCCGTGGTGGAACCGGACTCGGCAACGCGCCTTCAGGCTCCGAAACGATCCCCACTCTCGTCGCCGGCCGCCGGTCTTCGGCCGAAATGACGTTGCAAGCGCACGCGCGCGAGCGCGCGATGCCGTTCAAGGTGGTTGGCTCGGCCAATACGGTGACGGCCGATATGCCCGTTCCGCGACCGGATACCAATCCGTGCGCGGTCGTCCTCTTCGATAAACTCGCCTTCAAAAATTTCAACAATCAGACGTTCGCGTACGCACCTCCGGCGAAATGCCCGGGGCCGTGGTCGAAGGTCGTGCTCAACTTCAACGTCAGCACCTCGAAGGGCGTGCAGTTCGACCGCACCGCGATCATGTGGATCGACGGTGCCGTCGTGTATTTCGGCACCACGGCCGAACCGTCGCCGCAACTGGCTCCCCATTGGCACACCGAACGCGACGTGACCGATCTCTCGGCGCTCTTCAAGGGTGCGAGCCAAGGCCAGATCTCGCTCGGCAACTGCTTCTGCCCGCCGAACTACACCGGCATTCTCTACGGCCGCGCGTGGCTGCAGTTCTATCCTCCGGATAAGACCTATCCGGCGCCGCGCGTTCCCGACGAAGTGATCGGCATGCCGTACAGCCCGCCGCTGGGCAACGCAGTGCAGCTCCCGCAATCGCCGATGCAAATCGCCACGGCGCTGCCCAAGAATATCGTCGGCGCCGATCTCGATCTCTACCTGCAGTCGCAGCACGACGAAGAACAGTGGTTCATGTGCGTGCCGACGCCGGTGTACCAGCGGTCGCACCAGGAGCTGGGCTTTTGCCCCAACTCGGGATTCCGCGAAGGCGTCGTCACCATCGACGGAACGCCTGCGGGCCTCGCGCCGGTGTATCCGTGGATCTATACCGGCGGCTTAGACCCATATCTCTGGGCCCCGATTCCCGGCGTGCAAACGCTCGCCTTCGTTCCCTACCGCGTGAATCTTACGCCGTTTGCAGGCTATCTCGACGGCGCGAGCAGCCCCACGATCGCGGTGACGGTCGCCAACGCGTTCGACTATTTTACCGGCGCGGGCGACCTGTTGCTCTACCTCGATCCGAAGGCGAAGCGCGTCTCGGGGAAACTCGTCACCGATACGCTGACCGCGCCCACGATGCTGGGGCAGCAACACATCGCCTACGGAAGCGGGACCGGGCTCTTTGGCGGCCCGACGGCCGCCGGCCCCACCAGCACGCGTTCGCATAGCGTCTACCGGATCGACGGCTACGTCGACACGTCGTCGGGGAAGGTCGAGACCGCGCTCGACGAAGACGTGCGCTTCGTCAACCAGCAGACCTTCGATTATACGGCCGGTTCGTACGTGCAAATCCTCGCCCAGGACATGACGATGCACCGTCGCGCCACGACGATCGTCGCAGGCAAACGCACGATCGTCGACACGCAGCTCGAGTACCCGATCGACGTGCGCTATCCGATTACGTCGACGTCGACGGGATTCCAGCTGCCGATCGAAGTGTATCAGGGCTACGACCGGCGCGTCGCCGAGAGGGGCGCCGGCACGTTCGCGAGCGAGCTGAGAAATACCGTGACCAGCGCGGACACGATGATCTTCGATTCGAACTTCAACTGGACGGGCGTGAAGGACGGCGCTTCGCTGCAGCTCTACACGTTCAAAGAAAACCCGGGGCTCTGCTACGGGCGCGAGATCACCTCGAGCAACAACGTGGTCGCCACCGACCACGCCATGCCGTGCCTCGCACCCTCGCCGACTCCGCCTCCACCCTATCCCGGCGCGCGAACGCGCTAGCGCCAAAAACAAAAGGCCCCGGATGCGTCCGGGGCCTTCTTTCTTCGAGTCTGCGCGAAGGCTAGTGGCTGGGAGCGATCCAGAGGGTCGAGTCGACCCACTTGACCTTCGTCGGCACGCACGTCGCCTGCTTTCCGGCGTACGTCACGTCGTTGTAGAGATCGAAGTGATGCTGGATTTCCGTGCCCGGCGCGAAGGTGCCGTAGTCGGTCACCGTGCGCAGGAAGTTCTGCGCGGAGTTGCGATACGTTACCGCAAACGTGATCGAGGCGGCCTTCTTCTTGCCGTAGATCACGTAATCGATTTGCGTTCCGCTGGCGTTCTTGCTCAGCGGCTTGGGCGGCGTGATGAAGCACTGCTTCACGAGCACCGGCGCGGAGGCGAAAGCCGGCGCGGCGGCGAGACCCGTGATGGCGGCACCGAGGGCGAGCCCAAGAGTAAGACGTCCGAGAAGCTTCATTGCTGGTGTGTGGCTCCTTTCCGAATGAAAGCAACAAAGCGTTTTATCGATGCTCGGGCTTCGTCCCTTTGCGACCTAAGGCGTAACCAGGCGCTCGGCGTGGGCCGGCGCCTCGGCGGTGGCGCCTGCGGCCTCTGCGACGCCTGGCCCGGTCTCGGCCGGGGTTCGAGCGGTCAGCCGGACGGCGAGGCCGCCGCTTTCATCGCGACGCGACTCCCCGCTGCGTGACCGTTTGGGTCTCGTCGCGAACGGAACGGCGCTGCGGTGCCGCGGCGGCGCCGGCTTCGCGTACGCCCGCACCGTAGCGATGCGCGAGCCGGCCGCCAAGCGTTCCCGACACGAGCAGCACCACGAACCCCAGCGCGGTCAGCGCGTGGCCCGCCGACGAGCTATAGTGCCCGTACCGCATCGCGAACGCCGTGCCGAAAATCAAAATCGCCGCGAAATTCAGCATCATGTGCCACGACGCCAAGCTCTTTGCTTCGTGCGACATCGGCACCGTCAGGTAGTCGACGATGCCCGGAAGGGCGGCGATTAGCGCGCCGATCGTGCCGAAAGCGACCAGCCACGTGGCCATCGCCGGAAAGAACGCCGGGCCGGCCCAAATCGAAACGACGTCCGCAGCCACGGCCGCGACGAAACAGCCGACCGGAACCGTGACGAGAATGGGGTGGAGCGGTTGTCCCGCGATCGTTGCTTTACCTTGCATGCTTCGCTTGTACCCTCGATACGCTTCGCGAGAGGGTGGGTACGAGTGAACCCTTGGCTACACGAACGAACGGCGACCGCTGGGAGAACCTCCGAGTCAAGCTGGCGGCCGAAGCGCTGGCAACGTACGCCATCACCGCCACTGCCACCGGCATCGACGTGCTCTATTACGACGGGCACGGCGTCGATTTCGTATCCCGATGGCTCGCGCGCGGCATGGTTGCCGCCGCGGCGATCTATGCGTTCTCCGAAATCTCGGGAGCGCACGCCAATCCGGCGGTAACGCTGGGCTTCTTGCTTCGCCGCGCGTGCTCGCTCAAAACCGCCGCCGGCTACGTAGCGGCGCAGTTCGCGGGAGCCGTCGCCGCCGCGGCGACGCTTTGGGCGCTTTACCGATCCCATCTCGCGCTGGGCGCGAGCCACCCGAGCCCGCCGTTTACGCCGGTCGAAGCGGCGATTTGCGAAGGCGTGCTCACGTGCGCGCTGCTCGTGGTCGTGCTCCTGACGGCCACCGAGAACGCCGTGGTCGGAAAACAGGCGGCACTCGCAGTAGGCTTCACGATCGCCGCGTGCGGCATGGCTGGCGGCCCCATCAGCGGTGCGTCGATGAACCCCGCGCGCACCCTCGCTCCGCAGCTCTTGGCGGGCGCGTTCGGCTCGATGTGGATCTATCTCGCCGGCCCGTTCGCGGGCGCGGCGTTGGCCGCGCTGATTCACTGGGCTTTCGTCGGAACGAGTCCGGGCATCGCCCGCGCCGCCGTGCGTGGAAAATGAGCGCGGCGTTTGACCGGCGGCGCGCCCGGGGTATCGACGCGTTAGGAGGCAATCGTGGCAGCGAAGAAGGCATCGGCGTCGCGCAAGAAGAGCGCAGGCGCGCGCAAGAAAACGACGGCGCGTAAGAAAACGACCGCTCGTAAGAAAGCCGGCGGCCGCAAGAAGTCTACGCGTAAGTACGGGCGCAAAGCCGGGAAGAAAGTCGAGCGCGCGATGCGCGAGATGAAGAGCGGCAAGCTGAAATCGGGCCGCTCCGGAAAGAAGGTCACGAGCCGCAAACAGGCGATCGCGATCGGCCTGAGCGAGGCCCGAAGCTCGGGCGGAAAAGTTCCCGCGAAGACGTCCCCTCGGAAAAAATCGAGCCGATAGATCGGCTCGAGCGAGCGCGTCAGGGCGTAGCGGCGGCTCGCCTGCGGCCCAAGTAATAGACCGCGATTCCCGCGCCGACCATCAATGCGGTGAGCAGCAGCACCTTGATCACCGCAAACGGCTTGTTCGTCTCGCTGTCGTCGGGAAAGACTGCGAGCACCGCGGCCAGCAGCGTCGTTGCGAAGCCGATCGCCGACGTCGCGACGATGGTGGCGCGTCCGCCCGGCACGCGGATCATCTCCGGCGTCGACGGTTCCGCATAGAGCTTGATCGCCGACGCGAAGAGGAAGAGGAACGGAATCATGGTGATGACGACGGTCGACGACACGAGCGCGTCGTACGCGCCTTTCACGCTGCTGCCGCCTTGCCCGAGAAAGACGAAGACGCCGGCGATGCCGGCCTGCGTCAGAATCGCCGCCACCGGCGATCCCCACCGCGGGTGCATGCGCCCGAAGACGGGCGGAAGATAGCGGTCGATTCCGGCTACGAACGGAATGCGCGCGACGGCGCCGAGCCAGGCGCCGCAACTGCCTAGGCAACTGACGAAGACGAGGACCGCTGCAACCGGCGTGAGCAAGCCCCATCCGAGGCGTGCCGCACCGCTGCTGATCGCCTGCATCACGCCCGACGACGGATCGACGACCGACGACGGCAGCGCTCCCATCACGGCGATCGTGCCGACGACGTAAATCGCGCCGATACACGGCGCCGCGATCAATAGCCCGTAGGGAATCGAACGGCGCGGGTTGCGGATCTCGCCGGCCATGAACGAGATCGCTTCGGGGCCCGTCCACGCAAACGCGATCACCGACCAAAAGATGACGTCTTTGAGGTGCATCGTCGGTCGAATCGTCGCCGCGTCGATCGGCGTCGCGGCGCCGAAGTGCCACGCGACGATCAAGCCGATGGCGATCAACACGAGCGTCGAGCCCCAGCGCGCCGCGGCGCCGATATTGTTCAGCCACTTCCCGACTTCGAGACCCAAGATGTTGAGCACCGTCGAGAGCGCGAGGCCGCCGATCGCCACCGCGATGAAGAACGGCGCCGATCCCGACAGCGCGCTTTTGCCCCCGCCGACGAAGAGCACGTTGCCGGCAGCAAAGTACAGCAGCGCCGGAAAGTACGGCAGATTCGACGTCCAGTACGTCCAGCCGGTGAAGAATCCGGCGAACGGCCCAAAGGCGCGCTTGGCCCAGACGTACATGCCGCCCTCATCGGGATGGTGCGACGAGAGATAGACGACGGCGATCGACAGCGGCACGAACATCGCGGCGCAGCCGATGATCCACACGACGATCGAGCTCGGCCCCGCTGCCGCCGCGGTCGCCACCCACTGCAAGTTCGAACCCGCGACGATAAAGAACAGCGCGACGTCGAAGAGCCCGAGCGTGCGGCGGAGCTGCGGTACTTCCTCAGTGCTCATCCGCAATCGAAGGCGAGAAGGGCCGGGAGCTTCATGGATTCGGGTGTTGCGGCACGGCGTTTGAGGCGGCCTGCCGGCGTTTGGCGTTTCAAGCGCCTTCTTCTTCGCCTCTTCTCACCAAAGGGATACGCTCGTCGAACATGAGCGTCTTCGCAGGCGGCCGGTTTGAGGCCGCGATCTTTTGTGTTTTCGCGCTTGCCGGCTGCGCGCGCCCGGAACCTAGCCCGGGCGAAACGCTCGCACACGTGCGCGCCATCACGGCGTGCAATGCAAGCATGTACGCAAAGCTCGCCGGCGCGGAGCTGCACGAATCCGCGGCGTCGCCGGCGCAGACGCCGGGGCCGCAGCCGACGTACGACGCTCGGGGCTTGCGCCGGTGTTACGCGCAGGCCGTCGCAGCGACGCCCACCGTCGATCCCCGAACGGCCTCCTCCAAGGCGATCGGCATCGGGCGCGCCTGCGAGAAGCTGGTCGATCCGTCGAGCGACGACGCCATGCTGGCCTACGAAACGTGCGTCGCCGACGGGTTCCAGACGGTCCCCGAGTCGAAGCCTTAGGGCGTGACGCTCGATGCTTTGCGCACCCTCATGGCAACGGCGGCCTGCGCGGCGCTGCTGGCGGCCTGTTCGGCCGATGGCAGCGCCGCGCGCGCTCTTCCGCCCTCCGCACCGAATGCGGCCGCGCGCGGCGCGTATCTCTACGTGCTCGTTACCGGAGGCGTCAGCGTCTATCGCACGGGATCGGCCCGGCCGCTGCGCGGCATCCTCGTTCCGGGCCTTGCGTCGGCGCTCGCGTGCGACGCTTCGGGGAATCTCTACGTCGCCAACTCTACCTTCAACGCCGTCGACGTGTACGCGCGCGGCGGCAACGGCCCGCTGCGGACGATCGTGGGCCGGCTCTCCGCTCCGGATTCGCTGGCGTTCGATGCGTCGGGGAATCTCTACGTCGCCAGCCGCGGGAACGGTACGGTCGCGGTCTTCCCGCCCGGAGCGTCCAAACCGTCGCGCATCCTGCACGCCGGCATTCACACGCCGCTGCAAGTGGCCGTCGGCGCCGGTGCGCGCGCATACGTGCTCGACGGCGGCCGCGGATCGGTCGTCACGTTCGCGAAGCACGGCGCCCGGCCCAAGCAGACGATCTCGCGCGGCATCGACCGTCCGTGGGCGATGACGCTCGACGCATCGGGCGCGCTCTACGTCGGGAACTGGGGCGCGGGCTCGTCGGTCTCGATCTACGCGCCGGGCAGCACCGCACCGGCCCGCGTCGTGCGGCACGGCGTTTCCAATCCCGAAGGCCTGGTCGTCGACGCTGCGGGCACGCTGTACGTTGCCAATGCTACGGCGGGCTCCGCTGCGACCGGTTGGATCTCCGAGTACGCTCCCGGCAGCACCACGCCCGCGCTCGCGATCGCCACCGCAACGAATCTGCCGGCCGGCTTGGCGCTCGATGCCGCGGGCAACCTGTACGTTGCCAACGTCAGCAATAACGGGTACGGTTCGGTCGTCGCGTACGCGCCCGGCACGTCGAAACCGTTCTTGCGCATCGTGCAGCGCCTCGACGAACCGCTGGCGCTGGCGATCTGCCGCTAAATTTCTTCGAAGAGTTCGTCGAGCGCGATCGCACCGAAGCGCACGACCGCGTCCTCGCAGTATAGTCCCAGCCGCCCGCTCGCATATGGCGAGTCGTCGTCGCTCACCGAGATGACGGGCTTCCCGTCGACGGAAACCGCAATCGCCGGACCGCGCTGCGAGATCTGCACGCGATTCGCGCGCCCAACGGCCAACGACGGCGATCCTCCCGTGACGACGAACCGCCGGTCCGCCGCAACCGTCCCGTCCTTTTTCCCGAGTTCCCAACCGCTTGCGTTGAGGATGAAGTAGTAGAAGTGCTCGTTATCGGCGTAGTGCCAGAGCACCCACGCCGCCTCCCAGCCGTTAGGCCGCACGCGGAGCTGCCGCACCGTGACGACGTCGAGCGTGGCGGAGAAATCTCCCGCGGGCGCGAGCGTCGTCACCAAACCGGCGTGCGTCTCGCCGGCGTGCGTCGCCGTCTCGGGCGCGAGCTCGAGCGCGGTGCCAAACGTCCGGTCGCGCACGATGCGGACGCTCCCGTAGCCGTTGAAGCGCGCCACCCACGGGCCGAACGCGGCGCCCTCGGCGATCGGCACGCCGGCGCGATACGAGCTCCAGCGTTCTCGGATGCTCGCGGCGGGCGGGACCTCGGCATGAACCATCGGCGAGGCGTTCTACGCCGCCGGCACCGGCACCCGGATGCCGAAGTTTCGCAAGGCGCCCGAGGCTGCGGCGATGCCGGAGTTGTAGGCGCCCTGCAAGAGCGTAATCGTGCTCGAAAGCGCCACCGATTCGCCTGCGAAGAAGATGCGATTGCCGACGCTGCGCCGCAGAATCGCCCGCGCCTGCGTCTTGCCCACCAGCGCGTGGCTGTACGAGCCGTACGTGTAGGGATTTTTGCCCCAGTCGCTGGCGGTCATCCGGCCGTCGAAGGCGGCGGCCGCACCGGGGACGTTCTCTTCGAGCCGCTGCAGGAGGTAGTCGCGTTGACCGGTCGCGCTCATGCTCTCGATCTTTACCGCGATGTCGGCGTCGGCCAAGAACTCTACGATATCGTAGCCCCAAAACTTCGCAAAATACGTGATCGCCGGCTGCGGCGACAGCTGCGTGACCGCCGTCATCCCGTTGAAATGCGGGAAGATGTCGCGCCCGAAGCCGAGCGCCGCTTTGTAGATCACGCCCAGGGGCAGCGCGTCGATCGCGTCGCGCGTCTCCGCCGGCAACGCCGGGCTAAACTCGATCGCACCGGCGCGCAGAACGCCGGTCGACACCGCGACGATCGCCGTGCGGCCCCGAAAAGTGCCCGCGTTGGTTTCCACCGCGACGCCCGTCGAACCGTAGGTGACGCGGCGTACCGCCGTATCGAGCTTGATCGGCAAGCCTTTTGCCAAGCTTTGAATGAAGTTGCCCATGCCGCTCTTGACGATGAGCGAGTCGCCGGGAGTAAGAAACGGCGACGGCGATCCGATCGTAAAGTTGAAGAGATCGAGCGTCGAGGTTTCGTCTGGCATCGCACCGCTCTCGGTGGTCACGTCGATCGCGATGGCGTTTTCGTAATACAGGTCTTTGGCGTACTTCCCCGTGATGTTCGATGCTGGATAATCTTGGCTCGGGCTCCCTATGAGGGCGCCCGCAGCCAGCAAATCGGCGAGCATTCCCCCCGTCGTCGCCACGAACGACGCGACGTCGGCCAACGGCGCCTTCTTCGCGCCGAGATAAAAATACGTCGGCAGCTTCGAGAAGTCGACCGTCTGCATCCCTCGGGCGTGCGCGATGCCGAGCAGCACGTTGCCCGCGAGGCAGTGCCCGAAGAACTGCGCGCCCAAGTCGAATCCGACTTCCTTGAACGTCGCGTTGTCGGTGTCGGCACGCCCGCCGGGCCTTCCCTGCGCCTCCAGGATCAGCGCCGTTTTTCCGTACGAAGCCATCGTTCGTGCGGCCGCGATTCCGGCAGCACCGCCGCCGATCACGATCGCGTCGTAGACGGCGGAGGCATCGCTGGGGAGCGGCTGGGGCGGCATCGGCGCGAGCGCAGCGGCGGATCCGCCGCATCCGGCAAGGGTCGCCGCCGATCCCGCGGCCAGCACGAAATCCCGTCGTGAAAGGCGTTGCATGCGGGCACCCCCTTGCCCGGAGTATACCGCCTCCCCGCCCTCCATGGAAGGCGGCGCCGAACTATTGCGTATCGACCGGCAGCATCGAGGGTGCTTGATGAACGAAGAACGATTTCGACTGCGCGGCCGGAATCGGGGTAAACGCGCGCGGCGCCTGGCCGTAATCGAACGCGTCGCGAATGCTGTTCGAGATCGTGTCGGTCGTGCCGAGTCGGCCGAGCGAGAACGTATCCTCGACGTAGCGTAAGATGCTGCCGAACGCATACTGCGTGTGGTCGACGTAGCCCTTACGAGCGTACGGCGAGACGATGAGGCACGGCACGCGAAATCCCGAGCTGTAATAGTTGAGCTTGAGCGGCGGAACGTGATCGTACCATCCGCCCCAGTCGTCCCATACGATGACGATCGCCGTCGAATCCCAGTACTTCGACTGCCCCACGGCGTTGACGACCGACGAGACCCAACCCGGACCGTAATCGTACTTTACGCCTTCGTGATCGGAGTTGTACGCGTCGGGGATCACCCACGAGACCGCGGGAAGCTGGCCTTTCGTAATGTCGGTGAAGATCTGCTTCTCGTACGGATACGCGTTGGTGACGTTGGTCTTCCACTCGGGGCCGCTATAGACTTGGCGAATCGCCAAGAACGCGTTCCAGATCCCGCCGTTCGAACCGGGCGCCATCGTGATCGGCGAATAGTATCTCCAGCTCACGCCCTTTTTATCGAGAAGGTCGCGCAGGGTCGTCCAGGTGTAGCACGGATACGGACCCTTCGCCGGCAGCACCTGGCCGGTCGACTCCAGGAGATTCGTCACCGTGCCCACGGGCGAGTCGCAGCCCCACGGCGTTTGGTTGGGATTGTCGACCACGCTCTCGCTGGCGTTGAGCGCGGTGTCGCCGCGAATCAAATCTTGATGCGCCTCGAAACTGCCCGTGCCCATCGTCTGGAACATGCGGTCGGCCAGCACGTACTGATTGGCGATCGCCCAATACGGCTGGATCTGCTGCGGATCGACGTACTGATACGGGACGAAACTATGCGACGTCTTTTTTCCGCAGAAGCCGTCCATCTTGCCGCCGTCGGAATCGCCGAGAAAGTTTCCGTAGGCGTACCCGGCGGCTTGCGTAGCGAGCAGCGGCTTCTTCTGCAACGCGACCGAAAACGTCTTCGTCGTTCCATGGTACTTGCACAGGCCGTGCGTCGCACCGTCGGCGCCCGGGTACGTCGCGAAGAAGTTATCGAAGGAGCGGTTCTCTTGAATCACGATGACGACGTGTTTGATCGGGCTCGCTCCCGTCGCTCGTGCCGCATCGGCACCCGGAACGAATCCGCTCGACGCCGGCGGCGCGACGGATCCTCCGCACGCAGCGACGGCGCAGAGCAGGATCGTCGAAAGACACGTTCTCAAAGCGGAACCCATAGACGTCATAGCGCGCTGATTAGTACTCCCGGGCGGCGGTTCATCTTTTGCAACGAGATTTCGACCGCTCGCGTTGCTGCGG
This sequence comes from Vulcanimicrobiota bacterium, assembly GCA_963794735.1. GTDB lineage: Bacteria > Vulcanimicrobiota > Vulcanimicrobiia > Vulcanimicrobiales > Vulcanimicrobiaceae > DATJUC01. The sequence continues at coordinate 2,146,154 of CAWCFE010000002.1, read as the reverse complement.
GAGACTTACGTCAAGTTTTTAGCTCCGCAGCCTAGGCAAGGCAGCGGCGGCCGGCTGCCGCCGGGGCGAAAAAGGGAATCGAGGCCCGCGTTAGCGAGCCTCGATCGTTCACCGTAAGGAGTGCATCGGACTGACCCTCTGCTTTCACTTACGCCTGTTTTCTACCCGCGGCCGCGCGAAGGTACACGTGGAGGACGGTCGCTTGAACGGCTAAATCTGATCCAGCACGTATTCGTGCCGGCTGGAATTCCAAAAGATGCGGTAGATTTGGTCGGCATCGATGTCCTTCGACCATTCCGACGCGGAGCCATCGTTCGCTACGACGCGCGTCATGACGTTGTACCGCGTGCAACCCTGCTCGTAAAACCAGCCCGGCGTATTCGAGGCCGGCCTCACGATCTCGGTGCCGGAGGCGTCCCCTCCGTCGATGCAGCGATAGTTGACGTGTACGGCGACGTCGGAATCGTTGCGCATCGCCACCAAATAGCGGGTGTCGTAGGCCGTGTAACCGTGATGGCTCGGCGAGTTGACGAGCGCGTAGCTGCGGCCGGGGACGAGGTTCACGACCTGCCAAGACGTCGAGCCGTCGGATTCGTTCGTCCCAATCCGCAGCTCGTAGTTCTCGGTGTCGCAGCTATAGTTCCAGTCGCCCGAAAGAAAGTCGCGGCTTTGGAGCGAGTTCAGCGTAAACGTATGCCAAGTGTCGTTGCCGTCCTTACAACGAAGGCTGAAGTGCAACGACCGGCCGGTGACGTTGCCGATTTTAAACGAATCCGCCAGCGCAGAAAGCGGAAGAGCGGCGACGATAAGACCGCATAGAAGAGCAACGAGACGGTTCATGCTTGCGACCCTCACCTTCAAGAGCAGAACCCATCGTTCGAATGGGCGGCCAGCTCGCTCCTAGCATTCAAGCGCGGGGACGCTTGCTTTTCCCTTGTTAGGTGGCGACCAGGACGAACGGCGCCACGTAGAGCCGGCTTCCGCCCCGAAACTGCAGCCAGAGTTTGTAGGTGCCGGGCTCGGTCAAGGCGACGTGCAGCATCATGTCGGGCGCGGAGATCGCGCTCGAGGGGAGCGGGCGCATCGTTTCTGGATTCATCGGCTCTTTGGCGCCGATTGGCATGGGATGAGCGTGAACGTAGCTCAGATCGGCGGCGTTGAGGAACACGGCGTGCGCCAAGGCTCCAAGGTACGGATGCAGGTTCCCGGCCGGAGCACCGTGCTCGGTGATGTGAATCGCGACGTGCGCCTCGGTTCCCGCGCGCAACGTTCCCGTTACGAGCCGCACGACGTACGGCCCGGCGGCCGTCTGCAACGCGCGCTCGCTGAGGTCTCGCGCCGTCGCCGCCGGTGCCCCGCCCGCATCGACGTCGAAGCGAAAGACCTGCTTGCTGTGGCCGGCCGGCGTCGAATCGGCGTAGATATGGTAGAGCGCCGGCCGCGGCAGCGCTTGGTCGAGAAGAAAGTGCCCGTCCGGCTGCAGCACGGGATGGATGTGAAGAAACGTTCGAAAATCGTCGCTGACGACGATCATGTGCAGCTTCTTCGTCATGTCGGTATCGTACTGACGAATTGGAACGCTCGAGCCCACCGGCGTCAACCACGTGTCGATGCGGCGCACGAGCGGATCGCTGCCGAGCTGCTTGGCACTCAGGTACCCACTCGTGCTCGCGGTACCACCTTGCAGGGCGAAAACCCCTGGAATCGCTTCCGCGGACGCGACTGCCATCGCGCCCACCAGAAGTGCCGCGGAGACTATGTGGAACACGTTGCACGCGAGCGGTTTGATGGCGCGCCTCTTTGCGCGCAGCATACGAACGGACATGCGGATTCCTCGCTAACGAAGTGTGGGTGTAAAGGAGGAAGGTTTAGCGAGGAACCGGAGGTGCGCGCCGGCCGTAGATCCGCGATGCATCGCGGATGTAGCACCCGCCGACGACTGCGGAAGGCAGCGCGCATGCGAGCGCCGGCTTCGCGGCAATTGGGTTCCGCAACAAGTACGTGACCGCCCGCAGGATGCGGTCGTGCGCTCCGGCCACCCATTCGCACGCGGCGCGCAGCAGTGCGCTTGCAGTCGCTCCGCACAAAGCTACGAACGCGAGGCCGATTGCGGGCACGCCGCCGAAGGCACTCCAAAGGCCGTCAAGGTGTCCGGCAGCCAACTGTTCGCCGCGCTCCATGCCCACGAGCACCGCCGCTGCGATGAGGCCGATCGACGCGGCGCTACGCCAACCGAGACCGCGGGCGAACCGGCGAGCCAAGCCCGGTAGCATGCCGGCGTCGCGGCAAGTCACATGCACGAGATATCCCAGCATCGACACCGCGCCCATCGTAACGGCGGCGAGAATCGTCGGGACGACCATTCCGTGGGAATGCTCGCCGTAGTCACCTTGGATCAGGCCGGCGGCCTGGACCCACGCCAGCAGAGCGTGCGCTGCTAGTGCCGTCGCCAGTGAAGCGACGGCGACCCCGGCCAACGCTATAGCGGAACGCGCGCGGGTGCTCACCAGCAACAGTGTACACCAAGCGCTGCCCGGACTCCGTCCCTTTCCGGCTTCCCCTCGCCGGCTTGCGCGTTACCGACTGCTCGGTATCGATTGGTCGATTGGCGGGAGCGTGTAGGAATCGAACCTACCAGCCGCCTTGCGACGGCCTCAGCGATTTTGAAGACCGTGCGGGCCACCAGACCCGTACACTCCCATAGTTGATTTTACGAGGGATTCCGCTTCGTTCACTTGCGTTTCTGAGTCCGTTTTGGTCACCGTTTGGTCACCAACTCGTTAGGCGGTCCTCGCCCGCCGGTAGAGACGATCCAGAGCCTCCGCCGCGTCCGCATCCATGCCTTCGAGGACGTGACTGTACCTGTCGAGCGTGATCGCCACCGAAGCGTGGCCGAGCATTTCGCTCACGACCTTGAAGTGAACGCCGGCGCGCAGCATCTGGGTCGCAAACGAATGGCGCAGATCGTGAAACCGGATTCGAGGAAAAGAGTCTGCCTTCTTGACGAACTCTTGGAAGTCGTGAGAAAGCTTGTCGGGGTTTAGCGGCACGCCGTCGGGCTGACAGAATACCAAGTCGTTTTCCTGGTAGGCGCCTTGGGACGCTAGCCTCTCCTCGTTTTGAATCGCACGCTGCTTGCGAAGAGCCTGCTTAACGTTCTGCCCAATCTTGAACGAACGCCGCGACTTCGCCGTTTTTGGTTGCTTGAACCGCAGAACTGCAAAACTCCTGGCGCCCTCCCCTTTCGGGCTACGTGTTACCTCCAGAGTTTGACGGACGCTGATCCTCGATTGCATGAAGTCAACGTCCTTCCATCGCAACGCGCAGAGTTCGCCCCGCCGTAACCCGGTGAACAGGGCTACGGTCGACCGGCGTTTCGAACCATGTTGCTCGCGCCGATCCCAAGAGTGCTAGAGACTGCCGCTCGTTGAGAGCGACCATCTCGACGTGTTTGACCTTTGGAAGCACTACCCGATCGGTCACAACGTTTGCGGAGAGGCCCATCCGCACCGCATAACGCATCGCGTTCCTCAGAACGGAATGATGATGCTTCACGGTCTGGGCGGAAAGGCCGGCCCGATCCATTCGTCATAAGCCTGCTGGATTCGAGCCGGTGCAGCTTGGAGACAAGCACCGAACCGAATGCTGGAATCAGTCGACGTTCGACTATCTCGCCATAGCGCTCGATCGTCTTAGCACTCGCGGTAAGCGTCTTGTGCGGCAGCCAATGCTCCCGGAACAGATCCGTCATCGTCACATTCGACGGCATAACGTACCGTCCGGAGTGCATTTCTGTAGTGATCCGGGCGAGTTCAGCTTCCGCCGCCTTTTTGGTCTTAATCGACGGGTCAAGAGCGATTCGCTTCTGCTGTCGCTTGCCATTCACGCGGTCGAGTTCGACGGTCGCATACCATCGCCACCCGCGCTTTGTGAGACTACCCTTCAAGTGTTGCCTCCTTTCCTTTGTAGGCACCGAGGGTCTCGTGTACTTCTTCAGTCAAGCCAAGATACTTTGCGAGAGCGGCGCGCGAAACGCGGAACGCGCGTCCGATGCGAACCGATGAGATTGCGCCTGAATGTACGAGCTCGTAAGCGGTCGTCTTGGAGACCTGCAGCACAGCCTGGAGCTGTTGAACTGTCAGCACGAGAGGAAGCTCTGCGAGGGATGCCGGAGACGTGGACTCCTTGCTCAACATTGCACTCGCGTTACGTAGGCGGCCAGCTCGTACACCATGATTGTGTCTCGATCGTAGGTACATCGTAGCCCTTCGTCAATCCGCAAGGACCCGGTGCGCAATACTGCGGCACCTACTTTTGAGACGCTGTTTTTCGTGCACCTACTTTTGCGGTCTTAAACGGCATCGTCGAGAAACAGTCGGAATGAGCGCAACGTATCTTCGCGACCCTAGTCGCTTTGCCGAACATCTCAAGAGCGCCATCGTGCAGCACGGCATCACCGTCAGCAGAATGGCTGACATGGCCGACATACCAACCGCAACCGCATATCGCTGGCTGCGAGGCGCCCCGATCCCGCTTCGGGGAGCGCGTAAGATCGTCACTGCACTCGATCAGCGCTTCCCCGATCCGGCCGGATTTCGCGACCTATACGCCTTCATTGACGAGGCCGCTACTGATGATCGGCTCCGCGAGGAATTCCGACGGCGGAATATTCCGGTCCGTCGCGCGATGGATGCAGTACACGCGGCTAGGGCCGAACGCGAACACGATAGTGAGGTGTGATTGAAAGCGCTGGCGAGCAACGCTTACTATTTTTTGCTGCGTCACATGAGGCGGAGGACCGAGGAGTTTCGAATCCTTCCTGCGCCCTGGCCGCCACTTCTAGACTTCTACAATCAGGCTTCGGGTGGGGATGATCGAGATGGTATCTGTATGCGGCCTTCGCCAAGTGCGCGCTCAAGGCCACCACCGTAGCTCCACTCTAGCCACTCCCAGAACCTCATCTCGTCGCACCCCGCTCGCCGACGAAGCTCCACTACAATATCCTCGAACCCGGTGTGAATGTAATCGCTCCTCACTGAACGACCACTTTTTTTCCGCGCAGTCTCGCTCACAACCGTCCCCACGAGACCCGCCAGGGTTTCGGCCAGCACCTCTTCGACGCGGGCCTTCGAGTAGCGATTCACATCCCCGAGAGCCGGCTCGTTGTCCAATCCGCGCTGATCGATACTCTCCTTCGCGCGACGTAGCAATCTCTTATTGAACATTGTCATCTCAGGGGCGCGCACCGGCGGTCCAAGCGCGTTCTCATGCTCGATGCGCTCCAGCTCTCTCCTTCCTATTGAATTCAGGTCACGGCTGAGCTGGTCGTCAGCGTCGAGGTCAAGACTGAAATTGCTCGGATCGGTTACTTCCCAAACGATGCCGAGCAACTCAACCCTTCGCAGCAGCGTCTTCTCGTCGTTCAACAGAGCCCACCCGAGACGCTCATAGCCTAAAGATAACTTCCGATGTTGACTGATCATGCGGTGAACGGTCAGATTCTTTGCCCACCTGTCTTGGAACATTGAGCGGAGTGGCTCGCGCTTACTGCCGAGTTTCTTCCTGGGCGTCCCCTTCGCTGTATCTACACGCAAGCGATCGACTTCTTCATGAGCAATGGCAAGCATGCATTGCTGCAATTCATTCATCTGGGTTTTCGACAGCCTACTGTACAGAAGATGCAAAAACTGTCTGTAACCGACGGCCGCCTCAGATGCAACGCTTTCAAGCGTTTCTTGAAAAGGCGCGAAGGCGGAAAACGGTTTGATCGCGTCCGGATCGCTCATCACATCGGAGAGCAACTTTTCCTGTTTAGCGCGGTACGCAGGCGTCTGGAAAACCCGATCTATGTCTGCGCTTTCCACCGCGGCTCTGCGTTTACGACCTTTCACCCTTACTTGCTCCTTTTAGGGCGATCCTACGCATGGCTTATCCGATCGTCAAGACGATCGAAGGCCTCGCACAAAAATGCGCAACCTAATTTGATCGGCCCTTAAACTGGTGCACGGGTTCGATACCAGCAAGGCAAGCTCTCGTCGTCGCCGGTCCAGCCGGAATCGACCCGAATAAAGTGGGGTACGGAGAGGACCGAGGGCCAAAGGGAGCCCGGCAAGGGCGATAACGGGCGACCGCCAACGTGACACACGGGAGGGTCGCGCGGCATGAAGTGGTCCGGGCTAGGTAAGGACTGGCGGGAACTAATCGTTGCCGTCTCCGCCGGTCTCATCGTGTGGGCGGTCCCGCAGGCGATCTCGGGAGTCAGCCCCGCCGTACGCGCTCTAATTGCGCCGATCGTCGCGCTGCCGTGGTACGTAACACTACCGTCGCTGATGCTTATTGCTAGCGGAGCAATGAATGCGTGGCAGTCCGTTGCGGCGATCCGTCGGCACCGCGAGCTGACAGCCGAAGCAATCGTCAAGGTGAATCCGCGTTGGCTTGAAATCGATCTGCGTAGTATTGCACCGGTGGCTTTGATGCGTAGCACGATGACGCCGCAGTTGTGGGTGTATCCGCGGCTGACTAGCTTCGCGCCGATAGAACTCCGAGTTACGCACCTGACCGTCCGCATCTCGTTCGGTCAAATCATGCAGAAGCTCATGCTGGATGCGCCCTTCATGCTGCCACCGCTCGCCTCGAAGACGGACGTGTGCTTGTCGGTCGTACCAGATAGAGACGCGGTCGACAAAATTGCGGAGTACGTCACCGCACAGGCGGATTTCAACATGGTCTATCTCGACGTCGCGATCGCATGCGAATCTGACGTCGGTTCGTTCGAGACCTCAGCACACATCGAACGGCAACCGCGCGACATAGGCGCGATCGTACGCTAATCGTGGCCTGGACCGCCCGCTATCGCTTTCGCCTCTCAAAGCCACTGGAGTCCGACGCGAAAGAACTGCAGCTGGTAATGGGCGGCCGGGCTGCGGTCCTCTCGGGGGACGGCAAGAAGCCGCTCCGCGAATCGCATTGGCTGACAATAAACGTAGATGATTTGGAAAGTAGGGAGGAAGCAGATCGGTTCGGGCGCACCCTTGGCCGCGCGGTGATCTTAGCCGGAGCGCGACTCGACATCGGCATTGACGTCGGCGAGGACCGCGCGACGGCAAGTTTTGGGCAAGCCGTGTTCGATATGTTTGCGGAGCGAGGCCACGTGCTGCAGCCGAACGTTCACGGCCTTTATATCTATGAACATAAGGGCAACGAGGCGTTCGTTCACGTTGACGCGACAGGCACGGTGACTGCGAACGCTACATCGCTTTTCGATGCGATGACCTTGGCATTCGATGAGGTGGCTGGGATAGGGGAGCGCGAGCATACGGCACTGGTCCTTCTCGCCCTATCTAAGGTGGCCCATGAACCGCTCGCCGAGGCAGCGCTGTGTATCTCCGCGGTAGAATTCCTTTCGGCAGGCGGAGATTGGTCGGATGCACAACGCGCCCTGTTAGCGGAGTTGCAGGCATTAGCGTCCGGGCGGGAGCTTCCGAACGATGAAGCGAGCCAGGTGGCCCACGCGATCGGGCGCGTGTTCAAGAACGGTGTGCTACAATCCATTCGGGCGAAGATGTTCGCGCTTGGTTTTACGCGTGAAGATTGGAAGGCATTTGAAGAGGTATACGACTTGCGAAGCGCCATTTTCCATGGCGCGGTGCCAGATCGACGAAGATACGGTGAGTTAGCAGTCAACGCGCGAGCGATCTGCGCCCGTATCGTATTGCGTGCGGCCACCGGCACTGGGGTTAGCTAGCAGCGATGTAAGGCATGGAAAAGCGCGGAACCTAGCTCCAGAATCGGATGTTGTAGGAAGCCGGAATTTCACACCTTCAACGAGGGCGGCCCCGGCAAATCAATGAGTTATGGGCGTATTTCGGGCTGGCGAAGCTACATTTCTAAATCGTCAAGAAGCTTCTTTTGCGCCACATTGCGCCAGTGTGGTACGTGAGCGCCCATGAGCGCACGAAAGAGCTTACCGTGGTTACGCACGCGTAAGTGCAGCAACTCGTGCACAATCACAACGTCTTGGAAGCGTTCTGGACGCGTCGCAAGGTCGGCGGCGAGCGTTATGGTCCCGGCAGTCGAGCAAGATCCCCACTTTCGCGTCATGGGTTGTATGCGAACGGTCTGCGGTTGCAGGGCAAGGCGCTTTGCCCAATGCTGAACCCGCTCACGTAGACGGCTCAAAGCTTGTTCCTCGATTTCCATCGCATAGTCCATCTGCGACGAATCGAGCAAATGACAAGACCATGCCGCAGGCATTCTCTAGTCTATCCGGGGAACAGGACTGCCATAGCTCGCTCGACGACGCGCTTCAGATCGCCCGGCGCAAGCTTGAGCAATGGCTCGTAGAGACCCGTCCGCAGCCGGCGCTGCTCTTCCGCGTTGACCGCGGCATTCGGATAACGTTCCAGCAATGATTGCGCCTCGCGAGCAAGCTGCATTGGATCGATTCCCGCCTCCGTTAGCGCGGCGTCATCCTTAAGGGCAAAGAACACTCCGAAGGCCGGAGGCAATAGTCCACTCTCGCGTGCAACTCGCTCCGCTTCTTCTTTTTCCTTAGCGATACGTTCAAGCTCGACCATAGCTGCCTGGGCACTCGTCAAGCCATCCATCATGCCCTTGAGCACGCGTTCCGCACGATCTTTGAGCGACTGCAGAACAGCAGCCTGTTCTGGGTTTTCCTCGGCTTCCTTCACGAGTCCGCGAACGAGATTGAAGACCTTCCCCTCGTCGGGGCCGCCTTCTCGGCGGAGTCCTTCCAACGTCTTCGCGTCGAAGGTGACCGTCTTGCTGAACTGCTCCAGCCCTGAATGCGTCGCGCCCTCCTCGATAAGCTTGCGTGTCTTACGGGCGAGGTCGCTTGTTGGGCCAAGCTGAGTCGAGTAGGCATTGCGAACGGCGGCGTATAGATTTGCGAGTCGCTTGAACGCTGTGACATGATCGCGCAATTCTGCAGAGGGCGAAAGAATTTCGTAGAGGTCTTCGACCTTTCTAAAGAGGTCAAAAAACCTCTCTCGCTCCTCCTTATCTCGGAAGCGCCCGTAGACGATTCGCTCCAGCCTCTCGTCCTCGGAACCCTCGACACCCGCCTCCAGATAGGTCTCCCGTGCAACGGAGATATTCTTGAGAAAGTCGGCCATGAGTACGTCGAGACCTTCGATGACGCCGCTGACATCGGACGAGTCGAACTGCAAAGCCTTCTTCAGCTCGCGCAGGACACCGACGAAGTCGACGATGAGACCCAAGTGCTTGCGCTGATCCGACTCATCTTCATAGGGGCGGTTGACGCGCGAAATCGCCTGAAGCAACACGTGGTTGCGCATAGGCTTATCTAAGTACATGCAATAGAGGATCGGTGCGTCGTAACCCGTTAGCAGTTTGTCGGTAACGATTAGGATCTTCGGGAGTTGATCCGGCTTCTTGAAGAGCTTGCGAGCATTTTCTTCCTGCTCCTCGCTAAGCTGGTACTGCGCAACTTTTGGGCGCTCTACGATGTCCGCCGGGAGTTTCGTGTAAATCGGCACGACCCACTCGGGAGGCAGCAGCTTGTCCAATGCCTCCTTGTACTTCGCGCACGCCTCGCGATCGGCGGCGACGAGAAACGCCTTGTATCCGAGGGGCTCGACGTTCTGTTTGAAATGTTCCGCGACAAACTCCGCAACGTTAGCGACACGGTCGTCGGCCTTGAGAAAGGTCCGCAATGCTACGGCATCCTCGAGAACTTTGTTCAGCTCCTCGACGTCTGTGACACCCTCCGAGGCGGCTAGGGAAAAGAACTCCTTTTCCAGCCGCTCCGCCGGCACGGTCATCTCGCTTGGCGCCAGCATGTGGTGCAGCGGCACCGTCGTTTCATCCTTGATAGACTCGGCAATCGAATACTTATCGAGGTAACCTTCAGCGTCGTCGATTCCGAAAATCTTGAACGTACCGCGCCCATGTGCTGTTTCGTCGACTGGCGTCCCCGTGAAACCTACAATCGTTGCGTTCGGCAGCGCGGCCATGAGATAGGTCCCCAACTCGCGCGCTACCGATCGGTGAGCCTCGTCGATGAAGACGTATACGTTCGAACGGTCGGATGAGTTCGCCCGTATATCTTCGAACTTATGGATCATCGACACGATCAGACCGCGGAAATCCCGATCGAGCAGTCGTTGTAGGTGGGCTTTAGTGAAGGCATGCTCGACTGGGATATCGAGCTGCTGCACCTCGCCGAGGAGTCTGTCAACCCACCCCTTCAGTTGACCTTCCAACTCCAAGCGATCGACGACAACGATGACGGTGGCGTTGCTAAACCGCGCTTTATCTTCGAGCAGCAGTCGCGCCGCAGTAAGCAAGGTAAATGTCTTGCCGGAACCCTGAGTGTGCCAGATCAAGCCGCGCTTCTTGTCGAGGTCTGCACAGCGTTCGATCACTCGCCCGATAGCGCGCCGCTGGTGCTGACGAAGAAGCGACTTACGTAGTTCGTTGTCTTCTTCCCAGAAGACGATCCAGTCCCGAAGTGTCCGAAGGAACTCGGGACGATCGAAAAACGATTGTACAGCGAAGCGATACGCTTCGTCTGGAGCCACTTTCCATCGCGCCATATACCGCCGCGTGGCGTTCCAGGTGACGCCATACCAATAGTCAAGTAGGTGGGTGGCGTTAAATAGCTGCGGTGCCGCGATGAGTTCGGGTGTTTCTACCTCGTACCGGCGGAGCTGTACAATTGCCTTTTCGACAGCGTCCCTGTCCTTTGGGTTCTTGTGCTCAACGATGCAGACCGGAATGCCGTTGACGAGGAAAACGACGTCAGCGCGATTGCCTTTGCGCGCGGGCGGCTTTAGTGTCCATTCCCATGTAACGTGAAAGAGATTTGCATCAGTGCGGTCGAAGTCGACGAGCTTCACTCGGCGATGCCGTTTCTCGGATTCGTCGTACCAACTTCGCTCGCCACGAATCCACTGCAGCATCTCGCGGTTACCTTCAATGCTCGGTCGCAACGCTTCGAGCTTCTCGACGACTTGTCGAACTGCGTCGTCGCTCAGCCAGCCATTGAATTCACGCAGTTTTGCTCGAACGTCGTCGCGGAAAAGCATCGCCTCTTCACCGCCGCGCCGCGCCTTCGCTTCTTCAGGCGTCAATGGTGTCCATGCGATTTCGGCGGCGTGCTGCACCATCGGGAGCTGCACGGTTTTCGCTTCGCTGATCGAAAACTCGCTCATACCGCTTCCGTCGCCCGCGAAGTAGCAGCTGGCCTCAGCTTCTTAAACTCATCCAAGTTCAGGCTGGCTACGTTGATATCGCCAGCCATCAAACTACCGAGCAGCCCTCGAAAGAGCTCCTCAAGCACAGCTCGCTTGCGTTCGTTTAGATCAATCTGTTGATCTAACGCGACAAGGATGCCCGCGATGGCCTTCTGCTCGCTGCGCTCCCGTGGCATTGGAAGCACGAGCGGATCCAGGTGCTTCTTATTGAGCTGCGGCGTTGGCCCAGGCTCGGTAATAGTCTTGAGGTCGAAGAGTTGGAACCACTGGAAAAGGAAGGCTGGATCAATCTCGTCTCCGGGGACGACGCCGATCACGTTTGGATCGAATACCGTCCATTTTGCGCAGAGGCGCTTTTTGTTTGTGGCGATCGCCGCGCCCCTCTTGGGGAACACGATTGCACCTGGCGGAGCACAACGTTCCTTAACTATGTCTGCATTTAGACTTCTCTGAAGTGCCGATCTGGACAGCACGACCTCGTTTCCAGGCAGGTTCATGTCAGACACCTTGACGCCGAGTACAGGTAGACCCGCATCTTGATCTGGCATGTTTTCTAACTCAGTGTACGACATCCTAGTCGAAATCACGCGCGCAATCGCATCGAGGCGAGTAGGTTCCCAGCTCTCTGGCAGCGGCCCGATCTCTGTCTCCTTTTGTGGCTCGCCACGCAATCCACAAGTGAACAATCTCCGCGTTACAACGCTCTTCAGCTCCTTAGCGATCTTCATCGCATCCGTGCTATGTAGGAGCGCGCGCCGAACGGCGCCGAGGATATGCGCAATTCCTCTCTGGTCATCAAGCGACGGAAGGGGAATCATCTGATCGAGCACATCTGAATCACGAACGGCTGGATAGCTTGCTCCCGTTTCACGGGCCACCACTTCATTGACAAAATCGTCGGCACAAGCGGCGTAAAATAGAAAATCTGGATCAATTATCGTTCTGTCGGGACGTAAGACGCAGAACGCCGTGGACGCAATCTCGCCGGCGAGTTCGGCCGGTACCTGCGCGATTCGCCTTAGAGATGGTCGGACTGTCGCGAAGATCGTGTCGCCCTCCGCAATGACCTTCCGTGCTCGACTCGGTGCCGTCGCCACGCTGTGCTCGGTTGTGGACTCAATAAGCAATAGCTCCCGCGAGACCGCGGATACATCTACGTATTTTACGTTCCTGGGTTCCCTCGTAGGATTCCAATTTGTAGTCGGCACTGTGACATCGCGAAGTGGAACCTTTGCTGATTTATTAGACACCACCGACCTCGGGTAGGAGCGGTTCGAGGAGCTGAAGCACGCGCGCATCAAGTTCGCGGCCGTCGCTGGAAAGGTCAGCGAACCGTTTAATTAGTGAAACCAGATCGCTGGCCACGTTGGATCTAGAGTCCAATACCCAGCGGCTCGGGCTTAAGTTGTAGTCGGCGGATTCAGCCTGATCTCGTGTAATGATAGCGAGCTCTCCGCCAATGGGGACGCCTTCGCTAAAAGCTTCCGAAAGCTGCGCGACTGCGCTGTCTGGCAGATAGTTCTTGGGGCGGCCTTTTTCGCAAGCGCCGGCCGCGTTCACAAGGAGTATTCGATTTGTGCGGTCAGCAGGTTTGCGCCTGTTTAGGACGATGATAACTCCAGCAGCAGTCGTGTTATAGAACAAGTTATCAGGTAGCAGGATTACGCCTTCGATCAAGTCATTGTCGACGAACCATTTACGGATGTTTCGCTCACGGTCTTCATTTTTTGATCCGGAGCCACGCGTTACGGCGCCGGTATCGAGGACGACAGCCGCACGACCGTGATCGCTTAGGCACGCGATAGTGTGCTGCAGCCAAGCCCAATCACCTTTACCACTGGTAGTCCCACCAGCTTCTGCGAACCGATCAAATTTATCGTTCTCGTAAACCTCCTTCGCAAAAGGCTGGTTCCACATCGGATTAGCAACGACGATGTCAAACCTTCGCAGCGAACCATCTGGATTGCGAAGCTTCGGATTGATCATCGAGTCTCCTCGCATCATCTCGATGTCTAGATCGTGGATGATACCGTTCATCTTCGCAACAGCGTAACTCTCGGCTTGAAGCTCCTGCCCATGCAGCTTCAGGGGTACCTTGCTATCATGCAGCTGGCGCGCGACGAGCTGGAGCTTGATGAGCAAGCCGGCGGATCCGCAGGCGTAATCGTGACACTCTTCGCCTGGTTGTGGCTGCATGATGTGCGCCATGAGGAATCCGACGTTGGTAGGCGTGAAGAACTCGCCGGCACTCTGGCCGGAGCCCTCAGCGAACTTCCGAAGCAAATACTCGTAGCAATTCCCGAGAAAATCTGGCGCCACGTCGTTGAGCCCAAGCCGATAGCGTTGGTCGGAAAATGTTTCGACGACTGCGCGCAGTTTTGCGGGGTTTATGTCACGCTCGCCGTTCCGCTCGGCAGCGAAATCCTCGACATCGATCACGCCGGACAGCGGCGGATTCTGCTTCGCGACCGCGCGGACAGCTTTGGTTAGATGTTCGCCTATGTCGCGCGGCTTTTCATCCTCCGGCCACTCCACGGACTCGCGCCCGCTTATGACGGCCCATCGCGCGACGGGTGGCAAGTAAAAACGAACGAGCGAGTGATCAAGCTCCGCCATCTGCAATGCTTTCTCGCGCATGCCGAACGTGCCGGCCAGACGGGTGATCTCGTCGTCGAAGACATCGGAGAGCCGCTTCAAGAAGAGCAGCGGCAGCAAGAAGTCCTTAAACTTCGGTGCGTCCTTCTCGCCGCGGATCGAACAGGCAGCATCCCAGAGCATCTGCTCCATGGGCTTCGTCGACGGCACAGCGCCGTTGGCGCCACCTTTGGTGCGCCGGCCCCTCCGGGCGGGTGGTCTCCCCGCCACTGATCCGTCTTCGGTCGGTACCGTAGGGTCCTGATCCGCTCCACCCTTCGTGGCCAGCGCCTCGATGCGTCGCATAACCGCTGGCCGCGGCAGTGCCTTTCCGGTCTCCCAACGGTTGACCGTTGCGAATGAGACGCCCAAATGCTTGGCAAGCTGCTCCTGGGTGAGCCCTTGCTCGGCGCGCAGCCGGCTGATGAGGGTTTTTATTATGACGTTTTGACGATCCATAATCAGTAATGTTATACTAATCTAAGAGAAGAAGGCAAGCCCTCCAACGGATTTGCCTACGAAGACCGGTCGCCTCAGAGCGACCCCAGCGAGCGCGCTCCACCGTGTCGCTCGGCTGGCATTCTACGGTGGTAGGGTTGATCGAATCGGATGACTTGCCTTGAAATCGAGTTCCTCGCGGTCGGAGACCAGTCCCGGCCCGGGGATGCGATCGTCGTTCGCTACGGCGATCCCAGCGCATACGACCTGATGGTGGTCGACGGTGGCATCGCGGACACCGGCGAACGGCTCGTGGAGCATCTGTCGCGTTTCTATCCGAACAGCCCGGTGCGCCACGCCGTTCTGACGCATTCCGACGCAGACCATGCATCGGGATTGAGGACGCTGCTCCAACGGTGGCGCGTCGATAACCTTTGGCTGCATATGCCATGGCTTCTCGCGGAAGAGTCCCGGCGACTCGGCCTGTTTTCGGACAAGCGCTGGACCGCGGACGGTCTGCGGAACCAAATCAAACGCGAATACGACGTCATCGACGAGATCGTCAAGGCCGCTCTCGCGCAACAGACGAACCTGCACTATCCTTTCGCCGGGTCACGCATCGGACCGTTCCTGGTGCTCTCACCTACGATGGACGCATACGTACGTTTGCTCCCGCAGTTCGACAAGACCCCGGGCGCGGACAGACATGCACTGGAATCGGATAACTGGTGGCTCGGAAAAGCGTCGGTCTTTGATAGGATCATACGCGAAGCCGTTGCCACAGTGCGGGAGTGGATTTGGGACGCTTGGGACAACGAGCAACTCCGCGATGGCGGACAGACGAGCGCGAGCAACGAAAGCAGCGTGGTTTTGTACGGCGCGGTCGGCAACCACAAAGCCTTGCTCACGGGTGATGCGGGTCAGAACGCGCTGAGGTGGGCTGCGGATTACGCCGATCTACACGGCCTTCCGCTTCGCGACTTCGAGGTTGTTCAGATACCGCATCACGGCAGCCGTAGCAACGTCGGACCGACAATCCTCAACAGGCTCATCGGCCCCATTCTGCCACCTGACACGCCGCCTAGATTCTGCGCATACGCATCCGCGCCGCGCGACGATGCGACGCATCCTCGCAAGATGGTGCTGAACGCATTCATACGTCGCGGCGCGAGCGTGTACGTTACACAGGGCGAGAACAAGGTCTACTTCGGCGGCTTCCCGCTCAGGCCAGGTTACGTCTTCGTACCCGGCGTCGAATTCTCTAGCAGGGTCGAGGCCTACTCGTAGTGTCCGACTTGCTCAAGCCATTCGACGGCTACGTGCTCACAGCTCGTGTCTATCCCGCGTTGGTAGGTAGTATACCGGTACTCGCCGCCGTGTTCGCTCTATATCCCGCGTGGGCGACTGCTGACATAACTAAATGCGCCGTGCTTTTGGCGATACTGGCTGCGCTGCTTTACATGATGGCCGGGATCGCTCGCATGCTCGGCGTTCGTATCGAGCCAAAGCTTATTGAAGAGTGGGGCGGTTGGCCCACTACGATCATACTAAGACACGGCGACGGCACAATCGAATCGCTTACGAAGCGACGATATCATGCGCGCCTCCAGGAGATGTCCCCTGATCTCAACATCCCCACGCCTGAGCAAGAGGCGGCCGCTCCCGCCCAAGCCGACATAGTCTACCGCTCGGCAACGCGAAAGCTCATGGAGACGCGGCGTGGCTCCGAATACAAGATTCTTTCTGCGGAGAACGCATGGTACGGCTTCTGGCGCAGTCTGCTCGGCCTTAAACCGGTGGCAGTTGCGCTCTCGCTTGCAATCGGTGGGGTCGCGACGGCGCTGATCTTGGTCCGCGCGCAGCCCCCTATCGACGTGAAGTCGACTCTCGTTGCGCTTGCGTCGAGCGGCGCGCTATCGGCGCTACTCGCCTTCGAGTTGTTTTACGCGATCGCGTTCACAATCGGCGTTCGAAAGTCGACGGTCCTCAGTGCTGGTCGGCAGTACGCGGTTGCCCTCATGAAAACGTTGGACGCTTCTTGACTATTGGTCTGAACCGCTAACGCTCGATCCAGCGGGAGTCTCGGAGATCCGGTTCGAGCTCAACCAAGGAATCGAAGCGAGATTCGTGTTCCCGACGCTGACGTTGAGCCTGCCTTCGCTCTTTCTCCTCGCCGACCTGAGCGGCTCGATCCCGCGACAGTTCGCGGTCCCTGAGCCACTCTGCAAACGGTTGCGGCCTCAGGTCGCGGTAGACCGAGGCGATCGACCGGCGCATCGAGCGAAGTGCCTCGCGGCCGGCGTCTAGCTTCTCCTCGATCGAAAACGTTGAGTGCGCAATTTCTTCATTCGCGCGGCGGTATTCGTCACGGGCTTTACGCACGCGGTCAGCCTGGATCGCGCGCACGGGTTCGACAACGTCCGCTTCATATAACCGCCGGGGTGCAGCGGCTTCGCGCTGTGCTTCAATGTTGCGAATGCGTATCGTCTGCTTCCCGCCGGTGCGCTCCAAAACTTCGTCGTAGGTTTGGGTGGTCGTCTTGAGCGAGATGCGTTCTGAGACATGATCGGCCAGCTCACTGAGGTCGCGGAAAGCCGAGCGCGGAACGACAATGTCGAGCGCGCGCTTCGAGCGGCTTGCCGCTACGAAGAGCAGCTCGGCCGAGGCGCTGCGATCGATCACGGATAAGGCGGCATCGACGCTCGCACCTTGCGCCTTGTGTACGGTGCAAGCATTGGCATAGTCGAACGAGCGGTACGTCCTCGGCGCAAACGTTACGGTCCGAGCGTTTGCGCCGTCGATTTGGACAACGATTCGATTAGGCTTGGCCTGCAAGACGGTTCCACGGTCGCCGTTGCGAACGCCAAGCCCACGTTTCCCGAGATTGTTTTCGAGGAACATCAGCCGGTCGCCGACGGTAAACTCGCGCACACCACCGTTGGTGACATAGCGCAAGCCGCCGTGCCGACCCTGGCGGCGCCGATCCTCTTCGGAAAGATGTCTGACAGTATCCTTATCCGCGGCCATGGCCAACGTATCGTGACCGGCAGCGTGGTGTGCCTGGGCTTGGGCAATCGCGGCGTCGATGGCGGCGCTCCGGTCTTCTGCCCAAGTAATCGCGCCATGGTCTTCCAAAATTTGCAGCGCTTCGCGCACTTTTGCCAGGCGGCTGAGTTCGTCGTGCTCCACAAGCGCGTCCGCAAGTTGCTCAACAGCGTGGCGGTGCCATGGGCGCTGCTGGCGTTGGATCTCCCGTAGCTCGGCGTACGTGCCGGCTGCGCGGCTCGCATCCCGAACGATCCGAAACGATGCACCAAAATCGATAGGCTGGAGCTGGCGCACGTCGCCGATCTCAATCACGACGCTTCCGCGTTGACGGGCAAGGTCTAAAATGCGGCCGTTGGCGCGCGAGTCGACCATCGCGGCCTCGTCGACGACGACGATTCCGTTATGCGGGATCACCAGCTTGTGCCCTTCTTCGAGGATTCGCGCACGCGCCGTGTTGACGCAATGGAAACCAGCTTCAGCTTCGAGCCGTTCCGCAGCCGCTTGCGATAAAGTGAGGCCCACGACCTCGCGTCCCGTAACCTCACCGAGGAGGCGGACCGCTCCCTGAATCGTCGTCTTCCCAACGCCGGGCAAGCCGTCGATCGCGACGAGCGAGCCGCAGGAAAGCCGTCGTAACGCGTCGCGTTGTTCTGCTGAAAGTCGGAATGGCGTAAGCCGTCGATTCGACTCTTCACGCTCGTATGCGGTGATCGCGTCGTCGATGTCAAACCGCGTAAGCGGCGAAGGCGTCGCGGCCAATGTCGCGGCATCGGCGGCGAGCTTATCTTCGATTTGAAGAACTTCGGTTGTCGTCATGAGCGCCTGCGCTGTGTCGGCTGACAGCACGCGCACCGAATCGAGCCGAACGACTAGATCGCCGAGCCGCTCGATCTCGACGGGATCAGAGATACGCGAGGCAAGCCAGAGATCTACGTCCTCGCGGGTGAAGGTGCTGGTTTGCGCCGTTACGTCGACGAGCACGATCGCGGGGTGCGAAGCAACGCGGTCGATGATTTGCCTCTCCGACGCATCCAGGTCTGCGAACCCACCGAGGTCGCTGAGGACATCGGGCAAGACGGCCCGCAGAAGCACCGTCACGCCTGTTCCGCGCTTGCGCTCGCGTTCTAACGTTTCCATCCGTTCGTGTTCGGCCCGGAGCTCGGCGAGGCGCTCGTCGATCTCTGCGGGATCGACGCCTTTCTCCTTCAATGCGCCCCGCGCGTCCCGCTGCCGCCGCTCGTGCTCTACTCGCAGTTCGCCGGTGCCAACGTCACGGACGAGCACCTCGCCGTCGCCATTAACCGTCAACTCGCATCCGTAGCGCGCGGCGACGGCATGCAGGGTCGCCCATTCCGGTGTTGCGCCTCGTTGGTGCGCTAGGTCGATGGCGGCCCTGAGCCGCGGCGCGACAGTCGCGTCGACGAACCGATCAAACGTAACGTCGCGTTCGCGGTAACCCTCAAACGATCGGCGTTCTTGGCGCACCAAACGTTCTTCCTTGCGCTGCGCACGCCACGCAGCGAGCTCGTGCTTGTCGGCCCACCGTACGTGAGCCGATTCCAGGCCGGCGTCTTGCACGACGGCGAGGCCTCGATCATGGTCGAGGCCGCGTTCAAGCTCGACTTCCCGCTCCGCCCATGCCATGCGCCGGTGCAAGCCGGTTCGATCGTACGCCAGGCCAAGGTGCGGGTCGACTGCACCGACCGCGCAATGGACGTGCAAGTTACCGTCACGCACGATTCGATTACCGCGTTCGTCGAGCCGCAGCGAACCGTCGGCGTTCCGATCGTACACGATCGTGTCCCGATGCACGACGGTGGCCGAGCGGTGGTGTGCAAGGTTGAGTTTTACCAGGACCTTCTGCGCGTATTCATGCGCCTGTTCGTCAGTCAGCATACCGCTCTCGCGGGTATTCCAGGACCAGACGAAGTGCATGGCGCTTGAGCGTACGCCAGGATTGCGCGCTGCATCCGCGTCGATTTCAAGGTTCGCTGTTAAGAACGACGCACAGTTGCGAGCGAGAATCGATGAGGGACGAATCCCACCGCCGGCCGTTGGACTCCAGACTGCGTCCATCCCCAGATCGCGGCGCGTCTCTGCTTCGGCATAAACTGCTTCGAGCGCGTCGACGATCTCGTCTCTCGTCGCGCCCTTCTCTGCGATCGCGTAACCGACGAGGTACTCAATCAGTCCCGTGGCTCCGCCCCCGCCGGCCGGCGCCGCGCAAAGCTTGCCGATCACCGAACCTGTCCATCCGCCGCCGCGTCGGCAATCGCTCAGCCGCACTTCTTCGGCATGCTGACGTCGCAGCGGCACAAGCGCATCGGCGATGATCCGTCTCGCCGTGCGGATCTCCCCAAGTGCTGCGTCCACGTTTCCGTCTCGGACAGCGCACTCGACCTGCGCGAGACGGTAAGAAACTTGCGCGAGCGGTTGCGCGATTTCGACGGCGGCGGTCGCATAGGAACGCTCGGGTTCAGCAAGGGCGTTGGCGAGATACTCCGCCATCGAAGCGCCGGCTGCAGCCGCGCGACTGCGTAACGCATCACGGACTTGCGGCTCAACATCGAGCGATAAGACGACGCGCCCGCCGTGTCTTGCGTTGGCACTCCGCGATTTTCCTGAACGCTTGTCCTTGGACACCATCCTGCATCAAGTCTTGCGGTCTGTGTGCATGTCTCATTGCATCGTACCTGACGTGCCGCTAGAGGTTCTTCTCACGAAGCGGCGTCTTCGTGAGAAGCTTCTCACGTAGCGCACTGTTCGTGATAAGACACGATCTCTTGCCGTGCGGTATCGTGTACTTGGCTTCGGGCAGCGCGAGCTCCGCGGGGCGACGGAAAAGAGAGGATTGTTAGTGGAAGTATTGGAGCTGATAGCAACTCTTGACAGGCTCGATGCCTCCGAACCACGGCGTTCCCGCAGCGAGAAGCGCGAAAGGCTTGCAGCGGTTCGTGAGCGGCTTCTCGCTATTAAGGCGAAGGGGCATTCGTGGCGCGCGATGGCTGCGGCGATCTCCACGGCATGGGAGAAAGTAACACCAGATCTGCTGCGCGACATCTGCGTTCCAAAACGACGCAAACGCCGCGCTGCGAGGCGTCTCGCGGGAACGACGACTGCAGGGCCGAGCATGCGCACGGGCGCGAAGCGACTGGCTAAGCAAACTCCGCCAAACAACGAAACATTCGGCGCGAAGGGACTACGTCTATGAAGGCGCGCCGACTGATCGCTACTGCCGCGCCGAAAGGTGGCGTCGGCAAGACCACGGTGCAGAAGCTGCTCTTTGACCTTCTGCCGGAGCACGGTCGCCGCGTGGTAGCGTGGGACTTGGACTTTGCAACTGGCACGTTCGCTGACTACGACGATGGCATTAAAACCTTTGACGCAAGGGGAAAACGCAGTAGCCGGTCCTGGATCGATGACTGCTACCGCGACGACGTCGATGACGTGCTACTGGACGTTCCCGGCGGGCGGATCGACGATCTGGTCGATACGTTCGCCGACGGAAACGCCGAAGCTCTCGTGACGGCGGTCACTGAATCCGATCGAAGGTTCGTTTTGGTAAATCCGATCGGTGTGATGGTCGCAGAGGTTCTGACGGCGCAAATGACATTGAATCTCTTCGGTGACACCGAGGCGCGCCTGGTGGTGCTGAAAAACGGTCGCTTCGGCGACAAAGAAGATTTTATCATTTACGACGGGTTGGAGCACAATGGGCAGATGCGTTACGGTGCGACGCGTCAGCTTGCCGAGCACTGCGGCGCCGAGACAATCTTCATGCCCGCCCTTGCCCCGAAGCTTATGGCGCAGGTAGATGCCGAGCGCCTACGTCTGATTGACGCCGCTGGACCCGCCGGCATCGCGACGCTTGGTCGCCTGAACGCGATGCGCGTGAGGCTGTACCTGTCGTCCATCGTGGAAGCGTGGCGAGGCTCCTCGCTGGACCTCGGCGGCGAGATTCCTCAGCGCAGAGCGGCGCGGTCATGAACAGCCCAGGTGGACGAGACGCACGCGAGGTCTACTTCTCATCGTTGCCTGCTGCTGACGAGCTGGCCGCACGGCGCTCGGCAGAGAACTCCGGTATTCCGCCGGACGATCCTACCTGGCTCCTACTTCTAGAGATCCAGCGTTCTGCCCGGACGGCTGAACTCCGCACACACGCCTTGGAGGAGGCCGTCGCCGACGCGGCAGCCAGGATTGAAAGTGCGACGCGTTCCGGCGCTCTCGGTAGCGTATCGGATAGCGCAGCGTTCGAGCGAATCGCGATAGAGATCGGCAATGGTGCGGCTCGAAACGACCGAATCGCTGAAGCTGTGGCAAATGCCGTGGGTGTTGTCCAGGCGGGTGCGGTGAGCTCCCTACGGGAGCTGGAGTCCCGGATTCGCGATTTCGTGCAGAAACGTTCGAGGGCGCCGATCTCCTCGGTTGTCTTTGCCGTGCTCTTCGGCATCGTGATCGGCCTCGGCGCAATCTGGGCAATATCGCGGATTGCATTTTCCTACGGTGAGGCCGTTGGCTACGGTATCGGATACCGCAGCGAATGCACTTCAGCGTTGAGACGCTCAAGGTGACCAGGTCTGCAATCGATGCTCAGAGCGAGGCGCGCTCGCTGGCCTACTTGCTTCAATTCGTGAACCCGGCGGCCGCACTCGCGACTGGTATCGCGATTCTCGCGTTACTACCCGCCTGGGGAAACATCGTGAGCGGCACATCGATCGTCCCAGCATCGGCCGTGTTGATTGCCTGGGGAGCGGTGTTGCAAATGGGAAACGCCCTCACCGGCGCAGCCATCGTTCTTCGCGGTTTCGGCGTGTCCGCGAGCGTCTTCCGGACGTCCAAGTCCAATGCGACCAAATTCTGGTTTGGATTCGGCCTGCTCGTACTCGGTCTGGCGAGCAACGCATTGGGTCTGTTTCCTGGTGGCGGTCAAATCGCTAACTTTGGGTATTCGCTCGCCCTTGTCGCCCTTGGGGTGCTTTCGGTTACCAACGGTTTGTGGAACGGGGCCACCGAGCTGTGGCACGGTTGGAAAGCCATGTCGCTACGCCGGGGTGTAGAGATTGAAAGCGCAGCGCGCCAGCACGCACTTTGCGGAGCCATTTACCTCAACGGCGGCGTAGCGTCGGGAGTCTTTCGCCGAAAGAACCTTGAGGGTGCACCTCTCGCGGGCAGCGTCTTGCTCTACGGCGAGCTCAGCGCGAAGAGGGGCTCGATTACGATTGGGTCTCCCGGCTCATCTAAGACACGCGGGAAGATGTACCCGGACCTTTATCACGCACTGAAGACCGATTCCAGCGCCGGCGCACTCGTCTTCATCACTAAACGGCGAGCTGCCGACGATTGCCGCGCGATTGCGCGTCTCTTCCGAGCGCCGAACCAGATTCACGTGATCGGCGCTGGTGAAGAACGAGAACGCATGAACATCACAAGCGGCATGTCCCCGGAATCAATCGGCGATGCCTTGCAGGATGGGCTAGGCGCATCTCATTCCGACTTTTGGAAATATGCGCCGGCGGCGCTCTGCGAGAGCATCGTTCGGATTGCTCAGGCACTCGCTCCCGCGGTGATTCACGTTCCCGCGCAGAGAGATCGAAAAGGAAACGTGAAACCTGGCTGTGAGGAATACGATCTCAACGTTGAGGATAGCCTTGCTGCTTTGCCTCAGCTTGTCACCGTCGATCGGCATCGCCTCAACGCGCTGTTTGGTTATGGTCACAAGGTAGCCGAACAGCGAGAAGCCAGAAGAGCCGGCGATGGGCATGAACTTGAGCGCATTCTTGATCAGGCGGAAGAACGGATTCGCCCGCTCGTCGAAAATGACGCCAAGTTAGGTGAAGAACTCCGGCAGACTGTAATTCCTCAGCTGGATCCGTTCGTCTCGGGGCCTATGCGCCAAGCCTTTTGCGATAGGTCCGGAATCGATCTGGCACTCCTGGAACAAGGGCACGTTATTCTCATCGAGGTCGACGAGGCCGAATACCCGCGGGCAGTTGGAACGGTCGTACGAATGGTTTTTCGTCGCATCGTGCAGATGGCCAGGGAACGCACGCAGTCCGCAAGGATAGGATCCCTGAATCCCATTTTGCTTCTTTGCGATGAGTACGGTAACTACGGAGCAACAGGGCATCTGAAAGCTTGGAACGTGGTACGCGAATCAAACATTTGTGCGAGTATCGGAATCACTAGCCTCAGCGCACTTGCGAGTCAACTTGGCGGCGATATGCAGGCCGCAAACGCCATGATATCAAATTTCGGCAGCAAATTCTTTTTCGACACCGACGACAAGGCAACACGCGACCTCGCACGCGAGCTTATCGGTCAGGCGATTGCGATCCGGCGTACGCAAACCGATGGGACCAGCAAGACACACGGTACAACGTGGAGCGGGCATGCGCCCGGAGGTGGGTCAAGTCACGCGATCGGAACCTCGGACAGCGAGTCTGCGTCCGAGCATCTTGAGTACGTCCTCGATGGCCCCGTTTGGCGCTCGCTGGGAGCGAGCCGCGATTACGCGACGGCTATTGCGTTCGTTAGGACCGAGGAAGGAATCCTCACCGATGTCGTCAGGCTCGGCGTAATCGATCCAGCGGCCGGCATTTGGACTGCCGCCTCGTAATGGTCGTTATTGGAACGAGGAAACTCGGGTAAGCCATGCGTTGTTATCGACACGCGACGAGACGTGACCCGTAGTCCCCCCGTTCCGAGACACCCTCGCCCCCCTTGCGGCCCGAATGCGCCGTTGCCGCGCGGCGACGAACCATCGAACGCAGAGGCTCCATGTCGAGGGTCGAGCGGAGCGAGGCGTGCGCAGCCCTCGACGTGGAGAGGCGCCGATGGTAGACTGCGCGGCGGGCCGACGCCGCAAACGAGGGCCGCGCGCAAAAAAAGAGCTGTCGCGTCAGCGGCAGCCCTTGGCGAACCCCGGATTCTGAGGGTTCCGCGCTACGTTGCCTCCGGTGCTTTGTGCTCGATCGTCTTCGCGACTGTTAAACGTCGCCGAAAACTGACCCACTTTGGCCGCGAATGCGTCGTCTAAATTTGACCCACCTCGGGTTCGGATTTTGTGCCGGGCAGCGTGATTCCCGCCCGCTTGCGTTCTCGTAGCCGGTAGCTTTCGCCACTGATCATGGCGACGTGGGCATGATGCAGCAATCGGTCCAGCATCGCCGCCGTCATCGTTGCATCGCCGGCGAAGGTCGTATCCCATTGTGCGAACGGAACGTTGCTCGTGATGATGACCGACCCACGCTCATAGCGTTGCGCGATCGCCTGGAAGAAGTGGCTGGCTTCTTCCCGCGAGAACGGCAAATAACCAACTTCGTCGATGATCAGCAGCTTTGGTCCTTGAATGCCGCGCCGTAGGAACTCCTTGAGCCTTCCTTGCCGGTGAGCGGCCGTCAGTTGCAGCATTAGGTCCGCCGCCGAAACAAAGCGCGTCTTGATGCCGGATTGCGTCGCCTTGTAGCCCAGGGCAACGGCCAGATGCGTCTTGCCAACGCCACTTGGGCCTAGCAGCACAACGTTCTCGGCCCGTTCGACGAAGGTCAATGTCGCCAGTTCCGTGAGCAGCGGCTTCGGCGCACCGGTCGCGAAGCTGAAGTCGTATTGCTCGAGCGTTTTGATGGTTGGTAAGCCAGCTGTCCGCGTCAGCAGCGTACGGCTTCGCTCTTGGCGTTCGCGGTGCTCAACTTGCAGCAGCCGTTGGAAGAACTCTTGGAAGCTCAGCTCGTTGCGAGCAGCCTCGTCGGCGACGTGAGGTAAGTGCGTCGCCATCGTGCCCAGCCCGAGCCGATCGCACAAATCGCCGATTTTGTCCAGTTCGATCATGATGCGATCTCCTTGGCGAATAGCTCGTACGTCGAAAGTGGATGCTGGAGCGATTCGACGGGCATCGGCATTGCGATGACTTGGCCCGAGAGGACCCGCCGCTGGCCGCCGTAGGGTGGTGGAAGTACCTTCAAATGCTCGCGTTCGCGCTGAAAGCGATCAACCGGCCGTTCCTTGAGCGTCGCGTGGATCCGTTTACCCGCGACGTCGCGAAGCCATGGAATGACCTCGCGGTTGCACAGTGCGACGTCGACGGGATCGGCGTACTTGGATTGCAGCGGGTTGAAGAACGATTCCCGAAAATAGCGGTGGAACCGCTCGACTTTCCCCTTGGTCTGCGCTCGGTATGGCGAGCACAGCTTGATGTCGAAGCCGCAGTGCTTGGCGAAGTCGAGCAGCTTGCCATTGAACTTGTGCTTGCCTTCGTCGTAAGCGTCGCGCTCGATAACGATCGTCTTGGGATTGTCGCAAAGCAAGTGCAGCGGAACGCCGCCAAACCAATGGAACGCGCGCTCCAAACACGCGATGAGCGTTTCGGCGCGTTCGTTGTCGGTGAACTCTACGAACGGATATCGCGAGTACCCTAACTCAGCGGTAAACGCGCGGAGCGGTGATGAGCCGCGGCGCAGAACCACAAAATCGATCTGCAGCTGGTGCCCTGGTGCTGTTTCGAACCGAATGACCGGCTCGGGCTCGGGCCTCGGCCGGATGCTCTTGAGAAAGCGCTGCACGACTCTGATGCCGCCGTCGTAGCCTTGCTCGGCGATCTCGCGATGGAGCACCGTCGCGGCGAGATGAATGCCGCCGGCCTGATCGAGGCGCGCCTTCAGGAACTCTTTGTACGGGTCCAGATCGCTCGGCATTGGCCGCCGAGGGCCGTACCGCTCGTCGCTTTGGCCGCGAAGAACGGCTCGGACGGTATTTCGGGAAAAGCCGGTCGCCCGGGCTATCTCCCGGACGCCCTTTCCCTGCTTGTGCAGGACGTGTACTTCCACCTGACTCTCTTTCGTAAGCATCGCAAACAGATGTTCGCGATCGGGTCAGGTGGGTCAATTTTCAACGACGCGGGTGGGTCAATTTTGGAAGACGCTCAACAGCGACGACGTCAATCGTCATCCGGCCGTTGTACGTGCCTAGCCGAATGCTGCCAACGATCTTTGCAAATGCGCCTTTGCGGAGATCAGCGAAGTCGTCGATCATGCCCCCGAAGCACACGATCGGGAAGTAGTCGGTGGTGCTCTCGCCCATCGCGGAGCGGTCGCTCGCGACGGTGAACTTGGCGTAGCGCACGTCGCCTTTGCTGGCAGCTTCGATATCCCGAGTCAGATGGCCGTAGATTGTGATGCGGTTCATGTTTGTTGCTCCTTTGCGGCCGAGCCGCTGCGTGATTTGCGCAACAAACGAACGTGCTGAGAGACCTACGGAAAGGGTCGAGCGAGGCGAGACTTGCGTAGCCCTTGGAGTACGGCGAGCGAACGCGTAAAGTTGGAAAGCAATCACTTCGGCGGAACGACGCGGCATTCAACGAACCGCGCAGCTCGATGGGAGGCTCAAGCGACGCTCTGCTTCCGAGCGCCGCCGGCGCAACGCCTGTCGCCCACACCAGAATGCAGAGCGTCAGGCGGCGAGGCCGAAGCGACCGAAGATTTCGTCGACGATCGCATACATTGCCGGATCGACTCGGCGCAAACGGCTGCGTGAAACTGGCGGCCAATGTGAAGCCGGATCGTTGGCATCGACGTATGCGCGCATGCCCTCGGCAAAATACTCATCGATGCCGGTAGCTGCATATGGCGTAACAAAAGTAGTCGCCTCCGCGAAAGCTTTGCGAATGTCCGGGTCTATGCCGGAGCGGTACACGCCGCCGCCGAGCGCGCAATCGAGTGCGTGACCGAACTCATGGGCAACGATCATCGACGAGGTACCCCGAAGGTACACGGCGCGTTCCTCGACGACGAACAAACCCGCCGGCGGATTGGGCCAGGCATCTACGTCGATGCCCATGCGACGAAGTGCAGCGCTCGCCTCGCGATAAAGTTGTCCGCTACGAAGCGGCCGAATAATTACGGAGGCGTCCACTGCGAATCGCAAGGCGCCGTGGCCAAAACGCTCAAGCGTTTCCGAGATTTCGTAGCGCGTTGCGCTCGAAGCGCTCGGGATCAAAGCCGAGAAGATTGGGTCCATCGCGAGCTCCCATCTGGCCGTCTAGGCCGTCGTCGTTTTGGGAGCCACAATGCACGGGTGGAGCGCGGCGCAAGGGCGCGCAAGCGCCGCAGAGTACCCTTGCGCCGCTAGCGATGGCCCGTGTTAAGGTGAGTGACCAATCCGACGGGGGCCGGAAGAGCCAGATGGGCGACGTTCGCCCCTATCCCCAGAGACCTACCGCCGACTTTACCGCCTTGGAGAATTTGAGAGAGTGTTGGTTCCGCCTCAACCAGGAGATGGGGACTGTCGTCACCTCATAATCCCCGGATTCGTTCCTCCCCAAGAAGAGCGACGCACTGCCTGATTCTATGTGTGACACGCAGCCGATAAACTCACGCTCTCGGATTTTCAATTGAACGATGCACCCCGAGTAAATCTCCTGTTCTGGCGGCTCGTCCTGAGCCCAAGCCGTTGAGTGATTGATCCAGCGCACAAAATTCTTGAACATGAAACTTCCTCTCGTACCCTTACGAAACGTAACGTGCTGTGATATAGCCGAGAAGCACCGACTTCGATGCCGGCACTTCGCTTCCGCAAAAGTAGGTTGCACAATTTTCAGCGTTGCAAATTGAGAGGAACACCCAACGGTCCTAGCGTCCGACGGTGCCGGGAGGAAGACTCGGATTGGTCACATTTTGGTCACGAACTGCACGAGACCACGTAGGAAGACTTATGATCCGTTAGGATCGAAAAATGCGGAATCCCTCGTAAAACCGTGCTCCGTGGTACTCGGTATGACCGCATAGGAAGGCCGGTTTCCGTTTTGAAGACCGTGCGGGCCACCAGACCCGTACGCTCCCACGGTTGTCTTACGACGAATTCCGCTTCGTTCACTGGGTATCTGAATCCGTTTTGGTAACGCGCTGAGTTAGCCTTGACGCGCCCGCCGATAGAGGTAATGCAGGAGCTCTGCGGGATAAGGGTCCGTGCTTTCGTAGCCGTATTAATCGCGTATCTGGCGGTAGAGCCGGCGACCGTGCCGCAGATTGTCTCGGCGTTTATGGCGGTGATGGCTTTGACTTATCTCGCGATGCTGTTCGCTGGCATATTTTAGCTTGGGGTAAAACGCTGCTCGCACTCGTAGGACAGGTGCTGAGCATCCTTCAAGTCGCGCTGTCGATCGAGATCATCGGTCGCGGATTCGCATGTTGTAAAGCTACACAGCAAAGGGCGGAACAGGCAGAAGCAGTCGAGGAGGCTGCGTGCAGTACGCGCCCGAAGAGGCTCCACAGAGATCGTTCCATCGGGTTTCGAACCGGTTGTATCTCGTGCGCTGACCGAACGAAGGAAGCCGCATCTTGCGAACCCTGACGATAAGTGTTCTCGCCGTGATGCTCTTGGCCGCCACACCGGCGCCTTCGGCGACCCCGACCGACCCGGCCACGCTAGGCGCGGGTTCTAGCACGGGCGATTTTGTCTTCATACCGAACGGATCGAGCGACCCGATCGCGACAACCGGGCGTCCGACCGTCCTGTTCGTGTTCTCTTCAAAGTGCACCGAGTGTATGGAGCGAGAGTTTCCAAGGTACCTAGCCGACTATGCCAAGTACCACGACCGCGTGAACTTTTTAGGAATCGGCTATTATCTGTCGCAGGAGGAGCGCGATTCGATCCTGAGCCGTTTTCACATTCCATTTCCGATCGAATGGTTTGGCGACATGACGACGCTCCAAGACGCGTCCCAGCCACAGAAGCCCAAGAGCATCTATTTCCTCGCCGGAGCGACGGCGGCGAACTTCGCGCAAGTCGTGCCGCTCATGAAGGAGCACGTACCGCCCGAAACGTACGCCGCGCTGCAGGACGTCGCGAAGCAATGCGCCTCGCTCACGCGGATTGAGTGCGACGCGGCAGCGGCCAGAGTGAACGTCTATATCGACGGAACCGTCCCGGTGCCGCCAGGGCACAAACCCGTCAGCCTCCCGCTCGCGTTCGTCATCTATCCAGACGGTACGGTGATGGCAAAAATAGTAGGCTCATTGCCAAACTCGGATCCGATTGCAAAGGAGCTCGAGAAAATGGGCGTGATCTTGCATTGAGCGGCTACGTGGCGATACCGTGTTTCCCGAACGCACCGTGCATTGGTTTGATTTAACCCAGCTCCCGGTCTTAACCGTGATTTCCTAGCTACAAGGGGTGCGATTCACTTCGCCAGAAATCTGCGATTGGCGATGTCTCACCTCATCTCGACGGACAGCCTCACGCAGTTTCTTCGGAACGCATCCGCCTTTTGCACCTGGATGGAAGAATTCGATCCAGAAACTTGTCAGCCGCATGAAATCGCCGACGCGCTCAGCGGTTTGGCCGAGTCCTACGTCGGGCGCTCCCCTAAAATCGAGCGATCAGAGTTTCGACCCTTCAAACCCAACGAAGAATGGCAAAGGAATCAGCGCAAGGCGGCACGGCTTCCCCTTAACGGCTACCGCACGGGATTGCTGCCCAACGATGACGGCATGGCCTACGTCTTATGCTCGCTGGCCTACGACCTCTGCGACTTTTACGAGCAACTCAAGAACCTCAGAACCGATCGCGCCGCCAAATACCTAAAGGCGGTTGGCTGGAACTACACGTGCCTACGGATTCGCGCCGCACGCGAGGCTTTGCTGGCTTACACACCTCAATCAGCGGTCGACCCCTTTCGGCGCCTTGAGCTAAGAGGCCGCCGCATCCGCTTCGTTAGCTGGCGAACGTCGTCTTCAACTCATGCTTCTGAGAGCCGAGAGGACGAGCGCGGCGCTACGACCTTGTGCGGCGGCAAACAAGCATTTCATCGCCATACGCATCAGCAATGGACCTGCTACTACTGCCACAACTGCCGCCGGGTCCTCGACAGCACAGGATAACCGGATTCAGCGTCCCTGCCTACGACCGGGGACTCGCCTTCTGCGATCTGCGCTGGGTCAATCGGCAAGCCGAAGAATTGCCATCCGACAAGTCGGCCATCTTTGCGTCCGTCTGGATTACTCTTCTTCATCGCTGCCACTATAGATCCAACTTTCTCTATAAGCCGTGATTCCTTCGTCGCCGAAGACCTTTTGGACGGCGTCTTCGATCGAGAGATCGCTTAGGTCCGTCACGTCTCGTCCTGCGTTGCGATGCCATACGAGCGAAAAGCGCGCTTGCTCTATTTCGCCAATTCTTATCCCGCCATAAGGCGGCGCAAGCAGTTCGATCGCATCAAGTTGCGGTTCAACCCAGGCCACTTCCGAAAGGCTATGACCCACGGCGAGTAGCGCATCAAAGGCTGGACGCAATCGTCGATAGCTTGCAAAGTCCCATCTCCGGACCGCTTCGGCAGCCAACGCTGGCGCCGCGCCGGTAAGCTCCCACCACAACCCCTCATTAGCGTTGCGATAAGAAACTCGGTAGCCTCCTGGCTTCCACTCGTAAGCATCCAGGCTAGCGAATGGCTTTAACCCGCGCTTCCGATCGTCGTCAAGTAGTGCCTCGATCTCGTTCTTCAGCCGCTCCGCCTCGCTCTGATTGAGGCAACGGGTTCCTTCAACCCAGAGCTGCCCGCTTTGCGACAGCATTTTGTGCAGCAGCATCGACAATGTGTATTCATTGCATCCCGTCGCTGCAATACGACCCGCGGGGTCAAGCACTGACTCCTCGAAGCCTCCTTTAACGTCATCATAGTAGATCACGTGTTGACCGACCTCGGCGACGACATAGACTGACTCGACACCCGCGCCGCGGATAATGGGAGTCTCCTTGAAAGCCACTTTGTGAGTATCAAAGAAAGCCCGCTCATTGACGGAACAATGGCGAAGTTCGTCGTCAATAATGCCCTGGATGGCCGCCCGCGTTGTAGGTTTCACGAATCAGTCGACGTCGAATGCTCTGCCATCCGTAGGCAGAACATCAATGTCGCAATCAAACGGGAAGCGAACGTCTTTCATTGCCCGGGATCGATTGGCTGCGCTCATGGTCTACCTTGAGGACGGCTGTCCGCTACACGCGGCAGCGGCCACTAGTAATGCGAACGAAAAAGCGATGCCAGTGCAATGACGGGCCGCGGGGTTCTGCACGGTGACTCCTCATGGCGCGGAACTCTTGCGCATGATAGCAGAGCCGACATTCCGGCGGCAAGGGCTCGAACGAGCGGGTTGGAGCGCTCGGCGTGGCGAGCGCTGCAGAATCAGGCGTCTATCTGAAATCCGCTGCTTTGCCGTACATGGCGCGGCCCTGGAGTCGTCGTCAACGACGACCCGACTACCGCCGCAGCGTTCACGGAGCCTGGCCGTAGGTGACGACGATGCTCGAGCCCGCAAGGGTGTGGCCCTTCAGCGCGGCGGTAAGCGCGTTTCGATCGAGGCCGGCGGGGAGCGCGTTGGGCGCGAGGTCGGTGGCGAGCACGGTGTAGACGTAATGGTGCGGCGTGTCGCCTTTGGGCGGGCAGTATCCGCGAAAGCCCGGCGCGTTCGAGAAGTTCGCACCCGGCACGTACGCGGCCGTTTGGGTGCCAAAGCCCTGCGGCACCGACGTCGTGGTCGCCGCAATCCCATAGGCGATCCAGTGCGCGGCGAGACCTGCGCGAAACCAGTTGTCGACGTCGGAAAGGATGATGACGAAGCTCCTCGTCCCGGCCGGAGCGCCCGTCCACGCCAGTGCGAGGGACGCGTTGCTGCCGCCGCCGCACCCGGGCTGCGCGCCGGCGACCGGCGCGGCGCCGCCGTCGCGAGCGTCGGGCGACGTTACGACGAGGCCGGCGGCCCGCGCCGGAAGCGTCGCGGCAAAAACGAGAACGGCTGCGAGCAGCGCGCGGAACACCATAGCAGCACCTCAACGAAGCGTCGAGCGTGCGCCTTCGGGCAAACGGCGCCCCGGCACCTTCCGTGCAGCGATTGGCCGAGCACCAGAGAATACCCGGGCATGCCTCCGGCGTTCGACGACTCCGACGAGCGTATATTACGGCTGTCGCGCGCTCGCGACGCGGTGCGGCGCACCGCGCAGTTGCTCTCGGCCGATCGACCGCTCGAGGCGCTCTTGCGCGATTTCGCCGAACTGCTGGGACGCTGCATCGACGCCCGCCGGATAACGGTCCGCGTCGGCGACGACGCGACGGCGTATGCTTGGGGCGAGCGCGGCGCGCCGCACCAGCCGGGCGAGGAGATCGCGGTCCGCTTCGGCGGCCGAACCGTCGGGACGCTCGGCATTGCGCCGCGAGGCGCGTCGCTCGACGACGAAGCGCTCTCGCTCGTCGAAACCTGCGCGCTCTACCTCGGGGCCCGTCTCGACGACGAACTGCAGCGGCGCCAGAACGTCGAGCTGGAGCGAATGGTCGCCACCGACGCCCTCACCGGCCTCTCCAATCGCCGCGCGTTCGACCGAGCTTTCGAGAGCGAGTGGCGGCGGTGCGCGCGCTCGGGCAAACCGCTCGCGCTCGCGCTGATCGACGTCGATTTCTTCAAAGCCTTCAACGATGCGTACGGGCACGTCGCCGGCGACGCGGCGTTGCGGCAAGTCGCGCGAGCGATCGCCGACTGCGCGAAACGGCCCGGCGATCTCGCGGCGCGATACGGCGGCGAAGAGTTCGCGCTCGTGCTGCCGGAATGCGACGCTGCGGGCGCGTCGGCGGTCGCCGAAGAGCTCTGCGCGGCCGTGCGAGCCCTGCGCGTGCAGCATCAAGGCTCCTCGCTCGGATACGTCACCGTGAGCGCGGGGGTCGCCGCCGCCGTTCCGCACGCGGAGGGAAATCCCGAGGCGCTGCTCGCGCTCGCCGACGAGAAACTCTATCGCGCTAAGGGGTTAGGGCGCAATCGCGTTGCCGGCGACGAGTACGCAAGCGAAGCGCCCGAGGCACACGCGCGCATCGTCGCGCGAGACAATCTGCCGACGTTCCTCACGCCGCTGGTCGGCCGCGAGCGCGACGTCGCCGATCTCGTCGATCGGCTCCGCCAACACCGGCTCGTCACGATCGCCGGGCCGGGCGGCATCGGCAAGACGCGCGTCGCGGTCGAAGTCGCGCGGCTGCTAGTCGACGAACGCCGCGACGGCGCGTGGTTCGCCGATCTCGGCGCGATCGTACAGCCGGAACTCGTTCCGGCAAGCGTGGCGGCGGCGATCGGCCTCGAGCTTCCGCCCGGAGCCGACGCCGTCAAAGCGATGACGGTGCTGCTCCGGCCGCAGCATCTGCTGCTGGTGCTCGACTGCTGCGAGCGTCTCATCGAGCCGCTTGCGGAGTTCGCCGAGGCGCTGCTGCGCGCGTGCCCCCGGTTGAGCATTCTCGCAACCAGCCGCGAACCGTTCGGCATTGCGGGCGAATCGGTTCGCAGGCTCGACGGGCTGGAGCCGAACGACGCGTTTGCGCTCTTCGTCGAGCGCGCCGGGCAAACGGGCGTCGAGCCTTCGCCCGCGTTCGAAGCCGAAGCGATCGGGGATATCTGCCGGCGTCTCGACGGCATTCCGCTCGCCGTCGAGCTCGCCGCATCGTGGACGTATGCGATGCCGCCGCGCGTCATGCTCGCGCGTCTCGACGAACTGCTCGGCACGCCCGCGCAGTCGCACCGCGGTGGGCTTGGCCGGCAGCAAACGCTGCGCGCCCTCATCGACTGGAGCTACGATCTGCTCTCCGAAGAGCAGCGCGAAGCCTTCCGGCGCACGAGCGTCTTTGCCGGTTCGTTCTCGCTCGAGGCCGCTAACGCAGTGGCGGGCTCTCCCGACGGCGCGCGCTGGGACGCGGGCGCGCGCGTGGCGGCACTGGCCGATAAATCGCTGCTCGCACACGTGCCCCAGCAGGCGGCCGATGCCGCTCGGCGCTACCGTTTGCTCGATTCGATGCAGTATTACGCGCTCGAGCGGCTGCGTGAAAGCGGTGAAGAACGCGACGCCCGCCTCGCGCACGCGCGCTACTTCTGCGATCTCAGCGACGCGCTCGCGGCGGGAATCGGCATCGGGACCGAAGACGCGTGGCTAGACGTATACGAACCCGATCTCGAAAACTTCCGCGCCGCCCTCGCGTGGTCGATCGACAACGCGCCCCATCTCGCCGCGCGTCTCGTGGGCAATCTTCGCGGATTCTGGCAGCCGTGCGGGCTCTTGCGCGAAGGGCTGCGCTACGCCGAGGCGGCCCTCGGCGCGGTGCTCGACACCGGCGACGACCTCGATCGCTTGCGCACGTGGCTGGCGATCGCGTGGCTTTCGGCGGGCGGCGGCCGCGGCGACGTGCGCGGCATCGAGGCCGGCGAACGCGCACTGGAGCTGGCACGCGCGCTCGGCGACGAGTTTGCGATCGCGGAATCGACCTGGGTGCTGGGATTGCACCGCTACCGCCTCGGCTCGGAGAACGAACGCGGCCTCATGGAGCGGCGCGACGCGGCCCTGGCGCTCAAGAAACTCGGCAATCCCGTGCGCGGGGCGATCGCGCTGCTGCCCTACGCCTACGCGTTGGCCTCGTCCGACCCCGGCGGAGCGCGCGCGTTGCTGGAGGAGCAGCTCGCCGTTCTGCGCGCGCGAGGATGGCCTCGTCCGGCGCTGGTCGGAGAAGCCAACTTAGCGGAAATCGAGTTCTCGGCGGGCGATTCCGACCGCGCCATCGAGCGGTCGCGGCGCGTGATCGAGCTGCGCCGCGGCCGCAAGGATCCGATCACGCTCGGGCTAGCTCTCGCGAATCTCGCTTCGTATCTGGCCGCCGAAGGACGCGACGCCGAGGGCACCGCGGCCGCCGCTCGCGAAGCCGTCGAAATCGGGATTTCGCACGACGTCGAAAGCATCGCGGCGTACGCGCTGCAGGCCTACGCCCTCACGGCGGCGCGGGCCGGCAATTCGGAGACCGCCGCGAACCTGCTGGGATACGTCGACGGCTTCTACGAACGTATCGGTTCGCGTCGCGAGCGCACCGAAGCGATCGTGTACGAGCGCGCGCTCGAGGTGCTGCGCGCGCGATGCTCCGTGGCGGAACTCGAGCGAGGCATAGCCGCCGGACGCACCTTGACGATGGAGGATGCAGCATCAACAATTTAGACGGTAAGCTCGTCGCGATCACCGGGGCCGGCTCGGGGATCGGTCGCGCGCTCGCGCAGTTGTGCGCGAAAAAGGGCGCCGAGCTGGCGCTGGCCGACGTCAACGCACGGGCGCTGCACGAAACGCTCGAGTCGCTCGAGTCCGCCGGGCGCGCGCACAGCACGCACGTGGTCGACGTTTCCGACGAACGCGCGGTTTTCGGTTTCGCCGCGAGCGTGCTGGAGCGCCACGGGCGCGTCGACGTGTTGGTGAATAACGCGGGCGTCGCACTCTATGGAAGCGTGCTCGAAGTCTCGCTCGACGAATTCCGCTGGCTGATGGACGTCAACTTCTGGGGCGTCGTCTACGGCGTCAAGGCCTTTCTGCCGTCCCTGCTGGAGCGCCCCGAGGCGGCGATCGTCAATCTCTCCAGTCTCTTCGGCCTGTGGGGGCCGCCCGGTCAAGCGCCGTACTCCGCGAGTAAGTTCGCCGTTCGCGGGTTCTCCGAATCGCTGCGCGGCGAACTCGCACGGACGCGAGTGCACGTCGTCACCGTGCACCCCGCCGGCGTCGCCACCAAAATCGCGCGGGCCGGCCGCGTGGCCGCCGCCGCCGATCCGGCGGTCGCCGCGGCGCGCACCGAATCGTTCGACCGGCACTTTCTCACGATGCACCCGGACCAAGCCGCCGCCGATATCGTCGACGGCCTCGTTCGCAAACGCGATCGCGTGCTCGTGGGCGCCGAAGCGGTGCGCGTCGACTTGCTCTCGCGGCTGCTGGGCCCGCACGCCGCGCGTCTGTTCTTGCGCCGTATGTAGGGTCCCCCGCGCCGGAGGGGTGTGGGCCGGCTCGCGGGCACGCTCGCTTCGCTTAGTTACCAGCCGGAAGTAGTCGGCGAAGACTACTTTTCACGGAATACCTGGGAGAACGGGCGGGGGGTAGCCAACGTCACCTGTCCTTTCCGCACTATGCGCCGTTCCCAAACGTTGCGTCTTCAGGAGGTATCCTTGGTGACCAAAAAGCTACGTATGACGGGCGCCGTCGTCGCGTTTGCCCTCGCGCTTTCCGCGTGTTCGGGCAGCTCCGCGATTCCGACGGCGAACGGACTGACCCCGTCGAGCAATCAGCTGCAGCCCGCAGCGATGGCGCTCGGCCCCGCAAACGGGTACTACGCGCTGACGCGACCCGATGCGGCGCGCCCGCTCTGCCCGCAAATCGCCGGATCGCGCGAATGGCGCTGCTTCGGCTGGATCCGCACCGACCTGCACCCGGTCGCCAATGGCGACGCGATTCCGGGCGGCGTCGGGTATACGCCGCAAGACATTCAATCGGCATATAACCTCGACGTGACGAAAGGCGCCGGCCAGCGCGTCTACATCATCGACGCGTTCGGCTACAAAGCCGCCGCGGCCGATCTTGCGAAGTACCGCTCGGCGGCCGGACTGCCGGCTTGCACCGTCGCGAACAAGTGCCTGCAAGTCCTCAATCAGAAAGGCAAGCCTTCGCCGCTGCCCAAGCAGCCAACGGGTAACTACGCGGGTTGGATGGTCGAGCAGTCGCTCGATCTCGACGCGGTCTCCGCGACCTGCCCGAAGTGCGGCATCACGATGATCCAAGCGAACAACAGCGGAACGCTGAGCGCGGCGATCACCGCAGCCGTCGGCCTCGGCGGAAAAATCATCAGCATGTCGTTCGGCGGTTCCGAGTTCACCGCGAATCCCGGCCTTCCGGCCGGCATCGTCTTCGTCGCCAGCGCCGGCGATAGCGGCGGCGGCCTCAAAGACGGCGGCGGCCCGCAACAGCCGTGCACGTTCTCGCAGGTCGTCTGCGTCGGCGGAACGGCACTCACGCATAGTGGTGCGTCGTGGAGCGAGCAGGTTTGGGACGACTTGAAGCTCGATCTCTGCGGTTCCGGCGCGAGCCCCTGCGGCGCGACCGGAAGCGCGTGCAGCAAAATCGTACCCAAGCCCTCGTGGCAGACCGACTCCGGCTGCAAGATGCGCTCGGCGGCCGACGTTTCGGCCGACGCAGCGGTCAGCACGCCGCTGGCGATCTTCAACTCGAACTTCGGCGGCTGGATCGGCGTTGGAGGCACCAGCCTCGCGGCACCGTTGATCGGCGGCGTCTTCGGACTCGCCGGTAACGCCTCGAAGTTCGGAACCGGCGCATCGGCGATCTGGAAGAACCACTCGTCGCTGCACAACGTCACGGTCGGAACCAACGTGTTCAAGCCGGTGACGGGGCCGTGTGCTTCGAGCGTGAAGTACATCTGCGTCGCCGGAAAGGGCTATAGCGGCCCGGTGGGCTGGGGAACGCCCAACGGATCGACCAACTTCTAGCCCTCTCCACGAGAGCTGGAAACTGGGAGCGGCAATGCGTTGCCGCTCCCTTATTTTTTGTGGCCTTTCGGCTGCGGTGCCCAGGGAGGCGGCCGTGGCTTCTCAGAATGATGCCGGATGCAGATCGTCCAGGGCCGGTCTGCGAGCGGCGACCTCCTCGAGCGGCTGCTCGCGATCACCCACGACATCCTCCAGGCGCAAGACATCGCCTCCCCGCTGGAATCGATTGCCGAAAGCGTCGCCACCCTTTTCGGCTGGAAGTACGTCACGATCGTCGCCGCCGACGAGCCGGGCGGCGATCTCTACCGGCGCATCCTGTTGGGCTGGGAAGAGGCCGTGCTGCGAGCTCGTCTGGGCGAGCGCATCGCGCGCGAAGATATCAAGACGCTGCTGCTGCCCGAATTCGAAGTGCTGCCCAACTGCTTCTACAATCCCGCGGAACGCGAAGTCTTTTGGGAGCGCGCGATCTACATCGGCAATAGCACCGGGCAAGAACCGCGCGAAGCCCCCGACGCGTGGCACGAACGCGACTCTTTGACGCTGGTGCTGCCCGATCGCGCCGGCGAGATGCAAGGATACATTTCCGTCGACGGACCGGTCGACGGCAAAGTGCCCTCGATCGACACGCTGCGCCAGATGCAGCTCTTCGTCAACCTCGTCGGATTGGCGCTCACCGGCTCGCGCGCGCATCGCTCCGAAGTGGAGCGGCGCGAGCTGCTCGAAGAAAACGTCCGCCTGCAGAACGAGTTCTTCAGCATGGTGTCGCACGAAGTGCGCTCGCCGCTCGCGGCGATTCGCGGCGCGACCTCGCTGCTCGAAACGCACTACGAAACGATGGGCGAGGAACGCCGCGAGGAACTGCTCAGCGTGCTCGGCAGCTCGACGACGCGCTTGGCGACGATCTTCGAGGATTTCTTGCTGCTTTCGCGGATGGACGCCGGCCAGCTCTCGCTGCGCCTGACGAGCGTTCCCCCGGTCGCGATCATCGAGGAGTCGATCGCGCGCATTCGCAGCGAGCACCCCGAGCGCGGGTTCAACGTCGCCTATCTCGACCCGGTCGCCAGCGTCCTCGCCGACGAAGGGCGCGTGGTGCAGATCATCACCAACCTGCTCTCCAACGCCGTGAAGTACTCGTATCCGCACAGCCCCATCCACGTCGACGTGCGGCCGGCTGGGAACGACGTCGTGATCTCGGTCATCAACGAAGGCGTCGGAATCCCCGAAAGCGACTGGGAGAAGCTGTTCAAGCGCTTCGGGCGCCTCTCGCACGATAACGGGTCGACCGGCCTGGGACTCTACATTTGTCGGGAGCTGGTCACGAAGATGAACGGGACGATTGGCCTCGAAAGCGAGCCTGGGAAGCGGACCGTCTTCTGGTTCGCGCTGCCCCGTTGCGACTAAACCCCACCTAGAAAGCCCATTGTGAAGACTCGACCCGATATCCGTAACGTCGCCATCATCGCGCACGTCGACCACGGCAAGACGACGCTGGTCGACGCCATGCTCAAGCAGAGCGGCGTCTTCCGCGAAGGCCAGCACGTGGAGAAACGCGTGATGGATTCCAACCCGCTCGAGAAAGAGCGCGGCATCACCATTCTCGCAAAAAACACCGCCGTGCGCCACGGGCCGGTAAAGTTCAACATCGTCGACACGCCCGGCCACGCCGATTTCGGCGGCGAGGTGGAGCGCGTGCTGCAGATGGTGCAAGGCGTGCTGCTGCTGGTCGACGCCGCCGAGGGCGTGATGCCGCAGACGCGGTTCGTGCTGCGCAAGGCGCTCGAACTCGATCTGAAGGCGATCGTAGTCGTCAACAAGATCGATCGCAAGGACGCGCGCCCGCAAGAAGTCGTCAACGAGACGTTCGATCTCTTCATCGAGCTCGGCGCCAACGACGAGCAGGCCGATTTCCCCGTCATCTTCACCAACGCCAAGGCCGGCATCGCGAAACGAACGCTCGAGGATCCCAGCGACACGCTGGAGCCGCTCTTCGAAACGATCGTCTCGCGCATTCCCGAAGCGCCGGCCGAAGACGGCGGCTTCCAGCTGCTGATTTCCGCCATCGATCACAACAAGTACGTCGGGCGCATCGGCATCGGGCGCATCTTCCGAGGCGGCTCGCGCGTCAACGCTCCGATCGTCAAGGTCGCGCGCGACGGCAAAGTCGCGACCGGCCTACGGCTCACCACGCTGCTCACTTTCCAAGGGCTCGAGCGGATCGAAGTCGAGGAAGCGTCGGCCGGCGACATCGTCTGCGTCTCGGGCATCGACGATCTGAACATCGGCGACACGATCGCCGACGCCGCGTCGCCCGAAGGCATTCACGCGATCGCGATCGACGAGCCGACCGTTTCGATGTTCTTCAGCGTCAACAACTCGCCGTTCGCGGGGCGCGAGGGCAAGTTTCTCACTTCGCGCCAGATTCGCGAGCGCCTGATGCGCGAGCTCGAATCGAACGTCGCGCTGCGCGTCGCGGATACCGAATCGGCCGATACCTTCGAAGTGCGCGGCCGCGGCGAGCTGCATCTCTCGATCCTGATCGAAACGATGCGCCGCGAAGGATACGAAGTTGCGGTCTCCAAGCCGCAGGTCATCGTCACCGAGCGCGACGGCAAGCGCTGGGAGCCGGTCGAGTACGTCGTCGTCGACGTGCCCGAAGAGTACTCCGGCGCCGTCATCGAGGCGCTCGGCCGCCGCAAGGCG
Source organism: Vulcanimicrobiota bacterium (assembly GCA_963794735.1). Lineage (GTDB taxonomy): Bacteria > Vulcanimicrobiota > Vulcanimicrobiia > Vulcanimicrobiales > Vulcanimicrobiaceae > DATJUC01. The sequence goes on along the minus strand of CAWCFE010000002.1, from coordinate 2,105,785 downwards.
ATGATGTCGAACATGATCAACGTCGGCGAGTCGCGGCGCCTCGAGTACACGATGCCCACGCGCGCGATCTTCGGCCTGCGCGGCGAACTGCTGACGCTCACGCGCGGGACGGCGGTGATGTCGCACACCTATTACGATCACCAGGAGTGGCAGGGCGAACTGCCGGGCCGCAGCGTCGGCGCGCTGGTCGCCAGCGACACGGGGCGCACCACGGGCTACGCGCTCATGGGGCTCGAGCAGCGCGGCGAATACTTCGTCGGCCCCGGCGTCGACGTCTACGAAGGCATGATCGTCGGCCGCGCCAACGACGACAAGGACGTCGCGCTCAACGTCGTGCGGGAAAAGAAACTCACCAACATGCGCGCCGCCGGCACCGACGAGAACGTCCGCCTCGCGCCGCCCGACGAACTCTCGCTGGAACGCGCGATCGAGTTCATCGAAGACGACGAACTCGTCGAAGTCACGCCGAAATCGATCCGCCTGCGCAAGCGCCTGCTCGACGAAGGCGATCGCCTCAAAGCCCGCAAGCGCGACCTCAGCCGCTCGCTCTAGCGCGAGCCCGCGGGCGCGCTACTCCGGCGCCGAAAAGCGGTAGACGGTCGTCGAACGGAAGGTTTGACCAGGCCGTAAGGCCGTGCTGGGGAAGTTCGCGCGGTTCGGCGAGTCGGGGAAATGCTGCGTTTCGAGCGCGAACGCGTCGGGCTTGCCGGTGTAGAGCTGCAGGCCCGGCTGCGTCGTCTCGACGGCGACGCGGCGCCCCGAACGATCGTCGACGGCTTCGGCGACCGCGCGCAGCTCGCCGTTCCAGCCGTCGAGCACGAAGTTGCAGTCGTACGCCTCGGCGCCGATCGGCCGCATCGTGCGAAAGTCGCGCGAGGTGTGCGCGACGGGAGCGATCTCGCCCGTCGGGATCGACGCCCGGTCGACGGGCGTGTACGACGATGCCGCGATGCGCAGCCGTTGTGCGGCCACCGGCGAACCGTCGGCGCTCAAGTTGAAGTAGACGTGATTGGTGAGGTTGACCACGGTCGGCGCGTCGGTGGTCGCGGCGTAATCGATGCGCAGCGCGCCCTCGTCGTCGAACGCGTACACGACGCTGACGTGCAGGTTCCCCGGAAAGCCCTGATCGCCGTCGGCGCTGACCAGCGTGAACTCGACCGCGTTCGTGCGCCCCTCGGGGCCGCGCCGCGGGCTCGCGTGCCAGTTCCGTTTGGCGAACCCTTCGGGACCTCCGTGCAGCGTGTTGTGCCCTTCGTTCGTCGCTAAGTGGTAGACCCGCCCGTCGAGCGCGAAGCGTCCGTTGGCGATGCGGTTGGCGTAGCGACCGACGGTTTTGCCCGCGCTGCCACCTTCGGCGACGCTGACGTCGGCGACGCGGCCGAGCCGGTCGCGGACGCAGAGCGACGCGATGGCCGCGCCGATCGGCGAGAGCGTCACGCGCTCGCCGTGGCGATTCGACAGGGCAATCGTCGCATCTATCAAGGTTCGCGCGGCATTCTTGCCGTACCGAAAAAGTTCCTCGGCCGCGTGCCGGGGACGAACGCCGCCTTTCACCCTAGGAGAGCCATGATCGTACGCGCGTTAGCGACCCTGCTCGTCTGGAGTGCGCTCTGCACGCTCGCGGGAGCGGCACCGGCAACGATTCGCGAAGGCGATTACGAGCGTCTCGTAACGCTTCAAGGCCCGGCGATCTCTCCCGACGGCAAGCGCGCGGTGCTCGCAGTATCGCGCGAGCTCGTGGCGGACGACCGCTACGACACGCAGCTGGTGCTGGTCGATCTCGCCACCAAAGCGCAGCGCGAGCTTACCTACGGACGCAAAGGCGTCACCGATCCGGCGTTCTCGCCCGACGGTTCGCGCATCGCCTTCATCGCCAACGACGGTACCGGCGACGATGCCAAGTCGCAGGTCTTCGTCATGCCGCTCGATGGCGGCGACGCGGCGCCCGTCACGAAGGCGAAAGGCGGCGTCGACCAATTTGCGTGGCGCCCCGACGGAGCGGCGATTGCGTACGCGGCCAGCGATCCCGCGCCCGAACGCAAAGGCGCCGGCAAATATCGCGACAGCTTCATCTTCACCACCGAACCGATCGTCGCGCGCGAAGCGCCGCGGCCCTCGCATCTCTTCGTCACCACGCTCGGCCACGGCGACGCGACGGTTCAAATCACCTCGGGGCCGCAGAGCGTCGCCACCGGCGAGGCGGAATCGAGCCTCTCGTGGTCGGCGGACGGCAAGACGCTGGCCTTCACGATCGCGCCGAACGCGATTCTCAACGACGAGAGTTACTCGCACGTCGCGCTGGCCGACGTCGCAACCCACGCCGTTCGCACGCTCACGACGCACACCGCGTGGGAGACCAACCCGCTCTTTTCGCCGGACGGCGCGCACGTGGCGTACCTCTATTCCAACGGCGACAACCAGGTGAATCTCACGCGACTCTACGTCGCGCCGGCCGGCGGCGGCGACGGCACCGCGATCGTCTTCGACCGGCCCATCGAAAGCTTCGCCTGGGCTCGCGATTCTAAGAGCCTCTACTTCCTCGCTCCCGATCGCACGTCGGAAGGCCTCTTCCGCGTAGAGCTGGGGGGTAAGCCGGAACGCATCGACCTTGGCGACCTCAATCCGTCTTCATCGCTCGACGGCGCCATTGCCGCCGACGGTGCGCTAGCGTTTACGGCGTCGGCAACGAAGCAGCCTCCGGAGCTCTACGCGCGCGCTGCAAGCGGCAGCGTCGCCCGCGTTACCGATTTCAACGCGGCGATCGCGGGGCTCGATCTCGGCTCCTCCGAACGCATCGCCTTTCCGACGACCACCGGCATCGAAGGCGACGCCGTGCTCTACTATCCACCGGGATTTACGAGGGGGACGACGTACCCGCTGGTCGTCTACATCCACGGCGGTCCGACTTCGGCTTCGCAGCAAACCTTCGATTTCTGGTCGCAGGTGATGGCCGCGCGCGGCTGGCTGGTGTTACGCCCCAACTACCGCGGCAGCACGAACCTGGGCATTGCCTATCAGCGCGCCGTGCTCTACGACCCCGAGGAGGGCCCCGGCAAAGACATCATGGCGGCCGTCGACGCCGTGCGCGCGCGCGGCATCGTCGATCCGCATAAGATCGCCGTCTCGGGATGGTCGTACGGCGGCATCATGACGGCATGGATGATCTCGAAGTATCACATCTGGAGTTCCGCCGTCTCCGGCGCCTCGGTCAACGACTGGGTCGCCGACTACGGTACCGCCGACGACAGCCTCTCCGACGAGGATCTCTTTCACGGCTCGCCGTTCGTAGGCAACAACGCCGCCGAGTACCGGAAAGTCTCCGCGGTGTATTACGCGGCCGACGTCACGACGCCGGTGTTGATTCTCTCCGACGTCGGCGACAACCGCGACTCGTTCGCGACGTCGTCGATGTTCTGGCGCGCGCTGCGCGACAATCACAAAGACGCCACGCTGCGCGTCTGGCCCGTGAACGGGCACTTCCCTCACGATCCCGTCCGCGCCGCCGACGTCTACCACTATTGGATCGACTACATCGCCCAGCATTTTGCCGCCCAGCACTAGGCCGGCCCCGAAGGATTACGCCGGGACCGGCTGCTTGGCTTCGGTCGTGAAGGTGAGCTCGCCGCGGACGTCGTCGAAGGAGACCTTGACGGTGTCGCCGTCGCGCACGTCGCCGGCGAGGATCTTCCGGCCGAGCGGCGTTTCGAGCTCTTTCTGAATGGTGCGCTTGAGCGGACGCGCGCCGTAGTTGGGATCGTAACCGACCTTCACGAGATGCCGCTTCGCGGCTTCGTCGAGCTCGAGCACGATGCGGCGTTCGGCCAGGCGTTTGCGCAGGCGCTGCAGCTGGATGTCGACGATCTCCTCGAGCTGCTCCTCGCTCAGCGCGTGGAAGACGATCGTTTCGTCGACGCGGTTGAGAAACTCCGGGCGGAAGTGCTGGCGCAGCTCGTCGAGCACGGTCGCGCGCATGATCGCGTAGTCGGCGCCGCTATACGAACCCTTGTAGTCGAGGATGCGATGGCTGCCGATGTTCGAGGTCATGATGACGATCGTGTTCTTGAAATCGATCGTGCGGCCCTGACCGTCGGTCAAGCGCCCGTCGTCGAGAATCTGCAGAAAGACGTTGAAGACGTCGGGATGCGCCTTCTCGATTTCGTCGAACAAAATGACGGCGTACGGGCGACGGCGCACGGCTTCGGTGAGCTGGCCGCCCTCGTCGTAGCCGACGTATCCGGGAGGTGCGCCGAGCAGCCGCGCGACGGTGTGTTTCTCCTGATACTCCGACATGTCGATGCGGATCAGCGCGTGCTCGTCGTCGAAGAGGTACTCCGCCAGCGCGCGCGCCAGTTCGGTCTTGCCGACGCCGGTCGGGCCCAGGAAGATGAACGAGCCGATCGGACGGTTCGGATCGGCGAGCCCCGAGCGCGTGCGCAGCACGGCTTCGGCCACCGCGTCGACCGCCTCGTCTTGGCCGATGACGCGCTTGTGCAGCTCCTCTTCGAGGTGGAGCAGCTTCTGAATCTCGCCTTCGAGTAGTTTCGAAACCGGAATGCCGGTCCAGCGCGCGATCACCTCGGCGATGTCGTCTTCGTCGACTTCTTCTTTCGAGAGACGCGTGCCGTCCTTGCGCGAGAGCAGCGCCTCTTCGGAGGCGAGCTCCTTCTCGAGTTGCGCGAGCTTGCCGTAGCGCAGCTCGGCGACGCGGTTGAGATCGTACTGGCGCTCGGCCTGCTCGATCTGCACCTTCGTCTGCTCGATCTGTTCGCGCAGCGCGCGCAGCTTGGTCGCGGCGTTCTTCTCGGCGTCCCACTGCAGGCGTAGTTTGGTTTGCTGTTCGTGCAGGCCCACGAGCTCTTTCTCGAGTTCTTCGAGGCGCCGGCGGCTGGCGGTATCGCTCTCCTTGCGCAGCGCTTCGCGCTCGATTTCGAGCTGCATGACGCGGCGCGAGACTTCGTCGAGCTCTTGCGGGCTCGAATCGATCTCGGTGCGCAGCTTGGCCGCGGCTTCGTCGACGAGGTCGATCGCCTTGTCCGGTAAGAACCGATCGCTGATGTAGCGATTGCTCAGGGTCGCGGCCGCAACCAGGGCGGCGTCCTTGATGCGAACGCCGTGGTGCGCCTCGTACTTTTCTTTGAGGCCGCGCAGGATCGAGATCGTATCCTCGACGCTCGGCTGGTCGACGAAGACCGGCTGGAAGCGGCGTTCGAGGGCGGCGTCCTTTTCGATATACTTGCGGTACTCGTCGAGCGTGGTCGCGCCGATCATGTGCAATTCGCCGCGCGCGAGCATCGGCTTGAGCAGGTTGCCCGCATCCATCGCGCCCTCGGCCTTGCCGGCGCCGACGACGGTGTGCAGCTCGTCGACGAAGAGCAGAATCTGCCCCTCGGATTGCTGCACTTCCTTGAGTACGGCTTTGAGGCGCTCTTCGAACTCGCCGCGGTATTTCGCGCCCGCAATCGAGCGCGCCCATGTCGAGCGAGACGATGCGTTTGTTCTTCAAGCCTTCGGGAACGTCGCCGCGCACGATGCGCTGCGCCAAGCCTTCGACGATCGCCGTCTTGCCGACGCCCGGCTCGCCGATGAGCACGGGGTTGTTCTTCGTGCGCCGCGAGAGCACTTGGATGACGCGCCGAATCTCTTCGTCGCGCCCGATGACCGGATCGAGCTTTCCGCGTTCGGCTTCGAGCGTCAGATCGCGGCCGTAGCGTTCGAGCGACTTGTACGTGCCTTCGGGATCCTTGGTCGTCACGCGCTGATTGCCGCGCACGTCGCGCAGCGCTTGCAACAGCTTGTCGCGCGTCAGGCCGGCATCGCGAAAGAGGCGGCCGACTTCGCCGCTGGATTGCGCCATTGCGAGCAGCACGTGCTCGACCGACGTGTAATCGTCTTGCAGCGCTTTGGCTTCGTTCTCGGCCGCGCTCACGATGCGTCCCAGCTCGGGCGACAGCGTTACCTGCGCGCTGTCGGCGTTGGCGCCGCTCAAGCGCGGGAGCTTGCCGATGGCCTCGTCGGTCTTGCGCGCCAAAGCCTTCGGATCGGCGCCGGCTTTCGCGAGGATGTCGGGCGCGATGCCGCGCTCCTGTTCGAGCAGCGCCGCGAGCATGTGCTCCGGCGTCGTCTGCGTGTTGTGCTCGTGGAGAGCGCGCGTATAGGCCGCGTTGAGCGCGTCACCGACGCGTTCCGTCATTTTGTCTACATTCATGTTCGATCCTCACAACAACGCAAGGCGGGGGAAGGTTGCAGGAGGCACCTGCCCGCCGGGCCGGGCTCTCGCTACTTCAAGGCCGCATACGCCCCCGCCAGTTGCCCAAACAGGGCCGTATCCTCGGCCTCCGCCTCGGCCAGGGCCGGCGTCGGCGCCTGGTTGGAGCTGCCCATTCGGGCCAGCAGGTCGTTCAGCCGCTCGCGCAGTCCCTGGGGCGCGCCCAGATCTTCCACATTGCGCGGATTCAGGGTCACCTCGCGCTGAAACGCCCGCAGCGCCGCGGCTTGCGCAGGCGTCGCGTGCTTCAGGCGGGCGTCGACCGCGTTGAGCCAGGTGTCGACGGTCGACAGCTGGCCGTAGACGGTCGTCAGGAAGGCGTGCCGCGCCGTCAACCGGTCGAGCGCGCCCGCCTCGCGGGGATCGGGCTTCACCGCGAGCGGCTGCGAGTAGGTCTTCCCGTCGACGGTCAGTCGCACGTTAAACGCGCCGGGCACCACTTGCGGCCCTTCCTTCGGCCCCTGGTTCTCTTTGAACGTGCCTTTCCACAGCACCGGGCCATCTTCGGCGAGATCCCAGCTGGTGCGATCGATGCCGGCCACGTTGGGAACGTCGTCGCCGGCGAGACGGCGCACCACGCGGCCGGTCGAGTCGGCGATTTCGATGCTCGGAGGGTGCGCGGCTTTGCGCGCGAGGTAATACGAAATCGACGCGCCGGCCGGCGGATTCTCGCCGACGAACTCGTTATCGGGCTGCCCGCCGGCAAACGAGTTGATGGGCGAGGCTTGGAAGGCCGCATACGCGTCGCGCGGGGCGAAGAGCGTCGCCGCGGTCGAGCGCGCCGCCGGCAGGCCGCGCACGGCCGCGAGGTCGTCGAGAATCCACACGCCGCGACCGTGCGACGCGAGCACCAGATCGTCGGCTTGCGGCTGGATCTGCATGTCGTAGATCGCGGTCGCCGGCATATTGAGGCGCAAAGGCGTCCAGCTTCCGCCCCGATCGAACGAAACGAACGCGCCGCGCTGCGTTCCCGCAAAGAGCAGGTTGGCGTCGCGAACGTCTTCGCGAACGGTGCGCACGAAAAGATCGGCCGGCAGATTGGCGGAGATGGAACGCCACGTTGCGCCGTAGTCGTCGGTCGCGTAGACGTAGGGATGGGTGTCGCCGACCATGTGCCGGTCGATCGCCGCGTACGCGGTGCCGGCGGCGAAGTGGCCGGGCTCGACCGTCGAAACCCGGCCCCACGGCGGCACGCCTTTCGGCGTCACGTCGCTCCAGTGCGCGCCGGCATCGCGCGTCACGTGCACGAGGCCGTCGTCGCTGCCCGTCCACCACAGGCCGGGCGCCATCTTCGACACTTCGATATCGAGCAGCGTATCGGACGTTTCCGCGCCGGAAACGTCGAGATCGATCGGCCCGCCCGACGCCTCTTGGTGCGCCTTTTCGTCGCGCGTGAGATCGGGGCTGACGACGCTCCAGTGCTGCCCGCGGTCGGCGCTTTCGAAAACGACGTTTCCGCCGGCGAGAATCTGCGGCTGCGCGTCGTGGGTGAACGCAATCGGCGAATCCCAGTTGAAGCGGTACTTCAGGATCTTCGGCGCCTCGGCGTTGATGCGCGCGTAGGGCGACACGTCGGCCGTCTGCTGCGTGCGCTCGTCGAAGAGATACACCTGCCCCGTATCCGAGTTCGTCGACGTCGTCCACACGAGGTTCGGATCGAGCGGATCGAGCAGCGCCCACATGCCGTCGCCCGGCCCGACCGTCTCCCAATCGCGATCGAGCACGCCGATCCCGTTGGCAACGCCCGACCATCCGCACCACGACGAGTTGTCTTGCAAGCCGACGCAGACGCGATAGTAGGGAAGCGTCGCGCCCAAGCCGATGTGATAGGGCTGCGCGAACGGCAGATCGTAGGGCTGCCAAAAGTTCTCGGTTCCGTCGGCCGACATCACGACGCCCTCGTCGCTGCCCACCGCGACGCGACGCCCGTCTTGCGACCACCACACCGAGTGATAATCCCATCCGGCGTTGGTCGCGATCGCTTTGAAGCTGCGGCCGCCGTCGGTGCTGAGCGAAAGAATCAAGCCGACCGAGATCACCCGGTTGGGGTTCGCCGGATCGGCGAAGACGTGGTTGAAGTAGAACGGCCGCGCGCCGACGTACGGGCTGCGCGGCATCTTCTTCCACGACGTGCCGCCGTCGTCGGAGCGCCACAGCTCGCCCGCTTTCGACTGAATGACGGCGTAGATGCGGCCGTTGCGCGCCGCCGAAACGCCGACCTTGCCGGTGATGCCGCTCGGCAAACCGTGCCCGGAGAGTTTGCGCCACGTCGCGCCGCCGTCGTCGGAACGGTAGAGGCCGCCGAGCGGGCCCCCGCCCGTCATCATCCAGGGCTGGCGCCGAAACTGATAGACGCCGGCGAACAGCGTCGCGGGATGGTCGGGAACGCGCGCGAGATCGGAGATGCCGCTCGACGGACCGGCGTAGAGCGTGCGCTGCCAGTGCGCGCCGCCGTCGTGCGTCACGTATACGCCGCGCTCGGAACTATCGGCAAAGACGCGCCCCAGCACGCCGGCGACGACCACGCGCGGATCGCGCGGATCGATCGAAATGCTCGAAACGTGCGCGGCGCCGCTCAGGCCGGCGTGCGTCCACGTCTTGCCGCCGTCGGTCGAATGCCAGACGCCGCTGCCGCTCTCGACGTCGTTGCGCGGATTCGCTTCGCCCGTTCCGACCCACACGTCGCGATCGTCGCGAGGCGAAACCGCGATCGCACCGACGGCCGCAACGCGCTCTTTATCGAAAAGCGAACGCCACGACGCGCCGCCGTCGACGCTCTTGAAGACGCCGCCGTCGGCACCTCCGGCGTAATACACCAGCGGATCGCGATCGCTGCCGGTCACGGCGGTCGTTCGTCCGCCCGCAATCGCCGGGCCGATCGCGCGGTAGGCGAGGTTGCCGAAGGCTCCCGGCGGAACGGTTTGGGCCGCCGCCGGCAGCGAGAACGCAAAAAAGGCCGCAGTGCAAACCGCTGCGGCAAAACTCGTGCGACGCGTCGTCATGCAACTCGCTTACCGCGAGCGACGAGCTCCTCCTTCCAGGAGACGGCGTCCGACGGGGTGTAAGCCGCCGATAGATGCTCGAAATTGCAGCCGGAGCGGTTCGCGCCTACTACCTCTTCGACGTCGCCGATACGATCGATTTGGGCGCGTTGGGCGGGCTGGGCGCGGATAGCCGCGCGCCGGCCGCGCTGCCGCTGGGCCCCTACACGTCGTCGGCCTATCTGCAGTTTCCCGTGCCCCCGCTGGTCGCGCCGCTGCCGGATCTCGAGATCGGCGAGCTGCGCGCCTCGGTTCGCTTGAAACTCTACGAGTACGGCGTCGTCTCGCTGCGCCTGTCGTTCGAGGCGCGGGGAAGCTGGAACGATCTCTTCGCGCTCGCCGACCGCGCGCGCGGCGACGAACGCCTCACGCGCTACGCCGAAGAAACCGTGCGGCGCATCTGCAAGGAGTACGCCGGCGCGCTCGACGATCCGCACGAGCCGCTGGTCGAGGATTACTTCACGATCGAGATCGAGCGCTTCACCGAATCCGTCGACGCCGAGACGCTGCTCGACGAGCACGCCGCGGCCCTCGCCGGTCTGCTGCTGGGCGAACGCAAGCGGCTCTCGACGACGGAAGTGGAGGAGGTGCTGCGCACGCGCTTCTCCTACCACGAAGACGATCTCACCGTCGTGCAGTGGGATACCGCCTTGGTGTACGACCGCCCCGAGAGCGCGCGCGCGATCGAAGACATCCTGGAGTTCGCCAACTCGCAACTGCTCGAGCTGCGCACGTACGACGCGCTGCTCGACCGCGAACTCGACGGCATCTACGCGATGCAGCCGGGAAAGACCGAGCGTTCGCTGCGAGGCCGGCGCGAAGCCGAACAGGCCGCCACGCTGCGCTACCTCATCGTCGACGTGCTCGAGCTGATCGATCGCTCGAGCAACGCGCTCAAGGTGGTCGGCGACGCGTACTACGCGCGCATCTACCGCTCGGCGGCCAAACGCCTGGGCCTCTCCGACTGGCAGCGCCAGGTCGACACCAAGCTGGCCAGCGTCGGCGACATGTACCGCTTCCTCAGCGACCGCTCGCGCGCCCAGCGCGACGAGTTCCTGGAACTCATCATCATCGTGCTGATCGCCCTCGAGCTAGCCGTCGGCGTCGCCACCCTCTTCCATCACTGACCTTGCGCGAAGGCGTCGACTTCGGCGAGGTAGCGATCGCGCGTGGCGTCGTCGATGAACGACGCTTCGAACGAGTGGCGCGCCATGCGCAGCTGGTCCTCGTCGGTGAGGCCGATCGCTTCGGCGGTTTTCACGAAGTTTTCGCCGACGTAGCCGCCGAAATACGCCGGATCGTCGGAGTTGCACGTTGCGACCAGGCCCGCGTCGAGCATGCGCTTGAGCGGGTGGTCCGATAGCGATTTCACCACGCGCAGCCGCAGGTTCGAAAACGGGCACACCGTGAGCGGAATGCGCTGGCGGCGCAGGCGATCGACGAGCGCTTCGTCTTCCATGCACCGCACGCCGTGATCGACGCGCGACACTTTGAGCAGATCGAGCGCCTCCCAGATGTATTCGGGCGGCCCTTCTTCGCCGGCGTGCGCGACCGTGAGCAATCCGTTCGCACGGGCGCGATCGAAGACGGCTTGGAACTTCGACGGCGGGTTGCCGACTTCGGCCGAATCCAGCCCGACGCCGACGATGCGGTCTTGAAAGCGGAAGGCGGTCTCGAGCGTCTGCATCGCCGACTGCGCCGATTGATCGCGCAGAAAGCACATGATCAGGTGGCTCGTCATGCCGCGTTCGCGCCGCGCGTCTTGAAGCGCCGCCCAGATGCCGTCGACGACCACCTCGAAGGCCACGCCGCGGTCGGTATGGGCCTGCGGGTCGAAGAAGATTTCGGCGTGGCGCACGCCTTGGCTCTGCGCCCGGCGCAAGTATGCGGCGGTGAGATCGTAATAATCGCGCTCGGTCCGCAGCACGTTCATGCCGCGATAGTAGACGTCGAGAAAGGCTTGCAGGTCGGCGAAGTCGTACGCCGCGCGCAACGCTTCGACGTTGGGATAGTCCAGGGCGATGCGGTTGCGTTCGGCGATCTCGAAGATCAGCTCCGGCTCGAACGTGCCCTCGATGTGCAGGTGCAGCTCGGCCTTCGGAAGGGCCATCGAATCGATCATGAGCCCTTCTTTCGCAGCGTGCGATAATCTCCATCCCGCAGCGTGACGCCGCGCGCGTCGAGCCACTCCAGCAGGGGAACGGCGTACTTGCGCGACGTGCCCAGCAGGTCGCGGAACTCCGCCGCCGTCATCCGCTGGTTGCGGCCCAGGAACTCCTCGACCCGGTTGCAGATCTGCGCGATCTGCGAACCCCGGTAGAGCTGATCGCCCACCTTCACGACGACGCCGCGCGCGAGCAGCGTGTCGAACGCCTTGGGCGCGCCCTCCACCCCGCTGCCGCGAACCAGCGCGATGGCGTCGGCGTACGGTCGCGGCTGAAACGGCGCGCTCGCTTCGATCCGCACGAGATCGTCGAAGAGGCGCCGCTGCTCGGCCGAGAAGGCCGGCTGGTGTTCGAGCGTCGCGTAGTATCCGGCCCGGCCGACGAGCCCGCCGGCATCGACGAACTCCGCGAGGTAACGCACCATCAGCGGCTCGTCGATGGCGAGCGCGCGCGAAAGCGCGATCGACGTCATGCCCATCGCCCACGGCTCGGCTCGGTGCGCGCGTTCGAGCGCGGCCAGCACGCTCGCGCGTACGCCCGCCGCCGCACCGGCCGTCACGAACGCGGCCGGGCGGCGCAGCGCGAGCACCTGGCCGCGATCGGCGAGCGCCTGCAGCCGCTCTTGCGCCACCGCTTCGCGAAGGTTTGCCGCCAGCGCGACGGCAGCGGCATCCGACGCTTCGATCCCCCGGCCTTCCAGTGCGGCCAGCACGAGCGCGTCGGCCGGCGACCCATCGTCGTCGTCGCTCGCCGGCGCGGCCGCGAGCTCTTCGACGAAGCCTCCGCCGAGCAGCGTCTTGGGTGACGGCCGCCGTACGACGAAGCGTACCCCCGGAAACGCGGCGACGGGCGCGCGCAGCCGCAGCTCGGCGCGTACCTCGCCGGCGGCCTGCGGCAGCGCTTCGAAGACGAGCGTCCCGAGAATCTCCGCCGAGCCGAGGTAGGCGCGGACCGGCGTCTTGCGGCGCAGAATCGGCAGCGCCGCCGGAAGCGGCGTAAAGCGCACGGCGAGCGACGCGCGCGCAGGGGTTTCCGGTGCGACGACCGCCTCGCCGCGAGCGATCGCGCCGCGGTCGACGCCCGGCAGATTGAGCGCGACGCGCGCGCCCGCTTCGACGCGTTCGCGCGGGGCCCCGAAGACTTGTACCGCGCGCACGCGCGCGCGGATGCCGCTGGGCTGCAGCGCGATCGTCTCGCCGGCTTCGATGCTGCCTTGCATCAGCGTGCCGGTGACGATCGTGCCGAGGCCGGCGAGCGTGAAGACGCGATCGACCGGAAGATAGACCGGCGCGCCGGCATCGTGCGGCGGCAGCGCGCGCAGCGCCGCGGCGATCTCGGCGCGCAACGCGTCCAAGCCTTGGCCGGTGACGCTCGAAACGCCGACCGTCGGCGCGCCCTCCGCAATCGTGCCGCGCAGCGCGTGCGCGATCGATTCCCGGATCGCCTCGAGCCGCTCGCCGGGCACGACGTCGATCTTCGTGAGCGCCACGACCACGGCGCGCGCGTTGAGGTAGCGCAGAATCTCCAGGTGCTCGATCGTCTGCGGCATCACGCCTTCGTTGGCTGCGACCGCGAGCAGCAGCACGTCCATGCCCGCCGCACCGGCCAGCATGTTGTGCAGAAAGCGTTCGTGCCCGGGAACGTCGACGATCCCGGCCTCGAGGCCGTCGCCGAGCTGCAGGTGCGCGAAGCCGAGATCGAGCGTCATGCCGCGCAACTGCTCTTCCAGCCAACGATCGGCGTTCGTGCCGGTGAGCGCGGCGACGAGCGACGTTTTGCCGTGATCGACGTGTCCGGCCGTGCCGACGATGCGCAACGGGCTCCTGCGCTTTAGAGCTTGACGTTCAAGCTGGCGAAGAAGTTGAACGGCTGGATCACCGACGAGAGCCCGACTTCCGTCACGTTGAAGAACGTACCGTACGGATAACGCAGCTGCACCGGCGCGTGCGTCACGAAGTTGCCCGCCGGCGGAAGGATGTTCGATGCGAGATTGGAGTAGACGCACGTTTGATTGCTGTCCCACGCGTAGCCCTGCTGGAAGCAGCGGTTATAGAGATTGACGGCCTGGAACACCAGCGAGACGTTGGGCGTCACGTCGTAGGTGGTTTGCAGGTTGAGCGAGAGCTGCGAGGGTTCGCGCAGCGACCCGATTCCGTCGAAACGGCCGGTGTATGGATCGGGCAGGAAGACCGCGCCGATCGTGCCGCCGGCGCAGCTTTCTCCGGGGGTGGCGAAGTTCGGAACCTTCGCGCACGATTGCGGTACGTAGCCCGGCCAAACCAGCGGCGAGCCGTACGAGGAACCGTCGGCGTAATGCAGCGAGGGCGTGACGGCCAGCTTGCCGTGGCGATAGTTGAGGATCAACGATGCGACGTTGGGCACTTCGTAGCCGTTGGCGGCGTTGAACGGCGACGGGATGACGTCGTAGGGGGCGTACCAGCCGTTGGGGTCCATGAGCGGCTGCAGCGCGCTGCGGTAGTACGGGTTGGCGATTTCTAGCTTTCCGGCGCCGGAGTTCGCCATCGTGTTGCGCAGAAACGGCTTGGCATACCCGGCATAGGCCCCGGAGCCGCACGCCTGCCAGTTGGGCGACGAGCTCGTGACGTTCGCGCAGGCTTGCGTGTACGCGTTGTAGAGCTCGATTTGCGAGTTGAGCCCGTCGATCACGCTCTGCCCGTTGATCGGCTTGAACTGAATGCGGCTCTTCGTATACGTGTACGAGAAGAGCCCCGAGAGCCCGTCGTGCGAGAAGTCGCCGTATTGCAGCGAGAGCTCGACGCCGTACGACTGCTGCGTTCCGACGTTGAACCCCGCCAGCGTGCCTTGCGCGGCGTCGATGGCCTGGTACTGGAGCTGGTTCTGCGTGTTGCGATAGAACGGCGTGATCTTATACGAGAGCTGCGTTCCGCGCACGCGCTTTTCCAGCGAGAGATCGAAGTTGTTCGAGGTGTCGGGGAAGATCTCGTGATCGGGAGTGTGGTAGCCGTAAGCGTAAAACTGCGAAATGAACGAGGCGAGGTTCTGCTGGCCGGTGTTGTACTGGTAGTACGACGACGCCTCGGCGCGCGCGTACTTCCCGTACGACCCGCGAACGACGGTGTCGGGATCGGCGGTATACGTAAACGAAACGCGCGGTTGGAAGACGTCGAAAGTCGAGAGCCCCGCGCCCACGTTGTACAGCCCGTTGCCGGGATCGGTCATGGGCCGGTAACCGGCCGGGCAGGGCCCCGTGCCGTTGCCGGTACGCATCACCGGAAGCTTGCCGAGCACGCCGCAAAACGAGGCGTTGTAGGCGTCGAACCAAAACTGGCGCGCCGGATAGCCGCTCTGCAAATCGCTCGTTGCGTACGCGAAATGATCGAGCCTCGCGCCCAGATTGACGATGAGCTTATCGTTGGGCTGCCAAACGTCGGTGACCGAGTACGACGAGAAAATCGGCATCACGTTGTCGACTTGCGAGCTTTGGCCGTTCTCGGTGACGATCCAGCGAGCGCCGTCGGCGACCGCGGGCCCCGAGTGCGCGTAGCCGGGAGTGAGATCGAACTGCGACGGCGAGCCGGGATAGCAGCCGCCGTTGGCCTCGTTGGCGGGAGTCAGCAGGCAGCCGCCCTGGCTCTGCGGATTGAAGCAGCTTACGGCGGCGCCGCTCGCGTAGCTGAAACACTGGCCGTTGCGGCCGACGTAGCTGGAGAGAATCGTGCCCAAGCCCGTCGGCAGCAGGCTATTCGTGGCCGGATCGGTCGAGCTGAACGTGGCGTTGTAGGTCTGCAGGGTCTGCGTGGAGATCGTGGCTTGCGCGGTCAGCAAGTTTTTCGACGAGAGCTGATTGGCATAGGTGAGCCCGGCGCCGGCGATGTGGGCGTACACCTCGTAGTCGGCCGGATCGGAACCGAAGTAGAGCTGCGCGCTGTCCGGGCCGTTGATGAACCAGTCCGAGTACTCGCTGTAGGCTAAGAACCGCAGGTACGAGCTGGGGCTGAAGTTCTTCTGGTAGGCGAGCTTCTCGACGGCGTAATCGTTATCGTTGCCGTCGCGCTGGTTGACGGGAATCGGCGCCGCCACCGAACGATTCGCCGGACTGCTCGGGAAGAATCCGACGGTCACGTCTTTCGACTGCGGCGCCTGCATCAGGCCGCCGGTGTAATAGTACGAGTCGAGATACGTCAAAGGATACGGCAGCCCCGCCGCGCGCGCCGCCGGCGAGTTCAACCAGACTTCGTTGGCGGAGCTCAGGTACTCCGACGCAATGCCGCCGGCAACGTAGAGCAGTTGCACGTCGTCGCGCAGCGACGACCTGCGGTGCGGGATCGCGACGTGCAGATTTATCACGTTCTCGCGATCGAAGTTCGTGCCTTGCGCGTAGGCGTACCCGGGCGAGAAGACGGCGCCGTAGTTCGGCGCCGGGCCGCCGCTGCCGTCGAGAATCGGGTAGACGTTGTTGTTCGACGGAATCGCCAGCGGATAGAAGTAGAGCGGGTTCGAGACCCCGTTGAACTGATCGGCGTAGCGAAAATCTTGGTTCGCGCCGGAAAGGCCGACGTAGTACGAGAAGAGCCGGTCGGGCGTCGCGCCGCCGGCCTCGACGGTGGCTTGATGGTAGAACGCCGGCGAACCGATGCCGAGCGTGGCGTCCGCATAGCCGGGATAGGTGCCGGTCTTGATCACCTGATTGATGTAGCCGGCCAGCCCCGATGAGTTCGAGGTCGCCGGCGTGCCGCCGGTATACACTTGCACTTCTTGGCTTCCCAGCGAGGTGAGCGTGACGATCGGCGCGAGATCGGATTGGCGCGTCACCGGCAAGCCGTCGAACTCGTACGCGACTTGATCGACGTCGCCGCCGCGAATGTAGACGCTCTGGTACCAGCCCTGCTGGTTGGACGGAATGTTTACGCCCGGCGCGCTCGCGATCGCACCGTACGCCTGCGTGAGCGATCCCGAGCCGGCCAGCGTCGACGCGGCCTTCTGCCCGGCGGCGTTGACCGAATACACGTCGCTGGTGACGCCGGAGTGCACCAAGCTGGCCGCGGATCGCGAGGTGGTGTGCGCGATCGTCTTGAGGGTCTTCGCCAGCGCGACGTTCGCGGTCGCGGCTTGATCGGCCAGTACCGAGACGCCGGGCTGCGACTGCGAATCGTAGCCGGCTTTCGACGCCGTGACGACGTACGTGTCGGGCTCCAGCGAGATGAAGGCATAGGATCCCGAGGCGTCGGTCGACGCGGTCGCGGCTTGCGAAGGAGCGGTGGCGGTGACGGTGGCGCCCGCGATCGGTGCGCCGGTCGCGGCATCGGTAACGCGCCCGTGCAGCGTGCCGGTCGTACCGGCCCGGCTCGCAAGCGGTATCGCCGCGACCAACGTGGCGGCCAGCAGTGCGGCGATCCATCTCATCGTGACGTTACCCCCCGGAAGAACGTTGCGAGATACGGTAGTCGTCGAGTATTTCGCCTGCGGCGCGAAAACCCGACTGCGCTCCTCCTTCCATGAAGCCTTGATCGGCGACCGACGTGTGCTCGCCTGCAAAGTGCACGCGTCCCTGCGGCAGCGCCTCGTGGCCGGCGATGGTCGTATACTGGCCGACCAGCCAGCACGAATAGCTGGCGAGAATGTTCGGATCTGCCTGCGCGTTCCCGAAGGTCGCCTTGCCGTTCCACGTGGGCGAGACGCCCGGCCAGATGAGATCGAGCTGCTTGAAGAACGCATCGACGTGGCGCTTGACTGCCGGCGAGTCGCCGATCTTCGAATACGGCCCCGGCGGCGTATCGAGCATTGCGTCGCTGCCGGCGGTGAAGACTTCGATCAGGCCGTCGGCGCCCGGCTGCGCGAGCGAGAAATCGAGCGCGCTCTGCACCGGCAGCGTCGTCCAGATCTGGCCCGTCGTCGGCTCCGGCCACGGATGGCTGCGGCGCATCCAGGCGCGCCGCGAAAACTGCAGGTGCAGCTTGGTGTGGTACCCGTAGCCGAGATTCTCGATCGCGTTGCGCTTGGCGGCGTCGAAGCCCGCGCCGGAATAGTCGAGCCCGCGCAGCACGATGAACGGAATCGCCAGCACGACGCGATCGGCGTTGACCTTCTCGATCGTTCCGTGCGCGTCGAAGGTGAGCTCGTAGGTGCCGTTGGGCATCAGCCGCAGTGCTTGCAGGCGGTAGCCGAAGCGAATGCTGCCGGCGGGCAGGCTCGCGGCGATCGCCTCCGGCAGCGATTGGCTGCCCCGCGCCAAGATGTAGCGCTGATCGGAGTAGCCCAACACGTTGAGGCGATGGTTGCGCGCGTAGTGGCGCTGTCCGCCTAGCTGCATGACGATGTTCAGCCCGCTCAGCTCCGAGGTTTCGCGGCCGTACTCGTTGCGATAGGCCTCGTCGATCAGGCGCCCGAGCTTCGAGCTTCCACCGCCCGGCACGTAGCGGTCGATCCAACCGCGCATGCTCGTTGCGTCGAGCCGCTTCGCTTCCGGCGTCGCGTTGCGATAGGTCGTTTCGGAGGCGACCTGCCCCAGCTGCGAGAGCAGCGTCGGATAGACGTGCGCGAAATCCGCATCGGCGTCGGCCATGGAATAGTAGGCGCCGTCGATATAGCACGTGTCGCGTGCGTGCGGGGGGCGCCCGGAGTACGTATCGAGCAGCGGCAAGCCGAAGCGCGCGGCAAGGCGGCGCATGTTCACGTGCAGCGAGTCGATCATGGCGCCGCACCACTCGGTGTGCTGCCCGTCGTCCCAGTACGCGCGTTCGGAATGCATGCGGCCGCCGACGCGCGCCGACGACTCGTAGACGACCGAATCGATGCCGGCGTCTTTCAAGTGCAAGGCGGTCGTGAGCCCGGCGATGCCCGCGCCGACGATGGCGATGCGCTCGCGGCCGCGCGCCGCCGAGCTCCCGCACGCGGCGAACTGCGGCACGACCGCGGCTCCGAGGCCGGCCATCGCGAGGCCTTTGAGAAACTCCGGTCGCGAGGGCGACCGTTCCGAGGCGCCGGCGGCGATACGCTGCAAGCGCCGCATCAGCGGACTGCGTGCCATACCGTCCCTAGATCTTCACGTTGACGTTGACGAAGAAATTCAGCGGCTGCAGCACCGAGGTCGCGCCCACCTCCGTGATGTTGAAGAACGATCCGTACGGGTATTTCACCTGGACGGGCGCGTTGGTCAAGAAATTTCCGGCCGGCGGCTGAACGTTCGAAGGCAGGTTGCTGTAGTTGCAGGTCAGCGAGTTATCCCAGGCATAGCCGCGCTGCGGGCACGTGTTGACGATGTTGTCGATCGTCGCGGTGACGCCGATCCGGGGATTCACGTCGTAGCTCAACTGCAGGTTGAGCGTAAACTGCGAGGGCTCGCGCAGCGACCCGAGATTGTCGAACTGCCCGGTATACGGATCGGGGATGAAGAGCGCCGACTGAATCGGGGCGGTGAAGTTGTTGGGATTGGCGCAGGTGACGCCGGGGGTAGCCGGCGTCTTCGCGGGCTGCGCCGAACAGAACTGCGGCACGTAGCCCGGATACGTCAGGGGCGAGCCGTAGTACGATCCATCGATGTAGCGCAACGACGGCGTCACCGCAAACGGACCCTTGCGATAGTTCAAGATGAGCGAAACCACGTTGGGCACTTCGTAGCTGTTCGCGTAGCTGAACGGCCCCGGGATCGTGTCGTAGGGCGTATACCAGCCGTTCGGATCGAGGAGCGGCTGCAGCTTGTAGCCGTAATACGGGTTGGGAATCTTGAGCGATCCCGGGTTCTTCGTATTGGCGTAGACGTTTGCGAGCTTGGGCGCCGCGTTGCTCCCGTATTGGCCCGCTCCGCACGCCGCCCAGTTGGGCGACGAAGCCGTGACGCCGGCGCACGCGTGCGTGAACGAGTTGAACTCCTCGATCCCTTGATTGATGCTGTCGATCACGCTCTGGCCGTTGATCGGGCTGAACCGGACTTTGCTATTGGTGTACGTGTAGGAAAGCAGATACGAAAAGCCGTCTTGCGTGAACTCGCCGTGCTGCAGCGAGAACTCCACGCCGTACGAATGCTGCGTGCCGACGTTGAGGCCGGCCAGCGTCCCGCCGAGCGCGTCGATCGCTTGATACTCGACCTGATTGCTGGTCGAGCGGTAGAACGGCGTCAGCTTGAACGACGTCTTCGTCCCCTTCAGGTGCTTCTCCAGCGAGAAATCGAAATTATCGGACGTATCGGGATAGATGCTGTGGTCGGGCGTGCGATAGCCGTACGAGTAAAACTGCGAGATGAACGATGCGAGGTTCTGCTCGTACGTGTTGTACTGATAGTACGACGAAGCTTCGGCGCGCGCGTATTTGCCGTAGGAGCCGCGCAGCACCGTATTGGGATCGAGCGTATACGTAAACGAAACGCGCGGCTGGAAGACGTTGGAAACGGCCAAACCGGCGCCGACGTTGGTCAAGCCGACGCCGGGATTGGGCGCGCCGTTGAGCCACATCGGCGAGAAACCGGGAGCGCACCCGACGAACGCGCCGGTCGTGGGATTGAACTCCCATTGCGGCGCCTGGCCGAGCTTGCCGCAATGCTCGCGATCGTAGGCGTTGAACCAAAACTGGCGCGCCGGATATCCGCTCTGCAGATTGTCGGTCGCGTATGCGAAGTGATCGAGGCGAGCGCCGACGTTCACCGTAATGCGATCGTTGGGCTGCCAGAGATCGGTCAGCGAATACGACGTAAAGTACGGCTGCACGTTGTCGACCTGTGCGGCCTGTCCGTTCTCGGTAACGATCCAATGCGCGCCCGCACGAGCCGCCGGAGATCCCGGGGGCGCGGTGCCCGGCGCGAGATTCACGCTTCCGCCGCCCGGCGGAGGGCCGCCTTGGCTGCGATAATCGAAGCAGCTCCAAGGCTGCCCCGTTTGATAGTTATAGCATTGACCGTTGCTCCCGGCGTAGTTCGAGAGCACGGTGCCCAGGCCGCTGGAGTACATGCCGCCGTTGTAGAGATAGTTATTGGTGCCCAAGCTGCTCGTGTTGGAGTCGGTCGAGCTGAAGGTGGCGTTGTACGTCTGCAGCTTCTGCGTGGTGAAGGTCATCTGGCCGGTCAGCAGGTTCTTCGACGAAAGCTGGTTCGAATATACGAGCCCGCTGCCGAAGATATGCGCGACGACCTCGTAGTCGGCCAGTTCGGCGCCGAAGGCGAGCTGCGCGCTCGTCGGGCCGCTGATGAACCAATCGGAGTATTCGCCATAGGTGAGAAAGCGCAGATACGAGTGGTCGTCGAAATTCTTCTGGTACTGCAGCTTCTCGATGCCGTAGCCGTTATACGAGCCGTCGCGCTGGTTGGGGCCGACCGTCGCGGAGTACGGATTCTGGCTCGGGAACGGTCCGTTTACGAGTTTGCTCGCATTGGGCGCCTGCATGAGCGCGCCGGTATAGTAGGTGGATTGCAAGTAGGGGATCGGATACGTGAAGCCGAGCGCGCCGGCAACGTGCTGGCCGATCCCGAGATCGTTTTGCGAACTGTAGAACCACGTATTGATGCCGCCGGCGATGTAGAGCGCTTGTATGTCGTCGCGGATGGGCGAATTGCGGTGCGGAATGCCGATGTGGACATTGAAGACGTTTTCCCGGTCGTAGTTGGTCGCTTGCGCGTAGCTCGGGCCGGGTGCGAACTTCGCACCGTAGCCGTTGGCGGCGGTGCCGTGGCTGCCGTCGAGAATGCCTTGGCCGAACACGTTGAACGCCGGATTGTTGCTCGGCGAGAGCAAGGGATAGAAGTACAGCGAATCGCCGGCGCCGTTGTACTGATTGCCGTAGCGGTAGTCTTGATTCGAGCCCGCGATGCCGACGTAGTACGAGAAGAGCCGGTCGGGCGTCGCGCCCGCGACCTCGGCGATCGCCGAATGATAGAACGCGGGGCCGCCGACGACGAGCTGCGCGTCGCCGTATCCGGGGTAGGTGCCCGTCTTGATGACTTGATTGATGTAGCCGGCCAAGCCCGACGAGTTTGACGTCGCCGCGGTGCCGCCGGTATAAACTTGCACCTCCTGGCTTCCCAGCGAGGTGAGCGTGGTGATCGGCGCGAGGTCGGATTGACGCGTGACCGGCAACCCGTCGAACTCGTAGGCCACCTGGTCGATGTCGCCGCCTCGGACGTACACGCCTTGGTACCAGCCGGC
Source organism: Vulcanimicrobiota bacterium (assembly GCA_963794735.1). Taxonomy (GTDB): domain Bacteria; phylum Vulcanimicrobiota; class Vulcanimicrobiia; order Vulcanimicrobiales; family Vulcanimicrobiaceae; genus DATJUC01. The sequence goes on along the minus strand of CAWCFE010000002.1, from coordinate 2,084,202 downwards.
TTGCGTCGAGGGCACGTTCACGCCCGGCGCGCTCGAAATCGCGCCGTAGGCTTGCATCATCGAGCCCGCGCCGCCAAGTGCCTGCGACGCCTTTTGGCCGCTCGGACCGACCGAATACACGTCGCTCGTGACGCCCGAGTGCACCAAGCTCTGCACGCTCTTCGAGGTGGTGTGCGCGATCGTCTTGAGCGCTCTGGCGAGCGTAAAGTTCGCGTTCGCCGATTGGTCGGCGACGACGTTGATTCCGGGCTGCGTTTGCGGATCGTATCCGGCCTTGCTGACGCTGACGGTATACGTGTCGGGATCGAGCGAGATGAACGCGTAGCCGCCCGACGCGTCCGTCGTCGTCGTCGCTTGCTGCGACGGGGAGGTGACGTTGACGGTCGCCCCGGCGACCACCGCCCCGGTGCCGGCCTCGACCACTCGGCCGTGCAGGGTTCCCGTGGTGCCGGCCGTCGCGGCAAGGGGAACGGCGGCAACTACGAGCGCGGCAACTGCCGCAGCCAACCATCGCTTCAAAATCGAGTACCCCGCCTGGTGAGACGCGCTTTAGGGGGGTGTTAAGGCCGCGGAATCCGAGACTCCTATGGATGCCGGCGACAAATTCGCCTGCGTAAAATGTGACGAGCCTCCATCTTCGAGCAATCGCGCTGCGAGCTGGAGCTCGAAGCGCACCTCGGTATCGTCGAATCGCAGGCCGAGCGCGTCGGCGGCCCGCGCCAGGCGGTAGCGCAGCGTATTGGCATGAATGCCCAGCCGCTCGGAGGCCTCGCGCATCCGAAAGCCGGCGCGCGCGAACTCGAGCACCGCCCCGGCCAGTGCCTTACCGCCGCGCTGCTGCAGCAACGGCTCGAGGAGCCGCTCGAGGAAGGCCTTGCGGGCTTCGGCATCGCCCGCGATCACCCGCGGGACCAGCACGCGATCGTACTCGCACAAGCGCGCGCGATTCCGGTAGCCGATGAGGGAAATCGCCTCGCGATAGCTGCGGCGCGCGCCTTGCGTGCCGCGGTGCGCGCGTCCCGCGACCAGCGCGAGATCCTCCTCGCCTAGCGCCGCCAAGACGTCTGCGAGCGCAAACTCCTCGGGCACGAGAAACGGCACGCGATCGAGCATCACCGAGACGAGCTCGGCGGCGCCGGTGCGGCTCAGCAGCTCGCGCACGCGGCCGGCCAGCGCGTCGCGGCGCAGAAACGACTCGCGGCCGAGCGGCGTCTCTTCGGGCAGCAGCAGAATCGCGGCGCGATAGCTGCGCTGCGGGTCGAAACCCAGAAGCCGCACGCGTTCCTCGGCGGAGGCCGACGGTTCGCGATCCGACTCTAAGAGAGAGAGGACCGACGCGTAGCCGAGGGTCGCCTCGAGCGTCGCGAGCTCGCGCTGGTGCGCGATGTGAATCGCCGCGACCAGCGCGGCGTACTCGGCCGCGCGGTGATCGAGCTCCGAAAGCGGCTCGTCCCCTTCGATGATCCACACCGCGCCGACGAACTCGCTGCCCAGGCGAATGGGGCACGCAACGCGAGCGGCCAGCCCGATCTCGGGCATCGCGGGAACGCGAATGGGCTTTTCGCTGGCGCGCAGGCGCCGGTCGTGACCCGAGGACTGCAGCGCGTCGAGCATCGTCGACGGCGTCTGCGAACGCTCCAGCGTCGCGCGGCGCACCTCGTCGGTGCGTTCGTCGATCGAACAGGCTCCGAGCAGTTTTCCGCCCGGGTCTTCGAAGGTGACCGAACGCCCGATCAGCGGAGAGAGCGTATGGGCGAGATCGTCGAGGGTCGCTTCGCGGGAGGCGGCGCGCACCAGCGCGTGGTGGATCTGCTCCGAGCGCTCGAGGATGCGGTGCGGCTCCTCGAGGATGGTGCGGTGCAGCTCCTCCATCACGCGCGCGAACGGGATCTCGAACGGAATTTCGACCAAGGGCAGAAAGGCCCGGTCGGCCGCTTCGCGCTCGGCCGGCGAAAAGGCGGCGACGTACCGCGGCACCGCTAGGCCGACGCCGGCGACGCCCCGGGCGGCCAAGGCCGCGATCAGCGCTCGCTGCTCGGCCTCCTCCCGCGGCCAGCTATAGCCGGTGGTGAGGAGGAAGTACCCGCCCGGCACCCACGGCGCCGGATCGGGCATGTCGACTACGTGCGACCAGAGCACCGGGCGGTCGAGACCAGCCTCGCCGGCAACTAGGCGCGCGCTTGCAAAGGCGGGCAGCCGCAACACGTCGCGCATCCGCAGCCGAGGCTCGGTGGTTTTGGACGTCAGCTCCAAAGAGCCGGGCAAAATTGTGCCGGACATACATGGCCTTCCTTGCGGCCACGGTTTACACTCGGGTGAGAGCCCCTCCTTGCCCCGATAGCGAGCGCATGAGCATTCCGACTGCGGAGACCCTCTCCGCCAACCACGCCATCAGCGAACGCCGCCGCGAAGCGGTCGCGCGCGGGGTGAGCGTCGTCCATCCGATCACGATCGAGCGCGGCGCCGGGGCGCTGGTGTGGGACGCCGACGGCCGGCGCTACTTCGATTTCATCGGCGGCATCGGCACGTTGAACTTGGGCCACGCGCACCCGCGCATCGTGGCGGCGATCGCCGAGCAGGCGCAGCGCCTGACGCACGCGTGCTTCCAGGTCGCCAGCTACGAGCCGTACGTCGAAGTCGCCGAGCACCTCAACCGCCGCGCGCCGGGGAGCTGGCCCAAGAAGACGCTGCTGGTGTCGACCGGAGCCGAGGCGGTGGAGAACGCGGTGAAGATCGCGCGCCAATACACGCGGCGCCCCGCGGTGATCGCGTTCCAGCACGGCTATCACGGCCGCACGCTGCTCACGCTCTCGATGACCGGCAAGGACGCACCGTACAAGCAGCACTTCGGCCCGTTCTGCAGCGAAATCTATCACGCGCCGTTTCCGTACGAGCATCACGGCATCACCGCGCAGCACGCGCTCGGCACGCTCGAAGCGCTCTTCGAAAGCAGCGCCAATCCGGAGCGCGTGGCGGCGATCGTGCTCGAGCCGATTCTCGGCGAAGGCGGGTTCGTACCCGCGCCTGCAGAGTTCGTGCGCGAGCTGCGCCGCATCACCTCCGAGCACGGCATCGTGCTCGTCGCCGACGAAATTCAGAGCGGCTTCGGCCGCACCGGCACGTTCTTCGCCAGCGAGCATTACGGGCTCGAGCCCGATTTGATGACGGTCGCCAAATCGATCGCCGGCGGCTTGCCGCTCGCCGCCGTCGTCGGCAAAGCCGAGATCATGGACGCGCCGGCGCCGGGCGGCCTGGGCGGAACCTTCGCGGGCAATCCGGTTGCCTGCGCCGCCGCGCTGGCGACGTTCGAGATTCTCGACGACGCGTTCTTGGCGCGCGCCCGCGAGCTCGGCACGCGCATCGAAGCGTCGCTGCGTTCGCTCAAGTCCACCTACGCGGCGATCGAAGACGTGCGCGGGCTGGGCGCGATGCAGGCGATGGAGCTCTCGCACGGCGCCGAGGCGATCGTGACGGCGGCGCGCGAGCGCGGCCTCCTGCTGATGCTCGCCGGGAAACGCAACGTCATCCGCATTTTGGTGCCCTTGGTCATCGGCGACGACGATCTCGACGAAGCGCTCGGGATCCTGGCGGCCGCCGTGCACGACGTCTTAGGAGGACAGAAATAAAATTCAGAACGAGCGAGAACGCAACGTCTACGAATACACGCAGCACGTCTTAGATCTCATCGAAAAGCGCGAGATCACGCCCACCGACGCGCAGTGGATCACCCGCGAGACCGTCGAGGGATTCCGCGATCACATCAACCCGGGTTTTCTGGAGTACCGCAAAGCCACCAGCGTCGAAGGCGCCGATGCCGTCGTCGAATGGTCGGACGCGGGGCCCAACTCGTATCGCGACGTCACCGGCCGCGAGTATCTCGATTGCCTCGGCGGATTCGGCATCTTCAACGTCGGCCACCGCCATCCCAAAGTGGTCAAAGCGGTCTCCGATCAGCTCAAGCGGCAGCCGCTCCACAGCCAAGATTTGCTCGACCCGCTGCGCGCGATGCTGGCCAAGACGCTGGCGATGCTGACGCCGGGCAAGCTCGAGTTCGCCTTCTTTTGCAACAGCGGAACGGAAGCGGTGGAAGGGGCGCTCAAGCTCGCGCGCGCCTACGATCCCACCAAGCAGACCATCGTCGCGGCGACGAAAGGGTTTCACGGCAAGAGCTACGGCTCGCTCTCGGCGAGTGCCAAAGCCGAGTTCCGGCGCCCCTTCGGGCCGATGCTGCCGAATATCGAGCACGTGCCGTTCAACGATCTGCCGGCGCTGGCCGACATGATGCAATCGTGCAAGGCGGTCGGCGAAGACGTCGGCGCGGTGCTGCTCGAGCCGATTCAGGGTGAAGGCGGCGTCAACATTCCCGATGCCGACTACTTGCCCGGCGTGCGCAAACTCTGCGACGAGTACGGTTCGCTGCTGATTCTCGACGAAGTGCAGACCGGCATGGGCCGCACCGGCAAGATGTTTTGCTGCGAGCATTGGAACGTCGCGCCGGATTTGATGTGCCTGGCCAAGGCGTTCGGCGGCGGCGTGATGCCCGCCGGCGCGGTCGTCGGCCGGCGCGAAATCTTCGCAAAGATCTTCGACAACCCGTTCCTGCACACGTCGACGTTCGGCGGCAATCCGCTCGCTTGCGCGGCCGCGCTGGCCACGATCAACGTCTTGATCGAGGAGCGCTTGCCCGAGCGCGCCGCAACGATGGGCGCCCGCTTCATCGAGGGCATTCGCGCCGCGGTGCGCGGCCACGAGAAGACCGTCGTCGACGTTCGCGGCATGGGTCTGCTCATGGCGCTGGAGTTCGCCGACAACGAGACCGGCTTCGAATTTGCCAAGCGTATGCTCGACCGCGGCGTGCTGGTTTCCGGGACGCTGGTCAACGCCCGCACGATCCGGATCGAACCCCCGCTGACGATCACGAAGGAACAAACCGACTACGTGTGCCAAGCCATCGGCGAGAGCTTGAACGCGATGACCGACCTCGTCGACATAGGAGCCTAAAGCCGATGCAGACCACTTCAGCCGGCCCGGGATCGGATCCCGAGGTCGTCTTACGCAATCTCCCGCGCACCGGCGGCGTGATTCCGATGTACGTCGACGGGCGCTGGAAGTTGGCGGCCGGCGGCGGCACGCGCACGCTGGTGAATCCGTCGACCGGAGAACCCGTCGCGACCGTGGCCGAAGGCGAGCAGGCCGATGCCGAAGAGGCGATTCGGGCGGCGCGACGCGCGTTCGACGAAGGGCCTTGGGGCTCGAGCAGCGCGGCCGATCGCGCCGCCCTGCTCTTCAAGGTCGCCGACGCGATCGAGGTACACGCGGGCGAGTTTGCGCGCATCGACACCCTCAACGGCGGCAAGCCGCTGCGCGAAGCGCAGTACGACGCCGCCGATGCCGCCAACTGTTTTCGCTACTACGCCGGGCTGGCGACGAAACCGCACGGCCAGAGCTTCGACGTGCCGGCACCCTCGCAGACGTTCACCGTGCGCGAGCCGATCGGCGTCTGCGGGCAAATCGTCCCGTGGAACTATCCCTTGCTGATGGCGGTGTGGAAGCTCGCGCCGGCGCTGGCGGCGGGCAACGCGTGCATTCTCAAGCCTTCCGAGCTCACGCCGCTCTCCACCGTCCGCTTGGCGCAAATCTTCGAGGAACTCGAGTTCCCCGCCGGCGTCGTCAACATCGTGTTGGGCCCCGGCGCGACGGTGGGCGCGACGCTCGCGTCGAGCTCCGCCGTCGACAAGATCGCCTTTACCGGCGGAACGGCGACCGGGCGTTCCATCATGCAAGCCGCGACCGGCAATCTCAAGAAGATTTCGCTCGAACTGGGCGGGAAATCGCCCAACGTCGTCTTTGCCGACGCCGATTTCGAGACGGCGATCGATTACGCGCTGTTCGGCATCTTCGCCAACTCCGGGCAAGTCTGCTCGGCCGGATCGCGGCTGCTGCTCGAGCGTTCGCTGCACGACCGGTTCGTCGAACGATTGGTCGAGCGCGCCAACAAGATTCGCGTCGGCGACGGGTTCGATCCACGCACCGAGATGGGGCCGCTGATCTCCGAGGTTCACCGCAAGCGCGTCGAAGGCTACATCGCCGCCGGACGAGAGGAAGGCGCGCGGCTCCTGTGCGGAGGCGAACGCCTAGGTGGAGCGCTGGCCGCAGGCAACTTCATCGCTCCGACGATCTTCGATCGGACCGAGCCATCGATGCGCATCGTGCGCGAAGAGATCTTCGGGCCGGTGCTGGTCGTCCAAACGTTCGACGACGAAGCCGACGCGATCCGGATGGCCAACGATTCGGTCTTCGGGCTGGCCGCCGCGGTCTTCACCAACGACGGCGCAAAGGCGCATCGCGTCATTCGCAAGCTGCGCGCCGGCATCACTTGGATCAACACCTACCACCCCACCTACAACGAGGCGCCGTGGGGCGGTTACAAGCAGTCGGGCATCGGGCGCGAGCTCGGCACGTACGGGTACGACGCGTACACCGAGGTGAAGCAGATCAACGTCAATCTCGACGTCGCGCCCTCGGGGTGGTTTAGCGAATGAGCCTTGCATTGCGATCGCTCGCGCTCACGGTTGCCGTGCTGGTGCACGGCTCCGTGTGGAGCGCAACCTACGTCGCCGCGTATCAGCCGACGTTCGGCCAGCAGGGCGTTCCGTACAGCGGTACGCTCAAGCTGAAGGTCGATAAAGGCATCGTCAGCGGAACGTACGTCTCGGAATCGGTTCGTCCCGATCCGCTGCGCGGGAAGCCGCCGATTGCGGTCTCCGGCGGCGTGAGTGGAGGCCATATCAACCTCGTCTTCAACACCGCCGGAGGATTCACGGTCAAGGGGACGCTCGCCGAAGACGGCGAGATCTCCGGGACCGCGACGATTCGCGGCAAGTTCTACTCGTTTCTCGCGAAGGTCAAATCTTCGCCGTAGCGCTTAGCCGCGCAGGATGACGCGGTTAACGATGAACGTGCCGTTGCTCCAGTAGCCTGCGAGCGCCACGCGCTCGCCCGGCATCGGCGTCGCGCCGGTCGGGAAGATCAGCGTGCCGTTCTTGAGATCGACCGTTTGCACGATGCCGTCGCGGCGATGCACGGTGAGGCGATACGGTGCGAAGTTGGTCACGACCCCGAACATCACGTGATGCCGGTCGGCGCGATACTGGTCCCAACCGGGCTGCCACGTCGAGTACACCGGGCCTTGGTAGTATGTCTGCGCCGAGGCCGGTGCGCTCAGCGCGATGGGGCCGAGAAGTGCGGCGAGCGCCAGGCTCGCGATGGTGGTCTTTGCCAAGAGTTTCATACGTTTGGCGTACCCGAGGGCCGCTTGCAATCAAACTCGCGGAGCGGCCGCTTCATCATTTTTTAGCCTCGCGCCGGCGCCCGGATACGGGAAGGAAACCGCCTGCGCTGGGGAAGCACTCAAGGGCTCGGTTTAGGGCTACCCCGAAGGATTTTGCAAAGGCTACCGCTGGAGGTTTTATCGATGAAGTCTCTCCGTTGGCTTTTGGGCCGTGCGCGACTCGGCTTGGCAGCATGCGCGGGGAAAGCCGTCATCGATCGTTGAGATTACGTTGCTCGCCATATGGGCGATGGTCTGGCATCTTCGTAAACGAGAGACACGGGGCCAATAGCTTGGCATGACAGGGCAGCAATGATTATTTTAACGTTCTGGCTCGTCGTTATTTCCGGGCTCGCCTTGGTTGGCGTCCATCTTTGGAAAACCAAAAATCGAGTCGTTGCGGTGATCGCCCCCGTTCTCGCGCTTGCGCTTATCGGAGCAGTGGCGTTTGCGACCTTCGGATTGCCGAATTTCGCCGGCATGTATCGAGAACAAGTTACGCTCAGCATGCTTCGCCACCGGTCCGGGAAAATGGCCATGGAAGCATGGCTACGATCGTCGGGTAGCGACTGGCGAAGGGGAAGGAAATGGGAGTGGCAAGCCGAGAATGGGCGGGCGCTCTATGCGTATGCCGATGAAACCTGCGAAATGGCATGTGGGGACACGATCCAGGTTGCGTTTCCTCACCAGATCGCCCTGTGCTTCATTTCCGGCGATATCTTGACGATCCAATTTACTAAGGATGGCCGACTGGGCACCTGGAGCAGCGTGCCTGCGAATAACGGCTGCTGAGGGAGATTCGAATGGGACGAAGGCTTCGGACCGTCGCAGTCAACGCCGTGTTCTTTGCGATCGGCATAGCGCCCGCGGTAGCGGCGGCCAATCTACCAAAAAACTGGATCGTGGCCGGCGACCACGCTCAGAGTTACGCGGCGACGGTCCAGGATAAGACACTCCGCCTGAGCGGCCGGCCGAACGCGACGGGGTTCGGCACGGCGATGCAGGTTATTTCGGCGGCGCACTATGCCGGCAAGCGCGTGCGTTTTTCCGCCGACGTTGAATCGATCGACGTTCGCGGTTGGGCTGGGCTATGGATGCGCGTCGACGGCGCCGATAAACGAGTGCTCGCCTTCGACAACATGCAGAATCGACCGATCAAAGGAACGACGAACTGGTCGCGCTACAGCATCGTGCTGCCAGTGGACGCATCGGCCAAGGATATCGCCTTCGGGATCCTCTTGTCGGGTGGTGGTGGCATTTCCGTGCGGGATCTTCGTTTCGAGGTGGTGAGCTCGGACGTCACTGTGACGTCGCAATCGGTTACGCTCCCCGACGAGCCGAATCTCGATTTGTCGCCGCCGCAGTAAGGCGAAGTTCGCGCCGTGCCACTTGAGGTAGGCCTGCACCCATTGTGGAGCCGGGAAGCGAACGCTTGGCGTGGAAGGCGCGCTTGGATGAGCGTAGTGCCATAATGGTTTCGAGCGAGGCCGGCGGTACGGCCGGCGGCATCGCCTTTTTGCGCCGGCTCGCGACGCTGTTCGCTCTCGCGCTCGCCGCGTACGCGATTTTTCTGCTCCTGGGTTTTCCGAAGTACTTCGCTCCGCCGGCCGCGCTGGTCGGCGATATGTACCAAGCCGCGAACTTCGCCGCCGACGGCTCGACCTTCGCGTCGCAGCTCACGTATCCGCGCCCGATCTACTTCGAGGTTCAGTTGCTGGCGGGATGGTTCGGCTTTGAAGGTTCGCTCGTCTTTCTCGACGCGATCGTGCTGCTGGATCTCGCGCTGCTGCTCGCACTGGTCGAACGCTTCATCGTGCGGCGCGCGATTCCAGCGTGGATGGCTTTCGGCACGATGATGCTGGCCATGGCGGGCCCCGGGTTCTACTGCCAGCCTGGATACGACGTCGGATATCACTTGGCGCTGCTCTTCGGTCTGCTCGGCATCCTCGTCTGGGAGTGGCACCGTCCTCTCGCCGGCCCCGCGAAGGCGTCGACGTGGACGGCGTTCGCCGCGATGCTGGTCTGCTTTTCGCTCAGCACGCTCTCCAACGAAAGCTTCATTCCCGCCCTCGTGCTCTACGGGCTGGTCGCCGCGTATCGCGAACGCCGCATTCCGGGCGTCGCCGTTGCGATCTTCTCCGCGCCGTTCTTGGCGATCGGTGCGTCGGCGGCGTGGGACGCGGCAACGCAGAACGGCTTCGTGCAACCCAACGCCGCTCCCGGCGATCCGTACTACATCGATGTGAGCCTGCGCTCGCTCGTCGCCTGTGCGAAATACTATTACGGTTCGCTCGCGACGCCGTCGCTGCTCGCGCTCTTCGCCGCCTGTGGGATTGCGGCGTTCCTGCGCGGGCGCTGGCGTGCCGCAGCGTTCGTGACGATCGCCGGGCTGGCATTATCCGCACCGTACGTCCTGCTCCCCAACCACCTCGACCAGCTCTACCAATGGCCGGCGTTCTCGCTCTTGGTGCTGCTGGTGCCGATCGCGCTCGTGCCCGGCGGTGCTAGCCGCAACGGTCGGGCGGCGCTCTGGGCCGGCGCGGCGGTCGTCGCGCTCGCGCTGCTGGCGGCGGGAGAACAGAACGCTCGAAATGCCGACGACAAGCAGTATTACGTGGCGGAGCTGGCGCGCAGCCGGTCGGAAGTCGCGACGGTCAGGCTCTTTCGGCCGCAGCTTTCCACGGCCAAATCGATCCTCGTGTGCGGGCTCCCGATGTCCGAAAGTCCGTGGCTGGCCAACGGAGATTTCATCTCGCACGAAGCCGGATTTCAAGGCACCTGGACGACCGCGCTCGAGGACGCCGACGATACGCCCGAAGACGGCGAGCCGCACGTCAAGCCGATCGCGTACGCGAAGATCAGATGGAGCGATTACGACTTCATTCTCGTCTTCGACGACGATCAAGGCAACCCGGTGGGACTCTACCGCCCCAAGGATCTCCTCGGACTCATCGCCGCGAACGGCTGGCAGCATTTAGGCAACCGCCGCGTCATCCAAGCGCTCATCGACCGCGCCTCGAATTAGCATTGTCGGAATTTCGTAAGCTCTGGGCGGGGCAGACCGTCAGCCTCGTCGGAACGGCGTTGACCGGCTTCGCTTTGCCGGCGCTCGCGATCTTGACGCTGCACGCCTCGGCATCGCAAGTCGGCGTCCTCGTCGCGCTGGAGACGCTTCCTTTTCCGATACTCGGCATGCTCGTCGGCGTGCTCGCCGACCGTTTGTCGCGGCGAAAGATCATGATCGCTGCCGACCTCGTGCGGTGCTTGGCTCTCGCGACGATACCGTTGGCCGCCGTCTTCGGCGTCTTGCGCATGCCGCAACTCTATGCGGTGGCCCTCGTGACGGGATGCGCGTCGGCCTTTTTCGGCATCTCGTATCAGGCGTATCTGCCGGTGGTCGTGCCGGTCGAACGCCTCACCGATGCAAACGTGAAACTCGAGCTCTCCAACTCCGGGTCGGATATGCTCGGCAAAGCGCTGGCGGGCGCGCTCGTGCAGTGGCTCGGCGCGGCGACCGCTCTTGCGATCGACGCTCTCTCGTACCTGGTTTCCGTGTTGTCGCTCCTGTGGATTCGCGTTGGCGAGCCTCGTCACGAGGGGCCGCCGCTGACGGTGCGGCAAGGCTTGCACGAACTGCGAGAAGGCTTCGACGTCGTCTTTCGGTCGCCGGACCTGCGTTGGATTCTCGGCGCAACCGCAACGGTGAACTTCGGCGGATCGATGATGACGGCGGTGATGTTCGTCTACACGTATCGCGTCCTCCATCTGCAGCCGGGACCGCTCGGTCTCGTTTTCGCGGCTGCGAACCTCGGGTTCGTCGGCGCGCTGTTCGCCGCGCGGGTGCGCCGCCTGCTCGGCCTTCGGGTGACGCTCGTTGCGGCGTTGCTGCTTACCGCCTTGGCTCAAGCCGGCTGGCTGCTCGCGCAGCTAGGAATGCCGTACGCGGTGCTGCTCGTCGCCTGCTCGATCGAGGCGCTGACGATACCGATCTACAACGTCAACCAAATCAGCTACCGCCAGGCCCTCGTCGAGGCGCGCCTGCAGGGGCGAATGAACGCGACGATGCGCACCTTCGTCTGGGGAACGATGCCTCTGGGAGCGTTGATTGGCGGCTACGTCGCGGCTTTCGCCGGAGTTCAAATAACGATCGCGATCGGCGCGGTGGTTTCGATTCTCGCCGCGCTCTGGCTGATACCGCTGCGCGAACGTTCCTTCTCGCCTCCCCCGGCCGGAATCGCGTAGCGCGAGCTTTTCGAGGAGCGCATCGTATTCGGCGCATCGGAAAGCGGGATGCGCTTTCTTCGCGGGCCTGAAATCGATCTCGACGCCGAGGGGATGTAAACGTCGCCGCCTCGGAACCAGCAGCCGACCGCGCTTTGCTAGCTCGGGGGCTTGCCGATCGCGCGTTCGATTGCGGCTATGAGTGCTGCGTCTTGCTCGGGGGCGACGGTGCGCAGATCGAAAAGCACGCGGTCGGCTTCGACACGCGGGACGACGGGTGGATCTCCGCGCCGCAAGGCAGAGGCGGCCGCGTCGGGATGGGCCGCGCGTAGCGCGACCGCGACGGAGGCGACGCGGGATTGCGGCAATGCGCCGCCGCCGACGAACGCTTCGCTTTCGACGATCGCGAGTTGCGGCAGGCGTTCGGCGTAGGCCGCCGCGCGAGCGCGAAGCTCGCCAGCGGTCGCCGCGAGCATGCGGTAGATCGGGATGCGCAGTCGCGACTGCGGCGTGCGGTGCAGCCGCAGGGTCGCCGCGAGCGCGGCCAGCGTCGTCTTATCGACGCGCAGCGCGCGCAGCAGCGGGTTTCCGCGCAGTCGCGCGATCAAGGTCGCGCTGCCGGCCACGATGCCGGCTTGGGGGCCGCCGAGCAGCTTGTCGCCCGAGAACGTTACGAGTGCGGCCCCTTGCGCGATCGCTTCGGCGGCGGTGCGCTCGCGCGGCAGGCCGTACTCGCCCAGATCGCAGAGCGCGCCGCTGCCGAGATCTTCGAGCACCGGGACGCCGGCGCGCTTGGCCGACGCCGCGAGTTCGTGCGGATCGGGCGCGTGGACGAAGCCTTCGATGCGGTAGTTCGACGGATGCGTGCGCAGAAAGAGCGCCGTCCTCGGCGAGAGCGCGCGCTCGAAATCTTCGACGTAGACGCGATTGGTCGTCCCAACCTCGATCGCCGTCGCACCGGCTTGCGCGAGCACGTCGGGAACGCGGAATCCGCCTCCGATCTCGACCAGCTCGCTGCGCGCCACCACGACTTCGCGGCCTTTGGCCAGCGTGTCGAGCGCGAGCAATACGGCGGCGGCGCAGTTGTTGACGACGAGTGCGGCCTGTGCGCCGGTGGCCTCGCAGACGAGCGCGGTGACGCGATCGTAGCGAGAGCCGCGCGTTCCGGCCGCGAGGTCGTACTCCAGGTTCGAATACCCGCGCGAAACTGCGGCGATAGCGTCGATCGCTTCTTCGGCCAGCGGCGCGCGGCCGAGATTGGTGTGGACGACGATGCCGGTCGCGTTGATCGCCGGCAGCAGCAAATCCATGCGCGCTTCGTCGAGCGACTCGACGACGGATGCGACGATCGCGCCGTACTCCGGCGCCGCTCCGGAAGCGCGCGCGCGATCGAGCACCAGCTCGATCGCGCGTTTGATCGTCGTTCTGCCCAGGGTCGCTTCGTACGCAGCGACGCCGGGTTCGGCCAGCACGCGGTGCGTGGCCGGCAACTCGCGCACGTCGCTAGGCGACGTGCTTGCTGAGCATCGAAGTGATGACGTTCTCGGGAACGTATCCGACGATGCGATCGACGGGCTGGCCGCCCTTGAACAGGATCAGGCACGGAATGCCCGAGACTTGGTACTGGCCGGCCAGGCTCGGATTGTCGTCGGTGTTCAGCTTCACGAACTTGGCTTTACCGCCGTGCGCTGCGGCCACTTTTTCGACCACCGGGCCGAGCATTTTGCACGGTCCGCACCACGGCGCCCAGAAGTCGACCAGCACGGGCTGGTTGCTCTGGAGCACCTCGTTGTCGAAGTTCGTTTGCGAGACGTCTGCTAAAGCGCTCATCTGTTGCGTTTTCTTCCTCCGGTTGCTTGAACCGCCGCCGCGGGGGGTTGGTTGCGCCGCTTACAGTTCCGGCTGCTGGGGTTCTCCCGTGATGCCCGTGATTTGCTCGGCCTGCTTACCCAGGTTCGTGATGGCGATCACTTCGTCGCCCTCGCCGAGGCGCTGCAGGCGAACGCCCTTCGCGTCGCGGCCGGTCTTGCGAATCTCGCCTACCTTGAGGCGGATCACTTGGTTGCCGGACGTGATCATCAGGATCTGGTCGTCGGGCGCCACCAGAATCTGTTCGATCACTTGGCCGATATCGTCGCGCTGGCGCGCGAACGCCTTCACGCCCTTACCGCCGCGCGACGTGTGCCGGTATTCGTCGATCGGCGTCCGCTTGCCGAAGGCCAGCGACGTGACGAGCAGCACTTCGCGGCGCTCGTCTTCGATGACGTCCATCGCGATGATGGCGTCGCCGCCGTCGAGCGTCATCGCCTTGACGCCGCGCGCGTTGCGGCCCATCGGCCGCACGTCCTTCTCGTTGAAGTGCACCGCCATGCCGTGCGCCGAGCCCAGGATGATGTCGCGCGAGCCGTCGGAGAGATCGACCGCGAGCAGCTCGTCGCCTTCGTCGAGGTTGATCGCGTTGAGGCCGTTGCGGCGCACGTTGGCGAACTCCTCGAGCCGCGTCTTCTTGATGACGCCGCGCTTGGTGACCATCACCAGGTAGCGGTCGGCGCTGAACACCTCGACCGGGAAGACCGCCGAAACTTCTTCGCCCGGCGGCAGCGTGAGCAGGTTGACCAGCGCGGTGCCGCGCGCCTGGCGCGTGGTATCGGGGATCTCGTAGCCGCGCAGGCGATAGACGCGCCCCTTGTTCGTAAAGAAGAGCACGTGGTCGTGCGTCTTGGTGACGAAGAAGTTGCGCACGACGTCTTCGCGCTTGAGGTTGGAGATGCCGGTGACGCCGCGGCCGCCGCGGTTCTGCGTGCGGAACGTGTCGACCGTGACGCGCTTGATGTAGCCGCCGACCGTGTAGGTGACGACGACGTCGATGTTCGGAATGAGCTGTTCCATCGACATCTCGTCTTCGGCCGCTTCGATGCCGGTGCGCCGCTCGTCGGCAAAGCGCTTCTTGACGTCGAGCGTCTCGCTCTTGACGATCTGCGCGACGCGCCGGGGGCTCTTCAAAATGTCTTGCAGCTCCGCGATGAGCTTGATCAGCTCGGCGTACTCGTCTTCGATCTTCTTGCGTTCGAGGCCGACGAGGGCGCGCAGGCGCATGTCGACGATGGCCTGCGACTGCACGTCGCTCAAGCCGAAGCGCGCGGAGAGCCGGGTCTTGGCTTCGTCGGTGGTTTGGCTCGCTCGGACGATCTCGATGACTTCGTCGATGTTGTCGAGCGCGATGCGGTAGCCTTCGAGCAGGTGCGCGCGTTCTTCGGCCTTGCGAAGATCGAAGCGCGTGCGCCGCGTGATTACGTCTTTGCGGTGCTCGATGAAGGCCTGCAGCATCTGCTTGAGATTGAGGACGCGCGGTTCGAGCGCGACCGACCCGTTGGCGCGCGGCTCGCCCACCGGCACCAGCGCGAGCATGTTGAAGCCGAAGCTGGATTGCAGCGGCGTATGCTTGTAGAGCTGGTTGAGCACCACTTTCGGCGTCGCGCTCTTCTGCAGCTCGATGACGACGTTCATGCCCTTGCGGTTGGACAGATCGTCGAGCCGCGCGATGCCCTGGATGCGTTTCTCCGCGTGCGCTTCGGCGATCGCCTCGACGATGCGGTTCTTGTAGACCTGATACGGAATCTCGCTGATGACGATCTTGTAGCGGCCTTTGTCGTCTTCGATGATTTCGGCGGTGCCCCGGATCGCAATCGAGCCGCGGCCGGTCTTATACGCTTCGCGAATCGCCTCTTGGCCGTGGATGGTGCCGCCGGTCGGAAAATCGGGCCCTTTGACGATGTCGCAGAGCTGGTCGTCGGTGATGTTCTCGTCGTCGATCATCGCCGCGATGGCGTCGGAGATCTCGCCCAAATTGTGCGGCGGAATGTTGGTCGCCATGCCGACGGCGATGCCGCTCGACCCGTTGACCAGCAGCTGTGGAATCCGCCCGGGCAAGACGGTCGGTTCGGTGCTCTGGTTATCGAAGTTGGGAACGAAGGGAACCGTCTCTTTTTCGATGTCGGCCAGCACGTCGAGCGAGAGCCGCGCGAGGCGCGCTTCGGTATACCGGTAGGCGGCCGGCGAATCGGGATCGATCGAGCCGAAGTTTCCGTGACCGTCGACCAACGGGTAGCGCAGCGTGAAATCCTGCGCCATGCGCACCAGCGCGTCGTAGACGGAGCTGTCGCCGTGCGGATGGTAGCTCTTGAGCACCTCGCCGATGATACCTGCGCACTTGCGGTGCTGCTTGGTCGGATCGAAGCCCATCTCGCGCATCGCGTACAGGATGCGGCGCTGCACCGGCTTGAGGCCGTCGCGAACGTCGGGGAGCGCGCGGGAGGCGATGACCGACATCGCATAGGAGAGATAGCTCTCCCGCATCTCGTCTTCGACGTTTACCTGGTGAATGATATCGTTGTTCAACGGTCCTTAAATTCTACGAGGCTTGCTCATAAAGACGGTTGGCCAGAGGCCAACCGCGGAAACGAAATACCGTAACCCTTAAGACTTTTCTTCCGGCAGGGGAATCCCCTCGAATTCATCGTCCAGCGGCCCCTCGACCGCCTCGAACGAGACCGCCGGGCCGGGCCTGGTGAAGCTTTGCGAAAAGGCGTCGTCGTCGAGTTCGTCGGCGATGCCGCCGGTCGAGTCGAACGGAGGAGCGACTGCCGCCTCGAGGGCGACCGTGCCGGCCGCGATGCGCGCGCGCGCTTCGTCGGCGCCGGCCCGCAGGGCCGCCAGGTGCGCGTTCAGGGCCGCATCGAGCTCCGTGCCGAAATCGCCGCTCATGACGCCCGGTTTCGGCGGGACCCGCACCTTTTCCAGCGAGCGCGAGCTGGCCGCCTTCGCGGCCGAGTGGGCGCGCACGCTGCTCCCCGGCGACGTGGTCGCCCTTTCTGGGCCGCTCGGCGCCGGAAAGACCACGTTCGTCCGGGCCGTCGTGCACGCGCTGCACGGCCAAGATCAATCGAGCAGCCCCACCTTCACCTTTTGGCACCGCTACGCGGGCACGCCGCCGATCGACCATCTCGACCTCTTCCGCATCGAGGATCCTGCCGAGCTGGCCGAGCTGGGGCTCGACGAGGCCTTCGGCGGCGACTCGATCGTGCTGGTGGAGTGGTGGGAGAAGGCCCCCGGGCTGCTCCCCGCTCGCCGCTACGCCCTGCATTTGGAGGGCGCCGGCGACGAGCCGCGGCTGCTCGAACTGCGAGGCCCGGCGTGAACGTTCTCGGGATCGACGGCGCCCTGGGCGGCTTCTCGGCGGCGGTTGCGTGCGACGGCCGCATCGTTACGGCGCGCGTGGAGACGGGCAACGTCGCGCTCGAGCGCGGCCTCGGGATCGTCGCCGCCGTCCTCGGCGAGGCCGAGATTGCCCCGCGCGACCTCGACCGCATCGCCGTCGCGATCGGTCCGGGCAGCTTCACCGGCCTGCGAATCGCGATCGCCTACGCCAAGTCGTTGGCACTCGCATGGGAACTCCCGCTCGTGCCGGTCTCGTCCTTCGACGCGCTGGAGTACGGGCGAAAGCTCGACCCGGTGCTCACGGTCGTCGTCGGGCGCCCCGGGGTCGTCTCGGCGCGCTACCGGGAGGGTTCGCACGAGCGCCGCGCCTCGGGGTTTACGGAACAGGCCCTCGCCGCCGTGCTGCCTTCCGGCACCGCCGAAACGCTCGATGCGGTCGCCGCGCCGAAGGACGTGCTCGCGGCGCTTGCCGAACGCGCAAAGGTGATTCGCGCTCTCGAGCCGCTCGTCGTCCCCGCCGCCGCCGCGGTGGCGCTGGCCGCCGCCACGCTCGAACCGGCACCGAGCCTGCACGAAGTGCGCGCCGACTACGGCGAACTGCCCGCCGCCAAGATTCCGAAACGCGCGTGAAGATGGAACTCGACGCCCGCGCTGCCGACCGGCCGGACCGTCTCGAGATCGCGCCGATGACCACCGCGGACGTTCCCTGGGTGACGAAGATCGAACGCGCCTCCTTCAGCACCGTCTGGCCTTCGGACGCGTTTTACAACGAGCTCAACACCAACAAGCTCGCGCACTATTTCGTGGGACGCATCGGCGACCGTATCGTCGCGTACGGAGGCGTGTGGGTGATCCTCGAAGATTCGCACGTGACGACGATCGCCGTCGATCCGGCCTTTCGCGGAAAGCGTCTGGGCGAAGTGATGCTGCTGCGTTTGATCGACGAAGCGATGGAACGCGGCGCGGCGTGGATGACGCTGGAAGTGCGCGAGAGCAATACCGTGGCGCAGCAGCTCTATCGCAAGTACGGGTTCACGACCGTGACGATGCGGCGCGGTTACTACAGCGACGATAACGAAAGCGCGCTCGTCATGTGGGCCGGAAATCTCAAGAGCGAACTCTACCGCAACCGCCTGCAGGTGCTGCGCGGACGTTGCCTTTCGTGACGCTCGCCGCCGTCGCGCTCGCCGCGCTCGTCGCGCAATCGCCGGGCCCCTCGGCGCTGGCCGGCGTCGCGCTGGGCGCCCCCGCGAAAGACGCGGTCGCCGCGCACAACGGGAAGAGCGTCGCGAGCCCGTGGGGACCTACCTGGCAGTGGAACGCTCCGAGCGGCGTGGTGCGCGTCACCGCCGATCAAGACGGAGACGTCGCCATCGTCGAGCTCGTTCTTGCCAAGACCGCCAAAACCGTCGATCTTCCGGCAGCAGCCGGATTCGCGATCGCGCCGGGTTGGGGGCACGAGAAATACAGCGAAGCGAGCACGTTCGTCGAGAGCGACACGTGCACGCCGGACGTCGCGACCGACGCGTGCTACGCGTACACGCTCGACGACGGCGAGCTCGTGCTGCAGTTCGGCACGGCGGGCTTGGGGCCGGTGCGCGACGCGATTCTGGGCAACCGCGCGCTGCTCAAATCGCTGGGCGTCATTCAAGCGCAAACGTCGCTGTGATGCGGTACGCCGAGCTCGCGCGCCGCGTTCGCGATTGGATCGGGCAAGACCATCGCTACGCGCACACGGTTCGCGTCGCGCGCTGCGCGGAGCTGTTGGCGCAGCGCCACGGGCTGGACGCGCGCAAGGCGCGCCTCGCCGGCATGCTGCACGATCTCGCCCGGCTCTATCCCGGTCCGAAGCTGATCGAGGAGTGCGAACGCCGCGGGATGCCGGTCGACGCGTACGAGCGCTCGAATCCGGTCGTGCTGCACGCGCGCGTCGGCGCCGCGATTGCCCGCGAGACGTTCGGGGTAACCGATGGCGACGTGCTCTCCGCGATCGAAAAGCACACCACCGGTGCGAGCGAGATGACCCCGCTCGACTGCGCGCTCTACCTGGCCGATTCGCTCGAACCGGGCCGCAAGCACGCCGAGCGAGCGGTCCAGTGGGACTTAGCGATGCGCAGCCTCGACGGCGGGATGCGGGCGGTGCTCGCATCGACGTTTACCTATCTGGCCGAAAAGGGGATTACCGCCGCCCCGCAAAGCGTCGCTGCGGCCCGGGCATTTGGGGCGATTTCGCAAGAGGAGGTTCCCGTATCCGCGAGTTGATCGAGGTCGTGCGCGATGCAGCGCTCGATAAGAAGGCCGAGGAGTTCACCGCGCTCGACGTGCGCGGCCGGACGATTCTGGCCGACACGTTCGCGATCGTCACCGGCCGGTCGAAGGTGCAGACCCGCGCCATCGCCGACGCCATCGTCGAAGCGGTCGAAAAAGAGGGCGGCACCGTGGCCCGCGTCGAGGGCTATGCCGACGGCACGTGGATCCTGATCGACCTCGGCGACGTGATCGCTCACGTGTTTACGCCCGAGCAGCGCAGCTTCTACAATCTCGAGCGCCTCTGGTCGGAGCTCGCCAACCGCCAGGCGCAAAGCTCGTGAAGCCCCGCCGGCCCAGCCACGAGACCAAGGCCACCCGGGCCCGCAAAGATTTCTGGAAGCGTGCCGGCGTGTGGGCGTTCATCGTCTTTTTTGCGCTCGGATCGGCCGGATTGGTCGTCTTCAGCGCGTTCTTCAGCGGCCCTCAGAAGTAGCGGCTCCCACCTCCGAAGCCAGAGGCCGTGACCAGGCAAAACGGTCGACAATGTGCAATAGTCGGGGATGCAAACCCTGACCGACGATCTCGCCGCGCTGCACGCGCGCTACGTTCTCACGCCGTGGGTGCCGCAGGCCGGCCGGAAGCCGCCGATCATCGTCCGCGGCGAGGGCTCCTACCTCTACGACGCGGACGGCAAGCGGTATCTCGATCTCTCGGCCGGGCTCGTCGCCGTCAACCTCGGCCACGGCCACCCCGCGGTCGCCGAGGCGATCGCGCAGCAAGCCCGGCGCCTCGGGTACGCCGCACCGAGCCTCGGAAACGACCAGCGCGCCCTCCTCGCGCAAGCGATCGTCGAAATCGGCCCCTGGACCGAAGGCGGCCGCGTCTTCTTCACGACCGGCGGAGGCGAGGCCAACGAAGATGCGGTGAAGTTCGCGCGCGCGATTACCGGGCGGCATAAAGTGCTCACCGCCTACCGGTCGTTCCACGGCTCGGCGCCCGGCGCCGGCACGCTCACCGGCGAGAACCGGCGCTGGCCCAACGAGCCGGGCATCCCCGGCGTCGTGCGCTTCTTCGCGCCGTTTCCGTATCGCAGCCCCTTCTACACGCGCGACGCAGCCGAAGAGGTCGATCGCGCGATCGCGCATCTCGAAGAGATCGTGCGCTACGAAGGCGGCGACCGCATCGCCGCGCTGCTGATCGAACCGGTGGTCGGCTCGAACGGCGTGATCGTCTATCCCGACGGCTATCTGGCGCGTCTGCGCGAGCTCTGCAGCAAACACGGCATCCTGTTGATCTTCGACGAAGTGATGACGGGCTTCGGACGCACCGGCGAAGCGTTCGGCTCGCAGCGTTTCGGCGTGGTTCCGGATATGTTCACCTTCGCCAAGGGCGTGACGTCGGCGTACGTTCCGCTCGGCGGCGTCGCGGTGCGCGAGTCGCTGGCCCAATTCTTCGATAGCAATCCGGTGCCGAGCGGCCACACATTCAGCGGGCACCCGCTGGCGACGGCGGCCGGATACGCGGCCGTGAAAGCTTATCGCGACGAACGGCTCTTCGAGCGGGCGCGCGAGGTGGAAGGCTGGCTGCGCAGCCGGCTCGACGAGCTCGCACGCCGCCACGAAGTCATCGGCGAAGTGCGCGGCGTCGGCGCGTTCTTCGGCTTGGAACTCGTCGCCGATCGCGCCACGCGCGCGCCGCTCGTCGAGTGGCAGGGCGCGCACCAGCTGCAGGCGCTCTTCAGCGACCTGCTGCATCGCGGGCTCTACTTCTACGGGCGGTACAACGCGATCGTCGTCTCGCCGCCGCTCAACGTGACGCAGGCCGAGCTCGACGAAGCGTGCGACATCTTCGACGCCGGGTTGACGGCGTACGCTGCGAAAGCGGGTGCGCGATGACGCTCATCGACGTGATCGATCCCGCCACGCGCGAAACGATCGGCAGCGTGCCGCAGGCATCGCCGGGCGACGTCGAACGCGCCGCCACCGCCGCCGCCGAGGCGTTCGCCGCGTGGTCGGCGACGCCGGTGGTGGAACGCGCGCGTTTGATGTTCCGCTTCGCCGACGCGCTCGAACGCCGGCGCGAGGATCTGGCCGTCTCGGTCTCGCGCGAGAACGGCAAAACGATCGCCGACGCGCGCGCCGAGGTGCGCCGCGGCATCGAAGCGGTCGAGTTCGCCTGCGGCATGCCGTCGCTGATGATGGGCGACGCGCTGCCCGATATCGCGCGCGGCGTGGATTCGAGCGTCGTGCGCTATCCGCTCGGCGTCTGCGCCGGCATCACGCCGTTCAATTTTCCGGCGATGATCCCGTTGTGGATGGTGCCGATCGCGCTGGCCAGCGGCAACACGTTCGTCCTCAAGCCTTCGCCGCAGACGCCGCTCACCGCCGAGCTCATCGCCGAGATCGCCGCGAGCTGCACCTTTCCCAAGGGGATCTTCCAGGTGCTGCACGGCGGCTCCGAAACGGTCGAGGCGCTCATCGACCACCCGGCCGTTGCGGCCGTCTCGTTCGTCGGTTCGTCGAACGTGGCGCGCATCGTGCAAGAGCGCGCCGTGCGCGCGCACAAACGCGTTCAGGCGCTGGGCGGGGCGAAGAACTATCTCGTGGTGATGCCCGACGGCGTCACCCAGCCTACGATCGAGGCGATTCTCTCGTCGGCCTTCGGGGGCGCCGGCCAACGCTGCCTCGCGGGTTCGGTGGTGATTGCGGTCGGCGAGGCCGGCGACCGCCTCGTGCCGATGCTGGTCGACGCCGCGCGCGGCATGCGGCTCGGCCGCGGCATCGACGAGCAGACCGAGCTCGGACCGGTCGTCAGCGACGAAGCCATCGCGCGCATCGACGGCTACGTACGCCGCGCTTCGGCCGCCGGCGCGCGCCTGCTCTGCGGCGACGTTCAGCGCGACCGCGAAGCCGGCTGCTTCGTCTCGCCGGTCATCTTCGATCGCGTCGATCCTTCGAGCGAGCTGGCTCGCGACGAAATCTTCGGCCCCGTGCTCGCGGTGGTGCGCGCGGATTCGCTGCAAGAGGCCATCGGCATCGCCAACGCGTCCCGCTACGGGAATGCCTCCTCGATCTTCACTGCCGACGGCGGCGCCGCACGAACCTTCGCGTCGCAGATCGCGGTCGGCATGGTCGGGATCAACATCGGCGTCGCCGCACCGATGGCGTTCTTCCCGTTTGGCGGCGTCAAGGATTCGATCTTCGGCGACCTGCGCTGCCACGGAAAAGACGCCGTTGCGTTCTACACCCAGCAGCGCGTCGTCATCACCCGCTGGCCCGGCGCCTGACGCCGAGGGTTACGAGGGGACGAGGCAGAGCGCGCTGGGATTGGGGAACCGGCCGGCGAGCGCCGACCACGTCGCGCCGTCGTCGGTCGAAACGTAGAGGCAACCCGACCCGTCCACCAGCGCGATCGTAGCATCGCGCGCGGCGATGCAGCCGGTATCGACTCTGCCATCGGTCCACTCCGGCATGCCGCCGCGCAGCGGCCGCAATGAATCGCTTCCATCGATGGAGCGGCGATACACGGCACCGCGCGGGGAAAACGGGTCCTCCGACGCCGATACGTAAACGTCGTTTTTACCGAACGCTACCGCAGCGCAGTGCGTGGCGTGAAGCCCCTCGCACTCGATCGTCCACGAAGCTCCCGCGTCGCGGCTGATGCAAAGGCCCTTCGCGCAAGCCGCAGCGGCGAGCTCGGGCCGAAACGGGTGCGCGCAAACTTGGTGTACGTCGCTCTCGATATCGATCGTGGGTTGCCAGGTACGCCCGGCATCGACCGAACGCAGAATTCCGCCAACGTGAACGTTCGCCAGAAGCGCGGCTCCGTCGCACGTCGTGGCGATCGATCGAACGCCGAGCGGCGGTCCCACGGTCTTGCCATCGACGATCGCCGTTCCCGCGTACCACGTATCGCGGCCCGGCGCTTCGTCGAAGCCGCGCAGGAATTGCTGCAAGCCGCCGGTACCGATCCGAAGAAGGCGCGCGTCGTCGGTTCCAGCGTAGATCGCGCCGCCTACCGGCACGCAGCACGATAGCTCCGAGTCGCTCGCGAGGATCTCGCTCCACTCGCCGGCGGCAGTTCGCAGGCAAAGCACGTGGCCGTCGACGATAGCGAGCGCACGTCCGTCCTCGTCACCGGTGAGATTGCGAACCGGCCGGCCGGCAAGCTCGTGTCGAATCGCGTTTCCGGCGACGATGAAGAGTCCGTCGCTCCAGCTCGAGATCAGAACGCAGGGCGTTGCCACCGGGCACCCTTGCGCGGTCGATGCGCCGGACTCCTCGACGGCCAACATGCCGAACGCCGTAAGCAAGCTGAGTCGGCGGGGGGCGAGGCGAAGGCTCGGCGCATGGAACAGCCCGCTCCGCTTCCCGCCGATCGGCTTCACGCGGCGCTGCCGCAGGGCCACGAAGGGCACGCCGCCATCGACGGCCTCAACGCCGAACTCTCGCGCCCGTCGCCCGACCGCGATTCGATCGAATCGCACGTCGAACGCTTGCGCACCATCCCCGAACTCACCGCACGCGTCGAGAACTGGTTCGACGATCCGGCGACGCAGCGGTTCATCGCGATCTTGGATTCGATCGGGTTGTAGCCCGCATGACGGCCGACGCCGCGCCCGACGCGTACGCGATCTTCGCGCGAGCGCGCGCGGCCGTCACGGCCGCGCGGTATCCCACGGCCATCGACTACACCATTGCGGTTTCGGGCTTGAACGGCGCCACGCCGCAAACGAATCACTATCGCGCCGAAAGCCGGCCCTACGAAAACGAGATCCGCGTCGCCCCGGTGAGCAGCGAAGAGGCGGCCGCTCCGCCGCACGTGGTGCACGGGATCAACTTCGCGCTCTCGTTCTTCATCTGCGGCGGCCAATGCGACACCGGCTCGGCCACCGTGAAAGCGCCGGTCGGCCGCGCGGCGTCGAGCCCCGATCTGCTCGGCGTGCCGCTGCTCGATCCCACCTACGCGTTCGGCCTGCCCTACGCATCGCGCGCCCGCGCGCACGCCACCGTCGCCGATTCTACCTTGCCCGTCATCGCCACGGTCTCGACGCGAACCCGCGACTACGCCGTTACGTTCGCCGGTACGGACGAGGTCGACGGCACGCCCGCGTATCACCTGCGACTGACGCCGCTGCGCAAGCCCCACGACAACCGGCTGCGCGAGCTCTGGGTCGGGGTCGCCGATGCCTTACCGCGCCGCGCGGTGATCTCGGGAAACTTCACCGTCGCACCGCTCGTCGACGTGCCGTGGACGATCGACTTTCGCGTCGCCGGCGGCGTGCCGTTCATCGCTCGCGAAACCGCTTCGCGCGATCTCTACCTCTCGCACCGCCGCGTCGTTCGCGATGCCGTCATCGCGTTCGACGACGTGCGCGAGCCGCCGCTCTCCGCCGTCGGCCGGCCGCTGCTCCAGCCCGATGCCGACGACACGACGCTGGTCGAGCCGCCCGGCTAAATCTCAAGCCGCCCGGACGAGGCCGCGCAGCGCGGCGGCCACCGCTCGAGGCGCGTCGAGCATCGGAGCGAGGCGCACGCCTTCGACGACCGTGACCGGCACGTCTCCATGGCCTTTGCGCTCCAACGGTCCCGGGCCCACGATGGCCGCGCAGCGCGAAAGCGAGCGGAAGGCGCCGGCGTCGACGGGCTCGAGCGAGAGCCCGACGAGCTCGGCAGCGCGGTAGGCCACCGCCCTGCCCTGCACGGAAGCGATGCGCGCTCGAGCCTCGGCGACGAGCGCGCCGGTGATCGCGTCGTCGCGTACGAGCATGCGGAGTTGTTTGCGAACGTACGACTCGTCCGCGAGCAGCTTTTCGTACTTCTTCTTCGCCACCGAACCGAGGATCGCGGCGCCGGCCCCGCCGGTCAGCGCGCCGCTAACCGCGCGCAGCCGCCACGATTCGCGAACGACGATCTGCGGCGACAACAGCAGCACCGCAATGCGCGGATCGACGGCAGCGACCGCTTCGATCGCCAAGCGCGCAGGCGTACCGTGGGCGACGACGGCGGTAGCGCCTCGCACGGCATCGACAAGCACGTTTCGCAGCGCCGCGACGAGATCGGAACGATCGCCGTACTCGAGCGCGTCGACGCGAACGATCTCGAACTCCGAAAGCTCGCGGCGCAGCGGTTCCCAGGTAGCCGCGCCGCCCAGATACGGTGCGTTCCCGGCGATCGCGACGACGCGCACTAGTCGCTCTCGTCGAAGCCGTGCGTGATGTGGGCGTCGAGCACCCGGCGCGCCGTTGCCAGATCGCGGCGCTCGATTGAGGCGAGCAGCGCTTCGTGCTCGTCGGCGAGATCGTCGGCGCGCACGTAGCGCGCGGTCGTGACGTCGATGTAGAGCCGAATCTGGGCGAGCACCCCGTCGTACGCGCGCTCCACCAGCGCGTTGCCTGCCGTCGCCACGAGCGCGCGGTGGACGGCAAGATCTTCGTCGACGATGCGGCGGCGATCGCCGGCGCGCAGCGCGTCGCGCATCGCGGCGACGTGTTCGCGCAGCGCGTCGAGCGGCGCGGCCGCGTCGCGGTCGATCAGCCGCTCGAGCGCGAAGCGCTCCAGCGCGAGACGGAACTCGAGCAGCTCGAGGAGCCGTTCGCGCTGCAGCGGCGCGACGATCGCTCCACGATAGGGGAGGATCGTCACCAGGCCCTCTTCGGCCAGCTTGAGCAGCGCCTCGCGGACGGGGCTGCGGCTTACGCCCAGCTCGCGCGCGACCTCGAGCTCGACCACGCGCTCGCCGGGAGCGATTTCGCCGCGCGCGATGCGATCGCGCAGCGACGAGGCGACGCGCGCCGCGGTCGACGTGCGCTCAAGCGGCTGCACGGCGCCCGAACGCAAACCATCCCCATCCCAGGGCGATGAACGCGAGAAAGTAATAGGCGAAATAGCGTTGCGGCGGCGCCGGCACGGGATAGAAGAGCGTGATCGCCGGAACGAGCAGCAGCCCCAGTGCCAGCGCGCAGAGCGCAATGTCGAGCGGGCGCATCTCGCCCAGCCGCTTGACGTACACCGCGGCCGCGATCGAGATCAACGCGTAAATGAGGATGAAGCCGAACGAGCTGAGCGTGCCGCAGTTGTTGAACACGTCGATCGGCGCGACGCCGGCCGAGAGCGAGCCCACCGCCACGACGGTCGCGATCGCGGTCACCGTCGTCACCGCAACGTGCGGCGTTCCGTGCTTGGGTTCGATGCGCGCAAAGGGCGCGGGCAGCAGGCCGCCCAGCGCCATCGCGTAGGCGATGCGCCCGGCAGTCGTCACGCACGCGAGGCAGACCGAGAACGCGCTGCTCAGCGCGCCGATCGTGAGCGGCACCCGCAGGTAGCCGACGTTGAAGAGATCGACCAGCGTGCCCAGCGGGAAGGTTTGCTTGTCGAGCGTCGTTGCGGCGTGCTGCAGGCCGACGATCTCGGCGTACACGACGATGATGAAGAACGCCGTCACGAAAACGACGCTGCCGACGATCGCGCGCGGAATGGTGACCAGCGGATTCTTCGCCTCGCCGCCGAACGCGCTGGCGCTTTCGAAGCCGACGTAACTGAAGATCGCGGTGGCGATCGCCAAGCCGGCGCCGCCGGGGAATCCTCCTTTGAGCGTGAGCTGCGCGACGTCGAGCGAGGGGCCGTGGCGGTAGAGCACGATCGCGACCAGCACGCAGATGATCGCGACGGAGATCGCTTCGAGCACGAGCATCACGATGGCCGACACTTGCACGCCGCGATAGGCCGCCTGCCACGCGACCGCCGCCGCGATCACCGCGAAGGTCATCGACGCGGCGATGGTTCCGGTATTCGGTACGCCGGCGTCGGCCAGCAAGAGGCCGACGAAGAGCGACATCGCGCCGAGCACCGCCGCGGCGACGAAGCCGTAGGCCCATAGCAGCGTCCACCCGCCGATCGCGCCCATCGCCGCGCCGAGATTCTCGGCGACGTAGCCGTACATCGAGCCCGCCGCGCTGGAACGCCGCGCGAATTGGTTGATGTTGAACGCGACCACGATCAGCATCGCGCCGCCGAAGGCGTACGCGAGCCACGCCGCGTTGCCCGCGTTGGCGTACATGTACGGCGCGATCAGCATCGGCGTCATGCTGGGGCCGATCAGCGCGACGGAGGTCGCCAGCACCTCGATAAAGGTGAGCGACCCGGTACGTAGGTGCGCCGGCTCTGCCATACGAGCACTTCTCACCGCCGAGCGGCGGAGTTCCTGGAGGGCGTCCCGGCGAAACTTCGGATGGCCGGCGCAGTAGGACAGGCCGGAGGTCGTGAAAGCCAACCCATGAAACGTCTGCTCGCCTTCGTCATCGCCGCCGCGTGCGCGCTTCCGGCTCTCCCGGCAGCGGCCCGCGACTTCGTCCAGGACCAGGCCGGAATGTTTTCGGCCGCGACCGTCGCCGATCTCAACTCGCGCATCGGCAACTTCAACGCGCAGACCGGCAAGGACGTCGTCGTCGTCACCGTCCCGTCGCTCGGCGGCCAGACGCTGCAAAACGCCGCTGCGGCCGCCTTCGCCCAGCAGAACGTCAACGGCGTCTTGATCTTCATCGCCAAGGACGACCGCCGCGACATCATCGTGCCGGACCGCGCCGGCGCGGCGTGGTTCCCACCCAGCGTGCTGGCCGGCATTCGCCAATCGATGGAGAGCCAGTTCAAAGCCGAAAACTACGACGCCGGGATCACGGCCGCCGTGAACGGCGTCCTGGGCGTCTACCGGTCGCACGTGGGAAGCTTGCGGACCGGAG
Source organism: Vulcanimicrobiota bacterium (assembly GCA_963794735.1). Taxonomy (GTDB): domain Bacteria; phylum Vulcanimicrobiota; class Vulcanimicrobiia; order Vulcanimicrobiales; family Vulcanimicrobiaceae; genus DATJUC01. The sequence goes on along the minus strand of CAWCFE010000002.1, from coordinate 2,056,447 downwards.
CGCCGGGCACGGCGGGCGTGCCGGCGGCTCTCAACAACGCGCCCGCGGCCGGAGGTTTTCATCTCTCCATGTTTTGGTGGATCGTCATCGCCGTCGTCGGCTTCTTCGTCGTTCGCTCGCTGATGCGCACCTTCTCGGGCCCGCGCTACTACGGCGGACCACCGGCGGGCCCGGTGCCCCCGGGCGGCGCACCCCCGCCGGGCTACGGCCCGGGATACGGCCCCGGCTACGGCTACGGCGGCGGATTCGGCGGCGGAAGCTTCTGGAGCGGGCTGCTCGGCGGGCTTGGCGGCGCGTGGCTCGGCAACGAAATGTTCGGCAACCACGGCGGCGGCATCGCCGGTCCGGCGGACGCGGCGACGACGGCCCCGGTCGATACCAGCGGCTGGCAGAGCGACGCGGGGCAAGCCGACCTGAGCGGCTCGAGCGGCGGCGATTGGGGCGGCGGCGGATTCGGCGATTCCGGCGGCGGCTTCGGCGACATGGGCGGGGGCGGCGGCGACGTGGGAGGCGGCTGGTGAGACGCGCCGCAGGAGGCTGGCTAGTGGCCGCCGCGCTCTTCGCGGGCGCGACCGGTGCCTCGCCTTCGCCCGCGCCCTCGGCTGCGGCGCCGACGGCGAGCGCCGTGCTCGCCGGCATCACCTCGTACTGGAAGAACCTGCGCAGCTACGAAGTGCCGGTGACGCTCGACGGCAGCGTCAAGGTGAGCTTCATCTCCGTGCCCGTCGCGCTCAACGGCACCGAGTACTATCGCGCGCCCGATCGCCAAGCGCTGCACCTCAACCAGGTGCCCAGCCTCGCCAAGGGCTTCGAAAACACGATGACGTCGATGGGCTCGCCGGAAACGTGGCCGAACACCTACGATATCGAGCTGCACGGCACGCAGCCGCACGGCGGCCACACCGCCTACGTGATGGTGGGGACGCCCAGACGCCCCGGCAACGTGAAGACGGTCACGATGTACGTCAATACCAAGACGTACGCGATCGAAAACGTCGCGTTCGCCTACAACAACGGCGCGTCGCTGACCGTCGAGTTTTCGCACCACGGCAACTCCCCGTACCACTTGCCGACCTCAGCGAAGATCCAAGCCAAGTTCCCGCAATACAGCGGAAACGCCAACTTGCACTACGGCACGTACAAGATCAACCAGCCCATTCCGGACTCGGTCTTCCAGAGCGGAGAGTAACCTTACACAGGAGCTTCCACCCCGCGAACTAAGCACCGCAGATGCGACGTTTCATCTGCTCCGCACTGGCGTGCGCGCTGGTTCTCGCGCCCTCGTTTGCTCCGGTGGCGGCCGCGGCCGCGGCCGGCCCCGCGTCGATCGGCGCGGCTTCGCTGTCGAACCTCCACTGGCGGTCGATCGGGCCGTTCCGCGGCGGCCGGGCGCTGGCGGTGACCGGCGTGCCGGGCGAGCCGGATCATTTCTACTTCGGCTCGGTCGACGGCGGCGTGTGGGAGAGCCTCAACGCCGGGCGCACCTGGAATCCGATCTTCGATGCCGAGCCGGTTGCTTCGATCGGCGCGATCGCGGTCGCGCCCAGCGACGCGCGCACGATCTACGTCGGCACCGGCGAAGCCGACATGCGCTCGGATATCGCCTACGGAAACGGCGTCTACAAGTCGACCGACGGCGGCAAGACGTGGGCGCACCTCGGCCTCGACGACACGCGCCAGATCGGCAGCATCATCGTCGATCCGCACGATGCCAACGTCGCATACGTCGCCGCGCTCGGCCACCAGTACGGGCCCAACCCAGAGCGAGGCGTCTTCAAAACGGCCGACGGCGGCAAGACGTGGAGCAAGGTCCTTTACAAGAATGCCGACACCGGGGCGATCGATCTCGCTTTCGATCCAAGCGACAGCAAGACGATCTACGCGTCGCTCTGGCAGACGCGGCGGCCGCCGTGGAACGTCTACCCACCCTCGAACGGCCCCGGCAGCGGCCTCTATAGATCGACCGATGCCGGCGCCACGTGGACGCAGCTCACGCACGGTTTGCCGGCGCGCGTCGGCCACATCGGCATCGCGCTCTCGGCGGCTAACCCGCAGCGCGTCTACGCGATGGTCGATTCGGATGCCAAGAACGGCGGCCTCTACCGCTCCGACGACGCCGGCGCGACCTGGACGCGCACCGACGGCGAGGAGCGCATCTGGCAGCGCGGCTGGTACTTCGGCGGCGTAACGGTCGACCCGAAGAACGCCGACGTGGTGTACGCAATGAATACGGCGACGTATCGCTCGAGCGACGGCGGCAAGAGTTTCGAAGCGATCAAAGGCGCGCCCGGCGGCGACGACTATCACACGCTGTGGATCGAACCGAACGACCCGTCGCGCATGATTCTCGGCAGCGATCAAGGCGTCGTGGTAAGCGTCGACGGCGCGCAAACGTGGAGCTCGTGGTATAACCAGCCGACCGGTCAGTTCTACCACGTCGCGGTCGACGATCGTTTTCCGTACTGGGTGTACGGCGCACAGCAGGATTCCGGCGCGGCGACCGAACCGAGCCGCAGTAAGTATTCGAACATCTCGAACTGGGATTTCCACCCGATCGACGTCGGCGGCGAGAGCGGCGCGATCGCGCCCGATCCGCTGCACCCCGGCTCGGCTTTCGGCGGTACGGTCACCTACGAGCGCATCGACACCGGCTGGGAACAAAACGTCGACCCCACGCTCAACTACCCGGGCAAGATCTGGCGCGGAACGTGGACGCTCCCGCTCGCGTTCTCGCCGGCCGATCCGCACGCGCTGTACTTCGGGCGTCAAAACGTCTTTCGTTCGCGCGACGGCGGCAAGACCTGGCAGGTGGTCAGCCCCGATCTCGCTCGCGTCAACGAAGGCACGCCGTCGAATCTCGACGCGCCCACGCTGGCCGACAACAACGGCATCGAGCGCCACGGCGTGGTGTACGCCATCGCGCCGTCGCCGCTGCAGGCCGGGCTGGTGTGGGCCGGCACCGACGACGGCAACGTCTGGGTCACGCGCGACGGCGCGCGCCACTGGAGCAACGTGACGCCGGCGGCGCTCACGGCGTGGAGCAAGGTCGGCATCGTCGAAGCATCGCACTTCGACCCGCAGACGGCCTATCTCGCCGTCGACCGCCACCGGCTCGACGACTACGAGCCCTACGTCTACCGCACCACCGACGGCGGCAAGAGCTGGGAGAAGATCGTCGCCGGCATCCCCGGCGGTTCGTTCGTCAACGTCGTGCGCGAAGATCCGCAACGCCGCGGTTTGCTCTACGCCGGCACCGAGAAGGGCATCTACCTTTCGGCCGACGACGGAAACCACTGGCATTCGCTCCAACTCAATCTGCCGGTCACCTCGATTCGCGACATCGCGGTGCACGGCGACGACGTCGTCGTCGCGACGCACGGCCGCGCGTTTTGGATTCTCGACGACGTCGCATCGCTGCGCCAGCTCGCCGACGCGCCTTCGGACAGCGACTATTTCTTCGCACCGGCACGTGCGTATCGCATCTCGCCCGGCAGCGACGAGGGGACGCCCCTGCCGCGCGACGAGCCCCACGCCGCCAATCCCCCGACCGGCGTGAATCTCGATTACTACCTCGCGGGCGAGCCGCGGACGCCGGTGACCATCGAGATCCGCGCTAAGGACGGCAGCCTCATGCGCCGTTGGTCGAGCGCCGACAAACCGCAGACGATCGATCCAAAGACGCTCGACGTCGTGCCGTCGTGGATCTCGCCGCCGCCCGTCCCGAGCGCGCGCTCGGGCGCGCAACGCTTCACGTGGAACCTTCGCGTGCACGACGATCGCGGCGTGTGGGCGCCGCCTGGCGTCTACACCGTCAAGCTCGGCGTCAACGGCAAAACCTACGTTCGCAACGCGGTCGTGCTGCGCGATCCGCGGGTCGCCGCGACCGACGCCGATTTGCAGGCGCAGTACCGGCTGGCGCGCGCGATCGAGGCGCTCTACAAGCTGGCCGGAGCGAGCCGCCAGCGCGCGCAGAAAGCCGATCTCAAGCGGCTCTCGCCGGCCGCGCAGCACGAGCTGAACGTCGAGATCGTTGGCGTTGCGCCGCCCGACGTCCCCGACGATTCCGAGGGAGCGTACTCGCACGATTTCACGAGCTTCCTCTACTTGAAAAACGCGCTCGACAACCTGGAGGGCGCCGTCGAAAGCGCCGACGCGGCGCCGACGCCCGACATGCAGAGCGCGTTTCGCAAGCTGGGCGCGACCTACGCCCGGACGCTCGCGAAGTTCTCGGCCTTAGTGGGCCCCTAGCACGCTGCCGTACCAGCGTTCCAGATCGTCGTGGAACTGCTGGATCGCCTGTGCGTGCAGGTACACCATGTGGCCGGATTCGTAGAATCCGTAGCTGATGTTGCTCTGCAGCTCGGCCGGAAGCTGCAGGTGGTTGAGCGTGTAGATCGTCGCGTAGAACGGCGTTGCGAAATCGTAGTAGCCGTTGGCCGAGAAGACCTTGAGCCCCGGATTGAAGGCCATCGCCTGCGCGAGATCCTGCGCGGTGTTGGTCGGCAGGTTGCCGCCGTGCTTCCAATCCCACTTACGGATGACGGTGTACGCGGTCGGGCGGTACTCGAGCGTGGTGTTGTAGTGCAGGATCGTGCGCATGAAGTAGTTGCCCGCGCCGGTGAAGGCCGCGTCGATGGCGGCGTCGGTCGCGTCGAACTGCGGCCGGTCGTCGACGCGGTCGAGCGCGTACGACGTGTAGCGCGAATCGAAGCGCCCCACCGTCAGCCCGCGGTCGCGCATCAGCTCGGTGGTGTAACGCCAGTACGGTACGCGCAGGTTCGAGTTGCGAATGTACCGCTCGGAGAGGCCGGTGTACCGGTGCAGCTTGGCCACCACGTCGTTGTAGGTCGACGGAGAAAGCTTCGCACCTTGGGCGAGCGCGTTGAGGTACTCGCCCATCGCAAACTGTTCGACTTGCGGTAAGAGCGCCTGCAGGGTCGTCGGCGGCCCCGGCAACACGTTGTGGTACCACGACGACGCCGCTTCGGTCGGCAGATAGAGTGGGAAGGCCCAATCGCCGCCACCGATCGCGGTCGGCGTAAAGTTCACGTCCCAGTCGAGGTTGAAATCGAGAATCGACGAGAGCAGGATGACCCCGTTGATGCCGATGCCTTGGCGCTGCAGGTAGTTCACCAGCACCGCGGTGCGCGGCGTGCCGTACGACTCGCCGAATAAGAACTTCGGCGAGTTCCAGCGGTTGAACGTGCTGACGTAGCGCGAAATGAACTGTGCGAAGGCCGCGCGGTCTTGGTCGACGCCGAAGAACTCGTCGGGTTTGCCCGCGCCGACCAGACGGCTGAAGCCGGTGGCGGGCGCGTCGATGAAGACGAGATCGCTGCGGTCGAGCAGCGTGTACTGGTTGGGAACGAGATTGAAGGGCGCTTCGCTCGGGCCGCCTCCGTCGCTTACCTGCACGCGCATCGGGCCGAACGACCCCATGCGCAGCCAAATGGTCGAGCTTCCCGGGCCGCCGTTATAGAAGAACGTCACCGGGCGGTGCGACACGTCGGCGCCGTCGAGCGTGAACGCGGTGTAGAACATCCGGCAGGTCGGCTCGCCGGCCGCGTTTTCCAGCGTGATCGTTCCGGCGCGTGCGGTGTAGGCGAGCTCCTTGCCGCCCAGCTGCATCGTATGCTGCGTGACCGCATCCGGCGTCTCGGCGGCGGGTGCGGGCGGCGCCGCTGCGGGCGCTGCGGGAGCGGCCCCGATGAAGGCGGCGGCCAGGATCGTGATGGCGACTCGTTTGATCAACACGTTTCCTACCTTAGCGATTCGCCAGGGTGGCGGCGTACCAGCGTTCCAAATCGGCGTGGAACTTCGCGAGAGCGCTCGGGTGCAGATAGACCATGTGCCCCGAGGCGTAGAAGCCGTAGGTGATGTTCCGCTGCAGTGCCGGAGCGATGTAGAGATGGTTCAACACGTAGACCGTCGCGAAGAACGGCGTCGCGAAATCGAAGTAGCCGTTCGCCGAGAAGATCTTTAGATCGGGATTGTACGTCATCGTTTGCGCCAGGTCGGGCGCCACGTTGAAGGTCTGCGGATCGTCGCCGTGCTTGAAATCCCAGCTGTTGCCGTTGGCGTAGATCAAATCGTAGATCTCGTACCGGTACATCAGCGGCGTCTTGTAATCCAGCACTTGGCGCAGGTAGTAGTTTCCGGTAGAAACGAACGCCGAATCGATGGCGGCGTCGGTGGCGTCCCAATCCGGAGAAATTTCGGGCTTGTCGAGCACGTAGGTCTCGAAGCGTGCGTCGAGACGGCCGACCGTGACGCCGCGATCGCGCATCAGCTCGTTTTCGAAGCGATCGTAGGGGATGCGCAGGTTGGAGTTGCGGATGTACTGATCGGAGAGCCCGGTCAGCCGGTGCAGCTGCGCGACGACGTCGTTGTAGCGATCCGCCGGGAGCTGCGAGCCTTGCGCCAGAGCGTCGAGATAGGTGCCGGTCGCGAAGCTTTCGGCCTGCGCTACGTCGTCTTCGAGCGAGCCCGCGATGGCGTGATGGTACCAAGCCGTAGCGGTCTCGGTGGGCAGGTACAAAACGTAGGCCCAGTCGCCGCCGCCGATCGGCGCGCCGTCGTTGTAGTCGATCGACGGGTTGAGAAACGACGAGAGCAGCACGATGCCGTTGAGCGCGACGCCGCGCTGGGCCAGCACGTTGGAAAGCACCGCCGAGCGCGTCGTACCGTACGACTCGCCGAAGAGAAAGCGCGGCGAGTTCCAACGGTTGAAGTTGGTGAGGTAGCGCTGGATGAACTGCGCGAAGGCATCGGCGTCTTGATCGACGCCCCAGAAATCCTTCGGCTTGCCGTCGCCGATAAAGCGGCCGTAGCCGCTGCCGGGCATGTCGATGAACACCAGATCGGTGCGGTCGAGCAAGCTGTACTGGTTGTCGATCAGCTTGTACGGCGGCGGCCCGGTCATGGTGCCGTCGGCGGTCTGCACGCGAACGGGACCGAACGAACCCATGCGCAGCCAAATCGTCGAGCTGCCGGGCCCGCCGTTATAGAAAAACGTGACCGGGCGGTGCGACGGATCGGCGTTATCGAGCGTGAACGCGGTATAGAAGACGCGGGCCGTCGGCCGGTCGTCGGTATCGCGCAGCGTGATCGTGCCGGCGCGGGCCGTGTAGGCCAGCGATTTGCCGCCGAGCGCGAGCGTATGGTGCGTCACGCCGTCGGGCGTCAACGCCGGGTACGACGGCGGCTTGGCGGCCGCCGGGGCGGCGAGCGACGCGACCAACGCGGCCGCGAGAACTGCGTGCAGCGGTTTCGAACGCAAGCTGGAGACCTCCACTCACTACGAGTAGAGCCCAGATTATTGCTAGAAGTGCGGCTACCTGCACCGCCGCCGTCGCGGCGGAATCAAAAGACCATCAAAAGGGGCGGCCGGATTCGCGCGTTCCGGAGAGCAGCGCGGCGTCGACGGCAAGCGGTGCCTCGTCGGGCGTCACCGACACGTCTTCGGCCGCAATTTCGTTGGGCACCAGCAGCTCGACCGGATGGCCTTGCGGGCAGTGCAGCTCGAGCGTGAGTTCGGCCGGAGGGTCTTGCTCCTCGAAGCCCACCGGATCGCCGGCCGCGTCGACGACGAACGACCGGGCCCCGGGATCGGCCACGCGCGCGCCGCATTCCGGGCAGAGCAGCTCGCGCAAGTGCACGACCGCGAGGAAGCCCACCTACCCCGGAACCCGTTCGTAGAGCTTTTCTTTCAAGCGGCCGATCGCGCGTTCGATCGAGTCGAGGTAGGGCAGCATCGACAGCTTGATGCGCTGCAAGCGCTCCTCGCCTTGCGGCGTGATCGCGTAGACGCGGCGCGAGCGCTTCGTGGGATGGTCCCACGACGCCGAAACGAAGCCGCGCTCTTCGAGGCGCCGCAGGAGCGGGTAGATCTTGTTCGTGTTCACGGCGAGCAGGTCGCCGCAGACCTCGTCGATGCGCTGCATGAGCCCGTAGCCGTGATCGGGCTGCTCCTTGATGAGGTGCAGGATCAAAACCGGAAAGACGGTCTTGCTCTTGATCGGCCCTCGAACGACTTCGTCGACGCGGCGGGACATGCTGCGCGACGCCGGCTTACGCGCTCGCCCGGGCGGCCGGTTCGACGGCGTACGCACGGTCGATCTCGGCCGCGTAGCGATCTTCCACGACGCGGCGCTTGATCTTCATCGACGGCGACAACTCGCCGCCTTCGACCGAGAAATCGCGTGGAATCACGACCACGCGGCGGATCTGCTCGTAGCTGGCGAGATCGGACGTGCGCTTGCGCACTTCGTCGGTGATGAAATCGCGAACGTCCTGGCGCGACGCGAGATGCTCGGGCGTCTCCTCGGGGGGCAGCGAGAGACGCAGCTTCACCATGTCCCAGTTGGGTGCCACGATCGCCGCCGGAAACGGCCGGCCGCTGCCGACCACCATCGCTTGCGCGACCAAGGTCGAGCGGCGGATCGCGCTCTCGATCCGCGACGGCGCGATCCATTTGCCGGTGTCGGTTTTGAAGACTTCCTTCTTTCGATCCGTGATGCGCAGGAAGCCGTTCTCGTCGAGCTCGCCGATGTCGCCGGTGTGAAACCAGCCTTCCGGATCGATCGCTTCGGCGGTCGCCTGCGGATCGTTGAAGTAGCCTTGCATCACGTGACGTCCGCGCGTGAGAATCTCGCCGTCGCCGGCGATGCGCACCTCGACGCCGGGCAGCGGCCGGCCGACGGCGCCGTAGCGGTTCGCCGACGGGCGGCTGGTCGTAATTACCGGCGAGGTCTCGGTCAGCCCGTAGCCTTGCATGATCGGGATTCCAAGCGCGAGAAAGGTCATCGCGGTATCGTTGTGCAGCGCGGCGCTGCCGCTGGTGAAAAACTTCATGCGGTCGAGGCCGAGCGCCTGGCGGATCTTCACCAGCGCCAGCCGCTTCGCGAGCGCGTATTCCAGCGAAAGCCACGGATTGGCGCCGCCGCCGAACGTCTTGGCCGTCATGTACTTGCGGCCGACGCGTAGCGCCCACGGAATCATCTTCGCCTTGAGGCCGCCGGCACGCAGCGCCTGGCCGGCGACGCCGGCCAGCACGCGGTCGAAGAGCCGCGGCACGGAGGTCATCGCCGTCGGACGCACGTCCTTGAGATCGGCGATCAGCTCGTTGGGATCGTGGCAGATGCTGTAGCGCACTTTCGCCAGCAGATAGAGATAGATGATCGTGTGCTCGTAAATGTGCGAATACGGCAGCACCGAGAGCACGTTGTCGTTCTCGGCGATCTCTTCGAGGCCGTAGTTGAGCGCCGACTGCGAATCGAAGGTGAGATTGTCGTGCGAGAGCATCACGCCTTTGGGATTGCCCGTGGTACCCGACGTGTAGATCAGCACGGCCAAATCGTCGGGCTTGAGGGCGGCCTCGTAGAGACCCGGCAGCTCGGGATGTTCGGAGCGAAGCTGCGCGCCGCGCAGTTCGAGCGCTGCGAGTCCGTCGTCGCCCGGCGAATCGAAGACGACCGCGCGCGGAAGCGCGGCGTCGCTGGCGCGCAGGTGATCGAGCGTCGCCGGCGAGTCGACGAAGACCAGCTTGGCGCCGGAGTGCTGCAAGATGTAGCCGGTGTGGTCGAGCGCTTGCGTGGGATAGATCGGAACGACCACGCAGCCGGCGAACAGCGCGGCGAAATCGCAGACGATCCAATCGACGCAATCGTGCGCGACCAGGGCGATCCGGTCGCCCGAAGCCAGCCCCGCGTCGCGGATCGCGCAAGCCAGATTCTCGACCCGTTCGAGCAGCCGCGCGCTCGAGATCGCTTTCCAAGCTCCGCCGACGCGCTCGACGAGGAGTTCGTCGCGCGACGGGGTCAGCGCTCTCCGTATAAGATGCGGAAGCGTTTCCTTCGCGGGCAGCTCCGGCGGCATGAGAGCGAGTTCGCCTGACCTGCGCTCGCCCCTCCGGCGCTCGTCACGGCGGCCGGAGGTACGTTCGCGCGCGATCGAGATGCGCTTGCGTCATTCCGGCGACGTCGAGGAGCTCGTCGAGCGACGCGAACGGACCCGCGCGCTCGCGCATTTCGACGATGCGCGCCGCGAGGGCGCGTCCGATTCCCGGCACGCGGGCGAGCTCGGCACTCGCCGCGACGTTCACGTCGACCGGTGCGGCCGGAGCGGTGGGCGTCCCGCGCCGCCGCGTGCGGCGCTGCCCCGGGGCCGGCTCGCCGGCCGCCGGCGCGTACACCTCGTCGCCGTCGGCGAGCCGTTCGGCTAAGTTGAGGGCGCCGTCGCCGCCTCGTGCGGTCAAGCCGCCGGCCATGGCAACGGCATCGGCGGCCCGAGCGCCCTCGGGCAGGTGGTAGAGGCCCGGGCGTTCGACCGCCCCGGCGACGTATACGAGCATGCCCGTCGCCGCCGCGCCCGCGCCGCGCCGCCCGGGGGAACGCCTCGGAGCGGCCGGCGCGCGCGGCGGCGGTTCGCTCCCGGAGAAGGCCGCGGCGGCCGGCTTGGCCGCAGGATGGTACAAGGCGAGCGCCGCGAGCGCGAGGGCGACGGCGCCGAGAACGATGCGAACGATCACGCCTTCCTATCACGCGCGAGGGTCCGACCGGAAAGGTAGCCGCGAGCGAGCCCAATCGGGTACGATGAGCGCTCCATGGCCGAGAGTTACGATTTCCGTTCCGTCGAGCGTAAATGGCAGCGCCGTTGGGAAGACGAGCGCCTGTACCGCGCCGACCCCGGCGCCGAACGCCCCAAATACTACGTGCTCGAGATGCTGCCGTACCCGTCGGGCGATCTGCACGTCGGCCACGCCAAGAACTACACGCTCGGCGACGCCGTCGCTCGCATGATGCGCATGCAGGGCTACAACGTGGTGCACCCGATGGGCTGGGACGCCTTCGGGCTGCCGGCGGAAAACGCGGCCATCGCGCGCGGCATCGATCCCGCGACCTGGACTGCCGAGAACATCGCCAACATGCAGCGGCAAGTGCGATTGATGGGAACCAGCTACGATTGGTCGCGCGAGATCGCCACTTGCGAGCCCGAGTATTACCGCTGGAATCAGTGGCTCTTCCTGCGCCTCTACGAGGCCGGCCTGGCCTACAAGCGCGAAGCGCCGGTGAACTGGTGCCCGCACGACAAAACGGTGCTCGCCAACGAACAGGTGATCGACGGCCGGTGTTGGCGCTGCAACCATCTGGTCGAGCGCCGCAACCTCTCGCAATGGTTTTTGAAGATCACGCAGTACGCGGATCGCCTGCTCGACGACTTGCGCGAGCTCGACGGCTGGCCCGAGCGCACGCGCACCATGCAGCGCAACTGGATCGGGCGCAGCGAAGGCGTGGAGTTCGGGTTCGCCGTCGACGGCCTCGACGCGACCGTCGACGTCTTCACCACGCGCGTCGACACCGTCTACGGCGTCACGTTCCTCGCCGTGGCCGCCGAGCACCCGGTGCTCGCGCGCCTGGAAGGAATCGTTTCCAAGAAGAATGCCGCGGCGATTCGGGCCTTTGCCGATTCGCTCAAATCGAAATCCGAACTCGAACGCACCAGCTTGATGGAGAAGCAGGGCCTCTTCACCGGCGCGTACGCGATCAATCCACTCTCGCACGAACGCGTGCCGATTTGGGTGACCAACTACGTGCTCGCCGAATACGGCACCGGCGCGGTGATGGGCGTCCCCGCGCACGACGAGCGCGACTTCGATTTCGCCAAGAAGCACGGCTTGCCGATCCCGCGGGTCGTGGTGCCTGCGCACCACGCCGATCTCGAAGCGCCGCTGGAAGCGGCGTACGTCGAGGACGGACGCTTGATCGCCAGCGACGATTTCAGCGGAATGAGCAGCGAGCGCGCGCGCGGCGCCATCGCGGAGCGGCTCGAGCGCCTGGGCGCCGGAAAAGCCACGGTGAACTTGCGGCTGCGCGATTGGCTGGTCTCGCGCCAGCGCTACTGGGGCACGCCCATTCCGATTCTCTACTGCGCGGCGTGCGGCGAGGTGCCCGTTCCCGACGAGCAGCTGCCCGTGCTGCTGCCGCCCGGCGTCGAGATCACCGGCGAAGGCTCGCCGCTCGCGCAAGACCCCTCGTTCGTCGAGACCGTTTGCCCGCGCTGCGGCGGCCCCGCCCGCCGCGAGAGCGACACGATGGACACGTTCTTCGAATCGTCGTGGTACTATCTGCGCTATCTCGATCCGCACGACGAACGCGCCCCGTGGGAGCCCGAGCACGCGCGCTACTGGATGAACGTCGACCAGTACATCGGCGGCGCTGAGCACGCGGTGCTCCACTTGCTGTACTCGCGCTTCTTCTACAAGTTCTTTCACGATCGCGGGTGGGTTAGCGGAAACGACGAGCCGTTCGAACGGCTCTTCCACCAGGGCATGGTGCTCTACAACGGCGAGAAGATGTCGAAATCGCGCGGCAACGTGATCGGCATCGACGAAACCGCCGAAACGAACGGCGTCGATGCGATGCGGCTCTTTCTCCTCTACGTGACGCCGCCCGAGGATACCAGCGACTGGACCGACGAGGGGATCAGCGGGCGCGTGCGGTTCGTCAATCGCGTCTGGCGCGCGTGCGAGCCGTTCTTCGGCGCGGGCGCGCCGGCGCTGGGGACGCTGCCCGAATGCGGCGCGCCCGAAGAGAAGGCGCTGGTGCGCGCCGTCCACGTCGCCGCGAAATCGGCGATCGACGAAACGCGGTCGCGCCGCTTCCACTACAACGCGACGATCGCCAAGCTCGACGAGCTCGTGAACGCGCTCACCGCGGCCGGGCGTTCGCTGCCCGATTCGCCCGCGACCCGTTACGCCGCGCACGCGCTGCCCGTGCTGATCGCGCCGTTCGCGCCGCATATCGCCGAGGAGCTGTGGGAACGATTCGGACATGCGGCCTCCGTGCACCTCGAGCGTTACCTCGAGCCCGACGAACGCGCCCTCGCCGTCGACGAAATCGTGCTCGTGGTGCAGGTGAACGGAAAGATTCGCGCGCGCCTTCCCGCCGCGCCGGATATCGACGAGGAGGCGGCCGTCGCCTTGGCGATGAGCGACGACAACGTGCGCGCGCAGATCGACGGCAAAGCGATCCGCAAGCGAATCTTCGTGCCCGGAAAGCTGCTCAATCTTGTCGCCGGATAGCCGCCGGACGAGCGTTTGCATCGTGGGCGGCGGCCCCGCCGGCATGATGCTGAGCGTCCTGCTCGCGCGCGCCGGCATCGACGTCACCGTGCTCGAGAAGTACGGCGACTTCTTCCGCGACTTCCGCGGCGACACGATCCACCCGTCGACGCTGGAACTGCTCTACGAGCTGGGCTGGCTCGACGACTTCTTGAAGATCCGCCACGACGAACTGGGGACGCTCGATGCCAACATCGGCGGCGAGACCATTCCGATGGCCGATTTTTCGCGGCTGCCGACGCGATGCAAGTTCATCGCGGTCATGCCGCAGTGGGATTTCCTCAGCTTCTTAGCCGACCGCGGCCGCGCGTACCCCGGCTTCCATCTCGAAATGCAAACCGAGGCCTTCGACCTCGCCGAACGCGACGGCCGTTTCTGCGGCGTGCGCGCGCGCGGGCCGGCCGGCGACGTCGCGATCGAGGCGGGCCTGGTGATCGGCACCGACGGACGCCATTCGACGATCCGCGAGCGCGCGGGCTTGAAGGTCGACGAGCTCGGCGCGCCGATGGACGTGCTTTGGATGCGGATCCCGCAAGCGCCCGGCGATCCGCCGCAAGCGCTGGGCAACCTCGTCGACGGCAAGATGCTGGTGATGATCGATCGCCACGACTACTGGCAGTGCGCCTATCTGATTCCCAAGGGCAGCTTCGACCGGCTCAAGGCGTCGGGCATCGAATCGCTCCAACGCGCGCTGGCCGCCGTCGCGCCGGCGCTGCGCGACCGCGTCGGCGTCATCGACGACTGGTCGAAAGTCTCGCTGCTCGAGGTGCGCGTCGATCGCCTCGAACGCTGGCATCTGCCCGGGCTGCTCTGCATCGGCGATGCGGCCCACGCCATGTCGCCCATCGGCGGCGTCGGCATCAATCTCGCCATCCAAGACGCGGTCGCGACGGCCAACGAACTCGCCGCGCCGTTGATGCGAGGCGAAACCATCGGCGAAGACTCGCTGGCGCGCATCCAGCACCGCCGCACGTTTCCCACCCGGATCACGCAAGCGTTTCAAGTCTTCGTCCAAAGTCACGCCATCGAACCGTTGCTCGGCGGTGCAAAGGTGACGTCGCTGCCGCTCGCACTGCGGCTCTTCAATGAGTTCCCCGGCCTGCGCGGTCTGCCGGCCCGGCTGATCGGCATCGGCGCGCGTCCCGAACGCATCCGCACGCCGGCGGTTTGAGCGTGCTCGCTCGCCCGGTTTCAGGGCAAGCAACGGGCTAGCTCGGCTGCCAGGAGTAGCGCCCGGCCGGCGGTATAGACGGTGCCCGTGTTGCTACGAAATACATCGGCGCGCTTCGTCGCGTCAGGAATGCTTTGCGTCCTCGCCGCGTGTTCGGCCGGAACGCCGCGCGGGGCGCTGCTGCCCGCGCAGCCATACGGCGCCGGCGTTCCGGCCAGCGAACCCGATGCTGCGAAGACCGGCGTCACGCTGAAGTTCTTGATCCCGAAGTCGGGCCCGCGCAGCCGCCGGTCGCACTACGTTTCTCCCGGCACGAAATCCGTCGCGGGATCGATCGGCAACAAGGCGGGCCGCGTGGCCTTCGCCTTCGACACCGACCCGAAGAAGAACGCCGCGTGCGTCGCCGGCGTCCCCGACGTCACGTGCAGCGTGCGGCTTTCGCTGCGCGAGGGAACGTATGCGATCGACGTGGCGACGTACGGCGGCCCGCTCTCGAAAGGCAAACCGGCGGGCCCCAAGCTCTCGCTCGATAACGGCATTCCGATGCGCGTGGGAGCCAAGCCCGTGGCGCTGACGCTCGACGACGCGCTCGATGGAATCCCGGCCTCCGTCGCCTTCGTTCCCGCGACGCCGTCGGCATTCGCCGGATCGGCGACCCGCGGATACGTCGTCTCCAAATGCATGGGCGCGCAGACCGTCGGCGTATACGGCGTCGATGCGAAAGGGTACCTGATCGTCGGAGCCGGCGCGCCCGCGGTTTCGCTGCGGTCCAGCGATGCGAAGGTGCTGGCGATCGCCACGCCGCCGCCGTCGGCGCCCAACGCCTTCTCGATCGCTCCTCCGGCGCGCCCCGCGCCGGGCGCCACGGTGACGCTGCTCGCGAGCGCCGCGCCTCCGCGCGCCGCCGGTGCCGCGGTGTCGACGCGAATCGCCCTCACGTTCAATCGCGACATCTGCGGAGACTTCTCCGAATACCCGTTGCGCAATCCGGGCAGCCAGCCGGTGGGAATCGCCGTCGGATCCGACGGCGCCGTGTGGTTCACGGAGTGGGCCGGTAACGCCATCGGGCGCATCGACGCGTCGGGACGGACGAGCGAATACCCCATACCGACGGCGAGCGCCCAGCCGCGCAACATCGTCACCGGCCCGGATCGCGCGCTCTGGTTCACCGAGGGGTCTGGCCATCCGCCGAGCAACGGCGGGATCGGGCGCATTACCACCAAAGGGGCGGTGACGGATTATCCGAGCATTCCGAAAACGTCGTCGGGCAGCTACCCGGTGAGCGCGCCGTTCGGAATCGCGCCCGGCCCGAACGGAACCGTCTGGTTTACCGATTCCGATCAAAACGCGCTGGGCGAGTTTCCCGTCGGGTCGCCGCAATCGGCCAAGGAATACGCCCTGCCCTCATATCCCGGTCAGAACCTCAACTATCTGATCCTCGGCCCCGACAACGCGCTGTATTTCTCGTCGTATCAAAACGTGGTCTGGCGGTATCCGTCGACCGGCGCGTTCTCGCGCTTCACCGATGCCGCGCCGTCGAGTTTGATCTTGAACCTCGTCGTCGGCCCCGACAAGGCGATTTGGTTTGCCAACGCCGAGGGCTTCGTCGGACGAATGACGACCGCCGGCGCGTTTACCGACTATTCCACCAACGCTCCCGGCCGGCGTACGGAGGCCCGGGGGTGCTGTGGATCAGCAACGGCCCCGACGGCGCGATGTGGTACATCGGCAACTACCAGGGCGGCCCCAACGCCATCTACCGCATGAACGCCCAAGGGACGGTGACCAACATGTTCGCGATTCCGAGCGCCGGCAGCCAGCCCGCGCAACTGGTAAACGGCCCCGATGGATCGTTGTGGTTCACCGAAAGCGCTGCCGGGAAGATCGGCCGGCTGCAGTAACGCCGCGAATTAGGGCGCGACGCCTAGCTTCTTGAAGTACTCGTAGGTTTCGCGCATGCCGTCGATGAGCTCGGTCTGCGCGCTCCAGCCGAGTTCCTTGCGCGCGAGCGAGGCATCGAACTGCGCGTCGCGGGGATCGCCGGCACGGCGTTCCGCGTGGGTGACCGGCGCTTCGAATCCGCTGATCTCGACGAGCGCGCGGTAGACCGCGTTGACGCTGGTCTTGACCCCGGTGCCGATCGCGCAGCACACGCCCGGCGCGCGGTCGAGCGCGGCGACGTTGGCCCGCGCGACGTCGCCGACGTAGACGTAATCGCGCGTCTGCTCGCCGTCCCAATCGATGCGCACGCCCTCGTGCTTGAGGAACTTTCCGATGAAGATCGATATGACGCCGGCCTCGCCGTTGGGATCCTGGCGCGGCCCGTACACGTTGGCATAGCGCAGCGCCGTAAAATCGAGGCCCTTCTCGGCCCGAAAGAAGCGCAGGTAATGCTCGGCGACCATTTTGGTGATGCCGTACGGCGAGGTGGGGCGCTGCGGCGTCGCGTCGGTGATCGGGAACTTGTCGGGATTGCCGAACGTCGCACCGCTCGAAGCGAAGATCACCTTACGCACGCCCGCCTTCACCGAGTTCTCGAGCACGTTGAGCAAGCCGACGACGTTGACTTGCGCGTCGTAGATCGGGTCGCGCGACGAGATCGCGACGGAATGCTGCGCCGCATGATGGCTCACGAGCTCGGGCTTGAACTCGGAGAAGATCCGGCTCACGTTCTCGTCGCGAATGTCCATGTGCACGAACGACGCGCGCTCGGGTACGTTTGCACGCCGGCCGCCGCCGTGCTCCCACAGCGAATCGAGCACGAGCACGTCGTGCCCCAGCGCGAGATACGCGTCGACCACGTGAGAACCGATGAAGCCGGCGCCGCCGGTAACGATGATGCGCATTTCCGCGCTCCTTTCCGATAGGGCGTGCCGGAACCCTCGAAGGGCGGCCAAGCCCGGCCGTGCATCCGAGATGAGTCCCTCCGCTCGCATACGAAGTGCGCGGAATGACTCGCTGCAGCTTCGCGCTTCTCCTCGCCGTCGCCATGCTCGCCCCGCCGCCACCGGCGGCCGCCGCACCGGTAAGGCGCCCGGTCGCCGCCGAGGATCTCTTCCGGCTCGCGCTCGTCTCCGACTCGCAGATCTCGCCCGACGGCTCCCACGTCGTCTTCGTGGTGTCTCGCATGAACGGGCCATCGAATCGCTACGACACCGACCTTTGGACCGTCGCGACCGCAGGCGGCGATCCGGCACCGCTGACGAGCGACGGGCACGCGTCGGATCCGGCGTGGTCGCCCGACGGATCGACGGTCGCGTTTACCGACGATGCGAGCGGCGTGCCGCACGTGCTGGCCGTCGACGTCGCTACGCGCAAAACCAGCCCCATATTCGACGGCCCGCAGGCGGCATTTCATCCCGTCTATTCGCACGACGGCAAGCACGTGGCGTTCGCCGTCGTTACGGTCGATCCGCAGCCCAAAGCGCAGATCGATTTCGCCGCGGCCGGCTTCACGCCCAAGCCCGATCAGACGACCAGCGACGTCCGCATCATTCACGACGAACGCTACGAAGCCAACGGCGAAGGCTACACCTACGACAAGCACGTGCATCTCTGGATCGCCAACGCGGACGGAAGCGGCGCGCACCGCGTGACGCCGGAGAGCCCGTGGTCGGAAAGCTTGACCGGCTGGTCGCCGGACGATACGCGCTTGCTCTTCACGTCGCTGCGCAGAGAGACGCCGCTCGCCGGCGAAAGCGACGTCTACACCGTTCCCGCCGCCGGCGGCACCATGCAGCGCGTCGTATCTGCCGAAACGGCCAACACCTGGCCGGCGTTCGCGCCCGATTCGCAACGCGTCTACTATCTCGCCGGCGGCGTGAAAGACTCGGCCGAGTATCCCGCGCTGGTCGTCAGCCGTCTCGACGGCAGCGCGCGGCGAACGCTGTACGCAAAGAATCTGCATCAGCTCGGCGACTGGGTGCTGGCCGATTTGAAAATGCCGGGCGCCGTGTGCGGTCCGCTGGTGTTGCCGGGCGGTCACGCGATCGTCACCAACCTCTCCGGCCCGGGCGTCACCGAGCTGGTTCGCATCGACACCTCGAGCGGCAAGTTCGCGCCGCTGACGAACGGCGGTGAGGCGTCCGACTGCACCGTCAGCCGCGACGGATCGACCGTCGCGTACGTCTACGCCGATTTCACCCATCCCGCCGAAGTTTACGCGCTCGATCTTCGGACCGGGCGTTCGCGGGCGTTGACCGCGCTCAACGCCGCCTACCTCGCAAGCGTCGAGCTCTCGCACCCGCAGCCGATGCGCGTTCGCGACGAGGCCGGCTTTCAGGTGCCCGCGTGGTTCATGCCGGCCGTCGGGCCCAAGAGCGGCGGGCGGCGCCCGACGATCGTCGCGATCCACGGCGGCCCGCAGGCCGAGGCCGGCGAGACGTTCTTCCACGAGATGCAATACTGGTGCGGCCTCGGCTACAACGTCGTGCTGGTGAACGCGCGCGGCAGCATCGGCTACGGCTATGCCTACGAGCGCGCGCTCGAAGGGCACTGGGGCCCGCCGATGCAGCGCGACGTGATGGCCGCCGTCGATGCGGCTGCGTCGCGGCCCGGCGTCGACGCGACCCGCCTCGGCGTCACCGGCGGCAGTTACGGCGGCTACGCGACGCTCTGGCTCATCTCGCACACCGATCGGTTCAAAGCCGCGATCGCGGAACGCCCAGCCAGCGATCTCGCGACCCAATCGATGACGTGGTTTCTCGCCAGCCCCAATGGATTGGGCGGAAACTACGCTTGGGGAAAGCCGTGGGATCCGCACAGCGCCAACGCGGCCGACTCGCCGTTTACGTTCGTCGAGCACGTGCACACGCCGGTGCTGCTGCTCCACTCGACGCTCGATACCGAGACGCCGATCGATCAGACGCTCGACGAGTTCTCCGCGCTGCGCCAGCTCGGCAAGACCGCGGTCTTCGTCGAAGTTCCGGGCGAGAACCACGATCTCAACCGGACGGGCAGCCCGATCCACCGCGTCGAGCGCCTGCACATCCTCGCCGACTGGTTCGCTCGCTGGCTGACGCCCTAACGATCTCCGCGTTTTCGGCAACCGCGCTTGCCGTTGCGGCCGTTCGTCGCAGTCGGCAGGCGAATGCCGCCGTTTTCGCTCGCGCTCTTCGCGCTCGGCGCCGTCGCTGCGACGCTCGCCGTTTCGCCGGAGACCCCCGCCGACGTGCGTCCGATCGCCGCGTGCGCGTTGGTGGCGCTCGCTGCGTTCGCCGCGCGCCCCGTAGCGCGCGAACCGGTGCCGTTTCGCTTGCTGCTGCTTGCCGTGCTCCTGGCCGCGGCTGCGAATGCCTGGTTCTGCCGGCACACTGCGCTCGTCACCGTCGAGCACCGCACCGCACGCTATAGCGGAACGGTTCTCGATCGCGCGGCTGCCGGCGACGGCTCGGGCTCGACCGCACTCGTCGTCGCCCTCGACGGCGGTCCGCGCGTTTCGATGCGGCTCTATCGCGGAGCGATTCCACCGATCGGCGCGCGCGTGGTCGTGCGCGGACGGCTCGCTCCGTTCGACGGCCCGCGGAATCCCGGCGAGGCGAGCGAAGCGGCGATCCAATACGAACGCGGACTCGACGCGCAGCTCGGGGACGCGGCGGTGCTCTCGCAGGGTCCCGGGCCGGCGCCCGACCCTCGCGTGTGGCTCGCGCGCGCGCATGCCTGGGCGCACGACGAGCTACGCGCGCGCTTGGGCGAACCGGCCGCGTCGGTCGTTGCGGGCGAGCTGTGGGGCGAGCGTTCGGCGCTCCCGCCCGACCTGCGCGCCGAGTTTCAAGAGACCGGCACCGTGCACGTGCTCGTCACGGCGGGGCTGCACCTCGGCGCGGTGGCAGCGCTCGCCACCGCCCTACTTGCGATGCTCGCGCTTCCGCGCCGGCTGGCCTGCGGCGCGGCAATCGCTTGCGTCTGGCTCTTCGTCGCATGGAGCGGAGGCCAGCTTCCGGCGGTGCGCGCCGCAACGATGGCGACCGCAGCGTTGCTGGCGCGCGCCTGCGGGCGTGCGGCGTTCTCTTATAACGCGCTGGCGCTTGCGGCCCTCGCGCTCGTCTTCGCTCGTCCCGAGAGCGTCGCGAGCGCCTCGTTCGCGCTCTCGTTCTCGTGCGTCGGCGCGATCTTCGCCTTGGCGGGGCCGATCGAACGCGCCCTCGAACGCGTCGCCGAGCTTCCGGCCCGCGTGCGCGAAGCGATCGTGCTCTCGCTGGCGACGCAACTGGGAACGTGGCCGCTCGGCGCTGCGATCTTCTTACAGTTCGCGCCCTATGCCGCGCTCGCGAACCTTGCAGTCGTCCCGTGCGTCGCATTGACGATGACGCTGGGCGCGCTGCAACTGCTGCTCGCCTGGGCGCCGCCGCTCGCGCAGGCCGTAGCCAACCTCAACTCGTGGCCGCTGGCGTGGGTGCTCGGCGTCGTTGCAACGCTCGCCTCGCTGCCCGGCGCGTCGGTTCCGATGACGCCGGCGCCCGCGTGGTGCATCGCGCTCTACGACGGCGCGATTTTTGCGACGCCGTGGCTGCTGCGCCGCCCCGGCGGCGCGACGCTCGCGGTGGCGGGCATCGCCGCCGCCGCGGCGTTCGTGCTGTGGCCGCCCCGCGAGCCCGCCGGCGTTTTACGCATTACCGTGCTCGACGTTGGGCAAGCCGACGCGATCGTCGTGCAAACGCCTCGCGGCCACGCGCTGCTCGTCGACGCCGGCGGCAAGCTCGAGCGCGGCTCGAGCGGCGCCGATTCGAGCGCCGAACGCGTCGGCGAGCGCATCGTCGTTCCGTTTCTGCTGCGCCAAGGCATCCATCACCTCGACGCGCTCGTCCTCTCGCATCCCCACGGCGACCACGCCGGCGGCTGCCGTCCCGTCCTCGATAAGATTCGCGTTGCGGAGATTGCCGATAGCGGGCAGACGTACGGCGGTCACGCGTATCGCGACTGCATCGGAGAGGCCCGAACCGAAGCCGTTCCGATCGTGTACCCTCGCGCCCGAGATCGATGGGTGACGAGCGACGGGGTGGTGCTACGCTTCATCGGCCCCTCGCTTCCGCTTATCGCCAACTCGCGTAACGATATCAACGAAAACTCCGTTGCCTTTACCTTGCGCTATAAAGCCTTCTGCATGCTCTTCACGGGCGACGCGGGCGCAGCCGCCGAGGAGCGATTTCTCGACGAAGGCGTCGACCTGCGATGCACGGTTCTCAAAGTTGGGCATCACGGATCCGCTTACTCCTCGACGCCCGCCTTCATCGAAGCCGTTCGAGCGCGATACGCGATCGTTTCCGTCGGCCGGCACAACCTCTTCGGGCATCCATCACCCTCAACGCTGGAAACGCTATTACGCGCTGGAGCAGCGATCTACCGCACCGACGAGCACGGCGCGATCGTCGTCGAAACCAACGGCACGTCCGCAAGCATTCGATGACGTTTCGCCTCCGACTCGACTAGGCCCCCGCTCCAACAAACCGCGTGACCGCTTGCCTCGTGTAGGTGGATCGCCTAATGGTCATTCCAATTGTTGCCGATTTCGATGCTGATGATTTGCGCCGCTGGGTCGAGCTGGGTCCCTGAGAACAGCGCATAATAGGTATTGTCGAAGTTGCTATTAATCGCTACCGGCGGATTGCAACACTGATATTGCGGGTTTACGGGACCGCCCGCGCCTAAAGAATCAACGAACGTGGGTTGGCCGGCGAGGTTGCCTTGTGTGACGAAGGCGTTGAATGTCCAGTTCGTGGCGAACGGAAGCAACGTGGGAGTCGGGCTTGGGCTTGGCGTTGCGGCAAACTGCCTGGCAACGGAGATGCGTTTTGCAGCGATATCGGCGGGAGACGGTGTCGGTGCGATAGGCGTGAAGATTTGGCGCTGGAAAAGTACCGTGAACTCCGTCCCGCTGCCGTTGCTGTTCGCGGTGTACTGCAGCTGTTGCGGAGTCGTCCCTAGCGGAAGAAACGTCGGTGGAGAGGCTGGATTTGTGTTTCGCACCCACTGTCCGACGACCGCATACGTTGCGCCTCCGGCACCACCAACCTTGATGCCTGCGGAATAAGCAGCCCAATTGTTATTGAACGGGAACGTATCTGGTGTTAAGCCGTTGCCCGTCGTATTGAAAACGATCCAGTATTGATAGTTGGAGAAATTGAAAGGTGCGGCCACGTCAAATTTAACGACCATGTATCCCAGGGGCGCGCCTCCGGAGGCGAGTCCCGGCGGGTTGGGCGTAACCTGTCTACCACACGACGCCGAAAGCACGGCCGCCAGCGCGGCGAATGCGACTACGGCTTGTCGTCGAACCAGCGTACTCATAAGAAGGCAGTTCTTCGAAGTGCGGCGTTCGGAGTCCGCCAATCGGCACTTCGCCTCTCTATCGGGTCGTGACCTCAGGTCTCTAGCGCACGCTCCCACCTCGCGCGAAGCCGCCCTCGCCTCTCGTCGCAAACTTGGGTATGAGCGACGCGGGGGATGAAACCAATGACTTCGCGCGCTACCGCTTGCCTGCTGATGTATCTTGCAATAGGAGGTTGCAGTAATTGACCTGCAACTATGTTGCTGCTAGGCTTTGCCAGCCGGCGCCAGAGCGCAGGATAGCATTCAGTATGGTCAGCAACTTTCGCATGCACGCGACAAGCGCAACGCGACCCGGCTTGCCGGCGGCTTTAAGCCGATTCCAAAACGCGCGAACCGTGGGGTTGCAGCGGATCGCCGACACCGTGGACATATAAAGGACCGTTCTGACGTAAGCCCTGCCGCCCCAGGTCCCTCGCGTACCGCGAAGTCGCCCGCTGTCACGATTGATCGGTGCAACGCCTACTAGGGCCGCAATCTGCTTGCGGTCGAGCTGCCCAAGCTCCGGAAGATTTGCGAGGAGCGTAATCGCGAGCGTTGGGCCTACGCCGGGGACGCTTTGAAGTAAATCGTCCTTGTCTCGCCAGGCTGTGCTACCACGAATCGACTGTGAAAGGTCGGCGTCGATCCGCGACAGGCGCTTTTCCAGCCACCTGATGTGGGCTCGAATGTCGGTGGCGATCGGACCCGATGAGCCGCCCAGTCGGTTCTTCTCTCTTACCAGCATTTCAATGATTTGGCGCCGCCGGCTTACGATATCGGCGAGGCCACGCTGCGCTTCATCGGCTATTGGTCGAATCTGTGGGCGGACTGCCTCGGCAAAATGTGCGAGAATCGAAGCGTCAATGCGATCCGTTTTCGCGAGCCGCCCCGTGGCCTTCGCAAAGTCTCGAACCTGGCGCGGGTTGACGACGGCTACCGGCAGCCCAGCTGTGGCGAGCGCCGCGGCGAGCGGCATCTCTAGACCACCCGTTGCCTCGATCACAACGGCTTCTGGGGCGAGTTTCTGCATTCCGCGAACCAACTTGCCGATGCCGCGTGCGTCATTATCGAACGCCTGATGCTGCTCGCTAGGGCGTACTACGACATCGAGACGTTCCTTGCAAACGTCGATGCCGATAAAGAGTTCGGTCAATGTACCCTCTCATGCAAATTCGGGCTCGAGGCCCAAGCAACTATTCGGGATAACGGACCTTCGCGCGGCGATCAGTGCAGGTCAACGGGCTTTGGCGCCCACGAGGTGGTCGGTCTACCGCGCGATCTCAGAATAGCACGATCGGAAAATACATGAGGTGGCAAAACGGCTCAGGTTGAAACTGTGAGTTCCGGGCTCCGGCCCAAGGAGACTCACGTGAAGAAAAGCCGCCGGAGTGAGCCCTCAGAAACTAGACAGAGGGTAGAGTTATTCGAGCCTGATCGCGTTCTCGCCAGACCGCTGGCGTAAGGTATCCCAGGCTCGAGTGCGGACGTCGGTTGTCGTAGTGGTCGATCCACGGCCCGACAACGCGGATCACCTCGTCGAGCGTCGCGAAGCGATGCTGCCAGACGCATTCGCGCTTGAACGTCTTGTGGTACGCCTCAACCACGCCGTTCAGTTCCGGCGTGTGAGGATGGATGAACTCCTGAAAGAGTCCGTACGATGATAGCGTTGGCCTTGGCACGCGAGTTGTTAGGGTGAGCGTTCCTTGCCATCGGCCATAGCTTCGAGCGACCGAACGGCTAAAGGAACCCAATGCGGCACGGGCCGCGGTCCTGGCAGATCGTAGCGCCCCTTGCTTACACTAAGTGGATCCTTGTACCAGCATTGGCTCGACGAGACGCCGCCCGGGGCAGGGAGCAGTTCGCTTGGGTGATCGGTGCCTAAGAAAGCAACGTATCCGCACGGTTCTCCGATCACTTGATATTCGGCGTCTTCGGCCAGGAACGGCTTTTCCGAATAGAAGGCAATGATTGGCACGTCGTAACCCGTCGACCCAGGCTCGAACCACAGACCGTCGGCGTAGCGTTGCCAGTACGAATTTGTGATGATCCTCAAAAGCCATTTCGCTTGCAACTGCTTGATGCGCGCCCCCTTCGTGGCAAGGTCGGCGAAGCGGACATGCGGATACATGAAATCCTGGCTTAGATAGGGGGTGGGCTCCGGCGTCGGCGACGCCGGAGCCCGTTCACCGTGACTGGCGCAGGCCGTCATGGAGAAGGCCAACGCCATGGCGAGAATGGTGCGTTTCACCATGGGCGATAGATCTGGGTTCAAGGCGCCTCGCGAAACTAACCGGGTGAGCAACCGACTGCGTTCACATAACCATTGGTTGCATGACTTAATAGTCCACTTCCGCCAATCCCTGCTGCAAGCTCACCCACAAGACATTGTGAGACGAGCACGTGTTGGACCGCGCCATTTCAGATGGCCTCGCGCCCGAGCCCACGAGGTATTCGTGGATTGACCCGCTTGAGGTTATCGTCCCTATCTTTCCAGTGTTGTACTCCGTAAACCATACCGAGCCATTGCAGTCCACGACGAGGCCTTGAGGATTCGCCTTCTTCGAAGGTATGCTGTGGCGTTTGACGGCGTTATCGGATGGGATAAGCACGTCAACGCTGTTTGCGGCGGGGTCTGTAAACCAAAGCACATTCACTCCAGCCGCCAGCGCCGAAACGTCGGTCGGGGCCTCGAATACGCTCAGAATCTTCCCCTTGGATTTAGAAATGTCGTAGAAGTACGCGGTCGCCGGCCCTGCGTGGGTCCGGGAACCGTACGCGTATACCTGGTCAGATTGCGAAACCGCGATAAGCGTAGCCGCCGTTGGCTCCCCGTGATCGCTAGGGACGTACACCGTAGTCTTTGGGCCCGCCTTATCGGGGAAAGCCTCGGCCATGACAAAGCCCGTAGTCGACGTAGTAATGGCGCTCCAGGTGAGGTTTGTTGACGGATCGGATTGCGCGGCCATAGAGCTGAACGAGGGCTCGCAACAATCTGAGAATCGATAGGGGGAGAGACGTCCCGCTTTGTTGGTCACTCCGTAGAGACCGGCGAAAACGGGAGGACTACCGGACTCTGCCTCCTCAAAGTCGAGAACGCGGCCGCCATCGGCCGTGAGCGTATTGGCGAAAATTCCCTCGGTCGAGCTTGAGGTTGGCGCGGGAGTTGCGGTGATGACGCGGCCACCTTGCAAGCGGCCAAGGATCGGCGTGAGCGGGGGGCGCTCTCGCTTGCCGACAAACCAAGGATATCCGTTAGAGTCAACGGCTATCGCGCCTGCGAGTGCGTACTTCAAAGGGTGCACGACTATCTCAACTTTTCGGGCGCCGATTATCGCTTTGGACGCCCTCGTCACAGGCAGCTGACCGCCTGTTTGGGCGCAGCCCATGGCCAATGCGAGAAACAAATATGCGAGATGGTTTTTCATACGTAACCTACCGGGCGGGCCTACGACTGTTTGGCCCTGTACCCATCATCTACCCGAAAAAGGCCGAAACGCTGGAGCGTCCGCTGCGAAGGTCTAACGCGCCTTCGCGCTCTCGCGGTCACGACGGCTGTTTCAAATAATTGAGAAACAGCCGCTGCAGCTCGAGGCGTAGTTCCTCATCGGACATCGGCAACATCGTGTGCCACAGAGAGAACGTTTCGAGCGCGCGCGATTCGGCAATGTTCGCAATCGCGAGCGAAGCAAACGTCACGGCCCGGCGCGGGTCGGGATGAGCGATTTCGTCTCGAAATTGCTCGACGATCGTGTCGACGATCAGCCCCGCGCTGGCCGCGACGAGGGACATCGCGCGGGCCTTGAAGGCCTCGTCGTCGTCGTTTTCGGTAAACCGGATCATCGCACGCATGAGGTTGGGGCGCACGCGATATTGTGCGATGACCGAGCGCGCCAGCACGCCGGCAACCCACTCCAGCGTTCGTCCCGTGAGCAACGGCGGAACGGAGGCGGCATTCGTGGCGTTGGAGCGCTCCAGCGCGTCGATGATGGCCGCCCGGAAGAGGGACTCCTTGTCGCGGAACCGGCGGTAGATGCTTGCGGGGGCGGCGTTCGCGGCTTGCGCAATTCGCGGGATCGTTGCCCCGGCGAGGCCGTGCTTATCCAGGGTGTCGATGGTCGCCTCGAGCAGCCGCGCCAGGGTCTCGCGGCTTCGCTGCTGCTTTGGCGGGTGGACTTGGTCGCTCACCTTCGCCAGTATACCGAAGGACTTGACATAATGCGAATGTGAATATACATTCGCATTATGAGGCTTCTTCGAATCCCCGGCTTTCGCAATCTCTTCGTCGGCGCGACGCTCTCGCAGCTCGGGGACGTCTGCTTCACGATCGCGCTGCCCTGGCTCGTCCTCCAGATGACGGGCTCCGGCGTAGCTCTGGGGTCGATCCTCGTCGCCGTCGCGGTCCCGCGGGCGGCGCTTCTGCTTCTGGGCGGCGCGATCAGCGATCGCGTTTCGGCCCGAGCGATCCTCATCGTCGCGAACGTCGCGCTCACGCTGTGCGTTGCGGCCGTGGCGCTGCTCTACGCGCAGCACGCCTTGTCGCTCTGGATGCTGTACCTAGTCGCGATCGTCTTCGGGGTGTCGGACGCATTCGGCAATCCCGCCACCAAGGTGCTGATACCGGCGCTCGTTCCGCGGGATGAAATCGCCACTGCGAACTCGCTGCTGCAATCCACGGCTCAAGCGTGCTTGTTGGGCGGCGCGGCCATTGCGGGGCTGCTGATCCAACGCTTCGGCTTGATCTGGGCATTTGCCATCGACGCATGCAGCTTCGTCTTCCTCATCGTCGCGCTGCTGAGCATCCCCGCGTCGGCGCGGCCGCGCTTGCAAACGAAGAGCCTCACCGCAGCAATGCGCGAGGGCATCTCCTACGCCATGGGAGAGCCGTCGCTGCGCGTGCTGCTGCTCGTGATCGCGAGCGTGAATTTTTGCCTCACCGGCGCCACGCAAGTCGGCATCGCGACGCTGGCACACGCACGCTTCGGCTCCGCGGGATCCTTCGGTGCCCTCGTCACGGCCACGGCTCTCGGATCGCTTGCAGGTCTCGCACTCGCGGGCTTATGGAAACGCCCCCGCCACGTGTTGCTCGACGTTCTCGGCGGAGCGGGTTTGCTCGGCCTCTGCCTTGCGTCGCTCGCCCTTCCGCTGCCGATCGCCTTCGTTTTCGCGGCCCTCCTCGCCAGCGGCGCCGTCGCCGGCTACTTGAACGTCTACATTCTCTCTCAGCTGCAAACCAGCGTACCATCCGAAATGCTGGGCCGGGTCATGAGCCTCGTCGCGCTGTCGTCGATCGGCATCGCGCCGTTCTCGATCGCCCTGAGCGGCCTGATCGTGCAGACGCATCCGAGCTTGCTCTTCGTCGTCGCCGGCGGCGCACTCGTCGCCGTATCCCTTATCGGCGCAACGGCGCCGGCTGCGCTGCGGCGCAGCCGGCGAGACGATGCGCCTGGCCTTACTTCACCACGATGACGCCTTGTACGTCGCTGAAGCCGCTAATCGCCGAAGTGAAGGCGTGCTCGTTGCCCTGCAGATCGTAGGCAGTCACCGAGTTGGAAGAGCGGTTCGTCACGAGGAGCGTCCCCGCGTACGGATCCCACGCGATGTTGAAGATGTCGCGGGTATCCGGGAGGTTTTGCAGGGTCAGGACGGCGTTACCGCCTCCGTCGTAGCCGTAAACGGAACTGGCGCCGTCGCTAAAGAGCATCGCTCCGTCGATGCCGACGTAAGCGGCACCCTGGCCGTTGCTCGGGAAGTTCGGGAATCCGCCGGTCGTCGTTACCGATGCTCCGGTCTCGTCATTGACTTGAATGCCGCGATCGCCGCTGTTGCAGACCGTATACAACAGGTCGGTCTCCGGATCGAACGCCGTTTGTACCGCCGCAGTAACGTTCGGGAAGCCGCCCGGCGTGCTTTGAACGTTGCCGCTCTCGTCGTACGCCGCCGCAGCACCGGTGTACGAGATCGCGTAGATCCAGTCGTTGTGCGAGTCGAACGCGACTTGGTTCGGGTAGACGGAGGAGATCGCATTCTCGAGACCGCCCGCCCGGTCGAACACGAGGAGCCACCCGGAATACTCCGCGACGTAGATCGAGCCGTTATGCGGGTCGTACGCCATACCCGACGGCCCACTCACGTTCCGAGTGAAGTTCGCGGAGACGGTGCTCTTGAGATTGCCTTGCTCGTCGTACGCCCTGACGGTGTTCGCAACGTCGTCGCTCACGTAGATCCACGGCTGATAGAGGGCGAGCGGAATCGTCTTGGTCACGGTCGATCCGCCGCTACCCGGCACCGGGGTCGCGCTCACGGTGATCGACGTCGTCGATGCGACGGCTGGATCCGACGGTTCGTAGGTCGAGGCGAGCGACCATTCATTTGGCGCCCTCGTGCCGGGAGCGGTGAGATTCGCCTGGGCGCCGGGCGCTAAGGACGCCGTCGGTTGCGGCGCTCCCGCGCCGACGATGAAGTTGTCGTCCGCGTCGACCGGGGTCACCGTAAACTTGACGGCGTCGTTGCC
Source organism: Vulcanimicrobiota bacterium (assembly GCA_963794735.1). GTDB lineage: Bacteria > Vulcanimicrobiota > Vulcanimicrobiia > Vulcanimicrobiales > Vulcanimicrobiaceae > DATJUC01. The sequence continues at coordinate 2,027,338 of CAWCFE010000002.1, read as the reverse complement.
ATACACCGTCAGCACGCCGCCCGAGCCGGTCATGCGGAAATCGGTCATCGGCGTCACCACGAGCCCCGCGGCGACGCCGCCCAGCGTCACCGCGATGCTGTTGTTGACGCCGGCGACGATGGTAAAGGGCACGGACTGCGCGCCCGAGAGCAAGTTGGCGTAGCCCGGGATGCTGCAGCTGCCGTACGAGCACGAGACCGCGTCGTAGGTCGAAATCGATGCGGTATAGTCGCCGATCGCGAGGCCCGGAATCGTCAGCGCACACGTGATGGACGAGAGCGACGACGTGCAGTTCCCGGAGGCGACCGTGAGCGCCACGGTCGCGCTATAGTTCGTCGGGCCGGAGATCGCGATCGTCATGCCTTGCGTGGCGGGCGAGACGAACCGCGGCCCCCGTCCGCCGCGGCGGTGTTTCTTTGGAATCTTGATGCCGAAGTGGAGCGGCGCGGTGCGATGCTTGCGCGCGGGTTGTGCCGCGCGTCCACCCGCAGACGGAACCATACCGGTCCCGCCCACGCCTCCGGCGCCGCTGCTGCACGCAGCCATCGCCGCGGCGAGAAGCGCTGCCACCGCTCCAGTGTAGAATCGTAGCGATCTCATGGCTTGGCCTTTCGAGCGCGGGCGTGACGCGCGTTGACGCCGATGCCCGACGTGGTGTAGGTGACCGTCACCGACTCGCTCTTGTGCGTGGGGTCGCCGCCGGTGAGGGTGATCGTGCAGCTGCCCGGTGCCGAGGCGCCGGCAGCGGTCGCGACCGTGAACTGCGTGCCGTTGGGCGACGGCGTCGCCGGCCCGCTGCCGACCGTCGCGATCGCGCTGCAGTTGTCGCTTTCGGAAATGGTCTTGCCGTACGGCGAGTCGGTGAAGCCCGCTTGCGTCGCGAGCAGCGTCGCCGACGAACCGGTACCGCTGGTGGCGTAGAGATTGATCGTCGGGTTCGTCGGAGTCGTCGCGCAGATCAGCGCTCCGCCGTCGGAGCACGTGCTCGACGGGTTTTGGTTATGCACGACGAACGTCGCCGTCGCTTGGGTAGCGCCGGTTGCCGAGGCGGTGAGCGTCGGCGATGGAATCGCGAGCCCGCTGTACGTCAGCGCGATGGAGTCGGTGCTGCTCTGCGTTTGCACGCTCGTCGCCGGCATACCACCGTTGAGCGCGAGCGGAGCGGCGCCGGTTGCGTCGTTGGTCGAGATCGTGACGGGATGCCAATACGTGCCCGAGATGGTGTCGCCGTCGGCGTCGAGTGCGGCAAACGACACGGCCGGAGTCGAGGCGGTATCGGCGTTTCCAGCGGGGACGCCCAGCGTAAACGAGGCGGGGACGCCCTCCAGCACGACGCTGAGATTATTCTGCACGCCCGGCGAGATCGTAAACGTCTGATCTTGTTCGGAAAGCACGTTGCCGGTGCCGTTTTGAGCGTCGAAAATTTGCAGCTCCAACTGGTCCTGCCCGACCGGAACGGCCGGCCCGTAGACGGTGCAGCCGCTGCTGCAGTTGGTCAGGTTGGTCGTCGTCTGCGTGAGCAATCCGGGCGGCGGCGAGGCGCCTCCGGCGACGGCGAGGAGCGAGATCACGATCGAGGCCGAACCCGCGGAGATGTAGCCGGGGTGCATGCCGCCGCGCTCGTGATGCTTGTGGCGATGTTTTGGAACCGTGAGAAAGAACGCCGTCTTCACGAACGCGCGGTGCTTGTTCGAGGCGTCGATCTCCGGCTGCGACGCTTGCGAGGAACCGAAGGCGGGGGCAACGGCGTTGGGAACGGTTCCCGCGCCGCCGCCGGGAGGAGTGCCGCCGCCGCACGCGCTGAGCGCAAGAGCGGCCGTCACGATCGTTACGTGGAATCGCTTCATGGTTGGGTTGCCTTTCTTACGCTCACGCCAACGCTGTTGGTCGTGTAGGTGAGGGTGACGAGTTGCGTCGACGCGCTGGTCGCGCCGGTGACGGTGAGGAGGCAAGTTCCGGCGACCGGCGACGCGCCGACGCGCGCGGTAAAGGCCTGCCCTTGCCCCGAGCCCGGTGTGATGACGAAGCTGGCACAGTTGTTGTTGTGGCCGCCCGTCGTATAGGTGAAGTCGCGGGAAAACGGGGCCGCACTCCATCCGGCTTGCGAGGCGGTAAACGATCCGGAGTAGCCGGGCTGGCCCGACGACGGATTGTAGAGATCGATCTCCGGCTGCCCGGCATTGCGCGGGCCCGAGTACGCCACGCCGGCGATCGAGGGCGCGAACCGGGCCGTGGCGCCGCTCGTTCCCGCGGCCGAAGCTGTCAACGTGACGGGCGCGATCGCTAAGCCGCCGTAAGCGACGGCCACGGCGTCGCTCGATTTGACGACCTGCACCAATCGCGCCGCCGCATGGCCGTTCAAGGCGAGCCCGGAGCCCTGCGCGATCGCCGACGCGTCGGCGTCCGCGATTTTGACCGCGACGGCGTAGGCGCCCACGATCGTCGTGCCGTCGGCGTCTTTGACGGCGATCGCGAGCCTCTTGGGCGCCGTAAATGCCGTTCCGGCGGTCGCCGCCGGCACGCTGCCGAAGGCGATCGATTTCGGAATGCCTGCGAATGCCGCCAAGATCGCGTTCGCCTTGCCGCCCACGACGGCCGATCGCGCGCTTCCGGCGGCGAGTGCGTTGCCTTTGCCGCCGAGTGCATCGAACGTACGCAACGCGTACGTATCGCTCCCCGGAGGCGATTGCGGCGCGGCGATCGTACATCCCGCGGCGCACGAGGGCAACGCGACCGTAACGTCCTTCACGATGCCCGCCGGCGGCGTCTTTCCGTCGACCGACGTCAGCGTGATGGTCGCCGACTTGCTCCGCGTTGAAATCGCACCGGCGGGGATCCGCGTCGACGCCGTCGTTCCCTCAATGGCGAGCGTCGCGCGATGGCCCAGGGCGTCGGAGAACGCGATTTTGCACGAGCCCGCGCCGATCGCGGTGACGAGCACCGCGAGCACGGGTCCTTTGCCGCTCGCGGGCTTCGCAGTTGCAACGTTCTTACACGTGCTGACCTCGGTGAACGCACCTTTGTACTTGGCTTCCGAGACGCGCACCGTTTTCGCGCTGACCGTCCCGGTACCGAGCAGCGAGAGTGCCGCCGGCGAGACGGAGACCGGTGACGCGTTGGCCTCCTCGAACGCGGGGACGGCCGCGGCCGGGGCGGGCTCCGCCAGCGGCGGAAGGGCGGGCGATCCGAGCCGCGATCCGCCGCCGCAAGCGGCGAGCGCGAGGCCGGCAAAAGCCGCGATGAGGCGCTTCTTCATTCAAGAAATCCCTTTGTGGCGTGAGTCGTTGGGGAGGGCGCGCAAGAGGCGCCAGAGCGATCCCGCCGCACGAATGGTCCACGTGCGCAGCGTCGCCGCATCGGTCGCCCGGCACGATAGCTCGCCGTCGGGTGCCCGAAAGAACTTGAGCACGTAGGTCGTTGCCTGCGGCTCGAGGCGGGAAGAGTTCATCTGTCGCCAATCTAGCGGCAGATCGTCTATGGATCCTCAAATCCCGAAATGGAACGTCGCGAGAGGCCTGCTCGCGGGCGCGATCGCGGCGTCGTTGCTTGCCTGCTCTGCACCTCCGCCGGCGGGCGAAACCGTGCGGGTGGCGGTGCGCGGGCCCATGGTGACCTTCAGCCCGTGGCTCGCATTCTCGTACGAACAGAGCGACGTCGACGAAGCGATCTTCGACGGGCTCGTCAAGCTGGACTCGCGAGGACGCCTGGTGCCGGATCTCGCGACCGCCGTCCCATCGCAATCCAACGGCGGAATCTCGCCCGACGGCAGGACGATCGTCTACCGCTTGCGGCACGGCGTGCGCTGGCACGACGGCGAGCCGTTCACGTCGAGCGACGTCGCGTTTACGTACCGGCTACTGCGCGACCCGCACGTGAGCGGCCCCAATCGCGCCGCCTACCGCGCCGTGTCGTCGCTCGCCACGCCCGACGCCTATACGGTGCGCGTTCGGCTGGTGCGGCCTTTTGCAGCGGCGGTCTCGCGACTGTTTCTCAACGGCTCCAACGGGGAGATCGTGCCGGCGCATCTGCTCGCGCATTCGAGGAACCTCGATGCCGATGCGTTCGGGCTGCATCCCGTCGGAACGGGGCCCTACCGCTTCGTCTCCTGGCAACGCAGCACGCGCGTCGTTCTCGCGGCGAACCGCGCGTACTTCGCAGGCGCGCCGGCGATCGGGCGCCTCGAGATCCTCGAAGTCCCCGACGCCGACACGCGCGCCGGATTGGTGCGGGCGCATCGCGTCGATCTCGCAACGCTGCGGGCTTCCGACATCGGGGCGCTCGCGGGAGATCGCGCGGTGCGCCTGCTGATCGCCCCGACGCGCTCGCTGCTCTACCTCGCCTTCAATCTACGCCGAGCACCGCTCGACCGCCCCGGCATCCGCCGAGCGTTAGCCGCCGCACTCGACCGGCCGCGCCTCGTGCGCGACGTTTCGTTGGGCACTGCGCGCGTTGCCGAGACGCTCGTTCCGCCGTGGAGCTGGGCCTACGAACCGGCGAACGGCGCACCGGCGTACGATCCGGCTCGCGCGCGCGCCGCGCTGGAAGGCCGCTCGATCGCGCCGCAGATCGTGACCTTCGACGCGCCGATGGTGCGAACGCTCGCGGTGCTGGTGCAGGCGCAGTGGCGCGCCGCGGGCGTCGCGAGCACGCTTCGTATCGTTCCCGGCAACCTGCTCTACGGCGATAAAGGCCTGTTGGCGACGGGCCGCTACGACGTCGCGATTCTCGGCCAAGGCTTCGAGGCGGATCCCGATATGAGCGAATACGTGACCACCGCCGGCTTCCCGCCGGCGGGACAGAACTACGCCGGGTATTCCGAAACGAGCGTCGATCGCTGGTCGGCGGCGGCACTTCAAACCGGCGATCCGCTCCGCCGCCGCGCGCTCTACGGCCGCATCCAGCAGCGCCTCAACCGCGATCTTCCGTATGTTCCGATCGCCTGGATCTCCGCGATCTACGCCGTGAACGCGCGATTGAGCGGCTTCGATCCCGATACGATCAACTCGGACTTTTGGAACGTCGCTTCGTGGCGGTGGCGGCGGCAATAGGTTTCCCTCCGCCCCAGGCGGCGCCCGCGGCGCCGGCGCGGGAACGATGAAACTGCGCAGCCCGCGCGCGAAACTCTTCCTCTCGAGTTCGTTCGCCGATGTCGGCCGCCGCTGCCGCAAGGCGTCCGTACGCGCGATCGGCGTCGAGCGGCGCGCGCGACCGTTCGTATTCGAGCGACGCTGCCGCGACGCCGATCAACTGCGACGCGTCGGGACGGCCGAGACGCGCGGCGGCGCACGCCATCGCAAGGTCGCGGCAGCGGCTCATGCCCACCAGTCCGTTGGCGGTTTCGATATGCGGCGCGGCGACGGCAATCCGCCAAGCGCGTTCGGCATCGCCGGAACCGCCGCGGCCCAATAACGCGTCGACTGCGAGCAGTTCGACCATGCCGCGCCGCTTTTCGAACGATCGCGCGACTTGCCCGGCGAGCATCACGTCGACGAGGTCGAGCGCCTCCTCCCACCGCCCGAAGACCAGCGCCAACGTCGCTTGGTGCACGCGAAAGCGATAGCGCATCAAAGAGAGCGGCTCGCCTCGAATGGTCGTCGAAAGCGTGCTGGTATCGGCCGCCGCGAGAATGCCCGCGGCGATCTCCAGCTCGGCTCGCTCTTCGTCGAACCGGTCGAGTAAGTACCACAATCCCGCAATCGAAATGCGCGCGGAGGCTTCGGTGCGGGCGCCTGCAAGCCCGGCTGCGGCCAACGCGCGCTCCGCCGCCTCGATCGCCTCCTCGTACCGTTCGTCGACGGCCAGCACGGTGAGCAGCCGCGCGTGCGAGCTGGCGATCGTCTCGGCGACTCCGTAACGCAAGGCGGCTTGCGCGGCTTCCCGCGCGTCGTCGACGGCTCGTTCGCGTTGCCCGGTGAGCTGTGCGCAGAACGAGCTGCGGAAGAGGACTCGGCTGAGCAGCGCGTCGTCTCCGAGTCGCCGAGCGATCGTCACCGCTTCGCCCGCATCGATCATCGCGCGTTCGAGATCGGCCAGCTCGTCGGAAAGAAACGCGGCCCGCTCGGAGAGCGCGTTGCATGTGACGGTGGGATCGCGGCTTTCGCGCGCGTGCAGCAGAAATGCGTCGACGTGCGCGCGGACGCGATCCGCGTCGCCCAGCTCGCTCGAGGCTTTGGCGGCGATCTCGTTGAGTCGCGCCAACAACGCGTGCGTTTCCGGTTTGGGCCGCATCGCGCGCGCACACTCCATGCCCGCGTCGGCCAGTTCGAGCGCGTACTGCCAGGCGTTGACATCGAGCACGCCCCACGCCGCATCCACGTACGCTCTCGCCGCCGCCGGCAGATCGCCGCTCCAGCGCAAGTGATGCGCCCGGCGGACCATCGGTTCGCACTCAGCATCGCCGGCAAAACGCTGCGCAAACGCGCGGTGCAAGCGAACGCGCCGTCCGACGTTGAGCGCGCCGGCCGCCACCTCGCGAATCAAGTCGTGATGAAAGCGAAACTCCGGCCCGCTGGAAGGCTGTTCGATCAGCCCCAGGGCGAGCAGATCGTCGAGCGCGTCGAGCGTTTGCGATTCGCCGAGATCGCACGCGGCGACCAGATCCTCCGACCTCGCCATCGGCTCCAGGGCGAGCGCGCACGCAACCGTCGCCGCGTGGTTGCCTTTGGCGTAGAGCCGGTTCTCGACGAACGCGCGGACGGTCAGCGGCGTTTGCCCCGCGGCCTCGAGCGGCCGATCGATCGCCCACGACCCGTGCGAGACGCGTACGCTCCCGGACTGCACGAGCGACTCGAAGAGCTCCGTTGCGAAGAACGCATTTCCGCCGGAGCGCTCGAAGAGATGTCGCGCGACCGTCTCGGCTTGCCCGGCAGCCACGCGCGCGACCGCATCGAGAAGCTGTTCGAAACTCAACGCCCCCACGTCGATTGCGGCGGCGCGCGGCATCGCCGCCGAAACGCCGCGCAGGCCCTCCGGCCTCACCGCTGCAACGAGCGCGACCCCGCCACCCGCCTCCGCCGCGATCGCGCCGAGCATCTCGATCCCGCCGGCGCCGAGATAGTGCGCGTCGTCGACGAGCACGACGGCGGGGGCGCCGAGCGCGCGTACGATCTCGCGCGCCATCGTCTCTACGGTGCCGCCCCGCGCGATCGCCTGCGCGAGCGGCGTCGCGGTCAGCGCTTCGTACAGATCGCCCCACGGTCCGAACGGGCGCGCGTCGTCGGCCATCGCGCCGGCACCGACCACTCGCAGCGACCGATCGCGAGCGAGCCGCTCGGCGCGCTCGAGCAGGGCGCTCTTGCCGCCGCCCGCAGCGCCCGCGACGATGAGCGCGCGAGAGCGCCCCGCCAGCAACGCGTCGAAGGCGTCCGCAATCGTTTGAAGCTCGGCATCGCGCCCGCAGAACGGCAGACCGGCGACGCGCGCTTCGCGCGGCGCGCTGCCGCTCAACGATGCGAACTCCGTTTCGAACGCAGGCGTCGGCTGCACGCCGGCCTCCGCCAGCGCCGCGCGGCACCGTTTGACGGCCGTCGCTGCGGCGGCTTGGTTTCCGTCGAGCAACTCCGCGCGCGCAACCAGCGCGTACGGCGTTTCGTCGAGCACGCCGCGCTCGATCAGCAGCAGCGCGCTTTCGACGTCGCTCTCGCGATCGACGAATTTGGCGAGCAGCGTTTCGTACGCCGCGCCGGCGCGCTCGCGCTGCGCCACGCTCCACTCGTCGTAGTCGCCCTCCAGAAAATCGCCGCCGTACAGCGCCGTCGCGCGCCGCATGCCCTCGATATCCGCGGACGCGGCCAGCGCAAAGAATTCGCGCACGTCGAGCTCGGTCTCGGCATGCCAGTTCAACGTACGTTTATTAGCGGACAGGGCCGCTTCGGGATCGACCCCGCCGTCGCGGAGGGAGCGGCGGATCGACCATAGCGCGGTGTTGAGGTTCGAACGGCTGCGCTCGGGATCGATACCGGGCCAGAAACACTCGGCGACCCGTTCGCGCGCCAAATCGGTGCCTTGATGCCACGCGAGATACGCCAGCAGCGCTCGGGCCTTCTGGGTGGGCGGCGCCGCCAACGCGACTCCCTCGAACGACACGCGAAAGGCCCCTAGGGTCGTCAACGAGCAGCGCACCTTGCCGCGACGTTTCGACGCGGCCATCGCCGGACCTTAGCGCCCTGCCGCGGCGATCTCGACGATGCTCGATGCCGCACCGCGTGCCGAGGCCATGGATTCCGAGAGGGTGAATAGGCGCGAGGCCCGGTCGACTGTGCCGGCTCTACGGAGGTTTCGCATGCGCTCGCACTCGCTCGTCTTACTCGCCGCGCTCTGCTGCATCGCGGCGTTGCCGGCGCACGCCGCTACCACGCCGCCGTCGATCGATCGGCTCTACCAGCAGTCGAAAGACGAGCGCGACCGCGCCATTGCCAGCCGCAACGATGCCGCCGCGTGGCACGCATTAGCGCAGCACGACGCCGCGCGCCGCACGCAGGCGCGCACCTTGCTCGACGCCGGGCAGATTCGAACGGGGCGCCAGCTCTTCGAGGCGGCCTATCTCTTCGGGCACGGCGACGCCGCCTCGGATTTCTTGCTTTCGCACGTGCTCGCGGATGCGGCGCTGGTCAAAGGATACGCGGATGCGCGCTGGTGGTCGGCAGCCTCGCTCGACCGGTATCTGCAGTCGATCAAGCAGCCGCAGGTTTTCGGGACGCAGTACCTGCCGCCGGATTCGCAAGGCGCGTACGACCGCACGCTGCTGCCGGATGCGCTGCGCACGCCGTTCTGCGTGCCGACGGTCGCACAGCAGCAGCAGAATCTCGATGCGTGGGCTAAGAAAGCGAACTGGCCCTATCACGACGGCTGTTCCAAGCAGTAGCATTGGGGTAAGATCGCAGAGAAGGAGTACCGCCATGCTGTCGACTCGCACGCTCGGTTCGCAAGGCCTCGCCGTCTCCGCCATCGGGCTGGGCTGTATGGGCATGAGCCAATCCTACGGTACCGCCGAAGAGCGCGACGAGCGCGAATCGATGGCGACCATCCATCGCGCCATCGAGCTCGGGGTGACGCTGTTCGATACGGCCGAAGCCTACGGGCCGTATACGAACGAAGAGCTGCTCGGTCGCGCGCTTGCGGGGCGGCGCGACGGGGTCGTCGTAGCGACGAAATTCGGCTTCCGGTTCGGCGAACAAGGCATCGCCGGCGTGGATAGCCGCCCCGAGCACGTTCGCGAAGCGGTCGAAGGTTCGCTGCGGCGACTGCACACCGACCGCATCGATTTGCTCTACCAGCACCGGGTCGATCCCGCAGTGCCCATCGAAGAGACGGTCGGCGCGATGGCCGATCTCGTGCGCGAGGGCAAGGTGCGCTTCCTCGGCTTATCGGAGGCTGGCGAACGCACGATTCGCCGCGCGCACGCGGTGCATCCGATCTCGGCGCTGCAAAGCGAATATTCGTTGTGGGAGCGCAATCTCGAGCCGCGCATCCTGCCGCTGCTGCGCGAACTCGGCATCGGGCTCGTGCCGTTCTCTCCGCTCGGACGCGGGTTTCTCACCGGCGCCGTGAAGCGCGCCGAAGAGTACGCGCCCGACGATTTCCGGCGAAACGATCCGCGGTATCAGGGCGCCAACTTCGATGCCAACATGAAAGCCGCCGACGACGTGCGCGCGATTGCCAAACGCAAAGGCGCGACGTCCGGTCAGATCGCACTGGCGTGGCTGCTGCACAAGGGCCCCGACATCGTGCCGATTCCCGGGACGAAGCGGCGCCGCTATCTCGAGGAGAACGTCGCCGCCGCGAGCCTGTCGCTCGACGACGCCGAGATGGCCGAACTCGACGCCGCGCTCGCGCCCGGCAAGATTGCCGGGCCGCGGTATAGCGAGCGCCAGATGGCGATGGTCGACCGCTAGGGCGGTCCCCCGGCTTCGTGCCACGCTTTGAACGTGGCGCACATCTCGGGCGTCCAACGCGGCTCCCCGCTCGATGGGGGCGGCATCGATCCGCTCGATACCGACGCGTAGATGGCATCGGCGTGCGCGAGCACGCTCGAGCGGTCGGAGAGATCCATGGCGTTCTTCATGTGATCGACGTCCATCTCGGTGAACAGCGGACGGATGTCGCGCGCGAAGCTGAGACCGGTGGCGCTAAAACTCATCGCCTTGCCCTTTCGCCGGCTACTGCGGCGCCCGAGAAGTACGAACCTTTCTTAAGGACAGATTATGATATATTAAGTGTGATTATCTCTCTCCCGGACCACCGGGCCGAGGTACCGAGCGTGATCCTTCCCTCTCTCGCGACGGCGTTCAAGCCGCTTTTGGCCGTCGCGACGATGGCCGTCTCGATGGTCGCAACCGGACCCGCGATTCAGCGCCCCGGCAGCTACACGATCAGCGCTCTGGCCGGCGGCCACTCCAGCCGTGCCCGGCCCAACGACCCCGCTGCGAGCTTCGTCTGCCCCGGAGCGAACGATCCGCACTACAGCAACGAGTGCGCGCAATTGGTCGTCGGCATCGCGCCCAGCCTCAACTGTTTCTTCACCGATACGGTGCTGCCGGTGCGCAGTCACGACGGCAACTATTTCGGAGTCGCCGGAATGCAAGTCATCGGATGGCCGTACGACAACGTCTCCAATGCGCCGGTGCGCCTGTGGTACGTCTACTGGCTCAACATCTTCAACCAGCCGCTGACCGGGTACGGCAGCGACCGCAAGCTCTACGCGATCGCGACGTGCGTCTAGCGGTCTAGCCGTCAATCGCCGAGCACGCGGCGAACGTGCCGCGCGATCGTGATCTCCTCGTCGGTGGGCAGCACGTAGGCCGCGACGGCGCTATCGCCGGCGCTGATGCGCGCGGCCACGCCACATGCCTGATTGCGCGCCGAGTCGATGCGCAGCCCCAGCCAGGCGCAGCGTTCGCCGACGGCGGCGCGGATGGCGGGCGCGTTCTCGCCGACGCCGGCGGTAAACACCACCGCGTCGATGCCGCCGATCGCGCACGCGAGCGACGCGATCTCGCGGGCCACGCGATCGACGAACACCGCGACGGCGAAAGCCGCGCGCGGCTCCCGGCTCGCCAGCAGGTCGCGAAAATCGGCGGAGACCCCCGAAAGCCCGAGCATTCCGGAACGCTTGTACAGCAGTTCCGTTACGTCGTGCGACGACATGCCGAGCTGTTCGATGCAGTAGAGCACGACGCCGGGATCGAGCGCGCCGCTGCGCGTCGACATCGGAACGCCGTCGAGCGCGGTAAATCCCATCGTCGTGGCGACCGACCGCCCCGCCGCCATTCCGCAGAGCGAGGCGCCGCTGCCGAGATGCGCGGCGACGACGCGGCCGCCCGCGATATCGGGCGCGATCGACGGCAGCGCCGTCGCGACGTACTCGTACGACAGCCCGTGAAAGCCGTAGCGCAGCACCCCGCGTTCGAAATACTCGTACGGCAATGCAAACGCTTGCTGCACCGGCGGATTGCTGCGATGGAAGGCGGTATCGAAACACGCGACTTGCGGCACGTCCGGCGCGATCTCCATCACCGCCTCGATCGGCGCGAGGTTGTGGGGCTCGTGAAGCGGGGCGAGCGGCACGAGCGCCTTCAATTCCTTCAACAGTTCCGGCGTGACGAACTGCGGGCTGGAATATTTCGTGCCGCCGTGCACCACGCGGTGGCCGATGGCGCCGTGGATGCGCCCGCCCGAATGCGCGCCAAACCACGGCACCAGCGCGTGCATCGCTTCGGCGGCGGTGCGCGGCGCGGGCCCGTGCGCGCCGGGCGGCTCGATCGGCTCGCCGGCTGCATCGAACGCACGCACCGAAGGCGTCGCGTTCAAGCCTTCGAACTCACCGCGCGCGACGCGGCGTTCGCCCTCGAACAGCGCGAACTTGAGCGACGACGATCCGGCGTTGACGACGCCGACGAGGGCGTCGCCGCTCACGCCGGCGGCGCGGCGCGGCGGCCGGCGAGATAGATCGACGCCATCGCAATCGACGCGACGCGGGCGACGACGGAGTCCGCACGGCTGGTCAGGACGATCGGCACGCTCGCGCCGAGCACGATGCCGGCGTATTGCGCTCCCGCGAGATAGGTGAATTGCTTCGCCAAGATGTTCCCCGATTCGAGATCGGGCGCCACGAGAACGTCGGCATCGCCGGCGACGGCACTCTCGATGTGCTTGATCCTCGCTGCGGCGCGCGAGACCGCGTTATCGAGCGCCAGCGGACCGTCGACGATGCCGCCGGAGATCTGGCCGCGCTGCGCCATCTTTGCGAGCGCCGCCGCGTCGACGGTGGCCGGCATCTTTGGATTCACGGTCTCGACGGCGGCGAGCACGGCCACTTTGGGCCGAGCGTATCCGGCGGCGCGCAGCAAGTCGATCGCGTTTTGCACGATATCCACTTTCGCTTCGAGATCCGGCGCGACGTTCACCGCGGCGTCGGTCACGAAAAGCGCTTTGCGGTAGGCCGGGACGTCGATCGCGAAGACGTGGCTGATCCGGCGGCCGGTGCGCAATCCGCCTTCGCGCGCGACGGCCGCGCTCATCAGCACGTCGGTGTGCAAGCTGCCTTTCATCAAGCCGTCGGCGCGTCCGGTGCGGCAGAGCTCGACGGCGCGCTGCGCGGCTTCGGCCGGCGTCGCGGCTTCGACGATCTCCGCGCCCTCGAGCGTTACGCCCGCCTCGCGCGCGGCGGCTTCGATCGCCGCTCTCGGCCCGACGAGCGTGGGGATGCCCAAGCCGCGCTGCATGGCGTCGAGCGGGCCGAGCAATCCCTCGCGATCGCACGGCCACGCCACCGCAAAGCGCAGCGGCGGCAGCGTCTTGGCGACCTCGAAGAGCCGCATCAGATGCGGGTGGCCCTGCGCGACGATCGTCGGCCGCTCCGGTGCGTGCCAGATCAGCCGTTGCGCCGGCGGCCGCACGATCAGCCGGGCGGTCGCAATCGCGCGTCCGGCAGCGTCGCCGACGCTGCCTTCCAGCACCGCTTCGCCGGCGTTCGCGTCGAGCGACGCGACGGCGAGCGTCGCGGTCGTTTCCTCGCCGGCGCGGGGCGCCGCGACCAGCGTCACGTCGGCGCGCACCACGACGCTGCCGGGGCCCGGGAGCTCCTGCGCGACGAGATCGTTGAAGAGGGCTTCCACTAATAGCGCCGCGGCCGGATCCGCGCGATCCGGCGAAGGCGGCGTGGCTTGGCCGGCGATCGCCGCGGCGAGATCGATGGCATGCGCCGAAATCGTGCGCGTTCGGCTCGCGCGGCGGCCCACGGAGAGATCGGCCATCGGCAGGCCGGTCAGTTCCTGCGGATCGTCGGCCGTCATGCGCCTACGCGTAGCAGTCGCAAATCCGCGCGCCGTAGTCGATTCGATAACGTAAGCCGACGAGCCGGTCGTCGATGAGTGCTCCGTTGCCGGCGCTGAGCGTCTGGGCGTCGACGGAACTGACGACGATCGAAAAACCTCCCGGGCCCGGAAGGCGATACGACGTCCCTGTCAGCGCCGATGCGGAGACGAGCGCGAATCCCTGCGCTGCATCCATAGGGCGATGATAGCGCATTCGCGAGCGAGCGTCGAGGCGCTAGCCGCCGAGCGCCGCGTGTGGCGCGAGCGCCTCGGGGAAGAATTCGGGCGATGAAAGCCGCCGTCGTCGAACGCCGCGACCAGCCGATCCGCATCGGCGAGTTTCCCACGCCCGAGCCGGGCGAATGCGAGATCCTCGTACGCGTCACCGTAGCGGGCGTGAATCCGATCGATTGGAAGACGCTCGAGCGAGGCGAGCGTGCGATGCCGTTCGTGCCCGGCCAGGATTTTGCCGGAATCGTCTCGGCCGTCGGGCCCGGCGTCACGAAATACCGCGTCGCGCAACGCGTCTTCGGAATCGCGCGCGAACGCGGCGCGTACGCGCAGTTCACGGTCGTTCCGCAGGACGACGCAACGCAGCCCATCGCCAAACTCCCCGACGACGTCGGCGACGCGGATGCTGCGGCGCTGCCGACGGCCGGCCTCACCGCCCTCGCGGCGCTGGATTGGCTGGGCGTCGAGCGCGGCACGGCGCTCCTCATTTTAGGTGCGACCGGCGGCGTCGGCGGATACGCCGTGCAGATGGCCCGCGATCGCGGCGCCCACGTTACCGGCACGGCGCGCGCCGCCAGCGAAGCGTACGCGCGCAAACTCGGCGTCGACGCTTTCGTCGCCTACGATCGCGACGACGTCGCGGCCGCGATAAAGCGCGCGCATCCGCACGGCATCGAAGCGATTCTCGACCTCGTCGACGGCGCGGACGCGATCGAGCGCACGCTCAAAGCGCTCGCTCCCGGTGGCAGGATCGTCTCGACGATCGGCGCGCTCGACGAAGCTTCGCTCGGGCGCCGCGGGATACTCGGAAAGAATCTCGTGCTCGCGCAGAGCCGCGAATCGTCGCACGCCGGCCTGCGGAGCCTGATCGAGATGGTCGAGCAAGGGCGCCTGCATGCGGAGATCGCGGCCGAAGAGCCTTTGGAGGAGGCGCAACGCGCGTTGGAACGCAGCCGCCAAGGCACCGTCAACGGCAAGATGTTGCTCACGGTCGGCTGAGTGCAACCAATTGGCACCCCAGAGCGTTCTAGGCAAGGTATTATGATCGCTGAAATCGCCCCCATCGCCATTCTCAACACCCACACCAAGGTCAAAGGGCAGTCCGTCGACGGCGCCTCCGAGCCCGTGTACGGCGGCTATGCCAACGCCCGGGGCGAGATTTTCCTCTTTGCCGAGACTTTAGTCTACCGCGTCAATTCGAAGAATCAGACGATTCAACAGCGCCGTCCGCTCAACTCGGGCGCCCAGGCTCGCTACGAAGAAACGCCGGCCGGCGAGGATTTTCAGTACTGCAACGCCAGCTTTCGCCGGCTGAGCCACGAGCAGATCGTCGAAGTCTGCGCGTCGGGCGCCTTCCGGGTCACGCCCCGCCAGATCTAGTCCCCGCCGAGCTTTTGCGCGCGAGCCGGGCCGTCCAAAGATAGAGGCCGGCAACCAGCGCCACGAAGCCGGCGACCCCGATCGGCGTCGCAAAGCCGGCGAGCGCGCCGCCGTCACCCAGGGGATTGTCGTTCTTGAGGACGACCACGAGCGCCGCAAAGGCGACGCCGAAGAGCGATTCGCCCACGATCATTCCCGACGCACTCAGAACCCCGAGCTGCTTTGCACGCTCGGGGTTTTGCTGACGCTCGGCCCACCGGTTGTAGAACCACCCCAACACGGCGCCGAGCACGACCGCCGCGATGGTCGAGGCCGGCAGATAGATGCCCAAGCCGACCGCCAGCGGCGGCAGCTGCCGCCCCCCGCGGCGCAGCAGTTCGTCGATCGCGATGAGCCCGGCGCCGATCAGGGCGCCCGCGCCGAGCAATCCCCAATCGCTCTTTCCCGCGATGACGCCCTTTGCGAGCGCGGCGATCAGCGTCGCCTGCGGAGCCGGCAATGCGTGCGCCGAGCCGGAGAATCCGTACGCGTGATTGAGCAGATCGAGCACCGGCGGAATGATCGCCGCGCCGAATACGACGCCGACGATCAGCGCCGCTTGCTGCTTCCAGGGCGTCGCTCCGACGAGTTGCCCCGTTTTGAGATCCTGCAAGTTGTCGTTCGAAATCGTCGCGATCGCGAGCACGACCGCGGTAACGAAGAGGGCGTACGCGATCAACGCCGTCGTGTCGACCGCGCTGACGCGCCCTACCATCGCGACCAGCACCACCGAGATCCCGAGCGCCGCAAGAATCGCCAGCCCGGAGACCGGACTGTTCGACGAACCGATCAATCCCGCCATGTAGCCGCACGCGGCGGCAACGAGAAAGCCGACCACGACGATGTACGCCAGGGCGACGAGCGCGAGCGGTAACGCCGCGGACGCTTCGACGCCGCCTGCGAGAAACGTGACGAGCAGCACGGCGAGCGGCACGAGACAGAGCGCGGAAATTGCGCCGACGATGCCGATGGGAATGTCGCGCTCGACGATCGGCAGCGACGCGGAACCGTGCGCCGACCGATGGCGCGACGCGGCCACCGCCGACACCAAACCGCTCCATACCGGCCGCGCGAGCCGTCCGAGCGTCCAGAGCGCCGCAATCGCGATCGTACCGGCGCCGACGAACCGCACTTTGCTCTGCCAGATGCCCAGCGCGACGGTCGCCGCGTCGCCGGCCATCGGATGCAGCGCACTCAAGATCGGCGTTAAGAATCCCCACGCGATGACGAGCCCTGCGAGCATCGCCAAACCGACCGAGAGGCCGATGAGATGCCCGGCACCGACGAGCAACATCGACAGCCCGAATGCGAGCCCGGTATCGGCCGGGCCGGCTTTCACGTACGCCGCGACTTGCCCCGCGACGATGCGAGCGCCGGCGAACGCCGCGAGGCCGAACGACGCGGCCGACGCGACCACCAGCGCGAGCATGCCGGCGCGATTGTGCTCGACTTCGCCGGGCGCGACGCCGCCCGAGCCCACCTTCAGCACTTCCGCGGCGGCGACGCCTTCGGGATAGGGCAAGTCCGATTGCGCGACGAGCGCGCGACGCAGCGGCACGCTGTACATCACGCCGAGCACGCCGCCGACGGCGCAAATCCCAAACGACTGCCAGAACGGAAAACCCGTCCACGCACCGATCATCACCAATCCCGGCAGCACGAAGATGATCGCCGAAAGCGTGCCGGCCGCCGATGCGACCGTCTGGACGATGTTGTTCTCCCAGATCGTCGAGTTTCTAAAGGCGCGCAGCACGCCCATCGAGATGACGGCCGCCGGAATCGTCGTCGCAAAGGTGAGGCCGACTTTGAGCCCCGCGTAGACGTTTGCAGCGGTAAACACCAGCGTAATCGCCGCGCCGATGAGTAGCCCACGAAGCGTAAGCTCGACCCGCTTGTCGTCCATCGCGCCTGTTGTTGCGTGAGCGGTTCCCGAGCGCCTGGCGCGTTTACGCTGAATTTACCGGCTCGCCCTCCACCCAAGCAACCAGCTCGTCCCACGCGTCCAATACCGCCGGATGGCCGAGGCGCATCGCGGGATACTCCGGATCTTCCGACCAGTTGTCGACGTGCTGGGCGCCCGCGATCAGCCGCGACCGATAGCGCTGCGCGCAGCCGGCGGCCTCGACGAGCCGGCGATACGGATCGAAGTGGATCTTCGGCGGAATGAGATGGTCGAACTCGGAGGCGACGTCGATCAGCTTGCAGCCGATGCGGCCGGTGTTTTCGAACGCGCGGATGCGGCGCGCAATCTCCGGCGAGCGGCCGGATCGCCACGTTCCGATGCGCGCGCCCCACGATTCCGCCGGCGCCGGATCGGCGACGTCGCCGTACGCGATCGAAGTCGCGGGATCGAGGAACGTCGCGTGAAGCCACAGGGTCACGTACCAGTACGCGAATAGGTTCTTCGCATAGAGCGACGACGTTCCGGAAAGCGCGGCGACGTCGGGAGGAAAGCCGGCCAGCAGCGCGCGCTCCGGTTCGCCGGCTTCGCACGCGGCGATCGCCAAGGCGAGGCTATCGAGCGGGTTGTGCTCGACGCTCCACAGCACCGCGTTCCACACCAGCGCGCCGTCGAAGACGTCGCTCTCTTCGATCGCGCGGCGCACTTGATAGCCGCCGTTGGAGAGCCCGGCTGCGTAGACGAACTCCGCGCCGCGCCCGTGCGTGCGCTCGAGCGCCTCGTTCGCGCGGCCGGCCAGGGCCACCAGCTCTTCGGGCCAGCGCTCCATCAGATGCCCGGGCGCGTGCTGCCAAAAGGCGACGCCGCGGCCGCCCGGCAGCGCGAAGCGCGGCAACGACGCACCGTCGACGACGAGCGCCGCACCCGGCTCGAGCAGCGCCGCGCCGTCGCCGTTCCCTTTGTTTCCCGCAGCGTAAGCGTAGCCGCGCGCGAGAAGCGGATCGCCGAAGATCAAATCGCACGCGAACTCCGTGCGCTGCCCGGGGCATCCCGCAACGACGAGCCGGCCGTTCCACCGTTCGGGAACGCGTATCGCATAACGCTCGCACGGCCACAGCGATCCCGAGAAGCGCCAGCCGGGAATCGGCTCGTCGCTGCCTTGCGCCGAGCGCGGTGCGAGATCGGCTGCTTCCCGCCAGGCAAACTGCGGCGTGCCGAAGGGTGCGGCCGCGCCGTAGAGGCTCGCGACGCCGCCGGGCGCGGCGCGTTGCGCCGGCACAAATGCGGGGTTCGCGCGCGCGCGAAGATCGCCGTACTCCATGCCACATAATAACAAAGCCCGTCGCCGTGAGGCTACGGGCCTTGCCGTCTCTCCAGCCATTCTCGCCTGTTTGAAGCCGTTGCCGGCTCCCCACTGACGTATCGACCGGTGTCGTCGGTCTCGCTCTTGCCGGGCTTTCGCACGGCCGTCAACACGTTCGGACGGCGGCTTCGACTCAGCCGCACTTCGTCGTTGCCGAACGAAGTACGAGCATGGTATCAAGAGCGAGAAGGCGTTTGCAAGAGCGAATTCGGCTCTTCCACAAGCGATGCACAAGAACGTTTCGCTATGCACACGTTATCGACAACCCGTTCACAGATCGTCGAGAGCGAAGAGCCACCAGCGCGGAGCCGCGCGCCTTGCGGCGCGATCGTAGTAGAGCTCGGCGCGTTCGCCTTGCCCGGTTTCAACTTCGAACCAGTGGCGTTTGAGATAGGTATCGCCGCGATCGGTCTTGCTCGAACGCCAGACGCGCAGCACGGCCTTCACGGTGAGCTCGCGATCCCGCCAGCGAAACGCGGAGGGCAGCGGAGGTTCGTTGCCGCCGGCCGCGGTTGCGTAGCCGTCGCCGACCGGCGCGAGCGGTTCCCCGACGAAGCGGCGCACGCTCTTAGACCAGCTGCACTCCGACGAAGACCAGGGTCACGGCAACGGCGGGGCGCAGCCAGGTTTGGCTCAAACGGCCGCAGAGTTTGCTGCCGATGTAGACGCCCGGTAGCGAGCCGATCAACAGCGTCATGGCCAGCGGCGCGTTCACGTCGCCCATCGTCCAGCGCCCCGCCGCGGCCATCGGAATGAGAAACGCGGCGAACGCGATGTCGGAACCGATCAGCTCGGGCAGCGCCACCATCGGAAGCGTGAGCGAAAGCAGCGGCAGCGTCACCGCACCGCTTCCGATCGAGGTGAGCGTCACGATCACGCCGACCGCGACGCCCAGCGCGATCACGCGCGCGCGCTGGCCGGGTTCCCACGAAAACGGCGTCCCGGGCGGGGGCAGCGCGCGCTTCTTAAAGAGCGGTCGCGCGAGAATCATGGCGGCGGCGAGGAAGAGCGCGACGCCGATGGCGTGCTTCGTCCAGCCCTCGAGCAGCCGCAAATCGACGTGGTGCCTCAGCCAATAGAGCCCGGCCAGCCCGACGACCGACGAGGGGAGACCGCCCAACAGGAGCGCCTTGACGATCTCGCCGTTCACCGTGCCCTGGCGGCCGTGCAGAAACGCCCCATAGAGCCGGGTGGGCACGCTATAGAGCAGATCGGTGCCGACGGCGACGAGCGGATTCACTTTGAGCACGGTGACCAGCAGCGGCGTCATAATGCTGCCGCCGCCCACGCCGGTCAAACCGACGAGGATCCCGACGACAAAGCCGATCAGAATGAGCTGTAGTGTGGCCATGACTTCCGCGGACGGGCGATATTAATAACGGCGGTTACTTCTTATTGGTGACCTGAGTTACCTATCGGCCCCGGGGTAAGGGATCCTTAGGGCAAAGAAAAATCGCACCGCCGAGCGGTGCGATTTCTTGGGACCTACGGCTGCATCGTCGACGCGGGAGTCGGTGACGGACTCATCGTGGGCGTCGGTGCAGGCTGCGCCGCGGCGCGAACCGCCCCGAGGCCGACGACCATGGCGGCGACCAGCCCGAGGCCGGCAAACCATCGCTTCATAGCGTTCCTCCATTGAGTGGACGAGGTGGTACTCTTTCGTACCCGCCTCTCGTACCCACGAGGACCCGCCCTCAAAGCCTGATTAGGCGGGGTACAGGGCGGCCAGGGCGTGGTAGGTTGCGAGGATCAGGGCGACCGTCGCTGCGCTCAGCGCAAAGACGGCGATTCGGCTGCGGATCCGGCCCTTCCAGTTCGTCGACATAGTGATCATAGCGATTCATGTACGCGCCAACCCGCTGGGAGTTTCGCCGTTTCGCCTAGGCTAGCGCCTCTTCTTCGGCCGTTTCGTCGAGCACCCGCTCGATGGCGGCCTCGATCCGTTCGAAGCCCTTGCCGCCGGCTTGAAAATGGCGCAGTTCGTGCAGACGGTTGAAGACGTAGAACGCCGGGACGAACTGGTTGCCGAAACGATCGACGATCGCATGATCGTTGTCGATCGCGACCGGCTGCGTGAGCTTCATCTCTTCGAGCGCGTCCTTCGTCACCGCCTCGACGTCGAGCTCGGCTTCGGAGCGCGGCTGATGCACCGCGATGAAAGCGACGCCGCGCGCTTGATACGTATCGCGCCACCGCGCGACGAGTTCGGCGCTGTCGTGGCACAGATAGCAGCTCTGCGACCAGAACGACACGACCACGGGCCGGCCGCGCAACTCGTCGTCGCTCGGCCGGCCGTTGACCCACGCCGTAGCCCCCTCCAGTGAAGGAAGGGGGCTACGCATCCGGAGTGCCATGTGGCTCAGGCCTTCTGAAGGAGCGCTTTGCCGGGCTTCCACTCGGCCGGGCAGAGGCCGCCCGTTTGCAGCGCCTGCAGCACGCGCAGCGTTTCGTCGACGCTGCGGCCCACGTTGTCGTCGGTAACCACCGCGTATTTGAGCAGGCCTTCGGGATCGATGATGAAGAGGCCGCGCTGCGCCGCACCGCTGGCTTCGTCGAGCACGCCGTACGCGCGCGCCGTTTCCTTGGTGAAGTCGGCGATCAGCGGGTACTGCGTGCCGGCGATGCCGTTCTTATCGCGCGGCGTGTTCAGCCACGCCCAGTGGCTGAACACCGAGTCGGTGGAGCAGCCGAGAATTTCGGTGTCGAACTCTTTGAACTCGGCGGTACGCTCGGAAAGCGCCGTAATTTCGGTCGGGCACACGAACGTAAAATCGAGCGGATAGAAAAACAGGATCAGCCACTTGCCGCGATAGTCGGAGAGCTTGATCTCTTTTCCGAGGTTCTTCGCGCTGGTCGCGTCTTTGGTGCTCGGGAGCTTGAAATCCGGAGCCGGTTTACCAACCTGAGCCAACATGCAACTACTTGCCTTCCACTTTCTTACGAAACGAGCGTTGGGGGACGGGGAGCTTCGAGCCCGAGTATAGTCTTCCCCGGCCAAAAGTGAACATGACTTTCATCGCGCCGGGTTAGGCGCTGCGGTCGGCGGCGGCTTGGTCGTAGCGGGACTGCAGGCGGATCCAGTACTCGGCCGACGTGCCGAGCTTCCGGGCCAAGCCCAAAGCCGTCTCGATCGTCACCGGCCGCTTTGCATCGACGATCTCGCGCAGGCCCTCCGCCGGGAGCTGTAGATCGGCCGCCAAGCGATCGACGCACAAGTTCATCGGCACCAGGAAGCGTTCGAGCAGCACGTCGCCCGGATGGGGTGGATTCGGCTCGCAGTAGTGCATGAAGAGGATGTTCCCTCTTTGCGCCCGCCCTCTCACCCCTCACTCAAGAAGTCGCTTGCGGTTGACATTATGTACGTTATAGCGTACATTATGTACATGAAACGCGACAACCCGACCGTCATTGCTTCCCGCACCTATAAGGTGCAGTTGACCCTTACCATGGTCGCCTATGCCATCGTGCTCTTCGGCGGTATCTTCTTCGTCAAGCATTTCGGCATCGGCGGATGGCTGCGCGTCGTCATCTTGATGCTGCCGCTGGTTCCGGTGGCGTTCATGCTGCCGGCGATCCTCGGCTTCATGCGAGGAACGGACGAGTTCACGCGGCGCAGGTTCATCGATTCGCTCGCGATCGCGGGCGGCATCACGGCGGCCCTCTCGGTTACCTACGGCTTCCTCGAAATCGCCGCCGGTTTGCCGGCCCCCTCCGCGTGGTGGACCTGGATGGTCGTGATGTTCTCGTGGGGCATCGCGCGCCACTTCGTCGCACGGCAATACGAATGAGAAACCGGCTGAAAGTATTGCGCGCCGAGAACGATTGGTCGCAAGCCGAACTCGCCGACCGTCTCGGCGTCGCGCGGCAAACCGTCGTCGCGCTCGAGAACGGTAAGTACGCTCCGAGCCTTCCGCTCGCATTCAAAATCGGAAAAATCTTCGGCAAGCGCGTCGACGAAGTCTTCGACGCCGACGACGCCGAGTAACGAACGCACCGCAACAAGGAGCACGCCATGCATCGCCCGTCTTTCGCGCCGCTCGTTTCGGCGCTCGCACTCGCCTGCACCCTCGCGGCCCCGTCCGCCGCACGCGCCGCAACGCTTCCCCCGGCTCCCGTTCCCGCTTCTTCCTTCGAAGCCGGCACGCTGCACGTCGATCGTTACGGCACCGGCACCCAAGCGCTGATCTTGATTCCCGGGCTCGGATGCGGGCCGTGGGAATGGTACGGCACCATCGATCGCTTCGCGCCGAAGTATACCGTCTACGTGCTGACGCTGCCCGGCTTCGACGGGCGCCCGGCCACCACGCAAACGCCGCTCTTCTCTACCTTCGCTCGCGACTTCTGGAAGCTGCTCGAAGACGTGGGCATCGTCAGGCCGGTCGTCGTCGGCCACAGCCTCGGCGGAACGCTGAGCTTTCTGCTGGCCGAGCAGCATCCCGAGCGGTTGCGCGGCATCGTCTCGGTCGACGGCCTGCCCGTCTTTCCCACCGTCGCATCGCAGACGCCGCAGGAACGATTGGCGACCGCGCAGCGCACGTCGGCCGCCATCGTCGCGCAGACGCCCGCACAGTTTCTGGCCTACGAACGGCAGTTCATGAGCACGATCGGCACCCGCGACGCTGCGCTCGTCGATCCGACCGCGCAACTCGAGGCGAGAAGCGATCGGCAAGCGGTCGCCGCGTGGATCGGAGAGGACCTCGCAACGGATCTGCGCCCGCAGCTGGCATCGATTACCGTCCCGGTCATGGAAATCGTTCCCTACGATCCGGTAACGGCCCAAGCGATGGGCGGATTCACGCAAGACCAGGCGGTCGCGTTCTACAAAGCGCTGCTTCCCGGCGTACCGAAACTCGAGCTCGAGCCGATCGCTCCCGCCCGGCACTTCGCGATGCTCGACCAGCCCGACGCCTTCTACGCGGCGCTCACGCGGTTTCTGGACGGTCTAACGTGAACCGCGCGTAGCGCTCGCGCACGCGCACCGCTTCGACGTGATCGTACGCGCGCGAGGCCTCGCGCGCCAGCTCTTCGAGCAGCTCGACTTCGTCCGGATCGAGCTGCGCGCCGTTGGAGTGCGCCCCGTAGAGCGTGAACGAGACCAGCTGGTGGCGCACGGTGACCGGCACGGCGATCACGTAGATCGCGCTGTTCGCGGCGTCGAGATGCGAGCGCACCTCGTCGAGCCACATCCGGCGCTCGTCCGATGCGAGCATGCGCACCAGCAGCTCGTCGGCGTCGAATCCCGGCGGGGCAACGGGAGTCGCGGCCGACGTCGCGATGCCTTCGTACCGATGGCCGTCGGCGGTGCGCCGGTAGAGCGCGGCGGCCGACAGCTTCAAGGCTTCGGCCGGCACGTCGACCAGCCCGTCGGAGATCGCGCTCTCCTGGGTCGCGTACGGCAGCGCTTTCGCGGCTCGTCGCACGAACGCTTCGGCGTTCCGGCGCGCGCGAAAGAAAATCGCTTCGACCGCGCGCTCGACCCACTTGTTGATGCGGTCGAGCAGAAACCCGATGGCGATCGTCGCGACGAGCTCGATCGGCAGCGCGAAGCGTCCGATCGACACCGCCTGCGACGAGAAGAAATCCAGCAGCGAAACGAAGGCGACGACGCCGAGCGAGATCGTGGAGTACACCAGCGCGCGATTGAGCACGAAGTTGATGTCGATCACGCGTAGCCTGAAGACCGCATACGCGACGCAGACCGGCATCAACACGACGCCGAAGCCCACCACCTGGCCCACCGCAAACGGCACGCCCGGGACGAAATAGACCGCATAGGCGACGAACGACGCGACGGTTCCGACGATGAGGAAGCCGTAACGCCGGCGGTCGGCCGGGGTAGCGACGGCATAGTTTTTCGCCAGGACCAGCGTCGCGATGCCGAACGTGAAGAGCGGCAGCAGATCGTCGGTATAGAACGACCACCAGGGAAGGGTGCCGTTGGTCATTTGCTGGCGGAACTCGATCGTGGCGAACGCGAACGCGATGGCGAGCAGCAGCCACACGAACTTGTCGAACTTCTTGCGCCAGCCTTCGAGATCGCCGCTGGGGAAGCGCAGGACGAACGGCAGCAGCGCCATGACGCTCCACGAACCGCAAATCGTCACCAGCACGAACGTCAGCACGAGATAGGCCGGAAGCGGCAGGACGTGCGCCCAGTATTCGAACGGCGGCAGCGTCCCGAAATAGCCGACCGCGAAAACGTAAAACGACCACATCATCACCGACGGCCGGATGAAGACCAGGACGAACGCGACGATGAGAAAGATCGTCGGCGGCAGCAGCGCGAGAAGGCCGCCGGCGCGCTGCCACGCGCCGAACGACGTCACCGGCACCGCGGTCAGCGTGACCGCGCGCTCGATGCCGTCGCGCTCGATCGCGTACGTCTCCGTGCTGCCCGCGTACGGGCTGCCGAACCGGCTGAGTTCCCGCCAATCGCGGACGACGAGCCGGTCGCCCGCGCGCACGCCGGCGCGGGCCGCCGGCGAGCCCGGATCGACCCCGGCGATCCGCGTGCCGCGCGTCGGAAGCTGCACGCCGAACGTGCCTTCGCCCCACGCTTCGACGAAGTTGACGTGCCCGGCCGGAACGTAGTAGCAGATCGCCACGAGCAGCGTCACCGCGACCAGCACGGCTCGCGAAAGCAGCTTCGGGCTCACGCCGGCCCCGCCGGCGGCGCCATCAGGATGCCGGGCGCTGCCGGATCGACGCCCAGCGGAATCGACGCGGCGCGGAACGCTTCCAGGATTCGCGCGTTGATCTCGCGCTTGAGTTCGAACTGCCGCAGCGGCGCGGTTTTGAGCGACGCGCGCAAGACGATGCCCGACGCGCCGATCGCTTCGACGCCTTCGAATTCGATGGGCTCGACGATCGCCGAACTCCACGGCGGCTGCGACGCCATCGTCTCGATGGTCTCGCGCATGACCGCGATCGCATTGCCGACGTCGGCGCCGGGGGCGACGGCGATGCGATAGTCCACGCGCGACCAGTTGCGCGAGCCGTTGACCACTTCGACCGCGGCGCCGTAAGGAATCGTTACGAGATTGCCCGAGGAGTCGCGAATCTTGACGATGCGCAGCGTCATCGATTCCACCAGCCCGCTCCACCGGCCGATCGTGACGTAGTCACCGACGACGTATTGATCTTCGGCGAGCACCAGAAACCCGTTGAGGAAATCGCGAACCAAATTCTGCGCGGCAAACGAGAGGGCGAAGGCGACCACGCCGCCGATCGTGAGCACCGATGCCACCGGCAACCCGAGAGCGCCGAGCGTGAGCAATCCGGCGCCGAAGTAGACGATCGACTTGACCATCGTATCGGCCGCGCGCGCGATCGTCGGAATGCGCAGCACCGCGCGCGTACGCTCGTCTTCGGTGGCGCCCCCGAGGCGCCGGCGCGCGGCGCGCGCGATCCTGGCCACCGCGAGCTCCGCCAGGCGTGCGAGCGCGAACGCCGCGATCCAAACGAAGGCGATGCGCGCGACGCCGCGGCCGATTTGGCTGCCCAGCGGCGCGGTTTGCGGAAAGAGCGAGAGCGCCCACAGGCTGGCGATCGTCCAGGCGAGCAGCGTCGCGGAGATGATCAGCGCGGCGGCGGCGCGCCAGAACTTGAGTTGCAGCTCGGGATCCACGGCGCGCGCGGCCAATCGCTGGAAGCCGGCGCGCCACGCGTCGCTCTCGCTGCCGGCGCCGCCGGCTTTGGCCGATTCGAGCTCGCGCGTCCGCTCGTCGCTCTCTTCTTCGAGCGCGACGATGCGCCGGTCGACCAGCCACACGAGCAGCCACGCGGCGAGGCTGGCCCCGGCCAGCGTCGCCACCGCGCGGAGAAGATCGACGAAGTTTCGCTGCAGTTGCGCCGGCTGCCGTTTGGCCAGTGCGGCGACGAGCGCCGTTTGCAGAACGCCGCGCCAGCGTTCCGCGAGCGCCCCGGCGTTCTCGCGATAGAACTTCGCATCGACCGTGGTCACGGTGAGAATCGGAAACGGCACGGAATGCTTGGCATCGGTCGCGGCGATCAGGGCCTGATCGCCCTCCTGGCGCACGCCGACGTGCAGGGTCTCCGGATCGTAGGTCGTTGCGGCGCCCGCCGCCTTACTCTCGGTCGCAACCAGCGCGTCGAGCGCGTCGTTGATCACGTCGGCCCGCATCTCGGCCGGCATGCCGGCCGCGCCCGTCGCCAGCGTCGCAATTCGGAAGAGCGGCGCGCCGTCGAGCACGACCGGCGCGGTGCGGTAGAGCCCTTCCACGCGTACGCCGGGAGGGAGCGACGGCGCGGCCGAGGGCAATGCGGGCAGCGAGGGCCCGGCCGCGCGAACCGGGACCGCAACGCTCGCGGCCGCGGCGAGGGTTATGGAGAGGAGCGCAACCGCGCGAAGTCGCCGCATCGTCTCGAAGTGCGGCGGGCAGGGGCTGCCGCCCTCCAACCGCAACCCAGAGCGTAGAACCGATGAGCGTACTCGAACTTCCCTACACCGCCGAGATCGCCGCCGAAACCGATCCCATTTTCGAGCGCGTCGCGCACGTCATTCCGCGCGTGGAGTGGCCGCTCTTCGCTCCCTACGTTGCCGCGATCAACCGGCTCAAGCGCGAGCGCAACGCCGTCATCCTCGCCCACAACTATCAAGTGCCGGAGATCTTCCACACCGTGGCCGACATCGTGGGCGATTCGCTCGCGCTGGCGATGGAAGCCGCTAAAACCGACGCCGACGTGATCGTGCTCTGCGGCGTCCACTTCATGGCGGAGACGGCCAAACTCGTCAACCCCTCCAAAACCGTGCTGGTCCCCGATCTCAAGGCCGGGTGCTCGCTGGCCGACTCGATTACCGCCGCCGACGTTCGCCTGCTGCGCGAACGCTATCCCGGCGTGCCCGTGCTCACCTACGTCAACACGTCGGCCGAAGTCAAGGCCGAGTCCGATATCTGCGTCACCAGCGGCAACGCGCTGCAGATCGTACGCGCGCTCGGCGTGCCGAAAGTCGTCTTCCTCCCCGACGAGTATCTCGCCAAGTGGGTGGCTTCGCAAACCGACGTCGAGATCGTTGCGTGGAAGGGCCACTGCGAAGTGCACGAGCGCTTCACCGGCGACGATATCCGGCGCTTCCGCGAAGGCGATCCCTCGCTGGTGGTGATCGCGCATCCCGAGTGCCCCCCCGGCGTGCTGGCCGAGGCCGACTACGTCGGGTCGACGCAAGGCATGATCGAGTACGTCGGCGAGATGACCGTCCGCGAGACGCACGATGCCGCGCGCGCTCCCCGCGTGCTGCTGATGACCGAGTGCTCGATGGCCGACAACGTCTCGGGCCGCTATCCCAGCGTCGATTTCGTACGCCCGTGCAACCTCTGCCCGCACATGAAGCGCAACACGCTGCCGAAAGTGCTGCACAGCCTCGAAGCGATGGAGTACGAAGTGACGGTCCCATCCGGCGTTGCCGAGCGCGCCCGCCGCGCGGTCGATCGCATGCTGGAGTACAGTAAGAAGCCTCGCGATTAAACGTAAAGCGGAGATGGAAGAGCGGCGCAGCGACGTCTTGGTGGTCGGCGCCGGCATCGCCGGCCTGATGGCCGCACTCAAGCTCGTGCCGCTGCGCGTGACGGTGCTCTGCAAGACGCGCTTGGGCAGCGGCGCCGCGACCGACTGGGCGCAAGGCGGAATTGCGGCGGCGATGGGCAAGGACGATTCGCCGCGCCTGCACGCCATCGACACGCAGCGCGCCGGCGCCGGGATCAGCGACGAGAAGATCGTGCAGATCCTCACGCAAGACGCGCCCGCGCGCATCGAGGAGCTGCTCGAGCTGGGCGCCGCCTTCGACCGCAGCGACAGCGGCGAGCTCGCGCTCGGGCGCGAAGCCGCGCACCAGCGCCGGCGCATCGTCAAAGCCGGGGGCGACGCGACCGGGCACGCTATTTTACGGGCGCTGATCGAGGCGGTGCAAACGCACCCATCGATCGACGTCGTGGAAGAGATCATCGCCGACGATTTGATCCTCGACGGCGATCGCGTCGCCGGAGTCTACGCGCACTCCGCCGGCGATCGCCGCGCGATCGCCTTCTGCGCCGGTGCCGTGGTGCTCGCGACGGGCGGCATCGGCCGGCTCTACCGCTACACCACCAATCCCGTACAGGCGACCGCCGACGGCATCGCGATGGCCGCACGCGCCGGAGCGCTGCTCGCCGACATGGAGTTCGTGCAGTTTCACCCGACCGCGCTGGCGATCGGGCGCGATCCGATGCCGCTCGTCACCGAAGCGGTGCGCGGCGAGGGTGCGGTGCTGGTCAACGATCTCGGCGAGCGTTTCATGCTCGGCCTCCATCCCGACGCCGAACTCGCCCCGCGCGACGTCGTCGCGCGCGCGATTTTCGAGCAGCAGCAGCACGGCCGCACGGTGGGCCTCGACGCGCGGGCGGCGATCGGCGCGCGCTTCCCCGAGTCGTTCCCGACCGTCTTCGGCTTCTGCATCGCCGCCGGCATCGACCCGCGCGTGCACAACATTCCGGTCGCGCCGGCGGCCCACTACCACATGGGCGGCATCGCGGTCGACGAATGGGGGCGCGCGTCGCTGGCGCGGCTCTGGGCGTGCGGCGAAACCAGTGCGACCGGCGTCCACGGCGCCAACCGGCTCGCCAGCAACTCGCTGCTCGAAGCGCTGGTGTACGGCAGCCGCGTCGCCACCGACGTCAAGGATTCGGTCGCGCCCAAGGAGCGGCCGCCCGCGCTCGGCTACCGTACGCCGCCCAACGCTGCCGCACCGGAGGCCCAAGCGATCGCCGACCTGCGCAACGTGATGTACGCCAACGTCGGGCTGGTGCGAACCGAACGCGGACTGCGCGAGGCGCTGCTGCGCATCTCCGAGCTCGACGCCGATTTTCCGAATGCCGGCAACGAACTGCGCAACCTATTGGTCGCGGGACGGCTCATCTCCGAGGCGGCGCTGGCGCGGCCCGAAAGCCGCGGCTCGCATTTCCGCAGCGACTATCCGCGCGCCGAAGAGGCGTACGCGAAACGATCGTTCACGAGGTTGCGCACGCTTGCGAGCCCTTGACCGAATCGCGATCGAGCCGCTCGTCCGCACGGCCCTGCTCGAAGATATCGGCCGCGGCGGCGATTTGACGACCGATGCGATCGTTGCCGCAGATGCGACCGCGCAAGCGCGCTTCGTAGCGCGCAAGGCCGGCGTCGTCGCCGGAATCGAGGCCGCGCGCGTGGTTTTCGAGTTGCTCGACTCCGCCGTGGCGATGGAGATCGCGCTGCCCGATGGGTCGCGCGCCGGCGCCGGGGCCGCGATCGCCACCGTACGCGGGCCGGCTCGCGCCATCCTCACCGGCGAGCGCACTGCGTTAAACCTGCTTTGCCGCCTCAGCGGCATCGCGACCGCGACCCGCGAACTGGTCGACCTCGTGGCCGGAACCCGCGCGCACGTCGTCGACACGCGCAAGACGACGCCGGGGCTGCGCGCGCTCGAGAAATACGCCGTGCGGTGCGGCGGCGGCAGCAATCACCGGTTCGGCCTCGACGACGCGGTGCTGATCAAAGACAACCACATCGCCCTGTCCGGCTCGATCCGCGACGCCGTGCGCGCGGTTCGCGCCGCGGTCGGCCACATGGTGAAGGTCGAGGTCGAGGTCGACACGCTCGCACAGCTGCGCGAGGCGCTCGAAGAACCGATCGACGCGGTCTTGCTCGACAACATGACGCCCCAACAACTCGAAGCGGCGGTCGCGCTCGCCGGCGGCCGCGTGTTGACCGAGGCGAGCGGCGGCGTCACGGCGGCCACCATCGCCGAGATCGCGCGCTCCGGCGTCGACCTCATCAGCGCCGGGTACCTGACGCACAGCGCGCCCGCGCTCGATATCGGCCTCGATATCGACGTCGCGCGCGTCAAGGGCCGTTGAGGATATCCGGTTCGCCTTTCGCCCACGCGCGATAGTTGAACGGCAACGCGGCGACGCCGGCGAATTTCGCACGCTCGCCGGGCGCGTAGAGACGAATGCGCATCACCTCCCGGACGGTGAGCTGGTGTTCGCTGGGGCGATACTCCAGCGACACCGCGTCGCCGGCGCCGATCTCGCCCGGCTCCACGACGCGAAAGTACGAGCCCGGACGCAACGCCGTCGCGAAGATCTTCACCCACGCCGGGTCGTTCATGCGCCAGCCGAACTTATAGCACGGTAGGCGCGGCTCGGAAACCTCGAGCAGCGCGTCGCCGGCGCGCCAGCGATCGCCGACGACGCACGCGCCGAGATCGACCCCGCGCAGCGTGAGGTTCTCGCCGAAAAGCGCCGGCTCGACGGCGATGCGGTACGTAGCCGCGAACCATTCGTAGTCCTCGAGCGCGTACGCGTAGAGCGCCTTCGCGTTCTCGCCTTCGTGCAAGTGGATGCTGGCCTGCGCGTCGCCTTGCAGCATGACCCGCTCCGCGCGAATCCGCCCTTCGACGGGCTTCTTGCGAAAGGCCGTCTGGAATTGCCGGCCTCGAAACGTTGCTTCTTCGATGGCACCGACGTTCAACGAGGCGACGGTGCCGGCGGGGATCACGCGCGCTCTTCGCCGGCGGCCCACCGGCGCCAATCTTCGGGAAGTGCGGCGACGTTTGCGAGCTTGGCGCGCTCGCCGGGGGCGAAGAGGCGAATCCGCATCACCTCCCGGATCGTCGCGCCGTGATGCTCGGGGCGAAACTCCAGCTCGGCGGCATCACCGGCCGCGACGTCGCCGGCTTCGACGATGCGGAAGTAGGCGCCCGGGCGCAGCGCCTTGGCGAACGTCTTGATCCACTGCGGATCGTCCATGCGCCACGCGAACTTGAAGCACGGCAAGCGCGGCTCGGAGACTTCGAGCAGCGCGCTGCCGACGCGCCAGCGTTCGCCGACGAGCAGCGCGCCGAGATCGACGCCGCGCGTCGTGAGATTTTCGCCGAAGAGCCCGGGCCGCACCGCGATGCCGCGCTCGCGCTCGAACCACGCGTAATCCTCGATGCCGTACGCGTAGATCGCTTTATCCACGCCGCCGTGGACGGTGCGATCGGCTTGATCGTCGCCGGCCAGATTCACGCCCTGCGCGCGCACCCGGCCGGCGACCGGCAGCTTGACGATCGCGGTCGCGAACGTCCGTCCGTCCGCGGCCGCGACGGTTTGCGGAATCCCGACGTTGACCGACTCGACTAGCGCGATGGGATCGGCACCGGCTTGAGGTTGGCGGCCTTGAGCGTCGCGTTGACGCCCGGGAGCGACCCGACCCAGGCGTCGTAGGCGACGGCGCGTTCGCCGTAGGTGCGTTCGAGCCGAGCGTAGAGCTGCAGGCTCGCCTGCGCCAGCGTTTCGTCCTGCATCAAGCCCAGCACGTCTTCGCGCAGCTGTCCGGGCTTCTGAATGAAGTCCTCGAAGTTCTGCGGCGACGACGTGAGCGTCGCGACCAGCGCGTCGATTGCGTCGATCGACGTTTGCAGCTTTGCCGCCGTCGCGGCGTCTGCCGGCTTGAGCCCCTTCTTGCCGTCGGCGAGCGTTTCGCGAACCGAGTGCAGTTCGTTGAGCATCACGTCGACCTTGCCCAGCAGCGCGTAGACGCGCTTCTGCTGTTCGAACCGCGCTTGATACTCTTGCGGCGTCTTGGTCGAGAGCGGGTCGGCGAGCTTGACGATCGTAAACCGGTACGCCTTCCCTTCGAGGTTGAACACCATCGTGTAATGCCCCGGGGGAAGCACGGGGCCTTCGTCGGGCCCGCGGAAGAAGAACGGAGCGCTCTCGTAGCGAGCCGGCCCGTCGATCGTGAAGTCGTAGTCGAACTCGTTCTTCCCGTCGGTACGCGTGAGCCAGTACGACGAGCCTTCCTGGCCGGTGAACACGTCGTGCTCGCCTGCGATGTGGCGCAAGTGGTGGCCCTTGAGATCGTAGATGTCGAGCGTCGGGCGCGTCTGCGCCGCGACCGGCAGCCAGTAGTAGAGGCTGGCGACCGCACCGCCTCCGCTCAAGAGGCCGCCGCCGGGCTGCTGCGCCTCGAAATCGGTGTAGTTGCCTTCGTCGTCGCGGTAGCCGATGAGATCGACTGCCGGGCGCGGGCCGATGACCAGCGGCGAGGTGGGCTTCTGGCACGCCGACTGCTGCACCGGGCGGATGTCGTCCAACACCCAAATGGCGCGTCCGTGGGTCGCGATCACCATATCGTCGAGCTGCGGCTGGATGCGAATGTCGCGCACCTCGACCGCCGGAAGATTGTTCTGGAAGCTCTGCCAGTTCGCGCCGCCGTCGCACGAGATGCGGATGCCGCGGTTGGTGCCCGCGTAGACGATCGAACTATTGGCGGTGTCGGGCCGCACGGCGCGTACGTACTCCCCGGCGGCGATTCCGCCGGTCACTTTCTGCCAATGCGCGCCGTAATCGTGCGTGACGAAGACGTAGGCCGCGTCGTCGCCCATCGCGTGCCGGTCGGCCGAAACGTAGACCAAGCCGTCGCGCAGCGTCGAAGGCGCCACCGTCTCGACCGCACTGTCCGCCGGCAATCCCGGCGGCGTGACGTTGCTCCAGTGCGCGCCGCCGTCGCGCGTGAGATAGACGAGGCCGTCGTCCGAGCCCGTCCAAATTTCGCCCCTGTGGCGCGCCGACGTTTCGATATCGAGAATGGTTCCGTAGTTCTCCGCGCCGGATTCGTCTTGCGTCACCGAATCTTTGGAGACTTGCTGCTTCGACTTGTCGTTGCGCGTGAGATCGGGGCTGATCGTCTTCCAATGCTTGCCGCCGTCGCTGGTTTGGAAGAGCACGTTGGCACCGATGAAGGCGACGTGCGGATCCCAACCGGCGAACGCGATCGGCGATTGCCAATCGAAGCGGTAGCGCGATTTGGCGAGCACGAAATCTTCCGCGGCCGTTCCGCGATAGGGACGCACGTTGGTCGACTCGTGCGAGACGCGATCGTACACGACCAGCTCGCCGTTCTGCGAGTCGGCCCAAACCAGCCGCGGATTGGCCGGGTCGGGAACCGCCCACTCTCCGTCGCCTTCGGCGACCTTGAACCAGTCGCGGTTGGTCATGCCGTCGAGGTTGCCGTTGAACGACGGCCCGCAATATGCGTTGTTATCCTGCAAGCCGCCGCAGACCAGATACGGGATCGTGTTGGAGAGCCCGACGCGGTAGACTTGCCCGATCGCCACGTTGCGCGAGTTCGACCAAGTCGCGCCGCCGTTGGTCGAAATGGCGAAGCCGCCGTCGCCGGCGAGCGCCATGCGGTTCCCGTCGGACGAAATCCAAAGATCGTGAAGGTCGGAATGGACGCTGAATCCGGCGAGATTGAACTTCACGCCGGCGTCGTACGACGTTGCGAGCAGCATGCTCACGCCGTATACGGTGCCGGCGTCCGTCGGGGAGACGCGCACGTGCGAGAAATAGAACGGGCGCTGATTGGCCAGCGAATCCTTGCTCACCATCTTCCAGCTCGCGCCCGAATCGTCGGACCGCCACAGCACGCCGGCTTGCGATTCGACGAGCGCGTAGATGCGGCTGGGCTGCGACGGCGCGAACGCGATCCCGATCCGCCCGATCGGCGGCGCCGGAAAGCCGTTGCCGGTGACCTGCTTCCACGTCTTCCCGCCGTCGACCGAGTGATAGAGCCCGTCGTCGGTGGTCGACCCGCTCGTGATGGTCCACGGACGGCGCAAGACGTGCCAGATCCCGGCGTAGATGTCGTCGGGATCTTTCGGGTTGCTCGCCATGTCGCTCGCGCCCGCCTGGTCGGAGACGTAGAGCGTCTTCGCCCAGGTCGCGCCGCCGTCGAAGCTCGCATAGACGCCGCGGTTGGGGCTGGGCGCAAAGACGTCGCCGAGCACGCCGACGACGACGTGCTTGGGATCTTTCGGATCCAGCAAGATGCGCGAGATGCCGGGCGCGTTCGGAAACGCCATCTGCGTCCACGAGCGTCCGCCGTTGGTCGAATGGTAGAGCCCGCTCTCGGGGATGACGTCGTTGCGCGGATTGGTTTCGCCGGCGCCGACCCAGAGATCTGCGTCGTCGTTGGGATCGACGGCGATCGCACCGATCGAGCTGAGATGATTGAGGTCGGAGACGTTCTGCCACGACGTACCGCCGTCGACGCTCTTCCACACGCCGCCGCCGGCGGTGCCGGCGTAGTAGAGCAGCGCGTGCGCGTTGCTGCCGGCGATGGCGGTCGCGCGGCCTTCGGGCAGCGCCGGGCCGATCGAACGCCAGCGCATTTGCGCGATGGGCCGTTCGTCGGCTTGCGCCGCGAGCGGCGCGACCAGCGAGAGCAGCCCCGCCGCGAGCAGAACGAATCTCCAACCCTTCAACTTAGTTGCCCTCGTCCTGAACGACTTTCCCGTCGACCTTCACCAGCGAGCTGAGCTCTTTGCTCTCGCTCTGCATCCACGAGCCGTTGACCATCTTCCACGTATCCTGGCTCTTGCTGGTCACGTCGATATCGTGATTGCCGTCGGGAGCTTGGAGCTGGCCCGCGATTTTGCCGGTCAGCACCACGACGACCGTGTTCGCGTCGGTCGCGTTCTCCGAGACGACCGTATTGTCGCACGAGGTGACGTGGAGCTGTTTGATCTGCTGCTTGGCCGAGGCGATGAACTCGTCGCGCTGGGTCTGCTTGCCCTTGAAATCGACGTTGACGAAATCCGGCGACAGCAAGCCGAACGCGCCGGCGAGGTTGGCGTCGCTGGGATCGAGCGATGCGGCGCACAGCGTCTGATAGTCGCCCGCGAGCGTTTTCTGCACGGCGTCGGGGACGGCGTCGGCGCGCGCCGCCAGGGGCGCGCCGGCGGCGGCAACGCAAAGAAGAACGAGCACACTCTTGGAGAGCATAGAATGGGGGGCCTTTCTACGGCGTCGTTTAGTAGCTACAGATACGGCGGGGCGTTCGCGATGTTTCGGCCCGGCTCCTGAGTCACCCGGGCGGTGCCTTACCGGTAGGTGAGCAGTTCGAAGGCGATGACGGCGCCGACCGCCGTGACCAGAAGCGAGATCAGGTACCCCATCCGCGTCGAGAGCGTCATCACGACCCCGCGGCGCAGGCCCCGGTCGGTCGCGGCGTGCCGCCAGGCGCCGAGAATTGCGACCAGCACGCCCAACAGCGCCATGCCGGTGCCGAAGGCGACGGAGAGGCCCTTGGCGGGAGCCGGCTGGTGCACGAACTGGGCGAACTCCCGGGCGAAGAGCGCGAACCGTGCGATGACGAAGCCGAAGGCGATGAAGGCCAGCGACGTACGGATGTACGCAAGAAAGGTGCGCTCGTTGGCCAGCGTGTCGTTGGCCCGCACGGTTTCGGGCAGCGGCGTTTCGTTCACGGCGCTACGGCGACGGGGACGGAGGCGGACCGAGCTCCGAAAAGCGATCGATCTCGGCTTGCGTCAACGGCAACACCTTGCCCACGAGCTTCCCGCTTTGCCAGCGCATCCAAATCTTCTGCCCGGCCGGAATCTCGAACACCTGCCCGTCGATCATCGTCACGCGCACCGGCAAGTCGGGGCTGCTGAGCCGGTACACGTTCACGCGGACGCCGTCGAATGCGTCGACTGAGATGTCGCCGACGGTTCCGCGTATGCCGATCTGCGCGGTCGGCGTCGTAAAGACGTAGTTCGCCTCGGCACCGCTTGGATGCTCGACGCGAAAGCGCAGCTTCCCCTGGGCCACCACGAAGTGCGCGCCGTTTGCGGCGCCGTCGAAGGCGTCGAGCTTCACCGTCGTATCGCTGGCCAGGAGCACTCGCGACGAGTCGGGCAGGACGATCGCCGCCATCGAGCGCGCGCCGGTCGCGGCGACGTCGTCGTCGGAGAGCGAGATCGACGCCGACGGTGCCAGCGCGTGCGACTCTCCTTGCGGATAGGCCAGATACGTCACGTCGCCGTGCAGATTGGTCAGCAGCCGGTCGGAGGCCGCGCCGGCGGCTCCGGCAGTCGCCAAGGCCGCCGACGCCACCACCGCGCCCAGCATACGAAAGCCCAACGATCGCCGCATCGAAGCCCTCCCGCCCTTCAGGCAAGCTCGGGGTAACGCGGGGAGCTTAGGCGAATCTCGTCCGAACCATGTCGACGACGCATCGCGCGGCCGAAGCCGCCCCGCCGCAAAAAACCAACTACGACGCCGATACGCCCGAGGCGCTCGTCGCCTTCATGGCTACGGGCTGGATCGACCGGCCCTTGGCGGGCGGCTCGCATCCGCAGCTGGCGCGCCTGCGCGAGCGCCGGGAAGCGCTCTCGCGCGCCTATCCGGGAACGTTCCTGGCGATCGGCGCCGGCCGCGAGGAAGTGCGTGCCAACGACACGTGCTTCCGCTTCCGCCCCTCGAGCGATTTTGCATACCTCATGGGCGGAGGCGAACCCGGCGCCGTGCTCGTGATGGAGCCCGACGGCGCGCGCCACCGCACGCTGCTCTTCGCGCGCGAGCACAACCGCGGCCGCGCCGAATTCTTTACCGACCGCGTGCACGGCGAGCTCTGGGTCGGGCGCCATCGCGGCGTCGACGAGAGCCAGCTTTACTACGGCGTCGATGCCTGCCGGCCGCTCTCGGCGTTGCCGGCGTATCTGGAGGAACTGCGCGCTGCGGGCAGCCCGGTGCGCTCGCTGCTCGATGGCGACGCCGAGCTGGCGACGCACCTGAGCGAGATGCGCCTGGTCAAAGATGCCTTCGAACTCGACGAGCTGCGCAAAGCGTGCGCGATCACCAAACGCGGATTCGAGGATGCGATCCGGGCGATGCGCCCGGGCGCGAGCGAGCGCGAGATCGAGGCGGCCTTCTGGAGCCGCGCGCGCATCGAAGCCAACGACGTCGGCTATTTGACGATCGCCGCGGCCGGCGAACACGCCTGCACGCTGCATTGGAATCGCAACGACGGAACGCTGGCCGACGGAACGCTCCTGCTGCTCGACGCGGGCGTGGAATGCGATTCGCTCTACACCGCCGACGTGACGCGAACGCTGCCCGCGAACGGTCGTTTCACCGCCGAGCAACGCGCGATCTACGAGATCGTATGGGAAGCGCAGCGCGCCGGAATCGCAAAGGTCGCCCCCGGCAACGATTTCCTGGAACCCAACCGCGCCGCGATGCGGGTGCTCGCCGAAGGGCTCATCGGCTTGGGTCTGCTCAAAACGTCGCTCGACGAGGCGCTCGATCCGCAACGCCCGCTCTACCGGCGGTATACGCTGCACAACGTCAGCCACATGCTCGGGCTCGACGTGCACGACTGCGCGGCGGCGCGAGCCGAAACGTACCGGTACGGCACGCTGCGCGAAGGCATGGTCCTCACCGTCGAACCGGGGCTCTACTTCCAGCCCGACGACGCGACGGTCCCCGAGCGCTTCCGCGGAATCGGCGTGCGCATCGAAGACGACGTCGCCGTCACCGCGACCGGTGCGGAGAACTTCTCGGCGATCCTTCCGTCGACGGCCGATGCCGTCGAAGACTGGATCGCCGAGCTTCGCAACGGTTAGCCCTGAGCTAGGGTCGATCCGGGAGGCGACGAGGGCGGCATCGGCGATGGCGGCACGGGCCGTCCTCCCGAGGCGGCCAGCGCGTCTTCGATCGGCCAGCGCCCGAAGGCGAGGATGATGATGCAGACCAGCTGCCCGACGCCGGGGATCAGGTTGAGCAGCGAGAGCGCCCCGTTGAACCCTGCCTTCGTGAAGATGCGCCAATAGAACCAAATGAAGAGCGCGATCAGCCCGAAGATGAAGATCAGGTAGACCATGATTCCGACGGCGGCGAGGCCTACGGCCGCGCCGGAACTTGCTGCGTTGGAGCTATCCACGACCCGTCCTTTCTCTGGAAACGAGAAAAAGAATCCGAGGGCCCCACTGCGCGGGGGCGTCCGATACATCCTTCCGCATGGCTGCTTTAGCGGCGCTTGCGGCGGGCGTAGGCGCGGCAGCACGCATCGAGCGTCGGCAACGGGCGCCACCGCGCGTCGCGAGCCATTGCGCGGTCGAGCGCGTCGTAACGCTTCACGATCGTCACGTCGACGTCATAGGCGTCCAGTCGCGCCTGCCAGCCCGGCCGGGCCTCGCGCACGAGATTGAAATCGTTCCACACCGAGACCGGGTACGGATCGGCGCGGCCGTCGAGAAAGACGCGCACGTTGGGATAGTCGAGCCCGATCGAGCAAATCGCGAAATCGTAGCAGAAGACGCGGTGTTCGCCCGGCAGCGCGGAGATCTGCTCGAAGGTGTAGACGGGCGGCACGAACGTTCCTCTGGCCGGAGCTTCGCGCAGCGTCGCTGCGGCGACCGCCGCCGCCGCGATCGCGGTCGTCCAGAATGCGAACCGGCGCGTTCCGGGCGTGCGCAACGGGGCCGGGGGCCACCAGGAAACGCGCGCCAGCACGAGATCGAGCGCGCGCGCCGACAGCGGCACGAGGGTAAAGCCCAGCAGCGACACGTTGCGTACGGCGCTCGCAGCGGCTGCGGCCAGCATCGCCGCCCACGCAAGGTCGCGCGGGCGTTCGCGCGCCAGCGTTCGCGCGCCCAGCACCGCGAGCGCGAGCAGCGGCATGCCGCCGTACCAGAAGAAATCGTGGTGCCACGCGATCGGCTGCCACTCCTTGATCGAATGCCGGATCGGGCTGTTCAGCAGCGCCACCGCGTACGCCGGGAGACGCACGCCCAGCGGCGTAGCGAGCGTCGCAAAGGGCACGGCGAGCGCGAGCGCGATGCGGCGGCGCGTTTCGGCGCACCAGCCTTCCCGCAAGACGGCGGCGATCGCATCGATCCAGACGATCGGAATCGCGATCATGGCGCTGGCGTGCACGTTGGCCCATACCGCGACCAGCGGGAACGACCAAAAGATCGCGCGGCCGCGCCGGTCGAGCATCCAGAGCAGCGCGCAGAACGCGGGCCACGCAAAGACTTGCGCGCGAATGCCGAACGAGCCCTCGACGTCGATGCACAGCAGCGCGATGCAGATCGCGGTCGCCGCGTCGCTCGCGCCGGCATCGATCGCGCGGCGAGCGCACAGGAGCATCGACGCCGCGAGCGCGAGGCCGGCGGCCACGCCGAGCATCCAGAGCGCGCCGTGCGCCGTCGCCAGCGCGGCGGCAATGCCCAGCAGCCACTCTTGCGGCGTCCACGGCGCGCCGGCCGCCGTGAACGTTTCGCCGCCGAGCGCGACCGGCAGCGCGCCGTGCGCTAAGACGTACGCGCCGAGATGCTTCTGCCAGAAGAGATCGCCGTCGGCGAACGGAAAGCGAATCGCGCGCGCGACGTACGCCGCCGTACCGAGAACGACGACGATGAGGGTCAGCCGCGCTCGCCGCGTATCGATCGGCGCTACGGCGGTGCTACCGCCAGGTGGCGCACGATCGAGACTTGCCCGTTGCCGGCGTCGTAGGTCGCGACGAACATGACGTCGCCGCGTACGTCGCGCGGTACGCCGACGCTGCCTTCAAGCGCGCCGCGCGGCACGTCGGCGGACGCCACCGGCGTTCCGTCGGGACGTTCCAGCGCGAGATGCACGCCGGTCGTGCCCGAAGCGATGGCGACGCGCACCACGCCGCCGGCGCGCACCCGGTCGCCGTCGGCTCGTACGCGAACGATGTCGGCCGCGCCCGCAGCCGGCGCGGCCGTCGGCGGCGGCGGCGGAACGACCACCGCAACGCCGACCGTCGAGCTCGAACGTTCGCTGCCGCGCGCGGCTTCGAGGGTGACGCGCAAATCGCGATCGCCGGAAAACGCGGGCACGAGCAGCCGCGCGGTGCCGTCGCGCGTCAACGGCGCCTGCGCCCACACGGTGTTCGCGTCGTCCCGCAAGACGATGCGCCCGCGGTCGGCGGCGGTGCGGTAATGCGCGACGATCGTATCGCCCGGCGCGGCTTGCGCGCGATCGACCGACAACGCTTCGATCAGCGCGCGCGGCGCTGCGGTCGCCGACGGCAACGCCGTGAGCGGCGCGGCCCGTTCGGCGCTGCCGAACGCTCCGGACTGCCGCAATCGCACGACGTACGTGCGCGCGCGCGACGAGCGCGGCAGCGGCAATGCCAGCGTTCCGCTTGCGGCGCGCAGCGCGCCCGAAGCGATCGTCGCTCCGCGATCGTCTTCCAGCGCGTACGTGGGATGCCCCACGCCCGAGGTGCGATACGCCACCCGCAGCGAAGCGTCGGCGACGCCGACCGGCGGAACGGCAAACTCGTCGATGCGCGGCTGTGCGAAGGCCAGGCCCATCGCGATGAGGCCGGCGGCGAGCGCGCCCGCGGCGGCCCCGGCGAACGCCGACGCGCCCGGAAGCGGAGCGATCAGTTCGCGCCGAACGTGCGAGTTGACGAGCCGGACCACGAGCCAGCCGCCTCGCAGCGCGAGTGCCGGCGAAATGCCGAACGCGAAATCCGCGGTCGACTGCGGGTCGATCCAAACGTCGCCCGGCGGAATCGGGCGATCGGCGCCGCCGCGGCGCACGCGAAACGAAACGAGCAGGTAGAGCGGCGTTTCGTTCGAGATCAACAACGCGTAACGCGGCGCAATCCCGCGCAAGCGGCGCAACTCGCCCTGCAGACGGCGGCCGCCGGCGTCGACCAAAAGGCTCGCCGACGGGGTGAGATCCGCGCTCGCCGACCGGCGAGCTAGTGAACCGTTCAACCCCGTGGGGGCCGGCCCCATCCGGATTGTACGTACGTGCCGTCGACGACGATCGCCGGGACGGTCGGGTCGTTCCCGGTATAGGCGAACATGCGCCGGCGATGGTCCACATCGTGCTGCGCGTCGTGCGCGACGTACGGCTGGCCCTGGGCATCGTAGTAGCGCATCGCCTCGCGGCAATACGGGCACGACGGACTGATGTAGAGCTCGACTTTCGCACCCGCAGGCAGCCGTTCGACGTCGATTCGGGCCATGGCGTGCAGATTCGCGCCTGGCGGAGGCGCGCCTGGGCCGCTGCGGAAGAAGCGCTTCCGAACGTGTGAGAGCGTTAACGCGTTAACGCGCAATACTCAAAGTGTAAAGTTTTGGTATTCTTAAGCATTTGCATCTTGAATGCCGCTCCGGCGTCTGCGACGATACCCGCACACCGCCGGCGTGGAGGCCGGCCGAACCGGAAGGCCGCCAGGCATCGCACTCACCCCCCATCCAGCACGCCCGATCATGCGCGACGGGCACCTTCAGCAAAACGCCGCCGCGATGCCGTTCACAGCCGCCCGGTTGCCGCCGAAACCGAAAGGTCTGCGGTGCCAGCCAGGTCAGCCCGCGCCGGGGTTGAGCCCCTTCCTTGTAGCCACACGCAAGGCAGGTGCTTCAACTCCGGCGCGTTCGCTTCGTGCGGCGCGGCCTCGGCCCCGAGGGCGTCGAACGTCGCCGGGATGCCGCTGGTCTTCGTTCCGACCCCATTGGGCAATCTGCGCGACGTCACGCTGCGCGCGCTCGACGTGCTGCGCGACGCCGAGCTCGTCGTCGCCGAGGATACGCGCGTCGCCCGCAAGCTGCTGCACGCGCTCGGCCTGCCCGGACGTGCGATTTGGAGCTATCGCGAGCAGAACGCCGCGACCGTCACCCCCGGAATCCTCGAGCGCGCGAGAACGGCGTTGGTGGCGGTCACCACCGACGCCGGAATGCCGGGCATCTCCGACCCCGGCTGCGCGCTGGCCGACGCGGCGCGGGCGGCGGGAGTGGAGTTCGAGGTGCTCCCCGGCCCGAGTGCCTGCCTGGGGGTGGCGCTCCTTTCCGGGTTTGCGCTGCAGCGATTCTCCTTCGAAGGCTTTCCGCCGCGCGCGAGCGGTGCGCGGCGCGAGCAGTTTCTCCGCGCCCTCGGCCCGGGGTCGACGACGCTCTGGTACGAGTCGCCGGCGCGGATCCGCG
This sequence comes from Vulcanimicrobiota bacterium, assembly GCA_963794735.1. Lineage (GTDB taxonomy): Bacteria > Vulcanimicrobiota > Vulcanimicrobiia > Vulcanimicrobiales > Vulcanimicrobiaceae > DATJUC01. The sequence goes on along the minus strand of CAWCFE010000002.1, from coordinate 1,985,342 downwards.
CGACCCTCGCCGACCTCGCGAGCGTGGCCCCCGACGCGCGCGTCTTTCTGGTGCGCGAGTATACCAAGCTTCACGAAGAACGCTTCTGGGGGACGCCGGCCGAAGTGGCCGGCGCCCTGCCGGAGCCGTTGCGGGGCGAGGTCGCGTTCGCAATCGCGCCGTACGACGGCCTCGAGCAGGCCCGCCGGCCGGCCGAGGGCGAGCTCGATGCCGAGATCGACGCGATGCTGGCGGCCGGCGCCCACACCGCCGAGATCGCCCGGGCCTTGGCCGCCCGCGGTGCCGGCAGCCGGCGCAGCCTCTACGCCCGCATCAGCGCGCGCAAGAGCGGCGCACCGTAAAGCCGAAAGGCCTTCGCATCCATGAGCCGCGCCTTTTACGTCACGACGCCGATCTATTACATCAGCGGCAACCCCCACGTCGGCCACGCGTACACCACCGTGGTCGCCGACGTCTTGGCGCGCACGGCGAGAACCGCCGGGCCGGCCTTCTTCCTGACCGGCACCGACGAACACGGGCAAAAGGTCGAGACGGCCGCGGCCGAGCACGGTAAGACGCCGCAGCAGTGGACCGACGAACTCGTCCCGCGCTGGAAAGAGCTCTTTGCGGCGTACCACGTGGAGTACGACGATTTCATCCGCACCACCGAGCCGCGGCACACGCACGTGGTGCAGACCATTTTCGAGCGGCTGCGCGAGAACGGCGACGTGTACCTGGGCACCTACGAAGGCTGGTACTGCGTCAGCGACGAGACGTTCTGGCTGGAATCGAAGCTCGTCGACGGGCGCTGCCCGACCTGCGGGCGCGAAGTAACGCGCATCTCCGAGAACGATTGGTTCTTCAAGCTCTCGAAGTATCGCGACCGCCTGCTCGAACACTACCGCGCCAATCCGCAGTGGGTGCGCCCTTCGGGCGTCTACAACGAGATGGTCGCGCTGCTCGAAGAGGGGCTCGAGGATCTCTCGATTTCGCGCACCAGCTTGGAGTGGGGCATTCCCGTGCCCGGCGGCGGCGGCGTGATCTACGTGTGGTTCGACGCGCTGCTCAACTACATCACGGCGATCGGCTACTCGACCGATCCGCAACGGTTTTCCACGTACTGGCCGGCGTCGGTGCAGCTCATCGGCAAAGAGATCGCGCGCTTCCATACGATCATTTGGCCGGCCGTGCTCTGGGCGCTTGGCGAGGCCGCGCCCGAGCTGGTCTTCGCGCACGGCTGGATCACCGTCGACGGGCACAAGATGGGTAAGAGCGCCGGCAACGCCGTCGATCCGTTCGAGCTCGCGCGCCGCTTCGGCGCCGATTCGATGCGCTACTTTCTCCTGCGGGAGGCGCCGTTCGGCAGCGATTTCTCGTATTCCGAAGAGAAGATCGCGCAGCGCCACAACAGCGACCTCGGCAACGATCTCGGCAACCTCTTGCAGCGTACGGTCGCGATGGTCGGCAAGTATCGCGCGGGCGCCGTTCCCGCACCGCCCGCGCAGCCCAGCGAGATCGCGCAGCGTTTCGCCGGCCTGCCCGAGCGCGTACGAGCGACGCTGCTCGATCTGCGGTTCCGCGAAGCCCTCGAGCAGGTGTGGGAACTCGTGACGGCGCTCAACCGCACCGTCGACGAACGCAAGCCGTGGGTCCTGTATAAGGAAGGGCGCGCCGAAGAACTGGACGCGCTGCTCTACGATCTTTGCGAAGGCCTGCGCTGGCTGGCCGCACTGCTGCACCCGGTGATGCCCGAGCGCACCGAGGAAATTTGGCGGCGCATCGGCGCCGCCGGAAACGCCGGCGACGATTGGCCGGCGTCGTTGCGCTGGGGCGGCTTGGCCGCCGGCGCGCAGACGCTTCCCGGCGATCCGCTCTTTCCGCGGGTCGAACTCGCGGCGAGCGCATGACGCCGGCCGCCCGGCAGAGCGTTTACACGATCGCGAACGTCGCGACGTTCGCCTGCGCGCTCGTCGCCGTCGCGGCCGTGCCGTGGCTGGAACGCGAACGCTGGAGCGCGCAAGTGATCGTTCTGGTGTGCGTTGCGACGCTGGTCGTCGCGGTGCTCGCGCTCAACGGCTTGCCGGTGCGCGGGCTGCGCATCCGCCGCGGCGATTTTTCGTCGGAAGCGCTCTTTCAGGACGCGCCCGTCGCGATTCCGCTCTTTCTGCTGGTCAGCCCCGAGGCCGCGGCGGTCGCGGTGCTCGCGGGCTTTACGCTCTCGACCTTCGTACGCGGCAACGCGGGGCGCGTCGATCTCATGCGACAAGGCGCCGTTCGCGCGCTGCTGCTGCTGGCGATCGGGGCGGTCCGGCCGCAACTGCTCGCGCTGCTGGTGGGTCCGGCCGGCGCCTTCTGGTATTTCTTCCTCGGCGGCCTCTCGGCGATCTTTCTCGTCTTCGTCTGTTCGATGCCGTTCGTCGCGATTCACACCAGCTTAGCGGTTTCGACGATCTTCAAGCGTCTGGGCAAGGACCGGCGCCTCTGGCTGGGGCTGCTCTCGACGATCTTCTGGGCGTACGTCATCATCCGCATGGTTCCCGACGGAGCCAACGCGCTGGCCTCGTTCGTCGCGCTGTGGCTGCCGGTCGTCGCGTATTCGATCCTGCTCAAACGCGTCGACGATCAATCGATCGAGCTGCACCGCCTGCGGCTCGTGCGCGACGCCATGCAGGCGATGCTGGGCGCGCGCGATCCGCTGCCGCAAATCAACGCGATTCTCTCCTCGATTCACGGCTCGCCGCTCGACGAAACGATCGCGATCGCCACGGCCAACAGCGGCCCGGTCGACGATTGGCGCATCGTCGCATCGCTGGGGCAGCCGCCCACGACCGCCGATCTCGAGTTGCGCCGGCGCACGCTGACGCGCCTGAAGTTCGCCGGCATGCCGTCGGTCGTGCTCGAAGGCGAATACGCGACCATGCACGCGTTCGGCATCCGGCTCGCCGACGACGGCGACCTGATCGGCGCGCTGATCGTGCGGCGGCGCGGCGCGCCGATCGCCGAAAACTCGCAGCGGCAGTATCACGAAGCCGCGCGCGGCCTGGCGCCGCTTTTGCGCGACATTCGCTCCATCGCCGCCGCGCAGAGCGCCGCCACCACCGACGGGCTCACCGGCTTGAAGAACCGGGCCGCGATCTTCGAACAGCTGCGCGGCATGCTCGAAGACGTCGTGCGCAGCGGAGCCGTGTTGCTGCTCGACATCGACCATTTCAAGCGCATCAACGACGATCTCGGGCACCCGACGGGCGATGCGTGCCTGGTGCGCATCGCCGAGCTCGCGGCGTCGTCGATTCGCGCCGGCGACACGGTCGGGCGAATCGGCGGCGAGGAGTTTCTCATCGTCATGCCCGGCGCGACGCGCGACTCCGCGATGATGGTCGGCGAACGCGTCCGCCTGGCGATCTCGCTTTCGGGCCTGCGCCACGCCAACGGCGATCCGGTCACCGCCAGTCTCGGCGTCGCGGCCGCGGCCTCGGGCGATACGCCCGAAACGCTCGTCGCCCGCGCCGACCGCGCGCTCTACGAAGCCAAGCGCGCCGGGCGCAACCGCATCGTCGAGGGAATCGCCGAGAGCGCCTGACCGCCGGCATGATCGATAGCCACTGCCATCTTCACGACAAGCAGTTCGACGGCGACCGGGAGCAGACGATCGCGCGCGCCTTCGACGCCGGCGTCAGCGCGATGCTCTGCGTCGGCTGCGATCTCGACGACACGCGGCGCGCGATCGACGTCGCGCGCCGCTTCGATCTGCGCGCCTCGGCCGGGATCCATCCGCACGAAGCGAAGGACGCCCCCGCCGATCTGGCCGCCGCGATGGCGCCGTTGCTCGACGACGAGCGCACGATCGCGATCGGCGAGACCGGGCTCGACTACTACTACGACCATAGCCCGCGCGACGCGCAAGCCCGCGTGCTGCGCGCGCAGCTGCGCATCGCGCGCGAGCGAGCGATGCCGGTGATCTTTCACCAGCGCGACGCCTACGACGATTTTCTCGCGATCTTGCGCGAAGAGTTTTCGCCCGAGATGCGCGGCGTCGTGCACTGCTTTACCGGAAACGCCGAACAGGCCAAGACGCTCGCGGGCGAGTTCGGCCTCGCGCTGGGCATCGGCGGCGTCGTCACCTTCGCCAACGCCCAGCCCTTACGCGACGCCGTGCGGGCCGCCGGCCTCGAATCGATCGTGCTCGAAACCGATTGCCCGTATCTCGCGCCCGTGCCCGTTCGCGGCCGCCGCAACGAGCCCGCGTTCGTCCAGCACGTCGCGGCCAAACTCACCGAAGTCTTCGGCATCGGCCTCGACGAGATCGTCGCCGCCACCGACCGCAACGCCTACGCCCTCTTCGGCCTCTAGCGCCGCAGTCGCTCGAGATCAGACGAGCCGTAGCGCTCGAGAGCGTTGCCAGTTCGACTCCAGGCGCGCGCGAACGGCCGCGAGGAGGTGCGCGTCGCTCGTCGCGGCGCCCCAGTCCGTGAGCTCGGCGCGGCCGCGATCGTACGTAGCGTTGGCGCTGCCCAGCCACGCGCGGTCGCCGGCGAGAGCGAACTTCTCGGAATCGCGGCACGCGCGCACGTCGGCACCGTCGCGCGCCAGACGCCGCAGCGCGCCGCGCTCCTCGCGGTCGTGACGAAGCACGCGGTCGCTCACCAGCAGACGCACCGGAACGCCGCGCAGCGCCAGCGCGTCGAGCGCCGCGTACACCGGGTTTCCCGAGCCGAACGACTCGCTCTCGACCAGCACGCCGGCCTGGGGCGCCGCGCCGCGGAGCATCGACGCTTCGGCCGCGAGCGCGGCGCGCTTGCCTGCCGCTACGCCGTCGGCGCCGTCGTCGCGCACCACCAGATCGCGCGCGCCCCAGTTGCGTCCGTCCAGGAAGAGCGCCCCGCCGGCGCTCACGAGTTTGGCGTGCGCGCGGCCGTCTAGGTGCACCTCGGCGCCGGCGGCGCGTAGCCGCGCGGCAATTCGCCGGTTCTCGGCGGCGACGGCCTCGTCGCCCGCGCCGTAGCCCTCCCGCGCCAGCCATACCGCAACCCGGGCGCCGCCGCGAGCCGCCGCTTCGAGCGCTCGCACCATCGGACCGGCGTGCAGGGTGTAGGCGCACGCCCGTACGTCGCGGGCGCGGCGGACGGCCCGGACGGCGTCGGCGAACGAGCTGAGGCGCACCATTCGTCTGCCTCTCCCGACAAAGGTCGCGTGCGTCTACCCAGGAGTGGCGCCCGCCGATTGGAAAGCAGCCGGACATCCATGATCTCTGAGTCGGCGAGCCGTCCGCCCGACGGCGGAAAGGGAGCGTTCGTGCGCGAGATGTTCGCGCGCATCGCTCCTCGGTACGACGTCGCCAACCGCGTCTTGACCGGCGGCTTCGACGAGCGCTGGCGCCGGCGCGCCATCGCCCTGCTGCGGGCACCCCAGGGCGGCCGCGTGCTCGATCTCTGCTGCGGAACCGGCGACGTGACGTTCGCGCTGCTGCGCGACGATGCGAGCCTCACGGTTACCGGCGTCGATTTCTGCGAGCCGATGCTCGCCCGCGCCCGCGCCCGCGCCCGCGCGCGCGCCGCGGGCGCTCCCGGGCAGGATCGCGCGACCTTCCTCGAAGGCGATGCGATGGCGCTGCCGTTCGGCGACGCGAGCTTCGACGGCGCGACGATGGGCTTTAGCTTGCGCAACGTCGTCGACGTCGACGCCACGCTGCGCGAGGTGCTGCGCGTGCTCAAACCCGGCGCGCGCTTCGTCAACCTCGACGTCAGCAAAGCGCCCAACCGCATGTGGAAGCGCGCGTTCGATCTCTACTTCTACGGCGTGGTGCCGCTGGTCGGCGGCATCGTCGGCGGATCCCGCCAGGCCTATACGTATCTGCCGAGCTCGCTCACGCACCATCCCAACGCGCCGGAGCTGCGCGATCGCTTTGCGCGCGCGGGCTTCGCCGGCGCGTCGTACGTGCCGCTGATGGGCGGCGCGATCGCGGTCCACTACGGAAGCAAGCCATGATCGCGCGCCAAGATCATCTCGATCTGCACGAGTTGGTGGAGACGTTTTTCCGCTCCACCTTCTCCACCGACAATCCCATCATCACCGAAGCGGTAAAGCGCATGCTGGCGGCCGGCGGAAAGCGCCTGCGCCCCCGCATGACGCTCCTGGCCGCCGATGCGTGCGGCGGCAAAGCGGTCGATCACTTGCATCTGGCCGCGTACATGGAGCTCATCCACGTTGCGACGCTGATTCACGACGACGTGGTCGACAACGCGAGCACGCGCCGCGGCGTCAACGCGACGGCGGTCGATTACGGCAACCGCGTCAGCGTGCTGGCCGGCGACTACCTCTTCGCTTGGATCTTCAAGAACGTCACGGCCGGCTATCCGCAGCCGGTGCCCAACGTGTTGTCGGCCACGCTCGCCGATATCTGCGACGGCGAGGTGCTGCAGCTGCAAGCCAACGGCAACCTGCAATTGACCCTGGCCGAGTACGTCGAGATCGCCCGCAAGAAGACCGCGTCGCTCTTCGCCGCCTCGGCCCAGTGCGGCGCGATCATGGGCGGCGGCAACGCCGCCGAGATCGCCGGCCTGCGCTCGTTCGGCGACTACTTCGGCATCGCGTTTCAGATGAAGGACGACTTGCTCGACATCACGGCCGACGCGCGCTCGCTCGGCAAGCCGGTGGGGAACGACCTCACCGAGCGAAAGGTCACTATCCCGCTGATCGAAGCGCTGGCCGGCGACGACGGCAACTTTTCGGGCCAGGTACGCCGTTTCTACGACGGCAGCGCCAACGACGCGATTCCCGAGATCGTCTCCGGGATCGAGCGCCAGGGTGGACTGGCCCGGACCGGGGAACGAATTTCGGAGTTCGTCGCAAAGGCCAAGGCCGCTTTGGAGCCGATTGCGCCCGGCGCGGCGAAGGAAGAGCTCGCGCAGCTGGCCGAGGCGCTGCTAGTAGAGTAGCGAGCGGCGCCGGTAGCCGGAGGAGACCACACGACCATGACCATTCACCCGCTTTTCGCGATCATCGACGCGCCGATCATCATCGGTATCCTCGTCGTCGGCGCGCTGCTCTTCGGGGCCGATAAGCTTCCGAAGCTGGCGCGCGGCGCGGGTCAGGCCAAAAAAGAGTTCATGCTCGGGCAAATCGAGGCCGACGAGGCCGCGGCGCGGGCGCGCGAAGAGGCGCGCATGCGCGTCGCCGAGCAGCATACCGACGTGATGGATAACGTCGAGGCCGGCTCGATGACCGGCGAATCGGTGCCGCCGCCGACGCCCGGCCGAGGCACGTCCAGCAGTTGACGCAGCTGGCCGATCCTCCCGTACCGGTCGGCGACCCGTCGGAGTGGGATCAAAAGGAAATGCCCTTTACGGAGCACCTGCGGGAGCTCCGTAACCGTCTGTTGGTCGCGCTGGGCACCGTGTTCGGGATCGCGGTCCTGCTCTTCTGGCCGTCCCAGTTCGTCATCAAGTGGATGACCAACCAGTATTTCCACGGCATCGAGCTGCACGCGTTCGGGCCCGCCGACGTGATCTTCACCGAGTTCAAGTTCTCGGTGGTCGGCGGCATCGTGATCGGCCTGCCGATCATCCTGCAGCAGCTCTGGCTCTTCGTGGTTCCCGCGATCCATCCCAAGACGCGCCGCATGGTGTACGCCTTCGTGGTGCCGTCGCTGCTGCTGGCGTTCGTGGGGCTGGCCTTCGCGCACTTCGTCGTGATTCCGCGCGTCGTCAGCGCGCTGCTGTCGATCACCGACGCGGTCGCGACGCCGACGTTCGGCGTCGCCTCGACGCTCAACTTTGCGATCGTGCTGCTCGCGCTCTTCGCGATCGTCTTCCAAACGCCGATCGTGTTGATCGGCCTCGCGCGGCTGGGCATCGTCAACGCCCCGGGCCTCATGAAGTACCGCCGCCACGCGATCTTCGCGTTCTTCGTCGCGGGCGGCTTGGCCGCGCCCGACGGCAACCCGCTCACCATGGCGATGCTCGCGGTGCCGATGTACGTGCTCTACGAAATCTCGATCTGGACGATCGTCCTGCTCGAGAAGACCTGGCGGCGAGCCGAATGACCGAAGCCGTCCGCGGAGTCTACGACGATTTCGTCAAGACCTTCGGAAACGTGCTCTTCGCGGTATCGCTCTTCTTGGTGTGGGGCGTGCTCACCGTCATCGGCGTCGTGGTCGATCAAGGCAAAGATCCGAGCGTCTATTTTGCGAGCTACGCCGCGCCCATCGCACGCGCGATCTTGCGGCTCGGCTTCGACAACGTCTACCACTCGGCGTCGTACGTCGGGATCATCGGCCTGATCCTCGTTTCGCTGGCGGTCTGCACCTTCAAACGCGTCATTCCGGCGCGGCTGCCCCCGCTGCATCCCGTCAAGGTCGATAAGATTCCCCTGCACGCGGCCTTCGAAGCCGCGGGCGACGCGGCGTCGGTGCGCGAGAAGCTGGCGGCGTTCTTCTCCAAACGCGGCTGGAACGTGCGCGAGCGCGTTTTCGGCGGCGTCGAATGGTCCTTTGCCGACAAGCACAACTGGGCGCGGCGCGGCGTGCTGGTGGCGCATCTCGGCTTCGTGATCATCGCGGCGGGCACCACCATTTACTGGGCGCGCGGATTCTCCGGGCAGACCGCCGTGCTCTCGGGCGACACGGTGACGATCCCCGAGACGCACGCCACGATCCGGCTCGACAGCTTCCGCTACAAGATCCAGCCGATCATGAGCAAGAGCGGGATGGTGTACCAGCCGGTCGATTACGTCTCGCACGTGACCGTCACCGGGAAGGACGGCGTCCCGCGCGCGATGACCGTGCGCGTCAACCATCCGATCGACATCGACGGCACGCTCTACTACCAGGCCAGCTACGGCTTCGGCATGCGCTACAAGCTGGCGTACCGCGGCGCGATCGTTCCCGGGCTCCCCGGCCGGACGCTGCTGGAAGGCGAGTCGTTCGACGTTCCGGGCACGCAGCGCAGCATCGTATACGAGCGCTTCGTGCCGACGATCGACAAGCAATCCGGCATGCCGGCGGCCGATCCGCGCGTGAACGATCCCGGCGTCGTCATGGGCGTGACGCAAGGCGGCAGCTCGCTGGGCGAAGCGCTCGTTGCGTTACACAGCTGGGTCGATCTGGGCGGCGGCTGGCGCGCCATGCCCGATCGCTACGTGCTCTACAGCGGATTTCAGTATCGCTACGATCCCGGCATCCCGCTCGTCGGCATCGGCGCCTTCGTGCTGGTCGCGGGGCTCGTCATTTCGTTCTATTTCCTGCCGGCCCGCCTTTACGTTCGCGTCGACGAAGCCGGCCCCAACCGCTCGCAGGTCGGCGTCGCGGCGACGACCGTCAAAGGCTACGACGTTTTCGAGAACGAGTTCGCCCGGTTGATGCTCGCGTTGAAAGAGGAACCGCTATGAAAATGCCCTTGGACCAAGTGTTGCTGGCGACCGCCATCGGCTCGTACGTCCTGGCGTCGCTCGCGCTGCTCGCCTACTTCTTCTCGCGCGAAGACTGGCTGCGCAACTTCGGCGCGCCGCTGGCGATCCTCGGATGCGCCGCGCAGTTCGCTCAGCTGATCGCGCGCTACGAGCTCACCGGCGTGTGGCCGCTGCTCAATCTCTACGGTTCGCTCTCGCTCTTTGCGGCGATGGCGGTGGCGATCTTCATCGGCTTCGCGTTCAAATACAAGGCCTGGTACGCCGGCGGATTCGTGCTGGCGCTGGCCGCGATCTTCCTCGCGTACGGGGTGACGTGGAACGAAGGCACGATGCCGCCGGTCCCGTCGCTGCAATCCTACTGGGCGAAGATTCACGTGCCGATCGTGGTATCGTCGTACGCCGCGTTTCTGGTCGCCTTCGTCTTCTCGTGCATCTACTTGTTGAAGTACTACGCGGAGCGCAGCTTCATGGGACCGCAAGCGACAGCCGCGGCTCCGGTGCTGGCGACGTCCAATCTGATCGGCGTCCCGACCGGTTTTGCAACGGTCCTCGCTGCGGATCCGGTTCAAGGGTCGACGCCGGCAATCGCCAGCGCGGCCGCGCGAGGCAACGCGATCGCGCAGTGGCTGGCCACGCTGCCTTCGCTGCCGCAGCTCGACGTGATCGTCTACCGGGCGGTCGCCATCGGCTTGCCGCTGATCTCGATCGGCATCATCACCGGCGCGATGTGGGCCAAAGAATCGTGGGGCGCCTACTGGCAGTGGGATCCCAAGGAGACCGCAGCGCTGGCGACCTGGATCGTCTACCTGGCCTACATGCACCTGCACACGCGCCACGCGTGGCGCGGGCTGCGGACGAACTGGGTGAGCGTGGCGGGCTTCGTGATGGTGATCTTCTGCTATCTCGGCGTCAACATTTGGATCTCCGGACTGCACAGCTACAAGGTTTGAGCGCGCGAGCGCAGAGGGGATGCTTTCAACGATGAGAGACGAACGCGAACGGCCGCTCCACTCGCCCGGCGAGGACGTCGACCTCAAGCCCGACATCGACGAGGGCGAGCGCTCGCCGCTGTCGCCGGCCGAAGCGATGCGGCGGGAGCGCGACACCTACGGCGAGGACAGCACGTTTCCCAATCGCGAAGATCAGGAAGACGAACACGGCGGTTAGCGCGAAAGCGCGTCGATTTGCGCGGCGATCTGCCGCAGCCGGGCGAACGCCGTAGCGCGATCGGTCCAACCGTTCGACAGCAGCGCGAGCGCGTAGGCCGCCGGGGAGCCGACGCCGACGATGGCGACGTCGTGGCGCACGCCGGGTAACTCGCCGGTCTTGTTCGCGACGACCGTGCGGCGCGAAATCGCAGCCGGGATCGTCTCGCGATCTTCCTGGTGCAGCATCGCCCCGAGGATGCGCGCGCAGCCGGCGCTCGAGACGCCGGCGAAGCCCCGCGACGCGCCGTTCCCGATGCCGCAGAGCAGCACGCCCATGTCGCGTGCGGTGGTGGTGTTGTCGACGCCCTCCGCGCGGGCCTGAAAATCCATGAAGTGGCGCCGCAGGTCGGTTTCGTACAGGCCGCAGGCCGGAGCCATCGCGTCGACGGCGGTAAAGCCCACCCAATCGGCCAGCACGTTGGCCGCCGTATTGTCGCTCTGCGCGATCATCGCGTGCAGGAGCGACGTCGTCGTCGCGCGCTGGCCGGCATGGGCCGTGCCGAAGCTCTCGGAGGCGCCGACGATCTCGGGCGCGCGCAGCGTCAGCTCGTGCGACCACGGCAGCACGAGCGCCTCCATCTTCGCGGCGACGGCCATCGCGATCAGCAGCTTGATCGTCGACGCCGCCGGCACCACCGCCGACGCGCGATGCGCCACGAACGGCGCCGGCGCGTCGAGACGGCGCGCGTAGGCCGCCACCGCTCCCGGAAACGACCAGTCGATCGAGCCCGGTGCGGCCGCCGCGACGAACGCCGCGGCCGCGCCGCTGACGAACTCGCCCCGAGTGAGTGCCGGCCCCACCGCGGTCAGCGCGGCTGCGAGGCCGTGCTCAGCGAGGAGAAGACTTCGGAGCCGGCCGCCGGCGCGCGCGGCGCGGCGGCAGCCCGGCGCGGCGGCGCGGGCAACGGCGCGGGCGAACGCATGGCCAAGCGGGCGCGAAGGTCGCGTCCTTCCGCCTGCGCCGCGCGAAGCTGGGCCAGCGCCGCGTCCCGCTCGGCCCGCGCCTGGGCGAGCTGCGCCTGCAGGCCCGCCAGCTCGGAAGCCGCGACCGGCGCCGCAGCGGCGCGGAGAGCCGGCGTTTGCACCGGCGACGCGTGGGACGCCGCGGGCGAGCCGCACGCCGCGGACGAAACGAGCGCGGCCAGGGCCAGCGCCGGGCGAGCGAGCGAAGAACGCGTCATCTTTCCGTTATCGGCGCCATTCCGAGTTTGGTCCTGGCGTCCCGAAGAGGGCACGCTTACCATGCCTGGAAGAGGCATTCACATTACCCCTGCCTTGCGAAGAGGTTGGATTTTGTCAGATCACGGTGCCGCGGGTGCTCCATCGGGCGCCCAGCGTAGTATTTTGACCGCACACGACGATCCCGGCGACACTCCCGAGGAACTCACGCGCCGCTCGTTCATGGCCAACGCCACGATGACGATCGGCGGCATCATCGGCGTCGTGCTCGCGGTGCCGATCGTCGGATCGCTGATCCCCGCCGCCAGCGGAGCGAAGGGGTCGTGGTCGCCGCTCACGGCCGACGAGCTCAAACAGCTGGAAGCCGCGACGTCCAAGCCCGTGAAGATGACGTTCACGCTGAAGTTCAAGGACGGCTATCTGCCCGAGCAATCCGTCGACCAGTTCGTCTGGGGCATCAAGATCGACGAGGCCAAGTTCAAGGCCGCGCGCCCGGACATCTACGCGACGCCCGGCGGCAACGTCGGCTATCCCGCGGTCAATATGGGCTTCGTGATCTTCAGCCCGATCTGCCCGCACCTCGGCTGCCGCTTCAACTGGAGCGAGGACAGCAACAAGTTCCTGTGCCCGTGCCACGGCTCGCAGTACAACTTCGACGGCACGCACGTGGCGGGCCCGGCGCCGCGCGGCCTCGACCCGCTGCCGTTCCAAGAACAGAGCGGCACCGCGCAGGTCACCTGGATCATGTACAAGACGAACGTGCCGAACCGCATCATCATCTCGTACCAGGCGTAAGGCGAGGAAAGAGAGAGCATGCTCAACTGGATCGAGAAGCGCACCGGCTTCGTCTCGATGACGAAGAACTTCCTAACGGAAGACGTCCCGGGAGGCGCGAGCTACTGGTACGTCTTCGGCAGCGCGACGATGTTCGCAATGATCGTGCAGATCACGACCGGTATCTTCCTCACGTTCTTCTACGCACCGTCGGCCGCGACCGCGTGGGAATCGACGCGCGCCATCTACCTGAACCCGTGGACGCACTTCCTCTTATCGGTGCACTATTGGGGCTCGTCGGCGATGATCGCGCTGGTGTTCCTGCACCTGCTGCAAGTGCTGATCTGGGGCGCTTATAAATCGCCGCGCGAACTGCAATGGGTCGTCGGCGTGCTGCTCTTGCTCGTCACGCTCGCGCTCGGCCTCACCGGCTACCTGCTGCCGTGGGACATGGACGCCTACTTCGCATCGCAGGTGTCGCTCAACATCTCGGCGCTCGCGCCCGTTGCCGGACCGCTGCTGCAGAACATCGCGCAGGGCGGCGGCGTCATGGGCACCGCCACGATCAACCGCTTCTTCGGCCTGCACGTGTGGCTGATGCCGGCCGCGCTCATCGCGCTGGTGGCGGCGCACTTGGCGATCTTCCGCCATAACGGCTCGGCCGGCCCGGTCGTCGACAATCCCCGGACGCTCAAGCAGGGCCGCTTCTGGCCGGACCAGATGTTCATGGACGCGGCCGTGTCGTTCGGCGTCTTCATCATCATCATTTTCTTGGCGATCTTCTTGCCGCCGTATCTCGACGCCAAGGCCGATCCGACCAACTCGCAGTTCGTCCCGTATCCGGCGTGGTATTTCTTGTCGCTCTTCGCGCTGCTCGCGCTGGTGCCGCCGGAGATCCACGTCGGCCCGCTCGTGATCAGCATGGAACTGATCGCGACGATCGTGTTACCGACGATCTTCCTGCTCGTCGTGCTCGCGATTCCGTGGCTCGACCGCAGCACCACGCGCAGCTTCAGCTCGCGCGGCGGCATCCTGTGGGGCACCACGCTGGTCGTGATCGGCATCGTCGCGCTCTCGGTCTACGGCCAAGTAACGACGATGCAGAAGCAGGCGGCCGCGCCGCCGTCGCCCCCCGAATCCGTCGTGTTGGCGGCGGCGGAAGCCGCACCGGCGACCTCGACGCAATCGGGCGGAGCCGCCGCCTCTCCCGCGATGGCCGCGGGTGCGAAGGTGTATTCGAGCAACTGCGCGTCGTGCCACGGCGCGGCCGGCGCGGGCGTGCCCGGCGCCTTCCCGCCGCTGGCCAACAACGACACGGTCACCGGCGATCCCAACAAGGTGATCGGCATCGTGCTCGGCGGATTGCACGGCAGCATCACGGTCGGCGGACAGACGTACAACGGCCAGATGCCGGCGTGGAAGGGCACCTTGAGCAACGACGACGTCGCCAACGTCATCACGTACATCCGCGCCTCGTTCGGCAACAAAGCCGGCCCGGTCACGACCGCCCAGGTCGCAGGCTACAAGCCTTAAGCCGCCGCTCCCGGCAACGCCGGGGCGGCGCGCCCTAGGAGCAGGGCGGCCCGTCGATGAGGTAGAGCGCCGCCTTGCGATCGACCGCAATCACGGTGCGCCGCCGCCCGTAGGTCGGATCGTAGACGGGCCGCGCTTTGGGCGCGACCAGCCAGGTGCGCGGCGCCGCGCACAGCGCCGCGCGCGGATCGGTGCCTTCGTTCTGGGGGTCGCGCGCGTCGGGCGGTGCGAGCACCTCGACGTTCGGCGTGGTGTAGAACACGAGCGAGTTTCCGCCGGAGACGTTTTGGATCGCGACCGCGTCGCCCGGCCGGCGTTCGCGCTGGATGATCGCCGCCAGACGCGGAATCGGTTTATACGTTTCGGTGAGCGGTAAGACGAAGAGCGCGAGCGCGTCCATCGTTACCAGCATTGCGACGGCCAAGCCGTAGGGCGCGATGCCCGCGCTTCGCTGCCGCGCGATCAGCAAAGCGGTGAGCAGCGAGCCTGCGAAGATCGCCGCGCCCATGCCGATCAAGCCGGGCATCACCTGCGTCACGTTCGAATCCAGCCGGTTGTTGGTGGCAAAGATCGCGATCGCAAACGCGAGCGAGCCGATCGTGAGCGGAACGAACGATGCCGAAATTACGGCCGAGCGCGTCCCGCCGCGCCGCGCCACCGCTTCGAAGTAGAGGCCGATGAGCAGCGCGAGTGCGGGCAGCTCGAGCGCGACGTAGTTGGGCAGCTTCGTTCGCGCGAAGCTGAAGAACACGAACGGCACGACGATCCAGACCAGCGCGAGGCGAATCAGGCGCGCGATTTGCGGGTCGGCCATCGGCACGCGGAGCGCGCGGATGCCGTAGACGGCGGCCATGGGCAAGAACGCGACCCACGGGAAAAAGCCCAGGACGATGACGGGCACGTAGTACCAGATCGGGCCCGACTGATTCTCGATGACGCCGGTATAGCGGCCGATCGTATACTGGCCGATCAGCTTCTCGAGCGGCAGTGCGTGGTAGTGAGCGACCAGCGCGATCGGCCACGGCAGCGCGACGAGCGCGAAGGCCAGCGCGCCGAAGAGCCAGGCGCGAGACGAAGGCGGCCGCGTCGGTTCGTACCGCCGGTTCCAAAAGTAGAACGGGACGACGACCAGCAGCGCGACCACCGGCGCCACCGGCCCTTTGGCCAGGAAACCCAACGCCGCGGCAATCCAGCCGTACACGAAGTAGCGGTCGCTCCCGGTCTCCAAGCCGCGAAACCACCAGAAAATCGTCATCGCGACGGTGAGATCGAGCAGCGCGTCCATGATCGCCAGGCGCCCGATGACGACTTGCATCAGACACGTCGAGAGCACGACGCTGGTGTAAATGCCCGCGCGCGTACCGGTTTGGCGCGAAACCGCCCAGCCGGTCAGCGCGCCGAGGGCGATCGTTGCCAGCGCCGAGGGCAGGCGCAGCGCGAAGGCCGTCGGGCCTCCGAAGAGCGCGAAGAACGCGGCCAGCCAAAAGTAGAGCGGCGGCTGGATGAAGTACGGCACGTCCTTGAAATGCATCACCACCCAGCTGTGGGTGAGCAGAATCTCGCGAGCGACCTCGCCGTAGGCGGTCTCGCTGTTGTCCCAAAGCGTGCCCACACCGAGGCCCGGCAGCGTTATGAGCGCCGCGACGACCGCGCCGACAAAAGCGGCGCGCGCTGGTCTTTCCATCGTTGGTCGGCAGTTTTTGGCGGGCGGATGCGGAAGTCATGCGGCGGCCCGATGAGTTCGATTTTCCAGCGACCCGACGCTCGACGAGCCGTCGTCTTCGGCGGCGGCGGCGTCGCCGCGCGCGCGACGGCCGCGCTCGCCTCTGCGGGCTTTGCGACGTTCGTCGTCGCCGAGGCGATCGACGCCTCCTTTCGCGCCGAGCTCGAGCAAGGCGGCGGTTCCTACGCGCAGCGCGAGCGCACCGACGGCGATCTCGCCGGCGCGCAGCTGGCGGTCGCCGCCAGCGGCGACGACGGCACCGACGCACGCGTCGTCGAAGCGGCTCGCGCCGCCGGCGTGGCGTCGTGCGACGCCTCGCGGCCCTTGCGCGGAACGGCGACGCTCGACGCGGTCGTGCGCGCGGCGCAGACCTTCGAACGCATGCGCGCCTACGCCGCAGTCGTCGTCGGCGATCCGGAGCGGCGCGAACGCGTCGTGCGCGCCATCGCCGCGCTGCCGTTCGAACGATTGGCGGCGCTCAATCCCGTCGAAGCCGAAGACGAAGCCGAAGCGGCGATCGCCCGAGAAGCCGCGCGGCCCGACCACACCGCGGCGACGGCGACGGCGATCTGCGTCTCCCGCGCGAGCCCGCTGGCGATGACGCAGACGCGCCACGTCGCCGCGCGCTTGGCCGAGCGCGGCATCGCGACCACGATTCTCAACGTGAGTACCGCAGGCGATCGCGATCGCAGCCACGCGCTCGAAAACCTCGGCAGCACCAACGTCTTCGTAGGCGAGCTCGAAGCCGCGCTGCGCGAGCGCCGCGCCGATTACGCCGTCCACTCGTGCAAGGATCTGCCCAGCGCCCTCGCATCCGATATGACGATCGCGGCGATCTCTTCGCGCGAAGATCCGCGCGACGCGTTCTGCAGCGAGCGCTTTGCGAGCTTCGACGCGCTGCCGCCGGGTGCGGTCGTCGGCACGTCGAGCCCGCGGCGGCGCGCGCAGATGGAAGCGCTGCGCCCCGACCTGGAATACCGCAACGTTCGCGGCAACGTCGGCACGCGGCTGCGCAAGCTGCGCGAGGGCGAGTACGACGCGATCGTGCTGGCGATGGCGGGGCTCAACCGCTTGCGCGTGCGGGCCGCGCACACGGTCGCCTTCGATCCCGAACTTCTCGTGCCCGCCGTCGCTCAGGGCGCGCTCGCAGTGGAAACGCTCGCCGGCGCGCACGCGCTCGCGGCGGAGTTGCGCGCGGCGGTCAACGACCCCGCGACCGAACTGTGCGTCCGCTGCGAACGCGCCGCGCTACGCGCCCTGCGCGCCGGCTGCAGCGCGCCCATCGGCATCCACGCGCGCCTCGAAGGCCGCGAGCTTCGCGTTGCGGGCGCCTACGCCACCGCCGCCGGCGCGATTCGCCGCTTCGCCGTCTCGAGGCACGTCGACGGCTTAGAGGGTGCCGAGGCGGCCGGCGTCGAGCTAGCCGCCGGGCTGGAGCCGCCACTGGCCGGCCGCAGGCTGGTGCTGGCCCTCGACGGGACGCGCCACGCCGAGCTCCTCGAGGCTCTGCGCGCGACCGGAGCCGCAATCGACTTGCTGCGGGCGGGGGATGCGGGGCCCAGCCCTGCCGAAGGGCTCCCCGACATGCTGCTCTTTCCGTCGAGCGGTTCGGTTGCGGCCGCGGCCGCCTGGATCGCCCGGCTGCCGGGACGCCCGGCTATTGCCGCCTGCGGTGCCGGAGCCGCCGGCGCCGCCGCCGCCGCGGGCCTTGCGCCCGACGCGGTTTCGCTCGATCCATCGCCGGCGGCGTTCGTAGCGGCGATCGAAGCGCGGCTCGCCTCGTGACCGCGATCCGCCCCCGCCGCCTGCGCCGCAGCGCCGCCGTGCGCGGGCTCGTCCGCGAGCACCGCGTCCACGTCGACCAGCTGGTAGCGCCGCTCTTCGTGGTCGAGGCAGCCGGGGACGCCGGCCCGATCGCGTCGATGCCGGGCGTGATGCGCTTCACGGTCGACGGCCTCGTCGACGAAGTCCGCGAGCTCTTCGGCTTGGGCATCAAGAGCGTACTGCTCTTCGGCATTCCCGCGAAGAAAGATGCGGTCGCGTCGAGCGCCTACGATCCCGACGGCGTCGTGCAGCGCGCGATCCGCGCGATCAAGGCCGCCGTTCCGGAGATGCTGACGATCGCGGACCTGTGCAACTGCGAATACACCGATCACGGCCATTGCGGCATTCTCGACGCGCGCGGCGAGGTGGACAACGATGCGACGGTCGAGCTGTTGGTCCGCACCGCGATCACGTACGCCCAGGCCGGCGCCGACGTCGTCGCGCCCTCCGATATGATGGACGGCCGGGTCGAGGCGATCCGCTTCGCGCTCGACGCGCGCGGCTATACCGGCGTGGCGATCTTGGCCTACAGCGCGAAATACGCGTCGGCATTCTACGGTCCGTTTCGCGACGCGGCCGGCTCGGTGCCGCAGTTCGGCGACCGGCGCGGCTATCAGATGGATCCGCCCAACGCCCGAGAGGCGCTGCGCGAAATCGCGCTCGACATCGAAGAAGGCGCCGACGTCGTCATGATCAAGCCCGGCATGCCGTACCTCGACATCGTGCGCGCCGCACGCGACGCGTTCGACGTGCCGATCGCCGTGTACAACGTCAGCGGCGAGTACGCGATGCTCAAAGCCGCGATCGCCAACGGCTGGATCGACGGCGACCGCGCGGTCGACGAACTGCTGGTCTCGTTCGTGCGCGCCGGCGCGGATATCGTCATCACCTATTTCGCGAAGGAGTACGCGGCGCGGCATGTCTGACTCCGCGGTCGTGATTTTGGCCGGCGGCCGCGCGCGCCGGTTCCCCGGCAAGCTCGAGCGCCCGATCGGCGGCGAGCCGATGCTGGTACGCGTCTACCGCGCGATGCGCGCGACCGGCTGGCCCGTCTACGTGGCGGCGAAAGGCACGTTCGCGCCCGGCATCGACGCCGAACTCGACTGCCCGCTGCTGGTCGACCGCTGGCCGGATTGCGGGCCGCTGAGCGCGCTGACGTCGGCCTGCGCGTCGATCCCGCACGAGCGCGTGTTTGCCGTCGCTGCCGACCAGCCGCTGGTCGAAGCCGCGCTGGCCCAGAGCCTCGACCGGGCGTGGGAACCGGGCGACCGGGCGGTCGTTCCCGAACACGACGGCCGGATCGAGCCGCTCGCCGCCTTCTACGCTCGTTCCGCAGTTCTTCACTACGGCTTCACGCCGTCCGGGCAGGATCGAGGAGCGATGCACGATTTGATCGAGCGCGTAGGAGCGCGCCGCGTCCCCGTCTCCGGGCGGTATTTCGCCAACGTCAACACGCCCGAGGATTTCCGGCGCTTGACCGGAGCGCGCGCGTGAACGTCGAGCGTTCGATCGCCGCCTTCGCGCGGGCCAAAGACGTCATCGCCTCGGGCGTGAACTCGCCCGTTCGCGCGTTCAAAGCCGTCGGTCTCTCGCCGATCTTCATGAAAAGCGGAGCCGGCGCGATCCTGCGCGACCTCGACGGGCACGAGTACGTCGATTACGTCCTCTCCTGGGGGCCGCTGATCTTAGGCCACGCCCATCCGGCGGTCGTCAAAGCGATCTCGGCAGCGGCGGCGCGCGGCACTTCGTTCGGCACGCCCAACGAGATGGAGACCGAGCTGGCGGAGCTGATCGCCGGCATGATGCCCTCGATCGAGCGGCTTCGCTTCGTCTCCAGCGGCACCGAAGCGACGATGAGCGCGATCCGCCTGGCGCGCGGCTTCAGCCACCGCCCGAAGATCGTGAAGTTCGCGGGCTGTTACCACGGCCACGCCGACGCATTTCTGATCGCGGCCGGCAGCGGCGCGCTGACCAACGGCGTGCCCAGCTCGCCGGGCGTGCCCGAAGGGGTGGCGCGCGACACGATCGTGCTGCCCTTCAACGACGCGACGGCGGTCGAGCGCGCCTTCGAAGAGCACCCCGGCGAGATCGCCGCGGTCATCGTCGAGCCCTACCCCGGCAACATGGGCCTCGTGCTCCCGCTGCCCGGATATTTGCAGCGGCTGCGCGATCTCTGCGACGAGCATCACGCCTTGCTCGTGTTCGATGAAGTGATGAGCGGATTTCGCGTCGCGCGCGGCGGCGCCGCCGAACGCGAAAACGTGCGGCCCGATCTCACGACGCTCGGGAAAGTCATCGGCGGCGGCCTGCCGGTCGGTGCGTTCGGCGGCCGCGCCGACGTGATGGCCTATCTCTCGCCGGACGGCCCCGTCTATCAGGCCGGAACGCTGTCGGGCAATCCGGTCGCGATGGCCGCCGGCATCGCCACGCTGAAGGTGATCCGCGACGACGCGACGCTCTACGACCGCCTGGAAGTGCTCGCGCGCCTGCTCGTCGACGGGCTGCACGAAGTGATGGTCAAGCACGGCGTGGCGCACGTTTCGGCGTGCGCCGGATCGATGTTCGGGACGTTCTTCACCGCCGGCCCCGTGACCGATCTGCGCAGCGCCATGACCTCCGACACCCAGCTCTTCGCCAAATACTTCTCCGGCATGCTCGATCGCGGCATCTACCTGGCGCCCTCGCAGTTCGAGGCCGGGTTCGTCTCGACGGCGCACACCACGCGGCACGTCGAGCAGACGCTCGCGGCCGCCGATGCGGCCCTGGCCGGCATCTTGGCGTCGGCGCCATGAGGCAAGCGAGCGGCCTGGGTATGCCGGAAGGGTGCGATGGAATCGCTTGTGGCGCGGCCGCCAATGGCCGTAGGATGGGCCTGATGAACCCTCGTGCGGCGGGGTCGGCGTAGCGTGCCGATCGTTTGCGTCGGCCTCTCCCATCACACCGCGCCGGTCGAAGTGCGCGAACGTCACGCCTTTCCGGCTTCGCGGATGGGCGAAGCGCTGGTCGCGCTGCGCGAGTACCACGCCGTCACCGAAGCGGTGATGCTGCAGACCTGCGGCCGGCTCGAGATCTACGCCGAGCTCGACGATTACGAAACCGGCGTCGCGCAGATCAAAGAGTTCTTGGGCAACTTCCGCCACGCCGGGAGCGGCTACGATTTCGAATCGTTTCTCTACACGCTGCTCGGGCGCCAGGCGGTCGAGCACCTCTTCCGCGTCTCGACCGGACTGGATTCGATGCTCGTGGGCGAAGCCGAGATCCTCGGCCAGGTGAAAGAGGCGTACGTGCAAGCGCAGCGCGCCGAATCGCTCGGCAAGACGCTGCACAAGCTCTTCCGCGAAGCGCTCAATGCGGGCAAGAACGCGCGCTCGCAGACGCCGATCGCCAGCGAGTCGGCCTCGGTCGCGACGGCCGCCGTCGACGCGGCGAAAGAACGCCTCGGTTCGCTCGAAGGCCGCACGATCGTCGTCGTCGGCGCCGGCAAGATGGGGCGCGTCGCGGTGCGCCGGCTGCGCGAGGAAGGCGCGGCCAAGCTGATCGTCACCAATCGCACCATCGCTCGCGCGCGCGAGCTCGTCGTGGAGGCCGGATTCGGCGAAGCAATCGAAATGCCCGAGCTCGTCGACGCGCTGGCGCAAGCCGACGTCGTCGTCGCCTCGACCGGTGCGTCGGAATTCATTCTCAACCAAGCGCGCGTCGGCGCGGCGATGGCGAGCCGGCCCGGCCGGCCGATGTTCGTCGTCGACATCGCGGTGCCGCGCGACGCCGATCCGGCGATCGCCGAGATCGAGAACGTCGCGCTGATCGATATCGACGGCCTCAAATCGCTGGTCGATAAGAAGCTCGACGTGCGGCGCGAAGCGATTCCCGCCGTCGAATCGATCGTCGCCGTCCACGTCGGCCGCTTCGCGCAGTGGTACCAGTCGCGCATCGCGGTGCCGATCATTGCGATGCTCACGCAGAAGGCCGAAGCGATCCGCACCAACGAGCTCGAGCGCCTCTTCGCGCGCTGCCCCGATTTGACGCCGCGCGAACGCACGCTCGTCGAAGGCACCACGATGACGATCGTTTCGAAGCTCTTGCACTCGGTGATCCTCAAGATTCGCGAGAAGGCGACGCTCGACCAGGACGAAGCGCTCTCGCACGCGCGCGTGCTCGACGAGCTCTTCGAACTAAACCTCGCCGACCACATCGCCGATCTGCTGCCGGAGGCTCTGGCAGCCGATGCCGGCGGGTAACGCCGCCACGGCGACGCTCGCCGGCAAGCGCGTGTTGATCACGCGCGCGCCGCACCAAGCCGACGCGCTCGCCCGAGGCCTGCGCGAACGCGGTGCCGAGCCCATCTTCGCACCGACGATCGCGATCGAGCCCCCCGACGACCCTCGCGCCGCGCACCGCGCGATCGACGAGATCGCGCGCTACGCCTGGATCGTCTTCACCTCGCAGAACGCCGTCGACGCGTTCTTCGACCGGCTCGATTCGCTCGACGCCGACGCGCGCTATCTCGGCGGCGTCAAGGTCGCCGCGATCGGCGAGAAGACGGCGAAGCGCTTGAAAGATCGCGGCGTCCGCTCCGATCTCGTGCCCGCGCTCTACGTCGGCGAGGAGATCGCGCGCGCCCTGGAAGAGGCGGCCCAGCCGCACGACCGCATCCTGCTCTTTCGCGCGCAAGAAGCGCGCGACGTTCTCCCGACGATGCTCGAAGAAGCCGGGCTCGCCTGCGACGTCGTAGCGGCTTACAAAACGGTTGCCGCGCGCGATCCGGACTTCGGGGAAAAGGTGGCGCGCGCCGATGCGGTCACGTTCGCGAGCGCGAGCGGCGTGGCCGGATTCGTCTCGCTGCTCGGCGGCGGCGCGCGAGCGATCGAGGCGGCGCGCGGAAAAGCCGTGGCGTGCATCGGGCCGGTTACGGCCCAAGCCGCGCGCGACGCGGGCCTTCGCGTCGACGCCGTCGCCGGCGTGTATACCTCCGGCGGATTGATCGACGCGCTCGAAGCGCACTTCGCGCTCGGAGCGTGAGCCCGCTTTCCGCCGCCTTTGGTGCGGCCTTCGCGGCGATCGTCGCCTATGCGGCCTATCGCGCGAAATCGCTCACCCGCGGCGGTGCGCTGGCCGCCTTCGCCGTCGGCACCTGCGTCTTTGCGGCGGCCGGCTGGAGCGGCGCCGCAGTGCTCTTCGCCTTCTTCCTTCCGTCGGCGCTGCTCTCGCGGGTCGGACGCGCGCGTAAGCGCGCGCTCGACGACGTCGGAAAACACGGCGCGCGCGATGCGTGGCAAGTGCTCGCCAACGGCGGCGTTGCGGCGGCGTGCGCGCTGCTCGCGCCGCGCTTGGGCCTGCCGTTCGCCGCGGCGTTTGCCGGCGCGTTCGCCGCGGCGTCGGCCGACACGTGGGGCACCGAGATCGGCACGCTCTCGCCGGAACGGCCGCGTTCGATCGTCACGTTCGCGCCAATCGCCACCGGACTCTCCGGCGGCATCACGCTGCTCGGCACGCTGGCGACGTTCGGCGGCGCCGCGTGCGTCGCGATCGTCGCCGGCATGACCGGCGTCGCCGCGTTCCTTCCGGTCGCGGCCGGCGGCATCGCCGGCGCGCTGCTCGATTCGTATCTCGGCGCGACGCTGCAGGCGCTGCGCTACTGCCCCGCTTGCGCGCGCGAGTGCGAGACCGATCCGCACGCCTGCGGCACGCCGACCGTGCTGCGGCGCGGCGCCGCATGGATCGAAAACGACGCGATCAACGGCTTTGCTACGCTGGCCGGAGGCGCGGTCGCCGGCGCGCTGGCCTTCGCGTTGCGAGGATGGTTCTAGCGTGCCGGAGCGTTCGCCCAAGAACCGGCTGCATCTCGCGCGCCTCGCGGCGCGCAGCGTCGCGCCGGTGCACCGCGCGCTGCCGCCACTGCCCGAAGGCCCGTTCGATATCGTGTACGCCGATCCGCCGTGGTTCTATTACGGCAGCCAAATCAAAGACGCCGCGGCGGCCAAGCACTACCCGCTGATGACGCAAGACGAGCTCGCCGCGCTGCCGGTGCGCGGGATCATGAGCAAACGCGCGGCGCTCTTCGTGTGGGCGACCGGGCCGCGCTTGAACTTTGCGATGGAGCTGATCGAGCGCTGGGGACTGACGTTTCGCGGCGTGCTCTACGTGTGGGTGAAGACCAACCGGCACGGCGAGATCATCCGCGGCCAAGGCGTGCCCCCGACGTTCACCAAGCCGACGACGGAGTTCGTGCTGGCCGCAACCACGCATGCCACGGGCCGCTCGTTTCCGCTGCTCGATCTCGCGCAGCCGCAGGTCGTCTTGCATCCGCGCGCGCAGCACAGCCGCAAGCCCTCGATCTTCCGCGACTCGATCGTCGCGCTGTGCGGCGACCGGCCGCGCGTCGAACTCTTCGCGCGCGAGAGCGCGCCCGGCTGGGCGGCGTGGGGCCCGGAAGCCGGCCTGTTCGACGAACGCTGAGCGCGCCGCGCACGACCGCGCGCGTCAGATCATCTGCAGCGTGAGTACCGCCGAGTTCAAGCTGCCGTCGTAGAAGATCACCTCGCACGATTGCAGGCCGTTGGCGACTCCCGGCCCCGCCGACACCTTGAACGTCGCCTGCGGGCCGGCCCCGCGATCCGGCTCGACCGAAATCGGGTTGAGATACGTCTCGCCGTTGCCGCAAAGCGCCGATCCGTAGATGGCTGCCAGCGACGGCGGAAGCTTCTTTTCGGAAGCGTCGATCGTCCCGCTATAGCCCTTCTCGCCGATCCGCACGGTGATCGAGCTGGATTCGTCGCTCGTGCACCGCGCCGGCGCGACCGGAGCGTTGCAGATATACGAGTTGACGCTGCCGCCGGCGGTCGTGCCGGTGCTCGTTCCGCTGCACGACGACGATCCTCCGGTGACCGGGTCGCCGCCCTCGATCATAGCGATGCACAGCGGCGACGTCGACTTTGCGGACGGCGTGAGCGTCAGCGCGACGGGCTGCGGCGCGACGACCGCGTTCGCGAACGCATACGGTCCCGGAGCGTAGGTGGCGATCGGCTCGGGCACCGCGACCTTCGCGTTGCCGACGACGATCGCGAGATCGGCTTGCAGCGAGACCTTGCCGGAATACGGAGGCACCCCGCGCGAACGAAACTGCACCTTGTTGACGCGCACCGCTCCCGGCGGCGCCTGCGGCGTGACGCGTTGCGACGATCCCGGAACGGCGTCGGGCGCAAACGCGATGCTGCTGATCAACGCCGGGCTGGCATTCGTAATCGAGAGTTCGCCGTCGACCGTCCCTCCGTCGATTTTCCCGTTCAACGCGATCTGCGCGGCGACCGGAAAGGACGGGCTATTGGGGAGCAGCTTGCTCCAAAACGGAATCTCGGCTTTGAGGATATCGAAGAGCGCGCCGGCGACGTCCAGCGACGGGCCGACGCCGCGAACCGGCCCGAGCGCCCGCACTCGACCCGGAGGCGGCAGCGTGCCGGTCGTGCCTGATTGCAGCCCAAACCCCGGCATGAGCACGGTACCGTTCGAGAGTTTCGGACCGGCCGCTTGCGAGAGCGAGAACTGCGCCGAGTTCGGCAACCCGGGGAGGTGTTTGCTCGCAATCGACGGATCGAGGACGGCGTAGATATGCACGTCGGCCGCAAAGTAGTCGTTGACCGAATACGTCGCGCTGCCGCCGCTGGGCCGGTTCGAGACCGAAAGCGGCAGCACGTCGTTGGCGTTCTCGACGTAGCTTCTCGGCGTCGAAACGTCTTGCAGCGCCAGCGGGAAGTTCGCGATCGAGCCTTGCGCGAGAATGAAATCCATCGTCATCCGCACCGATACGAACGGCAGCTGAATGCTTTGAAGGTTCGTTCCCGCTCGCGGCATGATGGGGATGCCGGTCACTTCGAGGTCGGGCTGCGGCCCCGTCTTTCCCTCGAGCACGAACGGCGTCGCCCCGCCGGGCCCGCTCGCGACGGCGGGCTCGCGCGCCGGCGCCGCCGGCGCGATCGCTTCGGGCGCGTTCGCCTCTGCGATCGCCGGCAACGGACGCAGCGTTCGCTTCAGTACCGACAAGTCGGTGAGGTAGGCCGCCGCGTACGGCGGCGCCGACGCATCGGTCATGGCCAAGACCGAGTCGCCGGTGCGCAGCGCCGCGAAGCCTCCGGGTACGCCGTCGAGGGTCTTCCCCGACAACTGCAGCGTGATGGGCGAAGGCAGCGACGGACCCGCGGGAAGCTTCACCACCATCACCGGATCTTCCGAAGCGTTCGCGTAGATCGGCGCGCCGTCCGCGATGGTGACGCCGCTTTTCGTGAAACGCTCGATCGTGCCGACGACCACCGTCACCGGCGAAGGCCGCGGCAGATGCGTTGCGATCGAACGGGCGAACGCGCGCGAGATTCCGCCCGAGAGGTTTTTATCGCTCGCTTTGAGCGCGAGCGTTACGACGCGCGGAGCCGGCAGGGTCGTCGGCTGCGGAAGCGTTTGCATGACGCGGTTTGGCGCGGGAGGGCGCGGAAAGCCGGGCTGCGGGGTGATGGTCGCAACGCTGGCCGGCGGCGGCTTTCCCTGCGCCGAAATCGCATCGGGGAGACCCTCGGCCGGTTGCGGGACCGCGCTGGGCAAGCCGGCGTTCCCCTTGCAATCGGAAAGCACGGCGACGGCCGTGGCAAGCGCTACGAGCCCCGCGACGCGAACGATCCACTTGTCCAACACCCAAACACCTCCGCCCTTCTAGTCTAGGGCCGGGCGTCCCGCGGCGAAAAGAGCCTTTCGACCCTAAACGCGGCCGGCGGCGTACTTCTTCTGGAGGTAGTCGACGATGGCGTCGTCGTCGTCGGCGATCTTCACGTCGCCGTCGATCATCGAGGGGATGCCGGTCGTTCCGAACAGGTCTTTGACGGCCGTTCGCTGGGAATGATCCTGAGGCACGTTGACGATTTTGTAATCGAGCAGCAGATCGGTCATGGCGCTGCGGACGCGGGCGCAGTAGGGGCACCACTCGGCCTGGTAGAGGACGATTCCGGTATCGGTCATGCAGCCCGAGACCGCGTCACGGGGGGCAGCGGTTGCGCGTTGATCCCTCGAAAGGGAGCGTCGATGGTTCGTCTGCCCAGGCTCGGGCCTCTCACGTGGCTGGCGTTCGCCGCCTCGCTGGCGGTACACGTCGGCGTCGCCTTTTTCATTCCGGCGCTGGCCTGGACGGCGGCCGCCTCCACCCCGGTCGAGACGATCAGCTTCGTCCGCATTACCCGGATGCGGATCGAGCCCCGCCCGCACCCCGCGCCCCAGCCGCGCGCCGAAGCCCCGCGCCGGAAGGCCAAGCCTGCCGTGGTCTTCGCGAGCCAGGTCGAACTGGCGCACGCGACCCGGCGCCGCAACGCGTCGCCGCCTCCGGCGATCTCGCGTCAAAACTCGTCGGCTCCGACGGTGGCGTCGCTCTCGGCCGCGGGCCAGACGACCGGCGCGCCCAGCTCGGTGCCGCAGCCCACGCCGACCCCGGTGGTGCAAGCGGTCGCAAGCGCCCCGCGCCACGAGGGCGGAACGATGCCCTTCACCGCGGAGCAACCCGACCCGGTGCTCGACCCCGAAGTACGCAAGCAGCTCGCAACGCTCGGCGTGCACGTCACGCTGCTGGTCACCGTCGACGAAGACGGCCACACCAAAACCGTCGCGTTCGAGCCGCCGGTCGACCCGGCGATGCAGGCGCGCATTCAAACGCTGCTGGCCGACGCGAACTGGGATCCGGCGGTTTGCGGCGGCGGCATCTCGTGCGAAGGCCGCGCCACCATCAAGCTCTAGCGGTCTGCAGCTCCGCGCGAAGGATCGCACCGTCGATACCGGGTTCGGGCCCGAGCAGCGTCGCCGAGAATCCGCGCGCGGCGACGCACGATCCGCCGCCCAGCGCGACTTCCGTCAGCCCGAGATCGGCGAAGCCGATGCGCTCGGGAAGACCCGACGCAAACAGCAGCGCGTTCCCGTTCGACGCGCGCACCGCCGAACGCGCCGACCGCAACGCTCGCAAACTCTCGCGATTCGAGGTGAGACGCACCGCAAAGAGCTGCAGCGGCGAGCCGCCGTACTCGCCCTCGACGCGCAGCCATCCGCGACGGTCGCCGACGCGCGCCGCCGCGAAGCGCGCGTTCCAAAAGAGCGCGGCGCCGCCGCCGTACGCCCAGCCCAAATCGAAACGCGTCGCGGTCGAGAGGGCGTCGCCGCTGTCGATGCCGCAGATCGCCGCAACGTCGGCGCGCGCGCGGTCGAGAAAGGCGGCGATCGATCGTCTCGCGCCCGCTCGCGCAGCTGCGACGACGGCGAACGCCAGCGTTAGAGAATCGATTTGCCCAGGCCCGAGCAAATGAGGCCGACGGCCAGCGCTGCCGTTTGATTGCGGTGATCGAGAATCGGGTTGATCTCGACCATTTCGATCGATCCCAGGCGCCCGCTCTCGTGGAGAACTTCCATCACGAGATGCGCTTCGCGATAGCTCAGCCCGCCTTTGACGGGCGTGCCCGTGCCGGGCGCTTCGCTCGGATCGATGCCGTCCATGTCGAACGACACGTGAATCGGCGCTTCGGCCTTGCCGGCGATTTCGAGCGCGGATTCCATCACGCGCATCATGCCGAGCTTGTCGACGTCGGTCATGGAGTAGGCTTTGACCCCGCACTCCCGCAGCAGCCGCTTCTCGTCGCGGTCGACGTCGCGCAGGCCGATCTGCACCGTCGTCTCGGGCCGCGCGAATCCGTTTCGCAGCGCGAACCAAAGCGGCATGCCGTGCACGTTGCCCGACGACGAGCTCTCGGGATTGTTGATGTCGGCGTGAGCGTCGATCCAGACGATGCCCGGCGGCGACGAGCGCGCCCGCGTCAATCCGGCGAGCGTTCCCATCGCGATCGAGTGATCGCCGCCGAGCACGATCGGGAGGCCGCCCGCACGAACCGCGCTCTCGACGACGCCCGCCAGCGTATCGCACACCTCTTGGATCACGTTGAAGAACTTGGCCGAGCTATTCTCGACGTCGGCGGACTCGCGGATCGGGACTTGCAGGTTGCCGTGATCGACGATCTCGCCGATGCCGAGCGCGCCCAGCTTCTCGTGCAGCTTCGCGTAGCGAATCGCCGAAGGGCCCATATCGACGCCGCGCCGGCTGGCCCCTAAATCCATCGGCACCCCGACGATATCGACCCGCCGCGAAGGCGTCAACGTTTGGCTCACGGTTGCGGCTGCTTCGCGTCCCGCGACGGAAAGACCCGCAGCGCCACGACGCGCAGCACGCCGGCCACGGGGACCGCGATGAGCACGCCCACGAGCCCGGCCAGCGAACCGCCGATCAGCAGCGCGAGCAGCACGGCGAACGGGCTCAAGCTGACGGTCTTGCTGACGATGTTCGGCGCGAGCAAATGGCCCTCGGCCTGGAAAATCGCGACGAAGGCAATCAGCACGAAAAGCCCGTTGAGCGGCCCGTTGAGCGTCAGCGACGACGCGATCGCCGGAACGAACGCGATCAGCGCGCCGACGTACGGGATCAGATCGCCGATGACGGCCAGCAACCCGATCAAGAACGCGTACCGCACGTGCAGCACGAGCATCGCGATCGTGATCAGCAGCCCGACCGAACACGCGACCAGCAGCTGCCCGCGAATGAAGCCGCCGACGACGGCGTCGAAATCGGCCAGCAGCCCGAGCGTCCAGCGCCAGCGCTGGGGCGGCACGACCGCTTCGAGGCCGGTCTTGAGGTTGTCCATATCGAGCAGCAAGTACGCCGTGACCATCGGAATGACGACGAACGTGGCCACGATCGCGAACGTTCCGGCGAGGACGGGAATCAGGTGGCTCGCCGTTTGAAAGCCGTTGACGCGCACCCACTGCGCGATCTCCGACGGAATCCGAGCGATCGTCGTCAGCACGAACGGCGGAAGGTGCGAAGCGATCGGATCGTTCGGATCGCTGACGAAGGCGTGAAAGCGATCGACCATCGCCGGATAGTTGGCGACGAAGGACGCGCCGTCTTCGACGAAGCGCGGCAGCAGCAGGAAGCCGAAGGCCACGATCGCCGCGGCGATCAGCGCGTACACGAGCAGGATGGCGACCGCGAGTGGAAGGCGCGGCATCCGCCGGCGCAGCCAGGCCAAGAGCGGATGGATCAAGTACGCGAAGAAGACCGAGCCGATCAGGATGTAGATGACGCCGCTGATGCGTTCGAGCGCGCCCAGGAGAAACTGCCCGGCGTAGAACGCGAGCACGAGCACCATCAGCAGCTTGAGCGCGTAGGTGACGCGCGCCTCGCTGAGCCAGGCCCAAAACCCGCGGGGCGGCTCCATCAGCCTCCGTCCGCGCGCGCGCGCTCGGCGGCTTTCGACGGCATCAAGCGCTTGATCAAGTTGCCGAAGGCGTTGCCGACCGGCCGGATGATGGCGTACACCGGTCCGCTATCGCGGTAGCCGTCGTCCACGTCGATGATCCAAAAGAAGAGCTTGTGCTCGCGCGGGAGCGGCTCGCTCCAGCGCCGCGCGCGATCGAGCGCCGCCGGATCGCGCGCGCGAATCGCCTCGAGCACGGCGTCGTCGCTCGGCGCGTTCTTCACGATCACTGCGAACTCGCGATGGCTCAAGCCCAGCTCCTGCAGCAAGCCGCGGTCCATCGGGCTCTGCCCGAAGAGGTAGCCGCCGAGCGTACCGGAGAGGGCCGAACGCGCCTTGTCGATGAGACGGGGCAGCCAATAGATGCCGGCGAGTTGCTCGCTCCAGCGGCGCGGCGGCACGGCGGCGAGATCTTTCGCTCGATATTCCATGCTCGCGCATTCGCCAAACGGCCAACCAAGCCTCGACAATTGCTGCAGGAGCGAGGGGGCGTGGGACGAACGCGGCACCATGCTCCGCCGCACTGCGACCGTCGTTGCGATCGTTTCGTTCGCCTTCACCGTCTGCTTCGCGCGCGCTTCCGCTTCCGCTCCCGATCCCTTCGTACAACTCGCGCACCAAGTGCGCGCGATGGCGTCGCGCGTTCCGGCTTCGACCGGATTGGAAGTCTTCGATCTGAGTACCGGCGCGCATACCGGCTTCAACGCCGGCGCCAGCATGCCGGCGGCGTCGACGATCAAGGTGCCGGTGATGGTCGAAGTCTTCCGGCAGCTCGCCGCCGGCCGTTTCGATCTCCAACGCCGCGTGACGCTCCTCGCGAGCGATAAGGATTGGGGCTCCGGCGATCTCTGCGACGCTCCGGCGGGCTCGACGTACTCGGTCTCGCAGCTGCTGGTGAAGATGATCGACATCAGCGACAACACCGCGACCAACATGCTCATCCGCCTGGTCGGCCGGCACAGCATCAATCGCACCATGCTCGAGCTCGGTCTCGAGCACACGCATCTTTCCGACGACGTGCGTACCGACGAGTGGTCGATCCGCCAAGAGCTGCGCACGTCGCCGTCCGATCTCGTGCGCTTGCTGGCGATGATGGCGCGGCGCGAACTCGTCGACGAGTGGTCGTCGAACGAGATGATCTCGATCCTCGCGCGCGACGAGATCAACACGCTGCTCCCCGAGCCGCTGCCGGACGACGTGATGATCGCCCACAAGACCGGCTCGCTCAACGACACCATGAACGACGCCGGCATCGTGTTCGCCACCGACGCGCCGTACGTGATCGCGGTGATGACGACGTCGCTGCCGTCGCAGGAGCTCGGGCGCGTCTTCATCCGCAGCGTCTCGCGCTTGGCCTACGTCAACGAGCTGCGCTTCGCGCGCTGGCGCGAAGAGACCGGCGACTACGCGCCGTTCGCGTTTGGCGGGTCGCCGGCGGCCAAGAGCCCCGACGTTAAATACTGGAGCCCCGCCTCAGCAATTCCCGACGACGACTTCGGCGGCGGCCTCTAAAAGCACCGCGGCGCGCCGCTACGCGCTGACGCGGGCTCCGGCGTAGGTGCGCGTGAGCCACTGATCGTAGCGCGGCTCGCGTCCGGTCACGATGCGTTCATAAGTATCGGCCAGCTGCTTCGTGATCGGTCCCATCGTGCCGTCGCCGACCGCACGCCGGTCGATCGACGCGACGTAGCCGACGCCCGCCGCGGTTCCGGTGAAGAAGACTTCGTCGGCGCAGTAGAGCTCGCCGCGATCGATCGAGCGCTCGACCACGTCGATGCCGAACTCGCGCGCGATATCCATGATCGCGCGGCGCGTGCAGCCTTCGAGTACGTTCTGCGAGGGGTCGGGTGTGTACAGCACGCCGCGGCGCACCAGAAAGATGTTCTCGGCCGAACCTTCGGCGACGTGACCGTCGTGCGAGAGCAGGATCGCCTCGTCGTAGCCGTTCTGAATCGCTTCGCTTTTCGCCAGCGCCGAGTTGACGTAGAGGCCCGTGATCTTCGCGCGCGGCGGCGCCATCGTATCGTCGGCGCGGCGCCACGAACTGACGCAGACGTGCAGGCCTTTGCTCGTGTCGAGATAGGCCGTGAACGGAACCGGGACGATCGCGAACGCGTCGGGGACGTTGTGCAGGCGAACGCCGACGTCTTCGGCCGCCTTATAGACGAACGGCCGGATGTAGACGTTCTGTTCGAATCGGTTGCGGCGGCAGAGCTCGACGGTGATGTCGATCAATTCGTCGACGCTTTTGGGAACCGACATCGTCAAGATCTTCGCCGAGGTCGCGAGGCGCTCGTAGTGATCGCGCAGCAGCACGAGCAGTAGTTCCTCGTCCTCGGGAATCCAGTAGCCGCGAATGCCCTCGAAGCAGCCCGTCCCGTACTGCAGCCCGTGCGTGAGCAGGCCGACCTTGGCGTCCTCGTAGCGGCAAAAATCGCCGTTGGCATAGACGATCGTCGACGAAAGATCCACTCGAACTCTCTCCTCTCGAACGGTCAGCCGCCGTCCAGGCGAGCCTATTTGCTTGCGGCGGCACGGCCTTCCCTGTGGCGGGGCGGTCGACAATCGCAGGCGCGCTTCGGCGGCGGCTCAAAAGCGTGGCCCCGTGGAGCGTTCTCCGCTGCCGGTTCTGCTCGTCTTCGCGCGATTGGGCTGCCTGTCGTTTGGTGGACCTATCGCGCATTTGGCATATTTTCGCGACGAGTTCGTGCGACGGCGCCGCTGGCTCGACGAGGGAACCTTTGCGCAGTGCGTCGCGCTCACGCAATTGCTTCCCGGGCCGGCCAGCTCCCAAACCGGGATGCTGATCGGCTGGCTGCGCGCCGGGCCCGCTGGAGCGGTCGCGGCCTGGATCGGATTCACCGCCCCGTCGGCGGCCTTGATGGCCGGGCTCGCCCTCGCCGCCCCGTCGCTCCCCGCCGGGCCCGTTCACGCCCTGCTCGTCGTTGCCACGGCCGTCGTCGCCAACGCGGTCGTCTCGATGCGGGTCGCGCTCGCTCCCGACGCGCGCCGCCTCGGCCTCGCGCTGGCGACCTTCGCCGCCGTGCTGCTGGTTCGGATCCCGCAAATCGGGCCGCTCGCAATCGCCGCAAGCGCGCTGGCCGGAGCGGCGCTGTTCCGCGGGAGCGTCGAGCCGCGCGCCGCCACGCTGAACCTGCGCGTCTCTCCCCGGGCCGGCGCCGTAGCGTTCGTCGCCTTCGCCGCGGCCATCGTCGCCCTCGGCGCCGCCGCGCGCGCGACGCACGCGCCGGCGTGGCAACTCGCGGCCGTGCTCTTCCGCGTCGGCAGCCTCGTGTTCGGCGGCGGGCACGTCGTTCTGCCGCTGCTGCAGAGCCAGCTCGCGGCGGCGGGCATGCTCTCGAACTCCTCGCTGCTCGCGGGCTATGCGGCGGCGCAAGCGATGCCCGGGCCGCTCTTTACGATCGCCTCGTACGCCGGCGCCGCGGCATTCGGCGGAGCGCTCGGCTGGCGCGGCGCGCTGCTCGGTACGGTCGCGATTTTCGCGCCGTCGTTCTTTTTGCTGACGGGCGTCGCGCCGTTCTACCGGCGGCTTTCCGAAAGCCGCGACGTTCGCGCCGCCATCGCGGGTGCGAACGCATCGGTGGTGGGTTTGCTCGCGGCCGCTTTGGTGACGCCGATTGCGACGTCGGCCCTTCACACGTGGATCGATGCCGCGGCTGCGGCCACAGCCTTTGCGGCGCTGGCGTTCGCTCGCGTGCCGTCGTGGCTGCTCGTCGCAATCGCCGTTGCCGCCGGCGCAGCGTTCGCGCGGTGAAGGCCGGGGCGCGCGAGCTGCGAAGACCCGGTGATGAGCCTTTGGCGTCTCTTCGCCGCCGCGTTGGCGTTGACGACGCTCGCTGCCTCGCCTTCGCCCTCTCCCTCGCCCAGCGCCGAGCCGCTCGAACTGCAAGCGCAGAATCCCATTTCGACGCTGGCCAGAATTCCGTTTCAATACAACGCCCGCTTCAACTACGGCTACGCGCGCCTCGCGCAGCAGACGCTCAACGTACAGCCGGCCTACGCTTCGCAGCTGGGCGGCAACCAGCTCTTGGTGACGCGCGTGATCCTGCCGATACGCGCCGACCCGCCGCGCACTCCCAACGGCACCGCGGAGGTCGGAATCGGAGATCTCAACGCGCAGCTGTACTACGTCCCAAAAGAAGGCGCGACGATGGTCGGCTTCGGCCCGGCGTTCTTGCTTCCGACGGCTTCGAGCGCGGGGCTCGGAAGCGAGCGTTGGAGCGCGGGGCCCGATTTCGCCATCGCGATCGCGCGTCCCAAATCGCTCTTTTACGTGTTGATGTACAACGTGTGGTCGTTTGCGGGGGATCCGACCCGAAAGGCGGTCAACCGGGGAAACATTCAGCCCAACGCGAGCTGGTCGCTCGGCAACGGCTTCTCGCTGGGATTCACTTCGAGTACCACCGTCAACTGGACGGCAACGGGTGCAAACAAATGGACGGTTCCCTTCGGGCCGACGTGGTCCCAGCTCGTCGATCTCGGCAGCGGGAGCAAAGGCACGATCGGCGGCGGCTTTTTCTGGAACGTGGTGCATCCCGTCGCCTACGGGCCGACGTGGACCGCACGCATGACGTTTACGTTGCTCTTTCCGCATTGACGGGCATCGCGTGAACGGCCCCGTTCTCGCCGGAACGACGTTTCTCGCGTCGGCGGTCGAGTTCGTCGAAGCGGCGACGATCGTGATGGCCGTCGGCCACGCGCAAGGCTGGCGCGCCGCCCTCGCCGGTACCGGGTGGGCGACGCTCGCGCTCGCGGCGATCGTGGGCATCTTCGGGCCGCTCTTCGTCAACGCCGCGGCGCTGCACCGCATCGAACTCGTGGTCGGACCATTTCTGGTGCTCTTCGGCATCGCGTGGCTGCGCAAGGCCGTCTGGCGCTTCGCCGGCCTCAAGGCGATGCACGACGAGACCGCGATCTACGAACGAGAGGTCGCCCGGCTGAGCGGCGCCGCACACCGCGAAGGGCTGGCCGTCGCATTTCAAGGGGTCTTCGTCGAAGGGCTGGAGGTGGCCGTAATCGTCGTCACCTTCGGCGCGGCCAGCGCGAGTGCGCTCGGGTGGTCGCTCGGTGGAGCGATCGCCGCGCTGGCGGTCGTCGCCGCGGCGGCCGTCGCACTGCGCAAACCGTTCGCGCGCGTTCCGGAAAACGCGATGAAGGCGCTCGTCGGCGTGATGCTGCTCTCGCTGGGAACGTTTTGGCTCGGCGAAGGGCTGGGCGCCGCGTGGTGGGCCGGCGACGCTACGCTCTTCGCGCTGGCCGCAATCTTCGCCGCGACGGCGGCGGCAACGTCGATCGCCCTGCGCGCGAGGGCTCGCGCGTGAAGGTGCTGCGCGAAATCTACGATTTCGTGACCGGCGGCTCGATCGTCGCGCCGGTGGGATTGGTCCTGGGCGTCGCGGCGGCGGCCGTATGCGCGGCCCGGGGGCTAGGGGTCGCAAGCGGCGTCGCCCTGCTCGCGACGCTGGCCGTCACGCTCGCCGGGAGCGCCCTCGAACGACCGAGGTAACCGCGCGCTCGGAGGTAAAGCTTCGTTCATGAAGCGCTATACGCGATTGACGCGCCCGCTGGTGCGCGACGGTGGTTCGTTGCGCGAGGCAACGTGGGACGAAGCGCTCGGCCGCGCGGCCGCCGCCATCGGCCACGCCCGGGAGCGCGACGCAACGCAGACCTACGGCATGTTCAGCTGCTCGAAGGCGAGCAACGAAATGAACTACGTCGCGCAAAAGTTCGCGCGCGCCGTTGCGGGCAGCAACAATATCGACAGCTGCAACCGAACGTGACACGCCCCGAGCGTCGTCGGTCTGACGACGGTCTTCGGTGCCGGCGGCGGCACCAGCTCGTACGAAGAAGCGGAGAGCGCCGACGTCGCGATCCTCTGGGGATCCAACGCACGCGAGACCCATCCGATCTTCTTCCACCACGTGCTCAAAGGCATTCGCAAAGGCGCCAAGCTCTTCGTCGTCGATCCGCGCCGCACGAGTTCGGCGCAATGGGCCGACGTTTGGCTCGGGCTCGACGTCGGTTCCGACGTCGCGCTGGCCAACGCAGTCGGGCGCGAAATTTTAGCGGCCGGCTTGGAAAACCGCGAGTTCGTCGCGCGCGCGACCACCGGATTCGAGGCCTATCGCGCCTGCGTCGAGCCGTACACGCTCGAGACCGCCGAACGCATCACCCGCGTGCCGGCCGAATCGATTCGCGCCTTGGCGCACGCCTATGCGAAAGCGGAGCGCGCGCAGCTGTGCTGGACCCTGGGCATCACCGAACATCACAACGCGGTCGACAACGTGCGCGCGCTGATCAATCTCGCGCTGCTGACCGGTCACGTGGGGCGCTACGGTTCGGGGCTCGTTCCGCTGCGCGGGCAGAATAACGTGCAGGGCGGCGGCGACATGGGGGCGATCCCCGACAAGTTTCCGGGCGGCCAGAACGTGGACGACCCGGTGAGCCGCGCGAAGTTCGAAGCCGCGTGGGGCACTTCGGTGCCTGCGCAGCGCGGCTGGAACCTCACCATGATGTTCGACGCGATGGAACGCGGCGTGCTCGACACGGCCTACGTGATCGGCGAAAACCCGGCGCAATCGGAAGCCGACCAGCACCGCGCGGTGAAGCTGCTCGGCGGCTTGCGCTCGCTGATCGTGCAAGATATTTTCCTCACCAAAACGGGCGAACTGGCCGACGTGGTGCTGCCGGCGTCGTCGAGTTGGTGCGAATCCGAAGGCACCGTGACGAGCAGCGAGCGCCGCGTGCAGCGCGTGCGAGCGGCGCTGCGGCCTCCCGACGGCGCGCGCGACGACGTCGCGATCCTCTACGAACTCGCGCGCCGGCTCGGGCACGACTGGGGCGAGCCGGTCGCCGAAGCGGTGTGGGACGAGTGCCGCTCGCTCTCGCCGTGGCATCGCGGCATGAGCTACCGGCGGCTCGAAGAGCTCGACGGGCTGCAGTGGCCGTGCTACGACGAAACGCATCCCGGCGAACTCTTCCTGCACGCGCGCCTCTGGAAAGATCCCATCGAGGGGCCGCGCGCGCCGTTCGCCGCGGTGGAGCACGATCCGCCGGTCGAGGCGCTCGACGACGACTATCCGTTGCGTCTCACGACGGGAAGGCGGCTCGATTCGTTCAATAGCGGCGTGCAGAGCGGCGGATACGCGTCGCCGCTGCGCCGCGGCGAAACCCTCGACATCTCGCCCGACGACGCCCGTGCGTACGGCGTCGCCGACGGCGAGATCGTCGTCGTGCGCTCGCGGCGCGGCTCGGTGAAGGCGCCGGTTCGCGTCGATTCCGGACTGCGCGCGGGGCTCGTCTTCATGACGCCGCACTTCAACGACGACGTGGCGACGAATCTGCTGACGATCGACGCGACCGATCCGCAATCGGGCACCGCCGAGTTCAAAGCCGCCGCCGTGCAGATCGAGCGCGCGTAGGCGTGGACCTGCACTTTACGTCGGCGCGGCCGACCGCGGAGGAACGCGACGCCGTCGACGCGCTGCTGGGAACGCCGGCGCACGATCCTTCGGGCGGCCAAGCGCGTTCGCGCCGGCATTTGCTGCTGCCCGCGCTGCACGCGATCGCCGACCGCGTCGGCTGGATCAGCGGCGGGGCGCTCAACTATGCGTGCGAACGGCTCGCGGTGCCGCCGGCCGACGCCTACGGCGTCGCGACGTTTTACGATCTGTTCAGCACGACGCCGCGTTCGCCGCGCGTGCTGCACGTGTGCGACGACATCGCGTGCCGCTGCGCCGGCGCCGAAGAAGCCTGCGACGCGCTGCAGCGCGCGTTCGGCGATCCCGGCGCGAGCGCAGGTTCTGCAACGTGGCTGCGCTCGCCGTGCTTGGGCCTGTGCGACCGCGCCCCCGCAGCATTGATGACGATCGCCGGCGAACGCCCGGCCGCCCGCCGGCTTGCGCCGGCGACCGGAGCGCAGCTCGAATCCGCACTCGCGTCGACGCCTCCGCCGAACGGCGTTGGCTCCGAGCCGCCACCGCACGTCGGTGGAACGGCGGTGAAGCTGCTCCGGCGCGTCGGAACCGTCGATCCCGAAAGCCTCGCCGCCTATCGCGCGTCGGGCGGGTTCGCTGCGCTGAGCCGCGCGCGCGAACTCGGCGCCGATCGCGTGATCGAAGAGACGATCGCTTCCAATCTCCTCGGCCGCGGCGGCGCGGCATTTCCCACGGGGCGCAAGATGCAGGCCGTCGCCGGTGCGGCCGCCCGTCCGCACTATCTCGTCTGCAACGCCGACGAATCCGAGCCGGGGACGTTCAAAGATCGCGTGCTGATGGAGTACGATCCTTTCGCGGTCGTCGAATCGATGGCAATCGCGGCGTTTGCCGCCGGCTGCGATCGCGGCTACATCTACGTGCGGGGCGAGTACCCGCAAGCGATCGCGCGCCTCCAGCACGCGATCGACGCCTCGCGCGGTGCGGGCTTGATCGACGGCTTCGACGTCGAAATCCGCCGCGGTGCCGGCGCGTACATCTGCGGCGAAGAGACGGCGCTCTTCAACTCGCTCGAAGGCAAGCGCGGCGAACCGCGCAGCAAGCCGCCGTTCCCGGTCG
Organism: Vulcanimicrobiota bacterium; assembly: GCA_963794735.1. Taxonomy (GTDB): domain Bacteria; phylum Vulcanimicrobiota; class Vulcanimicrobiia; order Vulcanimicrobiales; family Vulcanimicrobiaceae; genus DATJUC01. Next base: position 1,946,821 of record CAWCFE010000002.1, on the reverse strand, counting down.
AGGCGGGGCTCTTCGGCCAACCCACCCAAGTGAACAACGTCGAGACCTTGACGAATCTGCCGTCGATCGTGCTCGACGGCGGCGCAGCGTTTGCCGCGATCGGAACGCCGGCGTCGACCGGAACGCGCATCTTCTGCCTCTCGGGCTGCGTTGCGAACCCGGGGCTCTACGAAGTGCCGCACGGGGTCACGCTGGGCGAGCTGGTCGCGATGGCCGGCGGCGTGCGCGGCGGCCGCGCGCTGCGCGCGATCTTGCTCGGCGGCGCCGCGGGTTCGTTCGTCGGCGCCGACGCCCTCTCGATGAAGCTCACGTTCGAGGACGCACGCGCCGCCGGAGCCACGCTCGGATCGGGCGTCGCGATGCTCTTCGACGACGCGGTGGATATGACGGCGATCCTGCGGCGCATCGCGCGCTTCTTCCGCCACGAGTCGTGCGGGCAATGCGTTCCGTGCCGCGTGGGAACCGTGCGCCAGGAAGAAGTCCTCGAGCGCCTGGCCTCGCCGGGATCGACGCCAGGCGATCTCGCACTGCTCGGCGACATCGGACGCGTCATGCGCGACGCCTCGATCTGCGGGCTGGGGCAAACGGCCGCAAGCGCGATCGCGTCGGCGCAGAAGCTCGGTTTGCTGGAGGCCCGCGCGTGATCGAACTGCTCGTCGACGGCACGGCCGTCAGCGTCGCCGAAGGCGCGACGATCCTCGACGCCTGCACCGCCGCCGGCATCGAGACGCCGACGCTCTGCTTTCTCGAAACGCTGACGCCCGTCAACGCGTGCCGCGTCTGCGTGGTCGAGCTCGAAGGGGCGCGCGTGCTGGTCCCGGCGTGCGCGCGTAAGGCCGAAGCCGGAATGAAGGTCGCCACCGACTCCGAGCGGGTGCGGCATAGCCGCAAGATGGTGCTCGAGTTCCTCGCGTCGTCGGTCGATCTCTCGACCGCTCCCGACGCGCAGCGGTTCTGCGAGCGCTACGGCGCCGATCCCGCGCGATACGGCGAAGCCGAAACGGTTGCCCAGCCGCCGAAGATCGACAACGCTCTCTACGTGCGCGACTACGCGAAGTGCATCCTCTGCTACAAGTGCGTCGAAGCCTGCGGCACCGACGCCCAGAACACGTTCGCGATCGCGGCGTCCGGACGCGGGTTCGACGCCCGCATCGCCACCGAGTACGACGTGCCGCTGCCCGATTCGGCGTGCGTGTATTGCGGGAACTGCATCGGCGTCTGCCCGACCGGCGCGCTGGTTTTCCACTCGGAGTTCCAGCTGCGCGAGGCCGGCTTGTGGGACGAAGCCAAGCAGACGCAGACCGATACGATCTGCCCGTACTGCGGCGTGGGCTGCACGCTGCGCCTGCACGTGCAAGACAACGACATCGTGAAGGTGACCGCCCCGCTCGAGAACGGCGTGACCCACGGCAATCTCTGCATCAAAGGGCGCTTCGGCACGGTGTACGTACAAAACCGCGATGAATGACGCGGCGCCGCGCCCGGGCCGCACCGTCGAGGTGGAGACGGTCGCGCTCGACGCCGGCCGGCGCGTCCGCAAGACCGATCGCGTCGTCACCGAGGAGCCCCTCGAAATTCGGCTCGCTGCGGGCGGCGAGCGCCGCACCCTGGCGATCACGATGCGCACGCCCGGAAACGATTTCGAGCTCGCGGCCGGCTTTCTGCACGGCGAAGGCATCGTTCGCAGCCTCGACGAGATCGGCGCGATCGCGTACTGCCTCGACGAGGATCTCGATCCCGATCAACGCTACAACGTCGTGACTGTCGAGCTGCGAGGAAAGGCGCTGCCCGAACTCGCGCGCTTCGAGCGCCACTTCGTCACCGGCAGCGCCTGCGGAGTCTGCGGGCGCGCCCAGCTCGACTCGTTGCGCGAGCTCGGCATCGCGCCGGTCGAGGACGGCATCCGCGTCGCGCCCGAGCTGCTCGCGCAGCTTCCGCAACGCATGCGCGAAGCGCAGCGCGTTTTCGAGGCCACCGGCGGCCTGCACGCGGCGGCGCTCTTCGACGAGCGCGGCGCGCCGCTGGCGGTGCGCGAAGACGTCGGCCGGCACAACGCGCTCGACAAGCTCGCCGGCTGGGCGATGCTCGAGCGCCGCCTGCCGCTATCGCGCGCGATCCTGATGGTGAGCGGCCGCGCCAGTTACGAGATTCTGCAGAAGAGTGCGGCCGCAGGCATTCCGATCGTCGCCTCGGTTTCGGCTCCGAGCAGTCTCGCCGTCGATCTCGCGCGCGAGTTCGAGATCACGCTGGCCGGCTTCGTTCGCGGCGAGCGCGCCAATCTCTACAGCCGCGCCGACCGGGTGAGCGAGGAAAGCGCCGCCGCGGGGTAAGCGACCGCAGAGTGACGCGAGCGATGCGCTGCCAGTCGCTTTTAGTAGCCGGCTCAGGGCCGGCGGATTCACGAACTCGACGTCCGTGAAGTTGCCGTTCTTGACGTCGGTAAATTTGACGTAGAAGATGCCATTGTGGTGGAGGCAGTTGTTGAACGGGTCGTGCGACCGGATGACGCTGCGGCTCACCTCGGCGTTCGGAGCGGTGGTGGCCGGCTCGAACGGAAGCAGCATGCACTGGGTGCCGCTGCGTTGAGGGCGCGACGCCGGCGGGGTTAGGGCCGGGGGCCGAGGCGTTCGAGGACGGCGACCACGTCGCCGGCGAGGAGCGGCTTCGGCACGGTCGCGATCGCGCCGAGACGCGAGAAGCCGTCGCCGTCGGTCGCGACCACCGGAATGTTGCGTTCCTGCGCGAAGGCGCGCAGGCGAGCGGCGCCGTCGCCGGCGAGATCGTCGAGATCGACCACCAGCGCGTCGATCGTCTCCGAATCGGCGATCGCGATCGCGTCGTCGATGGTCACGGCGGCGCGCACGCGAAAGCCGCCGTCGCGCAGACCGTATGCCAAGAACGACGATTCGCGTTCGGCGTCGAGCACGACCACGGTGCGCGGTGCGCCGGCGCGCGCCAGCCGCCGCGGGAGCGTCACGGTAAACGTGCTCCCTTCGCTCTCGCGGCTCTCGACGGCGATCGTTCCGCCGTGTAAGGCGACGAGCTGCTTGCTCAAGAACAAGCCGAAGCCGGTGCCGGAGATGCGCAGGCGCCGGGCGTTGGAGGCCCGCGAAAAGCGGTCGAAAATCGAGCTGAGCTCGGCGGTCGGAATGCCGATGCCGCGGTCGCGTATTTCGACCGCGACCGAATCGTCGCGCTGCGTGACCGTCACGGAGGGCGGCGTCTTCGAAGGCGTGTACTTGATGGCGTTGTCGACGAGGTTGGAAAAGACTTGGCGCAGGCGGTCCTCGTCGCCGATGATCCGCACGGGCCCCGGAACTTCCAGCCGCACCTCGCAGCGATTGGCGTACTGTGCGACCACCGATTCGAGCAAAGCGCCGAGATCGACCTCGCCGAGTTGCAGGCCCACCTCGTTGCGCTCCAAGCGCGAGAGCGTCAAGGTGTCGGTCGCAAGTTCTGAGAGCTGCAGGGCCGAGCGTTTGATCGACGCGATGAAATCGCGCTGCTCGTCGTTGAGGCGCCCCACCTCGCCGACCAAATCGGCGTAGCCGACGACCGACGTGAGCGGGCCGCGAAAATCGTGCGCGAGCATCGCGATGAGATCGCTCTTCGTCTGGCTCAGATCGAGCACCGCGCTGCGGCGCGAATCCAGCTCGCCGTAGAGCGCCACGTTGCGGGCGGCGACGGCGAAATACTCGGCGATGAGATCGATCACGAAGAGGTCGGTGTTGCGCAGCCGCCGGCCGGCCGGAATGCGAAAATCCAGCACGTAATGAATTTCACCGTACTGCCCGGCGTAGACGACCGCGTGCGTTTGCGATTCGTCGACGACGCGCTGGCGGGCGGCGACGGCGCGCGCGATCAGCGGATCGGGCGACGGCGGAAACGCGAGCTCGCCGCGCGCGAGCTCGTTCACCTCGACCGCGGCTCCGGCCAGATTGGACGCCACGACGCGTACCGGCACGCCCAGCAGCTCGCGGCCGACGTCTTTCACGGTTTCCACCAGGCGCCGCGCGTCGAAGTCGGTGAAGATCCGGCGCGCGGCGCGCACCAGCGCGACCAGTCGCGCGTGTTCCTCGGCCAGCGCGGACGTCCGCGCGACGTCGTCGCTGATGTCGCGTTCGATCGAGATCCAGTTCGCGATGCGATCGCCGTCGGCGATCGGATGCACGGTCACCTGGTTCCAGTAGCTCGACCCGTCGCGGCGGTAGCTCACCAGCTCGGCCTCGCCGGCGCGGCCCTGCGCGATGGCGGCGCGAATTTCGCGCATGCCTTCGTCGTCCGGCATCGCCAAACGGAATGCGTCGAGCGTGCGCCCGATCGCTTCGTCGCGCACGTACCCGGTCTGACGCGTGTACGCATCGTTCATGTACGCGAGCTTCAGCGCGCCGGTCGTTTCGTCGACCGCGTAGATCAACACCACGTCGCCGGTCGCGTCGATGGCGCGCAGCAGGACGGAAGCGTCGAGGCGTTCGCGCTCAGGCGGTTTGGAGGCCACGCAAAAACTTTCGCATCGTCTCGTCGAAGGCGCCGGGCGCGTCCGCGTTGGTAACGTGGCCGGCGTCTTCGATCACTTCCAAACGCGCGCCCGGAATGCCGATCGCAATCTCTTGCGAAAGCCGGTAAGGCGCGATGGTGTCGCGTTCGCCCGAGACGACCAGCGCCGGAACGGCGATCGTCGGCAGCAGCGCGCGGTAATCGCCGGTCCACGTCGCCTGCGTCGCGGCCTCGTAGCACGCGACCGACTTGCACGCCATCTGCTCGAGGGTTTCGCGCATGCGCTCGGGCGGCAGGCCGAGCTTGGCGGCGCGCTGCTCGGCGAAGGTGGGCATGTCGCCGGCTTGCCGAAGCGCGTCGAGAATGCCGCGAACGTACTCGGCGGCATTGGGATAGTGCGCGAACGTGCCGACCAGCACCATCGCGTCGATCCGTTCGGGCACCCGCGACCAGAGCTCGAACGCGACGACCCCGCCGAGGCTGCAACCGACGATCGTGAAGGTGTCGACGCCGGCGGCATCGGCGACGGCGAGCACGTCGTCGGCGTAGCCGGCGCGGTGGATCGCCGACGGGTCGGGATCGGTCAGCGCCCCGTTGCCGCGCAGTTCGATGGCGAAGCAGCGATACTCGTTCTCGAAGGCGCGCAGCTGCGCGTCCCAAATCGCCGCCGTCGAACCGACGCCGTGCACGAAGAAGAGTGCGGGGCCGCGGCTGCCGGCTCGCCGCGCACCCGTCACCGCGCCGCCGGGGGCGACCACCTGCATGGTCTCGATCACGCCAAGCTCCTTCGCTTTGCCGCCACGAACGCGAGCACGTCGTCGAGCGGGCGGCAGTTGAGAATGTCGTCTTTCGTCAGGCCGGCCCGCCGGGCTTGCCCGACGGCGAGTTCGATATCGGCCAGATCGCGCGTGCGATGGGCGTCGCTGTCGGTCGTAAACGTGACGCCGAATCCCTTGGCCTTACGCGCCAGCGGCGCCGGAAGGTCGAGCCGCACCGCTTGGCCGTCGATCTCCAGCGCCGTGCCGGTGCGCGCCGCGGCGGCGAAGACCGCGTCGTAATCGAACTCGTAGCCGGCCGCCCCGTCGAAGCGGCGGCCGGTCGGGTGGCCGATGACGTTGACGAATGGGTTCTCGCAGGCGCGAACGAGCCGGGCGGTCATCTCGTCGCGCGATTGGTGGAAGTGCGAGTGCACCGACGCGATGACGAAGTCGAGTTCCGAAAGCGTCGCATCGTCGAAATCGAGCGCGCCGTCGGCGAGGATGTCGACCTCGCTGGCCTGCAGCGTGCGGATGCCGTACCGTTCGCTCAGCGCTCGCAGCTCGCCGCGCTGCTCGCGCAGGCGCTGCGGCGTCATGCCGTAGCGGGGGCCGCGCCCGTGCGAGTGGTCGCTGATCGCGTGATAGGCGTAGCCGCGCGCAGCCGCGGCGGCGATCATCGCTTCGAGCGAATCGTCGCCGTCGCTCCACGTGCTGTGCATGTGAAAGTCGCCGCGCAGATCGCGCGCTTCCACCAGCGCCGGAATCGCGCCCGCCAGCGCCAGCTCGATCTCGTCCAGCCCGCTGCGCAGTTCCGGCGGAACGTACTGCATGCCCAGCGCGGCGTACACGCCCTCCTCTTCCGCGCAGGTCACCACGTCGCCGGTTTCGAGGTTGAGAATGCCGTTCTCGCTCACGCGCAAACCCTTGCGCACGGCGTGTTCGCGCAGCTTGATGTTGTGTTCGCGCGAGCCCGTGAAGTGCTGCAGCAAATTGCCGTACAGGTGATCGGGCAGCACGCGCAGATCGATCTGCAGCCCGCCCGGAAGCCAGATGCTCGATTTCGTCGGCCCTTCGGCGAGCACGGCTTCGGCGCGTTCCCACGCGGCGAAGGCGTTGGTGACTGCCGCCGCATGCTGCGACGTGCATACGAGATCGATGTCGCCGACCGTGACCTCCTGGCGCCGCAGGCTTCCCGCATACGCGAGCCGGTCGAGCGGCGGCCCCGCGCGGACGACGTCCATCGCTTCGCGGGCGATGGTGAGCGCCATCGCGATCGGCGTGCGGTGCAGGCGCCCCTTGTAGGCGAGTATTCCGCGCTTCCAGTTCTCCAGCGTTTTCGGCCCCATCCGCGGGACGCCGGCGAACCGGCCGCTTTCGAGCGCCGCCTCGAGATCGGCCAGCGACGCGATGCCGTACTCGGAAAAAAGCGTCGCCGCCGTTTTGACGCCGATGCCGCTGACCGAGAGCACCTCGAGAATCGAGGGCGGAAAGCGTTCGTAGAGCGCGTCGAGCGGTTCGGCCCGGCCGGTGCGGACCAGCTGCTCCACCACGGCGCCGATCGTCTTCCCGATGCCGGGCAGCTTCAAGTGCTCCCCCGAGTCGACCAGTCCGGCGAGCGGGGGCGCGTTCTCTACCGAGGCCGCCGCCTTCTCGTAGGCCATATATTTGTAGAAGGACTCGCCGCCCAGCTCCATGAGCGTCCGGATCTCGAGCAGTTTCGCCGCGACGTCGGCATTTGAGAGCATGCGTGGGTCTTGGCCGAAGAGCGCGAATGGTACTGCCGTGGTGCTCCTACGGATGCGAGCGGCCGGGTTCGACGGCGATCGCGCCTCGCTCGCGCCCCTGACCCTCGACGTGCGCTTCGGCGAGCACGCGGCGCGGGCGTTCTCGTCGGCGCAGGAGGCCGCGGTTGCGGCCCGCTTGGCCGCCGGCATCGTCAAGGCCGGATGCGGGAGCGTTTCGATCGAAGGCTTCGACCCGCGCGTGCAGCCCGCGCACTGCAAGCGCATCGCGGCCTTCGTCCCACACGATCCTTTGCCGCTGGAAGCGTTCGATTTCGAACGATACGTGCTCTACCGCGCCGCCCTTTGGAACGTCGACCCGATGCGTGCGGTCGCGCACGCCAAGCTCGTCGTCGAGCGCCTGGAAGGCGTGCACGAAGCCTTCGCCTATCCGCTCGCCGGAGCGCTGGCCGTCAATCCGAAGCTGCTCGTTCTCGATCGCCCGGCGCCGGCGTACGCGCCGCAGATTCTCGCCGCGGCCGGCCCGCGTGCGGTCTTCTCGACGCACCTCTCCGAGCGCGATGCGGCCGCCTTCGCACCGTCGCCGGCGTGGGAGCGCGTGCCGTGACGCCGCGCGCGTTCCATGCGATCGTCGAGGCTCGCCTGCGCGCGCAACGCCGGCCGGCCGTCGTCGCGTGCGCCGCGGCGTCGCTCGTCGGATTTTTGCAGCCGCACGGCGTGGAGGGCCCGCTCTTCTTCGGCTCGCTGCTCGGCATCGTGGTCGCGACGTTTCAGGGGCCCGGACGCCACCCGCACTTAGACCTGTGCGAGCAGAGCGCGCCGCTCTTCGGGCGCGAACTCGCGCGAGCCAAAGCGCTGGTTCCGTGCGTGCTGGCCGCACTCGCGACCGTTGCGTACTGCGCCGGTGCCGCCGCCGGCGGTGGGCAAGGCGACGTCGCATTGCGCCTCGCGATCGCGCTTCCGGCGGTGATCGCGGCGACGCTGACGGCGCTCTCCGCAACGATCCGGTACGGACCGTCGCGGCTGCTCTACGTGGTGCTTGCGGTCGCGACGAGCGGCGCCGCGTACGCGATCGCCGTCGCCGGCGATTCGCTTGCCGGCGAGCTCGCGTTCTGCGCGCTCGTGGCGTTTCTCGCGCTGCGCCAATACGGCGAAGCGCTCGCGCGTTTCGATCCGGTGTGAGGCGCGCCTATACCAGCGGTTGCGCCGGCGTAGACGTCGCCAGCTTTTCGAGCATCGCGCGATTGAACTGCACGACGTCGTCGCCGCCGCGCGTCGAGACCCAGTTCGAGTCCGTCACGGTGGGCTGATCGCGGTAGAGCCCTCCGGCGTTGCGAATGTCGTCGGCGATCGAGTGCGCCCCGGTGATCTGCCGTCCGCGCACGAGCTGCGACGAGATCAGCACTTGCGCGCCGTGCCCGATCGAGAACATCGGCTTCTTGGCCGTGTCGAACTCTCGCACGAAGCGATGGACGTCGCGGTCGGTGCGGATGTTATCGGGCGAGACGCCGCCCGGAATCAGCAGCGCGTCGAAATCTTCGGCGGTGCAATCGGCGACGAGCTCCTCGGCCCGAAGGCTTTGGCCGTCGTCCAGACCGCGCTTACCGCGCAGCCGCTGGCGCGCCCGTTCGTCGACGCCGACGATCGTCACCACGGCACCCGCCTCCTCGAGCGCGCGCCGCGGCTCGAACAGGTCTATTTCTTCAAAACCGTCCCCTATGAGGGCGGCGATTCGCTTTCCATCCACTCCTTGCATCGGGCCGGTCTTTCGCGCTGGGCCCTACAGGGTCCCACCGGTCTGCGCCGATGCGGCGCGCAGTAAATACGCGAGCTCGACCTCGAGCTTGCCCTGGGCGTCGAGCAGTTCGTCGTCGGCGAGGGCTTTGAGCGTCGGGTTCCGCCGCGTCATATCGCCTTCGGGCACGGCGTGGCGCGGGTTGATCTCCCGCATGTAGATGCGCGCTTCGTAGCGGATCGGGCCTTCGGGTAAAAAATAGAGCGGATCGAGGCCGAACGCATAGGCCTCGAGCGAGAGGATGCCCGTTCGCTGGAGCAATTCGATCGGTTTGCTGCGCAGCGCCTCGGCGAAACGGGCGAGCGCGCTGATGCCGACCCGTCGCTTCCCGGCGAGCACCTCCTCGAATTGCTCTTCCTCGAGCCCGACGGCGGCGGCGAGGCGTTCGTGCGTCACGTCGCGCTCGCGCGCGAGCGCGGCGAGCCCCACGCCAAAGGCCTCTCCTCCTGCCGTTCCGAGGCGGCCGTCCCAAGCCGGCGTCTGGCTCACGATTCGGGATCCGGCTGCGGTGCGACGTACACGGTATCGCCGTCGACTTCGACGCCGAACCGGCGCAGTTTGACGAAATCGCCCAGCGTCATCGAACCCGTCCGCAAATCGAAACACCACGCGTGCCACGGGCACGTCACCGTCGTCCCTTCGACGAAGCCTTCGCCGATCGGCCCGCCTTGATGCGGGCACGCGTTCTCGTACGCGCGAAGCTCGCCATCGACGTCGAACAGCGCCACTTCGTAGCGGCCCACGGTGACGACGCGCGGGCATCGCGGCAGAACGCTCGAACGGCTTCCGACGGGAACGTACGTAGGATTTGGCATCAACCGAAGAGCCCCCGCACCAGTCCGCCGTCGATCGAGATCGTCTGGCCGGTAACGTAGCGAGACGGCTCGCCGCACAAAAATGCGACCAGCGGCGCGAACTCTTCGGGCGTGGCGACGCGACCGATCGGCACCTCCGCCCGCGCGGCCGCGTCGACCTCGGCATCGTTGCCGCCGTAGAGCGAACGTAACCGGTCGGTGAGCACGCGGCCCGTCGCGATGGCGTTGACCGTAATGCCGTCGGCAGCGACTTCCGACGAGAGCGTACGCAATGCGGCGACCAGCGCCGTGCGGTAGGCGTTGGAGAGCACGAGATTGACGATCGGCTGTTTCACCGACGTCGACGCGAGCGCGACGATGCGCCCCCAGCGCCGCGCCTGCATCGAGGGCAGCGCCCAACGCACGATCTCGATCGTCGAGCGCAGCATCAGCCGATACGCCGCGTCCCAATCGTCGAGCGAGACCGTCGTAAAAGTTCCCGGCTTCGGGCCGCCGCCGTTGAGCACCACGATGTCGATCGTGGGAAACGTCTCGCGTACGCGGGCGAGCGTTGCGGCGATCGACGCGCTATCGCCGAGATCGACGGCAAAGCCCCGCGCGTGCGGCGATCCCAGCGACGCGGCGCGCTCCGCGACTGCGTCGAGGCGGTCGGCGCGGCGCGCCAGCAGCGCCAAGTTCGCGCCTTCCGCAGCCAGCGCGAGCGCCACCGCTTCGCCGATGCCCGCGCTCGCTCCGGCGACCAGCGCGGTCCGCCCGCGTATACCGAAATCCACTCGCTCTCCTAGTAGGGAACGCCGGTTTTACGGCGTTCGCGCAACGCTTCCATGTACCACGTAAACTCGTCGAAGAACATTGCCGAATAGCCCTCTTTGCCGGGATCGGTCGGCGTTCCGTCGTCGGTGAAGGCGTCTTGCACGTTGGCCGTCGGCAGAATCGAAGGAATCGTCACCATGCCCATCTCGGCCAGCGACATGCGCAGCTGCATGGCGGCGCGCACGCCGCCCCAACGCCCGCCGGAGTAACAGACGATGCCGGCCGGGCGCCAAAAGTACTCTTCGAGAAAGTGGTCGAGCAAGTTTTTCAACGCCGGCGGAATGCCGTTGTTGTATTCGCCCGAAACGATCGCGAAGCCGTCGGCGGCGCGAAAGAGCTGCGCGAGCTCCTCCAGCACCGGCGGCGCTTCGCCTTTGGGATACTCCTTATACATCAGCTCCAGCAACGGCAAGCGCTTTTCGAGCGGATCGACCAGCACCGGCTGCATGCCGCGCCGTTCGAGCTCCTTCACGACCCACCGCGCCGCCTTGATGCCTTGCCGCGCGGGGCGAACCGAGCCGTAGATCACGGGAACCAAGAACCGCTCCATGGAGCGAGCCATTGGTTGGGGGCGGCGGAATCCCTATCGGTGCGCGCCGGCGTGGACGATCGTCGGCTCGCGCACCTCGCGACCCTCGTCGACGTCGAGCAGGTCGAACCAGGTCTGCAGATCGGGGCGCCGCAGACGGTCGCGTTCGGCATTGAAGAAGCCTTCGCTGTCGCTGCCGGGCTCCGGATGCCAGCGCATCCGCCGCTCGTTGAAGGCCGCGATCTGCTCGGGCGTCTTGCCGTTCAGATACTCGGCGCGCAGCCACTCCGCGATGCGATCGTCGCTCCCGAGCTCTTCGACCTTACGCGCGAACGTTTGCGCGTCGACGCCCAGGAACTCGAAGAGCGGCTTGTCGTGCGGGCAGTCGTAGTGATACTCGCCCAACGTTCCCGCGTTCGACGCTTTGGCCTTATCGATCGTCCGCTTGAGCGAGACGAGCCCGAGCAGCGGATCCTTGGGGCTGCGCGGATAGGTGGTCGTCAAATCCATGGGACACCTCCAGACTGCACCCTTTACCCAGAGGCGCGCGCTTCTATGGCGCCGCCACGGGCGTCGCGTACGTGGCGTGCGCCTGCAGGGCCTGATTGGCCATCGCCTGCAGCGCCTCGACGTGCGCGCGCGTCTGTTCGTCGAGATTGCCGCGCAGTGCGTCGTCGCACGAACGCGCGAGATCGACGAGTTGCAAGCGAGCCAGCGCCTGAGCGTCGGATGGCGTTCCGGGCGCCGGATTCAGCCAGATCGAGGCGAGCCGCCGGGCGAACGCCGCTTGCGCGTTGCGCCGAACGACGCCCGCTTGCGCGATGCGGCCGTTTTCGAGATCGCCGAAGATGCCGTCGCGCGTCCAATCGAAGAGATCCGCGAGCGACATCGTCGTGCCCGGCGCGTATTTGGTCGAAAGCTCGTCGATCCGCTGCATCGTGAGCGGAGCGAAGAGTTCGTCCATCACGCGCGCCTGCGTTTGGCCCGCGACTTGCACCACCGCCACGTCGTGGCGAGGTGAGGGCTTGTACGCCCAGTCGCCGTTTTGGAACGAGCTGACCTCGCGGTAGACGAGCCGGTCGAGCACGTTGGGACTGAAGTGCCACGCTTCGTCGGAGAAGAGATACTTCTCGAGCGCGAGCCAGGATTGGCGTTCGTCGTAACGCGAGACCGCCTGCAGCGGCGGCACCGCGTGCGGGTCGCCGGCGTTCGCGCGCGAGACGTACTCGCCGCCGATCGCGTGCGCCGGCATCTGCACGTCGCGAACGTAGAGCCGCAGCGGCAGCATGAAGGCGCGGCGCGCTTCTTCGTACGGCTGGCCCGGCTTGGGAAAGCGCCGGTCGACCGCGTTCATGATGCCGTGCAGCATCGCCATTTGCTGCTCTTCCCACGCGAGCGGCTGATTGGTGAGATCGTCCTGCTGCACGCGCGGATCGATCGCGTGGCCGGCCGGGAAGTACGCGTCTTCGTCGGAGGCGAAGCGGTACGTCGGATCCGACCAGCGCGAGGCCCAGCGATCGAGGGTCGGGGCTTCTGCCGCGGTGGTCGCAGCGCCGGGAACGTTCGCGTATCCGTAGTGGATCGCGTAGTAATCGTACGGGCCGAGCACCAGCTGGTAGTAGTCGCCGTTGGGCGTACCCTTCGGCCAGACGTTGACCGGGCTGTACTCCATCACCGAGGTAGCGACGCCGTATTTCGAGGTAAAGCTCTTGCTCTGCAAGTCTTTGGCCGTATACGCCATCGAGCCGATGAAGTTGTGCTGCAATCCGAGGTCGTGTCCGGATTCGTGCAGCACGACGGCGCGGATTTCGTCGACGGTGAACGTCCGTTCGATCGCCCTGCCGTCGGGAAGGCCGCGCGCCGGCGCGACGACGTAGCGGTACATCGAGGCGCCCCCGGTGCCGAGCACCGCGTCGAAGTTGATGCCGGCGTTGATCTCTTCGCCGGTCCGCGGATCGTCGACGATCAGCGCCTCGGCGCCGTATTGCGGCGAGCTCGTATCGACCCAGCGCACCATGTTGTTGCGAATGTCGTCGGCGTCGAAGTTCGGGTCGTCGGACTGCTGCTGCACCTGGACGGCGTTGAGGATGCCGATGCGCTCGAACGCGGCGTTCCAGGAGAGCAGCGCCGCGCGTACGGCGTCGCGGTACTCGGTCGGCACGTCGTCGCTGATCGTGAAGACCAGCGGATGCTTGGCCGCCGAAGGCTGGCCCGGCGTCTGCGGCATGAAGTTCCAACGCGTCACGTAGTACACGTTGCGCGAGGTATCGCGATCGTTGGCGAAGTTCAGCAGCGGCTGCTCGAAATAGCCGACGCGCGGGTCGGAAAGCCGCGGTACGTAGCCGTCGTTCGGAGCCGCGACGAAATTATAGGTCATCTCCACTTCGACGCTGCGCGGATCGGGCGCGTTGTCGATGGTATCGGGATCGTCGGTCGCCCACGTCTGGCTCACGCGCAAGAGCGTATTTTGAGGAAAGGTCTTCGCTTGCGCAAAGTACGTCCGCGCCGGATCGAGACGATAGGTATGCCCCGGCTTGGACGCCACCGCATGGAACTGGGCGGCCAGGTTCGCGACGTCGCCGAGAAACGGGTCGGCGGCGATCACCACCATCGAGGCGGACTGCGCGACGACCGGCGCTACCGCGATCACCGAGCTCGGAAGCGAAATCCGGGCCGAGGTCGCTTCGGGCGTGTTGGGATCGACCTTCCCGAACGTATTCGGCCAGCGAATGACGACCTTGTCGTCGACCCGGTCGAAATGAACGATCCGCGCCGGCGCCACGTACGGCTCGCCGGGGGCCGGCCCGAAGCCGCCCAATCCGGTCGAAGGTATCGCCGTCTGAATCAGGTCCTGGCCGAGCTGTGCCGTCGGGATCCCGAGATAGAGCTTTCCGCCCTTGGTGATGAGGGTCAGAAATCCGGTCGAGACGGTCGCCTCCTTCACGAAGGCGTCGTAGGCGGCCGGCGCTCCGGCGGCGGCGGCGGGGCTGGCGCCGGGCGCGGGCTTTTCGGGTGCGGCCCCGGCCGGGTGCGGCCAAGCGGCGAACAGCAAGAAAGCAACCAGGCACAGCCTGAAGAGGCGATGATCGAGCATAGCGGCGGTGATTTCACCCCTGCGCCGACTTGTCTTGCTTTACAGCGCCTGGAGCCTTTGGTATGCTCTGCCGGTCGCCGGGACGGGCGTGCGAGCCTGTACCCGAGCGAGACCATCCTGCTCAAAGGAGCTCTTTCGTGCCGCTTACCAAGGAACAGAAGGCGGAGATCGCCGCCAAATACGGCCGTGGGTCGAACGACACCGGATCGGCCGAGGTGCAGATCGCGATCCTCACCGCCTCCATCAACATGCTCACCGAGCATCTGAAGATTCACAAGAAGGATCATCACAGCCGCCGCGGCCTGCTGCTGCAAGTCGGCCAGCGCCGCCGTCTGCTCAACTACCTGCAAGCCAAAGATCTCGAGCGCTACCGCTCGCTCATCTCCGATCTCGGCCTGCGCCGCTAAGCGCTAAGCGCGATTCGAACGCCGTGCGGCCGCGCGCCGCACGGCGTCTTTAATTGCCGCGACGCCCATTCCGTAGAACTCGATCAGCTCGAGCGGGTCGCCGGATTGGCCGAAGCGATCGTCGACGCCGACGAACTCGATCGGCACCGGATGGCGCTGCGCCAAGATCTCCGCGACGCGCGATCCCATCCCGGCGTGCTTCTGGTGTTCTTCCACCGTGACGACCGCGCCGCACGCACGGGCGGCGTCGACGACGGCTTCGGCGTCCATCGGCTTGATCGTGTGGTTGTTGACGACGCGGCATTCGATCCCGTCTTCGCGCGATAGCTCGTCGGCGGCGATCAGCGCGTTGTAGACGAGGATGCCGCACGCGACGATCGCAACGTCTCCGCCTTCGCGAAACGTCTGCGCGCGACCGATTTCGAACGGCGTCTCCTCGGTGGTGATCACCGGCGATTTTTCGCGTCCGAAGCGCAAGTACGTGGGCCCGAACTTCTCCGAGAGCGCGAGCGTCGCTTTCTTGGTTTGGATCGAGTCGCACGGCACGACGACCATCATGTGCGGGATCACGCGCATGATCGCGATGTCCTCGATCGCCTGATGGGTGGCGCCGTCGGGCCCGACCGAGACGCCGGCGTGCGCGCCCGCGATTTTCACGTTGGTCTCGTTGAGCGCCATGATGGTGCGCACTTGCTCCCACGAACGCCCCGGATTGAACATCGCGTAGCTGGCGATCCACGGAATCTTCCCGACCGCGGCGAGGCCGCCGGCCATGGCGACGAGCAGCTGCTCGGAGACGCCGATCTCGACGTACTGCTTGGGGTGCGCCTTTTTGAAGCCCTCGAAGCGCGTCGATTCGGAGAGATCGGCGCAGATGCCGAGCACGTTGCGGTTGCGCGTTCCCGCTTCGATCAGCCCTTCGCCGAAGCCGTTGCGCGTGGGCACCTGCTCGAGCTCGCTCGAGCGATAGTCCGCGAGGCTATACATTGGCGAGAATCCTTTCGCGCGCGGCTTGCAGTTCTTGGAGCGCCTCGTCGGCTTGCTGCTTGTTGGGAGGCTTGCCGTGCCACGTGTAGTCGCCTTCCATGTACGAGACGCCCTTGCCCGGAACCGTGAGCGCGACGATGACTTGCGGCCGGCCGCGGACGCGGCGCGCCTGCTCGGCGGCCTGCACGATCGAAGCGATGTCGTTGCCGTCGCACTCGAAGACTTCCCAGTTGAACGCGCGATACTTGTCGACGAGCGGTTCGAGCGGCATCACGTCTTCGGTGCTGCCGTCGATCTGAATGAAGTTGCGATCGATGAAACAGGTGAGATTGTCGAGTTCGAACTTGGCGCCGGTCATCATCGCTTCCCAATGCAGGCCGCATTGATGTTCCGCATCCGACGTGACGACCCACACGTGAAAATCCTTGGCGTCCATCTTCGCACCCAGCGCCATGCCGACGCCCTGCGCGAGCCCTTCGCCCAGCGGCCCCGACGTCGTCTCGACCGAGGGCAGCGTCACGCGTTCCGGGTGGCCCTGCAGGCGCGAACCGAACTTGCGCAGCGTCAGCAGCTCTTCCACCGGAAAGTACCCGAAGTTCGCCATCGCCGAGTAACGCACCGGAGCGATGTGGCCGCACGAGAGCAGCAGCCGGTCGCGGTCTTCCCAATCGGGACGCTGCGGATCGTGGCGCATCAGATGGCCGTAGAGCGCCGTGAAGACGTCGGCCATATCGAGCGAGCCGGCCGAGTGCCCGGATCCCGCGGCGAGCAGCGCGCGGATGATCCCTTGGCGGACGTCGTTGGCCTTGAGCCGGAGCTCCGTCAGGCGTTCTGGCGTAAGGGTCTGCATGGCGCCGGTTATACCAGCACCCGTCGCGCCGGCCCTGGTCGCTGCCTTGATGGCGCTCGAGACGGCGTGATAGAGTGTCTTGACAGCGTCATGTCGATCTCGCAGATCCCAGAAACCGAGCCGGCGACCGAGTTCATCGACGGGCGGATGGTCCGCAAGATGAGCCCCTACGGCTTGCACGCCCGGGTGCAGCGAGTGATCGCCTCCGCCGTAGGCGACTGGTGCGACGCCGCGGGCCGCGGACGCGTCGGAACCGAGTGGGATTTCGACCTCGCGCCGCCCGGACAAGCCGTCAACCGACTCGTCCCCGACGTCGCGTATCTCTCCTACGATCGCGTCGGATTCGAGGCCGAAGCGGCGGCGCAGGTGCCCAGCGTCGCGCCCGACGCGGCAATCGAGATCCTTTCCGAGGGGCAGACGCTCGAGAGCTCGCGCCGCCGCGTGGAGATCTTCCTCGCGTGCGGGGTCGGCGTCGTGGTGCTGATCGACCCGCGCGCCGAGCGCGCCTGGGCCATCGACGCCGCGGGCACGCGCGAGTTCTCGCGCGCCGACCGCTTGGAGCATCCCTCCCTGCCGGGCTTTTCGCTCCCGCTGGCTCGCTGCTTCGACCGCATTCCGCCGGGCGGACCGCCAACCGGCGCTTAGTACCCCAGCGCTTCGCCGGCGGCGCGGCGAATATCGCTGCCGCCGTAGCGCACGCCGGTAGCCGGGTCGACGTACACCGCTTGAGCCGAACCCCACATCGGGACTTCCTCGAACGTGTAGCCCGTCGCGCGCAGCGCGTTCGACGTTCGCGCGGTCAGCGCGCCCGGCTCGATCTGCAGCTGGTCGGGGAGCCACTGCATGTGCGTGCGCGGCGCGTCGACCGCGCGCTGCACGTTCATCCCGTACACCAGCGCGTTCAGAAGCGTCTCGAGCACGATCGTGATGATGCGCGAACCGCCGGGGCTGCCGGTGACCATCGCCAGCTTTCCGTCTTTCGTCACGATGGTGG
Organism: Vulcanimicrobiota bacterium; assembly: GCA_963794735.1. Classification (GTDB taxonomy): domain Bacteria; phylum Vulcanimicrobiota; class Vulcanimicrobiia; order Vulcanimicrobiales; family Vulcanimicrobiaceae; genus DATJUC01. The sequence goes on along the minus strand of CAWCFE010000002.1, from coordinate 1,929,540 downwards.
GCGTCATCGACGAGAGCGGGCGCTTCCCGGGCTGCACGTCGTTGCGTTCGCCCTGCACGAGCCCGAACATATTCGGAACGCCCGGCTTCGACGTGAAGTCGTCCATCTCGTCGTTGAGCAGGAAGCCGGTGTCGCCGGCGATGACCGACGCGCCGAACCAATCGTTGAGCGTGTACGTCACCGCGACCGCGTTGCCCCAGCGATCGACGATCGAGTAGTGCGTCGTCTCGTCGTTCTCGTGCGCGACCGGCCCCAATCCGGGCTTCACCTGCGTCGACGGCGTCGCGCGATCGGGTTCGATTTCGGCCCGCAGCTTGGCGGCGTAAGCGGGCGCCAGCAGTTGCGCGACCGGATCCTTCACGAAATCGGGATCGCCCAAATAGGCGTTGCGATCGGCGTACGCGCGCCGCTCGGCCTCGGTGACGTAGTGCACGCTGCGCGTCGAGTGCCAGCCCCACGCCGCGAGGGGAAACGGCGCGACGACGTTGAGGATTTCGCACAGCGTCAGGCCGCCGGAGCTGGGCGGCGGCGCCGACGCGACGTCGTACCCGGCGTAGCGGCAGTGCAGCGGCGCCGACTCTTCCACCGCGTAGCGCGCGAAATCGTCGAGCGAGAGCAGCCCGCCGTTAGCCCGGCTGGCGGCGACGACGGCGCGCGCGATCGAGCCGCGGTAGAACGCATCCGCGCCGTGCTTCGAAACGAGCTCGAGCGTGTGGGCGAGCTGCGGTTGCTTCAGCAGCTCGCCCGCCTGCGGCAGCTTGCCGTCGTGCAGAAAGATCGCGCGCAGATTCGGCTGGCGATAGAAATCGTAGGCCCCCGTATAGCCTTCGGTCGCCGAGCCTTCGAACGGCAAGAGATCGCCTCGCTCGAGCGTATACCCGTCGCGCGCGAGCGCGATCGCCGGCGCCATCAAGCGTTCGCGCGACATCGTGCCGAACTCGCGCCGCGCGGTTTCCATGCCCAAGACGGTGCCGGGCACGCCGACCGCGAGCCATCCTTTTCGAGAGCGATAGGCGACGACGTCGCCGTGCGAATCGAGATACATGTCGCGCGTCGCGCGCAGCGGCGCCTTCTCGCGAAAGTCGATGAAGCGTTCCCTGCCGTTCGCCATGCGCACCAGCATGAAGCCGCCGCCGCCGATGTTGCCGCAACACGGATCGACGACCGCGAGCGCGTACGCGACCGCCACGGCCGCGTCGACGGCGTTGCCGCCTGCCCGGAGCACGTCGACGCCGACCTGCGTGGCGTCGTGCTGCTCGGTCGCGACCATGGCGTGAGCGCCCACCGCCACGGCGCGGCCCGAACCGCCGGGCGGCCCGGCCGCTACCGCGAAAAGCGCCGCAAGGAGCGCGGCCGGCACCCGCTTAGCCAAAAAACCCTACCTCCCCGGCGGGTCCGAAGGCCCCGCGAAAGCGACTTTGGTCTCCCGGACTGCACCGGCGCGGCCGTGAAATCCTCGCGCAAAAGGGCCATCGCGCGGCGCGGCCGAAGTGTGGGCGGTTAAAAACAATCAACAAAATAAAAGAATCTAGGAGTTTTCTGTGCCCGAATCCGTGACCTTGACGGTCGGCGGGCGCACGATGATCATCGAGACCGGCGAACTCGCGAAGCAGGCAAATGGCTCCGCGACCGTTCGTTACGGCGATCAAAACGTCGTGCTCTGCGCCGTCACTGCCTCCGAGAAACCTCGCGAAGGCATCGACTGGTTCCCCCTCACCTGCGATTTCGAAGAAAAAATGTACGCCGCCGGTAAGATTCCGGGCGGCTACATCAAGCGCGAAGGGCGTCCGCCCGAGCACGCCGTGCTCAGTTCGCGCCAGATCGACCGGCCGATCCGCCCGCTCTTCCCCGCCGGCTTCCACAACGACGTACAGATCGTCGCGACCGTGCTTTCGATCGATCCCGAACTCGATGCCGACGTGCTCGGCGTGTGCGCCGCCGGCGCCGCGCTCGCGTTCTCGGATATTCCGTTCGATAAAACGGTCGCCGCGGTTCGCGTCGGCCGCGACGAAGACGGCGAGTACGTTTGCAATCCGTCGCTTCCGCAATACGTCAGCGGCGGCATGGACATCGTCATCGCCGGCACCGCCGACGCGGTGATGATGGTCGAAGGCGGCGGCGACGAGATCTCCGAGGACGATTTCCTCGGCGCGGTCGAGTTCGCGCACGCCGAAATCAAGAAGATCGTCAAAGCGATCGATCAGCTGGCCAAGAAAGTCGGCAAGAAGAAGCGCGAATATCCGCTCTCGAAGGTCAACGCCGATCTCGAAAAGTGGGTGCGCAAGACGTTCGCCAAAGACGTCGCCAAAGCGATGCGCGTGGTCGACAAGCAGAAGCGCGAAGAAGCGTTCTCGGCGCTCTCCGTCGACGAAGCGCTGGCGCGCTGCGCGAAGAAGGACGACGACGTCCGCGTCCTGCTCGAGAGTCCCGGCACCGCCAAAGAGTTCAATAAGATCGTCAAGGCGATGGAAGAGGACGAGCTGCGCACGATGGTCGTCGACGAAAAGATTCGTCCCGACGGCCGCAAGCCCGACGAGATCCGCCCGATCTGGTGCAAGGTGCATTACGTGCCGCGCGTTCACGGTTCGGGCGTCTTCACGCGCGGTCAGACGCAAGTCTTCACCGCCGCGACGCTCGGCTCGACCAGCGACGCGCAGCGCCTCGACGGCATCGTCGCGCTCGAAGACAAGCGCTACATGCACTTCTACAACTTCCCGCCGTTCTCGGTCGGCGAGACTCGCCCGATGCGCGGGCCCGGCCGGCGCGAGATCGGCCACGGACACCTCGCCGAGCGCGCGCTCGTACCGGTGCTTCCCCCGAAGGAAGAGTTTCCGTACACGATGCGCCTGATGAGCGAAGTGCTCGAATCGAACGGATCGTCGTCGATGGCGTCGGTCTGCGGTTCGACGCTCGCGCTGATGGACGCCGGCGTGCCGATCACCGGCCACGTCGCGGGCGTCGCGATGGGATTGATTCTCAAGGGCGACAAGTACGCCGTCCTCACCGACATCCAGGGCCTCGAAGACGCGCTGGGCGAGATGGACTTCAAAGTCGCGGGCACCAAGAAGGGCATCACCGCGATCCAGATGGACATCAAGGTGCAGGGCATTACCATCAAGATCATGCGCGAAGCGATGGAGCAGGCGAAGAAATCGCGCAACTTCATCATCGACAAGCTCGTCGAGACGATCGAGAAGCCGCGCGAGGAACTCTCGAAGTTCGCGCCGCGAATGATCGTCGTCAAGATCGATCCGGCCAAGATCAAGGACGTGATCGGCCCCGGCGGCAAGGTGATCAACAAGATCATCGCCGACACCGGCGTCACCAAGATCGATATCGAGGACGACGGCTCGGTGTTCATCACCTCGCTCGACGGCGAGTCGGGCGACAAAGCGCGCCAGATCGTCGAGAACCTCACCAAAGAGGTGCTCGTCGGCGAAACGTACCTGGGCACCGTCACGCGCATCATCGCGATCGGCGCTTTCGTCTCGATCCTTCCCGGCAAGGAAGGCCTCGTGCACATCAGCCAGCTCGCGCCGCAACGCGTCGAGAAGGTGGAAGACGTCGTCAAAGTCGGCGACGAGATCATGGTCAAGGTGATGGAGATCGACGGGCAAGGCCGCGTCAATCTCTCGCGCAAAGCGCTGCTCGCCGGCGTATCGTCCAACGGCGATCACGACGGCGGCGGACACGATCGCGGGCATCGCGGCGGCGGCGGCCATCGCCACCACGGCGGCGAGCCGCGCGAAGCGCGCGAGCCGGCGGCACCGTCCGAAGAGGCCTCGGCCGCGCCGGGCCTTCCGACGCGCCGTCGCCGCCGCCCGCAGGGCGGACGCCACGACGACTAGCCTGCCGTTCCGACGGTAAAACGCAAGAGCCCGCAGAAATGCGGGCTCTTGCTACATGTGGGAGGACGGCGATGAACGACGCGCGCGCGATACTCGTAACCGGCGCTTCGACGGGGATCGGCAACGCGACCGCCGCGGAATTGGCCAAACGCGGATTTACGGTCTTCGCCGGAGCGCGCAAAGAGGCCGACGCCGCCGCCCTCGATGCGAGCCACGAGCGCATCCGTCCCCTCATCCTCGACGTGACCGATCCGGACGCCGTCGCGCACGCGATCGACGTCGTGCGCGCGAGCGAGATCCCGCTGTACGGCTTGCTCAACAACGCCGGCGTCGCGGTCGGCGGCCCGCTGGAGTATTTGCCGATCGACGCGCTGCGGCGGCAGTTCGAAGTGAACGTCTTCGGCACGATGTCGACGACGCAGGCCGCACTGCCGCTGCTGCGCGCTTCGAAAGGACGCGTCGTCACCATCGGCTCGATCGCCAGCCGGTTCGGCGCGCCGTTCATCGGGCCGTACGCCGCCTCGAAAGCGGCGCTCGCGGTGCTCATGGATTCGCTGCGCATGGAGATGCTGCCGTTCGGCGTCTCCGTCTCGCTCTTCGAGTTCGCGGCGGTCAAGACGCCGATCTGGGAAAAGGGCCGCTCCAATCGCGACGTGCTCGCCAAGCAGTTTCCGCCGCAGGCGCTGGCCGACTACGCGCCGGTCATCGAAGCGATGAGCAAGCAGATCGACCACGAGGAGCGCGGGGGCCTCGACCCGGCGCTGGTAGCGAGCGAAATTGCCGATGCTTTCACGAGCCCGCATCCGAAGGCTCGGTACGTGGTCGGCAAGCAAGCGCGGCTTCAGGCCGCGGTCGGCCTCTTGCCGCACGCCACCCGGGATCGTTTGGTGCGTAAGGCCTTGCGCATCCCGTGAGCCCCCGTTGGGGACGTTCCGTGGACGCCCGGGACGGTACCCTCGAGCCCATGAACGCTAGAAACGCACTCTTCACGGCCGGCCTGGTGGCCGCGCTCGCCGGCTGCGGCCAGCCTCCCCAGACGGCCTATCTGCCTGCACCGGGCTCGGCCTTCCCGGCCCAGAGGCTGGCGCACCCCTCCGGCGCTCGCGCGCAGCACATCTATTTCGCCGGAAACGACAACTCGGCGCATCCGTGGGGCGCTCCCGAGATCGGGGTGTTCGCGGCGACGGCGACCGGCAACACCGCGGCGATCGACGTCATCAAGGGCTCGAACACGCAGTTGGCGAGCCCGGAAATCGCGATTCCCGACCACAACGGCCGAATCTGGACGTGCAGTTTCGGTTACAACAACGTCGAGGCGTTTGCCCCGGGCGCGAGCGGCAACGCTACGCCGGCCGTCGAGATCGTGGGCAGCAAGGTGCCGCTCAATGCTTGCGGCGGCATGACGCTCGCTTCGAATGGAACGATCTACGCGCTCTCGTTCGGGAGCGTGCCGGGGGGCAGCCCGCCGGCGATTCTCCTCTGGCCGGCCGGATCGAACGGAAACGCGAGCCCGCAGTCGTCCTACAGCGGATCGAAGACCGGCCTGACGGAACCGTCGGGCGTGGCGCTGGATGCCGCGGGACGCGTGTACGTCTCGAGTGGTTCGTCGATCGAGGTCTTCGGATCGAGTAAAGGCAACGTTGCGCCGCTGTACAAAATCTCCGGATCCGCCACGGGATTGTGGTCGCCCGAAGAGATCGCCATCGATCCGTCGACGCAGCACCTGCTCGTCGCAGACGAGTACTTCAAAAAGATCAGCGTGTTCGCCGCCGGCGCGCACGGCAACGTCGCGCCGATCGAGACGATTACCGGAAGTGCGACCGGCCTCGACAGCCCGTACGGCGTCGCGATCGATCCCGCCGGCTACATCTACGTCGGAAACTGCCCGCAAAGCGCGCCTCACATCGGCTCCATCGAAGTCTTCGCGCCGGGCGCGAAAGGCAACGCGAGCCCGGTGCAGCGCATCGTAGGAAAGACCGCCAACCTGACCTGCGTCTCGGGCCTGACCGTGTTGTAGGCGCTCGCGCCTACGGCGAAAACCGCACGCCGGCGTCGATAGCCGTCACGCGCTGACGGTCTTCGGCGCCGGCGTACCAGCGCAGGCGCGGCGAAATCGGGCCCGACACGTCGCCGTCGAAGTGGAAAAACGGCGCGCCGTCGAGCACGTCGCGGCGGTAGATCGCGTCGACGCGCAGCGCGCCGCCGTTCTCGTAGGTGAGCCAAAGCGCGTCGACGGCCGGCGAGGCGGAGGGCGCGTAGGGCGCCTGTTCCGTGGCGCCGATCGCGTTCGACACGAACATCGTCCAGGCGCGTACGGAGAGATTCGGCGCCGCTTGCCAATCGAGCGCGAAGCCGTCCGAGGTCACGATGCCGTTGAAATAGCCTCGCACGCGCTGCGACGCCGCTTCGGCCGAAACGCGCACGCGCGCGCCGTCCGTGTACGACAGCGTCGCCGCGTAGAGCGAACTGCGATCGTAGGCGAGCGTTGCGTAGTCGTCGTCCCAGCCGTACTGCTGCCAGAGCGTCGGCAGGTCGAACGAGCCGCTTGCAGAGAGCGCCGCGCTCCACTTCCCCTGCGGAAAGAGCGTCATCGCGAGCGACGGCGTCGCGAGACGGGCGTACGTAAGGCTCGCCGAACCGGCGGCCCCTCCGCTATAGCCGGCGCCGAACCATCCGACGCCGGCCGTCGCGTCGAGATCGGGCGTAACGACGTCGACGCCGGCGTCGAACCGGTTCTGCCTGAGCTGCGCGCCGAACGCGGTCGCGTACGACGCCGCGTACGTGCCGGTCGAAAGGCGCGTCGACGCATCGGCGAAAGCGGCCACCTCGCCGTTCGTTCGCACCCCCGCGTCGAACCCGACGTCGGACCAAACGTCGGCGAGCGAGCGGTACGGCTGCGCGCCGTAGCCGCCGCGGTCGGCTTGGAACGACGCGTGCAGGTCGGCCGACGGCTGCACGTCGTCGAACGAAGCGTTGCCGAATGCGAAATTGCTGGCAAACGTTCCGTCCGGCGAATCGAACGCGCGCCCTTGTTCGCTTCCGCCGTTGACGACGATCGTTTCGTTGCTCGAGAGCGGCATCGTCAGCTGCGCGTCGGCGCGCTGGCGCGATTCTTGCGCGTCGCTGGACGTACCGGCGGCGACGTACGTGCCGTTCGAACCGGTCTGCACGCGCGCGATCGCATCGTGCCCGAGCAAGGCGAGCGCCGCATCGGCGCCGTCGCCTTCGAACGGCGAGAGCGTGACGATGCCGGAGCCGGCGCGATCGCCGTACAGAAAGGCGTCGCTGGGAGGGGCGATGCCGGCGCTGGTTTCGTATTGCGCGGGAATGACGGAGTACGGCGAAACGCCGAACACCACGTCGTAGTTCGGGACGTTGGCGTCGACGAGCAGCGCGTTGGAGGGCAGTAACCCGCGGTCGGCGAGCGCCGAGCCGGGGACCGGAGCGGTCGACTGCTGCAGCAGCGCGAACGGTTTGAGCGCCACCGCCTCTTCGACGTGGGCGTACGGCAGGTTCGCCAGATCGCTGGGCGACGGCGACTCGTGCAGCAACGCGTCGTAGCGGCGCACGATCGCGACCAACGGTTCGCCGGGCGTCACCGCGACGGTGGCGCTCTGACAGAACCGGCAAACGACCGTCACCGCTCGGATCCCGGCCGCCGCCAGCGCGAAGGTCCCCGCGGCATCGGTGCCGGCCGAGGCCGCAACGCCCGGCCCCACCGCGAGCACGGTCGCGCCCCGGATGGGGGCGCCGTGCTGGTCGCGAACCGAACCGACGACGAGCGGCGCCTGAGCGGCCGCCGGCAGAGGGAGCGCTGCGATCGAGAAGATCCCGAGCAGCATGGCGGCCAAGCGAGCCCAATTCACGGATTCCTTAGACATTCGGCTACAATCAAACATGATGTCAAGGGCCGTCGTGCGTCTCGCGCTTGCCGCCGCCATCCTGGCCGGCGCGGCGTTCTGCGCCCGGGCCGCCCTGGCCGACGCGGGATCGGTCGAGAGTTTGCTGACCGAAGGCCTCGTCCCGTCGGCCGCTCCGGCGCTGCTGGGGCCGATTACGTCGGCCGGTCGCGTCGGCTGGGCCTGCAAGCCCGAACGGTCGGCGGCATCGCCTCGCTGGCAAGAAGCCGATCTGCCCGCGCCGCCGGCGGCGCATTGAGCGATGCGCGCGGCCCTTCTCGCGATCCCACTGCTCGCGCTTCTTCCCTCGGTCGCGATCGGCCAAGAGTATCCGTCGCAAGCTCCGGTTCCGAGCACCACCTCGGCGCCCGCGCTGCGCGCGATGGCGACGCAGCGCGAAATCGAGGAACGCTTTAAGCTCGGCTTGACCGACTTGGCGCAGAAGCGCTGGCCGCAAGCTGCCGGCGAGTTCGCGCGCATCGTCGCGTTGGGGCCGGCCGAACCGCGCGGTTCGACCGCGCGATACGATCTCGCGATCGCGCAAGCCAACGAAGGAAAGAACGACGAGGCGGCGGCCTCCCTGCGGGCGGCTCTCGCACTCGATCCCGGCTTTCTCGCCGCCATGGCCAACTTGATCTCCGTCGACCTGGCGCGCGGCGATCTCACCGAGGCGCGCGCGATCGCCGATCGCTTCGTCGCGGCCGCGCCCGAATCGGCGCGCGCGCTCTACGCGCGCGGCATCGTCGCGCTGCAAGCTCGCGACGCGACGGGCGCGCGCGAAGATTTTCAACGTTTGGTACACGCCAATCCGTCGTATGCCGTCGCCCACTACGATCTCGCTTTAGCCGAGCAGCGGCTCGGGCACCTGCGCGAAGCCGAGTTGGAGCTGCGCGCGGCCCTCGCCCTGGCGCCAGGCTACGCGCGCGCCGAGTTCGCGCTCGGGGCCGTGCTGCTGGCGCAAGGCCGCAAGCCCGAGGCCCGCGTCGCGTTCGCGCAAGCCTCGCACGACGCGTCGGGCGATCCCGGGTTACAAAATATCGCCGCAGCGATGCGAGATTCGATCGCGATTTAGGCTTTCTTCATCCTCGGGGCCTACGGTAGGTCGAGCACCGCTCACCATCGTTGCTTCGGAGGAACCATGTTCAAGAGAATCGCCGCCATCGCGATCGCCGTTGCGGCCGGCACGCTCGTCGCCTGCGGCGGACGGGCCGGGAACGCGCCCGGCAACGCATCGTTCGCCCTTCCCGCCATCGCTCCCGATCTCGCCGTTTCGGCCGTGGCGCCGAAAGCCGCCGGCGAGGATTTACCCAGCGTGCTCGGCAGCGTCTACGTCAAGAGCATGCACGCCGAGGCCGGCGGTTTCACGCAGTCGCGCCGGTCGCAGACGCTCGCCTTCCCGCCCGGCACCAAGATCGAAGTTCGCAATCTCTCCAAAACGCTCACGCACACGTTCGACGTCGTGATGAAGGTCGGCAAATCACCGGCCCGCTTCCCCGCCAATCCCAAGCTCTCGGTAGAGGCGCACGGCGGCGGCGTTCTCGGCCAAGGCTATGCCAGCGGCCCGATCCCGCCCGGGAAGTCGGTCGTCATCACGCTTTCGAATCCCGGCGTGTACGTCGTCGGCTGCGCGTTCCACTACACCGACGGCATGCGCGACGTGATTCGCATTCAGAACGGCGCCGTCGCCGGTCCGCAAGCGACGCCCGTTCCCAAGGCGACGTCCTCGCCGACGAGCGGACCGACGCCTCCCGGCGGCGGCTGGTAAGCGCGATGACGATCGCACGCTCACGCATCGCCGCCATCGCGGCGACGTTCGTCCTGGCCGCCTGCGGGGGCCGGGGCGTCGCGACGCCGGCCATGCCCGATACCGCGCTCTCGAACGCGCCCGCACCCGCCGCCGCCTTCCCCGCAGACACGATCGGCGAAGAACTGCCCTCGGAAGGCGTCGGTACCATGAAGGATCCTACGTGGGGCACGATCGGCGGCTTCACGCAATCGGGGCACGCGCAGGTTTTGGCGTTCGCACCCGGCACGACGATCACCATCCGCAACCTCTCGCACTCCGTCCCGCACACGTTCAACTTCGTGGCCGTCGCCGGAAAGCCGCCGGCGCACTTTCCCGGCAACCCGGCGTTGTCGTTCTCGCCGCACGGCGGGCACGTTTTCGGCAAAGGCTTCGCCAGCGGAACGATCGAGCCGGGACGTTCGATCTCGGTCAAGCTCTCGAAACCGGGAACGTACCTGATCGGCTGCGCCTTTCACTACTCCGAAGGCATGCAAGACGTGATTCGCGTGGTACCGGGCGCCACGCCGGGGCCCTCGCACAAATGACCTCACCGCTCGCCGCGCTCGCGCTTGCGGCCACGCTGATCGATCAGAGCGGGCACGCGTTTTCGCTCGCGTCGCTGCAGGGGCGTCCGCTGGCCGTGACGTTCGTCTCGACGCGCTGCACCGACGCGTGTCCGCTGATCGAGGCGCAGTTCGCGCAGGCCGCCGTTCGCCTCGCGCAGAGGCACTCGAACGTGCGCCTCCTCACGGTCGGGCTCGATCCGCGTACCGATCCGCCCTCGGCGATGCGCGCGCTCGCCAAGCGTTTCGACGCCGATCCGCGGTATTGGGTGCTCGCCAGCGGCCGCGCCGGCGATCTCGATCGCGTGCTGCACGCGTTCGGCGTCGTCACGCAACGCGGACCGGGCGGCGATCGCGAAGCGCATACGACGTTCGTCTACATCTTCGACGCGCGCGGGCGTCTGCAGAAGACGATGCTCGCGTCGTCGGCTTTGAGCGACGACGTCGTCGACGCGTTCCGATGAACGCGCGCGCACTGCTCGCCGCGATCGCCTTAACGGTCGCGGCGGCCGCATGCACGCCGAACGGCGTAGGCGTCGCCGCCGGCGGCGGCGGCGGCGGCGGCGTGACGCACGTCGTCGACGTCAACCTCACGCTCAACCAGCCGGCGACGACGCCGTACGGCCAAAGCGGCGGCATGAAGCCGCCGGTGCTCGACGTCGCCGTCGGCGATCGCGTCGTCTTTCACAACAGCGACGGCTTCGCGCATACGTCGACTTCCATCAAGGGCGCCGCGGCGTTCCCTGCGGCCGAACCGTTCGGCATCTCGGCGCTGAACCAATCCGGCACGACGCTCTCGGGCGGCTGGAGCAGCGGCGCGATGCAGGCCGGCTCGAGCTCGCAGCCGGTGCTGGTCGACAAGCCCGGCACGTATCTCTACGGCTGCTTCTTCCACTACGGCGCGCCGATGCGAGGAGCGATCGTTGCGCGTTAGGCTTCTGCTCTTCGCGGCGGCCGCGTGGTTCGCGCTGACGTTCGCGCCGGCGCGCGCCGTGCCGCTCTTCGCGCAACGCTACCACCTGCGCTGCACGGCCTGCCACAGCGTTTTGCCGGAACTCAACTCGTTCGGAGTCTACTTCCGGCGCCACGGGTATCGCCTGCCGTTGCCGGCGCATCCGGCCACCGTCTTTGCGTTCCGTTACCAAATGTCGTACTCGCAGAATCCTTCGGCCGGATCGAATCGCTGGACGCCCGGCGGCATCGTGCTGGGCGATGCCGATCTCGGCGCGATCAACATCTTCATGCACTACGGCCTGGGCGCGCAGGGCGGCCCCGGCGGCATGTACCTGCTCTTTCTCACCAACTATAACGAACGTACCGACACGTCGTACCGGTTCGGGCTCTTCGAGCTGCCGCTCGCGCAATCGCCGGGCCAGCGGCTCGACGACTTGCAGCAGTACGGCTACTACGGCGCGCACGTGGGCCTCAACGATTTGCCGCTGTCGTCGCCGCGCTGGGGCATGTGGGACGAGCGCACCTTCGGCAACTTGCGCGTCGATCTCACCGTCGCGCTGGGCGAGTATAAAGGCGCCGCGTACGGCGGCAAGCCTACCGTGACCGGCGTCACCACCAACACCGCGATTCCCGAAACCGGCCTATGGCTCGATCAAACCGTTGCCGACAAGAACGGCTTCGAACTCGACGCCGGAGGGCAAGCCATCAACGGATCGCAAAGCATCCTTCCGGTCGGGCGAACGGCGTTCGACGATCCGTACCAGCGCTACGGGCTGCTGCTGCATTCCAGCTACGGAAAGCTCGATCTCCAAGCCGAGCAATGGTGGGGCGACGACCACAACGCCGACGGCTTCGGCACGAACCAGCCCTCGAGCGGCGGCTACGCGCGCCTAAAGTTCTATCCGATCCCGCACCTCTACGTCGGGCTGCGCTACGACGCGCAGGCCAACCCGTTCGTCTCGCGCGACATGACGTACTATGCGGCCGGCATGATCGAGCCGTTCCGGCTGCTGGTGCAAGAGGTCGCGCCGATCGGCCTGCCCGGCCAAAAGCCGACCCTCGGGGGAGCGCTGACAGTAGCTTTCCCGGGGCCGTTGAAGTACTGAGATGATGCGCATACTCGTGGTCGAGGACAACCCGTCGATCGCGCGGGCCGTGGCCACCATGCTCGAGGGACGCAAGTTTGCTGCGAACGTCGTCGGCGACGGTCCGACCGCGCTCGATCATCTCTTGCGCCAAAGCTACGACGCCGCAATCGTCGACGTCGGCATCCCGGGAATGGACGGCTTCGAAGTGGCGCGCAGCGCGCGGGCCGAGGGAGTGCAGACGCCGATCCTCATGCTGACGGCGCGCGACGCCGTCGAAGACCGCGTCGCCGGACTAGACTGCGGCGCCGACGACTACCTCGTCAAGCCGTTCGTCGAGGACGAGCTGATCGCGCGGCTGCGCGCGATCCTGCGCCGCGCCGACCGGCCGCTGGTGAGCGTCATCGAAGCCGGCGCGCTGCGCGTCGACGTCGGCGCTCGCGCGGCGCAGTACGCAGGCAAGGCGATCGACCTCGGCGCGACCGAGTTCCGGCTGCTCGAACTGTTGGCGCGCAACGCCGGCATGGCGCTCTCGCGAATGCAGATCCTCGAGCGCGTTTGGGATTACGATTTCGACGGTTCCAGCAATATCGTCGACGTCTACGTCAGCCAGTTGCGCCGCAAGATCAAGCGCCTGGGCGGCGACGGCATCATCGAAACCGTCTGGGGCGTCGGGTATCGCCTGACCACTTGATCGCACGCACCGCAGCCCTCTATCTCCTCGTCTTCGTTTGCGTCTTGGGCGCACTCGATGCGGGCGCGTACGCCTTCGTCGCCCGCGAGTACGCGTCGCTGCTCGGCCCCGCGCTGGGAACTCCGGAGGGCGCCAGCGGCATGGCCGCGGCGATGCGGCGCGTGCTGCTCACGATCGCAACCATCGACGCACCGCTGATCGCGATCGTCGCGCTCGCCTCGTACGCGCTCGCGCGCGCTTCGATCGCGCCGCTGGCCGCCGCGCGCGAACGCGAGCGAGTCTTCGCCGCCGACGCCGCGCACGAACTGCGCTCGCCGCTGACCGAAATTACGAGCGTCGCTCAAGCCGCTGCCGGAGCGTCGCCGCAGGCGCAAGCCGACGCGCTGCGCGCGATCGCAGCCGCCGCGCTCGATGCCTCCGCGACCGTCGCCGACCTGCTCACGCTCGCGCGCGATCCCGGACGAAGCGTTCTGCAGTGCGAGCCCGTCGATCTCGCGGCCGTCGTCTCCCGCTGCGCGCGCGACGCGCAGCCGGCGGCGCAGCAGCGGGGCGTCGCGATCGAATGCGCGCCCGGCAGCGCGATCGTCGACGGCGACGAGCGCCGCTTGCGCGAGCTCGCGCGCAACCTGGTCGAAAATGCGATTCGCCACGCGCGCTCCGGCGTTCGCATCGCGTCGGCCCGCAACGGCGCAACCTGCGAGATCGCCGTCGAGGACGACGGCCCCGGCATCGATCCGAGCGAGCGCGGACGCGTCTTCGAGCGCTTCTACCGCCACGCGCAAGACGGCACCGGCACCGGTCTCGGGCTTGCGATCGTTCGGTGGATCGCCGAAGCGCACGACGGCCGCGTCACCGTCGAGACGTCGCCGCAAGGCGGCGCACGCTTCGTCGCGACGCTCCCGGCCTACCACGACGGGCCGGCGAAGTGAACCGCGATCTCCGCTTAGAGGGCTTTGGCGTACGCCTCGAGCCGCTCGCGCGCGCCCATCTTCCCGAGCTCGTACGCTCTTGCTCCGACGCGCGTCTGTGGGAGCTCGTCTACGCGCCCAATCCCTTCCTCGACGGAGAATCGGCTTCCGCATGGCTCGCTGCGGCGCTGGCCGAAGACCGGTCGGTACCGTTCGCTATCGTCGATGCTACAACCGAGCGCGTGTTGGGATCTACGCGCTTTCTCGATATCGACGAAAGCAATCGCAAGCTCGAAATCGGGTGGACGTTTCTCGCGCCGGAGGCGTGGCGCACGCACGTCAATAGCGCGTGCAAGTACGCGTTGTTGCGCTATGCCTTCGAAACGTTCGGGGCGGTTCGCGTGCAGTTCAAGGCCGAAGCGATCAACCTTCGTTCGTGCGCCGCTATCGAACGCATCGGCGCCAAGCGCGAAGGCACGCTGCGCGCCTTTCGCATACGCTCCGACGGCGAAGTGCGCGACGTCGCCATCTACAGCATCGTGGCCGAGGAATGGCCCGCCGTCGAAACGCGCTTGCGCGAAGGCCTCAGCCCCTCGGGCCGAAGCCGCGGTAGCCTCGCAGCGGAATGAACTGAACCTCCAGCATGCCGCGCGCGTGGAACGGCGCGGCGCCGAGGAGCTCGCGTGCGTGCTCGACGCTCTCGGCTTCGAAGATGAGCGCGGCGCCGGGAACGTCGGTCCGGCTCCATGCCGCCCGTAGAACGCCGGACGCGTACAGCCCGCGGACCGCCTCCGCCTCGGCTTCGAGCAGCGGCGCGAACTCCTCTTCGGGGAACGATTCGGTGCGCCGGCGACAGATCGCGAGTATCTCCATGGAAGCGGCTTCGCGGCCCCGGCCGGCACAGGCCTCCCTCAGAGCTTGCGCGTAGAGTAGCCTCCCATGCCGTACGCCTCACTGGGCGCGTTCGTCGAAGCCCTGCGTTCAGCCGGCGAACTCCACACGATCGCTGCCCAGGTCGATCCCTACCTCGAAATCTCCGAGATCGCCGACCGCGTGGTGAAAGCCGGCGGCCCGGCGCTGCTCTTCACCAACGTCAAGGGCTCCAAGTACCCGGTGCTGACCAATCAGTTCGGGTCGCACCGGCGCATGGCGATGGCACTCGACGCCGCAACCCTCGACGAGGTGACGCAGCGCGTCCGCAAACTGATCGACATTACGCCCCCCGGCGCGTCGCTGGTCGAGAAGGCCGCGGCGTTGATGCGCCTGGCGCCTCTGGCCAACGCGATTCCCAAGACGGTTGGCGACGGCGGCTCCCAAGAAGTCGTCGAGCGCGAGCCCGATCTCGGCAAGCTTCCGGTGCTCACGACGTGGCCGATGGATGCGGGGCCCTTCATCACGCTGCCGCTGGTCATCACCAAAGACCCGCGGACCGGCCGGCCCAACGTCGGCATGTACCGCATGCAGATCTATAACGGGCGCGAGACCGGCATGCACTGGCAGCGCCACAAGCAGGGCCGCGCGCACGCCGATGCGTGGGGCGCGAAGATTCCGGTTGCGGTGGCGATCGGCACCGATCCGGTACTCACCTACGCCGCCACCGCGCCGCTGCCGCCGGTGCTCGACGAGTTCGCCTTCGCCGGATTGCTGCGCGGCAAGCCGGTCGAGCTCGTGCAGGCCAAGACCGTCGATCTCAAAGTCCCGGCCGAAGCCGAGTTCGTGCTCGAAGGCTACGTCGATAACGAAGATCTCCGCACCGAAGGGCCGTTCGGCGATCACACCGGCGTCTACAGCTTGGCCGATCGCTACCCGACGTTTCACGTGCAGTGCGTCACGCACCGCCGCAAGCCGATTTACGCGGCGACCGTGGTCGGCAAGCCGCCGATGGAAGACGCGTGGCTCGGGAAGGCCACGGAGCGCATCTTCTTACCGCTGCTGCAGATGGTGATGCCGGAAGTCGTCGACATGAACTTGCCGGTCGAAGGCGGGTTTCACAATCTCGCGATCGTCTCGATCCGCAAGAGCTATCCCGGCCACGCGAAGAAAGTGATGAACGCGCTGTGGGGGCTCGGGCACATGATGATGCTCACGCGCGTGCTCGTGATCGTCGATGCCGACGTCGACGTCGCGGATACGCGCTCGGTAGCCTGGTTCGTGTTGAACAACCTCGCACCGGATCGCGATATCGTTACGATGCCGGGGCCGGTCGACGACCTCGATCACGGGTCGTACAGCGTCGCGTACGGCACGAAGCTCGGGATCGACGCAACGCGCAAGACGGCCGCCGAAGGCTACACGCGCGAGTGGCCGCCGGATATGACGATGGACGCGGCCACGCGCGAGCGCGTGACGAAACGCTGGCAGGAGTACGGGCTCGACCGGATCGCCAAGTCGCTGCAGCCGGACGATTGGTCGGGACAGGGCCCGGGTGCCTACGCGCGGTTGATGCGATGAAGGCCGCGTCGCTCTTTCTGCGAGAGATTCGCATCGAGCACACGCTCTTCGCGCTCCCGTTTGCCTATGCCGGCGCGGTATTGGCCGCTCGCGGCCTGCCTGCGTGGGCCGCACTGGGTTGGATCACGGTGGCGGTGCTGGGAGCGCGCACGGCGGCGATGGCCGCGAACCGCTACCTCGACCGCGACATCGACGCACGCAATCCCCGTACCGCCCGGCGCGCCGTCGCCAACGGAACGCTCTCGCCGGCGGCGATGATCTGGGCCGTCGTCATCGGGCTCGCCGTGCTGCTGGTCGCGGCATGGATGCTCAATCCGCTCTGCGTGAAGCTCATGCCGATCGCGGTCGCGCTGCTCTTGATCTATCCGCTCTGCAAGCGCTTCACGTGGCTGGTGCACTTCGTGCTCGGCGCGGTCGACGGCCTCGCGCCGTTGGGCGCGTACATCGCCATCGCGGGAACCGCGAGCTGGGCCGCGATCCTGCTCTTTCTCGCGGTGACGTTCTGGGTGGCCGGCTTCGACATTCTCTACGCGTTGATGGATTTTCAAGTCGATCGCGCCCAAGGGCTGCGCTCGCTGCCCGCGCGGTTCGGCGAAGGCCGCGGGGCGACGCTCGCATTACTATCGCACGCCGCCATGCTGGTACTGCTGGCCGCGACCGGCCTGGCGGCGCATGCCGGCCCGCTCTATTTCGCGGGCGTGGCCGCGGCGGTGGTGCTGATCGCGTACGAATCGCATCTCCTGCACTCGGCCGAGAACGTGTTCGTGCTCAACGAACGCGTCTTCATGGCTAACATGGCCTTCTCGGTCGCGTTCTTGGCAACCACGTGGGTGTCGTTCGCCGTGTCGCTCGGCGGCTGGTCGTGAAACGCCGCGACTTTTTGGCGGCGGCGAGTTCGCTCGCCGTGGTGCCCGGGCCGATCGTACCGACGCCGCTGCCGCCGATCTACAACACGCAGCAGTTCCTGCAGCAGCTCACGATCGGCGTCAACGTCACGCTCTCGGGCGACTATGGAAACTACGGCCAGCAAGTGGTCGCGGGCGTGCAAGCCGCCGTCGACGAGACGAACCGCTTTACCGCGCCGATCTCGCACGTTTGGGGATTGCGCAGCTACGACGACCGCAACGATCCGGCGCAGGCCGCCGCCAACGCCAACGTCGCGGCCGCCGATTCGACCGTCGTCGGAATCGTCGGCAATCTGACGGCCGCGATGACGCTCGCCGCGCTTCCGCGTTACGCCAACGTCGGCTTCGCCGTGGTCGTACCTACGGTCACCGCCGACGTGATCACGCGCCGCGGCTTCTTCAACGTGTACCGGCTCCCGGCCAACGACAGCAGCGCGGGGCAACTCTTTGCCAGTACGGTATTATCCGAGCACAAAGGCGTGCCGACGATCGCCGTCGCGCTCGACGGCGATTACGGGTACGACGTCGCGCGGGGATACGTGCAGCAGGCAAAGGCCGACCGTCACCCGGCCGACGTGTTGCTCTTTCCGAAGGACGGGGTCGACCCTGCGGCGGCGGCGCGCACGATTCTCGACCGGGCTCCCGGTTACGTCTTCCTCGCGGGGAAGACGGCGGCGCTGGGTCCCGTCGCCGAAGCGATGCGCTTGGCGGGATACACCGGCGATTTCGGTGCCAGCGACGGCTTCTGGAATCAACTCACCATCGAGCGGTACGCGAAGATTCTGGCGGGAGCCTACGTTGCCTCGCCGATGCCGCCGCTGGAGAAAATTCCCAGCGTGCTGCAGCTCGTTACCGACTTTCAAAAGGAGGTCGGGCAGATCACGCCGTTTTCGGCATTCGGCTATGCCGCGGCGCAGCTGCTCATCACGGCGGCGCAAGTGGCGAACGCGAGCAGCCGCGCGTCGCTGCTCACCTCGCTCCAGCACGGCGGGACGTTCACGACGCTGGTCGGACAGTTCCGGTTCAACGTCAACGGCGATCCGCAGATTCCCGACATCTATCTCTACACGGTTGCCGCCGACAAGTTCGCGTTCGCTCGACCCGCCATTCTCAACGGCTTCGTGCTTTAAGCCTGCGGCGCTACGCCTCGATGCGCCGCCATTGCACGACCGCCAGCACGCCGTAGACGAGCGCCAGCAACGCCAGCGCAAGGATCTCGACCGGGACCGGAATCGAGGCCCTCTCGGCAACGATCGAGCCCGTGGCCACCGGCCCGAGATGCAAGAACCCGAGTGGATCGAGGAGCCTGAGCACTTGGCAGACGCGCTGGACCATAGCGAGCATCGGATTGGCGACCGGCATCACCGCCAGCCCGACGATGCCGGCAGAGACCGGCCACGAAAACCCTTGGATGGCGCCGTAGCCGCGCTTCATCGACGACGTCGCCGCCGTCAGCATCGCGTACCACGCGATCGATCCGAGCAGCGCTACGGCGATCGAAGACGCGTCGATTGCGCCAAACGTATAGCGCGGTGTTTCGAAGAGCGCTTGGGTTGCGATGGCCAGCGCCAGCGACAGCACGAAGGCGCCGGCGATTCCGGCCGCATCGGTCGCTAGAACCGAGAGCGCGTACGCCTCGCGCGATCGCGGCTGGGTGAGCGCCAGCTCGAGGTGACCGTCGCTTTCGCGTGCGAACGGCGCGCCGAGAATCGTCGCGATCACCAGGGCAACGAAGAGACCGACTCGCACGATGTGATAGAAGGGCATCGGGCCGCTGACCGTGACGATCGTCTCGGTCCCGCCCCCGTGGGGAAGCGTGTGCACCGAAATGTTCCCGTCGACGACGCGGTCGTACGCCTTCGATCCGGTCGAACGGTCGATGATGGTCACGACTTTGCCCTGCGGCCCGAGATCGTCGATCGTGATGTGCGCGCCTTCGCGCGCGTTGTCGATCGTGATGCGATGCGTTCCGTCGGGAAGCACTGAATCGGCGACCTTCGAATCCGGCTCGTGGCCTTGCCGCACGGCCCAGCTCATCGCATCGTTGCCGACGCCGATGGCGAAGACCCGAATCCCGGCCGCGATCAAGAAGAGCGCGACCAGAACGATCGCCGTCCACTTGAGACAGTTGCGGACGCGTAACCACTCTACGTAAGCGATCAACGGACGTACTGGTCCTCCGGGACGACCCGCATCCGATGCGGCGGGCGCGCCTTGGGCTGCGGCGGAAGCGCCTCCGCGTCTTCGACCGCGAGCACGAATCTTAGGCGCCAGCCGCCCAAGTTGATCGTGAAATTCGTACCGATGATTTCCATGATCCGTTTAAGCCTCCACGCGACGCCATTGCAGAATGGCGAGCGCGCCGTAAACGAGGGCGAGTGCGAGCAGAACGGGGACCTGGGCGAACGAGGTCGTCATCGAGGCGACCTGCGGAGCGTTATCGATGACGACGCCGCCGCTGAAGTGCATGTACGAGAATGGGATGATCCACGAGAAGGGTTGGGCGAGAGCGTGCAGGGCCATCGCTATCGGCGCCTTGCCGAAATCGGAGTCGGCGAGGATCAAGATCGCTCCGCAGACGGGCCACGAGAGCCCGAGGATCGCTCCGTAGGTGCGCCGCACCGAAGCGGTAGCCGCGCACAGCAACGCATACCACGCGATCGCTCCGGCCAGTCCGCCGGCGAGCACGCCGGCGTCGTTGAGGTCGAAGGCGTAGCGCGGCGCTTCGAAGAGCACGTGCCCGAGGAAAAAGAGCAGCACCGTCATCGCGAACGCGGCGATCATTCCCACCACGTCGGCACCCATCGTTCCGAGCGCCAACCGCTCCCGCGTGACCGGCTTGGTGAGCGCGATCTCGAGGTGGCCGTCGCCCTCGCGAGCGAACGGTGCGCCGAGGAACGTCGCGACGATCAGCGCGGCGAAGGTTGCGGCCGCGAAGTAGAGGCCCAGATGCTCCGGCTGGCTCGTATCGATGGTGAGAATCGCGCCGCCCGGAACGAACACGCGTTTGACCGTGAGGTCGCCGAACGAGAAATCGTGCTTCATCGCGTCGGCCGGCGGCCGGTGGTCGACGACGGTCATCGTCTGACCCCAGTATCCGCGGTCGTCGATCGAGATGCGGACGCCTTGTTTCGGGTTGTCGACCACGGTTCGCCGCGTTCCATCGGGCAAGACGACGTGCGTGACGGTCGACACCTGTTCGAAGCGTGCCAGCGTCATGCCGCGGATTTCGATGAAGCCGAGATTGCTCGACGTCAGATTCGCGAAGGCAAAGCGAGCGTACAGAACCAGAGCGATGCACGCCGCGATCACGACGACGGTCCACTTCAGCACGCGGCCGACCCGCAGCCACTCGACGTAGTTCACGGCGCGGCCTCGCGCGCGACGACGTCGGCCGTCGCATCGGCCGGCGAGACGGCGTAGAGGAAGATATCCTCGAGGTTGAGGTCGACGATGCGTATGCCGGCCGCACCGGCCGCCGCGAGCGCGCCGGCGACGCCGTCGGAATCGCGCAGCACCAGCAGGCGGACGATGCGTTCGACGCGGTCGACGCGTGCGACGCGCGGATCGCCGGCCAGCCCGTCGAGCGAAGAGGTCGCATCCGGCAGAATGCCTTCGACGATCTTGCGATCGGCTTTGAGATCGTCGACGAGCCCTTGCAGCACGAGCCGCCCGCGATCGACCACCGCGATATGCTCGGCGGCGCGTTCGACCTGGCCTATTTGATGCGACGAAAAGATGATGGAGCAGCCGCGAGCGGCTTCGTTGATGATCAAGCTGAGCACGTGCCGCTGGTTGACCGGGTCGAGTCCGCTGGTCGGTTCGTCGAGCACGAGCACGTCGGCGTTGCGCGCGAAGGCCATCGCGACCATCACGGCCGTCCGCATGCCCTTCGAGAGCGTGCGCGCCCGCTTGCGCGGATCGATGTTGAACTGCGCGAGCAATTCGGATGCGCGCGCGGGATCGAACGCTTTGAACGCCCGGCGATTCATCTCGAGATGCTCGGCGACGGTCATCCATTCGTAGAGCACGCTGCGCTCCGGCACGTAGGCGATGCGCTCGAACGTCTCGGGTGCCAGCGGCTTGCCGTCGTAGAGAATCGTTCCCGACGTCGGCCGCGCGAGCCCGAGCATGCATTTGAACGTGGTCGTCTTGCCGGCGCCGTTGGGGCCGAGCAGGCCGAAGACGCTTCCGGTGGAGATCTCCAGCGAGAGATCGTCCACGGCCTGGAACGTGCCGTAACTCTTGCGCAGGTGTGAAATCTGTATCGTACTCATCGTTCCTCCGGGAACCACCGGTCGACGGCGGCATCGATCAGGTCGCGAACCTCTCCACGCGAGAGGCCAACCGATTTGGCCTCGCGCAGCGCTACGTCGATCGCGTCTCTGGCAACGTCGCCGGCGGCAGATTTCGCCGACACGGCCGACCCGTTGCTGCGGACGAAGGATCCCCGCCCGGGGGCGGTTTCGATCACTTGGTCGCGCTCGAGGTCGCGATAGGCACGCGCTACGGTGTTGGGGTTGACGGTCAGGTCGAGAGCGAGCTGCTTAACCGTTGGGAGCTGTTCGCCCGCCTGCAGTACGCCCAGAGCGACCGATCGCTTGACTTGCTCGATGATTTGCAGGTAGATCGGTACGCCGCTGCGCGGATCGACCGTCAATACGGCCGGCATGGTCCTTCGGATCCCTTACTTAGAACTTCGGGCCCCAGCCGGGGAAGAGACCGGCCGACATCTGGTCGGGGAGACGAACCGGGGTACGCGCCTCGCGGGCGATCTCGGCATCGGGGCGGCTGCTGGTGAAGTGCGTCATGGTCCTTGTCCTCTTGCGGTGTCTAGTACCATCGTGTTGTCGTACTAGTACACTAGTACAATAGTGTATGGGCACAAGTTCGTCAACCCCCTGCGTTGAAATTTTTTAGGCCACTCCCGCGGCGTCGCTGAAGGGTGCGCCGGAATTGCCTGCCGGCCAATGGAAAACCCGGGTGTATGCTCGTCTCCGCAATGCTCCTGTCGATTCTGCTCGCCGGGAACGCCGGGAGCTACCCCATGGACCCGGACAGCCACATCGATGCGACGTGCTACGGATCGAACTTCTATCTGGGCACGGGCAACGTACCGCCGGGCAGCTCCGGTCGAGAGACGTCCGTCGTTAATCAGTGGGGCGTGCTCGTGCCGGGAACGCCCACCGCGCTCGCATGGATCGCGAAGACCGCCGCCGGAGCGTACTGGATTCAAGTTAACCGGCAGATGGCGAGCTCCATCGAGCGGGCTTTCCCGCCCACCACCGCGGCGTGGCTGCTTCAGACGCCAAAGCCCGCCGTGACGAGCGACGTCGGCTTACCGCGCCAGATGAGCGGCTTCACCGTCTACGACGAGCACTTCAAGAAGATCGGCGCCACCGTCGCGCCGTGTTTCACGAAGGATCTCCCGTTGAACCGTCTTGGCCAAAAAGCGTCGCGCTGAGCGTTAGTGTCGGGGCGGGTAAGACGCTGCGTGAGGATCCTATGATCGCTTTGCTGGCACTACTGCTCGCGGTCCTCAATGCGGACCGGCCGGGCACCAACACGGCCCGCGTAGCGACGCTTGACGCCTGCCCCCTTGATTCGGGCGAGGTGCCAGCCGTGAGTATTTCGGACGACTTGGTCCCACCTCCTGAGAGAACTCCGCTGCCAGAGGCCAGGCCAGAACTCCACAATGACGTTTGGCAGGTCAACCTCGTGTTACCATCGCGACACCTTTTTCGTGTGGTTGGAGACCGCTCATTGCGAAGCCCAGATTCCCGCAATGTCCATCGATGCGGACGTGCGCGACTATGCCGCGCTGTTAGCCCCCGGCCGTGACGGGAGCCTAGACGAGGTGGATCGCTCGATTGCCGGGACGCTACCCTTGCCGGGCACCACATCGGTCGACCTGGTCGGGTCTAAGTCGAGCTATACGGTATATGACCGAGCGGTATTGGATCGTGGCGCGTACTATTTGGAGAGCGTACCGGCGGGAACGTTTTCACTTAGAGTTTGCGTGTCTTACTTTAGGCGCTGTCAGTATTTTCCGGTTGACGGCCTCCAAGCATCGGGCAGGCCCATCCACTTGAGAAGAGATATAACCTTGCGCGAGCTCAGTCAAGCTGCTGCCGCCTCGTATCCATAACCTGCACGAAGCACGCTCGCTCGGCCGATTTTGCCCGAGCGGATCTGTACATCCTAAGAGAGGCTGCTATGGATGACAGCCGAGCGGAGATTAAAGCGCTTGCTCGGGAATCGTTTGCCTGCGCGAGCGAAACGACGGAACGTCGGAGAAGATCGTAACGATCGCTCGGGAGTTGTTCGAACGGCTCTTTGGGAGACCTCACGGCCCTAGACTTCGTCGGCGTTAGCAAAAGGGCACGCGGCGATACGGTGTATCACTTCCGCCTAGCGTTCGAGAGCGGACGGCTCGACGATGTCCTCGGATTCTATCCTGGCGACACGTTGAACCGCTACAGCATCAGGCCGATCCCTGGCGAGATCGATCCGTTAGAGCGTTATGGACCATGCGGCGCGATCGGCATGCGTGAGATGTAGCTGCCCGCAAACCGAATCGACATCGCGGCGAGAAAGAGGCAGACGGCCGGGAAGACGGCGACCCACCACGCGTCCAAAAAGCTTAATTGAGCGCCGCCGAGCATACCGCCCCACGAACTCGCCGGCGGTTGAAGGCCGAATCCGAAGAAGTCCACCGTGGCGAGAAGCAGCATCAGGCCGGCCCATTGGAAAGCGAAGGACGTCAGAACGATCTGGATGCCGGGTGCGGCATTGCCGTCGCGAATCAACGTCGCCGAACGTAGCGCCGCTGCCGCGACGACGAGCGGGATCGCATTCCGCGCGCTCCAGCCCAAGCCGAAGAACGCCGAGCTGATCACGAGCAAGAGCGGCCAGGGCAGAGCGCTCGAGACTCCATCGGCAAGCCCCACGAGCGTCTGACCCAGAAAGGGCGGTACGCGCCGCATCAGCTCGAAGACCGCCGCGACGACGAACGACGCGATCACCGCTGCGACGAAGCTGAATCCGAGCGTCGGCCGCGCGCCCGCGACCAAGCGCGCGAGCAGGTCTCTTCCCAACTGATCCGTTCCCAGCACGTGGCCGCCACAGATGCGCGCGTCGACGAAGCAGGGAGGCAATGCGCTGCCCGTCCAGTGAGCGAGGTCGATCGCGTGGGGATCCGGCACGGCCAGCCGCACGAGCAGCCACGAAATCAGCGCGGCGACGCCTAAGGCGCCGACGACGATCGCGCGACGCACCGCAAGCTGCCGAGGACGTTCGGGAGAGGCTGCTCGCAGGGTGTAACGCACTGCCAGCGTTACGAAAGAAACGAACAGCACGATCGCCCATGGCGCGGAAAGATCCCCCTGAGTGAGCCCGTTCCAGAAGAGCCGCCCTAGGCCCGGCCAGGCAAAAACGATCTCCACCAAGAGCTGCGCCGCGACGATTTCGGGAAACCGGCTCGCGATTGCTCGCAAGCAATCGATGACGACTTCGCCCCAGCGAAGGGGCCGGTCTGCCGGCGCGCCGCGTTTCGTCCACGCATCGGCCACCACGACGACCATCACCATCGCGACGAGGCATGCGGAAAGCATGAATTCTCGCCCGACGTCCATCATCGCCGCGAGCGCGAGCCAAAAAAATGGAATCGAGCCCAGCACGATCGCGCCGGCCGGTATGGCGGGCCGCAAAAATCTCGCGCTCAAGGCGTACGCGCAGGCCAGGACGAGGCTGAGGGCGAGCGTGACGATGAGCGCGAGGGCGAACAACTCCAGGCTGAACGGGAGCCGTTCGAGGCACGCGCGCCACACCGGCTCCCGGTTCATGGGCGAGTACAAGTCGAGCGCGTGGGAGCCGGCGAGCGCGCCCACGCCCCAAAACAGGAGTAGTGCGGTAAGAAAGCCGGTGGAACCGCGAACGATAGAAACCACGAAACCGGGCATTCGCCGGCCTGACGACGCCGGCCCTGAGGGGCCCGCCGGCTAGGAAGCGCGCATCGGACGCACGCTTTGTGGGGGCGCGTAGGCAAATCCGGGAGGGATTGGCGCCCGCGGCCCCAGAGAAACGATGGCGTGCACACCCTCTTCTCGGGGCCCCTCTCCTTGCGCGATCCGTCGGAGCGATTCGCCTTCTGGGCGACCGCGGTTTGCGCGCTTCCCGCCGCCCTCCTGATCGGCTTCGTGCTGCACGAATCGATCGGTGCGTCCCAAGTGGCGCTCTTCATCGCGGTTGCCATGGTGTACGTGACGCTCGCGCGCGGGCGGCTGCTCGGCTCCAGCGTGCGCATCCACGAAACGCAATATCCCCGGCTCTTCCGCATCGTCAAAGACGCTTGCGCCGCGCTCGAGATCCCGATGCCGCTCGTCTTCGTACGCGAAGAGGGCAGCAACGTCCCCGTGGCCGCGCTGGGCTTCGGCGAGCCGTACGCGCTGGTGCTCTCGAGCCGCTACATCGAGACGTTCCACGACGACGAGCTCGCGTTTGCGATCGGCTGCGAACTCGGTCACATCGCCGCGGGACACACGCGGTTTCTCTCGCTGCTCAGCGTCAACGGCAACGAAAACCCGCTGATCTCGATGATCTTCGGCGCGTGGCTGCGGCGCTGCACGAGCAGCTGCGACAAGATCGGTTTGCTCTGCTGCGGCTCGCTCGACGCGGCGATCCGCGCGATGGGCATCGCCACGTTCCTGGAGTTCGGGCGCAAAGTCGATTACGAAGCGTTCGCCGAGCAGCACGCCGAGATGGAGGCCGACAACATCGCGCGCTGGGGGCAGTGGCTCGGCGCCGATCCCTATGCGACCGCGCGCATCGCCAACCTGCGCCGCTTCATGACGTCGCCGGAGTACATCGCCGCGGTCGAGTGGTTCAGGCGGGAACGCGGGCAAGAGCCGCCCGCGCTGGCCGCGCCTGGAACGGCGACCGTCACCGAAAAAGATTGCGCGGGCTGGTGGCGGCGCTTTGCCGCATTTTCGATCGATACGATCGTCGTCGCGGCGATCATCGGCTCGTTCTCCGGGCCGGTCGAGGTCAACGTCACTCCCGGCACCGTCGCCACGCCGTCGCCCGCGGCATCGGCCACGGCATCGTCTTCCCCGTCGCCGGCGGCGACGGGGCGCCACCACCCTCGCACCTCATCCGTCTACGACGACGGCGACTCCAGCGACAACGTCGCCATCGCCGCCGGACCCGTCTCGGTCGATAACAGAGGCGCGCACATCTCGATCGGCGGCATCAAGTTTACGCCCGAGTTCTTCCGGCCCACCTCGAAATCGGGCTTCACGTTCTGGCTGACGGTCTACTTGGGCGTGCTCGTCGCCGTCACCGGGCAGACGTTCGGCATGATGATTTCCGGCTTGCGCGTGGTGACGATCGATTTCCAGCGCCCCGGCATCATGCGCGTCGTCGCGCGCTATGCGATCGTCGCGCTGCTGATGCCGCTGATCGGGCTGCTGAGCTTACTCTGGCGCCGGGTGCTCCTGCACGACCGCTGGACGAAGACCCGGCTCGTCAAGGTCGAGCGCGTCGTCGCCCGCGCCACCGGCACTTCGTAGCGCGTTGTTCGCCCGCGAAAGATAGTTGTAAAGACCGATCGTCGCGACGATCTCGGCGAGCTCGCCGTCGTCGTAGCGCGAGCGCAGGTCGCGCAGCACGGCCGGCGGTAACCCGCGCGGCTCGCGCGTCAGCGCGACGGCTGCGGCCAGCGCGGCGCGCTCGGCCGGCGAAAAGCGCGCGCTCGTCGCGAAGTTGCCGAGATCGGCGAGCGTCTCGGCATCGACGCCCAGTGCCGCCGCGATTTCGGAATGCGTTTCGAGGCAGCGCTCGCAGGCGTTGAGCCAGGAGACCATCAGCGCCACCAGCTCGCGCGTCCGCGCCGGAACCGTGCCGCCCTCGAGCTCGTCGACGTGACGTGCCAAGGTGCGCGCGATCTGCGGCCGCGCGCGCAACGCCTCCCACAGGCCCGGCACGCGCGCTAGGCCGGCTTTTCGATCGCGGCGACTTGCGGCAGCGCGCGCAGCGCGGCAAATCGCGGATCGGTCGCGATCTCGGCACGAAGATACTGGCCGTGCGTGCGCCGCAGCCACGAAAGCGCGACGCGGTTCTCTCCGACCGCCGCCAGCGCCGCCGCGAGATCTTCGGGCTCGACGGCTTTGGCGTGCGCGCGGGCGTACGAGAGTTCGGCGCGAGCCTCGCTCATCCGATTTGCGTGCGCGTACACTTCGGCCAGCAGCGCCGCAGCCTCGGGCCGGCACATCGAACACGAGCCCGCGAACTGGTGCAGCGCCTCGATCGCGCGTTCGTGCTCGCCGCGCGCTTCGTAGGCGAGCCCGAGCGTTTCGTACGCGTCGTGTCGCTGGGGCGACAGATCGAGCGTCTCGCGCGCGTAAGCAATCGCGTCTTCGTAGCGGCCCTCGAGGTACGCGGCGTTGCCGAGCCACGACGTCGTGGCGACCGAGAGCGGGTCGAGTTCGGCGGCTTGGTGGAGCTGCGCGTACGCTTCGTCGAAGTGGCCGAGCTCGTAGAGCGCGACGCCGTACCACTCGTGCGAAGGTCCGCTCGCGGGATCGAGCGCGATCGCGCGTTTGAACTCGCTCACCGCCCGCGCGATTTGCTCCCCCGTCGGCGCGCCTTCGTTCTGCGTGGCGATCACGCCGAGGACGGCGTACGCTTCGCCCTCGTTGGGATCGATCGCCAGCGCCTTCTCGGCGTACGCCCGGGCGCGCGCGAAGTACACTTGCGGACGCGCGGGGCCGTATTCGTAGTTCCCCATGATCGCGTTGGCCGAGGCCAGCGCGGTGTATCCGCGCGCGTCGTGCGGATCCTCGTCGACGACGCGCTCGAAATAGGCGATGCTCTTGCGCGTGCCGTCGGCGGTGCGTAAGTTCCAGTAGTAACGGCCGATTTCGTAGAGCCGCGTGCCTTCGCGCGCGACGGCGACGCCGGCGGCAGCGCGATGCGGCGCGACCGCCGCGCCGATCGCCGCCCCCATCAAGCCGGCGGCGACCACGAGCGCGGCTGCCCATCTCCACATCCGAGGAAACCGGCCCGGCGCCGCTTGCGCGATGGACGCGGCCGCGGCGCGAGGGGCCTCCTGCGGCTGCGACGCCGCGGGCTCTTCGCACCGGGACACCGGGAGCGTGAAGCGGTAACCCCGGCGCGGAATCGTCTCGATCGCTTCGCACGCCAGCCGGTCGCGCAAGGTTTTGCGCAGCACGTAGACGTTTTGCGCCAAATTCGCTTCGCCGACGTAGCCCTCGGGCCAAATTCGCTCGAGCAGCGCCGATTTGGTGAGCACGTCGCCGGGATGTTCGACGAGCGCGAGCAGCGTTTCCACCACCTTCGGCCCGAGCGCGACCGGCTCGCCGCGGTCGAGCAAAAGCAGACGTTCGGCATCGAGCCGATAGGGTCCGAACTCGTAGAGACTCATCGTCGCGCTCCCCCAGAGAATCTTTTTGACGGACTTTGAGGACGGCGGTACCGTTCCGGCGCTACGCTCTGACCCGTAACGCATGAGAACGCTGCTCGTCTTCCTCGCGACGCTCGCCACCGTGGCGTTCGCCGGTTCTCCTGTATACGCCGCAGTGACGGCAAAGTTTTCATTTCCGGTCGCCCGGGCCCCTCATCCCCTCGCCCTCGACCCCTCCCTGAGCGATCCGGCCTGGAAAGCCGGCCTGGTCCCCGACGGCGCCGGCCCTTGGATGAACCTCACGACCAAGTCCCCGGCGCGCGAGGCGACGACCGCGTACCTGCTCTACGACGACCACTTCCTTTACGTAGCCTTTCGCGCGGAGCAAGCTCCCGGCACGATCGTCGCCTCGCAGAGCACCAACGACGTCGGCTTCGGCATCGACGATTTCGTCGGGATCGGCTTCTCGACGACGGCCTCCGGCGCCCAAGGCTACTACTTCGAAACGACGCCGCGCGGCATTCGCTACGAGCAGGCCGACGAGAACGTCCGGTACCGGGCTCGCTGGGAATCGGCGGCATCCGTCGACGGGAAGGGCTGGACGGCCGTCTTGATCGTGCCGTTCTCGGTGCTCAAGATCGCCGGCGGAGGCTCCCAAACGTGGCGCCTGCAGTTCGTGCGCGCCCTAGCCCAGCGCGGCGAGCACATCGTCTGGGCGTACGACGGGCTGATGAACGACCAGCCGGGCGCGAACTGGCCGACCTTCGCGGATACGCGCTTTTGGGCGCAGGGTACGCTGAAACTCGACGGGATCGCGCGCGCGCGCCCGAAACCGCGAGCCGACGTCTACGCCCTGGGCAGCGTCGGGCAAGACCGCAATCTCTTTCAGCAGGCCAACGGTACGTTTCTCCCCGAGAAGGCGCGGCCGCTCGGGGCCGACGTCAGCGTCCCGCTCACGCAAACGATCAGCTTCGTCGGCACGCTCAATCCGGATTTTTCCAACGTCGAGATCGACCAGCAAACGATCGTGCCGCAAGAGTTCCAGCGTCAGCTGATCGAGTACCGCCCGTTCTTCGCGCAGGGCGCGAACTACATCAACGCGTTGTCGGGCACGCGTTCGCCGTCCGGCGGGATCAACAACGCTCCGAATCTGGTCTTCTACTCGCCCAGCGTCGGGCCGTTCGACAGCGGCGCCAAAGTGGAAGGCACCTACGGCAAGCAGAGCTTCGGCGCGCTCACGTTTCACGGCTACGACGAAACTACCGGCACGCAGTTCGACGACGAAGCCTACGGCTATCTCCACGCGCTGCCCGACGGCACGTTCCAGTACTGGAGCGACGGCGTGATTGCCAATCACGGCGCGCTCGGAAACGACGCGACCTTCGACCAAGGCGTCGAGGGGCGCAACCTGGCCTCCGGGCTGGTCTGGTACGCGGAGCATGCGTTCGAAAACGGCAGCTGGGTGCCGCAGGGACACGCCGACCAAACCGAGCTCTTCGCCGACATCCACAAACCGAACTTCGAGGTGCTCGGCAGCTATCTCGACATCGCGCCGAACTACAATCCCATCGACGGCTACACCGTCAACTCCGACATTCGCGGGCCGCAAGGATTCGTCAATCTGGTGGGGTCGCTGCCCGGCGTCAAGTCGTGGTCGCTCTACTCCGGCTTCGACCGCTTCCTCGACGAGAGCGGCGCCGTGCACCAAGCCGACGCGGATTTCTTCTTGAACGCGACGTTCAAGAACGGCTTTTCGATCGACGGCATGGGGCCGTCGGTCGGCGAACTGCGCAGTTACGGCGTTCCCGCGGGGCCGGGATGCAGCGGGCCGATCGTCGCGACGTCGTCGTTCACGGGATACCCGTGCTATCGCGACGGCGTGACGCAGCCGTTCGATTTGATGCAGATTCCGCTCGGCTACGGTGACGGAACGCCGGCGCCGGTCGACGTTTCGTATTCGTGGGGGCCGTTCGGCTCGAACGACGTGCACCTGTTCACGACGAGCACGTCGCGCCCGATCGGCCGACGGCTTTCGATCTCGCTCGCCTACGACGGCACCTACGAGCGGCCGCTAACGGGCGGCCCGCTCGATTCGCAATGGCTGCGCTCGGTCGCCCTCGGCTACAATCTCAGCTCGGAGAGCACCCTCTCGGTCGCGCTGCGCGATATCAACGGCTACGGCGGGTTCGCAACGCAAATCGGCAACAACCTCGCCGTGGCCTATCACCGGCGATTTCGCACCGGCGACGAGCTTTACGTCAACTTCGGCAGCCCCGCCGCCGGCGCCACGCTCGATCGCCTCATCGTGAAGTTCGTGTTCCACGCCGGCGCCGACGAAGGCACGTAGGAGATCGACGGAATCGAGTTGCGTCAGCTCGAAGGGACGCCTATCATGCATATTCCATGGACACTGCCGTGAAAGGTCCCGCGTTCGAGGCTCCGCGATTCGTGCAGGACGCTTCGAACTGCTTTTTCTATCACACGATGGACCTACCCGAGGTCGGCCTGCAATCTGGCAGTTGGGACCTGCGGGGAGACTTCGAGCAATACGTCGGCCACGTGGATTTTCGCGATAAGAGGGTGCTCGACGTTGGCACGGGCTCGGGCTTTTTAACCTTCTCCGCCGAAGCGGCCGGAGCGAGAGAGGTTGTGTCGTTCGACATGGACGATCCCTCTCGACAACACCTGCTCCCGTTTCGGGAGTCGTTGCCGTACTCCGACCCAGAAGCCTTCCTGGCATGGCACAGGTCGTGGCTGGAGCAATGGAAGAACGCATATTGGCTCAGCCATAGGTTGCTGGGCTCGCGGGCGCTTGTGAATTACGGAGACGTCTATGCGCTATCGCCCGACATCGGCACGTTCGATATCGCATTGGTTTGTTCGGTTCTGGAGCATTTGTCCGATCCGATTCGTGCGTTAGCGTCGATCGCACGCCGTACCGAGGGCGAGATCGTGATCACGACGCCGCTCATCGCAACCGAAGACCCGATTGCCCGATTCTTGGGCGACTCGAGCCGGCCGGATCTCAACTACGTCTGGTGGACCTACTCGCTCGGCGTGTATCGTGAAGTCTTGAAGATGCTCGGCTTCCATATCGAACGCGTCGAGGAAGGGAGCTTTCTCTACGTCGACGAGGGAACGCGCCACGTACGCTCAGTCATCGTTGCCCAGAGAACCGCGTAAACGCTCGCCCTACAACGGCGTGGCCTCCGCTCGATGCAGCCAATAGCTAAAGGCTTCGCGTTTCCGCAAAGGTCCGATTTAGGTTCTCCACAATTGCGGACCAACAGCCTCTAGAAGAACCGAAACCGCGCGCTGGCTTTAGACTCCGTCAACTGGAAAGGAATTTTGGATGCGTAACTTTTTCTTGGGATTCGTACTTTGTGCGATAAGTCAAGTCCCAAATCTGCTGTAAATTCGGTTCAGCGTAGCGTGGCGGTTACGCCGCCTTCGTCCCCTCTTTCTTAGTCGTCCTTCGTTCGGCTACCCATTCGTGGTAGTCGCCCATGTCGAAGTAGAGCTTCTCTTGCCATCCCTCGCTGATCTCGGCCGTCAATGCGCCGATGAGGCGCAACAGCGAGGCGTCGTTTGGAAAGACCCGGATCACCCGCTCCCGCCGGCGGATCTCTTCGTTCAGCCGCTCCATCATGTTCGTCGTTCGGAGTCGCCGGCGATATTTCTCCGGGAGAGCCATCACCGCCATCGCATCATCAAAGCCGTCTTCGAGGCAAGCCACGCTCTTTGCAGCGGTCTTTGCGAAGCGCTTGACGAACTCGTCGCGATGGCGACGAGCGTCGACGACGTCGGTTGCCGAAAAGACGAGCTTGGCTGCCGCAGCAACAGCCGATCGTTCGCGGCTCGGGCAGTGGCCCAGTATGTTGCGCATGAGGTGCACTTGGCAGCGTTGCCAGCTTGCGCCGGTAAACTGCTTGCCAATTGCCTCGACAAGACCGGCGTGGTCGTCGGAAATGACGAAATCGACGCCCCGCAAGCCTCGCCGCTTCAGCGACGCCAGCAGCTCGTTCCAGGTTGCGGCACTTTCCGCATCGCCGATCGACACGCCTAATACGTCGCGGTAGCCGTCTTTCCGGATGCCGCCGACGATCAGCACCGCTCTGCTCATAACTCGATCCTCGCAGCGCGATTTGCAAAAGAGCGCGTCGACGATGAGGAACGGGTACTCGTCATCGAGGCGGCGTGAAAGAAACGCGTTAACGCGAGCGTCGAGATTCATCGCCAGGCGGCTGACCGTTGACTTTGAAAAGGACGTGCCGCAAAGCGCTTCGGTGATCTCGCTGACCTTGCGCGTCGAGACCCCGTTGACGAACATCTCCATGAGGCCGAGCACGAAGGCCTGCTCTCCGCGCCGGTAACGCGAGAATATCTCGCTCGAGAAGCTCCCCTCGCGCGTCTGGGGCACTCGTAGCGTTAGCGGGCCGACGCGGGTGTAGAGCTGCCGCTCCCGATAGCCGTTGCGGTAGCCGGCCCGCTCCTCCGTTCGCTCGTATCGATCGGCGCTCAGATGCTCGCTCACCTGGGCCTCGAGGACTTGCTGGATGACGGTCTCGACCAGCTGCGCGAGGGCGTTGGGCCGCTCCAAAAGGTCTGGCATCAGCGATTCGGATAGGGTAACATCGTATTCGGCCACCGTTTCGTCCTTTCGGTTGAGAAGTTCAGCAAAGCGAATCTTCCGAACCGAAACGGTGGCTCCTCGCCACCGGCTTTTACAGCATTTTAAGGGACGTCATCGTGCGATATCGAGCTTGATTGGATTTTCCGCTGGCTCCGCCCATACGGATGCCCAGGCGCTAGGGCATGGTGAACCGATTACCCAAGCTGATAATCTTAGGCCTAAAGTTGCCCCCTCAAACGGCCCGTGCGTTTCTCCGAACCTGTATTCCACTGCAAATGGCAATACTTATCTGATTGAAATCTGCCCAGTGTGGAACGGAACCGTTTCAGATTTAGCCATTTATACCACGGACCAAAGCGGTCAAAATTTGCAATATGCGTTCGGAGGCTCCTACAACGACGGCTGGCAAATTGGCTTATATGGCGACGGCCAGGATTCATGGGGCATCTCGATGCCCAATGCATGTAAATGCTTTCAGGGTACTCATCAAACAGACGAAACGTTCATGTGGCCGAGCAATACGAACCCACCAAATATCTCTACCAATGGAGTCAAGCCAGAAGTACTTATGATAACTGACGCTAACGCGACGACAAGTGCTACTGGACCTATTGGCCTGTTCACCTTCGACCACAACGGTAATATAGGAATGGTTGGAAGTCTTAATGCGAATGGCGCGACCTTCAATACGACAATTCGTCTAAAAGGCACCAATATCAAGCCGAGCAGCGCTCTATGTATTGATGCCAACAATTACGTTGAGAGCTGTAACTAATTTCGCGCCTTGACAGGCCGATCAAACTATCGCAAGTTGCATTTCCAATGAGAGCCAAGACGCTCAAGCGGTATCGGGTGTCGATGCCTATGCGGTGTAGGCTTCGTACGCCGCAACCGGGCTGAGAATCGCGTCCATCTCGGCCAAGATCGCGGGGTCGACGTCGAGGTCGGCGGCGCGCGCGTTCTCTTCGACGTGCGTAGGTTTGGTGGCACCGACGATCGTGCTCGTCACCGCGGGCTGGCGCAAACACCAGGCCAGAGCGAGCTCTCCGAGCGTGCACCCCGCCCGCTTCGCAAGCGGCACGACGCGCTGCACCGCATCGAGCACCGGCTGCGTGAAGTACTCCTCCATCATCTCTTTGTTGGCCGAAGCGGCGCGGGTTCCCGACGGCGGATGCGCCGCATCGGTATACTTGCCGGAGAGCACGCCCATCGCCAGCGGCGACCACACCACGTTGCCCAGGCCGTACTCTTCGCAGGTGGGCAGAACGCGCTGTTCGATGCGCCGCCAGAGCGCGCTGTACTGCGGCTGGTTGCTGACCGGCTCGTACCAGCCTCGCGCGCGGCACAGCGTTACCGCCGCGGCGATTTGATCCGCATTCCACTCCGAAACGCCCCAGTACAGGATTTTGCCGCGCGTCACTAGATCGTTCATCGCCGCGCAGGTCTCTTCCAGCGGCGTGGTGGTATCGTATCGATGGCACTGATAGAGATCGACGTAGTCCAAGCGCAAGCGCGCCAGCGAGCGATCGATTTGTTCGAAAATATGCTTGCGGGAAAGGCCGCGGTCGTTGGGACCGTCGTCCATCGGAAAGTACACCTTGGTGGCGACGAACAAGTCGTCGCGCGGATACCCTTCGAGGATGCCGCCGAGCACTTCTTCGGCTTTGCCGCGCGCGTAGACGTTCGCGGTGTCGAAAAAGTTGATGCCGCGTTCGAAGGCCGCCTTCACGCAGGCCGCCGCCGTCTCGCGTTCGACGCTGTTGCCGTAGGTGAGCCACGAGCCGAGCCCGACGACCGAGAGTTTGGGGCCCCAACGGCCGAGCTTGCGATATCTCACGGATCCTCCTTAGGCGGTGGTTGGCGGCACCAGCACGCGCAACGCTCTGGGTAACACCTCAAACGTGGCCGGGGTTCTGCCGGCGGGCTCGCCGTCGGCCGTGATGCGATGGCGGTGGCGCCCGCGCACGTAGAACCGCGTCGAGCGGTACGTCCGCAGGCCCGGCACCGATTCGCGCTTGCCTTGGAAGATCGCGCGCCCGACCGAGAAGGCCTCTCGCAGGTTGGCGATATCGACCGAGTAGAGATCGAGCCACCCGTCGTCGATGGCGGCGTCGGTGACGTTGAAGAGCCCTCCGAAGCGATGGCTATTGGCGACGGTGAGCTGGATCGATTTGAAACGCTCGGTGCGGCCGTCGTACGAAACTTCGGCGTGCATCGGACGCGCGTGGTAGAAGGCCTGCAGCGCGGTGGCCACGATCGCGAGAAATCCGAAGCGACGCTTGACTTCCGGCGTTTGCAGCCGCGCGATGCGGCTGGAGATGCCGATGCTCGCCTCGTTGACGTAGTGCACGCCGTTTACGCAGCCGAGATCGATCGTACGGGTCTGCCCGGCCGCGACGGTCGCGCAGGCGCCGGCGACGTCGAGCGGGATTTCGAGCGTGCGCGCGAGATCGTTGAAGGTTCCGGCCGGAACGATTCCGAGCGGAACCCCCAGCGCGAGCGCTCGCGGGATCACCGAAAGGATGGTTCCGTCGCCGCCCGCGCCGACCACGCAGTCGACCGGTCCGGGCGGCGTTCCGGCGCGCCCGTCCTCGACCACCTCGACGCCGGCTTGCCGAAAGCGCGCGCGGATCTCGTCGCCGAGCGCGTGGCCTCGTCGAGATTTCCGGTTGACGAAGAGCCAGGCGCGCATCGAAGAGCGCTTACCCCGTTTTCCGCCGGCCGGCCTTCCAGAGCGCGAACGCCTTCACGCCGGACCAGAACGCGATGCCTCCGAAGACGAGCGTGCCGCCGCCCATCGCCACGTAGCCGAGCGCGATGCCCATCGCCGTGCCGCTGTCGACGTACCCGACCGCCTTGGCCGTCTCGCTGAGATTTTCGAACACGGCGTGAAAGACGAGCCAGATCGCGACCGCCACCAGCGCGCAAATCGCGCCGACGATCAGATGGCGATTGATCTCCGTACGCCGGTCCATCGGTCTCTAGCTCCCTCGCCGGGGCGGTTCAACCCTCTTGCGGGGCGCATGTTTCGCCGCGTGCGGCGACGAAACAGCGGCGCCATGGAAACGACCGCCGACGATCTCTACGATATCGCGCTCACGCGGCTCGACGGCTCGCCGTCGTCGCTGCGGGATTTTGCCGGAAAGGTACTGCTCGCCGTGAACGTCGCGTCGCGCTGCGGGCTCACGCCCCAATACGCGGGCCTGCAGGCGCTCTACGAATCGCTTCGCGGCCGCGGCTTCGAAGTGCTGGGATTTCCGTGCAATCAGTTCGGCGCACAAGAACCCGGCACCAGCGCCGAGATTGCAGAGTTCTGCACGAGCTGGTACGGCGTCAGCTTTCCCATGTTCTCGAAGCTCGACGTGAACGGCTCGGCGCGGCATCCGCTCTATCGCGCGTTGATTGCGGCGCAGCCGGGGAGCGCCGATTCGAGCGACGTCTCGTGGAACTTCGAGAAGTTCCTGATCGATCGCCGCGGCAACGCGATCGCCCGCTTCTCGCCGCGCACGACGCCGGACGACCCGGAACTGCGCGCACGCATCGAATCGGCGCTCGCCGAGTAGGCCGGCCGTGATGGCGGCGCGCCCGCATCCCCACAACCCCATGCCGGAGTCGCGCTACGAAGTGCTGGCGCTCTTCACCGGCGCGATGGTCGGCGCAACCCTCTTCATCATGGCGACCGGCACGATGCTGCCGTTTTTGGAAACGCAGTTCCACCTCGGGCAAACGCAGCTGGGACTCGTCCTCTCGATGCAGCTCGTCGGCGCCGTGGCGACGACCTCGGTGGCCGGCATGCTGACCGACCGCTTCGGCGACAAGAAAGTCGTCCTTTGGACCTCGTGGTTCATGGGGATTTCGCTGATGACGGCGGCCGCGCTGCCGAACTTCGGCTGGCTGCTCTTCTGGTTGTTCATGTACGGCGTCGGCTTCGCGGCGGTGACGCCGGCCGGCAGCCACGCCATCGTGTATTTTTTCTCAAAAGAAGAACGCGGCTTCGCCATGGGCATCCGCCAATGCGGCATGCCGCTCGGCGGCGTGATCGGATCGATCTTGCTTCCGGCGATCGCCATTCACTTCGACTATCAATGGGCGCTCGTCGCGGCCGGCATCGGCACGGCCACGGCGGGGACGATCGCGTCGGGCCTCTATCGCGAACCCGCCGAGCTGGAGGGCGAGTGCGCCTCGATCCGCGCCATGGTCGCCGAGATGATCTCGATGCTGCGCGACGCGCGCTTGGTGTTGGTCTCGATCGTCTCGATGGTGCTGATCTGCGCGCAGGTCGCGGTGATGGGCTTCTTCACGCTCACGATCGTTCACGAGGCGCAGTATTCGATTCCGATCGCGGTAATGATGTTTACGCTCTCGCAACTGGGCGCGATCGCGGGACGCATCTCGTGGGGCTGGACCAGCGACAAGATCTTCAAAGGCAGCCGCACGATTCCGCTCGCGCTGGTCTGCGTGGCGACGGCCGCCGCGTGCCTGCTGATCTCGTTCGTGTCGCCGGCGACGCCCGTGGCCGCGATGTCGGCAATCGCGGTCTTCGTCGGCTTTTCCGCGGTGGGCTGGTTCGGGCTGGTCGTCATCGCGCTGGCCGAGATCGGCGGCGACGAGCACTCCGGCAGCGCGCTCGGCGCCGGCCTGACCTTTTGCTTCGTGGCCTCGTTTTTCGCACCGATGCTCTTCGGCGCACTCGCCGAGACGCGCGGCTTTCCGCTGGCGTGGCAAGCGCTCGCGGTACTGCTCGTTCTCGGCGTGCTCCCGGCCGCGTTAGCCACCCGATTGAACCGCGCGGCGGCGGCGGCGTGAGCGCGCGCTTCGCCAACGCCATCGTCCGCCTACCGGGCCACTCGCTCGCCTTCGGGCTCACGACCGCGGGCATGGGGCCGCCTTCGATCGACCTCGCGCTCGCGCAGCACGAGCGCTACTGCGAGGCGCTGCGCGCGTGCGGGCTCTCGCTCGTGGTGTTGCCGGCCGACGAGGCGCACCCCGACGCCACGTTCGTGGAAGATACGGCGATCGTCGCCGGCGGGCGCGCGATCGCAACGCGCCCCGGCGCGCCCAGCCGCAGCGGCGAAGTTACGGCCGTACGCGAAGCGCTCGCACGGTTCTTCGACCGCATCGATGAGATCGAAGCGCCCGGGACGCTCGACGGCGGCGACGTCTGCGAGGCAGACGATCGCGCGTTCGTCGGCCTCTCGCAGCGCACGAACGAGGAAGGCGCGCGCCAACTCCAAGCCTGGTTCGCCGCCGGCGGCCTGGATGCCACGATCGTCGACATCCGCGACGTGCGCGAGATCCTGCATCTCAAGAGCGGCATGGCCTATCTCGGCGACGGGCGCTACGCGGTCATCGACGCGCTGCTGCCGCGCCTGGCGCTGCCCCACGGGTGCGTGGTGCGCGTGGCGCCCGAAGAAGCCTACGGCGCCAACTGCGTCCGCGTCAACGACGCCGTTCTCGTGGCCACGGGCCACCCGAAGCTCGAGAGCGCGTTGGCGGCGCTGGGGCTGGAAACGATCGCGCTCGACGTGTCGGAGTACTGCAAGCTCGATGGCGGCCTGAGCTGCCTATCCGTGCGGTTCTAAGAAGCACTTCATACAGAACGCGCTGCCGCCGCCTTTTTCGAACTCCGAAAGGCCGACGATGGTTGGCTGCAGTCCCTCGTCGCGCAATACCGGCTCGAGCGCCGGCGGAACGTACGATGCCACGAACGCGCCGTTGACGGCGACGCCGTTGCAAACGAAACGTTCGGCGTCCTCGCGCGAAACGTCGTAGAGGCGTTTCCAACCGGCGCGCAGCCGCGCGCGCGCTTCGAGCGAAAATGCGGGAGCGTGATAGAGCGCCGCTTCTCCGTTGAGCGGAGCGAAGCACGTGTCGAGATGGTAGAACGTTTCGTCGATCAGCTCGAGCGGCATCACGGCGATCGCTTCGGCCTGCATCGCCGCCGCGAAGCGTTCGACGCCGCCGGCCGACGAGCGAAAGCCGTAGCCGGCCCACACCAGCGCGCTGCCCGGATGCGGCAGCAGATCGCCGTGCCCTTCGAGATACTCGGCGCCGCTCAAGCCGAGGTCGAGAATTTCGTACCCGCGCTGCTCGAACCAGCGCGTATAGTACGGCACTTCCCGCTGTCGCGACGCATAACGCATGCGGCTCGGAACGGCAAAACGCGCGTGCGCCGAGCCCGAGCCGACGAACGCTTGATTCGCGGCGAAGACCATGTCTTCGAGGTCGGCGGCCGCCTCGATCTCGAGCACCTCGACGCCGGCAGCTTCAAACGCGTGCTTTAGCGCGAGCCACTGCTCGAGCGCGCGGGCTGCATCCACCGCGGGCGTGCCGCGCATGAACGGGTTCTTGACGTCGCGTACCGTGTAAGACGAGGGCGGGCACATGAGCGCGCCGGTCGCGGCGACGCGTGCGGCGTTCAAGGGCATAACGACCGGATCGCGCGTTCGGCGGCAGGGTCGGCGGCCGAGCCGAGCACGCGCGAGTACGTCGCAACGTACGCGCGGCGATCGGCGACCGTCATGTAGGATTCGATCTCGTTCGAACGGCCCGGCAGCGTGGCATGCATTTCGAGGTAGACGCCGTCGTACTTTCCGCAAAGCGTTGCGGGCTTGCGTACGAGCACCTGCGCGTGGCCGCGATCGCCGAGCATGGCGTCGATCAAATGCGCGAATCCGTACGAGAGGCCGCCCTTTCCGGGCGGCATCGCAAAGGTCACCACCTCGACGAACTGCGACTCGCGTTTGGCCGCATCCGCGTACCAGCTCCACACCGTCTCGGCAGGTTTCCCGGATGGCTCGTACCGAGCGACGGGGGCGGTCTTCCAGCCGGCCGGAGGCGCAATGGGCGGCGGCCCGGCGTGGACGACGGGGTCGGCCGGCGGGCAAAGGCTCAGCGCGGCGGATTGTCCCGCTGCCGACGGCCCCGGATAGCCCGGATAGGTAAACGTGGCGACGTACACGCGCGACGGCGTGGTGCCGTAAACGAACGTATAGCCGGCGCCGTTGGTGCCGGCGAACCGGTCTTGCCAGCCGCGCCCCCCGTGGCAGAGCGGTACCGGGCCTCCCGAAACGTACGAAAACGCCTGCGCGAGGCCCTTGCGCCACTGGGCCGCGAGGGTGCCCGCGTCGCGACCGAAGTTTGCCGCGTACGAGAGCGCGATCTCTTCGCCGCTGCCGGCATCGCCCCACGCTCCGAGCGGAACGTAACCCGGTTGATGCGGCTGCTCCGCGCTCTGCCACGTGACCGGAACCGCGAGCGCCGAGGAGGCGACGCGCCGCATCGGCACCGGCGTCGGCGAGGCGCTCGGCGACGGCGCGGGCGAAGCGGTCGGCGACGGGCTCGGCGTCGCGGCTTGCGCGAGCGTTACGGCGAGGGCCAGCAGTGCGAGCATGCGTTAGTTCTCCGGTGCGACGATGACGCGCAGAAAGTGTTTCGGCCGCACGTGCGCGCGCATTGCGGCTTCGACCTGCGCGGGCGTCGTCGCCACCAGCGCTTTCCAGAAGCGATCGCTCTCCGCCGCCGTGGTGCCGTATTGCGCCGTCGAGAGCAAGTCCGACGCGACGCCGGCGTAGCTGTCGAGCGGCAAGACGCGTTCGGCGATCAGCAACGCTTTGGCGCGCTGCAAATCGACCGCCGAAAGCGGAGCCGCGCGCAGTCGCTCGATCACCGAGACGACCGACGCCTGCGCGCGATCGACGTCGCCGGGATTGGATTGATAGTTCACGGTGAAGGTCGCGCGGCCGCGCTCGACGTCGATATTCGAGCTGACGTTATACACGTAGCCGCGGTGCGTTCGCACTTCCTCGAAGAGCAGCGAACCGGTGCCTTCGCCGGAGAGCATCGTGTTGGCAAGCAGCAGCGGCACGTAGTCTCGGTCGCTTTTCGCGAGATCGAAGACCTGCTTGAGCGTGACGTCGGACTGCGTCGCCGCCGGCGATTTCACGGTAATCGTCTCGCTCTTGGCGGCGCGCTCGGGAATCGACGGATAGCGAAATGTCGGCATCTTTCCGAACGCACGCCAGCCGCCGAAGTACTTGCGCACCGTCGCCACGGCCTCGGCCGGCTCGACGTCGCCGACCACCGCGATCGTCGTAAGATCGGGGCGGAAGGCGAACGCGTACCAGCGCCGCACGTCGCCCAAGCCGATGGCGGCGACCGATTTCGCCGTCGCCCGGCGGCGGCGCGGATCGCCGGGCGGGTAGAGCGCGTCGCTCTCCGCCGCCGACGCGCGCACCGCCGGCAGCTTATCGGCATCGCCGACGGCTTGCACCATCTGCGCCTTGAGCACGTCGAACGCGCTCTGCGAGAACGCGGGGTGCAGCATGCCGTCGGCGAGCAGCTGCACGCCGCGGTCGAAGTTCTTTGCGCCGACTTCGAGCTCGAACGAATCGCCCAGGCTCGCGCTCGCGGCGATGCCGTCCAGCTCGGCCTGGTAGGCGACGCGGTCGTAAGCGGTCGTGCCGTACGGCAACAGCGCGGTGGTCAACGTCGCGACGCCTTCGCGACCCGCCGGTTCGTAGAGCTCGGGGCTGGTCACGATTTCGCCGCGCAGAATCGCGGTGGGCGCGACGCTCTCGCGGCGCACGACCACCGTCAAGCCGTTGGCGAGGTGGACGATCGTATCGGAACTGCGGCTGGCCGGCACCGTCAGCGGCACGTCGAGCGCCGCGCTCGCCCATGCGGGCAGCGGCTCGTTCTGCGTCGGCTTGTAGGCGACGTTCTCGACGGCGGCTTTCGGATCGACGTGCGCCGACGGCGCGAACGACGACGGCGAGAGCAGCGCCGTAAGCTGATGGTCGGGCGCGTAGTACGTCTTCAACGTCGCGTCGACGTCGTCGTCGCTCACCTTTGCGATCGCATCGTAGACGGCGTCGGCGCTCTCCTGGCGCTGACCGACCGCGTAGACCCACCGAAACGCCAACCCGGAGATCGACGCGTTCTCGTACGCTTGATCGCTCAGGAGCCGGAAGCGCGCGGCGGCGACGAGATCGTGCGGCACGCCGCCCGTGCGATAGTTCGCCAGCGTTTGCGCCAGCAAGGCTGCGGCGTCGCTCGCCGATCCGGCTCGCGCCGGGACGCCGACCAGGAACGACGAGCCCGTCTCGGGCAGCGCCGAGTACAAGCTGAGCGCTCCCAGCAGCTTGCCCGACGTGCCGAGCTCGGCCAACGCGCCCCGGCGGCTGTTGAACACCTGATTGAGCACCAGGGCCGAAGCGTACTCCGGCGCCGTCGCCGACGGCGCGCGAAAAATGAGCGCACAAATCGGAAACGGCAA
Source organism: Vulcanimicrobiota bacterium (assembly GCA_963794735.1). Taxonomy (GTDB): domain Bacteria; phylum Vulcanimicrobiota; class Vulcanimicrobiia; order Vulcanimicrobiales; family Vulcanimicrobiaceae; genus DATJUC01. The sequence continues at coordinate 1,887,115 of CAWCFE010000002.1, read as the reverse complement.
GTCGACCGTGTCGGCGAGCGTCGACGAGACCAACGGTCCGAGCGAGACGACGGCGCGCGGCGGCAGCGGCGCGCTGGGGATCGCATCGAAGGCGCCGCGCACCTGCGCGAGCGCCGCTTGCGGGTCGATATCGCCGGCGACGATTACGGTCGCGTCGTTGGGATGGTACCAGGCGTGATAGAAGGCCGCGATATCCGAGGCTTGCATCTTCTCGAAACCGTCGATCGTTCCGACGGTCGGGCGCGCGAGAAGGTTGCCCGGGCCGTAAAAGAGCGCGCCGAGCTTGGCGTCGATCTTCGCCCCCGGCACGCTTTCGTGGGCGCGAACTTCCTGCTCGATCGCCTTGCGCTCGGTGGCCCAATCGGCCTCGCGAATCGCGGCGCCGGTCATGCGATCGGCTTCTAGGCGCAGCGCGAGGCCGACGTACGCCGAGGGAATCTTGAAGTAAAAGTCGGTGTATTCGTTGCCGGTCGAGGCGTTATACTGCGCGCCCATTCGATTGGCGATATCCGCGAACTGCGTCGCCGTAACGTCGGACGTGCCCCGGTACATCATGTGCTCGGTCGCGTGTGCGAGACCGGGCAGCGTGTCTTCGTTCGAGCCGGCGCCGTACACGATCGCAACCGTCGCGACCGGCGCGAGGCGGTCGGGCAAGAGAATTACGCGCAAGCCGTTGGCGAGCGTCGTTTGAAGCGGTAGCGGCGATCCTCCGGGCGGCGGCGCGGCCGCAAGAAGCAGCAGGGCGAAGACAGCGGCGAAGCGATTCATCGGCTCTTATCGTCCCAGGATGCGGGCTCGTAACAACGTCAAGCACAACACCAAGACCGCATCGTGATACAGGTTGCGGTGCACCTGCGGCGGCATCAGCGAATTCACGTCGGTCAGCGTGACGTTCGCGCCCTCGCGCTTGAAGAACGCATACGCGAGTTGGGAGTTGACGAACTCGACCTGCGGGTCGCGGCTGCCGCCGCAGAGATCGAGCGGCGCCACCGGCTTCCACCCTTGCAGCAATCCGTTGGCCGCGACGTCGACGCGCGCGCCGCTTTTGGGGTCGCCGACGAAGCTTTGCTCGAACGCCGGCTGCAGCAACCGGTCGACGCGTAACGGAATCGTCTTGCCCTCGAGCTGCGCCGCCTGTGCGTAGGTCGCGACCGGCAGCAAGGTGGCGATCCACCGGGCGTAGGGTTGTTGAAACGCCGCGGCCGCGCTGGAAAAGACGTTGCCGTAGACGTGCTGGTACGACGTGAGCAAATATGCCGCCAGAATCGGCGCGTTCTGCCCCGGGTGGCGAACGCCGTCGACGGTCGTTCGCGTCAAATCGTACGGACCGCTCGACGGTGCGTCGGCGATCAGGTGAAACTCGCCGGCGCCGGCGGCTTCGATGGCGCGCTGCGTCGCCATCGCCGCTTGCCCGCCTTGCGAGTGCCCCGTGATCAGAACGCGCGCCGAGAGGGGTATGCCCAAGCGCCGCGCCGCATTGCGTGCGGCGCGCAACGAATCGATCACCGCGCTCGCCTCGGCATCGACCACGAGATAGGGCTGGTACGGGTAGCTCGAGAGCCCCATGCCGAGATAGTCGGTCGCCGCGACCGCCTCGCCGTGCGCGGCGAAAATCGCCGCAACGATGACCGGCTCGATGTTGCGGTGCGTCGGCTGGGTGATCATCTGAGCCTTGACGACGTTGGTGCCTTGCGCGTAGCCGACGAGCGGATAAGGCCCCGGCCCGCAGTCGTGCTTGGGAACGAAGAACGCGGCGCTCGCATCGGCCGGTTCGCCGCGGACGCCGATCGTCGCGTACTTGATTGCATAGAGCTCGACGTTGCAGCGAGGCGGACCGCCCAGCGCGGAGATGACGCGGCCGGCCAATCCGGCGCTCATCTGGGCGCGCGTGATCGTGCCGACCGAGGCGATCGACAGGATCGCTCCGCGAGGCTGCACCGCGGTAACCGGAACGGAGTTGGATCCGCACCCGGCCGTCCACGACGCAAAGCACCCGGCCAAAGCGAAGGCAAGCAGGCGGCGCACGAGCCGGTCTTTCAACGGGCGCGGGCGTTTTGCCCGCAGGGCCGCTTGGGAAAAGCCCCCTACCCCACTCTATCGTAAGGGAGCTTTCGTGGACGTACTAGAGGTCATCAAAACCGAGCACCGGCAAGTCGCGGCTTTGCTCGACGAAGCGGATCGGTGCGAGCCGGGCGACGATCGCCTGATGGAACTCGCGCGAACGATCGCGCAACAACTGTCGGCGCACTTGCAGATCGAAGAGCGGCTCTTCTACTCGCGCTTGATGAGCGATGCGGAAGAGCGCGAGGAGCGCGTCGACCTCTTCGAAGCCTACACCGAACACGATGCCGCCAAGCACCTCGTCGCGCTGGTAGAATCGGGGCGCCGGCCCGACGAGAAGTTCAAGGCCGAGATGCAAGTACTCGGCGAAAACGTGCGCCATCACGTCGAAGAGGAAGAATCGAAAGTTTTCGCGATCGCTCGCGAAACGCTCGGCGACGAAGAGCGCACCGAAATCGCCGATCGCTGGGAGAAGGCCAAGCGCCGTCTCTCGTCGCGCGCAGGGACGCGCAAGAAGACCCCCGCACGCAAGAAAACCCCCGCACGCAAGAAAAGCGCCGCACGCAAGAAAACCCCCGCGCGAAAGAAGGCGCCGGCGCGCAAACGCCGCTGAGGTTCGCGGGCGCCCGGAGGGCGCGTTCCCTGGTGCCATCGTACCGCGCACTTGAGAAGAACCGATGAGCGTCGTGGGTCCGGCGCGGGCCGCATGGTATGATTTTAGGAGATGCAGCGGCCGACGAGCCGAAATGGCTCAGCCAACCCTCCGGGCGAGCCCGATATCGAGCGGGTGCGGAAGGCCGCCGTCGCGACGTTAGTCGTGGTGGCGGCGATCGCCGTCGTTCAGGCCGTCATTATCGCAATTCATCTCGTCGCCGGCGGCCGTTTGAGCGCCGCGACCTTCCTCTTCGATCGCGCGACCGTCTTCGCCGGATCGCTGGCCGTCCTCGGCTTCTGCGCGTACGCCTACCTGCGCGTTATCGCCCCGGCGGTACGGTCGGGCTACGAAGTGCGCGAGTCGCGCCGGGCCATGGCGCTGGCGCTCGAACGCAGCGAAGAACGGTTTCGTTCGATCTTCGAACATCACCGCGACGCGGCGGCGGCGTTCGGCCCCGACCGGACGCTCATTCGCGTCAACGCGGCGGCGACGAAGCTGCTGGGATACCGGGAAGACGAAATGCTCGGCAAGACCGGCCTGGAGCTGCTCGACGAAGAGCAGCGCGCGCGATCGCGGGCGTACATGGACCGCGTCTACGCGGGCGAAACGTGCGAGTGGACGAGCAACGCGCGCTGTAAGAACGGAACGCGCATCGAAACCAGCATTTTCGGGATGCCGGCAATCGTCGGAGGCCAAGTCGTCGGAGCGTTCACGTTCGTACGCGACGTCACCGAGCAGCGCCGTTTGGAAGCGCGGCTCGCCGGCAACGAGGCGCGCATCCGGTCGCTGACCGAAATCGCCTCTTCCGACGAACCCGATGCGAACCGTCTGATCGACCGGGCGCTCGCGCTCGGCGCCGCGGGACTGGGCGTACCGCATGCGTATCTCGCTCGCGTCGAAAACGGCAGCATCGTCGTGCGCAACCATTTCGGCGAGATCGGGGAGTTCCAGACGGGATTCTCGATGCCGATGGAACGCGCGCTGGTGCGCCACGTCTACGGAACCCGGCGCGCGCTGGCCGAACCCGATCTCACGATCGAACCGTGGGCGACCGAGGTCGCGGAGCGGCGCCTGCCGTGGCACAGCTTCATGGGCGCGACGGTCTTCGTCGACGACGCCCCGTACGGCACGCTGACGTTCTCGAGCACCGACGTGCGCGACCGGCCGTTCGAAGAGACCGACCTCGACTTCGTCGATCTCGTCGCCAGCTTGATCGGCAGCGTGCTCGCGCGCGAGCGCCGCCAAGACGAGCTGCGCGGCTTGGCATTCTACGACGTCCTCACCGGGCTGGCGAATCGCGCGCTGTTGGAGGAGCACCTGGAGACGGCGATCGCCAAGGCGCGCCGCGACGGCGAGCGCGTGGCGCTGCACTTCGTCGATCTCGACCGGTTCAAGCCGATCAACGACGCCTACGGTCACGCGGCCGGAGACGAAGTGCTCCGCCAGGTCGCGCGCCGCTTCACCGCCGCGAGCCGCGCGCACGACGTCGTCGCGCGCGTCGGCGGCGACGAGTTCGTCGTCCTGCAGGCCGGCGTCGCCGACGAATCGGTCGCGCGCGCGCTGGCCGCGCGCCTGCGGGACTCGCTGCGCGCGCCCTTTTCGCTTCCCGGCGGCGCCGTCGTCGACGTCGGAGCGAGTTTCGGCCTAGCCATCTATCCCCAACAGGCGAACGACGCCCGCGGATTGCTGCACCGCGCCGACGCCGCAATGTACGAAGCCAAGCGCGCCGCCGGCGCGCTCGGTGCGTGAGAGGAACGTAACGTGATCGAGAACCGCCTATCGGGCACCGTCTACAGCCCGCTCAAGGTCTTCGCGTTTCCCGATCGAGCCGGCGCCTCGCCGGAGATCCGGCCGCCCGTGCACCTCCGGATCAAACCGATCAACGCGTGCAACCATCGCTGCTGGTTTTGCGCGTACCGCTCGAACGATCTCTCGCTCGGCGAAGAGATGCGTCTGCGCGATCGCATTCCCTACGGCAAGCTCGTCGAGATCGTCGACGACGCGATCGCGATGGGCGTTCGCGCGGTCACGTTCTCGGGCGGCGGAGAGCCGTTGCTCTATCCCAATATCGCTTCCATCGTCGAACGCCTGGGCGCCGGCGGCGTGCGCGTCGCCTCGTTGACCAACGGTACGTACCTGACGGGCGCCGTCGCTGACGCGTTCGCACGCTACGGCACGTGGGTGCGCGTTTCGATGGACGGCTGGGACGACGAAAGCTACCGCCGCTTCCGCGGCTGCAAGCCCGGAGAGTTCGAAACCATCGCCGGAAACGTCGCGGCGTTCGCCGCGCGCCGCAGCCCGTGTGCGATCGGCATGAGCTTGATCGTCAGCCGGGAAAACGCCGATCGGGTATACCGCACTTGCGAGCTGGCGAAATCGCTCGGCGCCGACCACGTGAAGCTCAGCGCCTGCATCGTCGCCGACGACGCGGCCGCCAACAACGCCTATCACGACGCGATTCGCGAAGAGGTCGCCGCGCAGACGGCGCGCGCGATGGATCTGCAGGGCGACGGGTTCGCCGTCGTCGACCATTACCATCGCTTCGAGGAGCGCTTCGAGAAGGCGTACGAGAGCTGCCCCATGCTCGAATACTTGACCGTCATCGGGGCCGACTGCAACGTGTATACCTGTCAAGACAAAGCCTACGAAGCGACCGGGCTGCTGGGCTCGATCGCCGATCGCTCGTTCGCCGAGTTTTGGCGTTCGGCCGAGAACGCCGAGCGAATTCGAGCGCTCGACCCGTCGGTACGATGCCGGCATCACTGCGTCTCGCATGCGAAAAACGTCCTCTTGACGGAGTACCGCAGCCTGAACGGCGGCCACGTCGATTTCGTCTAAGACGGGCGGCGACCGCGTCGCCGCGGCGCTGGAAGCCAACGGCGTCCGCACCCTCTTTACGCTCTGCGGCGGTCATATCTCGCCGATTCTGGTCGCCGCGAAGGCGCGCGGCATTCGCATCGTCGACGTGCGCGACGAAGCCGCCGCCGCGTTCGCTGCCGATGCCTCCGCGCGTCTCACCGGCGTTCCCGGCGTCGCCGCGGTGACGGCCGGCCCCGGCCTCACGAATACGATTACGGCGCTGAAGAACGCGCAGCTGGCGCAGTCGCCGCTCGTGCTGCTGTGCGGAGCGGCGCCAACCGCGCTGCAGGGGCGGGGCGCGTTACAAGACATCGACCAGCAGCCGATCGCCGCGCCGAACGTCAAGCGCGTCGAACGCGTCCGCCGCGTCCGCGAGCTCGGCCCGGCCCTCGAGCGCGCGTTCGCCGCGGCGCTCGAAGGCGTTCCGGGGCCCGCGTTCGTCGAGTGTCCCGTCGATCTGCTCTACGACGAAGCGACGGTGCGCCAATGGTACGCCGAGGCCGCGGGCAAGGGCCGTTCGCTCGCGGACCGCGCATTGGGCCTGTACTTGCGTCGCCACGTCCGCCGTCTCTTCGCGGGCTCGGACGATGCCGCAGCCACGGCCGCGCACGTCGCCATGCCGGCCGCTCCCGGCAACGCTGTTGCCGCCGCGGGAGAGGCGATCGCCGCTGCGAAGCGGCCGCTGCTCGTCGTCGGAAGCCAAGCGCTGGCCGTTCCGGAGAACGCCGCACGCATCGCCGAAGCCGTCGCGCAGCTCGGCGTGCCGGTCTATCTATCCGGGATGGCGCGCGGACTGCTCGGGCGCGACCACCCGCTGCAGCTGCGCCACCGGCGACGCGAGGCGTTGCGCGAAGCCGACTGCGTCGTGCTCGCCGGCGTTCCGTGCGATTTTAGGCTCGACTACGGCCGGCACATCCGGCGCTCGAGCATCTTCGTCGCCGCGAACCGCAGCGCGGCGGAAGCGCGCATGAACCGCCGGCCGCAGATCGCGGCCATCGGCGATGCTGGCGACTTTTTGACGCGTCTCGCTGCGCGCGCGCGCGGCGGCGCAGCGTGGAAGGAATGGCTCGGCGCGCTGCGCTCGCGCGACGACGAGCGCGAGCGCGGCATCGACGCCATGGCTGCCGAAGCCGGTGAGTTCGTCAACCCCGTCGCACTGTTGCGCGAGATCGATCGGACGGCCGGCGATGCGGCCGTCTTCGTCGCCGACGGCGGCGACTTCGTGGCCACGGCGTCGTACGTCGTGCGCCCCGGAGGCCCGTTGCGCTGGCTCGATCCCGGCGCGTTTGGAACGCTCGGCGTGGGCGGCGGCTTCGCGCTGGGCGCAGCGGCGAGCCGGCCGGGCGACGAGCTTTGGATCCTGTTTGGCGACGGCGCCTGCGGCTACAGCCTCGCCGAGTTCGATACGTTCGTACGGCACGGCATCGGAGCGATCGCCGTCGTCGGCAACGATGCCGGCTGGACCCAAATCGCACGCGAACAAATCAAGCTGCTGCACGACGACGTCGGCACGGTGCTGGCCCGCACGGCGTACCACGACGTTGCGGCCGGCTTCGGCGCCGAGGGGATTCTCGTGCGGTCGCCGGCGGAACTTCCCGGCGCGCTAGCGCACGCGCGTGCGGTCGCCCGGACGGGAAGGCCCGTGCTGATCAACGTCTGGCTCGATCGCACGGCCTTTCGCGAAGGTTCGATCTCGATGTAGCTTCAGCGGAAGTCGATCGGCACGGTGCGCTCGTCGCGGTCGCCAGCCGCGTTGCGCGCGATCACGTGCAGCACGTACGGGCGCTTGTAGAACGGCACCATGTCGAGCACGTGCTGACTGAAGCGAAACGCTCCGTACGCGTCGCGCTGCGCGGCAAACGAGAACGATTCGGTCCGAATCTCCACGCTGGCGACGTTGGTGGTGGTCGCGATCCGCCCGTACCAGTCCGAGCCGCTGGGGATCGTGGTTTCGTTCATCCAGAGCGCGAGAATTTGCGGTTGGCTCGATGGCGGCGCCACGCGCGGCGAGGGCCAAGGGTTCGGCGAGCTCACCACCGCCGCCGCGTCCATGGCCGTGCCGGGTTCGGGGGGTGCGCACGCCGGGATCGCCGCGAATGCGGCGGCGAAGGCCAAAGCTCGGGCGACGTTCATGGTACGGGAGCTTCTTGAACGAGCGATGAAGCTTCTCTTGCATGAGCGACCGCCCAGCGCCAAGCGCGCTCTTCGACTGGTCGATGGCGGTCGTCGGCCTCTGGCTTTCCGGCGGCATCCTGCTCGACGCCTGGTACCACTTCCATTCGACGGTCGAAACGTTCTTCGAGCCGGCACACGGGCTGCTCTACCTCGGGCTGTTCGCGAGTTATCTGTTCGCCGGCATCGCGGTGGCGCACTATCGCCGGCGCGGATTCGCGCTGCGCTCGGCGCTGCCGCAGGGCTACGGCTTGGCCTACGCCGGCCTGGCCGTCACCCTGCTCGGCGGCATCCTCGATATGATCAAGCATACGCTCTTCGGCTTCGAAGAGGGATTCGACGCGCTCGTGAGCCCCACGCATTTAATCATCGGCGCCGGCATGTTCTTGATCATCACCGGGCCGATCCAATCGGCGTTGATCCGTGCGAACCCGCCGAAGCGGCTGGCCGATCAGCTTCCCATGCTGCTCGCGCTCGCGTCGATGATGGAGTTGGTGCACTGGGGCACGCAGTACGTATGGCTCAGCGGTGCCGAACGCATCGACGCGCCGCTTGCGCCCGCGGCTTTCGCGCACGACACGCTGACCCTCATCGCGCTGCAGTACTACAAGCAAGGCATCGGGCTGCTTTCGGTTCTCGTGCAGAGCATGCTCTTGACGGGCTTTGCGATCTTTGCGCTGCGTCGCATCGCGCTCGCACCGGGAGCGCTTGCGGTACTCTTCGTCGCCGGCAACGCATTCGTCGCGGCGGCCCATGCGAACTCCGCGTGGCAGTTCTGGGCGGTGGTCCTCGCCAGCGCGATCGCCGGAGGCTGCGGCGAACTCTTCCGGCTGCAGCCCGGCCTGCGCTCGCCGGCGCGCTGGTACGGCTTCGCGTTCGCAGTCCCGGTGGTCTATTGGACGGTCTTCCTCGGCGCGCTTGCGGCGACGGCCGGCGGCCTGTGGTGGACGCCCGACGTCATCTCCGGGTCGGTCTTCTTCGGTGGCCTCAGCGGCCTGTTCGTTTGCGCGATCTCCGATCCGGCTCAAAAGGGTTTTGGAAGCTTTTTGAAAGACGAATCGCCGCCGCCGGGATAGCCTTGCAGCATGCACGCTGCACTCTTAGCGATCGTCATGCTGGCCGCGGCTTCGCCGCTTCCCGCGCCCTCCATCCTCGCGCCCGGCGTCATCTCGGGGCCGGCCGACGACGGGTCGCCCACGTTTACGCCCGATGGCAAAACGCTCTTTTTTACGCGCAGCGGCAACGGCGGCGGCACGATTCTGGAATCGCACGCGGTCGACGGACGCTGGAGCACGCCCAGCATCGCGCCGTTCTCAGGCGAGTGGAACGATCAGCATCCGTCGATGGCGCCCGACGGTTCGTATCTGGTCTTCGTGTCGACGCGGCCCGCTCCGGGCGTTTCGACGAAGGTCGCGCACGTCTGGCGCGTCGATCGCACCGCAAACGGCTGGGGAACGCCGGTGCATCTCCCCGCGACGGTGAACGTCGGTTCTCGAATTTTCGCGCCGAGCGTCGCCGCCGACGGCACGATCTATTTCTTGAGCATCGGCGAAGGCCGTGCGTTCCAGCTCTATCGCGCGCGCCGAAACGGCGACGGCTACGAACCCGCGGAGAAACTGCCCTTTAGCTCGCCGGCTACCGCCGACGTCGATCCCGAGATCGCGCCCGATCAGTCGTTTCTCGTCTTTGCCAGTTCGGGCCGCCGCAGCGGAGATTCGAACGAGCATCTCTACGTGGTCGCCAATCGCGCCGGCCGCTGGGGCGATCCGGTGCCGCTGCACTATGCCGGCGACGAGGCGGCCAGCAACGACAACGAACCGAGCCTGGCTCCCGGCGGCCGCACGCTCTACTTCAGCAGCGATCGCACGCAGGCGCTCCACTTTCCGCGCACGCGCACGCAAGCGGAGGCCGACCTGGCGCGCACTCAGCTCTACGACAACGGCAGCACCAACGTGTGGGCGCTGCCGTTTCAGTATACGAAATAGCTGACGGTGCCGGCGCGATCGGCGAAGCGCACGCTCATGCGGCGCTTTTGCTTGCCGGCGAGCAGCGTGCAATCGCGCGCTGCGGGAGGCGTCACGACGAGGACGCTGGGCCACGGGCAACGCACCGACACGCGCACGGAGAATCCGTTATTTCGTTCGAGATCGTCGTAGTACGCCGTCGCCGCGCGTTCGACTGCGGCTCGCGACATCGCCAAATCCACGGTCTCGACGTGCCAGCCGCCGCCCTCGATCCAGAACGATAGGCGGATGGTCTTTCCGGAAACGTCGAGAAGGCACTGCGCCCGCTTGGAGCCGCTCAAATCGACGGTCGCCGGGCACCTCACGTCTCCGACCACGAGGCCGCTTCTCACGCCTGCCGCGCGATAGGCCGCCATCGTCGTCGCGAGCGCCGCTTCGAGCGTCTTGCCGGAGACGACGACCGGCTTGCCGGCCTCGTGCGCCGCGATCGACGGCTGCATCAGCGCGGCCGCAGGGGACGTTAGGCCTGGCGGATTGTAGAGAAAGAACCGGCCGTTCGCGAGGACCTTCACGGTCGCGCGCCCGGCGTACGTCTTTCCCTTCACGGCGCAGGTGAAGCGATCGCCGGCCGTCGCGATGCGGTAGCGCGGATCGCTGCACCCGGCGGCAGCGTTCACGCCGTATTCGCGTAGCAGTTCCGTCCCGAGGTATGTTTCCACGTGGCGCATGTCGATAAGAAAAGCTTGCGGTGCGTACTCGATGTCGTTGTTGCCGCCCAGCGTCACGACGATCGGAATCGAAAGCGAGCCGATGTCGAACGTGCAGTGGCCGGAGTTCCCGTTGCCGAGCTCCATGAGCCCGTCGGGACAGTGCGCGTGGCCCAGCGGCAATCCGGGAGCGGCTTCGTGATAGACCGTCGGCAGCTTTTGATCGATCGTCGCTTCGACGACTTCGCGCGGAGCGGCGACGCCGTTCGAGCTCACGCTGCAGCCAAAGAGCAACGGCACGACCGCAAGAGCGGCCGCGACGATCCCGCGCGGACTTCGCACGCGGCTAGACCGGAACCGCCGGCGCGCAGAGATCGTGAAGCTTGCGCTCGCTCTCGGAACCCGGTGCCGCCGTCAATACCACCACGTGCATGTCCGCGTCGCCCGGCAACTGGAACGCGGTGTAGTCGAGAATCAGTTCGCCCAAACGCGGGTGCAGGTAGCGTTTGAGCCCGTCGGCCGGTCCCAGCACGTCGTGTTCGGCCCAGAGCGTGCGAAACTCGGGCGATTTCGTGCGCAGCTCGTCGATGAGGTCGACGAACGCCGGATCGTGCGGATACTTTGCGGCGACCGCGCGAAACTGCGCGACGCAGCGGCGCTTGGAGCAGCCCGGATCGCCGAGCCGCGCCACCATCGAGGGATCGAGGAAGAGGCGCCACACCGCGTTGCGCGCGGGGCCAACCGTGCGCGAGAAATCGGAGAGCGCGTCGGCGCTGCGATTCCAGGCGAGCACGTCCCAGCGCCGCCCGCGCACGTAGGCCGGGCACGGGTCGAGCGAATCGAGCACGCGCCGCACGAGATCGCCGACGCGCTCCTCGGTTTCGTGTTCGTGCGGCTCGCGCGCGAGCACCAGCCCCGAGAGCAAGTAGAGATGCCGGCGTTCGTCGGTCGTCAAGCGCAGCGCGCGCGCGATGCCGTCGAGGACGTCGGCGGAGACGTTGATCGGAAGGCCCTGCTCGAGCCGCGTGTACCAGGTGGTGCCGATGTTCGCGAGCAGCGCGACCTCCTCGCGGCGCAATCCGGGCGTCCGGCGACGCGCGCCGTCGGCCAGGCCGACGTCGGAGGGCACGATCTTCGCCCGCCGGGTTCGCAAGAAGTCGCTGAGCTCGGAGCGGCGGTCGGAGGTGGGGTTCAGCATGAAGGCCTCGCGGCTGGTAGCGCCAGTACTAGGATAAGCTAGGGTCTAGTGCTAGTATCTCACGCGCGGTATTCTGAGTTCAACCCCTCCTTCCCACAAACCTGAAAGCCTCCATGACGGTTGCCGAGAGAACCGCCGGATTGACCGGCAGTATTCCCGCACGCCCGCGCGCCGCAGCGCCCGGCGTAACGCTCGCGCCGCCGCCGTCGCTGGTGGAAGTAGGCGCGCGCCGGTACCTCGTCGTCGCCGGCGTGATGCTGGCGGCGCTGCTGCAAACGGTCGATCTCACCATCGTCAACGTCGCGCTGCCGACGATTCAGGGCAATCTCGGCGCGACCGTCGACGAGGGTACGTGGGTGCTGACCGGCTACGTGATCGCCAACGTCGTGGTGATTCCGCTAACGCCGTGGCTGCAGTTGCGGTTCGGACGAAAGAATTACTTCCTAGCTTCGATCGCCGGCTTTACGGCGGCGTCGATGCTCTGCGGAATGGCCACGTCGCTCACCGCGCTCGTGCTCTTTCGCGTGGTGCAGGGCGCGTTCGGCGGCGGATTGCTGGCGACCGCGCAAGTGGTGCTGCGCGACACGTTTCCCGCCGAGCAGCTCGGAACGAGCCAGTCGATCTTCGCACTGGGCACGATTCTCGGGCCCTCGCTCGGGCCGACGCTGGGCGGATTTCTCGTCGACAACTTGTCGTGGCCGTGGGTCTTCGACGTGAACTTGGTCCCCGGCATTCTCGCGTTCGCCCTGCTCGCGCGTTACATGCGCGAGAACGCGAAACCGCAGCGCGTGTCGGTCGATGCGGCCGGAATCGCGCTGTTGGTGGTCGCCGTGAGCTGCTTGCAGTACGTGCTCGATCAAGGGCAGCGCGACGATTGGTTTTCGGATCCATCGATTCGGCTATGCGCGCTGACGGCGTGCGCCGCAACCGCCGCGTTCGTGTGGTGGGAGCTGCGCGTCGAGAAGCCAATCGTCGATCTGCGCGTGCTGCGCCAGCCCGCCGTAGCGGCCGCGCTCTCGATCGCCGGCGCGTACGCGGCGATCGTCTTTCCAAGCTTGCTGCTCTTGCCGCAGTTCACCGTCGATACGCTCGGCTTTACCAGCACGCTGGCCGGCGTGCTCATCGGCATCCGCGCGCTGCCGGTGCTGCTGCTGACGATCCCCGTTTCGCGGCTGGCAAGCCTGCCGCGGCTGGATCTGCGCTGGTCGATCGGCGCGGGCTTGACGGTCGCCGGCGCGGGCTCGCTTTGGCTCGCATCGTCGGTTACCACTAGCAGCACGCTCGCGACCTTCGCGTGGCCGCTGCTGGCGATTGGCACGGGCGTCGCGTTCGTCTACTCGCCGCTATTGGTCGCCACGATGCGAGCCGTCGCGCCGGAGGCGGGCGCCAAAGCTGCGTCGTTCATCGTGCTCGCCTTTCAGCTCGGCGGTTCCGTTTCGTCGGCGTCGATCGTGGCGTTTTTCGAACGGCGCGAGCAGTTCCATCAAGCCGTGCTGGCCGGCGAAACGACGCTCGCGCGCCTGCCCGTCGCCGAGTTCTTGCAGCACGGCAGTCTCGGCGCGCTGGCCGCTTCCGTCGACGCTCAAGCGGCGGCGCTCTCCTATGCCGATGCGTTTTTCGTCACCGGCGTTCTCGCTCTCATCATCACCCCCGGCGTGCTCTTGCTGGCACGCAAGCACTCTTAGGAGCTTCCGATGTATTACCAACACGAACCAGCCTGCGACCGCATCTGCGACGACATCGCGCAGGTGCTCATGGAGCTGCGGCCGCCGACGAGCGGCGCGGCGTACTCGGCGGCAATCGCCACCAAGACCATCGCTGCGGCGATGCACCGTGCGGCGGGCCGCCCGCAAGACGCACTCTGGGGCACGGCCGTCGCGTGCCTGGATCGCTTCGTGGCATCTTATGCGCCGCGCCTGCGCAACGATCGCCTTCCGGCCTTGCTCGAGCTGCGCGCCTTCCTCGACGAAAACGCCGATCTTTTGGAGTTCGCCAAAGCCTCGTAGTCGAATCACGGCGTCGTGGATGCCGACGTCATCGTGATCGGTGCGGGTGCGGCGGGCCTGGCCGCAGCGCGAAGCCTGGCGCGGCGCTCGCTGCGCACGCTCGTGCTGGAGGCGCGCGATCGCGCCGGCGGGCGCGTGCTTCAGGCATCGTCGGGCTCGGCGCTGACGGCCGAACTCGGCGCCGAATTCGTTCACGGCCCGGCCCCCGAAACGTATGCCTTGCTGCGCGAGTGCGGCGGCTCCGCCATCGACACGGCCGGCGACATGTGGGCCGGCCCGGGCGAGCTGCACCGCAGCGACGAGTGGTTCGCCGCCGGCGAGCTTTTCGAGGACGCGCGCACGCTCGATCCCGACGAAAGCGTCGAGGCGTACTTGCGGCGCTTCGATCGCGACGCGCCGACGCGCGAACGCGCCGCAGCGGCGCGAGCCTTCGTCGAAGGCTTCGACGCCGCCGATCCGGCGATCGCCAGTGCGCGGGCGATCGCGCTGGAACTGAGCTCCGGCGTCGATTCGAGCAGCACGCGGCCGCTGGGAGGTTACGGGCCCATCTTCGAGCGTTTGGTGCACGCCTGTGCCGGGGCCGGCGCACGGTTGCGCTTCTCGTCGATCGTGCGGCGTGTCGCGTGGCGGCCGGGCGCGGTCGCGATCGAAACCGATACCGGCGGCCGGATGCGGACGCTTCGCGCGCGCGCCGCCATCGTCACGCTCCCGGCGGCAGTCTTGCGACACGGCGACGTCGCGTTCGAGCCCGCGCTTCCGGTGCAAAAGCGCGAGGCGCTGGAGCACGTCGAAACCGGGCACGTCGTGAAAGTCGCGCTATGGTTCCAGTCGGCCTTTTGGGAGCGGCTGCGGGACGGCGCGTATCGCGACGGCGCATTCTTCCGCGGCGGCCCCAACGATCGGTTCGGCACGTTTTGGACGCAGTATCCGGTGCGCGGCGACTTGATGATCGCGTGGGCCGGTGGGCCGAAAGCGAATGCGCTGCGCGCCGGCGCTCGCGAAGCCATCGTCGACTGCGCGCTGCGCGAGCTCGGCGCGCTCTTCTGCGAGCCCGGCCTCGCACTCGCCGAGTTCGAAGCCGCGGCGATGCACGATTGGGGCGGCGATCCGTTCGCGCGCGGCGCCTACAGTTATCTCGGGGTCGGCGCGGGCGACGCGCGGCTGGATCTGGCCGCACCGGTGGACGGAACGCTCTTTTTCGCCGGCGAAGCGACCGCAAACGACGGTCAAGGCGGCACCGTCAACGGAGCGTTCGCGACTGGCGAACGAGCCGCGCTCGAAGCCGCGTCGGCATTGGGGGTGTAATGGTGGGCGATGCTGCGACGGTGCTCGGGCCCTGGTCGAACTTCTACGTGATGACCGGCTCGTCGGCGGCCGCGCTGACCGGGCTGATGTTCGTCGTCATCACCCTGGTCAGCGGCGAAGATCGAAACCGTTCCCGCGACGGGATTTCGACGTACAACACGCCGACGGTCGTGCACTTCTGCTCCGCGTTTGCGATCGCGGCCGTGCTCGTCGCGCCGTGGCGGGCATTGCTCTTTCCGTGCGTGCTCCTCGGGCTGGCTGGAATCGCCGGCATGGCATATTCCGTGCGGCTCGCGCACCGCGCCGTGCATCTGCCGGGGTACAGCCCCGATTTCGAAGATTGGTGCTGGTTCTTACTCCTGCCGTTCGCGACGTACGCCGCGATTCTCGCCGGCGCGCTCGCGCTGCCGGCAATGCCGCGGATCGCTCCCTTCGCGTTCGCTGCCGGCGTCGTCGCGATGATCTTCATCGGCATCCACAACGCCTGGGACGTCGTCACGTACATCACCGTAAAGGACGAACAGCCTTAGTGCCGGTTGTCTCGTCGCACGCAATCTCGTTGATTGCCGTACTGGCGGCGACCGCCGTCAGTAGCCCCGTCGGCACCGAGATGCTGACGGTGGACGTCCTGGCTTGCCCGGCTACGGCTGGAAACGCGTCACCAGTGGTCGAGGCACAAATCATCGATGCCGCGGATTCGAGCGCTAAACCCCTCGAACTTCACCGCAATGACGACGGAATGTACCGGGGCGCGACACCCGTAATCCCCGGCCACTACGTAATAGGATTGCGACAAGGGAAGATTTGCCGCAATTCCATCGACGTGACGGTACTACGCGGGATCCCGAGAACGGTGGGAACGGTACTACTAACGATACCGACGCTGTTCGAGTACCGCTCCTACTTGGCTGGTAGTTTGCCCATGGCTGGCATCTCCAGGGCGGTGCTTGTCGATTCGGCCGGCCGTGAAGTGCCGCTGGAGTTGGACCGGCAAGCGTACTACGGCGAGCACTTACAGCCGGGAAAGTATCTCCTCGAGCTGTCCGTTGGCGAAGGGAGTCTTCTGTCCCGAATTCCCGTCGAGGTCGCCAACCCAGGGACGATCGATAATGTGGGAATGGCCGCGTTTAAGCGTGGACTCGGTTTTGAAACACGCACGTTCCAAAAGGGGACTCAATGGGTTCCCTTGTGGCCGTAGCTGCTTTGGGGGATCCGACCTAATGCCCGTCGCCGTACCAGAACCTGCGCGGTTGGTCGAACTCGAACCGTAGCGTTCCGTCGCCGTTTTCCGAAACCGTCAGGCCGATACGTCCGCCGTCGATCGCAACGTGCGTCGTCCGCGAACGCCCGCACGGCGGACCGAAGCCGGAAGAACGTACGTCGTGATCGACGTTTCGGGAGAAGGCGTAGATCGTGCGATCGCCGTTCGTACGCGCGACGTACAGGACGTAGGGCTCGCAGTACGCCGCGCCTTCGGAGTAGATGGCGAGCCGGTCGCCGTTCGGATACGTCACCAGGGCGCAGAGATCGGTGGCGAAGCATTGCGCGACGGCCTGCGCGACCGTGCGATTGCCGAATCCGACGCGCTGCGTGACGCGCGAGGCAAAGGCCGGCGGTGGCGGCGTCGGAGGCGCGGGTGCGGGTGCGGACTGCGCCGGCGCCGGGTTTTGAGATTCGCACGCCGCGATCGACGTCGACGCGCTGCGCGCCCCGACGTATTGCGGCGCACCGTTGCCCATTGCACCCGGGATCACGAAGCGTTTGTAGAACTCGGGCGTTCCCACCGGATCGTCGTTGTCGAACGGTGCGATCGCCGCGCTGGTCGGCTTGATGTTGAGATAGCCGTTACGGCCGAAGCGCGAATAGACCGCCGCACTCCACGCCCAATCGACGGTGACGCCGGGCCGCGACGAGCGAAACGTCGCCGTCCACGTCACCGGCCCGCTGAATCCCGGCACGAACGGCTCCGGTACGGCAAATCCGATGCCGTCGAAAAAGGCCTCGGGGACCTGCGAGGGTGCCAAGACGATCGACCATTGGCCGCCGGTCCAACGGCGGACCGGTCGCTGTGCGGAGTCGTCGAGCAGAATCGTGCTGTCGGGTAGCGTGACGACGTACGGCCAGTTGCCAAACGTAATTCGCGATTGCGTGACGTCGATGCGCAGCGGGGTCTGCGCTCGCGGAGTGGGCGAAGCGATCGCTTCGAGGACGCTCGAAAACCAAATCGTCGAGCCCGGCTCGATCCGCTCGTTTCCGTATTGATTGAACAGCACGCGAATGCTCGAGACGCACGGCGAGGCGTCTTGACCCAGCGCCGGACGCGCGAGGCCTCCGAGAGCCGCAACCGCGGCAAGGATGAACACCCAACAAACCCGCATGCGTCGCCGATTCGACGAACGAGCGGTCGCTTCTGCCGCTTTCCAACCAGGCCCGGCTGGCCTCGCTGCTTGAACTCCGGGCCGACCTATGATAGCTTACCTGTTATATAACATGTTTGCTATAGAATCGGGGCCCTCGCCCCAGCGCCTCGATGCGGCGTTTTTCGCGCTCTCCGACCCCACCAGGCGCTCTATCCTGACCCGGCTCGCAGCCGGTGAGGCCACCGTCGCCGAGCTGACGCAGCCGTTCGGGCTCAGTCAGCCGGCGATTTCGAGGCACCTCAAGGTCCTCGAGAAGGCGGGGCTCATCCGGCGCAGCCGGGATGCCCAGCGGCGCCCCGCCCGGCTCGACCCGGAATCGATGGCCGGCGTTCTGGGCTGGATCGAGCGCTATCGCCAGCAGTGGGAACGTACCTACGCGCGTCTAGACGCAGCGCTCGCCGAGGAAGCCGCTCGAGAAGGAGACGACTCATGCCCGCAACCGTAGAAGTGACGACGCCGTCCGAATTCGAGATCGTCGTCGCTCGAACGTTCGATACCACCGCGCAGCGCCTCTTCGATTTCTATACCAAGCCGAAGTACGTGCAGCGCTGGCTCCTCGGGCCGCCGGGATGGACGATGCCGGTATGCGAGATCGATCTCAGAGCCGGCGGCGCCTATCACTACCGGTGGCGCAGCGACGACGGTTCGAAAGCCTTCAGCGTTCGCGGGCAGTTTCGAGAGATCGACGCGCCCAATCGCCTCGTGCAGACCGAGAACATGGACGGGTTTTCGGGAGAGACGCTATGCACGATCGCGTTCGAGCAATCGGGTCCGCGCACGGCGTTGATTACGACGATCCGGTTTGCCTCGCGCGAAGCGCGCGACGAAGCGCTGGAGACCGGTATGACCTCGGGGATGGGCGTCAGCTACGATCGCCTCGAGGGCTTCATGGGTGAATGGCCGGACGCGCCGTGAGCGTCGACGAGTACATCGAGTCGCAACCCGAGCCGGCACGAGCGGCACTGCGCTGCGTGCGCGATGCGATCCGCAAAGCGCTGCCGGACGCGCAGGAAACGATCGCCTACGGCATGCCGGCGTACCGGATCGACGGCGCCCCGGTGCTGCATTTCGCGGCATGGAAACGCCACTTGTCCCTCTACGGCGCGAGCGAGGCGGTCGTTCGGGAGTTCGAAAGCGAACTGCGCGACTGCCGCATCGAGAAAGGCACGATCGCCTTTCCGCTCGATCGGCCAATGCCGGCAGCGCTGATCGCGCGCATCGCCCGGTTTCGAGCGATGCAGCTGCTCGCCAAATCTTAGCGCAAAGCTTGGAGTTGCGCCGGGGTGATGGAGTTGATCGTCCAAGCCATCATCCCGCCGTAGCCGTTGGCGCGCACCCACGCAGCGAGCGTTTGCAGCGAGGCGTCGGTCGGAATCGGCTTGTCGTCGATGTCGACGCCCATGAGAATGCGCGACTTGTCGAAGATCGCGCCGTAGGCCGCCACGTCGCGCTCGGTTTTGGCAACGTCGTCCTTTTCGTAGGACATCACGTTCACCCACGAGAGCGCTTTTGCGACGTTGGGGTTCCCGAGAATCCGCGCGTCGCCGTAGCCTCTTGGAGTATTCCAGGCCGGATAGGTAACGATCGCGCCGGGCTTCCCGATGGAGTTGAAATACGCGCGCGTCGACACGATTAACGTGCTCAGCGTCTTTACGCGGCTCGCGATCGTGCCGTGCTCGAGATCGAAATCGACCCCGTCGAAGGGCAGCCTCGCGAGAACGCTCGCCAAACTGCGATTGAACCCCGCCACGTCGCCGTCGAAGACGAACGAGGTGCGCGGGCTCCCGCCGCCCAGCGAAAGCGTCACCGCGATGCCGCGCGCGTGCAGCGCCGCAATATCGGCGGCGGTCACGTAACCAGAATTGACGCCACCGCGAAACGTAATGGTGTGGCCGTGGACGAACGCGAACGCGACGGGCACCTCCGTCACGCCGGCGGGCGTCTCCGCGAGATTATTCTGCTGCCAGCCGTCCCAGTACCCGACGAACCGGTACGCCGGCCCGAGCCCCAAAGCGGACCCAGCCGAAGGCGGCGCGACAGGGAGCGATGCGCTGGAGCACGCGACCAGCGTGGCGGCGGCGGCAATCGTTATTGCGTACGCAATTCCGCGGGCGCTCTTTGGGATGGCCACAAGCGGTACGGTTCGCCGGCCAGGGAGCAAACCTAGCCTGCAGCTGTGGTTAACGCGCGCGCGGCGGCGACGAGCACCGGCACGGCCTCGTTGCCCGCGATGGCCTGAGAGCTGACGAACGCGCCGTTCGTCAGCAGCAGCAACTGCGCGGCAAGCTCGCTCGGTCTAGCGACTCCTAGTCGCCCCGCAATGCCCTCGAAGCGCCGCCGCAGCTCGCGCTTGTGGGCCAGCGCGACGGCGCGGGCGGGATGCGTTGCCTCGGGAAACTCCGCGGCGACGTTCAACTGCGGGCAGCCGCGATAGTTCTCCCGTGCGAGCCGCTCGCCGATCCAGCGCATGTGCGCGTCGAGCTCCGCCTTCGGATCGGAGGAATGCTGCGCTGCGACGGAATCCCATTGGCTCCAGAACTCCTCGTCTTCGCGCTCGAGGAAGGCTGCGATGAGATCGTCCTTCGTGCGGAAGTACCGATAGAGGCTCGATTTGGCGACGCCCGAGCGCTCGACGATCAGATCGACCCCGACGGCGCGCACGCCCTCCCGGTAGAACAGCGCCGACGCGGTCGACAGGATCCGCGCGCGCACTTCATCGACGGCCATGCTTGACATGATACAGACCTGTCTGTTTTAATGCAAGAGACAGACCTGTCTGTCTGCTTCAGTCGTTATGGAGGCCGCCTTGAATATTGCCGTCTACGGAGCGTCCGGGCACACCGGCGGGTTCGTCATCGCCGAGCTCCTTCGAAGGGGCCACGCGCCGATTGCGATCGGCCGCGACATCGGCCGCACCGCCGCGGCTGCCGCGGCGCACGGCACTGCGGTCGAAGCCAGAGCCGCGGGCCTCGATGCGCCCGAGGCCATCGATCGGGCGCTCGCCGGCGCCGCCGCCGTGATCAACTGCGCGGGGCCCTTTCTCGATACCGCCGAGCCGCTGATCGAGGGCGCGTTGCGAGCCGGAATCCATTACGTGGACGTCACCGCAGAGCAAGCGAGTGCGCGCGCGACGTTCGCATCGTTCGACCGGCGCGC
The DNA here is from genome assembly GCA_963794735.1 of Vulcanimicrobiota bacterium. Lineage (GTDB taxonomy): Bacteria > Vulcanimicrobiota > Vulcanimicrobiia > Vulcanimicrobiales > Vulcanimicrobiaceae > DATJUC01. The sequence goes on along the minus strand of CAWCFE010000002.1, from coordinate 1,866,612 downwards.
GCGCGATCGCGGCGTCGTGGTGGCTCCGGCCGTCGGCTTCTACGGTGGCTTTTCCGATCTCTTAGCCACCGCCACCATGCGCGATTGGCCCGACGCCGATCGCATCGACGTCGCCATCGCGCTCGATCGCTGGTGGCCGACGGCGGGCACGCGACAAACCGGTGCGCGCAATACCGTACCGCGCGTGGTCGTTGCCGGCGGCGCGCTGCGCGAAATGCAGCCGTCGGCGCCGATCTCGTGGGATTTCGACGAGCCGTTCGGCACGCAAACCGTCGTCGCCGTCCCGTTCGCCGAGATGGTGCTCGTCGCACGCCACTTGGCCGTGCGCGACGTTCGCAACTACCTCAACGAAGCGCCGCTCAACGATCTGCGCGACCCCGAAACGCCGGGCCCTCCCGTCACCGACGAGCTCGGGCGATCGAACCAACACTTTCTCGTCGAGGTCGCCGTTCGCCGCGGCAGCGAACGGCGCAGCATCGTCGCAACGGGACGCGATATCTACGCCACCACGGCGCCGCTCGCCGTCGAGGCCGTCGAACGCATCTGCCGCGTTTCCGCGAGACACGCAGGTGCGTTCGCACTCGGAGAGCTCGTCGACGCAACGAGTTTCCTCGACGCGCTGGTCGCGGGAGAGCACATCCAGATCGCTTCGCGCTAGGCGTGATCGAACCGTCCCAAGGAACCGGCGACCCGCACGCGTAGCACCGGAATGGAATCTGGAGGTGCTCGATGGCGGTGCTGACCACGTTGCGGCTCGAGCCGGCTCATCCGTCCGGCGACCGGCATCCGTACGTCGATACGCCGGATTTCGCATACGACGGATGGCTCGCGCACCTCGAGCGCCGGCAGCAGCCGATCGGTTCCGTCGCCGGGAGCCCGCGCGTTGCGATCGTCGGCGGCGGCGTTTCTGGGCTCTGCGCCGCGTACGAGCTCGCACGCGCCGGATGCGACGTACGTGTCTTCGAGCAAGCCGAGAACGTCGGCGGACGTTGCGCATCGGTGCGCTTCGCCGCCGGCGGCACCGACGTCGCGGAGCTCGGCGCGATGCGCTTTCCGCCATCGCAGTTCGTCCTCGATTTCTACCTTCGCCATCTCGGCATCATCCCGGGCGGCCTGCAGAGCCAGCCCGACTTCCCCGATCCCGGCGTCGAAACGACGTACCTCTGCTACGAAGGTGCAGTCTCCACGTGGGTTGGCGGAACGCCGCCGCCCGAGGAGTTCGCTACGGTCGCGCGAGGCTGGGGCGCGTTCGTCGGCGAGGGACTCTCCAAGAATGGCGTGCGCGTCCTCGAGGCGGCGGGTGCGATCACCAAGGCGCTCGTCGCGGGCGACATCGAACGCGCTACGGCCGGCTGGCAAGCGTACCTCGACGCGTTCGATCAGAAGCCGTTCTACACGGTGCTGTACGAGATATTCAGCGGCGCCGGCGGTTACGATATCCCCGGCGGCACGGCGTGGACGCACCACGAGTTCGATCGCTTCGGCGCACTCGGCATCGGCTCGGGCGGTTTCGAGCCGCTCTATCCGATCGGGTTCATCGACATCTTCCGCCTGATGGTCGATCAGCTCGAAACCACGCAGAAGTTTCTGCAGCCCAGCGACACGCTCGACGACGGCATCCGCACGCTGGCCAATCGCTTCGCCGACCGAGTCGCGAGCGTGGGCGCGATTCGCACGCGCACGCCAATTCGTTCGATCGCCCGCTTGCCGTCCGGCTTCGTGCTCGACGGCGATCCGGATGCGATGACGTACGAGCGCGTCATCGTCGCGACGACCACCCGCGCGATGGAGCTGACGCTCGATCTCACCGCGTACGGCAGCGACGCCCTGCTCGCACCCGAAGTGGCGAAGGCCATCGCGCGCACGCACGTGATCTCCTCGAACAAGGTCGCAGCGCGCATCGCCAACTTCTGGGCGAACGATCCGGAGGCCGTGCGCGGGCTCCAGACCGACGACATCGTCCATCAAGTCTACACGCTCGACTACACGCCGGCCGGCGCGCCTCCGGACGCGACCGGCGTTTGCTTCATCAGTTACGTGTGGGACGACGATGCCGTCAAGCAACAGGCGATCACGAGCGGACGGCCCTGCAGCCCGTCGGACAACGAACTGCTTTACAACTACCTGCTGGCGAAGCTCGAGAGCATCGGAGGCAGCGTCGCCGCGTGGGCCGCGAAGCTTCGGCCGCTCGATGGCGATTACGCCAACAACGTCGTGTGCGAGGAGTGGCAATCGAGCCCGTTCTTCGGCGGCGCGTTCAAGCTGAGCGAACCCGGCCAGGACGTTCACGTGCAAAAGATGTTCTTCGACTACCAAAAGTGCGGCGGCCCGCACGACACCGGCCTCTACCTGGCCGGCGACTGCATCTCGTGGACGTCGGGATGGATGGAAGGCGCGCTCACGACCGGCCTCAACGCCGCCGCCGGCGTTCTCGCATCGCTCGGCGGAGCGCTCAACCCCGACGGCGACGGAAAGACACCGCTCTCAGTGAAAGCCGACCGCTACCGCTATTTCAAGTGACGGGGCGAATCGCAGAAAACGCGGCGGATGGGAGCGGCATTATGGAGTTAGACGGCAGATATTTCCGGTCGGACCGCCGCTCGTGCTAAACCAGATTGCACCGTCGGTACCAACCGCGATAGCCAGCGGAGCTCCCGATGCCGGATACTCCGTGAACTGTTTCGTCCGCGGATCGAATCGCCCGATCGCCTGTGCGGCTAGGTCGGCAAACCATAGCGCGCCATCGGGTCCACTCACGATGCCGGCAGGTTCGAAGGTTGCCCATGGGATCGCGTATTTCACCAGCCCCGCCGATCCGACCGTGGCGATGTAGGAGGTCGTGCTCGGCAAGAAGTTGGGGCCCGCCGTAATCCACGGGTTGCCATCCGGACCTCGAGTGAGACCGTCCGCGTATAAGCCGGCCGGCAGCTTCGTCACGGTGACCGCGCCCGCGGTCGTCAACTCGACGATCAAGCCTGGCTTCTGTTGCGCGAGCCAGAGGCTTCCGTTCGCCGTGGCGATCGAACCCAATTGGGTCACCCCGGCGATGGGAAAGAACTCGAACGACCCACCTGGGGTGATCGAGGCGGCCTCCTTACTCGATGCGGCCCATACATTACCGTCGGGCCCTACCGTGAGCCCCACCGGTGCCAACGTGCTGCCGGCGGGCATTGGAACCGGCTCGGGAACCAGACTCTCCGTGATGCGTCCGATCTGGCCCAACCCGCTATACACAGGAATCGCCGCGTACCACATTTGGCCGTCGGGACCGGTAACGATCGAGAACGGCAGCATGTTTTTGGCGAGCGAGCCTTCCGTCACCGTCAAAGCGGGAACGCTCACGCGGCCGATAACGCTGCGATTGTAGTCGGCATACCACATGTTGCCATCGGCTCCGGCCGCGATCGAAACGGGAACGGCATTCTTCGCGATCGGTATAATCGTGATGTTCGGCGACGGAACGACGATCGGCACTCCGGTGGTCGTGAGCGTCGCCGGAAGCGTAAAGACGGTGCCGAGATTGTCTTTGATGGCTAGGCTCATCGTGGTGCACGTCTTGCTCGGCGCGGCGGCGGCGGTCACCACGAGCGTCGCCGACGTCGGACTCGCCGGAGAGATCGAATCGGTCGCGATTGCGGTGCAGCCGCTCGCCGACACGCGGAACGTCGCCGAGGGCCTTCCGGCCTCGCTGACCGTGAGCGTCGCCTTGGATCCCCCCGACGTGAAGCGCAGCGCGGGCGGCGGCAACGAATACGCCGGGCTCGCGCTCGTCACGTAGAGCGGCGAAACGACGACCGTCTGCGGAACGACCGTTTGGGTCTGATAGGCAGCTGCCGAAAGGACGATCGAAGCATAGTATCCGGGCGATCCGCCACCGTCGTACCGAAGCTGTAACGTGTCGGTGGAATACCCGACCGACGCCGTATTGCCGTCGTTGACCGGCTGGCCGCCAGCGTGCGTGAGTAACAGCGATGCGTGGCCGCTGCCGCCGTGTTCCGTGAGCTTCGCGGTAATGGGATTGAAGTACGGGTTGCCGGCGGGTGCCGCGATAACGTTGCCATCTGCGTCGGCGGGCTTCAGAGCAAACGTGAAGAGCCGTTGCGTGCCGTCGGCGGGCAACGTTGCGAACGGCACCGAGGAGCCGATCGTCGAGATAATTCCGCCAACGGAAGCGTTCACGGAGTTGACGGTATTCTCGACGATCGTCGCCGGCGTAACGGGCGATTCGCCGAGGGTGCTGGACGGCGGTCCGTTCTTGCCGAACGGACCGTCCAGCGTGTCGAACACGAAGTCGTCGTTGCCGGGAGGCGCCGGGATCGAAAACGTGCAGGTCCGCCCGCCCGGAACGGCCGTGCAGACCGAGCTCCCGTAGCCAACGGAAACTGACGATTCGCTCGCCTGCGACGGGTCGCCGGCGGGATACACGGTGGTGTCGATCAAGCTGGTGCTGGGCGAAATGAAGTGGGGAGCGACAACGCCCGGATGCGCGTGCGAACGGCGCGCCGGAATGAACACGCTCATGACGACCGATGCCCGCGATTTCGCTCGCGGCGCGGCCTTCGCCGCGTTGCGCGGCGCCAAGTTCGGGATCGGCGCCCCGGGATTCGCCGTTGCGGAGCACGCGCTCACCAGAAGCGATGCAGCGGCGGCGGCGGCCGCAATACGCGCGTTCACCATACGGCCTTCCATATTCTGCCGGAGTAGTTGGCGTCGTCGAACCAGAAATTCCCATCGGGACCCAGCACGAAGTGCGTCAAGGAGGCAGCGCCGGTCCCCGAAGTCGCATCGTTCGTGTAGTAGTAATAGCCGGTTACGGAGTTTTGCGCGTCGATACGGAGCAGAAAGTTATCGTAACCCAACACCCAAAGGTGCCCGTCGCCGCCGGCCGCTACGTCGCGCGCGCCGGCGACGGTTTTGCCGCTATGATCGGTCAACCTCGACCACGACACGGCATACGTGCTCGTATCGATCCGTCCGATCGCCGTCGGGTCGGCGGCGTCGACGAACCATACGTACCCGGCGTACGCGGCGAGCCGCGTCGGCGCGGGCGTCTTTCCGGCCGGATCCGTACCGAGTGCGATTTGGCGTTGCAGTTTCGCAGTGCTCGTCGACGCGATGCCGATCTTTGCAGCGCCCGGCTCCGAGAACCACACCGACGAACCGTTGGGTCCGGAGATGATATACTCCGGCGAGGTACCCGCTGCAAGTTTGATCACATTGAGTACGCTGCCGCCGGTCGAGACTCGATCGATCGCGTCGTTTTGCCAATCGCAAACCCACAGATTGGAATCGGGGCCGGCGGTTAGCCCCCACGGTTTGCCGCCTGCGGGCAGCGGATATTCGCCGGCAAGAACGTTGTTGGCGATCCGCCCCAGCCGGTCGCCGCCTTGTTCGGTAAACCAGATCGCTCCGTCCGAACCGAGCGCGACCTCGAAGGGTACGCTTCCGGCTTTTGGAAGCACGGCCGCCTGCGTGAACGTCCCGTTTGGAGCCAATCGTCCTAAACGGTTGAGTGCCGTTTCTGCCATCCAGAGATTTCCGGAGCCGTCGAATGCCAGGCCTTGCGGAACGGCGTTGGCCGAGGCCTGAAAGTGTTTGGTGAACGTAGGGCTGACGACCTGGATCGAAGCTCGCCCCGGCGTTGCGCCGTTTGCGGAAGCCGTGAGCGTCTCGGTAAATGCGCCGCTCAAACTCACCTTTCCGGTGTTCGGAACCGTTGCGCCGCCGTCGTACGAGAGTTCGATTCCATCGGGCGGCTGCGAAGCGATCGTGCTCGGTGCCGGCGATACCGAAAACCGTCCTCCACCAGGCCCGGGGCCGCTGGTGGAAAGGACGATCGGCGCCGGCGAACCTGCGGCGTCGTAATAGTCGTCGCTCAGAATCACGTTCCCGTCGGCATCCAGGCCGTTGACTCCCAACCGCTGCTGCGATGCAATCGTTCCGTGCAGGTACGGGACGGTGACTTGGACCGTCGCCGACGCAATGATGCCGTAAAGCGTCACCGGTAGAACGTTGGCTTTGCCCTGGGCGACGACGAGCGCTGCCGATGCGATGGCGAGTTCGTGCGCGCCGGCCGGAAAGCTCGCCCCGCTGGGCGGCCGATCGTAGGTCGTCAGAACGAACGTGTCGCTGCCGATGGGAGCGGAAATCGGCACCGTGCACGTGCGCGGGCCGTTGCTGCTCGTGCAGTACGCACTGGCGGCAGAGATATCCGCGACCACTGTGGTCGAGGAGGAGCCCGAAAACATCTGTATTTTGATACCGCTGGTATCGGTGGCGATGTAGTACGGATTCTTGCGCCCGTTGCGAAGTATCGCGCGAGCAAACGGTCCGCTGTGCGGGCGCTTCGGTACGAGGATGCGCAGGCGAACCGTTGCTACGCCGCGCCGGTGTGCGTCACCGGCCTCGGGAGCTGTCGGCCCCGCCGGCAGCGCCGTCAAACTCCGCTCGCCGCATGCCGCGAGCAACAGGCTCGCCGTTGCCAGAGCCGCGGCAGCGATCGACCGTGCCGTCATCGGTGGGTCCTCTCGAGGGAGATGCCGCCCACCGTCGTCGTGACGTTGACGGGCACCACCGTGGAATGACCGTTTGCATCCTTGACGGTAATCTGAATCGCTTTGCCGTCGGCCGGCACCGCGACCGGCGTGACGATCCACTCCGTTGGGTTGCTCTGTTCCGGCGTCACCGTCGCAACGGCGTTGTTGCTGCTGGTGACGGTCCACGCGCCGCTGTAGCGGTACTCGCAAAAATCGATCACTTGGACGTAGCTCGCACCGGTTTGCACGAAGTTCATAACCGACGGCGATACCGCGACGACGTCGCCGATCCCATAGCCGACCGTCATTTGGTTGCCGATCGAGTCTTTGACGGTGATGAGCCCCGAATACCCACAGATGGGAACGATGCCGACCGACTGCGCGGTGAAGAGTTGCGTCGAGACCTGAACGTTGTGTCTGTGAAGGTGGCGCGGCCTAGCGGTGGGAGCGAGCACCGTTACGATGCCGTCGTTATCGCTTGCGGCGGTAAAGGTGACGTCACCCACCTCCTGCACTTGAAACGTAAGCTGTTGGTTGAGTCCCGAAAAAATGACGCTCTGAGGATCCGAGACCAGGCCCTGGGGTACCGCAATCGCTACGGGCAACTGCGTGCTGTTGCCGCTTCCGTCGGTGAAGGCGATCGTTGCCGTTCCGAAATCGACGGCGTTGATATCGAAGGTTTCGGAAAACGTATCGTGCGGCCGCCTCGCGCCGTGCCGGCGAACTGCGTGCGAAGCGTGGCGCAGTGCGGACGACGCGGATCCGACCGTAACGACCGACGTATCGGAGCTGGAGGCTTGAATGTCGGACGAGGCGCTGTCGGTGACCGTGAACTGATGCGTCACGCCCTTTTCGTAGAAATAGGCGGGACTGTACTCCACGAAAAGCGGCGAGCTCGTCACCGTGACGGGCAGCGTGCCGGTGTTTCCGTCGCTATCGGTCAACGTGATCGACGTCGTTCCCGCGGCGGCCGCCTGGACCTCGAAGTAGTTTGGGACGCCGCCCAGCGTGCCGAGGCCGTCGACCACGCCCGTAGAGTTCACCGCGCTGTTTGCCAGCGTCGCCGTCGTATCGCTGTCCGTGTAGGTGAAGCCGCCCCAGCTCGGAGTGCCGCTGAGAACCAGCGAAGGCGGATCGAACGCGATCGTGGTGGCCCCGTGCGCCCGGATATTCGGCGTGAGGTGGCCCGGCGAGGACGATCCGCCGCCGCTGCATGCGTGCAGAATAAACGCCAGCGCCGCGATCGTTAGAACGCGATGTTTCAAATGCAGTCACTCCCCGCAGCGGCCTCGCTTGGTCGCCCGGGCGTACATATCGGGCCGCTCGAGAGGAATCCCTGCCGTCCCAGTAAGGAGCGACGCGACGGGTTTAAGCGATCGAGGGAGGCCTTTTTCCGAGCTTCCCAGGCTCCCAGCTTATATCATAATATGCTAATATATGGGTAATGCGAGACTTCAAAGCAGAGTTCTTCAAGACCCTATCCCACCCAATGCGCATTCTCATTCTGGACGCATTACGCGACGGCGAGCTGACGGTCGGCGACATCCAGCGTAAGCTGACGGCGGAGCAATCTACCGTCTCGCAGCACCTGGCAGCCCTGCGTGCGAGAGATCTCGTAAAAGCGCGCCGGGACGGCACGTCGATGTGGTACTCGGTCTCGGATCCGAAAATCTGGGAACTGCTCGATATCGCGCGCCACCTCTACGAACGCCGATTGCGCGAGAATCAAGCCATGCTCGAAAGCACGCGCTGACACAAAAGGCCGTGCGCATACCTGGTTGCATCGGCCTCGTTGCGATTGGACTCCTCGCGCTGCTCGCGGCGACGTGGCATGGGACGATCGCGCTGACCGCGGCGTCCGCGCTGATGCCCGCGTTCGACCTTCGTTTCGCTTCGAGCGCGCTTGCGCAACCGTTTCTGATTTCGATCTCGGTCATCGGACCCGCGGTCGCGCTATGGACGTTTTCACGCGGCGGCGCGTACGACGGCCTTCGCCTGGCGGTCTTCGTCGCATCTATGGTGGCCGTGCTGCTAGCGCAGAGCGTCGCCGCGTTCGCGCTTGCGTGGGAGATCATGGCGCTCGTATCGGCACTGCTGGTTGGCACGTATCACGAGCACCGTTCCGTACGTCGAGCGCTCTTTTCGTACGTTTTCGTCGGTCAGCTGGGAGCAGCTTGCCTCTTCGCTTCGTTGGCAATGCTCGGCGCGCATGCGGGTACCTACACCTTTGCGGGCATCGCGCAGGCCGCTGCGAGCTTGCCTCTCGGGCTACGCTCCGCGGTCGTCGCACTCGCAATCGTCGGCTTCGGTTCGAAGGCGGGTCTCGTACCGCTGCATTTTTGGTTGCCACGCGCGCATCCGGCTGCCCCGGCAAACGCGTCGGCACTACTCTCCGGCGTGATGCTCAACGTTGCGATCTACGGGATGCTCCTCGTCTGTCTCGTCCTGGCCGCGCCGCTCTCGACGGCATGGGGGCTGGCGGTTCTCGGATTGGGGCTCCTCTCGGCCGTCGCGGGCGCGCTCCTCGCTGCGATCGAGACCGACGTCAAACGCCTGCTCGCGTTTAGCTCGATTGAAAACTCCGGCATTATCGTCGCCGCGTTGGGCATCTCGATCGTCGCGCGTTCGAGCGGATCGCCCGGGGTCGCTAGCGTGGCGATTGCGGCCCTCGTGTTTCACGCCTTCAATCACGGAATCTTCAAGAGCCTGCTCTTTCTCGCCGCGGGCACGATATCGGCGTCCGCGGGCACGACGGATCTCGAGCAGCTGGGCGGCCTCGCTCGCGTGCTCCCGTTCAGCGCGCCACTCGTTCTGCTGGGATGTCTGGCGGCGGCCGCGCTCCCTCCGCTGAACGGTTTTGCCTCGGAATGGCTGATATTCCAAAGCCTCATTCGCGCGATGGTTACGGGCTCGACCGCGTTGCGCGCGGCGGGCGCCGGAGCGGTTGTGGGGCTGGCGATCGCCGGCGGCCTCGCCGCCGTCGCATTTGCCAAACTCTACGGCATCGGCTTTCTTGGAGTCGCTCGTTCGGCGCGAATATCCGCGCTCGAACGTCTCGATGTATCCGTCGCAGGCATAGGGTGGCTCGCCGCCGCGGCCTTCACGTTGGGTGCGTTTCCCTTGCTGGCGTTAAGGCCCATCGCGACGCTCGCTCGGTCGCTCACCGGCGGGAGCATCGACGGGTTCGCTCCGCTACCGGGATTGCCGCTCGCTCTCGCCTCGCTTCCCATCCTGGGGGCGATCGCCGCATTCGGGTTTGCGCGCGTTCGTGGCGTTCGAGCGGCTCCCACTTGGACGTGCGGCTCGCCGGTCACGCGGCGATCGCAGTACACGGCCACGGCGTTCTCCAATCCGATTGCCCGGATCTCTCGATTCGTGCTCGAACCTGCACGCCAGCACGATGCCGGGCGCGTCGTCGCCGCCTTCGTGCAGCGCGCATCGCGACGGGTACGCGTGGTTCAAGGTGGGCTGCTGCGCGTCTACCTCGCCTACGCGATGGCCGCGGTTATCATCGTTCTGCTGGTGGCACGATGACCTGGCCGCAGGCTATCCAGCCGGTCGCGATCCTTGCGCTAGCGCCGCTCGTGCAAGGTACCGTCAACTCGCTGCGCGCGCGCTTACAAGGCCGACCGGGGCCTTCGCCGTTGCAGCCGCTTCGCGATTTGCGTAAGCTGCTGGCGAAGGAATCGCTCGTCGCTGAACGGGGCTCGTGGCTGCTCGTCGCCGCACCCGGACTGGTTCTAGGAATCGCACTCACCCTCGCGGTCCTCGTCCCCTCGTTTGCCGATTCGTCTGCGCTTGCCGTCGATGCCATCGCCGTCGCGCTCACGCTCGCGATCGGAAGATTTTTGCTGGTGCTCGCGGCACTCGACACGCGCTCGCCGTTCGAGGCAATGGCAGCCAGCCGCGAAATGACCTTCGCCGCGCTTTCGGAAGCGCCACTGATGCTCGCGCTGATCGCCGGCGCGATCGGCGCCGCCGGTAGCGTCGCGGGTGCCTTGGCTTCGGGAGCGCTGCTCCTCGTACTGCTCTTCGAAACGGCGCGAATTCCCGTCGATAGCCAAGAGACGCATTACGAGCTCACGATGATTCACGAAGGACAAGTGTTAGAATTCGGCGGCTGGCAGTTAGGGTGGCTGCAGTATGCGGCCTACGTCCGCCAGCTCGCGCTTTTGGGACTCGCGGCCCTGCTTTTGCCCGGCACGGGCCTCTGGCGCGCGTTGTGGATCGTACCGTTCGTCGTCGTAGGAGCGTTGGTTGAGCGCGGCCTAGCAAAGCAGCGTCTATTTGACGTTCCGCAAATCTTCACGTCGGCGACGGTACTGGCGCTGGCCGGAATCGGGCTGCAGATCGCGGGTTGGGGCTGGTGGTAGAACTACTGCTGACGGCGTCGGCCGTCGTCCTCATGCTCGATTCTCGACTCCGATCGGCGCTGGCGGCTTACGTGGCGTTCACGGCAACGACACTCTGGTTTGCATTCCCCCATGCGGCCGGTCCGTTGGCGTTGGGTCTCTTTTGCGCAATCGCTTTCGTCAAATTACTGATCGGCCCCGCGGCGGTCGTCGCGATCGCACGCCGTTACCGCGTACCCGAATATTTGACACCATCTTTCAATATAGCGTGGCGCGTCGGGTTCGGCGCACTCGCTATCGTGGCGGGGCACGAGGCCGGCCGAATGGCGGCCTTCGAGCACGTCGCGCTGGCCGGCGTCGTCTTTACCGCGGTTCTTTCGAGCGTCGCGACGGTGCTGCTGCACCGTAACCTGCTCGCGCACGTGATCGGCCTCCTAGCACTCGGAAGCTCGATCAGCCTGGCTGGCGCCGTCTTTGCTCCCGGGCTCTCCGGCGCCGTAGAGTTGGCCGACACCTTCGATATCGTGATCGCCACGTTCGTTGCCTTGGCACTCGCGCGGGCGATCCTTGCCTACGATCCACATCTCGACGTACGATCGCTGCGGACGTTGCGCGGATGACGCCGGCACTCGTGGCCGCGATAGTAGCGCCGCTTGCCGGCGCCCTGCTGGCGACGCCGATCCACCGGCAAACCATTCGGCGGGCCGCACGGCTCTTGCTCGGGCTCGCAAGTGTCGGGCTAGCGTTCCTTGCCTTGCCGGGACTCGACAGGCTTTCGGCAATCTTCATCGCTCTCATCTCGGTCGTCAGCTTCTTCGCCCTGACCTTTTCGACGAGTATCTTTCCCAGGCGCGAGCGCGATTCGGGCTTCGCAAGCCGGCCGGTCTACTTCATCCTCCTCGGCGCGTTCTGGAGCAGCATGCTGTTCACCGTCGCCGGAACGACGTTCGTCGAACTGTGGATCGGGATATCGGCCACGACGCTCGCGACGACGTTCCTAGTCGGCTTCAGCGGCGGAAAATCCGCGCTCGAGGCGGCGTGGAAATACTTGATCCTCTGCAGTTTCGGGATCGCGATCGCGTTACTCGGCATGCTGCTGCTCGGTAGGGCCGCGATGGACGCCGGAATAGCCTCGGCTCAGGCGCTGTCGTGGGAAACGCTGGCATTGCACGCGACGGCGCTGCCCGGCGATCTCGTCCGGGTCGCGCTGTTGCTCATGCTACTCGGCTTTGCCACGAAGGCCGGGCTGGTACCGATGCACGCTTGGCTTCCCGACGCGCACTCGAAGGCGCCAGCTTCAATCAGCGCACTCCTCTCCGGCTTGCTCGTATCGTGCGCCCTCTACGCGATCATACGCGTTCAACTGGTCGCCGCACCGGCCATTCCGAATCTCTTCAACGCGACGTTGCTGGTTCTGGGCGCGCTCTCGATCCTGATCGCGACGTTACTGATGCTGGCACAGCGCGATCTCAAACGGTTCCTCGCGTACTCCACAATCGAGCACAGCGGCCTCGTCGCGATCGCGCTCAGCCTCGGCACGCCGCTGGGCGCGTTTGCCGCCATCTACCACGTACTCTGTCATGCGTGTGCCAAGCCGGCCGCCTTTCTCGCCTCCGGAATCGTTCAGAACGAACGCGGCACGACCAATCTCGGCGCCATGCACGGGCTTTTGCACGAACGCGGAGGTAAGTTGTTGCTCGTATCGCTCGTCGGATTGGCGGGGTTCCCACCGTTCGGGCTCTTCTTCTCCGAGTTGCTCGTGCTCTTCGCCGCGATCGCGGCGCGCCAATGGATCGCGGTCGCCGTCGCGAGCGTAGGGCTCACGCTTGGATTCGCAGCTTTGGCCCGCGTGGCGATCGAGGCAGAATCAGGGCACGGGGCGGAGGCACCGTCGCATACACCACGACTTGCTCTCGCAGCCGGCACGTGCCTTGCAATCGCAATGTTGGCAACGGCCGCGATTCCGTTCGTCCGGGGGCTCTAACCATGCGGGGCGTCAGTACGATCGTGGTCGGTCCCGTTCACGCCGGCATCATCGAGCCGGGTTGCTTCACATTCGAGAGCCTTGGCGAAACGATCGTCCGCCTCGACGTCCGCCTCGGGTTCAGCCGGCGCGGAGTCGAAGCCGCCCTCGAGGGACGCGTTGCGGTCGACGCAGCATATCAGGTCGCACGCATCTGCGGAGGCTGCAGCGCGTCGAGGTCATGGGCATACGCTCTCGCGCTCGAAGCGATTTCGAACATCGAATGCGATGAAGCGTCCGGGCTTGCACGTTTGGTGCTCGCCGAGCTCGAGCGGACCTACAATCACCTATTCGATCTCGCGTCGATTTGTGCGGGTGCCGGTTACGGAAAAGGTCAAATGCGGGGCCTTCAGCTCAAGGATCGCGTCGTACGCTTGAACGCGGCTTTCGGTGGACACCGCCTCTTGTTCGACACGATCGTACCGGGCGGCGTCCGTTTCGGAGTGCTGCATCGACCTAGGGCCTTACGGCGCGAGCTCGTAACGTTGAGCGCCGAGATCGAACGCTATGCCGGTGAGCTCTTCCGCAACGGGTCGTTGATGAAGCGCCTCGAGGGTGCGGGACGCGTCGCTCCCGAGGACGCTGCACGTTTGAACGCGGTCGGTCCGGCGCGGCGCGCGTCGGGCGGTGCGTACGACGTGCGGACGTCTTTGCCATACGGCGCGTATCGCACTATCGCCCCGGCCATCATCCACCATACCGCGGGCGATGTCGCCGCGCGCGCCGAAGTAAAGTATCGGGAAGCCTTGGAATCGCTGCGACTCGCGAGCCTCGCACTCGACGTGCTCGGAGACGCGGCGCCTGGTGCTCCACTACCCGTTCGTCCGGGTTGCGGGCAATCCAGCGCCGTTACCGAAGGGCCCCGCGGCGCGGAGTTGGTCGAAATAGCGTGCGATGCCGGCGGTGCTATCTCGCGGATCCGATTCTCATCCGCATCGCTTGCGAACTGGCCGGTCGTCGCACAAGCGATGGACGGAGGCATCGTACCGGAGTTTCCACTCGTGAACAAAAGCTTCAATCTTTGCTACGCATGCGCGGACCTGTGACTATGGCCGGTCGCTTCTCGAAATCGCTAGGGATCCGCCATCTCGTCTGCGGAAGCTGCAATGGCTGCGAGCACGAGATGAATGCGCTCGTAGGGCCGGACTACGATATCACGCGCGAGGGCTGGGCGATCGTGGCTTCCCCTCGGCATGCCGACGTCGTGACCGTGACTGGCCCAATGACCGATGCCATGCGCGAGCCGGCACGCGTGACGGCTGAGGCGGTGCCGGCGCCATCCGTCGTGCTCGCGATCGGAGATTGTGCGTTAGGGGAAGGGCCTTGGGCCGGTGCGGAGCACGCTGGCGGTGGCGCGGGGGTCGAGATGCACGCCGCCGTGTTCGTGCGAGGCTGCCCTCCCACGCCCGATGAGATCAAGGCGGGGTTGCGCGCGTGCGCGGACATACTGGACGACGCGCGATAGCATTCGCCCGCTGCCGTCCATCGACTCATCGACGGCCGCATCTTGCAGCGCCTCGCGCGTTTCGATAAGAGGACGGCAACTTTTGGGCGCAGCCGTGCGCTTACTTGGTGACGGCTCGCGGTCGAAAAGCGTTATCATGGCATCATGAACGAACGCGCGTCTGCCGCTTTGGCCGCTTTGACGTTGGCGGCGTGCTCTGGTACGAGTTTGCCGGCAAACCCGGCCGCCGCGCGGGTGCCGTCCGATGCGGCCGCGCGCCCGGCTTGGGCGACGGTAGAAATCGCGAAGGTCGCGGCTTTGCCCAAGAGCATCGCGTACGACGCGTCGAGCAAGACTACGTACTTCGAAGCCGTTACCAGACACGCAAGGCGCATCGATAAGATCGTCAACGGAGCGGTCGAGGCGTTCGATTCGTCGAGCGTGCTAGGCCGAGCCGGCATCGCCGTCGATCCAACGACGCACGACGTGTTCGTTTCTACCGCCACCGGCATCGACGTTTTTTCGGCAAGCGGCACGCTGAAGAGCAGCATCGCCGCGCCGGGAGCAATTTTGGCTCTCGCCTACCACGCCGGCATACTTTTTGGAGTGGGAAGCGGCGAGATCAAGAAAATCGACGTCGCTAAAAAGACCGTCGCGGCTTTTGCTCCCGGCGAGTGTACGTGCAACGGAGTTGCCGTCGATTCGAAGACGGGCGACCTGTTCGTGACCGATTTCGCGACATCGGAGCTCAAGGTGTTCTCGAGCAAGGGCGGCGAACCGATCCGCACGGTGGCCTTCGATCGCTTCGACAGGCCGTCAAGCGTTGCGGTCGATGCGATCGGAAACGCGTACGTCGTGACGCACGGCTCGATCCGCCAGGTACGACCCGACGGCTCGCAAGCGATCATCTACGGCGGCGGACCGCGTGCGCCGGTTCCGGACAAGATTACGAGCGATCCAACCGTCGCTGGCGCTACGTTCTTTACCGCCACAACAACTGAAAGCGTCAGGAATCAAACCGGCTACATATTTCAACTGAAGCCGTGAATGCGACTCCGGTCCGCTCTGCGCTTACGCGCTGCGCTGTGGCAGCAACATCGTGGGGCTCTCCGTACCAATAGCAAAGCGCCCGCAAGGGGCGCTTTGCTATTGGTGCCCAGAAAGGGACTCGAACCCCCACGATGTTGCCACCACTGGTACCTGAAACCAGCGCGTCTACCAATTCCGCCATCTGGGCGCGGAGCGACCGGTGCGGATTCTCGGCGCAGGCCCCAGGCCCTGCCTGAGGGGCTACGAAACCTCGGCGGTCGTGCCTGAGTTGGAGAGACGGCAATGGCCCTCTCCTTCCTTCGCAGCGAACCGCAGACTCCGGCGCTCGACCCGTATTCACGGGCCGTGACGGCGGCGGCCGAGCGCGTCAGTCCCTCCGTGGTGTGCATCGAGGCACGCTCCGGCCGGCGCGGCGGGAACGGCAGCGGCTTCATCTTTACGCCCGACGGGTTCGTGCTGACCAATAGCCACGTGGTGCACGAGGCCGATTCGATCGGGATCGCACTGCTCGACGGTCGCGAGCTGAGCGCGCAGCTCGTCGGCGACGATCCGCACAGCGATCTCGCGGTGCTGCGGGTCGACGCTTCCGACCTGGCCCACGCCACCCTGGGCGACTCCTCGGCATTGCGGCCCGGGCAGCTCGCCATCGCGGTCGGCAACCCGTACGGGCTCGCCTACACCGTCACCGCCGGAGTGATCAGCGCGCTTGGCCGCTCGCTGCGCTCGCAGTCGGGGCGGCTGATGGATAACATCGTGCAGACCGACGCGGCGCTCAATCCGGGGAACTCCGGGGGACCGCTGGTCGACGCCAACGGCGACGTGATCGGCGTCAACACCGCCGTATTGCCGGGCCAAGGCCTGTGCTTTGCGATTGCCATCGATACCGCCAAGCACGTCGCGGGCCTGCTGGTACGCCATGGCAAGGTGCGCCGCGGCTACCTGGGCATCGCCGGCCAAGACGTGGTGCTCGCACCCGCGGCCGCCCGGCGCTTCGGCCTGCAAGACCGGCGCGCGATCCTGGTCGAGTCGCTCGAGCCGGGAAGCCCGGCCGATACCGCGCGCCTGAAGGCCGGCGACGTGCTGGTCGCCTTCGAGGGGCAGCGGCTCACCGGGGTCGACGCGCTCCACAAGCTCCTCACCAGCATCGATCTCAGCCGGCCGTATAAACTCGACGTGCTTCGCAAGAGCGAGCGGCTCTCACCCATAATCTTGCCGGTCGAGTCGCCTCAACCATGATTCGCAAACTTCTGCCGATTCTCGGCATCACGTTCGTCGACATCGTCGGGTTCAGCATGCTGATCCCGATCTTGCCGTATTTCGTGACCCACTTCGGCGCTTCGCCGCTGGCCGTCGGCATGCTGATGGCGACGTTCTCGTTCTGCCAGCTGCTGTCGGCGCCGATCTGGGGCAACGTCTCCGATCGCATCGGGCGCAAAGCCGTGCTGATCATCAGCCAGATCGGCGCGACCATCGGTTGGGGCGGGATGGCCTTCGTGCCAAACATCGCCGCCGAGCTGGCGGTTCCGGCGCTCGCCGTAATTTTCGCGGCGCGCATCGTCGAGGGCGTCTCCGGCGGCAACATCAGCATCACCCAAGCCTACGTCGCCGATCTGGTCGAGGCCAAAGACCGCTCGCGCGCGTTCGGCTTGATCGGCGCGATGTTCGGCGCGGGAATGGTGTTCGGGCCGTTCGGCGGCGGCTTGCTCTTCGCAAAATTCGGATTCCCGGCGCCGTTCTTGGCGGCGGCCGCACTGCAGGCGCTCACGCTGCTGCTCACCGTCGTCATGCTTCCAGAATCGCGCGCGAAACCCGACGAGCACGAAGAACGCGTCGGCATGAGCGAGATCTTCCGCTCGTTCTCCAAGCCGAAGCTCGCGCCGATCCTCTGGCAGAAGCTGGCGATTTCGCTCGGGCTCTACGGCTGGTTTGCGGTGATCGCACTCTACCTGCAGCGGCAGCTCGGCTTTACGCTGGTGCAGACCGATTACTTCTTCTCGCTGTTTGCCGGCTTCAACGTGTTTTGCAACGCCGTGCTCGTCGGGAAGATCGCCAACTCGATCGGCGACCGTTCGATGTCGAACTACGGGCTAGCCGCGCTCGTCGCGGCCTTCGCCACCGTACCGTTCGTGCACAACGTCGAGATGCTCGGCGTCACGATGCTGCTCTTCTCCTTCGGCATGGCGCTGACGAACACGGGAATCACCGCGCTCATCAGCAATGCCGCAACCGACCGCGAACAGGGGACGGTGCTGGGCACGAGCTCCTCGCTCGATTCGCTCTCCGGCATCGTCGCGCCGCCGGTCTCGACCGGCATGCTAGCGCAGTTCGGCCCGGCCTTCGCCGGCATCGAGTCGCTGGCGTTCGTCACCATCGCCCTGGGCATGGGGTTCGTGACGGGGCGCGGCGAACGAGGCGCTACCGGATCGGGTGCCGGATTATCGCAGGAGATCGAAACGGCCGAAATCGCCGACGCTTAAAGAGCGCCAGAGAGGGGCATTCCGTGAAGGCCAACATCATCGGGACCACGTTGCCGGTCCTCGAGATCACGCTCGAGGCCAACGATATGGTCATCTCCCCGCCGGGACAGTTCTCGTGGATGACCGAAGGCGTCCAGCTGAATACCACCACGCAGACCGCCGGCGCCAAAGGCGTGCTCGGCGTGCTCGGCCGCGCGATCTCGGGCGGCGGCTTGTTCATGACGGAGTTTACGCCGCCGGCGAGCGGCACCGGATTGGTCGGATTCTCGGCGCAAGTGCCGGGACAAATCGTGGCGGTCGACGTGCAGCCCGATAAGCCGTACATGATCCATCGCGACGGATTTCTCTGCGCGACGAAGGGCGTCGAACTCTCGGTCGGCTTTCAAAAGAGCCTGGGCGCCGGCATCTTCGGCGGCAACGGCTTCATCCTCCAGAAGCTCGCCGGCACGTGCAGCGCGTGGGTGGAGCTCGGCGGCGAAATCGTCACCTACGATCTCAAAGCGGGCGAGTCGCTGCAGGCGCATCCCGGCCACGTCGGCATGTTCGAAGGCACGGTAACGTTCGACATCCGCATGATGAAGGGCATCACCAACGCGATATTCGGCGGCGACGGGCTCTTCTTGGCGCAGCTCACGGGCCCCGGTAAGGTGTGGCTGCAATCGCTGACGCTGCCGAATCTCGCGCACGCACTGCAGCCGTACATCGTCACCCAGCAGGCGACGGATACCACCGCGGCCGGCGTCGCCGGCGGCGTTGCCGGTGCGGTGATGAAAGGCTTCTTCGGAGGCAAGTAATCCGTGGCAGAGTCGGACGAACGGACGATCCACCGGCTCGAAGCCTTTTCCGATGTCGTGATGGGGTTCTGCCTGGCCGAAATCGGGCTGAACCTCGCCATTCCGAAAGACGTTGCGGGGCTCGCGTCGTTATGGCCGAGCCTCAACGCGTTTGCCTTCTCGTTCTACCTCATCGCGGAGTTGTGGTGGAGCCATCACAAGCTCTTCGCGAACTACGTCGCGCTCAATCCGCCGACGATCGTGATGAACTTCGTCATGCTGGCGGCGCTCGCGTTGGGCATCTACTTTCAGCAAGTCGCGGTGCACTTTCTGGCGGCGAACGTCGTTCCCGTGGTGCCGCTGCAGTTGTGGCTCGCCTGCATGGCCGTCGTTTACGCGCTGCTGGCCGCGATGTACGGGCTCGGGATTTGGCAGCGTCGCGCCGAGCTCGACGCGGAGGTACTCTCCTGGGGCGTGAAGCGCACGTACCGCGCGATGAGTGCCGCTATCGTACTGGTTGGGGTCTGTTTCGTCTTCCCCACGGTCGCTCGAAACGGCGACCTTAGCGTTGCGATGAGCGCGTTGCTGATGGCGATCGTGCTGCTCGGCCGGTTCGTCTCCGCCCGCGTCGCCGAGTTCGTGATCGCCCGGCGCTGACGCGGCCGGTTAGGCCGCGGTCTTCTTGCGGCGCTTCGGCGCGGGTTTTTCGTTCGACGCGGCGCGGCCGTTCGACGAAGCGCGGCGCTTCTTGCTCTCTTCGAGGCTCTGCGCGAGCACGTCCATGAGATTGACCACCTTGCCGCGCGCGGGTGCCTTTTTCGCGGCCTTCGGCAGCTCTTTGCCGGCGGCGCGCGCTTCGATCATCGCGAGCAGCTCGTCGTGGTATTTGTTGGCGAACTTCTCCGGCTCGAACGCGTCGACGCTCATCGTATCGATGAGCATCTTCGCCATCTTCATCTCGGCTTCGGGCAGTTTGTCGTCGACGGGCAGCTCGAGCGTGCCGCTATCGACGATCTCGTTGGCCCAATGCATCAGCTCGAGCACGAGCGCGTCGCCGATCGGCTTGACGGCGGCGATGTACTCTTTGGTGCGAATGACGACGCGCGCCACCGCAACGCGGTTGGTGGTGGAGAGCGCTTCGCGCAGCAGCGCGTAGGCGTGGCGCCCCTGTTTGGTCGGTTCCAGGTAATAGGGCTTGTCGAAATACATCGGGTTGATCTTGTCGAGCTCGACGAACTCGAGAATATCGACCGACTGCGTCGCCTCCGGATTGACTTTTTTGAAGTCTTCGTCGGTCAAGATCACGTACTGGCCTTTTTCGTATTCGTAGCCTTTGACGATCTCGTCCCACGGAACCGGCTTCTCGTCGATGCTGCAAATGCGCTCGTACTTGATGCGTCCCTCGTCTTTTTTATGCAGCATGTTGAACGAGAGGTCGTCGGTCTTCACCGCCGTGAAGAGCTTGACCGGGATGGTAACCAAGCCGAAGTTGATGGCTCCGGACCAAATTGCATGCGCCATAGCCTGCCTATTCTACCCAAGAGACGCGCTCGTTCGCCAGCCCCCCGGCGGAGCGGCAGCTACCTCTTGGGCCGGGTGGGCCCGCGCTTCGTCTTTGCGGGATGCCTGAGGGTCCCCGAGCTTTGCAGGGCGATCCGCCCGACCGCGGGGGTGGCATACGAGCCGTCGTAGCCCGTGAACCAGATGGCTCCATCGGGTCCCGCGGCAATCCCCTCGGGGCGGCCGCCGCTCCCGACCGAGATGGCGTCGGTGACCGTATCCGTCAACGGGTCGATGCGAGCGATGTAGTAGTTGTTGTCTGAGGCCGGCTGAGCCATGATCGTCCAAATCGCTCCGTCGGGCCCAGTCGTCAAGCGATACGGACCGGACGCGCCGTAGTTTGGAGGCGTGGCCGCCGGGTTGGGGTTGGGCGGCGGGAGCACGGAGCTATTCGCGATCGCGGTCGCCACGCCCGCGGTCGTTACGCTCCAGACGCTGCTGCCGGCGACCCACATGTTTCCATCGGAGCCAACCGTCACGTCGTGGTTGTAATCCACGGGATACTGGGTCACGGTACCCGACGGCGTGATCTTCCCGATGTGCGGCGTGCAGTTGAACTCGTTGAACCAGAGGTTCCCATCCGGACCGACGGTGATGTTGCCGACGCCCGCGCCGAGCGAAATACCGGTGGAGTAGTTGTTGGTCACCGTTCCGTCGGTGGTCGCGCGGCCGATGTAGTTAACGCCGTACGTCCCTTGATTGTCCTCAGAGAACCACATGGCGCCGTCCGGGCCGGCGACGATGCCGTACGGGTTCTCGGAAGGCTCCGTTTGAAACTGCTGGCACGTGGGCGTACAGCCGCTCGTCGAGATATTGCCGATTCCGGTGAAGTACGGATATCCGGCAAACCACAGCTTGCCGTCGGGCCCCGGCGCGATGCCCGTGATCTGTGGAGGATAGCCGGGGAAGATCGGCAGCGCGTACTCCGTAATCGACGGGCTGCTCCCCGTCGCCGCAATGCGCCCGACGTGCGAGGGCGACGACGTTTCCGCAAACCACATCGCGCCGTCGGGGCCGGCGGTAATTTGCGCGCCGTTGCCACCCTTGAGACCGTCGAAGTACGTCACCGTCGGCGTGCCTTCGACGCCCGAGTACGCATTGGTGACCGCGATCGGAAGCGTCGTGCTGCCGTCGGAGACGGCGATCGTGCAGCCGCCCGCCGAGGCCGCCGATCGCGCAAAGACGACCAACGTTCCGGTACCCGAAGCCGTGGTCGGGTTGTTGGCGTCGGCAATCGCGCTGCACCCGGAACTCGTCACGCCGAACGCCGGCGTCGACGGTGCGTTGGTTTCCTTGACGGTCAGCGAGAGCACGTCGCCGTTGCCGTGGAGCGCCAGCACGCCGGGCGAGTAGTCGGAGCTCGCACTCGTCAGCGCGATGGTGGTCACGGCAACCGTCGTCGACGCGCCGCCGTGGCCGGCGTACGCCGGCGCGCTGAGAGCGAGCGAGAGCGCGTACGACGCCGGGCTCTTCCCGTCGTAGTTCAGCGTCACCGCATCGGCCGGGCTGGTCGCCGTAACGTGGGATTGCGCTGCCCCGCCGTTGAGCGAAAGCGACGCGTGTCCGATCGCGCCGGTTTCTTCGACGCTCACGGTGACGGGGTTGGCGAATGCCGCCGTGCCGGCGATCGGGTTGCCGCCGGCATCCTGCGCGGCGAGAACGACGGTGGGATTCGTCGCCGCACCGTCGGTTGCTAGATAGGCGGGCGCGCCGAATGCAGCGACGACGCCGCTCAGCGAAAAACTGATATCGTTGACGAATCCGCCGGTCATGACGAACGGCACGTTCTTGGCAATCGAGAGCAGGCTCGCATCACCCGGGATCGCGCCCGCAGCCGGGGCTTTATCGAAGGTCGCAATCGTGCCGGTGTAGTTGCCGGGCAGCAACGCGACCGTCAGCGTGCACGTCGTCGCCGAGGGCGAACCGCTGCAGCCGGGCGACGTGGGCGTGAGCGCGACCGTCTCGTTCAGCGTGGTCGGGCCCGCGAACGCGAGCGTCATGCCGAGCGTTCCGGGCGAGACGAAATGCGCGTGGTGGCGGCGATGCCGGCGGCGCGGAATGCGAATCTGCAGTTCCAGCTTCGCCTTACGGCGCACGCCCGGCCGTTCGCGCGCGGTGACGAGCACCGCCTCGTCGTCGCGCGACCGCGACGCGGATGCCGCAGTCGTAGAAACGGCTTTAGCCGGCGCCGAAACCGGCGGGACGACGGGGAGGCTTTGCCCGCCGCCGCACCCAGCCAGCAGTGCGCCGATGCACGCGAGCGAGAACGCGGTTCGAGTCGTCATCGTGCGTTGATCCCCACGCTTCCGGTCGTCACTTGGATATCGACGGTCACCTTCTGCCCAAACCCGTCTTCGAGCACGGCCGTGCAGGCGGCGGGCGCCGTGCCGGAACTCGCGTTGAGCGCGGTGGCAACGAAGAACTGCGCCTCGTTCCCCGGCCCGGGTGAGAGCGAGGCCCAATCGCCGGTGGCGGTGGGATCGTCGGTTGGATTACAGGTGTCGCTCTCGAGCGTGAACGTGACGCCCGCGACCGTTTCGTGCGGCGTGAACGTCGCCGTATCGTTGACGGCCGTGAACTGCACGGAACCGGGCGTCGACGTCGTGCCGTTGGTGCAGACGTCGGCACTCTGAACGCATGCGACGGCGACCGTCATGATGCCGGGTGCGGGCGTCGGAGAGGGCGTTCCGGTCGGGCTCGGCGTCGGAGCCGGCGACGGCGTTGGCGCGGCGATGCTGATTGCGTACACCGCGACGTAGTACGTCTTCCCGCCTTGAAACGTAAACGGTTGCGTGCCTCCCGCGAATTTCAAGCTCGTTCCTTTGACGGTCGCGGGGCCTTCGAAACCGAGTTGCCAGCCGAGGCTGGAACGCGTCGGATCGTAGAGCGCCAGCCGGTAACTGGCGCCCGCGACGATCTCCGAACTCGGCAGAACGAACGCATACGAAGGCTGCGCCGAGAGCGTCACGGTTTGTGAAAACGTCTGCTCGGAGGTCAGCAGCACTTGCGGCGTCGTCGACGCGGCTTCGCTTCGCGCGAGCGGCCCGACGGAGACGGGCTGGTTGGTGAGCTTGGAATCGAGCGTCGTCCCTGGCGGAATCGACGAAACGCCGCCGACCGGAAGCGTCAGCATCAGCGCAAAGCTTCCGCTGCTGCCGGCATCGAGCGCTAACGGCTGCGGCGTCTGGCCTGCCGGCGCCGGCGTGACGGTGGCGACGGGCTGCGTGGTCGACGATACGAACGGCGTCGCGGTCGGAACCGTCACCGGCGTCGGCGTCGGTTGCGGCTTGGGCCATGCGAAGCCGGACGCGAGCACCGGAATTCCGGCGCGATGCCCTGCGGCGTCGGAGACGGCGAGCCAGCAGGTGCCGAGCTTTCCCGTTGCGGCGATGGCGAAATCCGGGGTGGCTGCAACGGCGACGGTCACGTAGCCGCTGCACGGCGTGTCGTTCGCGCCGTCGGGGCCGGTTGAGATCGCGAACGGCGCCCGCGTACCTGGGCCCGACAACGTCAGCAGCGTCTGCGTCGCGCCGTGCGCCGTCAACAGCGTTGCCGGCGCCGCGACGATGCCTTGCGCGCCGGGCGCGAACGACGCTTTCGCCACCAGAGCCTTCCCCGATGCAATTTCGACCGTCGCCGGCAAGAGCGAGGCGCCCGTATATGCCAGCGTCAGCTTCGATGCATCGGTAGAACTGTGCAGCACCGTCTCCGAAAGCTTCGTTGCGCCGGTCTTATCGGAATCGCTCACGTTCAACGGCGCGCCGAAGGCACCGACGATCAGGTATCCGGCGGCATCCGCGGCAATCGCATGCACCGCGATGGTCGCGCTCTTTCCTAGCGGCGGGAACGGATCGTCGAGCGCCGCCTGCAGGTAAGCGACCCGCCCGCTCATCGCCAGGTTCACCGGCGTGGTTTTGCCGGACGCGACGTTCAACGCAAGGGTTTGAACGCCGAGAAGCGCGCTCTTCGTGCTCGTACCGGCGTACGCCGCGACGGTAAACTTGACGGTGCCGGCCGGCACCACCGTCACCAAACCGCAAGCCAGCGGCGCCGCCCCGGTGCCCCCGCGGCAATACGGGTGGCTGCGGCTCAGCACGAAGAAGAACGACCGTTCGGCAGCGCCGACCTGAGAGACGATCGCCACGCCTTGCGTCGCCGGCGAAACGTACCGGGGCGCGGCGGCGCCCGCGGGGTGGGCGGGTACCGCAATATTGAAGAGCACGCTGCCCTTGGCGACGGCTCCTCCGGAGAGGTCGGCCACCGCCGGTGCGGCGTCGCCGGCCGGCGCCGCGGCCGGAAAGAAGCTCTGCCCGGCGCGCCCGCACGCGGCCAGCGCCGCCGCGGCGAGGCACAGGCCGGCCGCCCAGCGTGCAAAGCGTCGCGGGTTGCGCGGACGCGGTCGACGATCCGCCGGAAAACGCAAAGTGCGCCCTTCCAAAGACGAGCGAATTCACCCTAAGAACGACGAGAGACTACAGAAATGTTCGGCGGCGCCCGCTCGCTTCCTTAGGAAGCAGGCTAACTACGCCCAGAGCTTCTGCGCGCGCGTGATGGCCGCTTCGAGGCGCTGCTTTTTCCACGCCTTGCCGGCCCACAGGTCGCCTTTGGCTTCGAGGCGCTTGGCCGTAGAGCGCATCGTGAACTTGGCAAACTCGTCCCACGGCGCGATATCGCCGCGCTTGCGCGCGAACGCCTCGACCTCGGCCCACTCCAGCGGCGTCGAGACCGGCGCGCCGGCGCGCGCGCGTACCGAATAGGGCACGACGTAGGTCTTGCCGCGCCCGACTTGCACGTAGTCGAGGTAGACGGCCGACTCGTCGCGCTTGGCAATCGTCCGCTGCAGGGTCACGAGCTCGCCACGGTCGCCGGCGGCGTGGTGCGCGAGCAGTTCGGCAAACATCTTGGCGATCTCGTACGAATAGCCGGCCGCCAGCGGCACGAAGACGTGCAGCCCCATGCCGCCCGACGTCTTCACCAGCGACTGCAGGCCGATCTGCGCGAGCGCGTCGCGAACCGCCAGCGCGACCGTCGCGAGCGTCTTGAGCGTGCACCGTTCGCCCGGATCGAGATCGAAAAAGATGAAGTCGGGCTCGTCGAGCGCATCGACGCGCGACGTCCACGCGTGCAGCACGATCGAGGCCAAATTCGCAACGTACACGAGCGTGGGTTCGTCGTTGCACACGACGTACGTCACCTTGCGCCCGCCTTCGGCGGCCGTGGTCGTGACGCGCGCGACCCAATCGGGCACGCCTTTGGGCAGATGCTTTTCGAAGAACGAGCTTTCGTCGATGCCGTTGGGATAACGCTGCAGCGTGAGCGGCCGCTCGCGCAGGTACGGCAGAATGACGCCCGCGACGGAGCGGTAGTACGCGATGAGGTCGCCCTTGGTATACCCGTCCTGCGGCCAGAGTACTTTCTCGAGATTCGAGAGCGAGAGCGTCCGGTTCCCGACCTTGACCGGAACGCGTTCGGCCGCGCTCACGGTCCCACGTGCTTGGGCAGTTCGAGCCCGACGTCGGCGGCGTCTTTGTCGGGCCGAATGCCGAGGTACGCCGGATGGCGCAACAGGCGATCTCGCGTCCACTCCGTGAAGCGGACTTCGACGACCAATTCGGGCTTCACCCAATGCGCTTGCACGTTGCCCTCCACCGGCGTGTCGAAAGGCGACGTCTTGCGCGCGAGCTTCTCGAGCTTGGCGTGCAGTTCGCGTAAGACTTTCTGTGAGAATCCGGTGCCGACGTGGCCGACGTAGCGAAGCTTCTTGCCGTCGTACGCGCCCAGCAACAGCGAGCCGAAGCCGGTTCGGCTGCCGCGTGGGTCGGTCCATCCGCCGACGACGAACTCTTGCTCGAGCTGAGCTTTGATCTTCACCCAGTCGCGGCTGCGCCGCTCTTGATACGTCGACTCGCGCTTCTTGCCGACGATGCCCTCGAGATGCTTCTTCTGCGCCTGCGCGAAAAGTTGCTTGCCTTTACCGACGACGTGCTTGGAATAGAGCACCAGGTCGTCGTCGCGGATCGATCGTTCGAGCAGCGCTTTGCGCTCTTCCAGCGGCTGCTTGCGCAGATCGCGGCCGTCGGCGTAGATCGCGTCGAACGCAGCGTACGTGAGCACCGTGCCGCGATTTTTCTGCGCTTCCTGCAAACGCTGAAACGCCGAGCGTCCTTCGGCATCGAGGCTGACGATCTCGCCGTCGACGACGATCGGCACGCTCGCGAAGGCGCCGGCTAATCCGGCGAGATCGGGAAAGCGCGCGAGCAGATCGAGCCCGTTGCGCGAGAGCAGCGTCATCGAGCGGTCTTCGTTCACCGTGCAGATCGCGCGATAGCCATCCCACTTGATCTCGAAGAGCCAGTCGTCGTCGTCGAACGGCGCGTCGACCAGCGTCGCGAGCATGACCGATTTTAGCTTCGGAATCGGATCGCGCTTGGCGCGCGCGCGCGTTGCGGGTGCCGCGGCCTGGCGAGCTTTCGGTTTCGACTGCCACGTCTTGGCTTTCGGATCTTTGGCGACGTCGGCCAGCGTCATGCCGGTCTTCACCGACTCGGGATGGTCGGCGGGATCGTACTTCGGGTCGGCGTATTCGTCGCGGTCTTTGATGAGCAGCCAGGGATCGCCGTTCTCGCCGTCGCGATTGCGAATCTTTACCAGCGTGAACTCGCCGTGTAGCTTCTCGCCGCGAAGCACGAACTTGATCTTGCCGTTCGCGATCTCTTCGGCCGGATCGTCGCCCTCGGCCAGCACGTACGTTCCGCGATCCCAAACGATCACGCTGCCGGCACCGTACTGCTTGGGCGGAATGTTGCCTTCGAAATCCCGATAGTCCATCGGGTGGTCCTCGACGTGCATCGCCAGGCGCCGCTCCCCCGGTGCGAGCGTCGGCCCCTTCGGAACGGCCCACGAGGCGAGCACGCCGTCGGCTTCGAGACGGAAATCGTAGTGGAGCCGGCTCGCGTGGTGCATCTGCACCACGAAGCGCAGCCCCTTGGCAGCCGGAGCCTTCTTCCCGCTCGGCTCGGGGGTTTGCGCAAAATCGCGCTTCTTCCGATACGTTTCGAGCGAGCCGGGTCGCCGGCTCGCTCGATGTTTCGGAGATTTCGAGGACGGCATGGATGCCGCTTTCGACGTGGGCTCTCCGCTATACCCTCGCGCCGCGACCGCTGAGCAAGTTAATGATCAGCAGGACCACGGCCACCAAGAGGACGATGTGGATGAAGCCTCCGGCGAAGTGCAGCACGAAGCCGACGAGCCAGAAGATGAAGAGCAGAACGATGATGGTCCAAAGAATGCCTGCCATGAGTTATTGCCCACCTGGTTTGGTCGAAGTAGTAGATTGTTGCGTGGTCGAGCTGGAGCCCGAGCCGTTGGCGGGAGCTTGCGCTCCGGGTTGCGTCACGGTCGTCGTGGACGTGGTCGAACTGGTCGCCCACGGATGCCACACGAAGAGCGCCACCAGCACCGCGATCGCGACGACTGCAATGATGGCAATGCCCGCGGAACCTCCGCTGTCGCGCTCGACGACGACTGGATCTCGATCTGCCATGTTGTTGTGTTCTCCCCTCCCGAGATATAGCAGAAGCTTCTTTCCCAGGAGCGCGTGCTAGCCAAACAACCATGTGGAACGCAGCCGGCTTTGCAATCGCTCTCGCGCTCTGCGCGCTAGCATCGTGGCGCAGCCGCGCGCGCGGCGGCTTCTACGATGCCGAGGTGTACGGCATGACGCCCGCAACGCACCGAAGCTATGCGGCAATCAGCCTAGCCTTCGCCGTCTTTTTTGCCGTCGCGTGGTGGCGAAATCTCGGCAGCGCAGGGCTCTACGCGCTGGCGGTGTACGCCGTGATCGTGATATTCTACGGCACCTCGTTCTTGCGGGGCGCGTACGAAGACGAAGGAGACCGCCGCCCGTGACTTCCGAATCGGAGTTTCGCTTTTCGCCGCGGCCGAACCGCGCCGGAGAGATCGCGTGGATGCCGTGGGGCGCCGAAGCATTCGAACGCGCGCGCGCGCTCGACAAGCCGATCCTGCTCGCGATTTCGGCCGTGTGGTGCCACTGGTGCCACGTCATGGACGAAACCTCGTACTCCGACCCGGAGGTAATCGCGGCGATCAACGAGCGCTTCGTGCCGGTTCGCGTCGACAACGACCGCCGGCCCGACGTGAACGCGCGTTACAACATGGGCGGTTGGCCGACGACGGCGTTCCTCGCGCCCGACGGCTCGCCGCTGACCGGCGCGACCTATCTTCCGCCGGTGCAGCTGCGCCGCGCGCTCGGCGAGATCGCCGATTTTTATGCCGCCAACAAAGCGCAGATCGCCGACCGCGCGTCGGAACTGCGCGGCAGGCGCGCCGAATACCGGCCGTCGGCTCCCGACGAGCTGCACGAGAGCCTGGTGACGAGCCTGACCGAGGAGCTGGCGCGGGGATACGACGAGGAGTTCGGCGGCTTCGGCGACGCGCCGAAATTCCCGCAACCCGAGATGCTCGAGTTTCTGCTGACGGAGTGGCGCGCGACCGGCGAAGCGCGTTTGCGCGAGATGGTGGCCCGCACGCTGCTCGAGATGTCGCGCGGCGGAACCTACGATCGCGTCGAGGGCGGTTTCTTTCGCTACTCCACGACGCGCGACTGGAGCGTACCGCACTTCGAGAAAATGGCCGAGGATCACGGCGGACTCATCCGCGTGCTTGCGACGCTCCAGCTCCTTTCGCCCACGCCCGAACAGCGCGAAACGCTGCGCTCCGCCATCGGCTACGTGCGCGCCGTGCTCTACGATCCCTCGACCGGCTTCTTCGCCGGCAGCCAGGATGCCGACGAAGCGTACTTCGAGCTGCCGCTGGAGGAACGCCGCGCGCGCGAGGCGCCGTTCGTCGATCGCACGTCGTATACGAACTGGACCTGCGGGCTGGCAGGCGCGCTGCTGCTCGCGGCGCGAGCGCTCGACGACGACGACCTCGCGACCCTCGCCCTGCGCACGCTCGACGAGGTCGCGGCGCGGCTCGTCGACCCCGAAGGACTGCTCTTCCACGTGGCCGTTCCCGGCCGGTCGCCCGAAGTGCGCGGCTTGCTCGCCGATCAAGCCGCCTATCTGCGCGCGCTGCTCGACGCTCACGAAGTCTCCGGCGAGACGCGCTTTCTCGAGCGCGCGCGCGCCCTGGTGCCGCGTATCGTCGAGCGCTTCGAAGCGCCCGACGGCGGCTTCTACGACCGCGTCGATACCGACGCGATCGGCCGCCTCGAGATTCCGGACCGTCCGATCGTCGATAACGGCATCCTCGCCGAGGCCCTGCTGCGGCTGGCCGCCCTCGACGCCGACGAGGGGCCCCGCCGGACCGCCGAGCGCGCGCTGCTGCTCTTTGCCCGCACGTATGCATCCGCGTCGTCGTTTGCGGCGGCGTACGCACGAGCGCTCCGGCGCTACCTTTCGCCCGAAACGGCCGTCCGCATCGTCGGCACGCCCCGGCAGACCGCAGACTTCCGCGAGGCGGCGGCCCGCCTGCCCGAGGCTAGCCTCGCCATCCGAACCGTTGGCCGTGAAGCCGCCGGCCGGCTTGGCCTGCCGCCGGAGCCGGCGCCGGCTGCCTACGTTTGCCGCGGAACCGTCTGCGGGCCGCCGGCGGCATCCGCGGCCGGCCTTCGCGCCGCCTACGATGCCCTCGCGGGCTGAAACACGCTCGTGCCGCCGCCGTATGGAGAGTGGAGGACCAACATGACCCCGTACGCACAGATGCTCGCCGTCCAGCTCCGCCCCGAAGCGCAGGCCACCTACGCTTACGAATACCAGCGCTACGCGAAGGATTCCACCCTCGCGCTCGTGCTCACCGTCCTGCTGGGGATTGTCGGCGGCGAATCGTACTATCTCGGCAACTACGTTCGCGGCGTGCTGATGTCGCTGGCGCTCTTCACCGGCATCGGCCTGATGATCACCATTCCGATGTGGATCGTTCGCTGCTTCACGATTCAAAACGAATGCGAGAGCTACAACGATTACGTCGCCTATCTGCTCGCCCTTCGCTACTGGCCGCAACGCGCGCAGAGCGAAAGCGCCCCGCCGGCCCCGCCCGAATCGCCGGTGCAGGCTTCGCGCCCGCGCCCGAACGTCGGCGGCTTGCCGATGACCATCGTCCGCTAGCGAAACGTTAGCACGATCGCGTAGCGGACGAGGGCCGAGGGATCGGCGTTCCGGCCGGAAGCGGAGACGAGCAGTTCGTACGTACCCAATTTCGGCAGCACGCCGGTCCACGAGCCCGACGAGAGGAACGCAACGCTCTTCTCTCCGAGCCACAGCGAAACGTCGAGCTTCTCTTTCGACGGCACGATCGCCAGCGTCACGCGTTGCCCGGCGCGCGCATCGAACGTGTAACGGTCGTCGAAGACGGCCGACACTCGGCCGGTTAGCGTCGCCGAGCTGGAGCCCGGCTCAAACCGCACCACAATGCGGTACGGCTTGCGCGTTTCGGTCGCGACGTCGTAGATGCGCGTGAGTTGCGGGGAGAATGCAAACTCCTTGCCGTTCCATACGTAGGCGCCCTCGAAGATGGTCGAGGCGGTGTCGTGCGTTGGCAGAACAACCACCCCATCGGTTCCCGCCGAAGCGAGCCCGGGGATAACGACGCCATCGAGCACGCGGCGGTACGCCCCGCCGGGAAGGCGCACAAAAATTTCGTAACGCGTCGATTGTCCGCGCGCGAGGCAGGCGTCGGCGCCTTCGGCGATCGTCACGCGCGCTCCCGATCGCAGCGTCAGCGCGCCGAACGTAAACGCGCGCGCGGCGTATGCCGCGCCCGATTCGCCCGCGTCGCGGGCGCAGCTTGCGACGTCGGGATCGCGCAGCAATGCGGTGGTCAGCCCCGGCGCAGGCTCCGCGGGCGCGGCCGCAGCCAGCAAAGCGGCGGCAAGCGCGGCTACGACGTACGAACGAAGGCGTTCCAGAACCAGCAGCCCCAGAACCCGACCAGCGCCGAGTAGGCGACCAGCGCGTACCCCCACTTCGGGAAGCGGTCGCGCACGCCGAGCATCATCAGAGCGACGAGAAACGGTACGAAATCGAGCGCGTGCCGCATGCCGAACTGATCGTACCCGTCGACGTAGTAGAGAAAGTTCGGCACGGCGGCGAGCAGCGTCGCGGCCCAGAGCGCGAGCGTCGT
Source organism: Vulcanimicrobiota bacterium (assembly GCA_963794735.1). GTDB lineage: Bacteria > Vulcanimicrobiota > Vulcanimicrobiia > Vulcanimicrobiales > Vulcanimicrobiaceae > DATJUC01. Next base: position 1,835,255 of record CAWCFE010000002.1, on the reverse strand, counting down.
TCGCGCGGGCGAACGGGCCAGCAGCGCCAGCACCAATGCGGGCGAGGTCCACGTAATCGCCGTGCCCATCATCGTCGGAATCAGGTACGGAAACGTGGGCTGCCACTGCGGCCACTGCACGAAGAACGACCAGAGCTGATAGGGCAGGTACGAAAGACGGAACGGGGAGCCGGTCGGCATGCCGGCCGAATCCTGGTGGTACCAGAGCGTGTACCCGAGATCGCTCCACGTCCCCCAGCGCGCTTGGTTGTACCACACCCACAACGCGGCGACCGGAATCAGCACGGCGGCGATGCCGATCGCTTGCGAACGCCAGCGCGGATCGAGCTTGCGCCACCCGCCTGCCGGATCGGCCAGCAGCAGGTAGGCGTACACCGGCAAGACGGCGATCAGGCTGAAGCGCGATTCGACCGCGCACGCCGCCCACAGCACTACCAGCCACGCTCGCCGCTTTCCAGCGAGCTCCGCCAGCGCGAGCATAGTAAAAGCGACGCTCGACACGTGCGCGATGAACCACACGTCGCCGAGCATCGCGCACCACAGCAGATCCGTTCCGGCAAGCAGAAACGTGCAGATCCACGCGTTGGCAGCGTCGGAGAGCCCGTAGCGTTCGCCCAGTTCCCATGCGGCGCCGATGGCCACGCCGCAGAGGATCATCGCCAGCAGCGTTTGATTGGCTGCGAGCCCCCAAATCGCGACGAACGGCAGCATCAGCACCGCCGGCATCGGCGCCTCGATGATGTAGTAGTGGCCGTCGCTGAACGGAAGCGCGTCGATATAGTTGCCGGGAATTTGCACCCATGCGTGGCCGTGCAGCCACGCGTCGGCGAGGATGACGTAGTTGTCGTAAGGGGTCGGGTGCCGATGCGAGACGAGCACCGTCACCACGAACGCCGCCAGCCCCGCGAGATAGGCGTTGCGAATCTTCATCGAGCGAACCGCCGCACTTAGATTGGGGGAAGGGTCATGGTGGGGAGCGGTTTGGGAGCTTGGAAGGCCGAGGCCGGCAGGCTCGCCGGAAAGCGGTAGTCGCTCCAGACGATGCGTTCGCGCGCGGGCTTTCCCGCGACCGTCGCTTGCGCCGTCGCCAGCACCGGCATCCAGTACTTCGACGCCGGCGCGTACTCGACGTCGCCGGTGCCGCTCGATTCGCCGGCGGCGGTGTGGAAGTGCACCGAACGCGGTAAGAAGCGGACGCCGTCGATCGTAAGACGATCGACCCAGGCGCCGGAGGGATGGATCAGCGGCGTCGCCTCGTACACGTAGTCCTCGTGCTTGCCGTCTTTCACGATGCCCAAGAAGAGCATTTGATAGTCGGCGGTTCGCGGTGCGATGCGCGCGACCGCGTACCGGTCTTCGCGGCGGCCGAAGCGCACCTCTTTGCGCGCGAGCGACGCGCCGTCGACGGCGACGATCTCGTCGCGGACGGAGAGACCGCTGCGGTACACGATGTGCCGTTGCTCGATATTCGTAGCCCCCGCTTGCGAGACCGCGTAGCTAAAGATCACGACCTTCGGCTGCACGACGGCGTCGAGCGCGAGCGCGTACCGCTGCAGCACCACTTGCGAATCGAGTTGCTTGGGCGCAGCGCCGAGCTGCGGCGCAGCTCCGAGGAGCAGCAGCAGCGCTGCGACGGCCGCCGCCCGCAGTCTCATGCCAGGACTGCGTCCCGAATGGCGCGCACCGCGGCGTCGGCACCGCCGGGATCCTTGCCGCCGCCCTGCGCCTGCGCGGGCTGCCCGCCGCCCTTTCCGCCGACGAGCGGCGCGGCGAGCTTCACCAGATTTCCGGCGTGCAGCCCGGCCTTCACCAAATCGTCGCTTGCGGAGACGAGCAGGCTCACGTTGCCGTCGTCGACGCCGGCCAGCGCAATTACGCCCGATTTCAAACGCGAGCGGATCGCTTGGCTGAGATGGCGCAGCGCTTCGCCGCCGGCTTCGTGCACCACGGCGCCGACGAAAGCCCGATCGCCGTTGCGTTCGGCCCGGTCGACGTAGGTCTGCGCGTCGGCAGCGGCCAGCCGGGCCTTGAGCTGCCCGAGCGACGTCTGCAGATCGCGCACGTCGCGCTGCAGCTTGCCGATGCGCTCGCCGAGTTCGTCGGGCGTGGTGGCCAGCGACGACGACAGCGTCGCGACGAGGTCGCTCTGTTTGGCCACGTACTCTTCGGCGGCCAGCGACACGCACGATTCGATGCGCCGGATGCCGCTGCCCACCGAGAACTCCGAGAGCAGCACGAAGAGGCCCAGTTCGCCGGTGGAATGCGAGTGCGTTCCGCCGCAGAACTCGACCGATGGGCCGGCCTGCACCACGCGAATCAATTCGCCGTACTTCTCGCCGGCCATCGAAATCGCGCCGGTGCGCTTGGCTTCTTCGGCCGGCAGTACGGTCGTAACCAAATGCGAATCGTCGCGAATCATTTCGTTGACGCGATGCACCACCGCGCGTTTCTGTTCGGGCGTCAGCGCGCCGCCGGGCCAGCGGAAATCGAAGCGCATGCGGTCGATGCCGACCCACGAGCCGGCCTGCGCCACCTCGTCGCCGAGCTCGTCCTTGAGCGCGCGCTGCAGCAGGTGCGCCGACGTGTGGTGCCGCCGTATTTCGCGGCGCCACCAGTCGTGAACGGCCGTATGCACGGCGTCGCCGGTGTGGAACTCGCCGGCGAGCACCACGCCGTGGTGCGCGATCGCCTCGCCGGCGTACTGCGTGTCGCGCACCTCGAACGTGCCGTTCGGGCCGGTGAGCGTGCCGCGATCGCCGATTTGGCCGCCGCGCTCGGCGTAGAACGACGACCGGTCGAGAATCAGCACGCCTTCCTGGCCCGCGCGCAGTTCCGACGCCGGTTTGCGGTCGTGCGAGATCGCGACGAGCTTGCCGTCGTCTTCGAGCCCCTCGTACCCGGTGAACTCGCTGCGAATCTCGGGGAGCTCGACGACGATCACGTCGGAACGTTTATCGGCCGCGTCGCGGCGCGCGCGCTCGCGCTGCTCGTCCATGAGGTGCTCGAAGCCGACCGTATCCACCGCCGCGCCCGCATCGCCCGCGATCTCGCGCGTCAGCTCGATCGGAAAACCGAACGTGTCGTGCAGAACGAACGCTTCTTCGCCCGTCACCAGACGCGTGCAGTTGGCGATCGCGTCGGCGATCAACCGGTCGAGCATCGCCATGCCGCGTTCCAGCGTACGGTCGAAGGTTTGCTCCTCGGCGCGCAGTGCCGAAGCGATGCGCGACGCGTTGCGGCGCAGCTCCGGATAGCCCGCCTCGAGCGACGCGACCACCGCCGGCACGAGATCGGCGAGGAAGCCGTTGGGGTAACCCAGCAGCTTGCCGTTGCGGATGGCGCGGCGGATGAGAAAGCGCAGGACGTACCCGCGATCGTTGTTCGAGGGATAGACGCCGTCGTTGATGAGAAACGTAGCGGCGCGAGCGTGATCGGCGACGATATTCTGACGAACGCGCCGCTCCTCGGGGGAAAGCGAGCTCTGCCCGACCGGCGGCTGCGCCGCGACCAAATCGGTGAAGAGATCGGTCTCGTACATCGAAGCCAAGCCGTTGCAGATCGCGAGCATGCGTTCGAAGCCCGCGCCCGTATCGATCGCCTTGCGCGGCAGATCGGAGAGCTTGCCGTCGGCGCCGCGATTGTATTGCTGAAAGACGACGTTCCAGAACTCGACGTAGCGGTTTCCGAGGTTGGGCCCGGTGTCGCCGGGGCCGCTGGCGTAGCGTTCGCCGGTGTCGTAAAACAGCTCGGTGCACGGGCCGCAGGGTCCCGTCGGGCCCATCGTCCAGAAGTTGTCTTCGTCGAAGCGGCTGACGCGCGACGGATCGAGGCCGATCTCGTCGATCCAAATGCGTTCGGCTTCGTCGTCGGAGAGATGCACGGTTACGTAGAGCCGCTGCGGATCGAGCCGCAGCACCTGCGTCGAGAACTCCCACGCCCACGCGATCGCCTCGCGCTTATAGTAGTCGCCGAAGCTGAAGTTACCGAGCATCTCGAGGAAGGTGCCGTGGCGTCCGGTGCGCCCGACGTTCTCGATGTCGCTCTTGGCGCCGGCCACGCGAAGGCAGGGCTGCACGGTGACTGCCCGGGGCGCCGGCGGCGGCTGCTCCCCCAGGAAGACCGGGACGAACTGCTCCATGCCGGCGATCGTGAAGAGCGTCGTCGACATTTCGTGCGGGATCAGGCTGGCCGGCGGCAGCAGCTTGTGGCCTTTGGATGCGAAGAAGTCGATCCAAGCTTGGCGGAGTTCTTGGCTTTTCATGGCGGTCAACCCGAGATGTTAGCAGAAACGGCCGCCCCTCTCCTATGCCTTGGGCCGGGTTTGAGGGGGCAAAAGAGCGCCTGGCGAAGCCTCCATCCCGTGGTCGACCGGGATTCCCTCGCCTATCTCACGGCAGCCGTCGAGAACGCCAACGACGCGGTCATCGTCTGCGAATTCAACGCGGCGACCGGCCGCTACGTCATGCGCTACGTCAACCCGATGTTCGAGCGTCAGACGGGCTACTCCAAGGCCGAGGCCCTCGGGCAGCCGCCCGAGCTGCTCTACGGCCCCAACACCGACCGCGAAGCGGTCGAGAGCACGAAGCGCACCCTGCTGGCCAAGCTGCCCAGGCGGCTGGAGCTGCTCAAATACCGGAAGAACGGCGAGCCGTTCTGGACCGAGATGAATTTGCGGCCGCTCCTGGACGCGCACGGCGAGCTGACCGGCTACGTGGGGATCCAGCGCGACATCGACGAGCGCGTCGAGGCGACCGCGCGCCTGCGGCTCCTCTCCGCCGCCGTCGATCAAGCCTCCGACGCGATCGCCATCTTCGAGTGGCGCGAGGCCGGCGGCTGGCGATTCCATTACGTCAACGACGCGTTCTTACGCATGACCGGCTATCGTCGCGACGACGTGATCGGCCGCAGCTCCGATTTCCTCGTCGGGCCGCAGACCGACGCTGCCGTGCTAAACGCGTATCGCACGAGCTTGATCGCGGGCGAAGTGGTGCGCGGCGAGATCGCCTTCCACCGAGCCGACGGCAAGCCGTTCTGGGCCGAACTGAACGCGACGCCGATCCACAATCCGGCCGGCAAGGTGATCAATACGGTGATCGTCTACCGCGACGTCACCGAACAGCATTTCCGCGACGAACGCCTCACTTTCGAAGCCGCGCACGATCCGCTCACCGGAATCTACAACCGCCGCTTCTTCATGCAAGCGCTCGAGGACGCGGTCTGGGACGCCAAGCGGCGCGGCTCGGCGCACGGGTTGCTCTTCTTCGACCTCGACGGCTTCAAGCCGGTCAACGATCTCTACGGCCACGAAGCCGGCGACCGGCTTCTCGTGGGATTGACCGCCGAGATCGGCGGGCGGCTGCGCCGTTTCGACGTGTTCGCCCGCATCGGCGGCGACGAGTTCGCGATCCTACTGCACGGCTGCACTCGCGATCAGGCCGAACGCATCGCGCGCGACGTGCTCGACGCGGTTCGCGAATTTTCGCTGGTGTGGGACGGCCGCGTTCTGCGCGCGGGCTCGAGCATCGGCGTGATCGGCATCGACGAATCGATGGAGAGCGGCGCCTCGGCGCTGCGGCGGGCCGACGAAGCCTGCTACGAAGCCAAACGCGCGGGCCGCAACCGCGTCGTCGTCGCCGGCGCGTAGTCTTGGCGCTGCGGCGCTACTCGGCTAAGACGCCGCGCAGTTTCTCGAGAGCTTTGGCCTGCAGGCGCGAGACGTGCATCTGCGAGACGTTCAGGCGCTTGGCGATCTCCGTTTGCGAGATCGATTCGTAGAAGCGCAGGTAGATGATGACGCGCTCGCGGCCGGTAAGCACGTGAAAGGCGCGTTCCAAGTTGGCGCGGTCTTCGAGCAGTTCGAGGCCGGCGTCGTTGTGGCCGACCGTGTCGGCGAGCGTTTGCGACTTCTTGTCGCTCTCGCCCGACACTTCGCTATCGAGCGAGAGCAAGTTGTAGGCTTGCCCGAGCTCCTGGGCTTCGAGAATTTCTTCTTCGCCCGCGCCCAGATGTTCGGCGAGTTCGGCGACGGTCGGGCTGCGGCCGAGTTCGATCGCCAGCTTGTCGCCGGCGCGATTGACCGCGAGGTTGAGCTCCTGCAGGCGGCGCGGCACCTTCACCGCCCAGCCTTTGTCGCGGAAATACCGCTTGATCTCGCCGACGATGGTCGGCGTCGCGTAGGTGGTGAACTCGACGCCTCGCTCGAGATCGAAGCGGTCGATGGCTTTGAGCAATCCCACCGTGCCGACTTGCACGAGATCGTCGAGCGGCTCGCCGCGGTTGGCGAACTTGACGGCGAGAAAACGCACGAGATTCAGGTGCGCGACGACCAGCTCGCCGCGCAGGCGTTCGTGTTCGGAGTCGGGCTCGTCCGGCGAACCCGAGGCGCGCGCGCGTGCCTCGGTGAATTGCGCAAATAGGGCGCGCGTCCGTTCCCGATCGGGACGCGATTCGTCACGCTCCTGCACGTCTAGTGGCGGCCGTCCAGCCTCTTGACCATGACCAGGTCGGTGCCTCGCTCCGGATGCACGTCGTACGTGACTTCGTCCATGAGCGTGCGAATCAGAAAGACGCCTAGCCCCGCGACGCGCGCTTCGTCGAGATCCATCGCATGCGCCGCCTCCGCGCGAGCGACGTGACGCCCCGCGTCGCGCACGCGAATCCGCAGGTTGTCGACCGACGTCTCGCACGTCAGCTCGATCGCCTCGCCATGATTCTCGTGCTGGATGACCGCCGTGCACGCTTCGGCGACGGCGAGCTTGAGATCTTCGATATCTTCGATCGAAAACCGCAGCCGATTGGCTACCGCCGCGACCGCCAGCCGCGCGAGCGCGACCCACTCGGCACGGCACGGAATGCGGAGCTCTACGAGATCTTCGGTGACGACTTCCACGGGCTGGTTCACACCAGCGCTTTCATCGCGGCGTCTTCGCTCTCGAAGATTCCGAAGATCTTCACCAATCCGGTGATGTCGAAGATCTTCTTGATCTGCGGGTTGGTGCAGACGAGGTTCACCGAACCGCCGTGCTCGCGCACGCGCTTCAGGCCGCCGATCAACACGCCCAATCCCGTCGAATCGATGTAGCGCACCTTCTCGAGGTTGATGACCAGGTGATAGACGCCGCGATCGATGATCTCGCCGATCGCGTCTTTCACCTTGGGAGACGTATAGACGTCGATCTCGCCGCTCAAATCCACGACGTAGCAATCGCCCGGCGCCTCGCGCACGTTCACTTTGATATCCAAAAACCTATCCTCCAGCCTTGCGTTCGAGCTCTTCGCGCGCTCGATCCGCCGTTTCTTGCCCTTCGGTTACCGCAGCGTCGACGTTCGCTCGCGCGTTCTCGACCACTTGGCGCCCGCGTTCGTACAGTTCCGATGCGTTGGATTGCCACTGCGACGTCACGTCGCCGACCTTGCCGCGCAGATCGCCGGTCGCGTCCATCGCGATGTTGCCGGCTTCGCGCGCCTTTCCGACTAAGAGATCGCGGGCGTCTTCCTGGACGAGCAGCACTGCGGCCGCACCGCCAACGATGGCACCGATGACGAAACCGGCGACGAAGCCGCCTCCGCCTTTGCCGTTGCTCATGACGAAATTCTACTCCTAGCTTAGGCTTGGTCTGTTGGGTTCTTTCCCGTAAGTAGCCGCCGCAAACCAGCGCTGACCCCCGTGAGGGTCGCTCCCAGGTTGACGATGGCCGGGGATAAGGCACTTTTGGTCAAATCGGCCGTCTCCGAAACGCTGCCGGCGACGCCTTCGAGCGACGAGACGACGCCCGAGAGCCGCGCCAGCGTCTTGTCGGCCGTGTCGGCGATGCCGTCCACGTGGCTGAGGGTGTCGGCGACCGGCGCCCCGAGCGCTTCCATCTGGCGGTCGACGCCGTCGAGGGTCACGTTGAGACGAGACATCGTCTTTGCAAGGCCCTGCATGCCGATCAGCATGCCGACGCCGACGAGCAGGACGCCGACACCCACCAAGATGTCGCGGATGAGGCCACCAATTTCTACAGGCGTCAAAGCTGGAAAATCTCCATCGGTCGGGCTTCTATGCCCCTAACATGCTCGGATATCACCTACTACCCGTGCAAGGACTTCTAATACTCGGTCCACGTCGCCCGCCGTCGTCGGCGGTCCGAGCGAAAAGCGCACCGCGCCGCCCCGCCAGCGCTCCTCTTTGCCCAGGGCCCCGATGACGTGGCTCGGTTCCAGCGCGCCCGAAGCGCAGGCGCTGCCCGCCGAGACGGCGATGCCCTCGAGATCGAGCCGCGCCAGCAGTGCCTCCGAAGCGGCACTCGCAAAGCTGGCGTTGACGATGTGCGCGATGCGTGGGGCCCCGCCGCCATTGATCTCGACCTCGCCCAGGGCGGCGAGCCCGGCCTCGAGGCGGTCGCGGAGGGCCGCAACCGCGGGCGCTCGCGCGGGCCGTTCTTCGACCGCGAGTTCGAGCGCGCGAGCGAGGCCGGCGATCCCCGCGACGTTCTCGGTGCCGGCGCGGCGCCCGCGCTCTTGGCCGCCGCCATAGCCGACCGGCGCCAGCTCGACCCCCGCGCGTACGTACAGCGCGCCGACGCCTTTCGGCCCGAAAAACTTGTGCGCCGAGATCGAGAGCAGATCGACGCCTAGCTCGCGCGGGCGCACGTCGAGCCACGCCGGCGCCTGCACCGCGTCGGTGTGAAACGCGGCGCCGCGAGCGTGCGCGATGCGCGCGAGTTCCGCGATGGGCTGCACCGTGCCGATTTCGTTATTGGCATACGCCACCGACGCCAGCAGCGCCCGTTCGCCGAGCGCGCGTTCGAAGCGCTGCGGGTCTACCGTCCCGTCGCGTTCCACGGGCACCAGCACGACGTCGTAGCCTTCGTCGCGCAGCCGCTCGAGCGAGTGCAGCACGGCGCGATGCTCGATCGCCGTCGATACGATGCGCCCGGTGCGGCCCGCGGCCCGCGCCGCGCCCAGCAGCGCGAGATTATCCGATTCCGTCCCGCTCCCGGTAAAGACGATTTCGCCGCGCGCCACGCCGAGCGCGCCGGCGACGCGTTCGCGCGCGCCGTCGAGCGCGGCGCGCGCCGCGCGCCCTTCGGCGTGGAGGGAGCTGGGGTTGTAGGGCGCGACCGCCAGCGAGTCGCGCATCGCCCGCTCGGCTTCGGGCCGGAGCGGCGTCGTGGCGGCGTAATCGAGATAGATGCGAGAATTTTTCGAGTTCACAGTTCGCTCCCAGCGTCCCACTCTACCATAACATTTGTGCGAAGCTCCAACGCACACTCCGAGAAGTAGCAACGGGAAAAAAGACGGTCCGAGGATTCCTCGGGCCGTCTTTTAATGCGTCCGTACCGGAGGTACGCACCTTGCCCTCGCGAGACCGAAACCAGAGCCTGTTCGAGGCGACCGGATCGTTCGCCGAACCGTTGGCGTCGCGCATGCGCCCGCGGACGATCGACGAGTTCGTCGGCCAAGAGAACGTCGTCGGCCCGGGGCGCCCGCTGCGCAAGGCCATCGAGAACGACGCCGTGCCGTCGATGATCCTCTTCGGGCCGCCCGGCACCGGAAAGACGACGCTCGCCGAGGTCGTCGCGAACGCGACGAAATCGCACTTCGCCTCGCTCTCCGCGGTAAGCGCCGGCGTGGCCGACCTGCGCGCCGTCGTCGCCGAGGCGCAGGGCCGCCGCAGGGTGGGCACCCGCACCGTCCTCTTCGTCGACGAGATCCATCGCTTCAACAAGGCGCAGCAGGATGCGATCCTGCCCTACGTCGAGGACGGTACGATCGTGCTCATCGGCGCCACCACCGAGAACCCGTCGTTCGAGGTGAACTCGGCGCTGCTCTCGCGGGCCCGCGTCTTCGCCTTCACCTCGCTCTCCGACGAGCAGGTGGGCGCGCTCGTCGATCGCGCGCTCGCCGATCGCGAACGCGGCTTGGGGCAGCTCGGCGTCGTCGTCGACGACGACGCCCGCGCGGCGATCGTCGGCCTGGCCAACGGCGACGCCCGTTCGGCGCTCAACGCGCTGGAGTTTGCCGCCGCCTCCGCGCCCGAACGCGACGGCGCGCGGCGCATCGACCGCGAACTCGTCAAAGACGCGATGCAGCGCCGGGCGTCGCTGTACGACAAGGGCGGCGAGAATCACTACGACACCATCAGCGCGTTCATCAAGTCGATCCGGGCCAGCGACCCCGATGCCGCCGTCTATTGGCTCGCACGCATGGTCGACGGCGGCGAGGATCCGCTCTTCATCGCGCGCCGCCTCGTGATCTTAGCCTCGGAAGACGTGGGGCTCGCCGACGCCCAAGCGCTGCCGCTCGCGATCGCCGCGCAGCAGGCCGTGCACTTCATCGGCATGCCCGAGGGCTATTATCCGCTCGCGCACGCCACGCTCTATCTCGCGCGCGCGCGCAAGAGCAACGCCGTGGGCCGCGCCTACGGCGCCGCGATGCAAGACGTCCGCGAAACCCGCAACGATCCGGTGCCGATGCACTTACGCAACGCGCCGACCGGCCTCATGCGCGAACTCGGCTACGGCAAGGGCTACCACTACGCGCACGACGACTACTCCGTCAAGCAGTTCAACCTGCCGGAAAACCTGCGCGGCCGCCGCTACTTCGAAGAGCCCGGCGCTACCGAGCCGGAGGCGGAGTGACGGCCTCGGTGTAGGGGTTCTTCGGCACGTGGATCGGCTTGGGCGTCGCAAGGCCGCGATGCAGCTCGCCCGGGAACTGAATCGTGACGTTGCCCTCGGCGTGCGCTTTTCCGGTGATCGTGTTGTACACCACGCTCTGTGCGTCGAGTTTGTGCGTGCCCTGCACGATGTGCACGTTGCCTTGCAGGAAGAGATCGTGCGTTGCGTCGTTGAGCGTGCCGTTGTCGGAGTCGACCGTCGTATCGGCCTGAACGTAATGCACGTTACCGATCGCTTTGTAGATCTTGGCTTGGCCGTCGATCTCGGCGCGGTCGGCCGTCAGCGTGGACGGGCCGCTGGAACGCTCGCCGCCGGCGCTATCGACGCCGCCGTAGTTGCCGGTGCTATCGTGCATCACCACGTGCCCGGTCAAAGTGACGAGCTGCTTCTTGTAGTTGCCGTTGGCGCGATCGGCGCTCACGTCGCCGCCGACCCGAGTCATCACCACCTGTTTGGGCGTGCTGAACTCGCCGGTCTTGAAGTTGGCGTCGACCGAACTCGCGTGGACGGTCCAGACGCCCATGTCGAACGACGCGCCGCCGGCGGGCACGACCGATTGCGGACCGGCGCTGGGAGCGGCGGGCGCGCGGGGGGAGGCCTTCACCGGCACGGGCGGCGGCAGCCGCGGCGGCGGCGCGCCCGGGGCCGGAGTGGCGGCAACCAGCAACGCGGCGAGCGCCGGAACGGCCGCGAGCGTAAGGATCGGTCGAATCATACTCTTTGCGTGCGCACCTTTACCGCAGGACGTTCGATGGGCCCTAGGAGTTCCGCCAAGCGGGCTTCCGAAACGGCGCCCGCTCGCAATAGGCGCGCGCGGGGACCGGTGAGATCGAGAATCGACGATTCGCGCTCGTAACGCGTCGGCCCGCGTTCGACGAGCAGTTCGGCCGGCGGGAGCATCGAGCGATCCTCATCCCCGCAGTATCGCGGGCCGGCCTTAGGGTTTGCCGTGGTGCCGGCCAGGGGACCGCACCGTTCGAGCACCGCCCGGGCAAACCCGTCGTCGGGGACGCGGAACGCGGTGGTCTGCAGACCGGCGGTCAGTTCCTCGCTCAGGAACTTCGGCTTGGCAACGAGCAAGATCGCCGGCGCCGGCAGAAGGCGCTTGGCGGCCAAAGCCGCCAGCGGATTCTCGCCGGCGTATTCGAGGAACTCCGCCGCCGACGCGACGTGCATCGTCATCGGCTGCGTGTCGGCACGGCCCTTGGCGGCATAGAGACGATCGACCGCGGCCGAATCGTACGGATCGCAGGCGATGCAATAGCTCGTGTCGTTCGGAAAGATCACGGTGCCGCCGGCGAAGACGACGCGCGCGACCTCTTCGAGCACCTCGGCTTCCGGCACGAGCCTGGCATCGACGATCCGCGTCACACGTGTACGCGCGCTCCGGTTCCCAGGGCGACGCACGAAAGCGGATCGTCGGCGACGATCGCCGGCACGCCGGTGACTTCCGAGAGCAGCTTGTCGAGCCCGCGCAGCAGCGCGCCGCCGCCGGTGAGAATCACGCCGCGGTCGATGATATCGGCGGCGAGCTCCGGCGGCGTCTTCTCGAGCACGGCCTTCACCGCCTCGACGATCGCGCCGACCGGTTCGGAGAGCGCTTCGCGAATTTCTTCGCTCGTGATCTTCACGGTCTTCGGCAGGCCGTTGATGAGATCGCGACCGCGAATCTCCATCGCCAGTTCTTGCTCGAGCTTGTAGGCCGAGCCGATTTTGATCTTGATCTCTTCGGCCGTGCGCTCGCCGATCATCAGGTTGTACACGCGGCGGATGTAACGCACGATCGCGTCGTCGAGCTTGTTGCCGGCGACGCGCAGCGATTGCGACACCACGATGCCGCCGAGCGAGATCACCGCTACGTCCGACGTGCCGCCGCCGATATCGACGACCATGCTGCCGGACGGCCCGTCGATCGGCAGGCCGGCGCCGATCGCCGCCGCCATCGGTTCTTCGACGATGTCGACGTCGCGCGCGCCCGCAAGCTTGGCGGCGTCTTTGACCGCGCGCTCTTCGACGCTCGTGATCTCGGCGGGAACGCAGATCGTCACGTGCGGCTTCGGCTTGACGATCGAAGACCACCACGAGCGATCCTTCATCACTTTTTTGATGAAATAGGAAAGCATCGCTTCGGTCACTTCGAAATCGGCGATGACGCCGTCGCGCAGCGGGCGGATCGCCTGAATGTGCGCGGGCGTCTTGCCCAGCATCTGCCGCGCCTCTTCGCCGACCGCGAGGACGCGGCCGGTGTTCATATCTTTGGCCACGACGGAAGGCTCGCGCAAGACGATGCCTTTCCCCTTGACGTGCACGAGCACGTTGGCCGTTCCGAGGTCGATCCCGATATCCAAAAAAAAAACTCCTGTCTACTAGTTAACCGGCGGCGGAAATGCGTGGGTATTCGCTGGTTTCGAAGAATCCGGTCGGCTCGACCAGCGGCGTGACGCCGCTGCTGCGCTGTACTTGGCCGCCCAGCTCCGAAAGCAGCTCTTCCAAGCGCTCGTAGCCGCGATCGATGTACTCCAAGCCGATGATCTCGGTCTCGCCCGCGGCCGCGAGGCCGGCGACGACCAGGCCCGCGCCCGCGCGAATGTCGGGCGCTTCGACCGGCGCGCCGGAGAGCTGCTCGACGCCCTTGATGACGGCGGCGTTGCTCTCCATCGTCACCTTGACGTCGGCGCCCATGCGCGCAAGTTCGTTGACGTACGAGAAGCGCGCGTTGAAGATCGACTCTTCGACGACGCTCGTTCCCGGGCACGTGCTGAGAAACGCGACCGCTTGCGGCTGAAGGTCGGTCGGAAATCCCGGATATGGGGCGGTCAAGATGTCCGTTCCGCCGGTGATGCCGTCGGCGCGCACGCGGATCCAATCGTCGCCGGTGGTCGTCACGACGCCGCACTCGACGAGCTTGTCGAGCGCCGCGCGCAGATGATCGGGGTTGCAGCCGGTGACCGTCACGTCGCCGCGCGTCACCGCGCCGGCGAGCAGCAGCGTTCCGGTGACGATGCGATCCGGGATGATTTCGTATTCGGTGCCGTGCAGTTGCTCGACGCCTTCGATCGTCATCGCGTCGCTGCCGATGCCGGCGATCTTCGCGCCCATCGCGACGAGGAAGTTGGCGAGATCGACGACTTCGGGTTCCATCGCGACGTTCGAAAGCGTCGTCGTTCCTTTGGCGAGCACTGCGGCCAGCAGCGCGTTCTTCGTCGCGCCGACGCTGGGCAGGCGAAACTCGACGTTCGCGCCCTCGAGCCGGCCGCGCGAACACTCGGCGATCAGGTAACCGTGCGCGTTGCGAACGTCGCATCCCAACGCGACGAAGGCTTGTTCGTGCATGTCGGTCGCACGCGTGCCGAGCACGCAGCCGCCCGGCAGCGGCACCTCGGCGCGGCCGAACCGGCCGAGCAGCGGGCCGACGATATCGAAGGAAGCTGCGAGCTTGCGAACGAGCGCGTACGGGGCGCGATACGACGCGACGTTGCTCGCGTCGATGGTCACGGTATTGTCGCCTTCGTAGCGCAAACGCGCTCCGAGCGCTTCGAGCAGCGACCACATCACCGAGACGTCGGTAATGCGCGGAATGCGTTTGAGCGTGACCGTACCGTTGGCCAGCAGGGCGGCGGCCATAATCGGCAGCGCGGCGTTCTTGGCCCCGTGCGTGGCCACCGAGCCTTCCAAGCGCGCGCCGCCGCGGACGCGCAGCGTGGTTTCCAATCGATCTAACATGATGCTCGCAGGGCCAAAACGTTCGCGGGGCGGCCTTGGCCGCCCCGCTTGGAGTCCGGTTCCAGCCAGTGCCTAGTGGCCGGTCAGCTTCAGCTTGGCGTTCGCGAAATCGATCTGCGCCTGGGCGCGAGCCGCCGCGTCGGCGTCGCCGGCGTCGGCTTTTTGGCGATCGGTCGCAGCCTGCAGCTCCTCGCGCGCCTTCGCCACGTCGATTTCTTCGAACGTGAGGGCTTCGTCGACGAGCACCGTGACCCGCTCGGGCAGCGCCTGGAGAAAGCCCTCGCCGGTCGCCATTTCGAGGCGCGACGTCGCGCCGTCTTTCACGACGTTGGCGCGCAAGACGCCCGGTTTCAACGCCGCCAAGAACGGAGCGTGCTTGGGAAGGATGCCCTCTTCGCCTTCCGTGGTTACGGCGATGACGAGCTCCGCGAGGCCGTCGAAGGCCACGCGCGTGGGCGTGATGAGCTTGAAGGGGACGGTGCTGGCCACGCCGCGTTAGACTCCGGCGCTCATCTTTTCGGCGGCCTGCTTCACTTCGTCGATCGTTCCGGCATAGAAGAACGCCGCTTCGGGCAGCGAGTCGACCTTGCCGTCGAGGATCTCCTTGAACGAGGCGATCGTGTCGGAGAGCTTGACGTATTTGCCTTCGCGCCCCGTGAACTGCTCGGCCACGAAGAACGGTTGCGAGAAGAAACGCTGGATGCGCCGGGCGCGGCCGACGACCACCTTGTCCTCTTCCGAAAGCTCCTCGACGCCCAGAATCGCGATGATGTCCTGCAGGTCTTTATAGCGCTGAAGCACTTCTTGCACGCCGCGGGCGACCTGATAGTGCTCCTCGCCGATGATCTGCGGATCGAGGATGCGCGAGGTCGACGCCAGCGGATCGACGGCCGGATAGATGCCCAGCTCGGAGATCGGGCGCGAGAGCGCCGTGGTGGCGTCGAGATGGGCGAACGTCACCGCAACGGCCGGGTCGGTGTAGTCGTCGGCGGGCACGTACACGGCTTGCACCGAGGTGATCGAGCCTTTGCGCGTCGAGGTGATGCGCTCTTCGAGCAGGCCCATGTCGGTGCCGAGCGTCGGCTGGTATCCGACCGCCGAAGGCATGCGGCCCATCAGCGCCGAGACTTCCGAGCCGGCCTGCAGATAGCGGAAGATGTTGTCCATGAAGAGCAGCACGTCGGCGCCGAGCTCGTCGCGGAAGTATTCGGCCATCGTCACGCCGGTCTGCGCGACGCGGAAACGCACGCCCGGGGGCTCGTCCATCTGGCCGAACACGAGCGTCGTCTGGGCGAGCACGCCCGACTCTTTCATCTCCATCCAGAGGTCGTTGCCTTCGCGCGTGCGCTCGCCGACGCCGGTGAACACCGAGAAGCCTTTGTGCACGTAGGCGATGTTGCGGATGAGCTCCTGAATGAGCACGGTCTTGCCGACGCCCGCGCCGCCGAAGAGACCGACCTTACCGCCGCGCGTGTACGGCGCCATCAAGTCGACCACTTTGATGCCGGTTTCGAAGATGCGCGGCGTCGGATCCTGATATTTGAACTCCGGCGCGGGGCGGTGGATCGGCCACATCGCCGCGGCTTTCACCGGCTCGTCGGTGTCGATCGTCTTGCCGAGGACGTTGAAGATGCGTCCCAGCGTGCCTTCGCCGACCGGAACCTGAATCGGGCCGCCGACCGCGGTCACCGCGGCTCCGCGCACGAGGCCGTCGGTCGAACCCATCGCCAGGCAGCGCACTTGATTGTTGCCCAACTCGTCCTGCACTTCGAGCGTCAGGTCGCGCGGCGCCATGGCCGTTCCCCCGAGCTCGATGTCGCTCGAACCGCCGGGCGCGCCGTTGGCGTGCGCCGCACCGGAGCCCTCGTTCACGCGCACCATCAACGCGTCGTTGATGTTGGGAAGCGTCTCGGGGGTGAACTCAACGTCGACGACGTTGCCGAGCACTTGGACGACTTTACCGGTGGCAGCCATTGCTAACTCTGTCCTTGTTGGTGATGGGAAGTTTCGACGGCACGGGGCGTCACTCGACTCCCAGCGCTTCGGCGCCGGCGACGATCTCGAGCAGTTCCTTGGTGATCGCGGCCTGGCGGGCGTTGTTCATCTGGATCGTAAGCTCGTCGATGAGCTTGGACGCGTTCTCGGTGGCATTGTTCATCGCGAGCAGCTGCGCCGCGAAGAACGCCGCGTCGGTTTCGAGCATCGCGGAGAAGATCGTAAACTCGAGGTATTTGGGCAGCAGGCGCGAGAGCACGAACTCGGGCGACGGTGCGAACTCGACCGCGCCCCGCGGCCGGCGGTCCTCCGCGGCGCCCTCTTCTTTCGCGGTTGCGACCACGCTGGCCGTTTCGATCGGGACGAGCTTACGAACGTTCGGGCGCTGCGTCATCATCGTGACGAACTCGGAGTGCACCAGCACGATCTCAGAGATCTTCCCGGCGACGAAGTCCGCGGTCACGCGGCGCGCGACCTCGCGGGCCGCTTCGATCTTCGAAGCTGCGTTGAGCGGCCAGAACGGCGCGTCGGTCGCGCCGAGACGGCGCACCGCGTTGCGCGATTTCACGCCGACCGAATACCACGCCACGCGCTTGTCGCGGGCGTAGATTTCGCCGGCGCGAATGACGTTCGAGTTGAACGCGCCCGCAAGGCCTTTGTCGGCCGTCATCAGCAGCACGCCGGCGGGAGCGTCGGCTTTGCCCGGCTTCATGAACGGATGGTCGACCGCCGTGACGGCCTGCATCAGATCGCGCAGCATGTCGGAGATCGTCTCGGCGTAGGGGCGCGCCTCTTTTTGCGCCCGCTCGGCGCGGCGAATCTTCGCAGCGGCGACTTGTTTCATCGCCTTGGTGATCTGCTGGGTATTCTTCAGCGACCGGATGCGGTCGCGAAGATCTCGTACGCTGGGCATCTAGAACGACTTGTTGAACTCTGCCACCGCGGCGTCGAGCTGTTTCTTGACGTCGTCGCTGAGCTGGTTGCTGTCGGCGATCGCTTTCGGAATCTCCGCATGCTTGGCGTGCAGGAAATCGATGAAGCCGGCGGCCCACGCCTGGAGGCGCGGCGTCGGAACGTCGTTGACGAAGCCCTTGCCGGCGGCGTAGATGATCGCGACCTGATCTTCCATCGCCTGCGGCTGGTACTGCGGCTGCTTGAGCAGCTCGGTCATCTTTTCGCCGCGCATCAGCTGCATCTGCGTCGATTTGTCGAGATCGCTCGAGAGCTTGGCGAAGGCCGCGAGATCGCGGTACTGCGCGAGCTCCAGCTTGAGCTGGCCCGCGACCGACTTCATCGCCTTGGTCTGCGCGGCGCCGCCGACGCGCGACACCGAGAGGCCGACGTCGACGGCCGGCCGGATGCCCTGGAAGAAGAGCTGCGGCGTGAGGTAGATCTGGCCGTCGGTGATCGAGATGACGTTGGTCGGAATGTACGCCGAGAAATCGCCGGCCTGCGTTTCGATGATCGGCAGCGCCGTCAGCGAGCCGCCGCCGAGATCGTCGGAGAGCTTGGCCGAGCGTTCGAGCAGGCGCGAATGCAGGTAGAACACGTCGCCGGGATAGGCTTCGCGGCCCGGCGGACGGCGCAGCAGCAGCGACATCTCGCGATACGACTGCGCGTGCTTGGTGAGATCGTCGTACACGATGAGGACGTCTTTGCCCGAGTACATCAGCTCTTCGGCCATCGCGCAGCCGGCGAACGGTGCGAGCCAGCGCAGCGCCGCGGCTTCCGACGGGCTGACGGCGACGATGGTGGTGTACGCCATCGCGCCTTTTTGTTCGAGAATCTGCGAGAGCGCCGCGACGGTCGAGTTCTTCTGACCGATCGCGACGTAGATGCAGTAGACGTTGCGGCCCTTTTGATTGAGGATCGTGTCGATGGCGATCGCCGTCTTGCCGGTCGAGCGGTCGCCGATGATCAGCTCGCGCTGGCCCTTGCCGATCGGGATCAGCGCGTCGATCGCGCGGATGCCGGTCTGCAGCGGCTGCTTCACCGACTGGCGCTGCACGACGCCGGGTGCGACGTTCTCGACCGTGCGGTACTTCCGGGTGGCGATGTCGCCCTTGCCGTCGATCGGCTGGCCGAGCGGATTGACGACGCGGCCGAGCAGCGCTTCGCCGACCGGCACCGACGCGATGCGGCCGGTGCGCCGCACCTTGTCGCCCTCTTTGATGTCCTTGTCGGGGCCCATGATGACGATGCCGACGTTGTCCTCTTCGAGGTTCAGCGCGACGCCCTGCAGCCCGTTGGGAAACTCGACCAGCTCCGACGAACGCACGCCGCGCAGGCCGTAGACGCGCGCGAGGTTCGCACCGACTTCGATGACGGTTCCGATCTCGTCTTCCTGAAGCTCCGATTTGAAGCCCTGGATCTGCTGTTTGAGGATTCCGGCGATTTCGTCGGCGTTTATCATGCTTGTGTCGTCCTAGTTGCTTGCAAAGAGTTCTCTAGCGAGGGCTTCCAAACGCCCCGAGACGGTTCCGTCGACGCGGCGGTCGCCCATGAGGACGCGAACGCCACCGATGACGCTGGGGTCGACGACGTGCTTCACGTCGAATTTCTTGCGGTAGAGGCGCTCCAAGCGCTCCACCATCGCCTGCAGTTCGGCCGGCGAGAGCGGGTGCGCCGAGGTCAGCACGAGCGGCTCGAAGCCGCGATCGGCCTGCTGCAGCTTGCGGTATTCCGTCACCAGCGCGTCGAGCAGCGCTTCGCGGCGCTTGCGCACCAGCAGCAAGAGCGTGTGCAGCGAGATCTCGTCGACGCGGCCTTCGAAGACGCCGGCGAGAACGCGCTCCTTGGTGGCGCGGTCGATCACCGGCGCGACGAAGAAATCGTGCGTGGTCGCGTCGCCGCCGATGCTCTTGGCGATCGCCTGCAGTTCGTCGCCGACGCGCTCGGTGAGGCCGCGGTCTTTGGCCAGCGAGAAGACGGCGGTGGCGTACCGCCGGGCGAGCGTTTCGTTAATCACGGGCGGCCTCGTAGGAAGAAGGCGCCGAGCGCTCGATGGAGGCCACGAACGCGTCGACCAGGCGCGCGTCGGCCGCCGCGTCGATCCGGCGCGCCGATTCCGAGCGCGCCGCGTCGAGGGCCTTCTCTAAAATCTCCTCGCGCAGCCGAATGCGGGCCGCGACGATGGCGCGTTCGAACTCGCCCTGCGCCTGCGCCAGCGCACGCTCGCCGCTCTCGCGTGCGTCGGCGATCGCGGCGTCGTATTCGCGTTTGGCTTGTTCGGCGGCGCGCGCTTTGATGAGCTCGGCATCGTGCGTGGCGCCGCTGGTTTCGGTCTTGAGCAGATCGAGGGTCGCCTTGGCTTCGTCGCGATGGCGTTCGGCTTCGGCGATCGCTTTGTTGGCGCGGTCTTGCGCCGCCAGGATGGCCGGCTGCACGAACTTCGACCACAGCCACACCATGACCGCGATGAACAGTACCGAGGCGACGATTTGGCTCCACGCGGCGAGCTGAACGTAGAAATCGCCCGATCTCACGATGCGACCGCCTCTCCCGTCGCGCGCTCGACCATCGTATCGGCGAGCTGGCGCACCAGGCGGTCTTCGCCCGCACGCGCCGCTTCGAGCTCCTCGGCGGCGCGGCGATGCGCGTCTTCCACGGTCGATTGCACCTTCCCCGAAAACTCGGCCGCGATCTTCGCGGTCTCGTTCGAGGCCTCGGCGCGAGCTTTGCTCAGGGTCGACTCGCCTTCGCGGCGCGCGTCGGCGCGAATCTTCTCCGCACCGGCACGAAGCGCGCTCGCCTCGCCCTGATAGCGATCGTAATCGCTGGTGACGCTGTTGATGTACTCCCGCCGCTTGCGAATCGCGTTGCCGACGGGCTTGAGAAACAGCACGTTGAGCAACGCGAAGAAGATCGCGAAGTTCACGAGCTGGATCGCAAGCGTCCAATCGAGCGAGAGAAACATCGCGCGTCTAGTGGCCGAGGATCTTCGTCATGAGGCTGGGCAGGTTCGCCAAGCCGAAGAGCATGTAGAAGGCCATGCCGAGCGCGATGATCGGGAACGCTTCCAGAACGCCGACGCCCAGGAAGAGGAACGTCATGATGTTCGGGCGCGCCTCGGGCTGACGCGAGATCGCCTCGACGGCCTTGCTGGCCACGATGCCGTCGCCGACGGCCGAGCCGAAGGCGACGCCGGCGACGATGATGCCGAACGCCAGCAAGGTGAATGCTGCTACCAACGCTTCAGAACTCAAGACCGTAACCTTTCATAGAACGGGCTAATGTTGCTCGCCGATCGACAACGAGAGATAGACGATCGCGAGAAGGGTGAAAACGAACGCCTGGATCGTGCCGACGAAAAAGTTGAAGAACTGAATGAAGAACGGCACGACGGCGGCGGCGATCGACAGGTTGAGCGGGCCGATGGACACGTGCTGCTCGATCAACGACGCGACGATCGTAAAGAGCAGCTCGCCCACGAAGATGTTGAAGAACAGGCGCGCCGCCAACGTTACCGGGCGGACCGCTTCCTCGAGCGCGTTGATCGGGAAGAGGATCGGGTACGGCTTGAACAGGTGCCAGAACCGCTCCATGCCGGTCATCTGGAAGCCGACGATCCACGTCATCAAGAAGACGATCGCCGCGAGCGGCACCGTCGTGTTCAGGTCGGCCGTCGGCGACCCGCCGAAGGGCAGGCCGAACACCTTGAACGGCAGCATGCCGAACTGATTCATCAGGAAGATGAAGACGAAGAGCGCGATGAAGAACGGCACGAACGGCTCGCCGCGCTCGCCCAGCGTTCCGGTCGCCAGATCGGCGATGTAGTTGACGACGCCCTCGACCACGAGCTGGCGCTTCGTCTGATACGCGGAACGGTAGCTGCTTCCGATCCAGCCGAAAAAGACGAGCGCGATCGCCATGACGAGCCAGGTCGTCATGATCGTGTCCGCGTGAACGGCCCCCAACACCGGGAGGTGCCAGAGATCGTGTGCTCCGAGTTGTTCGTGCACGAGAAGTGCTTCCGATTACTTCCGTTGGTAGGCGCGACGGGCGCCGATTGCAAACAAGGCCAGCGGTAGGAAAAATCCGGCGAAGTACCACGCCATCGACCACCAGGGGCCGAGTGCGGCGAACGCCACCGGGACTATACCGAAGACGCCGATTCGAAGGAAACTACTTAAGACGAAGCTTCCCACGCTGCGGCTCTCGGCTAGACGTTCGCCGCTGCGCATCCTGAGCAGTCCGTTGGCCACTCCGCACGCCCCGCCGGCGAACAGCGCCAGCGCGGGGATCGGAAACCAGTGGACCGCGACCAGCGCGAGCGCCGCGGCGACGGCTAGAGACCAAACCGAGGACGATCGCCTGAGCGCGCGATAGATCGCGAGATCGGCGGCCGCGTCGGCGTCGCTGTAGCTACTCCGGGGTGGGGCTATCTCCTCCCCTGGTTCGCTCATTGCAGCGAGCGAGCGAACAGCCGGACGGCCGCGTAGGCGCCGAGCGCGAATCCCGCGGCGAGGCCGATCGGGCCCCACAGCGCTTGCCCGGTCCTAGCCCCCACCCAGACCCCGAGCGCCAGCCCGGCCAAAACGCAGATCGCAAAGCTGCTGCCGGCGGCCAGCACCGGCACGATGCCCTTCACGGGACGAACGGCTTCGGGTAGGCCCCCGAACGCAGCCTGGCCAGAAGCCACGCGACGATCCGCTCCGAAGCGTGCCCGTCGCCGTAGGGGTTGGCGGCCCGCGACATTCGCTCGAAGGCCGCGGGATCGGTCAGGAGGCGCCGAACCGCCGCCACGATGCGATCGCGATCGTGCCCGACCAGCTCGAGCGTTCCGGCCTCGAGGCCCTCGGGCCGCTCGGTCTCCTCGCGCATCACCAGCACCGGCTTGCCGAGGCACGGCGCCTCCTCCTGGAGGCCGCCGGAATCGGTCAGGACCAAGGTCGAGCCCTTCACCACGCGCACCATCTGGGCGTAGTCGATCGGCTCGACCAGCACCACGCCCTCGACGCCGTCGAGCACGTCGTGCGCCACCGGAGCGACGTGCGGCGACGGATGGACCGGCCAGTAGAGTTGCGGCCGCTGCGGCAACGCCGCGATCTCGCGCATCGCCTCGCACATTTCGCGCATGAACGGGTGGTTCTCGCGGCGATGGGCGGTGACGGCAACGATCGGCCGCGCCGGGTCGAGCTCGTTCCACCGAGGCGGCGTGGGGAGATCGTCGCGCCGTGCCGCCGCCAAGAACGCGTCGATCACCGTGTTGCCCGTCACGACGATCGAGTCGGCGGGAACGTTTTCGCGCAGGAGATGCTCGCGCGCCAGCGGCGTCGGCGAGAAGTGGTAGCGCGCGATCGTCCCCGTCAACCGGCGATTCATCTCTTCCGGATAGGGCAGCCACGGATCGTTGGTGCGCAGGCCGGCCTCCACGTGCCCGGTCGCAATCTGCTGGTAGAACGCCGCAAGCGCCGCCGACGTGCTCGTGGTAGTGTCGCCGTGAACGAGCACGACGTCGGGGCGCGAACGCTTCAGCACCGGCTCCATGCCGGCCAGCACGCGCGTCGTGATCTCGGTGAGCGTTTGATCGGCGGTCATGATGTCGAGATCGAAGTCGGGTGCGATTTCAAAGAGCGACAGCAAATCGTCGAGCATCTGGCGGTGCTGCGCCGTCACGCACACCAGATCGTCGATCGCGTCGTTCTCGCGCAGCGCGTGCACCACGGGCGCCATCTTGATCGTATCGGGACGCGTCCCGAAGACGGTCATCACTCGCAGCCTCTCCACGCCGGCCTCCTAAAGGACGCGCCGGAAGACGTGCGTGAACTCGCCCGAAAGCGCGAGCGCGACGAAGCCGAGCGCGAAGCAGACGGCGTAGATCAGCAGCACCGCTTGCCGAACGTTCAGCCCGAAGCGAAAGATCAGCTGGTGGTGGAAGTGGCCGCGGTCGGCCTCCGTGATGCGCTTGCCGGCGCGCGCGCGCCGCACGATCACGGCGGCCGTATCGAGCACCGGCAGCGCGAGCACCACCAGCGGCACGACGACGCTCACCGCGATCGCGGTCTTGCTGGCGCCGATGATCGAGACCGTTGCGAAGACGTAGCCGATGAAGAGCGAGCCGGCATCGCCCAGAAAGATCTTCGCCGGATTGAAGTTAAAGGGCAGGAAGCCCAGCGACGCGCCGGCCAGAGCGATGACGACCAGCGCGACGACCGGATCGGCGTGCAGCACCGAGATCGCAAAGAGGAAGAGGCTCGAGATCGCCGCCACGCCGGCCAGCAATCCATCGAGGCCGTCGATGAAGTTGATCGCGTTCATCATGCCGACGTACCAGATCAGCGTCAGCGGGATGCCGACCCAGAGCGGGAAGTCGATCCAGTTCGTATTGGGGTTGTGATTGAACGGATTGGTAATCCCCGAGATCACGAATCCGTAGAGCATCGAAATCAGCGCGACGGCGACTTGCGCCAGAAACTTATTGCGCGGACGCATGCCCATGATGTCGTCCCAGATGCCGACGCAGAGAATCAGCAGGCCGCCGAACAGCAAGCCGACCAGTTGGTGCACGGTTTCGAACTGATCGGTGAGCACCTCGATCTGCTTGGTGTGGGTGAAGTGCAGCGCCGACGGCAGCAGCGCGAACGGCGAGGCTAAGGAGAAGCCGAGGACCGCAAACAGCGCGACCGCAAAGCCGAAGAACACCGCGATGCCGCCCACGCGCGGCGTGGGGACTTCGTGCACGCGGCGCTCGTCTTCGATTTGGTCGATGACGCCGAGATGCGTGGCGAGCCGGATCACCAACGGGGTCGCGACCGCCGTCACGGCGGCGCCGATCGCGAAGGTCGCGAGATAGATGACGCCGGCGGTCCACGTCACCGCGTTCATCCGCGGGCGCCTTCCAGCGTCGCGTATTGCACCAGCGCGACGCCGGCCTCTGCGAGCAGCTCGCTCGCCACCGCATCGGGATAGGCGTGCTCGTAGACGATCTTCTTGGCCCCGGCGCTGATCAGCAGCTTCGAGCAGTTGACGCACGGCTGATGCGTGCAGTAGGCGGTCGCGCCTTCGAGACCGATGCCGTGCAGCGCGCCCTGCACCACCGCGTTCGCCTCGGCGTGCGTCGCCCGCAAGCAGTGGCCGTTCACCAGCGTACAGCCCACTTCGGTACAGTGCGCGACCCCGCGCGGCGCGCCGTTATACCCGGTCGTCAAAATCCGGTGTTCGCGCACCAGCACGCAGCCGACCGCCGCACGCGGACACGTAGCGCGCGTCCCGACGGTCCGCGCGATCTGCATGAAGTACTCGTCCCAGCCGGGGCGCATCGCCGGTTCTTTGGCAGCAAAGCGAGGCGCGCCCTGCGTGCCCCACCCTTTCTGCGAATTGTCTGGGCGCTACGGCACGTCGAAGCGCGAGGTGAGTTCGTGGACGCGGTCGCGGAGCGTGCCGACGTTCGCCTTGGTTTCGACGTCGGGCAGCGCGTCGCAGATGATGCGAGCGACTTCGCGGCACTCCGCGACGCCCAAGCCGCGGCTCGTGATCGCGGGCGTGCCGACGCGGATGCCGCTGGCGACCATCGGCTTTTGCTGGTCGAACGGAATCGCGTTCTTGTTGACGGTGATGCCGATTTCGTCGAGATAGGCCTCGACGGCTTTGCCGGTAAGGCCCTTGACGGAAACGTCGACGAGCAGCAGGTGGGTGTCGGTGCCGCCGCCGACGAGGCGCAGGCCGGCGCGAACGAACTCGTCGGCCATGGCGCGCGCGTTATCGATGACGAGCTGCTGATAGGCTTTGAAATCCGGGCGCAGCGCCTCGCCGAAAGCGACGGCTTTGGCGGCGATGGTGTGCATGAGCGGGCCGCCTTGAATGCCCGGGAAAACGGCCTTATCGATCGGCTGCGCCCATTTCTGCGTGCAGAGCACGATGCCGCCGCGCGGACCGCGCAGCGTCTTGTGCGTCGTCGACGTCACGAAATCGGCCAGCGGCACCGGCGACGGATGGAG
Source organism: Vulcanimicrobiota bacterium (assembly GCA_963794735.1). Taxonomy (GTDB): domain Bacteria; phylum Vulcanimicrobiota; class Vulcanimicrobiia; order Vulcanimicrobiales; family Vulcanimicrobiaceae; genus DATJUC01. Next base: position 1,809,934 of record CAWCFE010000002.1, on the reverse strand, counting down.
CCCGACGGCCACCAAGCCGGCGATGTGCGCCATATCGACCATCAGCGTCGCGCCGACTTCGTCGGCGATCTCGCGGAAGGGCGCGTATTCCATGGTGCGCGGATACGCGCTCGCACCGGCGATCAGCATTTTCGGCTTATGCTCGCGCGCGGCGGCGCGGACTTCGTCGAAATCGATCAGCTCGGTCTCGCGGTTGACGCCGTACGCGACCGCGTTGTAGAGCTTGCCGGAGAAGCTCACCTTCGTTCCGTGCGTGAGGTGGCCGCCGTGCGCCAGCGACATGCCCAGCACGGTGTCGCCCGGCTGCAAGTGCGCCATGAACACGGCCATGTTGGCTTGCGCGCCCGAATGGGGCTGAACGTTTGCGTGCTCGGCCCCGAAGAGCGTCTTGAGCCGGTCGATCGCGAGGTTCTCGGCAACGTCGACCCACTCGCATCCGCCGTAGTAGCGTTTGCCGGGATAGCCTTCGGCGTACTTGTTGGTCATCACGCAGCCCATGGCTTCGCGCACGGCCCGGCTGGCGTAGTTTTCGGAAGCGATCAGCTCGAGATTCTCGCGCTGGCGCTTCTCCTCGCCGGCGATGGCCGCGAAGACTTCGGGATCGTTGGCTTCGATGGAACTCGGCGTGAGGATGTCCATGGTGGTTTCGTGCTCCCGGTATACGTGGATGCTGGGTCGTTCGGCGTTCGAGCGCGCTATCCGGCCGAGGCGACGGCGCCGCCCCGTCCGTTCGGGCAAGGGCTCTCCGCCAAGCGGTCGAACGTCGGACGCCGATGAAGCTGGCCTGCGCGAGCAGCGCGCTGCACCGCGCGATCGATCGAGGCGACCTAACGCAGCTGGAGTTCCTCGATTTGTGCGCGCAAGACCTGGCCTGCGACGGGGTGGCGTTGGACGTGCGGCATTTTCCGCGAACCGACGGCGACTACCTCGCCCAAGTCAAGAAGATGGCGGCCGATCGCGGGCTGACGCTGGCGGCGATCTCCGACGGCGCGTTCTTTGCCGCCGACGACGAGGCGATGGCCGCCACCCTGCGCCAGGCCGTCGCACTGGGCGCTCCGGTCGTGGCGGGCGCCCTCTCGCTCGAAACGAGCCGCTCGTGGGCCGAGCAGCTCGAGCGCTTACACGCGGCCACGGCGCTGGCGAAATCGCACAACGTCACGCTCGCGGTGCGCAACGCACCGGGAACGTTTGCGGCGTCGACGCACGATTGCAAACGCGTTGCGAAAGAGACCGACTCGGCGTGGCTGCGCTTCGGGCCGGAGCCGCGCGCGTTCGATGCTGCGAGCGATCCGTCCGCGCTCGCGGGCAACACCGTGCTGCTATGGAGCAACGTCGGAGAAGAGACGGATCGTTCGGTGGGCGACGTGATTCGCGGCTTCGCAGGATTTCGCGGCCACTTGACACTCGACGAACCTTCGGGCGACGCGAGCGTCGACGATATGCGAAGCGCGATCCGCTCGTGGCGAATCGCGCTCGCTTCGATTGCGCTCAACCGCACGTAACGTCTTCCGCACCTGGCATTCGAACCTGCGTTCTCGCAGGTGGGTGCGGCCCGGGCGCCGGTCCAGCAAGCGTTTCCGCCCTAGCCAGCCCGTCGTATCCGGAGCTTGTGCTCCCGAGGTCATACCAGTCGGTTCGGCACCTAAGCACGGTGCGCGATACACACAGTCGAGCCCCTCTACCGTACCACCGGCCGTCAAGACCTTGATTTCCCGGCGAGATCGTGGTAGGGCTGCCTTTACGGCTTCGAGCTCTACGCGGGCTCCGATGCGATGGCCGGGGTAACGAGCGCGTCGGCGTGGCGCCGTACGGCAACGGCCCACGAGAGCCACGCGCAATCGACTTGCGCCGTCAAGTAGATTAGCGCGCCGACCATCAAGGGCGCCGCGACGACGGCCAGCGGTCGAAAGAGCACGATCATGCCGAACGGCAGCATCAACCCAACCACTGCGGCCAATATGGAGCTCCCCAAGATGAGGACGATCAATCCGAGCGTCGGCCAGTAGAGGTTGTTGGTATCGAGCCACGCGCGCGTCAACGAGCTGCCCAAGGCGGCGGTCTCGCCGTATTCCGTGGTGGTCAGCAGATAGTTCGGCAGCCACAGCCACAGCTTCGGCCCGACGTAGAACGCCGGAACGATGAAGCAGTACATGGCGATCTGAATGCCCATGCTCGTGCCCATATTGGCCACCAGCGCGAGAAAGAAGACGGGTACCGTCATTTGGAACGCCGGCACGAAGGTTCGCACGGCATCCGCAAGCACGAAATAGGCGAGCACGCCGACCATCATGCCCGCGCAGACGAGCGCCACGACCGCAGGGGCGGGCACCGGGTCGGGGCTCGAGGCGGTTTGCATGATGCTATCGGGAACCAGCAACGACGCGGCGCCGACGACGGCGGCGGCGGCCAACCAGAGCCAGTAGAAGCGCGGCCGGCTCGCCAGAACGCGGCGCGCTCCCGGCCAGCTTTCGAAAAAGACCTTGGTAGCGGAAGGGCGATCCATAGCGTCTAGTTCCGGAAGCGAGCGGGTGCTCCCGCCGCCGGCTAGACGTTCGCGCAACGGCGCGTGATAGAGCGGCGATGGACGTTCGCCACGGGTCGCTGCTCGTGCCTAGAGGAGCCGAGCGATACTACCAAGAGGCCAAGGCCTATCTCTGCCGGGATGCGGTCGAACGCGGACTCTTCGATCGTCTCGAACGCGCCCGAGGACGCGTCTACCGGTTGACGACGAACGATCGGAACGACGATCGCTTCGATCCGGCGACCGACACGATCGCGTGGGATCCGCATTCGGCGCTGCGCACGACGCGCGGCGGGCATCAATCGCCCGCGCTCGGGCTCGGGCACGAAATCGATCACGCCGTCGAACCGCGCGGCCTCGAGGCGCGGCTGGTGGCGCGTGCCGACGCGCGGTACGACGACGCCGAAGAGCGCCGCGTGATTCGCGGCTCCGAACGGCACGCCGCGCGCACGCTCGGCGAAGCGGTGCGCTACGACCATGCCGGGCGCTGCTATCGCGTGCGGTCGCCGGTCTTTGCGACGACCGCGTAAGCCGCCAAGGCGCGCACGCGCGCCGTGCGGTGATCGACGATGGGCGGCGTGTAGCCGGCCAACGGCCAGTCCCACGGCTCGTGCACGTGCGCGTCCGGGACGCCGGCGAGTTCGGGCAGCCAACGGCGTACGAAAGCGCCGTCGGGGTCGAACTTCTTGGCTTGCAGAACGGGGCTGAAGATGCGAAAGTACGGAGCGGCGTCGGCGCCGGTCGAGGCGGCCCACTGCCAGCCGCCGTTGTTCTGCGCGAGATCCACGTCGGCCAAGCGTCGTTCGAAATACCGCTCGCCCCAGCGCCAGTCGATCAACAAATCTTTGGTGAGGAACGAGGCGACGATCATGCGCAGGCGGTTGTGCATCCAGCCCGTCGCGTTGAGCTGGCGCATCGCCGCATCGACGATCGGATAACCGGTGCGTCCTTCGCACCACGCTTCGAACGCGCGCTCGTCGTTCGCCCACGCGATTGCGTCCGCGGAGCGCTGGAACGATCCGCCGTCGACGTACGGAAAGTGCGCGAGGATCGCTTGATAGAATTCGCGCCAGATCAGCTCGGAGATCCACTTTCGGATCGAATCGCTCGCGCCGGCGGCTTCGGCTCGCTGCGCGGCCCGCATCGCTAGCGCGAAACACGTGCGAATGCCGATCGTGCCGGCGCGCAGGTCGGGCGAGAGACGCGAGGTGGCGTCGAGCGCCGGAACGTCGCGATCGCGCGCGTAGCGTTCGGCGGCGCCGGCCAAGAACTCGTCGAGGCGCTCGCGCGCCGTCGCTTCGGCGCACGACGGATAGCGCGGCGACGAGGCGTACCCCCAGGCCTCGGGGGCGGGGACCGGCAGCGTCTCGCCGATCTCGGCCGCGGTCAGCAGGCGCCCGCGCAGCGCGCGCTCGGACGCGTACGGGAGGCGCGGTGCGACGCGGTAGTACTCCATCCAGCGGCGCGCGTAGGGCGTGTACACTTTGTACGGCGCGCCCGCATCGGTCAGCACCTCGTTCGCGCCGAAGCACACGTGATCGAGGCCGCTCTCGGCCGCGATGCCGCACGCCTCGAGCGCGCGGGAAACGGCGGCGTCGCGCCGGATCGCGTGCGGCTCGTAATCCTCGTTGAAGAACACCGCGCCCGCACCGAGCCTGCGCGCCAGTTCGGGGACGCACTGCACGGGATCGCCGCACGCGAGCGCGAGATCGCTGCCGCGTTCGCGCAGCGCCGCGCGCAACGCGTGCAGCGCGCCGAAGAATGCTTGCACGATCGGCGCGCCGGTTCGTTCGCCGCGCAGCAGCGCCGGATCGAGCACGAACGCAAGGCAGACGCGCTCGCTCGCCGCCGCGGCCGCGGCGATCGCCGCGTGATCGTCCAAACGCAGGTCGCGACGCAGCCAGACGATCGCGCGCCCGTACCGGCGCGCGAGGAACGGCTCGGATGGAGAAGAATGCGCGTCCATATGACCCGCCTGACCGTTTCGGTGGAACCCCTCGAGCTACCGCTCGTGCACCCGTTCAAAATTGCGCGCGGCGAAGAGACCGTCGCCAGCAGCGTCGTCGTGCGCCTGCGGTGGGGCGAGCTCGAAGGCATCGGCGAAGCCAACCCGATCGAACGGTACGGCGAATCGGTCGAGAGCGTGATCCGGTATTTCGGCTCGAACGAGCTCGCGACCGACGACCCGTACGATCTCGAGACGCTCCTGCACCCCGGCATTCCCGCCGCCGCGCGCGCCGGGCTCGATCTCGCCGCGCACGATCTCATCGGCAAGGATCTCAACTGCCCGCTCTACCGCCTGCTCGGGGTCGATCCCGCCAAGACGCCGGTCACGTCGTTTACCATCGGCATCGCCGATCCCGAAACGACGATGCGCAAACTCGCCGAGATCGGCGACCACCCGATTCTGAAAGTGAAGCTCGGCGCGGGCTCGGCGCGCGAACAGATCGCCACCATCGCGGCCATTCGCGAGCGCTATGCCGGCACGATCCGCATCGATGCCAACGAAGGCTGGGACGTCGAATCGGCCGTGCACATTCTCGGCGAGCTCGACCGCTTCGGCATCGAGTTCTGCGAACAGCCGATTCCGGCGGGGCGCCCCGCGGAGCTGCGCGCGATTCGCGAGCGCGTGGCGATTCCAATCGTCACCGACGAAGATTCGCTGGTGGCCTCCGACTTGCCAAAGCTCTACGGATGCGTCGACGGCGTCAACGTCAAGCTCGCAAAAACCGGCGGCATCCGCGGCGCGCTCGCGATGATTCACACCGCGCGGGCGCTCGGCTTGAAAGTAATGCTCGGCTGCATGGTGGAGAGCGCGATCGCCGCGACGGCGGCGGCGCACCTCTCGCCGCTGGTCGATTGGGCCGATATCGACGGACCGTTCCTCACCTCGCGCGATCCGTTCTACGGGGTCGCGTACGAACGCGGAAAGCTGATCTTGCCCGACGCGCCGGGCTTGGGCGTTCGCGAAACGGCCCTCGCATGAAGCGCCGCCGCTACGCCATGCTCGCTCCCGGACGCTTCGCCGACGATGCAAAGACGGCGCACGGCGTCATCGCCTACGGCAGCGACGACGTCGTCGCCGTGATCGATCCCGCTCTCGCAGGCAAACGCGTGCTCGACGTGCTCCCGCATCTGCGCCGCGACGCGCCGATCGTCGGCACCGTCGCCGAAGCGCTCGCGCTGGGCCCGACGTCGCTGCTGATCGGCACCGCGCCCAAAGGCGGCGCGCTGCCGCCCGACTGGCGCGCGGCCGTGCTCGAAGCGATCGCGGCCAAGCTCGAGATCGTCAGCGGGCTGCACGAACAGCTAGGCGAGGATCGCGAGTTCAAGCTGGCCGCCGCCGCCGCGGGAACGACGATCTGGGACGTGCGCGAACCGCCCGACGTGCCGATCTTCTCGGGCGCGGCGTACGACGTGAGCGCGCCGGTGCTGCTGCTCGTCGGCAACGATTGCGCGGTCGGCAAAATGACGGTCGCGCTCGAGCTGGTTCGCGCCGCGCAAACGGCGGGCCGCAACGCGCGTTTCGTGCCGACCGGGCAAACCGGCATCGCCATCGCGGGCTGGGGCATATCGGTCGATCGCGTCATCGCGGATTTCGCACCCGGCGCGGCCGAACAGCTCGTGCTCTACGCCGCGCACGAAGGCGCCGACACGATCGTCGTCGAGGGCCAGGGCGCGATCAACCATCCGGCGTACGCGCCGGTGACGCTGGCGCTGATGTACGGATCGGCGCCGGACGCGCTCGTCCTCGTCTGCGAGCCCACCAAGACCCACATCGAGCAGTTCAAGACGCCGGCGCTGCCGTATCGCGAACTCATCCGCATCCACGAAGCGCTGCTCGCGACGGTCAAACCGGCCGAAGTGATCGGCATCGCGCTCAACACGCGCGGGCTGAGCGAAGAACGCGCGCGCGAGGAGATCGACCGCGCGCAGCGCGAGACCCTGCTGCCGGCCGACGACGTGGTGCGTTTCGGTCCGGATCGCCTCTATGCCGACATCGCGCCGCGCCTGGTCAAGCGGCCGCCGCTGATCGCGGCGCAAGCACCGTGAGCGCGCGCCGGCTCGCCGCCGGCCTGGCCGCGCTGGCCTTCGTGCTCGCCGCCGCAACGGCGTGCAGCCGGCAGAATGCGCCATCGGCGGCCGGTGGGCGCAACCCGTGGACGATCCCCGGCGTGCTGCGCATCGGCGCCGACGAAGAGCCCGATAGCCTCAATCTCATGTACGCGCACACGGCCGCGACCGATTCCATCATCGGGCTGCTCTTCTCGTTCCTCTTGCGTTACGATCGCGACGGCAACTACATTCCCGATCTCGCCACGGTGGTGCCGTCGGTACGCAACGGCGGCATCAGCGCCGACGGCAAGACCGTGGTCGTCCACCTGCGCAAGGGCGTGCGCTGGGCCGACGGCGCGCCGCTGACGGCGGCCGACTGGATCTTTACCTATCGCGCCGTGATGAATCCGCGCAACAACGTGAAGACGCGCTTCGGCTGGGATTCGATCGCCTCGGCGACGGCGCCGGATCCGTATACGATCGTCATACGCCTCAAGCAGCCCAACGTCGAGGTGCTCGGCATCATGGCGATGGGCGGAGCCGGGTATCCGCCGCTCCCGGCGCATCTGCTCGCCAAGCTGCCCGATCTCAACAACGCCGAGTTCAACAGCAAGCCGCTCTCGAGCGGGCCGTTCGTTCTCAAAGCCTGGAATCGGGGAAGCTCGCTCGACTTCGTCGCGAACCCGCTCTATTTCCGCGGGCCGCCGCACCTCAAAGAGGTGGTGTGGAAGATCGTTCCCGACGTGAACACGTTGATGAGCCAGGTTCGCACGCACGAAGTCGACGTTTACGCCGACGTGAGCGCGAACAACGTCCCGCATCTCGACGGCATCCCCGGCGTGATCGTCAAGAAGCAGTTACTTGCGAATTGGCGCCACCTCGGCATCAACATGAGCAAGCCGCAACTGGCCGACGTCCGCGTGCGCCTCGCCATCGCCCAAGGCGTCGACTGGAAGCGCATCGACGATACGATCTATCACGGGCTCGACCGGCTGGCCGTTTCCGACATCTTTCCGCTCTCGTGGGCGGCCCCCAACGTGCCGCTCTACCGGTACGATCCGGCGGCCGCGGCTCGACTGCTCGCGCAAGCGGGCTGGAAGCCCGGCGCCGACGGCGTGCTGCGTAAGGGGCCGCTCGCGATGCACGTCACGATCTCGGCGACGACCGGACACCAAGAGAACGAACAATCCGAGGTGATGATTCAATCGATGCTGCGGCCGCTCGGCATCGACGTGCAGATTCGTAACTATCCGCCCAACCTGCTCTTCGCGATGAACGGCCCGGTATACACCGGAAAGTACGATCTCGAATGGTCGGTCGAGACCAACGGGCCCGACCCCGACAACTCCGGGTCGTGGAACGGCGCCTTCATTCCGCCCAACGGCGCGAACACGTCGTGGCTGAACGATCCGATCGTGAACCAAACGTCGGCCGCCGCAGCCGCGACTTTCGACGAGCGTACGCGCAAGGCGCTCTACCAGCGCGAAGAGGAACGCCTGCACGAGCTGGTGCCGGCCGTCTTCTTTACCTGGGAGACCGGCTACACCGCGCTCAACTCCGACGTCAAGAACTACGTGCCGGCGGCCTTCATCGGCGACACCTGGAACGCGTGGGAATGGAGCATCTGAGCGGCGCGTTCGCGCAGCGGCTCTCGGTTCGGGAGTCGGCGCGCCTACTCGTCGAGCCTACGCGCAGCGGCGTTCCGAGCTGGAACACCTACGCCGCAGGCGGTACGCTCGAGTTTCGCTTGCTGCGCGCGCACGCGCCCGCGACTTCGTGGTTTCCCTACGCGCAGTGGCATCCGACCGGTTCGAAATCGTTCGGTCCCGACGGCGAGGGCGTGCACGTCGAAGTCGACGTGATACGCGCCGACCATCCGTTCGACGGCATCGAGCTGCGCGCGATCGGCGTCGATTTCAACCTGCTCGCCTTTTCGAGCCCGCAGCGCCCGCGGCCGTCGCTGCCCTACGGGCGTGGCGCGATCGTGCTCGACGTGCCGGAGCGCACGCAGTACGTCGTCGAAGGCGAACGCGGATGGTGCAGCCCGGCCAGCGTTTCGATGCTGCTGGCCTATCACGGCATCGAGGTTGCGGTCGATGCCGCCGCGCGCGCCGTGTTCGACCGCGCGTACAACGGCACGGGCAACTGGGCGTTCAACGCAGCGTTTTGCGGAAGCCACGGCCTGCGTGCCGTCGTCGCGCACCTACCCAATCTCGACGCCGCTCAGCGTCTCATCGAGCGAAATCTGCCGATTGCGATGTCGTACTCGTGGAAGGAAGGCGAGCTTCCCGGCGCGCCGCTCGACCATTCCGACGGCCATCTGGCCGTGCTCTGCGGCTTCACCTCGAACGGCGACTGCGCGATGAACGATCCGGCCGCGCCGAAGATTCGCACGGTCTACCCGCGCGCCGCGCTCGAGCGCATCTGGCAGCGCAACGACGGCATCGCCTACGTCGTCGCCCCCGAAGGCATCGACTACGCGAGCGTCCTCGCCGCTCCGTAAGGACGTGCAACCGGCCGACCGCGTCACCTCGTTCGAAGCCGTCGAAACGGCTCCGCTGCACGTCGCGCTCGTCGAGCCCGAGATTCCGCCCAACGCCGGCAACGTTGCGCGCCTCTGCGCCGCAACCGGATGCGCGCTGCATTTGGTCGAGCCGCTGGGCTTTCGCATCGACGATCGCGAGCTCAAACGCGCCGGCCTCGACTATTGGCATGCCCTCGGCGTCGTGATCCATCCGTCGCTCGACGCCTTTCTCGAAGCCACGAGCGCGCGCACGCGCTGGTTCTTCTCGACGCACGCGCGCCGCATTTACGCCGAGGCGCCGTTCGCGCTCGGCGACGTGCTCGTCTTCGGCAAAGAGACGAAAGGCCTGCCGCGGGAACTGATCGACGGCGATCCCGAGCACGCGCTGCGCTTACCGATGCGCGACGACAGCGTGCGCAGTATCAACCTCTCCACCGCCGCCGGCATCGCCACCTACGCCGCCCTAGAACGTCTCGGCTTCCCCGGGATGCAATGAAGGGACTGTCTACGCCTCTTCGTGCGGTCGTTGCTTTGGCGTCGCTCGCGTTGGCGGTTGCCGATTCGGCGTGGGTCCGCAGCGGCAGCCTTCCGGTCACTGCCGGAGCCTTTCTCGCGCTCGCACTCTTTTGGGCGGCCATGGCGGCGTTTGCGATTGCGATCGTCCCTCCGCGCGCCTGGACGCACACGATCGCCGCCGGATGCGTGCTGATCGGCTGGCCGGTCGCGTTCGGAATCGCGCGCATGTCGGCCGTCTGCGGCAACGCTCCCGGGCTCTTGGACTTGCCGCTCGCGCTCTTCATGCTCGCGCCGTTTTTCGCATTGATCGCGGCGGTGTGGACGCCAATTCCGTTTGGGGCCATCGCGATCGCGGCGGCCGTGGGGGCAGGGTTGCAACGCCTATCGCAGCGGACGGTGCCAATGTGGGAACTCGTCCTAGCGGCGGCTTCCATTCCGGTCGTGTGGCTTGCGAGCTACGCTGCGCTGCGATTCCTTGGCGTTCACGTGACGCCGTGCATTACGGATTTCTAAGACGGACCGTTAGCCTATTCCGAGACGTCTTCGGGGACGCGTACGTCGAAGCCGTTGAGCGTGACGGAGACGAAACAGTAGAGGCCGACCAGGTAGATCAGTTCCATCGCGCCGGCTTCGCCGAAGGCTTCGACCGCTTCGCGGTAGACCAAGCCTGGCAGTAGATGCCCGGAAACCAGCGCCGAGGCAACGTCGTAGGCGATCGCTTCGTCGCGCGATAGGTCGCTGGGGCGCTGGCCCGCCACGATCGTGGCGATCTTCGCGTCGTCGAGGCCGCGGCTCTCCGCCAGGGCGACGTGCGCGTAGATTTCGTAGGCGGAGCGAAAGTGCGCGCCGGTGACGAGGATCGCGACTTCGCGCACGGTACGCGGCAGGGTCGTCGCGACCGACATCGATTTGACGAGCTCCCAGATCGGCCGTCCCCAGCGCGGCGCGCGCATCCACGGATTGAACGGGCCGATGAGCGCGCCGGTCGCTTCGTCGAGCGCTCGAAAGCCTTGAAAATCGCGCGCGATCTCCTCGCGCATGTCGTCGTAGAGCGCGCGCTGATCGGGGTCGAGCCGCTCCGGCTCGATCGGTGGCAAACGCAAGGCGATGTCCTCTCTTTTTAGCCCGGTCCGGGCGCCACGCCGCCGCACGCGTAATCGAGCGTCGTGCTGCAGACTTTGAAATCGAACTCAGTCTGGCCGCTGCCGACGCGCACGCTGCGGTGCTGCGGCGGAACGTCGTCGGAGCTCGCGTCGACGGTATGCGTGCCGGCGCTCACGCCCGAAAGCCGGTAGCGGCCGTGCGCGTCGGTTTTGGTTTGCTTCGATCCGACCGCGATCGTCACGTTCGGCAACGGCTGGCCCGTCGTCGCGTCGCGCACCTGCCCGATGAGCACTGCTGCGACGAACGCCGCCGCAAGCGCGTTGGCGCGGCGGTTCACGCGCGCACCACGTGCGCAGGCTTCGGCATCGTAAACGATGCGAGCAGCGCGAGCACGCCGAAGGCCGTCGCGGTCGCGAACACGGGAACCAGTCCGCGGCTATCGCCGATCCAGCCGAAGAACGGCGCGGCGAATCCGCCGATCGTCACGGACAGGCCGAGCGTGACGCCTGCGGCGATGCCGATGCGCTGCGGAAGATACTCCTGCCCGATGACGACGATCACGCCGGCCGAGAGCCCGATGGCGGCGCCGAAGCCGATCAATAGCACGACCAGCAGCGGAAACGCCGGCGCCAGCACGCCCGCAGCGACGATCGCGGCGCCGAAGGCCGTCATGGCGATCATCGAAATCGAAACGACGCGCCGGCGATCGATGCGGTCGGCGATGCGGCCGCCCCAGATCGTTCCGAACGCGCCCGCAAAGAGCATGGCCGCGAGCGCCACCGAGCCGAGCGCCTTATCGACGTGCGTCACGGCGATGGCGTAGACCGGCGTGAACGTGACGAAAGCAAAGAACACCGTCGAACGCAGCGCGACGACGAACGTCATGACCGAGAAGCCGCGCCAATCGTCGTGGCCCGGACGCTGATGGCGCGTACGGTGCACGTGCGCGCGCGCGGCGGCGTAGCGCGGCAGGTCGCGCCAGATCAGCAGCGCCAGCACGACGCCGGGGATCAGCAGAAATGCGGTGCCGCGCAAGCCGAATAGCAACAGCAGCGGAGTGATCGCGACCGGGCCGATCGCGAAGCCGAGATAGCCTCCGGTCGAGAACCAGCTCATCGCCGTCGCTCGCGACGTGCCGCCGAAATAGTTCGCGAAGCGCGATCCCTCGGGATGGAACGCGGCGACGCCGATGCCGGAGACGAGCGCGCCGCAAATCATGAGCGGAAACGTCGGTGCGAAGCCAATCATCGCGGTGCCGAACGTCGCGAGCACGAGCGAGACCGGGATCACCCATGCGAGCGACCGGCGATCGGAGAGATGGCCGAAGAGGGGCTGCACGATCGACGACGAGAGGTTCATTGCGAGCACGAGCGTCGCTGCGGCAGCCAGCGTGATGCCGCGGTGACCGACCAGCCACGGAATGAGCGCCGGCAACGCGCTTTGATTCGCGTCGTTGACGACGTGTGCGACGGTGAGCAACGCGATGCCCGGCCGGTCCAGCTTCGCGTATTCGGCACCCGACGCGCTCGCGGCAATCGAAGCGGCCATGGAGTGCTATTTTGCCACGCATGGAAAGGAGCCTGGTGAGACCAAGGTCGCTGGACGCCATCGAGCGCGCCGTCGTGCGCTGCACGCGCTGCCCGGAACTGCGCGCGTATACGGCGCAGGTCGCCCGTGAAAAGAAGCGGGCGCATCGCGGCTGCGAATACTGGGGCCGGCCCGTGCCCGGATTCGGCGACGCCCGCGCGCGCGTCGTGCTGGTCGGCCTCGCACCCGGCGCGCACGGCAGCAACCGCACCGGGCGGCCCTTCACCGGCGACGCGTCCGGCGACTTTCTCTACCCGGCGCTCTACCGTTCCGGCTTCGCGTCGCAGCCGCACGCCGTCGACCGCAACGATGGCTTACGCCTCACCGACGCGTTCATCACGGCGGCGGCGCGCTGCGCCCCGCCCGGCAACAAGCCGACGCCCGGCGAGCTGCGCAACTGCTTTCCGTACTTGGTCGAGGAGTTCGAGGCGCTGCCGCGGCTGCGGGTGGCGATCGGCTTGGGCTCGATCGGATTCACGGCGATCCTCAACGCGTTGCGCGAGCTCGGCTTCGCGCTCGAACCGCGCGCGCCGAAGTTCGCGCACGGAGCCGAAGCGATCGCTACGCTGGGCCGCCGGCGGATCGTCGCCCTCGCCTCGTACCATCCCAGCCGCCAGAATACCAATACGGGCGTGCTCACGGTACCGATGTTCGACGCGATCTTCACGCGAACGAAAGAGCTGTTGGGCGAAAGCTAGCGAGCGCTGGCTAGGTGTGGGCGGGGAGGGGGCGGCCGCACGGATCGGTCAGCGTCGTGAGGCCCCACTTGTTCGGGCGCTCGACGACGCGCGTATCGGTGCGCATCGGGCCGAACTCTCGGGTAACTTGCGCGACGGCTTTCCCGGCGGCCGCCAGGTCGGTTGCGCTGAGCACGCGCGCCGAGGCCAAGCTCGCGTCGGCGTTGCTGGTGACGAGCACCTGGGCGCCGTCGACGTCGACGGTCCGGGTTTCGCAAGAGAGGAGCGGAGCCGGGCTGGCCGAGGCCGCGGCGGCAGCGCCGGCATGCCTCGCCGGCGAGCACGCCGCCACCAACGCGAGCGCAGCGAGGGCTAGTTGAAGTCCAACGTCCTTCCGCACGAGTCGATGGCTTTGTCGGGGATCTGCATCCCGCCTTCGGCCGGCTTGTAGGAAACGATTTTTAGGGGCGGGGCGTTGACCCCGGCCTGCCCGTAGGTGCCCTGCAGCGCCAGGAGCGTATCGTTGACGGCTTCGGTTTTTTCGGCGTTGGCCACGATCTGATAGCGCTGCACGGCCCCGTTATTCGCAAACAGGATCAGCACTACGACCCCGGTCGGCGAGCTGATCTGTTTCTGCCCGCACGAAGGCCCCGGCGTCAATGCCGAAGCGGCCGGCGCGCACCAGAGCACGCCGGTGAGGGCGGCCGCGGCCGCGGCGCCCGTTCGGAGCAGGAAGCGTGGGACTCCCACGCTTCGGTTATCGGCCACCGGGGCTCTCCGGCGCGGTGGTCCGCAGGTAAAGATCCTGCAAGAGCGCGGGCGGCACCGGCGAGGGCGCGTCCATCATGAGGTCGCGGCCCACCTGGTTCTTCGGGAAGGCGATCACCTCGCGAATGTTCTCCTCGCCGCACGCCAGCATGGCGATGCGATCGATCCCCAAGGCCATGCCGCCGTGGGGCGGCGCGCCGTACTCGAGCGCCCGCACGAAGAAGCCGAACCGGTCGTCGATCTGTTCGGGGGTGAGGCCGAGCATCTCGAAGATCTTGCGCTGCTGCTCCGGCTTGTGAATGCGGATCGAGCCCGAGCCCAGTTCGTAGCCGTTGAGCACCATGTCGTAGTGCTGCGCGCGCATCTTCATCGGATCGGTGTCGATCAGCGCCCACTGGCCGTCGGCCGGCGAAGTGAACGGGTGGTGCGCGGGCACCGGACGGCCGGTCTCTTCGTCGAGCTCCAAATACGGAAATCCGAGCACCCAGCAGAACGCGTACGTTTGCGGATCGCGCAGCTTACAGCGCTCGCCGACTTCGTTGCGCATCTTGCCGGCGACGGCGTACGCTGCCTCGCGCGCGTCGGCGAAGAGCAGTACGGCGTCGCCGGTTTGCGCTTGCGTGGCGTCACGGATCGCGGCGACGTCGGAATCGCGCAAGAACTTCGCCGCCGACGATTTGACGCCGTCGGCGCCCAGCGCGACCCACACCATGCCCTTGCCGCCGAACTGCTTCGCGGTCTCGGTGAGCGCGTCGAAATCGCGCCGCGAGAGCGCGGCGCCGCCGGGATAGCGCAGGGCGACCACCGCTCCGCCCGCGCCGAGCGCCGAGCGAAAGACGCCGAAATCGCTGTCGGCAAAGGTCGCGCCGGCGTCGGCCAGCTCCAGCCCGAAGCGCAAATCGGGCTTATCGACGCCGTATTTGGCGATCGCCTCTTCGTGCGAGAGCCGCGGGAAGGGCGCCAGCTCGATGCCGAGCACGCGCTTCCAGACGTAGCGGATGCACGATTCCATCGTTTCGAGCACCTCGTCTTGCGTGCAGAACGACATCTCGACGTCGAGCTGCGTGAACTCCGGCTGGCGATCGGCGCGCAGATCTTCGTCGCGCATGCAGCGTGCGATCTGCATGTACCGGCCGAAACCGGAGATCATCGAGATCTGCTTGAGCATCTGCGGCGATTGCGGCAACGCATAGAACGTGCCGGGATGCAAGCGGCTAGGCACGAGATAGTCGCGCGCGCCTTCGGGCGTCGATTTGATGAGGATCGGCGTCTCGATTTCGACGAAGTCGCGCTCGTCGAAGAAATCGCGCATCGCTTTGATGATGCGATGGCGGGTTCGCAGGTTCTCTTGCATGCGGGGCCGGCGCAAGTCGAGATAGCGGTACTCCAAGCGGAGGTTTTCGTCGACGGCCTCGTCGACGTTGACCTGAAACGGCGGCACTTGCGAGCGGTTGAGCACTTCGAGCTCGTCGACGCCGACCTCGATGTCGCCAGTGGCCAACCGCGGGTTTTCGGTCCCGGCCGGCCGGCGGCGTACCGTTCCGCGCACGCGCAACACGTCTTCGTGCCGCAGGCGCTCGGCCTCGGGAAAGCTCGGATGCTGCGGATCGAACACGACCTGCGTGATGCCGTCGCGGTCGCGCAAGTCGACGAAGATCAATCCTCCGTGATCGCGGCGGCGATTGACCCAGCCGAAGAGTTCCGCCGACGCGCCTTCGTCGCCGGCGCGCAGCGCGCCGCACGAGCGTTTACCGATATCCGTCATTCCGCTAGAGCTTCCTTGATTCCCGAAACGTAGTAGTATTGCTGCACGAGATCGCGTGCGAACTTCGATCGTTCGGCGCGGGCGTCGAAAAATCCCAACAGCACCGGCATTTGCGTCAAGGCCGCGTGCAGGCCCAGCGAGACCGGCGTCATGCCGAGGTTGAGCTTCACCGCAAAATCGGGGTGTTTGCGGTAAAAGCGAACCGTCGAGCGGCCGGCGAGCTTCATCTTCTCTTTTTGATCGTCGTGCGGCACGTCTTGGCAGTGATAGTTCACCGCCAGCGGTTCGTACACGATCTCCAGCCCCGCCTTCTCCAAGCGGTATCCAAGCTCGAGATCCTCGTGCCCGTAGCCGGTGAAACTTTCGTCGAAACAGCCGGCGCGCGACAGGTCGTCGCGCCGCACCGACGCGTTGCCGGTGAGAAAATAGAGCCACGAGAGCCGTTTGCGCGACGGCGGATGGAGATGCCCGCGCTCCGCCGGGCGGTCGCGCTTGTGCAGGTAATCGTCGTAATCGCGCACCTGCACTTCCCAGCCGACCACCGCGATGCCGCTGCGTTCGCGGTGGCGCTGCAGGTGGCGCGAGAGCAGATCGGGCGACGCGAGAATATCGGAATCGTTGAAGAGCACGATCTCGCCGCGCGCGGCGCGGATTCCGGCGTTGCGCGCGGCGGCGCGGCCCGAGTAGGGGCCCGGCAGGTGGCGAACGTTCGGGTGCTGCGCGGCTTCGCGCGCGAGGTACTCCGCCGTTCCGTCGGTCGAGTTCGAGTCGCAGATCAGCAGCTCGTAACGCTCGGGCGGCAGATCCTGCGCCAGCAGGGTCGGCAGCACGAGCTCGAGGGTGTCGAGCCGGTTGTACGTCGGAATGACGACGGAAATATCAGGCATGCAGTACGGTTTTGACGCCGAGGACGATCTCGTCGCGGAATCGCGCTAGCGACGCGTCGTCCTCGATGGCCGGCTTGCGAACCAGCACGTGCGGCACGCCGTAGGGCGCCCACTCTTGCGAGTTCAACCGGAAGTACCGGTGTTCGAAGGCTACGACCGTGGGCCTCCGCACCGCGCTTGCGACATGAGTCGCACCGGTATCGACGGTGACCACCACCGCGGCCCGCTCGAAGACCGCCGCCCACGGATGGAACGCCAGCCCGCGAAAGACGCGGACGACGCCGGGCGCGCGCTCGAAATCCGGCGCGATGGCGGCGCACTCCGCGGCGCAGGTCACCACGATCGGGGCGAGATGCGAGAGGCGCTCGACCAGGGTGAGGGTGCTGGCCAGCGTGCTCCCGTCTTGGAACCACCGCTGCCCGAGATGCAGGACGATCGGCCGTTCGGGCAGCCCGGCGGCCGCCTCGCGGTCCTCCGCGGTCAGGTCGAGCCGCACGCGATCGACGCGATCGTGCGCGCCGGCGATACCGACCAGATCGAGCAGCTGCACCACCTCGTGGCGCACGACGCGCTCCGGATGGCGCTCGCACAGCTCGGGATCGGCTTCGGAGATCATCAGCCGGTTGACGTAGAGCGGTGCGGTGAGCCGCGCGAACCAGCGGCGCTCGTAGGTGTAACCCACCCGCACGCGCGCGCCGGTCGCTCCCACCAAGCGCAGATCGGTGGCCCGCGGCGCGAGCGCGATCGCGAGATCGTAGCCCTTGTGGGCGGCGCCGAAGACGTGCGGCGAGATCTCGCTCGGAAGCTGGAGCAGTTCGTCGACGTCGTCGTTGCGCTCCATCACGACCGCGTTGTAGGGGCTCGTGACCATCGTCACGTGCGCGTCCGGAAACGATTTGCGTACCGTCGCGATGGCCGGCGTCGAAAGGATCAAATCGCCGATGCGATCGGTGCGCGAAAGCAAGACGCGCATCAGCTCGCCGCGAGCGCTCGCTCGATCTCGTCGAAGTAGGCTTCGCTCGCCAGCGCCCGCGCGGCGCGCAGCTCCGCATTGCTCAGCGCGCGGTCGGCGTGCAAATCGCCGAGCCGGGCGCGAAAGCGGCGTTCGAAACCGAGCGTCCGCGTCATCGCGTGGAATCGGCGCTGCACGGGATTGATCCCGGTCGCGAGATAGGTACGCCACTGGGGATGGATGCGCGCGAGCTTCACCGCCGTCCGGGCTTGCGCGCGCGCCTGCCGCACCATCTTCTCGACGTTGCCGCTGCGCGGGCGCGGCTTGTAGTGATACGCGAGCGCCTTCGGGTTGAAGACGGCCTTCACGCCGAGCGCGCGCAGGCGCAGGCCGACGTCGATATCTTCCCAGCCGTACTCGGAGAACGACTCGTCGAAGCCGCCGATCGAACGGATCGTCGCCAACGGCACCGACACGTTGGTCGTCCAGAAGTAGTTTCCGCTGTAGTCCTTGACGCTCCACACGGGCACCGGCAGCTCGTCGAAGCTTTCGACGTTGATCGCCCCGCCGCGCACGATCGCCTGCGGGTGCGACGCGTGCGAGCGCCAGTGCTCCTGGAGAAAGTTCGGCAGCGGAAGCACGTCGTCGTCGATGAAGACGATGCGCTCGCCGCGCGCGCGGGCGATGCCGGCGTTGCGGCCCTTCGCCAGGCCCGAATTCGGCTGATCGACGACCACAAACTCGCAGGTCGCGCGCGAGCGCAGCCGCTCGACGACCTGCGGCGTCGCGTCGGTCGACCCGTCGTTGACGAGCACCACCTCGTAGGCATCGGCGGGAAACGTCTGCTCGAAGCAGGCGTCGAGCACGCGCTCGAGCAGCGCCGCGCGATTGTAGGTGCACAGCTGAATCGTCGCGCGCATCACACCGCCTCGGCGGCCGCGACGATGCGCGCCACGTCGAGATTGGCCACGCACGCGTAATCGGCGCAGCGTTCTTTGGTATCGCCGGGATGGCACGGGTACGACGGCCGCACGATCTGCGTGCGCGGGCCGAGCGGCGCCCAGCGATCCGGGAAATCGCTCTGAAACGGGAAGATGCCGACGGTCGGGCACCCCACGGCGGCGGCAACGTGCATCGAACCGGTCGTTATCCCCACGAACGCCCGTGCCTTCCGCGCCAGCGCTCCGAACGCGCCGATCCCCACCTCACCCGCCACCGAAACGAAGCCTCCCGCGTCACCCGAAGCCTGCCGAAGGGCCGCTTCCCCCGCGATCCGCGCCGCAATCTCCGCGTCGCTCGCCCCGCCGCTCACGACGACGGGCGCACCCATCTGCTCGCGCAGCGCGACGGCGAGCGCCGCCCAGCCCCCGATCGGCCAGTTGCCGCGTTGCGAAGCGATGGCGTTGCAGGGGTTGAGGAGCACGAATCCGGGCGGCAGCGCGAGCCGTTCGGCTTCGGCTTCGTCGTCCGCGGTCGGCACGAAGCGATACCGGCGGTCGGCCGTATCGCATCCGAGCGCGCGGGCGTAATCGAGCAAGATCTCCGACCAGTGCGACGCGGTGTCGCCGCGTTCGCTGCGAACCACCACGCGGTGCGTGAAGCGAAACGAGTACAGGCGGCGCGCTTGGCCGACGCGCACGGGAATGCCGGCGCGCTGCGGGACGCGCGCCGTGCGCGCAGTCGCCCACGTGACGACGCACGCGTCGTAGGCGCGTTCGCGCAGCGCTTGCGCGAGCGCGCGTTCGTCGCCGCCGTCGTCGACCAGCACGCCGTCGAGATCGGGTACGCGCTCGAGCGCCGCGCGGTGGCCCGCGAGCGTCAGCGCGTCGACGCGATCGAACTTCTGATGCAGCGCCCGCGCCACGACCGAGGCCACCAGCGAATCGCCGATGCCGCCGCCCGCGCAGTACAGCAGCGCGCGCGTCATCGTTCGAGCGCGCGGATCAGTTCGCGCGTGTACACGCCGTCGAGCAGCTGCGCGCGCGCGAGCGAACGGGCCCACCCGGGGATGCGGCCGTCGGTCGCCATGCCGGCATAGAGCGAGAGCAAAGCGTCCGGCAGCAGATATCTCCCGCGCACCACGTTGAGCGGGTGCGCGCCGGTGGCCATGCGCGCGCGTTGCGACGGATGCTTCTCGACGAATCGCCGCGCCATGCGGGCGCGTTCGATCGCCTTGCGCATCTCCACCTCGAGCGTGTTCTCGCCGGGCGGCTTGATGTGCCAGATGTACGCGTCCCACGCGAACGTCCACGCCAGGCCCGCTTCCCGCAGGCGGACGCCGAGTTCGGTGTCTTCCCAGCCGTAGAGATGAAAGAGTTCGTCGAAGCCGCCGGCCGACTCGAGCGCGGCGCGCGGCACCGACGCGTTGCACGTGCAGAGAAACGCGCGCGAATAGTTGGCGAACGCCGGCGTGCGCGAATCGTCGTACGAGGGCACGTTGAGGATCGGGCCGTTGACGACCGTCGCGCGCGCGGCGCTGCGGTGAGCGCGATCGTGCGCGGCCAGCCACCCTTCGGGCGCGCGCACGTCGTCGTCGCAGAACGCGACGATTTCGCCGCGCGCGGCCGCGATGCCGCGATTGCGCGCTTTGCCTCGGTTGGGCTCGGCCTCGTAGACGTAGTGCAGCGGAAACGGGAAGCGCCCGGCTCCGCCTTCCACGACGCCGCGCGTGCCGTCGGTGGAGCCGTTGTCGACGACGATCGCCTCGAACTCGGGCGCGCCGCGCTGGGCCGCCAGCGAGGCGAGGGCGCGTTCCAAATACCCGGCACGGTCTTTGGTGGCGATGACGAGCGAGATGCGCATGGCTACGCCGTATTACCCGGCCAGAGCCAAAAGCGATTCGGCCATCCGGTCCGCGGCCCCGGCGTGGCCGGCGTAGAGGGCGGCCAGGCGCGCTCCCGTCGACGCGATCCACGCCGAATCGTCGTAGCGCTCCAGGGCGACGCGCGCGATCCGGCCGGGGGTCACCGTGCCGTGCACCTCGCAGACGAGCATCTCGCCGGCGTCCATGTTCGGCTGCGTGTGATACGTGAAGCGATTGGAGACGCCGACCGCGACGGCTCGCTTGAGCGGAACGCCGATCAGCGGCACGCGGTCGAGATAGGTGAGCGGCCCGTTGAAGGTGACGATTTCGGGCGCGTTGAGCGGCGTGATCGTCACCGCAGGCTTGCCCAGCACCGCCAGCTCGATCGTCTTGGTTCCGGGAATGGTGAGCACCAAACGCGCGCGCGCCGCCGCGGAGAGGGCGTTGAAGAGCACCGGCACGCGCACGCGCCCGTCGAGCGATTCCACGAAGCAGCGCTCGCCTTCGGCCGCAAAGCGTCCGCGGCTGGCAAAGACGCGCGGGTCGCCGCCGCGTTCGATCGCTTCGCGAACGCGCTCGCGCGGCGTAAAGGGCGAGATGCCGAACGCGAGCGGAATCTCGGGGCGTTCGCGCGCGAGCCGCAGCGCGACGGTGAAGTAGAACGGGATGAGGTTGTCGACTTCGTACGGGCGCGAACCGGGCATCAGCAGGATGCCGTCCTCGGGCGCTCCCGGTTCGGGCGCTTCGCGCGCCTCCAGCAGCGCGCCGTCGATCGCGAGGTTGCCGACGGTGACGATCGCGTCGCGCGGCGTTCCCCACGCCTCGAGCTGCGCCGCGTTCTTGGCGTCGACCGCGAAGGCGCGATCGAAGAGCCGGCGGTAACCGCGCCGCGAGAACTTGTACGTTGCCGCGCGGCCTTTCAAACGGGCGTGCAGACGCGCCGCGTGCATCAAATCGCCGCCCAGATACTGCACCACGTCCACGCTCGCCGGCGCGCCGTCGACCGCGCGGCCCAGCGCGAAGCGCACGTACTCTTTCGGCTCGAAGGCGCGCGCCTGCGGAAAGAAACGCCGCACGGCCGCCGCTTCGGCGCCGGTCGCGTATTCGTCGGGAACGGTGAAGACGAAGGCTTGCGTCTCGGGCGCGCGGCGGTAGACGGCGCGCAGCAACGGGCGCAGCCAGCCCGCGACTTCTCCGGGGCCGTTAGCCGTTACGGCTATACGCATCCAGAATGCGCGCGATCGTGTCGGTCGTACTCCGGCCGGCGACGTGCGGAGCCAACGCAATGCGGCCGCCTCGCGCCAGCACGACGGTTCGCTCCGGCAGCTCGTCGGCCCGGTATTGATCGCTCTTGACGTGCACGTCGGGCGCGAGACGATCGAGTAGAACTTCCGGCGTCGATTCGCCGAATCCGACGACGGCGTCGACGCTGCGCAGGCCGAGCAGCACGGTCGCGCGCTCGTCGAACGGCACGATCGGGCGCGCGGCACCCTTGAGGCGGCGCACCGACTCGTCGGAGTTCAAGCCCAAGATCAGTGCGTCGCCTTGGCGGCGAGCCCAGGCCAGATACTCGACGTGCCCGGCGTGCAGCACGTCGAAGCAGCCGTTGGTGAAGACGACGCTTTCGCCGCGCGCGCGGCGCTCTTCGCGCCAGCGCACCGCCGCCTCGACGTCGAGCAGCGCGCCGTAGAGTTCAGGCACGGTCGTGCTCGACCAGCGCGAGAATTTCGTCGGCGGACGCGGTGGCCGTGCCGAGTTTCTCGACGACCGCTCCCGCGGCGAAGTTCGCCAGCTGCATCGCGCGTTCGACCGGCGCGCCGGCGGCCAGCGCGAGCGTCAGCACCGCGATCACCGTATCGCCGGCGCCGCTCACGTCGAAGACGGTGCGGGCGACCGACGGCACTTGCAAGCGGCGCCCGTCGCTGCCGAACAGTGCCATCCCGTGCTCGCCGCGCGTGATCACCGCGTAGCTGCAGCCCAGCAGTTCGAGCAGCTTGGTTCCCGCGGCTTCCAGCGACGCGTCGTCGAGCACCGGCATGCCGAGGATCGCCGCCGCTTCGTGCGCGTTGGGAGCGACGCACGTCACGCCCTTGAAGAGTTCGATATTCTGCGGCTTGGGATCGGCAAGCACCAGCGGACAGGCCAGCGCCGCTTCGACGATCGCCCGCGAGAACAGGCCCTTCGCGTAATCGCTCAGGATCACCGCATCGCTCTCCGCGGCCTTCCGGCGCACGTAGGCGGCGAGTTTTTCGAGATCGCTCTGCGGCAGCGGCGCGGTCGATTCCCAATCCGCGCGTACCACCTGCTGGTTGTGGGCGACGACGCGCGTCTTGCGCGTGGTGGGGCGTCCGCTCAGCGTAAAGACGCCCGACGCGTCGACGCGCTCTTCTTCCAGCATCGAGCGCACTTGTTCGGCGAACGGATCGTCGCCGACGGTGCCGGCAAAGGCGACGTTCGCGCCGAGCGCGCGCAAGTTGTTGGCGACGTTGCCGGCGCCGCCGAGGGTGAACGAGTGATCGCCGACCGCAACCACCGGTACCGGCGCTTCGGGCGAAATGCGCGAGACCGATCCCCAAATCCATTCGTCGATCATCAGATCGCCGACCACGAGGATCTTGCGGCCGCGCGTTCGCTCGAAGATCGCGCGCGCGTCGTTCGGCAGCAGCGTCGCCGTCACGCGAAGTCGCCCTCGAAGATCATCGTTTGCTCGACCAAATCGCAGACGATGTGCGCCATCACCTGGTGCACTTCTTGCACGATCGCCGCGTAGCCGTCGGGGCCGATCAGCGAAAGATCGGCGATCTGCGCGACCGTGCCGCCGCCGTTGCCGGTAAATGCGACGGTAACGGCGCCGCAGGCCTTGGCGGCCTCCAGCGCGAGCACCACGTTGCGCGACGTACCGCTGGTGGTCATGCCGATCACCACGTCGCCGGGCTGCGCGAACGCTTCGACTTGGCGCGCGAAGACGCGATCGTAGCCGTAGTCGTTGCCGATGCAGGTGAGGGTCGACGAATTGACCGACAGCGCTTCGCTATAGAGCCCGGGGCGTTCGCGCAGAAAGCGTCCCGAAAGTTCCGCGGCCATGTGCTGCGCCTCGGCGGCGCTTCCGCCGTTGCCGCACCACAGCACTTTTTTCCCGGCGCGCAGCGCGGCGACGAGCGCACTCGCGATGGCTTCGACTTGTGCGCGGTAGTGCGGTGCGTCGAGCAGGCCGCGACGGTCTTCGAGCAGCGCGTCGAAGCCGCGCCGCGCGGAGTAGTCGGTCACGGCTCGATCCAGAACAGCTCTTGCCCCTGCGAGACCAGCTCGCTGTTCTCCGGCACCACGCGCACGATCGTCCCCGCGTAGTCGCTCTGAATTTCGTTGAAGAGCTTCATCGCTTCGAGGATGCACAGCACGTCGCCGGCTTCGACGCGGTCGCCGACGTCGACGAAGGGCTCGGCATCCGGCGACGGCGAGCGAAAGAACAGCCCCGTGAGCGGTGCCACGACGCGTTTGACGTGCGGGCTGGCAACCGGGCCGGCGTCGTGCCCATCGGCCGGCGCGCTTCCCGTCGGCGCCGCGGACGCAACGGCCGGGCCAACCGGCACCACCACGGCACCGGCTTCGCGCCGGACGATCTCGTAAACGGCGTCGCCGCGCTTGACCTTGATCCGGTCGAGGTCGTGCTCGTGCATGAGCGCCAGCAGCTCGTGCAGCGTCTCGGTCTCGGGATCGTCGCGGCGCTCGCCCTCACCCTCGGTCTTCATCGCCCGTGGCTTCTACGAAGGCGGCGGCAACGTCTTTTCCGGAGCCCAGCGGCAAACGGCGGTCGGTGCGCAGCTCGAGATCGCGCAGCACCAGCTCCCCGGCGGCCAGTTCGTCGCTGCCCAGGATCAACGCGAACCGGGCGCCGTTGCGGTCGGCGGCCTTCAGATGCGCGAGCAGCTTGCGGTCGCCGTAGTCGATGTAGGTGGGGATGTCGAGCCGCCGGCGCAGCTCGGCGACGATCGGGACGAGGGCGGCTCGCGCCTGGGGCCCGAGCGCGACCGCCTGAATTCCCCGGCGGGGCGGCGCGGCCCCGCGGTCGAGCGCCTCGACCATCATCAGCAGCCGCTCCATGCCCAGCGCAAAGCCCACCCCGGGCGTCGGCGGGCCGCCCAGCGACGCCACCAGCCCGTCGTAGCGGCCGCCCCCGCAGACCGTGCTCTGGGCGCCCAGCGCGCTCGACACGATTTCGAAGACGGTGTGATCGTAGTAATCGAGGCCGCGGACGATGCGGGGGTTCACGACGAACGGGATCCCGGCCAGCTCGAGGTAGCCCTTGAGCGCGTCGAAATGCTCGCGGCACGGCGTGCAGAGCATCGATTCGAAGGTCGGCGCGGTCGCGAGATAGGGCGCGTCGGCGGGATCCTTACTATCGAGCAGCCGGAGCGGATTGCGCTCCAAACGGCGGCGCGAGTCTTCGCCGAGCCGTTCGACGTTCGGGCGAAAATGGTCGAGCAGCGCCTGGCGGTAGGCCGGGCGGCAGGCCTCGTCGCCGATCGAGTTGATGTTGAGCGCCGCGTCCTCGATTCCGTACGAGCGCGCCAGCTCCCACGCCAGCGAGATCACCTCGAAATCCGCTTCGGGCCCGGCGAAGCCGAAGCACTCGACGCCGAACTGGTGCGACTGGCGGTAGCGCCCCTTCTGCGGGCGCTCGTAGCGGAAGATCGGGCCGACGTAGTAGAGCCGCAGCGGGCCTTGCGCCAGCAAGTGGTGCTCGAGCACCGCGCGGACGACCGGCGCCGTGAACTCCGGCCGCAACGTGAGGCTGCGGTCGCCGCGATCGACAAACGTGTACATTTCCTTCTCGACGATGTCGGTCGCGTCGCCGACGCCGCGCACGAAGAGGTCGGTCGATTCGAAGACCGGCGTGCGGATCTCGCCGTAGCCGAAGCGCCCCGCCAGCGCGTGAATGCGCGCCTCCAGCTCGCTCCAGCGCGCGGAGCCGGGCGGGACGAAATCCTGCGTGCCGCGCGGGGCGGTGAAGTTCGTCGGCATGGGTTCACCCTGCTTCGCAAGGCGCGGGCGAAAACATGCCGCGGAGCGGCCGGCAGCCGGGTTTTGCCGACAAAAGTCTAATTCGTCGGCGATGACTCGAACGACGGCATTCTCGTTGCTGCTGCTGGCCTGCGTGCTGCTGCCGGCGCGATCGAGCGCGGCCGGCGCCGGCGCGCCTTCCGTGGAGCGGCTGATCGCGCAGCGCATCCGTCACGTTTTCGTGATCTATCAAGAGAACCGGTCGTTCGACAACGAGTTCGGCACGTTTCCCGGCGTCAACGGCATCTGGTCGCAAGCGGCGCGCACGCACGGTTTCTACCAGCGCGACTGGATCGAGAAGACGACGGTGACGCCGTTTCGCATCGACGATCCCGACGTCTTCTATCAATCCAACGGCCGCCAACTGCAGATCCAAGCCTACAATCACGGCAAGATGAACGAGTTCGTCGCGCAGCAAGAGCACGCGTTCTATTCCTACGGCGGAAATCTCGATCCCGATCCGGCGTGGTCGGCCGGCATCGAAACGATGTCGCACGTCGATTGCGCGCTGATTCCGTATCTTTGGGCGTACGCGCATCGCTTCGCGCTCTTCGACGATTTCTTTCAAGGCCTGCGCGGACCGTCGGCGCCGAGCAACGTCGAGATCGTCGCCGCGCAGAACGGCTTGACGCAGTGGGCGCGCCATCCCAAAGCCGTCAGCAGCAATCTCTACGGGCCCGGCGTGCCGTTCTTCAACAATCTCGATCCGGCGTTCGGGCCGTTCAACCCAAACGATCTGCTGGAAGCTCAGCCGCACCAGATCGACCAGACGTACGTGAACGTTTTGCTCGCGCTGGAACGCGCCGACGCGATCAAGGTGACGAACGACAATCGCGACGTGGCCGCCGACGAGCGCGCGCTGGCCAAACTCGGGCCGGCGATTCCGTGGCTCTGGTATCAGGAAGGCTACGCGAGCGCCGATCACGCCGGCTTCGTCACGCACCACGCGGCGCCGCAGTACTTCGGCTACGTCGCCGGCAACGAGATCATGCGCTCGAAGATGCGCGATTTGCAGAGCTTCTACGGCGACCTCGCGCAGGGCAAGCTGCCGGCGTCGGGGCTGTTCTATCTCAAAGGCGGTTCTCGAAACGCGCTGGGGCTGCTCCCCGCCAACGCCGATCCGCTGGTGCGCGAGTTCTACCTGGGCGACGACGACCACCCCGGCTATACCGATTCGCAGATTTCGCAAGCGCAAGTCGCCGAGCTCGTGAGCGCGATCGCGAAGAGTCCGTATTGGAGCGACTCGGCGATCGTCATCGCGTGGGACGATCCGGGCGGCTTCTGGGATCACGTCGAGCCGCCGAACTGGGAGCGCTGCCCCGACGGCTATCCGTGCGGCGACGGCCAGCGCGTCCCGGCGATCGTCATCTCGCCGTACGCAAAATCCGGCGCCGTCGTGCACGATCTCAGCGATCAAACCTCGGTGCTGAAATTCGTCGAGACCGTCTTCGGGCTGCCTGCGATGGCGACGCTGCCCGACGAGAAGCCCTTCATGCCGCGCGGCCCGCGCGACGCCACGCCGGGCCTCTCCGATCTGGCCGGCGCCTTCGATCCGGGCCGGCTGGAAGGCAGCACGGCGCCGCTCCCGGCCGCCTCGGCGATCTTCCCCGAGCAGACGATCCGGACGATCCCCGCGCCGCTGGGGTGCGCGCAGATCGGCGTGACGCCGGTGCCGCCGCCGGCCGGCTACAACGACGCGCCCCCGGCGGGCTGGAAGCCGAGGCCCTTTTCGCCGCCGGCGCTGCCGCACTAGCCCGAGCCTAGCCGCGCGCCCGTTCGCGCGTGATGGCCAGGCGTGCGACTTTGGCTGCGGCTCTTCGCCGCGCTCGCGCTCGCCGGCGTGCTGCCGCACGACGCCCTTCGCGCCGCGGTCGCGACGGCCGCCAGCGCGCTGATCGAGGCGGCGCCCCTGGCGTTCGCAAGCGCGGCGATCGCGGCGCTGCTGCGCTTGCGCGGCGACGCCGCAGCGTACTTCGGATGCGGATGCGGAACCGGGCCGTCGGCGCGATCGTTGGCGGCGCTGGTCGCGAGCTGGATCGTCTTCGGAGGCCCGGTCGCCGGCATGCGGTTCGTCGCCGCGGTCGCCGTGGCGCGGCTCGTGCGCCGGAGAGCGCCGTCGTGCTCGCCGCAACACTACGCGACCGCGCAACCGCTCGAACAGCTCGCCGCGTTGCTGCCGGCAGCCGCGCTGGCCGGTGCGGCGGCGCAACTCGAAGCGCTCGTCGATTTCGCGCGCCTGCCCGCGCCGCTGGCGTTCGGTCTCGGCGCCGCGCTCGCGTTCGTCGCGGCACCCTGCGGCCTCGGTGCCGTCGCCGTCGCGAGTTCGCTGCACGCGCGCGCGCCGATGGCGGCGGCGGGATTTCTCTGCATCGCCGGCATCGCCGATGCGCGCGTGTGGGCGAAGCCCAAGCCGCACGCGAGCGCGGCGCACGATGCGCTTGCATACGCGACACTCGCGGTTGCGCTCGCCGCGGTCGCGGTACGACACGGCGCCGCGCTGGTGCATCCGGCGCTCTCGCCGTTCTTGGCGGCGTGCGCCGCTGCGGCGGCCGCATCGGCGGCCGTGCATCGCTTGCGCCGCAGCGCGAGTTCGCTGGCTGCGCCCGCGCTGGCGCTGGCGGGAGCGTTTGCCGCAGCGCCGGCGCCGTCGTACCGTGCGACCGAGACCACGCTCGCGCAACTCTTCGCCGGCGAGCGCTTAGAGTTCGCCGGCCAGCTCGTGCGCGACGGCCGCCGCGTCGCGCTCGTGCGTTACGCGATCGTCTGCTGCCGCGCCGACGCGACGCCGGTGGTCGTGCGCTTGGCACGCGCGGTACCCTACTCTGCGGGCGCGTGGCTGCGCGCCGAAGGAACGATCGCGACGCCCGGGGGCGATCCGCAGCTCGACGCCGAGCGCGTCGCGCCGATCGCTCCGCCGAGCGATCCGTTCGTCTACCGCTAGCGGCGTTAACGATCTGCAGCGTCGCGCGCTGCGATGATGGCTTCGTAGCGCCGGTCGGGAACGAACCACAGAATCGCGACCAGCACGACGAGCGCGTCCGAGACGAACGTCGAAACGAAGGCGAGACCGATCGCGCCGAGGTAGAACGCGAGCGAGATCCGCCCTTTGACGTCCGTGCGCAGGGCTTTGGCGAACTCCGTGCCGGGCCCGTTGGCAGCGACGAGCGCCTGCTGGAGCAGCGTGTACGCGACCGCGTCCATCAACAGCCCGAAACCGTAGAGCGCGGTCGGCAGAGCCGCGGTAGGATGCGCGCCCAGCCAACTGGTGAGGAACGGCACGAGCGAGAGCCAGAAGAGCAGGTGCAGGTTGGCCCACATGGAGCGGCCGTCGATGCGCCTGGCGGCGCGCAAGAGATGGTGGTGGTTGTTCCAGTAGATTCCGACGAAGACGAAGCTCGTCACGTAGGCGGCGAGCGTCGGCGCGAGCGGGCGCAGCGACTCGAACGTCACGCCGCTAGGCGCTCGGAAATCGAGCACCATGATCGTGATGATCACGGCGATCACCCCGTCGCTGAACGCTTCGAGCCGGCCGGCCTCGGTGGAAAACGGCGCCGGCGGCACGTCAGCGCCTTCCCGCCGGGAGCCCGGCGTGCGCGAGCGGCCCCGGCGCGTACGGCGGAACGGGATTGAGATTGCAAATCGCCGACGGATCGACTTCGGGCCACTGAATCACGTCGGCGACGCGCACGGCGGGGTTTTGGTGCATCCAGCGCGCGATGGCCTGCGCTTGCGCCGCGCTGTGATAGCGCAGCTCGCCGAGAACGACCGCCGCGCCGATGCGCCGCGCGATCGCACCGGTTTCGTCGAGCGCGGTGGCGAGATCGTTGCCGTCGGGCGTGTAGGCATGCAGCTCGAGATACTTCGGCACGAGGTGCGCGCCGGCGAGATCGGCCAGCAACAGCGTAAGACGGCCCGCGGTCTCGCCCGGTGCCGGCGCGTCGGAGCGCGCCGCCGAGACCGTCCACCCGCTGCCGAACTCGCGTTGAAAGCGGCCCGCGACGTACTGCAGGTAGGTCCGCGCGTTCTCGAGCGTCGCGCGCGGCATGCTCGCGTCGGGCGCGGCCTCGTTGCCGAGATCGAAGCGTAACGCCATCCGTCCCGCCGCCCTATACGCCGTCCGCGCCACCGTTTCGGTGAAACGCCAGTTCTCGGCGGTGCGCGACGGTTCGAAACAATCGCCCCACGCTTTCGTGCGGCAGTAGAGCCAGTTCTCGGTCTGAAAGCTCGGGACGATCTCCATGCGCGCGAAACCCGCCGCCGCAACGTCGGAGACGAAGGCGCTCAGCTTCGCGCGATCGGCCGCCGACACGCTGCCGTCGGTCGACGTGAACGAATCTTGCGACCACGCATCGGTCGAATGATAGTAGAAGACCAGCGCGCGCAGCGTCGCGAAGCCCGACGCGTGCATCGACGCGAGCTGATGACGCACGGCCGCGCGCACCTTCGCGTTCTGGTACGACGGAAGGAACCAGACGCCGTCGTTGCGGGCGGTTTGGTTCGCGCGGCAATCCTTCTCGCTTACCGGCACCATCTTCCACCACAGGTAGTTGATGCCCAAGTTCGCGGCGACGGCGGGCGACGCCGCCAGCGCGAACCACATCGCGATGCCGGCGGCGAGGGTGCGGATCACTCGCCGGCGTGACGCTTCGACGGCTCCAACAGCTCGACCGGGATGCCGTTGGGATCTTCGATGAACGCGATCGCGCGCGAGCCGCCGGGCGATTTCTTGACGTCCTTGACGATCTTTACGCCTCGGGCGCGCAGGCCGTCGACGTAGCTCTGCAGATCGTCCGTTTCGATCTCGAGCGCGAGGTGCTCGTAGCGGTTGCCCAGCTCGTACGGAGGATGTTCTTCGAGATCGTACACGAGCTCGATGTACGCGTGCCAATCGCTGCCGACGAACGCCATGTCGCAGTTTCCCGGATAGTGATGGGGGCCGTCGAGCAGACGCAAGCCGAGCTTCTCGGTGTAAAAATCGATCGTCTCCTTCATGTCGTTGACGAAGATCGACGTGTGCAAGAATCGCGGCATGGCGCTTTGGAAACCTCCGGCGGTCAGTCGAGTGCGGCCAGACGCGCGATCGGCGCGGCGTCTCGCTCGGGTAGGTACGCGTTGACGACGTGCAGCGGATCGTACGGCGACACCTCGACCAGCGGGCCGTCGTCGCCGGCGCGGCGAGCGGCGCGCATGGCGTCGATCGCTTCGGGGAGCGCGAACTGCTCGCCGACGATCGTCGCGATGAAGCGTCCGCCGCGCACTTCGCCGCGCGCCTCCATGCGGCGCAGCGCGAACAAGACCTCTCGCCAGCGCGGCGCCAGCGCTTCGCGCGCGACGACGTCGCGGAAGACGACGCCCCAGCGCGCGAGGAGGCGGCGCGCGAAACGATCGGGATCGATGCGATCGGTGCCCGCCGAGAGCAGCGTCCAGCGGCCCCCCGACGAACGGGGGCGCGCGCGCAGCCCCTTTTCGCCCAGACGGCGTTTCGCGTCGATCAGCGAGCGCAGCGCGTCGAATCCGTCGGCGGTGACCAAGCCCGCGGCGACGAGCTGCCAGAGCGCCTCTTCCACCTCGGCGGCGAGGCGTTTGGTGCCGCGCACGATCTCCATGAAGAACGGCGCGCCGCGGCGCTCGATCTCGGCCAGCACCTCGACCGCGGCGTGCGAGAGGCTTTCGCGGCGGTAGCCGTCGCGAACGATGAGTTCGGGCGCGTCGGCGCGCGCGAGCAGCGCGATCGGTGCGAGCTTGGTCGGCCGAACGCGCCGCGCGCGCTCCGGCAGCGCCGGTGCCAGCGCGGGATGTTGCGAGACGCGGCCCCACATCACGTCGCCCGAGTAGCAGAGCCGGTCGAGATACTCGCTCTTATATCCCGCGACGCGCTTGGGCAGCACGTGCGTCTCCCACGCGGCGGCCGGAATTTCGTAGCCTTCGAGCTGCCGCACGATCTGCAGCACGCCGTCGATGCCGTGCAGGCGCGACGACGGCGTGACGTGCTGCCAGCGGTAGAGGAAGCGCGCGTACTCGCCGGTCGTCACCGGCTCGATCTCGCGCCGCAAGCGCCCGATCGTGAGGCGATGGATGCGCGCGAGCACGCGCCGGTTGCACCACTCTTGCTCGGTCGCGCCGGCGCGGAAACGCCCGGGCAGCACTTGGCCTTCGGTTTGCAGCCGCAGCAGCGCGCCGTTGGCGGCGTCTTCGCCTACCGCGAGCGTCGTCGCGATTTCGGCCGCGGTGACGGGCCCGGAGCACTCCAGCCAGCCGCGCACGACCTCGGCCAGCGCGAACTCCGGCGCCTCCGGCATCGGCATCCCCGCGACCGCGTCGATCGCCGGTTCGAGGGAAGCCTGCGGATACGCGAGGCGCGCGAGTTCGAGCCGTTCGGCGCAGACCCAGAACGGAGCGCCGCCCACGTGCAGCGTCGACGCGCGCCGCTGCTCGGCCAGCGCGTCGAACCACTCGCGCCACGCCGGTACGGGCGGCAGCACGACCAGCGTCGCCAGCGCGTCGTGCAGTTCTTCGGCGTCGCGCACCACCGGCCACGATTCCTGCGCCACCTCGGCGATCGCTCCGGCATCGAGCACGCCGGCGCCGTCGACGTCGACGCGCGTCCCGCGGCGCAGCTGCACCGCACGGGCGCGGCGTTCTTCCAGCGGCGCGTCGTCGAGATAGGCGTACGGGTTGGCGTTGAGAATCTCGTGGCTGAAGACCGACGGTTCGGCCGTGTCGACCGCAACCGTGCGGATCTCGCCGCTGCCGATGCGCTCGAGGATCGCGATCAAGCCGTCGATATCCATCGCCTCGCGCAGGCAGTTCTCGATCGTTTCGCGGACGAGCACGTGATCGGGCACGCGCATCGGCCCGGTGATGTTCTCCTGGCACGCCGCTTGATCGGGAAAGACGGCGGCGAGCAGATCGTCGGCGCGCATGCGCAGCAGCTGCGGCGCGACTTTCTTGCCTCCGCGCATGCGCAGGATCGTCAGCGACCGCATCGCGTTCCAGCGCCAGCGCGCTTCGAACATCGGCGCCGGCAACAAGGCCTGCGTCAGCACCGATTCCACGCTGGCCGGCTTGAGGAATTCGAAGACCGCGTCGAGCGGAAACGCGTGCTGCTCGGCCAGCGAAATCACGATGCCGTTGTCGGTAGCGGCCGCCTGCAGTTCGAAGTTGAACGAGACGCAGAACCGCTTGCGCAGCGCGAGCCCCCACGCGCGATTGACGCGCGCGCCGAAGGGCGTGTGCAGGATGAGCTGCATGCCGCCGCCTTCGTCGAAGAAGCGCTCCGCGACGACGGTGGTGCCGGTCGGCACGACGCCCAGGCCGGCCTTGCAGGCGCGCACGTACGCGACCGCCTGCTCCGCGCCGGAACGATCGAGCGCGCACTCGCCCTGCAGCAGCTCGTAGGCCGCCTCGTCGTCGCGCGCGTCGAGATCTTCGCGCAGCCGCGAGACCTCGTCGGAGAGCTCGATGGTTCGCCCGAGCCCTTCGCCGTTCCAGAACGGAATCGTCGGCGGGGCGCCGTGCGCGTCCTCGACGCGAACGACGCCGACTTCTACGCGGCGAATCCGCCACGAGTTCGTCCCGAGCAAGAAGATGTCGCCGGCCATGCTCTCGACGGCGAAATCTTCGTCGAGCGTGCCGACGACGTGCCCGTCCGGCTCCGCGACGACCTGGAAGTTCGCCGTTTCGGGAATAGCGCCGCCGCACGTGATCGCCGCCAGCCGCGCGCCGCGCCGCCCGCGCAGGATCCCGTTGACGCGATCGTAGTGCAGGTACGTCCCGCTGCGGCCGCGCGACGTGGCGACGCCGTCGGCGAGCAGCGAGACGACCTCGTCGAAATCCGCACGCGGCAGATCGCGATAGGGATAAGCGTTGCGCACCACCGCGTAGAGTTCGTCGGCGCGCCATTCGCGCGCCGCGCAGGCCGCGACCATCTGCTGCGCCAGAATATCGAGCGGCGCGGCCGGCATGCACAGCGCGTCGATCGCGCCGCCGCGCAGGCTGCGCACCAGCGCGGCGCACTCGAGCAGTTCGTCGCGGGTCGTCGCAAAGACGATGCCGTGCGGTTTCGCGCCCACCCAGTGCCCCGAACGGCCGATACGCTGGAGCGCCGTCGCGATCGAACGCGGGCTGCCCAGCTGCACCACGAGATCGATCGTGCCGATGTCGATGCCCAGCTCCAGCGAAGCGGTCGCGACGACCGCGCGCAGATCGCCGTTCTTCAAGCGATCCTCGGCTTCGAAGCGGCCCTCGCGCGCCAAGCTGCCGTGATGCGGCAGCACCAGCCCCTCGCCGAGCCGTTCGGTGAGCGCGAACGCCACGCGTTCGCTCATGCGCCGCGTCGGCACGAAGATTAGCGTGGTGCGGTTGGCGAGAATCAGATCGGCGAGCTTCTGATAGATCTCTTGCCACATCTCGTTGCTGGCGACGGGGCCGAGTTCGTCGCTGGGAACCTCGACGGCGAGCTCCATCGCGCGGCGGCTCCCGACGTCGACCACGTCGGCGTCCTTGCTGAGGAACGCTGCGACTCGATCGAGCGGGCGCACCGTCGCCGAAAGGCCGACGCGCTGCGGCTTGCGGCCGCCGCCGGCGACGACGAGATCGTCGAGCATCGCGAGCGTCAGCGCCAAGTGCGCGCCGCGCTTGCTGTTCGCCATCGCGTGAATCTCGTCGACCACGATGGTGGAGACGTGGTGAAAGAGCGCGCGCGATTTCTCCGCCGTCATGAGAATGTAGAGCGATTCCGGCGTCGTCACCAGCACGTGCGGCGGCTTGCGCAGCATCTGCTGGCGTTCGAGCGCGGGCGTATCGCCGGTCCGCACGGCGGTGCGGATCGGCGCGAGGCCGATGCCGGCTTCGACGCCGCACGCGAAGAGCTCGGCCAGCGGTTGCTCCAGGTTCTTGCGAACGTCGTTGGTCAGCGCCTTGAGCGGCGAGACGTAGACCACCAGCGTGGCGTCGGGCAGCGTCCCGGCGGCGGCGCGGGTCACGAGATCGTCGAGGCACGAGAGAAACGCCGCGAGCGTCTTGCCCGAGCCGGTCGGTGCCGAGACGAGCACGTCCCGCCCGGCGCGAATCAGCGGCCAGCTGGCGAGTTGCGGCTCGGTCGGCCGCGTGAAGCGCTGTTCGAACCAGCGCCGCACCAGGGGGTGGAAACGCTCCATCACGACGGTAGCTTCCAGAACCCGCTCAAACCCGCCCGGGCTGCAACCGCGGCGCTTAGTGCAGAAAGTAGCGGTAGGTGCTGAAGACCAGCGCCACGCCGAGACGGTCGGCCGCCGCGATCACGTCGTCGTCGCGAACCGAGCCTCCGGGCGCGATGACGGCGGTGCAGCCCGCCGCCGCGGCGGCTTCGAGGCCGTCGGCGAACGGGAAGAAGCCGTCGCTCGCGCAAGCCGCGCCGCTAGCGCCCTCCCCGGCCCGATGGGCGGCGATTTGCACCGCGCTCACGCGATTGGTCTGCCCCGCGCAGATGCCGCGCGTCGTGCCGCCCTTGACGATGGCGATGCCGTTGGATTTCACGTGCCGCACGACGTCCCACGCAAAGGCGAGATCGTGCCATTCCTGAGCGCTCGGCGGGCGCGCGCTGACCACGCGCCAGGCTTCCGGCTCGGCCAGGGGATCGTCGTCCTCGGCCAGGACGCCGCCCAGCGCGCTGCGCAGCCGCAGTTCGCGCGCCAGCTCGTCGGGCAGCGACTCGTTGAAGCGCATGATGCGCAGGTTTCTCTTTTTCGCGAGCAGCTCGAGCGCGGCCGGTTCGAAGCCCGGAGCGGCGACGATCTCGAGAAAGAAACGCGCCAAGTATTCGGCCGCTTCGACGTCGATGGCCGCATCGGTCGCGACGATGCCTCCGTAGGCCGAAACCGGATCGGCGTCGAGCGCGTCGCGTACGGCGACGGCTACGCGAGAGCGCTGCGCGACGCCGCACGGCACGGTATGCTTCACGACCGCGGCGCGCACGAAGCGGCGGTGTTCGCTGCCGAACGACGCGCCCATCGGCGCGCGCGAGAGCATGCGCAGCGTCGCGTCGAGATCGAGCAGGTTGTTGTAGGAGAGCGCCTTGCCGTGCAGCTGCTCGGGCAAACGTTCCGGCCGGTCGAGATAGAACGCGGCGCGCTCTTGCGGATTGGTTCCGTAGCGCAGCCGCTTGGCGAGCGGCAGCGCGAGCGCGATCGCGCCCGGCAGCTCGCTGGGCAGCACTTCGCCGGCGGTTGCGAGATAGTGCGAGATCGCCACGTCGTACTCGGCGGTGCGCTCGAACGCCGCTACGGCGCACTTGCGCCGAAAGGCCGCCGGCACGTCGCCGGCCTCGAGCGCTTCGAGGTACGGCCCGTACTGCGAAGGATGCGTCAGCACGACGACGTGTTCGAAGTTCTTCGCGGCCGCCCGCAACAGCGAGACGCCGCCGATATCGATCTGCTCGATCGCCTCGGCCAGCGTCGTCCCCTCGCGCGCGACCGTCGCTTCGAACGGGTAGAGATTCACGGCGACGACCGCGATCGCGGGAATCGCGTACTTCTCCGCCTGCGCGGCGTGTTCGGCGTCGGAGCGGTCGAAGAGGATCGAACCGAAGACTTTCGGATGCAGGGTCTTGACGCGTCCCGAAAAGAGCGGCGGAAAGCCCGTCATCTCCTCGACGTCGCGCGCCGGGACGCCGCCCTCGTTCAGCAGCGCCTTCGTGCCGCCGGTTGCGTAGATCGCGATCCCGCGTTCGTGCAGCGCGCGGGCGAGCTCCACCGAACCGCTCTTGTCGGAGAGCGAAAATAACGCCGCCGGGCGCGCTGCGTTAGGCAAGCGCGAGTTCCGGCTGGCGCGCGGTGAGCTCGGCCGAGACCACCGTGCTCACGCCGGCCTCGCCCATGGTGACGCCGTACATGCGGTCGGCCATCTCCATCGTCTTCTTGTTGTGCGTGACGATGATCATCTGCGAATCGGCGGCGAAGCTCTTGACCATCTCGGAGAAGCGATCGACGTTGGCGTCGTCGAGCGCCGCGTCGACTTCGTCGAGCAAGTAGAACGGCGACGGTTTCACGGCGATCAGCGCGAAGATCAGCGCCGCGGCCGTCATCGCGCGTTCGCCGCCGGAAAGCGCCGCGAGCGGCATCTGCTTCTTGCCGGGCGGCTGTACGGAAATCTCGATGCCGGTCTCCGAGAGATTCTCGGGATTGGTCTGCCACATCTTGGCTTGGCCGCCCGGAAAGAGCCGCTCGTACATTTCCGTGAATGCCTGCGACACTTTCTCGAAGGTCTCGTTGAACTTGACTTGCGTCTCGCGCTCGATCTCGCGGATCGATTCGAGCAGCGTCTCCCGCGCCCGCGCCAAATCGTCGAGCTGGGCGCGCAGGAACGCTTCGCGCTTGGCGAGCTCGTCGCGCTCGGCCTCCGCGTTGAGATTGACGTTGGCCGAAAGCCGCGCCAGCTCTTCGCGCAGGCGGGCGAGATCGTCGACCACCGCGTCGGGTTCTTCGCGGTAGCGTTCTTCTACGTCGCGGCACTCGTCGTCGGTCGCGGGGTTCTGCGCGAACTGCGACACCAGCATGCCCAGCTCGGCGTCGATCTCCGCCAAGCGCATGCGCTGGCGTTCGCCTCCGGCGGCGGCCTCGCGCTCTTCGTTCTCCGCCATGCGAAGATCGGATTCGAGACGCACCTGGCGTTCGGCCAGGCTTTCGCGTTCGCGCCGGGCCGCGTCGAGCTTCGCGTCGAGATCGCTCACGCCGCGGCGCAAGCCCTCGAGGCGCTCGTGCGCGCCGCGCGTCTGCTCGGCGAGCGACGAGATCTCGGCGAGCATCGTCTCGCGCGCCAGCCGGGCGCGCGCGCCGTCTTGATCGAGCATGCCCAGCCGCGCTCGCGACGCGTCGCGCTCGGCGGTCAGCGCGGCGCCGCGCTCGCGCAAATCGGCGGCGTGCGCGCTCGCCTGCGTTTGGGCGGCTTCGGCGACGCCGATCGCTTCGCGCGCGGCCTGCAAGTCGGCTTCGAGCGCCGCCCGCGACGCGTCGCTCTCCGCGTCGGCGGGCGCTTCGCGCTCGAACTCGTGCTCGAGGGAACGAGAGCGGTGCGCCGCGGCGGTGAGCTCGGCAATGGCGGCGCGTCCGGCTTCGAGCTCGGCGCGCATGCGCTCCACTTCGGCGGCCAGCGCCGTCGTCTCCGCGCGCGAGCCCGTGAGCTGCAGCTCGATGCGAGCCAGCGCCTCGCGCTCGCCGTCGCGCCGTGCGACGGCGTCGGCCACGCGCTCGTGTGCGGCGTGCAGCGCCCGCTCGCCTTCCTGATGCTTCGCGTTGAGCTCCACCAGCGCTTCGCGCAGCGTTTGCGCTTGAATTCGCCGCGAGAGGATCGAGCGCTCGCGAACGAACCGGCCGCCGGTGATCGCGCCGCCGCCGGTAATCTGCTCGCCCGTGAGCGTCACCACCGTATCGCGGAAGCCGCCGCCGCGCACGAGCGCGATGCCCGTTTGCAGGTGATCGACGATCAGCACGTTGCCGACCAAGAAGTTCACGACGCCGCGATATTGCGGCTCGGTGCGCACCAGTGCGTGCGCGTAGCCGATGACGCCGGGCGTGCGCTCCAGTTCGGGCGTGATGTGACGCCCCTCGCGATTGCCCAGCGTGTCGAGCGGCAGGAACGTGGCGCGCCCCGACTCGTGGCGGTTGAGAAACTCGATCGCGCGCTCGGCATCTTCCGACGTCGACGTGACGATATTCGAGAGGCGCGCGCCGAAGGCGACGTCGAGCGCACGCGCGTAGCGTTCGTCGGTGGTGATGAGATTGGAGACGATGCCTTCGATGCCGTTCAGCTCGCCCTTCTGCCAGGCTTCGACGATCGCACGCGTTCCGGGCACGTGCCCCTCGAGCGAATTCTCCAGCTCCTCGATCGTATGCAGCCGCGATTCGGCTGCCTTGAGCTCGGCATTTTGATCGCGATGCGAGCCCAGCGCGCGCGAGAGATCTTCTTGGGCGATCGCCGCTTCGCGTTCGGCTTCCTCGACGCGCGTGCGCGCCTCCATCAGGCGCTCTTCGAGGGCGCCGGCTTCGCGCTCGCGCTCGGCGAGGCGGTGCGCGCCGCTGCCTGCGGCGAGCTCGACTTGCGTCGTGCGTTCGCGCGCCGCTTCGATCTCGCGGTCGAGGCGTTCGGCCTCGCTGCGGGAGTTCTCGGCCTGCACGCGCCGCTCGGCTTTCTTCGCGGCGAGCTCCGCCGCCGAAGCTTCGACTTGCCGCAACGCGGTGAAGATCGCGTCGAGTCGCGAGCGCGTCTGCGCGAGCTGCGTCTGGGCGGCGAGCTCGGCTTCGCGCGCGCTCTCCAGCTCGGCCGCGAGCGGCGCGAGGCGCTCTTCGAGCCCGGCGATGGTTGCGTCGAGCGATTCGCGCTCCTGCGCGACGCGCGCCGCGTCTTCCGACGTTTGGGTCGACTGCCGCTCGAGCGCCTCGCGGCGCGCCAGGGCGGCGGCGTAATCGGCTTCGACCCGCGCCGCTTCGGCGCGTCTGGTCTGGGCGTCGCCGCGCAGCTCTTCGAGCTGCAGTTCTTGCTGGTAAACGCGCGTGCGCACTTCGGCCAGCGTCGCACCCACGGATGCGGCCTTGGCCGCGGCGGCGCCGCGCTGGTCTTCGTTCTTCTCCAGCTCCGCGCGCAGGCTCTCGCGTTCGGCGCGCCGCGACGCGCTGGCGCGCATGTAGCCGAGAATCTCCAAATCGCGCACGCGGGCGCTCACCTTGCGGTAGCGCTTGGCGCGCCGCACCTGCGTCTCCAGCTCGGGGATGCGGCGTTCGAGTTCGGCGATGAGATCGCTGATGCGAATCGCGTTGGCTTCGGTCTGATCGAGGCGGCGCAGCGATTCGGCCTTGCGCGCCAAAAAGCGGTTGATGCCGGCGGTCTCCTCGAAGAGCGCGCGGCGATCGGTGGGCTTGCTGGTGAGGATCGCGTCGATCTGGCCCTGCGAGACGATCGCGTACGATCCCGGCCCAAGGCCCGTGCCCATCAGCAGATCGAGAATATCGCGCAGCCGCACTTGCGCGCGGTTGATGAAATACTCGCTCTCGCCCGCGCGGTAAGCGCGCCGCGTGATTTCGACTTCGTTGAAATCGACCGGCAGCCGGCCGTCGGCGTTGTCGAAGGTAATCGAGACTTCGGCCAAGCCCAGCGGCTTACGATTCTCGTTGCCGGCGAAGATGACGTCTTCCAGCTTCCCGCCGCGCAGGCTCTTGCTCGACGTCTCGCCCAGCACCCAGCGAAACGCGTCGACGAGATTCGATTTCCCCGAGCCGTTCGGCCCCACCACGGCCGTAATGCCGCCCCCGAACTCCAGGGTGGTCGATTCGGCAAACGTCTTGAAGCCGAAAGACTTGATCTTGCGAAGTTTCATGTTAAAGGCGCTCCGCCCTAGGCTCCGCGCCCCCCACTTCGTGGGGCCCCCCGGCCATGGCGCGCGCGCGATCTCGGTCCGCTGAAGACTCCCCTAGGGCGCGCCAAATCGACGGTATCTCTCTAACGTGGATCGCGCGGGACTTCGTCGGGCATTTTGGCGCCTTTGGGCGGGAAAGAATCATGCTGAACCTGCTGGGTGTTGCAGTGCGGTGAGGGCGGCGGTGGCGGCGGCTTGTTGTGCGGCTTTCTTCGAGGGGCCGCTGCCCTTTCCCAACGTCCGGCCGTTGACGGTGACGTCGGAGGTGAACTCGGGCTGCTGGGGCGTGCCGGCGCTGACGTCGCGGTAAACCGGCGTTGCCGAAAGATGTTCCTGAGCGTAATGCTGGAGGCGCGTTTTCGCATCGAGCAGGGACTCGATGGCGTGATCGGCGCGTTCGAGATGCTCGGCGACGAGAAAGCGCCGCGCCTTCTCGATGCCGTACGCCAGGTAGAGCGCGGCGATCAAGGCCTCGAAGGCGTCGGCGAGCACCGAGGTGTTCTCGGCGCCGCCGGCGGTGCGCATGCCCGCACCGAGCTGCACCAGCTCGGGAAACTCGAGCCGGCGCGCGGTGCGCGCCAGCGCCGCGTCGTTGACGAGCGCGGCCTTGCGCAGCGTGAGCGCGCCTTCCGGTTCGTCGCCGAAGCGCTCGTAGAGCCACGCCGCGGTGACGAAGCCGAGCACCGAATCGCCCAAGAACTCCATGCGTTCGTTCGAAGGGCCGCCGCCTTCTTTGGCGAGGCTTTCGTGCACGAAGGCGCGCTCGACGATTGCGAGATCGTTGCCCGGGGCGCGTACGCCCGCAAGGCGAAGCAGCGCGCGCAAGCGCCGCCGGTGTGCTTCGCCCGCCATCTTACTCGGCGGAGCGGACTTTCCCGAAGACGACGACGCTGTTGTGGCCGCCGAAGCCGAACGAGTTCGAAAGCGCGACGCGCACCGGCGCGCGGCGCGCGACGTTGGGCACGTAATCGAGCGTGCATTCCGGATCGGGGAATTCGTAGTTGATCGTCGGCGGCATGATGTCGTTCTGCACCGCGAGGACGGTCGCAACGCCTTCGATGCCGCCCGCCGCGCCCAGCGCGTGGCCGTGCATCGATTTGGTGGAGCTGACGCCGATCTTGTAGGCGTGCTCGCCGAAGGCTTTCTCGATGGCCTTCGATTCGGCCGGATCGCCGACCGGCGTCGACGTGCCGTGCGCGTTGATGTAATCGACGTCGCCGGGCGAGATGCGCGCGTGAGTGAAGGCGCGCTTGAACGCCAGCCGGACGCCGTTGCCGTCGGGGTCGGGGGCGACCAAATCGTACGCGTCGGCCGACTGGCCGTAACCGAGCATCTCGCAGTAGATCTTCGCGCCGCGCGCGACCGCGTGCTCGTACTCCTCGAGCACCAGGATGCCCGCGCCCTCGCCCAGCACGAATCCGTCGCGCTCCTTATCGAAGGGACGGCTCGCACGCGTCGGGTCGTCGTTGCGCGCGGTCATCGCCTTCATCGACGAGAAACCGCCCACGGCCAGCGGCGACACCGTCGCCTCGCTGCCGCCGGTGATCATCGCGATCGCGTCGCCGTACGCGATCGTATTGTAGGCCGTGCAGATGGCGTCGTTGCCGCTGGCGCAGGCGCTGGCCACCGAGAAGAACGGGCCCTGGAAGCCGTAGGCCATCGAAACGTGCGCGGGCGCCGCGTTGGCCATCAGCATGGGGATGAAGAAGGGCGTGACCTTCGACCAAGTGCCGTTGGCGTTGGCGATGTCGGAGTTCAGCCAGAACGTGATGATGCCGCCGATGCCGGTGCCGATGATGCCGCCGACTTGCTGCTTGAACTCTGCGTCCTGGGGCAGGTTGGCGTCCTCGATCGCTTCCTTGGCCGCGACGAAGGCGAACTGCGAGAAGCGATCGAGCCGGCGCGCCTCTTTGCGCCCGATCAGCTCTTCGGGCTTCCAGTCTTTCACCTCGCCGGCGATGCGCGTGCGGAACAAGCTGGCATCGAACGCCGTGATCGGCGCGATGCCGGACTCGCCGGCAAGCAGGCGCCGCCAGAAATCGACGCGGGTGTTCCCGATCGGGGTGACCGCCCCCAGGCCGGTGACGACCACGCGGCGGCGGGCTGGGAGAGAGGGAGTCGTAGCGCTCAAAACTTCACCAAGTTACGGCGGTCCGGACGGACAACCTTTCGCAAAAAACGGTATGCTTGTCTAGATGAAAGCCCTGACGCTCGCCCTGCTGGGGCTGGCGGCCCTGGCCGGGGCACTCGGCGGCCGGGCGCTCGCCGGCGGCCAGCAGACCTTTTGGAGCACCACGAGCGGGACGCCGCCCTCGCCGCTGCCCACGCCTACCAGCTGGCCCTACACCTACGACGGCACGAGCTATTGGCCGGGCGGCTGGCCGGTTTGCGGCGGCTATACGGCCAGCCTAGGGCATGGCCATCCCCATTGCCGGCCGGCCAATCGCCCGGTCTGGCCTCCGCACCCGCATCCCCGGCCGCCCTATCCGCCGCCGACCCGCCCGCCGGGGCCGCCCGGGCCGCGGCCGCCGGTGACGCCGATCCCACGGCCCCCCGTCACCCCCATCCCATCGCCCTGAGGATCGTCCCGCCTCGCCGGCTGCGCGCCGGCGACCGCGTCGGCCTGGTCGCGCCGGCCTCTCCGCCGGAGGAGGCGGCGATCGAGCTGGCGCTGGCCAACGTGCGGGCGCTCGGCCTCGAGCCCGTGCTCGGCGAGCGCGCCCGCGACCGGTGCGGGTACCTGGCCGGCACCGACGCGGCGCGGGCCTCGGATTTCAATCGCATGGCCCGCGATCCGCAGATTCGCGCGATCTTCGCCCTGCGCGGCGGGTACGGCGCGATGCGCCTGCTCGACGCGCTCGATTACGACGCGCTCGCGCGCGATCCCAAAATCGTGATGGGCTACTCCGACTGCACCGCGATCCTCAACGCCGTAACCTGCCGCAGCGGCATCGTGACGCTGCACGGCCCGGTGGCCGGCGCGTCGTGGGACGGCGCGTTGCGCGCGCGGCTGGAGCGCGCGCTGTTCGACGCGCGGCCGCTCGAACCGATGCGCGCCGAGGCGCCGCAGCGCATCGTTACCGGGCGCGCGAAGGGCCGTCTCTTCGGCGGCAATCTCGCGCTCGTCGCCGCGCTGTGCGGCACGCGCTATGCGATTCCGGCGCGCGATGCGCTGCTCTTCCTCGAGGAGATCGGCGAAGCGCCCTACCGCATCGATCGCATGCTGACGACGCTGCGCCTGGCCGGCACGCTCGAACGGGCTGCCGGCATCGTTGCCGGTGCGTTCGTAGAATGCGACGATCCTCGCGCGCCGGCGGCGTCGGCGACGGCGAACGACGCCGTCGCCGAACGCCTGCGGGCCGCCGGCCGGCCCGCGCTCGGCGGCGCACCGTTCGGACACATCGCATCGCCCTGGGTGCTGCCGATCGGCGTACTCGCCGAGCTCGACGTCGAGGCCGGAACGCTCGCGCAGCTCGAAGCCGCCGTAGCGGGGGAGTAATTCCCTAGCGACCGGAAGCCGAACGGTCATGTCGATCGAGTGGCGCGGCATCGAACACATGCGCGCCGGACCGCTCTTCCGCATCGCGGGCAACGCCTCGTTGCGCGTGCGCCGGCGCGCGTACGAGTGGCTGCGCGCGCAGATCGGCGGATTCGCCGGCAAAACCGTGCTCGATCACGGCGCGACGCCCGATACGATTTCGGCCGACAGCAACTGCCACATTCCGTGGCTGCTCGCCGACGGCGCGACGGTGTACGCCACCTCGGCCGAAGCGATCGCGCATCTGCCGCAGCGCTTTCCCGGGCTGCGTTTGCTCGCGTGGCCGCCGCACCCCGGCGACGCGGGGCCGTTCGATCTCGTCATGTCGTCGTCGGTGATCGCACACGTCGGCGACCGCGCCGCGCAGCTCGCCTTCGTCGAGCAACTGCTCGCGCTCGGCGACTGCGTCTATCTCACGACGCCCAACCGCCGGCACTGGCTGGAGTTTCACACCAAGCTCCCGCTGCTGCACTGGCTGCCCGACGAGCGCTACCACGCGGCGCTGCGGGCGATCGGCATGGGCTTCTGGTCGCACTTGCACCTCTTGACGCACGACGAGCTGCAATCGCTCTTCGACGAAGCGGCCGCGCGACGCGGGTGGTCGCTCGAAAGCACGTGGTACGAACCGCGCTTTCTCGGAGCGGTCTCCAACCTCGCCGTGCTCGCGCGCAACCGCGCGCACTCCG
Organism: Vulcanimicrobiota bacterium; assembly: GCA_963794735.1. Lineage (GTDB taxonomy): Bacteria > Vulcanimicrobiota > Vulcanimicrobiia > Vulcanimicrobiales > Vulcanimicrobiaceae > DATJUC01. The sequence continues at coordinate 1,766,103 of CAWCFE010000002.1, read as the reverse complement.
CGCGATGAACGAGGCGCCCGCGCCGGAGGCACGCGCGTTCCTGCGCTACGTCGCAGGGCGCGACGTCCCGCCGCGGGCGATCGCGCTCTACGCCGCTCACGCCTGCCGCGAAACGGCCTCGCATCCGGCGGATCTCGCGATCCTGCGATTCGCGCTCGAACGGCCGTGGGCGCTCGGGCTGCTCGACGGCGGCCTGGCATGGCTGCGCCCCGACGCACTGCTGCGAAGGCGCCTGTTGCTCGCCGCTGCAATCGCGGAGACGCAGCCCGAACTCTGCGACGCGTTTCTGCCCCGCGAGCGGCCGGCGCGGTATTTGCTTACCGTGGCGTGGACGCTCGTGCGGGCGGCGTGCGAATCGATCGCGGGCGCCGCGCTGCTGCTCGTCGTCCGGTGACGCAGTACGACGTCGTCGTCGTCGGCAGCGGCGCGACCGGAGCGATGGCGGCGCAGACGCTGGTCGAACGCGGCGCGAACGTGACGATGCTCGATGCCGGCCGTTGGGACCGCCGCTACGCCGATCTCGTGCCGGAGCAAAGCTTCGTCGCGCTGCGCCGCGGCGATCCGGCGCAGTTCCGCTACTTTCTCGGCGACGATCTCGAGGCGGCACGCTTTGCGCGCGTCGGCGCCGGCGCGCAGCTCACGCCGCCGCGCCGATACGTCGTCGACGGCGCCGAGCGCGACCTGCCGGTTCGCAGCGACGGCTTCGTCCCCGTCGAAAGCCTCGCGCTCGGCGGACTCGGCGGTGCGTGGGGTTTGCTCTGCGGCGTCTACTCCGACGCCGAACTGGCGCGAGCGTCGCTTCCGGCCGGCGCCACGCGCGAAGCCTATCAGCGCGTCGCCGATCGCATCGGCATCTCCGGCGCGGCCGGCGACGACGCGCGGCCGTACACGTACGGCGAGCTGACCGGCGTGCAGCCGCCGGTGCCGCTCGATCCGACGGCCCAGGCCATTGCCGCGCGATACGAGCGGCGACGCGCCGAGTTTGCGCGCGATGGGTTCCATCTCGGCCGCCCCGCGCTGGCGCTGCTCACGCGCGACGCGGGCGAACGCCGCGCGACGCAGCTGCTCGACATGGATTTCTACGGCGACGCGGGCGGCTCGGCGTGGCGGCCGTGGATGACGATCGCGTCGCTGCTGCGCGCGCCGAACTTCGCGTACGTGGGCGGCGTGCTGGCGACGCGCTTCTTCGAGAGCGGCGACGGCGTGGAGATCGAAGCGCTCGATTCTGCGACCGGCGAGCGGCGGCGATTCGCGGCGCGCCGCCTCGTGCTCGCGACCGGAACGCTCGGCACCGCGCGCATCGTGCTGCGCTCGCTCGCGGAGCCCGGCACGCGCCTGCCGCTGCTCTGCAACGCCTACACGTACGTGCCGTGCCTCGTGCCCGAACGCGCCGGCAAAGCAATGCCAGAACGCAACAACTCGCTCGTGCAGTTGGTGCTCTTTCACGATCGCGGCGGGCGGCACGACGACGTCGCCGTGGGAACGCTCTTTTCGTACCGCTCGTTGTTGCTCTTCCGGCTGCTGCGCGAGATGCCGCTGGGCGTCGCTGCGGCGCGCGTCGCCATGCAGTACCTGCTGCCGGGCTTCACGATCGCCGGCATCGATCATCCGCAAGCGCCCTCGGAGGGCAAGTCGGTCGCGCTCGAATCCGACGAACGGTCGCCGACCGGCGACGCGCTGGCGATCGCCTACGAGCTCTCCGCCGCCGAACGCGCCGCATACGACGCGCGCGAGCGCGAGTTTTTGCACGCGCTGCGAGCGCTGGGCGCGTGGCCGCTCAAACGCGTGCGGCCGCCGCTCGGCGCGAGCATTCATTACGCCGGCACGCTGCCATACGCAAACGGCGAACGTCCGCTGCACCTGCATCCGTCCGGCCGGCTGCACGGCACCAGGCGCGTCTACGTGGCCGACGGATCGGGCTTCACCTATCTGCCCGCCAAAGGCTTGACGCTCACGCTGATGGCTAACGCGCATCGCGTGGCTGCGGAGCTGCCGTGAGTTCGCGCGCGGTGCTCGTCACCGGCGCGGCCGGCTTCATCGGCAGCGCACTCGTCGACGGTTTCGCCGCCGCCGGGTGGAGGGCGATCGGCGCCGGCCGGGTGCGGCCGCAGTCCTTTACCGCGGAGTGGCGGCCGTACGACTTGCGCTGGCCGGCGCTGCCGGACGCGCTCTTCGAAGGCGTCGATGCGATCGTGCACGGCGCCTACGCGAAGGGCGAGTACGCCGTCAACGTCGAGGCCGGGTCGCTCTTGCTCGCCGCCGCGCGGGCGCACGGGATCGAACGCGTCGTCTTTCTCTCGAGTCTGGCCGCCCACGAGGGCGCGCTCTCGGTCTACGGCCGGCAAAAGCTGGAACTCCAGCGCCGTTTCGCGGCCGCCGGAGCGCTGGTCGTCCGGCCCGGTCTCGTGCTGGGCGACGGCAGCATCTTTCGCACCACCTGCGAGTATCTGCGCGCGCATCGTTTCGTGCCGCTCATCGGCGGCGGCGAACAGCCGCTACAGACCGTCTTCGTGGGCGACCTCGTCGCCGCGATCGTCGCCGCCGTCGGCGCCGGCGTTAAGGGAATCTTTACCGTTGCAGAACGCGACCCGGTGACGTACCGCGAATTCTACCGCGAGGTCGGCGCGCGGCTGCACGTGCGGCCGGCGTTCGTTCCCGTCCCGTTTGCCGTGGCCGATCTCGCGATTCGCGGCGCGCAGGCGCTGCACGTGGCGCTGCCCGTCGACCGCGAAAATCTTCTCGGCTTACGCGCGATGGCCGTCGACCGCGTCGCGCGGCTCGATCCGCCGTCGGGGCCCGTGCCCGATTATCGCGGCAACATTAGATTAGCGATTCCTTAGCAGGCGACGGAGTTGGCAATTCCTTTACTCGGCTCGGGGTTGGGCGAGCAAGCGGAAGGCCCCGAATTCGGCCGATAAACCTTTGGTCGGCGCTAATTCTCGGTTTGGTAGGAGGGCCCAGTGGGGGCAAGGATGCGAGCAGAATCGGAGGCCGCAAGAACGGTCGCCGTCGTGCTCAATTGGAACTCATGGACCGACACGATTGCCTGCGTCGAAAGCTTGCTGCAAGCTCGACGCGTTCCCAGCGCTATCGTGATCTGCGACAACGGCTCGATCGACGATTCGATCGAACGGCTTCGCGCGTGGGCGGAAACGCACGGCGCGTATCGCTTCTTCGACTCGCCCGCTCGCGCGCTGAGCGCGAGCGACGAGCCAGCCGCACTGGCGATCGTGGCCGTCGGCGAGAACGGCGGCTACGCGGCCGGCAACAACGTCGGCATGCGTTATGCGTTGGAACGTGCCGGCGCCGATTTCGTGTGGATCCTCAACAGCGACGTGGTGGTCGCGCCCGACGCGCTCGAAAAGATGCTCGAGGTAGCGAACTCCGCGCAGACGATCGGCATCGTGGGTTCGAAGCTGCTGCGCTTCGACGAGCCGCAGACGATTCAAGCGCTGGGCGGAGGCCACATCGTGCCGGTCCTTTGCCACGACACCCAGCTGAACAGCGGCAAACCCAGCTCGAGCTCCGGCACCGAACCGATCGAACTCGATCATCTCGTCGGCGCGAGCCTGCTCGTGCGCGCCGAGGCGATCCGCGACGTCGGCTACATCGACGAATCCTACTTTCTCTACCGCGAGGAGACCGACTGGTGCATCCGCATGCGCCGCGCCGGCTGGCAGCTCTACTGCTGCACGCAAGCCTCGGTATGGCACCGGCAGTCGCATTCGATCGGCTTCAAGAGCCCCGTTCACGACTACTACGCGGTTCGCAACATGCTGCACTTGGTGCGTCGCTTCTACCCGCTCGCGATGCCGGTCGCGTTTTCGTATTTCGCGTGCCGCTCGATCGTGCCCAAGCTCGCCCGCCTAGAGTTCGACCGGCTCGGCGCCGTGACCGCGGCGATTCGGGATTTCGCCTTCGGCGTGAGCGGGCGCGCGCAACGCCATACCGATCGCGTACTCATGCGGCACTACGTCGCGCCTTCGCCCAACCCCGCGCGGCACGTGCGGCCGGCGGCGGGTGCGGCGTTACTGAGCATCGCATTGCTCTTCGCGCTCATGGCCCTGCGCGCGGCGCTCTCGCCGGTCGCTCCCGCTACGCACGCCCCCGCGGTCGCGCCCTATCGAGCCGAGGTGTCAGCGCGCTAGGCGCCGCAGCCGACGAACGACGAGGCGCACGCCGAAGAACGCACCGAGTACGGCGGCCGCGGCCGCAAGCGCGAGGACGAGCCTCGCGATCCACACCTGCCGCTCGATACCCGAGCACGCGACGAAGTCGGAACCCGGATCGAGCAGCTGCGCGCACCACGGCACGCGCCACAGCTTTCCCCACATTTGCCACGAGATCGCGCGATCGGACGGCCAGCCCGTCGATTGTTCGTCCCAGCGTGCACGCATCGCCGGATCGCGAGCGAGGCGTTCGTGAATGGCTCGCAGCGTTGCAGCGTCGACGCGCCGCACGCCCCATGCGGCGTCGAACCCGTGCGGCGCCTCCCACGCACGCGTCGACTCGTCGTACGAGTATTCGTCGACGTCGATAATCGTTCCGGCGGCGCTTACCCGCATCGAGAAGAAGCTCGGATTGCTGTGATAGACGGGCGAGATCGATCCGAAAATCAGCAGCGGCACCCCCGCGTCGACGCGCGCGTCGAAACGATGCGCGTGGCCCGCGACCGCAAAGGCCACGCGATGTGCCGGATCGGCGAGCGACGCGGCGAGCGCGTCGTTCGCTCCGCCGCGCAAGAACGGCCACGGCACGTATCCGCGCGCGGTCTCGGTGGTAAACGCGTCGTATCCCGGTGGAACGTGCATCATCACGACGTTCTCGACGCCCGGCGGCGTCGACGCGAGGGCCGAGCTCAACCACGCGAGTTGGCCGGAGGCGGCGCTTCCAGCGGCGCCGCAGTCGCCGCGGTACTCCGTCGAGAGCGGCACCGTGTCGATCGTCACCAGGCGCAAGCTCGGTATGGGTAAAGCGGCGACGTAGTTCCCGCCGCGTGCGAACTCTTCGAGAAACCGCGGCGCGCGGCCGTACCGGTCGACGAGCGGCTGCCAGATTCGCGCGAGCGCCGCGGCGTACGGCCCGCCGAGCTCGGCGCGATAATCGCCGCAGGCCGCGTCGTTGTTTCCCAATGCGATCGCAAACTGCGCCGACGGAAAGGTTCGCGCGAGGCTGGAGGCGATCTCGCGCATCGTCGCGAGCCCGGCCGCCTCGGGCGTTTCTCCGTGTTTTCGCGCGAGATTGGGAAAGTCGTGTGCCAAAAAGTCGCCCGGCAGCAAGACGACTTGCGGATTGGGAACGGCTCGTTTCATCGCGGCGACGGCCGAGGCAAAGAGCGCGAGGTTCGTATCGCTTCCGACCGACACGGGTTCGAAGCCGCGCGCGAACGGGTTGAGGTGGATGTCGCTGACGACGAGCCATCGCGCCGGCGGCGAAGAAGCGCGCGCGCCCGCGGCCGCGGCGCCGCACGTAAGGAGCAGCGACGCAACGCACGCGAGCCGGAAAATCTTCATGGACGGCGTCGATTTCGTCTCGCTCGGGAGGTTCCCATGTTTCTCCGCGGTACGGCGTTGCAGGCGCATCGCTTCACAGGAACCGCGGGGCGGCCTCTGGTAGCTGGGGAGGCGTGATCAAATCGTACGTCGCCGGCGCCGCCCTGGCTCTCGCCGTCGCCGGTGCGACGGCGGCAAGCGCGATTTCGCCCGCACTGGCCGATAGCGAGCTGGCCGTCGCACACCCGACGTTCTACATCATCGCCCCCGGGAGCGACCCGGCGGTGACGCCGATCGTGAGCGCGGTCGCGACGACGTTACAGAAAATGTTCGATAGCGTGCCCGGCAACGCGCGCGACCGCGTTTGGGTGATCCCGCGCCTCGGTTGGTCGCCCGACGATCTGCAGAACCAATGCAAGAACGATCCCGGAAAGGATACGCCGACCGGTCCGCAGGTCTTAGGCGGCCTGATCGTCGACGGCACCAACTCGTACGCCAGCACGACCAACTCGTATCTGCTATGGGTGCGAGGCTGGACGAAGATCGAAACTCGCGCGCAGATCGTTTCGTGTGCGCCGCTGGGATATGCCGTTCCCACGATCACGTGGATTTCCACCGACGCTCACGGCTACAGCTCGCGCAACGGCTTCCCCGTGGGCACCGGGTTGGCGACGGGCCTCTACTTAGGGACGGCCGACAGCAATACCAAATCGTTCGCACTCGGCGCCACGATCTCCGGATTCGACGACACGTCGGCCATTCCACCGGTCGATCCGGCCGTGGAAATGCACGACGCCGCGCATCGCGCCGCCAACCAGCTGCTGTCGGAACTCGGCCGCGATTGCACCGGCGGCGATCCTGCGGTCGCGCCCGTCTGCATCAAGCTCGGCATGATTCCGCCGCCGGCCGTACCGCCGCCGGCGGTTACGCCCGCGCCCGCTCCCGCGGAGGCGCCGTCGGCGAAGAAATCGCCGTCGCCCAAGACGTCTCCGCGCCCCAAGCAAACGCCGCAACCGAACGTTCGGAACGAAAGAAGGTAGATCCGTGGCCATACGAGTCGTTGAAGGAGCTCTCCCAGACGTCCGCGTCTTCTATCCCGACGTCTTCGAAGACGATCGCGGCTTCTTCAAGGAAGTCTATTCGACCGCGAAGTATCGCCCGCTCGGCTTGACCGACGACTTCGTTCAAGACAGCGTTTCGTACTCGACGAAAAACGTCATCCGCGGCTTGCACTGCGATCCCGAGATGAGCAAGTTCGTGCAAGTGCTTCGCGGAAAAGTGTGGGACGTCGTCGTCGATTTCCGCCGTTCGTCGCCCACCTTTAAAAAGTGGCAAGGCTTCTATCTCTCCGAGTACAATCACGCGCAGCTCTACGTTCCCAAGGGCTTCCTGCACGGATTCTTGGCGCTCTCCGACGAGGTCGTGTTCAATTACAAACACGGCGCCCTCCATAGCGCCGAGCGCGAGTTCGCCGTTCGGTGGAACGATCCCACGCTCGCCATCGCCTGGCCGCTCGTCGGCGAGCCGCGCGTCTCGGTGAAGGATCAGGCAGCGCTGGGAGCCGATGAAGCCGCCTCGCGGCAAATGCTCTAGAACCTATCAAACCCGGGGACGCGCTTCAGCTAACTTAGCGAATTCTCCGAACGCGAACCCATCGCATCTGCAGCTGAAGCAAAACTTCTTACTGGGAATCAGAGGACCACATGCTTCTGACTGGTCGGCTTCGCAAAGCCAACGACGTACTTTCTGAGGTTAGCCTCTCTGCTGATTTTTCCACTTGTGGTTTTAACTAGCCAACCCGGCTGTACCAATCTTACATCACTTGCGGTTACTCCCGTTGTCGAGAACACCGCGGATTTAATATCGTGGACGACTTCACGCTCGGGGCGCTGAGTACTTCGGCAACTACGACGAGTTCCTGACTGCCGACCTCCGGATTGTATACTCCGAGTGCAACTGCCCTTCCCGGCTTGATTCCAATTTCCCCGAGCGCAAACTCGACGTCGTGCGCATAAACGTTCTTCCCCCGAACAATGATTAGGTCATCCAACCGGCCCGTTACAAATAGCTCTCCAGCATACAAAAAACCCAAGTCTCCCGTGAGATACCATCCATGAGCAAAGGAGTCGGGCTTCTGAAATCTGTGATATCCGGAGAACAGGGAGGTGCCGCTAATTACGACTTGGCCGACGAGACCTTCGGGCACTTCGTTCCCGTCAGGTGATTACTCGAACTTTCGTTCCATCAATAGGTGGTCCGCATGAGAGGAATCTGGAAGAGCCTGCAGCTGCCGGTTCACCAGGAGCGATCACAGGGCTGTCAGGGTTATTCCGGCACACCACTCGCGGTACGGCACTTATTGCTGTCTGTGTAACGGCGAATACGTTTTCGGCCATTGCGTAGCAGACTTGCAAAGCCGTCGGCGACAGTCCGCATTCAGCGAATCTGGCGCGGAAGGACTCGAGCGTCGTTGGTTTGCAAGGCTCCGGCAATTTATTGCGGCGCGCAAACTACTGAGATTCCAGACTTTGGCTACCGGAGCGGTTCGAACTATATGATGGAAGGCGAAGTTTGGAAGCCACGAGAGCGTTGCCCGATACTTCTCGATCACGTCGAGCAGCGACCAGGGCTTTAGAACCCACTCGAAGGGGTTCAAATGAATTGTAGTCAAGCCTAAAGCGGCGGGCATTACAAAGCATGCAATGAGGCCCATATCATGGTACAAGGGAAGCCAGGACGCGATTATATCGTCCTTGGAGATTGCGAGCGCTTTCGCGTAAGAGTCAATCTGGCGGCACACCGCGTTGTGGGAAAGTTCAACCCCCTTTTTTAGCCCCGTGGTCCCAGAACTGTGCTGTAGAAAAGCCACATCGTGGGATTCAAGTTGTGGTAACGCGCTAGCGCCGGCCCAAACATCGGCATTAGTCCCGTCCGCGATAAGAGCCAGCTTCTTGCCATAGCCTCTCACGTTATTACGAATTAGGCTCACGTTGCGGTCGTCTGCCAGAATCAAAGCCGGGGCAATGCGATCGAAGGTTGCCTGGTGGGCAGGCCAAAAAAGCGTTGCATCCTGCTTCTCTGTCTCGGGCCGGAAAAACACTTGGGACCGCACCAAGCATCATTCCCCCGAGGAAGGCCGGGAAAATGTCGGCGCCAAAGTCGACCATGATCACGATATGCTCACCTTTAGTTACGCCTCTGGATCGATACCAGCTCGCGTACTTCAGCGAAGTTTCCATCAGGTCGCCATACGTGATTATGGTCGGCTGCATGCCCAATCGAGCGAGAATCGCGAAGGGCTTTGAGCCATTCTCGCGGCATTGGGAGAGCACCCGCGAAACCAAGTTGCCCACAAAGTCAGGGATCAACTGCGCTACCCACACTAGGAGAGCTCGCTAGGGGCGCGTATGAGAAGTAAAAATCGATCCATTCCTCGAATGTATAATTTTTCCGAGCCAAGGCTCCTTGGCATTTTGGTCGTACCACTGAAGGTCGAAACGTTCCGCAACTTTTGGGTGAATCGGCATCGCTTCCCCAGTGAATACGCCGCTCTGTTCTAACCAGGACGACGCCGCATCTAAGGCGCGAGCGAACGAAACTTGGCTAATTTCCTGTACGCTGGGATGCGCCAATATTTGCGCCAGCGCAAAGAACAACAACTCCTGTGTAGGGTGACTGTTGGTGTGGAACAGCCGGCGATGTGTAAAGGTGCAGAGCACATGCGCTGCAATCCGCACCTCGCAGTCTCGTTCCCGAGCAAACATATCGAAGATTTCAAGCTCGTGGTTACGTCGGATATCGACAATGGAGTCTAAATCGGCCGAAAAATACTCGCTTTTCCAGCGCGAAGAATCTGCGACAGAACGCATGATCTTCAGGGCCAGCCTGTCGCCGCGGGCAAAGGGAATGCGCCCCCAGGGCGCCTCGGGCTGCAGGAGTGTTGCGTGGGTCCGCGGCCATGAGCGGCCAGAGGCTGTTCAGATGAAAGGCCGGCACTCGTATCGTGATGCAGTCCTCCGGCAAGCACTTGCGCTCGTCAGCTGACAGCGTGTGTTGCCCCTTCCACGGGGATGTTTCTTCGATTACAATCTTGGCGCGTTTCAGTGCTTCGGGATTAAGCGTCTCTCGGCCGCCTGGCAAATTCTGCGACATGAGATATCGAAGGGCCCGGCGAGCTTGCAAGCACTGACCATACCTGCGTGCAGCGCCTGGATCACGCATGATCCCGCTCCGAGGATAATGCGGGCACTCACGGTTGCAGCCTTTGAAGGGCCGTTACCAAATCGCCAATGCAACTGAAAGAGAACACGTCGTTTGGCGCAAATTCAACGCGAAAAAGATGTTCGATGTTCATGATGAAAATGCTATGGCTAAGCGAGTCCCAACCAGGAATGTCGTCGGCGACCGTCCCATCTTGAATCGAGGCTGGGTCGCAATTGAAGGTGTCCCGCGCGACCGAGCGCACGCCACTCATTATGCTCTCCCGGGTGCTTAGCATCGGGCGCGGCCTAACCCAAATCCCATCAGAGCACTCGCGTCAAACGAGAAAATTCCAGAACTCGCACTCCTGCATCCTCGCGATCTTATTGGCATCGAACTCGGTGAACCAAAGTGCCCCATCCGGCCCTGTCACGATAAATCTCGGAACGGCGCTGGGCGACGGCAACGGGAACTCCGTAATCGTTCCATCCAGTGCAATCCGCCCAATCATTCCAATATTTGCTTCGGCAAACCACATTGCCCCGTCTGGCCCCATCGTTATCCATAGCCACCTGCATATCCGTTTAGGTGGCTGTAATCAGTGCGCCATTACCTGATGTTGCAACGACTCCGACGCTAGTACCGGCACACTCCGTGAACCATAGCGTCCGTTGGGCGCCTGAGCAATCGCACGAGGCTTGCTCGCTGGAGTCGCTATTGGTATTTCGGTAATCGGCCCTCCCGAAGTTGGGATTCGTCCTATTTTATCTCCTGCGGCCTCCGTAAACCACATCGCGCCATCCGGGCCTTCAGCGATCCCACTAGGTTCGCTATTTGCAGTCGGGATGCGATATTCGCTTACAGATATTACTCCAGCGGTAGGTATCCGCCAAATTATATTCGAGTTGGTCTCAGCAAACCACATCGCTCCGTCCGGTCCTTGAGCTATGCCGCGAGGTGATCCGGAGCTTGGAATTGGAAACTCTGTTATCGGGGCACCTCCCGTTGGAATGCGTCCAATGCGGCTGGTTAAGCATTCCGTAAACCACAGGGCGCCGTCGGCACCAGAAGCGATCTCCTTCGGGCCCCGTACTCGAACTTGGGACTGGAATTGGGTTAACTTGAGGCCGCTCAACGGTCGCTGTAACGGGAATCCGGCCGATCTGATTCCCAAACCGCTCCGTGAACCAAACTGCATTGTCAGGACCCACTGTTATTCCAAGTGGCCCACTGCTCGCCGTCGGAATCGGATACTCCGTGACGACGCCGCAGATATCGCTCGTGAAAGCGAAATCCACGATAGCCGACTGTGACGCACCGCCGCTGTATCCCGCAGGCGCCACTTTCGCGGTGAGCTGCAGCGTCGTCCCCGGATAGACGTACTCCGGCGGCGTCGGCGGCGTAAGGACGAACTGGTTTGGGGTGGCGGGGGAAGGCGTCGAAACCACCACGGCGGCATTGTTCGACGCGAGCGAAGGCCTTGGAGCGCCCGATCCCAGGATGAAATTGCCGTCGGCATCGACCCCGAAGATGCTGACCTTCTGCGCGGACGCGCTGCACCGTGGCAGTTGGTACCCGCTCGTCGCGTTGCCGGTGAGCGTCGAAGAAGCGCTTGGGACGAATGCGACGGATGCCGGAATTCCGCCGAGCGTGACGTTCACGCCGTTCGACTTTCCGAGAACGATCGTGAGAGGGACGCCTTGATTTGCGGAAAGCTCGTTACCGGTCGGAACGCCTTGGTTGTTGAGCAAGCCGTCGAAGGTCGCGAGTGCTGCGGTATATCTCCCCGGTTCGAGCGCCAGCTGGATCGTACAAACCCGCGGTACCTGCGAGCAATTGGGGTTGGTCGCCGGCGTCAGATTGGCGTTGAACGTCTGCGGCGATCCAAACTCCGGGCTGACGGTAATGGCGATCGACTGCGTCGACGGAGAAACGTAATCCGCGCGCGGGCGACGGGATTTTCTCTTCTTGGGGATCTCGATTCGCACGAGCGCTTCGACTTTATGGTGAGATGCGCTAAGCCGATCGCTCGCCGCAGCGGGAATCGTCTGCCCCGGCTGTGTGCCGGCGCAGGAGGCCAGCCCGCATGCGAGCGCAGCGAGCGAAGTGATGGCGAGGTGGCGCATACCGAGGGCCGCGTTACTATGGGTATTGATTGTTGTACGCTCCGACGTCGCAGTAGCCGGAGTTGCCCGGGTTTCGCGTATAACCGCGCTGATCGACGCTGACGCCGGCACTGTAGCAGATGCCGTAGGGGATATGTTTCGTTCCAGGGCTATGGATGCCGTCGGCGTTGGTCGGCGTCGGGCCTCCGTTGTTGGCTAACGCCGCGAGCTTTGGATCGGCAGCGATATCGTGCGTCATGGTGCCGGTGATGGCGTGCCCGGTCGGCGTCGTTTGAACGATATTGTAATCGGCCGATACGACGCTTCCATCGTTCGAAACGTCGTCGGCGAGGCCCGCGCCCGTGCCGCCGGCCAGGATCGTGTTCGCGATCGTCGCCACCGAGTCGGCGAAGAGATTCTTGAAGTTGCCGCCGTGGTGCGTCGCGGAATTTTTGAAAACGGTCGCATTCGTCAGCGCCACGCTTGCGGCGCTTTCGTTCTCGATGCCGCCGCCGTCGTCGCTCGACACGTTCCCGGTAAGGGTGCTGTTCGTAACGCCCATGGACCCGGCGTTGAAAACGCCGCCGCCGCCGGTATACGAAGCCGCGCCGGCGGTCGCGTTCGTGGTGAGCGTCGAGCCGTCGAGCGTCAACGCGCCCTCGAGGCTCACGTAGACGGCGCCGCCACCGTCGCCCGCATTCTGCACCGCCGTCACGCCGTTGCCTTGCAGGAGCGAGTTCTTGATATCCGCGACGTCGGCGATCCAAAACGCTCCGCCCTGCGTCGTCGCCTGATTTTTTTCGACGATTCCGGTAAAGAAGAACGGCCCTTGGTTCACGGCGATCGCCCCGCCGACTCCGCCGAGGGCGCCGGATTTTGCGGCCGTCGCGGAGTTGGAAGTCAGCGTGGTCGAACCGTCGATCGAGAGCGCGGAGGAAGCAACGACGGCGCCGCCGGCAGCGTACGACGATGCGCCGGTCGCGCTTGCGCCATTTTGCGCGAACGTCAGCGTGGTCCACACGCTGGACCCGCCACCTGCGTATACGGCCCCAGCTTCGGCCGTGCCGCCCAGACCGCCCGAGGCATGGTTTGCCGAGAACGTCACCGACGTAAGCGTCGAGGTCGATTCGGCCATGAGCGCTCCGCCGAACGCATAGCCCGCCGTAGCGGCCCCGCCGCCTCGGGCCGCGTTCCCCGTCACCGTATCTCCGTCGAGCGAGACTGCGGCGCCGGCGTAGATGCCGCCACCGTACGCGTAGCCGCCGCCGGCGCTGCCGTAGGCGATATTCTGTTCGATCGTATTTTGGGAGCCGCGAATCGCGATGTCGCCGTACACGCCGCCCCCATACCCGAACGCATCGCCGCCGGCCCGATTAGCGTTGACCGTATCCCCGGTGAGCACGAGCGAACCCGCGGTCGCGTAGAGCGCGCCGCCGGTTCCCCACGAGCCCTGCGTTCCGCCGCCGGCGAGGTTGCCTTGGAACGCGCTTTGCGCCACGGTCAGCGCGCCGCCGAACTGCGCGATCGCTCCGCCGACGCCGTAGCTCTGAGCGATGGGGCCGCCCGCGACGTTACCCTTGAAGGCGCACGACGTCACGGTCGTCTTTCCGAGCACGTAGAGAGCCGCGCCGTAGCCGTACGCTCCGGAGACCGGCGCACCCGCGCCTGGAAATCCGGTATTCTCGCTGAGGGTGTCGCCGGAGAGCGACGCCGTGCCGGCCGTATAGATCGCTCCGCCTAAGGCGGCTTGGTTCTTCGAAAAGCTGCTCTTGGTCACGGTGAGGGCCGCGCCAGGCGCGTTGTAGATCGCGCCGCCCGCACCCTTGGGCGCAATGTTCTGCACGAACGACGAGGATGCGACCGTCAGCGACCCCCCGTTGTAGATGGCGGCGCCTTCGGCCGTCGTCGCCGTGACGCTGGGCGGCTGCACGGCCGGTGCGCGCGGCGGTTTGGGGAGCCTCGCACGGCGAGTGCGCGGACGCGGATCGAACCGCCGCCGTGGGCTGAGGGATTCCGGGCGCCGCATCGCGGCGGTGCCGTTGGCGACGTTTTGATCGAACGCATCGGCATCGAGCGTCAGCGATCCTAAATTGTACGCGGCGGCGCCCTGCGCGGCCGCCCCGCCGGTAAGCGTCACGCCGCTCACCGTCGCGACCACCCCCTTGGCAACCGAAAGAATGCGCGACGTCCCGTTGCCAGAAATCGCGAGCAAGCCGGCGCCGGGGCCCGTAATCGTGACGTTGCGCGCGAGCGTCAGCGTTCCACGGGTCAACGCGATGGTCGAGTACTTCGGCAGTTGAAAGACGATCGTCGCACCCGAGGGCGCGGACCCAAGCGCCGTTCGCAGCGACCCGGCACTGCCATCGGCAACCGACGTCACCGTGACGGTCGTGCGGCCGGTCACCGCCGGCGCACCGGGCGCCGGCGGAAGCATGCCGGGCGAACCGGCTTGCGGCCGCGCGGCACAACCGCCCGCAACGAGGGCGGCAAAGCAAAGGCAGGCGCGCACAACGGCGCTCGATCGTGCGGTCATTCGTCGTCAGGCTCTTTTAGCGAAGGCTTCTCGTGCAGAAAACGAGCGGCGGGATACGGGGCGGAGATCGGCGTAAACGCTCGCGGCTTGCGCGTAAAATCGAAGCTATCCGCGAGGCTGTTGGCTCGAACGTCGGTGGCGCCGAGCGATTGAAGACCAAACGTCTGCTCGACGAACTTCAGGATGCTGCCGAACTCGTACTGCGTGTGCGACACGTAGTGCGCCTTCGCGTAAGGCGAAACGATGATGCACGGCACGCGCATGCCCAGCCCCATGAAATCGAGCTGCGGCGGCGAGACGTTATCGTAAAAGCCGCCCCAATCGTCCCACACGATCACGATAGCGGTCGACTTCCAGTTGGGCCCCTTCCCGATGGCGTTGACGACCGACGCGACCCACGACGGGCCCGCCCCGCTCCCGTTCCCCGGGTGATCGGAGTTGACGTAATCGGGAATCACCCATGAGACCGCTGGCAGGCCGGTGCCCCCCGCATCGGTGAGGACGGTCGTCTCGGGATTGATCACGTACTTCCAATCGGGCCCGTAACGCACGCTGCGTATGGCGCCAAACGACGTCCAGAGCGAACCGCCGTTATCCGACGTTGCCGGCGCGTAATACTTCCACGAGACCCCGGCCCGGTCGAGCGTGGTGGACATCGTCGTGAACTGCGTAAAACAGGGAAACGGTCCGGCGTTTGGCGTTACCAGCCGGGCAGCACTGACGGTCGTGGTCGCCGTGCCCTTCGCAGCGTCGCAATCCCAGGGCTGCTCGTTCGGATTATCGGCCTCGGCAGTCTGCGAAGACAGGAGCGTGGTGCCCGCGATCAGGTCGAGGTGCGCGGTGAAGCTGGCGCCCCACTCCGTCGGGAACATGTGGTCGGCGAGCACGTACTGCTGCGCCATCGCCCAATACGGCGCGACGAGCGAGCGCTGCAAATAGGTGTAGGCGCCGTTGCCCAAAGGCAGCCCGCCGTTGTGCGTCTCGAGGTCGAATCCGTTCATGTGGCCTTGGTTCCACTCGGCCAACCCGTTGGTGAAGTCGTGGTCCGGATCGTTGGTCGAGCTGGTGAAGTCCATCGGCCGAAGCGGAACGACGCTTCCGGCGTGCGTGCGCCCGATCGTTGCCGTATCGGCTCCGGGGAACCCCGCAAAGATGTTGTCGAAGCTGCGGTTTTCTTGCACGATGATGACGACGTGCTTGATCGGCGACGGCACCGTCGTCGCCGGACGCACCGCGGCCGGAACGACGTTTCCGGGATTCATCGCCGCGCCTTGCGGCGCGCCGGCGGAGCATCCCGCCAGCGAGACGACCAGTCCGAGCCCGGCGCACGAAAACGCTCCACACCCCCGCGTCTGCATCGTTACGTCGCTCCCATGGTCGCCGCCGATCGATTGCGCGCCAGCCGCTCGGCGGCGTATTCCTTCACCGCTTGCTGCCACGAAGGCGGCGATGGGATGCCCCGCCGCGAGATTTCGTCGTGGCCGAGAGCCGAATACAGCGGGCGTTTGATGGCGTTGCCCTCATTCGAATAGGTGGTGCGCTCGACGTTCGCAGCCAAGCTCGCGGCGGCGATCGCTTCGTTTGCCAGCTCGTACCACGAGCACGTGCCGGCGTTGGTAACGTGAAACAAGCCGCTCGTTTCCGATTCCAACACCGCTCGCATCGTAGCCGCCACGTGCGGTGCGTAGGTCGGCGAGAACACGATGTTGTCGACCACGCGAATAGGCTCGCCCTTTTCGGCCATCGAGATCATGCGCTCGACGAACGCCGGGCCCTTGTTCGAACGGCCGCTCCGGCCGAAGACGCCGCTCACGCGGAAAATCACCGTCGACGGGTTGGCGATCGCCGCGCAGCGCTCGCCGGCGAGCTTCGAGATGCCGTAGACGTTGAGCGGCATCTCGCGATCGCGCTCGGTATACGGCCGGTCGGTCTCGCCCGAAAAAACGTAATCGGTGCCGATGGTGGCGAAGCGAACGCCGCGCTCGGCACACCGGCGCGCCAGGCGGCCGACGGCCAGCGCGTTCACCTCGAACGCGCGCTCGGGGTTGGCTTCGCACTGGTCGAGCTGATGATACGCGGTTGCATTGAGCACGAGGGCGGGCCGGACGGAATCCAGCGCGGCGGCGACGCGCGCGTCGTCCTCCACCGGCACGTCCGAGCTCGAAGGCGCCGAAACGTCGCAATCGGCAAACGTCCGGCACAGCTCGGTACCGATCTGGCCGGTACCTCCGAAAATGAGGACTCGCTCGAACGCGGCCGCCATCAGTAGATGCTCGCGAACTCGCGCTGGGTGGCGTGCACCTCTTCGAGCAGCGACATCCAGCGGATGTTGTAGTTGCGCGGATGCGTGAGCTCGTCGACGCGATCGATCGGCAACTGGCGCAGCATGTTCTCGATGCTCTGCAGTACCGTCACCGAAGGCGTGAAGCCTAGCCGCTGCGAGAGCTTCGCGTTCGACATGCGGTAGTTCCGGACGAGCGTCGGAAGCGGAGCCTCGACCAGTTCCACGCGAATCGGCTTGGGAAGCAGCGAGAGCGAACCGGCCACGAGCATGGCGAGCTGGCGAATTTGGTAGTTTTCCTCGAGCACGTTGAAGAGCTCGCCGGCCACGAGCTCGAGCGGCGCCTCCAGGGCCATGATGTGAGCGCGAGCGATATCGGTCGTATCGACGAGCGGGCGCCACATCCATCCGCCGCCGTGCAGAAAGAGGCGCCGGTTCACCAAGGCGTCTTTGATAAACGTGTTGACGACCAAATCGAACCGCATGCGCGAGCTGTAGCCGTAGACCGTGCCCTGCCGGAAGATCGTCGGGCAGAAATCCGCGTCGGCGGCGGCCAGCAGCAGCTTCTCCGCCGCGTGCTTGGAGAGCGAATACGCGCCGCGCGGGCGCACCTCGGTCTTTTCGTCGCACATGATCGGCGAGTGGTCGATCTCGTGCGCCGACTGTTCGGTATCGTAGATCGACGCGCTGGAGGCAAACGTAAATCGCTTGACGCCGCGAGCCTTACACGCATCGATCAGCCGCTCCGTAGCGATGACGTTCATTTGCCAGTTGGCATCGGGGTTGTACTCGGCCGTCGGATCGTTCGATAGGCCTGCCAAATGTGCGACGGCGTCGACGCCGTCGAGCCATTCGTCTTTCCACTCGCGGACGTCGCCCTGAATGCAGGGCACGCCGAGCTCTACCAGCGGCGACACCGGCCAGAACAACCGATCGAGCGCGACGGCGTCGTGGCCGCGCTCTTTGAGCGCCTGACACAACACGGTCCCTAAATAACCGGCTCCTCCGGTAACGAGCACGCGCATGGGAGTGACTCCTTGTTTCAGGGGTAACGCAAACCACCCTTCCGATAGCTCGGCAGGTCTGCGTTCGCTCCTTAGAAAGCCGCCGTCGACGTTGCAGCAGGGTACGTACGCAAACCTCTAGCTCGCCCCTCGAGCAAGTAATGCACGAGCGGGTTGCCTTCGTATCGCGACACGCGCAGCGCCACGCTGTCGTAATAGTGAACGTCGAATTCGCTCGAAGGATTCCGTCCCTCGGCGGATCCGTACCGCACGTAGTGATCGAGCGGCGACAAGCCGTCGGTCACTGCGTCCGGGTAGCGGGCCCGGTAGTACAACGGATCGAACAGCCCGCTCGCTTCGATCAGCCGGACCGCCTCTTCTTCTCGGGGTAGTTCGGCTCGCCTTTGTTCGGGCAGGAATGCCCATCGCTTGCCTGCTTTTACCGAAAAATATAGAAACGTGCGTTCGATGCCGTGAGCGAGCCCGTGGTCGCGGTCGGCGTCGCCGGGCCGCGTGAACCGGCTCGGCTGAAGGTCCAAGGCGAGCAACGGTTCCAGCGCCTCGGCTCGAAACCAAAACATCGAACCGCACGGATACTGGATTCCGCGTTTGGGGTCGATGCGCAGCTCGATGCGGTCGAGCAGCCACTTCATCCACCGCCGAATTCTCGCCGATGCCGATCCACTGCGCATCGATGCCCTGCCAGTAGCTCGGAATCAGCATCCCGAGGCCCGAGCGGCGCCCGAGCGCGCCGATGGCCAGTTCCACGCGCTGCGGATCGCCGGCGAGCTCGTTGAAGAGATGGCGGCGCCAGCCGTTTCCGAAATCCGGATCCGCGCTGTGCAGCGATCGCTTCAGGTGCAGGCGCAAGCCGATCTCGTGGCGCCGAATTTCATTGCGAAATCCAAAGAGAAACGGGCCGATATCCCAGCCCGCGTTCGGGAGCACCTTCACCTCCGCCGCTTCGAGCCCGGCACGCTGCAACGCGGCTTCGATCGCGAAGCGCTTGCGATCGTCGGACGTCGACACGTAGAGCCGGTACGGGCGATGCACGTTGCCGAGCACCGCGGCCAGCTCGTCGACGAGCGATTCGTAGTACGCATGGACGAAGATCCCAATCGGCGCGGTCTCGGCGGTTTCGCGTACGACCGAATCGATGTCGGCGCGCCACTCCTCGATGTCGCAGAGTGGAAATGCTGGCTCGGGCTGCGTGCCCTGCCCGCCGCGCGCGGCGTACTCGGCGAAGGCCGACTCCGCCGCCCGGTCGGCGGCGGCCAGTTCTTCGGCGACGCGGTCGAAGACGATGCCCTGGCGCGCTCCGCGATCGAGCGAGCACGCGACGCACGCCGAATAGACGCGGTCGAACCAGTCGGGGCCCCCGTTCGACGGCACGCGGCGTTCCGCTTTCGGCTTGAGCGTGGAAGCGTATGCTGCGACGTCGCGCGCAAGCTCGGGCCCGGGGTCGAGTTCTTCCCACGGAATTTCACACTTTTCGGCAACCCGGCTCAAGGCGACGAGCCAGTCGTCGATCAGCTGATCGTGCGTCACGAAGACGCGCCGCTGTCCGCGGGTGCTCCGCTCGGCGTCGAGGATTGCCCGAAGCCACGCCAGGCGTTCGCGCCCCGGCGCAAGCTCAGCCGGGTCCCGGCAGACGATCGCGAAACCGGCAGGGCTCCGATCGCTGGGCAGGGCCGTGCCGTCGAGCACCGCGATGCCGGACCGTCGCAGCAGCGCCGCCAGCAGGCGCTCGCCGGGGTCGTCCCCCAGCAGTACGACGGCCGCGTCCTGGGCGCGTTTCAAGCGCGCACGAGCCCTCGGGCACTAAACGGGCGGTTCAAGTACTCTTTGCACGAGAAGCCGGCGCCCTTGGCAACGTAGAGCACGGCACGCTCCAGCGCGTGCGAGAGCGTTCCGTCGAAGACGGTGCCCGACGCATGCAGCGCCCCCGCGCTCTGCCGTTCGAAATCCTCGATGCGAATGCCCAAATCGAGCAGCGGCCGCAGCGCCGCCGGGCGGAACCAGAACATCATGCCCGGCGGAAAATCCGGCGCCTCGTCTTCGCGCACGGAAATGCCCAGGCGGGCCAGCAGTTCCGAGGTCACCGCGAAGTTGGAGCCCCATTCCACCTTGTCGGCGACGGGCGGGAAGGGAGCCGGGTAGGCGATTCCTAGCGTCGCATCGCGCTCGAACGTCTCGAGCACGGCTTCGATTTCGCCGGACGACCCCAGCAGATTTTCGAGCAGGTAGCCGCGCCACGGCGCGTAGGCCGCGTCGTACGGACTTTTCTTGGAATGCGTCCAGCAGCAGAGATCGTACCGCTGGCTCTCCGGCAGCGCGTGGAGCAAGAACGGCGCCCCGTCGCGGCCGACGTTCTCGACGCGGCGCACGGTGACGTTGCGGGCCTTCTCACCGAGGCGCGTCCGAACCCGTTGCGCGATCGACTCGGGGTTCGGGTGAGAGACGGTGAGGAAGAGATCGAACGCCGACGGGATACGCTCGTAATGTCCGAGGAACTCGTCGAGCAAATCGTCGTAGAACAGGTGCGTCGCGACCAGTATCGACGGGCTCTCGCGCGGCGGCGTGCTGCGAGGATACTCGTTGAGCGCCCGCGCGGTCGCGTCGAGGTACGCGTAGCCATAGCGCCGGTCCGGTTCGACGTACGCGCCTTCCGCCCACTCGTTCCACGAATTGATGAAGAGCAAGCGGCGATCCGCCGGCAGCGTTCTCTCGGTATACCGGCAGAGCTCTTCGAGCCACTGACGGTACCGCGCGGGGCTGCTGTTGATGAAAAGATCGGGATCGGCGCGGCGCGGCGTACAATCCCAATCGGCCATGATTCCGCGGAACCAGGTGTAATCGGGTACGGGGCGAGCGATCGATTCGGAGACGGCCTCGGCGTAATTCCGAACGCTGCCGGCGAACTGCGGATCGTAAAGGTTGACCGCCTGCGACACCTCGTTCAGCTTCAGATTGTGCGGCGGGTACTCGATCGCCGCATCGAATCCGTACTTCCGAGGATCGACGGCGCCTTCGAACCACGCCTGCATCACCGCCAGATACAGATCCTTCAAGCCGATCTTGCGGCAGCACTCGCGCCAGCGTTCGATCGTGGCCCGCACGTCGGGGAAGAGCCCGGGCCGGTAGATAACGACCAGCGGCCGCCCGTCGATCGTGATGTAGCGCGGATCGGTCAGCGCCGGCGCGATATCTTCGAAGAACGCGTAATCGTCGGCGGCTTCGTGACGCTGATCGAGCAGCATGCCGCTCTGCGACGCCAAGCCGTCCCACCGCACGGTCCACGGCTCGTTGGCCCAGTGCAGGCAAAACGGAACGTCGAGATCTTTGTTGGCAACGATGTGATCGAACGGCGCGCGCATCACGGGCTTGCCTTGGAAGAAGTAATGGTGGAAGCAGAAGCCGTACACGCCGTACTGCTTGGCCAGCTCGATCTGCCGCGCCAGTACCTCTTTCACGCGGGTGTCGTAGAAGCCCAGCTCTCCGGGAAGCCGCGGCTGGTAGTGCCCCGGATAGAGCGGCACCGCTTTCGTCGTGTTCGTCCACTCCGTAAATCCGCGGCCCCAAAAACGATCGTTCTCGGCGAACGGATGGAACTGCGGGAAATAGAATGCCATGATCTTGACCGACGAATCGCGCAGCAGGGGAAAAGCCTCCGGAACGTAGTCCGCGCCGAGTTCGGCTCGCTTGTACGGAGCGTAGAGGTCGTTCGTCATGGTGATGACGGGCGTCGCGTCGCGCCGCGCCGGTTTGGTGGCGAGCCCCTTGGCGCGCCCGTACAGAACGTAGTGCACGACGGGGTTGCCGCTCCAGCCGCCATCGCGCCGGGCGATCTTCGCGTAAAACCGGCAATCGAAATCCGCCGAGGGATTGCGGTACTCGAGATGCCCGTACCGCATGAAGTGCTCGAGCGGATCGTCGCCGGCCTCGGCGACGTCGGGATTCTGTTCGAGGTAGTACTGCGCGTCGAACGCTCCGCTCTCGCGAACGATCTCGATCGCCGCCTCCAGCTCCGGCTCGGGAGCTTCGCGCGAAGGCAGAAACGCCCACGTCATTCCGGCTTTGGCCGCGGAGTACAGAAAGACGCGCTCGAAGCCGTGCGCCAAGGTCGCATCGCGATTCTCTTCGCTCGCTTCGGCGAAATCTTCCGGCTGCAAGTCGAGACTCAGCAACGGCTCGAGCGCCGCGCTGCGAAACCAGAACATCGATCCGCACGGATACTCGATCGGTTCGTCGGTATCGATGGAAACGCCGATCGCATCGAGGAGCGTGCGAAGCGGCTCCCAGTTGTCGGCGATCCCCAGCCACTGCGGATCGATGCCGCGCCAGTAGGCCGGGATCAGCATGCCCAGATCGGCGCGGCCGACGAACGCGCCGACGGCGAACTTTGCGCGCTCCACGTCGCCGATCAGTTCGCTGATGAGGAAGCGCCGCCAATCGGTTCCGAAGCGCGCGTCGTCGCTATGAGTCGATTTCTTGCTGTGCAGCCGCAGGCAGATCTCGTGCTTGCGCACCTCCTGCGCGAACCCGAAAATAAACGGGCCGATATCGCGCCCGGCATTCGGCAGAATCTTGACGACGACGTTGGCGATGCCCTCGCGCGCAAACGCCAGCTCGATGACGCTCTTCTTGAACTCATTCGCGGTGGAAACGTACGCGACGAACGGATACGGAATATTCTTGAGCGCCGCCGCTATTTCGGGAGCGATCTCTTCGTAGTAGATGTGTGCGAAGACCCCGATCGGGCCCGCGGGCGCTCCGCCGGTGGAGACGGCGGCCGCATCGACGCGCCAGAGCGCGATGTCGCAAGGGCCGCTAGGCGGCTTGCGCCTTGGTGGCAGCGCCGGTTCGGCGATCGCGACCGCCGCTTCTTCGTGGCGCACCTCCCGCGGCGCGAGCTCCGCGGCGTGCGTCGCCGCGCGTGCCGCGTCGACCGCGGTCTCGAGCTCGGCGAGTTGGGCGCGCAGCGCTGCAACGGTACGCCGCTCGAGATCGAGCGCGGTTTGGCTTTCGGCGTCGCGATCGACGAGCGTTCGCACTCGAGCCTCGAGCAGTTCGACGCGGCGCGCTCGCTCGGCAAGCTCGGAACGCGCGGCTTGCGCGTCGGCGACCAGCGTCGCGCGATCGGCCTCGGTTTCGGCGCGTTCTTCGGCCGAGAGCGCGAGCTCGGCGCGAAGGCCGGCGATCGTCGCGGAAAGCGCCGCCACCCGGCCTTCGGCCGAGACGAGCGCCGCGCGGTTCTCGCGAAGTTCGGCCTCGAGCGGCGCGAAACGTTCCTGCGCGAGCTCGCGGTCGCGGCGCAGCTGCGCGTCACCGATCTCGAGCGCTTTGCGCAGTTCGCGGATTTGCGCGTTACGCTGCTCCATGATTCGTCGCGCGCGCTGAGCGTCGGCAAGAGCCTCGGCAGCGGCACGTTCGAGCTCGGCGGCCCGCGCGGCGCGCTCGTCCGATTCCGCGCGCACGCCGCGCATCGACTCGGAAAGCTCAGCCACTTGGCGGTCGAGCTCGGCCCGCTGCCGCTCCAGCTCGGCGGCACGCGCGGCGCGATCGTCCGATTCCGCGCGCATGCCGCGCATCGATTCGGAAAGCTCCGCCAGATGCCGCTCCAGCTCCGCCGCACGAGCGGCGCGCGCGTCGGATTCCGCGCGCACGCCGAGCATCGATTCGGAAAGCTCCGCCAGTTGCCGCTCCAGCTCCACCGCACGAGCGGCGCGCGCGTCGGATTCCGCGCTCGCGGCCGCGAGCTGAAGCTTGAGCTCTTCGACGGTCACGCCGCGCTCGTCGCGTTCTGCGCTCGCGCCCGCAAGCTGCAGCTTGAGCTCTTCGACGGTCACGCCGCGCTCGTCGCGCTCGGCGCTCACGCCCGCAAGCTCGTGGCGCAGGCGCTCTTCGAGCGCCTTGCTCGCTTCGCGGTGTTCGCCCGCGACTGCGCGCGCTACCGAAAGCTCGGCCTCGAGTTCGCCGATCCGCGCGCCGCGTTCGTCGAAACCCAATCTCATGCCGGCCAACTGCTCTACGAGATCGGCAGCCGCGCCGCGAGCGGTCGTTTCGCGTTCGCGCGCATGCTCCAGCTGCGCTTCGAGCGAGTCGATGCGCGCGGCGTGCTCCGCAGCCTCAGACAGCTCTTCTTCGAGGCGCTCCTGCGTTCGGCGGGCCCGGTGCCGCTCGAGCAGCAGCTGCGGCTCGAATACGGTTTCGGCGGCGGTGAGCTGCGTCCGAATCGCGTCGAGCGCCGCCGGCAGCCGCGACGCGTCTCCCTCCGCGGCCTCGATGATGGCGCGCGACGCGCGTACGTACCAATCGGCGAGATCTTTGCGCGCTTCGAGCCTCTCGATTCCGATGCGCCCGTGGCGCAGCCGGTCGGCGATGATCTCGTCGAAGTCGATGTCGATCTCGGCGCCGCGGCGCGTCCACGCGATGTCGAGCTCCGAACCGACCCTGGCGAGCACGGCTCGCCAGTCGGTCATCAGCTGGTCGTACGTCACGAAGACGCGCGGCTTGCCGCGCGTGTGCAGCTCCGCTTCCAACGTGTAACGCAGCCACAGCAGCAGCGATTCGCTCCAATGCATCCCGTCGCGCGCTTTGAGCGACTCGGCGACTTCCAGCGGGTTGCGCGCGATCACGACGTAACTTGCCGCGATGCCCTCGCGTTCGAAGACCGGCGCCCAAAGAGGAAGCAAACGACAGCCCCGCGGCTCCTTCAAACAGAACGGCCTGGCATCGGGATATTCGTCGCGAAGAAGTTGCGCGAATCGCTCTTGGTACGCGTGCGCCGCGGGCGAGCGCAAGAGGCTGGGTGGAAGCGAGAGGGTGGAATCCCAGCGCGAGCCCAGTTCGTCGAGGAGCTCGTCGCTGAGCCTGTAGAGACGAGCGGGCTCCCAGTGGCCGGTTTCGTTGGACGAGTCGCCCTGCATGAGATGTTTGGGCGCCGCCAGGCCGGCGGTGCAGAGCAAAGCCGACATGAGCGACGTTCCCGAGCGATGCATGCCCAGGACGACCACGGCCCGCCGGGACTCTTTTTCCGAGAGCTCCAAACCTTCGCTCACTTCCGCCTTCTCACGACTGCCGGTGCAGCGTTCCTCTAGAGAACTGCACCGTATTCGGTACGGAAGAATGCGGCTACCTGGCTTTTTGAGCGGCGTCTGCGGGTCTCAATCCGCGCCGGAGCAAAGAAACGCTCGATGGAGCGAAGCGGCATGGAGACGAGGGCGCTCGCATCGAGCTCGGCGAGCTCGGCAACTTCGGCGTGCGTGCAACTCCTCGGCGAGAGCAGGGACATCCTTTTCGTCGGGTTGCTCGAGGACGAGCTCTTCGCCGCGCTCGATCTTGGCGGGTGCAGCATCGTCGCGGTGCTGCTCGACGAAACGAGCCTCGACGAAGCCCGCGTCTTCTGCACCGAGGTCCACGCTCGGCCGCCGGACGCGCGCCGCCTGCTGCCCGACGCCGTGCTCGATCGAACGTTCGACGCGGTCGTGTTCAACGGTGCGCTCGAGCGCATTCGCGAGCCCGGCGAACTGCTGCGCGCGGCAAAAGCGCTCGTGCGCGAAGGCGGCGCGATCGTGGCGGTCGTGCCGAATCCCGAGTACGGCGCGTTCCGGTTGGCCGCTCTCAACGGCTTGGAGAGCGACGTCGCCGAGGGCTCGCTGCGCCTCGAGGCGTGGGACGAACTCTTCGAGGAGTCGGGCTATCGCGTCGAAACCGCCGAGCCGATCGTTGGACCGGTCTTCGGCGCGCACCGGAACGGGCTCGCGCTGGCGCGATCCGATTTTCCGACCGCGCTCGTCGAATCGATCGATCGAGACCGGCACGCGCAGGTCGCCGCCTTCGTCATCTTGGCCGTTCCCGCCAACGGCAAGCTCGCCGATCGCCGCGCCGCGCGCGAGATCGCGCAATGGGTGTCGCCACTTGACGCGCCTCAAGCGCAGCCTGCACAGCCCGCGCCGCAGCCGGTTCCCGCCGTCGACGCGGAACTCGCCGCGGAGCGAGCCGCACGTCAAGAACTCATCGAGCTGCTGCGCCAGAGCGAAGCATCTTCCGAGGCGATCGAGCGCCGCGTCGCGGCGCTGGCGGCACGGCGAGCCGAGCTCCAGGCGGCGTTGCACGAGCGTTCCAGCCAGCTCGAGCTGGCCCGGAACGAAGCCGCAGCGTCCAAAGAACGGGCCGTCGCCGCCGAGGGCGGCCTCGAGACGCAGCAGCGTGCGCGGCTGCGCGCCGAAGCGGCGCTGCGCATCGCCGGCGCGGCGCTCGAAAAGGCGCGTGCGGAGACGGCGCGATTCGAAGCGTCGTGGTTTGGGCTGTACGCCGAACTCGAGAAAGAGCGCCGCGCCGCAAGCGCGCTCGAAGAACGCATCGCCGAGCGCACGCAAGCGCTCGAAGCCGCCCGAGCCGACGCCGCGGAAGCGCGCGACACGCTCGCCTCGGCCGAGCTGAGCCTGCGCGAAACGCGCGTGCGCACCGGCGCCCTCGACCGGCGCATCGTCGAACTGAAAGCCTCGATCGAAGCCGGCTCCCAGTACGCGAGCTCGCTGGTGCGCGACATCGGGAACAAAGACGGCCTCATCGCACGCTACGGCTCCGAACTGGAAACCCTCGGGCACGCTCTCGACGAAAAAGCGCAAGCGCTCGCGGAATCGATCGCGTACGCCCAACGCCTCGAACGCGAACTCCTCGAGCGCGCGAGCGCGATCGAAGAAGCCAGCGCCTACGCGCGATCGCTCGAGGATCGCCTCGCGGCGGTTTCGGAAGAACTGGCCGTCGTGGAGCGCGCGGCGCTTGCGGAGAGGGCCGTCATGCGCGCTTACGCGGACGATCTGCGCGACGAGCGAGAGCGCCAACGCGCCGAAGCGGAGCAGGCCGGCCAACGCCATGCGGCGGAGATGGCCGAACTCGGCGAACTCCACCGCACGAAGACCGGCGCGCTGCTCGGCGAACTCGCCGCGGTACGCGCGCAAGAGACGGAGTTGCGCGAGCGCGTGCTCGATGCCGAGGCGTTACTCGTCAAGCAAACCGAAGAGCTCGTCGCGAGCATGCACGCCGAAAGCGCGCAGCTTTCGCTGCTGATCGATACCGTGCAGTCGAGCCGCTTCTGGAAGCTCAAGCGCTGGATGGCGCGCCTTCGTTCGCACTTCTTCGGCCTGTAGAGCTCCCTCGAGCGTGATCGATCTTCGAACGTCGGCCGAACCGGCCGTATCGGTGCTCATTCGCTCGCTCGGCAACGTCGAAGCGCTCGCGGATTGTCTCGAGTCGATCGCCCGCACGGCCTCGGAGGAGGCGCCGTACGAGACGCTCGTGCTCTTCCAGCAGACCAGCGCCGAAGCGGCCGGTGCGTTTGCAGCCGGCGTGCGCGGTTTGCGGGTGCTGCGCACCGGCGGGGATCTCGGATTTACGGCCGGCTCCAACTACGCCGCGCGGCACGCCGCCGCGCCGCGCCTGGTCTTTCTGAAGGAGACGTCGGCGCCGCAACCCGGTTGGCTGCAGGCGCTGCTCGGCGCCGCAAACGCCGGCGCGCGTCCGGGTGCGGTGGCGTCCCGGCTCGAGGCCCCCGACGGCACCCTCGTCGAGGCCGGCTGCGTGCTCTGGAACGACGGTTCGTATCAGCCGGTCGGCCGCGGCGGACCGCCGGGCTCGCTGGCATACACCTACGTACGGCCGGTCGATTGCGCCTCGCCGGACGGCCTTCTCGTCGATCGCGAGACGTTCGAACGCGCCGGCGGCTTCGACGAGCGCTACTTCGGCGAGCCCTTCGCGACCGCCGACCTGTGCTTGCGCATTCGCTACGCGCTGGGACGGACGATCCTGTACGAACCGCGCTCGATCGTCGTCGAACGCGATGCCGACGTTGCCGACCAAGACGCGCACTTCGAATGGTTTCTCGCGCGCCGTAACCGCGCGCTCTTCGCGGCGGCCTGGGCGCCGCGTCTTCAGGAGTACGGGGCGCCCGAGCCGGCCTCGGACGCGGCCGTCGAGCGCGCCATCCTTCGCCGTTCGGGAGATCCCCGCCGCGTGTTGCTCGTCGACGATCGCGTCCCGCGCGCCGCGATCGGCTCGGGTTTCGGGCGCTCGGCCGATCTGCTCGCCGATCTGCACGCCGCCGGCTATGCGGTCGCGATGGCGCCGACGGCACGCCGGCGATTGCCGGCGCGCAACGACGTCGGATCTTTGGGAGCCGACCTCGTGCTGGAACCGTTGGAAGAACATCTCGCCCGGCCGGAAAAGCGCTACGACGCAATCGTCGTCTCCCGCCCGCACAATTTCCGCAACTGCTACGAAACCATCCGGCGCCTCTCGCCGCATTCGGCCGTCATCTACGACGTCGAAGCGCTCTACCACCGCCGCATACGATTGGAAGCCGCGCTGGAACGCGATCCCTCCAAACGCGAACGGCTCGAAACGGAAGCGGCGTCGGTCGAGGCGCTGGAGCGGCACATCGCGCAAACCGCCGACCGGCTCGTCGCCATTTCCGAAAGCGAACTGGCCTGGCTCGAAGCCCTCGACGGCCACGCGCCGGTCGAGTTCATGCGCCCGCTCGCGCACGTCGACCCCGAAGATGGGCCGCGGCTGGAATCCCGTGCCGGCGCGGTCTTCGCGGCGGGATGGCTGGCCGGTTCTCGCTCGCCGAACGTCGACGCGCTGCGCTGGTACGCACGCGACGTCGTCCCGCACGTGCGGCGCGCGCTGCCGGGCTTCACCACCTACGTTACCGGCGGAAACCCGCCGCTGGAGGCGCGCGAGGCCGCGACCGGCGGCATCTGCCTGCTCGGGCACGTAGATTCGATGGATCGCGTCTACGCCGCCGCGCGCGTCGCGATTTCGCCGATGCTCGCCGGCGCCGGCGTCAAGATCAAGACGATCGAAGCACTGCAGCACGGCGTGCCCGTCGTCGCCACGACGGTCGGGGCCGAGGGCCTGGGCCTGGTAGACGGCGTAGAGATCGACGTGGCCGACGATCCTCGCGAATATGCCGATCGCGTGATCCGCCTGGCGGCGGACGACGCCGTCTGGCTCGCGCGCCGCGACGCGTTCGAGCGCCGCATCGAAACGTGGCGCCGCGAACGCACGCGCTGGAGCGACGTCGTCGCGCGAGCGCTCGCGTGACCGAAAACTTCAAGACGCTGGTCCGCTTCCGGTGGCTGCTCTACGAGCTGACGGCGCGCGATCTCACCGTGCGCTATCGCGGCTCGGTGCTGGGGCTGGCGTGGACGCTGCTCAACCCGCTCATCTTCATGGGCGTCTACACGCTGGTGTTCTCGATCTATCTGCGGTCGGCGATTCACGCCTATCCGCTCTTTCTGCTCAGCGGGCTCATTCCGTGGCTATGGTTTTCGAACGGGTTGACGCAAGCGAGCTCTTCGATCGTCGACGGCCGCGTGTACGTCGGGAAGACGCTGATGCCTTCGGAACTGCTCGTCTTCGTGCCCGTGCTCTCGAGCGGAGCCAACTTTTTGATCGCGGTCGCGCTCTTGTTTCCGGTCAGCGTCTTCCTGCACGTCAACGTCGGCTGGGCGCTGCTCTTTCTGCCGGTGCTCGTCGCGATCCAGCTCTGCATGACGCTCGGAATATCGCTGATAGCCGCCACGCTCAACGTCTTCTTTCGAGACGTGCAGCAAGTCGTCGGCTACGCGCTCACCGCGCTCTTCTTCCTCACGCCGATTTTCTACGCTCGCAGCTCCGTGCCGCCGAACCTGCAAATTCTGGTGACGATCAATCCGTTCGCCGCGCTGCTCTCGTGTTATCAGAGCGTCTTCTATGAAGGGCGGCCGCCCGATCTCGTTTCGATGGGCTTCGCGGCCGCCTTCGGCGTCGCGGTGCTGGCCGCCGGCCTGGCCTTCTTCAACCGCGCCCACGACTCGTTCGGCGAGTACGTCTAAGGCTCGAACAGCGCGGCTCTGAGGCGTATCCCGAGTTCGCGCACGTCGTCGCCGAGGCCGGCATCGTGCGGAACCACCGTTCCCGGCGCGATCAGGCGCAGCGCCACCGGCGAACCCGCCGGCAGCGAGCGCTCGCAGCGCAGCGTCAGATTCGGCGCCGAAGGCATCGCCGCCGCGCGCTCGCCGTCGATCTCGAGCACCACGTCGCCGGCGGGGGCTCCCGGCGGCAGCGACACGTAGAGCGTAACCGTGCGAATCGTCCTGGCGGGCACGACCGCAAACTCGAGCGTCCGTCCGGCCCAGTCGTCGTTGTAGAGCCCTCGCGCCTCGCCGGCAATGCGCGCGCTTCCGCGAATCGAAGGCTGCGTGTCGCCGCGCGGGCGGCCCCACGTTTCCACGATGGCGTTCAGCGCCTCGATTTCCGCTTCGCCGAACGGCTTCTCGGGATGCCGTACGGCGCGCTCCGGCGACAAACCGCGCGAGTAGTAGGGCGACGCGTGCGGTTCGTTGGCGAGAACTGCCACCGCGTGCGTCGGCGTGAGCAGTCCCGCGTGCAGGCCCGCCTCGTCGCACGCGTCGACGCGATCGATGAAATCGCGGTCCCACGCCGCAGCGGCATCGAAGTTCGGGCCGAAGCCGCGATCGACGAAGGGATCGACGGCGCTTCCGAACCCGACGAAGACGTGAAAGAAGAACCGCTCGATCAGCAGCGGCAGCACTTCTTGCGAACGGATGCCCTCGAAGCCCTCCGACGAACAATCCCAATCGACGAAGCGCTCTTCGCAGTGCCCGAGCTGGCGATGCCGGCGGTACGCCTGGGGCAGCTCTTGCCAGAAGCGGTCGACCACGTAGCGGGCTTCGGGCCAGCGCTGGTGGCCGTTGCGGCCGACGATATCGCTGACGGCGAAGAGGGCGTGCGGAGCGAGCGCGTCGGCAATCGCCTGGAAGAGGCCCTCGAGATTGGTGGCGTGGTGGAGCGACTGATTGGCCATGATGCCGTCGTAGAGCCGCGAGGGGCGCCACTGGTTGAAATCGGCGCGAACGAACGCGAGGTGTCGCGCGAGGCCGGCGCTCTTTGCGGCACGCCGGGCGCGCGCGACGAGCGCGGGATTCATTTCGACGCACTCGATCGTAAAGTCGGAGAGGCCGCGCTCGATCAGCGACCGCGCGACCACGATCTCGTTGTTGGCGTCGCCCGAACCGACACTCAGGAATCGCGGCTTGGCCGCTCCGGTTCGCCCAGCGCTTTCGAAGAGGTAGCGCGCGAAGACGTCGCGCGGGTGCGAGCAGCCGAGCGTCTCTAGCATCGGGCGCACGTACGTATGCGACCAGTAGTGATAGATGGCGGAGAGATCGTCGAACTCCAGGACGCCGTCGTAGTGGCGGCGTTCTTGATCGATGCGGCGCGCGTACGCGTCGGCCGCGCCCTGCCCCCTCCCGGACATATCCGGCAGTTCCGTCCGCCGCGGGCTACCACCTCGGAGGAAACCGCAGTTGGCGCCCGGTAGCTTTGCCAGCCAGATGCGTCTGTTTTGCGTGATCCCCGCGTTTCGCGCCGAATCGACGATCGTCGAGGTCGTCGCTGCGGCGCTCGAACACGCCGACGTCGTCGTCGTGGTCGACGACGCGTGTCCGCAACGATCGGGCGCCGCCGCAACCGCCGCCTACGGCGGCAACCCCGCCGTCCGCGTGGTCGTTCGCGAACGCAACGGCGGCGTGGGCGCCGCGATGAAGACGGGCATCGAGTACGCGATCGACCAGGGCGCCGATGCCATCGTCAAGTTCGACGCCGACGGCCAGATGGATCCGTCGTTCATTCCGGTGATCCGCGATTTGCTCTCCGCCGATCCGTCGCTGGTCTGCGTGAAGGGCAACCGCTTCTTCGACTCGTCCGTCGTGCGCAAGATGCCGAAACGGCGCCTCTTCGGCAACGCCGTCCTTTCGCTGCTCGCAAAGTTCGCGTCGGGCTATTGGAACGTAATCGACCCCACCAACGGCTATCTCGCCTTCAACGCCGGGCTGCTCGCGATGCTGCCCTGGCGCGATTTCGCTAACTCGTACTTCTTCGAGATTTCGGTGCTCTGCGAGCTGGGGCTCAAGCGATTGCCGATTCTCGAACTCGAGATGCCGACGATCTACACGTCCGCGCCGAGCTCGCTTTCGATCCCGCGCGTGCTCGTAGATTTCCCGCCGAAGCTGCTGCGGCTGACGCTGCGGCGCGTGCTGCTGCAGTACTTCGTCTTCGACGTGAACCTCGGATCGATCTATCTGCTCTCCGGCCTCGCGCTGCTCGCCGCCGGAACCGCCTGGGGCGGGTATCAATGGGTCGACAGCTATCTGACCGGAATCCCGCGATCGACGGGCACGGTCATGCTGGCGGTGCTCCCGTTCCTGATGGGATTTCAGCTCGTGCTCAACGCCCTGATGTACGACGTGCAGTTCGCGCAGCGTACCAGCCACGAACTCCTCATCGATCTTCGGAGACGCTTCCCTTCGATTTCGCCCGTGAAGGCCGCCAAGCGCTGAGCGTCGCGCGAATGCCTTTGCCGAACGTGAAATAGCGATTGCCGAGAAAGCTCACGGCGACGCTCGGCGGAATCGAAAACGCTTTGGCCAGCAGCGGCGCCATGCCGAAGACCGCGCCGCCCAGTTCCACGCAGCCGACGGCCACGCCCCAATTGATCGCCGAAACGGCGACGTAGGTTCGAGCCTGGGCGAGCGCGGCGCGATCGAAGTTGCGAAAGCTGTAGTGGCGATTGGCGACGAACTGCGCCGCCGTCGCCGCGAGATACGCGGCGCTCACCGCGAACGCCAGGGGCGCACCCACGCGTAAGAGCAGCCAGAGCAGCCCGAAATCGAGCGCCGTTCCGAGCACGCCGACGATCGCGAAGCGCGAGAACTGCGCGAACATCGCGGCTGCGCCGGCCGCTTAACCGCGCACGAGCAGGTGGTAACCGCTCTTGGGATCGAGCGGAATCTCGCGAAAGCCGCCGGCGCGCAGCTGGCGCGCCAGCACCGTTTCGAGGCCCGCGTCGATCATCTCTTGCGGGCTGTAGAGCACCGCGCGCACGTCGAGCCCGTCGAGAAAATCGGCGGCCTCGCCGGCATCGATCGCCTGCAGCAGCCGGAAGTACCCGGCCGGCCCGATCCACGTGCCGACGCTCGTGATCCCCTCGCGCCTGAAATAATAATCGAACGCGTTGTTGCTGATGACGTACACTTTTCCGCCGCCGCCGTTCGCGCGGATCCACGCCGCCGCGACCTCCTGCTCGCGATAACCGTCGTCGTTCTCCTCGAGGTATTTGCGGTCGCCTTGGTAGTGCAGCACGTCGTGAAAATCGTCCATCACGTCGTTGCGGGTGAATTCCTTGATGGTGCCCGGATTGGAGAGATTCGGCATGGCCGCGACGACGGCGAGCAGCAGCGCCACGGGAGCCCAGCGCGGAAATCGCTGCACCAGCTCGAGCAGGAACGCCGCGATGCAGAACGCCAGCAGCGGATAGAAGAGCAGCGCGTACCGCAGCAGCGACGACGCGAGAAACCAATACAGCGTAAAGATGGTAAGCGCGAAGATCGCCATGGCCAGCGTGGGCGGCAGGCGGCGCCGCGCGATCAGCGCCCAGGCCGCGATCAGCGCCGGAACGTAGAGAAAGAGGATCAGCCCGGACGCGCCGTATTCGCGGAAGTCTTCCGAGGTCGGCCGCAAGAACGCGCGCGCCGGCAGCGTGACGAACGCCTTGGGCGTCTTCGACGTCGCCATGTCTTTCCACAAGCCGGTCCACTCGTCGGGCTTCCACAATCCGTCCTGGCCGCGCAGCATCAGGTTGAGCGTCGGCGCGATCGGATCGCCGGCGAGAATGAGATTGCGGACGTACCACGGCGCGGAGAGAACGCAGAGCAGCGCGACGATGGCGGCGATGGTGCGGCCGGGCACGCCGATCGACCGCGCCGCCCACGCGATGATCGCCGCGAATACCGGCACGAGCACGACGTACGAAGCTTTCATCCCCACCAAGAACGCCGCCACGACGGCGGCCGCGACGAGCCAGCCCCGGTCGCGCTCGCGAACCGCCAGCCCCGCCGCAAGGATCGAAAGAAAGACGGCGGCGCCGATCGGCACGTCGACGTACCCGAGCACGGCGTAGTCGAGAAAGATGGGCGCCGACACGACCGCGTAGGTGACGAGCAGCCCGATGGCCACCGACCATCCGCGCGTGGCGGGTTTCGATGCGGCGTAGTCGGCGACGGATGCGTAGAGGGCGAGCGCGATCAGCAGCCCGGTCGTCCACGTCAAGAAGTTTACGAACTGCCCGGCGCCGGCGACGATCCACGCCGCGTAGAGCAGCAAGAAATTGTTCGCGTAGAACGGGAAGAACAAGTAGGGATCGACCACGATCCGGCCGGCGTTCGCCCAATCCTGCGCGTAAGCCAAGTGATAGTAGATGCCGTCGGAGTAGCCGGTGGCGTCGGGTAACAGCGCGCGCGTTCCGATCACGAGCAGCGCCGCGTACACCGCCGCGAGCGGCCAGCTCCAGCAGCGCGTAAGCGCGCGCAGCCGCGCGCGCCAAAAATCGGCTCGGAACGGCGAGGTGCGCCACGCCGCGCAGCTCGCCCCGAACGCTACCGCCAGCGTCGCGGCGACGCCGGCCGGCGTGAGCCAGCCCAGCAAGCCGGTGACGAAGAGCCCGAAGCCGCAAATCGACATGCCGAGCGCGCACGTGCAGGCGACCTTCAGCATCGCGCGAGCGGCGCCGTCCGAACCGTTCTCCCGCTCGCACCAGGGAAAGGCTGCCGATCCGATGACAAAGAACACTAACAAGGTTCCATGCGCGATCGCGAAGCCTGCGAGCAGATGCGTCACAGCAAGCATTTCGAGACTGATTGCCCGGCGAAAAGCATCGGGCCTGCTCGGCTTGCGCTTCTCGCCGTAGCGTTCGCGTGCGCCGCGGCCGGCTGCGGACCGCGCGACGCGGCATACGATACGTCGCCGTTTCGGCTTCACCAGCAGATGTCGCCGCCCGACGTCGCCGTTCCCAGCGAGCCCCAGGATAGCGGGCCGTCGGATTTCAACGGGCTCTACAGCGACGGCTGGATTGCGTGGTCGTGTTGCTGGATCGCGCCGCACACCTCCCTGCTGGTGCGAAAGCGCGGCCCGGCGCAGACGCTGATCGGCGGATTTCGCTTGGTGACCGCGCCGCCGTTTCGCGACGGCCAAGACGTAACGATCGCGTTCGAGGGCGTGCGCGGCGCGCGCAGCCGCACCTGGACGATCTATCCGGGCGGGCAGCAAACGCTCCGCATGCCGGTTCCGCCCGCGCTGCGCCGCGCGACCGGATTGATTCCGGTTCGCATCACGTGCTCGGTCGACTACGTGCCGGCGCGCGACTTACCGCCCGATTACTCGATCCTCGCGCTATTGCACCTCCGGCCGCCGGAGGTGTCGCACGACGAGCGCCACCTCTGCGCGATCATGCTCTACCTGTACTTCAAATGACGGTCAAGCATCTCGCCTGCGCGCTCGCGCTCGCTCTGGCCTCGTGCGCGCACGCTTCGCAAACGGCGCAAACCGCTTCCCCCGCGCCGTCGATCTTCTATCCGCCCGGCATCGTGCCGCCCGCCGATTCGGTCGCGCAAAAGCGCTCCGGCATCTATCCGGGTGCCACCGCGCGCGAATGCTGCTTTCTCGCGGGGCGCTCGCTCTTCACGCTCGACAATCCGGCCGGCTCCGTGCGCGTCGTGTTCACGTTCTACGTCCCCTCGGTCAAGCCGTTGACGGCCAAGCCCGAACGCGTCGCGCTGGCGTTGAACGGCGTCTCCGCCGGTCCGCCCGCAGTGCTGCATCCCGGCTTACAAGAGGTGATCTTCGCCGTGCCGCCTGCCTTGCGCGGACGCGCCCGGCTCGGCGCTGCCCTCACGATGTCGACCGTGTGGATTCCGCAGCGCATCGGGCTGAACGACGACGTTCGCGAGCTCAGCGTCGTTCTGGTGAAGGCCGGTTATATTTAAGCGCGCGTGGTCGATCGCGTCCGCACACGGGCCGGTCGTCCTCGCGAGGCGCGCCGGCGCGCGGCTCGCTCGCGCGCTGCGCGAACGAGCGTCGCGCGTCCGGCGGTCGCGTGCCGTTCGCCGGTGGCGCCTTCCGCGGCATCCCGTCGCCGTCGCGTTCGATCCCGCGGCCGAGCCGCTCGTGTCGATCGTCGTGGCCGCGTACGGCCGCTGGCCGTACACCAACGCGTGCCTGCGGGCGCTCGCGCGGACGCTCGACGGCGTTCCCGTCGAGGTCATCGTCGTCGACGACGCCTCCACCGACCGCACGGCGGAGATGCTCGCGGGATGCGCCGGCGTGCGCGTCGTGCGGCGCGAGCGCAACGGCGGATTCGTTGCCGCCGCCAACGACGGCGCCGCCGCGGCGCGCGGAACGTTCGTGCACTTCTTGAACAACGATACCATCGTCGCACCGGGATGGCTGCAGCCGTTGCTCGACGCGTTCGAAACCGGCGGGCGCGTCGCCGCCGTTGCCTCGCAGCTGCGCTATCCCGACGATACGCTGGCCGAGGCGGGCGCGATCCTCTGGAACGACGGCCGCGGCACGAACTACGGCCGGGGCGAATCGCCCGGCGATTGGCGATTTCTCTCGCTGCGAGAGATCGACTACGGGTCGGCCGCGAGCCTGATGGTGCGGGCGGCCGATTTTGCGGCCGCCGGTGGATTTTCGCTCGAGTTCGCGCCGGCGTACTACGAAGACGCCGACCTCTGCTTTTCGCTGCGCGCGCGCGGCGGTCGCGTGGTCTATCAGCCGCGTTCGATCGTCTATCACGCCGAAGGCGCGAGCTACGCGAGCAATCGCGATGCCGCCGCACGAGCGTTGCAAGAACGCCATCGCGAACGCTTCGCGCGCAAGTGGCGGGCCGCGCTCGACGCGCACTTCGCCCCCGATCCCGCACTCGCCGAAGCCGCCGCGCGGCGGCTCGCCGGCGCACCTACCGTGCTGCTGGTCGACGAGCACGTGCCGTTCGACGACCGCGACGCGGGATCGCGCCGCACGCGGGCGATTCTCGACCTGCTGCGCCGCCGCGGCTGCCACACGATCTTCGGCAGCGAAGACCGCACCGCGTACGAGCCCTATACGAGCCGCCTGCGAGAGGCGGGAATCGAAACGATCGCCGGGTTCGACGCCGGAGCGATCGCGCGCTTGAACGCGCTGGGCCTGCGCGTCGATCTGGCGTGGCTCGCGCGCCCGGGCATCGCGCAGCGGCTGCTGCCGCTCTGCCGGCGCGATCTGCACTGCCGCGTGCTCTTCGACACCGTCGACCTTCACTACGTGCGCCTGCATCGGCAAGCGTCGCTCACCGGCCGGCGAACGCACTGGGAGGCGATGCGGCGGCGAGAACTCGCGGTCGCGGCGGCCGCCGATCTCACGCTCGTCACCAGCGCGCTCGAGGCGGAGATCCTTCGCGCCGAGGGCGTCTCCGCGATCGAGGTGCTGTCGATCGTGGAACCGCGAGCGAACCACGACGCTCCGGGATGGGAGGCGCGCTCGGGCGTCGTCTTTCTCGGCAACTTCGCGCACGCACCCAACGTCGACGCCGCGCGCTGGCTCTGCACCGCGGTGATGCCGCTGGTGTGGCGCGCGCTCCCGCAGGTGCGCTTGACGCTGGCCGGCGCCGACCCTCCGCGCGCCGTGCGCGCGCTCGCGTCGCCGAAGATCGAGGTTCCCGGCTTCGTGCCCGACGCGGCGGCGCTGCTGGCACGATCGCGCGTCTTCGCCGCACCGCTGCGCTTCGGTGCCGGCGTCAAAGGCAAGATCGTGTACGCGCTCGCGCACGGCATTCCGGTCGTCACCACGCCGATCGGTGCGGAGGGCATCTTTACCGCGAGCGACGATGCGGCCGTCGAGGAGACGGCACAACGCTTGGCCGAGTCGATCGTCGATCTCTACGGAGATCGAGCCGCGTGGGAACGGCACGCGCGCGCGGGAGACGAGATCGCGCGCCGCTTCGAGCCGGCCCGGGCCGCCGAAGCGATCGATCGCGCGTTACGCCGGCTGGAGCTGCTCCAAGCGGGAGAAGAGCGATTCGAGCTGCCGCCG
Organism: Vulcanimicrobiota bacterium; assembly: GCA_963794735.1. Taxonomy (GTDB): domain Bacteria; phylum Vulcanimicrobiota; class Vulcanimicrobiia; order Vulcanimicrobiales; family Vulcanimicrobiaceae; genus DATJUC01. Next base: position 1,728,517 of record CAWCFE010000002.1, on the reverse strand, counting down.
AACGGCCTCGGGCGTAAACGGCCGTAGCGTTTCGGCCGACGCGCGCGAGAGCGCGGTCCAGCGATCGCGATCGCCGTAGAGTGCGACGATCGCCGCAGCGAACGCTTCCGGATCCGCATCGGCGATCGACGCGTTCTTACCGTCGACCAGATTCAAGCCTTCGGCGCCGATCGGCGTCGTGACGATCGGCAGCTCGTAGGCGAGCGCGTGCCCGATCTTGCCCTTCATGCCCGCACCGAAGCGCAGCGGCGCCACGAACAGCCGGCTTTCGCGGAAGAGCGGCCCCGGATCGCGGACGTGCCCGGCCACGCGAACGCGATCTCGCGCCAGCGCCGCCACCGTCGCGTTGACGTTGCTGCCGACGATGGTCAGCGCGACCTCGGGCAACGAACGCCAGACGATCGGCATGACGGATTGACAGAGCCACGCGACGGCGTCGACGTTCGGCGGATGGTTGTAGTTCCCGATGAAGAGCAGCCCCGCCGTCTTTTCGAACTGCGGCGAATGGACGGCTAGGCGTTCGTGAATGGTCGGCACGACGCTCACGCTGGAAATGCCCAGCTCCTCGAGCACGCGCTGCTCGTCTGGAGTCACGACGACGGTGGCGTCGGCCCGGCGGGCCGCATCCAGCTCGAGCTGCAGCAGCCGCCGCCATTCCGCTTCGTCCTCGCCGTGAAGCTCGGCTTTGCGCCGCTCGCGCACGTGGCTCAGATCGACCGTGTCGTAAATCACGCGTACGGAGCGGTTGCGGCGAATCAGCGGCTCGTATTTATGGTAGAGATCCGGCCGGCTGATCCACGCGAAATCGACGCGCGGCAGCGCGAGCGCAAGGGCCTCGTTGAGAGTCCGGCCGCCGTCGGTATGGTGCAGCACTTCGACGCCCATCTGCTGCAGCTCGCCCGTGTAGGGCTGCAGCGGCGCGAAGTTATCGGGAAGGAAGACGACGTCGTAGCCCATCTCGCGCACCAGCTCGACGACGTGCATCATGCGCTGCGAGCCGGCTTCCTTATCGTAGAGCGGCACGTACGAATCGACGAAGAGCACGACCGGCTTGCGCGCCTGCACCGGGCGCGACGCGGCCGCGACGTTGGCGGAATCGTTGTCGTAGTGCGAGGCCAGCTCGTGCGACCAGCGTTCCAGGAACTTCGGCCGGTTGATTTCTTGAAAGCGCTTGGCGCCCGACTCGCCGCTCGAGCTGGTGCCTTCGTCGTGCACCACGACGGACCGCGGCTGATACACGACGCGGTATCCGAGCGAACGCGCGCCGAAACACAGGTCGGCGTCTTCGTAGTACGCGGGCCGGTACGCGTCGCAGAAGCCGCCCAGGCGCTCGAACAGCTCGCGCCGCACCAGCATCGCGGCCCCCGACACGTAATCGACGTCGCGCACGTAGTTGTAGCGCGGGTCGTCGGCGCTTTCGTTGCGGCCGACGTTCCAACCGGTGGCGTCGCGCCAGACGATCGCGCCGGCTTCCTGCAGCCGGCCGTCGGGATAGACGAGCTTCGAGCCCACCACGCCGATGGCGTCGTCGCGCTCCGCGGTGACGACCAGGTAGTCGAGCCACGCTTCCTTGACGACGGTGTCGTTGTTGAGAAAGCACAGGTACTTTCCGGTGGCCAGCCGGGCGGCGCGATTGCATGCCGCAACGAAGCCTTGATTCGTCCCCGACCGCAGCACGTCGACGCCGTCGAGGCGGCTGACCAGCTCGGCGGTCCCGTCGCTCGAACCGTCGTCGACCACGATGAAGCCGACGTCGAGCGATTCGAACCACGAGTCGGCGATCGACTGCAGGCAGCGAACCGTCACCTCGCGATGGTTGTACGCCGGGATGACGATCGTCACCAGCGGGTTTGCCGGCATCCGCCGCGCCGCGACCCGGCGGTTCCACGCGTCCACCAGCGCGCTCTCCGCTTCGGGCAGCGTTACGGCGATTTTCGGCGCGGGGCCGCGTATTTCGCGGACGCTGGGCGAAAAGCCCGACGACCACACGGCGTACGCGTCGTTCGGCGAGACGATTCCGAGCAGCTGCTTGAGCGAAAACCAGAGCATCCGCAGCGCGTGGAAGCGGCTGCGCGTGATCGATACGTAGTCCTCGCGAACCCGGCGCAGCCGGCCGCGCTCCTCGCTGATTTGCGTCGTCAGCCCGCGGTAGCGGCTCGGATCGCTCATATAGCGAGAAGCTTACGGTGGGCCCGGGCCATCGCCTTCCTCGAGGGCTCGCGGGGGGACCGGGCACGGCCCGACCTAGAATCCCGGATGCAGTGCCGCTCTTGACCCAAAACGCCGTCGACGTCGTCGGCATCTCCAAGCGCTTCCGGTTCCCGTCGGCGGGACGCGAAGCGACGCTCAAAGATCTCGCCGTGCGGCGGGTTCATCGCGCGGGCCGGTACTCGATCGTGAACGCGCTCGACGACGTGACCTTTTCCGTCGGCCGCGGCGAAACGCTGGGCGTCGTCGGCGAGAACGGCTCGGGAAAGACGACGCTTCTTCGTATCCTCGCCGGAGTAACCAAGCCCGACCGGGGCGAGGTGCGCATGCGCGGCACCACGGCACCGCTGCTCGGCCTCGGCGCGGGGTTCAACCCGTTTCTCAGCGGCCGAGAAAACGCGCTCATCGAGCTGCTCACGCTCGGGCTCTCGCGCAGCGAGGCGAAACGCCAGCTGCCGGAGGTCGTGGAGTTCTCCGAACTCGAGGAGTTCATCGACGCGCCCGTGCGTACGTACTCGTCGGGAATGGCGATGCGTCTCGCGTTTGCGGCCGCGATCCGAGTCGATCCCGAGATTCTGCTCATCGACGAGGTGCTCTCGGTCGGCGACGAGCGGTTTGCGGCCAAGTGCACCGCGTGGCTCGACTCGTTCAGGCGGCGCGGCAAGACGACGATCATGGTCACCCACGATTCGGCGGCGGTCGTTTCGCAGTGCGACACCGCGCTGTGGCTCGAGCAAGGCCGCGCGGTCGCGTTCGGCAAGCCGTTGGAAGTGGTGCGCGCCTACCTCAGCGCGAAGAGCGGGCGTCCCGTCGCGGAGACGCTGGGGCTCGCGCAGCCGGGCCCCGAAGCTCTGGCCGCGATGGCCGCCGCCTATCGCGAACGGATCGCCAATCTCTTGCCCAAGCTGCGGCTGCCGCTGATCGGTTTCGTCCGCCAGGTCGGATCGACCAAGGGCGCCTACGAAGACGGCTGGACCGACGGCCTTCTGGAGTTTACGGTGGAGCCGCTGCGCGACGTGCGCGGGCTGCGCGTTCGTTCGACGGTTCCGGCCGGGATGCCCGAAGGTAATACGATGGAGCTGGCGATCGACGGGGTTCCGGTCGAAACGGCCCCGGTAAGCGGCGGCGCCGAAGTGGTGATGCAGTGCGACGTCGCGCTCGAACGCGGAAAAGCGGCGACGATTCGCGTCGTCTCCTCGGCGACGGTCAACCACTCCGCCTTGGGCTTTAGCGACGACCTGCGCGATTTCGGCGTTCGCGTCGACGAGATCGTCTTCGACCACGACTAGTCAGGACGGGAGAAACGACCTATGACGCTGATCGTCACCGTGGTGATCTGCATCTTCATCGCCGCGCTGGGCGTGTACTTTCAAATCCGGTACTCCGCTCGCGCGGTCACGCAGGGGCCCGCGTTGCTCACGATGCTCGGCATCGCCGGAACGTTCGTCGGCATCGGCATCGGCCTCTACTATTTCAATCCGCAGAACGTTCAGGCCAGCATCCCGGGGCTGCTCGACGGCATCCGCATCTCGGTATGGGCGTCGATCAGCGGCGTCGTCTTCGCGATTCTCCTGAAGTTCCGTTACGCGCTCGCGCGCGACGAGAACCCGGTGACCGGCGATAAATCCGACGTCGAAGTGCTGGTCGACCGGCTCGAAGCGATTCGCAAGAGCATCGCGGTCGACGACGATCTCACCGTGACGTCGGAGATCAAGCTCGTGCGTTCCGACGTAAACTACCGGCTCGACGCGCTGGCTCGTTCCCACGCCGAGCTGATGGCTCGCCTCGCGGAGCTGCCGACGAAAAACGCATGAGCCCCTTGGGTTTGCGGCTGCACGCCGACGAGGAGCACTGGATCCCGCTCAGCGACATGATGACCGGGCTGATGTTCCTGTTCTTGCTCATCGCGCTGGCCTACATGGTCGCGGTGCAGAACCAGCAGGCCAAGCCGCAGGGCATCTTGCAGCGCTACCAGCGCGCGCGCGCCGACCTCAAGGACGCGCTGCAGGCCCAGTTCGGCAAAGACCTCGCGCGGTGGGGCGCGACGTTCGATCCCAAGACGCTGAGCATTCGCTTCACCGCGCGCGACGTGCTCTTCGCGCGCGGCAGCGCCGAGTTGCAGCCGCGGTTCAAGGCGATTCTCGACGACTTCTTTCCGCGCTACGTGCGCCTTCTGAACCGGCCGGAGTACCGCCCGTTGATTTCGGAAGTGCGCATCGAAGGCTATACGTCGTCGTTTTGGCGCCCGGGCGCTTCGCTGGACGAAAGCTACATCGGCAATATGGCGCTCTCGCAAGACCGCACGCGATCGGTCCTCGGCTACGCGCTGGCGCTGCCGGCGGTCGCGCCCGAAAAGCCGTGGCTGATGCAGGTGCTCACGGCCAACGGGCTCTCGTTCTCGCATCTGATCCGGCATCCCGACGGCACCGAGGACGCCGAGGCTTCGCAACGCGTCGAGTTTCGCGTTCGGACCGATGCGGAGGCGCAGGTCGCAAAGATCCTCGCGCTCGCGGCCACGCGGGCGCCGGCCGTGCAGCCGGCGACGATGAACGCCGCGCTCGCCGCGGTCCCCGTCGTCGGCGATCCGCGGCCGCCGTTCCCGGCCTGGGCTGCGACGCTTGTCGGGAAGCCGCTGCAGACGGCGTTTCCTCGGCGCTCGTCCGGCTGTCTCGGATTCTTCGACGGCATCAAGGTGCGCTACGCCGGCACGCCCGCGGGCGAAGAGGTGTTCGGCTGGGCGATCGATGCCGGTACGAAGGCGCCGGTGCGGCGCGTCGTGCTGGCCGATTCCGGGGGGATCGTGGTCGGAGCCGCGGAGGGCGGGCTTCCGCGCCCCGACGTGCCGAGCACGATGCCGCAAGTGACGTCGCAGCTCACCGGCTGGCAGGGGTACGTGCGCGAGACGTCCCCGCCCATCTCGGCGTGGGCGGTGCTCGGCCATCCGGCGGCGATCTGCCGCCTCCCGGCCTCGCAAGAGGCCGGCGGCGAAGGCATGTGACGGCGCTCTTCCTCTTCGCGCACCAGGACGACGAGTTCGCCGCCGCGCCGTGGATCGCCGAAGAACTGCGCGCCGGCAGCCGCGTCGCGTGCCTCTATCTCACCAGCGGCGGTTCGCGCACGCAGCCCGCGGTGCGCGACGCGGAAACGATGGCCGCGCTGCAATGGCTCGGCGTCGACGCCGCCGGCGTCGCGATGCTCGGCGACGCGAGCGGGCGCATCGCCGACGGAGACTTGGCCTCGCACGTCCCCGAGGGCATCGCCTTGGTCGACGCGTGGCTGGCCGCGCATCGCTTCTCTCCGCAGCGCATCTACGCGCCGTCTTACGAGGGCGGCCATCCCGATCACGACGCCGCGCACCTCGTCGCCGCCGACGTCGCAGTGCGGCACGGCGTGCTGCACGACGCTTGGCACTTCTCGCTCTACCACGCGTACCGCACGCGCAAGCCGTTCTTCGCGACGATGCGGCAGCTGCCGTCGCCGCGCCCGTCGCGCCGCGCGCGCACCTCGCTGCGCGATCGCTGGGCGCTGACGATGCTCTGCTGGCGATATCGCTCGCAGCGGCGCACCTGGCTGGGGCTCTTTCCCGGCGCGCTGCTCGAACGCGTCATTCTCGCTCGCGAACGCGTGGTGCAGTTCGACGCGGGCCGGCTCTCGCAACGCCCGCACGACGGCGAGCTGCTCTACGAACGGCTCTTCGGATTACGCTACGACGAGTTCGCCGCGCGCACCCGAAGGTGAGCGCCGCCGAACGCCTGAAGGGGCCAGCGTGTCCGATCTCCGGCGAGTAGCCTTCGCGGGATTCGCGTGCGCCGCAATCGTGGCGTGGCTGGTCGTCGTGGTGCGCGGCGTCTTCGATCTCTCCGATCCGAACGGCCGCGCGGTCGCCCTCGACAATCTCTCGCAGCTCGCGGCGATCTTCACGCGAATTCCCCGAAACGCCGGCTACCTCTTCCCCGTGCTGCTCTTCGTCGCGAGCGGCTTCGGGGCAGGCGATGCGATCCTCGGCGGCCTGCGGGTGCGGCCGGAAAGCCGCATCGGACGCGTGGCGTTCGCACTCTCGCTCGGCATGGTCTGCTGGCTGGCGGCCGCCATCGCCGTCGGCATGCCGGGATTCCTCAATCGCGGCGTGCTCGGCGCGCTGCTCGCCGCCGGCATCATCTCGACGGCGTGGCGATGCTACGCCACGCGCGCCGAGTGGGGCGCGCGGCCGCGCGCACCGCGTACCGAATCGCCGGCGCGGTGGCCGCGCGTGCTGGCGATCGCCGTCGGCGTCCTGCTCGCGTTCAATCTCTATCTCTCGCTGCTCGGAGCGCTCGCGCCCGAGGTGGAGTTCGACGGCCGCTTCTATCATCTCGCGGAAGCCAAGCGGTACGCCGATCACCAGGCGCTCTTCAACCTCGCGGCCTCGCAGCACAGCTCGGAGGTGGCGCTGCCGCAGAATCAAGAGATCCTCTACGCTGCGGCGATCGAGCTGTTCGGAATGCCCGCCGCAAAGCTCCTGAGCTGGAGCAATCTGCTGCTCTCGATCCTCGCGATGGTCGGATTTGCCGCCGAGTTCTTCGCCGACGCGCGCATCGGCATGCTGGCAAGCCTGCTCTTCGCGAGCGCTCCGATCGTGGCGTGGTCGGGATCGACCACCAACAACGATCTCAGCATGGCCCCGTACACGCTGCTGGCGATCTACGCAGTCTTTCTTTGGAACGGACGGCCGCAGCGATGGGGCTGGCTCGCGGTTGCGGGCCTCTTCTGCGGCTTTGCACTCGGCATCAAATCGTTCTCCGCGCTGACGTTTCTCGCGCTCGCCCTGGTCGCCGGCGGCCTCGCAATTCGCGCCGGGTGGCCGGCCGGGCGCGCGGCCGCCGTTCGCAGCGCGGCGATCGCCCTGGCGCTCTTCGTCGCGGCGACCGCGATCGGCGGGTTGCCGAACTTCGTTCGCGAGTGGATCACCACCGGCGATCCGTTCTATCCGATTGCGGGCCAGTTCTGGCACAGCCCGTACTGGTGGCCGCTGCTCGAACCCGGAATCCACGGCCAACTGACGGCGTTCGGAGCCGACACGAGCTGGCGGACGCTGCCGGTGATGGCGTGGGCGTTTACGATGCATCCCGATCGCTATCGCGACGTGATCGGCCCGATCTTCCTGTTCGCTTCCCCGTTCGTTCTGATCTACGGCGTGTTGCCCAAGAGCAACCCGGTCTTCCGCCGGGTGCTGCTCTTGCTCGCGATCTGGTCGGTCTTGTGGTTCGCCACGCAATACGTCGAAGCGCGCTACGCGCTGGGGCTCTTTCCGGCCACGATGCTGCTGGCGGCGTTCCTCGCGTATGCCGGCGACGTCGCATCGCTCGCCGGCGCGGTACCGCAGGCGCTCTATCTCGCAGCGCTGCTCGGGCTGTCGCTGGCAAACGCGCAACTGATCGTGCCGGTGCAGCGCGGCGCGCTGCTGCAGCAAGATTTCGGCTACATCAAATACAACTGGGATTACCTCTACCGCGGCTTACCCGAACGCGACGTGCAGCTTCAGTACGCGCCCATGGTCGAGTACATGAACGCGCATCTCGATCCGCACCGCGACAAAGTGTACGCCGCCACGCCCGACATCTTGTACGGCTCCTACAGCGACATCGACTTTTACGACGGCCTGGTGGCGCCCAGCGAAGGCTATCAGCCGTGGAGCCCCGTCTCTCCCGACGCCCTGCGGCACCTGCGTGAGGAGCGTATCGATTACGTGCTCGTGCCGCAGAACCAAGAAGCGGCGCTCGAGAAGGCTCCGCTCTATCCGTATCTCGCCGAAACGCACCGCACCGACGACGAGGTGCTCTACCGCGTCTGCGCCGTGCGTTGCAGCCGGCCGCCCTCCGCGGCTGCGGGCGCGCCCGCACGCTTGGCCGCGCCCGGCTTCTACCGGCACGCCGACGAAGCGTCGGTCTACCGGCTGGCCGCCGACGGAACCTATTGCATCGTCCGCAGCATGGATCAGATGAACGCGTTCGGGGGATTTTCGCAGGTGCGCGTTCGCGATGCGTCGTTTGCGATGCTGCAAGGATACAAGGCGTCGCCGTCGATCGGATGCGCGTGGCCGAACGGCTACTACCAGGCTGCGGGAGCGCAAACGATCTACGGCGTTCGCGACGGGAAGATCTGCATCGCTTCGCCGGCAGCGGCCGGCGGCAAGATCGAAGCGATCGAGAGCGAGGACGTTCTGGGCCAAAAGCCGGGCGGAGCCTGCCCGCGGTGAAGGTTGCGATCCTCGCCACCTACGCCGCGTCCGAAGACGCCTCGTATCGCGCGTTCGCCGCCGATCTCGCATCGGCGCTGCGTTCGGCCGGTCACGACGTCGCCACCTACGCCTTTCCTTTCGAAGCGTCGTGCGGCGTGCGGCAGTACGCGGCGCTGCGGCTGATCGACGTTCCAACGGCCGATCGCGCGATCGCGCTGAGCGCGCCCAGCGCCGCGATCCGTCATCCCGAAAAGACGCTCTGGCTCTTCGATCGCCGCGGGATCGAGCGCCGGCTCTTCGAGACCGGCGTGCGCGAGGCCGCAGCGCGGTTCGCGGCCGACGAGGCCGGCGCGGCCTCGCTCGCGGCCCGCGGCATTCCGGCGACGGTGCTTCGGCAGCCCTCGGAGCAACGCGCTTGGCGCGACGCGCTCGAGCAGCTACTCGCATGAGAGTGGCCGTGGTGAACACCGCGCACCCGTTCGTCCGCGGGGGCGCGGAGATCTTGGTCGAGGCCCTCACGCGCAAGCTCAACGAGTACGGGCACCAGGCGCGCTTGGTCGAGCTGCCGCACGGATGGGAAGACACCGGCGCGATCGTGCGCGCGATGGTCGCCGCCTCGATGCTCCGGCTGCCGCACGTCGACCGCGTCATCGTGCACAAGTTCCCGTCGTACTACGTCGATCACGACGACAAGACGGCGTGGATCTTCCATCAGTTCCGGCAGGTCTACGATCTGTGGAACCGGCCCGAAGGCTTCGGCGGCGAAGCCGACCACTTCGAGCTGCGCCGGCGCGTTCGGACGCTCGACACGCGCGTGCTGCGCGCGGCGCGCCGCTACACGCTCTCCGACGTTTCGCGCGAGCGGCTCGCCCGTTTCAACGGCCTCGACGCCGAGGTGCTTTATCACCCGCTTCCCGACGATCGCGGATTTCGCTGCGACGCCTACGGCGATTTTCTCTTCTGCCCCAGCCGCATCGGCCCGATGAAACGCCAAGAGCTTCTGGTGCGGGCGCTGGCCAAAACGCGCAGCGGCGTGCGGCTGCACCTCGCGGGCCAGGTGCACGGCGCCGCCGGCACCTTGGAGCGGCTGCACGATTTGGCGCGTTCGCTGGGCGTCGAGAGCCGGGTGACGATCGAGGCGGAGTTCATCTCCGAAGAGCGCAAGCGCGAGCTATACGCCCGCGCGCTCGCGACGGCGTACGTACCGCTCGACGAAGATTCCTACGGCTTCGTCACCCTGGAATCGTTCGCGTCGCAAAAGCCCGCGATCGCGACGAGCGATTCGGGCGGCGTGCTGACGGTGGTGCGCGACGGGGTCAGCGGGATCGTGGCCGAACCGAACGCCGAATCGCTGGCGCGCGCGATGGACCGCCTCTACGACGATCGCGACCTCGCGCGGCGGTTGGGCGAAGGCGGCGCCGAACTCGTTGCGTCGATGAACGTTTCGTGGGCGAACGTGATTGCGAAGCTGACCGCATGAAGATCGCCTGCGTGACGCCGTTCTACGCGCTCAGCTCGGTCGGCGACGTCGCGGCCAGAACCGCGGCGGCGATGCGCCGGGCCGGGCACGACGTGCTGCTGATCGGCACGGGACGCGCGCCGTATTGGCAGACCGATCTCGAGTTCTTGGGCCTGGGCGAGTTCGGGCGGATGGATCCGCGCGCGTTGGACGAGTTCGACGCCGTGGTGTATCACGCGGTCAACGATCCGGCCGCCGCTCCGGCGTTTTGGCTAGCGGAACGCGTTCCCGGCATCGTCGTGTTGCACGACCGCACGTACGTGCACGGCTACGAAGGCTACACGCGAAACTTTCTCGGCCGGCCGCGTTACTTCGAAACGCTGGCCGAGCGATACTACGGCGCCGAAGGCGCCGAATTCGTCCGCCGGTTTCGCGCCGGGCAAGCCGGCGCGGACGAGGTGTTTCGCTTCGGTCTGGTGCCGTCGGTTCTCGAAAACGCGCTCGGAGCGATCGTGCACTTTCGCGAGTTCGCAGAGAGCGTCCGTTCGCTCACCGGCATCCCGGTCGTCGATTCGCACCGGCCCGCCTATCCGCGGCGCGACCCCGAGGGCGAAGCCGCGCCTCGCGCAGAGAGCGCCGGCGGCGATCGCTTGTTGCTCGCGTACGTCGGCCACGTCTCGCCGTACCGCTGCCTGCACCTGCTTTTCGAAACGCTGCGCGACCGCCCGGATCTGCGCGCTCGCATCTCCGTCGCGATTCTCGGCAAAGTCGACGACGACGCGTTCCTCGCCGAACTGAAACGCACGGCGCACGAATGCGGCCTCGAGGGCGCGATTCGCTGGCAGATCAACGCCACCGAAGACGAAAAGCACGCGCTGCTGGCGGGCGCCGGCGCCGCGTTCAACTGCCGCTCGCTCAACAGTGAGGGCCTTTCCGGCTCGCTCATGGAGGAGATGACGTACGGATTGCCCGCGATCGTCAATCGCGGCGGCTTCGCGCGCGAAGTGCCGGACGACTGCGTCTACTTCGTGCCGAACGACGACGTGCGCGCGGGCATCGAACGCAGCCTCGACGCGTTGGTCGGCGATCCGGAAGAACGCCGGCAGGTGGGGCGGCGCGCGGCCGCGTGGGCGGCGGCCAACGGTTCGACCGCCGAGTATGCCGCCGCCATCGTCGATCTCGCGCAACGCACGATGGAGTGCCGGGCCGCCAAGAGCGTGGCCGGAATGCTGCGCGCCGCGTTCGATGCGATGGACGATCTGCCGGGCAATCCGCTCGAACGCGCGCTGCTCGCAAGGATCGGCGTCGCGTGACCGCGCTTCCCACCTCGCGCATGCCGGTCGCCTCGATCGTCATCCCGACCTCCAACAACGAGCCGGTGCTGGCCGCCTGCCTCGAAGCGCTCGCGACGTCGATCGATCCGGCGCGCGTGCCTTTCGAAGTACTCGTCATCTTTCAGCAAATGGAAGAGCGCGCGGTTCGCGCCTTCTGCGAGCGGTTTCCCGGAGTGCGTTCGCTCGCCGTCGGAATCAATCTCGGGTTCGGCGCCGCCAACAACTACGCGGTTCGAAGAACCGGCGGCGAGTTCGTGGTGCTGCTCAACGACGATACGCGCCCTCAGCCGGGATGGCTCGAGGCCTTGGTCGACTGCGCCCGCAGCGACGCCTCGATCGGCGCGGTCGGCTCGCAGCTGGTCTACATGGACGGCACGGTGCAAGAGGCGGGGTCGGTGATGTGGTCGGACGGAACGACGGCTTGCCCGGGCCGCGGCGAACCGGTCGACTCGCCCGGTTTCGCGACCGTTCGCGACGTCGACTACTCGTCGGCCAACGGATTGCTGGTGCGCCGCGCGTCGTTCGACGCGGCCGGCGGATTCGACGATCGGTACTTTCCCGGCTATTACGAAGACGCGGATCTCTGCTTTACGCTACGCCACGTGCTCGGCCAGCGCGTGGTCTATCAGCCGCGCTCGGTGATCTTCCACGTCGAGTCGGCGACGATGAATCGCGATCCGGAGTTTCGAGCGTTTCTCTTTCGGCGGCATCGCGCCGCGTTTTGCGCGAAGTGGGCCGGCGTGTTGGAGGCGCGCTACCAGCCGCCGCCGGCGCCGGAGGCGAATGCCGCGCCGTCGCTCGAAACGTTCGTGACGCAGCTCGAACTACGTGCGGTCGCGGCCTACGACGAGATGCGCCGCGCCCAAGACGCAGCCGACGCCCGAAACGGCTCGCGCGCCGTCACGCCGGCACCATCGCACGCAACTTGGTCGCCCGCGCATCCCGTGGCGCGCCCCGGCGTGCCCGCCGCGTACGAGGCGTACGTCGAAACGCTCGAGCGGCGGATCGCCGAACGCGGGGCCGCGTCGGCTTACGCTTTGAACGAAAAGACCGGAGCCGAATAGACCGCCGCAACCGCGATCGCGTGTACCGTCTGCACGATCTTCGCAACCGCTCCGGGGCTCGCCGCGGCGGGGATCGATCCGGTGGAGGCATTGCCCGAGTGAGCGGTGGGCGCCGGCGCGGGAGTTCCCGGAACGCTTTGCGCGGCGGTCGCAGTGGCAGAAACGGGCGCGAGCGACGGCGGCTTGAGATTCGCCAAGCTCTGCGTGAGCGCGTCCAAGCCGCTGGTGAGGCTGGCGGGCGCCGCGGTCAGCGAAAAGCTGACCGGCCCATCGGGCGGAGTGCCGATCGTCGGAATGCCGGCGGGCGGCGGCCCCTGAAGCTGCCCCGAAACGCGCGGATTGGTCGCGGCGATGCTCGTGGTCGTGTACGAGGCCGCCGGCAGCGAGGGATGCCCGAACTGCAGCACCGATTGGCCGGTGACGTTCAAGATCGCGGTAAATGCGGGATGCGCGGCGAGCGTGAGATTGGCGGGCAGCGCCGGGTTGCCGGTGCTCGTCACCGCGACGAGATTCGGATTGGGGGTTCCGTACGGCGGCGCCGGAGGCACCGGCCGCGCGCCGCCCAGAGAAAGCGACTGAAAGACTTGCGGCGACGCCGTCAGCTGCTGGCCGCCGAATCCGCTAATGCCGAACGACATCGGGCGCCTCCGCCGGAACGTACTGATCGATCATCGCTTTGTCGGTGTGATGCTCCGGGCGCCCGTCGACGCCGCGAACGAAATCGTAGAGCGCGCGCAGCACCGCGCCGATGCGATCGAACTCCAAGCGCAGGATCTTGGGCGCCAGCGAACGCAGCGCGTAATAGCCGAACGCCGTCGGAACGTACGCGGGATAGAACTTGCGCACCAGGCGCAGCACGTTGCGAACCGCGTAGTAATCGTGCATCGGGCTCTTGAAGCCGATCGATCGCGACTGCTTGTGCCAAACCGACGCGTCGGTGCGGCAGTAGAGCGACCACCCGCGCCGGCGCATCGCGATGCACCAGTCGGTCTCCTCGCGATAGAGAAAGTACGATTCGTCCATCAGCCCGACGTCGAGAATCGCGCGGGCGCGCACCAGCAGGCTGGCGCCGACCAGGTGGTCGACGGCGATCGCGTCGGCGACGACGCCGCCCACGTTGCGGCCGTTGCCCAGCTGGGTGTCGTGACAGATCACCGGGAGAATATACCCGCCGCCGAGCGCTTGTACCGTGCCCGGATCGTCGTAGCGCAATAGCGCGCAGCCGACCATTGCGATGGCGGCGTCGCCGTGCGCGGTCTCGACCATTCGCTCGAGCGCGCCGGGATCGACGACGACGTCGTTGTTCAAGATCCAGACGAACTCGGCGCCGGCTTTCTCGATCGCGTAGCGGATGCCGACGTTGCTGCCCGCGGCGAAGCCGCGGTTCTCTCCGTTGGCAATGAATGCGAGGGGCGCGCGCGCCCGGCCGGCCGGCGCCGCGAGCGCTTCGGCCGGGGAGGCGAAATCGTCGTAACGCACGTGGCTGCGCGCGGCCCACTCGCGCAAACGCGCGAGCGATCCGTCGATCGATCCGTTATCGCAGACGACGATCTGCGACGGTACCCGGTCCGAGCGCATGAGGCTCTCGAGGCATTCGAGCGTGTCCTCCCACCCGTTCCAATTCAGGACCACCGCAGCAACCTCAGCCGACGCTCGGAGCGGGGGTGCGGCTAGCATCCCAACTCCTCGTCGCCCCAAGGAGCAAGCTTGGGGACGGTACCGACTTCCCCGTGCGGGGCCCCGGGCCCCGCCGAAAGCCTCCCTCTGCCTGGGCCCTTTGGCCCAGGATTCGTTCGGCGAATCGGTGCGGCTGCAGGGTAAGCGCCTAACCTACGGTCTCGTTGTCTCTCGAGCGTTTAGGAGTACTCGCTATGCGACAGGTTCTTCCCGGCGCACTCGCCGTCGCGGCTTTGGCCCTCGGGGCGGCTGCGTGTTCGAACTCCACCCCGGCCGGCTCGCCGGTGGTTCCCGTCCCGGCGCAAGCCGTTCGGGCTCCGGGGGCGATCGCCGCCGCCGGTACCGGCCAGAGCGTTTCGTACGCCCTCACCCAGCGAAGCCAGATCGAGACCTGGGCCGGGCCGAGTGCCAAACCCGTCTCGAGCTCGGCGTCGGACACGGGAACGGAGACCGACACGATGACGCCGGGCGGGTCGGGGACCTTCACGCTCCTCACCAAGACGGCGATGAACTCGGGCTCCCAAGTGCGGTTCACCCTCAACGGCCAGACGGTGGCGAACGGCGGCACGTCGAGCGAGTACTTCTATGCCGACTCCTACGCGGGCACCGACGTCCAATCCGGCGCCGGGGCCACCTACTCCGGCAAGGACCGCTGGCCCGACGGCGAGCTCGGCGTAGTCTTTCCGCTGACGGCCGGCTCGTCGTGGGATTCGGTCGGCCTCGACAACTCCTCGATCGATACCCTTCAGTACGCGACCGCCAAGGACGGTAAACGGACCGGCGCTCGGGAGAAGGGCGACTTTTCGCAGCAGCCGACCGGCTTCTATACCGGGCACGACGCATGGAGCGTGACGCCGGGAGCGCACCGCGAGTACGCCGAGCGCTTCGACGCGAGTTCGCGCTCGTCGCTGGCCTACGAGCTCACGATGCCGGGCTACTCGCCCGAGCGCTGGTCGTTCGGCCAGCCGGCAAGCGGGCGAATTCCCGTGAGCGTCACCGGCCATGGCAACGCGCCCTTCCCACAGGGGACCAAAGACGTCCCGGTGTGGTATCCGGGCGGCAGGCTGCCGGCCAACCTGATCGCCGATCGTCTCACGGTGATGCGGGGAAGCGTCGCGCCCCCGGCGGCCTGTAAGCTCTCCGGCAAGGTGCCGGCCGTCCGGGAGACCTGGTCGGTCCTCGACCCGGTCGCCGGCGGGCGCTCGTCGGGGGTCAATACCTACTACGGCTGGTCGGGGTCGCAGCCGTTCCCGGCCTGCGTCGTGGAGAGCTCCACCAGCGAGCTCGTCGCCAACGGCATCTGGTACGTCGATTGGCTGACCGGCAAGCCCTACTATCGCGAGAGCGACACGCTGCTCGAAGTACGCACGGGCGGCGCCGCCCAAGCCGTTCGGCCGGGAGCCGGCGCGCCGGCCCGCGCCTGGTTCGGTCTCCCCCTGGAGGCTCGGCAGCACGCCCTAGCCGCCCACCTCGCCGCCGTCCGCTTGGCCCTAGGCCGGGCGCCCGGAAGCTAGCCGTCAGAAGCTCCATGAAGGAGGGCCTTCTCGATGAGGACACCTCTACTGAATCAAAAAGGGGGACATCTCTATAGAGCTCCGATAGTCCGAGTCCCGTCCTTGACGCTGCGCGGCAGCCGTGGTTATCATAAGGGGCTGTAGCCGCCGGCCACCGGCCGGGGCGTTTCTTTTGCTAGTAGGAAAGTAGTTCGATGAAGCGGACGTTTCAGCCGCATAACCGCCGGCGCAAGCGCGTACACGGCTTTATGGAGCGGATGAGCACGAAGAACGGGCGTAAGGTGCTCGCGCGTCGCCGGAAGAAGGGGCGTCATCGCCTCTCGGCTTAATGCGCCGTTTTGCCAGCCTGCGCCGGCGGTCGGATTTTTCCCGGCTTCGCCAGCGCGGCCGGCGGCTCTCGACTCCAACCCTCACCATCTATCGCAGTGACGCCTTCGCCGGCGACCCTTCGTCGCTCGTTGGCATTACCGTGACCAAAGCGATCGGAAAAGCCGTGGTCCGCAACAAGCTGCGCCGCCGATTGGCGGCGATCGTCCAAGAAGCCCTCGCGGGCACGCCCGCGCAGCGCCTGCTTCTCGTCGCGCGTCCCGCGGCGGCCTCGGCCGCCTTCGCGGCGCTGCGAGCGGACGTTACTTCGGCGTTGCGCCCGGAGTAGCAGGCTCCATGCGGACGCTCGCGCTGCTCGCGATCCGGCTCTACCAGCTGCTCGTTTCACCGCTGCTGCCGCCGGCATGCCGTTTCTATCCCAGCTGTTCGCAGTACGCCGCGTCGGCGATTTCGACGCACGGCGTCGCACGCGGGGGATGGATGGCGCTGCGCCGGCTGGCGCGCTGCCACCCGTGGCATCCGGGCGGCGTCGATTTCGTTCCCGAGGCCGTTCCGGCTCGCTCGCAAAGGTAACCCATTGCACGTTCTCTTCGCCACCAACTGGCTGCTCGACCCGATCGTCGGCGGGCTCTGGACCGTCGTCTCGACGATCGACGCCGCGATCAAAAATTACGGATGGAGCCTGATCCTTCTCGCGGCCGGCATCCGGCTGATCTTCTGGCCGCTCAACACCGCGCAGTTCAAGGCGATGTTGAACATGCAGAAGATCGCGCCGGAGATCAAAAAACTCCAGGCCAAGTATAAGGACGAGCCGCAGAAACAGCAGCAAGAGATGATGGCGTTGTACAAGACGCACAACGTCAATCCGCTGGCCGGCTGCTGGCCGATGCTGGTGCAGTATCCCTTCATCATCAGCGTCTACTACGTGGTGCTCAGCCACCGCGCGGTCTTCGAAAACCAGTCGTGGATGTGGATCGGCAGCGCCGTATCGCAGGCCGCCTCCAACTTCAAAGTATTCGGCCAGCCGGTGTTGGCCGCGAGCTTGGCCCATCCCGACCTCGTGCTCATCGTGCTCTACGCGGTGTCGATGTACCTGAGCGTGCGCTACGTGAGCATGCCGGCGACCGATCCGCAACAAGCGCAGATGCAGCGCATGATGTCGCTGATCTCGCCGCTGATGCTCGGCTTCCTCGGCTGGAAGTATCAGTGGCCGTCGGCGATGGTGCTCTACTGGTTCTTCTACAACGTGTTCACGATGGCGCAGCAGTTCTACATGCTGCGGCGCTACCACGAGCCGCTCTCGTTCGCCGACAGCGCCCACGTCATCACCGACGACGGCGCGCTCGCGACGGGCGCGGCGGCCAAAGCGCTGACCGGAAAATCGAAGCCGGCGGCCAACAACGGCGCGGCCGGCGCGAAAGCGCCCGGCGCGCGGCCCAA
The DNA here is from genome assembly GCA_963794735.1 of Vulcanimicrobiota bacterium. Lineage (GTDB taxonomy): Bacteria > Vulcanimicrobiota > Vulcanimicrobiia > Vulcanimicrobiales > Vulcanimicrobiaceae > DATJUC01. The sequence continues at coordinate 1,711,277 of CAWCFE010000002.1, read as the reverse complement.
CTCTTCGCGATCGAAGCGAAAGAACAAGAAAGGCGCCTAACGACAGGATGCTCTACGAAGACGATTTCGAGTTCGAAGAACAGCCCGCCAACATTCGCGACCGCGCTATTCCGGGCAAGGGCCCGAGCGGCGGCGGGGGAGGCGGCGGCGATCGCCGGCGCCGTGGAGGCCCCGGCGGCAACGGCGGACCCGGCGGCGGACGCCGGTACGGCGGCGGCGGACGGCCGCCCTATCGCAGCGGGACGCGCTCGGTCGGCCAAGAGCTGCCGGAGAACGCCAAGCCGGCGCGCGACTTGCTCGACGAAGTGCTCAAGCGCATGGGCTTGACCAACGTCGACATCGCCTACATCCCGCGGCCCGAGGGCGAGTATCTCGAAGTCAGCGGGCCCGATCTCGGGATGCTCATCGGGCGCCACGGCAACACGCTCGAAGCGCTCAACTTGATCTTCAACAACATCCTCAACGCGGGCGTGCGCAACAACCGCCATTACTACACGATCGACGCCGAAGGCTACCGCGCGCGGCGCGCCGATCAGCTCAAAGATCTCGCGATGGCGACGCTCGAGCGCGTGCTGCGCGACAACGCGCCGCAGAAGCTCGAACCGATGCTGCCGTCGGAGCGCAAGATCGTGCATCTGGCGCTGGCCGATTCGCCGGCCGTGCGCACCGAGTCCGAAGGAGAAGAACCCGAACGCTGCGTCGTGGTCTTTCCGAAGTAACCGGCGACACGATTGCCGCGATCGCGACGCCTCCCGGGGCGGGCGCGATCGCGGTGCTTCGGGTCAGCGGCCCGGGCACGCAGGCGCTGGTGGCGCGGCTCGCGCCGGCCGCGCTCCCGCTCCGGCCGCGCCTCGCCGCGTACGCGAGCGTTCTCGACGAAGACGGGCACGCGATCGATCGCGGGCTCGTCTTGTTCTTTCCGGCGCCGCATAGCTACACGGGCGAAGACGTCGCGGAGTTTCACGTGCACGGTTCGCCCGCGATCGCGCGCGAACTGATGCGCGCGCTGCTCGCCTGCGGCGCGCGGCCGGCGCTGGCCGGAGAGTTTTCGCGCCGCGCGCTGCTCAACGGGAAGATGGATCTGCACGCCGCCGTCGCCGTCGCCGATTTGATCGCGGCCGAGACGCGCTCGGCGGCGCGCGCCGCGGCGGCGAATCTCACCGGCGGCCTTGCAGACGAGATCGCCGGGCTGCGCGCGACCCTCGCGTCGGCCCTCGAGGAGCTGGCCGCCGCGATCGACTTTCCCGACGAGGTGCCCGATCCCGATCGCCGGCACCTCGACGAAACCTTGGCCGCGATCGCGGAGCGCCTTCGCGTGCTCGTGCGCGAGGGTGAAGCCGGGCGCCTCGTCCGCGAAGGCCTCTCGGTGGCGATCGTCGGCCCGCCCAACGCCGGAAAGTCGTCGCTGCTCAACGCCTTGCTCGGCCAAGAACGCGCGATCGTCTCGGACCTGCCGGGGACGACGCGGGACACGATCGAGGAGTCGCTGGCCGTCGACGGGGTACCGGTGCGGCTGGTCGATACCGCCGGCATCCGCAGCCACGCCGGCCGCCTGGAAGCCGCCGGCATCGAACGCACGCGCCAAGCTCTGGCCGCCGCGCGCATCGCGCTGGTCGTCATCGACGGTTCGCTGCCGCTCTCGCCCGAGGGCGAGGAGATCGCGCGGGCCACGCAAGATCGCGAGCGCGTCGTCTTTCTCAACAAAGCCGACCTCGGCGACGCGGGTCTGCAGGCGCGCTTTCCGCAGGCCGTTACGGGAAGCGCCCGGGCGCCGGAGACGCTCGCGCCGCTGCTGCGCGCGATCGCGCACGCGGGCTGGGGCGGCGAACTGCCCGATCTGGAGCGGCCGCACCTGGCCTCGGCGCGCGAAATCGGTGCCGCCGCCGAAGCGCTCGACGCACTCGCGCGAGCGCGCGCAACCCTTGCGGCCGGCGATCCGGTCGACCTGATCGCCGGCGAGCTCCAGCGAGCCTTTGGGGCGCTCGGGCATGTAAGCGAGCGTATCGCCGCCGAAGAGGTACTCGACGGAATCTTCTCGCGATTCTGCATCGGAAAATAGCTCGAAGCGAAAGGACCAGCCTCATGAAGCGTTCGTTCTTCGTCGTCCTCGCGGCCCTGGTCACGCTGTGCACGACGGCCGCACAGGCCAACATCGTGAGCAAGTACGGCATCGTGATCCAGAGCTGCGTCGTCAATCAGAACGGCTCCGGCGTCACCAACGGCGTCAACGTTGTCTATACCAATACGCACGCATCGCCGGCATACGAGGTCGATTTCACCGTCGGCTATCGCGGGCATCGTTACGTCATGCGCGATACGGGCACGTTCACGCAGGGCGCGCAGATCAATCATAATTTGAGCAACGCGCTGGTCGGGTTCGGCTGGTCCGGGCCGACGCCCAACACCTGCACCGTGCGCAAAGTGATCCTGGCCAACGGCCAAGTGCTGGGCGGCTGATGGTCGACGCACTCGCTCGCAACTGGTGGGCTCTGCTCATCCGCGGAATCGCCGCGGTGATCCTCGGCCTGCTTGCGTTCCTGTGGCCGGGCGCGACGTGGTACGCGATCGCGATTCTCTTCGGCGCTTACGCGTTCGTCGACGGCATCTTCGCCATCGTGGCAGCGGTGCGCGCCGCCGAAGCCCACGAACGCTGGTGGCCGTTGGTGATCGAAGGCATCATTGGGCTGGCGATCGCCGGCGTCACGTTCTACGACGTCACGATTACCATTGCCGCGCTCTACTTCACGATCGCCGCATGGGCGTTTCTCACCGGCATCTTGGAGATCGTCGCGGCGATCCAGCTTCGCAAAGCGATCGCCAACGAATGGCTGCTGATCGTCGGCGGGATCGCCTCGCTGCTCTTCGGCATCCTGATGGTCTGGCATCCGGTTGCCGGCGCGCTGACGATCGCGTGGCTGATCGGCGCGTACGCCATCATCTTCGGAATCACGATGATCGGGCTCTCGCTGCGCCTGCGCGGCCACGCGGCGCCACCACCGGCCGCCGCGCGGTAAGACGGCGTGACTCCGCGTACGGGTGACGCGGCGGTAATCGTCGTGGGGGGAGGGCATGCCGGCGTCGAGGCCGCGCTCGCGAGCGCGCGCCTCGGCGTCGAGACGCTGCTCGTCACCGGCGATCCGGAGAAGATTTGCACGCTGCCGTGCAATCCGTCGATCGGTGGGAGCGCGAAGGGTCAGCTGGTACGCGAGATCGACGCGCTCGGCGGCGAGATGGGGCGTCTCGCCGACGCCTGCAGCCTGCACGCGCGTTTTCTCAACGAGAGCAAAGGCCCGGCGGTGCGCGCGCTGCGCCAGCAAATGGACAAGCCGGCCTACGCGCGGCTCGCGGTCGAACGGCTGCGCGCGCAGCCGAACCTAACCATCGTGCGCGGCCTGGTCGACGATCTCGAGGTCGAGGCCGGCCGCGTTCGCGCGGTGCGTTGCGCCGGCGGCGAGCGCTATGCCGCGCGCGCCGTCGTGCTGGCGACCGGCACGTTTTTGGGCGGCAAGAGTTTCCGCGGCGGCGTCGTGCAAGACGAAGGCCGCTTCGGCGAAGCGCCGGCGGTGGGGTTGGCGCTCGCGTTGCGCCGGCTCGGGTTTCCGACGCGGCGGCTGAAGACTGGGACGCCGCCGCGCATCGACCGCACCACGGTCGAGTTCGGCGCGATGCTGCGGCAGCCGCCCAGCGACGTGCCGCTGCTCTTCTCCTATTCTAGCCCCGCGCGTTTCGGCGGACCGCAGCTGCCGTGCTACGTCACGGAGACGAACGAGCGAACGCACGCGCTGGTGCGCGAGAATCTGCACCATTCGCCGCTCTACGGGCTCGATTTGATCCGCGGCATCGGCCCGCGCTACTGCCCGTCGATCGAAGACAAAGTGGTGAAGTTCGCGCACAATCCCACGCATCAAATTTTCATCGAGCCGGAAGGCTGGGACGAGCCGACGCTCTACGTCGGCGGCTTTTCGACGTCGCTGCCGGCCGAAATTCAACTCGAGATGCTGCACACGCTGCCGGGACTCGAGGCGTGCGCGATGCTGCGCGCAGGCTACGCGGTGGAGTACGACATGGTGCCGCCCACCGAACTGCTCGACACCCTCGAAACGCGCCGCATCGAAGGGCTCTACCACTGCGGACAGCTCAACGGCACGAGCGGATATGAAGAGGCCGCCGCGCAGGGGCTGATCGCCGGCATCAACGCCGCACGCGCCGCGCGCGGCGACGAACCGCTGCGCCTCGCGCGCAGCGACGGCTACGCCGGCGTGCTGGTCGACGATCTCGTCACCAAAGGCGTCGACGAACCGTACCGCATGCTCACGTCGCGCGCGGAGCACCGCGTCGTGCTGCGCCACGACAACGCCGACCTGCGCCTCACGCCGGTCGGCCGGGCGATCGGCTTGGTGAGCGACGAAGCGTGGGAGGCGTTCGAAGCGCGTCGCAGCGCGCTCGAGAGCGCCATCGCACGTGCGCGCCGCACGCGCATCGGCACCGCGGCGATCGGCGGCGAAGCGTTCTCGCCGGGCGCGACGATCGCCGACGCGCTGCGCCGTCCCGACGTCGGATACGGCGACGTCGCGGCGCTTTTCGATCCGCCGCTCGATGCCGCGACCGGCGAGCGCGTTACGATCGAGGTGAAGGTGGAAGGCTACGTGCGGCGCGAGCTCGCCGCCATCGAGAAAGCCGCTAAAACCGAAGGCGTGACGATTCCCGACGCCTTCGACTACGCCGCCGTCGCGGCGCTCTCGCGCGAAGCGCGCGAAAAGCTCGGAGCGCAGCGGCCCCGTACGCTCGGTGCCGCCGGCCGGATCCCGGGCGTGACGCCCGCCGATCTCGCGATCTTGAGCATCTTCGTGCATCGCGACGCGGCGGAGCCGTCCGTCTCGTCGCCGGCCTGAACGGCTCGCGGCGACACGCGATGCGCGACGACGACCGGTCCGCCGCGACCGCGCTGCTCGAGGCCGCGGGCGTCGAAGCGGCGTTGATCGACCCCCTCGCGCGCTACGCCGCGCTGGTGCTCGACGCGAACCGGCGCTTCAACCTCACCGGCGCGAAAAACGCCGAGCAGTTCGTTCCGCACGTGCTCGACAGCCTCACCGTCGTGCCGTTTCTCGCGGAGCCGTACGTCGATATCGGCTCGGGTGCGGGCCTGCCGGCGATTCCCGCCGCGCTCGCAAGCGGGCTTGCCGTCACCCTGGTCGAGACCACGGCGAAGAAGGCGCGCTTTCTCGAGGAGACGCTGGCCACGCTCGGCGTTGCCGGTCGCGTCGTCTGCGCGCGCGCCGAAACGGCCGCCCGCGACGAGGAGCTGCGCGAGCGTTTTGCCGCGGGAACCGCGCGCGCCGTTTCGAGCGCGCCGACCGTTGCCGAACTGCTGCTGCCGTTTCTGGCGATCGGCGGCATCGCTGCCTTGCAGCGCGGCACGTTCGACGACGCCGAGCGCACCGCGCTCGAGGATGCGTCGCTGGTGCTCGGCGGCAGCGTCGAACGCGAGATTTCGCTCGACGGCGAGCGGCGCATCGTGCTGATACGCAAAACCGCCGCGACGCCGTACCGTTTTCCGCGCCGCACCGGCATCCCCGAAAAGCGCCCGCTCTGCTCCTAGCCGGTGCCTACTCTTCGTCGGGAGGGCGGCCGCTGGGCGCCATTCGTTCGAAGGTCGACGGCGGATACGGCGCGGCAATCGGAGCGAACGCCGAAGGCGTTTGCTGAAAATCGAAGAGATCGAGCATGGAGTTCGCGCGGCTATCGGTGTAACCGGCGGCGGCCGGGCCCAGCGCCCGTAGCCCAAACGTCTCTTCCACGAGTTTGAGAATGCTGCCGAACTCGTACTGCGTGTGCGAGACGAAATGCGGCTTGGCGTACGGCGATATCACGATGCACGGAACGCGAATTCCCAACCCGCGGTAGTCCAACGCCGGTGGGACGACGTGATCGTAGAATCCGCCCCACTCGTCCCACACCACGACGATCGCGGTCGATTTCCAATACGGACTTTCGCCGATCGCGTTGACGACCGCCGCGACCCACGATGGCCCGAGCGACTGCGCGCCGAGGCTGGGATGATCCGAATAGGCTTCGTCCGGAACCACCCACGTAACGCCGGCAAGCCGTCCGTGCGCGATATCCGAAAGGACGCGGGGGGACGGGGAGACGACGTTGCGCCAATCGGCGCCGTAGCGAACGTTCTTGACGTTACTGAACGCCGACCAGGTATACCCGCACGACGGGCACGTCGCGTCTCCGTAGACCGGTGGTGCGTAGAATCGCCATGGCACCCTCGCGGCATCGAGCGTATCGGCCAACGTGCGGAACTGCGTGAAGCACGGAAACGGGCCGGTGCCGTACGCGCCGCTCGACTCGACCGTGCGCGTCGTCGTTCCCGGCGGAGCGTGGCAACCGTACGGCGAGGCGGATGGAAAGTCGATCACCGCCGAGCCGGGCGCGACTACCGTCGTCCCGGAGACGAGGTCGATGTGCGCCGTCCAACTCGGGCCGTGCTGCGTGGGAAACATGCGATCCGCGAGGGCGTACCGGTGCGCCATAGCCCAGTACGGCGCCACCAGCGCGCGCCGCAAATGGCTGAGGGCAATGCGCCCGGCGGGGCCGCCATCGTAGGAGTTATTCAGCGTGAAGCCGTCCATCTTGCCGCCGTCGACGTCCATCACGCCGTCTTCGTAGCTGTGTTCGACGTCGATGGTATCGAAGGGAACGCCGGTGAGTTCGTAGCGTTTGCCGCCGTATGCCCTACCCGTCGTCGCGGAATCTGCGCCCGGAAAACCGGAGAAGACGTTGTCGAAGCTGCGATTCTCTTGAATCACGATCACGATGTGACGCAGCGGCGTCGCGCCGAACCGCGGCGCGACGGCCGCTGAATCCGGCATAGCACCGGTCAAGGACGAGCCGGGCGACGAACAAGCCGCGAGCAGCACGAGCGCCATCCACGCCCCGGCGCGCGCGCGCATCCAAGTCATACTGTAGGTTTCGGGACCCCTCGGTGTCGTCAGTACTTGCGACAAAAGTCGTAAGCAAATGATACCGCCGTCGGCGCGGCATAAAGGCGTCGGAGGTTAGGCCGACTTGTGGCGCCACCGGGCGGTCAGGTCTATTTCTGAGCGAGTTGAGGACTGTTCGGGCGGCTTCAGCCACGCTGGCGCACGATTACCTCCCGAGCAACTCGCCGATCTAGGACGAAGCCTCGAACGGGCAGCCGCGGTTTCTGGGGAAGCGCTCGAACGCGGCTGCCGGCCGCCGCGCCAATCGCAAGAACGGTTTCGCATCGAAGGTACCGCGCCTGGAGCTTCCCGGCACCGGAACTCCAGTGGCCCGCTCAAGGATGCCGCGGCGGCCTTGCGATCGGTAGTATGGCTGCGGTAACGAAAATCGCAAGAACGCCGCCAAGGATGTATGTCCACCAAACCTTGGATGAGTCGGGAAGCGACGAAACCCAGACCGTCCGAAGGCCCACGAAGTCCGATAACAATGACTGCAGACAGCTTGGGGTAGCGGGGCCCGGACACCAAAAAATTACATCACTCAGAGGCACTTTCCGCGGAACACACGATCTTTGGGCAGGCTGGGATTACGGGACTAGGCCAGCTCCGTAGCTCCGTGCCTGCGCCGTTTCCCGGGAAACACCAGTAGCTCACCCACCAGCTGCCGGGTTTCCCGGGAAACGTTCGAAGCGAAGATCGCCTGCCGCTGCCCTTTTCGGAAATCGCCCTCATCGGGGCGCCAGGCCCGCATGATGAATTTCGGCCTCGCGCGCAGTAGAATAGGGAGCTCATGTACCGCCCGCACCCGCTCGACGGACGCATCGCCTCGGTTCTGCCACCGGGGTCGCTTTTCGCCGTCGGCGGCCGTGTCCGCGACGAGCTGCGGGCTGGCGCGGATAGCCCGTTTGAGGGCAAGGACCTCGATTACGTCGTCACCGGGGTGCCGTTGGACGACCTTCGGCGCCAGCTGGAAACGATCGGGCGGGTCGATGCGGTCGGCGCTGCCTTCGCGATCCTCAAGCTGACCGTCGCCGGCGAGACCGTCGACGTCGCCCTGCCTCGGCGGGAACGTTCGACCGGGCACGGCCATCGCGACTTCGACGTGCAGAGCGGCCCCGAGATCCCGCTCGAGGAGGATTTGGCCCGGCGAGACTTTCGCATGAATATGATCGCCCGGGCGCTGCCTTCCGGCGAGCTCATCGACCCGTTCGGCGGCGAGGCCGACATCCGCGCTCGCCGGATCGATCTCCTCACCCCGCGAGCGTTCGAGGAAGATCCGCTGCGCATGCTGCGAGCCGCGCAGTTCGCGGCGCGCTTCGAATACGAAGTGACGCCGGCCACGGAAACCGCGATGAAACAGGCGGCGCCGCTGGTCACCACCGTCTCGCCCGAACGCGTCTCCGACGAGCTCACGAAGCTCTTCACGAAGGCGCGTCGCCCCTCGATCGGCTTGGAGCTCCTGCGCCGCACCGGCGTTCTTGGCCACCTCTGGCCCGAGCTGCTCGAAGGCGTCGGGGTCGACCAGAACGAGTGGCACGCGTTCGACGTCTGGAACCATAGCCTCGTCACGCTCGACGCCACGCCGCCGGGCGACCTGATCTTGAGGCTCTCGGCGCTGCTGCACGACGTCGGGAAGCCGCGCACCAAGGAAGGGCCGCACTTCTACCGTCACGAGATCGTGGGCTCGGATATGACGCACGCGATGCTCGGGCGCTTCCGCTTCTCCAACGACGTGATGGAGAAAACCGAGCACCTGGTGCGCCAGCACATGTTCTCCGGCGACCCGGAGATGAAAGACGCCGCCCTTCGCCGCTTCATTCGACGGGTTGGGCCTGAAAACCTCGAACGTTTGTTCGCATTGCGCGCCGCCGACGTGGCCGGCTCGGGCCTGCCCAAGCGCGGCGACGCGAACGAGCGCTTTGCCGAGCGCGTCCGGGCCGAACTCGCGAAGAAGCCGCCGTTTTCGATCGCGGACCTTGCCATCGGCGGCGACGACGTGATTGAAGCGATGATCGCCCGCGGCGACGCGGCCGCCGGCTTTCGCGGCGACGAACGCGTGGGCGACGCGCTGCGGTGGCTCTTCGAGCAGGTCACCGACGCACCCGAGCGTAACGAGCCGATTTCGCTGCAACGGCTGCTCGAGCGCTACCTCGACGGACGCGCGCGTCACGCGAGCGCGTAAATTTTCTTTCGGAGAAGTACCCTGGCGCGGATCATCGCACTCGTCAATCAGAAAGGCGGCGTCGGCAAGAGCACGACCGCCGTCAATCTCGGCACGGCGCTCGCCGTGCTCGGCAAACGCGTGCTCGTCGTCGATTCCGATCCGCAAGGCAACACGACGACCGGATTCGGCATCGATAAATCGCGGCTGCAGCGCGACGTGTACGATATTTTGCTGCAAGAAGCGTCGGCCGAAGACGCGATCGTCGCAACCGAAATCGAAGGGCTCTCGCTGATCCCGGCCACCATCAATCTCGCCGGCGCGGAGATCGAGCTCGTCTCGGCCCTGTCGCGAGAAACGCGATTGCGCCAGGCGTTGCAAGCGATCGCGCCGCGCTACGATTTCGTCTTCATCGATTGCCCGCCGTCGCTCGGCTTGCTCACGATCAACGCGCTGACGGCAGCCGACGAATGTTTGATTCCGGTGCAAGCCGAGTACTACGCGCTCGAAGGGCTCTCGCAGCTCAGCGCCGTGGTGCGCCGCGTGCGCGAAGCTCTCAACCCGCACCTGCACGTGAGCGGCGTGCTCGTAACCATGTTCGACGGGCGCACGCGTCTCGCAATGGAAGTGCTCGACGAACTCGAGAAATTTTTCCCGCAACAAGTCTTCAAGACGCAAATCCCGCGCAACGTCCGCCTCTCCGAAGCGCCGTCGTACGGCAAACCGGTGATTCTCTTCGACGTGAAGAGCCGCGGAGCGCAAGCCTATCTCGCGCTCGCTCGAGAGATGCTCGAGCTAGCGGAAGCGCACGCCGGATGAGCGCTCCCAAGCGCGGCCTCGGTCGCGGGCTCGGCGCCCTGCTGGGCGATAGCGCCGTTCCGGTCTCGCCTACCGCGACGCCCGCGGCGCCCCCGCACGGATCGCACGACATTCCGGTCGACCGCATCACGCCCAACCCGTTTCAGCCGCGCAAGCACTTCGACGACGACGCGCTAGCCGAGCTGCGAGCCTCGATCGCCGAGTACGGCGTGCTCGTGCCGATCATCGTGCGCCGCCGCGGCGACGCCTACGAGCTGGTCGCCGGCGAGCGCCGCTGGCGCGCGAGCGCCGCGCTCGGCCGCCCCACCATTCCCGCGATCGTGCGCGAGAGCGACGACCGCGACAGCCTCGAGGTGGCGATCGTCGAGAACCTTCAGCGCGAAAACCTCAACGCGCTCGAAGAAGCCGCCGGGTTTGCGGCGCTCATCGAAGAGCACGGCTTCACGCAGGACGAGGTCGCGCGCCGGCTGGGCAAGAGCCGTCCGGCCATCGCCAACACGCTGCGCCTGCTGAACTTGCCCGATGCCGTCAAGGCGATGCTCGCCGCCGGAGAGCTGAGCGCCCGGCACGCGCGCGCGCTTCTGGCCGCGCCGGAACGCGACCGCGTCGCGCTGGCGCAGCGGGCCGTCAACGAAGGCTTGACCGCCGCCGCGCTGGAGCGCCTTGCCGGCGCGGTCACGACTCCCAAATCGCAAACGCCGGCCCCCCTGCGTTCGCTCTCGCCCGAAGAGCACGAGTTCGAATCGCGCCTGCGCGAACGCTACGGCGCGCGCGTCGCCCTGGTGCGCAGCGGGCGCGGCGGGCGCCTGGAATTCCGCTTCGGCAACGACGAGGAGCTGATGCGGATCGGCGATCTGCTGCTCGGCGAGGCGCCGTAACGTGTTCGTTCCGTTCACCCGCATTATCGCGGTGCTGATGGCCGGCGTACTCTGCTTCGTGCTGCTCGTGCCGATGGCGCTCCAGCGTCACAACGTGCCGCTCGCCGTCGGCGTCGGCATCGTCTATCTCGTCTACCTCGCCGCCAACGTGGTGCTGTGGCAGCGCATGCGTCCGCGCGCGTAGCGCGCGCCGCCAAGCTGCGCGGCATCTACGCCATCGTCAACGAAGGCGAACCCAACCCCGTAGAAATCGCGCGCGCCGCGCTCGCGGGCGGCGTGCGCATCGTGCAGTACCGCGCCAAACGCGGCATCGATCCCGCTCGCTTGCGCGCGTTGCGCGACGCGACTGCCGAAGCGCAAGCATTGCTGATCGTCAACGACGACTGGCGAGCCGCGCTCGCGTTCGACTGCGACGGCGTGCACCTCGGCCCCGGCGACGACGGATTCGGCGCCGTCGCGACGGTACGCGCGGCGATCGGCGAGCGCCTCATCGGGCTCTCGTGCGGAACGCCCCAAGAAGTCGACGCAGCCAATGCCGCCGGCGCAGACTACGTCGGAATCGGCGCCGTCTACGCCACCGCGTCGAAGGCCGACGCCGGGGCGCCGATCGGCGTCGAAGGCCTGCGCGCGCTCGCCGGGCGCAGCGCCGTGCCCGTAGCGGCCATCGGCGGCATCGGTGCGGACCGCATTCCCGCAGTCGCCGAAACGGGCGTCGCCATGGCCGCGGTCATCTCTGCGCTCGCCGCGAGCGATCCCGAGCGGGCGGCACGCGACCTGGTCGCACGCTGGCAACGAGCGGCCGGGGGCGCTGCCTTACCAGGTTAGCGGAGGGAGTCTAAATACGCTGCCGCGTGGTCGGAGAGCGCCACGCGCCGGTGTTCGCGCCAACCATATTCGAGGTAGTGTTCTAAGGGGCAGACGCCGGTGTGCACCACGTCGGGATTCGCATCGAGATACTGACGCGTCGAAAACCAGGGGCTCGGATCTTTCGCACTGCGCCAGCCCGTCGAGAAGTAATCTTCCTTGGCCGAGACGCCCTCGGGAAGTTCGCCGTAGATCAGCTCGTAGAAGGGCTCGTTCACCGGCTCCGCCCGCAAGAACGCGACGATCATGCGCTCGACCAGCTCCTCGGCTCGATCGACTTCTTCTTGCCGCCGGAGCAGCATCCGCTGGAGGTGCGAGACGCGCTTTTGGTAGTCGACGACGCTCTGCATCGCGGCTTCGAGGCCGTATCGCAAAATCTGCAGTTGGGCGTCGCCTGGAACGGGCGTCGCCTGCGAAAGCTTTGCCAAGAGCTGCGCGACGATCGGCTCCGATTTGAGCGCGTCGGGCGGCAGGTATTTGGCGATGTCTTCGACGGTAATCACGCTTCCGTTTGGCTTTTAGTCAGGCGGTTTTTCACTCCTGCGTTTGGCGCCAGGCAGGGACCGCCGAGCGAGGCTTTCAAGGATTCCGAGATGACCACCGAGGCGAGGGCCATGTTTCCGCCTCCGGACGACCGGAGGCATCACACGATTTGGCTCTTCAAGCGCGCGCTCATCGAGCAGTACGGCATCGCCGAAGCGTTTCGAATTTATAAAGAGATGTTCGAACTGCCCGATTCGACGTCGCTTCGCCGCGGACGAATCTCGAGCGTTACCGAATACGCCCGCGAGCGCGCGGTGGAGTTTACGGAAATCTACCCGGCGGGCGAACCCTTTACCGTGCCGTTTCCCAAGATCGTCGGCGTCAGCGAGGCGCGCATCCTCAAGGGGTCGTCGCGCTCGTTCTACGTCGCGTGCTTGGAGAACGCCGAAGTGTGGGCCGGTTCTACCTTCGTACGGGCGGGCGGCCGAATGATGCTCGATTACGAAGGCGGCGAATTTGCATCGTTCGACGATAACGTCGACGTGGATCCGCTCGTTTTCCACGCCGACGGCAACGATGCGTGGTTCGTCGAGCACGATTTAGAACCGATCGAGATCGACGAAGCCTTCTCGTTTTTCGGGCCGTACCAGCACAGCATCGGGCACTGGCTTTGGCAGCATCTGCCGCGCTACGTCGCGGCGCGGGAGTCGGGAGCGCTGCCGCCCGTGCCGCTCGTGCTCTCGGACCGCCTCGAGGCTCCGGAACGCGGAACGCTCGATCTCATCGTCCCGAGCGACACGAAGCGCATCGAAGTGTCGTGCGGACCGCTGGAACTGCACCGGCCGGTACGCATTCGGCGCCTCTGGATCGCGCCGACCTTGTTCTACGAGCCCTATTTCGAGCGCATCAATCCGCGTTACCCGGGGCCCGCGCACCGTTGCTTTCCGTCGTACCGGTTCCGGCCGGTGTTGGATGCGATGGCGCGCTCGGCCGAAGGCGTGCCTCCGGCGGAAACCGGCCCGCGCGTCTTCTTGGCGCGGCGAGCCGAATATCACCGGCGCATGGTCAATGACGTCGACATCGAAGCCCTGGCTCGCGAACGCGGCTTTAGCATCGTCTATCCGGAAGACTACCCGTTCGCGCAGCAAGCGGCGTTCGTTCGAGATGCGCGGTTCGTGATGGGCCCCGAGGGATCGGCGATGTATCTCAACTTCTACGCGCGGCCGGGGGCCAAGCTCTGCGTGCTCTGTCATGCAAACGTCAGCGATCTGCAAACCTACGCGCACTTGCTCATGCAGATTCCGATGGACGTCACGGTGTTCACCGGCCCGGCGGTGCGGCGCCAGGCGTACCTCGGGCTCGATTACTGGCAAGATTACGAGATCGACCGCGACGAGTTCGTCGGCTTCTTCGATCGCTGGCTCATGAGCTGATGCGCGACCGGCCGCTGGTGCTTTCGATCGGCACCACCCATCCTTGGAACGTCGCCGGCACCGGCCGCGACCTGGTGATCGGCGAACGGCTCGGCGCGCGCGTCTTCACCGCCGTCGCCGCCGTCAGCGCGCAGGATGCCCGCGGCGTGCGCGCCCTCGAAGCGGTGGCGAGCGGCGCGCTCGCCGCCCAGCTCGAGGCGCTGCCGTGGGACGCGGCCGGCGCCGTTCGTGTCGGCGCCCTGCCCACGGCGGCGAGCGTCGACCTCGTCGCCGGCTACCTGCGCGCGCGGCCCGAGCTGCCCGCCGTCGTCGACCCCGTCTTCGCCGCATCAAAAGGCGGGGCGCTCGCCGGCGACGACGCACGCGCGGCGGTTCGCGAGCGGCTGGCAACGCTTGCGGGCGTCGTACTGACGCCGAATCTCTCCGAGGCCGCCGTCTTGCTCGAGGCGGCCGAACCGGGCCGCGACGATATGGAACGCGCCGCTGCGGCGTTGCAGCGGCGCGGAGCCCGCGCGGTGCTCCTCAAAGGCGGCCACCTCGACGGCGACCCGGTCGACGTGCTGGCGACCGCCGACGGCACGTTGGTCATGTGCGAACCGCGGCTCGACGTGCGCATGCCGGGCACGGGATGCACGCTGGCGATGGCGCTCGCTTGCGAACTCGCCGAGGGGCGCAATCTCGCGCACGCGGTGCGATTCGCACGCGCGTTCACGCGCGCCGAAATCGCGCGGCGCTAAGCGCCGCGGGGAGGGTGCGTTCGAGGGCTGGGCAATATACGGCAGCCTGTGAGCACCATCGCAACGAAACCTCGCGTCATGGCGGGCATGCGCCCGACCGGCGGCCTGCATCTCGGCCACCTCGCCGGCGTGCTCACGCAGTGGGCCGCCTTTTGCGATAGCGCCGAGGCGTATTTCGAAATCGCCGACCTCCATGCGTACACCACCGAGTTCGACGATCCCGCAAAGATTCGAGACGCACGCAACGAGATGGTCGCGGCTTGGCTGGCGGCCGGCGTCGATCCGCAAAAAGCGACGATCTTCTTGCAGTCGGGCGTACCGGAGATCGGCGAGCTGCACGTGCTGCTCTCGATGATCACTCCCGTCTCGTGGCTGGAGCGGGTCCCCACCTACAAAGGCCAAATCGAAGCGTTGGGGCCGGAGATCGCGACGTACGGATTTCTCGGGTACCCGCTGTTGCAGACGTGCGACGTCGCCATCGTGCGCGGGCAGTACGTGCCGGTCGGCCGCGACCAGCAGGCGCACTTGGAGTTCGCACGGGAAGTCGTGCGGCGCTTCAACTATCTCTACGGCGACGGCGAAGCGATTTTAGTGGAACCGCAAGCGACGTTTTCCGACTTTCCCGAAGTGCCGGGGACCGACGGCCGCAAGATGAGCAAGTCGTACGACAACGCGATCGCGATCGCCGACGACGAAGAGACGACGACCAAGAAGGTGCGCTCGATGCTCACCGATCCGCAGAAAGTGCGGCGCGGCGATCCCGGCCGCCCCGAAGTCTGCCCCGTCTTTGCCTTGTGGAAGCTGGTCGATTTGCCGCGCACCGACGGCATCGCCGCCGAGTGCCGCTCGGGCGCTTTGGGGTGCGTGCAAGACAAGACCGAATTCGCCGAACGGCTCAACGCATATTTGCGCCCCGTGCGGGAGCGCTACCGGCGTTACCGCGAGGACGCCGCGCTGGTCGAACGCATCGTCGAAGAAGGAACCGCGCGCGCCCGGGCCGTCGCCGTCGACGTGCTGGCCGGCGTGAAGCGCGCGATGCGATTGCAGTGACGAGCGCCGCGGCGATCTGGTCCGAACGCGTCCGAACCTACGGCCGCCGGTGCGTCGTGAACTTGGCGATACCGGAGGAAGAGCTCGAGGCCGAAACCGAGCGTCAGCGTTCCATCCTCTTTCCGCTGCTCCACCGCGAGCTCGCGCAGCCGCCGGTGCGCGCCCTCGATTTCGGCTGCGGCTACGGTCGGTTTACCACCGCGATCAAACGCGAAACGCGCGCGGCTACGATGGTCGGCTACGATCCCTGTCCGGAACTCGTGCAGCTCGCGCGCGCCGACTACGGGACGGTAGCCGGCTTCCTCACGGGTAGCCCCGGCCGCTTCTTTGGAACCGTCGCGCCGTTCGGTCTCATCTGGGTGCTGCTCGTGCTCGGCGGCGTTGCGGACGCGCAGCTCGACGCGCTCGCCGAGTCACTCGCCGGCGCGCTCGTTCCGGGCGGCCTGCTCTTTTTCGCCGAGGACACGGGCGCCGGCGACGCCGCCAACGCGTTTTGGCACTTTCGCAGCGCCGCCGCCTACGAAGAACTCTTCCACAGCAAGGGTGTCGACGTACGCCTCGTCGGTTCGTATCCCGACGCGGTGGATGGCCACGACGTCGGCGTCTTCGCGGGACGCCGCGCCGTTAGCCCTTGAACTTCGGCAGCACCCGCGCGATTTGCTGGAGCGCCCAATCGATGTCGTCGAGCGACGCCGCGTAGGAGAAGCGCAGGTAGCCTTTGCCGGCCGCTCCGAACGATGAGCCGCCGCCGCACGCGATGCCGCCTTCCTCTAGGAGGAACTTCGCGAGCGCGCGATCGTCGTGCGTGATCTTGCTCACGTTGGGGAAGGCGTAGAACGCGCCTTCGGGCAGCGTGCACGAGACGTTGTCGATATCGTTGAGCCCTTCCACGAGGCGGTCGCGCCGTTCGCGGAACGTGTGGTTCATGCGGCGCACGGGTTCGTCGTCGCCCGTGAGCGCGGCGATGCCGGCCATCTGCACGAAGCCCGCCACGCAGCTGAACGTGTTGTTGTTGAAGAGCGTCACCGTCTTGGCCAAGCGTTCCGGCATGATCGCGTAGCCGAGCCGCCAACCCGTCATCGCGTACGCCTTGGAGAAACCATCGACGATGATGGTGCGTTCGCGCATGCCGTCGATCGCCGCGATCGAGTAGTATTCGCTATCGAGATAAAAGTTGCGGCTGTAGATCTCGTCGGCGATCACCAGGAAATCGTGCCGCTCGGCCATCTGCGCGATGCGCTCGAGATCGCCGCGCGTCAGCACGCCGCCGGTCGGATTGTGCGGCGAGTTGATGACGATCGCTTTGGTCTTGTTCGAGACGCGGCGCTCCAGCTCGTCGAGGTCCATGCGCCAGTTGCGCGATTCGAGCAGCGGAATCGCGTGAACGTTCGCCTGGAGGTAGCTGGCGCACGAGGCGTACGCCGGATAGGCCGGATCGAAGTAGATGAAATCGTCGCCGGGGTCGAGGATGGCCGAAAGGATGTTCCAGATGATCGGCTTGGCGCCCGGCGAAACGACCACGTTCTCGGCCGTGTACACCGGCGAGATGTGGCGGAACCGGCTCGCGTATTCGGCGATGACGGCCCGCAGTTGCGGCATGCCGGCGGAGGGCGAGTAGTGGGTGTGATTGTCGTAGAGCGCTTCGACGGCCGCTTTCTTAATATGCTCGGGCGTGTCGAAGTCCGGTTCGCCGATCTCCATGTGCACCACGCGGCGACCTTCCGCTTCTAACTGACGCGCACGGGCCAACACCTCGAACGCATTCTCGGAGCCCAGGCGGGCGACGGCGGCGGCGATGCGGTCTTCGTGGACTGCGAGCATGATCGTGTTCCTTTCCTCGACGTGAAATCCGCGGGACCCCGACTGCGGGCGGCGAAACGTGAACGCGTCATGCGCACGCTATCTGAGGTCTTTGCGCCAGGAGCGCCGACGCTGCCGGAAGGGCTCCGAACGCTCGTCGTTTCGCCCGACCGCGAGTTGGAACCTGGGATGACGGTACGCGCCGCGTTCACGTTCCGCAACCAAGGCGGTGCGACCGCAACCGGCGTGCGCGTACGCTTCAATCTCCCCGACGGTCTGGTCTATTTGGTGGGCACCGGCGAGCTCGACGGCGTCTGCCAGGACGACGACCTTGGGAACTCTCCGCTGCTGGCGCGCGGCGGCGCGCACATCGGCGACGTGCCGCCCGGGCAAGAGCGGCGGATCGAGATCGCCTACAGCGTCGCCGGCGCGATCGAGAACGGCACGACGATCGAACTGCAAGCGGCCGTCGCCTCCTTCGAGCTGCCGCCGGTCGGTTCCAACGTGGTGCGCCTCATCGCGCGCAGCCGGCCGCAGCTGGCCAATGCCTTGACCCGGGTCAGCATCGAGGCCCGCCAAGAACCCGTTCCCGGCTCCGAGGCCCAGCTCACCGTCCGCATGCACAACGCCGGCGAATCGAGCGCCCACGACGTCGTCGTCGTGGCCCCGGTTCCGCAGCACACCTCGTACGTCGCCGGCTCGGCGCGCGTCAACGGCCGCGAGATCGAGCGCGATCTGGGGATCGCCTTCGACCGGCTCTACGCCCCGATCGTCGCGACGTCGCTCTCGGCCAGCGCCTCGGCAACGCTCGTCTATCGCGTGCGCATCGACGCGCCGCTGCCGGACGGCACGGTGATCGAAGCCCGAGCCAGCGTCGCCTCCCAAGAAACGCCCGCCTTCGAGCTCGAGCCCGCATCGCTGGTGGTGCGCGCCGCGCCCGATTTCGCCGACGACCGGACCGCCTTCTCGATCGAGCCGTCCTACGACGTCCGCCCCGGGCAGCGCGTCGCGTTGCGGCTGGCCGCTTACAACGCCGGAACCGCCGCCGCCGAAAACGTCGTCGCAACCCTCGAACTGCCCGACGGGCTGGCTCCCGTGCGCGGCGCCTCGAGCGTCGACGGCCGCCCCGTCCGCGATCGCCGCAAAGACGCGCTGGTCTTCGAACTCGGCCGCATCGACGCGGGCGTCCAAGTAGACCTGCAAGCCGAAGCGGTGGTCGTCTCGCCGTTGCCCGACGGCACCGCGCTCGCCGCTGCGGCCGTGCTCGCTTGGGAGCCGGCGCGCGAACCCTCCACGCGGCGGCTCGAACGCACGGTGACCGTGCACTCCGAACCCGCGCTGGCAGCGCGCCGCAACGCGATCGAGCGCGCCGGCGGCGAGATCGTCAAGCCGGGCGCCGACGTGGAGATCGCCATCGCGCTGGCCAACGACGGCAGCGCCGCCGCCGGCGACGTCGTGCTGCATCTGCGCGTCGATCCCGCGCTCGACGACGTGCGCGTCTTCGAGAAGAACGCGCGCTGCAACGTCGACGGCGACACCGTCGAGCTGGGAACGCTCGACGCGTACGCGTCGCGCCGCCTCTCGGTGCGCGCTCGCGTGCGCACGCCGTACGCCGATCGCAGCGAAGTGCGCGTCGGCGCGAGCCTGCATTCGCGCGAGCTGGGCGAGACGCCGCTGGGCGAGGCGGTGTGGTTCGTCGATTCGCATCCCGCTTTCGACGCGCGCACCTCGCATCTCGCGCTAGCGACCGGCGCGGTGCTGCGGCCGAACCAGCTCGCCGACGTCGACGTCACGCTGGCGAACTCGGGCACCGACGTCGCGCACAACGTGCGCATGCGCCTCTACGTTTCGCCCGAAGCGCGGCTCGAGACCGTCGACGGCGCGATTCGCGAGAAGTCGTCGCTCGTATTCGGAGAAATTCTGCCGGGCGCCACGGCGCGCGCGCGCTTGGGCTTGCGCCTTCTGCGCAGTTTGGCCAAAGAGTTTCCGGTCACCATCGACGGCGTGCTCACCGCCGACGCCATGCTGCCGGTTCCGCTCGAGCGCCTTACGATCGCGACCACGGCCGAGCCCGATTTTTCGGTGGGAACGTTCCGCAGCGAGCCGGTCGACGTGGTCGACGTCGGCGAAACGGTCGAATGGGTGCTCCACGTTCGCAACGGCGGCGACGGACCTGCGCGGCGCGTGCAGATCTCCGTCGAGCAGCCCGAAACGCTGATCTACGTGCCGAACTCCACCACCGTCAACGACGTTCCCGTGCGCGACGTCGGCGCGCGCGCGTCGTTCGCTTCGGGGCGCGGCATCGCGCTCAACGAAGTCGATCCGGGCGTGGAAGCGACGATTCGCTGGCGCGACGTCGTGCACAACGGCCTGCCGGCGGGCGAGGCGATCGTGCGCGTCGCGCACGTGCGCTACGACGGCGAGCGCGACGACGAAGTGCTTTCCAACGAACTGAAGGTACGCGCGACGCCGGTCTTCGCCAATGCGATTCCGGGCTTGCCCTTCGGCCTCGACGGCATGATCGGGCCGGCCTTCGGCGGCGGCCAGCGGGCGCTGGCCGAGGAGCGCTTCATGGAACTGCCGCCGGCGACGCCGGTCGAAGGCCAAGAAAACGGCGCCGGGGGCCATGCGCTCGCGAGCCTGCCGTATCCGGCGCTCGACGCCGGCGCCGAGCCCGGCGAGGCCGGAAACGGCGTCTACGAAGGAACGCTGCTCGGCAACCGCGTCGGCACGGCGATTGCGTTTCCGGCCGACCGGCTGGCGCGCGCGCTGCGGTTCATCGACGAAGCGCGCTTCGGCGGCTTGGTAACGCATCTCTTCGCACTGCGCGCGTTCATGCCCGATGCCATCGGCGACGCGCACGGCGGCGCCGTCGGATCGCTGCGCGAGCTCCTGCGCGACGAGTTCGACCGCCTCTTCATTAAGCTGCGCCTGCCCAACTACGTGATCGCGCCGCGCGACGTGGAGACGCCGTCGCTGCGCACCACGATAGAGCGCGTGCTGCACGAGGCCGGAGCCGCCCGCGGAACGCCGGCGGAATCGCCTGCGGCCGCATTGGTGCTGCGCGGCGGGTTCGATCCGCTCGAACTCGCCGATCTTTCCGAACGCCTCGAAGAGGCGCCGCTTGCCGGCGCCCTGCCGTGGGCGGCGCTCGCGCGTTTCCTCCCGGATGCGACCCCGCAGTTCGCGCACTACCGCGCGCTCTTGATCGAGCGGCTCGACGCGCTGGCCGACGCCGACCCGAGCGAGTTCATCGACGCCTTGCAGCGCAAGCGCGAGGCGGCGCTCGACGGCGCCCTCGACGTGGTGCGCACGTCGCTGCACGCGAGCGTCTGAGGGCACCGTGGCAATTTGGGTTGCGCTCGTCGTGGTCGCGATTGCCGGCGTGGCCGTCGCGCTCTACGCGTGGCTCGCCCCGCGCCGGACGGCCGCCATGCACGAGCCGTCGCGCGATCGCGACCCCTTGCACGGCGACACGGGCTGGACCCACGCCGCCGGCGACGAGTTCGCGGGTTTGAGCGAGGCGGCGCGCTGCGACATGATCTTCGCCGTCGCCGCATTGGACGACGAGCGCTCGAAGCAACTCCTCGAGCACGCACTCGACGATCCGTCGGAAGCCGTCTCGCTCGCCGCCGCGCACGCTCTTCTTTCGCGCGGCGATCGCGGCACCGTCGAGCAGTATCTCGCAGCGCATCCGGGCGAACGGGCCGCCCGCATCACGCAGACGCTTTCGCTGCTTACCGGCGACTAGGCAACGGCCAGCACTCCAGCAATGCGAGCGACGATGCGCTCGATGGTGGCCGCCTCGAGATCTGCCGCATAGGGTAATCCGACCATCCGCGCGATCTCGCCAGGGGTGACGCGGAGCGTTTCGCCGTCGGCGTCTGCAAAATACGGCTGGTGCCGTAACCCCAGACCGTACCAAAGCCGGGTGTCGATGCCGTCCGCTTCGAGCGCCGCCTCGATCACCGCAGCCTCGGCAGCGTCGCGCGCCCTGAACAACACATAGCTCAAGCCGATCTCCGGCGAAGCGACGATCCGGTCGGCGAGGCCCCACGCGGCAGCCCGCGCACGGTAGCCAGCGACGACCGAACGCAGGCGATCGAATTTCTCGGGGAGGAAGTCGAGTTCGGCGAGACCGACGGCCGCATGGTACTCGCTCATCTTTCCGTTGAATCCAGCACGCACGCTGCCCCGCTCGCCCGGAGGGAAACCGAAGTCCAGCGCCGCCGCGGCTTGCCGCACGATCGCGGCGTCGGTAGAGACGACGCCTCCTCCCTCACCGGTCGCGAAGGCCTTCGTTGCGTGGAAACTCAGCGCAACCGGAATCGTTCCGACGAAGTCGGTTGGGCACTCCGCCAGCCGGTCCACCGAAGCGGCGCCGTCGATCGCCACCGGTATGCCGGTCCGCGATTGGAACTCCAGCCAGGGGCCGATTGGAACCGGCCGGCCAAATGCCGCGACCGGGAGGACGATTCCGGCCTGCGCGATCGCAGGCAGCGCCGCGATGCGGTCCGGCTCCATCATCAGCGTGTCCGCCGCGACGTCGAGCAAATAGGGCGTGTATCCGCACAGCTCTGCCGCGACCGCCGTTGCCACGAACGTACACGCCGGAAGCAAAGCGAATTGCCGGCCGGCGGTGCCGCGCCCGGCGGCGGCCAGAATGGCCGCCATCAAGGCGGCGGTACCGTTCGAGGCGATGGCGACCGACCCATCGGGAACCGCCAGCCACTGGGCGAGGCGGCGTTCGAGGTCGCTGGCGAGCTGCCCGTGGTTGCTGTACCAGCGGCTTTCGTCGATCCGCAGCAAGTACTTCGTCAAGCGCTCGGCGCGAGGCAGGAGGGGCCGCAAAACGGGTACGGCTCGTGGCGAATCAGTCAACTCGCGTCGTGGGGTTCTCGCCCGGCGCGCTCGCCTCATGCAGCGGCCCGCTCGACGAATCGCGCCGACGGTTTGCGCGCGGAGGCGACGACCTGAGGCCCTCCGAACAAAGCCCCGTGACTGCCACATCGCTCACCGGCATTTTCGCCCCGGGATCGCCGGCATTGGTCGAAAGCCTTCGGACGCTCGTCCTCGAGCCCAGGCGGACAGTCGCTCCCGGCGAGACGATCCGTGCCGAGTTTTCCTTTTCGAACTTCGGCGGTGCGAGCGCGACCGGCGTTCGCGTGCGCTTCTCGCATCCGCAAGGCGCCGCGCACGTTCCCGAGGACGACTCGCTCGACGACCGCCCGCTCGACGGCGAGGCCCGTTTCATCGATGCGACCGGCGCGCCGGTCGGCGATCTCGATCCCAACGCGCAGCGCAAAGTCGCGTGCACGTTCCGCGTCAACGACACGATCGAGGACGGGACCGAACTCGTCTTTCAGGCGGCGCTGGCCAGCGACCAAACGCCGCTGCTCGCCTCGAACATCGAGCGGCTCGTCGTCCGCAGCCGGCCGGTGCTACAGAATTCGTCGACCGAAGTGTCGATCTCCGCACCCGAGCAGCCGCGGCCGGGCGACACCATCACCGTGCACGCGACGATCGCGAACGCCGGATCGTCCAGCGCGCACGATGTGGTCGTCATTCTGCCGGCGCCCGAGCATACCACCTACCTCGCGCGCAGCGCGCGCATCGACGGCCGCGTCGTCCTCGGCGTCGAGGGCGAGCCGTTCGATTACGACACCGCTACCACCGTGAGCGACCGGCTCGCGCCCGGGCAATCGGTGACGCTGGAGTATCAAGCCGTCATCGACACCCCGCTTCCCGACGGCACGCGCATTCGCGCCGGGGCGAGCATCGGGTCGCGCGAGTGCAACGAGTTCGCAGTCTCGTCGCAAGAGATCGACGTCGCTTCGCCGGTGGATTTCGCGGGCGAAGAGACCTCGCTTTCGGTGCTCTGCGACGACGCCGTCGCGCCCGGGATGCGCGTTCCCATGGTCTTGCGCGCCGTCAACGCCGGCACCGGCGCCGCCGAGTTTGTCTCGCTTTCGATCGCCTTGCCGGCGGGGCTGGTCTACGCGCCCGGCTCGGCGCAGGTCGACGGCCAGCCCGTCAGCGACGACTCGATTCCCGCCCTCACCTTCTCCGTCGGCACGCTCGCTGCGGGACGCACCGTCGAAGTCAGCATCGCCGCCACGGTCGCCGTGCCCGCGCCGGGCGAAGATACGGCGCTGCCGATCGAAGCCTCCATCCGCTGGAAAGGCGGCGAGCGCGATTTCGGCCGACGGCTCAGCGTCCGCGTCTCGTCGCGTTTCAATCGCGCGCGCAACTACGTCGAAGCGGATCACGGCGTCGTGCGCGCACGCGAAGACGTACGCTTCCTCGCGCACGTCTACAACGACGGCACCGCGCCCGAAGCCAACGTTCGGCTTCGCGTGATTCCCGGCGTCCATCTCGACGACGTGCACATCGCCGAAGCCTCCGGCGAGCCGCTGCCGTACCGCGAGCCGCTCGACCTCGGCATCGTGCCGCCGCATCAAGAGCGCGTCTTCGTCGTCTCCGCGCGCGTCGCATCGCGCGTGCCCGATCGTTCCAACGTCACGCTCGGCGTGGTGCTCGAACACGATGCCGGCGCGATCGATCTCGGCACGGCGACGGTCGTCGTCCGTTCGCGCCCCCAAGTGGCGCGCGAGAGCGCGGCGTGGGAAGTCGCTTCGAACGAGGCGCTGCGGCCGCACCGCTTCACCGACGTCGTGGTGCGCTTCACCAACGAAGGCTCCGACGTGTTGCGCGACGCGCGCCTCGCGCTGAAGCTGCCGCCCGAACTCGTGGTGGAGCGCGCGATCGACGCGCGCCGCGATCGCGAGGGGCTCGCCTTCGGCGACGTGCCGGCCGAAGCGACGCACGAAGCGCGCATCACGCTGCGGCTGCTGCGGCCCGTTCCGCACGATCGCTCGCTGGTGCTCGAAGGCTGGCTGCACGGCAAAGGCATCAGCCCGGTTCAGCTCCCGCCGCTCGACGTGCGCACCTTCGCCGAACCGCAGTTTGCCGGCAGCGCGCAGCTTCTGGCCGCGCCGTCGGAACTGGTCAATGCCGGCGAGCACGTCTATTACGAGATTCGCTTGCGCAACGAAGGCGACGGGCCGGCCGAACGGCTGCTGGTGCGCGTGGTGCCGACGAACTTGGCGGTTTACGTGCCGTCGAGCACGACGCTGAACGGGTTGGGCGTCCCCGACGACGCCGGCGCCTCGCAGCTGTGGTCGCAGCGCGGGCTCGCGCTGGCCGACGTCAATCCCGGGGTCGAACTGCGCATCCGCTGGGAGATGAGCGTCATCTCGCCGCTCGCCGCCGGTACGGCGCTCGAAACGCGCGCCGTGCTCGAGTGGGGCGAAGGGCGCACGCTCGCGTTGAGCGCGCCGACGCTCAAGGTGCAAGCCGAGCCGACCCTCGGCGAATCGACGATCGGCACGCCGATTTCGATCGCGCGCGTCTTCCCCTCGGAAGCTCCGGCGTACGAACCGCCGCCGCTGCCGCCGGAGCCGGAGGCGCCGTACGTCGCGCCCACCGCCTCGCCGGCGCCGCCGCGAGCGATCGCCGAGGTCATCGCCGAACAAGAAGCGCTCGCCATCCCCGCTGCGCCGCGCGCGGCCTCACTCGAGCCGGACGAGCTGCTGGCCGGAGCCGAACCGATCGAAGCCGCGGCGGGCCCGATTCTCTACATCGATTTTGCCGCCGATCGGCTGACGCACACGCTCAAGCTGCTCGAACGCAGCGACGCCGGCGGCCTCGTCGAGCACCTCTTCGCCTTGCGAATGCTAATGCCCGAGAACGCCGTGGCGGCGTCGCCGCAGCTCGCCAACGCCTTCGCAAACGCCGGGCGCACGATGCGCGCGCCGCTGGAGCGCCTCTTCGTGCGGCTGCGGATGCCGCGATTGACGGTCACCGGCAAGGATCTCGAAGACCGCGAGAGCCGCTTCGCTTTGCGCGCATTCCTCGATCAGCTCGTGACGGCGCCGGCTGCCGAGCCGCTCTCGCCGCCGCATGGCATCGTGCGCATCGAAGGGCCGGTCGATCTCGATATGCTGCGCGCGCTCATGCCCGAGCTCGATACCGCGCCGCTGGGCGCGGTGCAGCCGTGGGTGATCAACGCGCAACTGCTCGGAACCACGATCCTGCACGACGGAACGCAAGACGAATCGCTCGGCCGGTATCGTCGCGAGATCCTCAAGGTGCTCAACGTGCTCTCCGAACTGCCGATGGACGAGTTCCATCGCGTGCTGACGACCAGCGTGAACCGTTCGCTCGACGAATCGCTCGCCGCGGTGCTCGAATCGCTGCGCGCCGCCGCGCACATCGCCGTGGAGTAACGCTCGATCACCGGCGCCGTGACGATCGGAATTGCGTTCATCGCCGTTGCCGCGCTCTTTGGGATCGCAACCTGGGTGCTGCGGCAGGAAGGATCGCGACGACGCGAGGGGCCCGGGCCGTCCGCGAACGTTCCCGCGCCGGAGGTACCGGCGCCGGCGACCCGGGAACTGCCGCCCGAGCGCACGCTCCGCGTCGAAGCCGCGCCCATCGTCGCCGAGCCTCCGCGGGGGTTCGAGCGACCGTCGCAATCGTGGGCGCAAAGCGCCGGCATCGATGCAGCGGCGTCCGCCGATTCGAATTTGCGGCTCGATATGATCGCGCGGCTGGCCGTGCTCGGCCAGCCGTGGTGCGCCGAGATCTTGCGCGCGGCCGCGAGCGAGGAGCACGATCCGAACGTTGCGCGCGCGGCCGCGGACGCGTTGCGCGATCTCGAAGGAGGCGTCCTTGGACGACCCGGCGCGGGAATCTGACGACTCGGCACGCGACTGGGCGTTCGCGTGGGAGCGCTTCGAGGCGATGCGCGCGCACTTCGACGACGACGCCTTTCTTCGAACGTGCCGGCAGCGAACCAAGGCGATCTTTCCCGACATCGCCGAAGCGGCGCCGGCGGTTGCGGCCGAGGCCGAAACGGCGCTCGCCGGCGGCGCCCCGTGGTCGCTAGTCAAAATCGGCGACGGCGAAGGGCTGCTGCTCTCCACCATCCTGCCCGGCTGGGAGGGCTCGTGGTTCCTTCGCGTCCGGCAACCGGGCGTGCGCAGCACCACCGGCATCGAATACGTGCAGGCGGAGTTCGACCAGTGGCGGGCGATGTTGCTCGATGCGGTCTACAACGCCGACGTTCTCGCCGTTCGTTCGATCGACCGCGGCTTGGTCGGAAGCGAACTGGAGAACGTCGAGCACGACTTGAAGATCGGCGAAATCAAAGGTGCGCTCGGCGTGATGGGGGGCCGCGCCTTCCTCGAGCGCGAGCTCGCGCGGGGATCGTTCCTGAAAGCGACGCTGGTAAGCCACTGGATCTACGCCGGGTTCATTCCGTATCTCGAGCGCGTCGCGCGCTCCGCGGAGCGCTTGGTCGTCGTCAGCGGCATCCCCGAGCTGTTGCGCGAGTTCGAACGGCGCGTCGATCCCATCCCTTGCGTGTCGATCGAATGCCCCCCTGAGTTCTTCCGGCCCGAGACCCGGGCGCAATCGCACTGGGGCCGCTTTCCCGAATTCCTCGAGCGCGTCGAACGCGCTTCGGGCCCGCGAACGCTGGTGCTGACGGGAGCCGGAATCTTCGGAAAATTTTACTGCGACGCAGCGAAACGGCGCGGCGCGGTCGCGGTGGATATGGGCGCGGGGTTCGAAATTTTGGCGGGCCGCGCGTCGCGCCCGGTGTTCGAGTTCTTCGACGCGCAATCGCTCAAGTGGCTGTGACGCCGGGCTTGGCGCCGTCGCTCGAGGTACGAATTCCCATCAGCCCGGAGCCGCACTATTTCAATCGCGTCCGGTTGATCGCCCGCTCCGTGCGCGATCTCTATCCCGAGGCGATCGTTCGCGTTACGGTCGGAGCCGACCGGGAGCCGGAAGATCTGTACCGGACGCAGCCGTGGTCGAACGGCTTGATCGAATGGGCGTGGGTCGATCGCCGGGAGTTCGCCGCCTGGGCCGGCACCCAGCACCCGTACGTCGCGACGATGATGGAGCGGTTCCGGCCGCCCTTTGCCGGGCGCTTCGTCCTGATGCTCGACGCCGACGTTATCGCCATTCGAAGCTTCGACGAGCTCTTCGCGTACGAAGACTCCTTGTGCGCGATCATGGCGCACGCCGCGGCGTTCGCCGGCGACGACAAAGCCTCGTGGAAGCGGCTGTTCGCGGGATACGGATTGCCCGAGCCTCGCTTCGATTACGAGCTTTCCGGCTGGCCGGCGATGCACGGCAGCCCGGCTCACCGGCAATACTCGCCGCTCTATCTCAATACGGGCGTGGTGGCGGCGGGAGCGGGCGTGCTCGAATCGCTCTACGCGCAGTACGCCGAAGCGATCGCGTACGTTCGAAACGAGAGCGGCAGCTACTTCGTCGAACAGATCGCGCTGTCGCTGGCGGTCGCGCGAGCGCGCGTGCCGGTCTGCCTGCTGCCGATGCGCTACAACTTTCCGAATCAGCCGGAGTTCGAACGCCGCTATCCCGGCGAACTGGAAAACGTCCGGTTGCTGCATTTCTTGCGCACCGACGCGGTCGACCGGCGGCGGGATTTCGAAGACGCCGCGTCGATTAGGCGCTTGGTGAGCCGCACCGACCTCGCCGGGTCGAACGAATGCCTGAGGCGACGGGTTGCCGAGTTGAGCGCCGAGTTCGAGCCATGAGCGACGTCCGCTTCACCGGCGCCGAAAAGCGCTATTTAGAAGAGGCGCTCGAAGGCGGCCATTGGTACGGCGGCGGCCCGTTCGCGCGGCGGTGCGAGGCGTCGATTCGAGCGGATCTCGACGCCGGCTACGCCACGATCGTGCCGTCCGGGACGGCGGCGCTGGAGATGTGCGCGCTTCTGGCCGATTTGAAGCCCGGCGACGAAGTCGTGATGCCGTCGTTCACGTTTTCGTCGACGGCCAATGCCGTGGTGCTGCGCGGGGCGACGCCCGTCTTCGTCGACGTTCGCGCCGACACGCTCAACATCGACGAAGCTCGCATCGAAGCGGCGCTCACCCCGAAAACGCGGGCGATCTTCGCGGTGCACTACGCCGGGGTCTGCTGCGAGATGGACGCGATCGGCGCCCTTGCCAACGAGCGCGGGTTGATCGTGATGGAAGACGCCGCGCAAGCGTACCTCTCCCGCTATCGCGGGCGGCCCGCCGGATGCCTGGGGACGATGGCGGCGTTTTCTTTTCATCAAACGAAGAACTTTACGTGCGGCGAGGGCGGCGCGTTCGTCACCGGCTCCGCCGCGATTTTCGGCCGCGCCGAGAAGCTCCAAGAGAAGGGGACGGACCGCTCGAATTTCCAGCGCGGCATCGTCGACAAATACACGTGGGTCGACGTCGGGTCGTCCTATCTTCCCAGCGAGTTTCAGGCAGCCGTCCTCCTCGCGCAGCTGGAGCGCGCGCGCGCGATCACGCAGCGCCGGCTCGAGCTTTGGAATCGGTATCACGACGGGCTGGCGCAGCTCGAATCGCGTGGGATCTTGGAGCGCCCGGTCGTTCCGGCGGAGTGCGAGCACAACGCGCAGGTCTATCGCGTGATGCTGCGCGACGAGCCTACGCGCGACGCGCTGATGGCCGAACTTCGCGCGCAGGGAATCGCTGCGGCGTTTCACTTCCTGCCGCTCCACCTCTCGCCGGCGGGAAAAACCTACGGGCGCGCGGCCGGCGATCTCGCCGTCACCTGCTCGGCGTCGGCACGCCTGCTGCGGCTGCCGCTCGGCCAGGGAACCACCGAAGAAGACGTCGACCGGACGATCGAGCGCGTTTACGGCTTCTTGTTGAAGTAGCGCACCAGGATCTGCCGCGCGATCGGGCCCGCGACCGACGCGCCGTACCCTCCGCTGCGGTCGATGAAGACGGCCAAGGCGATTTTCGGATGGTCGGTCGGCGCCCACGCGACGAACCACGTCGTGTTCGGGCCGTTGCCGCCGGCGGTTTCGGCGGTGCCGGTCTTGCCCGAGAACGGCAGGCCGTCGATCGCGAGCCCGTACGCCGTACCGCCGGGATCGGTGACCTTGGCCATGCCCTCGCGCACCGCTTGCAGCGCTTCTTGGGTCACCGGCACGTGCCGGATGACTTGCGGATCGAAGATCTTGACGACGGCGCCGTTGGGGCTGCGAATTTCGCGGACGACTTGCGGCTTGTAGAGGGTTCCGCCGTTGATCACCGCCGACGCGACGTTGACCATTTGCAGCGGGGTCGCTTGCATCGCGCCTTGGCCGATGCCCAAGAAGCAGGCGTCGCTCGGCTCCATCGGGACGCCGAAATTCTTCATCTCCCACGCGTTCGTCGGCCAGTTGCCCTCGTTCTCGCCGGGCAAATCGATGCCGCTCTTGGCATCGAGGCCGAACGCCAACGCGTATTTGCGCAGGCGTTCGTTCCCCAGCCACCACGCGAGACGGAAGAAGTAGCCGTCGCTCGAGGCCGCCAACGCGGGAACGAACGTGGTGTTGCCCAGGCCGCCGGCCGCGATATCGCGCGCGTAGTATCCGCCGCAGTTCCATCCGCCGGTGTCGTAGATGACTTGATTCACCTTCACGACGCCCTCGGTCAGCGCCGCCGAACCCGTGACCATCTTGAACGTCGATCCGGTCGGCGTCGCCGCCGCGATCGCGCGATTGAAGAGCGGCTCGGTGGCGTCGGTGAGATAGAACGCGATCTTCTTGTAATTGTCGGCCGAGAAATCGTTGGGATCGAAGTTGGGATAGCTCGCGAGCGCCAAGATGCCGCCGGTCCACGGGTCTTCGGCGACGACGGCGCCCGAGAGCTTGCGGCCGTGGCCCCAGCTCTTGATCCCGTCGGAGAGTGCCTCCTCGACGATCTGCTGCAAGCGCCAATCGACGTTGGTGAGCAGCGTGTCGCCGGGGATCGCCGCCTGCGTTGAACTGGTCGATACGACGGAGCCGGTCGCGTCGACGACGACGCGCTGGCCGCCCGGCACGCCGCGCAGATAGGCGTCGTAGGAGTATTCGAGCCCGTCTTTGCCGATGACGTCGTTGGGCGTGTAGCCTTCGTGCTTGAGCCGTTGGTATTCGTCTTCGGTGATCGCCCCGACGTAGCCAAAGAGATGCGAGCCGAGCGCGCCGTGCGGATAGCCGCGGATCGGCTGCACTTCGAGATCGACGCCCGGCAGTTCGGCGAGCAGTTCGGAGAGCCGCGCGACTTTGGCGACGGGCAAGTCGTTGGCGAGGATGACGGGGCCGTACGGCTCGTAGGTTACGACCTCGTCGAACGACCGGTAGTTCACGCCGCGGTGGTGCAGCAACCGGTAGCGCAGCGTTTCGACGCCGATGCCGAGCGCGCGAGCGAGCGTGCCGAGCTCGCCCTCGATGTCGGCGACTTGCGACGGGATGAGCGCGACGACGAACGACGGCCGGCTGCGAACGAGCACGACGCCGTGGCGGTCGTAGATGATGCCGCGCGGCGCGGCGACCGGAATCAGACGCACTTGGTTGGCGACGGCCGCGGCGCGATAGGCCGGGCCGTCGAGCAACTGCACTTCGATCAGGCGGCCGATCAGCGCGGCGAGCGCGAGGGCGGCCACGGCCACGAACGCGACGATGCGCCACACCGGCCGCTCCCATGCGGGGCGGCGCGAGGCGCCGCGGTTGGGAATCACGTTCGCTGCGAGTCGAAGCGCCGCACCGCCAGCATGGCGGCGATCATCACGACGACGTTGAGCGCCGCCTGCAGCAGCGCTTCGTGGAAGTGCTCGACGGCGAGACCGGACGGGTAGCCTTCGAAACCCATGGCGATCCAGAAGAGCCCCGCGCGCAGCAACGTGGCGACCGCGGTTGCGATCGCGACGATCGGCACCGAATCGGCGAAGAACCCGCGCGAGAGCACGCTCGTCGCGATCGCGGTGATGCCGGTCGAGATCGTCCAGGCCGCACCCGTCTGCGCGCCCAGCACGTCTTCGCAGAGCCCGGCCGCGACGCCGAAGACGGCGGCGCGCAGCGCGTTGACGCGAATCGCATACCAGATGACGACGACGAGCACGAGGCTGGGCACGACGCCGCGGATCGCCGCGTAATGCACGATCGTCGATTGCGCCACCACTGCGGCCAACAGCCACAGCAGCGCGGCGTGCCAAGGCGGGCCGACGAACGGAGCGACGTGACGCTTGACGCTAGTGCGGGACAACGACAACGCGATCGAGCGCGCCGAGATCGACGGCCGGCTTCAAGACGGCAGTTTGATAGAGCGTTGCGTCGCCGCGTTCGATCGAGACGACGGTGCCGATCGGCTCGCCCGAGTGGAACGAACGGCCCTCGCCGGTGACGACGACGTCGCCGACCTTCATCGCCGCGTCCTGCGGAACGTATTCGAGCCGCACGCTGGAGACGTTGCCGCGCGCGATGCCCCACCATCGCCCGCGCCGCACGATCGCGGGAATGCGGCTGGTGTAATCGGTGAGGAGCACCACCGTGCTCGTGAACGGCCCCGCCGACGCGACGCGGCCGACGATGCCGCCCGGCGCGATCACGCCGTCGTCGCGCTTCACGCCGGCGTTGGTGCCTTTGTCGATGGTAACGGCGCGCGATTCGTTCTCGGGCGGAAAGCCGACCACGCGCGCTTCGACGCCGTTATAGAGCTCGACCAGCGGCCGAACCGAGACTTCTTGGGCGTACGCCGCCGCGAGTTCGTGCAAGCGCGCGTTCTCTTGCACGAGCGTGCGGTTCTCGTCGCGCAGCCTCGCGTTCTCCGACGCCAGCGACGGAATCGAAACGATGCCGCTTCCCAGCGCGCGCGCGCCGCCGATCGTCGCCGAAACCGCCGTCTGCGCCAGGCCCAGCGCCGACGTAGCCACCGTCGAAATCGGGCTTTCGGAGCCGGTGCGCTGCGCGTTGATTTGGACGAGCGCGACGACGGCCGTCACGATAATGACGGCGATGAGTGCGAAGAGTCGGCGTTCGTCTCGGTACGTAAAAATCGAAGAGCCCCCGGCGTGTACTGCGTCGGGGGCTAGTTCGCCGCCGGCAAGGAGAATCCCAACCTGCGCAGCGCGCGGATGAAGCGGCCGAGCGGAAAGCCCATGACCGTGTAAAAGTCGCCGGAGATCGACTCGACCAGCGCGGCCGCGCGTCCCTGAATGCCGTACGCGCCCGCCTTGTCGAGCGGTTCGCCGGTGGCGACGTACTCGGCGATTTCGGCCCGGGTGAGCGGAAAGAAGCGGACGTGCGTCGTCTCGCACTCCTCGACCCACGCATCCCGTCCCGGAAGGGCCAGCGCATAAGCGGTGTGCACCCGGTGCGAGCGTCCCGACAGCAGCGCCAGCATGCGCGCCGCGTCGGCGGCATCGGCCGGCTTCCCCAACGGCGTCCCGTCGAGATCGACGACGGTATCGGCGGCAACCACCGGATCGCGAGCGCCGCGCGCGAGCACGGCCCGCAGCTTCTCGGCCGCGTGGGCGCGCGCCAGGCCGGCCGGGTCGAGGTGCGCGAGGGGCGGTTCCTCGTAGCCGCTGGCCACCACCTCGACCTCCAAGCCGAGCGAGCGCAGCAGCTCCAAACGCCGCGGCGAGGCGCTGGCCAGCACGATTCGAGCGAGAGGCGGGTACCCGTTCATGGCAGCCTCGTGCTCCGGCACGGCGGCGCCGCGCTCCTCTCCGCAAAGGCGCGACGCGTAAAGGTCGGGGCTGCGGCGGCGGGAAAAAAGGCCCACCGGAGGGCCTTCGTGCACGCAGACCGGCCCCAGTAGGCAAGGAAAAAGGAGCGGGGCTTGGCGAGCAAACAGTGGCTTATTCGGCTGTCGGTCGTCGTTGTGGCGATCGCGATCGGGATCGTTGCGTGGAGAATCTACGCCGCCCGTAACGCCGTGCCCGACAACGTCATCGCCGTCAGCGGCCGCATCGAAGGCGACGATTCCGCCATCGCTTCCAAGCAGCCCGGGCGCGTCGTTTCCGTGCGCTTTCGCGAGGGCGACTCCGTTCGCGCCGGCGAGGTGATCGCCGTGCTCGACGACGCGCAGGCCAAAGCCGCCGTCGCCGACGCGCAGGCCCGCGTACTCGCCGCCACGCGCCAAACCGGCGTGATGTCGGCGCAGCTGCGACAGGCGCAGCTCTCCACCGGGCAGGCCGAAGGCGACGTGAACGGCAGCGTCGCGCAGGCGCAATCGCAAGTCGCCGCCGCGCAAGCCGAACTCGCGCGCGCGCAATCCGCCTCCAAACTCGCCGCGGACGACGAACGCCGCGCGGTGAGCCTCTACGCGTCGGGCGACATCGCTGCGGAGCGGCGCGACCAAGCCGTGTCGGCCGATCAGCAAGCGGCGGCGGCCGTCCGCGCCGCGCAGCAGCAAGTCTCGGCCGCGCAGGGCGTGCTGGCCGCGGCGCGAGCCAACTACGCCGAGCCGCCGATTCGCCAAGAACAAGCCAACGCCGCGTCGGCGCAGATCGACACGCAGAACGCCACCATTCGCGCCGCGAACGCGCAGCTGCAGCAAGTCGAAGCCAACGAACGCGATCTCACCGTTCGCGCGCCCTTCAACGGCACCGTGATGGTGCGCGCCGCCGAACCGGGCGAAGTGCTCGCGGCCGGCACGCCGATCGTCACGCTCTTGAATCTCGACAAGGTGTACCTGCGCGCGTTCGTACCCGAAGATCAGATCGGCCGCGTCGTCATCGGACAGCCGGCGCGCGTCTTTCTCGATTCCGACCCGAACCATCCCCTCGACGCGTACGTGCTGCGCATCGATCCCCAAGCGATGTTCACGCCGGAGAACACCTATTTCCGCAGCGACCGGGTGAAGGAAGTCTTCGGCGTCAAGCTCGCGCTGCGCTCCGGCTTCGGCAACGCCAAGCCGGGCATGCCCGCAGACGGCGAGATCCTGGTATCCGGCCAATGGCCGAAATAGCCGTACGCGTCGATCGTCTTACCAAAAACTACGGTGAGGTCGAAGCGGTTCGCGGCATCAGCTTCGAAGTCGGCAAGGGCGAGATCTTCGGATTCATCGGCCCCGACGGCGCCGGGAAGACGACGACCTTTCAAATTCTCGCCGGCGTCATGCGCGCCAGCGGCGGCACGACCGACGTGCTCGGCAAGCCGGCGCGCGACGCGCGCGCGTCGACCGGGTATTTGACGCAGAGTTTCAGCCTCTACCCCGATCTCACCGTGATGGAGAACGTTCGCTACGTCGGCGACCTGCGCTTGACGCCGCCTGCCGCCGTCACGTCGCGCGCGCGCCACTACTTGGCCGCCTTCGGGATGGACCGCTTCGAAGACCGGCTGGCCAGCAATCTCAGCGGCGGCATGCAGAAGAAGCTCGCGCTGGTCTGCGCGCTGGTGTCGGAGCCGGCCGTGCTGCTGCTGGACGAGCCGACCACCGGCGTCGATCCCGTCTCGCGCCGCGAATTCTGGGATTCGCTCGCGCAGCTCTCGAGCGAAGGCTTGACCATTCTCGTCGCGACGCCGTATCTCGACGAAGCCGAGCGCTGCAACCGCGTGGCGCTGATGCATCTGGGGCAAATCGCGCAGCTCGACACGCCCGGCGCGCTGCGCACGTCGATCCGCGCCACGCGGCTGGAAGTGCGCGTCGACGATCTGCGCCGCGCGCAGCTCGTCACGCCCGAGCTCGCCGCCGTTCCGGGCGTGCTCGACGTGCAGCGCTTCGGCGACCATCTCGACGTGCTGGCCTCCGATTCGAGCGTCGGTGCGGTGGAGGCCGGCGTCGTGCGCGTGCTCGGCGCCGCCGGATTGCCGCCGGAAGAGATTCGTGCCGACGAGCCCTCGCTCGAGAACGTCTTCGTCGCGTCGATCCGCGATTCCAATCCGCAAGCCGGCACCGACTTTCCCTTCGCGGTTCCCAAGCGCGCGACGCTGGGCGCGGCGGCGATCGCCGCCGACTGCCTGTTCAAGCGCTTCGGCGCGTTCACGGCCGTGAACGATCTGAGCCTGGCGATCAAGTTCGGCGAGATCTACGGCTTGCTGGGTGCGAACGGCGCCGGCAAGACGACCACCATCCGCATGCTGTGCGGGCTGCTCGAACCCAGCGCCGGCGACGTCACCTTGGCCGGCGAGCGCGGCAACGTGCGCTCGCAATCGGTGCGGCGGCGCGTCGGCTACATGTCGCAGAAATTTTCGCTCTACGACGATCTCACGATCGTCGAGAACCTGGAGTTTTTTGCCGGCGTCTACGGCATTCCGGCGGAGCGACGCGACACGGTGATTCAATGGGTGCTGGATTTCTCGGGATTGCGCGGCAAGGAATCGACGATCACCGGCAGCCTGCCGGGCGGATGGAAGCAGCGCGTCGCGTTCGGCTCGGCGATCATGCACGAGCCCGACGTGCTCTTCCTCGACGAACCGACCTCGGGCGTCGATCCGATCGCGCGCCGGGCGTTTTGGAGCATGATCGACCGGCTGGCCGATCGCGGCACCGCGGTGCTGGTGACCACGCATTACTTGGAAGAAGCCGAACAGTGCAATCGCGTCGGCTTCGTCTCGGCGGGCCGGCTGATCGCCGAAGGGACGCCCACCGAAGTGAAGGAGTCGCAGCACGGGCACCTCATCGAAGCGCGCGTCGACGACATCTCGCGCGCGATGCGCGCGCTGGCGGCAGGCCGCGAATCGTGGCGCGTTTCGGCGTTCGGCGACCGCCTGCACGTGGTGAGCGACGACGACGCGGCGACGGCGATCGCCCAGACGCGCGCGGCGCTCGAGGCCGCCGGCGTGTCGGTCCTCGAAGTGCGCGAAGCGCGGTTCTCGCTCGAAGACGTCTTCATCGGCGCGGTCGCCCGCGCGGGGAGCGCGGCGTAGTGCGCCGGATGCTCGCCCAGGTCCGCAAGGAGCTGATCCAGATCGTCCGCGACCGCATCGCGCTCACGCTCGCGCTGGCGCTGCCCGCGGTGCTCTTGCTCCTGATGGGCACGGCGATCTCGCTGACCGTCGGCGATCTGCCGATCGTCGTGCAGAATCTCGACGGCTCGCCGGCCTCGCTGCGGCTGATCGACGCGTTTCGCGCTTCGCTGAGCTTCCAAATCGCCCCGTGGCCCGTGCAAGAACGGCCCGACCTCGCGCTGGGCCGCAACGGCATCCGCGCGGCGCTGATCGTTCCGCCGACGTTCGGTCGCGATATCGCGCGCCGCCGGCAGGCCGGCGTGCAGATGATCGTCGACGGCGCCGACGCCAACACCGCCAAGCTCGTCTCGGGCTACGCCCAAGAGGTGGTCGCGGAGTTCAACCGCTCGCTGGGGCCGGGCAACGGATTGCGCATCGTTCCCGAAATCCGGCTGTGGTTCAATCCCGGTCGCGATTCGAAGAAGTTCTACGGCCCGGGCGTCTTCGTCTTGGCGCTGACGCTCTTTCCGACGCTGCTCGCCGCCCTCGCGCTGGCGCGCGAAGGCGAGCAGAAGACGATCTTGCAGGTCTACGTGTCGAGCATTCCCGCGCACGAGTACCTGCTCGGGAAGATCTTCTCGATCATGGTCGTGTTCGCGGTCGAGGCCGCGATCTTGAGCGTCTTTCTCTTCACGTACTTCGGCCTGACGCTCGTCGGCGACCCGACGCCGCTGCTGGTCGCTTCGGTATTGTATGCGTTCTGCGTCGCTTCGTTCGGCGCGATGATCGGCGTGGCGATCCCCAACCAGCTCGGGGCGATTGCGGCCGTGGCGCTGGGCGGCTTCTTGCTCGTCTTCATCATGTCGGGGCTGCTCTTCCCGATCGAAAACATTCCGGCGCAGCTGCGCTGGATCCCCAACTTCGTGTGGGGCCGGTACTACATCGAGATCGCCCGCGACGCGTTTCTGCAGGGCGGCGGCTGGCCGGCGACCTGGTATAAGGCCGTCATCATCGCGGTCATCGGCAGCGCGTTCTACTTCGTCGCGTGGCGCAAGATGCGCCCGATGCAGCTCGCGGACTGATCGCTCGTGTCGCAACTCTTCGCATTGCTGCTCAAGGAGTTCCGCCAGATGCGCCACGACCGGCGCATCGTCTTCATCGCCATCGTCGCGCCGTTCATCCAGCTGATCGTCTTCGGCTTCGTGCTCAGCGCCGACGTCAAGAATCTGCCGCTCGGAATCGTGGACGATAGCCGCACCCCGCAGAGCCGCAACCTCATCGAGGTGATGACCCAGAGCCAGAGCTTCCGCCTGGCGGGCACCTACGATTCGGCGCGGTCGCTGGGCGAAGCCATCAGCGCCGGCAAGCTCGACGCCGGGCTCGTGATTCCGTACGACTACGCGCGCAACGTCGTGCTGCGCAAGCCGACCAACGTCCAGATTTTTCTCGACGCCACCAACGCCAACGTCGCCGACATCGGCCAAGGCTATGCCGAATCGGTGGTGGCCGATCTGAGCGCGCGGCTGAGCGGCAATCCGGCGACGGGAGGCGTGGCGCTGGTCGCGACCTACGTCAACAACCCCGGGCTGGTCGATTCGTGGTTCATGGTGACCGGCATCTTGGGCATCTTGCTGATCCTCAACGGCTCGATGATCTCGTCGACCATGATGATCAAAGAACGATCCGCGGGCACGCTCGAGCAGTTGCTGATGTCGCCGGCGAGCACGACCGAGATCATCGTTTCGAAGGTCGTTCCGCTCTTCGTGCTGCTCACGGGCATGGCGGTGGTCTCGCTCGCGGCGATCCGCTTCCTCTTCGGCGTGCCGCTGCACGGCAGTCTGCTGGTGGTGCTGCTCGGCGTGGCGCTCTGCATGCTGTGCGGTATCGCGCTGGGCATGTTCGTGGCGACGATCGCCAAGAACGCCTTGCAAGCCCAGCTCGCGGTCTTCTTTTTGAACCCTCCGCTGGCGACGCTCTCGGGCGCGTTTACGCCGATCGAAGCGATGCCGAAGTGGCTTCAGCCGCTGACCATCCCCAACCCGATCGCCAACTTTGCCGCGATCGCGCGCGGCGCGCTCATTCGCGGTACGGATTTCTCGGTGCTCTGGCCGAACTTCGCATGGCTCGCGGTGGTGACGCTCTCGCTGCTCGTCTTCAGCATCGCGCGCTACCGGCGCCAGCTGCTCTAGTCGTAGTGGCGGCCGCCGGTTTCGACGTAGCCGCCCTCGTGGCGGCCGCGCGGGTCGCGATGCGTCCAATGGATCACTCCGCCGCGCGGGTAGTACTCGTACT
The DNA here is from genome assembly GCA_963794735.1 of Vulcanimicrobiota bacterium. Lineage (GTDB taxonomy): Bacteria > Vulcanimicrobiota > Vulcanimicrobiia > Vulcanimicrobiales > Vulcanimicrobiaceae > DATJUC01. The sequence continues at coordinate 1,673,032 of CAWCFE010000002.1, read as the reverse complement.
CGCCTTTCACCGTTACCGGCTGCCCGGCAGCCAGCGCAAAGGTCCCGGTGAAATCCGCATTGGCTTCGACGCGCACGATCGCGTCGCAGCCGGAGTCGAGACGCATCAAGAAGCCTTCGTGCGGCGAGACGCGGCCCTGCTGCACGCCCAGATCGCGCGTAACGCGGCCGCTGACGACGACTTCCACGTGCGATTGCTTGGCCGCGTACGCGCGGCAGAGCGCGGCGTCGTCGGGCCCGAGCTGCGAGGTGCAGCCGGCCGCCAGCGCGAGCGCGAGGCCGGCCGCGGCTAGGCTAGGCCTCACCGTTGAAGCCGTAGAGGCGCTGCGACACGATATACTGCCACACCGGCTCGGGCACGAGGTAGCGCACGCTGCGCCCCTGCGCGAGCAGGCCGCGCACGAAGGTGGCCGACTCGGGCATTTCTGGCAGGTTGAGCGTGCTCACGCGCTCGCGCAAGTGGTGGGGCAGAGCGGCGATCACGCGCTGCAGCGCGTCGGCGCGCACGCCCGGGCGCGGAGCGATGACGAACCGCTCGAGCGCTTCGAGCACCTCGTCGAAGCGCACCCAGTTGGCGCTCACCAGCGAGTCGGCGCCGATGACGAACGTGAACGTCGCGTCCGGATACTTGGCCTGCAGGCGCGGCATCAAATCGGCGGTGTATCCGGTCGCGTCTTCGCGCAGGTCGGTAACGTCGAGCTCGAAGCCGCGATTGGTCGCGATCGCGCCCAGGATCATCGCGCAGCGGTGCTCGGCGCTCGCCTGCGCTTTGTCGCGGTAGTGCTGGTTGCTCGTGGGGACGAAGAGCACGCGGTCGAGGCCTTCGAGCAAGCGCGCCGATTCGGCGACGAAGAGATGCGCGTTGTGAACCGGGTCGAAGGTCCCGCCGAAAATGCCGAGCTTCATGAATACGTGAACTCGTACTGCCCGATGCGCACCGTATCCCCTTCGACCGCACCGAGTTCGCGCAGCTTTTTCTCTACGCCCATCTTCGCGAGCGCGCGTTCGAAGCGCCCGAGCGCCTCGTCCGAATCGAAATCGGTCATCGCCGCGAGCCGTTCGATGCGCTCGCCGGAGAGCTCGAACGCGCCGTCGCGCCCGCGTTCGATCCGGAACGCGCCGGCCGGCGTCAGCTCGATCAGTGCGGGCGGCGGCACGACGATCTCGGGCATCGGCGCCGCTTCGATGAGCTGCCACACCGCGTAGACGAGTTCGCGCACGCCCTCGTTGGTAGCCGCACTGATGCCGCGCACGCCCTCGCCGTAGCGTTCGCGCAGCGCCGCCAAACGTTCGCGCGCGTCGGGAAGATCGAGCTTGTTGAGCACCAGCAGCGCGGGCTTGTCGAGCAGCTTGGCGTTCCAGGCGCCCAGCTCGCGCTCGATCGTCTCCTTGTCGGCGACGATCTCCTCGAGCGGCTTGGCGCCGTCGAGCAAATGCACGAGCGCGCGCGTGCGTTCGACGTGCTTGAGAAAGACGTCTCCCAAGCCGGCGCCGGCGTGCGCGCCTTCGATCAAGCCCGGCACGTCGACCATCACGAACGACTCCTCGGGCGAAACGCGCACGACGCCGAGCTGCGGTTCGGTCGTGGTGAACGGGTAGTCGGCGATCTTCGGTCGCGCCGCCGAGACCACCGAGAGCAGCGTCGACTTCCCGGCGTTGGGAACGCCGACGATGCCGCAATCCGCGAGCAAACGCAGCTCGAGCCGCAGCGAGCAACGCTCCCCGGGCGTGCCTTTCTCGGCGAAGCGGGGCGCCTGGCGGGTGCTGGTGGCGAAGTGCTGGTTGCCCAGGCCGCCGCGGCCGCCTTTGGCGGCGAGCACCCGCGCGCCGGGCGCGGAGAGATCGGTCAGAAAGGCCTCTGCCTTGCCCTCCACGGTGCGGTAGACGATGGTGCCCACCGGTACCTGGACGACGAGGTCGTCGCCGCTCTTGCCGGATTTGTTCGAGGTGCCGCCGGCGTGGCCCGATTCGGCCGCAAAGCTCCGCTTGAAGCGAAACTCCACCAGGCTCGAAAGCTCGGGCGTCGCCTCCAGATAGACGTTGCCGCCGTGGCCGCCGTCGCCGCCGGCCGGTCCGCCCTTGGGGACGTACTTCTCCCGGCGCCACGCGACGATACCGTCGCCGCCGTTGCCGGCGGAGACTGCAATCGTCGCTTCATCGATGAACTGCACGGCGCTGCCTTCGCTGGAAAAGGAAAAGGGGCCTCACGGCCCCCGTCGAGTTGCCCGAAATCGCTCGGGAGTTACGCGGCCGGGACGATATCGACGTGCTGGCGGTTGCGCCGGCTGGCGAACGTCACGGTGCCGTCGACCAGCGCGAAGAGCGTGTGGTCCTTGCCGATGCCGCAGTTGAGGCCCGGATAGAACTTGGTCCCGCGCTGCCGAACGATGATATTCCCGGCGACGACCCGCTCGCCGCCGAAGCGCTTGACGCCGAGGCGTTGGGCGTTGGAGTCGCGGCCGTTCCGCGTGGATCCGGCACCCTTCTTCGAGGCGAAGAGTTGAAGGTCGAATTCGAACATAGCCGAGCGAGTATACCAGAGCGCCGGGCTCCTTGGCAACGCCGGACGGCACCTCCGCCGGCCGGCCGCCGCCACCCCCCGGGAAGCCTGCTTGCCTCGCTTGCCCGGGCGGGAGGAGCCCTACCTTTCCACACGTGTGGACAAGGTTGTGGAGAAGCTCGGTTTTCGGGAGGCGAGCGGGGGCCTACAAGCGTTACGGCATCGAGCGAATTCCCGCGTTGCGGCCGTCGAAAACGAGCGGTTCATAAATCGGAAAAAACCGCGAAACTCCGTTGCCGGGCGCCTGTGGATAAGTGGATAAAGTCGTGCATACTTTCCGCAGGATAGGGCCTTCATTAAGCCAAGAGATTGCGCCCTCACGGGGCTGGCGCAACCCGGAATCTAGGTAAAAAAGGAACGCAGAGGATGGCGCTTGCGATCGGCAATTCCGACGTCTCCAACGAGCTTTGGCAGTCGGCGCTCGGAACGTTGGAACGGAGCTTTTCTAAGCCGGTATTCGAGATGTGGATCAAGCCGATGCGGTTCGTCTCCTTTCACGGGAGCGAGCTGCATTTGGCCGTGCACAGCAAGTTTGCGCGCGAGTGGGTCGGCACCAAGCTCCAGAGCCAGATCATCGACGTCTTGAGGGAGGTCTTCGGCTCCGACCTGGAGCTGCGGCTCTCGGTCGCCGAGCCGGGGGAGAGCGCCGCCATGGCCGCGGTCGTCCCCACCCGGCCGCCCGAGGACCTGCGGACGGCCAACCTCAACGTCCGCTACACCTTCGAAGAGTTCGTGGTGGGCAACTCCAACCGGTTCGCCCACGCCGCCGCCCAAGCGGTCGCCGGCGCCCCGGCCCGGGCCTACAACCCGCTCTTCCTGTACGGCGGCGTCGGGCTGGGCAAGACCCATCTGATGCACGCCATCGGCCACCGCGTGATGCAAGACAACGCGGCCGCCAACGTGGTGTACGTCACTTGCGAGAAGTTCACCAACGAGTTCATCATCGCGCTGCAGAACAACCGCACGCCGGAGTTTCGCAACCGCTACCGGCAAGTCGACGTGCTGCTCATCGACGATATCCAGTTCTTGGCCGGCAAAGAGACGACGCAAGAAGAGTTCTTCCACACCTTCAACGCGCTGCACGAGTCGGGCCGCCAGCTGATCATTTCGTCGGACCGTCCTCCCAAAGAGATCCAGACGCTCGAGTCGCGGCTGCGCTCGCGTTTCGAGTGGGGCTTGCTCACCGACATCCAAGCGCCCGATCTCGAAACGCGCGAAGCGATCCTGCGCAAGAAGGCCGAAAGCGAAAAGATTCCGGTGCCCGACGAGGTGACGTCGTTCATCGCCAAAGTGATTCCGTCGAATATCCGCGAGCTCGAAGGCGCGCTCATTCGCGTCGTCGCCTACGCTTCGCTCACGAAGTCGCCGATCACGATCGATCTCGCCGCCGAAGTGCTCAAGAGCGCGGTCGCGCAGGCGCCGCTGCAGCGCATTACGATTCTGAAGATCAAAGAGACCGTCTCGGGCGCGCACGGGCTGACCGTGAAAGAGATGGACAACGGCCGGCGCGACCAGCGCCTGGCGGCGCCGCGGCAGATCGCCATGTACATCGCCACCGAGCTCACCAACTACTCCCTGCCGCAAATCGCGCGCGAGTTCGGAAAGAAAGACCACACGACCGTCATGTACGCGCGCGATAAGATCAAGGATCAAATGCAGCGCGACGAGGCCTACCGCAACAAGATTCGCCAGCTGATCGCGATGTGCCAGAACCCGTAAGTTCCCGCGCGCAAGGCTTCGAGGCACGCGGGCGGCTCGCTCTTCGCAGAGAAGGGCGGGCCGCCTGCGTTTTTGGCGGCCGCGGCGCGGGCCGGCGCCCGCCCCGGTTCCCCGCTAAACACACGCTTGCGCACAGGGCAGCCCCGCCCACAGGGATAACTCCCCTCAAGCGTTTCGGGCGTGGAATCCGTGCATGGGCGCGGCGAACGGTCCACAGTTTATTCCGGCCGCAAAGGCGCGTCCGGACTGGGGAAAGGGCACTTCTTCGCAGATTGCACCGCCCTACTGCTGCTACGACTCTCTTTCGTAATTTCTACTACGAACGAAGCCTCGCACGAGAACGGTGGACGAATGAAGTTTAGCTGTAACACGAAGGACATCTCGGCGGCGGTCGGCGCCGCCAGTAAGGTGGTCAACGCCCACACCACGGTGCCGATCCTTTCCAACGTGCTGCTGCAGGCCGAAGACGGCAAGATCGCCGTTCGCGCCACCGACCTGGAGCTGACGCTCGAACACGCCTTCCCCGCGGAGATCGGCGAGAGCGGCTCGGTCACCGTTCCGGCAAAGCTCTTCTCCAGCTACTTGGCCAACCTGCCCGCAGGAACGCTCGAGCTGAGCGGCACGCCGACGCGCGCCAGCGTGAAGTGCGAACGCAGCAACTACGATTTTCACGCGCTGCCGGCCGAGGAGTACCCGCCGCTGCCGGCCGCGACGCGCGGCTCGCACTTTGCGATCGCCGGCAAGAAGTTTCGCGACGGCATCGACGGCACGATCTTCGCCGCCTCGAGCGAAGAGGCGCGCGGCGCCGTGCTCATGGGCACGCTGCTCGAAATCGAAGGCGACTCGCTGACGATGGTCGCCACCGACGGCTACCGGCTGGCGAAGTTCGCGACCACGCTCGACGACGGCATCGAAGGCAGCGAGCGGTACATCGTGCCGTCGCGGGCGCTGGCCGAAGTCGCGCGCAACCTGGGCGGCGGCGAACGGATCGCCGTCAGCGCGCTGGGCGCGCAGAGCAATCAGCTTCAGATGACCTCGGGCAACGTGTCGATCACGGTCCGCCTGGTCGACGGCCAGTATCCGAACTACCAGCAAGTGATCCCGGCGAAGTTCGACCGGTCGGTGACCGTCAGCACGGCCGGCTTGATCGGCAGCCTGCGGCGCGCCGAGCTGGTCGCCGGCGACCGCGCGAGCATGGTGAAGCTGGCGATCGCCAATCAAACGCTGGTCGTGACGGCGAGCTCCGACGTGTCGGGCAACGCCTACGAAGAACTCGAAGTCGAGCAGACCGGCGAAGATCTCACGATCGCGTTCAACGCCCGCTACCTGGTCGAGATTCTCAATCACGTCAAGAGCGAGCGAACGTCGATCGAGTTCCTGGGGCCGCTCTCCCCGGCCGCGATCCGGCCGCTGGAGCCCTTGGAATCGGGCGAGCAGCTCTACGTGCTGATGCCGCTGCGCCAGTGATCCGCCAGCCGCGCCGGCGATGCAGCTGACGCACCTGGCGCTCTCGAACTTTCGCAACTACGCGCAGCTCGATCTCGCACCGGTCGCGGGGTTGAACGTTTTCGTCGGGCAGAACGCGCAGGGCAAGAGCAACCTGCTCGAAGCCATCGCGATGCTGGGAACGGGAAAGTCCTTTCGCACCAGCCGCGATGCCGACGCCGTGCGCGAAGGCGTGGACCTGGCCGTCGTGCGCGGCGACGCGCTGGTGCGCGCGGGCACCGTGCGGCTGGCCTGCACGATCGCCAAGAGCGCGCGCGGAACGCGCAAAACCTACACCGTCAACGAGCGCCCGGTTCGATACGCGAGCTTCTTGGGAAAGATTCGCGTCGTGACGTTCGTGCCCGCCGATCTGCAGCTCGCGACCGGCGCGCCGAGCTTGCGGCGCGCGCTGCTCAACGTCGCGCTCTCGCAGGAGGACGCGCGGTACTATCGCGAGCTCGCGCGTTACCGCACGGCCCTCGCGCAGAAGAACGCGCTGCTGCGCGGCGCGGTCGCCGCCGACCCGGAGCTGCTCGCGATCTACGACCGCACGCTGATCGAAGCGGGCACGGCGCTAATGCTCGCGCGCGACCATTTTGCGCGCGCGCTGGCGTCGGCCGCGCGCGAAGCGCACGCGGCCTTCTCCGGCGGCGCCGAACGCCTCGCGGTGCGCTACGCGCCCAACGTGCCCTTCGAGGTGCCGACCGCCGACGCGATCGGCGCCGCCTTCGCCGCGCGGCTGCGGGCGGTGGCCGACAACGAGCGCGCCCGGCGGGCCGCAGTCTGCGGCCCCCATCGCGACGATCTCGCGCTCGAGCTCGACGGCCGGTCGCTGGCCGCCTACGGCTCGCAGGGCCAGCAACGCACGGCGGTGCTCGCGCTGAAGGTCGCCGAATACGGCGTGATGCGCGAACGCGCCGGTGAGGCTCCCCTGCTGTTGCTCGACGACGTGCTCTCCGAACTCGACGGCGATCGCGCCGCCGCGTTTCTGGCCGGGGTCGGCGCTTACGAACAAGCCTTCGTCACCGCGACGCATCTGCCGGACGGCTTGCCCGCCCACGTGCGCACGTACGCGGTCGAGCAGGCTCGGGTGGTGGCCGCGTGCTGAAGCCGCTCGCCGCCGCGCTGGGAGGCTGGGCGCCCAGCGGGCAGGTTCCCGACGTGGATCCGGTCGTGCTGCTGGCCGCCGGCTGGCGCGAGATCGCGGGCGAAGATATCGCCCGGCACTCCGCGCCCGCGCGCATCGCCGACGAGACCCTCTTCGTGGCGACCGCGTCGAGCGGATGGAGCCACGAGCTGAGCTTCTTGAGCGAGAAGATCCTGGCCGCCGTGCGGGCGCGCTTTCCGCACACCGCGGTGCGGCAGCTGCGGTTTCGGGTAGGGACGCTCCCGGAGCGGCCGGGCCGGCCCGCGCCCGCCGCCCGACAGCGCGCGTCGCAAGAGGCGGCGCCGGAACGGCCGCCGGCGGCGACGCTGGAAGAGGCGCTCGGGCGCTTCCGAACGGGCGTGGAAGCGCGCCGGCGGGCGAATGCGGCTCGCGGGTGGAAGGAGTGCCTCGCGTGCGGGGCGTCGATCGCCCCGGGCGAGGGGTCGCTGTGCGTCGCGTGTACCAACGCGCGGAGGCAACGGCGTTCCGGAGAGATCGCCCGCTTGCTCTTTGAGGCACCCTGGTTGGGATACGACGGAACGGCCGCGCTGGTCGAGGGAACGACGCGGCCCGAGTACGAGTCGGTGAGAGCCGCCCTGCTCTCGCGCTGGTGGGAAACGCTCTCTAAGGCCGCCACGGCCAAAAAGCTCTCTCGCGACGGGCGCGAGCGCTCGATCGCGAGCTCGTACGTGCTGCTGCGCACCAAGCTCGCGCCGGAAGAGATCCGGCCGGCGACCGTGCGCAACGTCTTGGGCGACGAGATACACGATTTGATTTACGGAACGGAAACGCAGAACTAAAACGCATGTCGAACAACAACTACACCGGCGAGCAGATCGAAGTCTTACGCGGCCTCGAAGCGGTTCGCAAACGTCCGGGCATGTACATCGGCAACACCGCCGAGCGCGGCTTGCACCAGCTCGTCTACGAAGCGGTCGACAACGCCGTCGACGAAGCGCTGGCGGGCTACGCCAAGAACGTCAAAGTGACGCTCTTCAAAGACGGCAGCTGTTCGGTCGAAGACGACGGACGCGGCATTCCCGTCGACATCCACGCCGAAGAGAAGATGCCGGCGGTCGAAGTCGTGATGACGATCCTGCACGCCGGCGGCAAGTTCGGCAAGGGCGGATACAAAGTTTCGGGCGGCCTTCACGGCGTCGGGATCTCGGTGGTCAACGCGCTCTCGGAGTGGATGGTGACGCGCGTCAAGCGCGACGGCTGGCTCTACGAAATGAAGTTCGAGCGCGGCATCACCGTGCAGAAGCTCAAGAAGATCGGCCGCGTCGAAGGCACCGGAACGATCCAGTGGTTCCTTCCCGACCGCGAGATGTTCGAAGTCTCCGAGTTTCACTGGGACATCCTGCAGAAGCGCCTGCGCGAGCTCGCGTTCCTCAACCGCGGCCTCTCGATCACGCTGCGCGACGAGCGCGGCGAAGAGCCTCGCGAGCGCAACTACAAGTTCGACGGCGGCATCGTCTCGTTCGTCGAATGGCTCAACGAAAAGAAAGACGCGCTGCATCCGGTCATTTCGACGCACGCCGAGCGCGACGGAGTCGACGTCGAAGTCGCGATGCAGTACACCGACACGTACGCCGAGCAGATCTTCTCGTACGCCAACAACATCAACACCATCGAAGGCGGCATGCATCTGCTGGGCTTCCGCACGGCGGTGACGAACGCGGTGAACTCCTACGCCCGCAAGCGCGGCGCGCTCAAGGAGTCGGAGGGCTCGCTCTCCACCGACGACATCATGGAAGGCCTCACGGCCGTCGTCTCGGTGAAGCTGCAAGACCCGCAGTTCGAAGGCCAGACGAAAACCAAGCTCGGCAACGCGCGGCGTGCGCAGCATCGTGTACGGCCTGGTCAACGAGCGGCTCGAGTTCTTCTTCGAAGAGAACCCGAAGCAGGCGCGCGTGATCGTCGACAAGTGCATGCAGGCGCAGCGCGCCCGCGAAGCGGCGAAGAAAGCGCGCGATCTCTCGCGGCGCAAGAACGCGCTCGAGGGCTCGGGATTGCCGGGCAAGCTCGTCGATTGCAAGAACACCAATCCGAGCGAGAGCGAGCTCTTCCTCGTGGAAGGCGATTCGGCGGGCGGCACCGCCAAGGGCGGCCGCGATCCGAACAGCCAAGCGATCCTCCCGTTGCGCGGCAAGATCCTCAACGTGGAAAAGGCCCGCCTCGACAAGGTGCTGGCCAACGAAGAGATCCGCACGATGATCACGGCGCTGGGCACGGGCTTCGGCGACGAGTTCACGCTGCAGAAGCTGCGCTACCACAAGATCATCATCATGACCGACGCCGACGTCGACGGATCGCACATCCGGACGCTGCTCCTCACGTTCTTCTACCGGCAGATGAAGCCGCTGGTCGAGGAGGGCTACGTCTACATCGCCCAGCCGCCGCTCTACGGCATCCGCAAGGGCAAGCGGCAGTGGTGGGCCTTTTCGGAGGCCGATTACAAGTCGGTCATCGGCGACGCCGACCCCAAAGACTTCACCATCCAGCAATATAAGGGCTTGGGCGAGATGGACGCCGAGCAGCTCGCGGAAACGACGATGGAGGTCGGCAACCGCCGGCTCAAGCAGATCACGGTCGAAGACGCGGTCGAGGCCGAGCAGATCTTCACCGACTTGATGGGCGACAAGGTGGAGCCTCGCAAGCAGTACATCTTCGACTACGCCAAGAGCGTCAAGAGCCTCGATTTGTAGCCTTCATCGGAACCTAAGGTTCGTCAGGCGGGGCCGGCCCTCTGCCGGGGGGTAATTGAGCGGTTCGGTGCGCAAACGCCTCGCGTTCGGCCTGGTGGCCGCCATCGTCGCCATCGGATTCGTGATCGCCGCGCGGCACGAGCTGCTGCGCTTTGCGATCCAGGCCGCGGGCAGCCTCGCGAGCGGCTATACGGTCACCATCGGCGATCAGCGCATCGGCTTCCAGCAGAGCGCGCTCTACGACGTGCACGTTTCGCACGCCGGGCAGCCTCTGCTCGACGCGCGCCGCATCGACGTCCGGTACTCGCCGCGCGACCTTCTTCCGGGCAGCACGCGCCGCTTCGGCCTGGTTTCGATCGACGTGAACGATGCGAAGCTGACGATCGTCAAGTTCGACGACGGCACGTACAACTTCATCATCCCCGCTCCCGCAGCCCCGGGCCCGCCCGTACCGGTGACGGTCGACCAAGTGCCGATCCGCTTCTCGCTGCGCATGCACGGCGCCGCGCTCGAACTGCGCGAGCCCAAAGCCTACGACGCCAGCGCCAAAGAAGTCGGCATCCAGGATTTCAACGTCGACGCTTCGGTCGACAGCGCCACGGTAACGCGCTACCGGGCGCGCGGCCTCTTTCGCGAGCGCCGCGAAGAGCCGTTTACGATCGAAGGCACGATCGACTCGATTCGCAGCTTCGCGATGCATCGGATGCGGGCGAAGCGCTTTCCGCTGCGCGCGCTGGCCAACTACTTCGCCGACACGCCGGCGGTGCGCATCCTGCGCGGCCGCGCGCGCAACTTCGACGCCCGGCTATTCTCGCTCGACGTGCGCCCGAACGTCGCGCCGTCGTACCACGCAAACCTTCAGCTCGACGTCGAGGGCGGGCGCTTGGCACTCTCGGCGCTCGACGCCCCGGTCGACAACGTCGTCGGGCACTTGCAGCTGGTCGACAACGCCTTCTTTCTGCGCCGCGTCGACGCGACGCTGGCCGGCATTCCGCTGCACGTCACCGGCGGGATCTTCGATCTCACCGGCGCGCTCACCGGAACCGCGCAGCTGCGGCTGGGCATTTACGGGAGCGGCGATTTGAGCGCGCTGCGCAAGGCCTTTACGTTCACGCAGGCGCAGCCCGTTTCGGGGCGCGTCGATCTCGGCGTGCTGGTCGAAGGCCCGATCGACAATCCGCTCATCGTCGCGCACGCCGGCGCCGCCCGGGTCGCGTTCCAGAAGATGCCGTTCGACCGGCTGCAGGCCGGCGTGATCTACCACGACAATCTCGTGGCGCTCTTGCCGCTGCGCGCCCAGTACGGCGGCGTCGATGCGGCGCTGCGCGGCACGCTTTCGATCGGCAAGCGCCTGCACTCCGAGATCGCGGTGCACGTCGCGGGAACGACCGACAACCTGCCGTACCTCGACGAGATGCTGCGCGGCGAACCGGTGCTCGTCGACGCGGCGGCTTCGGGCACCGATTTGACGTTTCACGTCGCGGGCGCGGCGGCGTCGGCGCGCGGCATCTCGCGCATGGCGGCGCTCTTCGAGCTCGAGCCCAACGGGACCGCGAGCGTCGCACCGTTTTGGGTGCACACCGAACGCGGGCAGCTCGACGGCGGATACGCGCTCGACCGGCCCGACGGCGATAGCGGATTCTGGGCGGTGCTCGGCGGCATGCGCATGCGCGCACCGGCGCACGCCACGTTTCCGGGGATCGAGCTTCCGCAGATTCCGCCGGTGGACGCCGTCGGGCTGCACGCCGCCGTCGAAGGCGGCGGCTCGCTCGACCACGTCGCGCTCTCGGGCCGTTTCGGAACCGGGCGAAGCACGATCGCCGGCGTGCACTTCGATCGCATCGACGCGGCGTTTTCCGGCACGATGACCGACGCGACGGTCAACGAGCTGCACGCCAGCGGGCCGTGGGGCGTCTTCGACGGCGCCGGCGCGTTCGGCTCGCAAGCCTTCGTCGCGCGCGGCGCGTATCGCGGCACGTTCGAAGGCCTGCAGCCGTTCTTGGGCGACGCCATTCCGGGGCACGGACGCCTCGCCGGCACGGTGGCGATCGCGGTGGAGCCCAACCGCATTCTCGTGCAGGGCGACCGGCTTTCGATGCCGGGCGCGACGCTGCGCGGCGTTCCCGTGTCGCAAGCCAGCTTGACGCTCGCGGTGGAACCCACCCAGCTGCGCGTCTATTCGGCGCGCGCGCGCACCGCCGGCGGCGACGTGGTCGCCGCGGGTACCTACTCGCTCGCGCCCCATCCGCTTCCCGGCGCGGGCGGCCGGCTCTCGCTCGTCGCCAATCGTCTCGATGCCGCGCAGCTCAAACCGATCGGCCTGCCGTTCGACGCCGGGCGGCTCTCGGCCAGCGGCGATCTCGCCGCCGGCGCGCCGATCCCCGCCTTCGACGGCGGCGTGACGGTGGCGGACGGACGGATGCAGCAGTTTCCGCTCGCGGGCAGCGGCGACGTGCGCCTGGCGGGCGACGCGGCGCATCTCGGCAACATGATCGGCGCGCTCGGCCCGACGTACGCGTACGTGAACGGCACGATCGGCGCGCTCTCGTCGGGCGCTCCCGTTTACGACATCGATGCCGACGCGCCAGCCGGCAGCATCGCCGGCGCGCTGCACGCCCTGCACTTTCCGTCGTACGAAACGGAAGGATCGTTCAACGCGCGGCTGCACGTAAGCGGACGCGGCGCTTCGCCCGACGTCGCCGGGCGCATCGGCGTTCCCGCCGGCGACGTGAACGGGCTGCCGTTCCTCGACGCGTCGGGCGAACTGCGCGCCGATCCGCGCGGCGCGAGCTTCGACCGCGGCGGCGTGTGGGTCGGCAGTACGTATGCGAGCTTCGGCGCGTCGAGCTTTCCGGGCTCGAGCGCGGTGCACGTCGCCGCGACGCACGCCGATCTCGGCGACTTCAACAACTTCTTCGATACCGGCGATACGCTGGCGGGGCGCGGCCGCGTCAAGTTCGCCGCCGCGGCTGCCGGCAACGCGATAACGACCAGCGGCGACATCGACGTCGCCGGCCTGCGCTATCGCAACCTGCCGATCGGCGACACGCGCGCGACGTGGTCGAGCGCCCGCGACGCGATTCGCGGATCGCTCGCCGTCGGCGGAAGCGAAGGCATGCTGCGCGCGCACGGATCGATCGCGGTCGTCCCGCGAACCGGCTTGCTGCAAACCTTCATGGACTCGCGATACGACCTCACCGGAACCGTAAGCGATCTCGACCTCTCGCTCTGGGTGCCGGCGCTCGGCTATCCGGGCGTTCCGGTGAGCGGACGCGTCTCGGGCCAAGGCACGATTCTCGGGCGCTATCCGCAACTCGCGCTGCGCGGCAGCGCGCAGCTCGACGGCGGAACGCTCGGGCCGCTCTCGCTCGACGTGGCGAAGATCGCGGTGCACTCCGTGGGCACCCGCGTCGCGATCGACTCCGCGCAGCTCGTCACGCCCGGACTCACGGCGACCGCGGTGGGTTCGCTCGGATTGCGTCCGAGCCAGCCGCTCGATCTGCAAGTGCACGCGACCAGCGACGACCTTCCGCGCCTCGTCTACGAGCTCGCGCACGTCAAGGTGCCGGTGACCGGAACGTTCGAATCGACGCTCAGCGTCGGCGGAACGTACCGGGCGCCGACGTTCGCTGCGGGCGTCGACGCCACCAACGTGAGTGCGTACGGCATCTCGATCGCCTCGCTCTTCGGCGAGGTGAAGCTCCACGGGCGCACGCTCGAGCTCTCCAACGCGGGCGCGCAGATCGGCAAGGGCGAGGCGACGCTGGCGGGCTCGCTGCCGCTGCAGCTCTCGCCGCTACAACTGGGGCCGCCCGACGAGCCGCTGAGCTTCGATCTCGATCTCATCGGCGTCGATCCCTCGATCTTCGATCTCGCCTTCGGGAAGAACACGAAGCTGGGCGGGACGATCGAAGGCCACGTCGGCGTCTCCGGAACGGTGGCCGGGCCGGTCGTCCTCGGGCGCCTGTCGCTCGCCGGCGGCTCGTACGTGAGCGACATCGAGAAGACGCCGATCGTCCAGGCGGCTGCCGTGCTGGCGTTCGACCGTACGACGGCGACGATTTCGGGCGTGACCGCGAAAGTCGGCGACGGCCGCGTGCAAGCCTCGGGCCGGATCGAGTTTCCCGGCGGCTTCGAGGCCTTGAGCGGCTACTCGTTCGTCGCCAAGGGCGTCGCGCGCGGCGCGCAGCTCGACCTTCCGGAGTATGGCAGCGGCACCATCGATGCCGACCTGGCGCTCACCAAGACGCCCTCGACCCACGCCCTGCTCTCCGGCAGCCTGGCGCTGAGCAACGCCACCCTTCCGTTCTCGGCGTTCGTGAACGCGGCCACCCAAGCGTCGACCGGCGAGGCTCCCAAGCTGCCGCCGCTCGCCTTCGACCTGTCCGCGACCGCCGGAAAGAACGTGCGCGTGCGCGGGACGGGGTACGGCGCCGGCCTCGACATCGGAGGCGCCGGTACCGTCCGCCTCGGAGGCACGCTGGCCGCGCCGACCCTCGACGGCAAGTTCACCTCGTCGGGCGGAACGCTCACCTACTTCGACCGCGCCTTCCGGGTGCAGGAAGGCTCGGTCGATTTCGACCCCGCCACCGGGCTGTCGCCGACGATCCACGCGGTCGCGACCACCAGCGTCGTCAATCCCGATCCGGATCGGGCCCGCAATCCCTACGGCAGCGCCCAGATCACGATCGACGTGAACGGCCCGATCTCGAATCTGGCCATCGACTTCACCAGCAACCCTGCCGGATACAGCCGCGACCAGATCATCGCCATGATCGCTCCGCTGGGCGGCTTCATCGGCGGCGTCGCCTTCACCAACCAGTCCGTCTACCAGGTGCAGTCGCCCGGGGGCTTTACGCCGCTGGGGGCAGTCTCGCCGCTGCCCAACGGCATCTACACCCAGCGCAACGGGACGATCACCGTCGGGCAGGAGGCCTTCAATATCCTCAACGCGCAGTTTGCCGCCGGCCTGCTGGCGCCGGTCGAAACCGCGCTGGGCCAAGGCCTAGGGCTGAGCAGCGTCAACGTGACCCTGGGATATTACGGAAACGTGGGCGTCACCGCGACCCGGCTGCTGGGCAAGACGGTCAGCGCGATCTATGCCACCACGTTCGGCCTGCCGGCCGTGCAGTCGTTCGGCATCAAGGTGCAGCCCAGCCCCTACACCTCGGCCACCCTGAGCTTCTTCTACCAGACGAGCCCGACGCTGCTCTTTCAAACGCCGGGGACGCCGACCGGCTTCGGAGGGGGCGAGCTTCTCGGCCAGCCGCTCACCGGCCAGAGCGGCTTCAGCGTCAACCTCAAGCGCTACTTTGGCGCCCCGGGGCTGCCATGAACGCGAGATTAAGGCCCTCCTCAGCCTCGAGCACCCAGGCAAGGACCCGGGTCCGGCAGGGCGAACAGGGCGTGCCGGGTCGTCAGAAGTGCGCGAGATGGCGCGCTCGGGCCTCGCTGACCCCGTCGGCGCCTTTCCTACATACGATTCGGAACTCGAGGACGCTTCTTTCGCATGACCTTTGACCTTCTGCGGCGCATGCGCGCACTGAAATGGTGGGCGGGCGCGCTGCCCGTGCTGGCCATTGCCATCGCGCTCACGGCCGGAACGGCGTGGTCGCAGACGGATCTCCGGATCGTCTCGGTCGACGTGACCGGGAACTTGCACGTTCCGACGCAGACGATCATGGCGGTCGTAGCCGCGCGTCCGGGCGAAGTCTACGATCCGCGCATCGTGCAGGCCGATCTCGCGCGCATCAACGCGCTCGGCTACTTCGCCGATATCGCCCCGCCGCTGGTCCGCCAGCGCCCCGGCGGCGTCGCCATCACCTATCGCGTCGTCGAGAACCCGGTGATCACCAAGATTCTCTTCGTCGGCAACACCAAGGTGCCCAGCGACACGCTCTTGGCGCTGATGGATCTCTCCGTCGGCCAGGTGTTCAACACGAACACGTTCCGCCAGGACGTGCTCAAGATCAACAATTATTACGAGCGCATCGGCTACGGCGGCCAGGTGCCGACGCACGTCAAGGACCTCAATCTCGATCCCAAGACGGGCGCGCTCACGCTCTACATTCAGGAAGGCTTGATCGTCAAGCACATCCTGATCGGCGGCGACCCGCTGCTGCCCCCCAACCTGATTTTGCCGAACCTGACGCTGAAAGTCGGCCAGGTGTATTCCGACGAAGTGCGCGACGCCGACGCCAAGGCGCTGCAGAAGCTCTACGAAGATAAGTACCATCTCGAAGTCGGCAACTTCTTGGGCGGCATCGAGCCGTCGTCGATCGACCTCAAGGCCGGAACGGCCGACGTCAAGTACGACATCTACGTGGCGCGCATCGCGGTGGTCGAGATCACCGGCAACACGCGCACCAAAGACCTCGTCATTCGCCGCCAGCTCCGCGTGCGGCCGGGCATGGTCGTCAACACGGATGCGATCAAGGCCGACTACCAGCGCCTCAACGCGCTCGGCTTCTTCTCGAAGGTCGAGCCCGACATCAAGCCGGGCCCGGATCCGAAGAAGCCGCAGCTCGTGACGCTCGTTTGGCACGTCACCGAGCAGCGCACGTCGACCGCCTCGGTCGGATTCGGCTACTCGGGCGGTCTCACCGGGCAAGGCCTCTACGGCACGCTCGGCCTCTCCGACAACAACCTGCACGGCACCGGCAACACGGCGGGAATTCAGTTCCAAGCGGGCGCGCGCACCAGCCTCGCCCAGCTCTCGGTCTCGGTTCCCTATCTCGGCGACACGCCCAAGCTCGAGAAGTACAGCGTCGGCGGCTCGCTCTTCGCCAACAAGTCGACCTACTATTATCCGGTGTACAACGTCGCGTCGAGCGGCAGCATTCCGTCGGCGGCGGGAACGCCGGCGCCGATTCCGGTGACGCTCTATCCCAACGGCAGCAACTCGCAGGTGAGCAACCAAGTCGCGACCAGCGAATCGAGCGCGATCGGCGGAAGCGCGTCGGTCGGACGCCGGCTGAGCGACTACACGATTCTGTCGCTGCAGGGCGGCGCGCAGACGATCCGCTACAACACCACGGTTCCGAGCCCGTATTACTTCCAAGGCAGCCAGCCCAACGTCTTCGTCGGGCCGACGCCGGGGCCGCTCAACTCGACCATCAACAACTACGGCGGTTCGTTCGGCATCGCGGCCTCGTCGATCGCCAACGTCAACACCGGCGCGCCGTACCGCCTCAATACGCTCGCGCTCAGCCTGCAGACGACGACGGTCGACGATCCCTTCAATCCGCGCACCGGCGTCAAGGGGCTGCTGAGCACGTCGTTCTCGGGCCCGGCCGTCGGCTCCAACTTCCAGTTCACGCAATCGACGCTGAGCATCGCCAAGTTCTTCCCGGTGCTGCGCAGCGCGACGCTGGGCGTCAACGCCGTGGCCGACAACTCGACCGGCGTCATCCCGCCGAGTTCGCTCTTCACCTTCTCCGACCAGCAGATGCGCGGATACAATCAGGTCTTCTACGCGACCAACGCGTACTTGGGCCAGATCGAGCTGCGCCAGCCGCTGGCGATCGACCGGCGCATCACGCTGGCCGTCTTCGTCGACGAACTCGACTATCACATTCGCGGCGCGTATCCGCTGCTCGATCCGTATACGAACCGGGTGACGGGATATCCGGCGGATTGGGCCCTGTACGGCGACTACGGCGCCGGCATTCGTTTCGATATTCCGCAGCTCGGATTGCGCACCGTTCGCATCGACTTCGCTCGCGGCGCCAACGGCTTCCACACGAGCTTCGGCATCGGTCAAAGCTTCTAGGAGTACTATGAGAGTCCGGTTTTCCGTTTACGTGTTGGCCGCCGCGCTGTTCGCGGCGTTCCTCGCGCCCGCCGCGATTGCGGCGGATCTCACCGACGTCGGCTACATCGATCAAGCCGAGCTCGCGAGCCTGCCCGTGTTCGTTTCGGCGAACCGCGATCTGCAGGGATACAAATCGCAGCTCGACGCGCAGTACGCGTCGGCGATGAAGGCCGCCAAGAGCGACGCCGACAAGCAGCGCATTTCGCTGCAGTTCCAGCAAGAGTACGCCGACAAGCAGCGCGAGATCGTCGGGCCGCTCTTCCAGCGCGCGCAGCTCGCGATCGCTCAGGTCGCTGCGACGCGCAGCCTCTCGGTCGTCGTCGACAAGCGCATCGTGATCTATGGCGGCCAGGACGTCACCAAAGACGTCGAGACGCTGTTTACGGCGGGCGCCGCCATCCAGCCGCCGGCCGCTTCGCCGCCGCCCTCGGAGATCGGCTTCGTCGATCAGAGCGTGCTCGACAACCTGCCCAAGGTGAAGACCGCCAACGACGAGATGAGCCAGTTCGCTCAGACGCAGCGCACGCTCTACGCGCCCAGAATGGCCGCGGCCAAGAGCGACGCCGAGAAGCAGCAGATCTACCAGGAATACAACAAGAGCCTGACCGACAAGCAGAACCAGCTGCTCAAGCCGTTGGTCGATCAAACGAAAGCCTCCACCGCGGCGGTGGCCAAATCGAAGAACCTGCTGCTCGTCGTGGATCGCGCCGACGTGATCTACGGGGGAACGGACATCACGACGGATGTCCAAAATGCGCTTAGCAAGTAGCTCGGCACCACGTGCGTTTCTGATGGCTGCGGGCCTGGCCACTCTTCTGGGCGGGTGCGGCGTCGACGTGCATTCGCCGTCGGTTCGCGGCGTCGGCTACGTGCGCATCGACCAGGTGGTGAAGCACCATCCGCTCTATCCGCAGCTCTCGCAGCTCGACGACGGAATTTCGGCAATCCAGCTGGCGGCCGCGGCGCCGCACGTGCCGTTGAGCGCGTCGCAAATCGCCCAGCAAACCAAAGAGCTCAATGGCGAGCTGCGCGCCGCTCAAGACCGCGCCAACAAGATCCTGGCGGCGGAGCAGCAAGAGTATCAAGGCAAAGAGCAGCAGGCCATCGCGGCCGCGCTTTCGGCGGCCGGAGTGAAGGGCGCGGGAGCCGCGGCCGGCGGGCAGATGACGGCGACGTCGGCGCAGCAGGCGCAGCAGGCGGCCGCGGCCGCCAACGCCGATTTCATGGCGTACCAGCAGAGCGTGATCGGCGAGAGCAACGCCGCGAGCTCGTCGATCGTCTCGCAGCTGCAGACGCAGGCGAGCCAAAAGATTCGCGCTAAGGCCGAGCAGCTGCAGCAGAGCGAGACCGACCTC
This sequence comes from Vulcanimicrobiota bacterium, assembly GCA_963794735.1. GTDB lineage: Bacteria > Vulcanimicrobiota > Vulcanimicrobiia > Vulcanimicrobiales > Vulcanimicrobiaceae > DATJUC01. The sequence goes on along the minus strand of CAWCFE010000002.1, from coordinate 1,654,246 downwards.
TCGCTCAAGCTCACGCAGCAGGACGCCTCGCAGCGCCTGGCCATCAAGACGCGCTTGAACAACCTCGCCCTCGACGAGGCGACGCACAAGCAGCTCACCGGCGAGCTCGCGGCGCTCGATGCGAAAGAATCCTCGCAGCTCGACGCGCAGCGTCGCGCCGATTCGGCCGCGCTGGCCGCGTATCGCAGCCAAGTGAGCGCGCAGACCGACGCCGAGATCCGGGCGCAGGTCGGCACGATCCAGAGCCAGACGCGCGCCAAGATCGCCGAGCGCCAGAACGAGGTCGGATCGCAGATTCGCAGCCTCGGCCCGGCGCCGCTGCCCACGAACCTGCCGGCGGGCGTGCAGGCGAAGCTGGTGCAGATTCACAAGCAGTTCGGCGCGCAGTTCCAGGCGGCCGCGCAGAAGACGATCGGCGATTACAACGCCACCAAGGCCGATCTCGATCGCCAGTTCGCCGCCCTGCACGGAGCCGACGTCGGCGCCACCGGCGCCGCCGCCAAAGAGCTCGACGCGCTCACCAAGCGTCGCGACGACCTCAGCAAAGAGATCGTCGATCAAATTACCCGGGAAGCCGAGCGCATCGGAAAAGAGCAAGGCTTCAGCGTCGTCTTTATCAACCCGCGGGCCGCGGCCGGCGGGTACGACATGACGAACGAACTCATTAAGGACGTCGAGAGCTTACACGAGTGAATAAGAATAACGCCATCTTCATCATCGCCCTGAGCGCCGCGGCGCTCGCCGGCTGCGGAAACTCGAGCCCGATCGGGCTCGTCGACGTGCAGCGCATCGTCGCCAACTGGCCCGAGTATCAGACGTATCAGAGCCAGCTCTTGGCCGACGAGCAATCGGTCGCGGCGCAAAAGGGCAGCGCCAAATCGAAGCAGGCCGCCGCGATCGCGCTGCAGCGCAAGTACGCGAAGATCACCGATCAGCTGACGCAGCAGATCCGCGACGCGGCGAGCAAGATCGCGCAAGACAAGCAGCTCAAGCTGGTGCTCACGCGCGAGGGCATCGGCTACGGCGGCGTCGACATCACGTCGGACGTCGAGAAGAGCCTCAACATCACGGAGAAGGCGACGCCGTCACCTTCGGGTTCGTAAGGACCCGTCCGTAATGCTCGGCACCGTACGGGAGCTCGCCGCGCAAGTCGGCGGCCGGGTCGTGGGCGACGGCGCGGTCGGCATCGAGGCGATCGGCTCGATCGAAGAAGCGGTCGCGCACACGCTGACGTTCGCCACCGACGAACGCTACCTCGCCGCCGCGCTCGCCGGCCGCGCCGCGGCCGTATTGGTCGACGCCGCGCTGCCGCTGCCCGAATCCGCCGCCAAGCCGCTGATCGTGGTCGAGAACGCGCGCCACGCGCTCGCGCGGCTGCTCGCGACGCTGCGCACGCAACGTCCGCGCGGTCCGTTCCGCCATCCCAGCGCGGTGGTGGAGCCCGACGCGGAGCTCGCCCCCGACGTGTACGTCGCCGCGCTCGCCTACGTCGGCAGCGGCGCGCGCGTCGGTGCGGGAAGCGCGATCGGCGAAGGCGCTTTCGTGGGCGCGGGTGCGTCGGTGGGTGAGAACTCGTGGCTGCACCCGCAGGCCCGCGTGATGGAGCGCTGCGTCGTCGGCGACCGCGTCGTGCTCTACGCCGGCTGCACGATCGGCAGCGAGGGGTTCGGCTGGGCCTTCGTCGACGGCCGGCTCGAACGCATTCCGCAGGTCGGCAACGTGGTGCTCGCAGACGACGTCGAGGTGGGCGCGAACACGTGCATCGACCGGGCGCAGACCGGCAGCACCTCGATCGGGACCGGCACGAAGATCGACAACCTCGTGCAGATCGGCCACAACTGCCGCATCGGCAAGCATTGCGCGCTCGCGTCGCTCACCGGGTTGGCCGGAACGACGGTGGTGGGCGACTACGTGAAGATTGCGGGGCAGGTCGGAACCCGCGGACACATGACGATCGGTTCGGGCTCGACCGTCGCCGGACAGTCGGGCGTGTGGGGCGACGTGGCCCCGGGCGCGACCGTCTCGGGGAACCCGGCACGCGACCATCGCGAAGATTTGCGCCGAGAGGTCATGGTGCGCAAGCTGCCAAAGCTCGTCGCTCGTGTCGAAGCTCTCGAACGCGCGAACGCGGCGCGCGACGAGTAATCCGCCGTGATGCAAAGCACCTTGCGCCGGGCCCTCCGCTTCGAGGGCGTGGGGCTGCATACCGGGGCGAGCGCCGTCGTCGACGTCGCGCCCGCGCCGGCCGGCCACGGCATCGTCTTCGACCTGGCCGCGTCGGCGGGCGCGCCGCGCGTGCGGGTGCCGGCGCTGGCCGAACACGTCGTCGACACGTCGCGTGCGACCGTGATCGGGCGCGACGGCGCGACCGTCTCGACCACGGAACACCTGCTCTCCGCCCTGTTCGCGATGGGCGTCACGAACGCGGAGATCGCGGTCGACGGGCCCGAGATTCCGGTCGCCGACGGAAGCGCGCGCACCTTCGTCGATGCGATCGCGCAGGCCGGCATCGAGATGCAGCGCCTTCCGCGCCGCACCGTCTCGCTCGAAGAGCCGCTGGTGGTGCAAGTCGGCGACAAGATGGTCGCGCTCTTGCCTTCCACTCACTTTCGCGTGCGCTTCGTGGCCGATTTTCCGCCGCCGATCGGCACGCAGTATTTCTACGGCGCGATCGAGCCCGAGACGTATCGCGACGAGATCGCCGGCGCGCGCACGTTCGGCTACCTTCACGAAGTCGAGGCGCTGCGCGCGCGCGGTCTCGCGCTGGGCGGCACCCTCGACAACGCGCTGGTCTTCGCGCCGGAAGGCCCGATGCAGCCGCTGCGCTGGCCCAACGAAGTGGTCCGTCACAAGGTGCTCGATCTGATCGGCGATTTCGCGCTGCTGGGCGCGTGGCCGCTGTGCGAAATCGTGGCGATCAAGAGCGGGCACGAACTGCACGCCCTGGCGACGCGCGCCCTGCGCGCGCGCATGCCGGCGACGGCAGCCGTTCCGTTGCCGGGGAGGTAGAGCGTGTCGGAGTTGGATATCCGCCAGATCTTCGAAATCTTGCCGCATCGCTATCCGATCCTGTTGGTCGACCGAATTCTCGAGTTCGAACCGATGATCCGCGCGCGCGGCTACAAGAACATCACGTACAACGAGCCGGTGTTCGCCGGACATTTCCCGGGCAATCCGGTGCTGCCGGGCGTCTACATGATCGAGGCGCTCGCACAGCTGGGCGGCGCGATGGTGCTCGAGCCCGGCGATTTCTCGCGCAAGACGCCGTATCTCGCCGGCATCGACAAGGCCAAGTTCCGCCGCCCGGTGGTGCCGGGCGACCGCCTCGACATGGAAGTGCGGATGCTGCGGCACAAGCGCAACATCGGCTGGGTCGGCGCGGAAGCCACCGTCGACGGGCAGTTCGCGTGCTCGGCCGAGCTGATGTTCTCGATCGCGGTCAACACCACGATGTCGGGCGGCGACTCGACCGTCTTGCACGCATGATCCATCCCACCGCGATCGTCCACCCCAGCGCCCAGATCGCCAAGTCGTCGGAGATCGGGCCGTTCTGCATCGTCGGCGAGAACGTTTCCATCGGGGACCGCACCGTGCTGCAGGCGCACGTGGTCGTCAACGGCTGGACCGAGATCGGCGAAGAGTGCCAGATCTATCCGTTCGCCACGATCGGCGCCGCCTCGCAGGATCGCAAGTACGTCGGCGAACGCTCGTTCACGAAGGTCGGCAACCGCACGGTGCTGCGCGAGTACGTGAGCATCCAGCGCGCGACCGGCCCCGACGAAGTGACCTCGGTCGGCGACGACTGCTTGCTGCTGGCCTACGTGCACGTGGCGCACAACTGCCGCTTGGGCAACGGGGTGACGATGAGCAATCTCGCGCAGCTTGCGGGCCACGTGGAGATCGGCGATTTCGCGACCATCGGCGGACAGGCCGGCGTGCATCAGTTCACGCGCATCGGCCGCTACGTGATGGTCGGCGGCGCGAGCAAGCTCACCAAAGACGTTCCGCCGTTTTTTCTGATCGAGGGCAATCCCGCGCAGCCGTACGGGCTCAACAGCGTCGGCTTGCGCCGCGCCGCGTTCACGGTGCAGGAGCGCAACGAGATCAAAAAGTTTTACAAGCTGCTCTACAATCCCAAGCTCAACGTCTCGCAGGCGATCGAAGCGATGAAAGCCGAGGTCGCGACCGCGCCGGGCCGCGAGATCATCGCCTTTTTGGAGACTCCTTCGGAGCGCGGCGTCCTGAAGTGAGGTGAGATACTTCTTTTCGACCGGCGAAGCGTCGGGCGAGTCGAGCGCCGTCTCGCTGGCCAACGCGATCGCCGCCCTCGATCCGCAGGCGCGGTTCGAAGGCATCGGCGCCGAGCGCATGCGCGCCGCCGGATTCCACCTCTGGCGCGATCACACGGGCTGGGCCTCGATGGGCCCGCTCGCCGCGATACCGCGCATACCCAAGCTGCTGGCCACGATGCTGCAGACGGCCTCGCACGTCGCCCGCTCCAAACCCGATCTGGTGGTGCTCGTCGATTTCGGCGTCTTCAACCTGCGCTTGGCCAAGCAGCTGCGGCGCCTGCGGTACGCGGGGCCGATTCTCGACGTCTTCCCGCCGGGAACGTGGCTCGACGATCCGCGCAAAGCCCGCGCGGTCGCGGCGGTCGCGACGCCGTTGACCGCGTTCGCGCATCAGCGCGATTTCTACGCCGGGCTGGGGCTGCCGGTTGCGTACTTCGGCCATCCGCTCGCCGACGGCTACGCCATGCGGCCGTTGCGCGCCGCGCCGCCCGCCGATGGCGGAACGGTCGCCTTGCTGCCCGGCAGCCGCAGCGGCGAGCTGCGGCGCCATCTGCCGGCGCTTTCGGCGGCGTACCGCGAGCTGCAGCGGCGGCGCCCGAATCTGCGCGGAATCTTCGGCGCGGCCGGTCCGCGCGCCGCGCAGGCCATCGCGCAAACCGTTGCGAGCGACGCGTTGACCGGCGTCGAGGTGGTCGACGGCGTCGCGGCCGCGGTCGCGCAAGCCGACGGCGCGTGGGTGGCGTCGGGAACCGCCGTGCTCGAGGCCGCGCTCTCCGGCGTTCCCGCGGTGGCGCTGTACGTGATCGATCCGATCTTGGTCAAGCACGGGCGCGGGATGATCAAACACCGGTTCATCACGCTGCCGAATCTCGTGCTCGGCCGCGAAGTGGTGCCCGAGCTGCTGCAGGAAGAGGCGACGCCCGAACGGCTGGCCGCCGAAATGGAGCGCGTGCTGCGCGATCCCTCGCAACAGTACCGCGAGTTCTCCGCCTTGCGCGACGCGCTCGGGCCGCCGGGCGCGCTCGAACGCTGCGCGGAGTTCGCCGTGCGCTTGGCCGCGGGGCGCGCGTGATCCGCATCTATCACACGTCCGATCTGCACGATCGCCGCGGCATCGTCCCGCGGCTGCGCGAGCTGCGCGACGCGCGGCCCGGGCTGCTCTTCGACTGCGGCGATTCGCTGCGCGGCAGCCAGACCGTCTACCATCGTCGCGAACCGATCGTCGACGAGATCGACGCCGCCGGGTACGACGCGCAAGCCATCGGCAACCGCGAGTTCCACTATCTCTTCGGCCTGCTGCGCGCGCGTGCCGCAACGATGCGGCATCCGTTGATTTGCAGCAACCTCGTCGATACCAAGGGCCGCCCGCTGCCGTTCCTGCACGCGCTGACGCTCGAGTACGAGGGCACGCGCGTTCACGTGCTCGGCTTGTTGATCATGCAGTATCCGCACGGCAGCCCGTGGGAGCGCGTGTTCGGCTGGCGCTTCATCGACCCGTGGGATGCGGTGGCGCCCTACGCTGCGACGGTTCCGGACGGCGAGCTGCTGGTGGTGCTCTCGCACGTCGGGTTGCGGCTCGATCGCCGTTTGGCCGAGCGCGTGCCGCGCATCGATCTGCTGCTCGGCGGCCACAGCCACGATACGCTCGCGCAGCCCGAGATCGTCGCCGGCGTTCCGATCGTGCACGCGGGGCCGTACGGCGCGTACGTCTCGCGCACCGAGCTGGTCGCGCGGGGTCCGCGGTTCGAGATGCGCGATTTCGCACTGCTGCCGCTGCTCGCCGGCGTTCCGGCGTAATGCCGCGCGCGCTGCTGGTGAGCAACGGCCACGGCGAGGCGTCGATCGCGGATCGCATCGCCGTCGAGCTGCGCGCGCTCGATCCGCAACTCGAGCTCGAGCACCTGGGGCTGGTCGGCGACGGCCTTTCGACCGCGATGCCCGAGGTCGGTCCCCAGCGCGCGATGCCCAGCGGCGGCCTGATCGCGATGGGCAACGTGCGCAACATCGCGCGCGACGTCGGCGCGGGCCTGCTCTCGCTCACCCTCGAGCAGTACCGGTATCTGCGTGCGAGCCGCGGCCGCTACGACGCCGCGATCGCGATCGGCGACGTGTATGCGTTCGTGATGGCGTCGCGCTGCGGGGCGCCGACCGTCTTCGTGGGAACCGCCAAGAGCGTGCACTTCGCGCCCTACGGGCCGTTCGAAGAGCGCGTGCTGCGCGGCGCCGCCGCGCGTTTCGTGCGCGACCCGGCCACGGCCGAGCGGTTGCGCGAGCACGGCCTCGCCGTCGAAGACGCGGCCAACGTCATCGTCGATCTCTTCTGCGCCGAAGACGATCCGCGCGCCGCGGGCGTGGTGGACGGTTTCGCGCCGGCGCTCGGGCTGCTGCCGGGCAGCCGCGAAGCGGCCTACGACGACGCGGCCTTTCTGCTCGACGTCGTGCGCGAACTCGCGCCGGAACGTCCCGGCTTGGGCGCGGCGCTCTCGATCGCGCGCGGACTCGACGAGGCCGCGATCGCGCGGCGTGCGGCCGAAAGCGGCTGGAGCGTCGTGCGCGCCGCGGGCGCGGACGAGCTGCGGCCGTTCGCGCTCGCGCTCGACGGACGCGAGCGCGTGCGAGCGTGGCGCGGCGCGCTCGGGCCGTTGCTCGGCCGCGTCGAGATCGCGCTGGGCCAAGCCGGCACCGCCAACGAAGCCGCCGCCGCGGCCGGCCTGCCGGTGGTGGCGTTCGAGGATCCCGACGATCGCGCGGCGCTGTGGTATCGCAAGCGCCAGCGCGGCTTGCTGGGCGAGGGCATGACCGTGCTGCCGCGCACGCCGGCGGCGGCCGCGGCCGGCTTGGGCGAACTGCTCGACGACGCGCCGCGCCGCGCCGCGATGGGCGCGGCCGGGAGAGCGCGCATGGGGCAGCCCGGCGGTGCGCGGCGCATCGCGCAACGCGTCGTCGAGATCGTGCGGGGCGCTTGATGCGCGCGCGCTCGTTCATGCCGGCGGCGTTTGCCGGCGTCTATGCCGGGTTGCCGCTCTTTCCAGCGTTCATCGCGTTGGGCAGCGTCGCGTTCCCCGGCGTTTCGATGGTGCCCGCGCCGGCCGTCCTCGCCGTGCTCGGCCTGGTGTGCGCGATCGCGGTGTACGCAGCCGTCGTGCTGGTGCGCTACCGGGGCGAGACGCCGCAGCCGTTGGGGCTGCCGATGCTGGCATGGTTCGCGGCGGCGATGCTCGCCGCACTAGCCGGCCTCGATCCGCCCGCGGGCCTGCTCTTCGTCTGCATCTTCGGTTTGAGCATGGTGTGGGGCTTGGCGCTGGTGGCGTTCTTCAACGACCGTCACGTCGCCGGCGCGATCTTCTGGTCGTACGCGGTCTCCGGCGGCCTCGCAGCGCTGGCGGCGATCGCGATGCTGGTCACGCGGCATCCGGCCGATCTCTACACGATCGGGCACGGCCGCGCCATCGGCACGTTCGTGCTTCCCGGCGAGCTGGCGGCGTATCTCGTCGTCTTTCTGCCCTTCGCCTACGCGCTGACGAGCATCGGGCGCTCCGCCGCGCTGCGCGCGGTGGCCTGGATCGCGCTCGCGCTCGGGCTGATCGCGCTGGCGGCCACCTTCTCCCGGGCGGGATGGATGGGGTTTGCGGCGGCCGCGGCGTTTACGATCGTCGCTCGAGCGCGCGGCCACCGCCGCGCCGGCATCGCGGCGCTCGCAACGATCGCCGCCGGCATCGTGGCGGTCGCGTTCTTCTTCAACGCGCGGCACAATCCGAGCGAGGACTATACGCGGCTGGCGATCTGGCAAGCGGCGACGCAGGTGATCGATCGCTTTCCCCTGACCGGCGTCGGGCCGTTCGATTTCTCGCGCATCTACCCGCTGGTGCGCGTTCCCGACGGCGAAGTGGCGGCCTTTCACGCCCACAGCCTCTATCTCACGTTCTTTGCCGAACTCGGCGTTCTCGGGCTGGCGGCGTTTCTGTGGAACGTCTGGGCGTTGATCGCAGCGTTGCGGCGCCGCTTGCCGCACGCGTCGCCGGAGGGCGCGACGCTCGCGCTCGCCGCCGCAGCGGGACTCGTCGGCGTTGCCGTGCAAGGCCTGATCGATACTATGAGCATCGTAATCTTCGGTTTGTGGATGCCGACGATGGGGCTCGCCGTCGCCGCCGCCGCGTGGCGCGCGCCGGAGCGCCAGTGAAACCGCGCTTTTCGGCGTTCGCCGCGCTCGCGCTGGCCGCCGCGGCGGCCGGCTGCAACCCGCAAGCCCCCAAGAGCTCGCCCCGGGCGGCCGCCACGCCGCGCGCCAGCGCGACGCCGTTGATCCTGCACATCACGGCGCACGGAACCGCGAAGCAGCCCGTGCGGCTCATCGATCAAGTTCACAACCGCGTGAAGTACGATCTTCTCGCAAGCGCGATGGAGAGCGAGGGGGCGCAAGGCAGCACCCGAGTCTTCCTCACCGACTCGCACATCACGTTTCACGCAAAGGACGGCTCGACGCTGATCGCTACCGCACCCCACGCCGTCGTCGATCAAACCAAGAATACCGTGACGCTCTTGGACGGCGTGCACGCTCGAACCGCCACCGGCATGACGCTGCAATGCGACCGCCTCACGTACGATCGCACCAAGGAGACGCTTCACGGCGACGGCCACGTGGTGGTGGTCGATCCGAAGGGCTTTCGCGCGACCGGCTCGAGCTTCGATTCCGACGTGTCACTCACGCACATGCACATGATTTGAAATGAACGCACAATCTTCAATCAAACTGCGCGGCCTGGTCAAACGCTACGGCGAGCGCACGGTGGTCAACGGCGTTTCGGCCGAAGTCTGCACCAACGAGGTCGTCGGACTGCTCGGCCCCAACGGCGCGGGCAAGACGACGACCTTCTACATGGTCGTGGGCTTGATCAAGCCCGACGGCGGCACGGTGCTGCTCGAACGCGACGAGCGCGACATCGATCTCACCGGCGCGCCGATGTACGCGCGCGCGCGCAACGGCATCGGCTATCTCGCGCAGGAGAATTCGATCTTTCGCAAGCTCTCGGTGGGCGATAACATCCGCCTGATTTGGGAGCAGAACGGCATCTCGCGCGAAGAGCAGGAGCGCCGGCTGCCGGCGCTGCTCGAAGAGTTCGGCCTGCGCGCCTTCGTCGACGCGCGCGGCGACAGCCTCTCGGGCGGCGAGCGCCGCCGAGTGGAGATCGCGCGCGCGCTGGCCATCGAGCCCGCCTTCCTGCTGCTCGACGAACCGTTTACCGGCATCGATCCGATCGCCGTGGCCGACATCCAAGCGATGATCCGGCAACTGCGCGATCGCGGCTTGGGCATCCTCATCACCGATCACCAAGTGCGCGAGACGCTGGCGATCGTCGATCGCGCTTACATCATGAACAACGGGCGCATCGAAGTGTCGGGTTCGGCGCAAGAGGTGCTCGATTCGCCGATCGCTAGGACGTTCTACCTCGGGGAAGGCTTCCGGCTGTAGTGCGAGGACGCGCGTGCGGCTGAGCATCCTCGACCGGTACATGCTGACCGAACTCGCCGGACCGTTCTGGTTCGGCCTTTCGGCCTTCACGCTGATCTTCGCCGCGACCGAACTGCTCAACATCGGCAAGCTGGTGAGCACCGAGCACGCCCCGCTGTGGGCCGCGCTGCTCGTCTTTCTGTGGTCGCTTCCCGGCTACGTGGTGCTGGTGATTCCGATGGCGCTCTTGCTGGGCACCCTGCTGGCGATCCAGCGCCTCTCGGGAGACAGCGAGATGACCGCGCTCAAGGCGGCCGGCATCACGTTTTCCCGAATCGTCGCGCCGCTGCTCGCGGTGGGCATCGTGATGTCGTTCGTGACGCTCTACCTGCAAGAGAGCGTCGTGCCCTACGCCGCCGACCAGCTGACCGAGATCGAAAACGGCGTCATCAACCATACGAGCGCGTTCAATCGCGACCTCACCGTCTCGGCCCCGCTGCCCCACGGCGGGCGCCAGGTGACGCTGGCGACCGCCTACGACCCGCATTCCCGAGCCCTGCTCAACGTCACGCTGGTCCAGTACGACGCCAATCACCAGCCGCGCCAGATCGTCTTCGCCGACCGGGCCGACTTCACGGCCGATAAGTGGGTGCTGGAGAACGCGTCGGTCTATCGCTTCAACGCCGACGGCTCGACGCTCTCGGAGCCCCGAATTCCCGAACAGCAGGTCGAAATCGGCCAGAATCCAACGGACCTCGTGAAACGGCTCAGCAACGACGATCCGGAGAATATGAGCCGGTCGCAGATCGCCGAGGTCGTTCATTCGGGGCAGCTTACGGAGACCGAACTACGCAAGTACGTCACGACGTATCAGGAGAAACTCGCTCGGCCGTTCGCCTGCTTCGTCTTCATCCTGATCGCGATTCCGTTCGGGCTGCGCGCCGTTCGCGGGGGCGGCAGCACGAGCGTGGGCTTCGGGCTGTCGCTGCTGATCGTCTTCGTCTACTACATCGTAATGACGGTCTGCTCGTTCGCGGGCGAGACGCTGCTCAACTTCGCGTGGCTCTTCGCCTGGATGCCCAACCTCATCTTCACGGCGATCGGCCTCACGCGCCTGCGCGTGGCCGCCGCGGTGTGAGCGCGCGATGAACGTCGTCGAATTCGTGCGCGGCGTCTTCAACGTATTGTTCGTGATGATCATCGCGGGCGCGGTCGCCTACGTCGGCGATCGCGTCGGCCATCAGGTCGGCCGCAAGCGCCTCTCGCTCTTCGGCATCCGCCCGCGCTACACGTCGACGATCATCGCGATCGCCACCGGCATGGTGATCGCCCTGGTGGTCACGCTCGTCGCCATCTTCGCCTCGCGCCAGGTGCAGACCGCGTTCTTCAAGATGGGTTCGCTCAACGAGCAGATTGCCGAGCTGCAGTCGCGCGAGAGCAACCTCGAAGCCAAAGTCAACAACGGGCGCCTGGTGTTTCCGGTCGATCGCATCATGGTGCCGTTCTACCGGATCATCGACCGGTCGGCCACCCAGGCGCAGCGCATTGCGACGATCCGCACCTTCTACGCCGACGCGGTGAAGTTCGTCAACGCCAACTACGTGCGCCTGGGGCTGCGCCCGTACGCGATTCCGCCGGACGCCGAGAAGCGCCTCACCGCGGTCGCCACCGACCCGGCGATGGATAGCAAACTGCGCGAAGCCAACGTGATGCTCACGGCCACGTCGGATCAGAATCTCTTCGAGAACGATCAAATTCATTTCGGCATCAACTTGATCTCCGACGTGCGCTCGTTTCGCAAAGGCGACGTGATCGCGCAGCTCACCATCGCCGGGAAGAGCGGCGCAAACATCAGCCTCGCGCTGGGGCAGCTGCAGCAGTACGTCACGATCACCGCCGAGCGCTTGAACTTGCCGCCGTTCCTGGCCGAGAACGTTCAGCCGCTCGAGTTTTTCCCGGCGTCCGTGGCGCAGATGCAGTCGGCTATCTCGAAGCCGGGCTCGTACGTGCTGACGGCCTACGCGGCCGAAGACGTCTACCCGCATCTCGGCGGCATCCCGATCGTCATCGCGCTCACGCAATCGTGACCGCGCCGGCCGGCTCGGGCTGCGTGCTGGCCGTCGATCCCGGCAGCCGCAAGGCGGGGTACGCCGTGCTCGATCCGCAGGGCGGCGTGCTCGAGTGCGGCATCGTCGCGATCGGCGAGCTGGCGCCGCGCGCGGCCGCGGCGGTCGCCCGCCATGCGATCGCAACGATCGCCCTGGGACGCGGCACCAACGCGCGAGCCGTCGCCGCCGCGTTGCGAGCGCTGGGGCCGCCCGTACGCGAGGTTGACGAATTCGAGACCACGCGTCGCGCGCGCGAGCTCTACTTTCGCGAGCATCCCCCGGCCGGGTGGCGCCGCTTGCTCCCGGTCGGCCTCCAAACCCCGCCGCGCCCGATCGACGACTACGCCGCAATCCTCATCGGCCGGCGGTTTCTGACGGGGGAAGGCGAGGGAAAGAGCTCAAAACTGAAACCCCCGCCATAAACATCCGATAGAATAATTTGCCCCCCGAGCCGGCGCCAAGCGCCGGAACCGGAAGGGCGACGGCGATTGTACGAACGTCGGAGGAGAACATGCGTCGGCTGGTCGGCATTGCGTCGATTGCAGCGCTCGCCGGAGCGCTGTACTCCGGCCATGCCAGCGCCGCCGCTCCGGCCCCCGCCGCCGCCTTCGACCTTCGTCCCCAGCTCATGCTGCGGCTCTTCGGCGAGACCGGCGACAGCCGCGCCGAGCTTGCCGCCGCCTACGGCGATCGCGCGAGTGAATCTCCCCTGCGTGGAATGGCACTGGGCGCGCCGGCAACCCGTCCTGCCGCGCAGTTCGTCGCCGACTCCGGTTGGGTGCCGAGCTTTTCCGCGCTCGCGCCGGCCGGCGGCAGCGCGATCGATCTGAGCGCGATGGCGCTTTCGATGCGCGCCAGCTACCGTCCCAGCCTGCCCGACACCGCCATCGCCCCGGTCGCCGAGACGCCGGCCCCAGCGGCCAGCGCCGCGCGCGGCCTGGCAGCGCCCGCGGCGGCGTCGTTCACGGTCGGTGCGTACGAACCGGTCGCGCCGGTGACGCTCGTCTCGCCCGAGCCGGGAGCGTTCTCCTTCGGCCTGTTGGAGGGCGGCAGCGGCGGCGGATTCGTGCCGCCCGTTCCGTCCTCGCTCTCGGTCGCGTCGGCTCCGGCCGGCTCGCAGCGCGCGGCAGTGGTCGTTCCGCAAACCTTCCACGTGGGGCCGGCGCAGTTCCAAGTTCGCGTCGAAGGTGCCTCGGTGCAAGCTCCCCAAGCCGCGCTCGACGATCAAGCCTACGGCGCCGGAGCCAACTTCGACGTCCGCGCCGGGCATCGCAAGGTGAACGTCGACGTCTCGAGCAGCTACGAGCACCTCGCGCGCAACGATATCAGCGGCTTCTCCGCAGAGTCGGCCGGGACGACCGGCGGCTGGGAACTCCCCGGCGACGACGTCCCGCTCGCGGTGCCCAGCTACGCCGACCTGAGCAAGGTGGCCGTGGGCGCCAACGTCGCGGTCCCGGTCGTCCATAACCTGACGCTCAACTTCAACTACGGGGCCGAACGGCTGCTGGGCGCCTACGGGTTGCCGGGCGTGGCGAATCTCGACGGATTCAACAACTCCTACGGCGGCGGCCTGACGTTCAGCATTCCGCGTTTCTCGAGCACGCTCTCCGTGTCGGCGCGTCAGCAGCACTATCAAGATAATCTGCTTCCGGCCAACTCCCAAACGACCACGCGAGCCGACCTCAACCTCACGGTGAAGTTCTGACGCTCGCGCGTCCCGCATTCGTGCGCGCGGCCCTCATCGGGCTCGCGGCGGCGGTAGTGGTATGCTTCGGCGTGATTCAGCTCGCCTCGTCCTCGCTCGATGCGGCCGCGGCGGTGCCGGGATCGCTCCCGGCACGCATTCCCAGCGGGTTCGGCCTGGCCGTCTATCGCGCGCTCGACCGGGTCGCGCCGGCGCCCTTCGTGGAAGCCACGCTCGCGCGGCACGCGCTCGACGAGGGCGACGCCGCGGCGGCGCAACGCTACGCGCTGCGCCTGCCGCCGACGCCGGCGCGCGACGAATTGCTGGCGCAGGTCGCCGCGGCGCGTGGCGACGACGGCCTCGCCTACGAGTACTTTCTCGCCGCACCGGACGTCGACGCGGTGCGCGCCCGCGTCGATGCGGTGGCCGGGGCCGATCCGGCCCGAGCGTATGCGATGGAGCGAACGCTGCGCGTGCGTCTCGAGCTGCTGGCGACCCACCCCGACGCCGTCGCGGAGGGATGGTTCCGGATGGGCGAGTTCGCGGTCGCCGCCGGACGCAGTGTGCCGGCGGGGAGCGCGCGCGACGCGTGGTTTCGCCGCGCGATGCGCGATCTCGACGCGGCCGTCGCGCTCTCCCCATGGTCGGACAAGTACGCGATCTCCGCCGCCAATCAAGCCGTGCTGCTCGGCGATCTCGGCTCCGCGCAGCGGCTCTTCGAACGCGCCTACGCGACCGATCCCGGAAGTGCCGATGCGCTGGCGGGCCTGGGTGTGGTAGCCTACCGACGTGGCGATGTGGTGGCGGCCCGGGCGGATTTGCAGCGCGCGCGCGCGCTCGATCCAAACTCCGGGATGGTGCGCGCATTGACGTCGTTGCTCGGCGCGGCGCCGGGCGCGCCGCGGTGAGGATCGGTCTCGACGCGCAACTCGCCGTCGGGACGGCAACCGGCATCGGCGAGTACGTTCGCGGGCTGGCTGCCGCGCTGCGCAACGACGGCGTCGACGTCGCCGAACTCTCCGAGCCGCGCCTCGATCCTTGGCGGTTCGACCGGCGCGTGATCTGGGATCAAGTGCTCTTGCCGCGCCGGGCCCGCGCGGCGCGCGTCGACGTGCTGCACTGCGCTTCGGGGACGGTGCCGATGCGCTCGAGCGCGCCGGTGGTCGTCACCGTGCACGACGTCGCCTGGCTGCGCGTGCAGTCGCACGCCCGGCTCTACGCCCGGTATTACTTCGGGGCGTTTTCCGTCAAGCGCTACCGCAGCGCGGCGCGGATTGCGGTCGATTCGAAGTTTTCGCGCAGCGAACTGCTCTGGGTGCTCGATGACTACGATCCGGCGCGCATTCACGTCGTCTACCCGGGCGTCGCCGAGGATTTCTGCCGGCTGGTGCGCACCGGCGGAGACGGGCGAACGATTCTCGTCGTCGGCACCGTCGAACGCCGCAAAAATCTCACGACGGCGATTCGCGTCTTGCCCGATCTTCCGCACGCGCGCATCGTCGCCGTCGGGCCGCCGACGCCCTATCGCGACGAGTGCCTGCGCTTAGCCGATACGCTGGGCGTGCGCGATCGCGTCGATTTTCTCGGGTACGTTCCGCGCGAGCGGCTGCTGCAGCTCTACGCAACCTGCGCGGTCGTCGCGGTGCCGTCGCGCTACGAAGGCTTCGGCTATCCCGCGGCGCAGGCGCTGTGCAGCGGCACGCCGTGCGTCGTCTCCGATCGCGCGTCGCTGCCGGAGATCGCCGGCGACGACGCGCGGCTCGTCGCGGTCGACGATCACGATCGGTGGACCGAAACGATCGCTCGCGCGTTGCGCGGCGAAGACGACGCGCGTGCGGCCGAGGCGCGTCCGCGCGCGATCGCCCGCTTTTCGTGGCTGGCCAGCGCGCGCAGCATGGAACAGGTCTACGCCGCCGCGAGCGCGCGCTAGCCGGTGCTTACGCCTTGGTCGGAACGCACGCGGCCCAGCTTTCGGCACCGGGATTGCTCGCGCCGACCTGCACCCACCAGCCGAGCGGCGGCGGGTTCGACGGCTTTCCGGGGCCGCCGGGATACGATTGGTACGGCGGCTGCTGGTAGTTGCCGTTGCCCGAGAGGCCGCCGACCGCGGTGGTGCCGTGCGCGCACGCGGAGTAGACGGTGCGCGGATGTCCCGTCGCGATCGAGCCGGTGAGCGAGAAGCCGTTGGCGGTGCGGCCGCAACTGATGACGGCTTGCGCGCCGCCGGTGACGTAAAATGCCAGCGTGGTGCGGTTCAGGTACGAGCCGGTGACTTTCTCCGGCGAAACGGCGATGACGCCCGCGCCGCTGATCGGCACGTAGCCGTTCGGGCACGACACCGTCGCCGTCGAGACGATGGCGTTAGCCGGCTTTTTCCAAACGACCGAGCGGTAGTGGAAGAGCACGGCCTTCGCGCACGAGACGTAGGCGCGCGCTTGCGATCCCGATTGCGGCGTCGCGACCCAGCCGTTCTTGGCGATATCCGGCACGCCGGTTCCCACTGCCGAGCCGTCGTTACTTCCGGCGCCGCCGCCGATCACGCGCCACTGCAGCGGATCGCCGCAGGATGCGCGCACCGGCTGCCCCTTCTCACCGAAGAGCGTGACGCTCCATTTGAAATCTTGCGAGTTCACCAGCGGGCCGAAGGCATCGGCGTTCGCGCCGGCGGCGGCCGGAAGCTGGGAGCCGCCGCCGCTCGAGCACGCCGCGATCGAGACGGCGGCGAGCAGTGCGGCGATGGCGCGGAAAACCAGGGTCATTCCAAACGTCCTTTCCAGAGAGCGATCAATAGATCGGCGAGCCCGGCGCGCCCGGTGCCACGCTGCCGTCGTCCGGCGCGAAGATCAGCTTGAGCGGATAGCTCGATCCCGCCTCCGGCATCGTTACGATCGTCACGCGAACGAAGCCGCGCGCGGGCACGACGTACTGCCGTACCTTATAACGCGAATACGGCGGCGTTTGGTGCGACTGCACCAGCACGCCGTCGATGAGATACGTTGCGGTGGCGCGGCCGCCGCGTGGATTTTCGTAGATCGCGACGGATTGCGGGGTGGACGTCGGGTTCGACATCGTCACCACGAAGGATTGCAGCACGCCGTAGTCGCCGGAGAGCGCCTCGCCCTGCAAGCGGTTCGGCAGCGGGATCTGCCCGATCGGCAGCTCGAGATACTCGCCGTCGACGCGCCACTGCGTGGCGTAGTAGAACTCCGGGATGGCGTAGATGCCGCGCGCGTGTTTGTGCGAACCTTCGAGCAGCTCGGCGGCGCCCAGCGGCACGTCGGGGCTTTGGGTCGCGTCCTGAGCGAAGAGCGTCAGCTTGACGTCGGCGCCGGAAAGGACGCGCAGCTGCAGCATGTTGCAGATCACCGCGCCGGCGGGCAGATCGCTGGTGGCGACGTTGATCGAAGCGTTCCCCGGGATCGTGATCAGCTGCCCTTGATTCTGCACGACGTCGACGAGAAAACTCTTGGTGCAGCGGTGCCCGGTCTCCATCTCGTTGGGCGACGGGCCGCCGCGCCCGCTGATGAACTGAACGATCGCGGGCTCCGGCGAGGAGTTCTCCGCGCGCAGCACCAGCCGCCGGTCGGGCTGCCCGGGCGGATTGTAGTGAAAGTAGAGAAAGCGCGAAGGCGCCTCGGAGTGCAGCACGGCGCTGAAGAGCTGGCCGTTCTCTTCCAGCCGCTCGGGATAATCGCTGACCATGAGCGACGACGGCGAAATCCGCGGTACGGCGACGTTCTGCAAGTCGACGTGCGTCGACGCGTCGACTTCGAAATACTGCGTACCCTGAATCAAGACCGGGACGTCGAAGCCCGCGACGTGATCCTGCGCGAGCGTTCCGGAGAAGGGAACGTCGTCGGACGACACCACGATCTGGCCGCCGAGGCGCACCGAGGCCGCATCGCGCACGGCGCGCGCCACCAAATCTTTGATGAAATCCGCCGACGCCGGGTCGCCGGTGACCGAGAGCGAGATGCGCGGTGCGACGGTGCCCGCCGTATAGGCGACGCGCACCGGGACGTCGCGCGTGAGGCCGCGCGCGTCGGAGATCGTTACGACGGTGGTGCCGGGCGTCTTACCGGAGAGGTTGACCGATTGCGTCGTTTGATCGACGAACGCATCGGCGATCGCGGGATCGTGCACGGTGGCGGCGATCGGCCCGAGCACCGACTCGACTTGGATGCGCTGCGTACCGCCGACGGCGACCGCGGCGGAAGCGGGCGTGACGGAGATCGGCGGCGCGGTCGGTGCCGGCGAGGCGCCGGCGGCGGGTGACGCGGCCGGGGATGCCGAGGCGCCCGGCGATGCGGCCGGAGATGCCGAAGCGCCCGGGGACGCGGCCGGAGATGCCGAGGGCGAAGGCGAGGGTGCGGGGCTGGCCGGCGGGGCCGGCGAGGGCGGCGCCTGGCCCTGCGTCGCGACGATCAGGGCGATCGCCAGCAGCGGGCGCAGTGCCGCCGCGCTAAGCAATCTTCGCTTCGGCGCGCTGCACGGCCGACGCCAGCAACGTCTTGTATCCCACGTTGGGGAAGAGCACGGTCACCAAATCTTTCTCGGCGCGTTCGACCGTGCCGATCCCGAACTTCGTATGGACGACCACGTCGGAGATCTTGAACCCTCCGGTCGCTTCACCCTGGTCGACGCCGCGCCGCAGCGCCCGAAGGCAGTTGTCGCACGCCCCGCAGTTGCTCTTTTCGAAGTCCTCGCCGAAGTAGTTGAGGATGAAGCGGCGGCGGCACGACGTCGTCTCGGCGTACTGCAGCATCATCGCGAGCTTGCTCTGGTCGTACGATTTCTTGGTTTCGTAGTTCGCGAGGCTGAGCACCAGGCGGCGGTTCTTGCGCACCGCTTCGGTGAGTCCGTAGCTCGATTTATCGACGTGCTCGATGTAGCCCGATTTCTTGAGCAGCGCGAGGATGACTTTGAGCTTGGTGAGCGGGAGCTGCAGGATCTTGCGCAGATCGGTCATGGCCACGCCCGCCGACTGATCGCCGAAGACTTCGATCGTGCCGAAGACGCGCTGCACTTCCTCGACGTCGGGATACTTGCCGGTGAGGAAGTAGTTTTGCACGCGCGTATCGCTCATGCGATAGATCAAAATGCAGCGCGACGGCATGCCGTCGCGGCCGGCGCGCCCGGCCTCCTGCGTGTAGGCCTCGAGCGAGCCCGGCAGATCGTAGTGCACGACGAAGCGGATGTTGGGCTTGTCGATGCCCAAGCCGAACGCGTTGGTGGCGACGACGGCGCGAATCGACTCGTCCATGAAGAGATTGTGCACCGACGTGCGATCTTCTTTATGGAGCTTCGAATGGTACACCGCGGCCGGAATGTCGAGCGTCATCGTGAGATACTTTTGGATCTCGAGCGCGTTCTTGATGGTGGCCGTGTAGATGATGCCGGTGCCCTCGAGCGCTTCGTCGCCGGTGAAGAGCGCGCTGAGGATCTTGAACTTATCGGCCTCTTTGTCGGCCTTGCGCGCTTCGTACACGAGGTTGGGGCGGTCGAATCCGCGCACGATCGGCTTGACGTGCTCGATGCCGAGCTGGTGGAGAATGTCTTCGCGCACCGAGGGCGTCGCGGTGGCGGTGAGCGCGAGAACCGTCGGCTTGCCGAGCTTGGCGATCACGCCGCCCAGCGCCAGGTAGGCCGGGCGAAAATCGTGCCCCCATTGGCTGATGCAGTGTGCCTCGTCGACGACGAAGAGCGGGATCGAGAGCGACTGGAGCAGCCGCGTGAAGCTTTCGTCTTCGAGCTTCTCGGGCGTGGTGTAGACGATCTTCACGCCGCCCAACGCGATGCGTTCGCGGGCGCGTTCTTCTTGCTCTTCGGAGAGCGTCGAGTTGAGCGCCACGACGTCGGTGATGCCGCGCTCGCGCAGCATGTCGAGCTGATCTTTCATCAGCGCGATCAGGGGGCTGACGACGACGGTCGTGCCGTCGAGCAGCAGCGCCGGAAGCTGATAGGTGAGGCTCTTGCCGGCGCCCGTGGCGAGAATTGCCAGCGTATCCTTGCCGTCTAAGACGGAGGATACGACCTCGACTTGGCCCGGGTAGAACTCTTTGAACCCGAACTTGGCTTGCAGCGCGGCGCGCAGATCCACGGAGCCTCTCTCTTGTCCCTCTGGTTGCTCCTACCCTCGGGAAGCGAAATCCCAGAGCGCCTTACGGTGCTCCTTCGTGACCATCATAACCCATAGACGCCATGGGCCGTTTCAACTCTACCCGATGGCAGGCGCCCCCAAACGCTCCTGCCAAGTTCACGTTGTGTCCCTCTACCGTACCTGGCGCCCGCTGACGTTCGCCGACCTCGTCGGCCAAGACGCGGTGGTCCGCACCCTCACCGCCGCCATCGAGAGCGGCCGGCTCGCGCACGCCTATCTCTTCTCCGGGCCGCGCGGTTCGGGCAAGACCTCGGCCGCGAAGATTCTGGCCCGCTGCATCGACTGCGTCCACGGACCGACCGCCACGCCCGACAACGACTGCGAAAACTGCCGGGCGATCTTGGCCGGCACCGCACTCGACGTGCTCGAGATCGACGCCGCCAGCAATCGCGGCATCGACGAGATTCGGGCCTTGCGGGACGCGGTGAAGTTCGCACCGGCGTCGATGCGCATGAAAGTCTACATCATCGACGAGGCGCACATGCTCACCAAAGAGGGCGCCAACGCCTTTCTGAAGACGCTCGAGGAGCCGCCGCCGCACGCCGTCTTCATCTTGGCGACCACCGAGCCCGAGAAGCTGCCCGTCACGATCCTGTCGCGCTGCCAGCGCTATGCGTTTCGCCGGATTTCGATTCCGGTGATGATCGAAAAGATGCGCCAAGTCGCCACGGGAGAAGGTATCGCGATCGACGAGGCCGCGCTGGCTGCGATCGCCTACCGGGCGGACGGCGGGTTGCGCGACGCGCTGACCATGCTCGAACAGGCCGCCGCTTTCGCCAACGGCGAGATGGTGACGGCGCAGACGCTCGACGTCGCCTTCGGCGCCACCGGCCGCAACTACGCGCAGGGTTTGCTCGATGCCGTCCTGGCCCGCGACGCGGGTGCCGCGCTGGCGAGCATCGAGGAAGCCAGCGATGCCGGCACCGACATGCAGGTGCTGGTGCGCGCGCTGATTGCGGCGTTTCGCAACCTGCTCGTCGCGCGCGTCGATCCCGAACTGCTCGCGCGCGATCTCGCGCCGGAAGACGCGCAGCGCGCCGCCGAACGCAGCCGCGGCGTGAGCCAAGCCGTCATCGTGCGCGCCCTGCGCGTGCTCGGCGAAGCCGCCTCGCTGGCGCGGTCGGGCGCCAATCCCCGGCTCGAGCTGGAGACGGCCTTGCTGCGCTTCATCCTCACCGCCGAAGACCCCACGCTCGACGCGCTCGCCGCTCGCGTCGCCGCGCTCGAGGAAGGCGCGCCGGCCGTCGCTCCCGTCGCTCCCGCCGCCGCTGCCAAGGCTCCGCCGGTGGCCCGGCCGGCCTCCGCCGCAAAGCCGGCGGCGGCGGCTGAGGCCGCGGCGCCCGTCGTTTCTCCGGCGCCACCCTTGGCCGAAGACCCGCCGCCGGCCGAGCCCGCTGCGCCGCCCGCCGCGCCCGGATCGATCACCGTGCAGCGCGTGCGCGCCGCGTGGCAGAGCATTCGCGGCAAGGTCGAGGGCGAGCGGCAATCGCTGCGGGCGCCGCTCTCGCGCGCGGCGATCGAATCGCTCGACGGCGACGCGCTCGTGCTCAAGCTTCCCGACGCGTGGAGCGCCGACGCGCTGCGGGATCACGCGGCGTCGATCGAAGCCGCCATCGCCGACGTGCTCGGCGCGCGGCTGCGGGTCGTGCTGCGCGTCGAAGGCGGCGCCGCCCGCACGAAAGGCTCGGCGCCCGGCGGCGTCGCATCGGTCACGGCCGGCGCCGGTGCGGGCGAACCCGACGATGCCGACGCGCTCTTCAGCTACGCCAACGAACGGATAAAGGAACGATGAACCAAGCGCAACTCATGGCTCAAGTGAAAAAAATGCAGACCGAGATGGCGAAAGCGCAAGACGAGCTTGCCGGCACGGTGGTCAGCGGCACGGCCGGCGGCGGCGCGGTGACCGTCGAAGTGACGTGCGACACGCGCGTAAAGAGCGTGAAGATCGGCGCCGAAGCGGTCGATCCCGAAGATCTCGAAACGCTCGAAGATCTGGTCGTGGTCGCGATCAACGACGCGCTCGCCAAAGCCAGCGAGACGTCGCAGAAGCGCATGGCGTCGGTGACGGGCGGCATGCGCATTCCCGGCCTCATGTAGCTTGTCGTCCAGCTCGGTTGCCGGCCCGGTGGCGGCGTTGATCAACGAGTTCAGCAAGCTGCCGACGGTCGGCCCGAAGACCGCCGCACGGCTCGTGTTCTATTTGCTCAATCGCCCGCGTCACGAAGCGCAAGCGCTGGCGCAAGCGATTCTCGACGTGAAGGATCGCGTGCGCTTCTGTACGATCTGCTACTCGCTCACCGAGAACGACCCGTGCGCGATCTGCTCCGACGAACGCCGCGACGCCGCTACGATTTGCGTGGTTGCCGAAGCTAAAGACGTGTACGCGGTGGAACGCACCGGTGCGTTTCGCGGCCGCTACCACGTGCTGGGCGGTTTGATCTCGCCCATGGACGGCATCGGCCCCGCGCAGCTGCGCGTGAAAGAACTCATCGAACGCGTCGGCGCGGAATCGCCCAGCGAAATCATCCTCGCGACCAACCCCAACGCCGAAGGCGAAGCGACGGCGCTGTATCTTTCCCGGCTGCTGCAGCCGCTGGGCATGCGCGTCTCGCGCCTGGCCTACGGCCTGCCGATCGGCGGCGACCTCGATTACGCCGACGAAGTCACGCTCGCCAAAGCCCTGGAAGGCCGCACGACGCTCTAACGCTCAGTTACGGCGCCGGCGTGTATTCGATCACGACCGTGAAGTGGGTCGGCGCGGTCGCGCTGCTCAACACGAGTTCGCCGTTCGCTCCGTCGGCTTTCAGCGCGACGCGCACCAAACGGTTTCCGCCCGCCGCCATCGGATTCCAGCCGAAATCGTACGCTACGTCGGAGGCGCTCGATCCCGCGAAGAGCGGATCGTAGAGCTCGCCGCCGGCGTTCCATAACGCCGCGATGGGAAAGACTTTAGCGTGCAACGAGGCTATGCCGTCGAACGTTTCGCCGCTCGCCGCTGCGCCGCCGGGAAGATACGCGTACGCCGCGACGCGGCCGGTCGCCGCGTCGAACGCGTACGCGTGACACCATTGCCGATGGCCGGCATCCTCGCCGGCGAAATCGAGTTCGTGGCCGTCGGCGTTATCGTTGCCCAGCGCGTCCGCCGGCGGAACGAAGACCGACCACGCGCTCGCGGCCTCGGCGGTAAGCCGCTCGCTCAAACGGCTCGCGGCGCTTCCGCCGGCCAGCCGCGACGAACCGCGCGCCGCAGCCGCCATCGTCCCACCCGTGAGCCGCAGCAAGAGCCAGCCGACGACGAACGCGATCGCCGTCGCGACCAAGACTTCGACGAGCGAGAATCCGCGCTGCCGCCCCACGACGGCTAGTGAGTACCCGAAAGGCAGACGGCCCGCGCCCTTTAGGCGCGCTTCCACACCAGGATGCTGTTGGTGCCCCACATCCCGGCCGTGATCGTTCGAATCGTCAGCGTATTGCCTTCGATCTTGAACTGGCGCTCGAGCGTCTTTCCGACGAGATCGGTAAAGACGCTCACTTGCACGTGATGAAAGACGCGATCGCCTTTGACGTCGTACGTCCCGGCGTAGCAAAGAAAATCTTTCAGCTTCTGCCCCTGGCATTCGTCCGGCGATGCGAGCGAGAGCGATTCGAAGGCCGGGCGAGTCGCGGCCGAGAGCGTCGCCGACATGTGACCGTCCGGCGTGTAGATCAAGTACCCGACGGGATGGGAACCAAAGCGCGGCGTCACCGGTTTGCCGGGATCGGCCATCTCGAAACTCTCCAGGCTCCAAGCACCCAGCACGCTCGCAGCCGCCGGCGCCGCTTCGGCAGCCGCGCCGAGAGCGGCGAACGCGCCCAGGGACGCGGCGGATTCGAGCAAGACCTTACGAGTGAGACGAGCAGCGTTCATGGATCGACCTTTCTTCAAGCGATGACGAGTGCGTCGCCGGCGCGCGCCGTGCCGGGCTCGAGTACGTCGCAGTAAATGCCCATCCACGTGTTGCGCTGCTGCGCGACGTAACGGAGGACGCGCGGATCGGACGGGGCGCCGTGCGGATCGTAGGTGATGACGACGCAGCGTTCGATCGGCTTGCGAACGCGCATTCGCACCTCGCCGATCGTCACGATCGCGCCGACGAGTTCGCCTTCGCCGGCGGAAAACTCCGGGTCGGCGTGCACGAAGAAGTTGGGGCGGAACCGCTGCGGCTCGGCCCGGTATCCGAGGTGCGCCGAGAGCGCCTCCAGCCACCGGTCGACCAGCACGGAAACCGGCGCCGCGTCGAAGTAGGCTCCGTCGTCGCAGAGCTCGAGGGCGACCCCGGCCTGATCGCCGAGGCGAAGGCCCGCCGCGGGGTCGCGGGAGAGGTGAAGGCGGCTGTTCTCCTTTCCGCGATACGGCTGGCCGGTGCGGGCATGGCCGTGACGCACGACCAGCGCGCGGGTCCGGTCGCCCGCCAAGCCGCCGGCTGTGACCTCGACCTCGTCGAGGAGCTCGCCGGCGAGGCTCTTGACCGGATACCGCCAGATCGCGGCGACGCTGCCCACACGGCTCATCGAGCTTGAGATACCGGGGGTTTTTGGAAGGCCCTGCCAGAAAGCGCCGCGCGATGGAGTTGAGGCCCCTTGGCTTCGGCGAAATTTTCGACCGGGCCATCACGCTGTACGTTCGGAACTTTCTGCCGTTCGCGGGCATCGTGAGCGTCGTCATCGTTCCGCTCGCGGTGCTGCAATATTTCGTCGATCGCAGCTCGGTGCCGCAGTTCGACGAGATGATTCGCATCTTCGAGCATCCCAAATCGGCGCCCCCGACGCCCATCATGCCGGCGTTCATGAGCTCGCCCGGCGCGGCGCTCGCGTTCGGCGCGTTGATCCTCGTCGTCTGGGCGATCTGGCCGTTCGCGCTCAACGCGTGCGCGGTCGGCATCGCGCGGCTCTATCGCGGGCTGCCGGTCGAGTTCAGGCCGTGTTACCGCGCCGCGCTGCGGCATTGGGGATCGGTCCTCGTACTGCTGCTCGTGGAAGGCTTTGTGCTGCTGGCCTGGTACGTCGCCTTCGTCGTTTCGGTTTCGATCATGGCGGTGCTCACGGCCCTGGTCGCGCGAGCTTCGGTTCCGGCCGGCGTCGCGCTGGGCATCCTCGCCCTCGCCGTGCTCGTCGCCGGTCTGCTCGTGCTCGCGCCGCTCTTCGTCACCCTCACCTTCGCGATGAACGGCATCGTCATCGAAGAGCGCGGCGTCTTCGACGCGCTCGGCACCGCGTTCGCGCGCGTCTTCAGCCGGCGCGAATTTTGGCGTGCCGTGCTCTTCGCGCTGGCGGCAGGTGCCGTATTGATGGGTGCGAGCACGCTGACCAGCGTGGTGGCGATGCTTGCGATGTTCGCGCACTTGATCGCCCTCGAGGTGATCGTCACGTCGGTCTTTCGCGCGGCGATCGCGCCGTTTTCGATCGTCCTGCTGGCGATCTACTACTTCGACGTGCGCATTCGGCGCGAAGGGTACGATATCGAAGCCGGCCTAGACCGGCTGACCGGCGTCAGCACGGTCGCGTGAACCGCGCAGCCCGCGTCGCGCCGCTCTTGGCGATCGCGGGATGCCTGGCGTTGGCGCACGCGCCCGCGCGCGCGACGACGGGCGACGAACTGGCGCGGCGTTGGGAAACCGCGCAGCACGCATCGATTGCGGCCATTCACGATAAGAAAACGCGGGTTGCGGCGGAGCGCCGCTTCGAGGCCGAACGCCGCGCGCTCGTAGGGCCGCCCGCGGCGGGGCCGCCGGCGTCGATCGGCAAGGCCGTCACACGCGAACTCGCCGTTCCCGGGCGCTATCATCTCACGGAACGTCCCGAGCCGCCGTTACGGCCGACGTGGTGGCAGCAGTTGTGGTCGTGGCTCGTCGACCGCTGGAAAGAGCTGTACCAACGGCTCTTCGGGCGCGCGAAAGTCGGCGCAACCCAGGCGGCATTCATTGGCTACACCATCGCGGCGCTGGCCGCGCTGCTGCTCGTCGCCGTCGGGTGGAGGCTCGTCGCGTCGTTGCAGTTTTCGCGCGGCTCGGGCGCGCGCGACGTCACCGCGCTCGGCAACGCGCCCGACGCCAGCGCGCTCTATCGTGCGGCCTGCCGTTCCGCCGATTCGGGCGAGTTCGGCCACGCGGCGAAACTGCTGTTCGGCGCGGCGGTCGCGTCGCTGCATCTGCGCGGAGAGATCGACGCGCGGCGCAGCGCGACGGTCGGGGAGCTGCGCCGCAGTTTGCGCGCGCGCGATGGCGCCCGCGCTCAGCAGTTCGACGCCATCGCACGCCCGTTCGTCGCCAGCGCCTACGCCGGGCGCGCGGTGGGCGGCGACGAGTGGATCGCGGCCCGCGACGCGTATTTGTCCATCGCGGCGGAGCCAAACGCATGAGCTCGCGTCGCATCGAACTCGCCTTCGTCGTCCTCGCCATCGTCGTCGTCGGTTGGCTTGCGATCGGCGGCCAGCGCGCGGCGATCAAGCCGCGCTCGGTCGCCTCGACCTACGATACCGGGCCGAACGGCTACCGCGCCGTGTACGACGCGCTGATCGCCGAAGGCGTGCCGGTGCGCCGCTTCGAGCGCAGAATCGGGACGCTCGATCGCGATATTCGTACGCTCGTGATCACGGGATACGAGAGCGAGCTGCAGGCTCCCGAAGGCGCGCCGGCCGCGGATCCCCTCGACGAAGGCGACGTTTCGCTGTTGAAAAAATTCGTGCGCGACGGCGGGCGCCTGATCGAAATCGACGACGAGTTCGGCGGCAGCGAAGATATCGCGCCGCGGGTCGGCGTCAGCAGCACGGCACCCAAGGGGACGCACGGGGCCGTGCCGATTGCGAGCGGGCGGTATACCGCCGGCGTGCGAGCGTTGGCGGGGCCGGTCGGCGCCGTGTTCGGATTCGGGCGGAGCGTCGGCACGCCGCTCGCGGGCAACGGCGCGGGTATCGTCGCGACGCGTTCGACCTACGGCAAAGGCGAAGTGATCGCGGTGACGGTGCCGGCGTTCTTCGCCAACGCCAACGTCGGAAAAGCGCAGAACGCGGCGTTTGCCTACGACACGATCGCGGGGCACGGCCCGGCCGCCTTCGACGAGTTCGTCCACGGATACGACGAAAGCACCTCGCTGTGGCAGGCGTTGCCGCGTCCGGTGCAGGCGGCGTTCTACATCGTGGTCGTCGCGGTGGCGGTGGGACTGATCGGCGCGAATCTGCCGTTCGCACCGCCGGTGCCGCTCGAGCCGCCGGACGAGCGCGACACGTCGGAATATTTGCGCTCGATGGGCGCGCTGATGCGCCGCGCGCGAGCCGGACGCGCGGCGATCGCCGCCTTCGGCGCAGACGCGCATCGCCGCAGCCGGGGCGCCGGCGCGGCGCTTGCCGAACTCGACGCCCTGACGGCGTTGCAACACCCTTCCGACGGCGCGATTCTGCGCGCCGCCGCACTCGACCATCACGTGCGAAAGGAGCATCGATGAGCGTCAACGTCAACGAGCTGGCCGGCCGGATCGCCGCGGGCATGGAGCGCGCCGTCGTCGATGCCGACCGCACTGCGTTCGCGCTCACCGTGGCGCTGCTCGCGCGCGGCCACGTATTGATCGAGGGCGTTCCCGGCACGGGCAAGACGCTCGCCGTACGCGCGCTAGCGGCGCTCTTGGGTTTGGATTTCCGGCGCATTCAGTTTACGCCCGACATGATGCCGGCCGACGTCGTGGGCACGACCGTCTTCAATCCGGCGACGGCGCAGTTCTCGACGCGCACCGGGCCGATCGTCGCCAACGTGGTGCTCGCCGACGAGATCAACCGTACGCCGCCCAAGACGCAGGCGGCGCTGCTCGAAGCGATGGAGGAAGGCCGGGTAACGATCGACGGCGCGACGATCCCGCTGCCCGCGCCGTTCTTGCTGTGCGCCACGCAGAACCCGATCGAGTACGAGGGAACCTATCCCTTGCCCGAAGCGCAACTCGATCGCTTCATGATCAAGATCGAATCGGGCTACCCTTCGAAGGCGCGCGAGCTCGAGCTGCTCGAACGCGTGGCCAGCGGGTTCGACGCGCGCGAACTCGAGGCGTCGGGAATCGTTCCGGTTACCACGGCCGCGGAAGTGCTCGAGGCGCAAAAGGCGATTCGCGCCGTGCATCTCTCGAGCGGCGTGCGCGAGTATACCTACGCGATCGCGGCGGCGACGCGCTCCCATCCGCGCCTGACGCTGGGGGCCTCGCCTCGCGCCGGCATCGCGCTGCTGCTCGCTTCGCAAGCCGCTGCCGCGATCGAAGGCCGCGATTTCGCCGCGCCAGACGACGTAAAGGACGTCGCGCCGCTGGTGCTGCCGCATCGCGTGATCGTCGCGCCCGATGCCGAGATCGAAGGCGTTTCGGCCGGCGACGTGGTGCGCGAGATTCTCGCGGCGATTCCGGTGCCGCGTGAGTAACCTCCTCGCCGCTTGGTGGCGAGGCGTGCGCGCGTGGTGGCACCGCCGGGAAGGCCGCGTCACGTGGGTGACGCCGCGCTTTCTCTACGCGGTGGGCGCCGTGGCGCTGATCGCCGCGCTCTCGCCCGGCGTCGCGTTCTTCTTACCGCTGGCGTGGCTGGCCGGCGCGGCCTTGCTCGCCTTCGCGGTGGCGGACGCCGCCATGGGCCCGCGGCGCGCCGACCTTTCGGTGACGCGCGTCGTCGAGTCGCATCTCGCGCTGCGCGTCGGCGTCGAGATCGCCTACGTGGTAGAGAATCGCGGCTCTCGCGCCGTCGCGATCTCGATCGTGGAAACTCCCCTGCGAACGTTGCGGTTCGTTCCCGACCGAGCGTCGGGCACGATTCCCGCGCGCAGCCGTGCGACGATTCTGCGACCGGTCGTTCCGGTCGAGCGCGGCGCCGATGCGTTCGGCTCGATGTACGTCACCTACGAGAACGGCATCGGCTTTCTGCGGCGCCGCATGCGCGTCGATGCGCCGCAGGCGTTTCGCGTCTTTCCCGATCTCTCGGCGGTGGCAAGATACGGGCAGCTGCACGTGCGAAACCGGTTGATCGAAGCCGGCCTGCGCAAGATGCGCCTGCGCGGAAGGGGCACGGAATTCGAATCGTTGCGCGAGTGGGGCGAGGGCGACGCGTTTCGCGCGATCGATTGGAAGGCAACGGCGCGCCGCGGCAAGCTCATGGTCGCGCAGCACGAAGTCGAGCGCAGCCAAAACGTCATGCTGCTGCTCGATTGCGGCCGCCTGATGACGCCGCGCATCGACCATCAACGCAAGTTCGACTACGCCGTCACCGCAGCACTCTCTCTGGCCGCGATCGCGGGGCTCGCGAGCGACCGCGTCGGCGTCGTCGCTTTCGCGAAAGAGATCCTCGCCGCAACGGCACCGCGCTCGACCCGCTCGTCGATCGCGAAGCTCACCGATTTGCTTTACGATCTGGAGCCGCGCTTCGAAGAGCCCAACTACGCGCGCGCGTTCGCCTATCTGCGCGCGCACCTGCACAAGCGTTCGCTCATCGTCTTTCTCACCGACGTGATCGACCCGCTCGCGCAGGTATCGCTGCTGGCCGAACTGGGCGCGCTCGCGCGAAGGCATCTGGTGGTCTGCGTCTTCATGAACGACGCCGCCGTGCAATCGGCGCTCGATCTCGAGCCTCGGGACGTCGACGACGCCTATCGCGCCTCGGTCGCGCTCGGCCTGGTGGAAGAGCGCCGCACCGCCGCCGCCACGCTCGCCCGCGCCGGGATCGTCGTCGTCGACGTTCCGGCCGCCAAGCTCACGACCTCGGTCATCGACGAGTACCTGCGCGTCAAGCAGCGCGGTATGCTGTAAATGGCATCGACGATAGCTCTGAGGATCGGCGCTGAGGCCCGAAAGCCATGAATGCCGTCTGTACGCTTACCAACGGGCCCGCGTCGTTGGCCATGACATTCTTCGATCCTGCCAGCACGACTCGCGGCGACGATGAAGGTTGGCTTCCCTGCGCCGTTTCCGTGCGCTGCGGCCATTTTTCCGGATCGGTACCCGGAAGTCTCCTGGTACAAGAGCTCGCGCAGATGCGAAAGCAGTTAGGCGAACTCCTGAGCAACAAGGCGCGAGAGATCGCCTTCATTGCCACCGAGGAGTTCGTAGAATTTCGGATCCTTGCGTCAACGCGGGGGACGTACACGGTCAACGTCGTCGTCGTAACCACGGACGATTTGCAGGTGCGCCTAGCGTTCGACATCGTCGATGTAGGGCCGGCGGATCTCGAAGCCTTCGAGCGGGGAGTTGCGCGCGTTCTACGCTCATCGTCTCGATTATAACGAAGCCTTCGCAAACAATGTCGCGACCCGTTCGTGCCTCAGATTCTGCAAATAGACGTGCGAACCGGGCCGGTTCGCGAGAACCTTTGCGCTTGGCCTCGAAGGGAACGGCGGATTCGCGTAGCTGTGAAGCGAAGAAGAGAGCGATGCGCGGAGTGATTCGATGAGCGGGCCAATGTGGTGACGGACGGCGCGTTCGAGAGTCCCCGACGCGTAAGCGACCCGTCGGGCTGCTTTTTCTATCACACGATGGATCTGCCGGAGTTCGGGACGCAGGTTGGAAGCTGGGACCTCCGGGGAGATTTCGAGCAATACGTCGGCCACGTCGATTTCCGCGATAAGCGCGTCCTCGACGTCGGTGCGGGCTCGGGGTTTCTCACGTTCGCAGCGG
Source organism: Vulcanimicrobiota bacterium (assembly GCA_963794735.1). Lineage (GTDB taxonomy): Bacteria > Vulcanimicrobiota > Vulcanimicrobiia > Vulcanimicrobiales > Vulcanimicrobiaceae > DATJUC01. Next base: position 1,623,885 of record CAWCFE010000002.1, on the reverse strand, counting down.
AAGCGGCCGGCGCGAGAAGAAGTCGTGTCCTTCGATATGGACGATCCGTCCCGGCAGCATTTGCTGCCGTTTCGAGAATCGTTGCCTTACTCGGACCCAGAAGCATTTCTCGCGTGGCATCGGACATGGCTGGAACAGTGGAAGAACGCGTACTGGCTTGCCCATCGGCTTCTAGGCTCCCGAGCGCTGGTGACTTACGGAGACGTGTACGATATTCGCCGCGACATCGGAACGTTCGACGTCGCGCTCGTGTGTTCGCTTCTCGAACACCTCTCGGATCCGATTCGCGCGCTGGCTTCGATCGCTCGGGTGACGACGGGCAAAATGGTGATTACCGGCCCGCTCATCGCGACCGAAGAGCCGATTGCTCAGTTCTTAGGCGACGCGAGCCGTCCCGAGCTCAACTACGTCTGGTGGACCTACTCGCTCGGCATTTACCGCCAAGTACTGAAGATGCTGGGCTTCGAGATCGAGCGCGTGGAAGAAGGCCGCTTTCTGTACGTCACCGAGGGAGAACGCCATCTACGCTCCGCGATCGTCGCGACGAGAGCCGGGTGATTCACTCGCCGCAAGTGCGGCGATCATTCGGCGCTGGGCTTCGTAGAAGGGGCCCGTGCCGCTGCCGCCCGGTTGCCCGGGCGTCGCGCGCAGCGCGGCGAGGTCGCGCCAGAACGTCTCGATGCGCGCGTCGTTGGTGCGCTGCGCGTACGCGACGAACCACTGCCGGAACTCGGAATCGCCGGTGCGGCCGAGCGCGGAGGCAAATGCCGCTTCCCATCGTCGCGCGCATTCGAGAAGCCGCGGATCGTTTTCCGGCGCGCCGTCTTGCACCAGCGCCGTTGCGTCGCGTACGATCGCCCAAACCTCGGAGCCGAAGCGGCCTACGGCTTCCGGCGGGGCGCCGGCGAACGGCGCGTGCTGCTCCGCGAGCACGGCGGCGAAATCGTCGTCGTCGAGCAGAGCGCTGAGGCATACCCAGGCGGCGAGCTGTTCGTTCGAAAGCTCGGCGGGCAGATCGTCGAGCACCATGCCGCGCAGGCGCGCTCGCGCCTCGTCGCCGGGATCGACGGTGGTCGTTCGTTCGAGCCATCGGTCGAGGCGCAGCGCCCGCTCCGCGGCTCCGAGCGATGCGGCCGCGTAGGCGGCGTCGAGCCGGGCCGGCAGATCGCGGTCGTCGCCGGCGACGGCGGCCGCGAGAATCGCACGCTGGCGTTCGAGGCCTCGCAGCTGCGCCTCGGTGAGGTCGAGCTGCAGGCGGGCGACGTCGCGCGCGTCGCGGGAACCGTCAAGCATCGAGGCGATCGCCGCAAGCGAGAAACCGAGCGCGCGCAGGCTGCGCACGCGCAGCAATCGCTGGAGATCGCCGTCGGAGTACTGGCGGTATCCGCCTTCGGTGACGCCGCTGGCCGGGAGCACGCCCTCGTCGGTGTAGTGGCGGATGGTCTTGACGGCGACGCCGGTGCGTTTGGCGAGTTCGCCGATGGAGTAGAGGCCGTTGCGTATCATGATTCGACGATAAAGGCTCCAGTAAGGGGAGAGTCAAGCGCCCGGGGCGCAGTTACGCAAGGCGTGCGCGCGTTTCACTACAAGATCTTCGCCTACGCCAACGCTGGCGTCTTCTGCGACGGCTACATTCTGAGCAGCGTCGGGCTCGCTTTGACGACGCTCGGGCCGCACTTCGATTTGAATCCCGTGCAGACCGGGCTCATCGGCGCGGCGACCCTCTTCGGCATCCTCGTCGGCGCGCCGATCTTCGGGCACCTCACCGACCGGCACGGCCGCCGCATCCTCATGATCGCCGATCTCTGCGCGTTCGTCGTGGTGGCGGTCGCGCAGATCTTCGTCACCAACGCGTGGGAGCTGATCGCGCTGCGCTTCGTCCTCGGGCTGGCCATTGGCGCCGATTATCCGATCGCCGCGGCGCTGGTCGCGGAGTTCATGCCGGCGCGGCAGCGCGGCGCTGCGCTGGCGGCGATGGAGGCGGTGTGGTTTCTCGGCGCGGCCGTGGCCTACGTCGCCGGCTATGCGCTGCTGGCGACGGGCCCGCAAAGCTGGAAGTGGATTCTCGCGAGCCCGGCGATCTTTGCGGCCATCGGGCTGCTGATGCGGGCGAGCGCGCCGGAATCGCCGATGTGGCTGGCGGCGCGCGATTCGGGGCAGCTGCACGTATCGTCGTTCGCGACGATCTTCGCTCCGGCCCACCGGGGCAGGCTCGCCTTCGTTTCGGCGATGTGGCTGCTCCAAGTGGTGCCGCTCTTCGCGATCTATACCTACGCGCCGGCGGTGCTCGGCGCGCTCGGCTTAGGAAGCGCCGCCTCGCCCGCGGGCAGCGTCGCGATCACCGCGGCGTTCGCATTGGGCGCCTTCGTGGCGATGCCGCTGGTCGAACGGTGGGGCCGGCGCCCGCTCTGCATCGCCGGCTTTGCGATCGCGGCCGTGGCGTTCGCGCTGCTGCCGTTCGTGGGCGGGGCGCTGGTGGTCGCCTCGTTCGTTGCATACGCGGTCGGCATGGGTGCCGCCACGGTGCTGGAACTGGTCTATCCGGCGGAGCTTTTTCCCACCGCGATTCGGGCGTCGGCGACGGGATTCGCAGCCGGGGTGAGCCGCGTCGGAGCCTTCATCGGAACGTTTCTCTTGCCGGTCGCCATGGCGTCGTACGGCGTGACGACCATCATCCTCGGTGCGAGCGCGCTCTCGATCGCCGGCCTAGCGATCTCGGCGCTGTGGGCACCCGAGACGAAAGGAACTCCCATCGCATGACGACCGCTCGCATCTTCGTCGCTGCCGTTCTCGCCGCGGCGACGTTTCAAACCAGCGCGGCCGCGGCGACGGCCGACGCCGTCACGACGCACGCGTTGCAGCTCGGCGGCACGGCGATTCGCTACACGGCGCGCGCCGGCACGATCGTGCTCTACGACGACAAGCACCAGCCCACCAACTCGATGTTCTATACCGCCTACGTGCAGGACGGCGTCGATCCGTCGACGCGCCCGGTCACGTTCTTCTATAACGGCGGCCCGGGCGGCTCGAGCGTCTGGCAGCGCATGGCGGCGTTCGGGCCCGTGCGCGTGATCGTTCCGCCGCCCGGGCAGTCGCCCAGCGCGCCGTACCGCATGGTCGACAACCAGTATTCGCTCCTCGATCGCACCGACGAAGTCTACGTCGACGCACCCGCGACCGGATTCAGCCGCCTGCTGCCAAAAGGGAAGGCGTCGGAGACGTTCGGCATCGATCAAGATGCGGCGGCGTTCGCACAGTTCATCCGCCGCTACCTCTCGCGCTTCGGGCGGTGGAATTCGCCCAAGTATCTCTTCGGCGAGAGTTACGGGACGGTGCGCTCGGCCGCCGTCGCGCATCTCATGCAGCGCGACTTCGGCCAAGCGGTGCAGTTCAACGGCATCGTGCTGATGTCGTCGGCCCTCAACGAGTATCTGCTGTGGGACGATCAAATCGTCGGCGGCAACGATTGGCCGTTCGTCCTCTTCCTTCCGACCGAAGCCGCGACCGCGTGGTACTATCACCGCGTTCCCAATCGTCCCGCCGACTTGCCGTCGTTTCTCGCGCGCGTGGAGCATTTCGCGCGCACGGAATACGTCACGGCGCTGGCCGCCGGCGACGATCTCGATCCGGCGACGCGCACGAACGTGGTGCGGCAGCTCAGCGATTTCACCGGCCTCTCGCCATCCTTCATCGAAGCATCGAACCTGCGCATCGCGCCCGGACGCTTCCGCAGCGAGCTCCTGCGCGGCGAAGGCAAAGTCGTCGGTTACATGGACGCGCGCTACCCGGGATACGATCCCGTCGGCAACCGTCCGGAGCCGGTGTGGGACACCTCCGACCTAGCGACGACGCCCGAAGTGCTGGCGCTCTTCAACACGTACGTGCGCGACACGCTGGGCTATCGCACCGATCTCGAATACCGCTCGCTCGCCAACGTGCTCGGCGATTGGAGCTGGAAGCATCAGACCGATCTCGGAGGCACCGCGACGCTGCTGCAAACGCCCAATACGGTGGTCGATCTCTCCGAGGCGATGGCGGCGAATCCGCGCATGCGCGTCTTCGGAATCATGGGCTACTACGATTTCTCGACGCCGTACTTCCAGCAGCTCTATACTTTCGAGCACCTGCACCTTGCGCCGGCGCTGCGGCAGAATCTCACGATCGAGAAGTTCCAAGCCGGGCACATGGCCTACATCGACGAAGCCAGTCTGGCGCAGCTCAAAACCGACCTCGACCGGTGGTACGACGCGCGCTGAGGCGCGTTAGGTTCTGAAGCAGAGGCGATCTTGTGGCACGAGATCGCCCGACGCCGGATCGCGCGAGCCGAGCGTGAGCGTGTGCTCGCCCGGCGAGAGCGAGAAGAACGCCTGCGACGTGTCTTGCTCGCTGTTGAAGAACGCCGACCACAGCGGCGGCGCTTTGTCGAGCTGAAAGCCGGCGATGCCGCCGTCGGTGGCGAGCTGCGCCGTGCTCGCGGGGCGGCGATACCGCGCGCCGACGGTGGCGATGGCAAAATCGGGGCCGATGACCATGCCGGCCAGCGAAATCACGAGCCCTTCGTCGACCGACCAATCGGGGTCCGCGCAGCGCTTCACCGGCGAGTCCGCGAGGCACTTCGCTTTCGCTACGGGCGCCGTGAACCCGATCGGCGTGATCATCAGCTCGGCCGACGCGCTTTGGCTGTAAAGCGGAATCACTTGCTTGCCGATCTCTTCGCCCTTGTCGTCGTAGAGCCCGAAGACGACGAAATCGACGTTGTTGTCGGGCGTCAGCACGGTCGTCAGCGTGCCGCCGGCCATGCCGCACGGCGAGAGATCGTCGTCGGCGGCGTGCGCCGGTACCGGCCGCAGCGCGACCGCCGCGAGCAAGCAGAGTGCGACGGCTGCCGCCGCGCCGAAACGCCGCGCGTTACGTACGTTGAGTGACACGTTGACGACCTCCGAAGCCGAAGTAGAGTACGAGCGCGACGGCGGTGAGCGTTCCGATCGCAATGCGAAGTTCCGGCGGCCACCGCTGGGGAGAGATGAAGCCTTCGATCGTGCCCGCAACGAGCAGCATCGATGCGACGCCCGCGATCAGCGTGCCGGCCCGGCGCGTGTTTGCGACGATCGCGTCGCGCCGCCGCAGCCGCCCGGGATAGACGACGCCGGCCGCGATGAGCAGCCCGGCGGCGCCGGCGATTTGAATCGCGGTGAGTTCGATGACGCCGTGCGGCGCGATCGTCGCCCAAAAATCGTAGCCGAAGCCGGCGTTGCCGAAAAGCGCGCCCAGCGCGCCGAGCATGAGGCCGTTCTGCGCGATGATGAGGATCGTCCCGGCGCCGAGCGTCACCGATCCCGCGAACGCGAGGAACGCGACCTTCACGTTGTTGGTGATGATCGCGGCCGACGCCAGCGGCGCGTACGCCCGGTCGAAGCCGAAGTTGGAGTCGTGCAGGCTCTTGCGAATCTCGCCGGGGATCTCGCCGGCCGGAAGCAAGGCGTAGGCCTGCGCCGGATGCGCGCCGACCACTGCGAACGCGACCACGCTGCACGCGACCGTGATCGCGGTGCAGATCGCAAAGAACGCAAAGCTGCGCCGGAACTCTTGCGGGAACGTCTCGGCATAAAACCGGGAGATGCGCCCCCAGCCGCTTTCGTTCGATGCGCCGTAGACGTAGGCGTGCGCGCGGGCGGTAAGGCGATTGAGGTAGTCGAGCAGCGCGCGCTCGTAGCCGCGCCCGCCAGCGAAGGCCAGATCGCTGGTGGCGGCGCGATAGAGCCGGCCGAGCTCGGCCACTTCGGCCGGGTCGAGCGCCCGGACCCCCCGCCGGCCGGCGCGGCGCGTGAGCGCCTCGAGCCGATCCCACGCCGGCGAGCGCCGCTCGACGAAAGTCGACTGCCTCATGCGCGGGTTTTGGCCGCGGCCAACGATAAACCTACGAGCGATGGATCGCGACGTCGACGTACGCACGCCGGAGAGCGTCGCGTTTTCTTATCAGCTCGCGGGGTTGGGCAGCCGGTTCCTGGCCGTGCTGATCGACCAAATTCTGCAGATCGCCGTCTTTCTGGCCCTGTTTCTCGGCCTGGCCTTCGGGGTTTCGCGCGTTCCGCCGAGCGCAACGCACGCCGCGGCCTCGGCCGGCACGAGCGCCGAAGACAAGTTTGCGGTCGCGCTGCTCGTCGCGATCGGCATCTTCATCGTCTTCGCGATCTTCTTCGGCTACTTCATCATCTTCGAAGCGCTCTGGAACGGCCAGACGCCGGGAAAGAAGGCGCTCGGGATCCGGGTGGTGCGCGACGGCGGCTATCCGGTCGATTTCGGCTCGGCCATGGTCCGCAACATCATTCGCATCGGCGAGTTCCTCTTAGGCTACTACGTACTCTCGGCGATCAGCGCGCTGATCTCCAGCGAGAACAAGCGCCTCGGCGACTTCGCCGCCGGCACCATCGTGGTTCGCGACGAGCGCATGGAGCTCGCTCCGAAGCTGCGCGTCACGCGCGACGAGCCGGTGTATGCCTCTACGGCGTATCTCTCGGGTGAAGAGCGCGCGCTCGTCGCTCGATTCATCGAACGCCGCGGTGCGCTCGACGAACGCCGCCGCGCCGAAATCGCCGCATCGATCGCCGCGCGCGTGCGCGACCGCGTTCCCCCGGAACTCGCCAAGCTCGACGACGAAGCGCTGCTCGAACGCCTTTAAACCCTTGTGGCTTTCATATCATGAGATGCCGAAATTGCTCGGGATGCAGTCTCGCTGGCCGTGTTAGCGGGATGACCCTCGTTGCAAGCACATCCGCGAATGTCTAGTCGTTAGATCGTCTCTAATGCGTCGTGGGCGACTTTAAAGCGCTCGATCTCCTCAGGGGCCTCGAGGCCATCACCAGTGTAAGTTAGGCGTTTGCTCGCGTCCTGATACTGATTTAGCAATCCGACCTGCTGGAACTTACGGCCATCATCACTCAGATACTCGACAAAAACGGCGGGAAACTGTTGTGCGGTGTAATGCAACGCTTCGTCCGCATATGGGATTCGTACGGGAATCGCGGTGTCGCCTCGGGTGACGGTGCCGAACGTGAAGTGCTTCCCTACACCGGTCACGTATATTCGCACCTTGTTCGCTGCCGTATTCGATTCATTTCGCATTTCGCTAGCCAGAAATAGCGATTGTCCCGGCGCGGTGTTGCTTTGGAGGCGAAGTTGTAGCCTAGGCGGGCGCATAAACGCCTCAGGCGCTTTTTCCAAAATAAATAGCGTACTGCGCACATTCTCATTAGGAAAAACTTGCGCTATTCGAAAGCCCTCGTTCTCAATAGCACTGATCATTGCAAGTGTATTCCCTGTTGCGCCGAATACATCGGGCAGCGAGAGAGGGGTATTTTGGTAGTCCACCTGACCGCTGATCGTATGGTACTGAAGCAGGAAAGCTCGGTACTGATATCCGGGTTTCATTGGTTCTCCCAGAAGTCTGACGATGAACGTCTGAAAATGAGTCACGATTGTATGCGCATCGGCGTCGATGGCTAAGGTTTTACAGAGGGCGTCCAAATCATTAAGCCAACTTGGCGGAAGAATGAAGTTCGGCGGCCACACGTGGGTGCTCCGATGCGCAAACAATTCTTGCGCTGCGGCGAGTACGGCCGTATCATTGCGGGGAAGTTCGGTGTCGAAAAGGTAAAGATCGACAAGGTTGCGCGCGCGGTTTCGTTCGCCACTTTGAGATTGCGGTTCGGTCAAAGCATGGATCCATTCGGCAATCTGATGCGGAACAGCCAGGCATGGAACCGCGGGCGCAACAGGCAGTTTATAGATGTTCAGGTCATGCGCTGTTACGAGTTCCACGGGCGCTGGCGCCCCGATAACGAGATCGAGCAGCAAGGTACAGAAGGCCACGTTGTTAAAGCGCGCACCGATACGGACATGTGTCGCGTGCTCTCGTGGGTCGATGTCACGAATCTCAAACGTGAAAGCATCCCATCGCCCCCGGAGCATGTGCCGCAGAAACGACGACGGCTCCTCATCGGTAACGACCACAATATCCAGGTCAGCGCTGGTGCGTGCTCGACCCGCTAGCCGCAATTCGACTGCTGCCCCGCCTTTTAGATACATGTCGAACTTGCTATTAGTGCGCATTAGAGCGAGTAATGCCATCGCGCCAATCCATCTGCGACTACGTGAAACCTCTAAGCCATCTGCTCGGGCTCGTCGAGCGATAATGTTGCTTAGTGTTGCCGCTCCAAGCTGGCGGCTACGCATCCGGCGCGTTTTCTCTGGCGGCATAGCGTGTGAAATAGTGTCGCGTTTGTCGATCAAGACGCGCGACCGAGGCGATCTGATCGCGGGCGTGGCTTGAAATGGATGCGACCCGGTTCTCGAGGACTTCGAGGACTATGCGGGTCGCGATCCCGTCCACGGCAAGGTCAAGCAAAGTTTGCTCGATGGTTGTGACAGGTAAGCCGTCCTTCGTTTCCACGGAAAGGTCATCAATCGCGCGACGGTGGATCACCATTGTGCTCGGAACTTTTCCGCGAATGCGCACCCCAAAGTTGATTGCGATGTCGAGCGTATCGGGATTGATGTTCGAAATATCATGCAACAACAACGCGGTGCGATGAGAGAGGACCGCGAGCGGATCGCGGCTGCGAGCCCATAGTAACGTAGGCCAGAACGCGTCGGCGTTGCTACTCGGCCATCGGCTGATCCGATACACGCCCCAATGATGGCGTTCGACTTGTCCGGTCTTAGCAAGCCTCAGCAATGTATGATGAGGGACGCCCTGCTCGGCGGCCTGACTGGCGAGAAGATAGCCTCCTTGGCTCTCAGCGATGGGTAATAGTCGGTCAAGTGGCTTGTCTAGAAGCGGCTTCATTATTGCCAAAAGTGTATCAAAAGTGAGCCAAAAGCGCCATGGGCTGAGCCAATATTGTCGTATGAGGGGCGGCTGCCGGCCGTGTGCTAGAGTACCTGCCCCGGGCTTGAAAGCTGCCTAGCAAAAATTGCCCGTGGGTTCCCCTCGCCTGCAGCGAATTGGGGTGCCTGCGAACACCTCAGTGCCACCGTCAAGCTGGGCGAGGCCTCACCCCAAACGAGTCGGGTTCTCGATGATCGCCTACGCGATGGGAGGGCCGCCCCGGCTTACATCGGCGCGGCGCCTAATGAATGCCAATCCGGATGTCGGTCCGCGCAAGCGGAGATCCGCAAAGCCGGCAACCGCAGCCTGAGCAAGGATCTCAACCTGCCGGCGGCCGACGCCGCGCGATTCAGTTCCATCCACAGCAACGGGGGCCGTCTTTTATTTAGCGGTTGCGTAGGCGCGCGAGGACGTCGCGCGAGACGCGCATCGCTTCGGCTTTGGTGCGCTCGTAGATGCGCGCGGCTTGGCCCTTGCTCATCGAGTGGCCGTTTTCGAGGAAGAACGTGACGCCCTCGCCGACGACGATCGTGCCGGCGTAGGCGATCGCGCCTTTGATCGCGATGCCGGCGACCGGGATGAAGCCGGTGAGTTCGCGCGCCAGCGTGCGCCAGCCGAAGCCGCCGCCGATCACGGGGAGCAGCTGCCACATGCGGCCCATATCGGGGTCGCGGCCGTAGGCGGCCTGAATGTGCAGCATCAGCATCGTTTGGATGCCCGTAATCGCGACCATGTCGCCGGCCGACGCGAACGCGCCGAGCACGACGCCGACGAACGGCAGCTGATCGACGACGGCGCTGGCTAGCGAGACTTTCAGCGCGTTCTTGGCCGCGTCGCGGGTAAGCTTGGCGGCGACCGTCTCGCGCAGCGGCGGCAGGCGGCGCCCCACGGCGATCTCCACGCCGTGCGACGCGTCGACGAGGTGCGGAAACACTCGGCCGCGCAACGCGTCGCGCGAAAGTTCGGGCACCACGTATTCGCCGGCGGTTCCCGGCGCAGGCGCAGAGGGCGGCCCGGAGCCGGCCGCGCCGGAAGCCACGGTGATGGCGAGCATCGGCACGCGCAGCGGTGCCAGCGACGCGAGGTTCGCGCCCGCGAGATCGCCTTGGCGCCCGAGGAAGATCACGGCGCGCACTTCGCTCGGCTGGGTAATGAGCGGCGTTCCCGGGACGACCGTTTCGAGGCACGCGGCCGCGTCGAGCGGGACGGTGTCGTCGTGGCCGGAGAGCAGTACCGCGCGCAGCTCGGCGACGTAGCCGGGATCGCCGCAGAGCAGATAGCGGAACGGCTTGCGCGTATGCGCGTGCACCGACTTCACGTCGATGCCCTTGCGAACGATCTTGAAGAGCTCGCTCGCGCTGGCGGCTGCGGACACGGCTATAACCCGAGCGTCGTCAGCGTGGTGGCGACGTTGCCGGTGGTCTTGCGCAGTTCTTTGTACGGGTCGTCGGTGTAATCGAGATACACCAATCCCATGAAGATCTCGAGCGGCCAGGCGTGCATGCCGTGAGCGTTGGCGACGTCGACGATCGTTTGATTGGAGCTCTTGGCTTCGGCGACGATCGCCTCGGGCGTGCTCTTGATGTCGGCGGCGAGAATCGTCGCGGCGACCACGTCGCCGGGCGTGAGGCCGTCGTGCAGCATCTCGCGGTAGTCGATGCCGTTCATACCGAAGCGCTGCTGCAGCGCGTATTGCAGCGTCGAGTAGCGCTGCGGCGACGTGCCCAGGCCGAGCATGCGTGATGCGCGTCGAAAGCTGCCGCGAGCGCGCGAGGTTGTAGAGCTGTGCGGCTTGCGACGCCGCGGTCGCGGCGCCGTTGAACTCGCCGGCGGCCTTGGCCATCGGCTGCGCCAGCTGATCGTAGGTGCTCTGGCTGATGTCGCCGTTGTAGCCGATGTCGACGTGATCGAGATCCTTGAGGAACTCGTCGAGATCGCCGACCGACTGGTCGAGGATCGTCAGCGACGCTCGCGCCGCGTCGACCGAGCGCACCATGTCGCCGTCGGCCAAGCCGAGATCGTTGAGCATCTGCGGGTACGACGGCAGAATTGCGAGCGAATCGGTCGGAATCGGCGTGAGCGTGAACGGCTCGAGCATCTCGTCGTAGATGTCGGCGCTCTCTTTGAGCAGGCCGCTCTCTTTGTCTTTCTGCAGCGAACCGACCCCGCCGATCGCGGTGCCCGCGTCTTGGAGCGCGCTGTTGATCGAGCGGGCCATCAGCCCGAGATTCTTGACGATCGCTTCCACGCGCGATCCGCGCTTGATGTTGATGCGGCTGAAATCGGGCAGCTCGTACTCGATGCTGCTGATGCGCGCGTTGATGGCCTTGAGCTGGTCGCGCCCTTCCTGAGCGCGAGCCTGCACCTGCGCGGCGGTCTGCTGCTGCGACGCCTGCGAGGCTTGGACCGCGGCCTGCAGTTTAGGCAGATTCGGGTGCGTCAGTTCGACGCGCTCGGCTTCCATCTGGCGCAGCGCGGCGATGCGGGCGTTGGCGGTCGCGCGCGTTTCGGGGGAGCCGAGCTGCGCGGCTTCGGCGAGGGTCTGTTCGCCTTTGCCGGTGAGCCCCAGTGCCAAATCGTCTTGCCCCAGCTCCAGCAGCGCTTCGGGATTCTGCGGGTTGGCCTTGAGAATGTCGTTGAGCCGGACCGACGAGAACTCGTAGCGCGCGCGCTCTTCGTCGCCCGAGGCCTGAACGATCTCCTGCGTCGTCGTGACCGTCTTGGGATCGAGTTCGGGATAGCCGACCAAGTGGGCGACGCGGGCGTCGGGATTGGGATGGTCTTGGAGATACTTGGTCATCATGTCGTTGTGCTCGTCGCCCATCTCGGCTAGATGCGCCATCATGGTGACCATGGAATCGGGATCGTAGCCGGCGCGCGACATGAGCTGCAGGCCGTAGCGATCGGCTTGCAGTTCGTCTTCGCGCGACACCTTGGCCATGATGCCCGCTTCGGCCAAGCCGCCGAGGTTGTAGACCAGCGGCGAGAACATCGAAGCGATGCCGAAGAGAATGTTGAGGATCTGCGCCTTCGAGTTGGCGGTGAGCACGTGGCGCCGCTCGATGTGGCCCGTTTCGTGGCCGACGACGCTGGAGAGCTCGTCGTCGGACTGAACGAAGTCGATCAGCCCTTCGTTGATGTACACGAAGCCGCCCATCGTCGCGAACGAGTTGATCTCGTCGTCTTTGATGATCTTGACGGAGTAAGGCACGTCCTTGCGCGCGACTTGGTTCCACAGATTCTCGGCGATGCCGGAAACGTACGCGTTGAGCAGCGGATCGGTCTCGATCACGCTGCTGGAAACGATCTGCTGGTCTTCCTCTTGGCCCATTTGGATTTCGGCGGCCGTCGACGTCGCCAGCGCACGTGCCGGAAATGCGGCAGAGAGCAGCGTAAGGATGAGGAGACTCGGAACGATGCGGCGCAGCATAAGATACCTTCTGTACTCGAACTTCCTGAGAATGGTTACAGCCTGTCGGTTCGGCGGTGCCCCGAGCCGAAACCCGCTGTGTAGGGCATGTGGATAACGCTAGGAACTTGCGAGTGGTTTGTGGATGGCGGCGGGGGTCTCCCGTCGCGGCTGGGAATCGGGCCGAGTTGACCAAGGGGAGGTGGCGTTGACGCTGCTACGCGGGAGAAAGGCCGGGCTCGAAATCGCGCTCGCCGGAAGGCTGCTCGACGAGGCGCTCGACGAGCTGGACGCTCGTCTTACCGAACGGCCGGGCTTCTATCGCGGCTCGCCCGCGGTGGCGAATTTCGGCGCCCAGGTCCCTTCCTCCGAGCAGCTCGCCAGGCTTGTGGGGCTTTGCAACGAGGCTGGAATCGAGCTTCGCGCGCTAGCCGGCACGGCGGAGATCGAAAGGTGCGCGACCGGCACCGGCCTCGCGTATGAGGCCGCCGATCCCGAACGCGAGCTCGAACGCCGCCGCGCGCTTCGCCCGCGCGGCTCGGTGAAGCTTTCCGAGGCGGCCCGATCGCTCGTCGCCGATTTCGCCGGCGCCCGCGCCGACATCGCCGAACGGCGCAAGCGCGGCGACCCGAGTTTTCCGCGCGTCGAGCCGGCCGCCGCCGCTGCCGCCGCGGCCGCGGCTGCGGCCGAGACGCCGGGTGCGCCGTCGCTGCACTTGGTGGAATCGCCGCCCGAAACGCTCTACCACGCCGGCACGCTGCGCGGCGGGCAGGCGCTGCACCATCCCGGCAACGTCGTCGTGGTCGGCGACGTCAATCCGGGCGCGGAACTGATCGCCACCGGCGATATCGTCGTGTTCGGGCGGCTGGCCGGCGTGGCGCACGCCGGCGCGCAGGGTAACGAGGCGTCGCGCGTGTATGCGGTCGATCTCGATGCCACGCAGCTGCGCATCGCCACCTTCATCGCCTCCGACGACGGCCAGAGCGGCCGTACGCACCGCCCGGAGGTCGCGCTCGTGCGCGACGGCCGGATCCTCGTCGTTCCGTTCGAGCACCTCGCCGAACTGGGAGTTCCGCACGCATGAGCAAGTCACGCCGCATCGTCGTCACCTCGGGCAAGGGAGGCGTCGGCAAGACCACCACCACGGCCAATTTGGGCGCCGCGCTGGCCAAGCGCGGCAAGAGCGTCATTCTGGTCGACGCGGACATCGGGCTGCGCAATCTCGATCTCGTGCTCGGGCTGGAGAAGCGCATCGTCTTCGATCTCGTCGAAGTCGCCGAGGGCCGCTGCCAGCTGCGCCAAGCCCTGATCAAGGACAAGCGCTTCGAATCGCTCTCGATTCTGCCCGCGGCCCAGACGCGCGAGAAGGACGCGATTACCGAAGAGCAGTTCGCCGCGATCGTCGAGCGGGCGGCCGAGCAGGCGGAGTACGTGCTCATCGATTGCCCGGCCGGCATCGAAGCGGGCTTTCGCAACGCCGTTGCCGGCGCGGCCGAAGCGATCGTCGTGACGACGCCCGAGGTGAGCGCGATCCGCGACGCCGATCGCGTGGTCGGGAAGATCAACGAGCGCGGCAAGCCGATGCGGCTGATCGTCAACCGGCTGCGGCCCGAAATGGTGCGCAGCGGCGATATGCTCTCGGTCGACGACGTCTGCGAGATCCTTTCGATCGAGCTGCTCGGCATCGTCCCCGACGACGAAGAAATTATCGATACCACCAACCGGGGCGAACCGATCGTGCTCGACGAAACCAACAAACTGCGGCTGATCTACGATAAGATCGCGCGCCGCCTCGAAGGCGAGATCGTGCCGTTCACCAACTTCGACAATCCGGGCATCTTCGGGCGTCTGATCGACGCATTGAAAGCGGGGTAAGCATGCACGCAATGCAGCACGAAAACGAGCCGGAGCAGGTTCCGGCCCCGGCCAAGCGAGGGCGCGCCATCGTCCTCACGTCGGGCAAAGGCGGCGTCGGCAAGACGACGACCACGGCGAATCTGGGCACGGCGCTGGCGGCGCGCGGCGCGCGCGTCGCGCTGGTCGACGCCGACGTCGGCTTGCGCAACCTCGATATCGTTCTCGGGTTGGAGAGCCGCGTGAAGTATCACGTGCTCGACGTGCTCGAGGAACGCGTGACGCTCGAGGAGGCGCTGGTCGCCGACAAGCATACCGAGCGCCTCTTCCTGCTCGCCGCCGCACAAGCGCGCGAGAAGGACGAAGTCGAGACCGAGAAGATGCGCGCGCTCATCGACTCCCTGCGCGAACGCTTCGACTACGTGCTGATCGATTGCCCGGCCGGCATCGAGCTCGGCTTCAAGAACGCCGTCGCGGGCGCCGACGAGGCGATCGTCGTCTGCACGCCAGAAGTCTCCGCCGTGCGCGACGTCGATCGCGTGGTCGGCCTGCTCGGCAACAAGTTCCGCCCGCAGCTCATCATCAACCGCTTGCGCCCGCACCTCGTGAAGAAAGGCAAGATGCTCTCGGTCGACGACGTCAACGCGATCCTGCGGCTGCCGCTCCTCGGCGTGATCGCCGACGAGCCGGAGATCATCGTGACGACCAATCGCGGAGAACCGCTGGCCTTGCGCCCCGACGCGCCGACGGGAGCCGCCTATCACGCGATCGCGGCGCGGGTCGCCGGCGAAGACGTTCCCGCACCGATGCCGCAGTACAAGGAGAGCTTCTTCGAGCGGATCGGGTCGCTCTTCGGAGGCAAGCGCTGATGATCGACTTCTTCAAACGCCTTTTCGGCACGGCCGGCTCGAGCACGACCGCCAAGGAACGGCTGCGCCTGGTGCTGATGACCGACCACCTCGAGCTCGCGCCCGACATGATCGACGCGATGAAGCGCGATTTGGTCGACGTGATCTCGCGCTACGTCGAGGTCGATCGCGACAAGATCGAAGTCAACTTCGAGCAGCAAGACAAGGCGCTCGCGATGCTGGCGAACATTCCGATTCTCTCGGTGAACCGTCCGCCGGCCAACGGCGCGCACGAGGCGCCCAAGGCGTCGGCGCCCGAACCGGAACCCGCGCTGGCGGCCGCCTCGGCGGAAGCTCCGGCGGCGCCGCCGGTACGCCGTCGCCGCCGCCGCCGCAAGGCCGCCGTCGCCGCGTCGCCGGCGACGCCCGCGAAGACCGCCGCCGCCCACTAACCCGCGATGGCGACGCTCGCATTCGGTAGCGGCGCCAGGCGCTACGCGCGAAACTTCAACTGGCCGCTGGCGATCGCCGCGATCGCGAGCACGGCCGTCGGGATCGTCTGCATTAGCTCCGCGGGCTTGCACAACGCCGCCTTCGCCGGCGAGGCGCGGCGGCAGCTCGTCTACGTGCTGCTCGGCATTCCGGTGATGATCGGCGTTTCGATGATCGACTATCGCAACTGGCAGCGTTGGGCGCCGGCGCTCTACGGCGTGAACTTGCTGCTGTTGCTGTTCATCCTGCGCGGCGGCCACAGCGCGCTGGGGGCGCAGCGGTGGATCTCGCTCGGCCCGTTGGGCACCTTCCAACCGTCCGAACCGGCCAAGCTAATCGTCGCGATCGCGCTTGCGGCGGTGCTCTGCCGCGGCAGTTACGAGAAGCTTCAAGATCTCTGGAAGCCGCTGCTCGCGGTGGCGATCCCCGCGCTGCTGATTCTCAAGCAGCCCGATCTGGGCACGGCGCTCGTGCTGCTCGCGATCCTCACGGTGCAGCTCTTCTTCGGCCTGCCCAAGCTGGCCGATTTCGCCGTGTACGTACTGGGCGTCTTGATCGTCGCGGCGACCGCCGTCGGCACCAACGCCGTGCTCAAACCCTTCCAAAAGGCGCGGCTCTTCGTCTTTCTCAATCCCAAGCTCGATCCGCTCGGCGCCGGATACAATCTCAACCAATCGAAGATCGCGGTCGGCAGCGGCGAGTGGCTCGGACGCGGCCTCTACCACGGCACGCAAACGCAGCTGAGCTTCGTGCCCGAGAACTCGACCGATTTCATCTTTACGGTGCTCGCCGAAGAGTGGGGCTTTCTGGGCGCCATCGTGCTCGTCGCGCTCTATATCGCGATGTTGTACGGCGGCGTCCGCAGCATGCTCGCGGCGCGCGACCGTTTCGGCTTTCTGCTCGCGGCGGGCTTGGTCGGCATGTTCTTCTTTCACGTGCTGGTCAACGTCGGCATGACCGTCGGCATCATGCCGATCACCGGCATCCCGTTGCCGTTCGTCTCCTTCGGGGGCTCGGCGATTCTCACGGGCTTCGCCTCGATCGGCGTGCTGCTCAACATCTACTCGCAAAAAGACCGCGACGTCCTCGGCAACGCGTAACGCGTCGTGGCGACGGCACCGGGCGGTTCGGGACGAGGCTTCGATCGCCGCCACAACGTGACGACGCACGCGGTGCTCTTTCTGAGCGACCTCGATCCCGAGGCGTACGGCGAGGCGCGCTCCCACGCGACGCATTACGAAGGTGTGCCGATCCTGGAGTTCCGCGCGCTGCTCGACGCGCTCCCGGACGAGGCGGTGCGCGACTCGACCTTCGTCGACGTCGGCGCCGGCATGGGCCGCGCCGTGCTGATCGCGCGCGAACGGCCCTTCAAGGCGATTTTGGGAATCGAGCTCTCGCCCGCGCTGCATGCGATTGCGACGGAGAACTTGGCGTCGGCGACCGGCCTGGCGGTGCGCTGCCGCGACGTGCGGCTGGTCTGTAGCGACGCGCGGCGCGCGCATTACCCGCGCGGCGATCTGGTCGTCTTTCTCTACAATCCGTTCGACGCCGAAGTGCTCGACGTGGTGCTCGACCGGCTTGCCGAGCGCGAAGGTCGCACGCGCGAGTGGATCCTCTACCACACGCCCGAGCATGCCGCGCGCATCGAAGCGCGCGGCTACCGGCTCGCCGCCGAAGTTCCCAGCGGCCGCGCGTACGCACCCGGCGCCGATTGACGCTCGCGTGAAGCGCGGCTTTCGCGAAGGCGATCTCTTTGCCGTCCCGCTCGGCGACGGAAGGTTCGGCGCCGGCGTTATCTCGGCGGGAACGCGCAACGTGTTGTGCGGGCACTTCTTCGCTCCCGCGTACGGCGCGCTGCCCGGCGGGCGCGATCTCGACGGCGCGACGGCGGCGCAGGCACTGTTCGCGGCGCGATTCTTCGACGAGGCGCTGCACGAGTCGCGCTGGCCGGTGTTGCGCCCGCTGCCGCATTTCGTTCGCTCGGCGTGGCCGAAACCCGACGGCGAACCGCTCGAAGCGCGCTTCGTCGAGCAAGCATTTGCAGCGCGACTCGACGGCCGCGATGCGGCGCGACGGGTCTTTGCTGTGCGGGACTTGCGCGCTAGCAGAAGCGAGCTCTCGCTGGGAGTGGGTGCGCTTTCGGTGCAGACGCGCTTGCAGTGGCGCGAACCGATGCAGCCGGGCGACCTCGCACAGATCGAGCGCCTTGCAGCGTCGCGCGAGGATACATGGGTGCGCCTCTACGGTTCGGCTGGGGTGCAGGCGCCGCACCTGACGGCGTGGCCGGCGCTGCATCGCCTCGCGCTGGACGGCGCCGCCGCAACGCCTTCATTACCGCGCTTCGATGCGGTCGCCGAGCTGGCGCTCGACGGGGTGCCCGGCGATCTTGCCGGCACGCTGGCGCGCTTTCCGAACGTCCGCGCGTTGGAGTGCGACGCGCGCGGCGCGAGTTTCGATTGCCGCGCGCTCGCATCGCTGCCGAAGCTGGAACGCGTGTCGCTCATCGCCGCGCGGTGCGAGAACGCCGAGGCGCTCGCCGGGATCGGTTCGCTGCGAGCGCTATCGCTGCGCGAGTGCGATCTGGCGGGAAGCGACGCGCTGGCCGGCGGAGCCGTAGGGTTCGTGGGACCGGCGTTGCGCGCGTTGAGGATTGCGTCGATGCCGCAGATTCGCTCGATCGAAACGCTGCGCGGGCACGCTTCGCTGCGAACGTTGGCGCTGGAAGGGCTGACGCATCTCGACGACGTCGCCGCGATCGCCAGCCTCCCGGCCCTCGAGTCGCTCGCGCTGACCGGCGTATGGCATCTCCGCGTCGATGACGTCGCATTCGTCACCGAGTTGCCGTCGTTGCGCCGTCTCGAGATCGATCTCGGCGGCCGCCGAAAAAACGTCGAAATCTACCGCCGCCGCCCGCTCGCGCTCCCAACTGTGCCGGTGTCACCCTAAGCCTGTCGAAGGGCGCCGGCAATCCCGGGCACACATCGCCCCTCGGCACCTAACTAGAATTCAGATTCCCCGTTCGAGCCATGAAGCTAGAGCGATAATGCCTCGATTTTAACGATCGGATAGATTTCAGCGTTGTTTGCGTTCGCGCCCGTTCGACTGTGCGGTATATCGAAAAAGCCGTAACCAGTAATGCGAACTAGAAGCAGATGCGCACCCCAATAATCGAGCCAGCACCAGTGCGTTTCAACATATCAGCACGCTCTATAGGTACTGTGCGCCGTCCCGATCGCAACGACACCTTCTCGAGCCCGTGCAAAAGCCGCCGCCTTCGATGAATCCATGCAAAAGGCCGCCGGAATCTCGCCTATCATCGTGTGCGGTGGATCACTTTGATCAGCGAGCACCAAGTGAAAGTCACTATCGGACTCTAAGCGATAGCCTACTAGCAGTGCGCGAAGGGTCCACAGGGTGGTTTCTACCGGCGGAACGCACGCGTTAGCAACGTTGCATCTCGCTGTGCCATGATCGAGATTAGGGCATCGACGGTGGTTACGGTAGGTACCGTTGGCAACGAAGATGATGACGGATCCATCAAGGCTTTCACAGCCCATCGCTCGACTCCACATGCGCTTCCGGGAGTAATACCGTTGTTTCCAGCGCTGTGGGCCTGGCCGATAGCGTAGCACCACTGCGGCAAGAGCATCGTGAACAGCAACACTGAACCACCTACAATCACGAACCTCGTGCTCAAGGGACAACGCATCGAATGCACCTCCGCGACCGAACAGCGTGTTTCGGGATAACTCTTGTAACGTCTTGTGGGAAGCGGACTCCAAAGCAACGGCTTTCGCGAACGCTACCACCTCATGGCCATTTTTAAGGCCTCTGCTCCGCACAGTGGGATAAGACGGTGGTGCCCTGCCGAGTGCTGTGCGCGAGAACGTAGCGAACCAGCGGAGGTTCGCTATTGGCAAGACTCGGCGGCGGCGTTTACATTGCCGTGGAAAGAGGGGACGTTGCGATTACGTGGCGACCACGGATTTGTGGCTTCGTCTGGGTAGCTGAACGGGTAGTCGAGGATCACCGATTCGCGGCGGCCGTCCGAGAACATTACGCTAATCCGAATATCGACCAAGAACGCCCCAGTCTTGTAGTCGTAGCGAGAACCGTGGAGGTCCGTGAAATAGACTGACCCGCACGGTTCGCCTCCCAAGCCGGTGTCGGCGCCCAGCCCGGCGCCGGGGCTCACTGGCCCCGTGTTGGTGCCGGCGCCCGCGCCGGTTGTCGCGGTGTGCACCACGTCTTCGTATTGGCGACGTGACTGGGCGGTGCGCCAGTGCTCCGTTCCGACGAATAGGCGCGCGTGGCGCGAGCGCTAAGTGAGCGGAAGGGACGAATACGTTGGGCGGAGTCGAGGTAGGTCGCGACGTCGGCCGGGGCGTTGGCGTTGGCTTGGGCGAGGGCGCAGTGCGCGCGATAGTAACGCGCTCGACGATCACACGATCCGGTGGAGGCGCTTGGAGGGGCGACAGCACAAGCAAGGCCCCCGCTTCATAGATGGCAATGGCGATGACGAAGGCGGCTAGAATTCGTCGGCGGTCGCCGCTTCTCTGATTTCCCACTCGGCGATCGTTCTTCGTGACTTCACCCCCTTAACCGGAGGAAAGGCGTGGCGAATGCTAAGATTTTCCAAGCATTCGCGTGGCCAGGCCGGCGGTATCCCCATTTTTCGTGGCGCAAGTGGCTACCGGTAGCATGGGCCTATCCGCGAATTAGCGGGCGTGGCCGCCCTTATCCCGCCTGCCTTCGGCGCTCGCGCTTGACCAACGAAGCCGGATTCGTCTAGGCGGGAGCCGCTTTGTCAACCCACTAACGTATCGTTCAGTCGCTTAGCCGGCTTGGGCAGGGGGACGCCATGGTAAAAAAAGGCACGTTGTTGTTGTTGGTAACAGCAATGCTTTTTATGAATGGAATCGCCTCGGCGCAGGACGCCGTTGGAAACGGCACCGTGCTGCAGGGAACGTTGAACGCCGAGCTTTCCTCAGCCACGGCAAGTGTCGGGGACAAGGTAGTAATTCAGCAACGTTCACGATGACAGCGGCACGATCACCGGTACGCTCTATGGGCAGGTCACCGAGGTTCAAAAGGGTGGCCAGGTTCGCATGCGCACTTGGACTTTGTCATCAACCAACTCGACGCCGACGGCACGAGTTATTCCGTGACGGCCGTATCTGAGGGCATTACTTCACCTGGTGCAAAGAGTGGCAAGGTAACTACGGCGGCCGCCCTTGGTGCAATCGGGGGCGCTCTTCTCGGTAGAGTTATAGGTAGGTCGGCGACCGCCGCTCTCATCGGAGCGGTGGTTGGAGGTGGCACGAGCTTTCTGATTACGTCCAATAACTATCAGGACATTGTTCTGCCACAGGGTCGATCGTTAAGGTGCGGTTGCAAAGTGTTACACGCGCGCAAGCCCAAGCCCCTCAATAGGCTTTAGCCTGATGGCCTACGACGCGAAGATTACGCCGGAAGGATCCGGGATACTTCGTATTCCTAGTCGACGAGTCCGGTTCTATGGACGACCCGCAAGGTGGACCGGGCACGCCTAGTAAGGCATCGAACGTCGCCGACGCTATCAACCGCTTGTTAAATAATCTCGTCATCAGGAGCTCCCGAGGAAATGCGGTACGGGATTACTCTTCGATAAGCATTGTCTCGTACGGAAGCGAAATCGTTAGGACGCCATCGCGGCGGACTTAGCGGTAAAACGATAGTTACCACGTCGGAGTTGGATGCGCAGCGCGCACGCATAGAAGCGCGTCTGGAGCGGGTTCCCGACGGTACAGGAGCATACCGCGACCTTACTATTAACGTTCCGGTTTACATCGACCCCGCGGCGGGCGGCAGCACACCTATGTGTAAGGCGCTCTTCAACGCCTTTAATCTCTGCAAATGGTGGGTGGGTAAACATCCTGACGGGTTCCCGCCAATCGTGTTGAACCTCACGGACGGCGAGGCTACGGACGGCGATCCCGTGATCGGTGCGAAAAACCTTGTCTCGCTTGCGACTACCAACGGAAACGTCCTGCTGTTTAACTTGCATGTGTCGGCAGAAGGGGGCGCAGCGCAACTGTATCCCTCAAGCGACGCTCAACTGACAAACAAATTCTCCAAGCGCCTGTTTCAGATGTCAAGCGAACTGCCCGATCCGATGCTGAGTGCTCGGCTTCCGGCCTCGGACTAACGCTCACTCCAGGAAGCCGGGGATTCGTTTACAATGCCGATCCCGTCCAACTCATTCAATTCTTCGAGATCGGTACGACGCCGAATGTTTACGGGACGGACCCGAGACCGTTAAGGGGGTGAAGCGGGTCCACAGCCTGGTGCTTGGGAAGACCGACGACGTGGACGACTACTGCGAAGACCGGGTCCAGGTAACGACAGATAAGGCAGCAGGCATCGTACGTGCGGCGGTTGCGGATCGCGCGACAGCGACCGCGTTCTCGGGACTCTGGGCGGAGCTTCTCGGTGCCGAGCGTTACTGCAGAGCAGCCCTTCGCAAACTGGGACGATCTTGCAGCCCGTTCGCAGGTAGAGCTGCCGCTGAGTGGGCGGAGACGGTGTACGCGCAGGACCGTCCGTGGCATGCTGTAATGCGAGCTAAATCCGGCGGCGCCGCCGCGATCGCGGGCGTGGAGCTCATTGTCAAAGAGCGAAAATGGTCGGCGGTTGCGCTTGGTGATGAGTTGCTTATTCCACGTAAGGAACGATCGCGTTAGCCTTGCCGTTCCCTCCTACAGGCCTGATGATTTCGGTAACAATCCACGCCTGATCTTCACTGATTCTGAAAAAAATGCAGGACTAGCGACGGCATACAAGTCTCATGCAGGAACCTTTTTGCGGGGGATTACTTTGTTCTCGCGACCGATGCGGCATCCGAAGGCTTTTTGCGCGCCGATTCGAGAAAAGGCGTCCTGCGCGAATGGATCCGAGCAATCTTATACAAAAGGCGACAAGCGCGGCGTCGTCAGATTCATTGAGAACCTCCGTCACACGCGGGACATTCGGGATGACGATGTCGCTCTGGTGACGATCGAGAGTCGTGTAACGCTTTGAAGTTACCGGCGCCTGCCTCCAGTATCGCGACGCAATTCAGAATCCCGGGGTCGCCTTTTCAAAGCTTCCAGAGCTTGCTAATACGACCGCAGAGTCGACGCGCAACGGCATGCCGGCCGTGTATGCAGGGCAATTTCTACTCCGCTCACATTTCATCTTCTTGGAGCAGGGACCGAGTGGGCGGTTCGGTGCTATTTTCGCGAGATTAGCTTCGCTACCGAGCGCTATGACGCGATCACAAAGTTTCTAGTAGGCCGACCCGACCCGGCATTTGCATTTGCTCGGCTCGTTCCCGGTGGATATCCTCCGTCCATCGACACGTATTTCGACATCATTCAAATGGAATGGATAAATGGCCGGCGACTCAACCAATTTATCGACGATCTCATCGAGGACAAAGCGGGCCAGCCAATACTGCCAACAAAAACTTGCGCACCTGGCCGAGGGGATACTTAATCTCTCGGATTGCGCCTAGAACAGCTTGGAATTGCCCATGGCGATATTCAACACGGAAATGTATTAGTTGACGGTTCAGGCGAATTACGTCTTGTCGACTATGATGACATGTTTCTTCTCCGAACTCGCCTATCTACGTTACGCGAGTGGAATAGGCCAAGAGAACTTCCAGCATCCGCGGCGCCGAAGTGACAACTTTGATGAGAAGTTAGATCGGTTCCCTTTCATCTCCATTTACGTTACACTACGTGCCTTATGCGAACAATCGTCGCTTTGGCGGACGTACAATGCAGGCGAGGAGCGCCTACTCTTTAATAAAGCGGATTTCTCAGACCCCGTCAATTCAAAGCTGTTCCATGCGCTCGACGGCATCGATGACATAAAGGAACTGGTAGACAGGTTCGCCTCTATCTGCGTTGGCGCTTACACGGAGACTCCGTCGCTGCGCGATTTTATTGATGGGCGCTTTCGATATACACGATTTGCGTCAAGCCTTCCGCGGGCGCGCTCGGTCGAACGATCTCGGCCGACGAGAGCTGTCGAGCTGCCGACAATACCTGTTGCCGTTTACAGCGCCGCGCCGGGAAACTCTCCCCAACCAATCCCTATATCGTCGCTCCCAAATCCAACCAGCCCTTCGGGAGGCGGCCGACTATTTGCGATTGTCGGTGGCGCAAGCCTCGCCTTTATCATTGTGTTAACGTTACTGGCTTATTTTGTAGATCGATCGCGCTTTTCGATACGCAGTTCACCGCGGCCGGTCGCTACAAAGGCGACGTCACAGATCGCAAGACATGCGCCGGCGGTTAGGCCCACGAGGGTGATCGCCCGAGCTACTGAATCGCCGCGCTTACCAACCGCCGAGCCGACTATGCAAGCCGAAGACGTGCGAACATCTAAACCGCCGGCAACTTCGCCGCCGGCTCGCACAGAAGACTCGAGTACTGCTAAGCGGGTGGTGCCGCAGACCCCGTTGCCGAGGGCCAAGCAAAGCGCACAGCCACCGGCGGCAAGTGGAGTGTCGGCGGTGGCTCCCGTTGCACCAAGAATAGTGCGGCCGGCTTGCGCAATGCCGGACGCACCCGCTCGCGTAGTTTCGCTCGCCCCGGCGCAAATCTCCGATCAGAAGCGAACCGAGTCTAGCGGAAAAGATGTAGTTCTTACGGTCGAGGTAGGAGCGGACGGAGCCGTGATTGGGGCGACAGTGAAGGAATCTGCAGGCGACGTTACGCTCGATTTTGCCGCCTTAAATGCGGTCAGGCACAGCTCGTACACGCCAGCTGAAAGGGCGTGTACCCCGGTTCCGGGTACTGCAGACGTCACCGTGAGCTACTGAACTTCAATCCGTGCGAGTAGGATTGCCATGAGGATCCAAGAATGCGAATAACAAACGCCGTTGGTATCGCGAGGTAACATGAGCCACCATATCGACTACGGCCATTTAATTTTCTGGATTCTATTTATCGCGGCGGTCGGCATCTTTATTGGCTGGCTGCTCTTCAGACCCGTTCGCGGTTGGATGTGGGGAACATGGCTATGGTTCAAGGGCTTGCTACTTGGGAAGCGAGCCGCTCGATACGACGACGTTCGTCGCCCCGGAGCTGAAATCGATGATAATTACAACGAAATCAAAGCTCGCTATGTGAATGCGGGTCTTACGGATATCAAGCGCTGGACGAGTGGACCACAAAAGAGACTTACTAAAAGACTAGGCCAGCTCAAGAAGGCCAAAGAAGAGACACAGGAGCGAGAAGCAGAACTTGAGCAAAAGCGCTTGGAGGAAAGACAGAATCCGCCTCGAGAGCGCCCACGATTTAAGGGGCCATTCTATTCAGTCGTTGCTGTGTTGCTCGCTGTTGCCGACGTCGCTATCACTTTCATGTGCCTGCAGAGCCTGGATTATCCCGTAATTTTCCTTATCCCGTCAGCCATTATTCTAGGCATCATCGGTTACCTAGCGGGAGAATATCTCGGAAGAAACATTGAACCGGCGCAGAAGAATCCGAATAAGGAAAAGAATCGAGTAGCGATCGTCCTGTTCGCAAGCTTTTCCGTGATGTACTGCATTATTTTGGGGACGATTCGCTTCCTCTATACGCAACGCGACGCCAGCGTGTCGCTCGAATTGAACTTCTTTGGGTCTTACGGGTTCATTGCGATCATCGTGGGGTGTGCGGTGATGCTGGGGTGGCTCCACGAGGGGGTTACGACCGAGGAGCTGCTATTACAGGTAAGAAAGCGACGCGCGCGCATCGAGATGGCGATGGATCGTTGCGACAAGCAGGGCGCGAAGATGACCGATGCATTTCACGCGCATTTACTGGCTTTGGAGAGCAGGTCTACGCTGATGCGTTCGCAGTTTCGCAACGGCTTCGATCGCGCGTGGCTGGGGCGGGCACCTTACGGGGTACAAACGCCGGACTCTCCATTAGACTACGGGGAGGATCTGCTGAACAGTCTGACTTGGCCTGATCCCCCGCGCTTAAACGTTTCGGTCAAATCCCGGCCAAAGCGAATCGTCGACCTCTCCCCTTATGAAGAACCGGAGCCCCCACCGAAACCGCCCATTCGATCGCCGCAAGGACTGCGGTCGCTACAGCCAAACGCACCGCCCATTGTGAAGCAAGCACCGGTCGCGCATCAGCAGCCCATGCCGGGGTCTACCGGATCGACCGTGCACGACGGCCCACCGCCGATCGGATAAACGGGATGAACCATCAAAGGGTCGTGCTTCGTCTTTTAATACTGGTTGTGGCGGCTTCTGCTCTGGTAGCATGCTCGAGCCGAGCAAGTCACGTTGAGGTATTAGCGAGCGTGCGGGCAGACGCACCTGGGCCGGCGTGGGACCTCGAAACCGCTGCGTATTCAATGCTAGGCAAAGAGTTGTTCGGGCCGGGGCAGCACGTCGTCGTAACACCGCTGAGCGATCGCTCAGCCACCGAAGCCTCGAATTTTTGACGAGACAATAGAGAGTAATTCCCTCGGTGGCGATAACCCACTGCAAATAAAAGAGCATGCGGCGAAAATACGGTCGGAATACGGGGATGCTCTCGGCAAACTATACAGTCATCGAGCCGGCCGCGCTCGAACCGAAATCGTTAGCGCCATCGTTGAGAGCGCAGAACGATTCAAGGACGATCCCCCTGACACGGAAAAAGTTTTAATCATTCTTTCGACAGGTTTCGAACAAAGCGGTAATGTCAATATGGGAGACGCCTCGCTCAGTCTACGTGCGGCGACACCGAGTATTCTACGGTCCTTAAGCCATCGCGATCTCATTCCGGATCTTTCTGGCGTGAAAGTTTGCATGGCTGGGATCACGGCAGGCAGTAACGAGTGGGCCGACGCAAATGCAACTCTGGCAATCAAGAGTTTTTGGGATGCGTATTTTCGAGCCGCGGGCGCGCGGCTGATCGACTTTAGTCCAACGCTCTCGGCTACTTGCCTGAGCGCCGTTCGACGCATCGACATCTTTGCCGGCTCGAACCATAGTACTCAATAGGTTGAAAGGCGGGCTCCTTGGACAGCACTATCAACGAGCTTTCCGCGATCGCTTCAATCGGGTTGTTGAGCTTGATATACGCCATCCTGGGTTTTGTGTTTGTAAGCGTTATTCCAGTGTTCTGTTTCTGGCGCATTTACGAAAAGGCGGGATACCCCCCCCAGTGGAGCCTTTTCGCTTTCATTCCCGGTGCGCAAATTATTTTGTTGCTCGTTATCGCGCTATTGGAGTGGTAGCAGCCGGCGCAATTGTTGTGAGAGCCGCCCGCAAAGGCGGGCTCTGTTCTTTTCCAGTGGCTAGCCGCGCGTAGTGTATCAGCCGGCCGCTCCTTCCCGAGGAGGGTGGGGCGGGTTTTCGTTCTCGAATGGCGCGATTGTGTCCTTATGATGCTAGCGGTATCAAAGCGCCGTATGTGCGTCGTGGAGGTTACCGAGCTGCTGCACAGCGACCACGGCAAGACGATCGCATCGTCGCTATGAGCAAGGGTTCGCCCTGGTGTTTAGGCGGAACCGTTAGAAAAAGGTAAGGCGATCATTGCTTTGTCTTCTCGCAAGCCTAGCCACCACGAACTATCACCGTAACGCTTCCCAGCGTTTCGGCATCTCCGGGTCCCACGGTCCTTTTGCGGCCGGTGCTGGGATCTTCGCAAGTGATGGCGCGGTCGCGCAATATGTAACGGCGCGCCACCGGCCCCATCCCACTAACGAAGACTGCGCACCGTGATACATCGCTCCCGATGCAAATCGGTGTCCTTCCTAAGCCTACGGTCCGACTTTCCTTCGGTCCGTATTGTATCTCCAGCCATGCTTCGCGGAACAGCGATTCACTTACAACGATCATTAGCCCAATAGCGAAGCCGATCGCCGCGGAACCTATCGGCCGTCCGATTGCAGCGGCCGCGAGCGCGGACACTACGAAGAATATTAGGCAGCCGACGACGCCGCCAAGAAAGCCACCGATCAGGCCCCTTATTTTTGAGAGATTCGGAATGCGAACGCTTAGTGCTAGACCGACTAAAGCTCCCGCGATGCCCCAGCAGATATCTTGGAAGAGCCAATTGTGCCCGATAATGATATATATACCTTGTGCAATAGCGCCTCCGATGAAGCCCGCGGCGAATCCGAACGCACCGGATGCGATCAATCCGGGTTGCACGACTCTTTGTTTAAGATAGGCGAGTTGACCAGCGGAAATTCCGCAAGCAATGCAAGCTGTGATGATCGCAAACCAAATGCCGGACCACCACAGGCTTGTCAGAATTGTCATTTGACGATCGGGATTGGTCAGTTCGCCGAGCAGGCCGCCTATGACGCCACCAATGGCACCCCATCCGGCCAGCCAGATGGCGCGTTGTGCACCTAGGTTTGATGATATCGTCGTGACCGCGGGTGCAACGCCTATTGAAGAAGTCCCCGAACGTGCGCCGGCCGGATTACTCTGGTACGACGGCGGCGGCGGGGAAGGCTGCGATGGAATCGTTGTCCCACAGACACCACACGATACTTTATCTGAATCAGTTAAGACACCGCAAGTCTGGCAAACTGGCATAGAACCGCAGCTTTCAGTTGTTCGACGATGACGTCCCTTAAAATGCTGTAAAAGCCGGTGGCGAGGAGCCACCGTTTCGGTTCGGAAGATTCGCTTTGCTGAACTTCTCAACCGAAAGGACGAAACGGTGGCCGAATACGATGTTACCCTATCCGAATCGCTGATGCCAGACCTTTTGGAGCGGCCCAACGCCCTCGCGCAGCTGGTCGAGACCGTCATCCAGCAAGTCCTCGAGGCCCAGGTGAGCGAGCATCTGAGCGCCGATCGATACGAGCGAACGGAGGAGCGGGCCGGCTACCGCAACGGCTATCGGGAGCGGCAGCTCTACACCCGCGTCGGCCCGCTAACGCTACGAGTGCCCCAGACGCGCGAGGGGAGCTTCTCGAGCGAGATATTCTCGCGTTACCGGCGCGGAGAGCAGGCCTTCGTGCTCGGCCTCATGGAGATGTTCGTCAACGGGGTCTCGACGCGCAAGGTCAGCGAGATCACCGAAGCGCTTTGCGGCACGTCCTTTTCAAAGTCAACGGTCAGCCGCCTGGCGATGAATCTCGACGCTCGCGTTAACGCGTTTCTTTCACGCCGCCTCGATGACGAGTACCCGTTCCTCATCGTCGACGCGCTCTTTTGCAAATCGCGCTGCGAGGATCGAGTTATGAGCAGAGCGGTGCTGATCGTCGGCGGCATCCGGAAAGACGGCTACCGCGACGTATTAGGCGTGTCGATCGGCGATGCGGAAAGTGCCGCAACCTGGAACGAGCTGCTGGCGTCGCTGAAGCGGCGAGGCTTGCGGGGCGTCGATTTCGTCATTTCCGACGACCACGCCGGTCTTGTCGAGGCAATTGGCAAGCAGTTTACCGGCGCAAGCTGGCAACGCTGCCAAGTGCACCTCATGCGCAACATACTGGGCCACTGCCCGAGCCGCGAACGATCGGCTGTTGCTGCGGCAGCCAAGCTCGTCTTTTCGGCAACCGACGTCGTCGACGCTCGTCGCCATCGCGACGAGTTCGTCAAGCGCTTCGCAAAGACCGCTGCAAAGAGCGTGGCTTGCCTCGAAGACGGCTTCGATGATGCGATGGCGGTGATGGCTCTCCCGGAGAAATATCGCCGGCGACTCCGAACGACGAACATGATGGAGCGGCTGAACGAAGAGATCCGCCGGAGGGAGCGGGTGATCCGGGTCTTTCCAAACGACGCCTCGCTGTTGCGCCTCATCGGCGCATTGACGGCCGAGATCAGCGAGGGATGGCAAGAGAAGCTCTACTTCGATATGGGCGACTACCACGAATGGGTAGCCGAACGAAGGACGACTAAGAAAGAGGGGACGAAGGCGGCGTAACCGCCACGCTACGCTGAACCGAATTTACAGCAGATTTGGGACTTGACTTGTTCGACTTGAAGCGATCAGCAGCCATCAGTAAGGACGATTATTCTGAACATAGATCTGGCGTGATACGGCCAACGCCGCATTGTGGTTGTTCGCCGCTATTCCGGCCCATACCATCGATCCAAGCCATACGAGCACACCGGCGACACCACTCGTTGCAATTGTAATGAAGATTCCCCCAAATAGCATAACAAAGCCGCCCGTCACCGAGGCATAGAACAAACCAAACGGCCCAAAGAAGAACGTCAAGACGAGTGCCAGAGCAACACTCTTGGGCGCACCGAACATGACCGCAGCGGCCGGCGCGACTTGTACTTGCTGATTAACGTGAACGTGGGTTTGGGGTGCATAGTGCGCGGGCGGTGAAGGGGCGCTCGCGGATGGTGCCATCGACGGCGGCAGGGGGGCCGCGTCTGGAACTCTCGGACTTGGCGCGTTACGGGGGACTAAGACGGCTGGACCGGGTTGTGTGGCGATGGCGCTGCCGCAGGTATTGCAAAAACGCGCTTCATCGGAATTAGCCGTGCCGCAAGTGGTGCAGAACACTGACAAACCTCCATCCGAGAGGGCATCCTCAAGTGGCGTGACGTTCGCTCCCTGTACGCCGCATCTTGCCACGAAAGGGGCCACCGACTGCCGCATTCTCATCCCGGCCCCGAGTCAGCTCTAAGCTAGACTGCCTCTGGCGTGGTGAGCGGGGCCTTTTTAGGGAGCGTGTCCAGTTGGGACGCCAGACGCCGCAGTGATGGCCGCGAACGGCGTACCGCCCGACTATCGAGATCATAGGCAGTGGTATCTACGCAAGAGTCTGACCCGTGGCCCGGTTCGCCTAAACCTCTCCAAAAGCGGGGTGGGCGCGTCGTTCGACGTCAAAGGCGCTGCGCTCAGCATGACACGGGGTTACGTCTTGAGCACCTTTACCGAGGCTGCGGTGCATAAGGTCCCGGCGTATTTGTCGTCGGTGACGACAAAGGGGGCACTTTTGGGATTCTGTGGGGAGAACGGCGGGGTGTAGAGGGTGACGCCGGCGGGCAGGCGGGCGGCTTCGCCGGCGGTGACGGCGCGGTCGATCGTGGCGGCGTCGGAGGAGGCGAGGGCGGCCGCCAGGGGGCGGCAGTCGGTCGCGATCACTACCGGAGCGGTGGTGAGGAGCACGGTGGTCGCCATCTCCCACATCGTGTCGTCCTGGAGCTTGCCCCGGTAGCCGCCGGCCACGTGGGAGGGCTGGGGCCCCTGGGAGCAGCCGGCGGCGAGGGCGGCGGCCGCGCAGGCGGCGGTGAGGAGGGCGGATCGGAACGTCATGGCCCGGCCAAGATACTCCACCGGGGGAGGTCAGCCCCTCGGAGGACGGGAAGCAGGGCCGAGAACCGGGCGGGCCCGCTCCACCATGCTGGGCCGCCGGGGATAACATTTTTAGAAGATTTACGAGGGCCACCGTCGCGACGCCGAGCGTCGCCCCGCTGGCGGACGATCCCGGGCTAAGGGTGCCCGCCGGGTCGTGGCCGCGGAAGAGAACGTAACCCGGCGCCGGCCGCGGCCCCACGGAAAATTGAGGAAGATTTGCCGAGCGAGATATTGATCTCGAGCGACCCCTGGGAGAACCGGGTCGCCATACTCGAGGACGGCGGCCTCGCCGAACTCTACATCGAGCGCGAAGAGAAAGTCATCGGCTCGATCTACAAAGGAAAAGTCCAGAACGTCCTCCCGGGTATGGGAGCGGCGTTCGTCGACATCGGGCTGGGGCGTAACGCGTTCCTGTACGTCGACGACATCAACAAGCAACCGCTGAACATCGGCGACGTGGAGATCACGCAGGGCCACAGCGGGTTCACTATCACCGAGAAGGTGAAGCGCGGGGACGACATCCTCGTGCAGATCGTCAAGGAGCCGCGCGGCCTCAAGGGCGCCCGGATCTCGACGAACATCTCGCTGCCGGGCCGCTACCTGATCCTGATGCCGACGGGACGCTACTCCGGCGTCTCGCGTAAGATCGAATCGTCGGCCGAGCGCGACCGCCTCAAGAACGTGATGAAGCGCATCCGCCCCGAGGGCATGGCGACCGTCGTCCGCACCGCCGCCAACGGCGTGAGCGAGGCCGAGCTGATCGCCGACTTGGGCGTGCTCATCCGCATGTGGCACGGGATCCTCGAAACGTACAAGCGCGCGGCCTCGCCGTCGCTGCTGCACAAGGACATGAACCTCGTCTACAAGGCGGCGCGCGATTTCATCACCGCCGACGTGGAGCGAGTGCTCATCGACGACGAGGAAGAGTACCGCAAGGTTCGCGATTTCCTCCAGCTGCTCGGCCCGCAATATCTCTCGCGCGTCGAGTACTACAATAACGGCCGCTCGCTCTTCGACGATTACAAGATCAACGAAGAGCTGCAGAAGCTCATGAAGCCGAAGATCAATCTGCCCTCCGGCGGATCGATCGTCATCGAATCGACCGAAGCGCTCACCGTCATCGACGTCAACTCCGGCAAGTTCACCGGCGGACGCAATCTCGACGACACGATCGTCAAGACGAACATCGAGGCCGCGACGGAAATCGCGCGCCAGGTGCGCTTGCGCGACATCGGCGGCATCATCGTCGTCGATTTCATCGACATGTCGTCGGAGAGCTCGCGCAACAAAGTCATCAAGACGCTCGAAGACGGCTTGCGGCGCGACCGCACGCGCGCGACGATCCAATCGTTCTCGAACCTCGGCTTGCTCGAGTTCACGCGCAAGCGTATCGGCAAGGATCTCGGCGCGCAGCTGCGCGGCGCCTGCCCCACCTGCAACGGCATGGGCAGCGTGATGTCGTCGCAATCGGTCGCGATCGAAGCCTTCCGCAACATCCGCGCGCAAGGCTCCAACGGGAAAACCGGCGAGGTGCTCGCGCACGTCGCGCCCACCGTCGCCGCGCAGATGGAGTTCTGGTACGAAGAAGAGTGCGCCGAGCTGGCGCGCGACCTCGACCGTCACATCCACGTACGCGTCGATCCGATGCTGCATCCCGAGAAGATGCGCGTCGATATCGTTCCGTCGATCAAGGATGCCAAAGAGCACGCCGTGCGCGTCGGCGACGAGCACGACGTCGAGCTGCTCCCGGGCCGCTTGCCCAACGCCACCGCCGCCGCGGCCGTGGTCGAGGGGCGCATCGTCGAAGTCGAAAATGCCGCCAACAACGCGGGGAACTTCGCGCGCATCCGCATTCTGGACGTCGACGAAGACGACGATTACGTGCTCGCCGAGATGATCACCGCCGGCGCGCCGGCGGCCGCCAAGAAGAAGCGCCGCCGCGGACGCGGCGGACGCAAGGTGGAGCTCACCGCGGCCGAACAGGCCAAGCAGCTGCGCGAACTCGCCGAAGAGGCGGCGCATCAAATGCAGGCGCGGCCGCCGATCGGCATCACGACGGTTACCGAAGAGGAAGAGGCGCAAGACCAGCAGCTCATCGCCGAACGCAAGGGCGAAGAGCAGGCCGACGCGATCATCATCGGCGAGGCCGAGACCGAGCACGCCGAAGGCGAGGGCGAAGGCGATGGAGCGCATCGCAAACGCCGGCGTCGCCGCCGGGGCCGCGGCCGCGGAGGCCGCGATCGCGCGCCGGGCGCGACGCCTTCGATCGCCGAGCCGGTGCAGCACGCGTCGCACCCCGACGACGAGGAAGAGGAAGCCGACGAACAGCCGCGGCCCGCAGCCGCTCCGGGGACCGGCATGCCGGCCGCCGAGGGCGAGGGCGGGCGTCGCCGCCGCCGTCGCCGCCGCCGCGGACGCGGTGGCCGCGGGGGCAGTGGCGAGGGCCAGCGCTTCGAACCGCAGGGCGGTACGCAGCCGCCCGGCTCGACGGTGCCCGATCGCCATATCTTCCGCGTCGGCTCCGATGGAGCGGCCCGGCCGACCGGCGCGACCGCGCCGCGCGAGCCGTCGCGCGCCATCGAACCGGTTCGCGGACGGCCGCCGGCGGTCGAACCGCCGCCGCCGAGCTTGCGCGTGCCCGAAGAAGCGCCCAAGACGACCAAGCCCGCACGGCGCCGCCGCCCGGCGGCGTCGGGCAACGGCGTTGCCGGCGAACTGCAGAGCGCGGCGATGCCGGCGCTGCCCGCCGCGGAGCCCGTCGCCAAGCCGCGCCGCACGTCCACGCGCAAGGCCGTCGCACCGGAACCGGCGGCGCCGGAGCCATCGAGCACCCGGCGTCCGCGCAAGAAGGCCGCCGAACCGGCCGCAGCCGCTCCGGAGCCCGCAGCTCCGGCAAGGCGGACGCGCGCCAAAAAGGCCGCCGAGCCGGCCGCGGGCGAGAGCCTCGTCAAGAAGCCCACGGCCCGCAAGCGCAAGACTCCCGCCACGGCCGGTAAGAAGAAGGGTTGAGTTCGGAGGCCGTCTTCGTCGATTACGACGGGACGATCACCGATCGCGATACCTTCGACGTGCTGATGCACGTCTGCGCCGGTCCCGAAGAATGGCGGCGCATCGAACGGGAACTCGGCGAGGGGCGCATGACGTTGCGCGAAGCGCTCGCGGCGCAAGCGTCGCAAGTGCGCCTCTCGCTCGAGGAAGCCGAAGCCGCGATCGCGCGGCACGCGCGCATCGAGCCGAGTTTTCCCGCGTTCGTCCGCGCCTGCAGGGCGCACGATGCGACGCTCACCGTGCTCTCGGGCGGAATCGGAACGCTCATCGCCCGCGCGTTCGAGCGCGCCGGCCTGCAGCTCGAACTGCGCGCCAACGATGCCGAAATCTCCGCAAACGGCTGGCGCATGACGTTTCGCGACGAGTCCGATCACGGCCACGATAAAGCCGCCGCGGTGCGGCGCGCCAAAGCGCGCGGCTTGCGTACGGTCTACGTCGGCGACGGCATCTCCGATTACGACGGCGCCGTAGCCGCCGATCTCCGCTTTGCCAAGCGAGGCCGTTCGCTGGAACGCTATCTGCTCGAACGCGGCATCGCGTTCGTTCCCTTCTCCGATTTCGGCGAGGTGGAAGCCGCGCTCTGGAACGGCGCCTAAGTGGCGGTCTTCGTGCCGTACTACGTGGCGGCACTCGTGCTGCTTTACGCCGAGCTGCGCGGCGCGCCGCTGGCGATGGCCGCGCGCACTCCGCGCTGGCCCGCTCCCGCCTGGGTCGCCGCGCTGCTGGCGCTCTCCGCGCTACGCGAGGCGGCGATCTGGTACGCCGCGACGCACCTGCGCACCACCATCGTTTGGCCCACGCCGCTGCCGATCGGCGTCGCGGGGGCCGACGTGCGCCATCCCGACGCGATCGAAGGCGCGCTCTTACTCGTGGCCGCGGCGCAGTCGTACGCGTTGCTGGGGCTCTTCCGCTCGCGGCCGGGGCGCGCGCTCGTCGCAACCGGCTTCGCGCTCACGATCGGTCTCGCACTGGCCGCTCCGGCGTTCGAAAGCCCCGACGCCTATGCGTACGTCGGCGACGCGTTGCTCGGGCTGCGCGCGTATGCGCCGCCCAACGCCGACTTTACCGGCGAGTTCCTGACGATCAATCGCTTCTTCATGTCGCCGATGTTGCCGGCGCCGTACGGGCCGCTCTGGATGGCGATCGCCGGCATCGTCACCGCGCCGCTGCACGGGCTCTTGCCAAAACTCCTCGCGCTGCGGCTTACGGGTGCGGCCGGTTTCGCGGCGCTGGTCGCCGCGCTGCGCGCGTATGGGGCTTCGCCGCGTGCCGTCGCGATCGCCGCGCTCAACCCGGCGCTGGCTTCGCAGTTCGTCGCCGACGCGCACAACGACGTGCTCGCGTTGGCGGCGATCGTCGCGGCGGCGGCGCTGCTGCGGCAGAAACGGCCGTGGATCGCGACCGGCGCGATCGCCGTCGCGGGATTGATCAAGCTGCCGTTCGTCGCGCTCGCGCTGCCCGCGTTTGCGGCGATCGCGTCGCGCCCGTTGCGCTACGCCTGCGCCGCTACGGCGGCCGCGTTGGCCGTCGGGATCTCGTGGTGGGGCGCCGGCGCGGCGTATTTTCGCGGGCTCGCCGTGCACGTGCCGCTGTCGCAGGGGGCCTTCGCGCTCAACGCCGCCGTGGCGATTGCCGCGGCGGCGTTGCTCGTGCTGGCGTTCCTGGGTGCGCGCCGGTTGCGCACCGGCGTGTGGCCGATCGCGATGGCCTCGTCGTACGTCGCGGCGTGGTACCTGCCTTACGGCCTTGCGTACGCGCTGGCGCGACGCCGCATCGTCGCCTATCTGCTGCTGCTCTTACCGTTCGCGTGCGCGCTCCTCGATGCGAAGTTCGCGCGCGTCTGGGTGCCTGCCGCGGTGTTGCCGCTGGCGGTGGCGTGGTCGTTCCTGCCACCGCCGCACGCGCAGGCCGCGGCTCGGCCCTAGATCGTGCCGCCGTTCTCTTCTTGGAGATGCGCGAGGCGATCGTTGAGATACTGGATCGCGCGCTCGAGCTGGTC
Source organism: Vulcanimicrobiota bacterium (assembly GCA_963794735.1). Classification (GTDB taxonomy): domain Bacteria; phylum Vulcanimicrobiota; class Vulcanimicrobiia; order Vulcanimicrobiales; family Vulcanimicrobiaceae; genus DATJUC01. Next base: position 1,588,055 of record CAWCFE010000002.1, on the reverse strand, counting down.
GTCCTTGGCGGGCGTGCCGTACTGCGGGCGCTTGTTCTCTGCGACCACCACGTCGGGCGTGATGCCGAGGTGGTTGATGTCGCGGTTGTGCGGGGTTAGATAGCGCGCGGTCGTGATCTTGATCGCCGAACCGTCGGGAAGCGGCATGATCGTCTGAACCACGCCCTTGCCGAACGTTTTCGTGCCCATGATCGTGCCGACGCCGTCGTCCTGAATCGCGCCCGAGGTGATCTCGGATGCCGACGCGGTGTAGCCGTTTACCAGCACCACCAGCGGTAACGGAGCGATCGCCGTGTTATCGGCGTCGAGCGTCGTGATGTTCGAGGAGCGCTGCTCCACCGAAACGATCGGGCCGCTGGGAATGAACTTCGAGCTCACCGCAACCGCGGCGTCGAGGTACCCGCCGCCGTTGTCGCGCAGGTCGAGGACGATCGCGCGGGCGCCTTGCTGCTGCAGCCGGTCGAGCGCGGCGTCGAGCTCGCTGCCCGTGTCGCGGCCGAAGACGGTCAGTTCGACGTAGCCGATCTTTCCGGGGAGCATCTTCTCGTAAACGCTCAGCTGATGAATTTTGGCGCGGGTAATGCTTACCGCGGAGGGCAGTGCGGCGCCGTCGCGCTGGATCGAGAGCGAAACCGGCGTGCCCGCCTTGCCGCGCAGCTTCGAGCTGGCTTGCTGCACGGTGAGGCCTTTGGTCGAGACGCCGTCGATCGCGGTGATCAGGTCGTCCTGCTCGATGCCGGCTTTGTCGGCGGGCCCGTCGGGAACGACGTTCTCCACCAGAATGTACTTGGTGGCGTCGTCGATTTGAATGACGATGCCGGTACCGCCGAAGTCGCCGCCGTCGAGATCTTGGTTGAGGCCGGCGAACTCTTTGGGCGTGAGGAAGACGGTATAGCGGTCTTTCACCGAGCGCATGATGCCGTCGAGCGCGATGTAGCTCAGTTCGTGCGTCGAGAACTTGCCTTTGGCCAGTGCGGCGGCTCGATCGATTTCGTTATCGATCGCTTTGGCGTTGGCGCCGGGGATGTCGCTGGCGTGGAGCGGCGGCAGCGAAGCGTTCTTGACGCCCGCGGTCCGCAGCGCGAAGAGCAGCTGCTGGCGTACCGAATCCAGGACCGCTTGCGAGTTCACCTTTTTGTAGAACTCGCTGGTGAGCTGTTCGTAGCCGAACGAGATCTCTTTGGCATCGGTTGCCGAAACGGCGGTCGTGCCGGTGGCGGCCGAGGCGGCCGGTAGCTGCAGGATCGTGCCGAGCATTGCGGCGGCGAGTACGAGCGATGCGAGACGTTTCATCATGTCCATTTCAGCGATTCGAGGTGGTAACGGTCGAGGTGCGCAGTTTGGCCTTCGCCGCCGCCAGCTGCTTGTCGGCCGGCGTGTCGATGAGCGCCGGATCGAGGCTTTGGTTGACGACGATGTCGGGCTCGATGCCCTTGTGCTGGATGTCGCGGCCCAGCGGCGTGACGTAGCGCGCCGTGGTAATCTTGAGCGCGCCGTCGCCCGGCAGCGGCGAGTTCAAGGGGAAGATGCTCTGCACCACGCCTTTACCAAACGTTTTGGTGCCGATCAGCGTTGCGAGATGATAATCCTGAAGCGCGCCGGACGTGATTTCCGAAGCGCTGGCCGTGTACTTGTTGACGAGGATCACCAACGGGGTCAGGCCCGGAATGGCCGTGCCCTGCGCTTCGATGCTCGTCTTCGTCCCGTCGCGGCGAATCGTCGAGACGATCGTGCCTTGGGGAATGAAGAGGCTCGAAATCTGGACGGCCGCGTCGACCAAGCCGCCGCCGTTGTCGCGCAAGTCGAGAATGTAACCCTTCGCGCCCTTGGACTGGCCGTCGAGCAGCGCCTTGCGAACTTCGTCGGCGGAGGTCGTGCCGAAATCCGAGAGGCGAATGTAGTCGAAGCCGTCTTCCATCTTTGCTCGCACGCTGGGCACGTTGATGACTTCCCGGACGATCGTGAACGAGCGCTCGTGGCCGGGCTTGTTGTACGCGTGCGCGGTGATGGTGACGCTCGTGCCGGCCTGCCCGCGAATCATCTGCTCGACGCGATCGAGGGGCACGCCCTTGACGCTCTTGCCGCCGACGGTGTCCACCACGTCGCCCGGCTTGATGCCGGCGCGCGCCGCGGGGAGCTGCTCGATCGGCTGCACGACGATGCGGCCGTCCTTGAGCTGATAGATGTAGACGCCGATGCCGCCGAAGTTCGAGATGTCGAGCGCTTCGTTGAGGCCCTGAATCTCGCGGGGCGAGAGGTAGACGGTGTACGGATCCTTCACCGAATCCATGATGCCGCGTACCGCCGTTTCGGTGAGTTGCGTGCGCCCGTCGGCGCCCAGGCGCGAAGCGTAGTGCGATTCGGCGTAAGCCAGCAGATCGGAGGCGCGCGCGGCGTCCTGCGTCGGATCGCCGCTGGCCGATTCGGCGGGCAGCGCGGCGTTGGGAATTTTCTTCGATTTCAGGAAGTCGCGCAACGTGGCGGCTTCGCCCGCGATCGGCGTCTGCGGATCGACCGGCTTATAGTAGACGTACTCCAGCCGGCGCAGCGCGACGCCCGCGAGCGCCGCACCGTCGGACGACTGCGGCGAGAGCAGCTGGCTCACGTCGCCGGTGGTGGCGACGTCGATGCCGTCCGCTCCCGCGATCTGGCCGGTGCGATAGCCGACGAAAAGCGCCCCGCCTGCGGCGACGGTGACGACGATAAGCGCCGCAAGCAGCGCGCGTACTCGTACTGACATTGTCCTCTTACACTACCGGGGAAGCGACCTCGGAAGTTTCTTCCCGGAAACGATACTCGCTAAGTCTTAATGAAGCCGGGGAGCCGGGTCGACGGGTTTTCCGTTGATCCGAACCTCGAAGTGGAGGTGCGGACCGGTCGATTGGCCGGTCGATCCCACCGCGCCGATGGCCTGCCCCCGGGTGACCGTCTGCCCGTTCGAGACGTAGATCGCCGAGAGATGGCCGTAGCCGGTGGAGTACCCGCCGCCGTGGTCGATCAAAATGTAGTTGCCGTACCCGCCGTACCATTGCGCCATGATGACCGTCCCGCCGGCCGCCGCCGTCACCGTCGTGCCCGTCGGCGCGGCGATGTCCAGCCCCTGATGGAACTCCGGGGAGCCGCCAAAAGGATTCGGCCTCCAGCCAAACGGCGAGGTGATGGTTCCCGTGACGGGCCAGGAGAACATGCCGGCGCCGCCGCCCGTCTCCGGGGCCGCGATCCCCGCAGCCCGGCGCTGGGCCTCGAGCTCCCGCTCGCGCTCCTGGATCAACGCCTCGAGCTGCGCCTCCTCGGCCGCCGAAAGATCTTCCATCTGCGCGACCTGGGCGGCGACGCGGTGGCGCTGATACGCGGCCAGCACCACCAGGTTCTGGCGCTCGCTCGCCAAGCTATCGAGCTGGCTGCGCGCCTCCACCTGAGCCTGCTGTTGCTGCTGGAGCTCCAGCTGCGTCCGTTCCAGATCGGCCTCGATGGCGGCGACCTTCGCTTCGGCCGCCTTGCGTTCGCGCACCGCCCGCTCGTTGGCGGCGATCAGGAGCCGCAGATCTTCCCAGCGTTCCACGAAGTCGCTGAACGAGCGCGCCGAGAGCAGCACGTTGGCGTACTCGAGATCGCCGTTCTCGTAGATGTCGACCAGACGCTTGCGCAGGAGCTCGTCGTGCAGGTGCAGCGATTTCTGAGCCGCGTCGAGCTGCACGGTGTTCCAGTCGATGCGGCGCTGCGCCGAGGCCGACTGCGCTTGGAGATCGCCGATGTGTTCGTTGACTTGGCCGATCGCCGCGTTGGTCTCTTGGAGCTGCCGCTGGAAATCTTGATAGCGCGCGGTGACGGCGTGCAGCTCGGCGCGCTTGGCCGCCAGCCGTTGGTGAATCTGCGCGGCCTTTTCTTTTTCTTGCTGGATCTTGGCGTCGATCGCGGACGTGCCGGCGGCGACCGGCAGCGGAGCGAGCGTCAAAGCGAGCAGCAGGGCGGCGATCCAACGCGTCACTGGCGGCGTTTATCCTTTACGTAGACGGAGCCGGCAATGGATTTCGCGTAGCGCTTCAGCTCGGCGGCCGTTTCGCCGATTTGCGCGTAGTTATCGAGCTGTTGCGTGTCGTTGGAGACGATGGCGATCGAGAGCGACATGATCGGAAAGCGGTTGAGCGCGCCGCGGCGATCGCGCGTCTCGATGTAGCCCTGGCGCAGGTCCTTGGGCGAATAGAGCGAGCGGATGTTCTTGTCGAAATCGTCGACGATTTCGCGGGCGATCTCTTCGGCGCGGTCGGGATGGGTGGCGACGATGAAATCGTCGCCGCCGATGTGGCCGACGAAATCGTTGGGCGTGCCGCGGCGGCGCACGGCGTCGACGGCGACGCGCGCGACGAGCTGGATCGCTTCGTCGCCGTGCGTGAAGCCGTACACGTCGTTGAACGCTTTGAAGTTGTCGAGATCGAGATAGAGCACGGCGTAGTTTTCGCCGTTGTCGATTCGGCGGCGCAGCTCGCCTTCGATCGCAAGGTTGCCCGGCAGGCGCGTGAGCGGCGAGAGCGACGAATCCACCTCGACCCGGCGGATCTTCGCGCGCACGCGCGCCAGCAGCTCGCGCGGTCCGAAGGGCTTGGTGATGTAGTCGTCGGCGCCCGCCTCGAAGCCGCGCAGCTTGTCTTCGGTTTCGCCTTTGGCGGTGAGGATGATGATCGGAACGTTGGCGACGGTCGGGTTGGCGTGCGTGCGCACGCGCCGCGCGACTTCGTATCCGTCCATCAGCGGCATCATCAGGTCGAGCAGCACCAAATCGGGGACGTAGGTTTCGATCTTGCTCAACGCGTCGCTGCCGTCGGAGGCGGTCGCGACTTCGTAGCCGGCCAGCTCGAGGTTGGTCGAGATGATCTTGCGCAGGTTGCGATCGTCGTCGACGACCAGCACGCGGTGGCCGAGCGCGTAGGGAATGTGCTTCATGCGTCGCGCACGGGGAGCAGCAGTTCGAAGGTCGTGCCGTCGCCGAGCCGGCTGCCGGCCGCGACCGTGCCGCCGTGCGCGCGCGCGAGCGCTCTCACGATGAAGAGCCCCAGCCCCGTGCCCCCGGCTTTTGCAGACGGCTGCGATTCGACGCGGTAGAAGCGCTCGAAGATGTAGGGAAGGTCGGCTTCGGAGATGCCGATGCCGCCGTCGCGTATCCGAACGACGCTCTCGGTCGCGTGGCACTCGCCCTCGATCGTCACCGGCGTTCCGGGCGGCGAGAACTTGGCGGCGTTGTCGAGTAGCTGAAAGAAGATCTCGTGCAGCAGGTCGGGATCGCCCGAGAGCGTCACGCCGGCGGTGCGGCGGACCAGCGGGTGCGCGCTTTCGTCGAAGGCGAGCGCCTTCAGCGCGCGGTCGAGCACGGCATCGAGCGCGATCGTGACGCGCCGCTTGAGCAGTTGCTCGGCGTCGACGCGCGAGGCGAGCAGTAAAGCGTCGACGGCGCGCGTCAGGCGGTCGGCTTGATCCTCGATCACGCGCAAGAAATCGTTGCGCTGCGCCGAGGTCTTCTCCGGGTTCTCCCGCATCGTGGTGGCGTACGCTTTGATCGAGGCGATCGGCGTCTTGAGCTCGTGCGACACCGCCGCGACCAGCTCGTTCTTGAGCTGCTCGATTTCGCGGTAGCGGCGCTCCGGCCCGAACGAACAGAACCAGCCGTGCGTCTGGGCGTCGACGTCTACCGCCACCACGCTGGCGCGAAGCCATTGCGGGCCCAGCGAGCTCTCGACCCCGACGCGCACGTCGCGCGCGACGCCGTCGAACGGGATGGCGACGATCTTCTCGCCGCCGACGAAGAGCGAGCGGACGTCGGCTTCGAGCGCTCGTTCGGCGGGAATGCCGCAAAGCTCCGCGGCGCTCGCGCTCCACGAAGAAATCTGCGCGTCGGCGCGCACGAAGGCGAAGCCGTCGCTGGAAAGGGCGAGAAGAGCGTCGAGCGGTACGGCCCGTACCGCGGTCGTGCCCACCTCGCCTACGTGCGCAGGTGCCGGCCTACGGAGATCCACGACGCGATCGCTCCGACGGCCCCGCCGACGAGAAGAAGCTGGCCGATCAGCGCCGTGCCGTCGATGGCGACGGCGTTGATCGCGACCCACGGAAGCGCTTCGAGCAGGCGCGGCCAGAGCCAGGCGTGCGCGGCCACGAGAACCGCGATGGCGACGAGCGAGCCGACGATGCCGTCGAGCAAGCCCTCGCAGATGAACGGGAGGCGCACGTAGGTGTTCGACGCACCGACCAGCTTCATGATCGAGATTTCGCGGCGCCGCGCGAAGACGGTGAGGCGAATCGTGTTCGAGATGATGATGCCGGCGACGGCGAGGAATACGGCGATCACGCCGATGCCGACCTCGCGCATGACCGCGATCAGCTGCAGCAGGCGCTGAACGATCGTCTGCCCGTAAACGACGTTGTCGATGCCGTTGAGGCGCTTGATGGAGGCCGCGACCGCGGGAACTTGCTCGGGAACGCGCACCTTCACGCGGAGCTTGTCGGGCAGCGGGTTTTCGGTGAGCAGCGCCGTGTCGATGACGCCCTTGGTGCGCTCGCGCAGTTCGGCGAGGCCTTCTTTCTTCGGAACGAATTCGACGGAGGCGACGCGCGGGTCGGACGCGATCTGCGCGCGCAGCGCCGCGGCTTGCGCCGGCGTCTCGTCGGTGCCGAGATACGCCGAGATTTCGATTTGATCGAGCAGCTGCGCGCCGATTCCGGCGAGCGCGCCGCGCACGAAGAGAAAGAGCCCTAAGAGGACGATCGTAATCGCGACGGTACCGATCGCGGTGAGTTGCATGCCGGCGTTGCGCGTGAAGTTGCGCAGCACCTCACCCAGAAAGAACTTGACCTTGCCCCAGTCCAAGATAGTAGTAGCCCCGTTCCTCGTCGGTGACGATGCGCCCGTCTTCGAGCCGGACGACGCGGCGGCGCATCCGGTCGACGACGGCTTGGTTGTGCGTGGCGACGACGACCGTGGTGCCCTTGAGATTGATGCGAAGGAGCAGCTCCATGATTTCGGTCGTGTTGGCGGGATCCAGATTTCCCGTCGGCTCGTCGCATAGCAGGATCTTCGGGTTGTTCACCAGCGCGCGGGCGATGGCCGTGCGCTGCTGCTCGCCGCCGGAGAGCTCGCCCGGAAACATGCGGCTCTTGTGCGAGAGGCCGACGAGATCGAGCACGCGCGGCACCTGGCGCATCACGTCTTTGGTGTGCGCGCCGGTCACCTGCATCGCGAACGCCACGTTCTCCCACACCGTCTTGTCGCCGAGCAGCTTGAAATCTTGGAAGACGACGCCGAGGTGACGGCGCAGCGCCGGCACTCGCCCGCGCTTGAGGCGGTCGACGCGAATGCCGTCGACCGTGATCTCGCCGCCGGATGGCCGGGCTTCACGGTAGAGGAGCCGAAGCAAGCTGGACTTCCCGGTTCCGGAGTGGCCCACGAGAAAAAGGAAATCGCCCTTGGCGATCTCCAGACTCACGTTATCGAGGGCGCGCACACCGTTAGGGTAGACCAATGAGACGCCGCGCAGGGAGATCATTGCTGCCAGAGGGTTTTTCTTAAGCCCACGGCCTATACCTCCGCCATGGACTTCGATTTAACCGACGAGCAACGGGCGATCCAAAGCCTCGCGCGCGACTTCGCACAGAACGAAGTGAAGCCGCGCGCCGAGGCCATGGACCGCGAGGAGGCGTTCCCCTACGAACTCGTTGCGAAGATGGCCGAGTTGGGCTTCATGGGCCTGCCCTTTCCCGAGGAGTACGGCGGCGCCGGGGCCGACACGGTCAGCTACGCGCTGGCGGTCATGGAGATCGCGCGCGCCGACGCTTCGACGGCGATTACCATGGCCGCGCACGTCTCGCTGGGCGCGACGCCGTTCTTCCTCTTCGGCACCGAGGAACAGAAGCAGCGCTACCTCGTTCCGCTCGCCCAGGGCAAGCGGCTGTGGGGCTTCGGGCTGACCGAACCCAACGCGGGGAGCGACGCGGGGAACGTCCAGACCAAGGCCGCGCTCAAGGACGGCCATTGGATCGTCAACGGCACCAAGGCGTTCATCACCAACTCGGGGACCGACATCTCGGGCGGCACGACGATCACCGCCGTCACCGGCAAGCGCCCGGACGGCAAGCCGGAGATCTCGAACCTGATCGTCCCGCAAGAGACGCCCGGCTTCACCCGCAGCAAGAAGTACAAGAAGATGGGCTGGCGCGCGTCGGACACGCGCGAGCTGGCGTTCGTCGACGCGCAGGTGCCGGAGGAGAACGTGCTCGGCCCGCTCGGCGAAGGCTACCGCCAGTTCCTGACGATTCTCGACGGCGGCCGGATCTCGGTCGCCGCACTCTCGATCGGGCTCGCGATGGGCGCATACGACGAAGCGCTCGCTTACGCCAAGGAGCGCCACGCGTTCGGCCGCCCGATCAGCAAGTTCCAGGCGATCTCGTTCAAACTGGTCGACATGCTCACCGAAATCGAACACGCCAAGCTCATGATGCTTCGCGCCGCGTGGGAGAAGGATAACGGCCGCGACTACGTGCAAGCCGCGAGTTTCGCCAAGCTGTTCGCCGGCGAGCTCTCGCACCGCGTCGTCAACGAGGCGCTGCAAATCCACGGAGGCTACGGATTCATGGACGAGTATCCCATCTCGCGAATGTACCGCGATCAGAAAATCAACGAGATCGGCGAAGGAACCAACGAAGTGCAGCGGCTGGTGTTGGCCAGATTGATGGGGCTGTGATGCGCGCTACGCTCTGCGCTGCGGCGGCCCTCGTCGCACTCGCCGTGGGCGCCGGGGCGGCGGCTCGCGCCGACGCACCCGCGCTGACCATCTCCACCACGGGCGCTCCCGAGACCGGATCGTTCATGTACGTGACCGCGGCGGGATCGATCGTCAACGGCCCTTCGACCACGGGCACCAATCAGGTGCTGACGATGCCGTCGCCGTCGCCCGATGCGGGCAGTACGCTGGCGGGCATTCAGATCGTTCGCCACTCGTACGACACGCTCGGCTATCCGCTGCACGTCGCGCTGGTCGAGAAGCTGTACGCGGCGCAGTATCAAGTGCCGATCTATGCGACCAACAACGACGAAATCTGGCGCTACGACTACGGTGCGCCGATCGCTGCGGAGCAGCGCACCAAGGGAACGTCCGGCCGCCCGGCCTTCAAGGTCTTCGGCCCGTATCACGCCGACGCCACTTTGCCGGCCGAGGTGCAGCCGGCGTTTGCATACGCGTCGAACGCCCTCAAAGCGATCGCCAATCTGCCGGCCTCGCAGAAAGATCTCGCCAACTACGGCGTGTTCTTCGTCGACGACGGCAAGACGATGTGGGTAGAGTTCGGGCCGCGTTTCGGTCCCGGCGAAACGCCGCACCTCGGCTGCCAAACGCAGGTCGGCCGCGACATGGTTTTCGGATACGACGAGAAGGCCGGCGCTTCTGGCACCGCCCCGCCGAAGTTTCTCCAGTGCTTCTAAACCGCGCGGCGGCGGGTTAGGCGTTGGCCTCTTCCACCGGCTCGCTGCCCCATCCCTGATAGATGCCGCCGAACTTTGCGGCGGTCGCGGTGAGACGCGTACGCTCGGCGCGTAGCGCGTCTTCGGTGGGAACGGCGACGAAGCGCACCTGCACTTCGGTATCTTCCTCGACGCGTTCGCCGTAATCGACGGCTTCTTGGCCGAAGGCCGCTTCGGCGGCTTTAGCGCGCTCGGCGTCGGGAAACTCGAAATCGAAGAAGATCTCGTGCTCGGCCGAGAGATCGTCGCCGGCCGCCTCGAGCTCGTCGAGCTGGGAGCGGTCGCGCGCGTCTTCGAGCTCGGCCCCGTGCAGCGCCCAGCGATCGTAAGCGCTCCAAATCGGATCCGATTGCACCGACGATTCGACGACCGTGAAGCCCGCGTCGCGCGCCGCGGCGGCGCACAGCTCGCCATAATCCGCCCCGGCATAGGCTATGAAGGCGTAGGTGCCTTGCGTGGCTATGGTGACGGCCAACGCGCCGTCGCGGTCGTCGAGCAGCTCTTCGAGGCGTTGCTCGAGCGCGTAGAGCGCGTCGTCGGCCCCGTCGGTAGGCAAACCGTCGGCATCGCGATCGAAGCCTCCGATCGTGAGCGAGATACAGTGCGCGTTCTCTTGCCGGAACTCGGGGTCGTCGAGTTCGGAGTTGAAATCGACGACGACCGGTTTGCCGTTCTCGTCGTGCGCGTACGAAAGCCATTCCGACATGCAGCGCCCTTTCGAACCGGCGGTCTCCGGGGCCCGCCTAACGCCTCCGTTCCGGCTGGCCGAGCTGCCGGCCGAGGCCGCGCCCCGGCGGGGCACGCTCCGGTGGCGACGAAACCGTCAAGCGGCGTTCCACTCAGTAGCAGACGAGCGCCTGCCAAAAGGAGCAGAGGCATGCAGTTCCCTCGATTTCTCAGCGGCGTCGCCATCGCGGCGTTGGCCGTGGCCGCGCCGGCATCGGCAGCGCTGGCGCCCGGTGCCAAGGCGCCGGAGTTTACGCTCCAGGCCTCGCAGGGCGGGAACGTGTTTACGTTCAGCCTCGCCGACGCGCTGAAAAAGGGGCCGGTGGTGCTGTACTTCTATCCGGCCGCGTTCACGACCGGCTGCACGATCGAGGCGCACGATTTCGCCGACGCGATCGATCAGTATAAGGCGCTCGGCGCGACCGTGATCGGCGTCTCGCACGACCCGATCGATACGCTGCAGAAGTTCTCGGTCAGCGAATGCCGCAGCAAGTTTCCCGTGGCGGCCGACACCGACGAGAGCGTGATCAAGCAGTACGATGCGGTGCTCGCGATGAAGCCGCAATACGCGAATCGCACCTCGTACGTGATCGCTCCCAACGACACGATCGTCTACGAATACACCAGCTTGGATCCGTCGCAGCACGTGGCCAACACGCTGGCGGCGCTCAAGGCGCTCAAAACCGGCGCGCCGATGCCGTCGCCGAGTGCCGGGCACTAACGGGATGGCCACGCGCCTTGCCGCCATCGCCTTCGCCCTAGTCGCAGCGGTCGCGATCGTTGCGGCACGACCGGCCGCAGCCGCGCCCTCGAACGCCCTCTCCAGCGCGTTGTCCTCGCTGCGCTCGCTCAGCGACGGGCAGTTCGAGCGCGTCGTCGGCTGGTCGCGCAGCGGCGCGGCGCGGCCGTTCGTGCCGTCGACGCCGGTGGAGCGCGTCGAGGCGCAAATTCTCGACCTTCCCAACGCCGATCGCAACGCCGTGCTCGCCTGGCTGCGCGGAGAGGGACGCGCCGCACTCCACAATCGCGGCGCGAGCGATTCCGATATCGGCGGCCGGCGCCCGGCGGCGATGTCGGGCTCCGTAGCGACGCCGACGCCCAATCCGTACCGGACGCTCAACTTCGCGAGCGAAACGCTCGGCAACCGGCCGGTCAAAGGCATCGTCGTGCTCGGCGGGTTCGCCGCGGCCAAGCGCGACGGCAAGGCGGCCATCGTCTGCCTTTCGTTCAAGAATCAATCCCAGCAGGTCGCGCGCCGCGTCCTCTTCGAGTTCGCGCTGCTCGGCCCGCAGGGGCGCGAAGTCGGCACGCTCGAGCTCGACCGCCGCGGCGAGTTCTCGCCCGGGGTCGATATCAACGGCTGGCAGAGCCTGGGCGAGTGGCAGGGCGGCGTCGGCCACCGCGGTTACGGCGACAACTGCACGTTCGTCGAACAGGGCGTGGCGTCGACCCCGCTGCTTCGGGCCGAGTCGGTCTCCTACCGGGTCGTCGACGTGGAGTATTAAGGTTTGGTCGAGCGGGACGCTTGACCGGAAGGGTGGCCGCGGGGGCGCTAAGAAAGCGACTGCCCGACTACTTTTCGCTTCTGTGAGGTGGGCATTTTATGTTGAAGAAACTTGCCACATACGCCATGCTGGCAGCGTTCGCTTTTGGGGCGTCGTTCGCACCCGCCCTGGCGGACACGCACAAGTTCACGGTCGACAATAAGGGCGGCCATCAAATCGACAAGGTCTATCTCTCGCCGATCAGCTCCGACGATTGGGGCCCCGACCAGATGGGCGACGACGTCATCGAACCCGGCGCCAGCCAGAGCTGGAACATCGATACGGATTGCGAGATGGACGTCAAAGTCGTCTATCACGACGGAACGGTGAAGGTCAAAAAAGACGTCGACACGTGCAAATACGATCTGGAGATGAGTTACTAGCTCGGTCCACCGTCTCTACGAGCGAGGGAGTGGCCGTGACGTCCGTACGAAGCCTGCGCCGATGGCGCCTTCGTACGATCGTCGCGGCCACTTGCTTCGCTGCCGCCGCGGCTGCATGGGTTACGTGGCTATGGCTCTTCGATGCCGCTTCCGTGCCCGCAGCGGCCGACGCAGTGCAACTCTCGGCACTCGAGAAGCAGGCCTATGGCTCGCTCCGCGACATCAACCGGATCGTCGTCGTACGCCGCGGAGAATACGCGGCGGCTAGTACGAACATCGACCTGGATAATTACGCACTGTACGAGAGAGCCGGCCTCGGTTGGCGGCGCTTGACCAAAAACGGCTGGCTGTTCACCCCGGACAAGTTCGCGTTTTGGAAAGCCGGCGTACCGTTTTGGACCGCGAACGCTCTCGCAAACGGCATCCGGGTGCAAGAGCGTAAAGGCCTCGACCTCCCATTCTTCGACAGCGGCTGCTAGCCGATTACACCGCGTCTTCGTTGTTGAAGAGAGGCTGCGCTCGCGGGGTGCGCGCGGTGCGCGGGCCGGCGTCGAGGGCGGTGATCTGGCGCGGCGCGGTTTCGACCGCGTGCATGTCGGGCAGGTCGGCGTCGGGCAACGCCGCGACTTCCTTGAGCTTGCGGCCTTGCGGGAGCACGCGGCTCTCGAGCGAGCCGACGGCGCTGTTGTAGGCGCCAACCGCTTTTTGCAAGCCGCCGCCGATCGAGACCAAATGGCCGGCGAAGACGCGCACGCGGTCGTAGAGCTCGCGCCCCACGGCGGCGATTTGCTTGGCGTTCTCCTCTTGCTGCTTCTGCTGCCAGCCCAAAGCGTAGGAACGCAGCAGCGCGATCAGCGTCAGCGGGCTGGCGATGTACACGTGCTTGACGGCCGCGTACTCGATGAGGTCGGGGTTCTCCGTGCAGGCGGCGCTGAGGAAGGCTTCGCCGGGAACGAACATCACCACGAAGTCGACGGAATCGGGCGCGCGCTTGTAGTTCTTGCGCGCCAGTGCGTCGACGTGCGATTTGAAGGCGGCGGCGTGAGCGCGCATGCGGTCGCGGCGCGCCGGCTCTTCGGCGGCGTCGATCGCTTCCAGGAACGCGGCGAGCGGCACCTTCGCATCGACGAAGATCACGTTGTCGCCGGGAAGCGAGACGGTGAGATCGGGGCGCCCCTGGCCTTGCTCGCTGTCGAACGTCTGCTGCTCGGAGAAATCGCAGTACGCTTCCATCCCGGCCAGCTCGACGACGCGGCGCAGCTGCACCTCGCCCCACTTGCCGCGCGTCGTCGGATTGCGCAGCGCCGAAACCAGCGACGACGTTTGCGAACTGAGCGCGACCGCGGCCGACTCCAGCTTTTCGGTGCGCGCCAGCAGTCCGGCGATCTGCTCTTTGAGGCCGCCCGCGTCGGTGTGGCGGCGCCCTTCGATCTCGCGCATCAGCGCGTCGAACTCGCCGAGCTTCTGCGCGACCGGTGCGACCAGCTCGCCGACGCGTTCGCTGGCGCGCGAAGCCGTGGCGTCGCGCAGTTCGTTCTTGGCGCGCTCGAGCAGCGACTCGATGGCTTGGGCTTGCGACTGCTTCGATTCCGCGAGCGTCGCGCGCAGCGCGGCGCCCTCGGTGCGTGCGGCGAGCCACACGATCAGCGCGCCGAGGCCGCCGCCCGCGACGAACGCGATCGCGGCGATCCAGAACGGCGAGAGCGTCACGAGGTGCCTCCTAGGTAGGTCGTCAGGAATTCGAGCGTGCGTTTCCAGGCGTCGGCGGCGGCCGAAGCGACGTAGGACGGCCGCGTGTCGTCGAAAAATGCGTGCCCCGCACTAGTATACACGCGAACGTCGTTGGGAACGCGAAGCTCGCCGCGAAACGCGCGCACGTCGTCGGCGGCGATGCTCGTATCGCGGCCTCCGTAGCTGCCGCAGACCGGCATGTGGATCTGATCGGGGTTGATATCGTTGAGCGAGCCGTAGAACGGGCAGGCGGCCGAAAAGACGTCGCCGTTGTCCATCGCTTGCACGAGCGCGATGTGTCCGCCCATGCAGAATCCGGCGATGCCGACTTTCGTTGCCGGGAACTTCGTCGTGAGCCACAGCGCGGCGGCGCGAATGTCGCCGTCGTATTGCTTGCGCTGGAGCTGCTTCATGTACGGGCGGAACACGTCGATATCGGTGACGCCGTCGCCGCTGGGGGCCCCCATGCGCGCGTAGAGGTCGGGAGCGATGGCGGCAAAGCCGGCCTTGGCAAAACGGCGCACGACGTCGCGAATCTCCGCGTCGACGCCCCAGGCGTGCATGATGACGACCACCGACGGCACGTTGGCGCGGGCCCGTGCCGGCCAGGCGGCATACGCGCCGACGGGCGCGTCGGGCCGGCGCAGATCGACGCGTTCGACGCCGATGGCGGGGTCGTTTTCGGGAACGATCGGGGGGTGCGGCTGGCCGAACGCCGTCTGTGCGACCGCAGTTCCGGCGCTTCCGAGGCCGGCCGTCGCGGCGGCGGTGATGCCGACGAAGGCCCGGCGGTTGAGCTCCAGAGAAGTCGCCTTGGTCGGGTCGATCTCGGGAACGGTCATGCGAGGTTTTTCGGTGCGCGAGAGGGTGCACCCGCCCGATGCCTAACCGGAGGCCTCATCAAAAAAGGAGACTTGAGTCAATGAAACGGACCTCGTTCATCGCAGCCTCGGCGACCTTGCTGGCGGCCTCCGGCGCCGTCGCATCGGCTCAAGGCGTTCCGGGCGGATCGGAGCCGGTCGAAACCGCCGCCAACTTCGATTCCCAGGGATTCGCTGCGGCCGTGGGCCGCCAGGCGCAGATTCGGCAGCTCTGGGAATCCGTCGCCTTCAAGCCCGGCATCTTCAACAATATCAAGAACTCGTTCAACGGGCTGCAGTTCGGCTGGGGCTATCCGCCCGGCAGCATGGCGTTCGTGCTGGCCCCGCACGGCCCGTCGGCCAGCTACGTCTACTCCGAGTACGTCTGGCAGAAGTACCAAATCGCGAAGTTTCAAGGCCTCGCCGACGCCGCGGGAGCGCCGGTCGCCTCGAACGTCTACCTCGCGCGGCGCGGCGGCACCGACACCGCCGCGAGTCCGAACGACGAGAAGGGCTTCTATCAGGATACCTCGATCGAAGCGTTGCAGCAGCGCGGGCTGATCGTGCTCGCGTGTCATACGGCGATCGAAGAGCAGGCGCGCGGGATCGTGAAGAAAGGCCTCGCTCCGGCCGGTACGAGCGCGTCGAGCGTTGCGGACGACATCTTGACGCACCTCATTCCGGGCGCGATCGTCGTGCCTTCGATGGTCGCTGCGGTGGCGGTGCTGCAACAGAACTTCCACTACACCTACATCACGCTGTCGTGAAGCTGCGGGTCGCCTTCCTCGCGCTCCTTTGCGCGATCGCCTTCGCGGGCATCGTCGCGCGCGCCGACGATGCCGGCGGCGCTTCGCCCGCCGCAACCGCGACGCCGGCGTACGATCCCGCGGCACTGCCTTCGGGCAAGCTCGGGGATTCGATCCGTTACGGGCGCGCGATCATGATGGACACGCACGAGCTCATGAAGGGCTACGTGAGGGCCCGGCTCGACTGCGCCGCGTGCCACGTCAACGGCGGCCTCAAGCCGCGGGCCGGCAGCATGATCGGCACGTACGCGTATTTTCCGCAATACAACAAGCGCTCCCATCGGATCATCACGCTGCAGGACCGGTTGGCGGAGTGCTTCTTGTATAGCATGAACGGACGCCCGCCGCATTTTGCGAGCAAAGAGATGATCGCGCTGGTTTCGTATATCGCGTGGATCTCGCGCGGCACGCCGTCGTTTTCGACGCCCGCGCCGGACAACCGGTTCGTCGTGAAGCTGCCTTCCGCGCCGCCCGATCTCGCGCGCGGCGCGGCAACCTACGCCGCGCGTTGCGCGCTGTGCCATCGAGCCGACGGGAACGGTCAAGGGCCGGCCGTGCCGCCGCTGTGGGGGGCGTCGTCGTTCAACAACGGCGCCGGCATGGCGCATATCGACAGGATGACCGGCTTCGTCTACTACAATATGCCGAAGTATGCTCCGGGTTCGCTCTCGATCGAGGAAGCCTACGACGTCGCGGCGTTCGTGCTCTCGCACCCGCGTCCCAAGTTCGATCCCGCGATGCTGGTCGCTCCATCGCCGTTACCGGCGGGATATTTCTAGAGGGAACCGACACGGGTAGGCTCGTTCCGGGCCTCCTGCTCTGCCTCGCGATCGCGGCGGTCGCGACGCTCCTCGGCCGGTTCGCCCCGCTGGTCGGCGCGCCGGTCTTCGCCATTCTTTTGGGCGTCGCCGTCGCCGCGGTGCGGCCGGTCGGGCCCGCGTTCGAAGCCGGCGTCGCCTTTGCGGGAAAATCCGTGCTGCAGTGGTCGATCGTGCTGCTCGGCGCGCATTTGAGCTTGAGCGAGATCGCGCGCGGCGGCGCCGCTTCGCTTCCCGTCATGCTGGTCACGTTTGCGGTCGTGCTCGGCCTGGCATACGTGGCCGGGCGGCTGCTCGGGATCGATCGCGATCTGCGCCGGCTGCTCTCGATCGGCACGGCGATTTGCGGCGGCTCCGCGATCGCCGCGCTTTCGAGCGTCATCGACGTCGATCGCTCCGACGTCGCCTACGCGCTCGCGACCGTCTTTCTCTTCAACGTCGTCGCGGTGCTGACGTTCCCGGCAATCGGCCACGCGCTGGCGCTCTCGCAGTACGCTTTCGGCCTCTGGGCCGGAACCGCGATCAACGATACGTCGTCGGTCGTCGCCGCCGCGTTCTCCTACGGCACGGCCGCCGGCAATGCCGCCGTCGTCGTGAAGCTGACGCGCACGCTGCTCATCGTGCCGATCGTGCTCTTCTACGCTTGGAAGCGCTTGCGCGACCCGCACCACAAAGACGTGCATTTCGCCAAGCTGATGCCGTGGTTCATCGTGTGGTTTCTCGCGGCCGCCGCGCTCAACACGCTGGGTGCGATTCCGGCGACCTGGCAGGAGCCGCTGCAGCAGCTCGCCCTCTACGCGATCGTCGTCGCCCTCGCGGGCGTCGGGCTTTCGGCCAACGTGCAGCGGATGCGCAGCGCGGGGCTGCGGCCGCTGGCGTTGGGTGCGCTGCTCTGGGTGGCCATCGCCTTGAGTAGCCTGGCGATCGCCCATCTGGCGCACCTCGGCTGAGCGATCCCCCGCAATCGCGCTTGCAAGGTCGTAGGCCCCGAAGGCGGCGGAAGATAAAATGAGGGTTCTGCAGGAAGGACGGAGCGCAGCGCAAGTGTCGGAGACGATGGTTCGGGTGAGGCTCCCGGAGATGGGAGAATCGGTCACCGAAGGCTCCATCGTGGAGTGGCGCAAGAAGGTCGGCGACTTCGTCGCCGAGGGCGACGCATTGGTCGACGTGACCACCGACAAGGTCGACGTGGAGGTCCCCGCGACCGCGTCGGGCGTCATCGTGCAGCTGCTGGCAGGCGAAGGCGACACGGTCGCCGTCGGCTCGGCGCTGGCCGAGATCGACACCTCGAAAGCCAACGGGAAAGCCTCTACCCCCGCCAAGGCTGCCGCTCCCGCCGGGCCGCCGCAGCTGGTCGACGTGACGCTGCCGGAGATGGGCGAGTCGGTCACCGAAGGCTCGATCGTCGAAATCCGCAAGCAGCCGGGCGACGCCGTGGCCGAGGGCGAGACCCTGCTCGAAGTGACTACCGATAAGGTCGACGTCGAGGTCCCCGCGCCCACGGCCGGCGTCGTCACCGCGATCCTCGTCGCTCCCGGCGACACGGTCGCCGTCGGCGCCAAGCTCGCCGTTATCGACGCCGCGGCCGCCGCTCCCGGCACGCCGCCCTCCCCGCCGCCGGCCGCCAAGAGCGCACCGAGTGCCTCGCCCCAGCCCGCTCAGGCACCGCGCGGCGACGCCGTCGCCACGCAGCCGGCGCGCCGCATGGCCCAGCGCCTCGACGTCGATCTCGGCTTGGTCCGCGGCAGCGGCCCGAACGGCATGATCGTGCGAGCCGACGTCACCTCGCAGGCCGAAAGCGCGAAGCGCCGTCCGGCCGCGGCGGCGAAGGCCGCCCCGGGCCGGCCGCCGCTGCCGCCGGTTCCCGCCGACGCCACGCTGACGACGCTCAAGGGGCCGGCCGCGGCGCTGACCGGTTACATGGAGCAGAGCCTCGAGATTCCGACCGCGACCAGTTTCCGAACGCTCGCGGTCGACGTGCTCGACGCGCGGCGCCGCGAGCTCAACGGCGCGATCAAAGCCGCCGGACGCAGCGAGAAGGTGTCGTTCACGCATTTGGTCGCGTACGCGATCGTGCGCGCGGCGCGCGAGCTGCCGTTCATCACCTATAGCTTCCGCCGCGACGACCACGGCGCGCCCGTACGCGTCGAAGGCGGAACGCATCTGGGGCTCGCGGTCGATAGCGAACGCAAAGACGGCACGCGCTTCTTGGTGGTGCCGGTGATCAAAAACGCGGGCGCGCTCGATTTCGCCGGCTTCCGCAACGCGTACGAAGCGCTGGTCGCCAAAGCGCGCGAGAACAAGCTCGCCGCCGACGATCTGCAAGGCGCCACGTTTACGCTGACCAATCCCGGCGGCATCGGCACCGTCGCGTCGGTGCCGCGGCTGCTCGCCGGCCAAGGAGCGATTCTCGCCGCCGGAGCAATCGGCTACCCGCCGGGCTTCGGCAACGCCAACGAACAATCGCTCAAGCTGCTCGGCGTCGCCAAAGTGATGCAGATGACGAGCACCTACGATCACCGCGTCATTCAAGGCGCGCAGTCGGGCGAGTATCTGCGCCGCGTCGACGAGCTGCTGCAAGGCAAAGACGGCTTCTACGAAGCCGCGTTCGAATCGCTCGGGCTGCAAGCCGCGCCGGTGCTGCAGGTGGCCGCGCCCGGTTCGGCCGGAGCGCCCGCAGCGGCCAAGCCCTCCGACGAAATGCTGCGCGCCGTCGCTTCGGGCATGGCGATCGTTTCGGCCTACCGGCGCTTCGGGCACCTCGCCGCGCAGCTCGATCCGCTCGGCACCGAACCGGTCGGCGATTCGTCGCTCGAACCGCAAACCTACGGCCTCACGCCGGCGTTGATGAGCGCGATCCCGTCGAGCGTGCTGCGCGTAAAAGTTCCGGGCAACACGCTCGCGGAGGTGCTGCCGCACCTCAAGGAGACCTACAGCTCGACGATCGCCTACGAGATCGAGCACATCTCCAACGCCAAGCAGCGCGTCTGGCTGCGCGACTACATCGAAGCGGGCAAGAACAAAGTCAAGTTTTCGCCGGAGCGCCAGATCGAGTTCCTCCAGCGCCTCACGCGCGTCGAAGCCTTCGATCGCTACGTGCGCAAGACGTTCCTCGGCCAGAAGACGTTTTCGGGCGAAGGGCTCGACGTGATGGTGCCGATGCTCGAGGAGATGCTCGACATGCTGGCCGACGACGGCATCGCCAACGCCGTGCTCGGCATGGCGCACCGCGGCCGTCTCAACGTGATCGCGCACGTCGTAAACATGCCCTACGAAGAGGTGATGACCGAGTTCGAAGCCGCACAGTACCGCGGCGAGCTCGGCGACGACGACGTGATGGGCGACGTCAAGTACCATCACGGAGCGACCGGCACGTTTACCACCTCGAAGGGCAAGCGCATCGCGGTGACGCTGGCGCACAATCCCAGCCACCTCGAGGCGGTCGACCCGGTCGTGGAAGGCAGCGCGCGCGCGTTGCAGACCGATCACGCCCACGGCGTGCCCGTACACGACGTGAAGGCGGCGGCGCCGATCCTCATTCACGGCGACGCGGCGTTCAGCGGCCAAGGCATCGTCGCAGAAGTCTTCAACCTGCAGTCGCTGCCCGGCTACGACACCGGCGGCACGATCCACCTCATCGCCAACAACCAGATCGGCTTCACCACCGACGCCGCCGACGCGCGTTCGACGCGCTACGCCTCCGATCTGGCCAAAGGCTACGACGTGCCGATCGTGCACGTCAATGCCGACGACGTCGACGCGTGCATCGCCGCCGTGCACATCGCGGTGGACTACCGGCGCGCCTTCGGCCGCGACGTGCTGATCGATCTGATCGGGTACCGCCGGTTCGGCCACAACGAGCAAGACGAGCCGGCGTACACGCAGCCGCACATGGCCGAGAAAATCAAGAATCATCCGACCGTGCGCGAGCTGTTCGCGAACAAGCTCGCCAACCAGGGGATCATCACCGCCGACCAAGCCAAGGCGATGGCCGACGAGATCATGGAGCGGCTGCAGGAAGCGCGCCGCGCGGTCAAGGGCGTCCTCGCCGCGCACACGCACGGCCGCAAGATGGCCGGGAGCAATACGTTCGACGGCACGCAGCTCGAGCCGGTCACGCGCGAGACGCTCGTGGCTTGGAACGATGCGCTGGTTACCGTACCGCCCGAGTTCACGCTCAATCGCAAGCTCGCCTCGCAGTTCGAGCGGCGCAAGGCGACGATCGCCGAAAAAGGCATCGTCGATTGGGGCACCGCCGAGTCGCTCGCGTTCGCGTCGCTGCTCGCCGCCGGTACGCCGATCCGCCTCACCGGCCAAGACACGCAGCGCGGCACGTTCAGCCACCGCCACGCCGTCTTCCACGATCCGGCCGACGGTAAGATGTGGATTCCGTTGCAGCACCTGTCCTCGGATCAGGCCTCGTTCGAGATTCGCAACAGCCCGCTCTCCGAGTACGCGTGCATGGGCTTCGAATACGGCTACTCGACGCAAGAGCCGGGCGCGCTGGTGCTGTGGGAGGCGCAGTACGGCGATTTCTTCAACGGCGCCCAGATCGTCGTCGATCAGTTCATCGCCGCCGGCCAGGCGAAGTGGGGCCAGCTCTCGCGGCTGACGCTGCTGCTGCCGCACGGCTACGAAGGCGGCGGCCCGGAACACTCCAGCGCGCGCCTCGAGCGCTTCCTCCAGCTCGTCGCCGAGGGCAACCTGCGCGTCGCCTATCCATCGATCTCCAGCAACTACTACCACCTGCTGCGCATGCAGGCGCGTTCGCCGATCGCGGTTCCGCTGGTGGTGATGACGCCGAAGTCGCTGCTGCGTGCCGAGAGCGCGTCGGGTTCGCTCGACGATATGGCTACGGGAACGTTCGCGCCGGTGATCGACGATCCGCGCCCGCTCGACCGTGCCAAGATCGAGCGCCTGATCATCTGCAGCGGCAAGATCTATCACGATCTCATCGCGCACGAAGCCTATCGCTCACTTTCGAAGACGGCGATCGCGCGCATCGAGCTGCTCGCTCCGCTGCCGGCGCCCGAGATCAACGCCGTCATCGCCGGCTATCCCAAGCTCAAGAAGATCGTGTGGGTGCAGGAAGAGCCGAAGAACATGGGCGCGCGCGCCTTCGTGCGCCGTCGCCTGCTCGAGAGCAAACGCGACGGCTTCGATATCGAGTACATCGGCCGCGGCTATCGCGCGAGCCCCAGCGAGGGCTACGCAGGCCAGCACGCCGTCGAGCAAGAGCGCATCGTCACCACCGCGCTCGCCGAGTAGCCGATGACGCCCGTCTGGACGAGGGCGCGGTTTTGGATCTACTCGCTGGCCGGCATCGGTGGGCTCGCGCTCTGCATCGGCAGCCGGCAAACGTATTACGCGGCCGCGTTTTGGCTGGGATTCGCCCTCGGCGGCATCTGCTATTCGCTGGCCGGCAGCGCGGGGCGCTGGTGCGCGCTCGCTTCCATCGCGAGCATGCTGGCCAGCGTGGCGCTCGCGTTCGGCCCGTCGAACCTCGACGCCGCGGGCCGCGGCTGGTTCTTGATTCTACCCGTCGTGTACATCGCGCTCTCGGCGGTGCGCTTCTATAAGCTGGCGAAGGCGCCGGCGTGAGCGGCGAATCGGCGCGCGAGCGCGGCGAACGGCTGCTGCGCCAAGTCGACGGCGACCGCGTCGCCGATAACCTGCTGCGCGCCTACGAAGAGATCGCCCCCGATTTCACGCGCTACCTCGTAGAGTTCGCGTTCGGCGAGATCTACGCGCGCGAAGGCGACCTCAAGCATCGAGAACTGATCGCCATCGCGTCGCTGGCCACCATGGGCGGCTGCGAGGCTCAGCTCGAAACGCACGTGCGCGGCGCCTTCAACGTCGGCTTGAGCGAGCGCGAGATCGTCGAAGCCGTCATGACGCTGATCCCCTACGTCGGCTTCCCGCGCGCCCTCAACGCGATGCACGTCGTCAAACGCGTCGTCGAAGGGCGCAAGCAGCAGTAACGATCGCAATCGAAACGAGGAGGGTGTTCGAGTGAAACGTGGATGGGTTGCCGCCGGTCTTCTTGCGGCGGCGTTGGCGGCGCCGCAGGTGACGTTGGCGCAGAACGCGGCGTCGCCGGCGCCGATCGTCTATCCGTCGCCGCCGACGGACGGGACGGTCGATACGTACTTCGGGACGAAAGTGCCCGATCCGTACCGGCCGCTCGAGTCGATCGACTCGGCGCAAACCCGCGCGTGGGTCGAGGCCGAGGCGAAGCTGACGCGCGGCTATCTCGATGCGATTCCGCAGCGAGCTGCCATTCGAAATCACTTGCAAGCGATGGTGAACTACGGCCGCTATAGCGCGCCGTTCCACATGCGCGACCGGTACTTCTATTTCTACAACACCGGCTTGCAAAATCAATCGGTGCTCTATACCACGCGGGGATTGAACGGCGCGGCGAGCGTGCTGATCGATCCCAACGCGCTCTCGAGCGACGGTTCGGTCACGATCGGGGGCGAGGCGCCGAGCTGGAACGCCAAGCTGCTCGCCTACGCCACGCAAACCTCGGGCTCCGACTGGCAGACGTGGCACGTGCGCGACGTCGCCACCGCCAAAGATCTTCCCGATACGCTGCGGTGGAGCAAGTTCGCGGGCGCTGCCTGGCTGCCGGGCGATCGCGGGTTTCTGTACGAACGGTATCCGGCGCCGGCGGCGGGGCAAACCTACAAGGGCGCGCTCTACGATCAGGCAGTCTACTTCCACAAGCTCGGCACGCCGCAGTCGGCCGATACGCGCTTTTACTACGCGCCCGAGCACAAGAACTGGATCTACGGTGCCGGCGCGACCGAGGACGGCCGCTACGTCGTGCTCTCCGTCTCCACCAACGATTCGATCAACGATCGCGTCGGCTACTTCGATTTGCGCGAGAAGGGCCGTCCGCTCCACCAGTTGCTCTGGAAGAACGACGCGCAGTGGTCGTACGTCGCCAACGACGGCCCCGTCTTCTACTTCACCACCACGCTGGGCGCGCCCAACTCGCGCGTGGTCTCGATCGATCTCCGGCATCCGGCGGCGATCCACACCGTCGTTCCCGAAGCGCGCTGGGCGCTGCAAGGCGCCTCCGACGTCGGCCACCGCCTGATCCTGTCGTACCTCGCCGACGCGCACTCGCTGGTGAAAGTGTACGATCCCAGCGGCCGCTTCGTGCGCGACGTAGCGCTTCCCGGGCTGGGCTCCGCGAGCGGCTTCGGCGGCTTCGCCAGCGATCGCACGACGTTCTACGTGTACACGGGCTTCATCGCTCCGCCGACGATCTACTCGTACGACGTCGCCGCGGGTAAGAGCCGGGTCTATCGCAAGCCGGCGGTTGCGTTCGATCCATCGCAATACGTCAGCAAGCAAGTGTTCTATACGAGCAAGGACGGCACGCGCGTCCCGATGACGATCTCGTATCGCAAGGGGACGCCGATGGACGGCAGCGCTCCGGCGATCCTGTACGCCTATGGCGGGTTCGATATTCCGATGACGCCGTATTTTTCGTCGTTCGTCGCGACGTGGATGCAGATGGGCGGCATCTACGCCCTGGCCAACATTCGCGGCGGTTCGGAGTACGGCGAGGCGTGGCACCGGGGCGGCATGCTCGCCAACAAGCAGCACGTCTTCGACGATTTCATCGCGGCGGCGCAGTACCTGATCGCGCAGAAGTATACGTCGACGCCCAAGCTCGCGATCAAGGGCGAATCGAACGGCGGATTGCTGATCGGTGCGGTCGAGACGCAGCGCCCCGATCTCTTCGGCGCGGCGCTGCCCGGCGTCGGCGTGCTCGACATGCTGCGCTTCGACAAGTTCACCATCGGGAATTTCTGGATCTCCGAGTACGGCTGCGCCACGTGCAGCGCGCAACAGTTCGCCACGCTCTACGCGTACTCGCCGCTCGCCAACGTCAAGCCGGGCACCGCCTACCCGCCCACGATGATCATGACTTCCGATCACGACGATCGCGTCTTCCCCGCGCACAGCTTCAAGTTCGCGGCGAAAATGCAGGCCGACCAGGCCTCGACGGCTCCCGTACTGCTGCGCGTTCAGCTCAAAGCCGGCCACGGCGAGAGCACGACGCTGGCGGAGTCGATCGACCTATACGCCGACATCTACGCCTTCTTGGTGAAAAACCTCGGGATGACGCTGCCGGCCGGCTTCTGAAGGCAGGAAAGGCCTCTCGGCCGGTCGTTTGGGGAGCTAGCGTGAGGGAGATACTGCCTAGTAGATGCGATTTGCACTTGCGGGCGGGTGCTTACCTGATACTCTGAAGCGCAGGCCTACGAGGAGACTCCCATTCTGGATACGCTTTCGATGACGCAGGACCGCTTCGCCGAATTTCTGCGCTTCGTCTCTGCCAGCGATGCCGGCGAGCATTTTGCGAGCGCCGACGTGGTCGCGGCGTTCGAAGTTCGCGATCTCGGCGCGCGCATCGTCATCGATACGAAGAGCAGGCCGCACGACGGCAGCTGGTTTGCCGTGCACGTCGACGATGCGTTCGCGCCGGCGGCGGAAGTAACGTTTTCGGCCTCGGCCGAGACCTTCGATCGCGTGCTCTGCGGCGATCTCGGGATTTTGATGGCGATTACGTCGCGGAAGATCCTGGCCGAAGGAAAGGTGCCCCGCGCGATGCGGCTGGTGCCGGCCTTCGAACGCAGCCTGCCCTTCTACCGCTGACGGCGGCGGTAGGCCGCTACCTTCGCGCGGTTTCCGCACCGCGCCATCGCGCACCAGCGCCGGCCTCGCCCGCGCGACCGGTCGGCGAAGACGGCTCCGCATTCCGGTGCCTCGCACCGCCGCAACGCTCCGGCCTGCCCGGCGATCGTTTCGATGGCCTCGCGCGCCAGGGCCGCCAGCGCGCTGCGGGCGGGATCGGTCGACGCCCAACGGCGCGTACCGTCCGCAAGCAGTACCGGCACCGGCGGATCGTCGCCGGCAAAGCTATTGAGCGTCGCCACGTCGCGCGGCGGTAACGGCGTGCCGGTCGCGACGGCTTCGGCGCAGGCTCGGATGGCGCCCGCGAGCACGGCCTCGTTCCCTGCAGCCGGCGCCGCGTAGGCGAAGGCCAGCGCTCCTGCAGCGGTCATGTAACTATATTAAGCGGTTTCGTTGTCGAAGGCCAGCGTTTCGCGTTGCGTAACCATCTATGATGGTGTCGTAAGGTTCATGGCGGCGAGGAGCTCCTCGATCGTCGGCGCGCTGACGAACAGGGCGCGGTGCTCGGGCCGCAGGAACCGTTCCTCGACCATCCCGTCGAACAGGGCGAGGAGGTGGCGGTAGTAGCCGCCGCTATCGAGCAGGCCGATCGGCTTGTCGTGGATCCCCAGCTGTCGCCAGCTCAGGATCTCGCAGAACTCGTCCATCGTGCCGAAGCCGCCGGGCAGCGCGACGAAGGCGTCGCTCGAGCCGGCCATGAGCGCCTTGCGCTCGTGCATGCTCTCGACCACGTGCAGACGGGTCACGCCCACGTGGGCGATCTCCGCGCTGGAGAGCGCCCGCGGGATCACGCCGATTACTTCGCCGCCGGCATCGAGCGCGGCGTCGGCGATCGCGCCCATGAGGCCGATGCGGCCGCCGCCGTAGACGATGCCGTACCCGGCGCGCACGATCGCCAGCGCGGCCTCGCGCGCGACCCGCGCGTACTCGTCGTTGCGTCCCGGGCTGCTTCCGCAGAAAACACAGATGCGCCGCGCCATGCCGCTCGCGGTTGGGCAGTGGGAGCGCGCGCGCCTGCAGAATGCCGCGGCCTATGCGCAATCAGCCGCGCGTGCCCGACGACGGCGTCGTACGCATCTTTCGCGAGCGGCGCCGGGCCGGCACCATGAGCGTCGTCACGGGCTTGCAAGAACGCGAGATCGACGAGGTCGGTCGCGCGCTCAAACGCCACTGCGGCACCGGCGGAACGTCGAAGAACGGCGTCGTGGAAATACAAGGCGATCACCGCGACAAGATCGCCGCCTGGTTCGCCGCGCAGGGGCGCAAAGTCAAGCTGGCCGGCGGCTAGCCGCGCGGCCGCCAGGAACGCAGCGGTACGCCCCGCAAAACCGTGCGCGATGAGCTCCCAGATTCCGGGGCCGAACCGGTGGGAAACGTTCCGCGGCCTCTTTCCCAACGTCTTTCCGCGGTTTACGCCGTTCCTTACCGAAATGACGGCGCGGTACGGCAACGTCGTCGCGTTCGCGCTGCCCTGGCGCAGCTACGTCTTCGTGAACGAGCCTTCCCTGATCAAGGACGTCTTCGTCACGCAGCAGCACGCGTTTTCGAAATCGATGGGCGCGCGGATGCTGCGCTACCTGCTCGGCGACGGATTGCTCACGAGCGAGGATCCGCTGCACCGGCAAATGCGCCGCATCGTGCAGCCGGCCTTCCATCGCGAACGGATCGCGCAGTACGGTCGCGAGATGCAGCGGCTCTCCGACGAGTTCGTCGAGACGCTACGGCCGGGCGACGCGTTCGACGCCCACGCGGCGATGACGCAGCTCACGCTGCGAATCGCGACGACGACGCTCTTCGGCAGCGACGAGAGCGGCTCGAGCGATACGGTGAGCGACGCGCTCGGCCTGATGATGGAAGAGTTTCCGCGCGGCCTGCTGCCGTTCGGCCAGCTGCGCCAGCGCTTGCCGCTGCCGTCGACGCGCCGCTTCAACGCAGCCCGCGCGACCCTCGACGAAATCATTTACGAGCTCATCGCGCGCCGCCGCCGCGACGGGGCCGAGCGCGGGGACGCGCTCTCGATGCTTCTCGCCGCCAGCGACGCCGATACCGAGTACGCGCCGTCCGACGAACAGATTCGCGACGAAGTGATGACCCTCTTCATGGCGGGCCACGAGACGACCGCAAATCTGCTGACGTGGACGTTCTATCTGCTCGCCAAGCATCCGCAGGTGGACGAGCGGCTCGGCGAGGCCGCGCGCGCGGGCGATCGCGAGTACGTGCTGCGCGTCGTCAAGGAATCGTTGCGGCTCTATCCTCCGGCGTGGCTGATCGGGCGCGAATCGCGGCACGAGGTCACGCTCGTCGACGGCAGCCGCATCCCGCCCAAGACCACCGTGTTCGTCTCGCCGCTGCTGCTGCACCGGCGGCCGGAGTTCTTTCCCGATCCCATGCGGTTCGATCCCGATCGGTGGGACGGCTTCGAGCCGCAGCCGTTCGCGTACGTGCCGTTCGGCGGCGGCGCGCGGCGCTGCATCGGCGACGAGTTTGCGTGGCAAGAGGCCGCCATCGTGCTCGCGGCCATCGCGCGCCGGTACCGCTTTACGATGGAACCGGGCATCGAAGTGGGGACGCTTCCGCTGGTGACGCTGCGCCCCGACGGTCCGGTGCCGGTGCGCGCCGTCGAACGCGCCGCGACGCCGGAGTCATCCGCCCTCGTCTCCTGAGCGTACCACCGGCATGAACCAAACAATCGCCATCATCGGCGCCGTTTTGGCGCTCGCTTCGAGCGCACCGGCCGTCGCCGCCAACGCTCCCAAGAGCGATCTCTTCGTCACCAGCGCTCTTTCGGTCGACACCACCGCTCACACTGCGACGTTCCCGCTTCATCGCGGCAGCGCCGGCGGCAAGACCGTGTGGTATATTCTCACCGACGCCTCCGACGCAACGGTAGCGAAGGCGCAGGGCCTCGTCTTCGCCCCCGATCTCGCATCGCTCGGCGACGCGGCGATCGCGCAAGCGTCCGGCACGGCGGCCGCGCCGGCGTTTCCGGGCGCGCCCGATTTCTCGCCCGTCCGCTCGTACGTAGCGAGTGCCGGCGGATTCCCGCCCGCGTCGGCGGCACCGGGTGCGGTGGGCGGCGACGCGTACTCGCCGTTCGTGCGAATCCCCGGCACGCCCGGCGTGCTCAACGCGCCGATCGTCGCCACCGGCGACGGCCCGTTCGACGTCGCGACGCACGCCAACACGCACGACCGGCTGGTCGCGATCGACACTGCGAAGATGACGGCGACGCTGGTGCTCGCGCGCGGCTTCGTCGACGGCAAAGCCGTGTACTATCTCAGCACCGAAGCGTCGGATCCCGTTGCATCGACGGTCGAACGCGCCACCTTCACGCCGCGTTTGGCGAAAGCCGCCGCATCGGCGACGATTCCGATCGGCGTCGTCGTCGACGGCCCGCAAGAAGGCGACGCGCCGCAGGGGCTTGCGTATCTCGCGCTGCGCACGCCGCTCGCCGCCGACGCGATCGCAGCCAATGCCGCAACGATCGGCTCGCCGTTCAACGTGCTCTCGCTGGTTCCCGATCTCAAAGCGCCGTACGCGCAAAACGGCTACTCGCCCCTATGGGCGGCGATGGCGGTGGGCGCGCCGCAAAGCAAGCGCCTCACGAGTTACGGCGATCTCGCCGCGCTCGTCAAGCCGGCGGGCTTCGTGGTGAATTGCCCGGCGATCGCCTTCGGCGGAGGGTACTGAGCGCACGGCGTGCGTTCGCGCTACGTTGCCTCGAGCGTCGTAGGCGGTCCGCACGTGCGAACGTTTTGCGGATCGTTGGTCTTGCCGGTGATGAGCGTCACCTGCCAGCAACGCTGCAGCAGCGAACAGTAGCACACGACGAGTTCGACGCGATGGCTCGCTTCCCACGCGGCGAGCACGGGCGGCGGCGGCAGCGAACCGCGCATGTCGACCAGCGTGTGCGAATCGCCGGGCCGGATCACGCTGCCGTCGCCGATCGACGAAAGCGAACCACCAAATCTGCCGTGCCTTGGGTGAGGAAGCTGCGTGAAGAGATCTTTCCACGTCATGCCGCTCTTGCCGTCGACGCGTAGCTCCGCCGATCGGATCAAGGCCGGTCCGAGCCCGTCGTTGCGCAGCGAGAGCTGCACGCGCCCCGTCTCGTACGTCGCGTCGAGATCGAGATAGGGCCATACGGTCGCGCTGAACTGTTCGTTGATGACCCACGTTTGATAGGCCGCCACCCCTGCGGCGGCGGCGCTGATCAGCACCGCGAAGAACGCGATGAGGAGGTCGAAGCGAAGCCGCCGTTCCTGCATGCCGCCATTATAGCGTACCGAAGCGGCCCCGTCGCAGTGACGGAGCCGCCGGTGCATCCTTTCGCGGGAGCGGCTTAGGCCAGGACGAGCTGCTCGTCGCCGACGCCGGCTTTGCGGACGGCTTCGCGGATCATCTCGTCTTGGATCTCGCGCACGGCCCAGCGCGCTTGCGCTTCGGGCGCGAGCTTGTCGATCGGATCGAAGTACAAGAACGCCTTGCCGGGCTTGACGCTCGGCGCCGCGTAGACGGCGATGCCGTTCTCGCGATCGTAGTACTCGTAGGAGTGCACGTCGCGCTTGCCGCCGCCGCCGGGGGCGTCGCAGACGAACGTCGGCGTGTTGAAGCCGGCGGTGCTGCCGCGCACGAACTTCTCGGTGTCGGTCGCGGTCCAGATCGTGGTGCGCAGCTCTTCGACGCCTTTGACCATGTCGTGCATGTACACGTAGTAGGGGTGCACGTTGAGGTGGCCGAGGCGTTTGACCAGCTTCTGCATGCGCTCGCGCGTATCGTTGACGCCGCGGATGAGCACCGACTGGTTGCGCGTGAAGATGCCGCGCTCGAAGAGCATGCGCATCGCCTTTTCGGTGATCCACGTGATCTCTTCGGGCGAGTTGAAGTGCGTGTGCAGCACGACTTCTTTGCCGAGCTTGCGCCCGCGCTCGACGATCGCCGTAATCGCGTCGAGCCATTCGACGTGCGTGATGATCTTCATCGGCATGATCGCCGGGCCTTTGGTGGCGAAGCGCATGCGGCGCACGTGCGGAATATCGAGCAGCGCGTTGCCGATCAGCTCGATATTCTTCGGCGCGAGCTGGTACACGTCGCCGCCGGAGATCACGATGTCTTCGAGCTCCGGACGCTCGGCGATGTAGGCGAACGCATCCTGCCACTGCTTGGGCGTCTTGGCCAGGGAGACTTTATCGACGTTCTCGGTATCCGGGCCGATGGCGTAGCTGCGCGTGCAGAACCGGCAGTACACCGGGCACGTGTTCAGCGGAAGGAAGAGCGCCTTGTCGACGTAGCGGTGCACCAGCCCCGGCACCGGCGAGTCGTCCTGCTCGTGCAGCGAGTCGAGCGTGAGCCGCGGGTGATCGGGCAGCAGCGTCGAGCCGAGCGGCACGAACTGGCGGCGGATCGGATCGGCGATCGGGTCGTCCCAGTCGATGAGCGAGATGGCGTAGGGCGAAACGCGCACGGCCATCGGCGCGCGGGCGAAGCCGGCCGCGGCGTCGGCGTAGAACTCCGGCGAGCAGACGTCTTTGATCGTGGCGAGTAGCTCGTCGGCGGTTTTGACCGCGTTCTTCTGCTGCCAGAGGTGATCGAGGAACGTCGCTTCGTCGACGTCCTTGTACGCCGGGATGTGACGCCAAAACTCGCCTTGCTTGAGGTTCTTGTAATCGAACTGATCGGCGGGCACGGCGGGCTTGAGGTGGCGGATCGCGGTCTCGTTCATGGCGTGGGCTCCTTATGAGCTCGAGGCGTATTTGGCGTTGAAGTAGGCGTGGAGTTCCGGGTTGTCGCGCAGCGTCTGCAGCGCCGTATCGGCGTGGCCTTTGGCGTAGCCGTTGCCGACGATCATGGTGACGTCGCGTCCCACGCCCTCGGCGCCGAGGGCGGCGGCCGTGAACGAGGTCGACATCGAGAAGAAGTAGACGATGCCCTCGTCTTTGGTGCAGAGAATCGAGGAGAGCTCGGTATTCGGCACGTTGACGCAGTTGATGACGATGTCGGCTAAGCCCGGCGCGACTGCGGCCACCTTTTCGCTGGTCCCCAGCGTATCGCGAGCGTCGGAGACGACGAGATCGTCGACCAGGCCGAGACGGACGAGCAGCTGCGCCGACGGCGTGGAAGCGTCGGGCACGATGCCGATCACGCGGCCTTGGGGGCCGACCCGCGCCTTGGCTTGCGCGCACGAGAGCAAGCCGCTCTTGCCGTCCGCACCGATCACCACCACGGTTTGCCCGGGGTCGCACAGGCGCCGCACTTGCGCCGGCGCCCCCGCGACGTCGAGCACCGCGAGCGCGACGTTCTCGTCGATGTCGGGGGAGAGCTTCGCCCACAGGCCGCTCTCGAAGAGGATCGCTTTTCCGCGCACCCAGATGCGTCCGGTGGCGACGTCGACGCGGGTGACGCTGTCGATGTGGAGCGGCGTGAGCGTCAGCGAGACGAGCGACGCGATGCGCTCGCCGGGGCGCAGATCGATCTTTTCGCGGAGCGCTTCGCCGACCTTGAGCACGCGGCCGATGAACATGCCGCCGCTGCCGGTGACGGGGTTGTGCTGCTTTCCGCGTTCGCGCACGTTGCCGGCGACGTGCTCGGCGATGCGAGCCGCGTCGCCTTCGCAGACGTCCGCGATCTGCTTGAAGGAAGCGGAATCGACGTTGAGCGTCTCTACGTCGCAGAGAATTTCGTTCTCCAGCGCGACGGGCGTGTTGTCGAGCTTCCAAGCGCTCTGCGGCATGGCGCCGGCGGGCTCGAGGACGCGATGGATGCCGAGCGGATGGGCGCGGCGTTCGAAGACGACGCTCATACCGGCGACTGCACCGTGATGCCGCCGCGATCGAACGGCGTGGTAAGAACGATCGTCGTGCGCGTGCGCGCCATACCGGGCATTCCCTTCAAGCGCGCGAGTAAATCGTCGAGATGTTCGGTCGAGCGCGTGACGACCTTACAGACGAAGGTCTCCTCGCCGGCGACCGAATGCACTTCGCAGACCTCCGGCATCTCGCCGAGGGTGCGGGTGAACTCGTCGTACCGGCAGTCGGGAGCCGTGTAGCAGCTGACGAATGCGGTGAGCTGCAGGCCGAGCCGCCGCCCGTCGAGCTGCGCCGAATAGCTGCGGATGTAGCCGCGCTGTTCGAGACGCTTGACCCGGTCGTGCACCGCGGGAGCCTTGAGCCCGACGATCGAGCCGAGCTCGGCAAAGGTGGACCGGGCGTTGCGCTGCAACGCGTCCAAAAGCTGGATGTCGAGTTCGTCGAGTTCTTCAGTCGTAAGCAGCATGTTCGCCAAGGAGAGGGATTTGCCGAACAATATTCGGCTCGGTCACTATAGCACCAACGATTTATTCGGCGCAAGAGGGGTGGTCGCAGGCCTGCTCGCGTCGCTGTGCCTGCTCTCGGGCTGCGTCCGCCCCGGCGCCCAGCCGGAACGCCCTCCGGGGAGCGTCGTTTTTAACATCACGAGCGACCCGGAAAGCCTCAACCCGCTCTTCATGCATCCCGACGCGGCCTCGGTCGAGCAGCAGCTCGCTCGCCTGGTTTTCGAGCCGTTCGTCGATCTCGACCCCTCCGGGCGCCCGGTGCCCGTGCTGCTGCGCGAGATCCCGACCGATCGCAACGGCGGCATCTCCGCCGACGGCCGCACGATCGTCTACCGCCTGCGCCGCGACGTGCGGTGGAGCGACGGCGTGCCGGTCACCTCGGCCGACGTCCTTTTCACGCTGCACGCGATACTCGATCCGCGAAATCCCGTTCGCACCCACGAAGGCTACGAGCTGATCGACGACGCGCGCGCCCCCGATGCCTACACCGTCGAGATTCATCTCAAGCGCCCGTGGGCCCCGGCCGTGGCGACGCTGTTCTCGTACGGCGTTTCGCCGCAGGTCGTGTTGCCGGCGCACGTGCTGCGCGCGCAGGAGCCGCTCGCGCGCGGGGCGTTCAACGACGATCCGAGCGTCGGCGACGGGCCGTATCGCTTCGTGTCGTGGCGGCGCGGCGAAGGCTTGCGGTACGCAGCCAACGACCGGTACTGGCGCGGCGCGCCGGCAGCCAAAGCGCTGATCGTGCGCGTCGTCCCCGATCCCTCGACCAACCTGGTGCTGCTCGAGTCGGGAGCGCTCGATTTCAACCTCGTCGCGCCCGTGCAGTTGCCGGTTCTCAAGGGCAAGGCCGGTCTCGCGATCGTGCGCGTGCCGACCGCCGTAGTAGCGGGGCTCGCCCTGAACGTACGCCATCCGCCGCTCGACGATCCGCGCTTCCGGCGCGCGCTCGCGATGTCGGTCGATCGCGCGACGATATCGAAGAAAATCGCGCTCGGCGTCTATCCGGTGACCGACATGATCCAGCCGCAGTTTTCGTGGGCGTTCGATCCCGCGGTGCGCGAGCCGGCCTACGATCCGGCCGCAGCGGACGCCGCGTTCGATGCGCTCGGGTTCAAGCGCGGGGTCGACGGCGTGCGCCGCCGCGACGGCGTCCCGCTGCGCTTGCTCTACGTGCAATTCCCCGAATCGATGACGGGCGTTCGCGTCGCCGCCGCCGTGCAGGCCGATTTGCGGCAGCGCGGCATCGGCGTCACGATCAAATCCGTCAGCAACGCCCAGCTCTTTCTGCCGGAAAGCGGGACGCTCGCGACCGGACGTTTCGATCTTGCGTACGTCCCCTGGACGATGGGCGCCGACCCCGACGATTCGGCCGTTCTGGCTTGCGCGGGGCCGTCGAACTCCATGGGATGGTGCGATCCGCGCGTCGACGCGCTCGAGGCGGAAGCGCTGGCGTCGGTTTCGCGCGAACGGCGTCGCGCGCTCTACGCCCGGATCGGACGGATCGTCGCCGACGAGGTGCCGATTCTGTACCTCTTTAATGCCACGTATGCCTACGCGTACGCCGAGCGGCTGCACGGGTTTGCCCCCAACGCCTTCCTGCCCGATTGGAACGCGTATGCTTGGGAGCTGGGCGAAAGGAGTGAGCGATGATCGCGACGGCGATTGCGACCGTGCTGAGCAACTTTTTCATCGTGCTCTTCGTGGTGGCGATCTGCACCACGGTCGCCAAGCTGCGGCGCTTCGCGCGGGAACGCCGGCCCGCCGACGCCGAGTACGTGCTGTGGGGCGAGCTGCTCTTTTACAACGTGGGGATCGGCTTGCTCTACGCCGGCCTGCTCCACGCCTACGCGCAAGGCCTGGTGGCGCCGACCATCGGCTGGCAGCCCAGCCCCTTCGAATACGAGCTTGGCTGGGCCTCGATCGGCATCGCCGTGGTGGCCCTGGTGGCGCTCTGGCGCGGCTACGAGTTCCGGTTGGCCGCGACCCTCGCGTTCGCCGTCTTTTCCTTGGCCGCGGCGGCCCAGCATATCCAGGAGATTGCTTGCTGTAAGAACTATGCTCCCGGCAATGCCGGGCTCATCCTCTGGTTTGGCGATATCTTTGTGCCGATACTCCTCTTGGTGGTGGCCGCGCTCGCGCGCCCCGCGAGCCGTCGATAGGAGTCTGAACGCTTGATCGAGGTCTTCCTCAAACGCCCGCTCTTCGCGGGCGTCCTGAGCTTCGTGGTATTGCTGGCCGGATTGATCACGATCCCGATTCTGCCGATCTCGCAATACCCGCAGATTTCGCCGCCCACCGTCACCGTCACGTCGCAGTACCCCGGCGCCGACGCCGAGGCCGTCGTGCGCTCGGTGACGACCCCGCTCGAGATCAACATCAACGGCGCCGACGGCCTGCAATACATGCAGTCGTATTCGAGCGCCAACGGCACGAGCACGATCACCTGTACGTTCGCGTTGGGCACCGATCCGACGACCGATCAGACCAACGTGCAGCACGGCGTCGACCTCACGCTCTCGCAGCTGCCGACGGCGGTGCAGAACCAGGGCGTCAGCGTTCAGAAGAGCTCCGGCAACATCACCATCGCCGTCGCGATGGTCTCCACGAGCTCGTCGGTGAGCGACGTCGCCGTGAGCAACTACGCCGATCTCAACGTCATCGAGGAGCTCAAACGCATCCCCGGCGTCGGTCAGGTCGAAGTGCTCGGCGACCGCACCTACGGCATGCGCATCTGGGTCGACCCGCACAAGCTCCAGGCCAACAACCTTTCGCTCGACAACGTCATCAACGCGATCAAGCAGAACAACGTCGACGTCGCGCCCGGCGCGATCGGCCAGGCGCCGACGACCGGCGACCAGCCGTATCAGATCCCGATCAAGCTCGACGGCCGCCTGCAATCGGTCGAGGAGTTCAAGCAGATCGTGGTCGCGACGCAGGCCAACGGCGGATACGTGCGGATCGGCGACATCGGCGAGGTGGAGCTTGGCGCGCAGAACTACATCACCTCGGCGCGCTATCAGGGCAGAACCGCGGTGGTGCTCGCCATCGAGGGCGAGGCCACGGCCAACTCGCTGCAGATTTCGAACAACGTGCGCGCGACGATGGCGCGCCTGAAGCACTACTTCCCGTCCGGCATGGACTACGCGATCGCCTTCGACACCTCCGATTTCGTGAAGGCTTCGATCAAGGAAGTCGTGGTCACGCTGCTGATCGCGATCCTGTTGGTCATCCTCGTCATCTTCATCTTCCTCCAGAACTGGCACAGCACGCTCATTCCGTCGGTGACGATTCCGGTCTCGCTGATCGGCACGTTCACGGCGATGCACCTGCTGCACTTCAGCATCAACACCCTCACCTTATTCGGTTTGACGCTGGCCACGGGGCTCGTGGTCGACGACGCGATCGTCGTCTTGGAGAACATCGTCCGGCACATCGTCGACGACGGCGTGAGCGGGTTCGAGGCGACCAAGCGCGCGATGAACGAGATCACCGGCGCCGTCGTCGCCACGTCGCTGGTGCTGATGTCGGTCTTCATTCCGGTGGCGTTCCTTCCCGGCACCGTCGGGCAGCTCTACCAGCAGTTCGCGCTGACGATGGCGGCGTCGATCGCCATCTCGACGTTCATGGCCCTCACGCTCGCGCCGGTGCTCACCTACGAGCTCGTGCACGGCGAGGAGCCGACCAAGAACGTCTTCCTCAAGTGGTTCAACGGCCGCATCCACGCGCTGACGCTGTGGTACGAGGGGTTGGTTCCCAAGCTCGTCTCGCACAGCCGCGTGATGGTCGGCATTTTCATCGCCGGCATCGTGGCGCTCGGCCTGCTCTTCAAGTTTACGCCGCAGGGCTTCTTGCCGACCGAAGATCAGAGCTTGCTCTACGTGCTGGTCACGCTGCCGGTGCAGTCGTCGATGGATCAAACGACCGCCGCCGTGAACAAACTCGAGAAGATCATGGACACGTTCCCCGAGGTCGAAGCGGTGACGTCGGGCATCGGCTTCGGCTTCGCGAACAACAGCGCGAACCAGGCGACGATGTTCGTGCAGCTCAAGCCCCTCTCCGATCGTCCGGGCCTGCAAGCCAGTTCGCTCAACCTGCAGTACCAGTTCTATCAGGATTTCTCGAAGATTCCGGGCGTCGTCGCCAACCCCGCGAATCCGCCGGCCATTCCCGGCCTGGGCTCGACCGGCGGCTTCGCGATCGAAATCGAGGATATCGACAATCTCGGGTTGCCGACGCTCAACCGCGTCGGCGACGCGTCGCTCAAAGCGGCCAAAGCGTCGAAGGATCTCTCGCAGGTCTACATTCCGACGATACTGACCGGACCGTACGTCGTGGCGAAGTTCGACCGCGCGAAGGCGCAATCGTTCGGCATCTCCCCGACGTCGTTCTTCGATTCGCTCAACGCGTCGACGGGCAGCTCGTTCATCAACTTCTTCGATTACGGCCCGCGCTCGTACAACGTCTTGGTGCAAGCCGGCGCGAAGTACCGCCGGACGCCGCAAGACCTCTCGCACATCTACGTCGCCAACTCGAACGGCAGCATGATGCCGGTCTCGCAGTTCCTCGACGTGTCGCTGCAGACGTCGAACGTCGCGATCATGCGCTTCAACGAATACAACGCCTACGAGATCGACGCGTCGCCGTCGTCGGGCGGCAGCCAGGGCGGCGCCATCGACGTGATGGCCAACATCGTAAAGGCAAACTTGCCCAAAGGCATGGGCTACGACTGGAGCGGCATCGCGCGCCAGCAAGTCGAGGCCGGCCCGCAGACGATCATCGTCTTTGCGATGGGCCTGCTCTTCGTCTTCCTCGTGCTGGTCGCGCAGTACGAAAGCCTCACGACGCCGCTCGTCATCATGTTCGCCGTGCCGCTCGCCCTGCTGGGCGCCGTCGGCGGCATTCTCATCCGGCGTTTCTCCGAAATGCTCACCATCGCCATCCAATCGCATCTGGCCGGGCATCTGGTGCTGGTGCCGCTCACGTCGAGCGACATCTACGCACAGATCGGCTACGTGATGCTGATCGGCTTGGCGGCGAAGAACGCCATCCTCATCGTCGAGTTCGCCAACCAGCTGCGCGAGAAGGGCATGGAGACCGTCCAAGCCGTCACCCACGCCGCGGCGACGCGCTTGCGCCCGATTCTCATGACGTCGATCGCCTTCATCCTCGGCATCCTGCCGCTGGCCTTCGCGCACGGCGACGGCGCGCAGTCGCGCATCTCGCTCGGCACCGCGGTGCTCGGCGGCATGCTCGTCTCCACCGTAATGAACCTCGCGATCGTCCCGGTACTCTACGTGCTGATCACCAACTGGAGCGAGCGCAAGAAGCCCAAATCGCCGGCGACCACGCGCCCCGAAGATATGCCGCCGCCGCCGGGCCCGCCGCCTTCGCCGCTTCCGCCTCCGGCGCTCTCGACCTAACCGTCCGCGCGCGTCAGCGCGGCTTGTTGCGGTACATGTCGGCGTCGGCGGCTTCCAGCAGCCGCTCGGGATCGGGGCCGTTTTCAGGAAAGATCGCTCGCCCGACGCTGATGCCGGTGCGAATCGAGACGTCTTTCGAAACGGCGATCGGCTCTCGCGTGACGGCGCGCAAACGTTCCGCGGCCTCTTCGATCTCGGCGTCGCTGGCGGCGCCGGGAACCAGCACTACGAACTCGTCGCCGCCGACCCGCGCCACCACGTCGGATTTCCGCACGGCGCGGCTGAGGCGGCGCACGACTTCGCGCAGCACCTCGTCGCCCGCAGCGTGGCCGTAGCGGTCGTTGATCGGCTTGAAACCGTCCAGGTCGAGGTAGTAGACCGCGATTCGTCCGCCGTTGCGCGCGGCCACGCCCAACAGCTGTTCGAGACGCTCCTCGAGCATCGCACGATTGGCGGCGCCCGTGAGCGGATCGGTGAAGGCCTTGTCGTGCAGCACGTTCTCGCGGCGCTCGCGGGCGAGCGCCGACGAGATCATCGCGCCCATCACGTCCATGAACTCGAGATCGGCGCGGTCGAACGGCGCGCGCTTGGCTTGCACGTCGGTGAACGCGAGCACGCCGTACGGCGCGCCGTCGAGCGTGAGCGACGTCCCGATGTAGCTTCGCCAGGGCAGCTCGCGCAGCGCGACCTCGCTGCCCCAGGGCTCGGCCGTAAGATCCTCGACGCCGATCGCGCGTTTGGCAACGAAGAGCCGGCCCCCGATGGCTTGCGTCGGCGGCATCGTATACCCGACCGGAAAGAGTCCCTCCGGGCCGAAGCGGTGCCGCACCGTCAGCACGTCGCTCGCGATTTCGACGGCAAATGCGTACGGCATCGCGCACGCCCCCGCGCCCAACTGGAGCGCCTCGTTGATCTGCGTGGCGGCGTCGCCGATCGCCGACGATGCGACCAGGTAGAGCGCGCGCAGACGCTCTTGATTTTTGAGGAACTCTCGTTCGAGCGTTCGCTCCTCCGTGACGTCCTTGAGCACGGCGTAGACGCCCTCGGTTCGGCCTTCGATCCGGATCGGCACCATATCGACGCTGACGATCCGCTCGGCGCCGTCGCGCCGCACGAGCAGCCCTTCGTACGTGATCGCCGGCTCGCCGCCGAGCACCGCGCCGATGCGCCCCGCAAGCCGTTCGCGGCGCGACGCCGGGACGAGATCGAGCGCCGAGGTTCCGGCGAGCTCGGCGGCCGCGTAACCGCTCAGCGCGGCGAATCGCTCGTTGACTTCGGTAATGCGGCCGCCGCGATCGATGCCGATGACCGCGCCCGGGCCCTGCTCGAAGATTGAACGAAAGCGATCGCGACTCAGCACACGCTGCTCCCAGCCGATCTCTCGGCTTGGCTTTCGCGCGCCCCCGCCGCGCCTTGGCTCCCTAGATCCCCACGCGAACGTTTCGCGCGAAAAATCGGGCTCCTGTCGTACCGTTGAAGCTCGCGATGTGCGGAATCGACCATGCGTCCGCGATCGCGCCGTCGCCGCACGCGATGCAGGCTCTAATACATAATTAATCGCCGGCGCCGATGGCGCGCGGGGACTGTAAAAGGCGCTTGCGAATGGCCGGATCATGCATCGGTTGCTCGCCCTGCTTGCTGCCCTCGGACTCGTAGCGCAGACCCCCGTAGCCGAGGGCACGAAGCCCAACGGCATCGTGGACGGCGGCGACGCTCTGTACGGAACGACGCTCGGAAGCGGCGGTGGCCAGTGCGGTTTCGGACTCGACGGATGCGGGTTGCTCTATCGTTTGAACTACGACGGCAGCGATTTTAGGATCATTCACCGCTTCGGAGGCGGCGACGGCAGTTTCCCTCGCTACCCGCCCGCACTCGGGCCGGATGGCCGGCTCTACGGCGCCGCGGCTGGTTTCGGAAACGGCGAGTACAACGATGGCTCGGGCACGTACGACGATCGCTCGGTCATCTATTCGATCCGGCGAGACGGCTCGGATTTCCGCGTGCTCTTTCGCTATCCGAAGGATTCTGGATTCGACCCAGGCGTCTCGGACCGTCAACCCGTAGTCGTCGTCGCGCCGGATGGGAGCGTGTATGCCGGCGTCCCGAATTCGAGTGGCGCGGCGCGCAACTCTGCCATCGCAAAAATCGTCGAAGGGAAGGCCTCCGTCCTCCACGATTTCGGAGAGCGCACGGAGATCTTGCAGCTAGCGGCAGACGGCCAACGCCTGTACGTGTTGACGGGGCAAGCAGACGGGCTTTCCCCGTTTACGGAACTGCACGAGCTGCTATCGAACGGCGGCGTGCGAACGATTGCGGCGAAGACCTACATCGGATCGATCGCCATTTCAGCCGGCCGGCTTTTCGCGACCATTCCGAGCAAGGGCGAGGTCGTCAGAGTGAGCGAGAACGGCATCGACACCGTGTACCGCGCGTCGCCGGTTTGGATCAGTCGCTATCGCCCGGCCGTGGCAGAGATCGGGGCGTACCTTTCCGGCGCTCCCGACGGGGGAGTCGTCGGCGAAAGCGATCGGCTCGGCGATTTGAACTGCGGAACGCTATTCCAAATTAGGCAAAATGGTTCGGTCGCAACCCTTGGAACGTTGCCGCCATCGCAGGCAGGTCCGTGCATCACCACGTTCGGAGAATCGGCGCCGATCGTCGCGGGCAACGGCACCATCTACGCAGCCGTTTTCGACGAGGCTCGCTGCAACCCGGGAACGACCGCGTGTGGGGACGTCGTCGCGGTAACGAAGTCCGGAACCAGGGTCGTGCACTCCTTTGCACCCGCACCTACTCCGTCGCCCGCCGTCCCAACCAGCTATTTCGTCGAACCGACCGGGGTACCGCGCGAGTTTTCGGTCTCCGTACG
Source organism: Vulcanimicrobiota bacterium (assembly GCA_963794735.1). Lineage (GTDB taxonomy): Bacteria > Vulcanimicrobiota > Vulcanimicrobiia > Vulcanimicrobiales > Vulcanimicrobiaceae > DATJUC01. Next base: position 1,547,369 of record CAWCFE010000002.1, on the reverse strand, counting down.
CTTCGTCGATCGCATGCGAATCGCGGCAACGCCTTCGCCGCTCCCCGTCCTGATCGGCCCCCTGAGCGGCCGGGCGTCGATTTCCCTTCGATATACCGGACGCGCGCTAGCGCCGGTAAGTCCGTATCTCCACGAGCCAAGCAGCGGGCCCGTATTGATCTATCGGTCTCCGAGGTTGGAGCCGGGTTTCTACCACGCCTCGGTCTCGTTGCTCGGCCAGACCACCGCGTTCTACGAGCCGCCGGAGCCTTTCGCGCCGCCGTCACTTCGACCGGGACAGCGCTTTCTCGCCATCGACCTCTCGCTGTCGCCGTTTCCGCAAGCGGCGACGACGCCGTCCGGAGATTCGTTCGGCGCGAACGTCATTTCCATCGCGAGTTCGTCAGGTTCCGCGCTCCAGATGCGCGCCGCCGGCGAATCGTTCGCGATTCCGCGCCCTCGTAACGTACTCTCAATACGAGGCATGCTACCGCTGGTCGAAGACGCAGCCCAGCGCGAAGCCGAAAGAACGTACGCCGGCCGGATCGTCTATCCAACGAAGGATTGTGTCGTGATGACTGCCGACCGGAGCAATCTCCCCACGCCGGATCGTATCCGCGTCAAGGCCGTCTATCGCGTGTACGGAGCCGCTCCCCACGTTAACCCGGGAGCGGGGCCTTCGAACGAGGCCTTGGTTACCGCCGTGAACCCGTTGATCGTCGCGTTCGACGACGGATCGTTCGCGCTCGCACTGGATCCATGGGAGATCGAACGGATCGTCTCGTTGCACCCGCTCTTCGACCCCTCGTGGCCGGCGCGCTATCGTACCTCTATCGGGCGGGCACTCCCGGGGATGACCTACGATATGGTTGTCGCCCAACTGGGCTATCCATCCGATTTCGAGACCGTCGAGAACGAACGGCGAATGAGCCACTGGCATTACGATCGCCCTGCGAACTCAAGCATCGACGTGTATTTCAAGGGCGGACGCGCGGTCAAGGTCGACGAAGGCTCCGGCCCGCCGGGGTAGTGCGAACCTCGTTGAAATGCGGCATAAATTGACGGCGAGAACGGTGGTGAAATAACGATGAAACTCGGCATCCTTTCGGGCCTATTGATGGCCCTAACGTTGACGACGGCCTGTACGACGGCGCCTTCGACGTCGCCGCCGACGCTTGCCGGCGACGCGAATGCGGTAGCGAAGCATTTGGCAGAAACGCTGTACGCGATCGGCAACCGTGGCGGCGTCGCTCTGTATGCAGAAGGAAGCGCGCGACCCTATCGGACGATCAAACAGGGGATTGCGATGCCTTCGAGCTTGGCAGTCGATCGCGCAGGCACCGTCTACGTCGCCAATATTCACAATCTTCGCGGATACGTGAGCGTCTATGCGGCCGGAAGCGACGTGCCCGAGCGCCGCATCTCGCTGCCTCACAGCGGCTTTCCAAACTCGATTGCGGTCGACGACGCAGGCACCGTTTACGTCGTCTTTTTCAGCGATCCGGCCTCACGCAACGGTCCGGTCTTGGTGTATCCCAAAAGCGGCGCTCCGTACGAACTGCGCGTTCGTGGCTTCATGGCGCAATCGTTGACGCTGGACCGAGACCGGAACGTGTACGTAGGATATTCGGACCCAACGAACGATTCGCAACGGTCGATCGTCGCTAAATATGCGCCGGGCTCGGTGAAGCCGCAGTTCGCGATCCGCGGCGACCTCGGTCGCCCGATGTCGCTCGCCGTCGATGCCGGCGGCAATCTCTACGTTGCGGTCGACTCGCTGCCCGGACATGCGCTGGAAATATTCGTGTACGGTTCGGGCGGCACGACGCCGCTGCGGCGCCTTCCCGCCCAAGATGCAATAGCCATGACCTTCGACCGCGATGGGAATCTCTACGCGGCCAACAGTCTTACGAACACCGTTACCGAATTCTCGCCGGGCGCCTCCGAACCGTCGCGTACGATCGCTCGGGGGATCTCGTACCCGTCCTCGCTGGCTACCGACTCAACCGGGAATCTCTACGTTGCGAACTACTACGCCAATACCATCACGGTGTACGCGCCGGGAAGCACGACCCCCTCGCGCACCATTCGCGACCACGTTTTTCAGCCGTTCGGTATCGCGATCGCGGCGACGGATGCGAGCTTATAATGCTTTGACCGCGGCGGTGAGGTGGTCGACGGAGGCTTTCGCGTCGCCGAAGAGCATCGAGCAGTTGGGCATTTCGTAGAGCGGATTTTCGATGCCGGCGAAGCCGGAGCGCATCGAGCGCTTGAGCACGACGACGTTCTGCGCTTTGTCGACGTCGAGAATCGGCATGCCGTAGATGGGCGAGCTCGTGACGTTGCGCGCCGCCGGGTTCGTGACGTCGTTCGCACCGATCACCAGCGCGACGTCGGTCGTCGAAAACTCGGGGTTGACGTCTTCCATGTCGAGCAGCTGATTGTAGGGCACGTTGGCCTCGGCGAGCAGGACGTTCATGTGGCCCGGCATGCGGCCGGCGACGGGATGGATCGCGTAGAGCACGGTGACGCCGCGCTTTTCGAGCTGATCGGCCAGCGCTTTGACGCTGTGCTGTGCCTGCGCGACCGCCATGCCGTAGCCGGGGACGAAGACGACCTTATTCGCATAGGCGAGCATGATCGCGACGTCGTCGGCGCTGGCGCTGCGGATCTGCTGCGGGCCGCCGCTGCCGGCGGCGGGCTCGCTGCCGCCGGCCGAACCGAACGCGCCGAAGAGCACGTTGGTGAGCGGACGGTTCATCGCTTTGCTCATCGCGACGGTGAGGATCGTGCCGCTCGCGCCGACCAGCGCGCCGCAGATAATGAGCAGCACCGAATCGATCTCGAAGCCGGCGATCGCGACCGCGACGCCGGTGGCCGAGTTGAGCAGCGAGATGACGACCGGCATGTCGGCGCCGCCGATCGGCAGCACGAAGAGCACGCCGAGCGCGAGCGCGGCGACGACCAGCGCGAGATAGCCCCAATCGGGCAGCGTGCCGAGCGTCGCGACGAACCATACGCCGAGCCCGACGATCGCGAGCAAGACGATCGCGTTGACGATCTGCTGGCCGGGATACGTGATGGGGCGGCCGGTCATGAGCTCTTGAAGCTTGAGGTAGGCGACGATCGACCCCGCAAGGCTCACCGCGCCGATGATCAGCGAGAGCACGAGCGAGACCGAAACGACGGGATCGAGCCCGTTCGCTCCCACGCGCACCACGTAGAATTCGACCGTCGAGATGAGTGCCGCCGCGCCGCCGCCGGCGCCGTTGTAGAGCGCGACCATCTGCGGCATCGCCGTCATCTTCACTTTGAGCGCCGCGAAGACGCCGACGATTCCGCCGATCGCCACGCCGATGGCGACCGCCCACCAGCCCAGGCCGCCGCTCTTGATGAGAATCGCCGCCAGCGCGACGATCATGCCGATCATCGCGAGGCGGTTGCCGCGGCGTGCGGTCGCGGGCGAGTTGAGCTCGTGCAGGCCGTAGATGAAGAGTGCGATCGCGACCAGGCCGGAGAGCGAGATGCCGATATCGAGCCCGCTCACTTGGTGCGCTCCTTGCCTTTGAACATCTGCAGCATCCGTTCGGTCACCGCGAAGCCGCCGAAGACGTTGATGGCGCCCAGCGTGATCGCGGCGACGCCGAGAATCGTCAGCCACGGCACGTTGGCGCCGGCGCCGAACATCTGCGCCACCACCACGATCGCGCCGGCGAGCACGATGCCGTGAATGGCGTTGGTGGCCGACATCAGCGGCGTGTGCAGCGTCGTCGGGACCTTCGAAATCACTTCGAAGCCGACGAAGACCGCCAGCAGCAGCACCGTCAGCAGTTCGATGTAATGTGCGACGTCGATCACTTGGCGGTCCCTCCGACCAACGCGTCGCCTTCGTACGCGACGCAGGCACCTTTCGCCACCTCGTCCTCCATGTCTACGGTCAGCGCTCCGTCTTTGATCCAGGGGGACAGCAGCGCGTAGAGATTGCGCGAGTACAGCTGGCTCGCATCTTTGGGCATCGTCGAGGGCAGATTCGTCGTGCCGACGATCGTGACGCCGTTAGCGGTCACGATCGTCTCGTCTGGAACGGTCGCGACGCAGTTGCCGCCGGCTTCCGCGGCGATGTCGACCACCACGCTGCCCGGCTTCATTGCGTCGACCGCGGCCTGGCTGATCAGCACCGGCGCCTTGCGGCCCGGAACGAGCGCGGTGGTGATTACGACGTCGTTGGCGCCGATCTGATCGACCATCCAAGCGCGCTGGCGCTCCTGTTGCTCGGGCGTCAGCTCCTTGGCGTAGCCGCCCTGTCCTTCGGCGTCGCCGCCGAGATCGAACTCGAGGAAGTGCGCGCCCAGCGACTGCACCTGCTCTTTGACGACGCTGCGCACGTCGTAGCCGCTCACCACGGCGCCGAGGCGGCGGGCCGTAGCGATCGCTTGCAAGCCCGCAACGCCGGCCCCCAAGACCAGCACCTTGGCCGGCGGAATCGTCCCGGCGGCGGTCGTGAGCATCGGAAAGAACTTGGGAAGCGCCGCGGCGCCGAGCAAGACCGCCTTATAGCCCGCGATGTTGCTCTGCGACGAGAGCGCGTCCATCGACTGCGCGCGCGTGATGCGCGGAATCATTTCGACGGCCAGTGCGGTCACTCGGGCTTTTGCCAGGAGCTCCAGAAAACCCGGATCGCCGAGCGGGTTGAGAAACCCTACGACGACGGTGCCGGGCGCGGCGGCATCGAGCAAATCGCGTGCCGGTTTTCCGACGGTCAGCAGCGCGGTCGCACCGTCGAGCATGGCGCGCGGGTCGTCGGCGATGGCGGCCCCGGCGGCTTCGTACGCGGCGTCGGTGAACGCGGCGGCCTCGCCGGCGCCGCGCTGGACGCGCACCTGCGCGCCGAGTTTGACGAATTTCGCGACCGTTTCGGGCACGAGCGCGACCCGGCGCTCTTTCGAAGCGGCTTCTTTGGGAACGGCGACGATCATGGCCCAAGCATACGGCTCAAGCCAGGGGACTCCTACGCCTGCGGCGGTTACCGCCCGAGAGCGAAGAGCGCCATGGCGAGCACGAGCACGAACGCCACCGCGCCGGCGGCGTGGATGCCGTGCGATGCGTGCAGCCGGCGCTCGTGGCCGTGATGGTAGGCGATGAAGAAATCGGCGACCGAGACGGCGATGCCGGCGATCGCAAAGACGATCAGCAAGGGCAGGTCGTGAAAGTACGCCGTCGCGCCTAGCGCGAGCCCCAGCGCGACGTCGCGGATGCCGGTGGCGCGGGCGAACCCTGCCGAGCCGCGATCCTCGGCCCGCACTCCGTAGCCGCGGCCCAGCCGTGCGGGCGCGAGCAACGCGAAGAGCCCGACCAGAACCAGCGCCGCGGCGACGATCCACCCGAGCGCGAATGCCACGTTCATACGATGCGCACTTCGTTGCGCAGGATGCCGATCTTCTCGATCTCGACTTCCATCGCGTCGCCGTCGGCGAGAAACTCGGGCGGCGTGCGCGCGAACCCGACGCCCTCGGGCGTTCCCGTCGCGATGACGTCGCCCGGGAGCAGCGTCATACCTTTGCTCAGTTCGGCGATGAGGCGCGGAATGCGGAAGATCATCTGCGACGTGTTGCTGCGCTGCTTCTCGACGCCGTTTCGCCGGAAGGCGATGGCGAGCTCGTGCGGATCGCCGATTTCGTCGGGGGTGACGATCCACGGGCCGATCGGGCAACCGTCGTCGAGACTCTTACCTTTGAACCACTGCAGGTGCGAGCGCTGCAGATCGCGCGCGGTGACGTCGTTGAGCGCCGTATAGCCGAAGACGACGTGCATCGCGTCGGCCTCCGCTACGTCTTTGCAGCGCGCGCCGACGATCACGGCGAGCTCGGCTTCGTAATCGTATTCTTTGGAGACGCGCGCTTCGAGGTGCAGCGTCTTTCCGGGCCCGGCGATGGCGGTCGGCGCTTTGGTGAAGAAGGTCGGAACGTCGGGCAGCTTGAGCTCGCGCCCGCCCGCCCGCGCGCCTTCCTTCGCGTGCTCGAGATAGTTGCGGCCCACGCAAAACACGTTGCGCGCCGGATGGATCGGCGCTTGCAGCTCGACGCGGTCGAGCGGAACCGGGTCGTCGTGGGTGTGCCACGCCGAGCGTTCGTGGGGCGCGAGCGCGACGTAGTCGCGCAGCGTCGGCGTGGAGAGCGCTTTGACCCCGTCGCCTTCGATGACGCCGGGGCGAACGGTGCCTTCGGGCGTGCGATACGTGACGAAACGCATCGTGCCGCGCTAGATGGTCGGCGCCGGGCTCGGTTTGGGCGTATCTTTACCGGTGATCTGCTGCATCGACGGAAGCGCGGCGCGCTGTTTCTGCTCGAGCTCGTACTGCGCTTGCGCTTCTTTGCGCGCGGTCTCGATCATCGCGTTGGCCGCGCCTTCCTGATCGCCCCAGCTGCCGCCCTCGGAAATCAACGAAACGTTGCGCGCGATCTTCTTGGTCTTGGGATCGTAGTCGTACGTCACCTTGAAAAGCCCGACCGTCGCGGTTCCGTCCGGCTTGCGGATCCAAATCTGCATCGCGTTGCCGAAGGTCTGCGTGTTGAACGTCGGATCGCTCGTGCCGACGCCGCTCTTGATCTTCACCACTTGGCCCTTTTTATTGACCTCCACCACGTACTCCGCGTGCAGCGCGTGCACGGGAAGGTGCGCCGCCGGAATGGCGATGGGAATCGGCGTCTTTTTCGCCGCGGCGGCGGGCTTGGGGGTGGGCGTTGCGGCGACGGCGGGCAGCAGCGTCGCGGCGAGGGTCAGCGCCGTCCAGGCAACGACCAAACGAGCGTTCGTCATACTCTCTTTCGTGGTCCGCGCGAGCGGAGCATCCGATTTAGTTGCGGGCGATGATGGCGAATGGGTGGCCGCACGACGCGCAGGCGACGACGACCTGAATGTGCGACTTCTCGCGCACCGCTTGCGCGTCGCTCTCGCCTTCTTCGCAACCGCAGAAGCGGCAGCGGGTCGAGGTAGGATTTCCTGCCGCGCCTTCGTCCACGTTCAGGCTTTACGCGCGCCCGGGGGGTCGACCTGCCGCCATGGACTCCACCGTCCCCCGGCGAAGTCATTGCGAAACATGGTGCTCCTGCGCGCCCTGCTTGCGGCGCTTCTCGTCTTCGCGCTCAGCGTGTCCCCCGTTCGTGCCGAGCGACAGATCGTCGACCTCCATCGGCTGGACGCCTACTTCGCACTCTTCGCCGGCGATTCGAACGTGCCGTGGAAGCCCACGACGGTTCGTCTGGACACCTATTCGAGCGCGCCCGTGCAGTTTTCGGTCTATCAGGTCGATCCGGCCGACGTGCTCACGGCGGGCTCGAACGCGCGACCGCGCGCGATCTCGACCCGCGGCCGCCGCCCGGTCGTCTCGTTCTCGTTCTCGCCGCCCGGCGGCTATCAGTTTCAATCGAACGAAGTCGACGTGCAGCTCGGTTCGCGCGAAGGCTTCTTCGTCGTCGAAGCCCGCCGCGGCGACGTCGGCGAGCAAGTGTGGGTGAATCGAACGCGCGTCGGGCTGGTTTCGAAGGCCACGGCCGGCGAGCTCTTGATCTACGGCACCGATCTGGGGACCGGCCGCGCGCTCGCGCGCATGCGCGTGCAGTTCGTCTCCAACGGCGACTTTACGACGACCGCGACCGACGCGCACGGCATCGTCCGCTGGTCGCGCCAGCCCCGCCCGGTTTTCGCGCTCGCGCAATGGGGCGATAGCTATGCGTTCTTGAGCCTGCTTCCGCAGGCGCCCATGCCGGTCGCGGTGGTCGGCGTGCGTACGGATTCCGCGGTCGTGCACGCGGGCGGCACGCTGCGCGTGGTCGGCTTCGCGCGCACGCGCGACGGCGATCGCTTTCGCGCGGCCAAGGGCAGCGCGGTGCTGACCCTTCGCAACGGCGCGGCGCCGGTCGCCGAACAGCGCGTCGACGTCGACGCGGCGGGCGCGTTTTCGACGAGCTTCGAGATCCCGGCAAATGCGGCCGCGGGCGATTACACCGTGCTGGCGCAGGCCGGCGGCGGCATCGGCGGCGCGTCGGTGCACGTCGACGCGAACGCGGGAGGGCTCTCGCTCGAAGTGGCCGCGCAGTGTTCCGGCACGTGCGACCCGCAGCGCGACGTTCCGGTGCTGGTGCGCTCGTCGCGCGGCGGCAGCACGGTGCACGTCACCGTCGTGCGATCGCCGCACGTCTATCTCGATTACGCTCCCGACGGAACCCCGTGGGCGACCACCACGTGGCTCGACACGACGGTGCGCACCGGCGACGACGGCACGGCGATCGTCCAGATTCCGCATCCCAACGACGAGCTGCCCTCGACCTACGGCGTTCGCGTAGAATCCGAAGGCGCGACTGCCGATACGCGGATCGTCGTGCCGACCGCGCGCGCCGCCGTGCGCGTGGCGCTCGATCGCGACGAACAGACGCTGGGCACGCCGGTCGATTTCGACGTCTACGCCGCCGACGTTGCGACCGGCAAGCCGCTCGCCGGCGCGACCGTCACGATGCAGCTCGTGCACGGCGCCGCCGTCGCGCAGCAGCAGCTCGTACTGGACGCGGCCGGACACGCGCGCGGCTCGTTCACCTCGCCGCAGCTCGGCACCAATCTCGTCTTCGCCAGCGTCGACGACGGCGGCCGCGCGATGGATGCGGCGCAGGTGCAAGTGAACGCGCAGGCGTCGGCGGTGACGATCGAAGGCGGCAGCGGAAACGTGCGGCTTTCGCTCGACAAGCGCTCGTACCGGCCGGGCGACACCGTGACCGTCGATGCGTCGGTCGCAGGGGGAACGGGCGACGCGCTGCTGACCCTGGAGAGCGCCGCCCGTATCGACGCCACGGTCACGCCGGCCAACGGCGGCCGCGCCACCGCTCGCCTGCGCGCGGTCGAAGCGACCGGCGATTTGCGCGTGGGGGCGGCCTTCGTGCGCGACGGCGCGATCGAATGGAACTCCACGGCGCTGGCGGTCGACGCGCCCGGCCGCCCGGCCGTCGTGCCGCTCTCGCTGGCCAACGCCGATTTTACGGCCGGCCAGGCCGCGGCGCTGGTCCTGCGCGGCGCGCCCCCCGGGCAAGGGACGGTCGTCGTGCGCATCAGCCGGGGAAGTCCCTCGGGAAGCGCTCGCTTCGACTCGGCGCCGTCGTTGCTCGCCGTCGGCCCCTCGACGACGCAAACGAGCGCCTCCGACGCCGTCACCTGGCATCCGTGGGTCGATTCGACCGGCGATCACGCTCAGGTCCTCGGCTTCGTCCGGCGCACGCAGCCGCCGCGCGACGTGTCGCTGGCCGAGGCCGAGACGCAGGCGGTCGCCTGGAGCGTCACCCGTTCGAGCGGCGGCGCGGTCGCCGTGCAGATGCCGGCGCAGAGCGGCAGCTACGTGCTTTCCGTGTTAGAAATCTCCGACGACGGCAGCGTCGGCGCCGGTTCTTCGAGTATCATCGTCCGATGAGTCTCATGCTGCTCGACACGTACGGGCTCGTCTACCGGGCGTTTTTCGCGCTGCCGGGCCTGACGACGAGCAAAGGCGTGCCGATCAACGCCGCTTACGGCTTTACGATGATGCTGAACAAAATCGTGGCCGACGAAAAGCCGACGCACGTGATCGCCGCGTTCGATAAAGGCATGCCGGCCGAACGCCTGGCGCTCTACAAGGAATACAAGGCGCAGCGCACCGCCATGCCCGACGAGCTGCGCAGCCAGTTCGGCCTCGTGCGCCGCATCCTGCAGACGCACGGCATTCCGATCGTCGAAATGGAAGGCCAAGAGGCCGACGACGTGATCGCGACGCTGGCGCGCCAAGCCGAGGAGAGCGGCGAGCAGACCCTCGTCGTTACCGGCGATCTCGATCTGCTGCAGATCGTCGACGAACGCACCACCGTGCTGACGACGCGGCGCGGCATCACCGAACTCGGGCGCTACGATCCCGCGGCGGTGCGCGAACGGTTCGGGCTGGCACCTTCGCAGCTGCCCGATTATCGCGGCCTCAAAGGCGATCCGTCCGACAACCTGCCGGGCATCCCGGGCGTCGGCGAAAAGACCGCATCGAAACTCTTGCAAGCCGCCGGCACGCTCGACGCGCTGGTGGCGCGTCCCGAACTGGCCGGCAATCCGAAGCTGCAGCGCCTCGTCGAAGAGTACGGCGAACAGGCGCGGCTCTGCCGGGAAGTCTCGACCGTGCGCCGCGATTTGCCGTTGCACGTCGACTGGGAAGCCAGCCGGTACCAGCCGCCCTCCGACGCCGATCTCTTCCCGCTCTACAGCGAGCTCGAATTCAAAACGCTGCTCGCCAAGCTGCAGCCGCCGCAAGCGGGCCTGCCGCTCTTCGACGCCGGTACCAAACTCGAGGGGCGCTACCGCAGCTACGTCGCTTCGGTCGATCCGCCCGAGTTCGTCGCGCTCGAGCGCGAGCTGCGAGAGATCGCCGGCGCTTCGCAAATTGCGTTGGCCGTGCTCGACGACTCGATCGGCGCGAGCGCCGCAACCGGCACCGGCATCGCGTTCGCGCGCGGAGCGCTCGCCCACGCCGGCGTGGCCGATGCGGTGCGCGCGATCTTCGCGAGCTCCGCGCGCGTCGCCGCGTACGACGCGAAACGCGTTCATCGCGCGCTGCTCGAGGGCGGAATCGCCGCGACCCGCTTCGACGACGACGCGATGATCGGCGCGCACTTGCTCGATCCTTCGCGCGGCTTCTACGATATCGAAGACGCCGCCGCCGTGCACCTTCACGCCGGCGTCGCCGCCGACGCCGCGGCGCACGCCGACGCGACGCTGCGCCTGGTCGCCGCCGAGCGGCCGCTGCTCGAAGAGCGCGAGCAGCTGCGCTTGTACGAAGACGTCGAAGTGCCGCTCGCGCCGGTGCTCGCGCGCATGGAAGCGGCCGGCATTGCGATCGACCCGAGCGAGCTCTCCACGATCGCCGTCGAGCTCGACGCCGCGGCCGAACGGTATCAGCGCGGCATCTTCGATTTCGCCGGCGAAACGTTCAACGTCGGTTCGCCGCAGCAGCTCGGCAAAGTGCTGTTCGGCAAGCTGCAAATCCCGGGCGGAAAGAAGACGAAGACCGGCTGGGCGACCGGCGTCGAGGTGCTCCAGGCGCTGGCACGCGAGTATCCCATTTGCGCGCTGGTTCTGGAGTGGCGCGAGGCGACCAAGCTCAAGAACACGTACGTCGACGTCATCCCGCAGCTAGTCGATCCGCGCGACGGGCGGCTGCACACGGTCTTCAATCAGACCGCGACGGCCACCGGGCGCCTTTCGTCGACCAATCCCAACCTGCAGAACGTTCCGGTGCGCAACGAACTGGGGCGGCGCATCCGCCGCGCGTTCGTCGCGCGCGGCCCGCAGTACGCGCTGCTGGCCGCGGATTACAGCCAGATCGAGCTCCGCCTCATGGCGCACCTCTCGGGCGACGCCTCGATGCGCCGCGCCTTCGAAGAGCGCCAAGACATCCACGATTTCACGGCGCGCCAGATCTTCAACGTGCCGCCGGGCGAACGCGCCGATGCCAACCAGCGCCGCATCGCCAAGAGCGTGAACTTCGGCTTGCTCTACGGCATGTCGGATTTCGGCTTGGCGCAGCGCTTGGAGATCGGGCGCGCCGAAGCCAAGGAGATGACCGCCGCCTACTTCGCCCGCTTCCCATCGGTGCGCGCGTACATCGACGGCACGATCGAGGAAGGCCGCCGCAACGGCTACGTTTCGACGATTCTGGGACGGCGGCGTTACATGCCGGGCCTGACGTCGGGCAACTACATGCTGCGGGCCGCCGCCGAGCGCGAGGCGACCAACGCGCCGCTGCAAGGCAGCGCCGCCGACCTCATGAAGCTCGCGATGGTGCGCATCGACGCCGCGTTGCGCGACGCCGGCCTCGACGCGATCATGCTGCTGCAGATCCACGACGAGCTCATCTTCGAAGTGCGCGAGGAACACGCCAGGGCCGCCGCCGATCTCGTGCGCGCACACATGGAGAGCGCGATGACGCTGAGCGTGCCGCTCGAGGTGACGCTGAAGATGGGACGCAACTGGTACGACGTCGAGTCGCTCGACGATTCGTTCTTTACGGAGGACGCCGTTGTCTAACACGCTCGCCTCGCTCGCGCTGCTGGTCGCGACCCTTCCCACGGTGACGGTGCACGCGCCCAGCGCGACGCTGCATTTGGAAGTCGCCCGCACGGTCGATCAGCGCGAGTACGGCCTCATGAACCGCACGTCGGTTCCGCAGCATACCGGCATGGTGTTCGTCTTCGAACAAGACGCCCCGATCGCGTTCTGGATGAAGAGTACGCTGGTGCCGCTCGACATGATCTTCGTCGCCGCCGACGGCACCGTGCGGCTGGTGGACGCCGACGTGCCCGTGCTTGCGAAGAACACGCCCGATAGCAAGATTCCGCTCGAGCAGGGGACGGCCAAGTACGTCATCGAGCTGGCCGCCGGAGAGGCGGCCAAGGACGGAATTTCGGCCGGCGTGAAGCTCGACGTCGCGCAGGCGCTGGGCGCCGCCGGCTCTCACTAGCGCCGCCGTTGCCCGAACTGCCCGAGGTCGAAACGATCGTCCGCGGCCTGGCCCGCGCGATCGTCGGCAAGCGGATCGAGCGAGCCGACGTCCGGCTTGCGAAAATGGCGCCGGCCCCGCCGGGCCTGCGTTTCGAGCGAGCCGTCCGGGGCGAGGCGATTCTCGGAGTCCACCGGCGGGGCAAGTACGCCGTCCTCGCACTGGCCTCGGGGCGTTCCTTGGTGACCAGCCTGCGGATGACCGGGCGTCTGATCGTCTCCGGCCCGTCCCGCGACGAATCCCCGGGGACCCACGTGGTGTTATGGTTTGCGGACGGCAGCCGCCTGGATTTCGCCGACGTACGCACGTTCGGCCGAATGCGCCTGGTCGAGGCCGGCGAGGCCTGGGACCGCGAGCTCGGAATCGAGCCTTTATCCTCAGGCTTTACACAAGAAGCCTTTATCGGTATGCTGGCGGGGCGAACGACGCCGGTCAAGGCATTGCTCCTCGACCAGCGACGCATCGCAGGCATCGGCAACATCTATGCGTGCGAGGCGTTGTGGGAAGCCCGGATTCGACCGGGCCGGCCCGCTAAGGCGTTGTCGAAGCCAGCGATTCGCCGGTTACACGATGCCGTCGTCGACGTGCTGCACCGCGCCATCGAAATGCGCGGAACCAGCGTCGACGATTACGTCGACGCCGACGGGCTGCGAGGGGGCTTTCAAAACGTCCTCTCGGTGTACGGCCGGCTCGGCGAACCCTGCGCGCGGTGCGGCGCTCCGATCGTTCGGACGGTGCTCGCGCAACGGGGAACGTGGTGGTGTCGCGCGTGCCAGCGGTGACGTTCGCAAAATAAAATATATGTAAGGTAGGAAACTCAACATCTCTACGACTGAAATCGCTCCCGCTCCCATCGAGGAAGACCAGCTCGCGCTCGAACAGCGTCTCTACGAAGAGTCGCTCAAGGTCCTCGACGAAGGGCAAGTCCTCACCGGCACCGTCGTTCAAAAAGACAAAGACGAACTGCTGGTCGACGTCGGCGGCAAATCCGAAGGCGTCCTTCCCTTCCGCGAGCTCTCGCTCGCGATCGAACCCAAGCTCCTCAAAGTCGGCGACACGCTCGAGGTGATGATCCATCGCATCGACGAGATGGACGGCACGCTCTTTCTCTCCGAACGCCGCGCGCGCGCGCTCAAGACGTGGGAGAAGGTGATCGAGGCGCACGAGCACGACGAAGTGATCGAAGCGACGGTCACGCAGGTCGTTAAAGGCGGCGTCCTGGTCGACTTGGGCATGCGCGGCTTCGTGCCGGCGTCGCAGATCCGCCGCCAGCCGGTCGGTAATCTCGACGAACTCGTGGGCGCGCGTCTGCGCTTGAAAGTGATCGATCTCGATCACAAGCGCCACCGCGTGGTGCTCTCGCAGCGGCTCGTGCTCGAGGAAGAGCTGCAAGCCAAGAAGCAAGAGCTGCTCGACACGCTCGAAGTCGGGCAGATTCGCGAAGGCGTCGTCGTGCGTCTCGCGGATTTCGGCGCGTTCGTCGATCTCGGCGGCATCGACGGGCTCATTCACAACAGCGAGCTCTCGTACGCCCGCATCAAGCATCCGTCGGAGGTCGTCAAGATCGGCGACGTGGTGCAGGTCGAGATCATGAAGTTCGATGCGGATGCCAAGAAAGTCAGCCTGTCGCTCAAGCACGCGTTGCCCGATCCCTGGGACGAGCACGCCGACAAGCTGTACGAAACCAACAAGCTGACGGCGCAAGTCGTCAAAGTCACGCCGAACTACCTGCTCGTCGAGATCATCCCCGGCATTCTGGCGATGGTCCCCAAGGGCGAGTTCGACGCCACGGCTCAGTACAACCCGGGCCAAGACGTCGAAGTGACGCTGCTGACGATCAACCACACGACGCGCCGCATCACCGCGTCGATCCAACACGTCGCCGACGTGCCGCTCGAGGAAATCGAGAAGTACGCCGTCGAGGAGATCGACGTCATTCCCACGCCCGCACCGGAAGCGGTCGCGGCCGCCCCCGCGGCGGAGTAAGCTCCAGGAACGCGATGCGCCCGCCGTCGAACGGCGGGCGCATGCGCGTCGGACTCACCGGAGGCATCGGCTCGGGAAAGAGCGCCGTCGCGGCGATCTTCGCGCAGCTCGGTGCCTTCGTTATCGATACCGACGAGCTCGCTCGACAAGCCGTCGCTCCCAACAGCGACGCGCTGCGCGAAATCGCGCGCGTTTGGCCTTCGGCCGTCGGGCCGGGCGGCGTGCTCGATCGCAAAGCGCTCGCCGACGTCGTCTTCGCCGACCCTTCGGCGCGCGAGCGCTTGAACGCCATCGTCCATCCGCACGTGCGCCGCTTGGCAGCCGAACGCGAGACCCACGCGGCGCCCGGCCAGCTCGTCGTGCACGTGGTGCCGCTGCTCTTCGAAACCGGCTACGATCGCCTGGTCGACAAAACCGTGCTGGTCGTCGCGCCGCAGCCGCTGCGCGTCGCGCGCGTGATGGCGCGCGACGGCCTCGACGAAGCCCACGTGCTCGCACGCATCGCCGCGCAAATTCTTCCGGACGAAGCGCGCGCTCGCGCCGATTTCACGATCGACAACGACGCCGACGAAGCCGCGCTGCGCGACCGCAGCGAAGCCGTCTACCGCGCCCTAGCCTCGCATTAGCTGCGCGATCGGCGTCGCCGCATCGTTCAGGGCGATGCGGGAGGCGGCCCCAGGGGGGCCCAGCGGGTCGGCGTGAAGGTTCGCGAGCCGTCGCGGCCGTCGACGGGGTAGCCGCGCACCACGATCGGCACGCCGGCGGGCGCGGCGTTGATGCGCACGGAGAGCGGGGCCACGGCGCTCCCTTCGGCGAGCAGGCCTTTGGTCGGATCGAGCTTGCCGGAAAGGGTGACGGCTTCGCCCGCGTGCAGCGCCGGCAGCGCCGACGGCGGGAGCGGCGCCGCGAACGCGATTTCGGCGCTGGCCTCGGGCTGAGCGCCCTCGTTGAGGAGCCGCGCGCGCACGGTGTAATGCCCGGGGAGCGGGCTCCAGCCTCCGCTGGTGAGGGCGTTCCAGGCTGCGATCACCACCGGCGTGGGGCCGGGGACGAACCCGCGCGAGTGCGGCGGAAAGGTGACGCCCCTGGGCGGTGGAGACGCGGCCGACGACCAGATGACGGCGCCGGCGCGGTCGAGCACTTCCACCACTTCTTCCTGCGGTGCCGGGAACTGCAGCGTGACGGCGCCGGCGCCGGGATTGCGCGCCACCACGGCGATGGCCACGGAGTCGAGCAGATCGAGGCTCGTGCGCTCGACGTGCAGAGCTAGGCTCACGGCCGGCTTGGCCGGCGCGGCCCCGGCGAAGAGGGCCAACGCGGCCAGTAGGAGTGCGAAGCGGCCAATGCTCATCTCCGTCGCTTTGCCGACGGGTTATCGAGCGTCCTTTTCCCCGACCTTCGGGCCTACGGGTTGGTCAATTCGGCCCTAGGGGTGCCCGGCATGCGAGCGGTGGCGGCCCGGATGGGAATGAGGTTCATTGCTCCGGCCGGTCGTTTACCGCGAGAAGGCAGCGCCCGCCCGATTCCTGAGAGTTTCATTAGTTTACCGAGCGCTCGGATGGGAAAAGAGTACGGAATACCTACCAACCAACCAGAGCGAGGTTCGATACGGATGGCGACTCAGGAAACGGGTAACTCGGGCGGGATGAGCGTCCGCGAGGCCGGCCGCCGCGGCGGCGAGCGCGTGAAAGCGAAATACGGCTCGGAGTTCTACGAAGAGATCGGTCGCAAAGGCGGGGAAGCGACGAAAACCAAGTACGGCCCGTCCTTCTACGAGGTCATTGGCCAAAAGGGCGGCCAACGGCCCAAGCGCAAGGCGACTTCTTCGTAAGAGACCCAACTATCGCCCTAGTTAGCTAAGGACCGATGGCAGAAAAAGAGAAAGACGACGCCGCGAAACGTGAGATGTCGGTACGCGAAGCCGGCAAAAAGGGGGGCGATACCGTGCGAGACCGATACGGCTCGACCTTCTACGAAGATATCGGACGTAAAGGCGGCAAGGCGACGCGCGATCGTCACGGCGTGGAGTTCTACGAGTCCATCGGCCAAAAGGGCGGTAAAGTCGTCAAAGAAAAGTACGGCTCCGACTTCTACGAAGAAATCGGCCACAAGGGCGGTCAGAAGGTCAAGAGGCTGATCGCCGAGGCCAAGAAAAAGGCCGAACCGGACGAGGGCAAAGCCTAGCGGCACGCCCCCGCTCGGACGAGCCGGCGTGCCTCGCGGTCGATGACGGCCGCCGGCACGTTCCCGTCGGGCTGTAAGGTCATCACGAGGTTGCCTGGCGTCGTCCACGCTACCGCCTGCGTACTGTAGTGCGTCGGCGTGCACGCCGGCAGCGCGAGTTGTGCGCGGGAAAACCCGATCGCGAACCGTTGCTTGGGCCACTCGGAGAGAAGCAGCGCATTGGCGCCGGCGAGGTACTCGATGCCCAGGCCTCGGTTCGCGTTCGTATCGAGGCCCCCGAGCGGCGGCAGCACCGCGAACGCCAGGATTTGCGTCGACGGCAGATACGGCCGGAACGCGATATGGGTCACCGCCTGCTCCAGCGGCATCGTGACGCCGCGTCCGTCGATCAGCAGCGGCGGCGGCGACGCCGTCGCCTCCGCGTGTTTCGCCCCGCAGGCGCATAACGCGGCCGCGGCGAGGATGGTGAACAACCGTCGCATGACTTGATTATCGGCCGGTTACTTCCGGACTTGGACCGTGCCGCCGATCTTGTCGAAGTGCATCGTGTTGGCGTCGAAGTCGATCGTGATGCCGTCGATGCGCAGGGTCTGGTTGCCCGAGTGGACGTAGGCCGGGTGGTCCATCCGCAGCAGCTTGGCGTTGTTCGTCCAGGTGACCAGGTCGGTATCGAACGACCGGTGCTCGGGGTCGTCGATGCGCTCCACGTGCACCTTGCCGATCGCGGTGAAATCGAGGTTCTGCAAGTCGACCTGCACGTGCTGCGCGGAGATGCGCAGGTAGGGCTTCCCCTTGCGATACACGATGCCGTTGCGCACGCCGTCGACGGTGCCCGAGGTTCCGTCCTGATCGAGCTGCGCGTGATCGTAGTCGAAGAGCCACGACTTGGTGCGAATGCGATTGGTCACGACGTGGCCGCCGTGCATCACCAACGGGATCGCTCCCGGCGGCGGCGGCAGCGCTCCGCCGCCCGCCAAATAGATTTCGACCGCGACGAAGAGAAAGAGCAGGACGCTCCCCGCGATCCAAATACGCTTCCAGCGGCGCTTGTTCACGCTGCGTCCTCCGCTTTGGGGCGCCGCCGCATGCCGAAGACGAGCGTAACGTACAGCACGCCGAACGCTTCGGCGACGGGCGTGGGGCCGAGCCTCGCGAAGAGCGTCGGCACCGGCGGCCCGACCGATCCGCCGACCACCGTCATCTCTTGCATCTTGCTGCGCGACTGCCACGTTCCGTCGGGAGCGATGATGCCGCTGATGCCGGTCGCCGCGGCGCGCACCACGTACGTCCCCGTCTCGATCGCGCGCAGCTGCGAGATTTGCGCGTGCATGTACGGCCCCGAGGTGGTTCCGAACCACGCGTCGTCGGTGCTCACCACCAGCAGCTTGGCGCCCGCGCGAACTTGCGCGTGCGCGAGGTCGCCGAAGGCCGATTCCCAGCAGATGAGCGGGCCGATCGGCAGCGCCGTCGTCGGGTAGACGCCGTCTTGCGACCCCGGCGTAATTCCGCCGTTGAGCGCGCCGACGTACGGAATCCACGAAAGATACGCTCGCCCGGGAAACCATTCGGCGAACGGAACGAGCTGGCGCTTGCGATAGACCTGGTAGCTGCCGTCGGGCTGCAGCACGTAGAGCGCGTTGTAGTAGGATCCGTGGTGCAGATAGATGCCGCCCGCGACGATGGTCGAGCGAGCTTGGGCGGAGAGATCGAGCAGCGAGTCGAGCAAGCCGGTATCGGCGTTGAGTTCGGTGGTCATCACCGTTTCCGGCCACACGATGAGGCGCGGATGCGCGCGCGCGGCGCGGCGCGTGAGGGTGGCGTAGCGAGTGACGGCGAGCGCCAAGTTATTCCACTTGAGCGATTGCGCGATGTTGCCTTGAATCGCCGCGACCGGGATCGACGGCGCGGGGAGCGTTCGCGCCGGCCACGCGAACCATGCGGCGAACGCCGCGATCGCGACGGCGCCGGCCGCGACGGCGAACGGGCGCCACGTGCGGCGGAAGACGGCGTCGGCGAGATACGCGCCGAGCACGCAGAGCGCGAACGTGATGCCGGTCGTTCCCGCGTAGGCCGCGATCGCGCGCAGCGGCCAGTCGGCTTGCGTGTAGCCGAGCTGATCGAACGGTGCGCCGAAGGTTCCGATCGAGCGCAGCCACTCGCACAACGCGAACGCCGCCGCCGCGGCCAGCGGAGCGAGCGTGGGGGCGACGTTGCGGTATGCGATCGCCGCGAGCACGCCGGCGAGCGCAAAAAAGGGCGCTTCCACCAGCGCCGGGCCGAGCATCACGAACGGCCCGAACGCCCCGATGTAGCGGTCGATCGTGTGGCCGACCCAGGCGTAATCGATGGCGAAGAAGATCATGCCGGCAAACCAGCCGAGCGCGGCCGCGCGCCTCAAGGAGGCGCCTTCCCACACCCAGAACAGCGCCGCAGTCGCACATGGGACGAGCCATGCGGCGCCGGTTTTCGGAAACGCCGCGGCCAGCGCGACGGCCGCAATCGCGGCCGCGCCCACGTCGCGCCAGCGCTGCGAGGAAAGCATGATTCGTAAGGTTCTCTTCGGTTTGGTCCTAGGAACGGCGGTCATCGTCGCATCGGCGTGCGGCCGGCAGGTGACGCCCAATCCGCCCGGTATCGGAGCCGGCGGCGCGCCCGTCGGATACATGGTCGTGAAGTTTGACGTACAGGCGCCGTTCAACTTTTCGAACTACCAATATTGGGTCGTCTTCAATACGACCGGAGACGGGAACACGCCGGGGACGATTCCGTTCACCGACAATTACGCGGGCTACTCGTCGGGAATCGTCGTCGGCGGGGCCAACGGCGGCACCTACGCTACGGCCTACCAGTGGGTTCGCAATAACAATCCGGCGATTCCGCCGACGCTCTTCCAACTGCATCCCACGGCGCAGCAGATCCAGTACACCGCCAACAGCAACGGCGCCGGAACCGAGTTCACGGTCTTGTTTCAGCGGCAGATTTTCGCCCCGATCGCGGCCACGCCGGCGCCCGACCGGATCGCGGCGAACCGTCGCTCGCCGAACGCCTCGACGCCCAGCCCGAGCCCGACGCCGACCGCAACGCCGCTGCCGTTCGCTACGAACTGGACGTTCAACGCCTTCGTCACCCAAGGCAACATTCAAGGCCAGCCCACGTTCGTCGATTCGATGGGTGCCGGCGGCCCGGTCAGCCCGCAGTACGCGTGTTGCAATCCCGGCTTGCAGATCAACACCAACTTCGACAACACGTACTACGCGCTCTTCAGCGGAACGCAGCTCGATCCGACGGCCCAAATCGTGAGCGTCGAGATCGGCAACAACTGGAACCAGCAGTAAGGAGCGATCGTGCAAGAACGCGGCATCGAATGCAACTACGAACCGTGCAACTGCCTCACGCCCGGCGCGGTGGACGCGGGCGAGGCGTACTGCTCCGAGTTTTGCCGCGGCGCGGCCGACGACGGGCTCGAAGCGGAGAGCTGCGCCTGCGGGCATCCGCCCTGCGACGAACCCTAGCCTCATCTAGAAGTTGAACGTGCTCGGGACGATCGAGCCGGGCTGGCCGATGTTGAACGTCGCCGTCCGGTTCGGGAAGGCGAGCAGGCTCAAGCCGACCCCGATCGATTGCGACGCTTCGGCGTAGAGCACTTGCACCTGGTAGCAGTCGCCGATCGTCTTCGTGTAGTAAATCACCTTGTTGGCGAAGAACTCGCCGCTGCCGCCGCTCGCCGCGCCGTGCCAGTTGAGATCGCTGACGAACTGAATGGCGGCGTCGCGTCCGAACGGCGACGATAGCTGAAGGTTCGTGGTTTCGAATCCGAGGCCGGGGCCGGGAATGTACGAACCCGAGAGCAGCACCACGGAACGCGGGGATGGGCGCCACGTGAGCTGATAGCTCACGGGCTGCGCGTTTTGGTTGAGCGGAAAGTTCGTCGCCCAGCCCAACGAGAGCGAATAGGTGTCGTCGTTGAACAGGCGGATCAGATCCTGCGCGTTGCTCGTGTTTTGGGTCGGCTGCTGGTCGAGGGCTTGGAACGGGACGAGCGCCGGGCCGTTGTAGTTCGCTTCGTTATAGGTCAGCGAGTTGACGATGTGGCTGCCCAGCGGCGTCGTCAACGACATCATCTGCTGGATGGCCGCTTTGAGGTCGCCCGTGCCGTAGGCGTATTGGTCGACGTTCACGGTCGCCTGGAAATCGCTGCCGAACACCTTGGCCACCGCCGGGCCGAAGACCAAGCCCGCGTCTCCGCGCCACGTCGCCAAGCTTTGCGGTTCGCCCGCGCCCGAGGGCTGGCTGTATTCGCCCAGCGTGAGCTGCGCGGAGATCGGGAAGATGAAGTGCTGGAAGAAATCGTACGGCCGCACCTGAAACTCGGGAATCTTGTTGATCCCGAAGCCGATGTCGGTGAACGTCTTGTTGTACTCCATCTGATAGTCCGCGCCGGTCGTCGTGTAGTGCAGCAAGTAGTCGAACTCGGTCGTGTGGCTGAACGACGACGAGTCGCCGAAATTCGAGCTGGATTCGGAGATGTTCAAGCTGGTCGCCTGATTGAGGAACTGATTGAACTGGCGCGTGTCGGTGAACGTAAACGTGTTGCTGCTCGACTGACCGCCGACGCCGCTGTGATTGAACGAATAGTTTTGCGACGTCTGCTGCGTTTGATGCACCACGGCGCCGGTGAGCGACTCGTTGGGCGGGACGTTCGTAAGCGCGCCGTAGTTCGACTGGTATCCGAACTGGAAGTTGCCGCGCAAGTGCTGCGAAAAGTTCTCTTGCTCCTGGACCGCAGCGTTGTAGGTGCGGCCGCCTTCGATGGGGTCGTTCTGCTCGTACACGTTGATGCTGAGCTGCCGGCGTCCCTTACGGCTTCCGTAGAACCCGACGTAGCCCAGCCCCAAGCCCGCCTTGGTGAAATAGTTGACGATGTAGTAGCCGTAATAATACTGGTCTTTGCCGAACGGAACGTGCACCTTTATCCAGGCGCCTTCGTACGAGTCGTAGCCGACGTCGGGGAACCATTGCGGGCGCGCGCGCTGATCCTCGACCGTGCGGAGCGGAATGACCAGCTTGGGCAAGTAGAAGACGGCCGCCGCGCCCAGCCAGAGGATCGCCTTGTTGATGACGATCCGGTCGCCGGGAATGACGTCCATCGATTTGCCGGTGATGTGATAGCCCGCTCGCGCGTTCGAACACGTCGTCACGTAGGGATCGAGGCCGTGCGCGCTCCCGTCGGGATCGGTGTGCAGATCCTGCGCGCTGAAGTGCACGTATCCCATCACGACGCCCTCGGCGCTCTCGCCGTGGCCGTTGGTGAGCTTGGCCGTTTCGGCGATCGTATCGAACGCGATCTCGTCGGCGGTGAGCACCGAGTCGCGCTGGTGGTTTTCGAGAAACGGGTGGCCGGTGATCGTGATCGTGCGCAGCCCGTCGTAGTGCGCGTGCTCGCCGACGATCTCTTCCTCGCCGTAGAAAATGTGCACGTTGCCGTCGGCGTCGCCGGGCTGGCCCTTCTTGGTTCCACCGCTGATGCGGTCGGCGATCACCGCAACGAACCCCGGGGCGAGCGTCGGGACGCCGGTCGGCTGCGGCGACGGCGTCGGCGAGGCGATGCCCGCGGGCGTAATCGGCGGCGGCGTCTCGCCGCCACGCTGGAGGAAGATCGGCGGGCCGGACGAGGTCGGCGCCGGCGTCGGCGTCGGCACCGGAGGCGGCTTCACCGGGGCCGAGGAGCCGGGCTGCGGACGAGGCGTTTCGTAGAGCTGGAAGGTGCCGTTGCCCGCGCCGGCCTGGGTGCCCGGCAGCCCGGGCGTGGTGACGGCCGAGGGCGTCGGGCTCACGCCGGGCGCCGTGGGCGGTGTCGATGCGGGCTCGGGCGATGCCGACGCGTCGGGCGACGCCTCTTGCGCCGGCTGCGTCTGCTCGGCGACCGCGCGAGCGAAGCGCTGGGCGCAGGATTGTTTTTCGAAGAGCAGCAGCGCCAGGGCTTGGCTGCGCGAGTCGTCGGTCGGCGGCGCGTCGGCGAGCGCCGGAATGGCCGTCAGGAAGGCAACGAACGCCAGCGTCGCGGCGATACCGCGACTCTTCCAAATCCCCGAAAACACTGCGTCAGCGCTCTTCCAACCAAAGCAAGACGACACCCGCCGTGCCCATGAGAATGTTGGGAAGCCACGCGGCGAGATACGGGTTGAGCGCCCCGTTGCGGCCCAGCGCGGCCGTGGCCGTGGTCATGATGAAATACACGAAGAAGAGCAGGAGCGCGAGCGCGACGCCCATCATGCGGCCGCGCTTTCCGAAGCGCAGCGCGAGCGGCACCGCCAGCAGTACGCCGACGAGCGACGCGAACGGCCACGCCAGCTTGTCGGCGAGGTTGATTTGAAGGCTGCCCAGCGCGGTTCCACCGATGCCTTGCTGCTCGAGCGCGTTCACTTGCGTGCGCAGCGATTTGCTGTTCATCGTCCAAGGATCGTTGTTGATGCTGGTAGCGAACTGTGCCGCCGATTCGCCCAGCGGCAACCCGATGGTTACTTCCTTGACCCGCTGCTGCGTGCTCTCGAACCCGTCGTTGTTGTAGCGCGTGATGATCACGTCGTGCAGCAGCAGGCTGCTGCCGGATACCGTGGCCGATTTCGCTTGGAGCGTCTCGTTCCACGGCCCGTACCGCGCCGGTTTGAAGATTTGCACGTCGAGCATCGTCTTGAGATCCGGCGACACCTGGGTGACGAAAAAGACGTTCCCGGTGTCGGGATCCTTACGGAAGAATTGCGGCTCGACCGGAAGCGCGTCGGTGTGATAGATGATTTGATAGAAGCTGCGCGTCGATTGATCCACCGCCGCCGGGGCGACGTATTCGTTCATCAGGTACGCGGTCAGGAACATGAGCGTGCCGAAGAGCAGCGGCGCGAGCGCGATGCGCAGCACCGAAACGCCGGCCGCTCGAATCGCCATGATTTCGTTGTCGCCCATCAAGCGCCCCATCGCCCAGAGCGACGCGAAGAGCGCGGCGAACGGAAAGGCCATCGGGATCGATTGCGGCATGCGGAACAGCACGAAGCGCAGCGTGAGGAAGAACGGCGCGTGCTGGTTGATGATGTAATCGGCCGCGAGAAAGAAGATGTTCAGCGCCCAAAAGAGCAGATACGCCCCGAACGCGAACCCGAACGGGCCCAGCATCTCGCGCAGCAGATAGGCGTCGAGAATCGGGATGCGCGGCTGGAGCGACCGAATTCGGCGCAGCGGGTGAGGTTGTGTGAGGGTGGCCATGGGGCGGGCTAAAGCCGGGCGGCTAGTAGTTGCGGTACGCGCTCAAAACGCGCTGAACGTAGGCCTGCGTCTCGGCGTACGGCGGAATGCCGTGATAGCGGTCGACCGCTCCCGGGCCCGCGTTGTAGGCAGCGACGGCCAGGGTCACGTTCCCGTGATAGCGATCGAGCAGCGAACGCAGGTATTCGGTGCCGCATTGCACGTTTTGCGTGGGATCGAACGGGTTGGCGACGCCGCACGAAGCGGCCGTACCGGGCATCAGCTGCATGAGCCCTTGCGCGCCGGCAACGCTCACGGCGGCGGGATCGCCGGCCGACTCGGCCATGACGACCGCGTGCACGAGGGCCGCGGGCACGCCGTTGGAGCGCGAGGCATCCGATTCGAGGCTATGGAGCTGCCCGGGGTCGAGCGAGTGCGGGGCGCTCGGAAGAAACCCTCCGCCGCTACAGCCGTAGAGCAGGGCCAGGGTCGACGCGATCCCGAGCAGTTGCCTCATCGTCCCTCGAAGGGTAACACAGTTTTTCCCGCTTTCTTCTAACGCCGTGGCCGGGCCTGGCGACGGCCTCCCGCAGGGTGGTACCCATGATAGGGCCCCGACCCTGTTTGAATCCTGAGCGGCAGGGCCCTCAGGCAGCCGCTCCAGCCGAGCGGCTACCGCCCCTCGGCGGTGACCGTCGAGGCCAGGGCTTGGGCCTCTATGACCGTCAACGCTTCCCCGGCCGAGAAGAGTTCGTGGAGGCGTTCCCGGTCGATCGTGGAGGCGAGCCGCTCGGTCGGCGACGAGAGCCAGGGGAGCAGCAGTTGGAGGCGCGGGACGTTCTGCTCGGAACGCAGGCGGTCGACGAACCCGAGCAGCTGCGCGGCGATCTCCCAGCGCTCGAGCTTGGCCGCGAGAATTACCCAAACGTCGAAGTACCATGCCACCCAGCGCGGGTGCCACTCGGCGCGCCGCAGCGCGTCGTACCCGGCGTGCATCGTCTGCACCGCCGCGGCGTAATCGCGGCGCAGCGTCTGGTAGTGCGCGATGTCGACCAGCTGCCAGACGACCAGCGGCCACTCTCCGGCCCGGCGAAAGTAGGCCTCCGATTCGCGCGCGTAGCGAATCGCGGCGGCGTAGTCGCCCTCCAAACGGCAGATTTCCCCGAGGTTTCCGTGAAGGATGGCCAGCCGCTTGAGATCGCCGTCTTCGCGTATCGTCGGCGCCGCCTCTTCGTAGAGGCGCCGCGCCTCGCTGCCGTTGAGATTGATGTCGTTCTCGATCATCGCGAGGTTCATCATCGCCCGCGCCGCCATCACGCGTTCGCCGCGCTCGCGAAAGGCCGCCAGCGCGCGCCGCAACAGCCGGTTGGCGCTCGCCCCTTCGTTATTGAAAATGAGCGCGACGCCGAGCACGTATTCGCCCCAGGCCACGACTCCGCGGTCGCCGTCGGCCTCCCCCGCTTCGACCAGTTCTTGACCGACGCGGCGCATCGTGCGGTGATCCGCGGCGTTGAGTGCCTCGGTGGCTTCGGCTTGCAACGCACGGAACCGGTCGCCGGCCTCCATGAAGCGGTAAGTTAAGGTTGCCGGCGCTCGCTGCCTGCCATAATGGCGCAATGCAGCATCTCGTCGGCGACCTGTCCGGCGGGACCCTGATCTTTTTGATCGCGGCGCTGGGTCTCGCATTGAGCTTCGAGTTCGTGAACGGATTTCACGATACGGCCAACGCCGTGGCGACCGTCATCTACACCAACACGCTGCAGCCGTGGATGGCCGTCGTTTGGTCGGGCATCTGGAACTTGATCGGCGTGCTCACCTCGAGCGGCGCCGTGGCGTTCGGCATCGTCGCGCTGCTGCCGGCCGAGCTGGTGATCAACGTCGGCACCGGCGCGGGCTTCGCGATGGTCTTCTCGCTGCTGGTCTCGGCGATGATTTGGAACGTCGGCACGTGGTATTTCGGTCTGCCGGCTTCGAGCTCGCACACGCTCATCGGATCGATCGTGGGCGTCGGGCTGGCAAACTCGCTGATCGCCGGAAGCCACGCATTCGGCGACGGCGTGAACTGGAGCAAGGTGCAAGATACGCTCGCGGCGCTGATCGTCTCGCCGATCGCCGGCTTCGTCTTCGCCGGGCTGCTCTTGCTGCTGCTCAAATGGCTCGTGCGCCGTCCCGAGCTGTTTCGAGAACCGGTCAAAGGCGAGCCGCCGACGCTTTGGGTGCGCGCGCTGCTCGTGCTCACGTGCACCGGCGTGAGCTTCGCCCACGGATCGAACGACGGCCAAAAGGGCATGGGCCTGCTCATGCTCATCCTCATCGGGATCGTGCCCGGCGTCTACGCGTTAAATCCGGGCCTCGCCCCCGGCGCGATCGCGCAGCTGCAGGCGACGAGCGCATCGGTCGCGGCGACGCTCGATCGCGAAGCTTACGGCCGCGCGATGCAGCCGCAGGAAGCCTCCGACGCGCTCAACGCATTTCTCAAAACCAGCGGCTCGCTCTCGCCGGCGACGTGGTCGGCGCTCGCCACCACGAATCACGAGATCGGCGCCGAGCTCGCCGGTAAGACGTCGCTGACGCAGATCCCGAACGGCCGGCGCGGCGCGGTGCGCAGCCAAATGTATCAGCTCTCTGCGTCGATCGCGAAGATTTCCAAGTCGAAGGACGGCGGCCTTTCCGGCGACGAGGCCAAGGCCTTGAGCGCGTACCAGCGGCAGCTCGATTCCGCGACCAACTTCATTCCCGTGTGGGTGAAGGTCGCGACGGCGATCGCGCTGGGCTTGGGGACGACGATCGGCTGGAAGCGCATCGTCGTCACCGTCGGCGAACGCATCGGCAAAACGCACATGACCTACGCGCAGGGCGCGTCGGCCGAGATCGTAGCGTACGCCACGATTCAAGCCGCCGACCGCCTGGGGCTGCCGGTCTCCACTACGCACATCCTCTCGTCCGGCGTCGCGGGCACGATGGCGGCGAACCATTCGGGATTGCAGTGGGGTACCGTGCGCAACATCGCGCTCGCGTGGGTGCTCACCCTGCCGGTCTGCGTGTTCTTAGGCTCGATGCTCTTCGCCGGCGGCCTGCGAATCGTCACGATCCTGGGGCTGTAGCCGGCCCGCATTTCGAACGCCTAGGTGACCTGCCGCCGCCGCCCGGCGTTGCGCGTGGGACTTTGGTCCCGGCCACGCAGCTTGGCGCGCGCGCCGTCGTGGCGACGTCGGTCCTGGGACCTACCCCGAAGGTCCCAACGCAACGGTCCTCGGCCGAGCGAGACCATGGTCCCAAGGCGGGCGAATCGGAAGCCCTCCGCCCGCCGCCCTTTCGCGCTGACGCACGCGCGCTCGTACGGCACTACGATAGTCGTATGCTCTGTGTGGCAAGCGTGGTCGTTCCCGCGTTCAACGAAGCGGACGGCCTGCAACAGCGTATCGACGATTTGGCGGCGCATCTCGCGCGCAACTTCGGCGACGCATTCGAGATCGTCGTCGTCGACGACGGCAGCACGGACGAAACGCCGGCCATCCTTCGCGATGCGGCGCGGCGCATCGCGCCGTTGCGCGTGGTCACCCACGCGGGGAACCGCGGGCTCGACGCGTCGATCCGCACGGGAGTGTGCGCCGCTAAAGGCGAGTACATCGTCACCTACGACGCCGACCTCACGTACGCGCCGGCCACGATCGACAGCCTCGTTCGGGCGATCGAGGAAGGCGGCGAGATCGCGGTCGCTTCGCCGTACATGCACGGCGGGCGATGCGTCGCCATCCCGTGGTGGCGCTTGCTGCTCAGCCGGTGGGCGAACCGCTATCTCTCGTTCGCGTTGGCCGGGCGCCTCTCGACGTGGACTTCGGTGGTGCGCGCGTATCGCGGGCACATTGCCCACATCCTGATCGAGGACGGGGTCTTTACCGAGGCGACGTTCGGCGTGCTCATCGCCGCGTTGCGCGACGGCTTCCGCGTGGTCGAAGTTCCGGCGGTTCTCGATTGGTCGGCACAGCCGCGCAAGCGCGCGTCGCGCCTGCGCCCGTCGCGCATCGCCAAACACGCCTTCCACGTGGTCTACGCCGGCTTGCGAGCACGCCCGGTGCTCTTACTCGGCGTGCCGGCCTTCGCTCCCGGGCTCCTTCCGCTCGCCGTCGCCGTCGGGGTCGCGCTGCGGCTGCCGCACGCAACCATCGCCTTGATTTCGGCCTGCACCGCCGCCGTGCAATACGCAAGCCTCGCAGCCGTCACCTACACCGTCGCCTCTGGAGGAACCGCATGCAAACGCTCGACGTCGAAACCGTCGATCTTCCCAACGATCAAGACCGCACCGGGCGCAGCCTCGGCATCGAAGAACTCGCCGCCGTGGAGGCCGTGCTCGCTTCGGGGACGCTGACCAGCACGAAAGGAACCGCGGTCGCCGCGTTCGAGCGCGCCTTCGCGAAAACCATCGGCGCGCGTCACGCGATCGCGTGCTCGTCGGGAACCGCCGCGATTCACGCCGCCGTCGCCGCGCTCGATCTGGAGCCCGGCGACGAGATCGTCACGACGCCGATTACCGACATGGGCGCGCTGGCGCCGATCCTCTACCAAGCGGCGATCCCGGTCTTCGCCGACGTCGATCCGGCGACGCTCAACTGCACCGCGCAAACGATCGCCGCCGCGATCTCGGAGCGCACGCGAGCGATCGTCGTAACGCACCTGTTCGGCAATCCGGCCGAGATCGCCGAGATCGCCGAGCTGGCGGCCGCTCGCGGAATACCGCTGATCGAAGACTGCGCGCAGGCATTTTTGGCCACCTACGACGGACGCTTTGCCGGCCGCTGGGGCGCGATGGGCTGTTTCAGCCTGCAACAGGGCAAGCACGTGACGTGCGGCGAGGGCGGCATCGTGGTGACCGACGACGACGCGCACGCGCGGCGCGTTCGGCTCTTCGTCAACAAAGGCTGGGGATACGGCGATCCGGCTCCCGACCATTACTTCCTCGCGCTGAATTACCGGATGACCGAACTGCAGGGCGCCGTGGCGGGCGCGCAACTGGCCAAGCTGCGCGAGAACGTCGCCATCCGGCGCGCGCGCGCCGCCGAGCTCGACGAAGCGCTGCGCGGGATCGACGGTCTATCTACGCCGCTCGTCAGCCCGCGCGCCGGTGCGACGTACTGGAAGTACGCCGTGCGCGTCGACGCGGAGATCTTCCCCGACGGGCCGCGCGGCCTGGCCTCGCTGATGCGCGAATCGAACGTCGCCGCCGCGCCGCGCTACATCGTCAAGCCGGCATTCGCCTGCGAGGTTTTCGCGAAGCGGCGCACGTTCGGTACGAGCCAGTTTCCGTTTACGCTCGCGCGGCCGGAGGCTCTCGACTATCGCCCGGAACGCTTTCCCGGAACCTACGCCGGGCTCGCCGGCGTGCTCGTGCTCCCGCTCAACGAACGATATACCGGCGCGCACGTGGCGCGCGTCGCCGCGGTGGTGCGCGATGCCGCCGCGCGTCTGCGGGGAGTCGCTTCGTGAGGGCCCGGCTTCGCGTCGCCTTGGTCGGTGCGGGCGCGATCGGTGCGGCCCACGCGCGAACGGTCGCGGCGTCCCCGGATGCCGACCTGGTAGCGATCTGCGATCCCGCGCTCGATCGTGCCCGCGCGCTCGCACCGAAGGGATGCGCCGTGTATCCGTCGATCGAGGCGATGTTCGCGGCGACCGGCGTCGATGCGGCGATCGTCGCCGCGCCGCCCTACGCGCACCGGGCCCTCTCGGAAACCTTGGCCGCTGCGGGCGTGCACGTGCTCTGCGAAAAGCCGTTCGCACTCGCGTCGAAGGACGCGCGCGCCATGCTGCGCGCCGCCGCGCGCGCCGGCACGGTGATGACGATGGCGGCCAAGTTCCGCTTCGTCGAGGACGTGCGGCGCGCGCGCGCCGCCGTCGCCGCGGGGGCGATCGGCGAATTGCGATTGATCGAGAACCGGTTTACCGCAACGGTGCCGATGGCGCAGCGTTGGAACAGCGACCCGGCGCTCTCGGGCGGCGGCGTCGTGATCGACAACGGAACGCACGCCGTCGATCTCTTTCGATACGTGGCGGGGCCGTTGCAGAGCGTGCGCGCGGTAGAGTACGCGCGCTACCAGGGGCTCGAGGTGGAAGATACCGCGCAGATCATCGCTCGCACGCAGGCGGGTGCGGTGGCCGTGAGCGATCTCTCCTGGACGATCGACAAGCGCGATCCCGCCTATTTGCGGCTGCACGGCAGCGAGGGCGCGATCGAACTCGGCTGGCGCGAATCGCGAATTCGAACGGCGGCCGACGCGGATTGGCGCGCCTTCGGTCCCGGTTACGCCAAAGACGCGGCGTTTGCGGGGGTCTTCGAGAACTTCGTTCGTGCCGTCGCGGGCGAGGCGCCGGCCGAGGTCGCGGGCGCCGACGCGCTCGCATCGGTCTCGGCCATCGAAGCCGCCTATCGCGCGTTGGCGCGGCCCGGCTGGGCGGCGGTGGCCGCGTGATCGCGCTCGCGCCGCCGCGCGTTCATCCCACGGCGATCGTCGAGGCCGGAGCGGCGGTCGGCGACGGCACGTCGATCTGGGACGCCGTCCACGTGCGCGCCGGAGCGCGCATTGGGCGCGAGTGCATCGTCGGCGAAAAAACGTACGTCGCCTACGGCGTCGCAATCGGCGATCGCTGCAAGATCAACGCGATGGTCTATCTCT
This sequence comes from Vulcanimicrobiota bacterium, assembly GCA_963794735.1. Classification (GTDB taxonomy): domain Bacteria; phylum Vulcanimicrobiota; class Vulcanimicrobiia; order Vulcanimicrobiales; family Vulcanimicrobiaceae; genus DATJUC01. The sequence goes on along the minus strand of CAWCFE010000002.1, from coordinate 1,516,763 downwards.
GCGCGGGCGTAACGCTGGAAGACGGCGTGATGGTGAGCGCCGGCACCGTCTTCACCAACGACCGGTTCCCGCGCGCGGCCACGCCCGATCTGCGCGCGCTGCGCTCGAGCGAACCCGACGAGCACACGCGGCCGACGCTCGTGCGCGAGGGCGCGACGATCGGAGCGAACGCCACGATCGGCAACGGGCTGTCGATCGGGCGCTTTGCGATGGTCGGCATGGGGAGCGTCGTCACCAGAAGCATCGGGGATTTTCATCTCGCGTACGGCGCGCCGGCGCGCGCGGTCGCGTGCGTCTGCCGCTGCGGCGAACCGTTGACCGCGGCGCACGACGACGTCACCGCGATCGCGGGCGATTTCGAGTGCGACGCGTGCGGGCGCCGCTACGCGATCGCGCGCGGCGTCGTGACGGAAGCCGCGCCGTGAACGCCGTCCGGCGTTGCGCGGTGGTGGGCGGCGGCATGCTGGGCATGCGGCTCGCCCTCGATCTCGCCCGCCGCGGCTTGGCCGTGACCGTTCACGAACGCGCCGAAGCGCTCGGCGGCCTCGCGGCACCGTGGCGCATCGGCGACGTCACGTGGGACCGCTTCTATCACGTCGTGCTGCCGTCGGACCGCTGGCTGCTCGCGCTGCTCGACGATCTCGGGCTGGGCGGCGAGCTTCGATGGACGCGCGCGACGAGCGCGTTTTTCGTCGGCAATCGCCTGAGCCCGTTCACGACGCCGCTGGATTTCGCGCGCTTTCCCGCCATCGGCTGGCCGGAGAAGCTCCGCTTGGCCGCGGCGTTGTGGCGCGTGCGCCGGATGGGCGAAGCCGCGCTCGTTGCTCTGCGGAGCGTCCCGGTGGAGCGCTGGCTGCGCGAGGCTAGCGGCGACCGCGTTTTCGAGCGCTTGTGGCGCCCGCTGCTGCGCGCGAAGCTCGGCAGCGATTACGAGGGCGTGTCGGCGTCGTTCATCGCCGCGACGATGCGGCGGCTCTACGGCGCGCAACGCCGCGCCGGCGTGCAGGGAGGCTTCGGGTACGTGCGCGGCGGCTATGCGGCGATCGTGCAGCGGTTCGCGCCGCTGCTGGAGTCTGCGGGCGTGCAGGTGCGCCTGCATAGCGCGGTCGACGCGATCGAAGCACTGCCGTCGGGCGAACTCGCGCTGCGGGCCGGGAGCGAGTCGCAGCGATACGATGCCGTAGCCTTGACGGTGCCGCCTCCCGTGGCGGCCAAGATGTGCCCGCAGCTGGCCGATCGGGAGCGGCGCACGTGGGAATCGTTCGACTATCGCGGCATCGTCTGCGTTTCGCTGCTGCTCGACCGCGCGCTCGGCTCGGCTTACCTCACGAACCTCGCCGACGAACGGCTGCCGTTCACGGCAGTCGTCGAAATGACGAACGTCGTCGATCCCGGGGAACTGGGAGGCTGGCACCTCGCATATCTGCCCAAGTACGTTCGCGCCGGCGATCCCGAGGCGAGGCAAAGCGACGAGGAAATCGGCGCGCGCTTCCTCGCCGCGCTGCGGCTGATCTATCCGCATTTCGACGCGCGAAGCATCGCGGCGCTGCGCGTCGCGCGAGCGCCGTACGTCTTCGCGCCCCCAACGCTCGCGGCCGGCGATCCGCCGGGCTTCGCGACCGGCATTCCGGGGCTCTTCCTCACCAGTTCCGCGCAGATCGTCGATGGAACGCTCAACGTCGATCAAACGCTGGAGCTGGCCGCGCGCGCGGCCGAAGCGCTCGATGCGACGGTACGCTCCCACGCGATTCGCGGTGCGGCGTGACGCGGCCGCTCGCGAGCCTCTCGCTCGATCTCGACAACCTGTGGTCGTATTTGAAGGTGCAGGGCAACCCCGAGTGGCGCGCGCTGCCGTCGTTTCTCGATCGCGCGGTACCACGCATCCTCGCTTATCTCGCTTCGCGCGACGCGACGATCACGTTTTTCCTGGTCGGTCAGGATGCCGCGCGCGAGGAGCATCGCGAAGCGCTCCAGGCGATCGCGGCGGCCGGGCACGAGATCGGCAACCACTCGTTCCATCACGAACCGTGGGTCGCGTCGGCGCCCTTCCAGGAGGCCGACCGCGAAATCGCGCGCGCGCACGAAGCGATCGCACTCGCCACCGGACGCGAGCCGTGCGGCTTTCGAGGCCCCGGCTTCGCGACCTCGCCGGCGCTGCTCGCGGCGCTGCGTTCGCGCGGCTATCGCTACGACGCGTCGTGCGTCCCAACGTTCGTCGGCCCGCTCGCGCGCTGGTATTACTTGCGCGCGGCCAAGCTGCGCGGCCCCGAACGGCGCAAGCGCGCCGCCCTCTTCGGACGCTTTCGCGACGTGGCCGCGCCGAACCGCGCCCACGCGAAAGCGACGCCGTACGGGCGGATCGTCGAAGTGCCGGTCACCACGATGCCGTGGACGCGGCTGCCCATCCATTTGAGCTACGTGCACTATCTCGACGGCCTCTCGCCCAAGGCCGCCGACGCCTACTTCGCGACGGCACTCGATCTCTGCCGCGCGACCGGAACCGCGCCGTCGCTGCTGCTGCACCCGCTCGATTTCCTCGGCGGCGACGACGTGCCGGAGCTGCGGTTCTTTCCCGCGATGGACCGCTGCGGCGAGCGAAAGACGGCCGCGACGGCGCGCTTCGTCGACGCCTATCTGCGCCGCTTCGAGGTGGTGCCGATGCTGCGTCACGCGGAATCGGTGGCGTGAAACCGCGCGCCGTCTGGGTTTTCGGCGCGCTGCTGGCCGTCGTCGCGTTCGCCGGCATTCGTTGGGAAACCGCGCGCGATCCGGTCTACGCCTTCGACGGATACAACTACGCGATCCGGGCGCAGCTCGACGCGGGGATACCGTACGCCGCGGCTCGCGCCAACGCGCGCGCGGCCTACCGTGGACAGCCCGCGTTGCGTTCGCCGGTCGCGCGCCGCTGGTATGCGGCCGCGTACCCCGAGTATTGGCGGCTGTTCGCGCCGCGTGCGATCTACCCATGGCTCGCATCGCGGCTGTGGCCGTTCGCGGGGATGCAATCGCTCTTCTGGATATCGAATCTCGCCTACGCCGCATCGGTGGTCGCGTTGTACGCGCTGCTGCTGCGCTTCGGAGCCCCCGGAGCGGCGGCATTGGTGACGGCCGCGACGGCGCTCTTGCCGGAGTACCGCTGGATCGGCCGCAGCGATTTGACCGACGCAACCGCATTTGCGTTCTGGTGCGCGACGTTGCTGGGGTTGGTGCGCTTCGTGGAAACCGGCCGCGGGCGCTGGCTCGCGGCGTACGCCTGCGCCGCACTCGCGATGACGTTCTCGCGACCGCTCGCTTACGCGCCGTTCTGTTCCGGCGTGGCGGTCGCGCTCGCCGGTACGGTCGCGCGCCGGTGGCCGCAGGTGCGGCGCGGCGCGACGGTCGCCGCCGCGGCGGCGCTCTGCGCGCTCGCCGTCGTGGCCGCCGGCGCGGCGGCCGGCGCGCCCGGCATCGGGGAGATCCTCGTACGGCTGCACGCCGAGAGTCCGATGCGCTCGATGCCGCTGCCGCAGTGGTACGCCGGCCAAGTCGGGCGTTCGTCGGCGGTCTTCGGCGTTTGGCTGCTCGCGTCGCTGGCGGCGCCGATCGGCTTGATCGCGCTGGCGTACGATGCGTCGCGCGCTCGCAGTGCGGCGCTGCTCGGGGCGTTGGCTTCGACGATCGTAACGCTTGCCGTCAACCCGCTGCCGAGCGACGTCGCGCGCGTCGCCTTGCTGCCGATCTTGCCGGCGATCGCTGCGGGGCTGACGCTCGCGATCGCGTGGCCCCTCTCACGCTCCGGCGCCGCTGCGATACGCCTCGAGCAAGTCGCGACGCGTCACGATGCCGGTGAGGCGGTCGTCGTCGCCATCGACTACCGCAAGCAGCGGCGTCTCCGTATCGGCCATGAGCGTGGCCGCGCGTTCGAGCGTATCGACCGGACGAAGCCGCTCTGAGGTGAGATGCGTGATCGTGCGAACGGCGTCGCCGGCGTTGCCGGCAGCGGCCGCGCGCGCGAGGTCGGCCGCCGTGACGATGCCGACGAAGCGTGGGCCGTCGCAAACCGGAAACGCGAGCTCGCCGCCGTCGCGGCCGACCGCGAGGAGCGTCGCGATCGAGTCGCCGGCCTGCGCGACCGCGGGCGGCGTGCGCGACACGCTCGATACCGACAGGCGGCTGAAGAAGCGTGGATTGCGCGCGCGCTGCCAATCGATGCCGCGGCGAATGAGCTTGCGCTCGTAGATCGTCGCGCCGAGCCAGTGCCGCCCGAGCACGGTGGCGATGACCACCGTCACCATCAACGGAAGAATGATCGTGTAATCGTCGGACATCTCGAAGACGATCATGATCGCGGTGATCGGCGCTTCCGCGGCGGCGGCAAAGACGGCCGCCATCGCGACCAGTCCGTACGCGGCGGCAGGCGCCGTCCAGAGCGGAAAGAGCCCGTGTGCGAGCCGCCCGAACCAATCGCCCAGAAACGCGCCGGTAAAGAGCGACGGCGCGAAGACGCCGCCGGAGCCTCCCGCGCCGAGCGTCAACGACGTCGCCACGGGCTTGAGGATGGCCAACGCGAGCCCGTGGCGAGCCGGAACGTGCTCGTAGAGCACTTGCTGGATCGGGCCGTATCCGACGCCGAGCACTTGCGGAAACCAAATGCCGATCGCTCCGACGCCCGCAAAGCCAAGGGCGCCCTTGGCCCACGACGGGAACTTCATTTTCTCGAACGCGTCTTCGACGAAGTAGAGCACGTTGACGAACCCGGTGGCCCACGCCGCCGCCACGATGCCGAGCACCGCATAGAGTGCGAGCTCGAGCGGCGAGACCAGCACGAACCCCGACGCATTGAACGAGGGGTGATTGCCGAGAAACGCGCGGCTGATCACGGCGGCCACTACCGACGCAACGACGATCGCAGCGAACGAACGCGGCGCGAACTCACCCAGAATCACTTCCGACGCGAAGAAGACGCCGCCGATGGGCGCGTTGAACGTGGCGGAAATGCCGGCGGCCGCACCGCACGCAACCAGCGTCCGCACGATCGGCGCCGGCGCGCGCGCGAACAGCCCGATCAGCGAACCGATCGCCGAGCCGATCTGCACGATCGGCCCTTCGCGGCCGCAACTCCCGCCAAACCCGATGGAAACGGCCGATGCGAACGACTTGATGGCGATGATGCGTGGCCGCATCTTGCCGCCGCGCAGCGCGACGGCCTCCATCACCTCGGGAACGCCGTGTCCTTTCGCCTCGGGCGCGAAGCGCGTGGTGACGTACGCCGCCGTGGCGCCGCCGATGGCGAGCACCACCGGAAGCGCTACCGCGCCGAAGGGACGGTGCAGGATCGAAAGCGCCCCCGTCGCCAGCCACTGTGCGCCGGCGATCATGTCGCGAAAGACGATGGCGCCGAAGCCGCCGCCCATGCCGACGACCACCGCGGCGGCGACCATGAAGGCGCTCTGCGAGATCGTGACGCGGCCGATGCGCAGCTCGTAGCGACCGGATCGCAGAACGTAGGAGATCACGTCAACGTCAGTTCGAGCCGCCGGCCCCCCGGTACCTCGAAAGCCAAGTGACCTTCCACCGTCACGGTGGGGCCGAGCGCTCTCTTGCTGGCGCGCGGTACCGAGACGGACCATTCGATCGTGTCGTTTTGCGAGGAGCCTAGGGCGACGATTGGAGGCGCGATCGTCGTCATCGCGATCTCGGCACGGCGAGGAACCGCGGGCGTCGGTCTCCGGCAAACGCGGCGCACGTGTCTGCCGTGGCCGTTTCCGGATAGCGAGTCACGAATGAAGTGCTACCCGGGCAGGCGACGCGCCAAAACGCTGCTCTGGCGAGCGCGCTGTGTGCGAGCGGTTCGCCATTCTCGAAGCGGGCCGAGCCTCGGCGCTCGATCCGAAGTACGTCGTGGCCGCGCAGCGCGACGGCGCCGCGCCGGGCTAGCTCCGCGCCGGGGAACGCCGCGCGCCCACCGAACAGGTGGGCGAACGTGCGATTGCCGATGCTATGAACGTCGCGAAATCGATCCTCGCGCTGACGCCGGCGCGAATCGATTGGTGGTTCGTCGTGCGCTCGTCCTTGGGCGTGGCGATCGCCCTGGGCGCGGGCTTGGCGACCGGTTCGTCGCTGCATGCGGTCGCTGCCGGTATCGGTGCCCTCAGCGTCGGGTTCGTCTCGATGAACGGCTTCTACCGCACGCGCGCGGGCGTGATGCTGGCGACCGCGGCCGCGATGGCCGGATGCGCCTTCGTCGCCGGCCTCGCCGGACCGTCGACGGCCGCGATCGTGATCGTCGTGGCCGCCACCGGATATGCCTACGGGCTGCTCTCGTCGTTGGGAGCGGGCGCCAGCGGGATCGGCTTGAACTCGGTCATCGCCGCGATCATTCTCGGCAATATCGGCACGCCGCCGTCGCAGGCGCCCGAGATCGCGGGGCTCGTCCTGGCCGGCGGCCTCGTGCAAACGCTGCTCCTGGTCGCCGCATGGCCGGTGGGGCACCATCGTGCCGAGCGCAACGCGCTCGCGGATGCGTACGCCGCGCTCGCCGGGTTCGCTCGCGCGCTGGCCGGCGGCACCGCGCCGGTGCTTCCCGAACACGACGCGCTCGTCGCGGCGCGCGTCGCGCTTGCCGATCCGCAGCCGTTCGGCCGGCGCGTCGAACTGGCGGCGCTCCAAACGCTCGCCGACGAAGCGGAGCGCATCCGCGCCACGCTGACGTTGCTGCCCGCAAGTGCGCGCGAAGACGCCGAGATGGCGCGTGCCACGGCCGACGTCCTCGATGCGATCGCGCGCTCGCTGCGGGCCGCTCGCACCCCAGTCGCGGCCGAAGCGTGGAGCCGGGCCGACGCCGGGCTCGAACGCGATCGGGCGTGGGAGCGGCTCTACGGGCAGATCCGTTCGGCGTGGCGCAGCGCCGCATTTCCCGCCGGCGCCGCGGGACGCGCGGCGCCGGCCCCGCTCGCGCTCGTGCCGCATGCGGAAGACTGGTGGCGCGTGCTGCGCGCCAACGCGTCGTTCGATTCGCCGTTCGGGCGGCACGCGCTGCGCTTGGCTGCGGCGTTGGGCGTCGCGGTGCTGCTCTACCGGCTGACGCACGTCGAACGCGGATATTGGATCGCGCTCACCGCCGCAATCGTGATGCGCCCGGATTACACGTCGACGCTCGCGCGTGGGTTCGCACGCATCGCCGGTACGATCGTCGGCGCGCTCCTCGCGTCGGCAATCGCGTTGGCGGTTCCGCTCGCGCCACGCGTCGACGTCGCGCTCGCGATCGCGTGCGCGGCCTTAGGCTATCTCACGTTTCCGCTCAACTACGCGCTCTACAGCGTCACGCTCACCGCGTACGTGGTCTTCCTCCTGTCGCTGATCGGTCTCTCGGAAGCGACGGCGACCGTCGACCGGATCTTCGCGACGTGCGTCGGCGGCGCGCTCGGCATGCTCGCGTACAACGTGTGGCCCACCTGGGAATCTCCGCTCACCCGCGCGCAGATGGCCGGGTTGCTCGAGCTCGATCGCGAGTTTGCGATGGCGATGCTGGGCCAGTACGCGGGCGAACCGCCGATTGCCGAGGCTCGGCTAAACCGCATGCGCTCGGAGATTTGGAAGGCGCGCACCCAAGCTGCGGCTTCGGTCGAACGCATGCTCGGCGAACCGCGGCGCACCTACGAGATCGAGCCGCGCCAGGCGCTGGCGATCCTGGCTGCCGAGCAGCGGTTCGCGCTGGCGAACGTCGCGCTCAAGGAGGCCTTCGCAGCCGGCGCGCAGCCGCTCCCGGCCCTCGCCGTTCGCGAATTCGCCGAGCGTCTCGATGCGGCTGCTGCGTCGATCGAGGCCGCGTTGCGCGAAGGCGGCCGCCCGAAAGCGTATCCCGCGTTGCGCGACGCCTATCTCGCGCTCGCCGGCGCCGCCGGCGCCGCGCCCGGCGACGCAGCGCGCGCCCTGCTGGCGCAGTGCGATCTCTACGTCGATAGCCTCAACACGATCGCGGAAGCATTGTAACGCTGCCGTCGCCGTTTCCGACGAGCACGTCGCTCGCGATGCCGGTGAAGATGCCGGTGCACACGACGCCGTGAATCGTGCGCAGCGCGACGTCGAGCGCGGGCGGCGCGTCGATGCGGCCGAAGCGGCAATCGAGGATCCAATTGCCGTTGTCGGTAACGAACGGCGCGAGGCCGCCGCGGCGCTTCGTCTCGAGGCCCGGATAGAGCCGCAGAATCTCGCGCTCGACGTACGGCGCGGCGTAGGGCACGATCTCGACCGGCAGCGGAAACGCCCCTAGCTTCGGCACGAGCTTCGCTTCGGTGACGATCACGACGAAGCGCGAAGCGGAGAGCGCGACCGCCTTCTCGCGAAAGAGCGCCCCGCCGCCGCCTTTGGTCAGCGCCCAATCCGGCGCGATCTCGTCGGCGCCGTCGATGGCGACGTCCATTTCGCGTTCCAACAGCGCGCGCACGGGCACGTTCCATTGGCGGCAGAGCCGTTCGGTCTCCGACGAGGTGGGCACCGCTTCGATGCGTTCGCCGGCGGCGACGCGGCGGCCGACGCGTTCGATGGCCCAGTACGCCGTCGTCCCGGTCCCCAAACCGATGCACGTGCCGTCGCGAACGTAACGATCGACGGCCGCGTATCCGGCCGCGCGCTTCCCCGGATCGATGTTTTCTTGCATCGCCGCATGGCTTCGCGGCCGTCCGCGGCGAAGCCCGGTGGCGATGAAAGCTTTGCAGGTACGCAGCACGGGCTCGCTCGACGCGCTCGCCGTCGCCGACGTCGCCGAGCCGCCGCTGCGCGACGGCGAAGTGCGGATCGCGATCGAAGCCGCCGGCGTCAACCCCAGCGACGTCGCGATGGCGCTCGGAAAGTTTCCGCAGATGACGTTGCCGCGAGTCCTCGGCCGCGATTTTGCCGGTCGCGTCGTCGAAGGGCCGCCCGAGCTGCTCGGGGCCGAAGTCTGGGGCTCGGGCGGCGGCGAACTCGGCCTGACGCGCGACGGCGCGCACGCCGAACGGCTGGTTCTACCGGCAAGCGCCGTCGCGCGGCGCCCCGCGAACCTTCCGGCCGGCCGGGCTGCCGCTGCCGGCGTTCCGTTCGTCACCGCCTGGAGCGCGCTGGTGGATCTCGCCGGCATTCGCGCGGGCGAGTGGGCGATCGTTTCGGGCGCGGCCGGTGCGGTCGGCTCGGCGGCGCTGCAGATCGTCCGCGCGCTGGGCGCGTACGCGGTCGCGCTGGTTCGCGAAACCGACGACGGCGAGCGGCTCGAAAAACTGGGTGCCGCGGCGATCGCGCGTTCCGAACGCAACGATCTCGGAAGCGTCGTCGAGCGCCTCACCGGCGGCAAGGGCGCCGACGTCGCGCTCGACGCGGTCGGCGCGCCGGTCTTCGCACCGCTCTTCGACGCCCTGGGGAAAGACGGCCGAATGGTCGTCTTCTCCGCCGCGGGCGGGCGCGAGACGCCGCTGGACTTGTTTGCGCTCTACCGCAAGCGGCTGACGATTCGCGGTTTGGATAGCGCGTCGTTCGATTTCGATCGCGTCGCCGGAATACTCGAACGTCTCAACCCGCTCTTCGAGAAGAACGCGCTCGAGCCGCCGGCGGTCGACGCCACCTACCCGCTCGATCGCGCGCCGGAAGCCTACCGCCGCGTAGCGTCCGGGGCGGCCGGCAAAGTGGTGCTCGAGATCGGAGCTGCCGCGCCTTAGCTCGCCTCGACGACGCGGCCGAGTGCGACGACGACGATGACCGCGCACAGAAACTCGCCGCGCGCCTCCGCTTCGAGTAGAGCCGCAAGCCACGCGTGGGCTTCGGGAGCGTCGACCGCTCCGGCTTGCATTGCCGAGTCGATCGCCGGCTTGAGCGTGGTTTCGAACGCGCGTGGAAGCGGCGACGCAGCGACCATCGGAAGAAACGCGACGTCGGTGAAGCCGGCGCGGCGCAGCAAGCCGCGCGCGTTGCGGCCGGCCCACGGGTTGGCCAGACGATCGGCGTAGGCGTGCAGCACGCGCTCGGTGAGCGATCGTTCGGCGCCGGCCACCACCAGCGAACCCCAATCTTGATCGAGCAGCAACGCGGTTCCGCCGGGGCGCAGCACGCGCCGCATCTCGCGCGCGGCGGCATCGGGATCTTCGAGGTGCTGCAGCAGCCGCTCCGCGCGCACGGCGTCGAAACTCGCATCGTCGAACGGCAGCGCTGCGGCCGGCGCGACCGCGAATCCCGCATTGGGCGGAACGCCGCGCGCGATCGCCTCGTCGATCATCGCCCGGCTGAGATCGACGCCCTCGGCGCGTCCGCTTTCGCCGACGATCGAAGCGATCGTGCGAACGTCGTCGCCGGTTCCGCAGCCGGCGTCGAGCACGCGCATGCCCGGCGCCAGGCGCTGCGCCGCGAACGTCTTTTGCTTGTCGTCGGCCGAGGTGCGCGTCGCGGCGTCGAGATACTCGATGAGCGCGCGCGGGTCGCCGGCGTCGACGTTACGAAAATCCATATCCGCACGCTTCGGGTCGAGGTCGGCGAACCTTGCCGTCGAAGCGTTTTCGGCATGAAGCCGATGCCCGCGACGTTCTTCGGCCACGGCAATCCGATGAACGCCATCGAAGAGAATCCCTACGCGCTCGCGTGGCGAGCCTACGGCGAGTCGATCGCACGGCCCAAAGCGGTGCTCTGCGTTTCGGCGCACTGGTACGTCGAGCAGAGTGCCGTTACCGTTTCGCCCCAGCCGCGCACGATCCACGATTTCGGCGGCTTCCCGCGCGCGCTCTACGAGGTGCGCTATCCGGCACCCGGCGATCCGGAACTCGCGCACCGCGTGCGCGAGCTGCTCGCCCCGCAGGCCCAGGTGGCGCTCGACGCGCAGTGGGGCCTCGATCACGGCACGTGGTCGGTCTTCGCGCACGTCTTTCCGGACGCATCGGTCCCGGTCGTCCAGCTCAGCATCGACTGGCGGCAGCCGCCCGAGATGCATTACCGCCTCGGACGGCTGCTGGGGCCGCTGCGCGACGAGGGCGTAATGATTGCCGGAAGCGGCAACGTCGTGCACAATCTCGAGGCGTATGCATGGGGAAAGCGCGCCGATCCGTTCGACTGGGCGCATCGCTTCGAAACGCGCGTGCGCGAGGCGATCGTTGCCGGCGGCGACGCACCGCTGGTCGATTACCCGGCGCTCGGCCGCGACGCGGAACTCTCGATCCCCACGCCGGATCACTACCTGCCGCTGCTCTACGTTCTCGGCGCGCGGCGGGCGAGCGACCGCGCGACGCCCTTGACGGAAGGCGTCGAAGGCGGCTCGGTTTCGATGCTCTCGATCGCGCTCTCGAGCTAGCGCGCCGCCAGCACCGCTCGCAGCTCGGCCTCGAGCGTCGCGGGCGCAATTTCGCCGCTGCCGGCGTAGGCGATGCGTTTGTCGCGCGTAACGATCGCGACGGTCGGATAGCCGCCCTGGAGGTAGTTCTTCGCCACGCCGAGCGTCGGGTCGTATGCGACGGGATAGCGCACGTGGAAGAAGCGTGCGAAGCCGAGCACGTCGTCGAGGCTCTCGGGCGAAGCGCGATCGTATCCGTACGGGCTGCCCGAAATCGCGACGAACGCGACGCGATCGCCGTAGCGGTCGTACAGCCGGTTCAGCGTCGCGACTTCGTGCTGGCAATGCGGGCACCACGTTGCGAACACTTCGACCAGAACCGGCTTGCTTTGCGCCGCAAGCGTAAACGGCCCTTGCGTGGTCGCAACGGCGAACGGCGGCGCCGCGTCGCCTTTGGCGAGAAGATTTACCGGTGGGGCGTCGGTCGTGGCCGGTGCGAGCGTACGGTTCGCAACCGCGATCGCGACGAGAATCCCGATGCCGGCGAGGGCGACGCTGATCCAAAGCAGCGCGCGGCGAACGCCGAACGGGCGGTGCGCGACGTGAGACGAACGAGCGGTCATAGCGTTCACCACGATAGCGGCTCGTTGGGAAAAACCTGCGAAGGGGCTGCGACTTACCTCGGGCGGCCGCCGTTCGACGCGCGCCATCGCACGAGCGACCGGGCGAACTGGAGCGCGACGAAGAGCAACACCGCCACGCCGGCCCCTTCGATGGCTAGGACGAACGGTCGTACGCGGCCCTCCGAATCGACCGCGCCGCAGCCGCGCGCCGCCGCGCCGAGCGCGCCGCCCACGCCCAGCATGAAGCGATCCCAGGGGTTCGACGCGAGCCCTTCGGCCTGGCGCACCTCCGCGGCCACGGCTTCGGGCTCCCAGGCGTTGCCGTCGACGACGCCGCGCACGACCCCGTCGCGGCCGACGATGCCGAGCGCCTCGCCGTGCACGATCGTATCGGCGCGCCGCGCCGCAACGCCCACGCCGAACTCGAGGGCCACGTCGCGCAACGTCGTAGGATCGCCGGTCGCCAGCGTCCACGGCGGATCCTGGGCGCCGAACTCCGCGCCGTACCGCGCTAAGACTGCGGGCGTGTCGTAGCGCGGATCGAGCGTGAACTCGATCATCCGCGCGTTGCGCGGAAGCAGCGTTTGCATCGCGGCGAACTTCGCAGAGACGAGCGGGCACATGCCGGTATCGCGGCACCGCGTGTAGACGAACGACACGATCGTCGTGTGGCCGCGAAAATCGCGCCAGGAACGCGCGCGGCCCCGTTGGTCGACGAAGGCGGCGTCGGGGACGATCGAGCCTGCGTGCAGCAGCGGCACGAACGGCGCTTGCAGCGGTTGCGCGGGTCCCGCGGCGTCGGCCGTTACTCGGAGCGTCCAAGGCTCGGTCGTCTCGTCGACCGTGCCGGCCACTCGATCGCCGGTTGTGAGCTGCCGCACTCCCCGCGGGTCGAGCGAAAAGGTCATCGTCATCCCCGGCATCCCGTCGAAGGCCTCGTGCCGAATCGTCGCCTGGGCGTGCGCCGGATCGACGCTCGCGACGATGCCGTGGAGAACGACCGCGGCGATTGCGGGGATCACGAGCGATTGTGCGAGCGCATGCGTCTGCCTTCCGGCGCGGGAATTCGGCTCCTCCTCGAGTAAGCCGCCATTCATGGGCACGCTCGTTTTTGCGCTCGCACTCTTGCTGCCGCACGCGCCGGCAGCCGTCGCTCCGGCCGCACGGCCGCTCGCCCTTGCGGCGACGCACGGAGCCTACCTCGGGCCGGTGCAGCCGGCGAGGCCGATCCAGCTCTACATCGCGCTGCCGGGGCGCAACGCCGCGCAAATCGACGCGACGATTGCGGCGCAGAACGAGCCGGGCTCGCCCGCGTACGGCCGCTATCTGACGCCCGCGCAATACGCGGCGTATTTCGGGGCCGACCCGCGCGCGTACGTGCGTGCGATCGAGGGCTTGCGCGCTGCAGGGTTCGTCATCGACGATCTTCCGGCCAACCGAAAGGACGTCGTCGCGCACGCGCCGGCAAGCGCGATCGAGGCGCTCTTCGGCACGCCGCTCGACGTGCGCGCAGAGCGCGGCCGCGTCTTCTTCACCAACCGCTTCGAGCCGGTACTCCCGGCGTGGCTCGCGGGTGCGTCGGTCGTCGGCCTGAGCGATTTCGTGCGCTTCACGAACGACGCGCGCCCGGGGCCGCAAACGGTCGTCAACGGCTACAAAGGCTGGGCTCCGGCCGATATTCGCAACGTCTACGATCTCGACCCGATCTACCCGGTATCCGACGGATCCGGCGTGACGATCGGCGAGGCGACCGTGGGCTTTGCGACGGCGTCGGATTTCGCCGTATGGCAGAAGCGCTTCGGCCTGCACGCGACGCTGCGCTCGGTCCCCGCTTCGACGCCGGTCGCGGCCGATACCGACGAGACCACGCTCGACGTCGATTGGATGGCCGCGATCGCGCCGAAGGCGACGATCGTTCAGGTGTCGCCGCAGAACAACAGCTTTCAGCAGTTCACCGTGATGTACGGTTACTTCGCAAACAAGCTGAGCGCGATTCACCTGGTGAGCACGAGCTGGGGCGCGTGCGAGCAGTACATGCGCCCGTCCGACGTCAGCGCCGACGAATCGCTCTTCGCGCAAGCCCAACTCGAAGGCCAGTGGTGGCTCGGAGATGCGGGCGACTACGGCAGCGACGATTGCCAAGACGGCAAGACGGTCTCGGTGAACTATCCCGCTTCGTCGCCGCACGTCGTTTCGGTCGGCGGCACGGAAGTAACGCCGGTGACCGCCGGCTCCGGAACCTACAGCGGCTGGAAGTCGGAGATCGTGTGGGATACGCCCGGTGCGTACGCGGGTGCAGGCGGCGGCGGCCGCAGCGCGATCTTCAAGAAGCCGTCGTTCCAGACCAAGCTGACGCCGGCCGACGGCCGGCGCGACGTACCGGACGTGTCGCTCATGGCCGATTGGAACGACGTCAACGGCGCGTACTTCTATTACTACAAAGGGAAGTGGTTCCGCCAGTGGGGCGGCACCAGTTTCGCCACGCCGGAATGGGCGGCGTTCCTCGCGCTCGTGCAGCAGCGCCACGGAAAGGCGAATATCGCGAATCCGCAGGCGCGTCTCTACGCGCTCGCGGCAACGACGCAGTACCATTCCGTCTTCCACAACATCGTCAAAGGCTGCAACGCGCTCAACGGAGTAGCGGGCTTCTGCGCCAAGCCCGGCTACAACCTCGCCAGCGGCCTCGGGAGCTTCATCGGTACGCCGCTCTACCTCGCTTACTAAATGAGCTCTCAGCCGCAGAGGGACCGGGTCGCTCGCTTGGAAGGCGCATACGAGCAGTTCGACAAGCGTCTCGGCGATTTGATCTCGACGATGGAGTCGCGCTTCGCGCAGATCGACGGAAGGTTCGCGCAGGTCGAATCGCATCTCGACGGACTTCGCCTTAAGATCGACGGCTTGCAGTGGCGGATGACCTCGCTCATCGTGGTGACGTGGGTCACGACGATCCTCGCCATTCTCCTAAAGCATTAGAGCGCGGCCGCTTTCGCCAGCTCGTCGATTTCGGCGAAGTCCTCGTCGCTCAGCCGTACCGAGGCCGCGCGAACGTTTTCGATGAGATGCTCGGCACGCGACGTGCCGGGAATCGGCAGCATCACGGGCGAGCGCCGGAGAATCCAGGCGAGCGCGAGCTGCGATGCGGTGAGCTCGAGCCGCCCAGCGATGCGCTGGAAGCTCGTTCCCGGTTTCGCTAGGTCGCCGGCCGCAAGCGGGAACCACGGGATGAAGCCGACGCCGTGCGCTTCGCAATAGTCGAGCACGTCTTCGCTCTGCCGTTCGACCAGGTTGTACTCGTTCTGCACCGTCGCGACGGTGAAGTATTTCTGCGCCGTCTCGATTTCGGCGACGCCGACTTCGCTCAGGCCGACGTGGCGGATCAAGCCTTCCTGCTGCATCTCGGCGATCGCGCCGAACTGCTCTTCTGCCGGCACTTCGGGATCGATGCGGTGGAGTTGCCAGAGATCGATGCGCTCGACGCCCAAGCGCCGCGCGCTGAGATGGACGGCTTGGCGAAGATACGCGGGGCGCCCGCACGCCGCCCACTCGTTGGGGCCGGTGCGAAGCAGGCCGCCTTTGGTAGCGACGAGGATGTCGCCGTACGGAAAGAGGACTTCGCGGATCAGTTCTTCGCCGACGTGGGGGCCGTAGCTATCGGCCGTATCGACGAAATTGATGCCAAGCTCGCGGACCATGCGCAGCGTCGCACGCGCTCCCTCGAGATCCGCCGGATACCCCCAGATGCCCGGCCCGGTGACGCGCATCGCGCCGAATCCGAGGCGATGGACGGGGATGTCTCCCCCGACGAGAAATTGGCCCGATGGTGCTGCCGATGGTCTGTCGCTCACGTGAGTCTCCTGCGGGCGTTGGTCTCTTTCGCAACCACCGCACGCGGCGGCGAGTTGCGCGGGATACCATGGGCTCCGGCGTCGCGGTCGCACTCGTTTCGTCCATTGCGTTTCTCGCAGGCTGCGGCTCGCTTGCGGGAGCGCCCGCGACCGCCGGCGGCACCGTCGCTCGCGCCGAGCGCGGCGCGACGGGAATCGTGATTGCCAATCAGCACGGACGCACGTATCGCGGCTTGCACGTTTCGTCGCTGCGCGGCGATTGCGTGCTGATCGCCAACTCCTCCGGCATCACGATTGCGGCGTCGCAGATCGGCCCGTGCGGCGGCAACGGCATCGAAATCGCGCACGCCAGCGGCGTGAGGGTCTTCGATAGTTACGTGCATTCGGAGACGCTCAGCCGCGGGTGCTGCGATCGCAACGACGGCATCCTCGTCGAAGACGCTTCGGACGTGACGGTGCGAGGAAACGTCGTGGCGTACGGCGAGTCGAACGTCGAAGCGCCGCAGCGCGTCGCGCACCTCGTCGTCGAGGGAAACCTTCTGCTCAATCCGCGCGGGCCGTTTCCGCGCGGACAGAACGTGCAGGCGTGGAACGCGCGCGACGTCGCCGTGCGCGGCAACTACGCGCTGAGCAGCCCCGACGCCGCGCGTTTTCTCTATCCGGGCAATCAGGAGGATTCGATCAACTTCGGCATCGGGTCGGGCTTCGTGGCCGAAGGCAACTACGTGACGGGGGGCCGGAGCCCGTCCGGCTGCGGGATCATCGCCGACGACGGTGCGAACCGGGCGCGATTTACCGGGAACGTGCTGGTCGATACCGGGCAGTGCGGCATCGGCGTCGCCAGCGGCACCGATCAGCTGGTCGACGGGAACCGCGTCTTCAACCGGAACCCGGTTGCGGGCGGTGGCAATACGGCGATCTACGTGTGGAACCAGTATAAGGGCGTGGCGTGCGGCCCGGTGACGCTGCGCGACGACGTCGCGACCGAGATTCGGCCGGGCGGAGTGCAAGCGGGGTTTTGGGACGGCGGCGGATGCGGCGCCGTGCGCCGCTCGCACGACGTTTGGGGGAGGGCCGCGCAAACGATGTTGACGCCGGTCGCGCGCAAACTGCCGCCGCCGCCGATTCCGCCCCAGCCCGAACGCTGCGCCGCCGCGTCGCCGTACACGACGCAAACGAGCGTCCCGCGCTGCCCGCCGTAAACGTGCGCGCGACCGGCACGTGGGTGCTCGTCGCCGCCATCGTCGCCTCCAGCATGGGATCGATCGACGGCACGGCGGTGAACGTCGCGCTGCCGCTGGTGCAGCGCGATCTGCACGCCGGGGCGGGCGAACTGCAGTGGATCGTCGAGGGATACGGGCTCTTTCTTTCGGCGCTGATTCTCGTCGGGGGCGCGCTCGGCGATCGCTTCGGCCGGCGGCTGATCTTCGCGTCGGGGATCGTCGTTTTCGGCCTCGCGTCGATCGTCTGCGCGTTGGCGCCCAACATCGGCGTGCTGGTTGCGGCCCGTTGCGTGCAAGGCGCCGGAGCGGCCCTCGAAATCCCCGGCAGCCTCGCACTCATCAGCGCGGCGTTCTCCGGCGTGGCGCGCGGAAAGGCGATCGGCTCGTGGTCGGGGTTCGCCGCGATCACGACGGCTCTCGGCCCGGTGCTGGGCGGCTGGCTCGCCCAGAATTGGTCGTGGCGCGCGGTCTTCCTCATCAACGTGCCCTTGGCGATCGCGGTGATCGCGATTTGCGTGTGGCGCGTTCCCGAAAGCCGCGACGACGACGCTCCGCGGTCGATCGACGCCGCCGGCGCGGCGCTCGCGACCACCGGTCTCGGCGTCTTCGTGTACGGCCTGATCGGCTTGCAAACCGACGCGCGCAGCGCGCTCGCTCTCGCCGCGACCGTCGCCGGCCCGCTGCTGCTCGCCGCGTTCGCGGCCTACGAGCGGTTCGGCACGCGCACCCCGATGCTGAGCGCGAGGCTGTTTGGATCGAAGCCGTTCGTCGGCGCGAACCTCTACACGCTGCTGCTCTACGCCGCGCTCGGCGGCAGCCTCTACTTCGTGCCGTTCGATCTCATCAACGTGCAGCGCTACACGCCGGTGGCCGCGGGCGCCGCGCTCTTGCCGTTCATCGTCATCATGTTTGCCGCGTCGCGCTGGTCGGGCGGTTTGGTCGCGCGCATCGGCGCGCGCTTCCCGCTCGTCTTCGGCGCGGCGCTCGCGGCGCTCGGATTTCTTGCCTACGCGCGCACCGGCATCGGCGGATCGTACTGGACGACGTTCTTTCCGGCCGCGGTGCTGCTGGGCGCCGGCGGCGCCTTCTTCGTCGCGCCGCTCACGACGACGGTGATGGATTCCGTCGACGTTGCCGAAGCGGGAACCGCGTCGGGCATCAACAACGCCGCGTCGCGCGTCGCGGGGCTGCTCGCGGTTGCCGGGCTGGGGCTGGTGCTCGCAGCGGTGTTCGATGCGAGCCTGCACCGGGAGAGCGTGAAGCTCGGGCTCTCGCCCGTGGCCGTCGCCACCCTGGAACGGCAGCGCTCGGGCATTCTCTCCGGCCACGCGGTGCTCGATGCGATCCCATCCTCGGAGCGCGGTGCGGTGCAGAGCGCGATCGGCAACGCGTACGTCGACGGCTTCGCGCGCGCAATGGAAGCAAGCGCGGCGATGGCGTTCGCGGCGGCCGTCTTTGCGGCATTTTGGAGGTGGAAGCGCGCCGGTTTGCTTGGCGAGCGGGTGAGCGAGCGATAATCCTTTCGCGCGAGGGCGGGAACTCAGGCGAGCGGTCGAACGTTACGAGCCTAAAGCCGTCACAACACTTTTGGGGGTGGGCAGTATGGACAGGCGTCGCTTTGTCGTTACCGGACTATCGGCTGCGGTCGTCGGAGGCGCGCTGGTCACGGCGTGCTCCACGCGCGGAGGGCTCGGCGGTTTGCTGCCCGGCTCGGGAGGAGCCGCCAACGAAGAACTCGCCGGTGCGGTCACCGTGCTGAACGTGCAGTACGCGACGACCAACATCAACGGCTACAAACTGCGTGGCCGCACGTATAACGGAAAAACCGTCGGCCCGACGATCGTGACGCGCCCGGGGGCGACGCTCTCGATGCGTATCGTCAACAAGCTTCCGCCGAACGTGAAGGCCGCGGCGCCGCGAGGCACCGTCGACATTCCGGTCGTTCGCAACAACATGCAGGCGATGAATCCCGCGTACGTCGGGCCGGTGCGTCGTTCTTCCTCGATCGATCCGATGAACAACCCGCACGATTTCAACACCACTAACCTGCACGTGCACGGCATTCAAACGGTGCCGCACCTCTTCGCGCCGGTCGGCACCAGCGATCCGGCGGCCGACATGATCGCGATCGAGCCGGGAAAGAGCTTCCAGTACGATTTCCCGGTGCCGAAGAACCACCCCAGCGGCCTGCATTGGTACCATCCGCACCATCACGGATCGACCGACGTGCAGGTGAGCAACGGCATGGCCGGGCTCATCGTCGTGCGCGGTCCGGTCGACGAAGTGCCGGAGATCAAAGCCGCGCGCGAGTTCTTCATCGTCGTGCAGACGCTCGAAGTCAATCCGAGCAAGACCGTCAAAGGCACCTACGATCGCGAATACGTTCCGTATCGCACCGGCACCAACGGCGGCTATCGCTTCCTCGCCGACTACACGATGCTCACGACCAACGGCAAGGGCGTCTGCTGGATCGATAACCGCACGCCGACGTACACGCCGATGCCGCTCCCGCAGTTCAACATGCGCCCGGGCGAAGTCGTACGCATTCGCCTGCTCAACGGCACGAACTACCTTCCGCTCATGCTGATGCTGCCCGGATTTCAAGTCTGGCAGATCGGCTTCGACGGCGTGAACACGCTCGTGCCGATTCCCAAAGACATGAGCGGCAAGGGCACGCCCATCGTCAACGCGGAGAACGTTCTCGACGCGCCCGTGCGCTTCGCGCTCTCCGGCAATCGGATCGAACTGCTGATTCGCGCGCCCAAGACGGCCGGGACCTACACCCTCTCGTCGCTTGCGAACACCGGGCTGTTCGGCGACCTGCCGACGATCGGGCTGGCGAAGTTCGTCGTCGCGGGCGCACCGGTCACGATGGGCATCCCCGCCAAGCTGCCGGTTCCGACGCGCGAGTACCCGGTGATCACCGACAAGGAGATCGTGGCGAGGCGCGAGTTCACGCTCTCGCAGGGCGAAAACCTCAATCTGCTCACCGGCTTCGGCTTCACCGTGAACGACAAGCTCTACCAAATGACCGACGTGCCGTTCTATCCGAAGGTCGGGACGTGCGAGGAGTGGACGATCGTCAACAATACCGACGACGCCCATCCGTTCCACTTGCACACCAACTCGTTCCAGCTCATCGCGGTCAACGGCAAGACGAACTATCCGATGGAGATCTGGGATACGTTCATGGTGCCGCCGAAGGTCAACGGCCAGAACGGCAGCATCGTCTTCCGCGTCCGCTTCCTAGAGTGGTTCGGGAAAGACGTCTTCCACTGTCACATCCTGCCGCACGAGGATACCGGCATGATGATGAACTTCCTGATGGCCTAACGCGGCGATGACGATTCGTTTCGCGGCCGCGCTCGCCGCGGTGCTGCTTGCCGGAGCGTTCGTTGCTGGCACGCCGGAGCGCGCGTCGAGTGCGCCTGCGTGCGCGCGGCTGACGCTCACGGGCCATCCGTCGTATCCGCCGATCTCGTGGAGCGCTCGCGGAACGCTCGAAGGCGCCGGCATCGCCGTGGTGCGCGCGCTGGCAAAGAACGCCGGCGTTCCGCTAAGCGTGGTCGACGAAGGGAGTTGGGGCGCGGCGCAAGCGGCGGTGAAATCCGGGAAGGCCGACGTCATCGTCGGACTCTACCGCACCGACGCGCGGCTGCCGTTCTTCGATTACGTGGAGCCGGCGATGGCGCCCGATCCGTCGGCCGTCATCGTGCGTGCGGACGACCGTTTTGCCTATACGAACTGGCAGAGCTTGATCGGAAAGCGCGGCGTGGCCAGCGAAGGCGAGTCGTACGGCGCCGCATTCGACGCCTTCGCGAAGTCGAAGCTGGAAATCGTCCGCGTTCCGGGCTTCGACGCGGTGTACGACGCGGTCGTCGATCGCAAGGGCGAGTACGGTTTGGTCGGCTACTACGCGGCCGAAATGGAGACCGCGAGAGGGAAGATCCGGATTGCCGAGCCCGCATTCGTCACCGAGGGCCTCTACGTCGCCTTCGCAAAAGGATCGCCCTGCTCGGCCGCTCTTTCGGCGCGTTTTTCTTCTGGCCTGAAGGCGGCGATTGCCGGCGGAAGCGTCAAACGCGCGATCGCCGCGGCGTTGGCGGCCTATGAGGCCTCGCATTCCGCCTCCGCACCCTAAGCAATTTTCGCTCAAAATGCGCTTTCCGGATAGACCGGAACGGCCCGGCACGCTAGCATAGACGGGCTTCCGCACGGCAGCCCTTCTACAGACACGCCCAATAAGGACACCCTTCGATCATGATCAAGCCCCTTCTCGCCTTCGCCTTCGCCGGCGTCGCGGCTCTGGCAGCGAGTCCCCTCATCGCCTCGGCTCAGGAGTCGCCCGCACCGGCGGCGACGCCCGCAGCGGCGGCCGCACCGGCGACCGGTGCTCCGACCGCTATGGACCGCGCCTACGACGGCGCCATGCACGTCCAAGTGGCGCCCTACCTGTGGCTGCCGACCATCAAGACGAACTACAGCTTCAACGTCCCGACGTTCTCCCGCGGCGGCGGCGGCGGCCCGGTCGTCGGCACGGCGCAAATCGGCCCGAGCGACTATCTTTCGAAAATCAACTCGGGAGCGCTCTTCGATATCAACGTCCGCAAGGGCGATTGGGAAGTGATCGGCGACTACCTGTACCTCAACGTCACGAGCAACGCGACCGTGCACTCCACGATCTCCGGGCCGCTCGGACACGTCGCGATCCCGGTGGCGCTCTCCACGAGCATTCGTACGGCCACGTCGATTTGGGAGTTGGCCGCGGGCGTTTCGGTGGCGCACGGACATAACGCCGATCTGAACGTGATCACGGGCTGGCGCCAGTTCCCGATCAACATCTCCGCGGGATGGAACGCCGTCATCGGCCAGAAGGGCCTGCTCCATCCCTCCGGCACCGACACGTTCAAAGTGCTCGCCGGCGACGTGATCTTCGGATTGCAAGGAAAGGCGTTCCTCGGCGACGGCCGCTTCTACATTCCGTACTACGCCGATCTCGGCGTCGGCGACAACAACCAGTCGTGGCAGGGTTACACCGGCGCCGGCTACGCGTTCAAGCACGGCCAGTCGCTCGTGCTCGGCTATCGCGCGCTCGACTATTACGCGTTCCCGACCACCGCGAAGCTGCAGAAGTTCGATATGGGCGGCCCGCTGCTGGGCTACAGCCTCAGCCTCTAGGACGAATTGAAGAGGCCACGCCGTGCGGATGCGGCGTGGCCTCTGCGCGGGGGCGAGGGTGTGGTTAGTCGCCTCCGCCGTTTCTACCGGCACATCCGTGCGACACGCCGATGTAGAACGTGTATTGGGTGCCGGCCGTGAGATTGAGTGCGGGCGTGAGCGGCGCGAAACTCCACGGATCGTCCGTCGCATTGACCGGACCCGCAATCGCACTTCCGATCACGGTGCAGCCTCCGCCGCCTTGCCCGTCGTGCGGACGTTTCGCGTTATCGCCTCCGCCGTTGCTGCAGCCGCCGCCGTATCCGTCGCCTCCACACCCCGAGCTCGAGCTCGAGCTGCCGCATCCGTTGCCGCATCCCGAACTGGAGCTCGAGCTGCTGCTGGACGCGCTGCAGGCCACCGCGACGATGAACAGCTGACCGGCACCGTTGTTGCCGTACCCGCCGTCGTTGCGATGCACGCGGCGGAGCGCGTTGTCGCCTCCGTACGAGCCGCTACTGCCCGGTGCGCACGTCGGCGTGACGACGACCGGTGCGGAGAGCGTTAGCGGTCCGCTGGCCGTAGGCGTGTACGGTGCCGGCGTGCCGATGCTGCTGCACGAGGAGAATGCCGCAACCGTGAAGTTCGTTCCGTCGAAGTCGAGCGGAACGATCGCATCGTACGGCGCGGGCGACGTCGAGGGTGCCGGCGTCGGCAGTGCCGCCGCGATGAAGAATGCGTAGCTCTGCCCGCCCGTCATCGTGAGGCCGGGCGTGTCGGCGGCGAAGTTCCACGGATTGTCCGTGACGTTGACGGGGCCGCCGATGGCGGTCGCCGGTACGCCCCAGCTGCGATCCATCGGGAGTTTGAACGCGTGACGCACGGCGTGCTTGGCATTATCTCCACTGCCGAGTTGCACCGCCACGACGTAGAGCTGCGGCAGCGGCGAATAACTGGGCAGCGGCGACGGAACGCACGTCGGCGTAACCGTAACGGTGCTCACCGCGAGCGGACCGCTCGTCGGCGCGAAGTAGGGCGGCGCGTCGTACGGGTCGCCTTGGAAGCACGCGTTGGCGACCGGCGTGAACGTGGTGCCGTCGAAGCTCAGCGGCTGCAGCAGCACGTAGTTGCCGGTTGGGCTTGCCGACGGCCCCGGCGAGGGATAGGGGTACGTATCGGGCATGTCGATCAGGAAGAACGCGTAGCGATGCTTCGCGATCATTGCAATGCCGCTGCCCGCGGGCGCGTACCGCCACACCTTTTGCGACCACGCGACCGGGCCGCCGACGATGACGAGCGTCTTGGAGTTGGCTTGAACGCCGGCGATGAAAAGACGCGAGTTGCCGCGCGCTTGCGCGGTGCAGACTTGCGGCAGCTTCACGCTCGATGCGAGCGCGAACTGCTTATTGCCGGGAGCCACGTACCATTCCGGCGTGCGCGCGCAACGGTTCGCTCGAGACGGCAGCGCGAAATGCACGCCGTCGAAGGCGAGGGGCGTGACGACGTGCGCGGGGCAACCGCCGCGGCGGCCACACGCGGCCGACGTCGCGTCGGGGACCCCGGCCTCGAGCCCCGGCGAAGCGATGAGATTCGAGGCCGCATTGGTGGCGGCGTTGGGGGCTAACGGAAGGCCGGACCCAGTACCGCCGGAACATCCGGCGGCTACGATACAGATCGCGGCGAAGATGATGAGGACTGGGCTGAGTGCCCGCATAGTGGATTCCTCGCTCTCTCTGAACGGCAACGGGACGGGCACATGCGCCCACCCACCGTCACTCTACGGCGAGAGCGAGAAACCGGGTATCGCGCAAACTACGTAATTGTCGCAGCCCCTACAGGCCCGAGACGCCGTTGGGCGAGCCCAGTCCGGTGATCGAGTCGAAGCCCGGGTGGCCGATATCGTGGAACGCCGCCGGGTTCGCGTACGAGAAGGCCGGTCCGGCGAGATGGCCCGAGAGCGCGTACGCGGCGGCGACGAGCGGGGCGCCGACGCTGGTTCCGCCGGCGACGACCCATCCGCCCGACGGTTTCGAGAAGACCGCGACGCCGGTCAGCGGATCCGCTACGGCGGCCATATCCACGCCCGCGCGGGTCTTCGCGCAGAAGGGCAAGCCCGTTTGAAACGCGGGCCGCGGTTCGTATTTGCTGCACCCTTCGCCGCCGTAATGCCACGGGGTTTCGGTCCACGCCCCCGCCCCGCCGTTGAGCGACGTTCCGCCGACCGACGTGACGTACGGCGAGGTTGCCGGATAATACGGCCCGGAATGCTTGGGCGCCGGCCACGACCCGGCCGCGTTATCGCCGCCTCCGCCCCAGGCAGGTGCGGTCTGGTCGCCGGAACTCGCGACGATCGCGACGCCCGGATGATGGTAGTGCGCGTCTTCGGCGGTCTCGCCCGGCCACTCCACGGCGTAATAACTGTTGCTGACGGCTTTGGCTCCCATTGCGACCGCCCGATCGACGCTTGCGCCCAGATCGTCGATCGTATCGGAGTTAGCCTCGATCAGCAGAATGTGGCACTGGGGGCAAACCGCCGAGACCATCTCGACGTCGAGCGCCGCCTCCGCCGACCAGGCCGCGTTGAATTTCGGGTGCGGGCCCGCGCGGCCGGCTTGATTCACTTTCAAGAAACAGCCGTTCGCCGTGGTGCACGGCGGAAGGCCGAACTGTTTGCGATAGACCGCTAAGTCGGCCTCGGCCGACGGATCGTCGAACGCGTCGACGACCGCCACGGTCGTCCCCATCCCGCCGCGCGGCAGGGCGTAGGCACCGGCGATATCGGACGGGTGCAGGCCGGGAATAGACCACGTGTCTTGCGCCCCGACGGGCCCTCGGGCATTGCCGCCGTTTTGGTTCGTGCCCAGGGCAACCGAGCAGTTTGCCTCGTGATGCAGCGCCTGCCCGGCGGCGTCGTCGCCGCCTTGGGACGGCCAGCCGCACGGCAGCCACCCGCCTGGCAACGCCGTCGTTCCGTGGTCGGGGCGCGCGGTGATGCCGTTCGCCGGAGCGACGCCGGGAAGCGGCGAGTTTGCTGGCTGGAGGCCGCTGCAGGCGGCCAAGGCGGCAATGAGTGGTAGAGAGATGAGGCGAGTGTTCATAAAGCCCCCCGGGCGTTCAACCGAGCTCCGAGTAGGTTTCATTTTGCACCCAGCCGGCGCCTGTGGCAAGAGCGACCGCGGCCCGGCGGCTGCGGCAGTCGAGCTTCTTGCAGATCGAACGGATATGCGTATCGATGGTGCGAGGGCTGCGCGACGTGCGTTCCGCCATCTCGCGCGTGCTCGCGCCGGCAACGAGCAGGCCGAGGATCTCGCGTTCGGTCGCGCTGAGCGACGCGAGGCCGCCGGTCTGCGCCGGCGGGAAAGGAATCGCTTCGAGCATCCGGGCGACGCCGCCGAACTGCTCCGAGCGCAGGCGCTCGAGCGCGCCGGCCAGCGATGCCGTATCGCCTTGGCCGAGCGCGATGCGGTAATACATGGTACACGCGTAGGCGAAGCCGTCGAGCCGCGACATCGTCGGATCGATCGCGTGCTTGGCGTGCAGCAGATGCCGTTGCGCCGGCGCCGTCCGCCCTCGCGCGAGCTCGAAGAGCGCGAGCACCAGCCGCGCTCGTACCGCTCGGCGCGTCGCGCGATTCCAGCGCTCCAGCGCCGCCAGGGCCTGGGCGGCCGCCTCGTTGGCTCGATCGCCGAACCCGGCGACGCACGAGTACAGCGCGAGTTCGGCGTAGTACTCGGCGCGCCGGTCGTCGCTTTGAGGTTCGCCCGCCTGCGACAGCAGCTCGCGCGCTCGGTGGAAATCCCCGCTCCACGTTGCGCGAAACGCCATCGCCGGCAGCAGCACGTTGCTGCGGTTTTGCGGAAGCATGCCGGGAATTTCGGCGAGCTGCCGCTCGATGAGATCGAGCGCGGCTTCGTTGCCGCGATCGGCCTCGATGCCGTACGAAGCCATGAGCCCGTAGGAACGCCCTTGCCCGCTGGCACCTTTCCGCGCGCAATCCAGCAGCCGGTCGAGGATCGCCAGGCAGCCGATGGCGTCGTCGGTATCCTCGTAGGCGATCACGTAGAGCACGCTGTAAGCGCGAACCGCGACGTCGTACAGATTGCGGGCCAGCGCGAGATCCACCGCGAGGCGGGCGTACCGTGCGGCGGGCTCGTGCTCGCCGCGCTCGATGTACACGTACGCGGCTTGCTGAAAGACCCGTGCCCTGGCATCGTCGCCGGCAGCCGGATCGAGCAGGTCGAGTGCGCTGCCGATCGTCGCGAGCGCCTCGGCGGCGCGCGCTTCGCGCACGTACGCCGTCGCGAGCGTTCCGAGCAGCGGCACCCGCAAGTCCGAGGGAACGCGCTCGTCGAGAGCGTGCGCTTCCAGCAAGCCGGTGCTCGGGCGCCCTTCGCGTACGAGTTCGATGGCGTAGCGGTGGACGAGTGCGAGCCGCAGCTCGTCGCGCTCGGCGCGCTCGATCGCCGCCACGAAGCCGTGCCGGGCGGGTTCGAAATGCCCGCGCGCGGCTTCGAGCGTGGCCTGCAATCCGAGCGCCACGGCGCTGCTGCGGCGCAGGTCGTCGGGAAGTGCGTCGAGCGCGGCCGCGAGCGTGTCGGAACGGCCGCGTTCGAATAGCGCGAATCCTTCGCTCTCGACGATGCGCAAGATGCCGGTCGCATCTCTCGCCTTGGTGTAGAGTGCCAATGCCGCCGCAGCGTTTTCGCGTTCTTCCAGCAGCCGCGCGCCGGTCGACAGCGCCTGCCGCCACGGCGCCTCGCCGCCGCGCTCCAGCTCGCTCTCCAGGTAGTCTCGGAAGAGGTCGTGGTAACGGTAGCGTCCCGGCGCGGTTTCCGAAATGAAGGCGACCCCGTGCCGCAGCTCGGCGATGAACTCCGCCGTGCCTCCGAGCGCTTGGGCGATCGTCGCGTCGAACGTGGAGAACACCGAGGTCGCGAGCAAGAAGTCGCGCTGGGAAGGCGAGACGCGCGCGAAGACTTGTTCGGCCAGATAGCGATAGATGAGTTCGCGCGTCGCGGCCGGCCGAAGATCGGCGGCCTGCGTGTGCGTGCGCAGCGCGATGGCGAGTGCGACCGGCCAACCCTCGGTGAGCTGGCACAGCGCTTCGACTTCTCCTGGATCGACGCCGGCGTGCGTCGTCTGCGCGGTGGCGAGGGCTTCGTCGAGCGTGAAACGCAGGTCGTGCTCGTCGATCGGCAGATCCATGCGCCCGTACGCCAGCCAGCTCGCCACCGGCAGGCCCGCGTCGGAGCGGCTCGCGAGAATCCAGCCGATCCGCCCGGCCGTCTTGTCGACGAGTTCGGCGAGAAAATCGATCGACTGCTGATCGGCCGAAGCGAAGTGCAGATCGTCGACGACGATCGTTCCGATCGTCCGTTTGAAGTGCTCCGCGAACCAATCGAAGGCCAAGCGCGGAGCGTCGCTCGCGCCCAGCAAACGCTCTTGCAGCGAGGAGAACGACGCCGCCGCGCTCGGTGCGATCGGCCGCACGGCTTCGCTCAGCCGCCGTGCGAAGGCGAGCAGCGAACGCTCTTCGCGCCGCACGTCGAAGCGCACGGCATCCGAGCGCGAGTTCACTAGGAAATCCCGGAGCGCGACGCTCTTTCCGAAGCCGGCTGGAGCGACGATCAGCGTAATCGGAAACTGCGCGGCCCGCGTCAGGCGCTCGTTCAGCCTGGCGCGCATGAGGTGGGCGCGGTTAGTCGTCGTCGACCATCCGCAGCCACCGCGGGCCGTTGGCCGTCGGCTTCGGGTCGGCGTAGTAGTTGCAGAGCGAGAACGGATAGGCGATCTTCACGAACGGCTTGGGCGGGGCGCTCAGATTGAAGAATTGCCGGGTGAACTGCGCGGTATTGAGATACGGAGAGGCGTCGGTCGCGCCGAGGGAGCCGAGGCCGAACGTGTTCTCGGTGAACTTGAGCAGCGTCGCAAACTCGGAGTTGACGTGGATCACGCCGCGGCGGGCGTACGGCGACACGACGAGCAGGGGGACGCGGAATCCGGGGCCCTGCTGATCGCGCACGACGTAGGGCGGAACGTGGTCGTAAAAGCCGCCCCAGTCGTCCCAAAAGATGAAGATCGCCGTCGAGTTCCAGTATTTGCTCTGCCCGATCGCGTTGACGACGCGCGCTACCCAATTGGGGCCGCACTTACCGAGCGGGATTCCGGGGTGATCGGAGTTGAGCGGCCCAGGCAGCACCCACGTGACGTTGGCCAGATAGCCTTTGGGGCCGGCCACGTCGTTGAGGATCGTCTTTTCCGTCATGCGGAAGTTCTTCGTATTGACCGGCGTCGG
Source organism: Vulcanimicrobiota bacterium (assembly GCA_963794735.1). Classification (GTDB taxonomy): domain Bacteria; phylum Vulcanimicrobiota; class Vulcanimicrobiia; order Vulcanimicrobiales; family Vulcanimicrobiaceae; genus DATJUC01. The sequence goes on along the minus strand of CAWCFE010000002.1, from coordinate 1,488,357 downwards.
ATAGACGGTGCGCAGGATCGTGTGGCACTTCGACATGTTCACGACCGTTGGCCAGCGCGAGCTGTACCGAATCGTGCCGTTGACGTCGAGTCCGTTGATGTTGCTGCAGAGCGAGTGCGCGTAGAGGCGCCACGAAAGGCCCTTGGCGTCGACCAGATCGGCCATCGATCGATACGAGACGTTGGGAAGCGGCGAACCGGGCCCGTAGCACGGGAACGGGCCGCTCGGCGTTGCCGATTCCTTTCCGGTGATCGGGTCGATCGTGTACGTCGTCGTGCCGGAGGGAGAATCGCAGCCCCACGGCACGTACGCGCACTTCGCGTAGAGCACCGAACAGTCGGTGCCGGCCGGGAACTGCGGGGCGTCGACGGTGTTGTTCGACTGCGCCGAAAAGATGAACTGATGCGCGGTATACGATTCGCTGTTGTGCCCCATGAAGAAGCGGTCGCCGAGCGCGTATTTCGAAGCGATATCCCAGTACGGCTTCGTCTCGCTGTAGTCGACGTACGAATAGAGCGTCGAAACGCCGGCCGACGGCGTGTAGCCGGGAGCCGGCGAAGCCGCGATGTTGAGGCCGTTCATCCGGCACGGGGATTTGCCGCCCACCGGAAACGGCGGCGGCGACGGTGCGTTGCACGCTTGGAGCCATTGCGGGTGGTAGTTGCTCGGATCGTCGCCGCCGGCGAGCGAGATCTCGTTGAGCGGAATCGTTCCGGTCGTCGTCTTGCCGGTCGACGCGGCGTCGGCCCCCGGGAACGGCTTCGGGCCGCCGAAAATTTCGTCGAGCGTGCGGTTCTCTTGCACGATGAAGACGATGTGCGTGATCGGGCTGCGCGGAGCGTTTCCTTCGACGCGCGTTTGTGCCGACGGAATCGCCGGAATTCCGGGATTCGTCGGGGAGCTGCGCGCGCAGCCGGCAAACGCAATGCAAGCGACGAGAACGAGCGATAGTCCGCGCATTATAGTACTCCTTCGGCAGCCGAATGCTTCGACGCCCGCGGGCCGCTCCCCGCGGCGCGACGCCGTCGAAACGAGAACGTTCGCCTCGGGAAGATCGTTCCGGCGGGGCCTCCGTCCGCAGGGCGGCGCCCTTCGCATCGTCCGGTCGATGGCGGTGCCGGAGAGCGAGCCCAAGTAGCGTTAATTTCGCGGATTTATGGCAACGATTCCAACGCGCCGCGGATGCGGCGAGTTCAGCAAAGGAGCAATGAATGGCAAACCAAAGCACCTCTTCGACGCGCGGCGGATCGAGCGAGCAACACGCCGAGAACGCGCGCGGTAACTCCAACCGTTCCGAGCACGGCACGGCGGAGCATGCGGGAACGCGCGGCGGCACGCCGGAGCAACACGCCGAGGCCGGACGCCAGTCGCACAAGAACGACGACGCGGGCGGCGAGAGTTCGGGTATGCGCGGCGGAACGCGCGAGCAACACGCGGAAGCCGGCCGCCAATCGCACAAGAACGACTGACCGTCGCAGCGATATTCCGAAGCCCAGCGGACGCTTGGCGCACCAAGCGTCCGCGGGCCCCGATTGCGGGTGCGGCCGCGCCTCTACGTATGAAGACGGATCGCCGGCCGAGTACTTAGGCTTTTCGCTTCGCGCTTTTTCCGGCTTTGCTGCGGACGTTGAGAGCGACGGCTTCGCGAATCAGCGCCTTCAAAGCGGCTTCGTCGATCTTCTCGCCTTCTTGGAAGTCGATGGCGCGGCGCGTGCTGCCCTCTAGGCTGGAATTGAAGAGTCCCGCGGGATCCTCGAGCGCGGCGCCTTTTGCGAACGTCATCTTTACGACCGTCTTATAGGTTTCGCCGGTGCAGACGATGCCGTCGTGATACCACACCGGGACGCCGCGCCACTTCCATTCTTCGACGGCTTCGGGATCGGCTTGTTTGATCAGCTTGCGGATCTTCGCGAGCGTCTTGCCGCGCCAGTCGCCCAATTCCTCGATGCGCTCGTCGATCAGCTTCGATGGCGACGCTTCCTTGCCGGCTCCGGTCTTGCTCATGAGCGCCTTCCTTTACGCGCAGCCGTTGGAGGCCTTGCGAAGATCGCGGTTTTCGCTATGGTGGCGAAGGGCCGCTCGGCTGTACGCTGGGTCTATCGTGAAAACACTTCTGCCGTCGCTCGCCGTTTCCGTCACGCTCGCCTTGGCGCTCGGCGGGTGCGGCGCCGCGAACTCCGGCTTCGCGTTGCCCGCGGGGAACGCGATGCTCTTGCGCCCGGCCTCCACCGCGGCCGTCGATTTACGCAGCGCCGGCGCTTTCGCCGTCCTTGCGGGCTCGACGGTGACGAGTTCCGGACGAACGCACATCGCCGGCGACGTAGGAATCGCGTCCGGAACCGCCATCACGGGGTTTCCACCGGGCAGTATTCGCGGCACGCTGTACGACGGCGGCCGGATCGCGGTGAAGGCCGAGCACGACCTCGCGACGGCGTTCGACGGCGCGATGGGCCGCAGCGGAAGCTTCGTGACGGTGTCCGGCAATATCGGCGGACAGACGCTCAAGCCAGGGCTCTATAAATCGACCTCTTCGCTCGCGGTGTCGTCGGGCGATCTCACCCTGGACGGCGGCGGAAAGGCCGATAGCGTTTGGGTGTTCGTGATGGGTTCGACGTTCACCATGACGACGGGGCATAAGGTCGTCCTCACCAACGGCGCCAGAGCCAGCCACGTCTTTTGGGCGGTCGGCAGCTCGGCAACGCTCGGCCAAGGCTGCGTCGTGCGCGGCGACCTGCTCGTACGCGAATCGATCAGTCTCGGAACCGGCGCCGTGGTCGACGGACGGGCACTCGCGCGAGCCGGCGCGGTCACTCTAGAAAATAATCAGATTGTGAGACCTCTTAAATGACCTACTTTCGCGCGCGTTCGGCGCTTTTAGCCACCCTTCTCGCGGCTTCGTTTGCGGCATGCAGCGCGGCCGGCTCCAACGCCACGCTGCCGGGCCTCGGCGCATCGCCCGCCGGGAATCGCGCCGCCTCCAGCGCCGCGGTCGATCTGCGCAGCGCCGCTCCGTTTGCAATCCTCGCGGGCTCCACCGTGACCAACACCGGTAACACCCACATTACCGGAAACGTCGGAATCTCTCCGGGAACGGCGATGACCGGATTTCCGCCCGGTGTGATTCACGGCACCGTGTACGCGGGCGACCCGGCCGCCAAGCGAGCCGAAATGGATTTAACGACGGCGTACAACGACGCCATGGGCAGAGTTCGCCATCCCGTTTTGCTGTCCGGCAATCTCGGCGGGCAAACGCTCGCGCCGGGCCTCTATAAGTCGACCTCGGGGCTCGCCGTATCGTCGGGCGATTTGACGCTCGACGGGCATGGAAACGCGAATGCGGTCTTCATCTTTCAAATGGCGTCGACGTTCAACATGACGACGGGCCGCAAGATCGTGTTGATCCGCGGCGCGCGGGCGCGCAATATCTTCTGGGCGGTAGGAAGCTCGGCGACGCTGGGAACCGGGTGCTCGTTCTTCGGAAACCTGCTCGTCTACAAGTCGATTTCCATGGCGACCGGATCGGTAATGACGGGAAGGGCGCTGGCCCGCCTCGGTGCCGTGACGATGCAAGGCAACACGCTCGTCAGGCCCGCACTTTAGGCTTCGCACCGGACGAACAGCTCTTCGAGAAACGCGTCGCCGAGGGTACCCCTGGCGCCGATCGCGACGATCTGCGTACGCGGATCGCGATCGTCGGCTACGAGTTACGCTTGTCGTAAGCCAGGGTGCTCATCAATTCGGCGACGGCCGTTTGCTCGTCACCCGAATGGACCAACTCCATGAAGCACCGGTCGAGATGGTGCTCCACGATGATGTGATTGATTTGCCCGATTGCCGCGCGCACGGCGGAGAGCTGCGCCAGGAGATCGATGCAGTACGCATCCTCGTCGATCATGCCCAACACGCCCTCGAGGTGACCGCGCGCCGTCTTGATGCGGCGTATCACCTCCGCTCGTCGCTTGGATTCCAGCGGTGCGGCCGCTTTCCGATTCGATCGCATGTTCCAGCCCCTTCGCCTGCTCGATACACCCGACCCCCCGGGGAGGGGGGCGACATTGCGCTTGCCTTCTTCCCGGCCGATCGCGCGGCGGACTACAGGCGATCGAAACGAGTGAGCCGCCGCGTTGGCGCTTGTGGGCCGGCTATTCCGAGCTGCGTTCCGGGCGCGGCGTACCTGCTCAACGCAAGTCTACGAGCAGTTCCTCTATCAGTGCCGAGCGGGATCGAAAGACCGCATGGAGCGACTCGCCGCTTTTGACAACCCATGGCCCGACTCGAACCAACTGTCCGCGGTCGATCGACTCGTCGTTGAAATGCCGCCAGAATAGCGCAACGCCTTCGCCGCGGACCGCAGCGTCGAGCGACGTTTGGTACGTCGGATACAGCAGGCCGTGCGTTTTTGGCGAGCGGGCGCCGAGCGCCCGAAACCACGCGGACCAATCGATTCCACGACTCGGCGCAATCTGAATTAAGGGCGCGCGCGACAGATCTTGTGGGGACCGCACTTTTCGCAGCGCACTGGTCGTCGCCAGTAGCGACGGCGCGCAAACCGCGAACACTTCCTCTTCGAATAACGCAACGCTTTGCAGCTGCGACCAAACTCCCGTGCCGAAGCGAAGTGACAGGTCGACGTGCTCTTCGTCGAAGGCGTCGTAGTTATCGCGAACCACCAAGCGAACGTCGACATCCGGGCGGCGTGCTCGAAACCGATTGATTCGAGCGATGAGCCACAGGGCGGCGATGTCGTGGCTGCTCGCGATCGTCAAACGCAAGTCCGCAGCGTCCCTTCCCAACGCATCGACCGCATCGGCAAGCAGGTCGCATCCTTCCCGCACCCGCGTTGCGAGGAGGGCGCCGGCACTCGTCGCGGCGACGCCCCGCGCCTGCCGCCTGAGAAGCGGCTGGCCGAGACGGCGTTCGAGGCGCGCCACATGGCGGCTGAGCGCGGATTGCGCGACCCGCAGTTCCGAGGCCGCGCTGCTGAAGCTGCCACGCCGGGCGACGGCTTCGAAAGCGACGAGCGCCCGGAAGAGATCGGCAAGGTCTCGGTGCGTCATAGCGTTCCTATATCATAAAAGCATGGAAAGTATGCAATTTCGGTGGAATTCGCACGTGTGCGGATCGTTCGCTTGACGAAAGCCATGCTCGTACTATATAGGTTCGGGAATGACGCTCGACGAACTGATCGATTTCGACCGCTACCTGGCCTCGGATCGCCGTGCGGCCGTCCTTGCGCAGGCTCACGCGGCCATGGCGGCCGAAGGCTCCGTCGTGCTGGCCGGCTTTGTGGCGCCCGCAGCACTCAACGCGATGCTGCAAGAGGCTAAGGAACTGGAACCGGCGGCATATCGCCGCAATCAGGGCTACACCGCCTATCTTGCACGCGAAGCCACCGGCGACGAAAATCATCCGACGCGGCGTTTGCATCGCTATGCGCTCAGTGCCGTGGCGAACGATCGACTGCACGCCGACGGCGCCCTGGAAGCGCTCTATCGAAATCCCGAAATTCATCCGATTCGTCGCCGAGATCTTGCAAGAGCCGCATCTCTATCCACTGGGCGATCCAATGCTGGGGCTGACGCTAACGTTTTTGCGGGACGGCGACGAGCACGGCTGGCATTTCGACGGAAACGATTTCGTCGTGTCTCTCCTCTTGCAGGACGCGAACGAGGGAGGCGTATTTGAGTTCGCGCCGTTCGTTCGCTCGCCGGAGGAGCCGCATTTTGATACGGTCGCCGCACTCATGGACGGACGTGGCGAACTTCGTTCCATACGAGCCAAGCCCGGGACGCTTGCGATCTTCGTTGGAAAACGGAGCCTCCATCGCGTGACGCCGGTGCGTGGAAAGCGGACCAGAATCATCGCGCTGTTCAGTTACGACCGGGTTCCCAATCTGGTCCACGACGAATCCACCCATATGCGAACCTTCGGAAGAACGCCGCTCCACGCGTGATCTCGCGCACCGACGCAGCGCGGGCCATTGCCCTGGCGACACTCGGCGCGCTCTTCGTCAACGTCGAGCCCGCGCTTGCGCCTGCAATCGGACGCGGGTTCGGGCTCGACGCGGCCTCGCTGGGATCGATCCTGGGGCTCGAGAGCCTCGCTGCGATCGCCGGCAGCGCCCTCATGTTAGGGCTCGTCAAACGCTTCGGCTTGCGTGCGGTGACCGTGGCCGGACCGCTCGTTTACATCGTAGCGAACGCTGCAACTGCCGCGATTTCATCGATTGCCGCGCTCGCTCCACTTCGAGCGCTCGCAGGGATTAGCGAAGGGGTCATGCTCGCGGTCGCCTTTACGGCAATTTCGCGAAGCAGCAGCACGCATCGCCTCTTTGCATGGTACGGAATCGTCCAAACCCTGACCGCGGTGGCTGCATTCCCGATCGTTACGTGGTTGCTCGCGGCCTACGGCTGGCGCGCACCTTTCGGTGCGATCGCGATCGCAGGCGTCGCCGTCCTCTTTAGCGCGCTCGCGCCGCTTGACGCCGAGCCGCCTGCCGAGCGACTTGCCTTTCGCGAAGTCCAGCCGATCGGATTGGTGAGCATCTTCGTCTTCTTTACGGCACAATGTGCGATATGGCCGTTCCTGGAGCGGCTCGGTGCAAGCCGCAGCGTGAGCGACACGTTGCTCGGCGGAGGCCTCTCGGTCGGCGCGCTGTGCGGGTTTGCCGGATCTGCCGTCGTCGCATGGCTGCCTTCGCCGGCCTCCGGATTCCGCTCGTTGATCGCGGCAGGCGCATTGAACGTAGCCGCTATCGTAGCGCTCTCGTTGTCGGGGTCTTCGATCGCATTCGTAGCCGCACTCGGCGCGTTTAATTTCGCCTGGGCCGCGTTTGCGCCGCTCCAGCTTCATGCGCTAAAGTTGCGCGGTGCGTCGACGGCAACGTTTGCGCTCGCTTCGGCGGCAACGACGGCGGGCTTTGCCGCCGGCCCCGTAATTGGCGGCGTCTTGTTGCGCCAGTCCGGCGAAACAGCGGCCGTGCTTGCCGCGATTTGTGGTACGCCCGTAGCCCTTGCGTTGCTGCTGGCACCCAGAACCCGTGCGACCCCGGAAAGCGTCTGCCGCTAAAGCCCAAGAGATCGGGACCATGAACGCGACAGCCCTGGTTAAGACCAAGCCCGGGAGGGTGGCTTAGACTAGCGAACGTCTGTTCGCGCTCTAGCTTAGTTGACGTTTCAGCCGTTAGCGGTATCCCAAATCGCCTTTAGCTGAGCCCAGAAATGGGCCATCGCCTCGCCAAACGTGCGTTCGATATTTCCGGCGGTTAGTTCGGGTCTTTCAGAAATACACTCAGCCCCACATATGAACCGAGGTATTGCTTTTGCCTTGCCTTAGAAGTAGCTGGGGCGTATAGTGGAGCAAAGTAGTGGTTAGTGGTGTCCGACGGAGGATCTGTGCACGCGGAGTTGCCGCGCTTTGCTGGGTCAGAGCTGCATGCCTTGGACGACAAGGGGCGTCTCATCGTGCCCGCGCGCTTCCGCGAGCGGCTCGGTTCGAGCTTTGTCCTTACGATCGCCTACCCCGACCCGTGCCTGGCGCTGTACCCGACGGTCACCTGGAACGAATTCAGCCAGCGGCTGGAGGAGGCTCCTCGTAAGGACGACCGCTTCAAGCGGATCGCGCGCTACCTGTTCGCGCATACAGAGGAAGTCGGCTTCGATAATCAGGGGCGGGTCTTGATCCCGGCGACGCTGCGGGCCTACGCCGGCATCGAGCGGCAGGTGGTCTCGGTCGGGTTTCTTACCCGGATCGAAATCTGGGCTAAGGAGCGCTACGCCGTCGGCATCCAGCCCGAGGACGACATGCCGGGCTTCCTCACCGACCTGGGGCTCTACTGATGTGGTGTGCCTCGCATGACGCACGTTCCGGTGCTCTTGGAGCCGGCATTGGAGTACCTGGCGATCCGGCCGGATGGGATTTACATCGATGCGACCTTCGGCGGGGGCGGACACTCGGGGGCGATCTTGGAGCGGCTGGGCTCGGGGCGCCTCATCGCTTTCGACGCCGATCCGGCGGCCGCGCAGCGGGCGGCGGCAATCGGCGATTCGCGTTTCACCTTCGTACCTGCCAACTTCCGGGAACTCTCGGAGGCGCTGGATCGGCTCGGGATCGACTCGATCGACGGAGCGCTCTTCGATTTGGGGGTTTCGTCGATGCAGTTTGACGATCCCGAACGCGGCTTCTCCCTCGGCAAGCCGGCGCCGCTCGACATGCGCATGAATCCGGCGGCCGGTCCGAGCGCGTTCGACGTGCTTTCTTCGGCGAGCGAGCGGGAGCTCGCCGATATCTTCTTCCACTACGGCGAGGAACGTGCGGCGCGGCGCATCGCGCACGCGATCGTCGAGCGCCGCGCTTCGGGGACGCTTCCGAAGACGACCATCGAGTTTGCGTCGCTGATCGCCGGCATCACGCACCGCTCCGGCCACCGCGAGCGCATCCACCCCGCGACGCGCGTCTTTCAAGCGCTGCGCATTGCGGTCAACGACGAGCTCGACGCACTTCGCGACGGGCTCGGAGCGGCGATCGGCCGTCTGCGCGAAGCCGGACGCGTCGTCGTCATCAGCTTTCACTCGCTCGAGGACCGCATCGCCAAGCAGACGTTTCGCGACGATACGCGCCTCGATATTCTCACGAAAAAGCCGCTCGTTCCCACCGAGTGGGAGATCTCCGACAATTCTCGCGCGCGCAGCGCCAAGCTGCGCGCCGCCCTACGACGGAAGGCCAGCTGAGTGATCCAGGCTCGCTACATCGAACAACCGGCCCGCATTCGCAACCCCCGCTCCGCGCGGACGGCGACGCACCGCCGCATCGTGAAGAAATCGCGCGCGCGCTACACGACGATCGTGCGGGTCTCGCTCGTGCTGGGCTTCCTCATGCTGGTGCTGATGAGCTACGTCGTGCTCACCTCGAGCATGACCGGGCTTTCGTACGCGGTGGCCAACGCGCAGCACGAGCGCGAGGCGCTGCAGGAAGAATCGATGCGGCTCGACGATCGCATCTCGGCCCTGCGTTCCGACGACCGGCTCTCCGCGGTCGCCGCGCGGCTGGGGATGCACGAGCCGCAGGAGGTGGCGGTGGTTCGCATGCCGCAGGCGCGCGCCGGCGATCCGCAGTCGCGCGATCGCATCGCGGTGATCTCCTCGCTTGCAGGCTTCTTCATGCCCGCCGCCCGGCAGCAACCCTAACGGCGAACGCGCGGGGTTCCTGAATGCATCAACGTACCTTCGCGCGCGTCGCCCCGATGCGCGCGAAAGTCTTGTTTTACGCCGGCGCCGCAGTCGCGGCGTTTTTGGCGTTCCGCCTGTACGACGTGCAAGTGCTCAACGGCCCGACCTACGCTCGCGAGGCGTTGGCGCAGCGATCGGACACCATCGACGTCTTCGCACGGCGCGGAAGCATTCTCGATCGAAACGGCGTGACGCTCGTTCGCTCGCTGCCTTCCGAAAGCGTGTACGCGGTGCCGCGCCAAATCGCCGATCCCAACGCCGTCGCCGCGCAGCTCGCCAAGGTATTCGGCAAGCTCGATCCCGCGGTGGTCGCCGCCCTGCACGACAAGTCGTCGTGGTTCGTCTGGATCGCGCGCAAGGTGCCGCACGATCAAGCCGAGCGCGTCCGCGCGCTCGATCTGCCGGGCGTCCAGCTCAAGGCCGAGGATTCGGGCTTGCGCGTCGATACGAGCGGAACGCTCGCGTCGACCGTCCTCGGCTTCGTTGGCACCGACGAGAACGGCCTCGACGGCATCGAGTACGCCGACGACGCGCTGTTGCGCGGCCGTTCGGGCCGCGAGTCGCTCGAGACCGACGAGTTCGGGCGGCCGATTCCGTTCGGGCGCGAGTGGATGGTGCGTGCCGCCGAGCCGGGCGCGAACGTCGAGTTGACGATCGATTCGTACTTGCAGTTCGTCGCGGAGCGTGCGCTGGCCAAGCAGGTAAGCGCGTTTCACGCACTCGACGGCACTGCGATCGTCATGGATCCGTGGACCGGCGAGATTCTGGCGCTGGCCAACGATCCCGACTACGACCCGAACAAGTTTTGGAAGTTCGACGACGCTCACCGGCGCGACCGCGCCGTCATGGACGCCTACGAGCCCGGCTCGACCTACAAGCTCGTGACGGCCGCCGCGGCGCTCGACTCGCACAAGGTCACGCTCTCGACGCTCTTCCCGGCGCGCGACGCGCTGGTGGTCGGCGGCCATACCATTCACAACGCCGACGACGGCATGCCCACTAGCAGCAGCACGGAGACGCTCGGAGAGATCATCCAGTATTCGCACAACGTCGGAGCGGCGGAAGTCGGCATGGCGATCGGGCCGAAGACGTTCTACGATATGGAGCAGCGCGCCGGCTTCGGCACGCCGACGAACGTCGGCCTGCCCGGCGAGAACCCCGGGATCGTTCCGCCGCCCGACCAATGGAGCGACTCGTCGCTTGCGACGATGTCGTTCGGCCAGGGCGTCTCGGTCACGCCGCTGGCGATGGTGCGCTACTACGCCGCGATCGCCAACGGCGGGCTGCTGATGCAGCCGCACATCGTGCGCGCCGTCTACGATCAGCAAGGCAAGCTCGTGCGCGACGTTCCCCCGGTGACGGTGCGCCGCGTCTTCTCCGAGCGAACGGCGCAAGAGCTGCGCGGATTTTTGCGCCAGGTCGTGTTGCACGGAACCGGCAACCCAACGGCGCAGATTCCAGGGTATAGCACCGCCGGCAAAACGGGCACCGCCCAAATGGTCGTCGACGGGCAGTACCGGGGAGGATATTACGCGGCGTCGTTCATCGGTTGGGTTCCCTACGAGCATCCGCGCTACGTGATCTACGTGAAGGTCGAGCGCCCGATCGGCTCTTACTACGGCAGCCTCGTCGCGGCGCCGGCGTTCGCGGAGATTGCCCGCCTGGCGATGCTCCACGCCGGCGTGATGCCCGATCTCGCACCGAAGGCTCCGGCGCATGGCCGCTAAGCGCAGCGTCGATCTCGCGGCGCTCGTCTCGCGCTTGCCTGCCAGCTCGCAAGTCAACGGCGACACGCAACGGCTGATCACGAGCCTGGAGATCGATTCGCGGCGCGTCAAGCCGGGCGCGCTCTTCGTCGCGCTTCCCGGCACGCAAACCGACGGACACGATTACGTTGCGGCCGCGATCGCGAAGGGCGCGCTGGCGGTGGTCGTGGAAGCGGCGCGCGCGCCGCGCGTACCGCCCCACGTGACGGTGATTCACGTGCCGGATTCGCGCCGGGCCGTCTCGGCGCTGGCCGCCGCCTTCTACGGCGATCCGTCGAAAGCGCTGGCGACGGTGGGCGTGACTGGCACCAACGGCAAGACGACCACCACGCGCATGATTGCGGCGATCCTCGACGGCGCCGGGAAACCGTGCGGCGTCGTCGGCACCGTCGGCGCGGAGTTTCGCGACCGCACCTGGCAGCTCGCCAACACCACGCCGTTGCCGCCGGAGCTGCACGCGCTGCTCGCCGAGATGCTCGAGCTGGGAGCCGTCGCGGTGGCGATGGAAGTCAGTTCGCACGCGCTGGCGCTCGGGCGCGTCGACGACGTGAACTTTCGCGCGACCGCACTCACCAACGTCACGCGCGATCACCTCGACTTTCACGAAACGATCGACGCGTACGCGGCGGCGAAGCGGCAGCTCTTTGGGATGGCGCCCGCCTGCGCGTTGAACGCCGACGACGAATACGGCTCGCGCTGGACCACCGATCTGAGCGCGCGCGGCGTTGCCGTCACGACCTACGGCGAAGCGCCCGGCGCGGATCTCTCGCCCACGGAGATCGAGATCGCGCCCAGCGGCAGCCGGTTCGTATTGGATGGCCGGCGCTTCGAGCTGCGCGTGCCGGGACGGTTCAACGTGTGGAACGCGCTCGCGGCCATCGCGGTCGCCCGCATCCTGGGCGTCGACGACGCGGCCAGCGCCGCCGGGCTCGCTTCGCTCGAACGCGTACCGGGCCGCATGGAGCACCTTTCCGGCGGCGGCATCGACGTAGTGGTCGACTACGCGCACACGCCCGACGCGCTCGAGCACGCGTTGAGCGCGTTGCGCGAAACGTGCACGCGCCGTCTCGCCGTCGTCTTCGGCTGCGGCGGCGACCGCGATCGCGGCAAGCGCCCGGAGATGGGCGCCATTGCCGCGCGGCTCGCCGACCGGGTGTACGTCACCAGCGACAACCCGCGCAGCGAGGATCCACAGGCGATCGCCGACGACGTGGTGGCCGGCATGACCGCGCGCCCGTACGCCGTCGAGCTCGACCGGTGCAAGGCGATCGAGCGCGCGGTCGCCGACGCCGAGCCGGGCGACGTCGTGCTGGTGGCGGGCAAGGGCCACGAAGGCTATCAGATTCTCGGCGATCGCATCGTCGATTTCGACGATCTGACGGTCGTGAGAGAGACGCTCGGCGCGCGGGTTTCGGCGACGTGAAGCTGCCGTTGACCGTCGCGCTGGCCGCGACCGGCGCCACGCCGATCTGCGAATCGGCGGCACCATCCGAACTGCGCGTCGTCACCGATACGCGCACCATCCTTCCCGGCGACGCCTTTCTCGCGCTGCGCGGCGAAAACTTCGACGGGCACGCCTTCACGCACGATGCGGTGCGCCGCGGAGCGAGCATCGTGGTGGTCGATCGCGAGGACGCCGCCGTTCCTGGCGCGCCGGCGATGCTCGTCGAGGATACGCTGCGCGCCTACATGGCGCTGGCCGGCGCGGCGCGCACCTTCTTTCGGGGCCGCACGATCGCGATCACCGGAAGTGCCGGCAAGACGACGACGAAGGTGTTCCTCGCGCAATTGCTGGCCGCGGCCTACGGTACGCGCGTCGCGTTCGCTCCCGCCAACGAGAACAACGAAATCGGCGTGAGCAAACTGCTGCTGCGCCTGAGCGACGACGAGCACGACGTCGCGGTGATCGAGATGGGCGCGCGCAAATACGGCGACGTGGCGGCGCTGGTAGCGATCGCGCGGCCGGAGCTGGGCATTCTGACGAACGTCGGCGAGGCGCATCTCGAGATCATGGGCTCGCGCGAGCGGCTCGCCGAAACGAAGTGGGGGCTGTTCGCCGGCGGCGCGCGCGCGATCCTCAACGCCGACGATGCCGTATCGGTGCGCCGCGCGCCGAGCCTGCCGGCGCCGCCGCATTGGTTTGCCGTGCGCGACACCGGCGCCAACGTCGAGCCGGCTCCGCCGGCGACGCTGCTGATCGGCACGTCGAGGCTCGAACTCTTCACCGCGACCGGAAACCGCGGCTACGCCGTCGACGTGCGGGTGCCCGGAGCGCACAACCGCGCCAATCTCGCCGCCGCCGTCGCGGGCGCGCTCGATCTCGGCGTGCCGGTCGAGGCGATCGTCGAAGCGATTCCCGCGCTGCGCCTTCCCGAAGGGCGCTTCGAGACGATTGCGGCGCCGGGCGGCTTTCGCATCATCTACGATGCCTACAACGCCAACGCCAGCGGAACGATCGCCGCGCTCGATGCGTTCGCGTCGGAGTCGAACGATCGTGGAATCGCCGTACTGGGCAGCATGGCCGAGCTGGGCGACGAATCGGTCGCGTTGCACGAACGCGTCGGCGCGCACGCGGCCAAGGTGGTCGACGTGCTGCTCGTCGGCGGAGAGTATGCCGACGCGCTCGCGCGCGGCGCGCGCGAAGGCGGCCTCGAAGCGGGCAAGATCGTGCACGTCGCAACCAACGCCGACGCAGCGGCGTGGCTGCGCGCCCACGCGCGCAGCGGCGACGTCGTGCTGTTGAAGGGCTCGCGAAAGTACCGGCTGGAGGAGATCGTGCGGGAGCTGCTGGCATGAGCGTCGCTACGCGCGGCCTCGCGGTGACGCGGCCCGAACTGCCGGCCGGCATCGTGGCCATTCCCGTGCGCACGCGCTTGGTTTCTCCCGGCGACGATCTGCCGGCGATCGTGGCGCAGTCCGTCGACGGCATCGCTCGGCCGGGCGACGTCATCGCGGTTTCGGAGACGGCGGTAGCGATCGCGCAAGGCGAGTTCGTTCCCGCGGAGTACGTGCGGCCGTCGCGGCTGGCCTACGCGCTCTCGCGACGAGCGGGCGCGCTTGCGACCGTGAACCAGCCCGAATCGATGCAGCTGGTCATCGATCGCGCCGGGCGCTGGCGCGTGCTCTACGCCACCGTCGCGCACGTGCTGGGGCGTTTGGCTGGGCGGCGCGGCGCGTTTTACGAAGTGATGGGCGACGCGATCACCGCGATCGACGGGTATACGGGCACCATGCCGCCGTACGAGCGCGCGATCGTCTTCGCGCCCCGCGACCCCGATGCGTATTCCGAGGCAATTCGCGCGCGATGCGGCGTGGCGTGTACGATCGTCGACGCCAACGATTTGGAGAAGGCCAAAGTGCTGGGCGCTTCCGCCGGCGTCGACCGCGCCAACGTGGAGCGGGCGCTGCTGGATAATCCGCACGGAAACGGCGACGAGCAAACGCCGATCGTCGTGCTCAAGTGGCGCGCCGCCGGCGCCAACCCGTTGCTCGAGGCGGCCCCGTGAACGGCGGCGTGCAGCTGGTACCGCCGGTTCCGGATCCACGTACGATGCTGGGCTTCATCCCGCTGTGGCTGGTGCTCGGCTTCGCGGTCGCGGCGATTGCCGGGGCGTTGCTGCTGCCGTTGCTGCGGCGCTTGCAGCTGCGGCAGAACGCCTACGAAGACGCGCCCGAGACGCACCAGAAGAAGACCGGCACGCCGACGATGGGCGGCATCGTCTTCGTCTTAGCGATGGCTGCGGCGCTGCCGGCGACGCGCGCGCCGCTCTTGGCCCAGCTCGTCGTCCTCGTCGTCGCCTGCGCCGCGGTCGGCTTCCTCGACGATTACTTGGCGATCCGCCAAGGCCGCAACCGCGGATTGCGCGCGCGCACGAAGTTTCTTGCGACGGCGCTGATCGCGGTGATCTTCCTGCGGGCGATCGACGCCTCGTTCGCCTTCTTCCCGCGCGACGTGCTCTTTCACGCCGGCAGCTTCGCGATCGTCGCACCGCATTGGCTCTGGCTGCTGCTGGGCATTCTCGCGATCACCGGCTGCATTCACGCGGTGAACCTCACCGACGGGCTCGACGGCCTCGCCACCGGAACGACGATTCCGCCGCTAGTGGTGCTTGGGGCGATCGCCGTACAGACGCTCGTTCCCTCGGCGGCGATCGGCGCGGCGGTCGGCGCCGGCGCGTGCCTGGGATTTCTCATCTACAATCGCCATCCGGCGAAGATGTTCATGGGCGACACCGGCTCGCTCGCGCTGGGTTCGCTGCTGGCCGGCGTCGCGATTCTCGAAGGCGAGATGCTCTTGCTGATCGTCGTCGGCTTCGTGTTCGTCGCGGAAGCGCTCTCGGTGATCCTGCAGGTGGCCTACTTCAAAGCGACCCAAGGCAAGCGGATTTTCCGGATGAGTCCGCTGCACCACCATTTCGAATTGGGCGGCTGGCCGGAGACCAAAGTCACGTCGCGCTTCTGGCTGGCCTCGCTGCTCTGTTCGCTGCTCGGACTCTTACTCGTTCGGTGATGTAATGTTCGAATTTACCAAAGACGAAACCATTCTCGTGATCGGCCTGGGCAAGAGCGGGCTGGCGTGCGTCGACGTGCTGCGCCGGCGCGGCGTCACCGTGTTCGCGACCGACGAAAAGCCGCCCGAACGGCTCGAGGCCGCGATCGCCGCGGTCGCGGCGTGCGGCGCGCAGTTCGTCGCCCCGGCGGAGCTGGACGCCCTGCTGCCTCGCTTGACGTCGGCCGTGCTGTCGCCGGGCGTCCCGCCGACGTCGCCGGTAGTGCGCACGATCAATCGTGCGAATCTGGCGGTGATCGGCGAGATCGAGCTCGCCTACCGGCTGTGCAAGGCGCCGATCGTCGCGGTGACCGGTACGAAAGGCAAATCGACGACGACGGCGCTGATCGGGCACTTGCTGCGCGCGTGCGGACGCAACGTGCGCGTCGGCGGAAACATCGGCAATCCGCTCATCAACGAGGTGCTCGACGCAGGCCCCGGCGACTGGGTGGTGGCGGAAGTCTCGTCGTTTCAACTCGAGACGATCCGCTCGTTCCGCCCCCGCGTCTCGGTGCTGCTCAATCTCGCGCCCGACCATCTCGACCGTTACTTCTCGATGGAAGAGTACGCCGAGGCCAAGTATCGCATCTTCACCAACCAGTCGACGGCCGATTGGTTCGTCGGCAACCTCGACGATCCGCGCATCGCCTCGCTGCACTGGCACCACGGCGAGACGCGCGTGCAGGCGCGCCAGCTTTGGTTTACCCTGGGCTCGAACACCGAAGAGGCGACGATGTACCTGCGCCACGGATCCCTCGTCTACGCGCCGGTCGCCGGCGATCCGCGGCCGTTCCCGATTCTGCCGCGCGAAGAGATTCCGCTGGCCGGCGATCACAACGTCGCCAACGCGATGGCCGCGTTGCTCGCGGCGCTGGCGATCGGCTGCGATCCCGCCGCGCTGCGCGAGGGCGTGCGCACCTTTCTGCCGATGCCCCATCGCCTCGAGACGGTCGCCGAAATCGACGGCGTCACCTACGTCGACGATTCGAAATCGACCAATCCCGGCTCGGTCGTCGCGGCACTCTGCGCCTACGAGCGTCCGATCGTGTTGATTGCCGGCGGGCGCGCGAAAGGCACGGGCTTCGAGGAGATGGGCGAAACGATTCGCGGGCGGGCGAAGGCGCTGATCGCGATCGGCGAAGCCGCCGACGCCATCCTGCGCGAGGCCGGCGACGTGCCGGCCGAGCGCGCGGAGTCGATGGAGGCGGCGGTGCGCCGCGCGCGCGAACTGGCGCGAGCGGGCGACGTGGTGCTGCTCTCCCCCGGATGCGCTTCGTTCGATATGTTCCTCTCCGCCGAGGATCGCGGCGAGAAGTTCGCCGCCGCGGTCGCGGCGCTGCGGGAGCCGGCCGGTGCGTAGCGGCGCCGCGGTCGCACCGCGCCAGAAGCCGCCGGATCGCGCGCCGCTGCGCTCGTACGTCACGGCTCCGCCCGACGCGGTGCTCTTCGGCGTGGTAGCGGCACTCGTCGGCATCGGCTTGGTCATGGTTTTCTCGGCCTCGAGCGCGACGGCGTACGCCGAACACGGCGACATCGCGTATTACGTGAAGCGCCAGTTGATCTGGCTCGTCGCCGGAACGGTCGCCGCGTACGCCGTGTATCGCATGGATCTTGCGGTGCTCAAACGCTTCGCGCCCTATCTGCTGGTCGCCGCGATCGGCGGACTGCTGCTCGTCTTCGTTCCGCACATCGGGCTAGGCGTCAACGGCGGCCGCCGTTGGGTGGGCGTCTCGTTCTTGAGCTTCCAGCCGTCGGAGTTTGCCAAGCTCGCGCTGGTGATTTACCTGTCGGCGATGCTCGCCTCGCGCGGCGAACGCATCACCTCGCTCGCGCGCGGACTCTTCCCGCTCTGCATTCCCGTGCTGATCATGGCGGTGCTGATCCTCAAAGAGCCGGATATGGGAACGGCGAGTCTGATCGTGTTTACGGCGTTCGCGCTCTTCTTCGTGGCCGGCGCGCGCCTCTTTCACTTGTTCGCGGTGATGGCCGTCACGGTGCCGTTCGCGGTGCTGACCGTGATCGCAAGCCCGTACCGGCGCGCCCGCGTTTTCGCCTTCCTCGATCCGTGGAAAGACCCGCAGAATACCGGCTTTCACATCGTGCAGTCGCTGCTGGCGCTGGGCAGCGGGGGCATCTTCGGCGTCGGGCTGGGCGCCTCGCGCGCGAAGTTCTTCTACCTGCCCGAGCAGTACACCGACTTCATCTTTTCGATCCTCGGCGAGGAGCTCGGCATCTTCGGTGCGCTGGTCGTGCTCGTGCTCTTCCTGACGTTCGCCTATCGCTCGATCAAGATCGCGCTGGCGGCGCCGGATCGCTTCGGCTTCTTCGTGACCGTCGGATGCATGGCGATGATCGTCATCCAGGCGTTCATCAATATCGGCGTCGTGACGTCGTCCTGGCCGGTGACCGGCGTGCCGCTGCCGTTCATCTCGTTCGGCGGCAGCTCGCTGGTCGTGAACTTGATCGCGGTCGCGCTGATCGCCAACGTCGGCCGGCGCCGTCACGTTCGCACGGCGCCGTGACGCTGCGGCGCTCGCGGTGAAGGTCGTGTTCGCGGGCGGCGGCACCGGCGGCCACCTGTATCCGGCGATCGCGATCGCCGACGCGCTGCGCGAGCGCGGGGCGACCATGCTGTTCGTGGGAACCGCCGACCGTCTCGAAGCGACGATCGTGCCGAAGGCCGGCTACGCGCTGGAGACGGTCTCCGCGCGGCCGCTCTCGCGCAAACCTTCGCTGGAGCTGCTGCGCACCGCGTATGCGAACCTGCGCGGCAGCTTGCAGAGCGCGCGCGTGCTCGCGCGAACGCGCCCCGACGTCGTCGTCGCGACCGGCGGATACGTGTGCTTTCCCGTCGTGCTCGCGGCGCGCGCGATGCGCGCCTTTGGAAGCTTTCGCGGCGCGATCGCGCTGCTCGAGCCCAACGCGAAGCCCGGGCTCACGAACCGGTTGGTCGCGCCGCTGGTCGACGAGATTTGGGGCGCCTTTCCCGATCCCGACCCGCGATTTGCCGGAAAGTACCGCCAGACCGGGATTCCGGTGCGCGCCGCGCTGCGCGCGCTGCCTCCGCGCGACGCCGCGGTGGCTCGACTGGGGCTCGATCCCGCCCGCAAGACGCTGCTCGCGATGGGGGGAAGCCAAGGCGCGCGCACGATCAACGACGCCGTCGCGACGCTGGTGAAGAACGGCGCGCTCCCGCGCGGCTGGCAACTGGTGCACGTCACCGGCGAACGCGAGTACGATCGCGTGCGCGGCCTGCTCGAAAAAGGCGATTCCTCCGGCAACGCTCCGGCCGTACGGCCGTATCTCGACGACCTCTCCGACGCCTATGCCGCCGCGGATTTGGTGCTGGCGCGCGCCGGCGCCTCGACGCTCGGAGAACTCGCGGCGATCGGCAAACCGGCGGTGCTGGTGCCCTACCCATTCGCAGCCGACGACCACCAAAACGCCAACGCGGCGCGCGTGGCCGCCGCGGGCGCGGCCGTCGTCGTCGCGGACCGCGAGCTCGAAACCGGCCGCCTCGGCGCGGTACTGGAGCAGGCGACGGCGCCGGGGCGTCTCGCCCAGCTCGATGCCGCGGCCCGGCGCCTGCAGGCGGGCGATCCGGTTGCGACCATTATCGCCCGGGTCGAATCGCTGGCAGCGAGAAAGAACCGCTCATGACCCGGTATCACTTCGTCGGCATCGGCGGCATCGGCATGAGCGCGATCGCGCGCGTGCTGATGGCGCGCGGCGAATCGGTCTCGGGATCGGACGTGAAGGAGACGCCGCTCACGGCGCGCCTGCGCGAAGAAGGCGCGCGCGTCGTCATCGGCCACGCCGCCGAAAACGTGCGCGACGCCGAGACGGTCGTGGTCAGTTCCGCGATCGACCGCAACAATCCCGAATACGTCGCGGCGCGGCGCGCCGGCATCGCCGTCCTGCACCGCGGCGAGATGCTCGCGCGCCTGCTCGACGGCCGCCGCGGCATCGCGGTTTGCGGAACGCACGGCAAGACGACCACCACCGCGATGATTCACACCGTCCTGCGGCTGTCGAACGTCGACGCGAGCCTGGTGCTCGGCGGCATCGACGGCTTGCTCGATACCAACGCGTCCGCCGGCGAATCGCCGTGGTTCGTCACCGAAGCCGACGAGTCCGACGGTTCCTTCGCGCTGCTCGAGCCCGAGCTGGCGGTCGTGACGAACATCGAGAACGATCACCTGAGCAGCGACGACGAGCTTCCCGCGCTGGTGCGCGCCTTCGGCGAGTTCCTCGCCAAGCTTCCCGACGGCGGGGCGGCGATCGTCGGCGTCGATAACGAACTCTCGGCGTCGCTGCTCTCGCACGACCTGCGCAGCCGCGTCGTCACCTTCGGCATCGGTCCGCGCGCCGACGTGCGTGCCGCTAACGTGCGCTTCGACGGCTTGGGCGCCGGCTTCGACGCCATCGCCGGCGGCGTCTGCATCGGCACGATCGATCTGCGCGTGCCCGGCGCGATGAACGTGCAGAACGCCCTAGCGGCGATTGCGGTCGCGCGGCATCTCGAGATTCCGTTCGCGCGCATCGCCGACGCGCTGCGGCAGTTTCGCGGCGTTCGCCGCCGTTTCGATATTCTCGCGCGTACCGAACGCATGGTGGTGGTCGACGATTACGCGCACCATCCGACCGCCGTGCGCGCCACCATCGCCGCCGCCCGCAACTACCACCGCGGGCCGCTCTACGTCGCCTTCCAGCCGCACCGCTATTCACGCACCGCGTTTCTCGCGCGCGAGTTTGCCGACGCGCTGCGCGGCGCCGATCGCGTCTATCTCGCGCCGGTCTACGCCGCCTCGGAACCGCCGATTCCGGGCGTGAGCGAACGCTCGATCGGCGAGCCGTTGGCCGCGGCCGGCGTACCGGTGGAGTACGTGGCGTGCGTCGACGATCTGGCCGACCGGCTTCTCGCGGGAGCGCCCGCGGGCGCGATGGTGCTGATGCTCGGCGCCGGCAACATCACCGACGTCGCCGGCCGGCTCGCCAAGAGCGTCAACGCGAGCGTGCGCGAACCCGCCGCGCAGCCGGAGCGCGTCGAAGCGAAGCGGCGCTGATGAGCCTCACCACGGCGCAGGCGCTGCGCAGCTTGCTCGAGCCGGCGGATCGCGACGCGCTCGATGCCATCTTCGGCGATCGCGTACGCTTTGACGAACCGCTGGCGCCGTACACGTCGTGGAAGATCGGCGGCCCGGCCGACGCCTTCGTCGCGGTCGAGAGCGAAGACGAGAACGCGGCGCTGATGCGCTTCTGTTTCAAGCGAAAGCTGCCGTGGTTCGTGATCGGCAGCGGGAGCAACGTGCTCGTCGGCGACGGCGGCATGCGCGGCGTCGTGATCCGGCTCGGCGGCGCGTTCGCCGACGTGACCGTGCGCGCCCAGGGCGATCGCGTGATCGTCGAGGCCGGCGCTTCCGCGGGCATGGCCGCCGTCACCGCCAAGGCCGCATCGGCGGGCGCGGCGGGCATCGGATCGCTGGCGGGCATTCCCGGAACCGTCGGCGGCTCGCTGCGCATGAATGCGGGCACCGACCGCGAGCTGGGCGAGTTCGTCCGCGACGTGTGGGTGCAATCGCCTTCGAAGCCCGATCCCCACGCGGTCGCCGTTCGGTACTTCTACCGGCATTCGACGCTCGCGCGCGACGCGATCGTCGCGCGGGTCACGCTGGAGTTCGAGCGCGAGGATCCGCGCGCCGTACGCGACGAGATGCAGAGCCGGCTGGTGCGGCGCAAGAACACGCAGCCGATCGCGCTGCCCAACGCGGGGTCGTGCTTCCGCAATCCCGAGGGCGACAAGGCGGCCCGGCTCATCGAAGCGGCCGGGGCCAAGGGATGGCGCGAAGGCGGTGCGGAAGTCTCACCGCTGCACGCGAACTTCATCAACAACGTCGGCGGCGCGAGCGCCAAAGACGTCGCCACCCTGCTGGCGCGGGTGCGCCGCGAGGTTCGCGATCGCTTCGGGGTCGAGTTACAACTGGAAGTTCACTTGGTCGGGGTCTTCGTTGACGATGAAACGTAAAGCCAAGGTCGCCGTCGCGATGGGCGGCAGCAGCGCGGAGCGCGAGATCTCGATCCAGAGCGGCACGCAGGTGATGCGCGCGCTGCAGGCGCTGGGATACGAGGCCGCGTCGCTCGATTACGACGCGCGCTTTATCGACGCACTGCGGGAGCTCGAGCCCGACGTCGTCTTCAACGCGCTGCACGGCGGCGCCGGCGAAGACGGCCAAATTCAAGGCGTGCTCGATTATCTCGGCATCCCGTATAACGGCAGCGGCGTCGAAGCGGCGGCGCTCTCGATGGACAAGCATCTCACCAAGAAACTGCTCGCGGCCGAAGGGCTGCCGACCGCGGCTTGGGATACCTACGATCTGGGCGGCGGCACGTTGCCGCTCCTTCCCGGCTCGCTCGATCTCCCGCTGGTCGTGAAGCCGCGCTTCGAGGGCTCGACCGTCGGCGTGTCGATCGTGCGCACGCACGAGCAGTGGACCAGCGCGATGCTGGCGCTCTCGAAAACCTACACGCAGATTCTCGCCGAAGAGTTCATCGAGGGGCGCGAGTTCACGTGCGCGATCCTCGGCGAAGAGGCGCTGCCGCTGGTCGAGATCGTCGCCAACCGCGACGAGTTCTACACCTACGACGCAAAGTACGGCGCCGGCGGCAGCACGCACATCGTGCCGGCCAAGATCGACGAAGATCTCGCCGCGCGCCTGCAGATGCTGGCCCTCTCGACGCACCGCCTGCTCGGGCTGCGCGACTACTCCCGCACCGACTTCATCGTGAGCAAAGATCACCGCCCCTACATCCTCGAGATCAACTCGCTGCCGGGCCTTTCGCCGACGAGCCTGGTGCCCGACGCCTGCGCCGCGATCGGGATCGGCTTCGAAGCGTTGGTCGATCGGCTCGTCGGCTACGCGCTGGCCCGCGGCGACCTGCGCGACGCCGTCGCGTAACGCGGGCGCGCTAGCGGCTCATCAGTTTCATGGCGGCGGCGCGAAACTCGTCGGAGCCGAGGCGTTCGGTGAAGAGGCGAGTCTCGGCGTCCATCTGCTTTTCCACGCCGTCGGCAAAGGGCGCGCGCAACAGGCGTTTGGTCTGACGCAGCGCGATCGGCGGCAGCGCCGCGAGCTTTGCGGCGAGTTCGGCGGCACCGGCGTCGGTCTGCGCGTCCTCGGCGACCTTGGTGATCAGGCCCATCGCGAGCGCCTCGTCGGCACCGAAGAATTCGCCCGCCATCAGCAGCCACGCGGCGCGCGTGCGGCCGACCGCGAGCGGCAACAGCAGCGACGACGCCGCTTCGGGCACCAGGCCGAGCTGCGCGAACGGTAAGCGGAAGCGCGTCGTCTTCGATGCGACCACGACGTCGCAGTGCAGCAGCAGCGTCGTCCCGATGCCGACCGCGTTGCCGCGCACCGCTGCCACGACCGGCTTCTCGAAATCGCGCAAGCAGCGGAGGAAGCGCAAGACCGGTAAGTCTTCGAAGCTGGCGCCGCTCATGGAGGCGACCATGAAGTCTTGCAAATCGTTGCCCGCGGTGAAATCGGCGCCGCCGCCGATCGTCACGACGCGCACCGCGTCGTCGGCGGCGAAGGCGTCCAGTGCGTCGGCCATCGCGGCATACATTCCGGTCGTGAGCGCGTTCTTCTTGGCGGGCCGCTCGATGCGGATCGAACCGACGGCGCCGTCCGCCGACACGAGAATTTCTTCAGCCACGATATCCTCCAGAGGAGGCAACCGTTCGCGGCCAGGAGAGCCGGCTCCTGACTTGAACGCCTGCATATGCAGTTCGATTGCCGTTGCCCGCACGCGCCCTTCTCGCCGGCCGTCTTTCGGGAGGCGCAGCGAACGCTCGGGCGCCGCCACTTCCTCGCCGGCGTCGCCGCCGCCGGCCTGGCCGCGCTGATTCCGTGGCGGGCTCGCGCCGAGGGCGCGGTGACCGTGCTCAAGGCCGCACGCCTGTTCAACGGCCAGACGATGCTGACGCCCGGCGTGCTCGTGATCGCCGGCGACCGCATCGTCTCGCTGCACGAAGGCGACGCCGGCAGCGGCGCCACCGTCGTCGAGCTCGGCGACGCGACCATCATGCCGGGATTGATCGATTGCCACACGCACGTCTCGGCGTTCGTGCTGCCCTCGCACTATCTCACGCTGATGTTCCCGCCGTACCGCACCGCCGACAACGTTCCCGAAGCCACCATTTACAGCGTGCGCAACGCGCAGGCGATGCTGCGCAACGGCTTTACGACGTGCCGCGACGTCGGCGGCGGCGCGGGCATCGATCTGGCGGTGCGCGACGCGATCGCCAACGGCGCCATCCTCGGGCCGCGGCTGCTCGTCGCCGGTCAAGCGCTCTCGATCACCGGCGGCCACGGCGATTCCAACGACGTTCCCGGCTGGGTCGACGAGGAGACGTCGGTGAAGATGGGCGCCGTATCGTACGGTCCGTATGGTTTTCGCGAGGTGGTGAGGCAGAACGTCAAGCTGCACGTCGATCACATCAAGATTCTCTCGACCGGCGGCGTGCTTTCGTACGGCGACGTGTGGGACGTGCCGCAGATGAACCTCGACGAAGTGCAAGCCGTCGTGGAAGAATCGACCAAGTTCCGGCGCAAGGTCGCGGCGCACGCGCACGGCGATCCGGGAATCGCGATCGCGGTAGAAGGCGGCGTGCACTCGGTCGAGCACGGCACCGGCGTCAGCGAGAAGACGCTCGCGGCGATGCAGCAGCGCGGCACCAATCTCGTGCCGACGCTCTGGGCGCTCGATTCGATCCTGCAGCCCGGCAACCCGAACCACATTCCGGCCAACTCCGTGCAGAAGGCCGAGTACGCCGCGCAGCTGCGCAACGAAGGCATGCACCGCGCGATTGCGTCGAGCGTGACGATCGCGTACGGCACCGACGCCGGCGTCTTTCCGCACGATCAAAACAATAAAGACTTCGCGCTGATGGTGGGCTTGGGGATGCGCCCGATCGACGTGCTGCGCTCGGCGACGTCGACGGCCGCCGAACTGGCCGGGAAGACGGATCGCGGCACGCTCGCGCCCGGAAAGCTCGCCGACGTCGCGGTCTTCAACGGCGATCCGAGCCGCCAGATCGCGCTCATGGAGAAGGCGCCCGCGATGGTGCTCATCGGCGGGCAGAAGATCGATCTCTCGCGCCTACCGGCCTGAGAACATCTCCCGGTCGTCGATGGCCAACAGGTCCATCAGCGGCGTGTCGGGCGGAACGGTCTTCGCGACCGGGTAGCGACCCAGCCAAGCCTCGTCGCCGACGCGGTCGCGGACCTTGCGTTCTTCGAGTGCGACGTTTATCGCTTCGTAGCGCGATGCATCGGTGTTGGCGGCCACCCACGCGGCGACGTCGGCATCGTCGGCCGCATCGGCGATGGCATCGCGCAGCGCGTCCTGCTCGATGCCGAGTTCGTTGAGGAGCCGCGCGCTGAAGCCTTCGATTTGATAGCAACCCAGGTTGCCGCCGGGCAGCGTCGCTCGCAGCTTGTCGACCGTGCGCGCCAGCATCAGCAGATCGAGGTCGCCGAGCAGCAGACGCGGACTGCGAGGCGGCCGTTGGGTAAGATCCAGAGCGTCCATGCCCGGGGATTCCCGGGCGCGCGAGGGGTGCCCCTCCGGCTGCCGAAAAAGCTGAGGCTCTCTCCGCCCTCGCGGAGCGTCTCTTGGAGGAATCCCTTGCCTACCGTTGTGGATCGCGGTCTCGAAGGCGTCGTCGTCGGCTCGACGCAGCTCAGCAACGTCGAAGGCGCGATCGGGCGCCTGACGTATCGCGGGTACGACATCGACGATCTCGCCCCGAACGCGACCTTCGAAGAGGTCGTGCACTTACTGCTGTACGGTCATTTACCGAACCGTCACGAGCTCGAAATGCTCAAGCGCGAACTCGGTTCGCGCCGCTCGCTTCCCGAGCCGCTCATCGCGGCGATGCAGAACGTTCCGAAGACGGCCTGGCCGATGGACGTCGTGCGAACGATCGTCAGCGGCTTGAGCCTCTTCTCGCCGGTGAACGCGCACGGCGAACACCTCTCCGACGTGCACACCGCGATCGAACTCGTCGCCAAGATGCCGACGATCGTCGCCGCGTGGGATCGCATCCGCCGCGGGCTCGATCCGGTCGAGCCGCGCGCCGACCTCTCGCAGGCCGGCAACTTTCTCTACATGCGCTCCGGCAAGGTGCCGCACGCGATCGAAGAAGACGCGCTCGACACGTATTTCGTGCTGCTCGCCGATCACTCGTACAACGCCTCGACCTTCGCCGCGCGCGTCGCCGCCTCGACGCGCTCCGACGTGTACGCGGCCGTCACCGCGGCGCTCGCGACCCTGCAGGGCGATCTGCACGGCGGTGCGGCGAGCGCTTCGTACCACACGCTCACCGAAGTGAAGACTCCCGAGCGCGCCGAGAAGTACGTGCGCGACGCGCTGGGCCGCCGCGAACGCATCATGGGCATGGGCCACCGCGAGTATAAAGTGCGCGATCCGCGCGCCCGCCATCTCGAAGCGATGGCGCGCAAGCTCTCCGAGCACGTCGGCCGCAGCAAGTGGTACGACACGGCGCACGCGTTGGAAGAGGCCAGCCGCAAAGTGCTGCAAGAGAAGAAACCCGACAACACGATTTACGCCAACGTTGATTTCTATACGGCGCCGGTGTTGGCCGATCTCGACATTCCGGGAGACGAGTTCACCTGTCTCTTCGCGTGCGGTCGCGTGGCGGGCTGGACGGGGCACATCCTCGAACAACTGGCCGATAACCGGCTGATTCGGCCGCAGGCGACCTACGACGGGCCGGTCACCGGGCCGTTCGTTCCCATCGACAAGCGTGCCGCCAACGGCGTGAGGAGCTAGAACTATGCTGGTGATCCCTGCGATCGATCTGCACGGCGGGAAGTGCGTTCGCATGGAGCAAGGCAAACCGGAGACCTCCAAAGAGTACGACGGGGATCCGGTCGAGCGCGCCAAGGCGTTCGTAGCCGAGGGCGCGCAGCGCCTGCACGTGATCGATCTCGACGCGGCCTTCGACCGCGGCGAAAACTTGGCGGCGATCGAAGGCATCTGTTCCGCCGTCGACATTCCCGTGCAGCTCGGGGGCGGCGTTCGCGCCGTCAAGCACGCCGAGGTCGCGTTCAACGCCGGCGCGTCGGAGATCATCATCGGCACGCTGCTCGTGGAAGACGAACGCCTCGCGCGCCACATCATCAGCCGTTTCCCCGGCAAGGTGATCGCCGGCATCGACGCGCGCGGCTCCGAAGTCGCGACCCACGGCTGGCAAGAGCGCACGCCGGTCGATCGCGACGCGCTGGTCAAGCGCGTCGCCCAGTGGGGCGTGTCGCGCATCATCTTCACCGAAATTCGGCGCGACGGCATGGGCGAAGGCTACGATATCGACGCGCTCATCGCGGTCGCGAACGCCGCCGAAGTGAAGATCACCGCGAGCGGCGGAGCGCGCAACATCGACGACCTGCTCGAGCTCAAGCGGCTGGTGCCGCTCACCGTCGACTCGTGCATCGTCGGCAGCGCCCTCTACAAAGGCACCATGAGCCTCAAAGACGCCATCAAAGCGGTGAGCTAGCCCCTCGGTGTCACCCTGAGCCTGTCGAAGGGCGCATTCAACCGTTGCAACGATGTCCCGGCGCCCTTCGACAAGCTCAGGTGACACCCAGGGGCTAGTCGTACTCGCGCGGGAGTTCGGCGGGGAGGCGCGTGACGATTTCGTAGTTGATCGTCTCGGCCCAGCCGGCCCAATCGTCGGCGGTGACGGCAGCGTCGCCGTCGCGGCCGATGAGCGTCACCGTCGAGCCGACGCGCGCCTTCGGCGCGTTGGTGAGATCGATCTCGGTCATGTTCATCGCCACGCGGCCGACGATCGGGCAGAGCGCGCCGTCGACCAGAAAGGCGCCGCGATTGGAGAGCGCGCGCGGAACGCCGTCGCCGTAGCCGCACGGCAGCACGCCGATGCGCATGTCGCGCGGGGCGTGAAAGGTCGCACCGTAGCCGACCGGCGATCCGGCGGCGATCGATCGCACCACCATGAGCTGCGACGTATACGAAAGTGCGGGGCGCAGCTCGAGCCTCGCGGCGGCGCCTTCGCCGAACGCTTCGCGCGTTTGCGGCGAGGGCCACAGGCCGTAGAGCGCGATGCCGAAGCGCGACATGTCGAGCCGGGTCTGCGGCCACAGCATCGCCGCGGCCGACGCCGCGATGTGGCGAATGGGCCGCAGCTCGCGGCGCTCGAGCAGCGGCGCGACGGACGAGAGCGCGCGTTCGAACGTTTCGAGCTGGTGCATCGTGGAGGGGGAATCGAGTTCTTCGGCCGACGCGAGATGCGAAAAAATTCCGGCGATTTCCATCTCGCCGACGTGCAGCAAATCTTCGACGGCGTCGGTCAACTCGTGCGGCTCGAAGCCGAGGCGGTTCAAGCCGGTATTCACCTTCACGTGCACCTTCGCGCGCAGGTGCCGTTTGCGCGCGGCTCCCGCGAGACGGCGCACCCACTCCTTGGTCTCCCAAATCGCGAGCTCCGCTTTGGCCGCCAACGCGTCGTCGAGCGTTGCGGGATCCACCACGCCGAGCACGAGCACCGGCTGCGTCACGCCGCCGTCGCGCAGCGCGATCGCCTCTTCGACGGAGTAGACGCAGAAGCGCGTCGCGTATGGTTCGATCGCGAGCGCCGTCTCGACGATGCCGTGCCCGTAGGCGTTGCTCTTGACCACGAAGGCCGCGTGCTGCGGGCCGACGAGTTCGCGCAGCGCGCTCGCGTTGTGGCGCAGCGCATCGAGCGAAATCCGCAGCGTGCCGCTCACGGCGCCGCTCGGGAAGAGAGCGCTCGCACGACCAGCGCCACGGGAAGTCCGAAGAAGAAACAGTGCGCGATCAGCGCGCGGCCGACCGCGTCGGGGCCGGACGGCAGTTCGAAGCTATGCCCGGCCAGCATCACCAGTTGCATGAGCAGGTAGACGACGGCGCCGTACGCCACGCCCGAGATCGCCCAGCGCCGATTGAGGAACGGCTGCGACGCCGCCAGATACGCGTAGCCGCCGGCCCACCCGATGCTGACCGCAACGTGCACGGCCAGCCCGATCCACGGTGCGAGGGGATTGCCGGCGATCTGCGCGCCGGCGGCGGAGACGGCGACGTGCTGCCACATCGCGG
This sequence comes from Vulcanimicrobiota bacterium, assembly GCA_963794735.1. Classification (GTDB taxonomy): domain Bacteria; phylum Vulcanimicrobiota; class Vulcanimicrobiia; order Vulcanimicrobiales; family Vulcanimicrobiaceae; genus DATJUC01. The sequence continues at coordinate 1,459,654 of CAWCFE010000002.1, read as the reverse complement.
TCAGGCTCGCGCCTTGCGGCGCCGCCACCGCGACGTAAAGAAAGGCGTCGAGCAAGACGGCGCCGATCAGGCCCGCTACGACGGCCGCTACGGCGATGCGGCCCCAGCCGGCGGCGGTGGGTGCGATCATGGGCGAGTGCATTCGCCCAGGCGCTCGCCGGGCCTGGGCGAAGTAGCGCGCATGGATCGCGTCGACGAGCACGTCCGGTGGCTGATGGCCGCGCCGATCTACGCGCTCGGCTACGCCGTCGCGGTCGCGGTGTTTTGGTGGATGGCCCGGCGCCGCGGCATGGGCGGCACCGACGTCGCGCGGGTGATGACCGCGGGCTTGTTGGGCGGCCTGGCCGGCGCGAATCTGGTGCAACTGCTCGCCACGGGCCTTCCCGGAAAGAGCATCGAGGGCGGCATTCTCGGCGGCTGGCTCGCGGTCGTCGCGGCCAAACGGTATTTCGGCATCGTCCGCCCGACCGGCGATCTGTTCGCGTTGGCGATACCGGCCGGGGAGGCGATCGGGCGGGTCGCGTGTTTCGTCGGCGGCTGCTGCTACGGCAAGGCCGCGGGGCTCGCATGGGCGGTGCACGATCACGGCGCGTGGCGCCATCCGTCGCAGCTCTATCTTTCGCTAGGCGCCGCCATCTCGTTCGCCGCGCTGCTTTGGGTCGAGCGCCGCGGCGCGTTGCCGGAGAACGGCCTCTTCTACCTCGGCGGAATGCTCTTTTGCGCCGATCGTTTCGTCGCCGACTTCTTTCGCGACGTCGCACCGTTTGCCGGAACGCTGACCGTCGCGCAACTCGGCTGCATCGCGGGCTTCGCGCTCTTCGCGTGGAAGTTCGCCGCCCTCGTCGCACCGCGTCGACGCCCCGCGCTCGCCTGACGCCGCCTTGGAGCAAAAACCGCACCAGGGGAACGTCGGCGCTTTCATCGGCGGCTTGCTGACCGGCCTCTTCGGCGGCGGCATCTTCGGCATCGTGCTCGCAGTGCTCGTCATCGGGCTGATCGCGGGCGGGTGGAACGTAAAGCCGGCATGGCTCGGCCTGTTCCCGTGCTGGGCGGTCGGCGCCGGCCTGGGTTGGCTGGGATTGCGCATGTTGCGCCGCGATGCGGGAATGAATTTTCTCAGCGGTTTTCTCGTGGGCTCGGCGGCCGGAAGCTTGGGCGGCGCCACGATCTGCGGTGCGCTCATCGGAATCGGCTCCTAGTGGCGCTGCCCGTCTACGACTACACGCTGCTCAAGAGCGTGCGCGCGGTCTGTCCGCGCTGCTTCGCCGCCGACCCGTCGTTCGATCCCGAGTTCCCCACCGACATCTGCGACGGCCATCTCGTCGAGCGCGAGGGCGCGGTCTACCTGCGCCGGTGGTGCCGCCGCGGGCACGGCGAGGTGTGGTCGCTGTACGAAGAGAGCGCCGAACTCTGGAAATACCTTCAGCAGTGGCGCGTCCCGACGAAGGCGATCAATCCGGATACGCAGCAGATCTTTCCCGTACCGACCGGCTACGAGTACGGGCTAGGCCCGGCGCACTTGCAGCATTCGTGCATCTACCTGCTCGACGTCACCACGCAGTGCAACCTGCAGTGCCCGGCGTGCTTCACCAGTTCGGGCCCGGGGCTCTCGCACTACATGCCGGTCGACGCTGCGGTCGCTGCGGTCGAGGCGGCAATCGCGCGCGAAGACGGGCGGCTCGACGTGGTGATGATCTCCGGCGGCGAACCGACGGTGCATCCGCAGTTTCGCGAGCTCGTGGAGCGGCTCGCCGCGCTGCCGGTGACGCGAATCTTGGTAAACACCAACGGCGTGCGGATCGCCAACGAAGACGCGCTCCTCGCATTCCTTCGCGGCCTGCGCGACCGCGTCGAGATCTATCTTCAATACGACGGACAGCGCGCGCGCACGCACGAGACCCTGCGCGGCACCGACCTGCGCGAGCTCAAGGAGCGCGCGGTCGCGCGCTTGAGCGGGGCCCGGGTCTTCACGACGCTCGTCGCGACGGTCGTACCGGAGAACGCCGATCAGATCGGCGAGATCCTCGATACGGCGTTCGCGACGCCGTACGTCGGCGGCGTGATGTATCAGCCCCTCTTCGCCTCCGGCCGCTCGCCGGTGGTCGATTCGATGCAGCGGATCACCACGACGGGCGTGCTGGAGCGCATCGAGCAGCAATCGCGGTTCGGAGTCAAGGCGCGCGATCTCATCGCGCTTCCTTGCAGCCATCCCGACTGCTGCTCGATCGGCTACTTCCTGCTCGGCAAGAACGGCGGCTACGCCGGTTTGGCCTCGATCGTCGGCGAGGCCGCGCTGCGCGAAAACTTAAGCCTGTTCGGCAACACCATCGCGTTTACGGAGACGCTGCGCGGCGTGCGCGACGCGTTGACCGGCGTCATGTCGGAGACGATGACGCTCTCGCGCCCGGAATTGGCCGCCCATCTCAAGACGCTCTGCGGCGCGTGCGATTTCGGCGGCCTTGGGGATCTGCTCAAGCTGGCCTTCGGGAAGGATGCGACGGCTCGCTTCGTCGGCGAGCGGGTCAAGCGCGTCACGGTTAAACAATTCATGGATGCGGATACGTTAATTACTGAGCGCCTCGAGCAGTGCTGCGTGCACGTCGGCGGCGCGGGAAGCGATCCGGTGCGCATGCCGTTTTGCGCCGCGCGGCTCTTCCCGAAAGTCCGCGAGCGCGCGATGAAAGGAATGGTGCCCCGTGGGGAGTTGTAAGGCGTTGGCGGCGGTACTGCTTCTCGCGGCCGCGCTGTGCGCGCGCGCCGACGCCGATCCCGGGATGACCTGGACGCAAGAGCGGGCGTGGCTGGCTTCCAACCCGTTCGTGCTGTGGCAAACGATCCAGCACGGCTACGACAAGGATCTAGGCGTATCGGTCGGCACCGCCGACGTGAAGGGCGGCATCCGCCGCTGGACGCTGCACGCGGTGCTCGACAAGCACGACGTGGTAACCGAGGAGACGTACACGTTTGCAAAGGGCGGCAGCACGCCGTCGCTGCAGTCGGGCAATCGCGCCTCGGAGGCGTTGATGCGGCGGATGTATCAAGGAGAGGCGGTCGCCGACGAGTACGCGACCGCACGCTTGGTCGCGACCGTTCCGATCTACAACGATCCCGGCCAGGAGCAGTTCTTCGCGCTCAAGGGCGGCAAGTTCGGGTTCATGCTCGACCCGTACGAGGTCGTCGTCTTTCGCGCGAGCGAGCTGAGCGTGCGCATCGATCAGGCGAAGTACTGTTCGACGCACAAAGAGTGCGGAGAATAACGCCGCCGTTGGGCGGCTCGTTCAGCAACGCTTAGGGATCGGGCGCTACCATCGTTCGATGATGGGAGATCGCTCCTTGCCGGAGCCGGCGGAGTACGTCATTTGGGTGGCCGCCGGCCTGCTCTCCACGATCGTCGGGGTCGGAGCCGCCTTCGCGGCGTGGGCCGCCCTGCACCGTTCGGCGAGCGGCGGCCTGGCCGAGGCGGCGGTCACCCTCGTCAGTATCGGCCTGGCGATCGTCGGGCTGGCCATCGAGCGTCCGATGTACCGCGTCTGTGCCGTCGTCTTCGCGATGGCCTTGATGGCATCGTACCTGCTCGGCGGCCCGGAGTTTGCTCGCTTACTTCCCTAGGCCGTCCAAGCCCGAAAAAGCCCCCGCGACCCCGCGAAAACGGCTTGCACTCTCCCCCGCACTCTGCTAAGATGGCACGGCTAGCGCTCTCGCGCTGAGACTGCTAAAGCCTATCAGAAGTCACGTGTTGGAGGTTTTTCCGTGAATCTCAAGCCCTTGCACGATAACGTCGTTATCGAGCACGTCGAGCAAGACGACAAGACGACGGGCGGCATCTTCTTGCCGGATACCGCGAAGGAGAAGCCCCAGGAGGGCGTCATTCGCGCGATCGGCGACGGCCGCGTTCTCGACAACGGTACCAAGCTCGCGATGAACGTCAAGGTTGGCAACCGCGTGCTCTACCGGAAGTATTCGGGCAGCGAAGTCAAGATCGACGGCACCGAGTACCTCATCATTCCCGAAAAAGACATCCTCGCCATCGTCGACAAAGTTCCGGCCGGCGTATAAGGAGTTTTGAAACTTTATCATGGCTGCAAAGCAACTGGTTTTTGACGAAGCCGCCCGGCGCGCGCTCGAGCGCGGCGCCAACATCCTTGCCGACGCCGTAAAGGTGACGCTCGGACCGAAGGGCCGCAACGTCGTCCTCGACAAGAAATTCGGATCGCCGACGATCACCAACGACGGCGTGACGATCGCTAAGGAAATCGAGCTGCCCGACGTGTTCGAGAACATGGGCGCCCAGCTCGTCAAGGAAGTCGCCTCCAAGACGAACGACATCGCCGGTGACGGCACCACCACCGCGACCGTGCTCGCGCAAGCGATCATTCGCGAAGGCCTCCGCAACGTGACGGCCGGCAGCAACCCGCTGCTGATCAAGCACGGCATCGAGAAGGCCGTCGAGCTCGCGGTCGCCGAGATGGAATCGTTCAAGAAGATCGTCGACACCAAAGAGAAAATCGCGCAGGTCGCGTCGATCTCGGCCAACGACAAAGAGATCGGCGAGCTGATCGCCGACGCGATGGAGAAGGTCGGCAAAGACGGCGTCATCACCGTCGAAGAGTCGCGCACGCTCAAGACCGAAGTCGAGACCAAAGACGGCATGCAGTTCGACAAGGGCTACATCTCGCCGTACATGGTCACCGATTCCGAGCGCATGGAATCCGTGCTCGACGATCCGTTCATCCTCGTGACGGAGCGCAAGATCTCGGCGATCGCCGACATCCTGCCGCTGCTCGAGAAGGTCGTTCAGGTTCAGAAGCCGCTGCTCATCATCTCCGAAGACGTCGAAGGTGAAGCGCTCGCGACGCTCGTCGTCAACAAGCTGCGCGGCACGTTCACCAGCGTTGCGGTGAAGGCGCCGGGCTTCGGCGACCGCCGCAAAGAGATGCTCAAGGATATCGCGACGCTCACGGGCGCCACGGTGATCTCCGAAGAGCTGGGCCTCAAGCTCGACAAAGTGACTCCCGACCAGCTCGGCCGCGCCAAGCGCGTGACCGTGACGAAGGAAGAGACCACGATCGTCGACGGTGCCGGCAAGCAAGACGCGATCAAGGGCCGCATCGAGATGATCAAAAAGCAGATCGAAGAGACCGATTCCGACTTCGATCGCGAGAAGCTGCAAGAGCGTCTCGCCAAGCTCTCGGGCGGCGTTGCGGTGATCCAAGTCGGTGCCGCGACCGAGACCGAGCTCAAAGAGAAGAAGCACCGCATCGAGGACGCGCTCAGCGCGACCCGCGCTGCCGTGCAGGAAGGCATGATCCCCGGCGGCGGAAGCTCGCTGGTGCACGCGGTCAAGGCGATCGACAAGTACGAGCCGCCGAAAACCAACGGTCACGCCACCACCTGGGCCGACGAGAAGATCGGCATCAGCATCATCCGCAAGGCCCTCGAGGAGCCCCTTCGCCAGATCGCCGATAACGCGGGCTACGAAGGTTCCGTCCAGGTCAACGCGGTTCGCCAGAAGTCGGCTCCGTTCGGCTTCGACGCGATGTCCGGCGAAGTGGTCGACATGTTCGCGGCCGGCATCGTGGAGCCGCTCAAGGTGACGCGTGCGGCGCTGCAAAACGCGGCGTCGATCGGCGCGCTGATCCTGACCACCGAGACGCTCATCGCCGACAAGCCCGAGCCGAAGAAAGAGCCGGCCGGTATGCCCGGCGGCGGCATGGGCGGCTACGACATGATGTAAGCTCCCTACGGAGCGAAACGTCGAGAGCCCGGCAGCAATGCCGGGCTCTTTTCTTCACGCTCCCTGCGGCCGCTCCGCTAGGGAGATGCGCGCCGCCTAGGAAATAGCTCATTCTGATGATTCAGCGCACCGTCAACGACTTCACGATTCGAGTGGCGACGGTCAACGGTTCGGGCAGCCAATCCTCGAACCTCGTCCTCACGAACGCGATCTTCCGCCTCGGAATTCCGGTCGCACCGAAGAACGTCTTTCCGTCGAACATCGAAGGCCTCCCGACGTGGTTCGACGTCCGCGTCACCGGCAAGGGCTATCGCTGCAGGGCGCGCGACGTGGACGTACTGGTTTCGCTCAACGCCGCGACCTGGACGCTCGACGTCGCCAACGTCAAGCCCGGCGGCATCGCGATCTACGATTCGGCCTACCCGCTCACCGGCGAAACGCTGCGCGACGACCTCACGTATTATGCGGTGCCCTTCGGCGCGCTGGGCAAAGAGCATTTCTCCGACAAGGGCGACTTGCGCAAGTACCTCGTCAACATGATCTACGTCGGCGCGGTCGCCTATCTGCTCGACATTCCCGAAGAAACCATTCAGGAAGCGCTCAAGGCGCAGTTCAAATCGAAGGCGTCGGCCGCGGAACTCAACATGAAGGCCGTCCGCGTCGGCCTCGAGTACGCGCGCGAGCACCTGCAGAAGGCCGAGAAGTTCGCGCTCGAGCCGATGCAGGGGAAGACCGAGGGCCTGCTCTTCATGGACGGCAACAAAGCCGCCGCGCTCGGCTGCATCATGGGCGGCTGCACGGTCGCCGCGTGGTATCCGATCACGCCTTCGTCGTCGCTGTGCGAGTCGTTCATTCAATACGCGGACAAGTTCCGCGCGAACGCCGAGACGGGCGAACGCAACGTCGCCATCGTGCAGGCCGAAGACGAGCTCGCCGCGGCCGGAATGGTGTTCGGCGCGGGCTGGGCGGGCGCGCGCGCCATGACGTCCACGTCCGGGCCCGGCATTTCGCTGATGGCCGAGTACGCCGGCTTCGCCTATTTCGCGGAGATTCCGGGCGTGATCTTCGACGTGCAGCGCGCCGGGCCGTCGACCGGCCTTCCGACGCGCACCATGCAGGGCGACGTCGCGTTTGCCTACACGCTCTCGCACGGCGACACGAAACACATCGTGCTGCTTCCCGCGACCGTCGAGGAAGCGTACGAGTTCGCCATGGAGGCCTTCGATCTCGCCGATCGGTTCCAGACGCCGATCTTCGTGCTCTCCGATCTCGATCTCGGCATGAACTCGTGGCTCACGCCGCCGCTGCCGTATCCGGAGAAGCCCTTCGATCGCGGCAAAGTCCTGAGCGCCGACGATTTGAGCGCCATGAAGGGCTGGGGCCGCTACAAGGACATCGATAAAGACGGCATACCGTATCGCACGCTGCCGGGAACCAAGCACCCCAACGCAGGGTTCTTCACGCGGGGTACCGGCCACGACGAAGAGGCGCGCTATTCGGAACAGCCCGACGTGTGGCAGCGCAATCTCGACCGTTTGGTACGCAAGCACGAGACGGCGCGTACGGCCGTGCCCGCGCCGGTCGTCGACGAAAAGGCCTGCAAGATCGGCATCCTCGCATACGGGACGACGCATCACGCGGTGGTCGAGGCGCGCGACCGGCTGGCCGACGCCGATCTCAAAGTCGACTATCTCCGGCTGCGCGCGCTGCCCATTTCGCCCGAGGTCGCGAGCTTCGTCAAGCGGCACGACCGCGTCTACGTCGTGGAGCAGAACCGCGACGCCCAGGTCTACGGCATCTTGCGCAGCGAGCTGCCGGCGCACCTCGTTCAGCGCCTGGAATCCATCTGCCACTACAACGGCGTGCCGATCGACGCGCACGCCATCGTCGACCCGCTGCTGGAAGCCGAACGCCAGCCTGCGGTCGTTGCGGAGTAACACATGACTGCCAATCTGAACATCATCGGCCTCACGCGCGAGGTGTACAAAGGGCTCCCGACGACGCTCTGCGCCGGCTGCGGCCACAACTCGATCACCAACCATCTCATCAAAGCGCTCTTCGATTACGGCGTCGAGCCGCACAACCTCGCCAAGATGAGCGGGATCGGCTGCTCGTCCAAGACGCCGGCGTACTTCGTCGAGCAAGCGCACGGATTCAACAGCTTGCACGGCCGCATGCCGTCGGCCGCGACCGGCGCCAAACTGGCCAATCGCGAGCTCATGGTGCTCGGCATCAGCGGCGACGGCGACACCGCCAGCATCGGCCTGGGGCAGTACTGCCACATGATCCGCCGCAACGTCGATCTCACGTACATCGTCGAGAACAACGGCTGCTACGGGCTGACCAAGGGGCAGTTCTCGGCCACGGCCGACGTCGGCTCGAAGCTCAAGGGCGGGAAAGTCAACGATTACGCGACCATCGACATCTGCGGCCTGGCCATTCAGCTGGGCGCGACGTTCGTCGCCCGTTCCTTCTCCGGCGACGGCAAGCAGCTGGTGCCGTTGCTCCAAGCGGCCTTTTCGCATCGCGGCACCGCGATCGTCGACGTCATCAGCCCGTGCGTCACGTTCAACGATCACGAAGGCTCGACCAAGAGCTACGCGTACGTGAAGGACCACGACGTCGTGCTGCACACCGCCGATTACATCGCGACCGGCAAGGAGGTCCACGTCGATTACGAGCCCGGAACGGTTCGCGACGTCGAACTCGAAGACGGATCGCACGTGCTCCTGCGCAAGCTCGCCACCGACTACGATCCGACCGATGCGATCGGCGCGCTCAAGACGATCCACGAATCGGCGGCGCGCGGCGAATTCGTCACGGGCCTGCTGTACGTGAACACGCACGACCGCGACCTCTGCGCGCACGAGAGCATGACCCAAACGCCGCTGGCGCGCCTGGCGGAAGACGACCTGCGGATCTCGCGCGACGACTGGGCGGCATTGATGCGCGTATGACCGCTGCGTCTGCGAGCGGAACGCAGTCGCCGAGGATCTGGGTCGCGTTCGCGATATTGAGCGCGACCTTCTTCATGCTCCTAGTCGATTTTTCGATCGTGACGATCGCGCTTCCGACGATGGAATCGGAACTGCACATGACCGCGGCGCAGGGGCAATGGATCGTCAGCACCTACGCGATCGTGCTGGCCGGCTTCTTGATGCTGACCGGGCGCTGCGCCGATCTCTTCGGGCGGCGCAAGTTTTTCATCGCCGGCTTGGCGCTCTTCGCGATCGGCTCGCTGCTCGGCGGCCTCGCGCACAGCGGCACGATGCTGATCGCGATGCGCGCCCTGCAGGGCTTCGGAGCGGCGCTGGTCAACCCCGCGGCGCTCGCGATCGTCCTCGGGATGTTCCCGGCCGGCCCCGCGCGTTCGCGCGCGATCGCGCTGTGGGGCACGATCGGCAGCGCGGGAATCGCCGCCGGCATGCTGCTCGGCGGCGTGCTCGTGCAGTATTTGGGATGGCGCAGCGTGCTTTTCGTCAACGTGCCCTTTGCGGTCGCCATCTTCGCGTTTCTGCCGTTCTACGTGCCGGCCGACAAGGGCGCCGGCATTCGCGAGAAGCTCGACGTCGCCGGGGCGCTGCTGCTCACCGCGACGTTGATGACGCTGATCTACACGATCGAACTGATCCCGGCCGACGGCATCGCGTCGCTATCGACCGGAGTTCGCGCGCTGATCACGTTGGCGCTGGCGGCGGTCTTCTGGCTGGTCGAACGGCGAGCGACCGAGCCGATTCTTCCGCCGCGGCTCTTCCGGTATCCCGACTTGCTCTCGGGATCGATCGTGGTCTGCCTGCAGCCGATGTCGTACGCGGGCGTGATGGTCTTCACGTCGATCTACGCGCAGCGGGTGATGGGCTACGACGCGCTGATGGCGGGGCTGGCGTTCATGCCGTCGACGATCGTCACCTCGTTCGTCGCCGCTCCGCTCACGATGCCGATCGCGCGCCGCATCGGCGTACGCGCGCTGGGCATTTGGAGCAGCGTCGTGATGATCGGCGGGGAAGTCATCTTCCTCTTCATGCACCCGAGCTCGCCCTACTGGGCGTCGATTCTGCCCGGCACCTGCATCGCAGTCTTCGGCGGCATGCTAGCCTATCAAGCGGGCATGATCGCCGGGCTCGCGCACGTCGAGGAGATCGACGAGGGCAGCGGCTCGGCGACGCTCAGCTTTGCACTGCAGCTCGGCATCGGCTTCGGCGTCGCGCTGGGCGCGTTCGCGGAAGAGCTCGTCGCCAAGAACCTGCAGAGCGCGGGCGCCGCCCCTGCAGCCGTGCTCGCGGGAAGCTTACACGCCACCTTTTGGGTCGCCATCGTCATCGGCGTAGCCTGTCTGCTCGCCGTGATCCTCGGCATTCGCCACGCCGCGCAAGCCGAGATCCCACTGCGCCACTATCTGCCGATCGGAAAGATTCAGCACCGCGCTTCGGCGCACTCGTAAATCAATAGAACGTGAGTGCGCGGCGGTACGCCGTGTGCGGCGTGACCGACCAGTCGGCCTTCGCATAGACGATATACCCGGTGCGGTCCGTCTCGCGCTCGTTGGGGCTTCCCGGCGTGACGAGCGTCGGATACGAGTACCACGGCTTTCCCGCGACGGGCGCGTCTTCGTTTTCGCCGAACGCGAAGATTTCGATCGGAGTACTCCAGTGCACGAGATCGGGCGACGTGGCGAAGTAGAACGCGCGAGCGGTTTGAAAGACGTCGATGAATGCGCCGTAGAACGCGTTGTAACTCACCGAAGGATTGCCGGCCCAGACGTTTCGCGCGGCCGGCGCCGGCGCCTCGAGCACGGGCACGCTCGTTCCGCCGATGCCCGGTTGCGAAAAGCGCGCGCCGTCCCACTTGCGCCACGTGCCGGGTGCCGCGTCGCCGGAGACCGGGGCGCGCGCGAGATAGGTCGCGTCGGGGTACGTCAGATTCCAGTCCATGTACAGCAGATAGAAATACCCGTGCGATTCCACGACGGCCGGCTGGCCGGCGCCTAACGCCGCGCGCGGCGGCGCGCCCGGCGGTTTCGGCACCATCCCGGTGACGATCGCCCCTTCGCGTTTCCACGAGCGTCCGCCGTCGCTCGAGCGCGCGAGACAGATCGTTGCGTAGAACGGGGTTCCCGCGTCGTGCACGCCGCCGAACGTGTGATTCTCGCCGTGGTAGACGAGGATGAGATCGCGGCCGTTCTTCGCGACGAAGACGGAGCCCGCGCCCGCGTAGTCGGCGTCGGGCGCGGACGATCCCGGATGGTTGGGGCGCAAGACCGGAACGGCTGCGCCCCCTTTGCGAATCAGCGGCGTCATCGTCGCGAAGTCGCCGGTCTCGAACGCGAACGTATCGCCCGCGGTGCCGGACGTTCCGCCGGCCATCCACACGCGATCCGTTCCGCCGGGTTGGCGGAGAAACGAAAAATGCTCGTCGGGGACGAAGCGCGTGCCCCACGCACCGAGCGGAATGACGTTGGCTTCTTTGCCGACGCGCACGCCGCGGGGCGCTCGCGCTGCGGGCGCGCGCGTTGCGCCGCGTGAATCGGGTGCGAGAACCGAGGGCCCGGGCGGCGGCGTCGCGCCCGAGCACCCTGAAGCCGTTACGGCCGAAGCCAGCACGAGGGCGGCTGCCAGACGCATGCCGTCTCATTTTCCGGAATCGAATCGACGGCCTGCGGCGAAGCTCGGCCTTCCAGCTACGCGGCGTCGATGCGCGCGAGCCCGCGCAGGAACCCGTGGCGCGACGGTTCGCATTCGGCGCTGGGCTTGGGAGCGCGCGGCGGAAGCGCGCGGCGCTCGGCGGCGATCCAAGCGCCGATCAGCGCGGCGAAGAGGACGAAGGCAAGTGCGATTTCCACGAGTGGCTCCTTTCGAATCAGTGAACGTAGGCGGCTTCGGCGTGCTGCGAGGCGTCCAGGCCCAGCCGCTCCTGGCGCGCGCTGACGCGCAAGGGAACGACCAGCATCACGGCCTTCAAGATGAGGAAGGTCGCGATCGCGGTATACGCCCACACGGCGGCGACCGCGAGCAGCTGCACCGCGAGCTGCCTGGGATTGCCGTAGAGCAGGCCGTTCGATCCGGCTGCGTTGATGGCGGTCGTTGCGAAGACGCCGGTCAGCAGCGCGCCGACGGTGCCGCCGATGCCGTGCACCGGAAAGACGTCGAGCGCGTCGTCGACGTGCATGCGCTCGCGCATCCTAACCGCTAGGTAACAGATGGCCGCCGCGACGCCGCCGATCACGATCGCCGCCGCCGGCGTGACGTATCCCGCTGCCGGCGTCACCGCGACGAGGCCCGCCACCGCACCGGCCGCGGCGCCGGTGCTGTTCGGGGCGCCCTCGCGATACCACGCGATCGTCGCCCACGCGAGCGCGCCCATCGCGGCGGCCACGTTAGTATTCACGAAGGCGATCGCCGCCAACCCGTTTGCCGCGAGCGCGCTTCCGGCGTTGAAGCCGAACCAGCCGAACCAGAGCAGCGCCGCGCCTAGCAGCATCATCGTGCGATCGTGGGGATCGCGCGATTCTTCGTGCGCGAGGCGCGGCCCGAGCACCCACGCGGCAACCAGCGCCGCGACTCCCGAGGAGACGTGCACCACGGTGCCGCCGGCAAAATCGAGCGCGCCGAGCCGCGCGAGCCAACCGCCGTGGCCCCACACCCAGTGCGCGATCGGATCGTACACGATCGTCGCCCAGAGCACGGTGAAGATCACGAAGGCGGCAAAGCGCTTGCGCTCGGCGAACGCGCCGGTAATCAGCGCCGGCGTGATCGCGGCAAACATCATTTGGAAGAGCGCGAACGCGGCGTGCGGGATCGTCGGCGCGTAATCGGGGTTCGGCGCGGCGCCGACGCCGGCGAATCCGGCCCACGCCAGCGATCCGACGACGCCGTGCCAATCTGGCCCGAAGGCCAGGGTATAGCCCCACAGCACCCACTGCACCGAAATAACGCAGAGCGCGATGAAGCTGTGCATCAACGTCGAGAGCACGTTCTTTTGGCGGACCAATCCGCCGTAGAAGAAGCCGAGCGCCGGCGTCATCAGCATCACGAGCGCCGCGCTCGCAAGCACCCAGGCGGTGTCGCCCGCACTCAACCGTTCCATAGAGGAACGTTACCTTATGCGGGCTCCCGGTGCATCCGCCGTGCGGTTAAGGCTGGACGCGCTCCGTGCGACAGATGGCGAATCAGGCGCCTTCGCCGCTCGCCCCGCGCAGCCGGTCTTCGAGCAGCGCGGTGAGGCGGCTTTCCATCTCGCGCAGCATCCGGTTCTCGGAGCCGAGTTCGTCGAGCTGGCGGCGCAGCTGCTGCCGCGCGATCGTATCGTAGGCCAGCGCGGCGGCGGCGGCGAGCGCCGTGAGGCTGCGCCGCTCGTCGGGATCGAGATCCTCGCCGTGTGCGTGCGCGCCGTAGAGCGCGATGCCTTCGAGCTCGTGGCCCGAAGCGATCGGCACGGCGAAGATCGGCTGGAACTCGCCTTGCGGCACGTCGGTGCGCCGCCAGCGCAGCTCGCTCACGCTCGTCGGCATGAGCTCCGAGCGCAAGCGAACGACGAGCCAGTCGTCGCGCTCGAGCTCGGCGGCGCATCCGTCCCACGCGCGCGCGCCTTGGCGAACGTAGCGCGTGCCGTCGAACCGAAAGACGGCGGCCGACGCGAGTTCTAAGGCGTCGCAGGGCTCGTCGATCAGGATCCCGGCAACGAGATCGTTCGTCTCCACGTGGGGGAGCGTGCGCGCCGCCGCGGCCAGCCGCTCCTCGGCGGCGTGGCGGCGCCTGAAGAAGACGACGTCGAGCACGCGGTCGAGCCAGCCGTGGACGTAGTTCAGCGACACGCCGATGCCGACCGCCGCCGCGACTTCCATGATCTGCGCCAGCCGGCGTTCCTCGAGCAGTTTGCCGACCAGGTATTCGATCAGGGTAAAGACCGCGACGACGAATACCGTCAGCGCCGTATAGACGAGCGTGCGGCCGATGATGAAGTTGACGTCGATGACGCGATGGCGCACCACGCCGTACGCAACCGATGCGGCGACGAGCGCCGGCGCCAGCGCGTAGAGCAGCGCGGTGGCCAGGACGAATGCCGGGTCGCTCGTCATCTCGCTGCCGATTTGCTCTAGCGCGATCGCGACGATGAAGATCGCGAAGCTGCCGATCGTCGGCGCGAGGCGGCTTCGCGCCCCGCCCTTCGTGGTGGCGTACGTCGCGATCAAGCAAATCAGCGCGGCGATGCTGGGGACGATCACGGCATACTCCGCAATCGTCGCGAAGTGCGCGGGCGGAGCCGGCGAAACGCGAACGGCGATGTAGCCGTAGATCAAGAGCGCCGAGACGAGGATGCCGGCGGGGACGCCGAGCAGGTCGACGATGCGGGTGAATCCGCGGGGTCGGTCGGTTGGGAAGCGGCTCGCGAAGATAAGGATTCCGGCGCCCTGCGCGCCGTAAAGCAGCGAAACGAATGCGTCGAAGAGCACCGGCGCGACGCCGCTGGCGTTCTGAGCCCAGAACTCGGCGCTCCACGGAACGAGCAGCGGCGGAGCGATCGCCGCAAACGCCCACGTCATTCGGCTCGGGCGCAGGCCGACGAGCGTGAGGCTGACGATCCCCAGAGCGAAACCGGCCAGCGCGTACGCGATGGTTTCGATCTGCGAGAACGCGTGACTCACCGCGACCGCGCGCAGGCTGACGGCGCGCCGCGTGCCGCGATGGACGATCGTAAACGAGAGCGTAGTGCCGGCCGGGATCTCCTCGCTAAAGATCAGGGCCCTGCGCCCGACGAGCGAAAGCGTCTCGTAGGCAATGCGGTCGCCGGGTGCGATCTGCGCGGCGGCGGCCGGCAAGCCGGGCTCGACCTCGACGACCGTGACGTCGCGCCCGACCACGAACCCGAACGCACCGAGCTGCACGTCGTACGAGGAGATCGAAGCGCCGAACGCGGCCAGCTCGAGCAGGCCGATGACGACGAGCACGGCGACGCGCACGAGCGGCTAGCCTTTTGCGGCCGCGCGCCGGTTGCGCCAGGCGAAGAGTTCGTAGATGGGCCAGCCCGAGAGCAGCAAGCCGAGGCCGATGCACGTCTCCACCGGCGATTTCACCAGCACGTCGCAGACGATGCCCCACGCGATGACCAGGAACAGGATCGTCGTCCACGGATGCCCGGGCATGACGAAGAACGGCCGCGGCGATTGCGGGTCGCGCGCGTCGCGCGCGCGGAACACGATCAGCGCGAGCGCCGAAAGCCCGAAGAAGACGTAATCGACGCTGGTGACGTAGTTCAGGATTTGGTCGTAGGCGCCGGAGAGCGCGATGACGATCGCCACCGTGCCCTGCAGCACGATGGCCAGCACGGGCGCATGCGTGCGGGCATTGACGGTCGCCAGCGGCTTGAAGAACGTCCCGTCGGCGGCCATTTGAAAGTAGACGCGCGGCGACGTGAGGATTTGATTGCTCAGAAAGCCGAGCGTCGAAAGGGCGACGACCACGGTCATGATCCACGCGCCCGGCGCGCCGAAGGCGAGCTTGGCGATCGCCGTCGCCGGCGCGTCGGTTGCGGCCAGATGCGGAACCCCGAGCGCCAAGATCGAGACGGCGTTGACGGACAGATAGAGCGCGACCACCGCGAGCACGCCGATCAGCAACCCGCGCGGCAGCGTGCGCTGCGGTTCCTTCAGCTCGGCCGACATGAAGCTCGACGTCTGCCAGCCGCTGTACGCAAAGAGCACGGGCACCATCGCCAATCCCATGGCGGCGATCGCGTTACCGCCGGCGAACGCGCCGGCCGGTACCGAGCCGAGCGAGGGCGCGTGCGGCGCGAAGAATCCCACCGCGATGAAACCGCCGATCGCGAGGATCTTCAACACCATGAAGGCGTTTTGCGCGTTCGCTCCCGTGCGAACGCCGAGCGCGTTGACCGCCGTGAAGAGCGCGATCGCGCCGACGCCCAGGATGCGCTCGAGATCCTGTTGCGGCAGCGGAAGGCCGATCCACGGCGCGACGTACCCGGCGAAGGTGACCGCCGCGGCCGCCATGCCGCCGCTCTGCGAAACGAGCAGCAGCGTCCAGCCGTACGAAAAGGCCAGTGCCGGATGGAAGGCGTCGCGCATGTAGGCGTAGAGCCCGCCGTCGTGCGGCCGGCGCGCCGCGAGTTCGGCGAAGATCGCGCCGCCGAGCAGGGCGATCGCGCCGCCGATCGCCCAAATCGTCATGATCAGCACGCCGTTGGGCGCGAACTTCGCCACCACCGACGGATTGCGGAAGATGCCGGAGCCGACGATGCCTCCCATCACGATCAGCGCCGCGTCGCGCGCTCCCAGGCGACGCAGGAGCTTAGGCAAGCAGCACCTGCGAGACGAACTCGTCGACGATCTGCGTGAAGGTTTCGACGCGGCGCAGCGGCCCCGTATGATCGACGCCGCCGATGATGCGAAGACGCGCCTGCGGCAGCCGGTGCAAGAAGCGGCGCTCGTCGGTGCGAAACGCCAGATCGTATTCGCCGTTGACGAAGAGCACCGGCTTGCGATACGAACCGATTTCGTCGAGCGCGTTCGCCGACGTGCGCACGATCTCGCTGGTTCGCGCGAAGACGTCGCGATCGAACGGAATGCCCTCGACGACTTCGAGCCAGTATTGCGGCAGCGTCATGTAGAGCGTGGTATGAACGAGCCGCGACGCGATGGATTCGGGAAGCATCTGCGTGAAGCGCACGCCCAAGCCGTACGGCCACCACTTCCAACCTTCGAAATCGAGGGTGCATCCGGCCAGCAGCAGGCCGGCCGTTCGCTGCGGATAGTGCGCGGCGTAGCGCATCGCGACGTAGCCGCCCAGCGAGTATCCGACGATCACGGGCGGACCGCTCGCGATGCCGTCGATCGCTTCGTCGAGCAGCGCCGTGACGTTCTCGGTGGTAAACGGCATGCCGGCGAGCGCGCCGTGCCCGGGGAGATCGACGGCGACGATGCGGTAGCGCGAAGCGAGCGCCGTCGCGTGGAGCTGCCAGATCGCGGCGCCGAGCCGGATGCCGTGGAGAAAGAGAATGGCCGGAGCGTCCGGATCTCCGTACGTCGTGAAGGCGACGCGGGTCTGCATGACCTCCGCTACGAGGAAACTTCGAGCAGCACCTTGATGGCCCGCCGCTCGTCCATTGCCGCGTAGCCTTCGGCGACGCGATCGAGCGGAAGGGTGAGATCGAAGACCGGCGACGGATCGATCGACCCGTCGGCGATGCGCCGCATCAGCAGCTCTTGATAGGCGCGCGCCGGAGCCAGCGCGCCGCGCAGCGCGACGTTCTTGGTGAAGAGCGGGCGCAGCCCGAGAGTGCCGACGTTGTGCGGAACGCCGACGAAGGCGACCGTGCCTCCCGGCCGAGCGATCTCGATCGCCAGCTCCATCGACTCCTGATTGCCCACGGCCTCGACGACGCTCGGCACGCCGCCCTTGGTGAGCTCGAGGATGGCGGCCGCAACGCCTTCGTCGTGCGAGTCGTACGTTTCGGTCGCGCCGAACTCGCGCGCGAGAGCGAGCCGGCGAGCGTTGTGCCCGATCGCAATCACGCGCTCGGCGCCGACGACCCTCGCCGCCGAAAGCACCGCGCAGAGCCCGACGGCACCGTCGCCGACGACCGCCACCGTTCCGCCCGCCGCGGCGTTCGCGCTAACGACGCCGTGGTGCCCGGTCGGCAGTACGTCGCAGAGCGCGACCTGCGCCGCCGCCTTGGCGCTCAGCTCCGGGAGCGTTCGAACGAGCGTGCCGTCGGCATAGGGCACGAGCACCGCTTCGGCTTGGCCGCCGTTCTCCTCGTCGCCGAAGTTTTCCATGTGAACGCACGACGTTTGCAGGCCGCGCCGGCAGAACTCGCAGGTTCCGTCGCTCGCGACGAACGGCGCGATCACGGCGTCGCCCGGGCGCAGCGTGCTCACCTCGGCGCCCACCGCTTCGACGACGCCGACGAACTCGTGGCCGGTGCGATCGCCCGGCTCCCACTGCGTGATTCCCCGGTAGAACCAAAGATCGGAACCGCAGATCGCGGCGCGCGTGACGCGGACGATCGCATCCGTCGGCTTGCGCAGCGCCGGATCGGGCACGCGCTCGAGGCGCACGTCGCGCGCGCCGTGATAGAGAGTAGCTTTCATCGTGGTTCACGAATCCCCGTGGCCATGGTTGCAGCAATCCTTTTCTCAGTCGTTCTGCTCGCGCAGGCCGCGCCCGATCAGGGTGCCCCGGCGGGCGGCCCCGCGATGGCGCCGATGGCTCCCGCCGCCGGCGGACCGCTGGAGGCGGGCGCTTGCCTCGACTCCCGGCCGGTCCCGGCCGTACTCCAGCCGCCGGTCGTGCGAACGATGCAGATCGTCCGGATCGACAAAGTGGAGTCGACGGCGACCATGACCCCGGGCGAGGTACTAGGGTTTCTCTATACCCTGCAAGACGGGTCGACCTGGCTGGGGCAGCGCGACGAGCCATACATGTCGGGAGCGTCGGCTTCGCAGATCAATAGCGTGCTGGCCTCGACGCATCTGCCGGGGACGAACGTCACCAAGTTCCCGCCCCAGATGAAGCACGGGGTCGCGACCAAGTACCAGCAGTTCTTCAAGGTGCAAATCCCGTCAAGCGCCCTCCAGGTGCTCAGGATCGAGCTGGTCCCCTGCATCCTCTGGCCGCCGCAGCGGCCGCTGCCCGACCCGAGCATGTAGGGTCCAAAGCTAGCAGACCCCGCATCCGAGTGCTAAAACCGGGGGTTTAAGGGGCATGGACTTCGTTTTACGAACCCGTCCGGGGAGTTTCGACCCGAACGCCGACGTTTTCATCGACGAAGAGCTCGGGCGCGTCGTAGCGGTCTTCGAGATCGCCGGGGCCGACCCCGAGAGCGTCCGGATCCAGCTCGACGACCGCGACCTGATCGTCTCCGGCCGCCGGCTCGAAGTCGCACGGCTGCGCCGCGGCTCGTTCGTCTTGAAAGAGATCGCCTTCGGCCAGTTCGTCAAACGCATTCCATTGCCGGTTGCCGTCGAGTACGACGGAGCCGCCGCTAGTTACGCCGACGGTCTCCTGATCGTCGCCCTGCCGGTCGCCGCGGCCGCCTATCTCTCGACCGCACGAACCGAACTGCACATTTTGGTGAAAAGGACGCATTCCTAAACCCATGCCCGAGAAAAAATCACGCGTCATCGTTCCGGCCAACCTGATCGGCATTCTGCCGCTGCAGGAGGCGGTGCTCTTTCCGCACACGGTCATTCCGCTGGCCGTCGTCAAGAAGCCGGGCATCGTGCTCGTCGAGGAGGCGCTGCGCGAGGGCAAGCCGATCGGCTTGACCGTGCTCAAAGACCGCGAAATCGAGAACCCCGGCCCCGACGACATCCAGCGCGTCGGAACCATCGGCGTCATTCAGAAGATGCTCAAGGTGCCCGACGGTACGCTGCGCTGCATCGTCGCCGGCCAGTCGGTCTTCAAGATCGAGCAGTTCACGCAAACGTCGCCCTACATGGTCGCGGCCTACACCGAGCTGCCCGACGTGACGGTCGAAAACGAAGCGCTCGTCGCGATGCAGCGCAATTTGGCGGGCCTCTTCCAGAAGCTGCTCTCGTATCTCCCGCAAGCGCCGCGCGAGATGGAGATGGAAGTGCAGAACATCACCGATCCGGCGGTGCTGACGTACTTCGTCGCGTCGACGATGCGGCTCGACACGGCCGATCGCCAGGCGCTGCTCGAGGAGCGCGATACCGCCAAGCGCATGCGCAAGCTCACGCTGCTGCTCACCAAGGAGCTCGAAGTCGTCGAGCTCGGCCACAAGATCCAGAGCGACATCCAGCGCGAGATGGAGAAGAACCAGCGCGAGTTTTACTTGCGCCAGCAGCTGCGCGCGATTCAGGAAGAGCTCGGCGAAGTCGATCCCCAGCAGGCCGAAACCAACGAGCTGCGCGAGAAAATCGAAAAGGCGCAGATGCCCGAAGACGTCAAGAAGGCCGCCGACCGCGAGCTCGACCGTCTATCGAAAGTGCCGCAGGCCAGCCCCGAGTACAGCGTGATCCGCACCTACCTCGATTGGCTCGTGACGCTGCCTTGGAACAACGAGACGACCGATCACATCGATATTCCGCAGGCGCGCGCGATTCTCGACGAGGATCATTACGATCTCGAGAAGATCAAAGATCGCATCATCGAGTACCTCGCCGTCGGCAAGCTCAAGAAGAAGCTTTCCGGCCCGATCCTCTGTTTCGTCGGGCCGCCGGGCGTCGGGAAGACGTCGCTCGGGCAGTCCATCGCCCGCGCGATGGGGCGCAAGTTCGTGCGCCTCTCGGTCGGCGGCGTGCGCGACGAGGCCGAAATCCGCGGCCACCGGCGTACGTACATCGGCGCGATGCCGGGCACGATCGTGCGCGCGATTCGCGACGCGGGTACGCGCAATCCGGTGATGATCATCGACGAGATCGACAAGGTCGGCGCCGATTTCCGCGGCGATCCGCAATCGGCGCTGCTCGAGGTGCTCGATCCCGAACAGAACGGCAACTTCCGCGACCACTACCTCGACCTGCCGTTCGATCTTTCGTCGGTGCTGTTCATCTGCACCGCGAACAGCTTGGATACGATCTCGCCTCCGCTGCGCGATCGCATGGAGATCATTCCGCTCTCCGGTTACACCGAGATGGAGAAGACCCAGATCGCCAAGCGCTACCTCGTGAAGAAGCAGCGCAAGGCCAACGGCCTGAAAGAAACGCAAGTGCAGATCAGCGATCAGGCGCTGCGCGCGATCATCAACGATTACACGCGCGAAGCCGGCGTTCGCAATCTCGAGCGCGAGATCGGAACGGTGTTTCGCAAGATCGCGCGCAAGATCGCGGAGAACCCGCGCTACAAGGCCCGCGTGAAGCCCGAGAATCTGGCCGAGTATCTCAACCGGCCGCGCTTCTTCAACGAAGTGCGCAAGCGTGCGGCATCGGTCGGCGTTGCGACCGGGCTGGCGTACACGCCCGTCGGCGGCGACATTCTCTTCATCGAGACGCAGGGGATGCCGGGCACGGGGAAACTGGTGCTCACCGGCCAGCTCGGCGACGTGATGAAAGAGAGCGCGCAGGCCGCCGTCTCGTTCTTGCGCTCGCGTTCGAGCGAGCTCGGTCTGCCCGACGAGTACTTCGCCAAGCACGACATCCACATACACGTGCCGGCCGGCGCGACGCCCAAAGACGGGCCGTCGGCGGGCATCGCGCTCGCGACCTCGATCGCCTCGATGCTCACGGGCATCAAGGTCGATCCGAACGTCGCCATGACCGGCGAGATCACGCTCACCGGCCAAGTGCTGCCGATCGGCGGCCTGAAAGAGAAAGTGCTCGGCGCCAAGCGCGCGGGGATCTCCAAGATCCTGTTGCCCAAGCGCAACGAGAACGATCTCGAGGACGTGCCCAAAGAGGTGCGCGACACGATGACGTTCGTTCCGGTGGAGGAGCTTTCCGAAGTGCTCCACCACGCGCTCGGCAAGCGGCTCATCTCGCCCGTTCCGCTCGGCAACGAGACCGGCAAGGCGAGCAACGTCGTGCCGATCCGCGGCAACGGCGTCGTGAAGCGCGCCCGGGCGACCGAGCGGAAGCGGCGCGTCGGCGCGCGCAAGCGCTAAACAGGCACCCGAACGGTTCCTCCCGAACGCTCGGGGATGAATCGTTGGGGTGCTTTTGCCGCCCTGGTGGCGGGGTCGCTGTTCCTCGCCGGCTGCAGCCTGTCGCAGAGCGGCACCATGCCGGCAGCAGCGCCGCCGGCTACGCAGAACTTGGTGGCGGGCTCGCAGGCGGCCGCCTCGGGCCTGCCGATCGGTAGGGTCGTACGCATCGACGACGACGTTGCCCATCGCGGCCGGCCGGCCAAAGCCCACATCATGTTAAAGATTCCGATGAAGCGGCGCCACGGTGGAATGACGCCGGAGTACATCTCGGCTTCGACGAAATCGCTCGTCGTCACGGTCGACGGCGGCAACCGGCAGGTGTTCGACATCACCTATTCGTATCCGCAGCCGCCTTCTGCGCCTTGCCAGGCGACGGGCACGACGAGTGCGCCCCGGCCGCATCGAAGCTACCTCACGCTCATCTGTCAGTTTAGCGTCAAGACGACGGCCGGCGCACACGTCTTCTCGTTTGCGACGTACGATCAAACCGGCGGCAAGGGCCACCCGCTCTCCGCCTATCAAAACAAACCCTTCACCGTCGTGTACGGATCGAACGAACCGCTCGCGCTCACGCTTGGCGGCATTCCCTACACGGCGACGCTCTCGTGGTCCGGCTGGCGAGGCGTTCCCCTAGACGGGAAGACGGCGATCTACGGCCGTCCGCCATTTTCGTTCTATCTCGATGCCGACGACGCCGATTTCAATTACATCATCGGCCCCGGTGCCCCCACGATCGTCGCAAGCCTTTCGTCGGGAGCGAAGGCGACGCTGACGCCGCCGACGGGATCCTATCAGCCATGGACGTTGACGCCGAATTACGTGCCGGTCAACCCTACGGTGCCCTCGCCGTTGACGCTGACCGTCACGATCCAGCCGGTCGCCCATACCGGCGCTCAAACGATATACGTTCCGTTCCCCGTCGAGCTCTACGAGCCGTGGCTGTACGTGATGAATCAACAGACCAGCACCGTCGGAACGACCGACGAGTACGGGGTCGAACAGACGCTGACCGCGCCCTATCCCTGGAGCGGTATACCGGATCCGTCCGGCGTGGCGTACGATACGGCGAACAAGTGGCTCTACGTGCCCAGCATCGACGACGACATGATGTGCCTCTACACGCTCATGGGCGCCGACCTTACGTCGTCGGGAGGTTGGTCAAACCTGAACGGGCCGACGGGGCTCACCTACGTCCCCGCGACCTCCAGCGGCGATCGCTTTTACGTCGCCAACAACAATTATTGCTCCGAGTGCACGCGTCCGCGGCCTGCGCACCGCCCCGATCGTCGCGCGCATGCACGTCCTTTCGCCGGTGTAGGGGGGCCCGGTCCGGTGACGGCTTACGACGCAACGGGCAAGCAAGTCGTCCTTGCAGGGACCTTCTCGGGGCTCTCCGGAGCGCGCGGCATCGTCTACGATAGCCACAATGGCGAACTCTACGTCACCGACAACAGCAACGACGCCGTCTACGCCTTCACGCTCGACGGCACACCGGCGGCGGGATGGAACCCCAGCCTTCCAGCGGTCAGCTACGGCGGCATCTCGTACAATCCCATCAGCAACTGGCTGTACGCCGTAGATCAAACCGACGGGACGGTCGTCGTCTTCGACGAAACTGGAGCGCTCGTCACCACCTACAGCGGCTTCACCAGTCCGAACGACGTGCTGTTCGATCCGCACAACGGCTACACGTACGTTTCGGAGGGCGGCAGCGCGAACGACGTCGTCTCCGTCGACGAGTACGGAGCTCGAACTTCGACGATCATCCCGAGCGTCGGCAGCAGCCCCAACCCGTGGGGTATGGCGGTCGTTCCCTAAACGACTTCGATTCCCGAGCCCTCGTGCACGTCGCCGACGATGGCGGCGGGAAGGCCCGCGTTGCGTAGATCGAGCGTCAGCGAACCGGCGCGCTCCGGCGGCACGGCGATCAGCAGGCCGCCCGACGTTTGCGCGTCGGAGAGCGCGACGCGCATCGCCTCGGTGACGCCGGGTGCGAACGTCGTAAACGCAGCGTGCGTTTCGGCGTTGTGGCGGGTTCCGCCGGGCGCGATGCCGCCGGCGATGAGATCGAGCACGCGCGCCATGAACGGCACCGCCTCGGACCGAACGCGCATCCGCACGTTCGACGCGCGCGCCATCCCGCCGCCGTGGCCGAGGAGCCCGAAGCCGGTGACGTCGGTGGCAGCGTGCGCGCCGTTAGCCAGCATCGCGCGCGACGCGGTGTCGTTGAGCGTCGTCATCCAACGTACCGCTTCGTCGAGATCGCTTGCCGCAATCGCGCCGCGCTTGAGCGCGGTCGTAAGGATGCCGGTTCCGAGCGGTTTGGTGAGGACGAGCACGTCGCCGGGGCGCGCGCCCGCGTTGGTGACGACCCGCTCGGGGTCGACGAGCCCGGTGACCGCCATGCCGTACTTCGGCTCTGCGTCCTTAATCGTATGACCGCCGATGAGCGCGGCGCCCGCGGCGCGCGCCACGGTCGCTCCGCCGTCCAAGATCCGCGACAGAATCGCGAGGTCGAGATCTTCTGGGAACGCCGCGATGTTGAGTGCCGTGATCGGACGGCCGCCCATCGCGTACACGTCGGAGAATGCGTTGGTCGCCGAGATGCGGCCGAAATCGAACGGATCGTCGACGATCGGCGTGAAGAAATCGAGCGTCTGCACCAGCGCTAGGCCGTCGGCGATGCGATAGACGCCGGCGTCGTCGCCGGTGCCGTAGCCGACCAGCACGTTCGGATCGTCGATCGGAGGGCTGACGTTGCGCAGGACGTCGCGCAGTTCGGCCGCCCCAAGCTTCGCCGCACAGCCCGCGCAGGAGCTCAACTCGGTCAGGCGGATGCTCGCCGTATCCATAGAATCTCTCTTTCATGAACAAGTCGCTTTTGCTCCTCCCCGGCCCCGTCACCGTCGCGCAGCCCGTGCTCGAGGCGATGGCCCGGCCGATGATCAACCATCGCGGAGCCGAATTCGCCGCGATGCTCGCGCGCATCGAATCCGCGATGAAACCGGCGTTCGGAACGCAAGGCGACGTGCTCGTGCTCGGTTGCTCCGGCACGGGCGGCTTGGAGACGGCGGCGGTCAATCTCTTTTCGCCCGGCGACGTGCTGCTCTCGTGCGCGGTCGGCGTCTTCGGCAAGCGATTTGCGAGCATCGCGAAAACCTACGGTTACGACGTCGAGACGCTCGAAACGCAGCCGGGTTCGGCCGTCGATCCCGCCGCGCTGCGCGCGCGTCTCGAAGCCGACCGCGGCAAGCGCATCGCCGGCGTGCTGCTGACGCACAACGAAACGTCGACCGGCGTACAGAACGACATGGCGGCGCTGGCGCCGATCGTCCGCGCGCACGGCGCGATCTCCCTGGTGGATTCGGTCAGCGGTTTGGGCGCGGGCGCGTTCGAGATGGACGCGTGGGGTTACGACGCCGTGGTGACCGCCTCGCAGAAGGCGTTCGCCGCGCCGCCGGGCGTGGCGATGATCGCGTTCTCCCCGCGCGCCTGGGAGCGAATGGAGCGAGCGAAGACGCCGAATTTTTATTTCGATCTCGCGCGCGCGCGCGAAGCGGCACGCTCGGGGCAGACGCCGTGGACGCCGCCGATCTCGATCCTCTACGCGCTCGACGTCGCCTTGCAGCGCTATCACGCCGAAGGCATGCCGCAGGTCTTCGCGCGTCACGCGCGCTACGCCGCCGCGGTTCGCAGCGCGCTCGAAGCGCTCGGCTTCACCATCTTCTCGCGCCCCGGCGCGCATTCGGACACGGTCGTCGCGGCCTACCCGCCGGACGGCGTCGACGCGGCGGCGTTTCTCAAGCGCCTGCGCGAACGTTACGGGGTCGTGCTCTCGGGCGGACAGGCCGAGTTCGCGGGCAAGATCGTGCGCTTCGGCACGATGGGCGACGTCACCGACGGCGACCTCGTCGGCGCGGTCGGAGCGATCGAGCTCACCCTAGCCGATCTCGGCGCCGCGCGCCATCCGGGCGCCGGCGCGGCCGCCGCCATCGCGGGGCTGTCGCAGGCCAAAGAACTCGTCTCGCGCTAGCTAGCCCGGCCGCGCGGTAAACGTATGCGTCGCTCTGAGGCTAGGGCGATGCGATCGCGCCTAGGAAGAGCAGCTGCTTCGTTTGGTCGTCGCGGATAGCCATGAGAAACGGGCGGTCGACGATCATGCGCGTGGGGGGCGGCGCGATCAGCGCCATCGTTTCCATCGTCACCGCCGTTGCCGCTGCGGCCTCGGTGCCGGCTTCGTCGACGCGCACGAAGACGCGGTGATTGACGCGGCTGATCAGCACCCGCTGCGGCGGCGCGACCATGTTGGCGAAATCGGCGTCCTTGCCGAAGGCCACGCCCATGCCGAGCCGTTCCAGCGAATCGTTGAGCGTCGCCTCGTACGTAGCGGTGTAGCGCGGCATCTGAAACAGGACGCGCTGCGAGGCCACTGCTGCGGCGGCCCGCTCGAACCCGCCCGCGCCCAGCGCGTGCGCGGCGGCCGCTAACGAAACGCCCTCGCGCGGGAGCATCACGTACATCGCAAAGCGGCCGTCGCAACAATAGGGAAGACGCGCGATCTGCATGCCGCCGGTCGTTGCGTATTCCATCGGGCCGGACTGCGACATCATCGAAACCGTCTTGGTGCCGCCACCGGCGAGATGAAAGGGCGCGTCGTGCGTGGCGTTGCTTTTGAACGGCGTCGCCCATTTGGCTTTGAGGGCGATCGCGTTGGTGAGCACCAGCGCTTGATCGGGCTGCGTCGAATCGACGATCGTCGGAATGAGCCCGGCGGTATGCTCCTTCACCCAGCCGTTGATCGTATTGGCCGCGGCGGGCGCGCCGAAATCGAGATTGCGGGCCGTCGCACCGAAGACGCTGCGGCCGGCCTTGAGGAAGGCGGGCTCGATCGTAAAATCCTTGTTGAGCCACAGGGCGTTGGCGACCGAGAGCGAGATTCCGGCGCCGGGAGCGTCGAGCTGCGCGATCGCTGCGGCGTTGGCGGCGTCGAACTGCGCGGGCGACATCCCCGTGGCGCCGAGCGTTTTCAACATCGCGGTACGCGTCGTACCGGCCGCGCCGTCCGCCGTCATCGCCAGAGCGATCGCGACGCTCGCGGGCGAGACGAACACGTTGAGCGGCGCGCTCTGATGCGTTTGCAGATCTTCGAGCAGCGCGAATCCGAATCGCGCGTACGGTTCGCCCAGCGCCGAGGCCGGCCCGGGCGGCGGGCTCGAAACGGCGAGCAAGGCGATCGCGCCGGCGGCGGCGAGCGTGCGCAGCGCGTTCATGCCGGCCATATCCCGATCGACGATCCCACCCAAGCGTGCGCCTTGTTGTGATCGACTCCCATCATCGCTCCTCTCGAAAGCCGGCAGAGATTCTGCGCCAGCGTGAACGACGGGTCGCCGTCGGGGCGCAGGTAGATGAGCCGCAGTTCGATCTTAACGCCGCCGCCGTCGGCGGCCTGCAGCGCGGGCGCGTACTCGATCTTTTCTTGCAGGCACCAGCCGGTGCGCTGCTCGGACGCAATCGCTTCGACGTCGGCGGCGGACGGCGCGACGTTTACGCCGGCTCCCGCGAACGAGAAGAGCGGCTTGAGCACCCAGCCGCGTTCGAGATCATCGGGCCACTCGCCGAGATCGGAAAGCAGCGTCGCGCGCGGAACGCACGCGAGATCGAGGAACGGCAGCGAGTACTTCGACCAAATCCAAAACCAGTTCGGATGCGGCGACCATTCGACGTCGAGATCGTCGCGTACGTCGAAGGGCAGCTCGACGCCCTTGCGCTCGAGCTCGTCGACGATCAGGCGATTGTAAATGCGCTCGACCGGAACCTCGCGTCCCGATGGGTCGCGCCGGAACAGCCGGCGCCCGCGCTTGGTCAGCGCCGTCGGGCATACCGCCTCGACGCCGAAGAGCCGCTGCGTCGCTGCAAAATCCGGATACGTTTTCTGCGAGGGCGGATCGAGATCCATGAGGATCGTCTCGGCGGCGCTACGGTCGCCGAGAATCGTCCGCGACGCAAGCGCGAGAAACGCGTCGCGAGAGAGCCCCGAAAACCAGCACGTCCATTCCAGATCGAGGCCGGGAATCGTTTGCAGCGAGGCGTTCCACGCGTCGCGCTGGGCGGTTTCGTAGGCGATCAGCGTGGGAAAGCCCTGGAGCTCGATCAGCTTGACGTCGAGCTCGCCGTGCCGGTCGCGCACGATCGCGAAATCGACGATCCCGAACGTCGGCAGCGGCGTCTCGCCGGGAACGTCCCAGCGCGGCGGGATGGCCGCACGCATGCGGGCGATTCGCGCCGGATCGCAGAGCTGCGCGAGCACCTCGCCGCCCGCGCGAACGGCGCGCTCGCGCAAGGGTGCGGGCAGGAACACGGGCGTCTCGGCAATTTGCATGTCGATCGGCGCGCCGCAGCGGCGCGCGAAATCGTCGAGGTAGCTGCGGTACAGCGAGTCGCTGTAGGCGGCGTTAAAGCGCTGCCGGTAGAGCGCTTCCACGCCTGCGTCCGCGCGCCTCGATCAGCTCGCGCAATCCGTCGCGAACCAAAAAGCCGAAGGAGTATCCGGCCGAGAGCAGGCGTGCGGGCTCGCTGTGATCGCCGGATTGCAGCGTCGCGAGCAGCGCGGCCCGGCTCTCGTACCAATCTTGCGTCACTTCGCCGGAGCGCACTTTCGCCTCGAGCAGCAGCCCCAGCGCGGCGGCGTCGGGAATCTCTGGATGGTGATTGACGCCGAGAATTCGCGGAACGCCGTCGCGCTTGCGCGCGAACTCGCACATCGTCATCGCGGTGCCGGGCGGGCCGCCGGGCCGAACGGTTTCGAAGGCGATCGCGGTGGTGCCGCGCCGCAACTTCTTGCGTTGCGGAATCAAGTCGTAGTGGCGCGAATCGGCAACCGGGAAATGCCGGCCGTCGGGCAAATGCGCCGCCAACCGGGCGAACCAGGGGTGCGCGAGCGCGTCGTCGGTCAACACGTTGTCGACGATGCCGATGCTCGGGCCGCCCTTGGCGGCCGTCCGCGCGACCGGCGCCGCGACGCCCGACCAGCGGCAGAGCAGGCCGTAGCTATGACAGACCGCATAGAGCATCGCTTCGGCATCCGCGTCGATGGCGTCGAAGAGCGCGAAGAGCGGTTCTTCCCAGTCGGCCGACTCGCAGATCAAGCCCGCTTCGAGATCGTCGGCCGCGTTGAGGCGCGGATCGAGATGGCCCGGGCCGCCAGTACCGACGAAGAGCGTGGGGCCGCCGGGGAGACGCGGCAGTACTTGCGCCTTGCGCACGTCGTACGAAATCAGCCGGACCCGCGCGCCTGCGGCCTCGAGCGCCGGTGCGAAATCCCCGGCGAGCCGCCGCACCAGCGCGACGATCGAATCGTGGCCGGCATTTTGCCAGCCGTGATTCATGTCGAGCAGCGCGACGTCGACGAAGGACGCGTCGGCGCTGGGAACTTCGCTCGCCGACGCGGGCCGAACGAAGACGAACGGCGCGCCGGTCACGACGTCACTCCGTGCTCGGTCTCCGAGACGATGTAGTCGACCACCGCCTGAAGGCTTCCGGTCTTTTCGTACACCTCGAGCTGGCGATCGGCACCGGTACGCCGGCGGAAGATTTCGTGCACGTAGTTCACCTCGTGGCGGGAGCCCAGTTCGTCGACGACGTCGTCGACGAACTCCAGCAGCTCGTCGTACAGATCTTGGGTCGCGACCTCGCTGCGCTTACCCAGATCTATCAGCTTCCCGTCGAGGCCCCAGCGTGCGGCCCGCTGCTTGTTCTCGGCGATCAGCGATCTGCGGTAGAGCCGCCAGCCTTGATTGCGGCTGAACAGGCGCCAGAGCTTGAAGGTCACCGCTTGAAACAGCGCTGCGAAGCAAATCGTTTCGTCGATCCGCATCGGCACGTCGCAGATGCGGTACTCGAGCGTCGGAAAATACGGGTGCGGCCGGACGTCCCACCAGATCTTCTTCGCGTCGTCGATGCAGTTGGTGGCGACCAGCGTCCGCACGAAATCGTCGAACTCGGCCGCAGATCCGAAATAATCGGGAATGCCGGTGCGCGGGAAGCGCTCGAACACTTTGGCCCGGTAGCTCTTCCAGCCGGTGTTGTCGCCGCACCAGAACGGCGAGTTCACCGAGAGCGCGAAGACGTGCGGGAGAAAGTAGCGCGCGGCGTTCATCACGTGAATGCGCGTATCGGGATCCTCGATCGCCACGTGGACGTGCAGGCCGAAGATCAGATTCGCGCGCGCGACCATCTGCAGGTCGTAGATCAGCTTGGCGTAGCGTTCGTTATCGGTGATCGCGACTTTCGACCAGTGCGTGAACGGATGCGTTCCGGCGGCCGCGACGCGCAGATTGTTGGCGCGCGCCAGGCGGATGATCTCGGTGCGGAGCTTGGTCACCTCGCGCCGCGCCTCGCCGATATCGGCGCAGATATTGGTGCCGACCTCTACGACCGATTGGTGCATTTCGCGTTTGATCTGATCGCGCAGGCTCAGCTCGCCTTGCGCGAACATCTCGTGCAGGTGCGAGCGCAGCTCGCGCGTCTCGGGATCGACGACCTGGAACTCTTCTTCGATGCCGAGGGTGAACGAAGGACGAGCGCTCACGACGCGTCTCCGCTAATGCACGGACATCGGGGCGTCGCCGCGATGCGCGAGCGTGTGCGGCCAGCTTCCGGTCGTTTCGAGCGGCCGCGGATTGCGCGCGCGCTCGATCAGCACCTCGGCCATGTTGTGGACGACCCAGTCGAAGTTCTCGTCTCCGACCGAATGACGGTCGGCGTCGGGAGCGGGGTTCATGAAGTCGATTGCGTACGGAATGCCGTCGCGCACGGCGAACTCCACCGTATTCATGTCGTAGCCCAGCGCCTCGCAGAGCGCGATGCCGTCGCGACGCAGACGCTCTTCCATCGCCGGATCGATCGGCGGCGCGTTCTTCACGTAGCGTTCGTGCATCGGCGCGCCCGGGTCGTAGCGCATGATGCGCACCCGCGAGCGGCCCAGCACGTAGAGCCGGTAGTATTCGGTAAAGGCGATCGCCTCTTGCGCCATCATGCAGAGATCGCGCGAGGAATCGTACGCTTCGAAAAAGGCTTCGGGCGTGTCGCACTTGTGCACGTCGCGCCAGCCGCCGCCGTCGGCCGGCTTCATGAAGATCGGGAACCCGAGATAGCCGAAGACGTCGTTCCAGTTGACGAAGCGCATGTTGCGAAACGAGGTCGCCTGCGTGTTCGGCGGATGCTCTTTGGGGGGCAGCAGCACCGTCTTGGGTACCGCCACGCCGGCCGACTCGGCGACGAGGTTGTTGAAGAACTTGTCGTCGGCGCTCCACCAATACGGATTGTTGATCACCACGGTGCCGCGAGCCGCCGCGCACTTGAGGTAGACGCGGTAGAACTGCACCTCGTGGCTGATGCGATCCAGGATCGCGGCGTAGTCGAAACGCTCGCGGTCGTGGAGGTAGGAGACCTCGACCGGGCACCCCTCGAACTCGCCGCCCGAGAGGGTGGTGACGGCATTCATGAGCGCCCACGGAAAGGTATCTTCCATCCCGAAGAGGACGCCGATTTTCGCTGGCGCGCTTGGCATGCGGTTTCATTCCAGGGCCGCAGGCAGGGACCTCGCGGGGCGGGGCCGCCGGGGGGACTCCGGAGAATGAAGGCGCCATGATGCGCCAACACCAGTCGTGGTTCAGCAGCAGCCTGCAGCGGCCGATGGAGTTCTTGCGTTTCGGCGACCGCGGCTACCCGGTGGTCATGTTCCCGACCTCGATGGGCCGGTTCTTTCAGTACGAGGACATGCACACGGTCGACCACCTGGCCGACAAGGTGGACGCGGGCTTCATCCAGCTCTTCTGCGTCGATTCGGTCGACGCCGAAAGCTGGTACAACGAGGCGGTGCCTCCGGCGATGCGCGCCGCCCGCCACGTGCAGTACGACGCGTACCTGCGCGACGAGCTGATTCCCTACGTGCAAAAGGTGTCGTCGCGGCACGATCTCGGCGTGTTCGGCTGCAGCTTCGGCGCCTACCACGCCGCCAATTTGGCCGGACGCTACCCGGGCATCGTCACCAAGGCGGTCTGCCTTTCCGGCATCTACGATATCCACCGCTTCCTCGACGGCTATTGGGACGAGAACTGCTACTTCAACTGCCCGACCGCCTACATCCCGAACATGAGCCAGGAATGGATCGACCGCCTCAAGCTGGTGGAGTGGTACGTTGCGACCGGCGAGCACGATTCGCTAGTGCAGAACAATCGCGAATTCTCGTCGTTACTCTGGTCGCGCGGCGTCGGCAACTACTGCGAAATCTGGCCCGGCGTCTTCGGCCACGACTGGCCATGGTGGAACGAAGCCGTCCGCCGCTTTTACTAGCGCCGGCGTTTACAGATCGTCGTCGGGGGGGCGGCCGGAGGGCTTTTGCGCGAGGAAGCGCGAGGGCGGGTACTTGGCCGCAATCGGAACGAACGCGCGCGGCGCTTGGGTGAAATCGAAGCTGTCGACGAGGCTGTTCGCGCGGCCGTCGGTATAGCCGGCCGACACCGGGCCGATGTTCGGCAGGCCGAACGCTTCTTCTTCGAAGCGCAGGATGCTGCCGAACTCGTATTGGGTGTGCGACACGTAGTGCGCCTTGGCATACGGCGAAATGATGATGCAGCCGACGCGAATGCCGGGGCCGCGGTAGTCGAGCTTCGGCGGCGGCGCGTTATCGTACCAGCCGCCCCAGTCGTCCCACACGACCACGATCGCGGTCGAGCTCCAATCGGGCCCTTCGCCGATTGCGTTGACCACCGCCGCGACCCACGACGGGCCGAGATCGGTGCCGGCCGACGGATGGTCGGACCACGACCAATCCGGAATCACCCACGACACCGCGGGGAGCGTGCCGGCGGCGGCGTCTTTCAAGACGTTGGTCTGCGGCGAGCTGACGTCGTTCTTCCAGTCCGAGCTGTATCGTACGGCTTTGATCGCGTCGAAGATCGACCAGATCACGCCGCCCTTATCGGCGTAGAGCGACGGCGCGTAGTACTTCCACGAGACGCCGCCGGCGTCGAGCACCGTCGCCATCGTATCGAACTGCGTGTAGCACGGATACTGCCCGGGGTGAACGACTCGCTGCAAATTCACGGTGAACGTGATCGTGCCGGGTGCGGCGTCGCAGCCCCACGGGCCGCCGATGGGATTGTTCGCCACGGCTTTATCCGAGCTCAAGCTCGTCGTTCCCGCGATCAGCGAGAGATGGCCCGTGAAGCTGGGGCCGAATTCCGTCGGGAACATACGATCGGCCAGCGTGTATTGCTGCGCCATGTCCCAGTACGGCTGCACCGCCGTGCGCTGCAAATGCGCGTAAGGGAAGTATTTGCTCAAAAACGAGTAGTGGCCGTCGAAACCGTTCATCTTCCCGCCGTTCCACGAGTGGATCGCCGGCCCGAAGAAGTGGTTGACGTTGACCAGCGGCGAGAAATTGACGGTGCGCAGCGGAATCTTGTTGCCGTGCAGGTCGTAGCCGTACGTCGGCGCGTCGGCGCCGGGGAACCCGGCGAAGACGTTCTCGAAGCTGCGGTTCTCTTGCACGATCACGACGACGTGCTTGATGTACGCCCCGACCGCCGGCGAAGAAGCGCGGGCGGCGAGCGGCGCCGCGACGGCCGGTGCGAAATTCGCACCGGCCGTACGCGACGAGGCTCCGCATCCTGCGAGCGCGAGCGACGCGGCCAACGCGCCGCTCGCGAGGAAGATGCGCGATTCGCAGAAGCTCAATTGATGCCGATCGCAACCGGGACGCGAACGTCGCGGGTGAGCACCCAGCGAACGCTCGCGCGGCCGGGCAGGTAGATCGAGATCTGCGCGCCGCTGCCGCCCGAGCTCGAACTCGAGCTCGAGGTGGCGGTGTTGGAAACGTAGAGGTCGTCGTTCGGTGCGACCGCGATGGCGTCGGGATTCGAAACGCCGTCGAGGATCGTCAGCGCCGGCGTGTTGGTGCCGTTCGCGTACACCGTCACCGAACCGCCGCTCGACGACGACGAGCTGCTCGAGCTCGAGCTGGAGCCGCCGCCGCCGTTGGCCACGTAGAGGTTGTTGGCGGAGTCGAGCGCCAGCGCGCGCGGAACGCTGATTCCTTGCGTGATCGTGCCGCCGGGCGTCGAGCTGCCGGCCGCAAAGTAGACGATCGAGCCGCCGGAGCCCGAGCCGCTCGAGCTGGAGCTCGACGCCGCGTTGGCAACCCACACGTCGCCCGCCGCGTCGACCGCCATGGCGTCGGGCATGCCGATGCCGCTCGTCAGCGTGAGAATCGGCCGGCGGTGACCGATGTTGTAGACGCTCACCGATCCGTTGCCGCCCGACGAGCTGGAGCTGCTGGAGCTGGACGAGCCGCCGGCGTTGAGCACGTAGAGATGGCCGTTGGCGTCCATGGCGAGCGCCCGCGGGCTGGTGACGCCGGCCGTGATGCGGAACGCGACGCGGTTGCGCCGGTAACGGTAGACCGTGACGTATCCGGGCGAGGACGAACTGCTGCTCGAGCTGGAGCCGCCGGCGTTGGCAACGTACACGTTGCCGCGGCTATCGACCGCCACCGCATCGGGTGCGTTCACGCCCGCCGTGATCGTGCGGATCTGTTGCGCGCCGTGTGCGATGTAGACGCTCACCGAACCGTTCGATCCCGAAGAACTCGACGAGCTGGAGCCGCCGCCGTTGGCCACGTAGACGTTGCCCCTCTTATCGAAAGCGATGGCGCGCGGCGACGAGATTCCGTTGGAGATCGAGTCGAGCAGGCGCGGACGGTTGAGCTTGTACTCGTTGAGGGATCCGCCGCCGTTCGACCATTTCGGGGAGCGGGCGTCGCCGGAGCTCGAGCTGGAACCGCCGGCGTCGAGCACGTAGACGAACGCGCTCAAGGCCGAGGGCGCGACCATACGGTTGGACGAAAGCGCTCCTCCCCCCGATCCGGGGGTAACGCCGGTGCCGGGCAGCGCGGAGCCGCCGGCGGTGGAACAGCCTGCGAACGGGACGGCCAGCGCCAATGCCAGCGCGCCCGCTTTCAGAGTGAGGTGATTCATGGACGACTCTCCTCGCATAGCATGGAAGTAGCTGAGAATGCGTCCCCATCCTAGCACCTAAGCGAGCGCTTTACGCCCCGCTTTCGAAGCCCAAACTCGTTCTTGCAAAGCAATTTACACCGCGTAGATTGGGCGTTAACGCGTTGACGCTCCTCTTGCCTTGCTTTATGGATGGTGCCGAGCGAAATACGGGTCGATCATCGGCCGGGCGAACTCCGGCACCGCCGATTCGATAGCGGCGTCCAGGAGCCCGTCGAACTCCGTGAAGTAGGGCGCCAACCGCGAAGCGTGCAGGCTTTGCCGAATCTCGGGGGTCAGCGGGAAGAACAGCGCGACGTAGAGCGCCAGCCAGATGGCGATCGCCCCTTTTGCGAAGCCGAGCGCGGCGCCGGCGAGCGAGTTGCCGATGCCCAGCACGGGAAGCTTGGCGATGCGATCGAGCAGCGCGGCGACGACGAGCACTACCAGGTACGCAGCGATTCCCGTCATCAACATTCCGGCGAGGTGCGATCCGGTCGCGCCCAGCTTGGTGTAGCCGTCGATCGCCGCGTCGGCCGAACCGTTGTAAAAGTGCGGGGCGATCAAAAACGCCGCGAGCGCGAGCAGGCCGCCGATCTCCTTGACGAAACCGCGCGCGAAGCCTTTGAACGTCGTCAGCGCGAGGATTGCACCGATGACGAGATCGGGCCAGGTAAACCCGGCGATCATTCGCGGATCGTCGCGCCCAGTTCGTCGCGCAATGCGGCCAGCGCACGGCGCACCGCATCGTCGGCTTCCTCGTCGGTGATCGTCGCATCGAAGCGCGTCAGCGTGACGCGCACCGCCAAGCTCTTGCGGCCTTCGCCCACTTGCGGGCCGCGGTATTCGTCGAAGACGCGGATCTTCGTGCACGCGTCGCCGAGGGTTTGCGCGATCGTGCGCTCCACGTCGGCGGCCGCGACGTCGAGCCCCACTACCAGCGCCAAATCGCGGTACGTCGACGGCAGCCGCGACGGCGGCCGGTAGCGCGGCGGAGCGTAATCCGGCAGCGCCTGCAGCAAGAGCGTGCAGAGATAGACCGGCAGGCGAACGTCGAACGCGCGTGCCAGCCGCGGATCGACGCGCCCGAGCGTCGCCACTTCGCGCCCGTCGAGCATCACCGTCGCGGTCTTGCCGGGATGCAGTCCGTTGCGTTCGTCGGGGCTGGCGGTCGGCCAACGGCCCGTGAGCTTGCGCAGAAACGCTTCCGCGTCGCCCTTGAGCCGCAAGAACGCGGCGTCGCGCCAGGGCGGCTCGTCGACCGGTTCGCAGGCAAAGGCGAAGGCGGCTACCGTCGTTTCGGCGATGTGCCCGTCGGCTTCGCCGCGCGAGAAGATGTGGCCGATCTCGAACGCGCGCGCCGGCGCGTCGAGCTTGGCGAAGTATTCCAGGAAGCCGGGCGTGAGCGAGTGGCGCAGGTAGCGCTGGTCTTCCGAGAGCGGGTTGCGCACCTCGACGAGATGGCGGCTGGGCGCGAGCCCGGAGCGAAGCGCGCGATCCATGAATCCGCCGTTGAGCGAATACGTGACGATCTCGCGATACCCCAACGCCGCCAGCCCGGAGGCGACGTCGTTTTCGCAATCGTACTGCGCGCTGGAAATCTCGTGCGCCGGGACGGACGGCACGAGCGAGGGCACGTTGTCGTAGCCCTCCATGCGCGCCACCTCTTCGATGAGATCGGCCGCGATTGCGAGATCGCGCCGCCAAGGCGGCGCCGTCACGCGCATCCCGTCGCCTTCGGGCGCCACCGTGCAGCCCAGAGCTTCGAGATGCCGCGCGATGCGCTGCGGCGTGAGGGCGATGCCGAGAATGCGTTCGACGTCGCGTGCGTCCAGCGCGATCGGCGGCGCCGCCGAGAGCGGAGCGCCGAACGCGTGCGGGCGGTACGCCGTCGCGCCCATCGCGACGAGCAGTTGCGCGGCGCGCGCGGCGCCGATATCGGCGAGCCACGGTGCGAGGGCCTTCTCGTGCCGCGACGACGCTTCGGTGCGCAGGCCGAGCGATTGGCTCGTCCGCCGCACGCGCGGGCCGTTGAAGTTGGCGGCTTCGAGCACGATCGCGGTCGTGGAAGCGCGCACCTCGCCGGCTTGCGCGCCCATGACGCCCGCCAAGCAGAGCACGCGCGACGCGTCGGCGATCGCCAGCACCTGCGGGCCGAGCGTCCGTTCGGCGCCGTCGAGCGTCACCACGCGTTCGCCTTCGCGCGCGTCGCGAACGATCAGCGTGCCGCCCTCGATGCTCGAAGCGTCGTAGAAATGCAGCGGCTGGCCCGTCTCGAGCATGACGTAGTTCGACGCGTCGACGAGGTTGTCGATCGGCCGCTGCCCGGCCAGCGCCAAGCGGACGCGCATCCACGCCGGCGCCGGCGCCACCGCGACCCCGTCGAAGCGCTGGGCGACGAACCGCGTGCAGTCCGGCGATTCGATCCGCACGCCCGGCGCTTCGCCGGCGGGTTCCTCGAGCGTTCCCGGATTCTCGAACGGCGGCAAGCGAAGCGGAAGGCCGTACGATGCGGCCAGTTCGCGCGCGAGGCCGGAGACGCTCATCGCGTCGACGCGGTTGCTGGTTACCTCGACGTCGAGCACCGCTTCGGTAAGCCCGAAGAGCGCGACGATATCGGTGCCGAGCGGGACGTCCGGTTCGAGCTGCATGATGCCGTCTTCAAACCATTCCGGCGGCAGCGCGAGCTCTTCGGCGGAGATCATCATGCCTTCGGAGGCGATGCCGCGCATCTTGCGAGGCTCGATGCGCAAGTGCGGAAGTTGCGCGCCGATCAGCGCGACCGGAATCGTTTGCCCTTGCGCGACGTTGGTCGCCGCCGTCGCGATCGTGAGCAGCTTCTCGCCGCCCACGTCGACCTGCGCGACCTGCAGCCGATCGGCGTTGGGATGCTTTGCAAGCTCGACGATCTTGCCGGCGACGACGCCGGTAATCCGCGGCCGCGTCGCGATCTCCTCGACGGGAAAGCCGAGCATCGCGAGCCGGTCGGCGATCGCTTGCGCGTCGCCGGGGACGTCGACGTACTCTTTGAGCCAGGCTAATGGAAGGCGCATCAGGCGAGCTGCTCGATGAAGTCGGGATCGCTGGCGATGAACCGGCGGATGTCGTCGATCTCGTAGCGGATCAGGCCGAGGCGTTCGATACCGAAGCCGAACGCCCAGCCGGAATACCTGCCGGGATCGTACCCGACCTCGCGCAATACGTTGGGATGCACCATGCCGGAGCCTCCGAGTTCGATCCAGCCCGACCCGCCGCACATGTTGCATTCGCGCGCGCGTGCGTGGCACTTCGGGCAGGTCGTATCCACTTCGGCGCTCGGCTCGGTGAAGGGAAAGAACGACGGGCGGAAACGCACCTGCTGCTGCGCGCCGAAGAGTTCGCGGCACATGCCGGTGAGCATCCCCTTGAGGTGTCCGAAGTTGATGCCTTCGGCCACGAGCAGCCCTTCGATCTGATGGAACTGAAAGAGATGGCGCGCGTCGACGGCGTCGCGCCGATAGCACTTACCGGGCGCGACGATCGCGATCGGCGGCCGGTGCTCCTGCATCGTGCGAATCTGCATCGGCGACGTGTGCGGGCGCAGCAGCAGCGAATCGGTGAGCCAAAACGAATCGAAGCCTTCGCGCGCCGGATGTTCGGCCGGAATGTTCAGCGCGTCGAAGTTGTAGAAATCGGGTTCGACCTCGGGGCCGACGACGACGGCGAATCCGTGCCGCCGGAAGTAGGCGCAAGTCTCTTCCATGATGCGGCGCACCGCGTCGATCGAGCCCGTCAGCGGCGGGGTGCCGGGAAACGTGACGTCGATCCGTTGCTCGAGTTCGGCTTCGAACGCACGGCGTTCCAAGCGCTCCCGAGCGCGCGCGAGATCGCCCTCCATCGTCTCGACCGCATCGTTGATCGTCTTGCCCGCGGCGGGCCGGTCGGCGGGCGGCAGGGCGCCGATGCCGCGGCGAATCTGCGTCACCTCGCCGGAGCGGCCGAGAAACGCCACGCGAACCTCCTCGAGCGCGCGTTCGTCGGGCGCGGCGTCGAGCGCCGCCGAGAAACGGCGCCGGAGATCGTCGAGGCTGGCGGATAACTCGCTCATCGGTGTGGGTCGGTTCCTATCGCGGCGCGGCTGAGGGCAAAAGTAAAACGCCCGGGCTCATTCTACCGGGCGCTCTACGAAACTTACGTGGACTTCCCCCGTAGTTCAAGTGGGACTAGGCGCGGGGTGGAGCTTCCGATAGACGAGATAGGCGTCGATCGAGCCCGTCTGGGCGAAGAGTTTCCAGAAGAAATTTGAGGTCATGGTGCGCTCGGTCTCCTTCTACGCCTCAGGGTTCGAGGCGGCCGTCCTCGCGGGGAATGCCGTGAGTATAGCATGCGACTTTTGGCCCCGGTAGTCTTGACTTTTTACCCCCTGGCCACTCTCTTGACAGGTCGCTTAGCCGCTCTGCCGGCACGCCTCGTAGAGCCCGATCGAGCCGGCAATCGCGGCGTTGAGGCTCTCGGCCTCCCCGGGCATCCCAATGGCCAGCACGCGGTCGCAGACGGCCCTCCACGGGCCTAGGCCGTGCCGTTCGTGGCCGACGACCACGGCGGCCCTCGCCGGCCACGAGGCGCCCGCCAGCGGCGCTCCCTCGCCCGCAAGCCCGGTGAGCGCGAACCCGGCCTCGCGGGCGGCGCGGCCGGTCGTTTCGGCCGTGGCGACGGCGACGGGGAGCCGGAAGATCGCCCCCATCGCGGCCCGGACGACCTTGGGGTGGTACGGATCGGCCCCGAGGTGCCCGAAGACGGCCCCCCGGCAGCCGAAGGCGTCGGCGGTGCGCAGCAGCGTGCCGGCGTTTCCGGGGTCGTTGAGATCGGCCAGCACGAGCGCCCGCCCGTCGCGCTCGAAGATTTTTTCGAGCGGGGCGACGCGGATCGGGGCCACGGCCACGATGCCGCTCGGCGTGTCGACGCCCGAGATCTTGGCCATGCCGCGTTCGTCGACGATGAAGACCGGCACGCCGGCGGCCTCGAGTTCGCGGACGGCCGGCGTCGCGTCGTAGGCCGCCTGCGTCGCGTAGAGTTCGTCGATGGCGCAGCCGCTGCGCCGGGCTTCGTGGAGCAGGGTGGGGCCTTCGAAGACAAATCGTCCCCGCTCGCGCCGCCCTTTGGTGGCGAGCAGCGCGCGCACGCCGGTCAGGCGTTCCGCACGCGCGCCCAGCGCGAGCGCCACGTTAGCGCGGCGTGCCGCGAGCGCGCCGCGTCCACCACGCGCGCGTCAGGATCATCGCCAGGCCCGCAAAAATTGCGGCGAGCATGATCGCGATCTTGTCGTTGAAGTGATGCGGCACGACCACCGCGACCATGAAATAGACGGCCACCGCAAAGATCGCTAAAAAGTAGGCCAGCCAGCCGATCTCGGCCGCGACCGTGGAGCGTTGCACGAGTGAGAGATACGAGGCGGTCGCGCGCGGTTCCGCCAAAAAAGCCGGCCTATGGACGAACGGCCCGAATTGCTCGCATCCCAACGCGCCTTCG
Source organism: Vulcanimicrobiota bacterium (assembly GCA_963794735.1). Classification (GTDB taxonomy): domain Bacteria; phylum Vulcanimicrobiota; class Vulcanimicrobiia; order Vulcanimicrobiales; family Vulcanimicrobiaceae; genus DATJUC01. Next base: position 1,419,739 of record CAWCFE010000002.1, on the reverse strand, counting down.
AAGGGCGCGTCTTCTCCGTACGCGTCGAAGAAATCGGGTACGCCGACGGAGCCCGCCATCGCGTCGACGTCGTGGAGCACGGCCCGTCGGTGGCGATCGTCGCCACGACGAAGGAAGGCGGGCTCGTGCTCGTGCGCCAGTACCGCCATGCGGTCCAAGCGGCGCTCTGGGAGTTGCCCGCCGGGGCCGCCCACCGGGGGGAAGATCCGGTCGAAGGGGCGGCACGCGAATTGCGCGAGGAGACCGGCTATCGCGCGGGGCGGCTGCGGCGCATCGGATCGCTCTACGCCACGCCGGGGTTCTGCGACGAAGCGATGCATTTCGTGCACGCCACCGAGCTCGAGCCGGGCGAACAAGCGCTCGATGAAGACGAGCGCATCGAGATCGGCATTTTCACGCTGGACGCTGCATGGCGCTTGGTTGCCGAGGGCCGCGTTGCCGACATGAAGACCGTACTGGCCCTTTACTGGATGGAGGGCAGCCGAGGTGAACTCGGAGCCGCGTTGTGACGATAGGTCAATTACGGGTGACCGGGCCGCGCTGTACTCCTACAGTCGCGGAGAATGGCCTTGGAGGAAGCCGTGGAAATTCCCAGCGACATCGACGCCGTTTTGAAACGATTGCTGGATCCGCGCGACGCGTGTTCCGAGCAATCGATGCTGGCTCCGGAAGACGAGGCGTATCTCGCGTCGCTCGTTTCCGCGGTTCGCTCCGGACGGCGAGCGGTCCTGATCGTCGAAGACGCAGACGAGCGTCTACGCTACATGTTCAGTAATGCCACGCGCGCCGAAGCCGTCACGATGCTCGGAAAAGTCATCGAGGCGACGGGCCGGCGTATCGCCGAGGGCGAGGACTAAGGATGCTTAGGCGACGAGTTGGATCTCGTCGATCTTGCCGGCTGGGGTGACGGCGAACTCGTAGCGGTATTGCGCGCGATCGAACCGCACCCAGAACACGTAGAGCGTATCGCCGTTGGATTGCATCGTGCTGGATAGAGGCACGAAGGCTTCGATTTTGCCCAGCGCGTCGATGTGCTGGCGCTCGACGAAATCGTCGGAGAGATAGGTACTGAATCCCGGCGTCAGCTGGGTTCGGTCGATGCGTTTCGAAGCGAGTCGCGCGAGCCACTCTTTGGCTCGCTCCACCACCGCGTTGTCGAGCCGGCCGGTTTGCACCGGAACGACGAGATCGAGGACGCGCCGCGCGATCCGCGCGGCGAACCCGCCGCCCGGATCGCCCGAAGAACCGACGTTCGCGAGCACGATTACCGCGACGCGGTCGTCGGGCAGAAGCGCGTTGGCGGCGTCGTATCCCGCCACTCCGCCGCCGTACCAAAAATAGCGGTGGCCGCCGCGCCGATCGAGGATCCATCCCAAGCCGACCTGCTGGCTCGCGTTCGGATCGACCGGCGCGAACGTTGCGCGCATCGCTTCGTCGCGCAGGAGCACGGGCATCTCGATATCCCACTTCGCCAAGTCGTCGGCGGTCGTTACCAATCCGCGGGCGCCGAGCATCCACGCGGGATCCCACGGCCTGACGGCGGCGAAGCCGCTCTTGCTTGCGGCTTTGGCGTAGCCGGCCGCGCGCGCGTTGGAGATGCCCGTGTCGCCGGCGAGAAACGTGCGCTCCATCACCAGCGGAGCGAAGATCTGCTGCTGCAGGTAGTCGGAGAGCGTTTCGCCGCCGGCGCGTTCGACGACGATGCCGGCGACGATGTAGTTGAGCGGGTTGTTGGCGTATGCGGAGCCGGGCGCCGCGCTCGGCTTGGCTTTGTCGAGAGCGGCGAGCAGATCGGCCGTCTTGATCGAACGCGTCGGATCGGTGGAGACGCTCGCTAGCGATTCGACCGGCGGCAGGCCCGACGTCTGCGCGAGCAACTGCCCCACGGTGACGGTTTCGGCGACGTGGGCGAGCTCGGGAACGTAGCGCACGACGCGGTCGTCGAGCTTGAGCTTTCCCGACTGCGCGAGCAGGAGCGTCGCGGCCGCGGTGAATTGCATCGTCAGCGGCCCGGCGAACGATTCGGTATCGGTGAGGAACGGGCGGTGCGTCGCGAGGCTCGCGACGCCGAAGCCGCGCGCGTAGACGACGCGGCCGTCTTCGATCACGTCGATCGCGAGGCCAGGCGTCCGGCGCTCGTGCACGGCTTGGCGCGCGAGGCCGTCGATCGATCGCGCCGTTTCCGGTGCGAGCGCGCGGTCGGTTCCTAGCGTTTGCGCCGTCGCGGGCGCGATGCCGGCCAGGGCGACGAGCCAGACCAGCACGCAGCGTTTCACCTCTCGGTGATTAGACTAGTAGGCCAGCTGGGCCTCGCCGACGACGCGCTCGCCGTCCATCAGGGCCAGCGTATCCATGCGGTGGCTCTTGGGAAGATAGAGCAGGGCGACGTCGCCGTGCGGCTGCGCGGTGCCGAGCATCGTGCGCTCGCCGTCGTGCATCCACACCACCTGCACGGCGCGCGACGCTCCGCGCACCAGCACCACGTACCACGAGCCGTCGCGTCCGTACATGACGTGCGCGTCGGCGCCGGGGTTCATGCCGGCGAAAGCGACGGTGCGGTGCGGCGTGCTTGCCAGGCGGTTCATCGCTTCCGCGTCGGCGGCCATGGTGCGGTGCATCGCCGCGTCTTCGCGCCAGAAGTACGCTGCCGGCAGAATGCCGACGATCAGCGCGGCGGCGACGGCTGCGGCGATGGCCGGTTGCCAGAAGGGGCGCGGACGCGAACGCGGACGCAGCTCGACGACGTCGGACGGCGCGAACAGCCGCTCGATGCGGCGATCGAGCGCGGCTGGAACCGGTTCTTCGCCCTGTGCGAGCGCCATCTGCGCGACGTCGTTTTCGGCGGCGCCGAGCAGTTGGGCGCACGCGGAGCAATGCGCGGCATGTTCGTCGACCGTACGGCGGCTGCGATCGTCGAGCGCGCCGAGCGCGTATAGCGCGGCGTCTTCGCCGAGGTGTTCGTCCGCGTTCACGGCGTGCCCCCGAGTGCGGCGCCGAGCTTGCGCAGCCCCATCGCGATCCGGCTTTTTACCGTGCCCAAGGGCTGCTGCAGCTCGTTGGAAATTTCGACGTGCGTCCGGCCTCCGTAGTATGCCAGCTCGAGCGGCGCGCGCTGTTCGGGCGGGAGCTTGGCGAATGCGGCGCGCAACCGGTCGCGTTCGATCGGATCGCCGGCGCCGAGCTCGTCGTGCTCTTGGGGTTCGGCCGCGAGCCGTTCGGCCAAACGCGTTCGCCGCGACTGCGAACGCAGACGCGAGATCGCTTCGTTGCGCACGCACACGGTGAGGAAGCTGCGCACCGCACCCCGCGCGCGGGAATAGGCGTTGGGCGCCTTCCAAACGCGCGCGAGCGCGTCGTGAACGCAATCCTGAGCGTCTTCGGCGTTCCCGAGCACGTGGTACGCGGCCGAATAGAGCAGGCCGCCGTACCGGCGATAGGCCTCCTCGAACGCCCAGCGCTCGTGCGCCGCGAACCCGTCCGCGAGCGCGTCTTCGCTGCGTTCCAGCATCGACACGGGCTTTCGACGCACCGGGGCGCCCGCGCCTGGAGCGGCCGGACGCGGGGTCGCGAACGCGATCATGCCTTGGGTACGCCGGGCAGGGGCGCGCCGGATGACCCCGCCAGGCCGGCGCGGGTTATTGCGGGGAGAGCTTCGAGGCGCCTTCGACGATGTGCTGGAGCGCGCTCAGTTCTTCTTTTGCGAACGCCCGCAGCTTCGGGTCGGCTCCGTTTTTGGCTTCGTCTTGATAGCTGCTTTCGGCAATCGTGGCGTCGATGCGCAACGCGTTGGCGAAGCCTCGGTCGAACGTCGAGCCTTTCTCGCCGGAAATGTTGCCGTATTGGGTATCCGCTCGAACGCTGGGTTTTCCGTCCAGGTCGAGGGCGTTTTTCTTGGCGAACGATTTGATGAAATCGTCGGCCGTCGTGGCGTTGGCCAGGACCGTGGCGGCGAGTTGTTTGGCCTGCGGCGACTCGGCCTTCCCGCGAGCCAGGGCGGCGAGGGCGTATTCGCCCAGCGCGTCGTGCTGAGCGCTCTGCACGAACGAGGAATCGTCGCTCGATATGGCCGCTGCCGCGGGCGCGACGGCGAGCGCGGCGGTTGCGAGGGCGAAGGTCGTAGCGAAAAAGAGTCGTTGCATAACGGTGAACTCTTTCCCAAAAATGACGAAGGACTCGCGCGAGCGAGCCCTTCGTGGTGCGGCCTTTCGGACGGTGGGGCAGTTACTTACCGACGGCCTGCTTCGCGATGTTCATCAGCGTGCCGAACGCCGCCGAATCGGAGATCGCGAGGTCCGCCAGCGCCTTGCGGTTGAGCGTGACGCCCGACTTCTTGAGCCCGTTGATGAAGAGCGAGTACGACAGCCCTTCGCGGCGGACGGCGGCGTTGATGCGGCTGATCCACAGCGAACGGAAATCGCGCTTGCGGACGCGGCGGTCGCGGAACGCGTACGCCAGCGATTTGAGGAGCGCTTCGTTCGCAACGCGATAGTTGCGGCGGCGGGCGGCGCGGAAGCCCTTGACGAGCTTCATCACCTTGCGGCGGTGTTTGAGGCCGTGAACGCCGCGTTTGATGCGTGCCATGCTTCGAAACCCTCCCTAAACCAAGTACGGGATCGTCGGCGCTAGGCGCTTGAGATCGCCCTTGAACGTCGGCTGATCCTTGCGGAAGTTGCGTTTGCGCTTGCGCGTCTTCTTGCTGAGGATGTGTCCGCAACCGCTGAACTGATGGCGATGCATCACTTTTCCGGTTCCGGTCACTTTCACGCGCTTGGCGGTTCCGCGATGGGTTCGAATTTTAGGCACGGTCTTGCTCCTTCGTTTCGGTCGCTTCGGGCGACTCGTCCGGCTCCGGCGCTTCGGGCGTCTCCGCCGGCTTCGCTTCCTTCTCGCGATGCTGCGAGAACTTCGGCGGGCCGGTCGGCGTCGCGCGGGGCGCCAAAATCATGAACATGTTTCTTCCTTCGAGCCGCGGTTCGCGTTCGACGGTGGCCAGAGGCGCCATGTCCTCGGCCATCCGATCGAGCAGCCGCCGCCCGAACGAAGTGTAGGTAATCTCTCGGCCGCGAAACATGATCGTCACTTTGATCTTGCTTCCGTCGATCAGCAGGCGTTCGGCCATGCGCGCTTTCGTTTCGTAATCGTGCGTCTCGATCTTCGGCCGCAGCTTCACTTCTTTGAGTTCGAAGTGGCGCTGCTTCTTACGAGCGTCCTTGTCTTTCTTGGACTGCTCGTACTTCAACCGGCCGTAATCGGCGATCTTGCAGACCGGCGGTTGTGCCGTCGGCGAGACTTCGATCAGATCGAGCCCGGCGGTCCGCGCTCGCTGGAGCGCTTCTTCGGTCGGCAGAATGCCGAGCTGTTCGCCGTTTTCGTCGATCACCCGGACCGAGCGAATTCGAATCTGATCGTTGATGCGAAGCGGTCGTGCTATGTCTTACTCTCCCAATAACGCAAGAGAAAAGAAAAATGGCGTTGCCGAGGCAACCCCACCACGCGGAACCGGCCGACGGCCCCTCGAGTGAAGACCGGATCGCCCGCAGGCATCCGGTGAGCGGACGCGGCGTGCTCGACACGCTGCCCCGCTGCTTCGGCTCGGAGAGCATAGCACGAGGGGCCCCGCTCGTGTCAACGGCCCTGGGGGCCGCTCCCTCCCCGGGGCAGCCTAGCCGGCCGCGAGCCCCGGGTCGGCTTCGCAGGCAGCCACGGCGCCGCGGAAGCGCTCCAAGAGGTAGTCGATGGCGGCGTCGTCGATGACCAGCGGAGGGGCGATACGGAGCACCCGGTCCTGCGTGTCCTTGGCCGCGACCCCGCGCTCGAGGAGCGCGTCGGACAGGTGGCGGGCCGGAATCGAGAGCTCGATGCCGATCAGCAGGCCGCGGCCCCGAACCTCGAGGATCAGGGGGGAACCGATGGCCCGCAGGCCCTGCATGATCTTGGCGCCGGCGTAACGGGCCCGCTCGGCGAGCTTCTCGTCGATCAGCACGTCGAGCGCCGCGATCGCCACCGCGCTTCCCAGCGGGTTGCCGCCAAAGGTGCTGCCGTGATCGCCGGGCTGGAAGAGGCCCATGAGCCCCTCGCCGGCCAGTGCCGCCGAGACCGGATAGAAACCGCCGCCGAGCGCCTTGCCGACGACGAGAATGTCGGCCTTGATGCCGTCGTAATCGCACGCGAAGAGATCCCCGGTGCGGCCGAATCCGGTTTGAATCTCGTCGGCGATGAAGAGCACGCGGTGCTCGCGGCAGACCGCCCAGGCGCGCTTGAGATAGCCCTCGGGCGGCACGTTGACGCCGCCTTCGCCCTGGATCGGCTCGATCAAAATCGCGCACGTGTTCGGCGTGATCGCCTTTTCGAGCGCGTCGGCATCGCCGTACTCCACCGCCACGAATCCCGGAACGAAGGGTCCGAACTGCTCGCGATACTCCGGCGTCGTGCTCGCGCTGATCGCCGACATCGTGCGCCCGTGGAAGTTCTTCGTGAAGACGACGATCTCGGCGCGGTCCTGCGGGATGCCCTTGACCGCGTATCCCCAACGGCGCGCGAGTTTGATGGCGGTTTCGACGGCCTCGACGCCGGTGTTCATCGGCAGCGCCATGTCGTAGCCGCACAGCCGCGTCAATTTCTCCAGAAATCCGGGCATGCGGTCGTTGCGCAACGCGCGCGAGGTGAGCGTGACCTTTTGGGCCTGCTCCACGAGCGCGGCGTAGATGCGCGGATGGCAGTGCCCCTGGTTGACGGCCGAATAGGCGCTGATGCAATCGAGGTACTTCTTGCCGTCGACGTCGTAGAGCCAGGTTCCCTCGGCTCGCTCGACGACGAGATCGAGCGGATGATAGTTATGGGCGCCGTAGCGCTCCTCAGCCGCGATGAGTTCGCGGGTGCGTTCGGAGATTGCGAGCATCGTATACCACTGGGCGCCGCGTGTGTTTACCGAGCCGGGGCTCGGGACCGCGGGGGCGCAACGTCGCCCGCGTTCGAGGAACACTTTGGTAAAATGGATTTAGGACGACGACGGTGACTACCTCTTTGACGGCTGCCCAGCAGCGGCTCGGGCGCCTCCTCGCCCGCGACCGCGCCGGCATCGGCGACAAAGGCCGCACCCTGGCCCTGCTCCACCCGGAGCGCCGGCCCCGGGCGATCGTGCTGCTCCATGGCCTCACGTCCAGCCCGCCGCAGTTCGAACGCTTCGCCCGCGACCTCCACGAGCGCGGTCACAACGTCTTGGTGCCCCGCCTGCCGCGGCACGGGCGGCTCGACCGCCTCTCGACCGAACTCGAGCGCCTGCGCCCCGACGAGCTCTACGTCGCCGCCGGCGAGTACGTCGAGATCGCGCGGGAGTTCGGCGATCTCGTCACCGTTGCGGGTTTCTCGCTGGGCGGATTGCTGGCCGCGTGGACCGCGCAGCACTACGACGTCGACCGTGCCGTCGCGATCGCGCCGTTCTTCGGCGTCGCGTGGATTCCGAGTTTCCTCATGACCGGCGTCGCCGAGTTCATGCTGCGCGTGCCGAATCGCTTTCACTGGTGGGATCCGATTCTCAAAGACCGCCAGATGCCCGGGCACGGCTATCCGCGCTACTCCACCCACGCCATCGCGCACATGTACCGCATCGCGCACGCGCTGCTGCACGAAGCGCGCGAGCGCGCGCCGCTGGCGCGGCGCTGCGTGCTGGTGACGAACTCGCGCGAGTCGGCGGTGAACAATCGCGCGGTACGGCGGCTCTTTCGCAGCTGGTCCGAGCACCGGCCGGGCGCGGTGGAAATGCGCGTGCTTCGCGGCCTGCCGCCCTCGCACGACGTCGTCGAACCGCTGCGCCACAGCCGCCTCGCCGATCGAGCCTATCCCACGCTCCTGTCGGCGATCGACCCGTAGGCGGTTCGCTTAGCGGCGGCCGCGGCCCGGCGCACAGCCCGCGAGGTGGTCGTTTACCATGCCGACGGCTTGCATGAATGCGTAACAAATCGTCGGGCCGACGAAGCGGAAGCCCCGCGCTTTGAGCGCTTTGCTCATCGCTTCGGATTGCGGGCTCGTGGCCGGAATGTCTCCGCCCTTGCGTTTGTTGCGCACCGGCTTGCCGCCGACGAACGACCACGCGAATGCGTCGAACGATCCGAACTCCTTCTGCACTTCGAGGAACGCGCGCGCGTTGCCGACCGTCGATTCGATCTTTCCGCGATTGCGCACGATGCCCGGATCGAGCAGAATCTTCTCGACGCGCGCGGGCGTCATGCGCGCGACGCGTTTCGGATCGAAGCCGTAAAAGAGCTCCCGGTACCGCTCGCGTTTGGCCAGGATCGTCGCCCAGCTCAGCCCGGCCTGCGCGCCTTCGAGCGTGAGGAACTCGAAGAGGGTGCGATCGTCGTGGACGGGCTGCCCCCACTCCTCGTCGTGGTAGCGAATCATCGCTTCGCCTACGGCCCACGGGCACCGCTGTACGTCGCCGCTCATCCCCCGATCTTCAACGCAGGCAAAGCGATGGCATGCACGAAGGTGCGGTGCGTGAAGCGCTCGGCTCGCGCCCTGCCACCGGTTCCGAGCCGGCCGGCAACGACGTACGATGAGGCGCTCGAACGTGCCCGTGCGTTCGAGGCGCTCGACGACGAACGCATCTCCCCGGTCGCACGAACCGTCTTGCTCGAGCACGGCGCGCCCACCCCGCTCGCCGTGGTGCTCTTTCACGGCATCACCAACAATCCGGCGCAGTACGCGGAGCTCGCGCCGCTGATTCATCGCCGTGGCGTCAACGTCTTCGTGCCGCGCATGCCCTATCACGGCTACGCCGATCGCATGACGGCGAGCATCGCGAAGTTGACGGCCGAAGAGCTGCTCGCGAGCGCCACCGAGGCGGTCGACATTGCGGAGGGGCTCGGCGAGTGCGTCGCGCTGCTCGGCATCTCGATGGGAGGCTCGCTGGCCGCGTACTTCGCGCAGCACCGGGCCATCGATCTCGCGGTTCCCGTGGCGCCGGATTTCGCGTTGCTGCAGCTTCCCTACGGCGTGAGCCACGCCGTCGAACGGTTGCTCCTCTGGCTGCCCAACATGTTCGCCTGGTGGGATCCACGCGTCAAGCGCGCGCAGCAGCCGCCCACCGCGTATCCGCGCTTCTCGACGCACGCGTTGATGCAAACCATGCGCATCGGCGACGACGTCTATTGCGCGGCGAAGACCGAACGCCCGCTCGCGCGGCGGATCTCGACGGTGGTGAATGCGTGCGACCCGGCGGTCAACAACGAAGTGACGCGTGAGGTGTGCGAGCAGTGGAGCGCGTCGGGAGCGACCGTCGAGTACGTCGAGATGCGCAGGCTGCCCGAGAACCACGATATCATCGATCCTCGCAATCCGCTGGCCCGCACGCAGCTCGTCTATCCCAAACTCGTCAGCCTGCTCCTCGACGAACACTCGTAGCCGCCGCGAGCGCGCGCGGCCCGGCGTTGCCGCTTAATCCGTTCGTCCGGTTACTTCAATTCCGTGTAGACGTACGTCGCAACGTCGTGCAGGTCGCGGGCGGAGAGGCGCCAGCGCGGCATCACCGGATTGAGCGGTTTCCCGTCGTTATCGATGCCGGTCGATATGGCGCGCTCGAGCAGCGCCTCCGTGTAGGGATGGCGTTGCTCGGTCACGAGGGCACGATGGCGCAGATCGGCGCTCACGGCGCCGCCCGGGAGGCGAACGCCGCCGGATCCATCGGCTCGGTGGCAGGCCGCGCAAAACGGACGCAATGGGGGATTCGCAGCCGCGATCTGCTTGCCGGCCCAATCTTTGCCGGTTTGAAAGATGAGCCGTCCGTTGTCGGAGGCGGTTGGAGCGGGGGTGCTCGAAGCCGCCGCCGTGCTTGCTGCGTGCCCGCACCCGGCCGCGGAGTAAACGACCGCGAGCGTCAGAGCTCGGAAACCGCGCACCAATTACCGCTATCTAGGCGTACTGGTTGACCAGCTTTCCGGACGCCCCGTTCTCGTCGCCGTCGTTGAGGCCGCCGGCCGAAATCTCCGCGTTGGCCTCGGCTTGCTTTTGAACGATGGTCTGCGTCGCTTGAGAAGCCGTCGCCGCGGCGTTGCTTCCGGCGGAGCCGATTGCTGAGGTAGACATGGACCCTCCATAGGATGCCGGGACATCCTTGTGCTTTCCGGTCTCGAGAGCGTACCGCAACAAGGTCAAGAAATGGTCGAGAAACCTACGGCTCGCACGGGCCTGACCGGAAGCTTTACGGTAAAGGACGCTCCCTTGCCGAGGGTGCTGCGAACCAGCACGTTTCCGCCGTGGGCTTGCGCGAGGCTCCTCACGATGGCAAGCCCCAAGCCGAAGCCTTCGCTCGAATCCGTTCCGCGTGCGCGCCAAAACCGGTCGAAGACTCGTCCGATATCGCTCGGAGCGATCCCCGGCCCCGTATCTGCGACCTCGATGGCCGCACCGCCGCGTTCCGCTCTGCACGTAACGCCGACGGATCCGCCCTCGGGAGTGTACCGAATGGCGTTCTCGATCAGGTTTCCGACGATGCGCGCGATTTGCTCGGGCTGCCCGTAGATCGTCAGGCCCGCCTGCGCCCGAACGCTGAGTGCGACGCCTTTCGCAGCGGCTTGAGCCCGATGGGCGTCCACGACCGCTTCGACGCAGGTGTCGATCTCGATGGCGTGCACGTCCAAGCCGGCTCGTTCGTCGGCGCGAGCCAGCAGCAGCAGCGCGTCCATCAAATCGCGCATCTGCCGCGCCGCTTGGCGGATGTTGCTGACGTTCTGCGAGATCGCTCCATCGCGGCTCTGGTGCAGGGCCAAGAGATCGGCATTGGTGATGACGGCCGCGAGCGGCGTTCGCAATTCGTGGGAAGCGTCGCCCGTAAACCGGTACACGCGCTGCAGCGCCGATTGCACGCGCGCCATCGCCCGGGCGGAGATCCAGGTGATGATCAGTCCACCGGCCAGCATCGCTAAGACGGTCCCGATCGCCAGGCCGGCGTCGAGCTCCCGCAGCAGCCCGGAGACGCGCTGGTTCGAGACCGTGCCCACGATCCAACCGCCCCGCGTTCCGTCGCCGCGGTACGTTTGGTGGAGGGCGTCTGCCGCATCGGCCTGCCCCGCCGCGGCCAGCTGGCGGCCGCGAGCGTCGAACACGGCCACCCCCTCGTCCGAGGAGCGGAGCACGCGCGCAAGCGCCGGCGCGATCGCCGCTCCCGGCGGAGTTTCTTCAACCGCCTCCTCTGCGTCGTGCGTCATAACGGCTAGCCGCTGCGAGACGTTCGCGCGATATTGGTTGCCCATCAGTACGTGGACCGCGATTCCGGCGACGAGCAGCACGGCGCCGAGCGCCGCGCAATACGCTGCAAACGACTTAACCATCGGCTAAGCGGTATCCGAATCCGTAGAGCGTCGCGATGACGGTGCGCCGGGCGCCGGCCGCCCGGAGCTTCTTGCGCAGATTTGCCACGTGCGACTTTATCGCCGTGCGGCTGCCCGAACCATCGAGAGCGCTTACGTGTTCGTACAGCACGTCGCTGCTGAAGACGCGCTTGGGCTGGCGCAGCATCATCTCTAAAATCGCGAACTCGGTGCGCGTGAGGGCCACGGGGCTGCCGTCGTAACGGACCTCGGCGCCGATTTGATCGAGCTCGAGTTTACCGTGCACGAGAACCGTCCGGCGCGAATCCGAGCCGCGTCGCACCAAGGCTCGAATTCGCGCGAGAAGCTCTTCCAAATCGAACGGTTTGACGAGGTAGTCGTCGGCACCGTCGTCGAGAGCCGCAACTTTGTCCGGCACCGAATCCCTGGCGGTCATCATGAGGACCATCGCACGCGAACCACGGCGGCGCAGCTCGCGGCACACTTCGAGCCCGTCGACGCCCGGCAGCATGATATCGAGGACGACGAGGTCGTGGGCCGCCGCGCCGCTGAGCTCGAGCCCCGTTTCGCCGCTCGGCGCGACGTCGACGATATGCTGTTGGCTGCGCAACGCGGCCGACACCGGCTCGGCGATACGCCGATCGTCTTCGATCACGAGAATCCGCAAGAGGCGCTCCTTCCTTCGCGGCGGCGCAGGCTCGACTCGTACGATCATAGTACGATCTCTGCGATCCGGGCGGCTTTCTTGTGAACGCGCGGTAAATTCTTTCTAAAGCACGCACGCCTCGTGCGTCCAAACGATCGTCCCGGGGCGGCCCTTCGCGTGATAGAGTACGTGTGGAGTGGCGAGCATGCAGAGCGCCCCGGAACTCGGAATTCCTGAGGTCAAGCCGGCGATCGAGTCGATCTTCGGGCGGTGGGAACCGAAGATGAGCCCGCGCCGCCGCCATAGCATCGTGCAGGGGCGGATGTGCGGACTGCTCGCGCAATGGGCCGGCGACCCGAGTTCGCTGGTGCCCGACGTCGCGGTCGAGATCCTGTCGCCCGGCGATCGCCGCTCGTTACTGGACGAAAAGCTCGAGATCGCCGTACCGTCGAAATGCACGAGTCGGGCAACAGCCGCCTCTTTCGGATTCCGGAATACGCTACGTCGCCGTTTTATCTCGACCTATCGATCGACACGGGAAAACTCTTCGACGAGATATAGCAACGCGTTTGCCGGGCCCAGGCGCTAGATGTACTCCCGCAGGCTCGGCCACAGCGTGGCGAGGGGTTCGCGTATGCCGGTGCAGACCATGATCGGCACGTCGTGCTCGTACGAGATGACCCACGGCGCGTCGAAGGTGGCGGCGAGGCGCGAGGTTTTGAAGAGGTGCTCGGAGGCGCCGCAGTCGCCGTTGACGTCGATGACGACGTTGCCGCTGTATCCGCGGTAGCCCCACAGCCAGTAGTTGTTATGTCCCGAGATCGCGTGCGGTAAGCCGTACGCTGGGCCGAAGAAGTCGATGGCGGCGGCTTCGCCGTAGTTGCTCGCCGCGATCGCCGCTTGCGAGCGCTGACCGGGCGGCAGCGCGTTGTAGATCCGCGCCACCGTCGCGACGAGATCCGGCCATCCGTGCATGTCGGCCCAATCTTCGGGAAGCACCGACGAGCGGTGCCGCTCGGTAGCGAGCGCCCCCTTCCCGACGTGCAGCACGCCGCTCACCCATTGCGCATAGCGCACCATCGCCGTCTCCGGCAATACGGGCAGCGAAAACGGCAGGAAGAAGAGCCCGCCGGCGATCGCCGCCGCGACCACCGCGTAGCGAAGGAAGCGCCAGCGTTGCGTCCAGGCTTCGATCGCGACGCCGCCTGCGGCCATGACGATCGGGTAGACGTCGGCCGGATAGTAGTGCTTCCCGTGAAAGACGATCATGAGCACGATCAAGACGACGTAGGTGTAGCCGAGAAACCGCGCGACCGCGGTCCGGAAGAGCGCGACGAGGCCCGCGATCCATATCGGCGAGAGCCACAAGTTCGTCAAGAGCAGTTGCTGAAACATGAAGAGGAGGGGGCCCGCGGCGACGTTCTTGCCGTTCTGCCCGTTGCGCAGCAGTTCGAGCATCGGGAAGCCGTACGCGGCTTGCCACAGGAAGTTCGGCAGCGCGATCGCGGCGGCCAGCGCCGCGCCCGCGAAAAACCACGGCGTGGCCAGAATGCGGCGCTGCGGCGTGAGCGCGAGCCCGGCGAGCAAGGCGGCGGCGAAGAACAGCACGCTGTACTTGCTTTCGAGGCTGACGCCGATCGCCGCGCCCGCCGCGAGCCAGAGCCTTGGGTCGCCGCCTTTGGCGATGCGCAGCACGTAGAGCGCGCAGAGCGGCCACAGCCAGAGACCGACTTCGTCGGGACCGACTTTCATGCCGAAGCTCATCAGGACGCCGGCGAAGAGAAAGGCCAGCGCCGCGATCAGCTGCGCGAACGCGCCGCCGCCGAGTTCGACGGCGAGCAGGCACGTAACGTAAACCCCGGCCGCCGCAAACAGTGCCGGGACGAGCCGCAGCAAGAAGAGCGAGTGCCCGAAGAGTTGCGACCCGGCCGCGAGCAGCGGCACCACCGGAGGCTGGTCGACGTAGCCCCACGCCGGATGAAAGCCGCAGATGATGAAGTACAGCTCGTCGCGGAAGAAGCCGTAGTGGGGATTGCCGATCGCGTGAACCGCGAGCGTCACCAGCGCCGCCGCCAGCGGAATCCGGCGCGCGTTCACTTGAGCAGATCCGGACGTTTGGCGGCGTACCGGCGGCTCCAGGTGAGCTCGGTACCGTCGCGCAGCGTGAGCTTATAGTCGCCGTGAAACCAAGGGTTCACCTCGCCGACGTCGTCGATATTGACGACGTGCGACCGGTGCACGCGAACGAAGAGCTCGGGATCGAGCCGCGATTCGAGCGCTTCCAGCGTCGACCGCATCGAAAACCGCCCGCGCCGGCAGTGCACCACCACGTTGTTGCCGTCGGCTTCGAGCCTGACGATGTCGCTTACGGGCACGAACGACGAGCGGCCGTCGCTACCGACCAGCAGGCGCCGCGCGTAGCGCTCGTCGTTGCGAACGCGCGCGAGCAGCCCGGCGAGTTCGTCCCGCGAGGTTCGCTCGGTTTCGAGCGCGCGGCGCGCGCGTTCGAGCGCCTTGTCGAAGCGATCGCGATCGTAGGGCTTGAGCAGATAGTCGACCGCGCTGACCTCGAACGCGGCGATCGCGTACTTATCGTGCGCCGTTACGAAGACGATCCGAGGAGGGCGCTCGCCCGACGCCAGCGCTTCGGCCACGCCGATGCCGTCGAGATCCGGCATGTGGATATCGAGGAAGACGAGATGCGGCTGCGTCATCGCCACCAGGTCGACTGCGTCGACGCCGTTGGAGGCTTCGCCGACGATCTCGACGTCGTCGTATCCCTCGAGCATGCGCACCAGTTTGCGACGGGCGGGCGCCTCGTCGTCGGCCAACAGCACCCGAAACTTCACGCCCGTCCCTCCAAAGCTTGCGCGAACGGCAGCGTAATGACGGCCTCGGTGCCGCCGCCGCCGCGCGCGCCGATCGCGAACGCGGCCTGCCGGCCGTACATATGCGCCAGCCGCGAGCGCACCAGCGAAAGGCCGTGGCCTTCGCGCCCGTGCGCTGCGGCGGGAAAGCCGACGCCGTCGTCGGCGACCCGAATCACGGTCGAGCCGTCGAGACGCGTCACCGCGATCGCGATGTCGAGCGCGCCGCGTCCCGGCGCGACGCCGTGGCGGATGCTGTTCTCCAGCAGCGGTTGTAGGATCATGAACGGCACCATCGCCTCGCGCGCCGCCTCGTCGATCGTCACCGCGAGATCGAGGCGCTGCTCCAGGCGCGCCGTCATGATCTCGACGTACTTACGCTCCACGCCCAGCTCTTCGCTCAACGGCACCTCGCTGACGCCCTTCGATTCCAGCACGATCCGCAGAAAATCGCTGAGCTGGGCGATCATGCGGTCGGCCTTGCGAACGTCTTCGTACATCACCGCCGAGATCGCGTTGAGCGTATTGAAGAGGAAATGCGGCTGCAGCTGGAGCCGAAGGTTTTCGAGCTCGGCTTGCGCGAGCTTGCCTTCGAGATCGCGCGTCGCCAGAAAATGCTGGAGGAGGTAGATCGACGTCATCAGCAGCGAGTAGTACACGACGTCGCCGGCGGCTTCCATCGGGTACCGGTAGAGCAACGCCCCGTAGCTGTAGTCGTGCAGCCCGATCAGCGGCGCGAACGTGTATCGCAGTGCCGCGTTGATCGTCGTATGCGCCAGCGTGTAAACGCCGAGCGCCACCACGTTGATCGCCAGCGACTGCAGCACGCGCCCGCGCCGGAACGGGAAGCGAGCGGCCACGAGAAACATGAGCGGCACCAGCACCATGGCCGAATACGCGCCCGCGAGCTCTTCGAGCAGGCGGGTCGGCAGCGTGCCCGTGCGATGCCAGGTGACGTCGTCGAGGTAGTAGTGCAGCCCGAAGAAGATGCCGATCGCCGTGAAGATGACGAAGAGCCAGATCCAGGCCGCCGGCCGCCGGAAGGTCATGGCTACCTGAATACTCCCTGGCGGGCCGCCGGGTCAACCGCCCGGTGACGAGCGGGACTCAGGTGGGGTCGAACGCCCCAGTCAGGATCATCTGCTCGGAGAGTTCGCGGGCCGTGCGATAGCGCGCGCGCGTCTCGTCGGGCGTTCCCGGCGGCAGCTCGCGGTCGATCCGCTCGAGTTCCTCGTCGAACATCCCGCCGAGCGTGGCCGGCGTATAAGGCCCCGGGAAGCGCATGCGCTGTGCGATCATGAGCCGATAGATGCGGTCGGTCGCGAGATCTTCCATGTAGCCGTCGAGCAAGCTCGCACCCCGGCCCTCGAGCACGCCGTTACGGTAGCGGATGACCGTGCGCACCGCCGCGCGGGTTCCGTCGATCGTGGTCGAGCCGACGCCCTGGGGCGATGGGCGTAAATCGGGATGAAAGCTTTCGAGCTTGGGGCGCCGCGAGAGCTGGTTGGGCGCGGGGAACTGCGCGACCGCGATCGCGTTCTGATCCGGATGCCCGGTCCACGCGCCGTCCATCAGGCAGTCCGCCTCGTTTTTCTTATCGCGCTCGAGGACGGCGAGCGCGCGCGCGTTGAGATCGGGATCTTCGCGGCTGGGATAGAGCGCCGTCATGCCGCCGATCGCGAGCGCGCCGTGCTTGTGGGCGATCTCCGGCAGCAGCGTCCGCAGCCGTTGAAAGAACGGAACGTCGAGCGGAATGGTGTTGCGATCGGGCAGCAGCCAGTTGGGGTCGCTCAGGTTGAAGTGAATGAGGCTGGCCATGTAATCCCAGCGGCCGAGATTGAGGCCGAGGATATACTCGCGCAAGTTGAAGAGAAACTCTTCCATCTCGAAGGCGATCGGATGCGACTCTACCAGCGCCATGGCCTTGATCGATCCCGGCTTCCAGCCTTTGGCCGCGACGATCGCGTCGAAGAGCCGGGCCCACCACACCGCCTCTTCGGCGGCTTCGGATTTCGGAATGTAGATGCAGAGCGGGTGCTTGAGGCGCGCGAAATCCACGCGATAGGCCAGCAGCGCCACGTCGAAGAGCGACGCGCTCGTCAAGCCCGATTCGAGCACGCCCGCCTGCGAGAGGTGCAGGCCGCGCACGCGCGTCCAGGTGACGGTTTCGCTGGGTTTGATGCCGACCGTTCCGCCGCGCTTGGCGTCGTCGTACGTCAGGTCGCCGTAGAGCGCTGCGAGCACGTTGTCGTGCCCGAGCATCAGGTGGCTCCACGTATTGGCCATGGAGTCTTCGAGATCGAGCATCACGCCCGGCGCGCCCGAGTTGAGCATCTTGACGACCAGCTCGGCATCGTCGGCCGGCCCGGTCATTTGATTGCGCTGATCGGCGCACCACTGCGGAAGCTCGATCTTCCAGCTCGTCGTCGTTGCGTCCGACGGCGGCAAGTAGGCCGGCAGGTAGCCGGCATGGGCGCGCGCGAGCCGGTCGGCCCGCGCGCGCACCAGGCGCCGTTGCTCCGGAGTGAACCGCTCGTGCAGCGGCAAGTAGAACTCGGCAAACCCGGGCGGCAGGTCGCGGCCGAGCGTGAAGCCCTCCGGAGCAACGTTCACGGGCGGATTCCTACGCGACCGCCGCGTGCGCGGCGCCGTTCTCGTAGAACTGCTCGCTCTCGGTCGAGCCTTTGAGCGCGGTCGTCGACGCCTGGCCTTCGCTGATGACGGTCGCGACCTCGTCGAAGTAGCCGGTGCCGACTTCGCGCTGGTGGCGCGTCGCCGTGTAGCCCAGCGCTTCGCTCGCGAACTCTTGCTGCTGGAACTCGGCGTACGC
This sequence comes from Vulcanimicrobiota bacterium, assembly GCA_963794735.1. GTDB lineage: Bacteria > Vulcanimicrobiota > Vulcanimicrobiia > Vulcanimicrobiales > Vulcanimicrobiaceae > DATJUC01. The sequence goes on along the minus strand of CAWCFE010000002.1, from coordinate 1,402,069 downwards.
GGCCATGCCGCGTTCCTTGAAATCGTGCGCCAAGTTGAAGAAGCTGTAGTTGAGCGCGTGGAAGCCCGCCAGCGTGATGAACTGGAACTTGTAGCCCATGGCGGCGAGCCGTTCGCGGAACGTCGCGATCGACTCCTCGTCGAGCTTCTTCTTCCAGTTGAACGAAGGCGAGCAGTTGTACGCCAGCAGCTTGCCGGGATACTTCGCGTGGATCGCTTCGGCGAAGCGGCGCGCTTCCTCGAGATTCGGCTCCGACGTCTCCATCCAGAGCAGGTCGGCGTAGGGCGCGTAGGCCAGTCCGCGCGCGATGCACGGCTCGATGCCTTGGCGCGTCACGAAGAAGCCTTCGGCGGTACGATCGCCGGTGATGAACTCGCGGTCGATCGGATCGACGTCGCTGGTGATGAGCGTCGCGGCGTTGGCGTCGGTGCGCGCGACGACGATCGTCGGCACGTCGAGCACGTCGGCGGCCAAGCGCGCGGCGAGCAGATGGCGCACGGCTTGCTGCGTGGGAATCAGCACCTTGCCGCCGAGGTGGCCGCACTTCTTCTCCGAGCTGAGCTGGTCTTCGAAGTGCACGCCCGCCGCGCCGGCTTTGATCATCGCCTTCATGAGTTCGAACACGTTGAGCGGTCCGCCGAATCCGGCTTCCGCATCGGCGACGATCGGCAAGTACCAGTGGGCGCCGCCGCGTCCTTCGAGCGACTCGATTTGATCGAGGCGCGCGAACGCGTTGTTGATGCGCTCGACCAGTGCCGGGACGCTGTTGACCGGGTAGAGGCTTTGATCGGGGTACATTTGGCCGGCGACGTTGGCGTCGGCGGCGACTTGCCAGCCGCTGCAGTAGATGGCCTTCAGCCCGGCGCGAGCGGCCTGCACGGCCTGGTTTCCGGTGAGCGTGCCCAGTGCCGCGGTGGCCTCGTCGCGTTGGAGCAGATCCCAAAGCCGTTCGGCGCCGATGCGCGCCAGGGTTTGCTCGACGACGACGCTGCCTTGAATCCGGACCACGTCTTCGGCCTTATATCGGCGCTCGATGCCGTTCCAGCGGCTATCGGTGCTCCACTTCGTGCGCAGCGCCTGCGCCCGTTCGCTCGCGTTCAACTTGAGATCCTCCGGGAGCCGTATCGACGGCGGTAAATGGATGGGGGTGGTGGCGTCATTGGACCGATACATTGGATGGCTTGCATCTAACCAATGGATGGCTATACCCTGTATACAGAAATTCAACTCACCCTGTCAATACTATCATTGATAAAATGAATAGCCGGCTACGCCTTTGCGCGCAGGGCGGGGCGGCCGGTGGGGCGGTTAGCGCGGCTGGGGAAGCGCGCGCCAGAGCGCGTGGTACGCATCGAGCGTCTCGACGAGCTTGGCCCGCGGGAGATCGTCGACGCGGTGCGGATCGACCAGAAGGTAGACGGGGCGCGATCGCGCCCAGACGGGGTAGTACGGAGCCTGCAACTGGGGCGAGCCCGAGACGACGATGCGGCCAGCCAGCGAGCCGTCGTCGTAGGCGCCGTACGCGAGCGAGGTCGCGTCCAGCCAGTCGGCGACGACGATCGAACCCGGCGGAACGTAGGGCTTCACCGCGTCGATCACCCAGCGGCCTCCCTCGTCCGGCGCGCGATGGAAGAACGACCGGTTGCCGTAGACGGCGAACGCGGCGCCGCCGAAAAGAAAGAGTGCGAGCGCGATGCGCGCGAGCGCGGCGCGCGGCCCGCGTGCGGCTGCGGGCACGGCCGCCGCGAGGGTCGGGACGGCGAGCAGCAGCCCGAGCATCCGGTAGCGTCCCAAATCGCTCTCGTTGGTGTAGGTGACGGCAAACGTCAGCGACGCCGCGCAGGCGAGCAGCACGAAGAGCGAGGTGCGCCAGTCGCGCCGCCAAAGCGCGACGAGCCCGGCCGCCGCCACCACCAAGGCGTACGCGCCGAACTGCGTGCCGATATCGACGATCAGCGTCCAAAGCACGGTCTGCGCGCGAACCGGATCGAGCGAACGCAGCAGATCGTGCGACGCTCCGTAATCGCCGCCGGTGAGGTCGAGTGCGAGCCCGTGCGGCGTGCTCGGATCGTGATAGTTCCAGAAGATGCCGCCGTCGGTCCCTACCAAGCCCATCGTGGGGTCGAGGCCGTGCGCGACGACGTAAGCCGAGCGCAGCGGCAGATACAGGTACAGCGACAGGCCGAGCACCGTCAGTGCGAGCGAGCCGGCCACGAGCTTCCATCCCGGGCGGCGCAGCGCGATCGCGCTGCCGATCGCGAACGCGGGCAGCAGCCAAATCGCGTTGGGATGCGCCGACATGCCCAGCCCCGCCAGCGCAAACGCGCCCGCATACCAGCGTCCGTCGCCGGATTTCATCCAGCGCACGAAGCAGAGGGTCGCCAGCGCCTCGCACAACAGGGCGAGATCCTGCGCTTCGGCGCGCACCGCGTGCGCCCAAATCATTTGCACGAACGCGAACCATAGCGTCGCGCCCAGCGCGACCGGCCGGCGCGCGCCGAGTTCGCGTGCCAGCGCGTAGGCCGTCGCGCAGGCGCCGGCTACGGCGACCCCGCTCATGACGTTGGCGCGAAACGCGATCGTGCCCAGTGCGAACAGATGCGTCCACGCATAGCCGAGCAGCACGTACAGCGGAAAGCCGGTGGGGTGCGTGATCCCCATGATGTAGGGCACGCCCTGCAGCTCGGCGGTGTCCCACGAGCCGGGCTCGTGGGAGGCGCACAAAACGAACGCGACGGCCGGAACGACGAACGCCGCGACGTCGCACGCGCCGCGGGCGAGCTCGGCGCCCGCGGCCTTGGTCACGTCAACGTAGGCAGCGGCAGCGACGGCCGCGTCGTGAGATCCGGGCGCATCTCCACGTAGGACTCGAGCGCGCGCTCCATCAGCTCCATGGCCAGATCGAGCTGCGGATCGCGCCCGTCGTGGTAGTCGTGCGGCGCGACGTCCACCTCGTAATCGGGATCGGTGCCATAGTTCTCTACGCGCCAGCCGACGTCGACGAACCAGAACGAAAACTCCGGCTGCGTCGTGAGCGTCCCGTCCACCAGATGGTGGTAGGGATCGATGCCGATCACGCCGCCCCACGTGCGCTTGCCGACCAGCGGCCCGAGCTTGTAGAGCTTGAAGCAGTGGCTGAAGATGTCGCCGTCGGAGCCCGCAAATTGGTTGGTGAGCGCGACGATCGGGCCGCCCACCGATTCGGGCGGATACGGGATCGGCGCGCCGTACCGCGGCGCGTCGTAGCCGACGCGTTTGCGCGCGAGCTTCTCGAGCAAGAGCGGCGAGACGTGCCCGCCCCGGTTGTAGCGGACGTCGACGATCAAGCCCTTACGGTCGAACTCGCTCAAGTAGCCGCGGTGAAACTCGGAGAAGCCCCACGGGCCCATGTCGGGAACGTGCAGGTAGCCGACGCGCTCGCCGGAGCGTTCGTGCACCTCGCGCCGTCTCGCGTCGACCCAGGCGCGGTAGCGCAGCGCGGCCTCGCTCGCGAGCGCTTTGACCAAGATCGTGCGCTCTTCGTCTTTGCGCGAGCGCAGCGCGATCGACACGTCGCGCCCCGCGGTGTTGACCAGCAGCCGGTCGGGCGAGACCGACGCGGAGAGCCGCTTGCCGCCGATGGCGACGACGACGTCGCCTTCGCGCACGTCGAGGCCGGGTTCGGCCAACGGGGAGTCGCTCTCGCGATTCCACGAATCGCCGCGGTAGATGCGGTCGATGCGGTAGCCGCCGCGATCGCGGTCCCACCGCAAATCGGCACCCAAGAAGCCGCGCTGGTATTGCGGCGGCACGCGGTAATCGCCGCCGTACTCGTAGGCGTGCGAGGTGCCCAGCTCGCCCTGCATCTCCCAAATGAGATCGGAGAGTTCGCCGCGCGTGCGCACGCGCGGAAGCACGCTCTTATACCGGTCGTAGACGCGATCCCAATCGATGTCGCTCATGTCTTCGACCCAGAACTGTTCGGTTTGCAGGCGCCAGGCTTCGCGATACATCTGCGCCCACTCGTCGCGCGGCACCACCTCGACGCTCGCCCGCGAGAGATCGATCCAGCCGCTCTTGCGTCCCGAATCGGCCGCCGGCTTGGGATCCTCTCCTTCTTCGGGCAGGTCGCCGAGCGCGTCGATGGCGCGCAGCCGTTCGCGCGAACGGTAGACCAGCGTGCGGCCGTCGTTGCCCAGCCGTATCTCCTCGCACTCGGTCGCGAGCGTTCCCAGGCGCTGGTGTTCGAAATCGTACGCCAGCAGCGTTCCGCCGTTTTCGTCTTCGTCGCGATCCTCGCGGCGCGTGGGCTTGATGCCCTTGACCGGAAAGCGCGTAAAGATCGCGCGATCGCGCACCGCGACGATCTGGTCGTACTCGCCCTCATCCACCGGGAAGCCCAGAACGCGTCCGGCGATTCCGTCGAAATCGATCTCGACGTCTACGGGCTTTTCGTTCTTCTTCTCGTCGTTGCGATCGTGATCGTGATCGCGGTGGATCGGCTTGGGCGGAGGAACGAACGGCGACGGCACGTCGCTGCGCAGCGTCGCGACGAACGGGCGGCTCGCTTGAGGGAAGCTCAAATCGAACTGCAGCGCGTCGTAGACCGGATTGAAATCGCGCGTCGAGATAAAGTAGAGATACTTGCCCTCGGGATCCCACGCGGGGCAGCGATCGACGCGCAGCGCCGAGGTGATATCGTGCAGTTTGCCCGATTTCACCTTCGCGACGCGGACGATCGACGTGCCGTGCGCGGGCCACCACACGTAGGCGATGAAGCGCCCGTCGGGCGAGAAGGCGAGATCGCCGATGCGGTGCGAGGGACACGTGTCGATCACGCGCACCTTGCCGTCGTCGAGATCGAGCACGCACAGCTCGTGCCGGTGGTTGGCGAACGCCACGACGTCCCCCGCCGGCGAGCACGCGAGATCGGTCACGCGCCCGATGTCGCCGTTGGTCACGAGCTTGGGGCCGTCGGAGACGTCGGAACGGTGCACGGCGAGCTGCTCGTAGCCGTTGACGTCGGTGACGCAGACGAAGCGTTTGCCGTCGTGCAGCCATTCGGTGAGGCGCGCCCGCGCGCGGCTTCCCGAACCGTGATGCAGCACGGCGCCTTCGAAGAGCGGCATCGTGAACGGCTGGCCGCGCGAGACGAACGCGATGCGCGTCCCGTCGGGATGCGGCGCGAAGTGTTCGAGCGATTCGGAGGCCTCTTCGAAGCGGCGCGCCGTTTGCGGCGCCGGCGAGTGCGTTTCGATCGCGACGCGCGTCGCTTCGCCTTCGGCGACGTCGTAGCGCGCGATTTCGCCGCCCGCCGAGTAGACGATGCGCTCGCCGTCGGTCGAGGGAAAGCGCGCGTAGTACTCCGCTTCGTGCGTGTGCCGCGTCACGTCGCCGCCGTCGGGCAAGCACGAATAGACGTTGGCGATGCCTTCGTGATCGGAGAGGAAAAAGATGCGTCCGCCCACCCACATCGGCCAGCACGGATTGCCGTCGGGCAGCGGAAGCCGTTGGAAGCGGCCCTCTCCCGACTCGTCGATCCAGATCTCGCCCGACGTGCCGCCGCGGTAGCGCTTCCAGCGCGCGGGATCGTTGGCGTTGCGCCCCAGCGCGACGCGGCCGTGCGTGCCGTGGGAGATCGCGCGCGCGTGCCCCAGCGAGAGCTCGCGCGGTTCGCCGCCGCCGTCGGCGGCGATGACGAACGCGCGCGTCTCGCCTTCGAACCACGCGACCGGATTGGCGACGAAGTAGATCTCGCCGCCGTCCTCGCTCCAGCCGGAGACCGCGGCGAGCGTCGAGCCGAGGAAGGTGAGCCGCTGCGGCGGGCCGCCGGCGGCGGGCATCACGTAGAGCTCGGGATTGCCCTCGTCGGTGGAGATGAAGGCGATCCGGCTACCGTCCGGCGAGAGCCGGGGGAACGAACAGCTTCCAAAACTGACCGTGAGCCGCGTGGCCAGGCCGCCTTCCGCGGAGACGCGCCAGAGATCGTCTTCGCAGACGAAGACGATCGTATCGCCGGCGATCGTCGGGTACCGGTAGTAGCCTTGATCCATATCGAGGTGGGAGCTTGGCGATGCGCCGCGCCTCCCCTGGGGCGGCCTCAGGGGCCGTGAGGGATGCTGGGGCTGATATGGAGCAGACGGCCCAGGGTCGCGTTGAGGGAGGCGGCGATCGCCAGCTGCTGCATGAGGGAGCGCAGAACCGGCGTCCGGTCGCGCACCTGGAAGGGCAGCACCGGGCCGCCGGGCGAGAACTGCGTGGCCGGATCGCCGGCCAAACTGCGAAAAATCAGCTCCGCGGCCAGGGCGTTGGCCCAGCCGAACTCGGCCCGCGTGTACCGCCAATAGCCGTTGGCGTAGAAGCTCTCGTGGAACATGCCCGAGCCGCCGGCGGTCTCGGCCAGCGTGGTGATCGCCTCGTCGACCTCGCTCGACGACGTCGACGTCAGCGCGCGAGCGATGATGCCGAGCGGCCACACGTAGCCCGGCGGCGTGTGCGGGCTGCCCAAGCCCTCGGCGTAGACGCCCGAGAAGAAGTACGGATTGGCGGGGCTGAGCGAAAACTCGCGCGTCGCCAAATACGTGGGGTCGAACGCCGAGCACCAGTCGGTGTACGGCATCCCCAGGAGATTGGGGATGTTGGCGTCGTCCATCAGGTTGTCGTTACCGTAGCCGTCGGTCTCGTAGGCGTACTCCCACGCTCCGCGCCGCGCGTCGTAGAAGCGGCCGTATTCGAGGATGCCGGTTTCGACCCGCCCCGCAAGCGCTCGTGCGTTGCCGGCGAGCTCGTCGTCGCCGTAGCCTTGCGTCGCCAGCGTTTCGATCTCGCGCAGCGCCACCACCGCCAGCGCGTTCTGCGGAACGTTGAAGCGATAGGCGACCGGATCGTCGGACGGGCGGAAGGCGCTCCAGATCATGCCGGTGCCGTCGTTGTAGCGATCGTCGGTCGGAACTTTGAAGGGATACTCGTAGCGATTGCAGCGCCGGTGGTGTTCTTCGCACGTGTAGGTAAAGACGATCTGGCGCAGCGCGACGTGCAGCTCCGGCGTGAACATCGTACGATCCCGGGTCGCGCGCCAGTACACCCATGCCAGCACCACCGGCCACGCCAGCGAATCGATCTCCCACTTGCGCTCCCACACGTGGTAGTCGGCCTGAAAGGCGTTGGCGTACACGTCGGTGAGGATGTTGCGCGCGTTGCGCTCGATCACGCCGGCGAACCGCTCGCGCAAGATCGGAAACGACTGCTGGTAGCGCACGTAGGGAATGGTCTGCGCCGAGGAGTCGCGCAACCACATCGCCGGGATGTCGCCGGTTTGCACGTACGTCGTCTCGTCGTCTTCGAGAAAGAAGTCAGTAAAGAGCGTGTGGAAGAGTTCGGAGGTTTGGATATCGCGCACGCGTTTGCCGGTGAGCGGAATTTCCAGCGTCTGAGCGCCGGCGCGCGCAGGAAACGTGCCGGCGAGCAGCGTGAGGGCGAGCGCGACGGCCGCGCCGAGCCGCATCAAAGGTGAGAGTGCTGGGTCAAGAGATAGCCCAACGCATGGTTGAGTTCGGCCGTGTCGGTGAGCTGCGTTCGCAAGGGCTCGACCACGGGCGTTTCCGTGATGAACTCGAGCGGCACGATCGTATTATCGACGACGAACGACGTCGTGCGGAAGCCGGCCACCGATCGAAAGAGCAGGTCGGCCCAGAAGGCGTTCGCCCAGCCGAACTCGGGGCGCGTGAACTGCGACGGATCGTTGGGATTCACCGATTCGTGCATCAGGCCGTCGAGCGTGTCGCTCGCGTCGAGCATCGCGATGGCCGACTCCACTTCCGACCGTTTCGTCGCCGCAAAGGCGGCGCCCATGATGCCCAGCGGCCACACCCAGCCTTTGGGCGTATGCGGGCTGCCCAGTCCCGTAGCGTACTTGCCGGAGAAGTAGTACGGATCGGCGTCGCTCAGCGTGAAGGCGCGCGTGTTTTCGTACACCGGATCGTCGTTCGCACACCAGCCGTAGTTCGGCATCGTCGTCAGGTTCGGCATGTTGGCGTCGTCCATGAGGTTGTCGTTACCGTAGCCGTCGGTCTCGTAAACGTACATCCATCCTCCGCGCGACGCGTCGAACGTCCGGCCGTAGCGCTCGATGCCCACCTGCACTTGCGAACCCAGCGTGCCGGCGGCTTGCGCCAGCTTGGGATCGTGAAAGGCGCGCTCCGCAAACTGCGCCAGCAGCCGCAGCGCGACCACCGCAAACATATTCTGCGGAATGTTGAAGCGGTACGTCACCGGGTCGTCGGACGGCCGGAAGCCGCTCCAAATCATGCCGGTGCCGGGATTGTACCGCTCGTGCGTCGGCACGGGATGCGGCCACACGTAGTGGCTGCACGTGGCGTGCTGCTGCTCGCATTGGTACGTCGCGACGATCGTCTGCATCGCGCGGTGGAGCGTCGGGGTGAAGATGGAGCGGTCGCCGGTGTCGGCGTAGTACGTGAAGGCCAGCACCATCGGCCAGGCCAGCGAGTCGATCTCCCATTTGTCTTCCCACACGTGGTAATCGGCGCTGAACGCCTCGGCGTGGGGATCGACCAGCACGTTCTTGGCGTCGCGCTCGAGCACGCCGTAAAAGATCGAGTGCAGGCTGGGATAGGTTCCCGCAAAGCGGATGTAGGGAATCGTCTGGGCGGCGGAGTCGCGCAGCCACATCGCCGGGATGTCGCCGGTCTGCACGTACGTCGTGCCGTCGCTCTCCGAGAAGAAATTGTAGAAGAGCTCGCTGAAGAGCACGTCGGTTTGAATCGGCCGGATCTTGGCTTCGACGGGAATGAACAGCGTCTGGGCGCGGGCGGCCGACGCGTCGCAGAAAACGAATGCCATGCCGAGTATCAGCGCGGCGATCCTTCGGCAGACCGCTCTCGTCATGGAAGGAAGCCTTCGCCTCGTCGCGAGCGGAGCCTTGCACGGCGCGGCGAATCACGCAGGGCTTTGCCGCACCAAGACGCTTTCGACGAACTCCTCTCCGGCTTCGAGCGAGGCCTGCCGCGCGCGCTCGCGCGCGCAATTTCGTGGGCCGAAGCGGGCCGCGGCGCAGCGCTGATTCGCGCGCTCTACGCGCGCACCGGCCGCGCGACCACCATCGGGCTCACCGGGCCGCCGGGCGTCGGGAAATCGACGCTCTCGTCGGCGATCGTGCGCAAGGCGCGCGCGCTCGGCAAGACCGTCGGCGTCGTCTCGGTCGACCCGAGCTCGCCGTTCTCGCACGGCGCGTTGCTGGGCGATCGCATCCGGCTCACCGAGCACTTCACCGACGCGGGCGTCTTCATTCGCTCGATGGCCAGTCGCGGTCACCTCGGCGGCGTCGCCGGCGCGACGGCCGACGCGGTGTCGCTGATGGACGCGTTCGGGCTCGACGTGGTGCTGGTCGAGACGGTCGGGGTCGGGCAGAGCGAGATCGAGATCGCCGAGCTCGCGCAAACCACGCTGGTGGCGCTGCAGCCCGGCAGCGGCGACTCGGTCCAGGTGCTCAAGGCGGGGATCATGGAAATCGCCGACGTGTTCGTGGTGAACAAGGCCGATCACCCGATGGCCAATCAGCTGCGGCGCGAGATCCGCTCGATGATGGAGATGCTGGATTTCTCCGGCTGGGTGCCGGAGCTCGTGACCACGCAGGCTCTCTCGGGGCAGGGAATCGACGACTTGTGGGCCGCCATCGAACGGCACGTCGTCTACTTGAACGAGACCGGCGAAATGGAGGCCAAGCGGCGCGAGGCCTTCCTTCATCAGGTGCGGCAACTGACGCTGGGCCGTCTGCAGCGGCGGGTCGACGCCGCGCTGACTACCGAGGCGCCGGATGGGGTCGATCCTTACGAAGCTGCCGACCGCCTGATCGCCCGCCTGACGGACGGGCGCGAGGCCGAGGCCTACGAGCCCCGGGTGCGGCCGCGGGCTTCCGTCAAGGGTTTGAGTTAGCACGCACCGCAGAAATCCGGTTGGGGAGAATCGCCCCCACCGTTGAAAGGGAGTCCCGTGGCTAAGATGATCGATCGCCCCAGCGGCTTGGGCGCGCAATCGAATCCGGAGTTCGAGGAGCAGAAGCGGCGCTGGGAGTCCGCCTCCGCCAAGGGCAAGCCGCGCCGTGGGCCGGGCTCCGGCGCCGTCGATCGCACGCTCTCCGACGTGCCCCTCAAGGCCGTCTACGGCCCCGAGGACGTCGCGCACCTCGATCTCGCTCGCGACCTCGCCTGGCCCGGCGAGTTTCCCTACACGCGCGGCATTCACGCCAACGGCTATCGCGACCGGCTCTGGACGATGCGCCAGTTTGCGGGATTCGGCACCGCCAAGCAAACCAACGAGCGCTATCACTTTCTACTCGAGCAGGGCCAGCACGGGCTCTCGGTCGCCTTCGACATGCCGACCTTGATGGGCTACGATTCCGACGCGCCGCAAGCGCGCGGCGAAGTCGGGAAATGCGGCGTCGCGATCGATTCGCTCGCCGATATGGAGACGCTCTTCGACGGCATCGACATGGGCGACATCACCACGTCGATGACGATCAACGGGCCTGCCGCGATCGCGGTGGCGCAATATATCGCCGCGGCCGAGAAGAAGGGTATCCCGCGCGCCAAACTGGGCGGCACGATTCAAGCCGACATCCTCAAAGAGTACATCGCGCAGAAGGAATGGATCTTCCCGCCGCGGCCGCACATGCGCGTGATCGTCGACATGATCGAGTTCTGCACGCGCGAGATGCCGAAGTGGAACACGATCTCGATCAGCGGCTACCACATTCGCGAGGCCGGATCGACGGCGGCGCAAGAGCTCGCGTTCACGCTGGCCGACGGCTTCGCCTACGTCGAGGCCTGCATGGCCGCCGGAATGAACGTCGACGATTTCGCGCCGCGCCTCTCGTACTTCTTCAACTCGCACGTCGATTTCTTCGAAGAGATCGCTAAGTTCCGCGCGGCGCGCCGCATCTACGCGCGCCACATGCGCGACAAGTACGGCGCCAAGGATCCGCGCTCGTGGAAGCTGCGCTTCCACACGCAAACCGCCGGCTGCAGCGCGACCGCGCAGCAGCCCGAGAACAACATCGTGCGCGTCGCCTACGAGGCGCTGGCCGCCGTGCTGGGCGGCACGCAGTCCCTGCATACCAACTCGATGGACGAAGTGCTCGCGCTGCCGACCGAGAAGTCGGTCGAGATCGCGCTGCGCACCCAGCAAGTCCTCGCGTACGAAACCAACGTCACCAACGTCGTCGATCCGCTGGGCGGCTCGTACTTCGTCGAAGCGCTCACGGACGAGATGGAGCGTCAGGCCGAAGCCTACTTCGCGCAGATCGCCGAGTACGGCGGCGTCGTCGAGGCGATCGAGGCCGGGTTCTTCCAGAAGGAGATCGCCGAGGCGAGCTATCGCTACCAGCGTTCGATCGAGAGCAAGGATCGCGTCATCGTCGGCGTCAACGCCTTCGAAAAGGAAGAGGATCGCAGCGGCATCGAGCTGCTGCGCATCACCGAAGAGACCGAGCGCGAACAGGCCCGCAGCGTACGCGACGTGCGCGCCTCGCGCGACGGCGCCAAGGTCGCGGCCACGCTCGAGCGCCTGCAGCGAGCCTGCGCCGATCCGAAAGACAACCTCATGCCGCACCTCATCGATTGCGTCAACGCCTACGCCACCGAAGGCGAGATCGTCGACGCGATGGTGAAGGTCTACGGCCGCTACACCGAACGTTCGGTCTTTTAGAGGACGAACCGATGCAGTGGAAAAGCGACATCGAACGACATCGCGTGCGGCGCACGCTCTCGCTGGTCAAGGGCAAGCTCGAAGAAGCTCTGCGCCTGAGCCGGTCGCGCAACCCCTCTTCCGACGAAAGCAGCAATGGCCAACCGACCGCTTCGCATCGTCATCGCTAAAGCCGGGCTCGACGGGCACGACCGCGGCGCGAAGGTGATCGCGCGCGCGCTGCGCGACGCCGGAATGGAAGTGATCTACACCGGGCTCTTCCAAACGCCCGAGCAGATCGTGCAGACCGCCATTCAAGAGGACGCCGACGGCATCGGCCTGTCGATTCTCTCCGGCGCGCACATGACGCTCTTTCCGCTGGTCGTCGAGCAGCTCGCCGCGCAAGACGCCGGCGACATCGTGTTTTTCGGCGGCGGCACCATTCCGCCCGAAGACGCCGAAGCGCTCAAGAAAGCCGGCGTGCGCGAGATCTTCACGCCGGGCGCGCCGCTGCAGCAGATCGTCGATTTCGTGAACCGCGAGTGCGGCAAGCGCCGGGAGCTCGTCGGCTGAAAGTACGCACTCGGATCGCGCCCTCTCCTACGGGCGATCCTCACGTAGGCACGGCTTACGTCGCACTGGTCAACTATTGCTTCGCGCGCCAGAACGGCGGCGAGTTCTTGCTGCGCATCGAAGATACCGATCAGGCGCGCAGCACGGCCGAGAGCGAACGCGCGATCCTCGACGCGCTGCATTGGTGCGGTCTCGAATGGGACGAAGGCCCCGACGTCGGCGGCCCGCACGGCCCGTACCGCCAGAGCGAACGCTCCGCGATCTACAGCGAGTACGTCGGCAAGCTGCTCGCCGCCGGCCACGCCTTCAAGTGCTTCTGCACGCCGCAGCGTCTGGAAGAGATGCGCGTCGCCCAGCGCGCCGCCGGCCACGCGTCCCGTTACGACGGGCTCTGCCTGACGTACTCGGCCGAAGAAGTGGCGCGGCGCGAAGCGGCCGGCGAGGCCAGCGTCGTGCGGATGCGCGTGCCCGACGACGGCGTCTGCGTCGTCGAAGATCTGCGCCGCGGGCCGATCGAGTTCGAGTGGAAGTCGGTCGACATGCAGGTGCTGATGAAATCCGACGGCTTGCCGACCTACCATCTCGCCAACGTCGTCGACGACCACCTCATGGGCATCACGCACGTCTTTCGCGGCGAAGAGTGGGTATCGAGCGCTCCCAAGCACCTCTTGCTCTACCGCTATTTCGGATGGGAGCCGCCCAAGCTGGTGCATCTGCCGCTGCTGCGCAATCCCGATAAGAGCAAGCTGAGCAAACGCAAGAACCCGACCGGCATCCTGTTTTACAAGCGGATGGGCTATCTGCCCGAAGCGCTGATCAACTTTCTCGGCATTTTGGCCAACGCGCCGCGCGAGGGCGAAGACGAGCTCATGGATCTCGCGCGCCTGGTGCACCGCTTCGACGTCGATCGCGTGCCCATCGGCGGCCCGGTCTTCGACGTCGCCAAGCTCGATTGGCTCAACGGCCGCTACCTGCGCGAGAAAATCGATCCGGCGACCTTCGTCGAGAAGGTGCGCGAGTGGTCGATCACCCCCGAGCGCCTCGCGCGCATCGCCGCGCTCGCGCAGCCGCGCATCGAACGCTTGAGCGATCTCGGCCTGCTGCTGGCCTTTCTCTTCGCCGGCCGCCTTCCGCTGGAAGCCGGCGACCTGCGCACCGGCAAGCTCGACGATCAGCAGACGCGCCGGGCCTTCAGCACCGCGCTCGCCGATCTCGACGCGCTGCCGGTGTGGAACGTCTACGGCATCGAAGACGTGCTCAAGCGCATCGCCGACGATCTCGGGAAGAAGCCGCGCGACGTCGCGCGCCCCTTCTACGTCGCGATCACCGGCAGCGCGACGTCGATCCCGCTCTACGATTCGATGGAACTGCTCGGCCGCGAAATCGTGCGCGAGCGGCTGCGGTGCGCGCTCGACCTCTTGGGTGCGCCCACCAAACGCGAGCTCGAAGAGTGGAAGCGCCCCGCATGATTCGCGCGATCGTCCTGGCGGCCGGCAAAGGTACGCGCATGAAGAGCCGCACGCCGAAGGTGCTGCACGAGCTCTGCGGGCGCCCGATGCTGTGGTACGTGATTCGCGCCTTGCGGGCGGCCGGGATCGAAGAGATCCTGACGGTCGCCAACGACGAGCTGATGCCGCATCTGCGCGCGTTCGGCGTGGAAGGCGTCGTTCAGAATCCGCAGCTGGGGACCGGGCACGCCGTGAAGATCGGCTTGGCGGCGATGGAGCCGCGCGCCGGTCGCGTGATCGTCGCGTGCGGCGACATGCCGCTGGTCACCGAGGAAATCTTTCGCGGCGTCGCCGGGTCGCTTCACGACGGCGAGCCCGCCGCGATGTCGCTGGTGACGGTGAAGATGCCCCTGCCGTCCAGTTTCGGGCGCATCGTCCGGCGCGGACGCGATATCGAACGTATCGTCGAGGTGCGCGACGCCACGCCCGGCGAGCTGGAGATCGACGAGATGAACGCCGGCATCTACGCCTTCGACGAGGGAGCGCTGCGCGACGGCGTCGAGCGCCTGCGCGCCGACAACGCGCAGAAGGAATACTACCTCACCGATACCGTCGAGGGCTTCGTGCGCGCCGGCAAGCGCGTGCGGCCGGTGCTCGCGACCGATCACCTGCACGTGCTCGGTATCAACGACCGCGTGGAGCTGGCGCTGGCGCGGCGCGAGATGAACGCGCGCCTCTGCGCCCAGCACATGCGCGACGGCGTGACCATCGTCGATCCGCAGGCGACCTACCTGGAGCCGGAACTGACGATCGGCCGCGACACCGTGATCTATCCGAACACCTCCATCGGCCTGCTCTCGGAGATCGGCGAGCGCTGCGCGATCGGGCCGAACGCGCGCCTTTCGAACGCGAAGCTCGGCCGCGGCGCGATCGTGCGCGAAAGCGTGATTACCGACACGACGGTCGGCGACGACGTCGCGATCGGTCCGTTCGCGCACTTGCGCGGCGAAAGCGAGCTCGCCGCCGGCGTTCGCATCGGAAACTTCGTCGAGCTCAAACACGCCAAGCTCGCGACCGGGGTGAAGGCCAGCCACCTGAGCTATCTCGGCGACGCGACCATCGGCGAGGAGACGAATATCGGCGCGGGCACGATCACCTGTAACTACGACGGCGTCAACAAGAACGCGACGACGATCGGCAGCAACGTGTTTATCGGGTCGAACTCCTCGCTCGTCGCGCCGCTCACCGTGGGCGACGGCGCGCTCACCGGCGCCGGCTCGGTCGTCACCAAAGACGTTCCACCCGGCGAACGCGTCGCCGGCAACCCCGCCAAACCGCTACCCAAGAAGTAATCGCCCGCGCCACGCTGGGCTCTACAGTGTCACGCTGAGCTTGTCGAAGCGCGGCCGCAACCCTTGCTCGGGGTGACACCCCGCGCCCTCGTCACGCTCGGGCTGCCTAGCTCATCGCGCGGGCGATGCGGCGCAGCTCGTCGAGCAGGATGGTGAGATCTTCGTCGCGCGTGCGGTGGTTGACGATGCAGACGCGGATCGCCCGGCGGCTGCCGACGCTCGTCGACGACGTCACCGCCACGCCGCTCTCTTGCAAGCGAATCACGAGCTCGTCGTTGAAGGCGTCGACGTCGCTCTCGCTCGGCCCGGGCGCGCGGTAGCGGAAGCAGACGACGTTGAGCTGCACCGGTGCCAGCAGATCGAACTCCGGGTCGGCATCGACGAGCTTGCCGAGAAGCTTGGCCTGCCGGACGTTCTCCTCGATGGCGCGCCCGAGCGCGCGCGCGCCTTGCTCTTTGACGACGAACCAGATCTTGAGCGCGCGAAACGCGCGCGAGAGATCGATCGAGAGATCGGTAAACCACGGCGCTCCGCTGGCCAGCCCCCGCGTCGTTCGCGTGAGATACGACGGCGACGAAGCGAAGGTCGTGCGATGCAGCTCGCCGTCGCGCACCAGGATGCAGCCGGCGTCGTAGGGCGCGTGCAGCCATTTGTGAAAATCGAAGGCGATCGAGTCGGCGCGCTCGATGCCGGCGAAGCGCGGCGCGAGATCCGGCGAGAGCACGGCGGTCGCGCCGAACGCACCGTCGACGTGGTACCACAGCCCTTCGCGCTCGGCCAGATCGGCGAGCGCCGCCAGCGGGTCGATCGCGCCGACGTCGACGGTTCCGGCGTTGCCGACGAGCAGAAACGGCTGCAATCCGGCGGCGCGGTCGCTCGCGATGGCGCGCTCGACCGCCTGCGGGTCGGCGCGGTGGAGCGTGTCGGTGGGCAGCACGCGCAGCGCGGCCGAGCCGAGCCCCGCGATCTCGAAAGCGCGCCTCACGCACCCGTGCGTCGCGGTCGACGCGTAGCCGACGAGGCGCGCGCCGCCCGAAAGCCCTTCTTCGCGTACGTCGGTGCCGAGCGCCCGCGTGCGTGCGACGAGCACGGCGATGAGGTTCGCAGTCGACGTGCCGACGGTCATCACGCCGCTCGATTCCGGCGGAAAGCCGAACAGATCGCGGAACCAGCCGACGACTTGGCGTTCGACGTAGACCGCGCCGTGATTGCGGCCGCCGAGATTGGAGTTCATCGTCGCCGCGAGAAACTCGGCCAGCGCGCCGGTCGGCGTGCCGCTGCCGTGCACCCAGCCGAAGAAGCGCGGATGGATGTTGCCGGTGGGATACGGCATCACGTCGCGCACGAACTCGCGATAGACATCGGCCAGCGCGGCGGGCTCGAACGGCATCGGCGCGCGCAGCCGCTCGCGCACGTCCGCGGGGACCTCTCGCCACGCCGGCCGTTCGCGCACGCCTTCGAGATAATCGATGGCTTCGTCGAGCGCGGCGTGGCTCAACTCGCGGAAGGCCTTCCAGTCCTGTGGATCGAGAATGCTGGGTACTCTCCGATGGCGTGCCGACGTATGCCGTCGCGGCGTGGGTGATTCCGGTTGCCGCGCTCGCGCTCCTCGCCCTCGCGCGCGGCGCGGGCCGGCGCCGCGCGACGGCGTCCCTCGCGACTCGGAGGTGCGGAGACGCGGCGTTGCTCGACGCGCTCGAAGCGATGCTCGCCGCCGCCCGCCGCTCCAGCGACGCCGTCTTGGCCTCGCTCGACGCCTCGCTGCGCACGATCGATCCCGCGATCGACGCCGTGTTGGTTTTCGCTCCCTCGGGAGACGAACTCGCCTGCGTCTACGCGGGCGGTCCGCGCGCCGAGCACTTTCGCCGTCTACGGCTGGCACGCGCCACGAGCGGTCCGCTCCCGGTCCGCGCCGCCGCAGCCGGTTGCCGGGCGATCTTCCCCGGCGACGGCGATCCGGTGATGCCCAACGATCGCGCCGCGGTAGCGATGCCGCTCATCGACGGGGAGCGCGCGCTGCGGGTCGTGTACGCCGCGTCCTCGAGCTTCTCGATCGGCGCTGCCGCGCGCGATGCCGTGATCCGCGCGATCGAACGCGCCGCCCTCCCGTTCGCGATGGCGTTGGAACGCGAGGCGGACCGCGCCGACGCCACCCACGACGGGCTGACGGGCCTGCTGGCGCCGCGCGCGTTCCGTCGCACGCTGCACGAAGAGTTCGCGCGCGCGAGCGCTCCCGGCCGCACGATCTCGCTCTGGTTCGTCGATACCGACCGCTTCAAGACGATCAACGACCGCTTCGGACACCGCGCGGGCGATCGCGTGCTGCAGGCGATGGCGGCGCTGCTGCGCGACGCTCTCGACGACGCGCTCGATCTGGCGGCGCGCAACGGCGGCGACGAGTTTTGCGCCCTGCTGCGCGGCGCCACGAAGGCCGCGGCGATCGAACGCGCGGCCTCGTTTTGCGAGCGGGTGCGCGGCCACGATTTCGGATTGGGCGAGCGCGTCACGGTCAGCGTCGGCGTCGCGAGCGCTCCGCACGACGCTGCAACGTCGAGCGAACTCCTCGAGAGTGCCGACGCGGCGATGTATTACAGCAAGCGGAACGGGCGCGACCGGGTCTCGTTTGCGGCCGACGCCGCCTCGCTTCGCGCGGAGGCCGACGCCCGGGAGCCTCGAACCTCTGCGCGATGGCGTTCGATCGACGACGACTCCTACGCGCGGCCGTTATCGTAGCGCTCGCGCTGACGGCCTGGTTCGCCGTCGCGCCCGGCGCCGTATCGGCGGCCATCGATCGTCCCAACGCGATCGACCGTCGCGTCGACGCGATTGCCGATTCGGCGCTCCTGACTCAGCCGGCGACCGCGCTCGTCGACCCCGCGCGCCAAGCCGCCGCCATGCGGCTGGCGGGGCTCACGCTTCCCGGATGGCTTGCGACCGCGATGTTCGAGTGCATCGCGCTGGCCTATTTTTGGAGTTCCGGCGCCGCGGCACGATGGCGCGACCGCCTACGGACGCGATTGCGGTCCGAAACGAGCGTCCGGTTCGTCTTCGGGGCCATCCTAGCGCTCGTCGCCAGGCTTGCCGGTCTCCTGCCCGCGTTCTATCTCTACCGCGTCGAGCGCGTGATGGAACTCACGACCGAGCTCACGCGCTCGTGGGCGTCGTTTTGGCTGTTGCACACGCTGGTCGCCATGCTGATCGCCGGCGTCATCGCCGCGGCGGTGCTGTGGCTGGTCGATCGCACGCATCAGTGGTACGTGTACACCATCGTCGCGATTCTCGCGGTGAGCGTCGCGGCATCGTACGCCAATCCGTACTTCGCCTTACCCGCGGCCAACGCCATCGCTCCGCCAAAGGGCGAACTGGGACGACGCGTGGAGCGGCTGGTCGGCGCCTCGGGAAGACCGAACGTCCCGGTGCTGGTCGAGCAATCGAAGAGCTCGCCGACCGGCAGCGCCTTCTCGCTGGGGCTGGGCGACTCGCGCCGCATCGTCATCACCGATACGCTCGTCGCCGGCGAAACCGAGGCCGAGGTGCTCTACGAGGTCGCCTATCAAATCGCGCACATCGTCCACGACGATCTGCTCTTCGTCGCGCTGATCGAGGGCGGCATCGTGATCGTCTTCTCGGCGCTGGCCGTGGTAATCGCCGACCGCATCGGCTTCCGGCGCGACGACGACCCGCTCTCGCGCCTGGCGCTGGTCGGCGCGCTGCTCGCGCTGGTCTATCTCATCGCCGTACCCGTGCGCAACGCCGCGCTGCGATCGTACGTCTTCGACAACGACCGCTACGCCGTCGCGCTCACGCACGATCGCGCCGCCGCCGTGCGCGCGCTCGTGCGGGCCACCGATCAGCAAATGGAAGAAGTCTGCCCCGAAATGCTCACCGCGTTCTTCTTAGCTACCCACCCCAGCTCCGGCCAGCGCATCGCGGCCATCACCGGCGTCCCCAGTGGCTGCCCGTAAGCTAGGCCGCATCGGCTGCGCGTTGCTCGCCGCGGCGTTGTCGTGCGGCGCCGCGCCGGTGGCCGGTGCGTCCGGAGACGATCCCGGATTGCAGGCGGCGCTCGACGCGCGCACGTCGGTGCGAGGAACCGCCATCGTCGTCGGCATCGTGGATCGCGGCGTCGAGCGCACGCTGCGCGCGGGAACCACCGGCACCGGCCGGCCGCTCGACGATCGGACGCTCTTCGAGATCGGCTCGGTTACGAAAACCTTCACGGCGACGGCCCTGGCGGCGATGGTCCTCGCGGGAAAGGTGCGCTTGGATGCGCCGGTCGCGACGTACCTGCCCAAGGACGTGCGCGTTCCCGAGAAAGACGGGCGGCCCATCACCGTGCTCGACCTCGCGGAGCAGCGCTCGGGGCTGCCGCGCATGCCGACGAACATCGACGGCACCGGCGCCGACCCGTACGCACGCTACGATCTGGCGCAGTTCTACGCGTTCTTGAACGGCTACGCACTGACGCGCGATCCGGGTGCGCAGTTCGAATACTCCAACTACGGCATCGGGTTGCTCGGACAAGCGCTTGCGTATCGAGCTGGGAGCAGCTACGCGCAGCTGGTGCAAAGCACGGTCCTCGATCCGCTCGGGATGTCGCAGACCACCTTCGCTGAGGCTGGTGCGGCCGATCCGCCGGAACTCGCGGTGGGTCACGATCTCGGCGGTGCCGCCGTACCGGCCTGGCATTTTCGAGCGATGATGCCGGCCGGCGGAATACTCTCCGACCTTACCGACATGCTGAAGTACCTGCGCTGCAACATGGGGCAGGGACCGCTCGCGAAAGCGTGTCTCTTCGCGCAAATGCCGCGGGCCGACGGCGCCCCAAGGCACCGGATCGGACTGGTGTGGTGGACGAACCCCATCACGGGCGTCGTCAGTCACGCGGGCGACACGGCCGGTTTTCACGCCGAGATTGCGATTTCGAAAGACCGCCAAACCGGCGTCGTCGTGATGAGCAACGGTCCGGTGGTCGCCGACATTGCGGCGCACGTGCTGCAGCCCAGCTACCCGGTTGCCGCGTGTCCGGCAAAGGTGCCGCACGTCGCGGCCGGCTCGCCCTATGCCGGGACGTATTGTAACGCGGCCACCGGCTACACGTTCGACGTCGCACCCGGGAGCGGGCCGGGCGAACTCTCGATCGCGCTGCGCCCGCAAAATACGGTCGTTTACGCGCGCTCGGGGGACGACACGTTCGTCAACGCAACCTACGGCGCCGTCTTCAAGTTCGTCAAAGCCGACGGGAACGTAGTCGGACTGCGGCTGGAACAGGGCGGGCAGACGATCCCGGCGATTCGTCTCGACGCACTCGGCTCGCCGGTCGTCGCGCAGCTGCCGTCGCCATATCCGCCGATCGTCGATCTTCCCGAGGCGACGTTACGCGAATACGTCGGCTCGTTTGGTACCGGCGCGTCGCGGTTTGCGGTCACGCTCGAGGGTGGCCAACTCTACGTGCGCCTCGGCGGCCAAAGTGCGTGGCCGGTCTATCCTTCCGCTCGCGACGAGTTCTTCTACAAGGTCGTCGACGCGCAGCTTACCTTCCATCGCGATGCCGGTGGAAACGTCACGAGCCTCACGCTGCATCAAGACGGCCAAGACCTCAACGCCCAGCGCGACGGCCCGATCTAAGCTGCGAACCTCACGCTGCCGGTGACGCGCGTGCCGACGTGGCGTGCGGTGAGCAGTTCGACGATCGCGGCATGCGGAACGCGGCCGTCGACGATTTGCGCTTCGCCGACGCCGCCGCGAACGCCGATGGCGGCGGCGCGAATGGCGGCGCGAAGATCGGCGGCGACGCGAGCGTCGGCGGCGAGCGCGAGGGCTTCGGCGGGCGTGAGCTCGTCGATGAGCTTTTCGGTCTCGGGATCGGCGACGCCGCCGCAGTGGTGGAAGAAGATCGCACGTACGGCTTCGACGGCGGTGGCGATCGCGCTCGCAACGTCGTCGGCGATCACGAGCGCGTCGTCGTCGGCGAAGACGGTGAACGCGGTGGGTTCGACCACCGGCACGTAGCCGGCGGAGAGCAGCGTCTCGAGGATGCCGGTCTGCACGCGTCCGATGCCGCCCGGTGCGTGCGGCAGCATGGCGGCGTCGGATCCGCTCAGCCCGACGGCGATGTTGGCGCTGCGGTTAGCGATACGGACGAGGTCGCGGGCGGCGGCGGGGCCGGGTGCGACGACGATCGGGCGGACGTGCGCTTCGAGCAGCACGCGCAGGTCGTCGACGAAGGTCGATCCGTCGGCGCGCACGCTGGCGTCGTCGATGCGGACGACGAGAGTCTTACCCGAGAACGGTTCGTTCGCTGCCCTCACCTCCGTTGTTAGGAGTTATCGGACGATTCTTCCCAAACATTGGCAAACTGCATCGCGCGGTCGAGGTCGCCGCTCAGCCAGCGCTCCGCCGCGTCGGCGGCGGCGGACACGACGGCGGGCAGCCGGACGCGTTCGTCCGCATCGAACGGGCTCAGCACGTGGTCGATGGTCTCGTACTTCGGCCGCCCCACGCCCACGCGCAGACGCGGGAAGCCTTCGCCGATCGTCGCGATGACGGAGCGCAGGCCGTTATGGCCTCCGTGGCCGCCGAACGGCCGCATGCGCAGCTTGCCGAACGGCAGGTCCATATCGTCGGCGACGACGAGCACGCCTTCGGGCGGCACGCGGTACCACGAAGAGATCAGGCGCACCGGCGTGCCGGAGAGATTCATGAACGAGGTCGGCTTGACGAAGACGACGCGCCGCGACGAGTCGTAGATCTGCAGCGCGGAGTCTTTCTTGCGCCAGCCGGACGCGCCGAAGCGGCGCGCCACCTCGTCGACGACCATGAAGCCGACGTTGTGGCGCGTCGCGGCGTACTCGTTGCCGGGGTTGCCGAGCCCGACCAGCAGTCTCGGCGGCGCGTCGGAAGCCAGGCGCTACCCGTTTTGCCCTTCGGGCTTGGCGCCGATGACCTCGGGTTCGGCCGCTTCGACCGGTCCCGCTGCAGCCTCTTCGAGATCGCGCTCGGTGCGCGACGACTCGATCGAGACGACGATCGTCTCGGCCGGCGTCAGCATCGTGAAACCGTCGGGCAGCTTGACGTCGCCGGCCGTGATGTGATCGGAGATGCCGAGGTTGGCGACGTCGATTTCGAGGTTTTCCGGAATCTTGCTGGCCGGTCCCTCGATTTCGAGTTCGTGCGTGATGACGTCCATCACGCCGCCTTGCTCTTTGACGCCGATGGCGACGCCGACGGTGACGACGGCCAGCCACGAGGCGATCGACTCGTTGGCGGAGACGCGCTGGAGGTCGGCGTGGATGACGCGCCGCGTCACCGGGTTGGTCGCGACTTCGCGCACCAGCGCCGTCTCGGTCTTCGCGCCCTCGGAGAGCGTGATGATCGCGTTGCGCCCGCCGTGATGGAGCAAATCTTCGAAGGCGCGGGCGTCGATGGCGAGGTGCTCGGCCGCGACGCCGTGGCCGTAGAGCACGACCGGGATCTTCCCGGCGTGGCGCAGCGCGTTGGCGCCGGTCGTTCCGAGCTTCGAGCGCGTCTCGACGGTGAGTTTCAAGTCTTTGGCAGCCACGATGGAAACGGTTCCTTTACTAGCGTTAGGTGAGTGCGGCGGGTTCGAGCAACGCTTGCGCTTGCTGCGCAGGCGGCCGTTCTTCGTCGCCGGTGAACAGTTCGGAAACGGAGCGGTTGGTGGTGATGCGGCTGATCGCGTCGGCGAACGTCTGCGCGATCGAGAGCTGCACGAACTTCGGATGCACCTGCACGTCGACCAGCGGCACCGTGTTGGTCACGATCACCTTCTCGATCTCCGAGCGCTCCAGCACCGAAACGGCGTCGCCGGCGAAGACGCCGTGCGTCGCGACGGTGTACACCTGCGTCGCTCCGCGTCCCTTGATCGCCTCGGCCGCTTTGGCCAGCGTGCCGCCGGTCGAGATCATGTCGTCGACCACGACGGCGATCCGGCCGCGCACGTCGCCGACGATGTCGGTCACTTCGGAGACGTCGGGCTCGGGACGGCGCTTGAAGACGATCGCCAGCGAGCTGTCGAGCCGCTTGGCGAAGAGCTCGGCGCGATGCACGCCGCCGGCATCCGGCGACACGACCACCACCTTCTCGTCGCAGAGCCCTTCCTTTTTGAGATAGTTGCACAGGACGGGCATCGCCATCAGATTGTCGACCGGGATATCGAAGAAGCCCTGGATCTGCGCGGCGTGCAGGTCCATCGTCACGATGCGCTTGGCGCCGGTGACCTTGAGCAGGTTGGCGACGACCTTGGCCGAGATCGGCTCGCGGCCTTTCGTCTTCTTATCCTGTTTGGCGTACCCGTAGTACGGGATCACGGCCGTGATGCGCGCGGCCGAAGCTCGCCGCAGCGCGTCGATCATCAGCAGCAGCTCCATCAACGCGTCGTTGACGCCCTTGCCGTTGGACGTCTTGCAGATGGACTGTATGACGAAGACTTCGGATCCGCGAACGTTCTCGCCGATCTCTACCCGCGTCTCTTCGTTGCGGAACTCCGTGACGGTCGCCTTGCCGACGTGCAGCTTCAGGCGTTTCGCGATCTCTTCGGCCAACTGCGGATTGGAGTTTCCGCAGAAGATGAGCGGGTTGTGACTCAAGGTGCTGTTCTCCCCGGGGCGAGTAGCAGCGGACGGCTGGTGTTCCGCGCGGCCGCGCCGCTTTCCGCCCGGCCGGCGACAGGTGCGACCTTTCCGGCTGCAAACCCGCGGCGCCGGAAGCGTGTTCCAGCAGCAGATGGCCCAACGATTCGAGCTCGTCTCCCCGTTCCAGCTGGCCGGGGACCAGCCCGCGGCGACCCAGAGCCTGGCCGAGGGGATCCTGCGCGGCGACCGCGCGCAGACGCTGCTGGGCGTCACCGGCAGCGGCAAGACGATGGCGATGGCGCGGACGATCGAACTCGTGCAGAAGCCGACGCTGGTCCTCTGCCACAACAAAACCCTCGCCGCCCAGCTCTGCGCCGAGTTTCGCGAGTTCTTTCCGAAGAACGCCGTCGAGTACTTCGTCTCGTACTTCGACTACTATCAGCCCGAAGCGTACGTGCCCTCGACCGACACCTATATCGAAAAGGACAGCTCGGTCAACGACGAGATCGAACGGCTGCGCCACTCGGCGACGCAGTCGCTGCTCACCCGGCCGGACACGCTGATCGTGGCCTCGGTCTCCTGCATCTTCGGCCTCGGCTCGCCTTCGGACTACATGGAGATGTCGGTGCGCGTGCGCGTCGGCGAAGAGTTCGACCGCGACGCGATGCTGCGCAAGCTGATCGACATGCAGTACCGGCGCAACGATCTCAACCTCGTCCGAGGCACGTTCCGCGTGCGCGGCGACGTGCTCGAATTCGTCAGCGTCGACGAAGAGCTGGTGCACCGCATCGAGTTCTTCGGCGACGAAATCGAAGCGATCAACGTCGTCAACCTGCTCACCGGCGAGTACGTCGAAAGCAAAGACGAGCTGCTGATCTTCCCGGCCAAGCACTTCATCACGCCCGAGGAGAAGCTGCGCCGCGCCGTGATCTCGATCGAGGAAGAGCTCGAGGAGCGGCTGCGCGCGTTTCGCGAGCACGGCAAGCTGCTCGAAGCGCAGCGCCTCGAGATGCGCACGCGCTACGATCTCGACATGCTGCGCGAGGTCGGCTACTGCAACGGCATCGAGAACTACTCGCGCCACCTCACCGGCCGCGAACCCGGATCGACGCCGTGGTGCCTGATCGACTTTTTTCCGAAGGACGATTGGCTGCTCTTCGTCGACGAATCGCACGCGACGCTTCCGCAGGTGCGCGGCATGTACGCCGGCGACCGCTCGCGCAAGCAGATTCTCGCCGAGCACGGCTTCCGGCTGCCGAGCGCCCTCGACAACCGGCCGTTGACGTACGACGAGTTCGACGACCACGTGCGCCAAGTGGTGTACGTTTCGGCGACGCCCAATACGTACGAAACCGGGCGCAGCACGCAGGTCGTGGAGATGATCATCCGGCCCACCGGTCTGGTCGATCCCGAGGTCGAGGTGCGCCCCACCCGCAACCAGGTCGACGATCTCATGGAAGAGATCCGGCTGCGCACCGAACGCAGCGAACGCGTGCTGGTGACCACGCTCACCAAGAAGATGGCCGAAGACCTGACCGACTACTTGCTCGAATCCGGGCTGCGCGTGCGCTACCTGCACAGCGAAGTCGACACCCTCGAACGCGTCGCGATCCTGCGCGACTTGCGCTTGGGCGTCTTCGACGTGCTGGTCGGCATCAATCTGCTGCGGGAAGGCCTCGATCTGCCCGAGGTGTCGCTGGTCGGCATTCTCGACGCGGATAAGGAAGGCTACCTGCGCAGCGGCACCTCGCTGATTCAGACGATCGGCCGCGCGGCGCGCCACGTCGAGGGCAAGGTGCTGATGTACGCCGACGTCGTGACCGAATCGATGGCGCGCGCGATCGGCGAGACCAAGCGCCGGCGCGAGCGCCAGGTCGCCTACAACCTCGAACACGGCATCGAGCCCAAATCGGTTCGCAAGGAGATCCGCGACATCCTCAGCATGGTGGGCGCGACCGAGGAGAACGCCCAGAAGCTCAAGCTCGACAAGCTGCCCCGCGAGATCGCGCTCAAGATGGCCGCAGATCTCGAAAAGAAGATGCGCGAGTGCGCGGCGAACCTGGAGTTCGAGAAAGCCGCGGCCCTGCGCGACGAGCTCATCGAGCTTCGCAAGCAGATCGGCGGAAACGAGGGGATTCTCTTTGGCGGAAAGGCACCGAAGATTTTCGACCGCGCGCTGCAAGAGCTGGTCGGCGGCTAACCGCCGAGGCCGGAGCCGCTCGTGAGCCCGATGCAGTTCAACGTGGCGGAGGGGCTTCGCGAACTCGCCGTGATCGCCGGGGTGGTGCTCGTCTCCGTCGGCCTGCACGCCTTCTTGCAGCATCGCGTAAAGAGCGACGTGCTGCGGCGGCAGAACGAAGTCGCCGGCTACATTTTCTCGGCGGTCGGCGTGATCTACGCGGTCGTTCTCGGCTTCGTCGTGGTGGTCGTTTGGCAAAAGTACGACGCGACGGTCTCCAACGTCGACGAAGAGATCGCGGCCGTCTCGGATCTGTACCGGGTTTCGGCCGGCTTGCCCGAGCCCGCGCAGTCGCGCGTCCGAGCCGACCTGCGCGGCTATTCCCAAGCGATGATCGACGTCGAGTGGACGCGAATGGCCCAGCGCGTGATCATCCCGGCCGACCTGACCGAGATCGAAAACATGGCGTTCACCGTCAACACCGTCAAGCCGGCGAACGCCGGCCAATCCAACGCCCAGCAGGCCTCCATCGAACAGGTGAACCGCCTCTTCGACGCGCGGCGGCAGCGCATCATCGAGACCGCGCCTTCGGTGCCGCAGGTGCTCTGGGTGACGCTCTACATGGGCGCGCTCGCAATGCTGTTCTTTTGCTATCTCTTCGGCGTCGAGAACCGGCCGACGCAGCTGATCATGACCGCCGTACTAGCCGGAATCATCGCGATGCTCTTTACCGTGATCGACGAGTTCGACGCACCGTTCAGCGGTTCGGTGAGCATCTCCGACGACGGCTGGCGCATCATCGCTCAGCACCTGCCCCAGATTCCCTAAGCGCTCGCCGGGCTCGGGGCTACGCGTGAGGGGCGGGAAGTCGGACGCCGCTCTGGGAAGACCAGGCCGCATGCAACGCCTCCAACTCATCGTCGCGGCGGCCCTGCTCGCGTTCGCCGGAACCGGCGTCGCGGCGATGGCCGCGCCCACCGCAGCTCCGTCGCCGGCGGCCAGCACGGCTCCGACGCCGACTCCCGACCCGGCGATGGTCGCGAGAGCGAAGAGCTTCTTCAAGATGCTGCAAACCGGGCAGCTCGACAAATCGCAGCTCAGCGCGGAGGCGTTGACGAGCCTGACGCCCGACAAGCTCGCCGCGGCCAAGGCCGCGCTGGCGCCGCTGGGCGATCCGGTGACGTTCGAGCAAGTGGCGACCGGCGTCAAAGGGACGCTCAGTTACTACGTGTACCTCCTGAGCTTCGGGAACGGCGCGAAGTTGAACTACGTCTTTGCGCTCGACGCGCAGAGCAAGGTCGCCGGTCTCCAAGTCGCGCCCGCCCAGTCCTCACCGTAACCCGGAGGCGGCTCGCATGCGCCTCGGGCTGACCGAGCGCGGCGGCGACGCATCGGTCGCCGTTCTCGGGGCGACCTTGCCGCCGTCCGATTCCGGCGTTGCGATTCGCTACTGCACCAACGCGGGCGCGCTGGCGCGCATCGACGGAAGCATTGCGGGAGCCTTCGATCGCGAGCATCGAGAGATCGTCGCGCCGCCGTGCGACGCCTCGCGCGAACTGACGCTCGAAGTCGAGCGCTCGTCGCTGCCCACCAACGGTCTACCGCCCGGCCCGGGCTTTCGCTGGAGCTTGCTGCTCGCCGGCGCGCGCCAAAAGCCCGCGCGCGCGGTCGAGATCGAGCCGCTGTCCAATCGCGATTCCCCGGCACCGCATCCGCCGGGCGGCGTCGCGCTGTGGGGCCATAGCCATCTCGACGTCGCGTGGCTGTGGACTTACGCCGACGCGAGCCGAAAGGCGATGCGCACGTTCGCCAACGCGGTCGCGCTGCTCGACGAAGATCCGCGTTACGTCTTCATGCAGAGCCAGCCGCAGCTCTATGCGTTCGTGCGCGACGCCGGGCCGGAACTGTTCGCTCGCGTTGCCGAACTCGCGCGCGCCGGGCGCTTCGATCCCGATCCGGCGGCGCTGTGGGTCGAGCCCGATTGCAACCTGCCGTCGGGAGAGTCGCTGCTGCGCCAGATGCTGGCCGCACATGCGTTCTGCCGCGACGCGTTCGGCTGCGAGCCGTCGATCGCGTGGCTTCCCGATACGTTCGGTTTTCCGCGAACGCTGCCGACGCTGCTCGCGCACGCGGGCATCCGCCGCTTCGCGACGACGAAGCTGCAGTGGAACGACACGACGCGCTTTGCGCACGCGCAGTTCCGGTGGCGCGGCCCCGACGGCTCGGAGATCGTCGCCGCCTCGATCGACCGTATGGAAGGCGACCCGACGCCGCAGCGAGAGCGCACGGCGCGCGATCGCGGGGAACCGCTGCTGATCGGGTACGGCGACGGCGGCGGCGGCCCGACCCGCGAGCAAGTGCGCGACGCGGAGCGCGTGGGATCGTGGGAGCGGCCGCGCGCCTTCTTCGAACGGCTCGAAGCGCGCCGCCCGTCGCTGCCGGTGCACGACGACGAGCTCTACCTGCAATACCATCGCGGCGTCTATACCACGCACCACGACGTCAAAGCCGAGAACGCCGCGCTGGAGCGCGCGCTGGCCGCAGCCGAGGAGCGCGCCGCGTGGTGCGTCGCCCTGCACGCCGCGCCCTCCGCGCTCGAACGCATGCGCGCTGCGCTGCGCGACGCGTGGGAGATCGTGCTGCGCAATCAGTTTCACGACGTGCTGCCCGGCACGTCGATCGCGCCGGTGTACGAAGACGCGCGCGCCGAGTACGCGCGCGCCCGTGCCGCCGTCGCGGCCTGCGATGCAACGTCGGCGGCGCTGCTGCCGCGAGCGGCCGGGCCGCCACGCGCGCGTGCGGCGCTTGCGCCGGCGCAGCGAGGCGGTGCGTTCGAGTTCGAAAGCGGGCTGTTGCGCGCGAGCGTGCTGCCGACGGGCACGATCGTCGAGCTGGCCGCGATCGGCGGCCGCAGCGCGCTCGCGCAGGCCAACGCGCTCGCGCTCTACCGCGATCGTCCCGCGCGCTGGGAGGCGTGGAACGTCGACGAGAGCTACCGGCGCACGCGCCGCGCCGCGACGCCGAAAGCGCCGCGAATCGTCGACGGCGGCCTCGAGATTCCGTTTCTGCTGCGCTCGTCGCCCGCAACGATGCGGATCGCGCTGCACGACGGCGAGGCCTTCTTGCGCGTCGAGCTGGCCGTCGACTGGCGCGAGACGCGGCGGCTGCTGCGGGTCGAAAACTGGCTCTCGATCGAGGGCGATGCCGTGACGTACGGCGCGCCGCACGGCACCGTCGTCCGCTCGCTCGCCGCCGACACCCCCGAGCGGCGCGCGCAGTTCGAAGTCCCAGGCCAGCGCTTTGCCGCCGCGCTCGGAAGCGACGGCCGAGGCGTGGCGATGCTGGCGCTCGATACCTACGGCTGGAGCGCGCGCAAACTCCCGCGCGGCGGCGTGCAGCTCGGCCACTCGCTGCTGCGCTCGACCACCTGGCCCGATCCGGTCGCCGATCGCGGCGAGGCCGCGCTCTCGTGGGCCTTCGCGCCGCTGCCGGCGGCCGGCGTGGGCGCGCTGGAGCGCCTCTGGCTGCAGTACGCCGCCGAACCCGGCGTGCGGCTCTTCGAGGCCGAGGACGACGCCGTGCTCGTGGTGGCGTGCAAGCCGGCGCAGGACGGCGACGGCGTCGTGGTGCGGGTTCGCGAGTGCGACGGCCGGCGGCGGCCGGTGCGCCTGCGCTGCGGCGGACGCATGCGCGAGGTGCTCGCGGTCGACGGCCTGGAGCGTCCGGGCGCCGGCGAGGCCGGCATCGAAGGAGCGTGCGTGACGTTCGAAATCGGCCCGTACGCGCTGCGCTCGTTCCGGGTACGCTTCTGATGCGCCGGATCGACGCCGTGCTCTTCGATCTCGACGATACGCTGCACGACGACACGCTGGCCTATCAGAGCGCGGCCGAGGAAGTGGCCAAAGAGGTCGCTGCCGAGCACGGCATCGACGCGCTCGCCCTCAAGGCGGCCTACGTCGCCGAAGCCGAAGGCTTTTGGAAGCGCCTCTCGGTGGAAGCCCTCGCGACCCGCCTCGAGCCGTTGCGTACGGAGCTCTGGCAATCGGCGCTGGCCAGCGTCGGCGTCGAGGATCCCGGCGTCGCGGCCAACTCCGCGTTGCGCTATCACGACTACCGCAAGAAGTACTACGCGCTCTTTCCGGGGGTGGTCGAGATGCTGCGCGAACTGCGCGCACGCGGCAAGAAGCTGGGCATCGTCACCAACGGGTTCTCCGAGACGCATCGCGAGAAGATCGCGCTGCTGCGCTTGGGCGAATATTTCGACGCGCTCTTCATGCCCGACGAGGTCGGAATGCTCAAGCCCGATCCGCTGCTCTTCGCGCACGCGTGCACGGCCCTGCAGAGTTCGCCGTCGCACGCGGCCATGGTCGGCGACCGCTACGATCGCGACGTCCGCGGCGCCGCCGACGCCGGGCTCTACACGATTTGGTTCAACGTTCGCAACGAACGCCTGGCGCGCGGCGCGACGCCGCCGGACGCCACCTGCGCCACGCTCGACGAGGTGGCCCGCGTGCTATACTCCATCACATGACGCAGAATGCCGCCGATCTCGAAAAGACGTTTCAGCGCGCGTGGGCGCTCCTCATCGCCAATCCGATCGTGGTCGTTCCCGGCCTGGTCGTCGCGGGAGTCGTGATCCTCATCGTCTTCCTCGTCGCCTTTCTCTCGCTGGGCGCCGTCGCGGTCGCAAGTGCGACCGGCAGCGCGGCCGCCGGATGGAGCGGCGTCGCGATCGCGGCCGCGATCGCCGTCGTGCTCGGCGTGGTGGCCGCGATCGTGCAGACCGCCTACGTCACCGGGATGGCCGGCGCGGCCTGGACGCGCGGCACGACGACGCTCGCCGACGGCTGGGAGGCCTTCCGGCGCAGCAGCGGAGAGATCTTTCTGGCGGTCGTCCTGCTGGTGCTGCTCGGCATCGTCGCGGGGGTGCTCGCCGTCTTCACGCTCACGCTCTCGCTGTGGGCCTATCTCATCCTCTTCCTCTACGTGATGCCGGCGGTGGTACTCGGCGGCTTGCCCGCCGGCCGCGCGATCGGCGAATCGTGCCGCATCGCGATGCGGAACTTCTGGCCGACCGTCGGCGTCGCGGCGATCGTGATCCTGGTCTCCGTCCTCGCCGGCTGGATCGGCAGCGAGTTCGCGCGGGTGATGCCGGCCGGCGGAAGCATCCTCTCGGCCATCCTGGAGCAGGCGGCCGTCGCATACGGGACCCTGATCATCGTCGGCGAGTACCTCAAGCTCCATCCGGCCGAGCCGCTGGCGGCGCCCTCTTCGGAGCAAGGAACCACGGCGTAACCCTTCGCCCGAGGGACGGGTTTTCAGGGCAGTGTCGCTCGATTCGATCGTAATCAAGGGCGCGCGCGAGCATAACCTCAAGAACGTCGATCTCGTTCTTCCGCGCAACCGCCTCATCGTCGTCACCGGCCTCTCGGGGTCCGGCAAGTCGTCGCTCGCCTTCGATACGATTTACGCGGAGGGCCAGCGCCGCTACGTCGAGTCGCTCTCCTCGTACGCCCGCCAGTTCCTCGGGCAGATGGAGAAGCCCGACGTCGATTACATCGAAGGCCTGTCGCCGGCGATCTCGATCGATCAAAAATCGACCTCGCGCAATCCGCGCTCGACGGTCGGAACGGTCACGGAGATCTACGACTATCTGCGGCTGCTCTACGCGCGGGTCGGCACGCCCCATTGTTACAAGTGCGGGCGACAGATCAGCTCGCAATCGAGCGAGCAGATCGTCGATTCGATCATGGAGCTGCCCGAAGGCACGCGCTTGCAGATCCTCGCGCCGCTCGTGCGCGGCCGCAAGGGCGAGTATTCCAAGCTCTTCGAGGAGGCCGCCAAGGAGGGCTTCGCGCGCGTGCGCGTCGACGGCGAAACCAAAGAGCTGCGCGAGAAAATCGCGCTCGACAAGAAGCGCAAGCACACCATCGAGGTGGTCGTCGATCGCCTCGTCATGAAGCCGGAGATTCGCAAGCGCCTCACCGACTCGGTGGAGACGACGCTGCGGCTCTCGACCGGCATCGTCACGGTGGTGCTCGACGACAAGGAGCTGACGTTTAGCGAAGCGTTCGCGTGCGCGTATTGCGGCCTCTCGTTCGAAGAGCTCGCGCCTCGGCTCTTCTCGTTCAACTCGCCCTACGGCGCCTGCTCCGATTGCAGCGGCCTCGGCGAGAAGATCGAGATCGATCCCTGGAAGGTGATTCCCGACCGCAGCAAGTCGATTGCCGACGGCGCGATCGTGCCGTGGAGCCGCAGCATGGGCAGCGGCAAGTATCCGTCGATGAACCCGTACTACCTGCAGCAGCTCGAGCGCGTGCTCAAGAGCCGCCGCGTGAAGATGAGCACGCCGATCGACGAGATGCCCGAAGACGTCGTCGAGCTGGTGCTCTACGGATCGGAGCGCGAGCAGAACTTCGCCTACACGTCGCGCGCGGGCAAGACCTGGGAGTATAAATCGTCGTTCGAAGGCGTAGTGAACAACCTGCAGCGGCGGTACGCCGAGACGTCGAGCGACTACGTGAAGGAAGACATCGAGAAGTTCATGTCGGCCTCCGTCTGCCCGGCGTGCAAGGGCGCGCGGCTCAAGCCCGAAGCGCTGGCCGTGACGGTCGGCGACGCGAACGTCGACGAGCTGACGCGCATGTCGATCGAGCGGCTCGAAGCCTTCTTCCGCGCGCTCGTCCTCACGCCGCGCCAGGAGCAGATCGCCCATCAGATCGTCAAGGAGATCCGCGCGCGACTCGGCTTCCTGAGCAACGTCGGGCTCAACTATCTCACGCTGGCGCGTTCGGCGACGACCCTCTCCGGCGGCGAGTCGCAGCGCATCCGCCTGGCGACCCAGATCGGCAGCGCGCTGGTCGGCGTGCTCTACATTCTCGACGAACCGTCGATCGGGCTGCATCAGCGCGATAACGACCGGCTGCTGGCGACCCTGCGCACGCTGCGCGATCTCGGCAATACCCTCATCGTGATCGAGCACGACGAAGACACGATGCGGACGGCCGACGTGGTGGTCGATATCGGCCCGGGCGCGGGCGCGGAAGGCGGCGAGATCCTCACCGTCGGAACGCTCGCAGAGATCGTTGCGAATCCGCTTTCCGAAACCGGCGCGTATCTCTCGGGGCGCAAGTTCATTCCGATTCCGCGCCGGCGCCGCACGCCGCGCGGGTGGCTCGAAGTGCGCAACGCGCGGGCCAACAATCTCGAAGGCCTCGACGTGCGCTTCCCGATCGGCGCGTTCTGCGCGGTCACCGGCGTGAGCGGCAGCGGCAAATCGACGCTGGTGAATCAAGTGCTCGTGCGCGCGCTCAACCAGCACCTGCACGGGCAGCCGCCGGGCGGCACCTACGGCACGGTCAAAGGCGCGAACCAGCTCGACAAGCTGGTCGTCATCGACCAATCGCCGATCGGCCGGACGCCGCGCAGCAATCCCGCGACCTACACCGGCACCTTCGATCACATCCGCGAGCTCTTCTCGCTCGTCCCCGAGGCGCGCATGCGCGGGTACACGCCGGGGCGGTTCTCGTTCAACGTCAAGGGCGGGCGCTGCGAGGCGTGCCAGGGCGACGGCATCATCAAGATCGAGATGCACTTCCTGCCCGACGTGTACGTGCCGTGCGAAGTCTGCAAGGGCAAGCGCTACAACGCGCAGACGCTCGAAGTGAAGTACAAGGGCAAGACGATCTCCGACGTGCTCGAGATGCGCGTCGACGAAGCCAACGCGTTCTTCGCCAGCATTCCGCGCATCCACAACAAGCTGGTGACGATTTGCGACGTGGGGCTGGGCTACATCAAGATGGGCCAGCCGGCGACGACGCTCTCGGGCGGCGAAGCCCAGCGCGTCAAGCTCGCCACCGAGCTCTCGCGCCGCTCGACGGGCCGCACCTTCTACGTGCTCGACGAACCGACGACCGGCTTGCATTTCGCCGACATCCACAAGCTGCTCGAGGTGCTCCAGCGGCTGGTGCAAACCGGCAACAGCGTGCTGGCGATCGAGCACAACCTCGACGTGATCAAGACGGCCGACTACGTGATCGATCTCGGGCCCGAGGGCGGCGATAAAGGCGGCAAAGTGATCGCCACCGGGACGCCGGAGGAGATCGCGCAATCCGAGCGTTCCTACACGGGCCAGTATCTGCGCCCGGTCCTGCACGATCAGCGGGCGGTCGGGCACCACCTTCCCGACGCCGCCGAGATGGATCGCCTGGAAAGCGAAAATCTCACCGTTCTGAACGATTTGGCGAAGGGAGGCCGGGTCGCCGTCGAAGCGTAGCGCGTGGCTACGTTTTCCGTCGCGATGCTGGTCTGCGCCGATTTGGCCCGTTCGCGAACGTTCTATCGCGACGTCTTAGGCCTCAAGATCAAGGCCGACCGCATGCCGCAGTGGGTCGAGTTCGAGCTGGCGCGCGGTGCCTCGCTCGGCTTGCATCCCAAAAGCGACCTGCTCGCCGTCCGGCCCGGCTCGCTGCAGCTTGGCTTCGCCGTGAAGGACGTCGATCGTTTCGTCGCCGACTGCGTCGGCATGGGCGTTCCGATCTTCCAAGATCCGTACGACGAACCGTTCGGCCGCGTCGCCGTGATCGGCGATCCCGACGGCTATCCGATCCAAATCTCCTCGCCGGCAAAATGAAGAAGCGGTCCGCGCAGCCCGAGGCGCGCGCGCAAGAGCTGCGCGACGAAATCGAAGAAGCCAACTACCGCTACTACGTGCTCGACGATCCCGCGATCGCCGACGCCGAGTTCGACGCGCTCCTGCGCGAACTGCTCGAAATCGAGCGCGAGCATCCCGAGCTGCGCACGCCCGATTCGCCGACGCAGCGGGTCGGCGCGCCGGCGTCGGAACGCTTCGCGCCGTACCGCCACTCGCGCGCGATGCTCAGCTTGGCCAACGCCTTCGACGACGACGAACTGCGGGCGTTCGACGAGCGCGCGCGCAAGCTGGCCGGCACCGCAACGAGCTACGTCTGCGAGCTCAAGATCGACGGCCTCGCGATCGCGCTCGACTATCGCGGCGGCACGCTCGAGCGCGGCGGCACGCGCGGCGACGGAACCGTCGGCGAAGACGTGACGCCGAACTTGCGCACGGTCCGGACGATTCCGCTGCGGGTGCGCGAACCGGCGCCGGAGCCGATCGAAGTTCGCGGCGAGGTGTACCTGCGCAAGAGCGATTTCGACCGGCTCAACGAGCGGCGCGAACGCGAAGGCTTGCCGGTCTTTGCCAACCCGCGCAACGCGGCCTCGGGCGGAGTGCGCCAGCTCGATCCGGGCCTGACCGCGCAGCGGCGGCTGTCGTTCTTCGCCTATCAGCTCGTGGATGCCGAAAGCGCCGCCGGTGCGGGCCGGCTGAAAACGCAGTGGGAGGCGCTGGAATACCTGCGCCGCCTCGGGTTCCCAGTCAACCCGAACATTCGCCGGGCGGCGACGATCGACGACGTGATCGCCTACTGCCGCGAGTGGGAGGCGCGCCGCGACGAGCTCGATTACGAGATCGACGGCGTCGTGGTGAAGGTCGACGATCTCGCGCTGCAAGAGCGGCTCGGCGCGGTGGCGCGCGATCCCCGTTGGGCGATCGCCTTCAAATTCAAGGCGCGCGAAGCGCAGACCAAGCTGCTCGATATCGTCGTCACCGTCGGTCGTACCGGCACGCTCAATCCCAACGCGGTGCTCGAGCCCGTCTCGATCGGCGGCGTGACCGTCAAGAGCGCGACGCTGCACAATGCCGAGTACATCGCGAGCAACGACATCCGCATCGGCGACCGCGTGGTCGTCGTGCGCGCCGGCGACGTGATCCCGCGCGTCGTCGGGCCGATCGTCTCGGCTCGCTCGGGCAAGGAGCGAAGGTTCCGCATGCCGGATCGCTGCCCGGTCTGCGGTGCCGACGTGGACCATCCCGAGGGCGAAGCGATGTCGCGCTGCACCAACGCGACGTGCCCCGCGCAGCTCTACGAACGCGTGCGCCACTTCGCCTCGCGCGGCGCGATGGATATCGAAGGCCTCGGCGACGTACTGGCCGAGCAGCTCACCTCCGGCGGCTACGTGGCCGGCGTCGCCGACATCTATGCGCTCGACGCCGCGACGCTCGAACGCGTCCCGCGGCTCGGCCCCAAGAGCATCGCCAATCTGCTCGGCGCCATCGAGGGCTCGAAGCGGCGCGGCCTCGCGCGGCTCCTGACCGGCCTGGGCATTCGTTTCGTCGGCGAACAGACCGCTCGAAATTCTCGCCGGCGATTTCGGCTCGATCGACGCCATCGCCGCCGCCACCGAAGAAGAACTGCAGCGCAGCGAAGGCATCGGCACCGAGGTTGCCGCCAGCGTCGCGCTCTTCTTCAAGCAGCCGGAGAACCTGGCGATGATCGAGCGTTTGCGCGCCGCCGGCGTCGACACGACGGCGCCCAAGCGCGCGTCGCGCGCAAACGGCGCGCTGGCCGGCAAAACGTTCGTGCTCACCGGAACACTGCCGACGATGACCCGCGACGAAGCCGCCGCCGCAATCGACGGCGCCGGCGGAAAAGTCACCGGTTCGGTGAGTAAGAAGACCGACTACGTCGTCGCCGGCGACGAGCCCGGAAGCAAGCTCGCCAAAGCGCAGCAACTCGGCATCCCCGTCATCGACGAGGACGCCCTGCGCGCGCTTCTCCCTCCGCCGTCAGCGTGAGAGCAGGGCGACGAGTTTATCGAAGTAGGTGGGAAGTTTGCAGTAGCATTCGGGCTCGCGGCCGTCGGTGGCGTAGAGGTAGGCCACGTAGCGTGCCGCTGCGGTGATTTTCGCGGCGTCGAAGGGCACCGCGCCGGCGATGAAGCTCCAGCGGCGTTTGCCGTAGCGGCGATGCGCGGGCTGCGAGAGGAAGGCGATCGACGGATAGCCTCGGCTCTCGTAGTAGTTGATGACGTTCGGCCCCGCATCGCCGGGAGCGTTCGTGCCCGGATTGCCCATCACGAACCAAAGCGCGTGGCCGTGGGCGTATGCCGTGGCGGCGCGATTGTACGAGCGCGCGTTCGGCGCCATCTCGTCGATGAAGACGCCGTCGGTGCGATAGTACTGCGACCAGCGCAAGATCGCCGATTCGAGCGCGGCCAGCGATCGTTTCCCGTACGATTCGTACGTGTAGCCGAGCACGTAGATGCCGGCTTTCTGAGCCCTTTCGATGCCCTTGGCGTATGCCGCCTCGCGGCGCCCGCCCGGGCCGTTGTTCACGTTGGCGACGATCGCCATGCGCACGCTGGGATGCGCGCGCTTCGCCGCGATCGCTTCGCTCCACACCTTTCCGGGCGCGACGTACAGCGGGACGAGGATGCCGGTAGGGACGGAGCCGGCCGCCGGCGCGAACGACGCCGGCGCGAGCTGCGGCAACGTCGCGGCGTCGCGCGCCGCGCAGCCTGCGAGCGCTACGGCGAGCGCGGCGGCGACGATGGCGGCGGCTGACGGCTGCGAACGCATCATGCGATTAGAAGAGCCGCCACAGCCCTTCGCGCGCGTTGGCGGCAAACTCGCGGCGGCCGGAATCGTGGCGCGGTAACGCGTCGGCGAGCGCGTCGATCACGTCGCCGGCGATCGTGCCGACGCTGCGGCGTCGCGCCGAGAGCCGCCCCGCCAGGCCGTGCCAGTACGCGCCGGCGCGGGCGGCGTCGACGGGCGTGAGGCCCTGCGAGAGCAGCGTGGCGACGATGCCGCTGAGCACGTCGCCGGTGCCGGCCGTCGCGAGCGCGTTGGTTCCGGTGAGATTGACGTTGGTCGTCGTGCCGTCGCAGATCAGCGTGTCGCGGCCCTTGAGCAGCGTGACGATCCCGGTCCGCGCGACGAACTCGCGCACGCGGCCGACGCGGTCGCCTTCC
This sequence comes from Vulcanimicrobiota bacterium, assembly GCA_963794735.1. Lineage (GTDB taxonomy): Bacteria > Vulcanimicrobiota > Vulcanimicrobiia > Vulcanimicrobiales > Vulcanimicrobiaceae > DATJUC01. The sequence goes on along the minus strand of CAWCFE010000002.1, from coordinate 1,364,409 downwards.
GCCACCGTGCCGAGCCCGGAGAGACGCGCGAACTCGCCGGCGTGCGGCGTGACGACGGCCGCCTTGCCGCGCAGCACGTCCAGCCGTTTCGCCAGGTGAAAGAGCGCGCTGGCATCGACGACCACCGGCAACTCGTTGCGGCGCAGAAACTCGCAGACGATGCGGCCGGTGCGTTCGTCGAGCGCCATGCCGGGGCCGATGGCGACGGCTCCGTTGTGCTTGGAGATCTCGAGCAGCGTCTCGACCACGGCTTCGGGCGGCGCCTCGTCGTCGAGTTCCACGACGACTTGCTCGAGCAGATGCGCGCGCAGCGCCGCGCACGCGGCCCGCGGCGCGGCCAGCGTCACGTAGCCCGCACCGGCGCGCGCCGCCGCACGCGTGCAGAGCGCGGCGGCTCCCGGAAACTGCGCCGAGCCCGCGATGACGAGCGGCGCTCCGGAGCTGCGCTTGTCGGCGAGGACGGGCCGCGAAGGCAGCAGCGCGGAGAACGCCGCGTCGTCGAGTGCGGCGAAGCCGCCGGCGTGGCGCGCGAGGATCTCGTCGCCGATGCCGATCTCGGCGTACCAGAGCTCGCCGGCGAACTCGCGCGCCGGATCGAGCAGCAGCCCGGGCTTGGCGGCGCCGAGCGTGACGGTTTGGGTGGCGCGTACGGCGACGTCGCCGACCGCGCCGGTGAGCGCGTCGATTCCCGACGGAACGTCGATGGCGACGACCGGACGGCGTCGCGCGTCGAGCGCGCGCGCCGCCGGAACGTAGGCCGGCGGAATCGGCAGCCGCGCGCCGGTGCCGAAGAGCCCGTCGATGCCGATCGCGCCTTCGAGTGCGGCTTCGGCTTCGCGGTCGCCGCCCGGCAGCGGGCGGATCGTCACGCCGGATTCGCGCGCGCGCCGCTCGGCGGCGGCGCGCGCGGGCGAGGCATTCTTCGAGGGCGCGGCGTGAACCACGCACTCCCAGCCGGGGCCTAGTTCGGCCAGCGCCGCAAAGGCGTCGCCGCCGTTGTTTCCGGGGCCGGCGAAGGCGACGACGCGCGCGCCCGTCGTCGACATGGCGACGAGCCGCTGGGCGATCTGCACTCCGGCGTTGCGCATCAGCGCATCTTCGCCCAGCGCCGAGATGCCGTCGGCGTCGGCGGCGCGCATCCGTTGCGGCTCGAGCACGTAGATCATCGCGCGGATCTCATCCTTCGAGCACCACCACCGCGGCCGCAGTCGATGCGGTGTGCGTGATCGTGAGGTGGATCGTCCGAACGCCGCGCGCCTCGATCAAGTGCCGGGCTTTTCCGAAGAGCAGGATCGTCGGCTTTCCGCTGGGTTCGTGCCCGACGCCGACCCAGCGCCAGGGGATCGCGTGGCCGAACGCTTTGCGCGTCGCTTCTTTGGCGGCGAAGAAGCCGGCGAGACGCTCGGGCCAGTTGCGCTTGCGCATCGCGTACGCCATTTCTTCCTCGGTGTAAATCTTGCGCGCGAACCACTCGCGCTTGCGCTCGCCGAAGCGGTAGCGTTCTACCTCCGCCAGGTCGATGCCGATTCCGAGGATCATTTCTCTTAACGCCTTCGTAATCCGCGACAAGTTTTCCGGCCGCCGGGGTCGAAACGGCCGACGAGATGGACTCCCGGATCCGTATCGTTCCCATCAATACCGTCGATGCCGCATTTTTGGATCGGCTGGCCCTCTGCCTCGAGGAACGCTTTCTGGCATCGGCTCGAATCGAGCGTTCGCTCGTCGTTCCGCGCAGCGCGCTCAACTCGACCCGGCAGCAGCTCTTTCTTTCGACCCTCACCGCCAAGGTGGTGCGCGCGTATCCCGACGGCGACGGCGTCCTGCTGGCGATTACCGACTTCGACCTCTACAAGACCTCGCACCGGTTCATCTTCGGCGACGCGGACGACGCGCAAGGCGTCGCCGCCGTCTCGATCCACCGGCTGCGCAGCGAGTTTTACGGCGAGGAGCCCGACGAGAATCTGCTCTTCCAGCGCACGCTCAAGGAGTCGGTGCACGAGCTCGGGCACGCGTTCGGCCTCAAGCACTGCTTCAACGCCCGCTGCGCGATGCATTACTCGAACTCGATCTTCGAAACCGACAATAAAATGGCGTACTTCTGCGACGTCTGCGATCGGCGGATCGGGCGCGCGCGCAACGAACGCTCCTAACGACGGGCGGAACTCCCGGGCGCCGTACCTAATGATTAGGTAATGGCCCTGGTGTACGTCGGGCCCAGACGCCTTGCGTTTGGGGGAAGGCGCCCGTGATCTATGCCTATTTTGCCGGTCTCCGGGCGCGCTTATCGCTCCCAGGCCGGATTGCCGTTGCCGTGGCGGGGGCGGCGCTCTGCGTCGCGGCCGTCTGGTACGGCGCCCGCGTACCCGGCCTCCAGGTAGCGGTCGAAGTCGTTCTGCTCGGGATCGTCGCCGTCGCGGCGGCCCTGACGGGCTTCCCGCTCGGCTCCCTCGTGACGCTGGCTGCCGCCGGGGCCGATTATTGGGTCCACGGCAGTGCCACGCCGGCCGGCATCGCCGGCCCCGTCGCCCTGCTCGCCGTCGGGCTCCTGATCTCGGCCCTCTTCCAGGGCGAGGCGCGGCCGGTCGAGGAGTTCGCCGATTTCACCCCCGGGCAGCTCGCCTTCCATAGCGGGGCCCGTGCGGCGCTGCCGCGCGGCGACGGTTCCGCGGCGCTCCAGACCAGCCTGGCCTCCTTGGCGGCGGGCATCCGGGAAGTCTCGCAGGGCGATTTCACCAAGAACATTGCGGTCTCGGACGCCGCGCTCCAAGATCTCGCGATCGCTCTCAACAAGCTGATCTTCGGGATTCGGGGGTTCCTCGGGCAACTGCACGGCAGCGCCGACCGCCTCGGCGGCGCAGGCAGCGAGCTGCAGTCGACGGCCTCGACCGCCCTGGCGGTGATCGAAGGCGCCTCGGTCGCGCAGGGGCAGCTCGACGAAGGCATTCAGGAGCAGTCGAAGATCGTCGACGAGGCGACCGGCAAGGTCGCCGCGCTGAGCGAGGCCATCGGCTCGATCGCGGCCGCGGCCGAAGAACAGACGCGCAGCCTCGACGAAACCGCGCTGGCCGTCTCGAACATGGCGACCTCGATCGAGCAAGTTGCGGCGCAGGTCGACTCGCTGTCGTCGATCTCCACCGAGACCTCGCGCACCGCCGAGCGCGGGGGCAGCGAGATCCGCACGATCGTCGACGGCATGCACACGATCCGGTCGACCATCAACGAACTCGCCGCCGACATCACGCAGCTGGGAAGCAACTCCGATCAGATCGGCGACATCGTCAAGGTGATCGATCGCATCGCGGAACAGACGAACCTGCTCGCGCTCAACGCCGCGATCGAAGCGGCTCGCGCCGGCGAGCACGGCCGCGGCTTCGCCGTGGTCGCCAGCGAAATCCGCAAGCTCGCCGACGGCAGCGTCCAGGCGACCAAGGAGATCGCGGCGCACATCACGTCGACCCAGGCCGTCATCGGCGAGGTCGTCACCGCGATGGAGCGGCTCACCGAGCGCGTCGAAGATAGCGCCAACAGCACGAGCTCGGCTTCGGGAGCGCTGCAAGATATCGTCTCGGCCGTCCTCACCGCCAACCAGCAGATCGGCGAGATCAGCTCGGTGGCGCGAGCGATGAGCTCGAACTCCTATCAAGTGATCCGCTCCATCGAAGAGATCACCAAATCGGTCGCGATCAACATGAGCGCCACCCAGCAAATGACTCGCCAATCCGACGAAGTCAATAAGGCCTTCTCCGACATCGCGTCGATCTCTCAGCAGAACGCGTCGTCGGTCGAGGTGCTCACCTACGTAAACAAAGAAGTAACCGACGCCGCCCAGCGGATGCTCTCGTCGGTCGAGCAGATGAACGACATGGCCAAGCAAATCGATTCTCGCCTCGGCGAGTTCAAAGTTAGCGATACCGGGACGGAGGAAGTCACGGAATGAGAATGAGTCTGCGCGTTCGTCTTTTGGGGACGATCATCGGCGCCATCGCGCTGTTTTTCATCATCAGCGTGGTCGCCGCACGGCTCGTCCTGCAAAAGGACCTGCTCGACCTCGGAAAAACCGAGGTGACCAACGGCGGCGGAGCGTTCGGCGGCTATTGGGATTCGCGCAAGGATCAAATCCGGCTGCTCGTCGCGCAAGACGCGCTGTCGGACGCCCTGCGCAAGAACATCCAAGGCGGGAACGCCGCGGCGCTGCAAGATCAGCTCTCGAATATCGCGCGCACCTCGGGTCTCTCGTTTCTGACGATCGTCGACGCCAACGGCAACGTGGTGGCGCGGGCGAACGGGCCGCAGCGCGGTTCGCTCAAGAACGACGCGATCATCCAGCGCGCGCTCACCGGCGAGACGGTGAGCACCGCAACGCTCCTCGACCCGTCGTTCCTCACGGGCGAAGGGCTGGCGCCGCAAGCGCAATCCGATATCAAGGGACCCGACGGCAAAGTCGTCGAGCACGTCGATAAGGGCCTCGCGCTCGTTTCGGCCGCGCCGATCAGCGATGCGAACGAACGGACGATCGGCGCGATCTACGGCGGCATCTTGATGAACCACTACTACGATCTCGTCGATCAGGCGAATCGCGCGCTCGGCGGCGCCGCGGCGCTGCTCGACGGCGACGCGATCGTGGCCAGCGCCATCACCCAGCCCGACGGCACGCGCGCCGTCGACGTGCAGGTGCCGGCCGCGGCCGGCGTGATGAAGAGCGGGCAGGCGTACACCGGCGAGGACACGCAAGGCGGAACGCGCTACCTCGTGCACATCGCACCGATCGTCAACGATCAGAACGCCGTCGTCGGCGCGCTGTGGTACGGCCTTCCGTACCAGCAGATCAGCGACATCATCAACCACACCACGAACACGCTCTTGCTCTGGGGCGTGGTCGCGGCGATCATCGCGCTCTTGCTCTCGATTCCGATCGTCCAGGCCGTCTCCAAGACGCTGGCGACGCGCAGCCACCAGGTGCGCGACGCGGCCAAGGAGCTCGAAGTGATCATCGTCGGCAGCGAGGTCTCCGGCGACCACATCGCCGCCACCAAATCGGTCGTCGAACGCACCGGCGCGGTGGTTTCGCAGATCGCTGCCGGCCAAACCGACAAGATCGGCGAACTCAAGACGCTCAACGACGAGCTGCAGAGCGACATGATCGTGATCGATACGCTCTCGCAAGAGATGTCGTCGCGCATGAAGCAGGCCGTCGATCGAGTCGAAGAACTCAACGAGGTCGCCGGTGGTCTCAATCAACTCGTGACGGGTGAGACGAGCTGACGGCCATGGCGGACGTCATACTCTTCTTCGGCAGTAACGCGGATACGATGATCGCCACCAAGGCGCTCAAGGACGCCGGCGTGACCGCCAAAATGATCCCGAAGCCTGCGAACGTTACGTCGTCTTCGAATCTCTGCCTGAGCATCGACGCGGGAGTAGAGGGGCAGGCGAAGACGGCGCTCACCACCGCCGGCGTGGCGCTGGGGGGCGTGGTCAAGTAACCGTCGCGGCTTAGCGAAGGGCGCGCGCGTCGGCGAGATCGATCGTCTCGCGCGTGCCGTCGCCGCGTTCCACCACGAGCCCGCCTCCGGTCGCGAGGGCTAGGGCGACCGCATCGAATGCCAGCGCCGACCCGTCTTTGACGATGCGGTACCGCTTGCCGGGCACGCCGGCCGCAGCTTCCCAGCGCCGCGCGATCTCCTCGGGCGTATCGAGGAGGTCGAGGGACTGCCGGTAACGCTCGAGCACCGCATAGAGCAAGTCGCTCCGGTCGACCGGCGCGACGTCGTCGCAGAAAGCCGGCGGCGGCGCGATGTCGCGTTCGGCCCCCGGCTGGCGCCGGACGTTGATGCCCACGCCGATGCCGGCCCACGCCCGCTCGCCGGCGACCCGCGAGACGCAGAGGATTCCCGACACCTTGCGGGTGCCGATCAAAAGATCGTTGGGCCAGTGCAAGGCCGCCTCCACCCCGCACTCGCGCAAGCCCGCCGCAACCGAGAGTGCCGCCCAAAACGGCACCGACCACAGGCTCGCCGACGGAATCGGACGCGGCAAGATGGTGGTGAAGAGTAGGGAGGTGCCGCTGCGCGCGATCCAGGTGCGCCCTTTCCGCCCGGCCCCCAGCGTTTGATGTTCGGCGACGAACGTGCGGCCGGCAAACCGCTCGTCGCCGAGCACGTCGGCCGCGTCGGCATTGGTGCTGCCGGTCCGTTCGACGTAGTGGATCGCCGAAAACGGCGTTCCCTCGAGCGCTTGAGCGGCGCGGGCGTACGGGTGGTCGTGCATGGAGGCAAACCCCTTCGCCGAGCCGTATTCGGCGGTCCTATGGCTATCGAACGAACGCTTATCCTCTGCAAGCCCGATGCGGTTTCGCGCGGCTTGGTCGGCGAGATCGTGGCTCGCCTCGAACGGCGCGGCTACATCATCGCCGCGTTGAAAATGATGCAGCTCGACGGCGACCGGGCGCGCGAGCACTACGCCGAGCACAAGGACAAGCCGTTCTTCGGCGACCTCGTCGGCTTCATCACGAGCGGCCCGCTGGTGGCGATGGCGGTCGAAGGCGAGAACGCGATCGACGGCTGCCGCCAGCTGATGGGCGCGACCAACCCGCTCGCCGCGGCGCCGGGTTCGATCCGCGCGGACTTCGGCCAGACCATCGGGCGCAATCTCGTACACGGCAGCGATAGCAAAGCCAGCGCCGAGCGCGAGCTGAAGATTTTCTTCAACGCCAACGAGTTCGTTTCGCGCCGCCACGATCTGGCGCGCTGGATTCACGAGTAATGTCGGTCGAGTCGTTGCGCGGCGGCGGACGGCCGTTGATCGAAGGCGTGCACGCGCGCGAGGTACTCGATTCGCGCGGCAACCCGACGGTCGCGGTGAGCGTCGCGACGAGCTTCGGCGCCGTTGAAGAAGCGATGGTGCCGTCCGGCGCGTCGACGGGCGCGCACGAGGCCGTCGAGCTGCGCGACGGCGATCCCAAGCGCTACGGCGGCAAAGGCGTGCTCAAAGCCGTTAAGGCCGTCAACGACGTGCTCGGGCCGGAGCTCGAAGGCCTCGACGCAACCGCCCAACGCGAAATCGACTCGCTGATGCTGGCGCTCGACGGTTCGCCGAATAAAGCCAACCTCGGTGCCAACGCGATTCTCGGCGTCTCGCTCGCGGTCGCGCGCGCGGCGGCGGCGAGCCTCTCGCTGCCGCTCTTCCGCTATCTGGGCGGCCCGTCGGCGTCGCTGCTGCCGGTACCGATGATGAACGTGATCAACGGCGGCAAGCACGCCGAAGGCGCGCTGCAGTTTCAAGAGTGCATGATCGTGCCGCTCGGCGCGCCGACCGAGGCCGATGCGGTGCGGTGGGGCGCGGAAATCTTTCACGCGCTCGGCAAGCTGCTGCACGACCGTCACCTGCCGACGCTCGTCGGCGACGAAGGCGGCTACGCGCCGCCGCTCGAGACGCCGCAGCAGGCGCTCGATCTCATCGTCGCCGCGATCGATCTCGCCGGATACAAAGCCGGCAGCGACGTCGCGATCGCGCTCGATCCGGCCTCGAGCGAGTTTCACCAGGACGGCAAGTATTTCGCGCTTTCGAAGGAACGCGGAATGTCGGCGCACGAGATGGTCGATCTCTATCGCGAGCTGTGCGATCGTTATCCGATCGTCTCGATCGAAGACGGCCTGGCCGAGGACGATTGGAAAGGCTGGCGCAAGCTCACCGAGGCGCTGGGCGACCGCATCCAACTCGTCGGTGACGACATTTTCGTCACTAACGTGGAGTTTCTCGCGCGCGGCATCGCCGAAGGCGTCGGCAACTCGATCTTGGTGAAGGTCAATCAGATCGGCACGCTCACCGAAACGCTCGACGCCGTCGAGATGGCGCACAAAGCCGGTTACACGGCGGTCATCTCGCATCGCTCGGGCGAAACCGAGGATTCGACGATCGCCGATATCGCGGTGGCCACCGGAGCCGGCCAGATCAAAACCGGCTCGCTCTCGCGCAGCGATCGCATCGCGAAATACAACCGCCTGATGGCGATCGAAGAAGAGCTGGGGACCGCCGCGCGCTATGCCGGCGCGGGAGCGTTCAAGAAGTAAGAGAAAGGCGTCGCCGATGAAGGTGTGCAGCAGATTCCTCGCAGCGATCGTGGCGGGAGCCGCGCTCGCGGCATGCTCGCAGCCAGGCTCGGGCGGATACGCGCCTTCGGCAAATCTCGCGCCTCCCGCCGCACGTCGCGGCGGATGTTACGCGACGCCGCAAGCCCCGAAGACGGTCACCGCGACGATCACGTTCTACGGCTGGCCCGACAATACGCCGCCCGGAAACGCCATCGCGCACCCGGTGATTCACCGAGTCGCCTCCGGCAACGGCACGTGGTGCAATCCGACGACGTTCGCCACCGAACCGTCGAACGACAAGCTCTTCCCGTACGGCGTCAAGCTCTACGTGCCGTTCCTCAAGCAGTATTTCGTGCGCGAAGACGACTGCACGCCGTCGGGCCCAACGTCGGGCAGCGGCAACAACGGTTGCTACAAGACCTGGTTCGATCTGTGGATCGGCGGCGACGGCAAATCGAACTTCAAAGCACTGATTCGCTGCGAAAAGGCGCTCACGCCCAACGCCAAGGTGCCGGTCATCGTCGATCCCGCTTCGAATCTGCCGGTCGCCAACGCCGGCCCCATCTACCGCGACAAACCCGCACCGAACGGCACCTGCTACGGCAAACCCGCGCCGTAGCGGCAAGGCTAGAACGCTATCACCGCGGACGTGCAGGAGGGCTCGCCGGCAGCCGCAATCCCTGGTTTTGGCGCGTCGCTTCGAATGGCTGGGCACTTCGAGACGCGCGGGAGGTTGTGTATGCGCTGGATTTTTGCGCTCGTCGCGTCGCTGATCGTGATCCCGGCCTTGGCATCGGCGCAGACGCCGCCGATGCAGGGAACGACGCCCGTCGTCGCGCCCGGGCAGCCGTCGCCGTGCGTGCCGAAGGCCGCCGTCACGCCGCCGGAGCAAAAGCTGTATCATCGCCTGCTGCGGCGTTTGGGCCCCGCCCAGCTGACGCCGCAGCAAGAGGCGCAAATCCAAGCGCTGGTCGCGCAGTATTCGCAAGCCCATCCCGCGGGGTCGCCGCTCGATCGGCCCGCGATGCAGCAGCTGCGCCACAGCGTGATGGCGATCCTGACGCCGCAGCAACTGGCGGCGGTCAAGCAGGCCCGCGAGGCCGCGCGCGCTCAATCGAGCGGCGGGGCCGCCGGCGCGCCGCACCGATGCGGCCCCGGCTAAGGGCCGATCGCCAGTCCCGCGATTTCGCGAAGCGGTGAGGCTTCGCTGCCGAGCACCGCAACCGGCGCTTGCGCGCCGCGCTTTGCGGGATTCAAAACGAGCACCGCCGCCGAGCCCAACCGAGCGTCGAACGCGGTCGATACGTAGATCAGATTCCCGTGCACCGCGATCGCGAGCGGCCGTTCGATCGGCACGGTCGACGACCAAATCGCGTACGACTCCGGGCAGTGCTCGCTCTTTCCTTTGAGAAAATCCGGAATCACGACGACGCGTGGCGGCGTCGCGGGTTGCGTCGCACCGAGGTCGGCCTCGAAGATTTCGCGCTGCGCGCCCCAAGCGTTGGCCGCGTCGTCGGCCGCTCCGCACGTGAGGAGATAGGGTATGGCGCCCTTGGCCGGTCGCGGGACGTTTGCGACGATCGCGGGATCTTGCATCTGCGACTGCTCGATCATCGACTGCGAGCCGTTCACGGTCATCGCGCGAACCTCGCCGCTCGGCGGCCCCGCGGCGAAAGCGAGCGTGCCGATCTTTCGCGTGGCCTGGGAATAGGGTGCGAACGCGTCGGCGTAGCCGCAGGTGGAATCCCCGGTCGAACAGGCGGCCATCCACCCGGCGTACGCAAATCCCAACGGGTCGATCGCGACCGCACCCAGGCCCTCGGCGTGACCGAGCCGTACCACGCGCGCGGGCTTCGCCGCGCTCTCGGGCGCGGGATCGAAGATCAGCAGTTCGTGCCGGCTGCGTTCGACGACGTAGAGCCGGCCATCCGGCGCGATCGCGACGCCGCCGGGATCGCCTACTTTCAGCGTAGCGTCGGGTTCTTGCGCGGGAACGCCGGCGGCCGACAACGGGTATCGCAGGACTTGATGCATGTCTGGAACGCTGACGTATAAGTGCAGCGCCGGCGCGTCGGCTCGTACCGGCGTTGCGGCCGAAACAACGAAGCAAGCGAGGAGTGCGAACGAAAGGGTCAGGCGTGCGTACGTGCGATATCCCACGCCACGATTGTAGTTCTTCGTTCCTAGGGCGTCCAGGTGCCGGAATAAGCAGCGCGCGATGCGAGAAAGGTCAGCGGACCGCGCAGCGATGAAGAAAGCGTACATGCGACGCCCGCGCATCCTGGCCTGCATCGCGCTCGCTGCCGCTGCGAGCCTTTCTGCCTGCGCCGAAGCGCGGCTGCCGTTCCCTTCCACACCGGCGGTGGCGGCGAAGGCCCCAGACGCGCCGATGCAACGCCTGCCGGCGGCGATGTTTCTCGATCACGGCTTCATGGCGAACCCGATGAGCGACGCCGCGATCGAGCGCGTGGTGCGCTGGCTCAAGCGTCGCGGCTTTACCGAGCAGTTTCAAAACGTTACGGCGCTGCGTTCGGATGGGACGATGAATCCCGCGAACTACGCGCAGCTCGCGCACTGGATCCGCGTCTCGCGTGCGACCGATCCTCATCAAAAGATCGCAATCTACGTGAGCGGTTCGTTGAATCTCGTCGATCGGCCGGCGACGTGGAAGAATATCGCGGCGCTCTGCAAGCGCTTCGTGAACGTCTACGGTGCCGACGGCGTCAATCTCGATTTCGAGCCCTACCGGCCGCAGCCGTCGAACTACGCACGGCTGTTCGAGACGATCCGCCACGCCGTCGGGCCGTCCGCGCAGCTCTCGCTCGATTACACCGCCGATCCGCGTGCGGTTTGGCCCGGCGCTGCATTTCGTGCGATCTCGGCTAACTTTCAGTGGATCGCGCCGATGCTCTACGATACGAGCTGCAAGACGGCGGCGTGCTACGCGTCGGCGGTCGAACGTGCCGCGAGCTACGAGTACCGGAATCGCGCGCGCACCGCGTCGATCGTTCCCATCGTCCCCACCTACGCCGCCTCCGCGTACCATCGGCCGCCGATCGAGAATATCTGCACGGCGACGGACGCGCTGAATCGCTCGATTGCCGCGAAGCGGCTGGCGCCCGGCGGCGTCGCGGTATGGTGGTACTTCGGCTGGAACGCTGCGGCCGAGCGCGATTGGCAGCACTGCAGGCTCGCGGCCGGCGCCTAGCGTGCGAGAGCGGGCGGGCGCGATCGTTCGGCGAATCGGCCTCGCATGACGAAACGACTCCTAGCCGGCGCACTGATCGCGCTGCTGGCCGCGATTCCCGCGCACGGCGGCGCGGCGCCGCCGGCGCTGCCGGCTTCGATCTCGGCGATCGTGCAGCAGCCGCGTTATGCGAAGGCGACGTGGGAGTTGCTCGTCACCGATCTCGGCAGCGGCGACACCGTGTATTCGCTCGATCCCGACCGGCTCGCGTTTACGGGATCGGTGCGCAAGCTCTTCTCGGTGGGGAACGCGCTCGACGCCCTCGGCGCGGGCCATCGCTTTACGACGCCCGTCTATCGCATGGGCGCGGTGAACGACGGCGGTACGCTCAACGGCGACCTCGTGCTCGTCGCCGCAGGCGATCTCACGTTCGGCGGCCGGTTGAACCCGGACGGCACCATCGCGTACACCACCTTCGATCACACCGAAGCCAATAGTCTCGGTACCGCCATCCTGACGCCGCAGAATCCGCTCCACGGCCTCGACCAGCTCGCGCGGCAAGTGCGGGCGTCGGGAATTCGCACGGTGCGCGGCGACGTCGTGGTCGACGACCGGCTCTTCACGAGCTACCGGGTTCCGAACGGCAATCTTTTGATCTCGCCGATGCTGGTCAACGAGAACCTCGTCGACGTTTCGGTGACGCCGGCGCAGCCCGGCAAGCCGGCGCACGTGGAATGGCGCCCGCACACGGCGGCGTTTGCCGTGAAGGCGGACGTGCAAACCGTCGCCGCCGGCAAGCCTGCCGATATCGGGCTTTCGAACGACGGGCACGCGCAGTGCCATTGGCCGGCAGCGTGCACCGGCACGATCGCCGGCACGATTCCAGTGGGCTACCGCGCGCCGCTTTCCGGCAGCTCGACGCTCGTGCGCACGTTTCGCATCGAGCAGCCGGCGTCGTTCGCACGCATCGCCTTCGTGCAAGCCCTTCAGCGCGCCGGCGTTCGCGTTACCGCGCCGGCCGTCGAAGCCAATCCCGCCGGCCGGCTTCCCGCGAGCGGCGCCTATGCGGCCAACGCGCGCGTCGCGGCGTTCGTCTCGCCGCCGTACGCGCAAGACGCGCGCCTCATCCTCAAAGTCAGCCTCAATCTCGGCGCCAATCTGAGCCTGTCGCTATTCGGCTTGACGAAAGGCGCGAAGACGCTGCAGGGCTCGCTCGCCGCCGAACGCACGGCGATCGAAGGCATGGGCATTACGGAGTTCGACTTTCCAACCAACGGCAGCGGGAGCCCCGATAGCCGGGCGGCACCGCGCGCGACGGTGCAGTGGCTCACCGCGATGAGTAAGGGGCCGAACGCCGCCGTGTTCCGTTCGTCGCTGCCGGTTCTCGGCGTCGACGGATCCCTCGCCGGCACCGGCACGACGCTGCCGGCAAAAGGCCACGTCTGGGCCAAGACCGGAACGACGCTCGATGCGAGCGGGCTCAAGGCGCAGGTCTTGGCCGGCTACATCGACGCCAAGAGCGGGCGGAAGCTCGCCTTTGCCCTGTACGTCAATAACGCCGGTCCGGTGAAGAGCATCGAAGACGTCGCCAAGGTCTTCGAGGACCAGGGCCGCATCGTCAACGCCATTTACGAATCGCAGTAACCACGAGTCGCGGCCGGGAAGAAGCGGGCATGAAGCGACATCGCGTTGCGGTCACGGGCGCAAATGGGACGATCGGGTCGCGGCTGTGCGCCGATTTAGCCCGCGATCGCGACGTCGTGCGGATCGACCTCGCCGATGCCGACGTCGAAGCCGACGTGCGCGACGGCGCGGCGATGACGCGAGCGCTGGAGGGCTGCGAGAGCGTCGTTCACCTTGCGTCGGTCGTCGCGGTCGACGCTTCGTGGGACGACGTCCAAGCGATCAACATCGGCGGCACGTACAACGTCTTCGAGGCCGCACGCGCGAACGGCCTCAAACGCATCGTCTTTGCCAGCTCGAATCACGCCATCGGGATGAACGAAGTCGAGAACGCGCCGGCGATCTATCGGCCAGGCTTCGGACGCGTCTTCGGTGCGGGCGAGCCCTACCGCCCCGACGGGTTGTACGGCGTCGGCAAGGCCTTCGGCGAAGCGCTCGGACGCTATTACAGCGATGCGTTTGGCTTGCAGGTTGCGTGCGTGCGCATCGGTTCGATCACGCAGGAGGACGACCCGCGTGCCGAAAGCGTTCGCGAATCCTCGGGTTGGCTCGGTCTCGACGACGAGCAGAAGTTCGAGCGGTACGCGGCGACGTGGATGTCGCAGCGCGATTTCGCGCGGCTCGTACGCTGCATCCTCGCCACGGACGGCGTGCCGTTCGCGATCGTCTACGGCGTCGGCGACAACGTGACGCGGTTTTGGGATCTCGAGCCGGGCCGCGCCATCTACGGCTTTTGGCCGCAGGACGGCACGCAGCCGGAGCGACCGGCGCGTTCATGAGCGACGACGGCGCCGCGGGGCCTCCGTCGCGGCGAGGAGAAGTGCTCGAGCCTCTTCTCGCGTTGACCAAGCATCTACTCGAATCGCAAGATCTCCCGTCGTCGCTCCAGCGCATCGCCGAGACGCTATCGGCGATGTTCGGCTTTCGACTCGTGTCGATCGTCGCGGCGGAGGAGCCGGGCGGCGATCTCGTGCGGCACGTCATTCTGGGCTTCGACGATTTGCTTCCGCCGGAGCGGCTCGGCGAGCGCGTGCCGCGCAGCGTCGTCGAAGCGGTGATGCTGCCCGAGAATCTGGTGTTCGAGAATTGCTACTACGTGCCGGTGGAACGCGATATGTTTGCGCCGAGAACGAGCGACGACCCGGCGATCGCCGCTCCGCGCGCGGCTCCCGACGCCTGGCACCCGCTCGATTCGCTGACGGTATTTTTGCGCGATCGTCGCGGCGACATGGTGGGGTACGTGAGCGTCGACGAACCGGTCGACGGGAAGATTCCTTCGCTCGAGACGATGCGCCAGCTCGAACTCTTCGTCAACATGGTCGGCTTGACGCTGGCCAACGCACGGCTTTTGCGCGAGCAGGAAATCCGCATCGCCGCGCAAGCGCTGGCGCTCGACGCGAGCCAACTGCTCTTGCGAGAGACGAAGAACGCCACCACCGATCCGCTCACGGGCGTCGCCAACCGGCGCGCGTTCGACGAGACCCTCGCAGTCGAATGGAAGCGCGCGTCGCGCGGCGGGTCGCCGCTTTCGCTGGCGATGATCGATATCGACGAGTTCAAGGCGTACAACGATCTGTACGGCCATCTCGCAGGCGACGACTGTTTGAAGGCGGTCGCGGCGACGTTGGAAGCGACCGTCAAGCGGCCGCAGGATCTGGTCGTGCGCTACGGCGGCGAGGAGTTTGCGATCGTCATGCCGGGCACCGACGAAGCCGGAGCCGTCGCCGTCGCGGAGGCGTGCTGCGCGGCGCTTCGCGCGAAGCGAATCGAGCACGCGCGAAGCGCCGCCGGCATCGTCACGGTCAGCATCGGCGTTGCCAGCGCGGCCACCGACGCACAAGAGGCGGCGCCGTTGATCCAGGCCGCCGATCGAGCCCTCTATCGAGCCAAGGCGGAGGGCCGCAATCGCATCGTCGCGAGCTCGCACCGCTAACGCGGCGCGCTGGGCCTCGCGATCGCCAGTGCCTCCGCAGCGGCGGCGCGGCGTTCCATCGCCGCACCCTGCGCGCCGAGCGCCGCGGCTCGATCCTCCGCGATCGTCGCACGGACGATCTCGCAAGCGCGTTCGTAGCCGCGCTGCTCGGTCGCGTGGCGAGCGCCGGCGAGCCTGCGGAAGGCCGCGTCGGCGTAGCCGAGCAGCCGCGCCGCTCGTACGGCGTCGCCGGTTTCGGCGGCGACGTGCGCGAGGTGCCCGATCGCCACGTCGGCCCGGTAGGCGTCGTCGGCCTGCATCGCGAGCTCGAGGCTCTCTCGAGCGGCGCACCACGCTTCTTCGAACTCGCCCGATGCGAGCCGGTACCCGGCCGCATTGAGCAGCGCCGCCGAAAGATTGTTGCGATCGCCGCGCTCGCGGTAGATCGTCTCCGCTACGCGCGCGCCGGCCACCGCACCGGCGAGATCGTGCTCGTCGAAAAGAAACTCCGCGCGATTGAGATGCAGTTGCGCCAAGCGGCGCGGATCGTTGAAGGTGGCGAGCAGTTCGGCCGCCTCGTCGAATAAAGCTCGCGCGAGCGCGCGATCGCCGGCATAGCCGATGCCGATGGCTGCGAGCGGCAGAACCCATGCGATGAGACGCTGCGCGCTCGTTGCGCGGGCCGCGGCGAGCGCCACGTGGTGCACTTCCGCCGCTTCGCGATGGCGAGCCGCGGTGACGAGCGCAAACCCCCGTATGGAGAGCGCCTGGACGCGCGCGAACTCGTCGACGCCTTCGAGCAGTTCGGCGGCCTGCGCTGCCGGAAGCTCGGCGAGCGCGGAACGATCGAGAAACGCCCGTGCCAGCAACAGCAGGCCGCGCACGCGCGCGGGCGCGTCGAGCGGAAGCGCCGCGGCGGCGCGTTCGAGAGCGGCGCTGCCCTCCCGGCGCGAGACCGAGAGCCACAGCGCGCGCAGGCTAGCGACGATCGTCGCCGCCGCGACCGGATCGCGCCCGAAGCCGAGGCCCCAATCGATCGCGGCGCGATAGTTCTCGATATCCAATCGCAGCCGGGCGGTCCACACGTCCGAATCGGTTTCCCAGTATGCGTCGCTCGCGCGCAGCGCGGCTTGCGCGTAGTAGCGGCAATGTTCGGCGGCCACGCCGTCGCGCTCGCCGGCCTCGAGCAAGCGTTCCGCCGCGAACGCGCGCGTCGAATCGAGGAATCGGTACCGCTGCTCGCGCGCATCGATCTCCGCAACGATCAGCGATTTGTCGACGAGCGAGGCGAGCAAATCGAAGGTATTCCACGCCGGAAATCGAGCGTCCGTGCAGATGGCCTCGGCCGCCTCCAGCGTCCACCCGCCGCGAAAGACGGCGAGGCGCCGTACGAGGCTGCGCTCGGCGTCGCCGAGTAAATCGTAGCTCCAGCCGATGAGCGCCCGGAGCGTCTGGTGACGCGGCAATGCGGTGCGGCTTCCTTGCGTCAGCAACGACAAGCGCTCGTCGAGCCGTTCGGCGAGTTGCTGCAAGCTCAAGGCGTTGACGCGCGAGGCGGCGAGTTCGATCGCGAGCGCGATGCCGTCTAACCGGCGCACGACGTCGGCGACGAATTCCACGTTTTCGTCGACCAGCGCAAAGCTGCGCTTCACCGCGCGCGCGCGTGCGGCAAAGAGCGCTATGGCGGCGTACTCCAGCGCGCGATCCGGCGAAAGATGCACGCCGGGCGGTGGAACCTCGAGCGGAGGCATCCGGTACGTCTCTTCGCCCGTGATGCCCAGAGGTTCGCGGCTCGTCGCCAGGATTCGCACCCCGTCGCACGCCTGCAAAATGGCGTTTGCCGCGTCCGCGGCTGCCGAGATGACGTGCTCGCAGTTGTCGAGAACGATCAGCAGCTGCTTCCCCTTGAGTGCGCCGGCGACGCGTGCGACGAGCGGTTGCGTTCCGCCCGTATCGGCGACGCCGAACGCCGCGGCGATCGTTCCGGGGACGCGCGAGGGATCGTCCGTCGTCGAGAGATCGACGAACTCGACGCCGTCGGCGAACGCCTCGAACAGCTGCTCGCCGGCTTGCACCGCCAAACGCGTCTTTCCCACGCCTCCCGCACCCACGATGCTGACCAGCGGCGAATCGTCCAGCATCGATACGACGTCGGCCACGTCGCGCTCGCGGCCGATGAGCTCGGTGAGATAGCGAGGCAGCCCGTGCCGCGCCGGCTCGTCGGAGCGGCGGCGTTTCTCCGAGCGCCGTAGCGGTGTGCCCGACAGCCCTTCGAACCGCCGTTCGAATGCGGCCGAAAGCTCCAGTCCGTTTTCGCGCAGCCGCTCGCGAAAGCGCGCGAGCAGCGCCGAGGCCGCAGCCGCGCGGCCCGCCGCAACGTCGGCGTCGATCAGCGCCGCGTGCGCCTCCTCGTTGAACGGGTCGAGCTGCAGCAGCCATCGCGCCATTCCGGAATCGCGCTGCCGCTGCAGCGAGCGTTCGAGCAACGTTTCGAGCAGTTGAACGAGGCGCTCGCGATGCGCCGACGCCCACAAATCGTAATCGCCGGGTAAGAAATCGCCGGTGTAGAGCTGCAGCGCTTCCGTATCGCCGGCGCGCGCGCGCTCCTCGAACTCGCCGGCGTCGACGCGCGTAAGCGCGTGCCACGCCACCGTAGCATTATCGGCGGCGAGAACGCGCTGGGGGTCGATTCCCGCCTCGCGCAACGATCGCCGGATCGACCACAGCGCGGTTTTGAGGCTCTGGCGCGCGTTATCGGGAGCCGATTCCGGCCAAAACTCGTCCATGATCTGCTCGCGCGACATCGTAATGTTGCGGTGGAGGGCGAGATAGGCGAGCAGCGCGCGGGCCTTCTGCGTCGAGGGCCGCGCTACGGCGCGCCCGTCGACCCGAAATTCGAACGTTCCCAGCGTCAACAGCTGCGAGCCATCCATTTCCCGGCAATTAGCGCGCGGCGCCGCCCCGAATCCTGCGACGCGCTTTGCCCCTTTGACGTTTCGTTGACCCCCGGGGCGTAGGCTGACGGTACTTTGGGCGGTTTGGAATCGGTCGTACTCCAGTTCTTCGTCGCGTCGGGCGGCGAGCTGCGCTGCCGCGCGACCGACGTTGCCAGCCGGCGAACGTGGATGGTCGCCTCGGCGCGGGCCGTGTTCGATCTGCTCCACGGGCCGGCCGGCACGGCGCCCACGGACCCCCTCGGCGATCGGCAATCTCAAAGGAGTGCGTTATGAAGGCCTGGTTGTTCAGAGCTACGCTCGCGGCGGCGCTGCCGGCCGCGCTTGCCTCGTGCGGGCATGGCGGCGCGCTGTTGCCCAGCACGGCGCAGAGCCAGCCCGCCGTTTCGCACGCTGCGCCGCTGCTTTGGGGCACCGCGGCGCAGATCGTCGGCGTTGGCGCCAGCAGCGTTCCGCCCAATACGCCGGTGGTCGTACAATACGCGCAATGCAACGACAAGATCTGGGTGTATCCGAATTACGATCCCGGAGCCTGCGGCCGCAGTTTGGCGCCGCCTCCGATCGAGCAGCGGCGCGGCGGCACGAGCATCAGCACGTCGAAGGCGTATCGCGATTGCGTCTTCGCTCATGGCGATGGGAGCTGCGCGTTTCGATCGTCGGTCGAAGCGATGCTGGGATCGATCTCCGCATCGAGTTGGGTGCAAACGCATCCGCCCTCGGAGACCGGCAAAGATTCCGGCGAGATCGGTTCGGCAACGGGGATCTTTCAAGATCAGGTTACGCCGGCGGGTTCGCCGGCAGGCGGCCTGGCAAAAATGTCCACGACGATTGCCGTTTCCATCGACACTACCGGCTTTAGTTGTAAAGCGTGGTTGGCGGCCGCGTCGGGCTACCCAACGCTGCTTACCGCGCAGGCGACGTTCAAGACCAGCATCGGCATCGTCGACACGTTGAAAATTGTCGGAAGCTGCCCCAGCGCGACCTCGCCCGTGGCCTTGACGTCGTACTACACCTATCTCGGCTCCCCCGTGCAAGCGAAGACGACGAAGGGAAAATCGCTCGCGATCACCGAGGTGTGGAGCGGCGCCGCGCAGCCGGTGATCGGGCAGCCGCTGCCCCTCTCCGTTTCGCTCTCACTCTACCCCAACGTCGTTTCCGCGTACGCAGGGCAGGGCGAGCGCCAGAGCAGCATCGCAGCGAAGCTCACGTTCGGAATGAAGTCGCTCGAGAGGACCGTGAAGCTAAAGACGGCGAGCGGGACGGCGTACTAACCGCCCACGGGAAGCGCCGGGTCCGTGCGGGAAACCCACAATCGCTGAGGTGCCAGTAGCCTCGGGCTAGGGGCGGGGGCCTGTAGCTCAGCGGTAGAGCGGCCGGCTCATAACTGGTTGCGCGTAGGTTCGAATCCTACCAGGCCCACCACGACCCCCTCGCGGCGCGTTCGCTAGAATGCAGCCAGTGTCGCGAGCGCGCTCAGTTGCGCTTGCGTCAGTACCGATGGGAAGATCGAGACTTGGCCGATCGTCGAGATGGTGCACGCCGAAGACGTGCAGCCGTCGCGGGGGTCGATGTCGCTACCGGCGAGCGTGGCCGGAGAGAGGTTGGCGCGGAGTGCGTTTGTAAGCCGTACGCTAGAGTTACATTAGCTCCTCGGCGCGAAATGACCGTGCGATGACGCAAGACTCCCTCTTCACCGAAGCTTTAGGGCCGAGGGACGAAACTGGCGATGCATCCCCGCGAGGCCCGTCCGGGTACTTACGCGATAGCAGCATGACGACGCTCGACGACGCACTCAACCACCACTTCGGCTATCGCACGTTCCGCCCGGCGCAGCGCGAGATCGCCGAGGCGACCCTTGCCGGCCGCGACGTGCTCGCACTCTTGCCCACGGGCGGCGGAAAGTCGCTCTGCTATCAGTTGCCCGCGCTGCTCGAGGACGGCCTGACGCTCGTGGTTTCGCCGCTCATCGCGCTGATGAAAGATCAGGTCGACGCGCTTGCGGCCAACGGCATCGCGGCGACGTTCTTAAACAGCTCGATCGACGCGTCGACGGCGGCCGCGCGCATCGGCGCACTCGATCGCGGCGAGTACCGGCTGCTCTACGTCGCACCGGAGCGCGTCGTGATGCCCGGATTCCTGGCCGGACTCAAGCGCTGGAACCTGCGGCGAATCGCCGTAGACGAAGCGCACTGCGTGAGCGAGTGGGGCCACGATTTTCGGCCGGAATACCGGCAGCTCGCGACCCTGCGCGCCGCGCATCCCAACGTCCCCGTGCTCGCTCTAACCGCCACCGCAACGGAGCGCGTGCGCGGCGATATCGAGCGCTTTCTTCAGCTGCGCGAGCCGCAGCGGTTTGTCGCGAGCTTCAATCGCCCGAACTTGCGCTACAGCGTCTTCGAGAAGAAGGATGCCGTTCCGCAGTTGATCGCCTGGGCGAAAGCGCGCTCGTCCGAAAGCGGCATCGTGTACGTACAAAGCCGCGACGCCGCGGAGAAGCTCGCGCGAAAACTTTCTGCCGAAGGCATCGCTGCGCGTCCGTACCACGCGGGTTTATCGTCGAGCGAACGCTCGCGCAACCAGGAACTGTTCATTCGCGACGAGATTCGCGTCGTCTGCGCGACGATCGCGTTCGGCATGGGCATCGACAAACCGAACGTGCGCTACGTGGTGCATTTCGACGTGCCGAAGAACCTCGAAGGGTACTATCAAGAGACGGGGCGCGCCGGCCGCGACGGGTTGCCCAGCGAGTGCGCGCTGTTTTTCTCGGGCGGCGACGCGGCCAAGCAACGCTATTTCATCCGGCAGATCCCCAACGACGCCGAGCGCGATCGCGCCGAACGGCTGCTGCGCCAAATGCTGGATTTCGCCGCCACGGCAGACTGCCGCCGGGCACAGCTCCTGCGCTACTTCGGCGAGGAAGACGTTCCCGACCAGTGCGGCAACTGCGATAACTGCCTGCAGCCCGTCGATCGCATCGACGGGACGCAGCTCGCCGCCAAATTGCTCTCGTGCATCTATCGCATTCGCGCCAACGGCGGCTTCTCGACCGGCGCGCACCACGCGATCGACGTGCTGCGCGGCGCGCGCACCGAAAAAGTGCTGAACTGGGGCCACGAGCGCTTGTCGACCTTCGGCATCGGCGCGGAGCACAGCAAGGACGAATGGATGGCCGTGGTCGCCGAACTGCAGCGCACCGGCTGCGTAGAAGAAGGCGAACACCGCACCGTGCGGCTCACCGAGGAGGGCATGCGTGCGCTCAAGGAGCGCCGCGAGTTCTCGTTCGCGATGCGTCGCTCCGTCGCCAAGCCGAAGAAACGGCGGCGCGGAGCCGCCGAGCCGTCCGCCGTGCAAGCCGGCGACGAGGGGCTCTTCCAGGAACTGCGGGTGCTGCGCAAGCGGTTGGCCGACGAGGCCGGCGTCCCGCCGTACGTCGTCTTCTCGGACGCCTCCCTGCGCGAAATGGCCGCGCGCCGCCCGGCGACACTGGCCGCCTTCCGGGAGATCGGCGGCGTCGGCGACGCTAAGCTCGAGCGCTACGGCACCGCCTTCGTCGAGGCCATCCAATCCGGCTCCCCTGCCTAAGCCGTTGACAGGGCCCCGGCCGCCGGGTAGGGTACAAAAGGCCACAGCCCCGTGGCGCCATCGTCTATCGGTTAGGACATCGCCCTTTCAAGGCGGAAAGACGGGTTCGATTCCCGTTGGCGCTACCAATAATAGTCCTTTGTTTGTAAGGGATTCCGTCGCCTCAGGAGCCTCCGTGTAACATCCGTGTAACGGAGGCCCTTCGTGCTTTAGCTCGCTAGTCGCTCGAACACGGCCGCCGCTTGGGCGTCCCTGTCGCGATAGACGAACAGATAACGCTCGGCCGTTATCCCGATGTTCGAGTGACCGAGGCGCTTAGAGACTACCTCCAACGGGACGCCGTGCTTCGCGAGTAGTGAGGCGTGGGTGTCCCTGAGGTCATGGAGTCGGATATACGGGACTTTCGCGCGGTCCACGAGATACCGGAACGATGCCGTAAATGTCCACGGCAGAACCGGCCGTCCCATCGGCCAACGTCGAACACGAGGTCCCCGTCGTTGTAGTCTGCCCCAAGAAACGCGCGCTCGCGTTCTTGGCTAGCACGCATGTTTCCGCAGAACTTCGACAAGCGTCTTTGGCAGAGTAATGGTTCGGGCTTGTCGTTCTTTGGGAGCTTGAACTGTAGGCCGCCTTTCGTCTCGGTGAGTGAACGGCAGATGTTAGCAGTCTGCTCGTCGAGATTGAGGTCGGACCATCGTATGGCGGAGTCTCTCCTCGACGCGCTCCTGTGTACGCTGCGAACCATACGGCCGGAGCGAACCACGGTTGCGCGCTAACGACGCCACGCTTTTTCGCCCAAGCCGTAGGCTCCTCGGCAGAGGCTAAGAGTTGCTTGAGTTCCTTTTCGGTAAGCGCGGATGACTCCGGCTTCTCCGCTTTGGGCAGGTCTTCGGAAACCAAGCTCGCGACGTTGCGAACGACCATCTCCCTCCGAACTGCGTAGTTCAACATGCCACGCAATAAGTCGTGGGCATGGCGAACAGTGCGGGCGCTGAGGGGGCGACCGCTCTTGCCTTCCTTGGACCACTGAGCATAGGCGTCGGTCAAGTGCTGTTGCCTCAGACTCTTCAGGGGGATGTCTTTGAAGGCTGGCCCGATGTACGTTGCGTACAGCGTGTCATAACGTGCAAGCGTCGCCGTGCGCGCTTGGCCGTTTTCTTCACCTCCATAAATCTCTCGAAGAGCATTGAGACGGTTATGTCCTCCGATTTGTAGTTGCCGCTCGAAACTTGCGCCTGCCGACTCGCAAGAATCGCCTCGGCTTCTTTCTTGGTCACGCCTAAGAGCGTTTCGGTCTTCTGTTGTCGAGTGCGTCCGTTCGTGGGCGGTATCTCGTACTTGATTCGGTAACGCTTGTCGGCGAGTCGCTTTAAGTACCCCATCTGTCCTCCTGGGGTCCTGGCGCGGCTTTCATTCCACGGCACCCCCGAGGAACTCCCGCAAGGCCGCCTTGGTGCAGATAATCTTCTGTCCTACCCGGACGTTCCGAATCTTCTGCGACTGTAAAGCGTTGTACACCCCGTCACGCCCAACGGGAAGGTACATCATGAGGTCTTTAGGCGTAAGAATATCCGGCAAGTCCTCAAAACGCGGACGTTGCTTAGTTGTCATTAGTCCTGGCCTGTTGCCGCGCATGACCGGGCGGCTTCGGTAGGTCCCGCTGGAACGGGCTCTTGGTTCTTAGCGCGCTCGTCGCGAGTGCGCCTCTCTGGGTAACTACTTTGAAGGCTACGCGAGTCGCTTCAGTCGGTCATGAACTTCCGGCGGAATCTTCGTCACGTCGATTCCGAACCGCGCGCCAACCTTGGCGACCGCAGCTTGATAGTCGTCGCCATAGCAGCCGCCATCGTACTTGCCCGCGTCCGCAGCGAGGCGCAGCCCTGTTGCAAGGTCCGCTAGTGTCTTGTTTGCGACGTTCCTCGCCGCTGCCGGGAGGCCGCGAGTGATTACGGCCGCTGCGCGGGACTCTGCCGCGCTCTTCTGAGCAGCCGTCCCCGGCTTCTGTCGCGCAAAGAGCGCCGACTTCAGCTCACGTCTTTCTTTCATCTGTTGTTCTGAAACAGTCATTCTATTTTGTCCGTTCGCTTCTATGGTTGCGTTAGCTCTTTGAGGCGCTGCTTTGCGCCCTCTGTTTGAAACATCGGCGACTTAACGTCGCTCAAAGGAATGTTGTCTGTGCGCGCTACGTTCTCGACAAGTCGGTCGAAGTCGTTAAAGGCGAACGCACCCTCCTCTTTCGCCTTTCGCAGAAGCCCGTCGCAGAGCATCGCCAGGCTATCTAGGAATACGCGCGTTCCGAAGAGGTCGCCAATCGCGTGTAGCGCAGCGCGCCGGTCTTCGTAAGCAGCCGCGCCGAGAAACTTGTTAAGGGCACTGCGTAGAGCAGCCCGGTCGCTGTCGAGATTGCTTACCTGCGCCGCGCGCCGCGCTCGAACATCGACCGCGAGACGTTCTAGGCTTTCGGATACGTTCGCGACGGCCACTTGCGCGCTTCGGATAACGTCGAGGTCGTCAACGTGGGTCGCTGCCCTTGCAATCGCATGAGAAGCGTCAGTCAGCGCGTCTCTATCGCGCTTGAGTTCTTCTTGAGTCATTGTGTTCTTGTACTTTCGTTTATGAGGCGACTCCGAGGAGTCCCAAGAGGTCTGAGCCGAGGTCGGCCGCGCCTTCGTCAAACGTGAGGACGCCGCAGCGTCTTTGAATAAGGAAGTCCTCGATAATCGCCATCGTCATGTCTAGCGTCCGCAGAGCGTTGACTTCCTCAATCATCTCTGCGAGAGTCACGCAGCGACTCCGTCGCGTTCGATGACATATTCGAGGGGTGCAGTTAGCGCCAGGATGCGTTCCTTGAGGACTTGCGGCCAATCCATCGTCGCCACGCCGGAGAAGCCTACGTGATTCCAGACTGTCGCCGGTTTCGCGAACTGCACTTCGTCCTTTAGAGCGGCTCTTATCGCCACGACGACCGTCGCCAATGACGTAGCGCCGATTTTCTGACTACCGTCTAGATTTAGTCCGTCTTGTACGAGAGCTGCTATCGCCTTTTCGACACTTGCGATTGCCAGATGCTCGGCATACGCGCAAGCCATTCGGTTTTCGCGGAATAACGCCGCTAGCTGTTTGCGCTCGTCGAGGAGCGCGAGAAGTTCTGCCGTCGTCATTAGGCGACCGCCTTTCAATATAAACGTGGACCTTTGTCCACCTAGAAGGGAATCAACTCGTCGAGTTCTTCAGGCGTTAGCGGCGCGTCGTCAGTGACTTCCGCTTTCCCCCTGCGCTGTTCCGACCGCAAACGCGCGGCCCAAGTGTGTTTCGTTTCGTCGAACTCCGGCCACGCCTGGTCTACGTCCCATTCGCCTCTCACTGCGTCAGCATATAGACCGGCAGAGTTCACTACCAGCTCGCCCTTCGCGTAGTACCACTCTACCTTACGCGGCAGCCACCTTTCCCACTTCTGGCAAAACTCTACGCCGCGCAGCGTCACTAGCTCGTCAAGCTCCCGGTGGAAGAGAGGCTCCTAGCCGAGCATAGGCAGCGTAATGTTTTGTAGGTCGTAGTCGAGGTCGTCGCGGCTGCCATTCACGCGGAGGCCGTCCGGCGTCAGAGCAAGCTCGTTGACCTCGCGCTTCGTGAAGTGCGAACGTGGCGGTTCTGCCGCCATGCTATTGTCGCTTGCAGTACCTGCAGCACCATTACCAAGACAGGCTTCGCTCCGCTCTGCGTCTACTTCGGTCGCCGACGTTCCGCCGCGCTCGCGCGTCTTTCTGACTTGTCTGGGTGCTGCTTGTCTTCTTTGTGACTGTTCTGCCGCCACGTTTTGGCTCGAACCTGGCGGTTCTGCCGCCATGTTAGCCTGGCGGTTCTGCCGCCATGTTGAGGGGCGAAGGTTCAGTCGGTAGTGTTCAGCTCTACCCCTCTTGCCTTTACCGAGAGCTTCAATGCAGCCGAGTTCCGCAAGTGACTTCAGCGCGTTCCGTACCGTCTCGCGGTCGGTCCCGTTACGCTCGGCAAGAGTCTGCTCGCTTCGGTGAACGACTACCTTGCTTCCATAGGCGCACCGTATTAGGGAACAGAGAACCACTTTATCACGAAAACTCAGGCGCTTGTCGTCAAGCACTGCGTTCGGTATACGAGCGAAGTCCTTGTCGCGTGGGTCCTTACCGCTCTGCGACATGGCACCGCTCCGGCCCGGTTGCCAGGAGTTCGTCGTTACTTGGCAGCAGCCCGCGTTCGCGTAGGATACGCTTGCGCTTTCTGACTGAGCTTTCGCCTATCTTGAATCAATACTGACTCGTGAGTTACTTACCCCCGCGAGTATCGCCTTATCGACGCAGTCGAAGAACTGCTCGGGGCTTGGATTCATGTTGCTCCTTCTACTTCGTTCGCGGAGGAACGTCGAGTCGAAATGTTTGCTTGTAGCCTCGGCCGACCGCCTGCGGAGTCCCGACTCGTTCGAGATAACCGACCTCGCATCTTCGATTGACGGCCCGCGTTGTTGCACTCTCACTCATTCCTAGCGTTACCGAGAGCTTCGCGAGTCCAGGAGCGCAAAGGTCGTTTTTGTCGCGGAGTGCGACCAACGCAAGTAGCGTTACCTTCGCGTAAGGGTCGAGCGCCGCGTCGAGCAGTGCCCAATGGTGAATAGCCGAGTCGCGTATGCGCTCGACGTAGAGTTCGGTGTTTGTCATGGTTTCTTGCTTGAAGTTAGCGCCTTTCGGTTGCAGAGGTCTGCGACCGCCACGAGGACTTTCGGGTCGATAGGTGTTGACAGTAAGGACTCGTTTACCGGCGTGTCTAGTGCTTCGCTATAGAACTCCGCCAAATGACGGAGAACGCGCGGCGATTTGAGAACAAGGGCAGCGTGACGGCTCAGACTCGAAAGGCTAATCCCCGTCAAAGCTGACACGCCATGCACTCCGTTCTCCGTGAGTCCGACGAGGATTCTGAGTAGCGTTTGCGTTTTCATCGTGTTAGGCTCCAATGGTTTGTCTACAACAGTGTTTAGTTAGGAAGTAAAAAGAGAACACGAAGCTACGGAGTGGGCGAAAACCGTAGCTTCGTTTACTCACTGCGCCGAAACGCAGCGGAGTTCTTCGATAAATCGGCAGGGCGCGAGTTCGGCAACCTGCTAGAAACCGAACTCAAGCGCCGCCGTTGACCTCGACGGAAAGGCGGGCGTTGAAACCCGTCGCAGATGCAAGAGACACTGCGAACGCCGAGGATAGCGCAGGAACGATACGACGAACCTGCGCCTCCGACCGACGCAAAGGAACACCGGTCGAAACTTGTTAGTTAAACGTCAGCGAGCAGCGTCTTCAGCCGATAGCCGAAGAACATTTCGACCCGCTGCGCTATCCCCGAGAGTGGGCCAGGGACGTGCCGCCCTTGCTCGATTTTGAAGTAAGTCGAGTACGACATGCCGAGCCGCTTGGCGACCTGCCGCTGCGTAAGACAGCGCTTCAATCGCTCGCGCGTGATTCGCTTCATCAATAACTCCTGGAAAATGAAAACGAGCGCCAGAATGACGCTCGCGATTTTGGAGGGACCACGGGAGTCCGTCTCGCCCACGGTCGGCCGCGCGCTCGGCCCTAGTTCCCCCTCTACCTACCTAGCCTACTAGCCCTGGGTTTTCGGTTTCACGACTTCACTCGGCCCTAGTTTTCCCTCTACCTACCTAGCCTACTAGACACCCTTTTTAAGCCTGCCGTTGACCCAGGTCATCGACTAGGACCTACTGAGGCAGGGCGCGTGACGCTTCGGCACCTTCTGGCCTCGGGCAGCATAGTATCGCTCTCGCGAGCGCCGTGAGAAGTCCTTGCGGCAGACCGGCGAGCCGTCACTCAGCAAACGATACATGCCGGTCGCATCGGCGTCGTGAGGGCGACCGCAGTCGATGCACTTACCTCCGGCTGCAGCGATAGCCTCGTCCCTCTTGCGTCTTCTGCAGGCGTTACGCTTGCAGGCGTTCCGGTTACAAAACCTTCGATTCTTCCGTGAGTCGGGGAAGTCGCGGCTACAGTGTTCGCACGACCTCCACCTGATATTGGAGCGGTTAAACTTTCTAGTCGGCATACGCGCACCTCCGCGTTCTACTAGGTTCGGCTCCGTCACGAAGATCTGCGAGCGCTACGCTCAAGAGTTCCTCCGTATTCTAAAACAGAATACGGATTGCCGGGAGAATAACGAACACGCTCTGCGCGCCGTCTCTAAGACCGATTGTACCGCGAACGTCAAGTCGTTGACAGTAACTCGCTCCAGAATACGGACGTGAAGTGTTCACTTGGAAAAAAAACGTCCCCAGGTTTTTTAGCGGTCCAGCTTTCGCAGATTCTCGAAGGCGATTTCGCCTAGACCCATCCCCCCACTTAGTTGCAGTGTACACTCGACGTTTTCAAATGAGGTGCGTCACGAGGTGTGTGGTGAGCGCGCAGGCGTTTCGTTTTGAAACGCTGCTGCAACCTATCCCCCCGTCTTACCTTAGTCGCGCGCGGACTACCCCGTCATGCCACCGGCTAGACCGCCAACACGAGGCCCGAGTATTCATCCGGCCGCGCATGAGCGTAACGGTCTGTCGTCGCAATCGACGCATGGCCAAGCGTATCGCGAACAACGGTAACGCGGACGCCTTTGTCGAGCGCATGGCTCGCGTGAGCGTGACGCAGAAAGTGCGGACTGACTACGCGGTCGATACCGGCGAGCTTCGCGCCTTGCGGACGATGCGCCACGCTTGCGACGTGTCGAGATGACCGCCGCGACCGGCGAAGACGAAGTCTTCGTCCCGTGCCTCGCCGCGAAGGTTGACAGTACGCGCGCCGTCGCTGCAGAGATTCTCGCTGTTTCTAGTCTTCGCGCCTTTGCCGAACACGGTTACGAACGCGCCGCCGTCCGAAGCGGAGGCTACGTCCTTCCAACGCACGGCGACTAGCTCGGAGACTCGGAATCCGCCTGCGTAGAGCAGTCTGACTAGGGCGTGGTCACGGCCTTGCGTCATGGCGACCATACGGACGACGCTGGCCTCGTCTAGGATGCGCTCTGCGAGCCGTCCATGCTCTTCAGCTTGCGGAGCGCAGCGCCGACGTTGAAGGCCGTTCTGCCGGTCTTAGCAGCGAACGAGAGCAGCGACTTCACAACGGCCAAGACACGAGCGCGCGAACTGTCAGCGCCGGTCAACGTGTCGGCGAACGCCTGCAGGTCGTCGAGCGTCACGGCGTCGAGCGGCTTACCAACGTACTCGAAGAACCGGCCAACGTCGCGACGATACGCGCGGACGGTATGCGGCGACCGGCCATGCAGCCAGAGGCGAACGAGCTTCTCGTCCGGCGTCTTCGGGGTCGGCAGCGCAGGGGTCGAACTCATGATTAGCGCAGTTATCATGAATCTATTGTACCCGGGTACCCGGGTAGTTTCAAGACCCTGCTATACTGTTTCCATGCCGTCGAAGAAGGGCTCCGCCAAGGTTAGCCTCGACCTCAGTCCCGAGGCTCGCTATAACCTCATGCTGCTGCGCGAGGAACTGCGCTTCAAAGGGATTCCAGCGACCGCTACCGGCGTCGTCGAGGTTCTCGTGAACGAAGCGAACGTCGAAAGTCTCGCTCGCGCATACCGACGCTTTATCGCGGAATAGAGCCCGTACAACGCGCTCGGGAGTGTCGAGCCTACCTGAGGTCATCCGCGAACCCTATCGTGAATCCTGAGCCGTTTCTAGCCAAGGCGACGGCGCTGCTTGGACGCTGCTTGTCACAGAGAGCTTTTGCGCCGTTTAGCAGCCGCGAAACTCCCTCTTGCAGCCGAAGCCTGTCGCGCGTACCATCGACCGCATGACGACTGCAACCGAAGACAGACTGCCTTTGCTGCTCGAAACCTGCCCGCCGGAGATTCTTCCGGCCATCGTGTTCGACGCGCTCGCAGACCTGACGCTGTACGAGCGGATGAAGCTCGGGCCGGACCTCGCGAAAGTCGTAGGCTTACGCGCCGAGGCGAAGGCGAGCGGTACAGTTTGGAACTGCTCGACGCGGAACTCGACGAGGACGACGTTGCGACTCTCGCGCGCATCGTCGAGCCGCACCTCGAACACGCCTACGAGTCGCCGCCGGACGGTCCAAACCGGCACTTGAACTAGATTCGCCAGAAACGCGCGGGCGCGAAGTAGAGCGCAGGGATTCTGTCACTCGCAACGCGATTCGGCGACCCTTCCGCCTTTTGTGCTGCTCGACTGTGAAAAGTGCCGGCAAGGTTCTTGCACTCTACTGCAACGGAATAACTCTACCCTTAAATAACTTGAGACTCAATAAGACGTCTTTAAGATGCGCGCTTCTTTGACCCGGGTCAAGGCGTCGTCTTTCTTGCTTTGGCGCAAGTCACTCCTTTATGCCCGTCTCGCGCTTTATTTCGTTGGTTAGAGCTTTGTTGACTGCACTCACAGAATCAAACGACTTTCTGAAGCCATCTGGCATGTCGTAACGACTAGTTCCGCGAGGGCGAAGTTAGCGAGGATAAGAAAGTGCAGCGATTCGGTGTAGTTGCTGTCTCCTAGGTAGCATTTCGCCGTCATGTTGAAGAAGTGAGCCTTCGCTAGGAGGAACGACGGGTTCCCGGTAACGTCCGAGCAAACACCCATGTCCTCGCCGTATCCCTTGATGACCTCAACCATAGACCAATCGGCCGCGTCAACAGCCTCTTTAGCCCGTGCGAACCGCTCTTTCATTTCGGCGCCTGTGCAGGGGTAACGTAGTCCCGTCGATTCGGGAGGCCACGGCTTTAACGTCGCGCTTGGCGCCGGTATCGTAGGTGGCACCGATGACGTAGGCGCGACGGATTGTGCTGCCACGGGAAGCACCGGCTGCAAAAAGATGATAACCGCAAACGCTACGACGTACAGAAGCGCCTTCATGGCCTCTTCTCCCGGCTCGCAGCCTTGTACGCGTTCGTGGCGACGTAAACGATAAACCAGATGATACCGCCGACGATTGCGGCGATAACTACGAGCCAAATAAGCAGCGAGATAATGATGGGCGCGTCGATTATTCCAAGCAGCATAAGGCCCTCCATAGTAACAACCCTGAGCCACTAGTTCTACCCCGTTCCAGCTTACCCCGTTTTGGGCTAGGACGAGGGCAGCCCGTATCATCTGCGCCAGGTGAGCAAAGCAATCCACTCCGCGCAGGCGAAGCGGCTCCGTGAGCTTCTTGTAGAGTACCGGACGCGAGCCCGGCTAACCCAAGCTGAACTTGCTGACAAGCTCGGCCGCGCGCAGACGTTCGTCTCGAAGGTTGAACTTGGAGAGAGACGCATAGATGTTATCGAACTTATCCAAGCTCTAACCGCAATGCGCGCCGACCCGGTAGAGTTTTTCGAAAGGCTCCTACGCCGAAAGCGGTAAGGAACCACATTGCACACTCGGGCCCTTCGATGCCCGGGCAAACGATGACGTAGGTGTGGTGACTCATGAGAGCTTTGGGTCCGCGATTCGGGTTGTTCGCGTTCAATCCCGTACCAAGCTGCACATATCCGACCTTGTCCCGCCCATCTCGACGTAGCGGTTATGAAACCCGCCGTCCGCTATTCCTAGTTCGGCGGAGCCAGCGTCCCTTTTTTCGCGCGCTTCAGCTAGAGTCGATGGAAGATTGTCATCGAGGTATTGCCGCAAGAGTCCAATGAAGTCTTTGCTATCATGTAGACTTGCCGTAAGCTCGTCTAGCACATCCCCGCTCAAAAACTCCGGGTAGCTCGGAGCACCCGCTCCAAGAAAGTCATCCTCGGCCTTATCGAGAGCCGCTCCAGCGAGCTTTAGGTCCTCAGATGACTCGCCCGAATCCTGCCCTTGTCCGGCAGCAATCGCATAGTGGCGGAATAACCTAAAATCAGCACAGAGCGGCGTAGTAGCTGCAAGGAATAGGGAACGCTTATCCCCTTCACTCTTTGACTGCGGCTCTGGCGTCGCAGGATGCGCTCGATTGTATGCTGCCTGTAGCGCCGCGTCCTTTTGGTCTTTTTGCTTCTGTTCGTCAGTCCTTCTCCCAATCCATCAGGTCGCCAAACGTCTGACCGTAGGCTTTGTCGCCAAGGTGTTGCAGCGCCCGTTTTACATACGCCACGTTATCTGGGTCATCGCTGTTCCAACTCGCATTGTGATTGGAAAACAGATTCACGTTGTCGCGCGTTAGTTTATCGCCGTAGCCTAAGCCCTTTTCTAAAGCCTTCTCCCACGCGATAAGGTCCTTAAACTTCCGACCATAGGCGTTGGCGCCCAGGTGCTGCACGGCGCGCTGAACGTATGCGACGTTGTCAGAATCATCGCCCTTCCAGTTCGCATTATGGTCAGCGAAGGTGTTTGCGTTGTCCGTCGTTAGCACGTCGTCATAGGTAACGTCCTTCGGCTGCATCGCGGCCCATATTGAACAGCCACCGATAATCAGGACTACAGCGACCACCGGCACGACGATGCATCCAACCAGCCCTTTAACGAAGCCTTTACCATCCGCAACGGGCGCTCCACTTATTGAACTCCCGGCCGGGCTCGGAGCGGCCGGTACTCGCAAGTGCGGATACGCGGGATTCCGCCCCGACAGAGGGACTACTTTCAGCGTTTGGTTCCTCTCGACTTATGCGCGCACCACATCGACCGCAGAACTTCGCTTCCGGGTTCAGAGTCGAACCGCAGTTCGTGCAGTGGTTAGTATTATTCGTCAAGCGCCCTGCCTCGCGTCATCCACCTAGAGAAAGAGACTCACGAAGAACGCTACGAGCCAAACAACGAAATACGCGGGGCTCTGGTCTAGCAGTTTTGCGCGCTTGAACAAGTAGACCGGCACGAGCCATG
Source organism: Vulcanimicrobiota bacterium (assembly GCA_963794735.1). GTDB lineage: Bacteria > Vulcanimicrobiota > Vulcanimicrobiia > Vulcanimicrobiales > Vulcanimicrobiaceae > DATJUC01. The sequence continues at coordinate 1,332,182 of CAWCFE010000002.1, read as the reverse complement.
CCATTCCCATCTTTGCCGTGTCGTATCCCGCGCGCTTCAGCCTTGATTCGTCGAAATAGCCGAGGCCGATATTAAGCCCCAGCGTAATCCACCAGAAGTTGTTGACGCTGGTTTGCATCGACGACGCAAGCCATATACCTACGAAACTTCCGATAATCGGCGCGAACGCGAGCCACCATACGACTGCATTGTCTATAGCGCGCCCGGCAACCGGAGGCGGCGTCGTTATCAGTTTCCCGAAGCTCGTATCGTGAATGGCAACCCAATCAGGAAAGCCGCTTCGCCAAACGAGTGACTTCGCCGACAAGGTGCCTTTCGCGACCAGCGCGGCAACCTCGTTTGTCGGAGCCGGGCCGTTGCGTTCTCCGTTGACTTCGTAGTACCACGACTCTCCGTCGGAGCTAATCACCGCTTGCGTCCCGCAGTTTTCGCAGAAGGTGACTTTGCTGGAAATAGGAGAGCCGCAGTTACCGCAGGCGCGTTCCGTGGGCAACAATGGCGGGCTCTCGGGCAACGAAGCTGGGGTTAGTTCATTTTCCACGGTTAGATACGCTCTCCGATTATGAACGACTGCCCGGAAGCGCGGGGGGCGACTCGCGCTGGCAGTGGCGACAAACTGAGGCATTAGCCGGAATGTCCGAGATGCAGAAGGGACAAGTCCGCGTCGGAGATGCTGCTGGGGGCGGAACGGCGCTCGGCTCCGACTGCACGACTATTCCATGAACGAGGCTTCGATGGTCGGGAAGTGTCCCTCGCCACCCATCGCGTTGTTGCCTTCCATCGGCTGCGCTACCGTTCCGATGACGCGAACCGTTTGACCTGGCTCTAGGTCTTTGGTGTTCGTTTCGATAACGAGAGTAACCGGCGACCCATCGTCGTCCGTGCCGCATGTCGCATTAAAAAAGTCTTCCTGCGGAATATTCCCGACAGTACAGTGAAGGTCAACGCGCTTCCCGACAAACTTATACGGGTTGCCCGCTATTCGCGCACCCGAGAGTGACTCGTCAACGGTCTTCAGGAAGTCGCGCTTCTGCTCCTGACGCGACAGCGGACGTGGTGTCGGCGCAGGTGCGTTCGCCGCATCGACTTGCCGCGCGATTTTGGGATTACTACTCGAATCGCTTCCGCCGGAACTACTTGTCGTGGTCGAAGGCGGCATCTGGCTCGTCGCAATCATGCAGATTACGAAGCTCACAAAAGCGACGCCCGCCCAAATCCCGAGCGACTTCCATTTCCGCCTAAAGAGTTGGATTACGGCAACCAGGCCCGCAGCTATCCAAAGCAGGCCAAAGATGACGACGACCGCTCCCAACATGAATCGCCTCTCCGGTGGGGCTAGAAAGGCGAAAGACCAGCTCCCCACCTTGACGCTGCTATTCTCCCCCGGCGGGCTCGGACGCTTTTCAGTTCGGCCCCGGACGACGAACTTACGCTCGGGGATACGGGGGTCCAGGCTCACGGGGCCCGCAGAGCCTCGATGACAACGTCCGGCTTGCAAGTCCGTTGCGCCGGGGAGGAGCGCCGACCGAGGCGCTAAGCCTCCGAGCATGAGGTCCCGTGCATGAGGTCCAGGAGCCGTGTAACGCCCGTGTAACGGAGCGGGCAGAAATGGGCCGAATCGGGCAGTGTCTGGCCGGAGCCGAGAGGGACGGAATCCCTTATTTCATCGGACTTTTCAGTAGCAGGCAGGGTCGGCCAGGACCGCTAATAGTGGGTTCGATTCCCGTTGGCGCTACCAACAAAAAGCCCGAAATCGTTGAGATTTCGGGCTTTCTTAGTTTGCTAATGTCAGCCAAATGCTGCACTCGTAACTAGAAATGTCACGAAAGTGGAGCATCAGTAGGATACGTCGAAAAGCATGTCGATGTCCGAGGCAACGCTTCGCTACCGCGTGATCTTGGAGCCGGAAGACGACGGCGGCTTCAACGTCATTGTTCCGGCCTTCCCCGAGATACATACGTGCGGTAATGATCGAGACGACGCACTTGCCATGGCTCGGGATGCTATCGAGCTTGCCCTCGCCTACTACCACGACGAGGGTCGCGACGCGCCCCCTTCAGATTTGGAGAATGTCGCGATCGCGATGATCGACGTTCATCCGCCCGCAGCATAAGTCGAACAGCAGGATTTGAGCACACATCTGCCTGGTGTGAGTGGCGCCGAGTTAGTTCGCGCCCTCGAAAAGATCGGCTTCGAGCGCCGTCGTCAGACCGGGTCCCATATCGTGCTTAGACGCGGCAAGCTTGAACTGATCGTACCTAACCATCGAACCGTTGCAAAGGGAACACTTGCGAGCATCTTACGAGTTGCTGGAGTATCCGCAGATGCATTGAGGGAGCTTCTCTAGTTGTATAGACATATTTGGCTCTTCGTTGTCGCATTGGTGATGTTGTTGCCGCTCTCTGCGGCGCGCGCCGGCGTGTCGCCTGAGCTAATTCCGTTCCAATACGATCACAACGGAATCTTGGTGCACGTCCGGGTTGATGGTACGGGACCCTACCGCTTCCTGATTGACACCGATACTACGCCCTCCGTCATCGACCTTACCGTCGCCAAGCAATTACAATTGCCTCTCGGCCGTGCTGCGTCAGGAACCGGTATTGGTAGCGGGAGAATAGCTGTGTATCCCGTTAGCATTCCTCAGGTCGACTTAGGCCAAGAGTCGGTCCAGCACTTAGACGCGCTTGCGCTCGACCTCTCCGCCCTTAGTGCGCGGGTAGGAATACGAATTGACGGTCTCTTAGGAACGAGTTTTCTTAACGGGCGCATCCTACAAATCAATTACCGATGCACGACGGTGTCGTTTCTGCAGCAATCGTTGAGCGAGCCTGTCACTGCGAGATTTCGGTGGAACGCCGATGGTGGGAACACGATAGATGACGCATCGGTTGGCGCAACACGTGTGCGCGCGACGTTTGACAGCGGCGATGGTGGCTTCAGCATTCTCACGGCCAATGGAATACTGGCTCTCAATCTGAAGGCAGCCGCCGAATCGGGCCAAGCAACCATAGCAAACGGTTTTCGTGGTCAGGAGACGGGTTCACTCGGCGTGATCGACGACGTCCGAATGGGGTCCGTTTCGCTTGGCACGTTGCAGACAGAGTTCTTGCCAAACCAACACTCACCATTCGAGTTGAACATTGGGAACCGGGCGCTTGAGCATTATCTCGTCACGATGGACTATCGTAAGGGAACGCTGACGTTGAGTGAGCCCCCCGCCTGCCAAATGAAGCCTTGAGCCGGCATGTCAGCCCAATGTCAGCCAACGAGCCGGTACGCGTAGGGACGAACCGGGACTTTTGGGGTCCGATTTACGAGGGAAACAACAAATTGTGCGGCAAGCAGAAAGTTCGATTCTCGTTGGCGCTACCACATCCGGCCCACCGGATGCCTACCCAAAGCTTTGCCGACGGATCGCACCGCCCGCCTTCGTCGAGGCCGATTGCGTGACCGTCGATGCTCGACGTGGTTGCTTCCTCGGAGTGACCAAGATCTCGCAGCCCGGCAGTCCACCCGAATATGCGACGGTCCGCTACGTAAGGTTTACCTGAGCTCTATCCACGTAGGAGCGTGATCGCTGCTCTTCGGCCACGCGCGCACGTCGCGGTCAACTCCCGCGCGGACTAGGCGCTTCTCGAGACCCGGAGTCAGGAGCAAATGATCGATGCGCAGACCAGCGTTCCGGCCGAACGCATTTCGAAAGTAGTCCCAAAAGGTATAGATCCGTTCGTTCGGGTGCAGATGTCGCACGGCGTCGACCCATCCTAGGGCACTAAGTCTCCGGAACGCCTCACGAACTTCCGGGCGAAAGAGCGCGTCGTCGCGCCAGCTTTCAGGCTTGTAGACGTCGAGATCGGTAGGCATCACATTGTAATCGCCGGCAAGGATGGCTGGCGTGCCGCTTCCGAGCAGCGAGCTCGCGTGTGCGATCAGCGCCTCAAACCAGGCCAACTTGTATGTGAACTTCGGGCCCGGCGCCGGGTTACCGTTGGGCAGGTAAAGGCACCCGACGAGGATGTCGCGCACCATAGCTTCGATGTATCGTGACTGCGCCGTGTCGGGTTCTGCGGGTAAGCAACGCTGTGTTTCGCGTGGCGTTTCACCTCGCGCGAGGATCGCTACGCCGTTCCAGCTCTTCTGCCCCAACCAAATCGCACCGTAGCCTGCATCGTTGATGGCAGCCAGCGGAAACTTCTCTTGCGGTGCTTTGAGCTCTTGAAGGCACACTACATCAGGTTTCGTCCCAGCTAGCCATTCAAGTAGAACGGGAAGACGGCCGTTCACACCATTGACGTTGTAGGTGGCGACTTTCATGACGCAAGCTTCCGGAATCCCGTGCGTTGTCCCCTGAAAGCAGTTACGACCGCGCTTGGGCTACGGCGTCAGCTTCCAGACGTGCTTGCTGCCGGGATCGGCGACGTACAGGGTCCCCGAGCCATCGACCGCGACGCCGTAAGGATCGGCAAACGTGTCCACCACGCTCCTCACGCCGGTGCTGGTGATTTCCACGACCGTCTTGGCTCCGGCGTCGGCGACGTACACCTTGCTACCGTCGGGTGAGACGGCGATGCCGTAAGGATCGACGAAATCCCCCAACGGCGTCACCGCGCCGCCAACGACTTTGTACGCCTTTTTGTCTTTTGCGTCCGCGACGTACAGAGCGAGGTGGAGATCGACGGCCAACCCGTAGGGATTGCTAAACGTCGCTCGGTGATGGACTTGACAGCCTTCGGGGAAGACCGTGCCGTAGCAAGTGACGTTGCCCGCAGAAGTTGCCGGAAAGTGCGTGGCTACGGCGTAGTAGAGCACGTTCGCTTGGTTCCTAAGGCTGACGTACCGCTGATAGGCAGCAACGCCTCGATCGTAAAGTGGGAAGTCCTCCGATGTGTACTTGACTTCGCTCGTACCTCCGTCCGGGCCGACGCTCCACACGCGCGACTTGCCGTGGGTGCCTTTATCGGCGACGAAGAGATTGTCGCTCCGATCGCGAGAGCCGTTCAGCGTATAGGCAACGTTCTGCGGGTCGAACGACGCCCCCGCAGCCGAGAAGTTGCCGAACGCACTACGCGTACCGTCCGGAGCCACTTTCCAGACCGTTTTCGCTCCCGGATCAGCCACGTAGATGGTGCAGTTCGCCATGCACGTTCCGTCGACGGCGACGCCATAGGGGTCCGCGAACGTACCGACCGGGGTACGGGTCCAGTGGGAGTGCATTCGCGGCGCGAGCGCCGGCGCCGTCTGAGGAACGAGCGCCTGGGACGGCGCCGCGCCGTGGCCGGCGCATCCGGCGGCGAATACCAAGCTCGAAAGTGCGAACAGCACCCAGGAGCGAGTCGACATGAGCGTCCTCCCGACGTGGAAGCAGGTTTCTCAGAGAACGTTCGCCGGTCGCGCTTGGTTCCTTGGTGAACGCCGTTTTTGCGCTTCCGCAGCGCGTTCCAGCGCGCAGACGTTGAAGCGGTACGACGGCGTGAGGCCGCCCGCTCGACGAAGCGTTGGCCGAAGCAAGCCCCGAAAAACCGGCAGACGGCTCTCCATAGGCAAAACGTTCCCATCGATTGAAGCCAGCAGAACATTCATACTCGCGAATGAGATATGACGTCTCCGCCAACGACCGAGCTCGATCAAATCCCGCAATAGGTAATCTGCCTTCTTAAGGCCAAACGAATACGTAGCGATGCGTGAAGACGAGCTTTACGAACTTTCGAACGCGTGCCCAGCGGCGATCGTCCTGGGCGAAGCCGGCATCGGGAAAACGATGCTCCTGCGTACGGCGGCAGAGCAACATCATGGCCCCGTCTTTCGCGTCACGTGCCAGCGCATCGCGCGCGACCTGCGATTGGACCCGCTTGTCTCGCTCTTGCAGGGAGTGACTCGGCAACTCGGGTGGTCCGGACCGTTCGGAACGGAGGTTGAGAGCGACACGATCCTCGCGTTTCGCATCGCGCTGGAACGTACGACCAAGGATGCGAACCCGCTCGTTCAAATCGACGACCTTCACTGGGCCGATGAGGCGACGCTTGCGGCGTTACCATACCTTGTCGAGCGTCTCCAGGACTCTCCGGTTCGCTGGCAGTTTGGGGCGCGCAACGGCTACGATTCGGTTACCGAGGTGCTGCATCGCCTTCATCGTGGCAATCTCGCAACCACGATCTCGCTAGCGCGGCTACCCGATGCCGACATGTTGTCGATCGTACGGAGCGCCGCTCCACGCCTCGATGAACAGCAGCGGCGAGCCATCGTGGCGCAGGCCGGTGGAAATCCGCTCTATGCACAACTCCTTTCGATCGCTTCGAGCGATCGGGCGATCGCGCTTGCGGCGCGCGATCACGTAAGCGACCTCTCCGACGTCGAACTGCGCATTGCCGCCGCTCTGGCGATCGTAGAGAAGCCGCTCGACGAAGCAAGTATTTCGGAGTTGGCGCGCCTCTCTCCAGACACCGTTCACAAATCCACCGCCGCTTTGCTGGCTCGAGGAATCGCCGAACTGCGCGATACGCGTGCCGCAATTCGCCACGACGTTCTCGTCGACGCTATCGCGAGCGTCACCCCGAAAGAGACGCTGGCAGAGCTGCATCTCGCTGCGTCTCGCCTAACGCGTGACGACGAGCGACGCGCGCGCCACTTGCTTGCGGCGGACGCGGCCGATGAATCGCGCGCGATCTTCGCAAAGGTTGCGTGGGACGCTATGGCGGACGAGGATTGGAACCGGGCCGCGCGATGCTTTTTGGAAGCACAAGCCATCTCCGTTACCAGGCAGGTCGAATCGCCCCTGGCGGAACCGGAGTGCGTTGCCGCCGGTCTGCACTTGGCGCAGCGCATCCTCGACGTCGAGCAGTTCAATCCGCCGCGCGAGCTTGCGCGTCGATGGGAAGCCCTTCCGGCCATCGCTCGCGCGCGGCTCGAGCTTGCGGTGGCGGTCGCGTTTATCCATGCTCGACACGCGCTGGGCCCGGACGATCGCGCTCGCATCGCCGCGCTCGCCGAGGAAGAGATCGACCCGGAAATCGCGACCGAACTGCTGTATCAGCTCGCTCGGACGTCGCGCCTTCACTTAGAACACGAAGCCGCTCGCACGTTCATCGCCAGACTGCGCGACCTTATTCCAATGCTCGGTCATTGCGAAGCTCGTTATCGAGCTATCGCACGGAGCGCCGCTTATCACGCAGTCTACGACGATTTCGAGCGTGGAGTGGCCCTCTTTCACGATGCGATTCGCGAAGGCGTCGCCGCCGGCGCGCTCGATGCCGTGCTGCAGACCAGCAGCGAAATGCTCGTCTTGCTGCTGGAGAAAATGCGATGCGACGAGGGGTTGACCCTCGGGCGCTTTGCTTATGGGTTGGAGGGCGGCAGTCCGATTAAAAGAGCTCGGCTGGCACGGCGTTACGCGGATATTCTAACGGACTCCAGTCGTTTGCCGGAGGCACTTTCCATCGCGACGGCCGCTCGAGCATTGGAGGGGGAGCTTCCTGCGCGCTCCCGCGAGATCGCGTACGTGACCGAGATCGTGCTCGCGTCGCAGCTCGGCTTGGGCGAGCAAGCCAGAACGCTGATCGAAGAATGCACGAAGGTTGGCGCGAAAGGTACCCTCGCCGATCTCGCGATCGGTTACTTCCACGAGCAGCATGGCGACCCGGAAACCGCGAAGGCGCTGATCGAAGCCGACTTTGAAAGCCCTTTCCGAGCTCACCCGCACAATTTGCGCTACGCACTGACGGTACTTGCGCGCATCGCACACAAAACGCGCGACAAGGCTTTGATGGACCGGACCTTGCGGCGCCTACGAACGCTCTCCGGCCACGATGCCTTGACCGACGCCTGCGTCGGCTGGGGCGAAGCGTATGGCCACCTCCTGCGCGGAGAGGATGACCTGGCCTTGCCTCTCTTGCGCAACGCCATGGTCGAACCGCTGCCCGCCTTGGAAAGGGCTCGCATTCAGTTCGAGATTGCAACCGTTACCCGCCGGCCGGAGGACGTGCTCGAGGCAATCGAACGATTTCAGTCGCTCGGCATCGAGTATATGGTCGAGCGTGTGCGGCGGCTCGCGGGCGAACTCGGCCTCGCGGTCGACCGGAAGAACCGCCCGAGCATATTGAGCGATCGCGAGCGCACCGTGGCGCTCATGGTCTCGTCGGGAAAGACGAACGCCGAGATCGCAAGCTGGCTCTCGATCTCAAAGCGCACCGTCGACCAGCACGTTGACAATATCCGCCATAAGCTCGGCGTACGGTCGCGCGTCGAGATTGCGATGCTGGTGGCCAACGGGGCGGCCTTCGAGACCAGCTCCCACTAGTGGATACGTATAAACACCGATGGCGGGGTGCTCGGCGGGGGTGCTATCGTAATGCTTGGCGCCCGTTGCTAAGAAAGTTGGAGATCCATGCGCGTATGGCCCCGCCTAATTTCGTCGGTTTTGGGACTAACGTTAACTCTTGCCGGCTGCGGCGGCCATAACAGCTCGCTGCTCCCCTCGGCGGCAACTGGCGGCAATCAAATGCCGATGGGCGTGCCGGGAGCCCACGACGCGGGTAAGGCCGACAACGCACAGGTTATCACCGTAACGGTCTACCTCAAGCTCAGAGACGCAGCGGGCTTCTCTCAACGAGTCGACGCGCTCTACAATCCGACCTCGCCCACGTTCCGGCACTGGCTGACCGATGCGGAGCTACGGCGTTACGCAGCGCCGCGATGGCAGATGAACGCAGTTCGCGAGGCGCTTGTCAACCGAGGCCTGACCATCCTTTCCATCGACCGCGACGGATTTTCGATTCGTGCGAGAGGCACGATCGACCGGATTGCTCGCGCTTTTAGGACGCAAATCCACGAGTTTACGCGTAACGGCGTAACGTTCCGCGCGCCGGTTACGCTGCCGCGACTTGCCGGCGCAGCCGGCGGCTTTGTCGATACCATCTCCGGCCTAGAGAGTCACTTCGCACGACCGTTCTCGACGCGGGCCCGTAATCCGCGAACGATGCAGCCTTATCCGGATATTAGCTTGAACGATCTCGGTGCGGGCCGTTCGCTGAACTCGATAATCACCGATCAGAGCCTGGCGCCAAGCATGACGATGACGTTTACCAACCCCAAGGCCAAGTATCCAAAGGCCACGTATAGCGGCATCGTCTACTACAAGAACCCGGGACTGATTCCAGACTTCAGCGCAAAGGACTTGAGGAACTTCTACGGCCTAACGAGCGACGCTAATGGCGCCGGACAGACGGTAGTGCTGCTCGAGGCGTACGATTATCCGCAGATGGAAGTCGACGCAAACGTCGCCGCGAGACTGATGGGTTTGCCGAGGCTCACTTCAGCTACGCTTCAAACGGTGTACCCGGAGGGCAAACCTAATCCGGATCTCGGCGTGCTCACCGGCTGGAATACCGAAATCGCGCTCGACGTCCAAGCGGCGCACGCGATCGCCCCGGACGCAAAAATTCTCGTCGTCGCGACCAACGGCTCGGACATCGAAGATATGCAGTATTCAATGCAATACATCGTCGACCATAAGTTGGGATACGCCGTATCGGATAGCTGGGGTTCAGATACCGATTTTGCAGCTAGTCCACAGGAGCTGAAGTCCTTCGAAAACATTCTGATAAGAGCTGCGGCAAAGGGCGTATCGTTTCAGTTCGCGACAGGTGATGGCGGCGACAACGGACTGGGTACGCCGCTGGGTGCGCCAAGCGTGCCCGCAGATTCACCGCATGCCACGGCCGTTGGCGGCACCTCTATTTTGAACAACGTGGGAGGCACGGGATTCACTTCCGTCGGCTGGGGCAACGTCTTCGCGATACTCAACACAGGCGAAGACGGCCCCGTCGATCCGCTTACTCCGAGATTTTTGGGCGGCGGAGGCGGCGGCGAAAGCGTCTATTGGCCCAAGCCGAAATGGCAGGCCGCGCTTCCTGGGAAAGGCCGGCAGACGCCGGACGTTTCCGCACTGGCCGATCCGTACACCGGATTCCCCGTCGTACAATCGGATCGGACCTACGGAAGGAAGAACCACGTGCTCGAGCCGGGATGGGGCGGCACGAGTCTAGCCACTCCGATATTTACGGCGCTCTGGGCCATCGCACAACAAAGAGCAGGCCATCCACTCGGCCTGGCCGCGCCGGTGCTTGCGAACATGAAAACCGGTTTGACCGACGTACTGCCGCTAAGCAATCCCGACAGCCTGAGCGGATCGATAACCGAGAAGAAGCGCAAGACGACTCTTACCACGGCGCAAATCTTTGCGCCACCCGATCGGGACGACCCGGTCTTTCTCGGAACGTTGTGGCCGCCGAACTACTATAGTGACATGTTTGCCTTGGCTTTCGGTGTAGATAGTTCGCTAACCGTCACTAAGGGCTGGGACGACGTGACCGGGTACGGCACGCCCAACGCGGCATTCATCACCAGCTCGGCAGCAGGAAGGTTGTAGGCACATGCGCACATCGTCTCGAGTTATTGCTGCGATGCTGGGGTTGACGCTAACCTTCGCGGCGTGCAGCGGCCGTAGCGGATCGCTGCTCCCGACAGCACCAACGGATTCCGCTCAAGTATCGACTAGCCCAAGGCTAGCGCACGATGCCGGTAAGGCCGATTACTCCCAAGTTATCAACGTGACGGTCTACCTCAAACTTCGGGACGAGGCGGGCTTTTCCCAGCGAGTCGACGCCCTCTACGAGCCGAACTCACCAACGTTTCGGCACTGGCTGACCGATGCGGATTTGCAGCGGTACGCAGCGCCGCGATGGCAGATGAACGCCGTGCGAAACGCGCTGGTGAGGCAGGGCCTCGCAATTCTCTCGACCGACCGCGACGGATTTTCGATTCGTGCGCGGGGCACGATTGCGCGAATGGCGCGCGCCTTTCGGACGCAAATTCACGAATTCAACCGCGACGGCGTGACTTTCCGAGCGCCAATTACGACGCCACGCCTTTCCGGCGCAGTTGGCGCGTTCGTCGATACGGTAGCCGGCCTCGAGAATCACGTCGTCCGGCCGTTCTTAGCGCGCGCCCGCGACCCGCAGACCATGCAGCCCTACGCACCCATTAGCATGTCGGGTACCAATGCGGAGGGGCATCGTCTCAAGCTGAAGTCGCTGATTACCGATCAGAGTTTGAGCCCGAGTACGACGGTAAAATTGACCGCTCCTGGATCGAAGTATCCGAAAGCGAGATTCAGCGGCATCGTCTATGCTGCAAATCCCAAGCTGTTCCCCGATTTCAGTGCGAAGGACCTTGCAGATGTCTATGGTTTGACCGCGGATTACGCGAAAGGTCTCAACGGCGCCGGGCAAACGGTGGTGTTGCTCGAAGCCTACGGCTATCCGCAGATGGAATCCGACGCGAACATGGCCGCTGAGCTAAACGGCTTGCCGAAGCTCAATTCGGCCAACTTCACGATCGTTTATCCCGAGGGAAAGCCCAATCCAAATCTCGGAAACGAAGAATACTGGAGCACCGAAATCGCGCTCGATATCCAGTCCGCACACGCGATTGCCCCAGGGGCAAAGATCGTCGTCATCGCAACCAACGGTCAAGACAACGAAGCGATGCAATATTCGATGCAATACATTGTTGACCATAAGTTGGGATACGCGGTATCGGATAGCTGGGGAGAAGATCTCGATCTTCTTGCCGGGCCGCAGGAGTTGAAGTCTTACGAAAACGTCCTCATAAGAGCCGCGGCAAAGGGCGTCTCGTTTCAGTTCGCGACTGGTGATGGCGGCGACGCCGCACTGGGCACCCCGCTCGGCAGTCCAAGTGTGCCGGCGGATTCACCGCATGCCACAGCCGTGGGCGGTACCGCTGTTCTGAATAACGTTGACGGCTCGGGATTCACGTCCGTTGGCTGGGGCGACGCATTCGCGTATTTGGGCAACAACCAATACGGTCCGGCTAGCGTCCTCGGCAACGCGTCGGGTCAGGGCGGCGGAGGCGGCGGTGAAAGCGTCTACTGGCCCAAGCCAAAGTGGCAGGCAGGGCTTCCGGGTTCTGGGCGTCAGACTCCCGACGTTTCAGCTTTGGCCGACCCGTACACCGGGTTCCCCGTGGTGCTTACGACGGGTGGGAAATTGGAACTTTTCCTAGGCATCGGCGGCACGAGTTTAGCAAGCCCAATCTTTACCGCGATGTGGGCCCTTGCTCAACAAAGGGCGGGCCAAGCGCTGGGGCAAGCTGCGCCGCAACTCTCTCGCATGAAAGCCGGATTGACTGACGTACTGCCGCTTAGTAACGATAATAGCTTGAAGGGGTCGATAACTACCAAGACCGGCACGACGGATTATTCCACCGCGCAGATCTTTGCACCCATAGATCGACCAAACCCCGTGTTCGTGGGGGCCCTGCAGACGACCAAAAATCCTAACGGCCTGGTCAATACGACCGGCATCGGCTTTGGTCTGGATTACACGCTAACGGTCAGGAAGGGCTGGGACAACGTGACCGGCTACGGCACACCCAACGCGGCGTTCGTTGCAAGCGCAGCATCGCTTTAGTGAGTCGTCAGCGACGGATACTGCAGCGCGCTGGTACAGCCGGGCGTGCGCCCGACGCCTTTACCGCTGCTCCATCGTCGGCGCGGCGCCGCCCGCATAGATCGCAAGCGCACGTGCGATGACGCCGTTGACGGGCGTCGGCACTTGCGCGCGCCGGCCCAGCCTGACGACGGCGCCGTTAAGCCATGGCAACTCCAGGCGCCGCCCCCGTTCCAGGTCGACCGCCATCGACGCGCGCATGCGCTCGGGCAGTGTATCGCAGAACAGCAACTGACTTGCCGCAAACGTCTGGTCGACGTCGACGCCCAACGCGCGCGCGACGTTGACGGCCTCGACCATGGTCTCTTCAAGCAAGGAGCGGGCCTCGGAGTTCGCTCGGATCGTTCCAATGGGTGCACGAAGAAGCGTCGTAATTCCGGCGACGCCCACGAGAAAAATGAACTTCTCCCAGGTCACTCTCAGTACGTCGGCGCTTACCTCGGCGTCCACCCCGCCGGCGGCGAAGGCCTTTGCGATCTCAGCGGCGCGGCCGGTCGTGGTCCCATCGAGTTCTCCGACTATTACGCGCGCGACGCGGCCGGTATGCTCGACGACGCCAGGTTCAGAGAGTCGTGCCGCAATGTAGCTCACTCCGCCGAGGACGCGCTCGCGGCCAAGAACTCGGCCGATGGTTTCGTCCTTCTCGACGCCATTCTGAAAGGAGACGACGGCGGTTTGCGGACCGACCAAAGGTCTCGACGCCTCGGCCGCCGTCTCCGAATCCCACAGTTTCACCGCGAAAACGACGAGATCGACGATACCGATCGACGCCGGTTCGTCGGTAGCGCGGATCGAGGGCAGGTGCGCATCGCCGAGTTCGCTGGTGACGCGTATGCCGCGTTCGCGCATGGCCGCTAAGTGAGCGCCCCTCGCGATGAGGGCAACGTCGTTTCCGCCTTGAGCCAGACGGGTTCCGAAGTAGGCGCCAAGGCCGCCCGCGCCCATGATCGCGATCCTCATTCCGATCTCCTAAGCCAACGTGTTGTCTCGATGCTCCTTGGTCTTGAGAAACGCCAATCCGAATTGCGGTTGCGCGGAGGGTTCCACGGCGGCACCTTCACCACGCGCAGACCCACGGCGTGTCGTCGCTAGCCACGGAGGCGGAAGCGCAATCGACAATCGCGAACGTCCCGGCAGCTTTGAGAACTTGGCTGACTCTAGTCTTCGCGATCGGTTGCTCGATTAGCATTTGGATTCCGGCGCGTGCATCGATCGCGCTTTCACTACCATCGCCATCGGGCGCGGCTGCGATCGGATCCGTCTCGCTGCATCTCGTCGACCGCACGCGCATGGATCCGCTCGCGCCGGCAAAGGTGCATCGCTCGCTCATGGTGACGGTGTGGTACCCGGCTCGCACGTCGGCGGCTCGTGCGGCTGCGTATGTCGACGCCGGCACCGCGCGCGTGCTCGATGGCGAGTTGGATGTGCCGGCCGGGACTTTCGAGTCGGCCCACTCACATGCGCGAAGCCAGGCCGCGGTGGCGGCTCCCGGAGCTCGAGGATATCCCGTCGTGATTTATTCGCCCGGCTTCGGTTCCTGGCGTAACGCCAGTACGGCGCTCGTCGAAGAACTCGTGAGCCGCGGCTTTATCGTCATCACGGTGGACCATCCTTACGACGGGGCCGCCGTCGAGTTTCCGGACGGCGCAATCGTGAAGTCTCGGCCGCTCGCGGCGCCCGATGCGGCGAAGGCCTTCACGTATGACGCCTGGTACGCGATGGTGCAGCCGCTCCTCGCGGTCAGAGTCGCGGACGTCCGCTTCGTTATCGATGAGTTAGCAGCACTCGATGCGGGGCGTACTCCCGATGCCGAAGGGCGCCCCCTGCCGGCCCACCTCGCCGGGGCGCTCGATCTTCACCGGATCGGTATGTTCGGCCAATCGCTCGGCGGAGCCACAATGGCGCAAGCCATGCGGACGGATAAGAGAATTCGCGCCGGCCTCTCGCTCGACGGCCCGATACCAGGGGCTCCAGGAGCGGCGTGCATCGAACGGCCGATCATGCTCGTACGGTCCGTCGATCCGGCGATCGAGGAGTTGACGATTGCGAGTTGGCGATCCGCGACGTTCTGCGGCTGGCATGCCGCTGCGGCGCTGGAGGGTTCGGGCCACAACGATTTTACCGATCTCACGATTTTTGCGAGTCAGCTTTCGCTGGATCACAAACAACGTGCTGCGTGGTCGCTGGGCTCCATCGATGCGGCTACGGCGGTGCGGGCAGAACGAATCGATGTCTTGAACTTTTTCGACCGATGGCTCGATCCAGGCTAGGTCAATCGGTCGATTTCGGGCAATTTCCCCGAACAAGGTAGCACGTTAGTGGGACGTACGAGATGGGTGCTCTTTACTGTTGGCCGCGACCCCGTCGCGTCAGCCGCAATCATCTTTCCGAACGAAGGTGCCGCCTGGTTTCAAGGGCGCGCCGGAGGGAAGGACGCCCGCACATTGGTGCGACAACCGGAATCACGTTCGTGCAGTTTGCCAAAGCCTGACGCTTCTTGATCCGAAATCGCCGCGAACTAAGGGTGCTCGCGAAATATCATGGCTTTGTCGACAATCACTTCCAGCGCCGCACTTTCCGCCGCTTCTTCCGGCGCGACGGCAAGGCGCGCCGAGAGCACGTCTTCGTTGGTGTAACCGGTCGCGGCGAGCCCTAGCCAGCGGTTTCTTCCCGCTTTCTTTGCCAGATAGAGCGCTTGATCGGCGAGCTCGATCGTTTGCGACCAGCTCACGGCGCCCGGTTTGGTAACGATAAACGGAAACGCTGCAAAGCCGACCGAGGCCGTCTTTGCGAGCCGCTGGCCGCCATCGAGCACGAATGGCCGCTCCGCTACCGCGCGAACCAGCCGCAGCGCCAGGCCGGCCGCCTCGGTGCGCTTACTACCGCGGGCCACCGCCAAGAACTCTTCCCCTCCCCAACGCAAGACGTAGTCGCTATTCCGAAAGACCTCCTCGAGCCGTTCGCGCATTTGCGAAAGCACGCGATCGCCGGCGGCATGGCCGAATTCGTCGTTGACGGATTTGAAGTGGTCGATATCCACCATGAAAAAGAGCAGGTCGCCGTCGGGGGCCGCCGCACCGGGGCCGTTGCGGAGCCAATCGTCGTAGCGCCGGAGGCACATCGCCACGTCGTCTTCGACATGTTCGAGCAGGAAGCGCCGGTTGCGCAAGCCGGTAAGCGGATCGGTGAGGCTCGCTTCCATCAGCGCTCGGTTGGCAATCGAAAGCGCCGAATTCGCAACCGAAAGTTCCTGCGTTCGTTCGGCGATGATCGCTTGGAGCCGGCGCTGGTTGCGGCGTAACACTGCCGTACGCCATTGAATCGCGCCGAGCACGCCGAGCACCGCTAACAGGGCCAATGCCCCTTTGAACCACCACGTTTCGTACCACTGCGGCGGCGCACCGATGCGAAGCGCCAGCGCGTGTGCACTCCACGAGCCGAGCCGGTTGGTGGCGCGAACGAGCAGCGTGTACTGGCCGGGCGGAAGATTCGTGTAGGCGGCCACGCGATGCTCCGGATCGGTTCGAATCCAGTCGCGATCGAAGCCGTCGAGCTTGTAGGCATACTGAATGCGTGCCGGATCGGAATAGTCGAGAGCTGCAAACGCGGCGGTAAAGGCCCGCGCGCCCGCCGGAAGATCGAGCGGCCGGCCGAGATTCGCCCCGCCGGCGGAGATCGGCTGGCCGCCGGCGGTCAACTCGGTGATTACCACCGGTGGCGCATAGTTCCAGGGCGACGACGCTCCCGGCGCGATCACCGTGATGCCGTCCGCGCCTCCGAAAAAAATCGTGCCGTCTCGATCTTGCGCTACTGCGTCCGCCCAGTATCCCGACTCGCCGACGCCGTCGATGAAGGAGAGGGCGCGTGCGCGGAACGATCCGGGATCGAAGACCGCGACGCCGGCATCGGTCGCGGCCCAAATGCGCCCGTGCTGATCTTCACCGATGCTGTCGACGTTCTCGTTGGGTAGACCGTCGGCGACGCCCAACCGGCGAATGCGCATGGTGCCGTCCCGCTGTGGAATCAACACGTCGAGTGGGCCGCCGTTGGCGCTGGCCCAAATGCGTCCGCGCCGGTCCTGATAGAGCGAGGTAATGAGGCCCGGCCCAATCGAGTACGGATTGCCTTGAACGGACACGTACCGCGCGATCACGCGCCCGTGCCGATCGATGACGTTGAGTCCGCCGTAAGTACCGGCCCATATTCGTCCGTTGCGATCGCGCAACAGGCTCGACACGATGCCGTTCGTGAGCATGTTCGGACCGTCGCCTCGGCGGTAGCGTACGATGCGGCCCGTCGCTTTGTCGCGAACGAGCAACCCGTCGTTGTACGTTCCCAGGTAGAGTGCGGACGGTGCGTCGAGCACTTCGAACGCCGGCTCGCCCGCGAACTCCGGCGGACCGGCCGGACAGCGGACGCGAAACTGCGTAGGCTCGAGCGCGCACAGCACTCGAAAGCCCGCGGAAAGCCAGAGGTTGCCGTTAGTCGCATGCGAGAGCTGGCGCACGAACAGCCGATTAGGCACCGTCATCGCGGTCGTCGTGACCGTGACGGGATCGAGCGCTACGAGCCTGCCAAGATTGGCGCCGGCCCACAGCTGCCCGTTCGCGATGGCGACCGACCGAGCACCGGCCACGCCACTTGGGCCTAGCCCGATTTTCGTTGCCGAAACGACGTGCAAGCCGCGCGTGCGCGGATTGTGAAGACTCGTGCCCGCATCGCCGCCGAGCCAGACGAGCCCCGAAGCATCGCGATAGAGCGTGAAGACGCGGCCGCCTTGAAAGCCGCCGGTGAAGTCTGCATCCGGCTCGACGCGATGTACGCGGTGCGTCGCTGCGTCGACGATCGACAGGCCGCCGAAACCGCCCGCCCACATGACGCCGGGGCGAACTTCGAGCAGCGCCATCTGCGCGCCCGGCGCCAGCGTCGCGGGATCGTCCGGCACCGACGCGTACGCACGCCACTTCGCGCGCGCCGCGTCGATTGCATAGAGGGCGTTCTCGCTACCGGCCCATAGACGGCCGGCCGCGTCTGCGTACAACGAATGAATTGGCGGCGCGCCGCTCCCGCCGAGATCGAACCGTCGAAAGCCGGAGCGGCCCTCGTTGCGCGAAAAGAGCCCGCGCGCGGTGCCGGCCCACGTCGTTGCGGCGGAATCGGTAAGTAGGCTAAAGACTGCCGGATCGGTTGCTGCAGCGGCGCCGATCTTCACCGCCGAAAACGCTTGCGTCGACGGGTCGAAACGATCGAGGCCGCCGTCGCCGCCGACGAGCAAGTGGCCGTCGGGCTGGCGCAGGAGCGCGAAGATCGCCGAACTGCGCGGGCCGTCGCGTCCGGCCGGATCGCGATGCCACGTGCGAAACGTTTCGGTGGTCGCATCGAAATGGACCAGGCCGCCGGAGCCGGTACCGATCCAGAGCCCGTCCCCGTCGCGGAGCAAGACGTTGATCCAATCGTTCGGTAACGCTCGCGGGTTCTGCGGGTCTGCCGTGAAAGCGCGAAAACGGTAGCCATCGTACCGCACGAGGCCGCCCTCGGTCCCGAGCCAGACGAAGCCGGCGCTATCGGAGACGATGTTCAGCACGACCGGAGGTGCTTGCCGGTGCTCCAGCCGCAGGAAGACGGGCTCGGCAAACGCTGCCCACGGCGATGAGGCCAGTGCGGGGGCGGCCGCACCCCAAAGCAAGAGCGCGTACAACGTGGTGCGAGGCCACCGATTGCATAAGTGCACGAGCAACCGCACCTGAGGTATTTCGGCGCCGCCACCGCGACCCTCTGCCATACGATGTCGCCATCGACGGCGCCGGCTACGGCGCTTGTGCCGGGCCGATCTGCGGCGCTCGCACAGGTTTGGCCAAGCCGTAGAAGACGACGACGCCTTGCCCGCCACAGCGCGTCGAAAGCGCTTCCGGCGGAGCCGGGCTGACGCAGCTGTCGATGTCTTGCCAGTTGTTCATCGCCCACACGTTGCCGGCGGGATCGACGTCGATGTCCGTCAGCATTTGCAAGCCGCCGCCAACGTACCCGCCGGGAGGCGAGATTTGGTCGCCGGTCTTCATGCCCGGCGGGCAGTTTTGCAGTCGCACTCCGCAAAGCTCGGTGATCGGGCTGCTCGGCGCCACGAAGTTCGAGATCCACACGTTGTCGTTGCCGTCCACGGCCGCGGCCCACGGGCCGGGCAGTCCGCCGCTTTTGAACGGCGATCCCGGAAACGGCGAACCGTCCGGGCGGAGAACGGTGACGCTTCCACCATGCGGGCCGCCTTGCTGATGCGACATCGTCGTCGTGAGATAATCCGAGGCCGTAGCAACACCGTGACGTTTGAGCCGAATGGCCACTCCTAAGAGATGAGCCATTCCTTCGAACCCGGTGCCGAATCGGTTGGTCACCCAGACGTTGCCTTCGTGGTCGATGGCAAGGCCGCTATTACTGATGCCGGTGTGAAAGCTTTGTACTATTGACGGATGGGCAGCATCGAAGCGCGTGACCTTGTCGGTCGCGTTGGTTACCCAGATGCGATTGCGTTGGTCGATGGCAAGATCGAAGGGCGAACTGAACGACTTGCACGGTTCCTGCGCTGCGCCTTCGCACACGATCCGGCCCTTATCGATATCGCCACCAGGGAAGTAGACGAGCTGATCTTTGGAAATGCCGACCGCCCAGACGTCGCCGTTCGGCGCGACCATGACGCCTTGCATCAGGCCGAGCTTGTCGCCAAAATTGATGCCGTTTGGAGGCGTTAGCGGAGTACCGTCGCGGTCGAAGACCGTGATCGACTGGCTGCCGTAATTCGTAAGCCACGCATGGTCTTTGGCATCGACGGCGGCCCCGAACGTTCCACCTTCCATTCCACCGCCGGTGAACCCCGTCGTAATCGGCGAAAGCGGTGCGCCGTTCGGCGCGAATTTGGTGGCGTGGCCCTGCCATAGCGAATCCTGCCCTTGCCAGCCGACCGAGAAGTTATCGCCGACCCAAAGGTTGCCTTGGCTGTCGAACATGGCTTTGCCGCCCGCGCGATATCCGCCGCCGTCGAACCTGAGCGGCAGCACCCACGCGCTGGGCGCCCACTTCAAGTACGGCATGTAGGGTACGTCGCGCAGGTTCTTACCCGGCGGTATCGGATAGAAACGATCGAGCAGCGCAAAGAGGCGGTTCGGCTTGTACCAAGGATATCGCGCGATCGATTCTGCCGCCGTCAACGTCGTGCTGGGAACGCCGTGCGCCGGCGAAGCCGCAGCCGAAAAGAGGCTCGCACATGCGCCCGCCGTTACTCGCGTCACGCAGCCGGACAGCACGTCCGCTAGCGTTGCGAAATTGGCCATCGTCGGCGTCTGCGGGCCGTTGAGCGAGTCTTGAATCGCACCGCCCCAGCCGCCCGTTTGCGGATTCACGAAGTTCGGTACGTTCCCGGCGCCGATGCGCAAGCCAAGCGGATACCCCTGGATGGCGGTTCCGTTGATGAACTGGTTCATCGTCCACACGGCGGCCACGGTCGTATTTTCGTTCACCACGACGTGCGGTGGAGGTTGCGCGCCGATGACGGACACGAGCGCGATCGCCGGGTTGTTCGCCGAGTTTTTCGCCGCCTTCGGCTCGCCGCCGGTGGCGACGAGGTACAGCACTCCGGTGCCGCCGCCAAAACTCATCGCGAACGTCCCGTCGTCGCCGGTCTGCGCCTGCGCTACCTGCTGCGGCGATCCGGAAGTAGCGGCGTACAGCGTCACCGTCGATTGCGCGATCGGCGCACCCGCACCCAGAATCTGCCCATCGAAACTGCCCGCTGCGAAGGCGGAGGCCGAGCCGGGTTCGGCGGCAGCCGTCGTCGCAGCGGCCGGCGGCTGGTTTGAAGCCGCGGTGGTCTGGTTAGCGCTCTGCGGTTGCGCGCACGCCGCGAGAGAAACTGCTGCAAGCAGTGCCGTGGGGAGTGCTCTGCCCATACCTGGACCGCCCTTCGTCGACGCGTTCGTTGCCTGCAAGCAAGGCTACGACGTTACCTCTGCGGTTCCCGGCAATGGCGCACCAGGCCGGCCGCTCGAAAGTGTGAGCCTAGGGCGAGATCGCGATGTCTTGGGCGTCGGTACGGATCGTGAGCGTGGGCTTCGTCTGGCCCGGTTCGATCACCAAGATGCCGGCGTTGTACCGGCTGTCGACGTAGAGATCGCCTTTAGGCGCGACGACGAGTTGCTCGGGGAACGGGGTCTTTGCAATCGTGCGGATCGGGTCCGTTCCGCTTTCGCTGTAGACGGTGACGTGGTGCTCGCCACCGAGGCTTGCCACGTAGAGGTCGTTCTTGGCGTCGACGGCAAGAGCGCCGGGGCGGTCGATACCGTTGGTGATCTCGGCGCTGGGCGAAATCGCGCCGGGTGGGAAAATGCTTACGCGGTTAGCGCCATAATCCGCCACGGAGAGATACGCGCCCGCATCGTAGATGGCATCGCGCGTCTCGGCGCCGGCGATGTGCCCCCAGGGCTTAGCGCTGCCCGGTTTATAGAGTTCCACGCCGCTGGCGCTCGTTACGGCAAGATCGCCGCCGGCGCTGAAGCGCATGGTTCGGATCCCGCTCCCGGGATTCGACAGCGCGAGCGCGGATTTCGAGAGATCGTCGAGTTTGTAGGCATACACCGAGCCGGCGTTGGCGACGTAGAGCACGCCCTTGGGATCGAACGCAAGGTCCGTGAACGATTCGAAGGACACCGGTAGCACGATCTTCGCATACGACGTCGTCGCATTGGCTTTATAAAGAAATATGGTGGGCGAACGGCGGGCGGCCTTTTGGCTCGCAACCGCGAGGACGCCTTGCTTGGTAAAGGCTATTCGAACCGGCGCAGGAGCGTCGGTGATTTCAGCCTTGACGGATGCCGTGCCGGGAGCGTAAATCTTGACGGCGTTCGCGCTTCGGTCGGCGACGTAAAGATCGCCCTTGGAAGGCGCGTGTGCCCGAAACGCGGGCATCAGTTGGTTGGCCGTCCCGGACGACGGTACCACCGCCGGCCCGCTAGAACAGGCTGCAAAGGCGAGCGTGGCAATGGCTATGGCGGCAGTAAGGCGTAACGACGTCATGACGTGATTTTCGAGCCGTTGCCGCTCGATTCCGGCAGCATCGATGCGTCGAGGCTTTTCGACGATCACGGCCCGGTGGGCCACGGCAGCAGGCCGCCTTCGTCGAATCGTCCGACCTCGTCGCACGTGAAGAGCGGCTTGTCACACAGGCAGCGCAACACCTCGGTGACGTTGAGCGCGATTTTCGAAGGATAGGTCTTGTAGAAGCGGTCGATCGCGGCAAGATAGGTCGCGGCGCTCTTGCTGAACGTCACCACTTCCTTGGGATTTCGAAACGCTTTGAGAAACGCGGTCTGTTCCTTCGTGCTGGGCCCGCCGTACGCGTTGACGTAAGCGCCGTACTCGTTGAACTGCCCAAGATCGTAGGCGGCTTCGTAACTCGCGAGCATCCCCTGAACGACCGGCAGCTTTGCTGCCGGCGGCAGATGCTGCCACCACACTCCGTCGAGTCCGCCGCAGAGTCCGCGCACCGCGCATCCCGCGGCGGGCGTCGCCGCCCCCGCGATCCCTGGCGCGGCCCAGAGAAGCGACGCGATGCACAAAGCGAGCGCTGCAATCCTATTCATGCCGGGGTGTTCAGCCGGCGCGGCGTGCGCCCTTTCGCCGGCAAGCACGACTGGGCTCGCAAGCAAGCAGCCGCAGGCGGGCAGCGCGCGCGAGGCGACAGGGCTGCTCGCGTTCGAATGGAAATGCTCGCCGCTCAGTACGTACGCGGTTCCAGATTGGAGTCGACCATGGACGAAGTGCAAACCGACCGGTCGATCTATCAAATGCCGCCGCAAGAGGGGTTCACGGTGGCCCACTTTCTTACGGTGGCGGATATCGAGCGATCCGTCGAATTCTACGCCAAGGTCTTTGGCGGAGAAGTGGTCAGCAGAGGCGACGAAAAGGGCGCGCCGCCGTATATCAAAATCGCCAATACGTGGCTCATCGTCAACGTCGGCGGCGGCCCAACGCCCGATAAGCCGACCGTAACGCTTCGGCCTCCTCCCAATCCCGACGAAATCAGCAGCTTCATGAATATCCGCGTTGCGGATATTCATGCGTGCTACGATCTCTGGCGAAGCCGGGGAGCGACGTTTTTGACCGAGCCGATCGAGAAGTACGGCGAGACGCGATGCTACATCCGCGATCCCGACGGTTACATCATCGAAGTCGGGCAAAGCAAATCCGGCTTCAAATACGGCTAACCGAATGCCGGAAGACGCTCGTCTCGACCGGCGCCGGTTTTGCGGCGTTGCTGCCATGGGCGTTGTCGCCGCGCAGTTCGGTATGCGGGCTTCGGCGGGCGCTCTCACGTCGTTTCAAACGCTCGAGCAAATCGACGCGGGCCTTTTGAACGTGGGATACGCGCAAGCGGGCCCCGCAAACGGCATGGCGGTGATACTCTTGCACGGGTGGCCCTACGATATTCACAGCTACGTCGACGTCGCTCCGATACTGGCATCGGCCGGCTATCGGGTGATCGTCCCGTATTTGCGCGGTTACGGTACGACGACGTTTCTTTCGAGCCAAACGCCCCGCAACGGGCAACAGGGGATGACCGCGCTCGATACCATCGCGCTCATGGATGCCCTCCGGATCGAGAGCGCCATCGTCGGCGGCTTCGATTGGGGATCGCGCGAGGCGGCCATCCTCGCCGCGCTTTGGCCGCACCGTTGCCGAGGCCTCGTCGCCGTCAGCGGCTATTTGATTACGAACCGCAACTTGACCGCGTTACCGCTGCCGCCGAAAGCCGAACTGGGCTGGTGGTATCAGTACTACTTTGCGACGGAGAACGGCGTTCTCGGATACGCGAAGTACCGGCACGACTTTGCAAAGCTCATTTGGAGCATCGCTTCCCCAAACTGGAAGTTCGACGATGCGACGTTCGATCGAACCGCGGCGGCCCTCGACAACCCCGATCACGTCGCGATCGTGATCTCCAACTACCGCTGGCGCATCAGCGTGATTCCGGGAGATCCGCAATACGACGCGATGGAGGCAAAGCTTCAGGAAGGTCCGCCGATCGCCGTTCCCACGATTACCATCGCGAGCGATTTCGACGGCGCGAACGCCGGCGGAGCGGCCTACAGGGATAAGTTCGTCGGGAGGTACTCGCATCGGATCCTCAAGGGCATCGGCCATAACGTCCCTCAAGAGGCTCCGCAGGCGTTCGCGCAAGCGGTAGCCGACGTGCGATGAAGGCTTGTCGAGTTCATCGTTTCGGCCCACCCGAGGTCATCGTTTTCGAGGACGTCGATCCCCCGGCCCCGCAAGCCCGGGAAGTGCTCGTGCGCGTGATCGCGGCCGGCGTTGGCCCGTGGGACGCGCTCGTCCGCAGCGGTCGCAGCGGCCTGCCGCAGCCGCTGCCGTTGACGCTCGGCGCGGATATCGCAGGCGTTGTCGAAGCGATCGGAAGCGGCGTTTCCGGCCTGACGGCGGGGCAAGAGGTGTTCGGCGTGTCGAACGCGCGGTTTACCGACGGCTACGCGGAGTATTCGATAAAGGGACATGAGACGCTTTTGAGGTTGGGCTCGATCACGTTCAGCGCTCCGTTTAAGCGCTTCCCGAGCCTGATATTTCTGATTACGCCCGTTCCCTTCGGTTAAAAATCGAAACCAACACTTACTACTCAGTAACGCTTCGGTTTGCTATCAGCGCACCATTGACATTTCTGCAACGTCCCACCATCTATTAGTATGGACCCGAGATGCTTACGGAGGTCAGTCAATCCGACATCAAATTGGTATGCCGCATTGTCGCCTAACGTCGAAAGATCGATGGGAATGTCCGACTGAAATCCGCCATGGAGTTCCAGCCTTATCAAGTAGCGACCTGGACTAGTTCTCTCAATATAATAAGCCCCGTCCTGAACATCCAGCGTACGCTTAGAACCGCTCGCCGAGACAAGAAAGGCTGCACTGGGGGTTACCGGCAGTAGTCCCATTAAAGCATTTTGACGTCCATGTAACGTAACAACGTGCGGGAGCAGCGCTATGGACACAACCCTTCGCAGCCCTGGGATTGTACCCAACTGCATCTGGTTCGAACAATGTGGCGATTCCACCTTAATGAATGTATTTCGCCAAGGTACACTAAGAGTTAACGTAAAGAGCCCTGGCTCGACGCTCGTGGCTCTTGCGTTTACATCGTCAAACTTCAGCGCTGGGTATTCCGAAGCGTCCGCGAGACTTGCCACTGGAGGCAACGTTAAGTCCGAAACGCACGATATTACCTGGACAACAATCTGAGAGGCCGTCTCTTTCGCCGCCAAACTTGTCCCGCCCGTTACGAGGATTGACAATGTCGCAAATAGCGCGATTAGTGCCCGCATCCCGATCCTCCGACAGCAGCGCAAACGTCGTAGATCGCCTCTGGCTGACCATGTATTGTTCCGTCGTTCAGGCGCCATTGAACAACAACGCTGCTGAACGCGCGCTGCGATGCGTGGCATTGGGACGCAAGAACTTCCTGCTGTGCTGGTCGCGTCGCGATGTAGAGCTTCAGCTTTGCCGTGTCGCGCGACGTGTTTCGCCCGGGCGCGCACTACAGAGGTGACCAGGCGCCGGGATTTGACAGTTCTCTCGCTTTGCCGAGCACGTAGCGCCAATCAAGCCACATTTCGTCGTTCTTGTTTTCCGCCGCATCACGGAGTTGACTTGCAAGTCGTTCATTGCCGTCGTCACTACCCCAATCGCCCTCCTCCTCGATAAAGTCACAAGCGACTCTTGCAGCATCCTCGTAAGTACGCTCAGCCTGTTCGCTCCAGAGTTTTTTCCAGGTTGCACCAAGCGCAGGATCGCCGCAAGGGTGCCCGGCTACTGCTTGCATTTCGTTACCAAGGATCTGAAGGTTCTCGCTTGAGAACTTATAGGAGTACATTTCAAGGAGAAAATTCAGCGCACGAAAAGCCAAGATCGAGGATACCATTTCGCTAGCCATAGTCACTACGGTCCAGTCAGATAGAAAGGCACACGGTTCATGCCGCCGTTGATTATGACTCCTGAGCGATTCACGGTCGCCCACCATTCGTTCCCACCCGGCGCGATCCATGCCCTCCTTACCGTACCGCCATTAAGTTCTTGAACAATCGTCCTTGCACCCGCCATACGAATGTTGGCGCGGTTAAGCGGGTTGTCTTCCGCAACATGGCCGGGAGCACTCCGAAACATATGCGATAGATCCTTCGGATCTCGCGTTATCGTCGGGGCACCGGGCGGAACACCGACTCGCGAATCAGCATCCGCCTGCTGCGCGTCGAGATACCTCTGTCCCGTCAGACTCTTTTGGTTTTCTGTTTTCTCAGATGTACCCTCAGCGGCATCATTAGGGCGGCGGGAGCTCCTCTTCGTCCGGCGGTCCCCCTTGCTGCGCTAACGAGTATTCGGCAGCTTCGGCGCTCTCGATCTCGCAGAAGCCCGCGAGTTTGGACTTTGCGGCGGCCGCCGCAGTGCCGGTCGTTGCGGTGACCGCATGGCAAATGGTTCGCGAGAAGGCCGCCGTGCGCCCGGGAAGCCGAGTGCTCGTGTTAGGCGCTGCGGGCAGCGTCGGCGCCTTCGCCGTTCAAATCGCGCGCTTGGCGGGCGCCGAGGTGGTTGCAACGGCGGCGGCTTCGGACGAAGCCTACGTTCGCGGCCTCGGTGCGGCGCGAGTCTTCGATTACCGCACGGGCATCGACGCCGCGAGCTGCGATCCCGTCGACGCCGTCATCGATACCGTCGGAGGCGAGGCTCAGCGGTCTGCGTTGCCACTGGTAAAATCCGGCGGCATCGTCGTATCGTCGGTGTCGCCGCCCGACGAATCGTTGACGGAGCAGCATGGCATCCGAGGCATTTGGTTCATCGTCGACATCGAGGCGCCGCTGCTCGGCCAACTGGCTCGCATGTTCGACGACGGCAAACTGACGGCTTGCGTCGGCACGCAGCTTGCGCTCGCGGAGGCGCGCGTCGCTCACGAGATGCTGGCGGGCACGCGCGCGCACGCACGCGGCAAGATCGTCCTGCGGACCTGAGCGCGGGCTGGTGCTACGTACCCGGCCTCGCACGCATCGTACGTAACACTTTACCGACTTGAAGCGCCGCGAGCGTGGCGGCCAGAGCGGCGCCGTCTTGCAGTACGAGCGAGAGGGTGCCGCGCGCACCCATTGCCCAGTCGGCGAAGGCAATCAGGAAGAGCAAGAAGATGCAGCTCAGCGCGGACGCGCGCGGAATGCATCCGAGAACGAGCCCGATCGCGGCGAGGCGCAGCAGATGATACCCGGCGCCTCCCATGCCGATATGCCCCCAGAGCGGGATCGTCGCCACGCACAACGCGCACGTCGCGGCGGCGGCGGCGAGCGCGAACGCCCAATTGTCGGCGAGCGCGCGCGAGGCGCCGTACGCGATCAGCGAGGCGAGCGAACGCAGAACGTCGCGCCGATACGCGGCGAGCGCCGCTGCCGCTCCAGCCGTTTGCGCGAGCGCCGCGCGGCGCTCGTGCAAGTCGCCGGCGATCGCATCCGCTAGGCCGGCCGGTGCGGCCGCGCGCACGAGCGCCGTCGCGACGTCGAGTATTGCCACGTCAGAACTCCTCACGAAGATTCAGCCCGCGCGACATAGCGCGGATGTCGCGCTGTGCGGCACTGACGGTCTGGCGGCCCGCGGGCGTGATCTCGTAGCGGCGCCGTACCCGGTTGTCTCGTGCCACGGTGCCTTGCTCGACCGTCGATCGAACGAATCCCTTGCGCTCGAGCCGGTCGAGCGTGGTGTACACGGCTCCGGTCGAAACGTCGCGGGCCGTGGTTCGCACGATTTCATCGCGAATTGCCAGGCCGAAACCCGCGTCGGCCAAGCGCATCACCGCGAGGAGTACGAGGTGCTCGAAGTCGCCCAAGTACGGCCGGCTCATGGTATGTGTGGTTCTGCGCGGCCGTTGACATATCCTACAATGTGGGACTATTATGGCTGCGACATGAAGAACCGACGATCCCCCGCACTCGACGTCGCGGGAATGCTTGCGGTGGCGTTGCTGATCTTGACGGCCGCCGCGGCACCCGCCAATGGCGTTGAAAACACCGGCGATTCGGTGCAAAGGGCCGTGGACGCCGTCATCCCGGCGCTCATGGCCAAAGACCGAATTCCCGGCATGGCCGTTGCCGTTACCGATGGGGGCAAGGCGTTCGTTTTCAACTACGGGGCCGCCTCGACCAACCCCCACAGGCCGGTTACCGGCAGTACGCTGTTCGAGCTCGGATCGATCTCCAAGACGTTCACCGCAACGCTGGCCTCGTGGGCGCAAGTCCGGCACGACCTTTCGCTCGCCGATCCCGTGGAGCGGTATCTGCCGGAGTTACGGGGGTCGCCGTTCGGGAAGGTCACGCTGCTGAGCCTCGGCACGCATACGCCCGGCGGCCTCGACCTGCAGTTCCCCGACGACGTCACGACCGACGCACAGCTCATGCACTATTTCGAGCGGTGGCGCCCTTCCTATCCGATGGGAACGCATCGAACCTACTCCAACCAAGGCATCGGCATGCTCGGGTTCGTTACCGCAAAGAGCCTGGGCGGCGATTTTCGGTCGCTCATGCAGCAGCAGTTGTTTCCGGCGCTCGGCCTGCGGCAGACGTTCATCGCCATCCCCGATAGCGAACGTTCGAATTACGCTTGGGGATATACCGGCGACGACACGCCTATTCGAATGAAGGCCGGAATACTCTCGGATGAAACCTACGGCGTGAGGACGACCGCCGCCGACATGATTCGCTTCGTCCAGGAGAACGTCGATCCGTCCGGCCTGCCGGCCTCGGTGGCCCAAGCCGTCACGCAGACGCACCGGGGATATTTTCGCGCGGGGCCGATGACGCAAGACCTTATCTGGGAGCAATACCCGTATCCGGTCGCGCTGCAGTCGCTGATCGACGGCAATTCCTATCGGATGCTGTTTGAAGCCACCACCGTCGCAGCGATCGTTCCGCCGCAGCCGCCCCTTCGAAACGTGTGGTTGAATAAAACCGGTTCTACCAACGGCTTCGGCTCGTACGTCGCCTTCGTTCCGTCGAAGCGGCTCGGCGTCGTGCTGCTCGCCAATAAAAGCTATCCGATCCACGATCGGGTCGTCGCAGCGTATCGAATTTTGAGCGCACTCGGCGCACGGTGAAACGCGGCAGCGTCGCCGTCGATCCGGCTCAGATCGCGCGGACCGTCGCAGACCACGCCGCCTTCTTCGACGCCATGAGCCGCTTCAGGCGAGGCCTTAGCGCCCGGCGGCGGGCTCGACGGGAAGCTTCCCGCGAATGACCAGCGCGGCGACGTCGACCCGCGAGCGCACGCCGCACTTCCCAAGAATATTGGATACGTGGTTGTCCACCGTCTTACGCGAAAGCCGAAGGATTCGGGCGATCTCGGCGTTCGTCTTACCGGAAGCGATGTGGTGCGCGAGCTCGGCTTCGCGCGCGGTGAGGTGCGAACGGCGCGCGAGGCGCTCGGAGACGCGCACGCCGCGTTGTGCGGCTTCGGTGCGAACGCGAAGCACCTGGCCGCGAGCTCCGATCGCCTCGAACTCGCTCGATACCGCCGCAAACGTCTCGTAATCGGCGAGTATTTTCGCCGCCTCGAACGTATCGAGCGCTCGCGTGAACCGGTCCGCGTTCGATCGTGCCGCCAGCGCTAGCGCGCGCGCGTTCTCCGGCGAGAGGTCGCGAGCGAGCGTACGGTACGCCTCGACGGTCGCCCGCACGGCGCGGGCTTGGCGAAACTGCTGCGAGAGGTCTTCGCAGACTGCAAGCGGTTCGGCCATGTCGCCCATGCCGAGCCGGTAGCGCAGGCGAGCTGCGGCGCCGCACGCAAGCAGGCGCGAACGCCGCGCGTTCGAGTCCGGCGCTTGCTGCCGCATGACGAAGGTCGCGAGCTCGAGCGCGCTGGGGAGATCGTCGCGCAGTTCGCAAAGCAATCCCTCCACGTTGCGCAGTTCGAGCCGGACCCAATGCGGTGCTTCGGTACCCGTCGCCGCGCGCAGGAGCTCTGCGGCCTCGTCGTAGCGATCGGTTTGCACGAGCGCCAAGATGCGCAGCACGCTGACCATCGGCTCGTCCGGTACGCGCAGGCGTTCCGGATCGCTTCGCAGGGCGTCGAGCCGCGCGAGCGCCGAGGCCGGCCTTCCCCGTTGAATGTCGAGCGTCGCCATATTGTACGAGAGCACGGCGATCCAGGCCGGCGAACGCGTCTCCGTTCGCGCCAGTGCGTAGTCGCCCCATCGTGCCGCTTCTTCGAAGCGGTCCAATCCGGCCAGAAGATACATCGCCGCAGAACAAGCCAAGCTCAGCTCGTCACCAAACCCCATCGCGTACGCGCGGCCGATCTGGCTCTCCACCAAATCGAGCGCCGCGGTCGATTCGCCTTGCGCCGCGATGACGAAGCCCAGATGCACGCGCAATCGAATTTCGGTTCGAGGATCGTACGCATTCTTCAAGAGCTCGAGCCCTTGGAGCGACGCGGCGCGTGCGCGAGCAAGGTCGCCGGCACCGTACCACAGCTTGGCTAAGGCCAGCGCGAGGAGCGCGGGCGCAGCAACGCCGCGACTGCGGCAACGCGCCAGCAGCTGCTCGACCCCGCGAGCCTCGGCGACGCGGTCGCTCACGAATCCCGTGGTCGATGCGTAGTACGCCGCTTCGCACCGGACGCGCAACGCGAGCGGCAGATCTCCGAGGAGCTCGTCGAGCGTAGCGCGGCCGACGTGCACGATTGCATCCCGGCGCGGACCGCCGCAGCGGCGCGCGAGTTCCGAAAGCGCCGACGCCGCCCGGCTCGCCACGGAGCTTGGCCGCGCTCCCTTTGCCGCAGTCGAACAGGCCGGCCCGACCTCGGCGAAGCGACCTTGGGCGAGCGCCTCGAGTGCGGCGTTGAGGCCGTCGAAGCCGGGTGCCGGCATGATGGCCAGATTCGGAGTAGGGAGAATTACCCATGCTCGCCGGGGTGGCGGGTGGTACCATCGCGGCAGCCGTCGCCTCGACAAGGAGATTCCGTGCGCCGCTCACCGCTCGCTTTCATCGCCGCCTTCGCCTTTTGCTCCGGTTGTGCCGCGAATGCGCCGCTCCCGGCAGGGCCCGGACCGGCGGTGCGAAGCGTTCGCGCCGCCGCAGCCGGTCATCTCACGGTGACGCCCCTGCAAGACGGCTACCTGCGAGGCAACGCGTCCGGACTACGGCTGTGGGGCGAGCGGCCGTGGCGGCTTGCGATCGGCGGCGCGAGTACGGTCACCGCCACGTCCAGCGACCCGTCCGTTCTCTCCGTCGCGCCGGTACGCGGTGCCGCCGGTACGTTCGCGCTGAAAGCGGTGGCCGTAAAAGAAGCCGACGCGACGTGCCCGCAATGCACGATCGTGCAGCCGAAGACGGTCGACCTGCTGCTCACCGCGACTCCGCGCGGCGGATCCGCCTCGCACTATCGCGTGCCGGTAGCGATCGCACACAAAATCGTCGCGGTCTCGCTCAACCCGCTCCCGAATCCGAGCTTAGGCGGTTCCGACGCGGTGCTGCAGTACTTCGACGACAACGTTCGGCCCAGCGTGATCTGGGACGATTTCGATCTCGACAACGCGCATAGTTTTACGAACGTCGGGGGCCTCGCCTTCGGAGACGACGGTTCGCTCTACGTCGCAAACTCGGGAACCTACGATGTGGCCGGAACCGTCACGAAATATTCGCCCGGAAGTGCCGGCGCCGATCCGGTGAGAACCTTCGCGAGCCGTCTGCTCAAGTCGGCGTCGGCGGTAGCGGTCGACGCGGAACGCAACGTGTACGTGGCCGACAACGGCTTCGAAACGGTCACCCGGTTCGCACGAAACGGCCACGCCGTCACGTGGC
The DNA here is from genome assembly GCA_963794735.1 of Vulcanimicrobiota bacterium. Classification (GTDB taxonomy): domain Bacteria; phylum Vulcanimicrobiota; class Vulcanimicrobiia; order Vulcanimicrobiales; family Vulcanimicrobiaceae; genus DATJUC01. The sequence goes on along the minus strand of CAWCFE010000002.1, from coordinate 1,300,778 downwards.
GTCCCGGATGGGAAGCGGGAGCCGACGTCGTCGGCGTCGCCGTCGACGCCGGCCGCGGGCAACTCGACATCGCAATGAGCGGCGCGGGAGACGTCTCGTCGTCGGGTCAGAAGTACGCCGGGCGTCTGGCCGCTCTGCCGACGAATTTCACCGACACCACCGCTGCACGTTTCGAGATCGAAAGCAAAGCAGCAACCGGCGTGAACGAACCGTACGGGATCGCCGTGGATGGTGCGGGCCGCACCTACGTGGTCAACGATTGCGTGAGTATCGTCGATGGGCCGCCGGGCCCGGGTCCCGAGTATTCGACGCTCGCCGGCTACGCTCGCGGGATCTCTTCGGCAGCGTCGCGGCCGAACGCCACGGCCAGTAACGGTCTCATCTGGCCGCTTTCCGTCGCCGTCGACGTCGCCGGCTCGGTCTACGTCGCTAATAATACGCCCCCGTCGGCCTCCGGAAGCCCCGGCACGATGTGGCTGCTCGAATACGACGGTTCGGATCTCGGCAAAAAGCCCGCGCGCATCGATCTGAGCCGCGGCCTGCCCTCGGCCTATGGACCCTACCTGCTCAACGTCCAAGGCGTCGCCGTCGATCCCAGCCCGTTGCGACAGTAGGCCGCCGAAATCGAGCGCCGCAGATCGCCGTTACGGCGGGTTTTGCAAGCGCAGGCGGATGGAACTGCTCGTCAGCCAAGCTACGCGCATCGGCGCTCCGGCATCCCGAATGCTTTCGCTCGCCACGTCCTTTCCGGTGCCGTAGTCGATTTCCGCAAACGCATTCTTGTTCACGTTCACCGTCAGCAGCAGGCGGCTTCCTCGCCCCACCAGACGGCTGAAGAGGTAATCTTGGCGGAACGGGACGGACGCTTCTTGCCCCGGCGTAAGCAATGCGCGCGTGCTCGCATCGTTTGCAAAGCTGGCTCGCTCGGTATAGTACGTTAGCTGCATCAACGTGCCGTTCGGCATGAGTTCGTAGAGCGCGAGTCCGACGTCGAGGTCGCGCTTGTTCACGCGAAGCCGAACGTCGGCGTCGAGTCCGCTCACCTCCGTTGCACGAGCGAAGGGCGGGGTGACGAACGCGTAACCGTTCGAGATATCCGGCTTCTTCCCCAGGATGAGGTACGGATACGAATCGTTATTCTGCGTCGTTCGGTCTGCGAGATTCACCTCTTGCGCGAGGGCGCCCGGCGGCGTCTGCGCCTTCGTCGAGAGAAGGTAGAATCGCCGCGACACCCGGTGCGTCGTGAGATAGAACCGTTGCGGCGCTCCCATGGCCGCCAACGATGCCGCGTGGCCCCAGCGGTTCTCGCCCATGATTTCGTAGTTCACTCGGTCGGCAACGATCGCCGGACGAGGCTTAGCGCGCATAACGTGATCGAACCAATCGAACGTCAATTTCCAGGTGTCGACGCGTGCTGCGGCGTCGATCGTATAGCCGCGGAGCACGTCCGGCTTTCGCCGTCCCTGGGTGCCGAAATGATCCCAAGGTCCGGCGACGAGGTAGCTTTGCGCGCCGGGATTGTAACGCAGAAAATCGTTGAAGTAGCCGATCGCGGTGCTGTCGCCGTAGTATCCGGCGACGGTGAGTACCGGAATGCGAATGCGCGCGTAGTCGCGCCGATAGGGGCTCGCGTGCTGCCAATAGGCGTCGTACGCGGGATGCTCGAGCCATTTTCGCAGCCAGGGATTGGGCACGCCGGCGATTTCGTCGACGTCGCGGTAGGGTTTGCCGCTGCGGTACCATTCCTGCGGGACGTTCTTGAACTTGGGATTGTCGTAGGCGGATTCGTCGAGCGTCTTGTTATCGGTGACGTAGTAGATCCACGGATAATTCGCAAGCAAAAAGACGTTGTTCTGCATCGGAAGGCCGTTGCCGGGATTGTTGGGGACGACCGGAACGATCGTTTTGAGGTGCGGATTGGCAAACTTTGCCGCCGCCCACTGAGTAAAGCCGTCGTAGCTTCCCCCCATCATGCCCACCCGGCCGTCGCTCCACGGCTGGCGCGCGATCCAGTCGATCGCGCCGTTTGCATCGCGCCCATCGTACTCGTAGGGGGCGATCCGTTGGGGGCTCTCGCCCTTGCCGCGCGCGTAGACCACGACGCCGGCGTAGCCGCGATCGGCAGCGTATTCGAGCCGCTTGAGATCCTTGGAGGGGTCGACGTAGATCGTAAACTCGAAGGCCGCGGGAAGCCGAACGTTCGTTCGGCTCGGGCGAACGACGAGCGCCGAGAGTATCGCGCCGTCGCCGGCGTGAATCAAGACGCGGTCGATAAGGTACGGGCCCGGTGCCGGCGCCGAGCCCGTGCCGCCGAGAAAGGCTGCAAGGATGAGGAGTGTGGAGCGGATCGCTGATTTCATGCGCACGATTGTAGGAGAACCAGGTTCCGCGAGACTTCAATACCATCTCAATCGCCGCGAAATCGCCTTCGGCCGGTACGCTTTTCGCCCGTCCAGGCGGGAGCTGCTGCGCGACGGCAAGCCCGTCGTCGTCAACGGCAAGGCCTTCGATCTGCTCGCGATTTTTATCGAAAGCGACGGCCGCGTCTTGACGCGCGACGAGCTCTACGGCCGGCTGTGGGGAGACCGCGTCGTCGAGGAGGCGAACCTTTCTCAAACGGTCTATTTGCTGCGCCGCGCCCTCGACCCCAACGGCGACGGCCGGGCGTTTGTCGAAACGATTCCGCGCGTCGGCTACCGGTTCGTCCATCCTCTCCGACGAGACGGAGCGCCGCCGCGCCGCCGGCCCGGCTTCGTTCTCGCGGCGTTCGCGCTCTGCGCGGCGCTCTTGGCGATTGCGCCGTGGTCCGCCGGATGGCATCGTCCCGTCGTGCCGGCGGCGGCGCGCGTGGCCGACGAACTGGGCGAGTACCACCTCGCCTTGCGCGCGCCCGATCATCTCGCCTACGCGCTCGCCTACTTTCAGGAGGCGGAGCGCGCCGCACCGCGCGACGCTTTTGGCTACGCCGGAGCGGCGGCTGCCTATGCGCTGTTGGCCGAGTTCCAAGCCGATGGCTCGCCTCGACAGCGCGCGCTGGTCTCGTTAGCGGCCAGGAGCGGTGCGTCGTCGCTGCGCCGGGATGCGGGGTTTGCCCGTGCGCTGGCCGTACGCGGTTTCATCGAGTATCGCTTCGAGGACGAGCCGGCCGCCGCGGCGCACGATCTGGCGCGGGCACTCTCCGCAGATCCCAACGACGCGGAGGCGCACTTATGGCGGGGCGTTTTATCGATGCGGGGCGGCGACCTCGCCGCCGCTGCGGACGATTTCCAAACGGCGCACCGGATTGCGCCCGCATCGGAGGTGTACTCGCGCTGGCTGGCGCGAGCCTATGCGTACGAACGAAATCCCGATCGAGCCCTCGCCGAGGCGCGCGACGCGCTCCGCATCGAATCGGACGATGCGCCGGCGATGCTGACGATTGCGCAGGCGCAAGAACAGCGCGGCGAGCTTCGGTCGGCGATCGGTACCCTGCGAGCCCTTTTGCGCGAGGATTCGTACGAGCGTCCGTTCGTGCTTCCCGATCTCGCGCGTCTCGAGCTGCGTCTCGGAGAACCCGGCGCATCGTCGGACGCCTATCGCATCGCGATGCTCGTGCCTTCCGGTCGCGCCGATCCCTTCGAGACGGGCTTGCTCTTCCTTACGATGGGCCGCAAAGCGGCGGGAATGCAGTTGCTCAGCCGCACGAACCGTTCGCTCTGGGCCGTGGAGCGCTACGATCCGAGGCTGCCGGCACTCCTATAGGCGTTCGTTGCGATCGCAGGCCGCGTTTTCAACGCGTGCGAGCAGCTCCGGCGCTCCCAAACGCTCGCAAACGTCCGGAAAATCCGCCGCGGGTCCGCGCCACTTTAAATCGTCGACATCGGCGAAGAGCGTTGCGTCGGTTCTGAGCGTTGCGAGCGTCTTGAACAACAATGCTTCCGCACGATGCTCGCCCAGCACCTCGGCGGGAAAATCCTCGATGCGGCCGTACCGCGTCAGCAGCGAGGCTGCGCCTTTCGCGCCGATGCCCCTTACGCCGGGATACCCGTCGGCGGCATCGCCCACGAGCGCGAGGTAATCGGGAATCAGCTCGGGATCGACTCCGAACTTTGCGCGCACGCCCTCGGCGTCGCGAATCACTTTGCTTCGGCGATCGACTTGCACGACGCGATCGCCGCGAACGCACTGTGCCAGATCCTTATCCGGGGTCCAAATGCAGACTTTCTCGACGCGAGCATCGTTCGACGCACGCTCGGCCGCCGAAGCCAAGGCGTCGTCCGCTTCGAGTTCGACCATCGCCCAGACGGCCACGCCCATCGATCGAAGCGCGTCCTCGAGCGGTTCGAACTGCGCGAAAAGCGCCGGATCGACGCCTTCGCCCGTCTTGTAGCCGCCCCAAAGCTCGTTGCGAAACGATTCGATGACGTGATCGGTCGCCACCCCGAGGTGCGTCGCCCCTTCGCCGATCATCTGAACCACCGTGCCGAGCACGCCGGCGGCGGCGCCAAAACGGCGGCTCTTGCCGGCGGGCGCCCGGCGCAGGCCGTAAAAGTGGCGGAAGAGTTCGTACGTGCCGTCGATCAGGTGAACGATCACGCTAGGAGACTGCCGGAAGCCGAATGGCTTTCCCGAGCGCTTTCTCGATCGCCGCCTCTTCGCTCAACGCCGCACCCTGGGCGCCGAGTTGGGCGATGGTCGCTTCGTCGAGCGTCGCGTGCAGCGAGCGCATCAAGGCGTCGAAGACGTACGTATCGATATCGTCGCGGGGCAAGCCCAAGCGCTCGAGGCCGGCGTTCACGTGGCCGACGAGCAGCGCCGCGCGCGCGGCGTCGCCCCGCATCGCCGCGATGGCCGCGAGCAGTTGCATCATGAGCTTCGCGCCAACGAGATCGGCATTGCTCGAAAGCTGCAACACTTCGCGTGCGGTCCGGTCCGCGTTTTCCAGGTCGCCGGCGACGAAGTAGTACGCTGCGAGATTGCCCATCGCAAAGATCTCCTGGCCGAAACGCCGGAGCGTCTCCGACGCCCGCCGGCCCATCGCAATCGCCTCCTGCAAGTCTCCGCGTTTGCACGCCGCGTCGGCGATCAGCATCTCGCAGAAGGAGATGGTCCATGGGTCTTCCCGTTCCGTCGCAATTTCGAGGGCTTCTTGCAGGGCCGCCCGGCGTTCGTCCTCGCGTCCCAGCAGTGCGAAAATCGCGCTGCGATCGGAAAGCGCGCGCGAATGGAACGGGGTTCGCCAAAGGCCCGACCGCTGCAGAAGGTCGAGCGCTCGATCGCTGGCGGCCAGCGCTTCGGCGGCACGGCACGTTCGCTGAAACGTGAAGGCTTGAAAGATATAGGCGCGCGCGGCCGAACGCAGATCGCCCTCGCGTTCGAAAAGCGCGACCGCGCGCTCGATCGTCTCGATGTTGAGCGACGCATAGAGAAACGTCGCCTGCCCGATGAGCAGCTTGCCCGTCAGGGCCGGATCGCTGCGTTCGTCGACGCGTTCGAGTGCCGCGGCGACGTAGCGGCGTCCGACGGCGGCGAATCCGGCTACGATCCAGTATCCTTGTAAGCCGGCCGCGACGTGCGCCGCCGGCAGCGGGTCGCCGCCTTCGCCGAACCCCCACTCCATGGCCGCCAATGCGTTGGCGATCTCGGGTTCGACGAGCGCTTCCCAACGCAGGCGCGGCATCGTCATATACGCATCGTACGACGCTTGCGCGTACGCCGCCGCCCAGCGCGCGTGGCGCCGCCGGATCTCCAGCCGCTCGCCCGACTCCTCCAGACGCTCCACTGCGAACGCGTGCGTCGATTCGAGAAACGAATAGCGCACCTGATCGGCATCGGTATCCACCACCACCAGCGATCGTTCCGCGAGCGAGAGCAGCGAGGCGATAACGTGCTCCTCGGTCAGCTCTTCGCACCGGCACACCTCGACCGCCGCGTCGAGCGTCCAACCGCCTTCGAAAACGGCCAATCGCCGGAAGATCGTGCGATCGGCGGCGTCGAGCAGATCGTAGCTCCAAGCGATCGTCGCGCCGAGAGTCTGATGGCGGGCGGGGCGCGAGCCGCCGTCGCGGGCGATCAGCGAAAGGCGCGCCTGCAGTTGCGCGCGCAGCGGTTCGAGCCCGAGTACCGGGAAGCGCGCGGCGGCGAGCTCGATCGCGAGAGGCAGGCCGTCGAGCTTGCGGCAGATCGCTGCGATCGTCTCCCACTGTTCGCCGGCGAACGTGGTGCCGTGACGCGCGCTCGACGCGCGCTGCGCGAAGAGCTCGATGGCGGCGTAGGCTCGGGCCTCGGCCGCGGTCGCGATCGGGCTCGTGGGGACGTCCAGCGTCGACAGGCGGTACACCGCTTCGTTCCCGGCATCGATGCGCTGCCGGCTCGTCGCGAGAAGACGCAGGTTCGGGCAAGCGCCGAGGAGCGCGTTGACGAGCGCGCGCACCGATTCGATGAGATGCTCGCAATTGTCGAGCACGATCGTCGCCTCGCGCGGCCGGAGCGTTCCCAGCAGGGCCGGCAGCACGTCCTCGTCGTTCGCCGTGCGCGCGTCCAGCGTCGTCGCAAGCTTGTTCGCTACCATCGCGCCGTCGTGCACGGCGGCGAGATCGACGAACCAGACGCCGCCCGGCGGCGGCTCGCAGCGCGACGCAACTTCGAGCGCCGTGCGCGTCTTCCCGGTGCCTCCGGGCCCGGTGACCGTCACGAGCCTGCGCGGCGCGAGCAGCGCCGCAATCTCTTCCAGCTCGCGCTCGCGGCCGACGAAACTCGTCGCTTGCCACGGGAGATTGCCCGCGAGGTGCTCGCTCGTGCCCGAATCGCGCAGCGCGTCGCTGGCCACGAGTTCCTCGCGCAACGCTTCCGAAAAGCGCTCGAACGCCGAACCTCGGTCGCGGTAGAACTGCCGTAAGCTCAGTCCCAGTTCTCGCGCGACGACTTCGTGCTTCTCGCCGGCCAGGTCGCAGCGAGTCAGAATGGCGTGGAGGCGGCGATCGTATCCGGCGGAACGGGCGACGCTCGCCGGGCTCGGCTCCATTCGCGCGAGCGCGCGGGCCACGATTTCACGCAGCTGGGCCGCGACGGCGGCGTTGGCTTGCGCGCGTGGAAGTGCCTCGCGTTCGAGCAAGCGCTGAGCGAGCGGACTCTTTCGCAGTTCGCGCGGATCGTTGAGATGACGCAGCAGCCGGCGCGCGTCGCTCGTGTCCATCGGCACGCGGACATTCTACCGCGCCGATGCGAAAGGGAAAAGAGTGCAAACCGTCCCCACTCGACCCGCGAACCGGGCGCGAGCGGGGACGATGGCGGAAAACGCGAGGCTTACTGGGTAACGGGAGGGTTGCCGATGCGCGCGGCCGGCGTCGGGTGGCCGCTGGGACGCGGGCTCGGCGGCCGGTGCGAAGGAAACGGTGAAGGCGTGCCGCACGGGACCACGCCGAAGCGGCCCTGGTGCGCGCACGGCGGCGTTTGGAACGGATGAGGCGCAGACAATTGATTCGCCAGCGCCGGCACGATCTCGACCCGCATCGGCTGCGGCGGAGGCGTGGCGAGCACCGCGCCGGTAGCACCCAGGATCAGCACCGCAGCGAACAACGTTCCCGCGGCGTGCTTGAACGAAAAACTCATCGGGAGTACTCCTTCATGGTGAGGATAGGCATCGCTCGAAGCGACGGTGTGCAGGATTGCCGCGGGGCCGGGCCTCTCCCCGCGGCAAAACTGCCATCCTCATGCCATGCGGCGGCAGCGGAGCCGGCGAGGACCTTACGGCCCGATGCTCAGTTGCGGCGGGATGGCGAGCGCCAGCGGAGAGACGATGCCGCTGGTGATTTTGCGTAAAGGGCTCGTCCCGGCCGGCCCATAGATCGTCACCGATCCCGGCTTCGAGTTGGTGCCGTAGTTGGCGACGATGAGGTTGCCGGCCGGATCGATCGCAAGCGATCGCGGGAAATCGATTCCGGCGACGATCTTGCGAAGAACCGTCGAGGTTCCGGCGGCGTATTCGACGACGCCTCTGCGTGCGTAATCGGCAACGTAGAGATTGTTCTTGGCGTCGACGGCGAGCGCGGTCGGCGCGGTGCCGACCGAAATCGTCAGCGCCGGCGAAACGCTCCCGACGGCGTACTCCGTGACCGTATGCCCCACGTAATTCCCGACGTAGAGGTTGCCCAGGCGATCCAACGCGAGCGAGAGCGGCGTATCTACGCCCGCGACGATCGTGCGCGACGGCGTGCCGCTGCCCGAGGCGTACTCGGTAACCGTGCCTTTCCCACCGCTAGTCGACGTGTTGGCGACGTACACGTCGTTGTAGAGCGGGTCGACCAGGACGACGACCGGAACGGCGACGCCGGTCCGAATCGTGCGCGAGAGCTTCCCATTCGAATCGTAGACCGTCACCGAGTTTGCGAATTGATTCGCGCAGTAGAGATTGTCGGCGCTGTCCGTAGCCAGCGAGAACGGCCCCTTGATCCCGGCCTTGATCGTGCGCACCAACGAAAGCGAGCCGGGCGCGAACTCCGAGATCATTCCGCCGTCGTGGACGCCGCCGGCGCCGTCGGCTACGTAGAGATTGGTGTGCGTATCGAACGCCAGCGCGTCGGGGAACTGCACGGATTTCGTGATGCTCTGGAGCGGCGAGCCGCTCGGAGAGTCGTACGACGTGACCGAGGTGAAATCGGCGACGTAGAAAGCCGTACCCGCACCGTGCGAAGCGCGTGCCGGCGCCTCCGCTCCCGCTTGCGCCGCGCCGGGGAGAGCGCCGCCGCCGGTAGAGCATCCGGCGACGAGCAACGCGAGCGCCGGCGCCAAAGCGCCGAACCATAACGACCGAGCCATGTACCGAGCCTCCCTACCAAATCGCTGAAGGTGAGTTTTTGCTCACCTATCGTGGCCGGGACGCCCTGCGAAGGCCATGACCAGTTTGGACTACGAAGCGGTGCGTAGCCGAGCTACTCGAGCAAGCCTTGCCGCCTCGCCCGTGCGACGGCTTCGATACTGCCCGAGGCGCCCAGCTTTCGGGTGGCCGCCTTAATTTGGTTGCGAACCGTATGAATGCTTCGGCCGTGCTCCCGAGCGATGGCGGCGGCCGTCGAGCCGGCGGCTACCCGCGCGAGCACGCGGCGTTCGACCTCGGTGAGGCGATGGGCTCCGCCGTTGGGCGCGCGCGAAGCCAAAGCCGCTGCCACGGCGAGAGCGATGCCCTCTTGCCCGTTCGCGCGCAGGCGTTCGAGAGCGCTCTGCGCCGACGCGGCGCCGAGCGCCGTTCCGAGCGCCGCCAGTTCCCGCACGAATGCCGAGAGCGCGCGCGTCTGCACCGTAGGCGGCGCGAGTGGGAGCCGGCGCATGGCGGCCTCGGGGCGCCCGCGCAGCACTTCGGCGAGCGCCGAGAAACACTCCGCGAGCGCCTCGCCCAGCGCGGTCTCGCGCGCTCGTGCGGAAGAACGCTCCCGGCTCGCGCGCAGATGCTTTCCGGCCCCGCGCTCGTCGCCGCGAAACGCCGCGATCGTTGCCAGAGCGGCGTTCCAAACGCGGCGCTCCGAGGCATCGACCACGCGGTCGTCGATGGCCGCGAGACGGCGGTACGCATGCTCGAATTCGCCGTTCCAGCTCCGGCGGATCGCCAGCGCGACGGCGCAATCCAGCTCGTCGCGAAAGGCCGACAGGTGATCGGGCATCGCCGCTTCGAGCGCGGCGGTCTGCTCGACGCGCCCGCGCTCGACTTCGAGCACGTATTGGGCGCTGCGCGCGTAGAGCTGCAGCCGCCGGTCTCCGGCGCGTTCCGCCGCGGAAGCCATCTGCCGTGCGTGCCGGAGCGCGGCCTCGCGATCGTCGCGCGCGCCCACCGCGGTGCCGTACAGGATGCTGTGCGCGGATAGCACGTGGAACCACGCGCCGATCCGCTGCGAGCGTTGCGCCGCTTCGCGCGCGCACGCCTCGGCCGCGTCGACGTTGCCGCACTGGTATTCGACGTAGGCCACGCGCTGGAGGGTTCGCGCCAGGAGATAGTCGTCGTCGATCTCGCGCGCCGCATCGAAGGCGTGCCGCGCCGCACTGCGGGCGGCCTCGAGCGACCCGTTGCGCGCCAGTGCCATCGCGTAGATGCCGCGCGCGCCGGCGCGATCGGCGTCGCTTCCAACGCCGAGAACCGGCTCGATCATCGCGAGCGCGCCGGCGTCGCCCTGGTTGAGATAATGCAGCGCGCGATGCTGCGATACCCGAGCCAGCACCTCGCCGCAAGCTTCGCGCGCCAGCTGCGCCGCGCGATCGTAGAGATCGTTCGCGCGGCCCAGCGCGCCGGTTTGCGCTTCGAGATGCGCGCGCAGCGCCACGACGGTCGGATCGTCGCGCCGCACGCGCTGCGGGAGGGCCCTCACGCACGCTTCGACCGATGCCGAGCAGCCCGCGTCCAAGAGCGCGAAGCCGTCGGCGCGCAGCGCGGCCAGCGCCTCGTGCGGTGCGTAGCGCCGAAGCAGATCGAATGCGGCGGCGACGCGGCCGCGCATGCGAAGCGCCGCCGCGGCACGCACCGCGCGTTCCGTGGCTCGAGCGTCCGGCACGCGCGAGCGAAGAAACTCGCCGAACGCCTCGTGAAGCGCGATCCCGTCGTCGCGGTCGTACGATGGAACCGGCGCGTCGCGCAGCCACGCCAGCTCCGCGTGCGCGCGTTCGCGCCCCACCTCGCGCAGCAGCGCTTCGTCGGCCGTTCCGAGCATCGCGAGGTCGAGCAAGAAGTCGCGCCGCTCCGCCGGCAACGCCGCAAGTATCTCGGCTTCGAGGTAGTCGTGGAGCAGCGCTCGCGCGGTCGCCGCAACGCGAGCTCGATCCGAAGAACGCTCGAGTGCCGCCAGGGCGAATCGCACCGCCACGGGCCAACCGTCAGCGAACTCGGCGAAGAAGCGCTCGAGGGCGGCGCCGCCGCGTGTGCCCGACGCGCGAATCGCTTCGGCCACCTCGGGCCCCGTGAGCGCGAGGTCGGCATGCGAGACGAACGCCGTCGCTTCGCCGGCAGCCACCCATGCCGGCAGCGGCAGCCCGGCACGTTCGCGGGCGATCAGCAGCCAGCGCGACTCGGGGCCGGCGCGGATGAATCCTACCAGCGAACGGCGCCCGGCGTCGCTCAACCGGTCGACGCCGTCGAGCACGACGGTCGCCGGCCCGAAGGGCGCAAGCGCATCCAACGCCGCAATCGCGCCGTCGTGCGACGTCACGTCGATCCACCGGTGGGCCGTGCCCGCAACCGCCGCTCGAGCCGCCGTCGTCTTCCCCGACCCGGCGCAGGCTTGGACCAGCGCGATGCGGTAGCGCATCGCCGCTCGAATTGCGTGCGCGCCCGAACCGCGAGCGCGGCCGGCCGGCGCGAGTGGGACGATCACTCGAACGGCACTGCTTCGATAAGCGCGTCGGTCTCTTCCACCGAAAGCGCTTCGCCCGCGTGCATGAGCTCGACGACCGTGTCGGCGGGCAGTTCTCGCCACAGATTTTCGGTCGGCGCGGAGAGCCAGGGGAGCATCAGCTGCAATCTCACCAGCCCGTTCTCCGCCCGGAAATGATTGACGAACCCGAGGACGCGCGCGGCGGCGGCCCATTCGCGAGCGCCCGCGAGCAGGATGAACCAGACGTCGAAATACCACGCAACGATGCGCGAATCGTACCTGCCGCGGGCGACGTAGGCTTTCGCCTCTTGCATCGTTGCGATGGCGCCCGAACGGTTGCGGGCGAGCAGCTGGCAATGCGCGACGTTCACGAGCTGCCAGGCGGCGCGCGCGGGGTCGTCGAGCTCGATCATGATCGCCAACGCGGATCGCGCGCTTTGGAGTGCGGCATTGAAATCGCCTTCCAGCCGCTGCACTTCGCAGAGGTTGCCCAGCACCACGCCCAGCAATCGTCGTTCGCCCGCTACGCGAGCGAAGCGCAGTGCTTCGTCGATCCATCGGCGCGCCTCCGCGGCGTCGAGGTCGATATCCATCGCTACGACCGCCAGCCCGTTGAGGGCGCGCGTCGTGCCCACGAGATCGCGCGCTCCGTCGAAGAGTTCGCGAGACCGGGCGTAGGCTTCGCGCGCCTCTCTTCCCGCGTTGCGAGCGACTAAGGCTCCGCCCAAGTACGCGTAGGCGTTTCCCTCGCCGGCGCCGTCGCCGGCGTTTCGGCACCGTGCCGCGAGTTCGCGGGCGAGGCGCTCGACGGTGCGAAAGTCGGCATAATGCTGCGCCTTGCGCAGCGCCTCGCGGAGTTCTTCGATCGTGGAATCAATCATGCCGACACTGCCGCGTCCGAAAGTCGCCGGCGCTGCCGCCGAGCTGCCGGACGAGGGCTCGCTTTCAACACGGTACTCTATCACGAGCCCCCCAAGCACGCAAGCGCGGACGGGCCGCCTTGCGGCGTTAGCGCCCGGCGGCCGGCACCCGGAACGCGCACATGGTGTAGCAGCCCGCATAGATCGCACCGTTGACGATGACCGGCGTCGCCGGCGCGGAGCCGTTCCCGATCGAGCCGCTGGTCCACACGAGCTTACCGGTCTTTTCGTCGAAGGCCGAGAGCGCGACGTTGCCGTTGTTGCCCCCGCCGCCGTCGGCATACACGAGGCCGTTGGCCGCCGAGAGCACCCCGCCTACCGTTAGGTTGCCGTTGCTCGTGTAGCTCCATAGTTTGCGGCCGTTGCTCGCGGCGAACGCGAACACGCCGCTGCCGCCGTCGTTCACGAACACGCTCGAACCGTTCGCAACCATCGCCGAGAAGTTCCCGCCCGGCAGCGACGCCGTCCACGCTCGGGCACCCGTCTTGCCGTCGAGCGCCGTGACGACGAGATCGTTACTGTCGCCCGGCTCGGTGAGATACAGCTTCCCATCGCTTCCGATCAAGTCTTCGACGTACGGCGACGCCGTCGCGTCGCACCACGCCGCTTTCCCGGTTTGCGCGGCGAACCCGCAAACCTCGGTCGCGCCCTTGGAGCTTCTGCATCCCATCACCGCGTACACGAGGCCGTTGCCGGCGGGCAGCGGGTTTCCGCTCGAGTCGCCAGCATCGGGGCAATGATAGACTCCGGCGACGTCCCACGCGATCGCCCCGGTCTGCGGGTCGAGCGCCTCCGTGTCGGGCTGCTCGTTGACTCCTTGCGTGCTTTGAAAGTAGACGAGCTTGCCGTACGCCGCCGGCGACGTACCGCTGACGAGGCCTCCGCACGGGTTTCCTTGATACTGCTTGCAGTACGTCCGCCACAGGATTTTGCCGGTCGCCGCGTTGACGCCGCACAGGCCCGTGAGAAACGTGGTCGACGAACCGTTGCTGCAAGGCGAAACGACGACGTTCCCCGCAACGGCGGCGACGGCATGAATGAAGCTGCCCCACCCGCCGTTCAGGTTGAGATTCGCGCGCCATTTTTGAGCGCCCGTTTTTACGTTGAGCGCGTAGAGGCCCTCGTTCGATTGCCCCATATCGTCGACGTAGGCGACCGAGTCGTTCACCACGATGCCGCCCGGCTGCACGATCGTTTGATCGTTCCAAGCGATCGTCAGTTTGGCGACGTTTTTCGCACCGATCGCCGTCTCGAGCGGATTGTAGCCGTTATGCCCGGGATCGTAGCCGAACTGGGGCCACTGCGCCACCGCCGTCGCGGTGCCGATCGCGGGCGCCGCCGGAACGGCCGGCGGGGCTCCCGCGCCCACCGGCGAGCAGCCGCTCGCAAGGAATGCCGAATATCCGCAAAGCACGATCGCCGCCGCGATTTTTCGTATGACGCGCATCTGCACCGAAGTTCCTTTCACCATCGTCGTAGCAACGGCGTGCGCCGTTCTGTGGCAATGGTAGAAGAAGTCGGCGCGCCGCGGTATGGGTGGGCGACCCTACCTTTTAGAGATACGCGCGAAGCGCGCGCCGCGAGGCGACGCCCAGCTTTTGGTAGGCCGCACCGAGATGTTTCTCGACGGTCTTATGGCTGATCGAAAGGCCGCGCGCGATCTCCAGATTGGATTGGCCGCCCGCGGCGAGGACGACGATCTCGCGTTCGCGCGCGGAGAGCGTCGCCAGTTCGGGGCGGCGATCGGCGTCGCGCACCGTGGCGCCGTTCGCCCGGCGGCCTTCCAAGCGGCCGACGTCGTACGCCGCGCCGCAGCGGCGATAGAGCGCCAGCGCGGCCTCGATTTCGCCGGCCGCTTCGCGCGCCGCAGCCTCGAGCAGCGGAGTGCGAAAGCGCCGAAACCCGTCGGCCGCCTCGAGCGCTAGATGCGTCGCGGCTTCGGGATCGTCGTCGCAGACGGAAATCGCCTCGAAGAGCGCGAGCGCCGCACGTTCGACCGAATCGCTCTCGCTCGCGCGCACGAGATAGTCGCGCGCGCGTTCGCGATCGAGCGCGGCGCCGTACCGGGCGATCGCCAGCATGGCGGACACCTCGCCGCGCACGAACTCGCATGCCGGCAGCGCGCGATGCAAGAACGACCGAGCGTCGTCGCGGCGTCCCCGGCGCACCAAGACTTCCGCGAACCCGTAGCCGCATTCGATTTCCGGTGCGGCGAGCATCGTCGTCTCGAGCGCGTCGAACCACCGTTCGAGCAACCCGTCGTCTCCGAGATAGGCTCCGATCGCCGTGCCGGCCGCCGCCGCGAACGTCAGATTGACGCGGTTGTCGGTGGTCGCAGCGACGGCCTCGACCGCGTCGCGAGCGCCTTGCAGATCGCCGCTCAAGAGATAGCACAGCGCGGCCGTCGCATTGGCGCACTCTTCGGCGTGCGCGCTGCGCGTCTCGCGTGCGACGGCCAGCGCCCGGCCGATGTTCTCGCGCGCTTCTTCGTGCAGTCCGAAGGACGCGAGCAGCTTCGCGCCGTTGAAGTACACGCCGGCGACGGCGCCGGCGCCGTGCGCGCGCGCCGCTTCGAGCCACGCGGCGTGCTCGCGCCGAAAGGCCTCGGCGTCGCCGAACGCGGCAGCGACGATCGCCGCAACGTTGTGATAGCGCACGGCGACGTCGGTCGCATCGAGCGCTCGCGGATCGACCTTGGCGAGGTGCGCTCGCGCCCGCGATGGGAAGCGCAAGGCCGAGGCGATCCACGCGATGCCGAGATGCAGCCGTGCGGCCGCGAGGGCGTCGCTGGTGCCCAGCCGCTCCAACATCGCCTCCAACGTCGCGCTCGTATCGGAAAGGCGCATCGTGTACGCCGTCATGGCCGCACGCACGCGGCACGCCGCCTCGCGTTCGAAGGCGCCGGCGGCTTGGAAGGCGTCGGCGGCGAGCCCGTACGTGGCCTCGCCCTCTTCGGCCATGCTGAGCACCAACCGCACGTTTGCGATCTTTTCGAGGATCGACCCGCGCCCGAGCGCATCGAGGCTTTCGGGCTCGAGCGCTCGCCGGTAAAACGCGATGGCGTCGTCGTGGGCGTAGACCCGCCTAGCGGCGTCGCCCGCAAGCTCGTTGTACCGGGTGGAGAGCTCGTCGTCGCCGGCGGCCCACCAGTGATAGGCGAGTGCCTCGATCGAGCGTTCGCCGCTCGGCTCGTTTTCCAGCGTCGATGCGATGCGGCGGTGCAGCGGCCGCAGTTCCGTACGGAGAAAATCGCCGCAGATCGCCTCTCGAGTGAGTCCGTGACGGAATCGGAAGAGCCCCGGCGCCAGCTCTTCGATGAGCTGAAAGTCGCGCGCCTTTCGTAGGAGCGGAACGAGGCGTTCCGGCTCGGCGCCGGCCACCGCCGCGAGCACGTCCAGCGTAAAGGTGCGGCCGATAACGGCTGCCTGCGTGAGGATGCGGCGGTCGCCGGGCTCGAACGGCCGCAATCGGTCGAGCAGCGTCGTGCGAACGCTCGGCGGCACGCCGGGTTCGCCGCGCTCGCTGCGTTCGGCAGCCTCTTGAACGGCATTCTTGAGCAGCTCTTCGGTGAAGAACGGATTGCCTTCGCCCGCGATCGCGATCGCGCGCCGTCGCTCGTCGCTCAACGCGAAACCGGAGAGCGCTTGGTCGATGAAGCGGCGCAGCTCGAGGCCGTCGAGCGGAGCGAGATCGATGCGCCCGGCGCGCGCGCGCCGCCCGACGTTCTCGATCCCGGCCGCAGCCGGATGTTCCGCGTGCAGCGCGTCGGCGCGAAAGGTCGCGAGAACGAGGATTCGCATGCGGTGCAGGTTGGAAGCGAGAGAGGCCAGCAGATCGAGCGTAGCCGCGTCCGCCCAATGCAGATCTTCGACGACGACGACCAGCGCTTGGCGGGAAGCGACCTCGGCGAAGCGTTCGAGAATCGCATCGAAATATTGCCGTTTCGACTCGGCCGGAGTGATGGCGACCGCGCCGGAATCCACGCTCGAGAGCGCGTCGAGGATCGGGCCGTACGGGCGTCCGCCGAACTCTCGGCACGGGCCGTAGGTAATTCGCCAGCGCGAGTACGCGAGCGAACGGCAAAACTCGGAGATCAACCGCGTCTTCCCAACGCCGGCATCGCCGGCGACGAAAACGAGGCCGCCGCGAGACGCGCCCGCTTCGAGTCGTCGCTCCCGCAGGTACGCGAGTTCGGCGCGGCGGCCGACGAACGGCCGGCAGAGCACGGGGCGAACGATCACCGCTGGCGTTTCGCCGCGCGCGGCGCGCTACCCGCCCTCTTGCGGCAACGCGAAAAGCTTGCCGGTCAAACGCGCGAACTGTTCGGAATCCGGAGCTGCAAAATCGCGCGCGCGTTCGTAGTAGATCCGAGCTTCGCATGCCGCAAACGCGGCGACCGCCCGGTCGCCGGCGAGCTCGTTGTATAGCACGCAGCGCACCGAGTCCCCGGCGGCCCACGAGTGATAGGCGAGGTCGTCGCTTCCGCTTTCGTCCGCACCGGCGCAACGCTCCAAGGCGCGCGCGATCAACCGGTGAATCGGCCGCAAACGGCTCTCGACGAGGTTCTGATGGGCGACGTCCCGGATCAATGCGTGGCGAAAGGCGTACCACTCGGCACCGGCACCCTCACGCACGACGAGCTGAAGCGCGCACGCCTTATCGAGCGCCGCGCGAACCCGCTCCTCGGCCAGCGCGGTGGTCGCGGTCAGCACGGCGAGCGGGAAGCGCCGGCCGATGGCCGAGGCGCGCATCAGCACGGTGCGTTCGTCGCGATCCAACTGCCGCATACGCCGCGCCACGGCCCTGACCGCATCGGAAACCGGCACCCAGCCAGCATAGTGCGCCCGAGAAGATCGCGGTATGGGGAGAAAACCCTACCCGCTCATCGAAGAGAGCACGTGCTTATGAGCTCCACGGACCTACCGCTGTTCGCACCGCCGGACGAGGTCTTCCCATCGCTCGCCGATGCCCAAATCGTGCGCGTCGAGCGCTACGGGCGCCGCCGGAGCGTCGCCGCCGGCGAGGTCTTGATCGAGCAAGGCGACGCGGCGATGCCGTTTTTCGTGATCGTATCGGGCGAGCTCCAGGCGTTGAGCCCTTCGCAAGACGAGCGAGTCGTCGTCACCCTGCGCGGGAGAGGGCAGTTCAGCGGCGAGATCAACTCGATCTCGGGGCGGCGCGCCATCTTCCGCATTCGAGCATCGGCGCCGGGCGAACTGATCCAGCTCGACCGGCAGCAGATGATGTCGCTCGTGCAGACCGATGCCGAAATCGGCGAATTGATCATGCGGGCCTTCATTTGGCGCCGCGTCGCGTTTGCGCGGGCGGGCGTGGGCGACGTTCTCCTGATCGGCTCGGTGCACTCCTCCGACACGCTGCGCCTCAAAGAGTTTCTCATGCGCAACGGCCATCCGTATACGTACATCGATCTCGAGCGGGATGCCGAGGTCGAGCGGATCATGACGACCTTCAACATCGCCGCCCGCGATGTTCCGGTCGTGATCTGCCGCGGGAAGACGGTGCTGCGCAACCCTTCGAACCGCGACGTCGCCGACGCTCTCGGGTTCAACGAAGCCATCGATCGCGGGCACGTTCGCGACTTGGTCGTCATCGGTGCGGGGCCGTCGGGCTTGGCGGCCGCCGTCTACGGTGCGTCGGAGGGGCTCGACGTGCTCGTGATCGAGACGAACGCTCCGGGCGGTCAGGCCGGTTCGAGCTCCCGCATCGAAAACTACCTCGGGTTTCCGACCGGCGTGTCGGGCCAAGAACTCGCGGCGCGCGCCTACGCGCAAGCCGAGAAGTTCGGCGCCGAGTTGCTGATCGATCGCGCCGTGCGGTTGCACTGCGAAAGGCGCCCGTTTCGAATCGAACTCGAGAGCGGCGGCGAGGTGCGAGCACGCGCGATCGTGATTGCGAGCGGCGTTCAATACCGCAAGCTCCCCCTCGACGGCATCGACCGGTTCGAAGGCAACGGCGTGTACTACGGCGCGACGTTCGTCGAATCGCAGCTCTGCACGGGCGACCCCGTGATCGTCGTCGGCGGCGGGAACTCGGCGGGGCAAGCGGCGGTCTTTCTCTCGGCAACGGCGCAGCGCGTCTACGTGCTCGTGCGCTCGGACGGCTTGGCCGAGAGCATGTCGCGCTACCTGAGCCGCCGGATCGAAGACACGCCGAATATCGAGCTGCGAACGCGGACCGAAATCGTGGCGCTGCTCGGCGACGACCGGCTACGCGCCGTTCGATGGCGGAACGACCGGACCGGCGAGGTGGAAGAGCACGAGATTCCGCACGTCTTCATGATGACCGGCGCCGAGCCGAACACGGCGTGGCTGGACGGCTGCATCGCCCTCGGCGAGAAGGGCTTCGTCAAGACCGGCGCGGCGATGAGCCCGGAGGATTTGGCCGCCGCCCAATGGCCCTTGGCGCGGCGGCCGTATCTCTTCGAGACGAGCCTCCCCGGGGTGTTCGCCGTCGGCGACATCCGCGAGGACAGCGTGAAGCGCGTGGCGTCGGCGGTCGGCGAAGGATCGGTCGCTATTTCCTTCGTCCATCAAACCATCGCGCACCAATAGGCCATCAGTCGCCGCCGGCGACCGGCGTTCGGCGACGTTACGAGTTGAAGAACGACGGAAGCGCGAACGACATCGATACGACGTACTGATTTTCGGATTTCTTCTTTTCGTAGAGCAGTACCGCGTGCTTGTCGTCCGAGTAGAGCCATTGGGCGATGTATTTCCCACTGGTGCTGTTGACGTCTTTGCCGGTGAGGCTCGGCATCGCTGCGGCCACGTTCTGCTTGGCGGCAGCGAGCGCCGCATCGGCGTCGGCTTGCGTCGTCGACGTCGCAACGCAATCGACGGCCTTCTCGTTCGATTTCTTGAGCAAGAGCATCGTGCAGCTCATGTTCGGCACCGTGGAGCTCACCGCATAGGCCGCCGTATCGGCATCCCCGCCCATGGCCTTGCCTTGAATATCGCTAAACCCGTTGTCCTCGGCCGCAACCAGCGATTTGATGGCGTCGGCCGTATCGGAATCTCCCGGCGAGGCTGCGGCCGGCGCGCTGGCCGCGGGGCTGGCCGCCGGCTGATCCGTAGCCGTGGCCGTCGAGGAGGTCGACGAGGTTTGGCTGCATGCGGCCAGCGTCACGGCTGCGGCGAGCGCAAGGATGGTTGAAAGCGTGGTCTTTTGCATACGTCCTTTCCGAGCGGCCGGCTTCGCCGCCGCAGCGTTCGGTGCGTGGACGGCCTGCTTTCTGCGAATTGCCGGGCGTTCCTCATGCTCCAGATCCCGGCTGTCCGCGCGGCGTGCTCGATCGCAAGGTGAGGCCCGGCACCGCTACGCGGCCGTTTGCAAGTGCGGGCAGCGCGCACGCACCCTGCACGGTCGCCTGCACCGTGCCGCCGCGGCGTTCGATCTGCGCCAACGTGCAGCCGCGGTAACGAAACGGACCGGCGAAGCTGATGAGTGCGACCTCGGCGTTGCGGTACACGACCATCGTCCCGGCGGGAAGGTGCGATCCGTAGAGCAGCGGCCCCGGCCCGTGCGAGCCGATCGTGAAGGTCGCCTCGTTGCCGCCGCCGCGAACGTCGGTGCCGGCGTGCCACGCCGTGCCGTAGCGCCGATACGATCGCGCGAGTTCGCACCCGAGAAAGTCGGCGTGCACGGTGACGTAACCGCGGCAGGGAACGCCGCGGATCGTCGCCGGGCGTGCGAGCCGGCAATCGGTGAGGCGCCCGCCCTCGAACGAAGCGCCGTCGACGGCAGCGCACGGTAGGCCGTCGATCGTCGCGTCGCGCGCCAGCGTTTGGCTTCCCTCCAGCTTTCCGTCGCGCAGCTCGACCGTCCCCGCGAGCGGCACGCCGAAAAGCACGGCCGGCCCAGGGAGCTCGAGCGATGCAATGCGGTCGCGCTCGCCGGTGACGACGACCGTTCCCGCGGGAAGCTGCATGCCGTCGATCGTCGTGTCGCTCGCGAGCGTACGCCGGTGCGCGCGATCGTAGGCCGCACCGGCCGCTTGCGCGCGTGTACCATCGGCGAAGGCGTAGAGCTGGATCGATGCAGAGAGCACCCAAGCTGCGCCGGCGACGATCGCGACGATCCGGGCGATCCGCGACCGCCTGGCCGCAAAGAGCCAGATACCGGCGCCAGCGACGGCAACGGTCAGCGGCCAGAACGTCGCGGCCAGGATCGTGACGGCGCCGAACCACCACGGAACCTGGATGCCGATATCGGACACGTGCGCCTCCTTTGCGGACGCCGCTGCTCCGCAGGTCGAGCGTAACGCCTGCGCCGTCCATAAAACGTCGGGTTCTTGACGGCGGCCGGGTGGAGCGTTACTCTGATTGGGTGAGACTGAACGTCATGTTCAGTCGGGGAGGCCGAGATGGACAACACGATCGTCGAGATGTCGGAGAGCGATGGAGGTGCCTGCCCGGTCGCGCACAAGCGCGTTCCCGTGCGGCCGAGGACGAACGTCGATTGGTTTCCCGACTTGCTCGATCTCTCGGTGCTCCACCGGCCGTCGGCGCTGGCCAGCCCCATGGGCGGAGATTTCGACTACGCGCGCGAGTTCGGCAGCCTCGATCTCAACGCGGTCAAGACCGATCTCTTCGCGTTGATGACCGCGTCGCAAGATTGGTGGCCGGCCGATTTCGGGCATTACGGCCCGCTGTTCATTCGCATGGCGTGGCATAGCGCCGGCACCTATCGCATCGGCGACGGTCGCGGCGGCGCGGGTTCGGGCCAGCAACGGTTCGAGCCGCTCAATAGCTGGCCGGACAACGCCAATCTCGATAAAGCCCGGCTGCTGCTGTGGCCCATCAAACGCAAGTACGGCCGGAAAATCTCGTGGGCCGATTTGATGATTCTCGCCGGCAATTGCGCGCTGGAATCGATGGGCCTCAAGCCGTTCGGTTTTGCCGGCGGACGCGAAGATGCGTGGGAACCCGACGAGAGCATCTATTGGGGTCCCGAAGATACGTGGCTCGAAGACCGGCGCTACACCGGCGAACGCGACCTGGAGAATCCGCTCGCGGCCGTGCAAATGGGCTTGATCTACGTCAATCCCGAAGGCCCCAACGGCAAGCCCGATCCGCTCGCCGCCGCGCACGATATTCGCGAAACGTTCGCGCGCATGGCGATGAACGACGAAGAGACGGTCGCGCTGATCGCCGGCGGCCACACGTTCGGTAAAGCGCACGGCGCGGCCGATCCCAGCAAATACGTCGGCATCGCGCCGGCCGCGGCCGGCATCGAAGAGCAAGGCCTGGGCTGGCACAACACCTTCGGCAGCGGCAACGGCGACGCCACCATCACGACCGGCCTCGAAGGAAGCTGGACGTCGACGCCCACCCACTGGAGCAACGGATACTTCGATCATCTCTTCAACTACGAGTGGGAAGCGGTGAAGAGCCCCGGCGGCGGCTGGCAGTGGGCGCCGAAGAACGGCGCCGGCGCGGCGACCGTCCCCGACGCGCACGATCCCGCAAAGCGTCACGCACCGATGATGTTTACCACCGACGTGGCGTTGAAAACCGATCCGGACTATCTGCCGATCGCCAAACGCTTCCACGAAAACCCGCAAGCGTTTGCCGACGCCTTTGCAAAAGCGTGGTATAAGCTCACGCATCGCGACATGGGCCCGGTCTCGCGCTATCTCGGCCCCGACGTGCCGGCGCAGCCGCAGCTGTGGCAGGACCCGCTGCCCGCCGCCGGCCATCCGGCGATCGACGAAGCCGACGTTGCCGCGCTGAAAGAGCGCATCCTCGCCTGCGGCCTCACGGTTTCGCAGCTGGTGGCGACCGCGTGGGCGTCGGCGTCGACGTTCCGCGGCACCGACAAGCGCGGCGGCGCCAACGGCGCGCGCATTCGCCTCGCGCCGCAGAAGGATTGGACGGTGAACCAACCCGCCGAACTGGCAAAGGCGCTGCAAGCGCTCGAAGCCGTGCAGCAAGCGTTCAACGCGTCGCTCCCCGGCGGTAAGCGCGTGTCGCTCGCCGACGTCATCGTGCTCGGCGGCTGCGCGGCCATCGAGCGTGCGGCGAAGGATGCGGGCCGCGAGCTGCGCGTGAAGTTCGTGCCGGGCCGCACCGATGCGACGCAGGAGAACACCGACGCGCACTCCTTTGAGGTGCTGGAACCCACGGCCGACGGCTTCCGCAACTATCTCGGCAACGCGCATGGCCGATCGCCTCAACAGCGGCTCGTCGACCGCGCGCAGCTCCTCACGCTGACGGCGCCGGAGATGACCGCGCTGGTGGGCGGCTTGCGCGTTCTCGGCGCGAACGCCGGCGGTTCCAAGCACGGCGTCTTCACGAAACGGCCCGGCGCGCTCACCAACGATTTCTTCACGAACCTGCTCGACGTAAAGACGAAATGGCAGCGGGCGGCCGCCGAACACACCTACGAGGGCCGCGACCGCCGGACGGGCGAGATCGTGTGGACCGGAACGAACTACGATCTGATCTTTGGATCCAACTCGCAACTGCGGGCGATCGGCGAAGCCTATGCAGCCGAGAACGATCTCTTCGTGCGCGACTTCGTCGCCGCGTGGGAGAAGGTGATGAATCTCGACCGCTTCGACGTGGGAAGGCAAACGCTCTAACAGGGGAGCAGGTTCGATCCGATCGGAGCGGCCAGCCGCGCGGCGCGCGCCCGGGTTTCGTAGCGGCTGCGCTCGAGCGCGTCGCCGATCTGTGCGAGATCCCGGCGAGCGCGCGCGCGAAAGCCGAGCTTGAGGCCTGCGTCGATGGCGAAGAGCCGGGCCTCGCAGCCCCATGCGTCGATGCCGCGTGCGAGGAGCCCGGTCGACGCGGTCTCGGCCATCTCGACGGCTCGATGAAGCTCGCCGGCGTGGGCGAACGCCTTGGCCTCGGCTACGTCGAGAAAGAGTGCGTCGCGCGAACCGATGCCGGGCGTGCGCGCCCGCGCGATCGCCTCGCGCGCCGCGTCGGCGCCGCGAGCGTGCAGCAGCAGCGGAACGATCTCGAGCGTCAGTTCGCAGAGCCGGTCGCCGGGATAGAAGCGGCGCACGATGTCGAGCCCGTAGTCGGCATAATACAGCGCCGACTCAACGTTCTCGCGCGCCAGCGCCGCGCCGTAGCGGATCGCGATCTCGGCCACCGTTCCCAGCTCGCCGGACGAACGCGCCGCGTCGAGCGCGGCGCGATACGATACCAGCGCGCGGGGTGCGTCGCCGTCGGCGTGTTCGGCGAGCTGCGCGTACAGCCGCGAGATCAGCGCGGAGAGGCGGAAGCGCGATTGCCGCTTCGAGCCGCTGCCGTTCTGCGCCAGTGCCGACGCTCGCGCCAAGAGCGATCGCGCGCGATCCCAGTTTCCGCAGTCGACCTCCATGCGCGCGCCGGAGCAGAGCACGATGGCGAGCAGCACCGCTTCTTTTCCGTGGATCCGCCCTTCGGGCGAGCCGGAGCGCACGGCCCGTTCGAGCGTCGCTCGAGCCGCATCCGTCTCGCCGGCGATCCACTGCAGGCTCATCGTTCCGCTGGCCAGCCACAACGAACGCCAGAACGAATCGGGCTGCACCGCGGCGCCGGCGGCGTCGAGCGCGCGTCGCGCCGACGCGGGATCGGCCATGAAACGCGCCGCTTCGGCGGCGACCAGCCAGCACTCCATGGTGCGCGGATCGTTTCCCAGCGTGCGCGCGAGCGACGAGGCCTCTTCCCACACTTGCCGGTACTGCCCCGCTCCGCGAAGCGCCTCGACCAGCGCCTCGCGCGCGTCGCCTAAATCGACGACCGCAGCCAGCGAGAAGTCGCCGTTGGCGTTCTGCGCTTTGCGAACGCCCGAGCGGATCGAATCGGCCAATCGCACGAGCGATTCGTGGCGTTCGCGATAGAACTGGCGGCGAGAGATCGCCATCGAGTTGATGACCGACTTGTGTACTTCGCCGGCGAGATCGCAGCGCGTGAGAATCGCGTGCATCCGGCGCTGCTTGCGCGCGGCGCGGTTGTTGCCCGAAGACGCCAGCGATTCCAGCGCGCTCAATACGATAAAGCGCAGCGCGTCGTACGACAGCGCGTGCTCGCGCGGCAACAGCGCGTTGCGGGCGAGCTCGCGCTCGTTCTCGAGGTTGGCGAGAGCGTGACGCGCCGCCGCAGCCAGATCGTGATCGTTCATCGCGAGTCTCTCGCCTTCGCCCGGAAGGCGCGAGCAGCCTTCGGCAGCGACGCGAAGGAACTGGCACCAATTTGGCACTTTCCTTCCCAGGGAGCCGTTCGGCGCGGTCGTAGTTGCAACGCTATGAAGCGACCGTCGCATTTTGCGCTTTTTGCGTGTTTCGCCGTTCTGGCAGCCTGTTCGAACCAGGGAGCGATGCCACCGTTGCCGGCTGCGCCGGCCGTACCGGCCGGCGTGCTGGCAGACGCCCCTTCGCTGACGCGCCTAGGCGTTACCGACGCGGGCGCCGCGGCTCCCGCCGCGCGCCTGGCCGTTGCGGTAACGCTGCGCTACCGAGATCAATCGGGATTGGATCGCCTGGTTGCCGAGCAGAGCGATCCGCAGTCGGCGCAGTTCCGGCACTGGCTGAGCAACGCGGAGTTCGACGCGCGGTTCGCGCCTTCGCAAGCCGACTATTCCCGCGTCGTACGCTCGCTGCGGTCCGCCGGCTTTCGCGTCGACGCGACCTATCCCAACCGTACGGTGATCGACGCCACCGCGACCGTTGCCGTCATCGAACGCTATTTCCGCACGAGGATTCGCCGCGTCGCGCGGCCGTCGGGCGGCGCGTATTACGTCAACGCCGTTCCCGCGCACGCTCCGCCGGGGCTGCGTTCCTCGATGCTGGCAGTCGACGGACTCGACACGCTCGAGAACGTTCGCACCGACCACGCGACGGTTGCGCGCGGAGCGGCCGTGGCGCGTCCGTCGTCTTCGAACGCCGCACTGTTCGGGCCGGTCAGCACCGTGACGGGGTACCGCGGGTATGCGCCGCTCGCACTTTCGGCCGGCTACGATTTACCCGTGCGCCACCGCAACGCGGCCAATAAGCCGTACGACGGTTCGGGCCGCGCGTCCGCCGTCGTCATCGACGCCGACTTTGCCGAAAGCGATCTGCGCGGCTTTCTCGCGTACTTTCATATCGCGAGAACCGGGCCGGCCACCAAGCGCGTTCTGCTCAAGGGCGGGCCGCCGCAGGGCGACTCGACGGCCGATTCGGTCGAGGCCGCGCTCGACGCCGAAGCTCTGGTCGGAAACGCGCCCGGCACCGCGTTGTCGATGTACGAAATCCCGTCGTTTACCAACGCGAACATTACCGATGCCTACGCTCGCGTCGTCTCCGATAATGCGGTCGACGCGGTGAACTCGAGCTTCGGTGGTTGCGAGATCGACATCGGCGCCAAGACGGTCGAGGCGTGGAACCGCATCGCCGAGCAGGGCGCCGCCAAAGGCATCACGTTTCACGCGTCGACGGGAGATTCCGGCGGCAGCCTGTGCGCGAACGCGCCGGCGAGCTCGCCGTACGTCGTCGCCGTCGGCGGGACCGCGCTCACGGTAGGAAACGGCGGAAGCTGGGCCTCCGAAGTCGGCTGGAGCGGCGGCGGCGGCGGAATTTCGACGATCTTCGCGCAGCCGGCATGGCAGCGAGGCGTCGCCGGCAGCGTCGATCGCGGTCGCAACGCGCCCGACGTCGCGCTCGACGCCAATCCGCTCACCGGCATGGCCTTCTACTACACCGGAACGTGGGACACGCAATACAATCCCCTCGGCGGCACGTCGTTGTCGTCGCCGATCTTCGGCGCGGCGATCGCCGAAATCGATCAGCTCCAAAACGCGCGTTCGGGAAACGCCGCAAACGCGCTCTACCGGGTCTTCAAATCGAACGGGTACGGCAGCGGCTCCGCGCCGCTCTTCCACGATATCGTCCTGGGAAGCAACGGCCCGTTCGACGCGAGCGCCGGCTACGATCTCGTTACGGGCATCGGGTCCGTCGACTTCTGGAACACCGCAAACAAGCTCTAACTCGAGGAGGGTCTCTCGTGCCGACGATCTCCGGCATTCCTCGCTACGTTCTCGGCGCCGGCGCGCTCGTGCTGGCGGCGTGCTCCGCTCCGGCAGCGTCCCCTCAAGGCGCGAGCGCCCTCCCGGCGGTGCCCGCCGGGCGCGCCGCCTCGTCGGTGCCGCAGCCGTGGCCTTCGGGCGGCGCGACGCTGGTGTACGCAGGGCGGCTGCGTCAAACCGGCGGCCCCAATCCGGTCTCGCTGAGCGTCGCCGACCGCGTGACCACCGCGAGCGGCACCTTTCGCGGGCGGCCGGCGGTGGTCTATCACGCGATCGAGACCGAGTCCGGAAAGGGCGCGAACGCGCAAATCACCTACGACGTCACGGTCGAACAGCGGCGCAGCGCGATTCGCAACGGCGTCGACGTCGTCGCGGTCAAGACGGGATTGCACGCTTCGGGCGGCGTGC
The DNA here is from genome assembly GCA_963794735.1 of Vulcanimicrobiota bacterium. GTDB lineage: Bacteria > Vulcanimicrobiota > Vulcanimicrobiia > Vulcanimicrobiales > Vulcanimicrobiaceae > DATJUC01. The sequence goes on along the minus strand of CAWCFE010000002.1, from coordinate 1,274,101 downwards.
GCGAGATCGTCGTGAACGATCCCGGGAACGGCGTCTTCGATCAAGTGCCGGAGGTTCCACAAGCGCGTTGGAGCGATACCGCCGCGCGCACCGAAACGATCGTCGACGCGGCGGCCGGCTCGTCGCTGACGGATCGCTATCGCGCCGACGGGTCGTACGACGAATCCGGGGTGCCCGTCGAGGGGCGCCAATCGCTCGCGCAGACGTTCGCAAACGGCGATGCGGTCTATCAATGGCCCTTCGAAGGCTCGCCGCTCAACTCGACGATCGCGTTCTCGTCGCCCTATAAGGGCCTCATTCCGATCCTGTTCACCAACGCGGGCAACATGGTCACGGAGACGGCGCGCGTCGGCGTGTGGTATCCGCGCGTGCCGCCCGTCTTGGCCGGCGACCTCTTCGTGGACGACGGAACGGTGCGCGTCCCGAAAGCGTGCGCCGCGGCGAAAGGCTTCGCCGGTAAGGCGACGCAGATCGTCGAGCGGAAAACGCGGCTCGACGTCGTCTTCGGCGAGTACGAGACGACGCAGCGCACGTCGTACGTTCGCGCGCCGTACGGCGTAGTCTGTTCGGACCTCCACGACGAACTGCTCACCTATTACGACTACGAAAACTTCAATCTCAGTCACAAGCCGCTGAGCGACGTCGTCACCGACGAAACGCTCGGGCTGCAGCAGGCCAGCGGCAACGCCGCCGCCGCCGCGATCGAGACGGCGCTGCCGCTCGACGCCGGCATCGCCGCGCGCCGGGCCGCCGCGCGCTTGCAATCGGCCAAGGCCATCTTCCGATCGCTCCGCTTTGTGAGGAAGCACGAATGAACCGTTCGTTTTGGAGCGCCGCCGGCGCGCTCGCGCTGCTGACGGCCTGCTCGGCCAACGGCGCCGTCCCCAACGTCCCCGCACCCCTGCAGCCGGCGGCCTCGGGCGCCAAGGCTTCGGCCACGTTCGTGGTGTCGGTGGTGCAAAACGCGCCCGACGCACCGATCTCGCCGAGCGCGCAATCCGTCGCGATCGCGCTTTCGGGAAAGACCCTGCTGACGATGAACGTCGCCGCCTCGTCTCCGGCGTGCGCCGCTGCCAAGAACGGGATGCGGGTGTGCTCGCAGCGCGCCGCCGTTCCCGCCGGCAAGCAGATCTTCGACGTCGTCGCGTACGACGGCCGCAAGGGCAGCGGCAACGTGCTGGCTTCGGGCACGGCTACGGCGACCGTGGTGCAAGGCCGCGACGTCCGCGTGCCGCTGGCGCTCACCGGGCGGCCCGCGAGATTGACGCTGTGGATGCGCAATGCGTATCCGCCGGCGGGGCAGCCGGCGAAGACCGCCGTGCACGTCGAAGCGCGCGACGTCGACGGCAATACGATTCTGGGCGCGTACGCCTCGCCCGTGACGCTGACCGATAGCGACGCGTCGGGCACCACCAAACTCTCGGCGACGACCGTTGCGCGTTCGTCCGATCGCGTCGAGCTGTCGTACGACGGCGGCGCGCTGCTCTCGGCGACCATCTCCGCGCAGGCGCGCGGTTTGCACGACGCGCGGCTGCCGTTCGCGCCGAGCCCGCGCACCGTCGCGCAATACACGGCGCCGATGCTCACCACCAAGTACGGACCGCTTCCGCTCGGCATCGCGGATCTCTGCATCGGCCCGGACGGCAACGTGTGGGCGACCGGCGCGTCGGGCGGAGCAATCGTGAAGGTCGGGGCCGGCGGCACGTTTACGATGTATCCGATCGTCGGAACCGGGCCCATCGGCATCAGCCTCGGATCGGATCGCAACCTGTGGTTTGCCGAGTCCCAGGTCGGAAAGATCGGCAAGGCGACGGCCGCGGGCGTCATCACGAGCTATACGATTCCGGTTCCCAAAGGCGTCACGTCGCAGCCGAACGCGACGGCCCTAGGGCCCGACGGGCGCACGTGGTTCGTCGATCAAGGCTACAATGCCGTGGGCTTCGGCGCGGTCGCTTCCGACGGCAAGATCGTGAAGTATCCGCTGCCGGGGGGCTCGAGCCCGACGGAAATTACGGCGGGCCCCGACGGCAATCTGTGGATCACCGACGGCGGCCTCAACGCCATCGTCGTCGCGTCGACGAGCGGCAAGGTGCTGGCCGTTCATACGCTTCCGACGGCAAACGCCGGGCCGTGGGGCATCGTCACCGGCCCCGATAAGAACGTCTGGTTCGCGGAGTTCGCCGCCAACAAGATCGGCCGCATCACGACGAAGGGAGCGATCTCGGAGTGGGCCGTACCGTCGGCGTCGGCCGGCCCGCTCAACGTCGCCGCGGGGCCCGACGGGAACGTGTGGTTCACCGAAACGGGCGGCGGCTTTTGGAACTACAGCGGGAAGGTGGGATACATTACGCCGACCGGATCGCAGATTCGCGAGTTTCCCAGCTTGCCGGTAGCGGCGCACGTCCACGATCTCGTCTTCGATCCCAAGGGCGTGTTGTGGTACTCGCAGTTCGCGTCGTCGTACAGCGCGCTTTCGGAGTTTGCCTACTGAGCCCGCACGCGATTCCTAGGCTCGATCCGGGAACCGCCCTCTCAGCGCGATGAGGTAGGTGAGGCCCTGGACCGGCGCGTGCTTGCGCAGGTCGGGAAGCGCGAACGTGGTCTGTCCGTTGCCGCCGAACTTGTTGCCCATGACGACGTAGAGCTCCGGATAGTCGCGAATCATCATCGTGCGTCCGTCGCAAACGGCCCAACCCTGAGGCGGAAGGAACTTCGCCAGGTACGGAACGAGCAGCAGCTGCCCGACGAGCGGAGCGGTTGCGCCCGGCGAGCGCCGCTTGCGGCCCGGGAACCGTCCGGCGGTGGCGATGACGTACGACAAACCCGCGATGGGCTCGCGCCCGCGCATATTGGGCAAAGCGAAGTTCGTGCGTCCGTCGCCGCCGAACTTCGTGTAGATCAGCGAAAATAGCGCGACGTTCGGGTCGATCGGCATCAGCTGACCGTCGCAGGCGGCAAATTCGGCCGGCACGTAGTCGTACGGCACGAGAAGAAGCGAACCGAGGAGCTGATCGCCGGGCGCCTGCCGCTTCGCGCTCGGGCCCAAAGCCGCGGGGAGGTGCAGGTTCGACGGCGACAGCGCGCCCGCGGCACAGCCGGCGAGCGCGGCTCCGGCGCCACCGAGCAGAAACGTTTGCCGCTTGATCACGGCATCGCTCCACGCGTCGCGATGACGTACGTCAGCCCGCTCACCGGTTCTTGCCCCGCAAGATCGGGAAGGGCGAACCGGCCGCGATCGCTGCCGAATTGCGTGCCGAGAAGCTCGTAAAGCGCGCCGTATTGCGTCGGGAACAACTGCCCGGCGCACGCCTCCCAATCTTCGGGGACGAAATCGTACGGAAGCAACAAGAGCGAGCCAAGCAGTACGGGATCCATCGGACACCTCCACGACGGGCGAGCGCGTGCCCGTTTATTCGACGGCGATGCACCGGATCTCCGCCGCGCCGCCTCGACGCCGAGCGAGGGGTGGCGCGCGCGAGCACCAAATGCCATTTGATCGTTCGCGCCGCGCGCGAGGTTCCGATTGCCGCCGGCATCTTGGGCATCGCCGATCTCGGCGCCGCGCAGGGAAAGAACTCGCTCCAGCCGATGCACGCCGCGATCGCCGAGTTGCGGGCGCGCACCGCGAAGCCCATCGCGATCACGCATACCGACATTCCGTCGAACGATTTTACGTCGCTGTTCGAACTGCTGGCGAACTCGCGGGCGAGTTACCTGCGCGGGCAAGAAGACGTGTATGCCTTCGCAGCCGGCGTCTCGTTTTACGAGCGCGTCTTTGCCGCGCAAACGCAAACGATCGGATGGAATTCCATCGCCGTCCACTGGCTGAGCAGCCCGCCGTGCTCGATCCCGAATCACATCTGGTCGCCGTACGCGCAAGGCGACGTCCGGCGGCAGTTTCGCGAACGGGCGGCGCAGGACTGGCTGAATTTCCTGAGTGCGCGCAGCGTAGAGTTTCTTCCCGGCGGGCAAATCGCGCTCGTCGCAAGTTGCGCCGACGACCGAGGATTCGCCGGGGCCGAGGGATTGATGAACGTGGCCAACGACGAGCTGCAGGCCATGGTGCGCAACGGCACGATCCCGGAGCAGCAGTACCGGCAGATGCTCGTTCCGACCTATTACCGGACGTACACGATCCGCTGCGGCTCGCTTACGAGAGCACGCACGACGCGGCAGCGTTCGCTCGGGCCTATACGGCGTTTTTGCGCGCGTTCCAGCGAGCCGTGCCTCTTCGGCGAGGCGGCGAGCGCGGTTGCCGATCGCTTCTACGACGGCGTCTGCGAACGCATCGAACGAGATCCGGCCGGCGCCGTCTGCCGCTGGCAGCTCCTGCTGATGCGAATCCGCCGGTGCGGATGATCGGCGGCGAGCGAGCACTTCCTCGAACGCCCGAGGCCCGGGGATCGCGCGGTTCTCATCAGTTCTTAGCCTCCGCTTAGGGCGATCCTCGCACGGCGAGCCGATCTCCCAGGTAGAATGATACGCATGGCTAGCACCTCCCTACGCCTCGCAATTGCCGTCTACGTTGCGGCCGCGCTGGCATTCCCCGCCGCCGGGCGCACCCAAGACGTTTCGCAACAAGAGCAGCATTGGGAGACCCAATACGGGCAGCAGCGTTACGCGCAGCTGATGCAGCAAGGCGAAATCGTGCCGTCGCAATCGCCGCTGTACGCGACGCTCCGGCCGGTCGCCGACAAGATCGCTGCGGTCGCCGACGCGCAGTATTACGCGCCGTTTCATTTCGTGATCCTGAACGATCGGACGCCCAACGCATTCGCGGCGCCCGGCGGAAACGTGTACGTCACGACCGGAATGCTCTCGTTCGTCCGCAACCGGGACGAGCTGGCCGGCGTGCTCTGCCACGAAGTGAACCACGACATTCATCACGACGTATACGCGATGTATCAACAGCAGTTGCAGCATCAGCCGCAAGGGCAGGGCGGCTACGGCGTGCAGGAGCAAGAAGCGGGCTTCTCTCGTGCGGCCGAAAGCAACGCCGATCGAGCCGGAGCGTACACCTGCGCTAAAGCGGGCTTCAATCCGTGGGGCATGGTGTGGAACTTCCGTCAGTATCGCCAGAGCGCGGGCGCCGCGCACCAGTCGGGCGCGCTCTCCGATCATCCCAGCGACGAACAGCGCGTCTCCCAGCTCGTCGCGCTCTTCAACGGCGATCCGGCGACGTTCGGAAAGTTTCGCGACGACGTCGCGATGGCCACGCCGATTCAGTTCTCGATCCCCGCGCAAGTCGCGCAGCAAGCGCCGCCGGGCTACGGCTATCCGCAAGGCCAAGGGCCGACGTATCCGCCGCCGAGCTATCCGCCGCCGGGCTACGGCTATCCGCAGGCGCCGCAGGGCTATGGCTATCCGCAATCGCCGCAGGGCTATGGCTACCCGCAAGGCCAGGGCCCGACGTATCCGCCGCCGAGCTATCCGCCGCCGGGCTACGGGTATCCGCAGGCGCCGCAGGGCTATGGCTACCCGCAATCGCCGCAAGGCTACGGCTATCCGCAAGGCCAGGGGCCGACGTATCCGCCGCCGAGCTATCCACCGCCGGGCTACGGCTATCCGCAATCGCCGCAAGGCTACGGCTACCCGCAAGGCCAGGGCCCGACGTATCCGCCGCCGAGTTATCCGCCGCCGGGCTACGCGCCGCCGGGTAGCCCGTAGGGCCGGCCGGATCCGGGAGCGCGCCGGCCTTACGGGCGGGCCGCGACGATCATGCGCACCTTCACGTCGGTGTTGGGGCCGAACGGTAGGAAGCGCGTGTCTTTGAATCCGAAATCTTTGATATTGATCGTGATGAAGCCGTCGACGTCGATGCGGTCTTGGCCGCGCTTGACGAGCAGCGAGCCTTCGTAGGAGCGAGCGATGCCGCCGACCGCGATTCTTCCGGTGGCGATGTTGATGTGACCGCTGGTGTTCACGATGCGCAGAAGATCGCCGGCGATCTTAGGAAAGGCGGCGCAATCGACCAGCGTCCAAAGGCTGCGATCCTTGACGGGCGATCCGCAGGTGAGGCTCTCGACCGCGAACTCGACGTGCATCTTCGGCGTCGGATCGGTTACGAGCCGGCCCTCGCCGTCCCACGACGCTTCGACGAACCCTTCGAGCTGTTGGCTTTTGCCGTAGATCGTGCCGACGGCGCTCTTGACGAAGAAACTCAGGGTCGATTCGGTCGTCGCGATCTTGAAGCGCGTCACGTCGGGCCCGAGGCGCTGCCGCGTTCCCCGCGATCCTGCTGGTGAACCACCCGCACCTCGCGTACCGAGGAAGGCCAGTACCCGGGATGCCGTAAGTCGATGTGATACTCGCCGCCGATTTCTTCGCCGGGTTCGAACGACGTCTCGATCTCGTGACTGGTGCGGGGCGAGACGGGCGTTTCGTCGCGGTCGACTCTGGAGACGCGCTGGAGCGCGAGCTCGCCGCGCGGAATCGTCACGGTGGTGGTAGTGGCGGTGCCGTAGAGGTCGGCGTACGCGACCTCGATGATGAAATCGGAGTTGGTGAAGCTGCACAGATCGCGCAGATCTTCGTCGAACGTCGAAAGCGCGTCGTAGTTGTCTTCCCGCGGCGGGTACACGACGCCGGTGGGCAAGCTATCTTGAATTAGATCGTGCAGCAGCACGCGAAAGACGCGAATCAGCCACGTGACGTCGAGCAGAACGGTAATGGTTTGCCCTTTTGGAAGGGCGACGGTGTGGTCGGCGTGGTCGTCGGGTTCGCCGTATCCCGGCTTCAAATAGGCTTGCGTGCGAATGCTGTAAGCGGTGCCGTCGCCGACGTTGGCGATATCGAGCCGCAGGCTGCGCCCCGAGCCGGTGGCGACGACCGAGCTCACCTTGGCCATGAGCAGCGGCGAGTGGGCGGCGCGGTGCGCGCGCTCCGTTTGCGTGGTCGCTTCGGTCGCCAGCGTATAGAGGCGCCAGGTGAGGAAGACGAGCAGGAGCGTGAGCCCCGTGTACGCTTGGGTTGCCAGCGTGCTGGCCCAGATCGCGAGATACTCGGGGCGGCCGTCGGGGACGCGCGAACGCCACAAGAGATATCCCGAAATGAGGATCCAGATCGCGAAGAACACCCACGCCGGCCCCGGAATCGGGGCGCGCCGGCGCACCTCGCCGCGAGCGTCCGAGGCGCGGCGGCGAAAGGGCATTGCCGGCTTTCTCTGCATCGTCGGGGTGTTACGAGGTGAAACCTCGGCACCCTTGCGCGCGCCCGTGCGTCAAGGGACTAGCGGCGCATTAAGCCAACACAAACGGATTGCAGACTTCACTCGCGGACGCGCCGGACGCGGCCCATGCGTAACGAACGGCGCGGCGTTGCTTACGAGACGAGCAACGTCATGCAGTCTTTTGGATCGTCGATCTGGCCGACCGGCAACTATATCAGCCGGGCGGGCGGCGTCGAATCGCTCGCGACGATCGATGGGGATTGCGCCATTTCGTTCTTGGTGCGCGATCCGCGCGACGGGCGCATCTTTTCGGGCATCCTGAACGCCGCCGGCGACCGGCAGGCGCGCCGTCTCTCGTCGACGTGCAGCTGCGGCGACGACGATTGCGCGCACGGCTGCGCGGCGGCGCTCGCCGCGTTGGCCGACAACGCGCCGTGGTCGGAGAAGGCGCTTGCGTATCTCGCCAGCGCAAAAGACCAGGCGCTGAACCGGTGGCTCGAGCGAGCGCTTCCGCAGCGGCCCGAAGGGGCCGGGCAGCCGCAGGAGCTTCCGCGCTTTCTCGTCGCATTACGCGCCGGCCGGCCGGAGGTCGTCCGCGTCACTCCGGCCTTCGGACCGAACGCGAAGGATCGCGCGCACCCCGCGCAGCGTCCTTTCGGCGCGACGCTGACGCTGCTGGAATTGAGCGGCCTGACCGGGGTCGAGAAGTTCGACGCGCACCTCGCGGCGATCGCGTTGAACGATGCCGTGCGCTCGGGGCGCGCGCATTTGGATTCGGCCGAATCGCCGCCGCTGGCATTCGTGCCCATCGAGCGCGACGAGATCCGGTGGGAACCGACGGCCAACGACACGCAGCATCCGCGCCTCGCTTCGCGCCCGGCGGCCGTGCTGTTGCCGACCTCGCCCGTATGGTACGTCGATCCGGCGCACCATCAGGCGGGCCCCGTCGATCTTGGAATCGATGCGTCGGTGGTCGCACCGCTGGCCACGATTCCGTTGCTCTCCAAGCCGCAAGCCGAACGCGCGCACAAGCTCTGGCACCGCTACTTTCCGCCCGGCAGCGTTCCGCCGCCGCGCACCGACCTGCGCATTACGATCGAACCCGAGCCGCTCGTCCCTCACCTACGGGTCGGCGTGCTCGACGCGCCGTCGCGCCACGCGCGTCCGGTAACGGGCGCCGTGCTCAGCTTCCGGTACGGCGCGGCGACGATCGCTCCGTCGGACGAGGCCAGCGAAATCGAACGCGGTACGGCCGAAGGCGTCGCGATCGTGCCGCGCGATCGCGACGCGGAAGCCGCCGCGATTGCCACGCTTCAGGCGCTGGGTTTGCGAAACGTACGCAACGTGCTCTTCGAAGGCGAAGAGAACGCCTTCGTCTTCCCGTCGCCGTCCGAAGACGCCGCCGATTGGCTCGCATTTCTGCGGCGTCACGCGCCGGCGCTGCGCGCGTCGGGTTGGGAGATCGAGTTCGCCGAGTCGTTTCCACACCGCGTGCGCGAGATCGACGATTGGTCGTTCTCGCTGCAGCAAGCCGACAACCGGTGGTTCGATCTCGATCTCGGCATCGAGCTCGACGGCCGGCGCGTCTCGCTGCTGCCGATCGTGATGCAGGCGATGCGCGACGTCGACGTGCGAACCTCGAGCGACCTCGAGCGCTACTTGGAGCTCACCGACGGATTGGTCGTTCGCGTCGACGGGGCGCTCGTCGCGCTCCCGAAGGCGCGCGTCGCGCAGCTGTTTTCGACGATCGTCGAGCTCTTCGACGAGTCGCACGCGCCCGGCGCCCCGTTGCGCCTGCCGGCGGCGGCGCTCGCGGCGCTGCACCTTCAGGACGAGACGGCGTTTCCTTGGGCCGGCGCCGCCGCCGTACGGCCGCTCCTGGCGTTCTTGAACGACCGGCGGTCGGCGCCGCCGCTGCGCCTTCCCCCGGCGTTCGTCGGAACGCTGCGGCCGTATCAGCGCACCGGCGTGCAGTGGCTGCAGCTCCTGCGCGAATCGGGGTTCGGTGCGATCCTCGCCGACGACATGGGGCTGGGGAAGACCGTGCAGATCGCCGCGCACGTTGCGATCGAGAAGGCCGCCGGCCGGCTGACGTCGCCGGCGCTGGTCATCGCCAAGGCGAGCGGCGTCCCGCATTGGATCGGCGAGCTGGCGCGCTTCGTTCCGTCGCTCTCCGTTCACGAGTTCTTGGGAACCGACCGCGCCGAAAACCTCGACGAAGCCGTCCGTTCCGATATCGTGCTCACGACGCACGCGTCGTTCACGCGCAGTCTCGAGGAGCTTCGCGATCTGCATTGGAGCATGGCGATCGTCGACGAAGCTCAGGCGATGAAGAACGCCGCCTCGCAACTCGCTCGCGGCGTTCAATCGCTCTCCACCGGCCAGCCGATCGCGCTGACCGGAACGCCCGTCGAAAACTCGCTGACCGACCTCTACTCCTTGATATCGTTCACGACGCCGGGGCTGCTCGGCGATCGCAAGCGCTTCGGCCGGATCTTTCGCGCGCCGATCGAGAAACACGAAGACGAGGAACGCCGCGACGCCCTCAGCCACCGCGTGCGGCCCTTCGTTCTTCGGCGGACGAAAAAGGAAGTCGCCAAAGAGCTGCCGCCCAAGACCGAGATCGTGACGGAGATCACGCTGAGCGGAGCGCAGCGCGATCTGTACGAGACGATCCGGCTCTCGATGCTCGAACAAGTGCGCACCGAGTTGCGGAAGAAGGGCCTCGCCCGCAGCCACATCACCGTGCTCACCGCACTGCTCAAGCTGCGCCAGGTCTGTTGCGACCCGCGTTTGGTCAAGCTCCCGAGCGCGCGAAACGTCGGCCAATCGCAGAAGCTCGAGACCCTCATGGAGATGCTTCCCGAACTGATCCTGGAAGGGCGGCGCATCCTGCTCTTTTCGCAGTTCACCGAAATGCTCGATTTGATGATTCCGGAACTCGAACGGCAAGGCATTCCCTTCGTCGAGCTGCGCGGTTCGACGCGCGACCGCCGAACGCCCAAAGCGCGGTTCGATGCCGGCGAAGTGCCGCTCTTCTTGCTGAGCCTCAAAGCCGGCGGGACGAGCTTGAACCTGCAGAGCGCCGACTGCGTGCTGATGTACGATCCGTGGTGGAATCCGGCGGTCGAAACGCAGGCGATCGACCGCGCCTACCGCATCGGCCAAACGCAGCCCGTCTTCGTCTACAAGTTCATTACCACCGGCACCGTGGAAGAGCGAATCGTCGCGATGCAAGAACGCAAGGGCCGCCTCGCCGACCGGCTCTTCACGGCGGGCGGCTCGCTCAACGGCCTGAACGAAAGCGATATCGAGGCGCTCTTCGCTCCTCTGTAGGGCGGCGGGCACAAGGCCGCTTCCCAGCCGCGCCGAAGCTAGCCATCGTTCGGAAGGAGGCTTGCCGTGAAGCATCGCCCCGTAGGATTGCTCGCCGTCGCCGTTCTGGCGATCGCCGCCGCCGCCGCGTCCGGGGCGATGCGGTCGAGGCCCGTGGAGGCCGCCGGATCGCCGATCGCCTACCAGCCGATCGATCCGCGCGTCTTCGTCGCGCAACCCGTCATCGGCGGCTGGATCCGTACGCACAACGAAAGCGCGGTCGACGCCCACGCGATGGCGTTATGGGCCGGCTTGACGCAGCTCACCTCGCAGAGCGTCGACGGCACGCGGCTCGCCGTCTTCGAAACGTGGTACACGCCCTGCGATATCTATCCCGACAAGAGGCGCTGCAACCACCCGATCCTCCACAATCCCACCACCGACGTCGAAATTCCGGAGCAGTTTTTCCGCATGCCGCGGATCTCGACGGCGAATATCTTCTCCGGCGTCAAATACAACGCCGAGATGAAGGCCTTCGTCGATCGCGGATTCGGCGGGGCCGCCTATACCACCGGAGCGGGATTGGTGAAGGCCATTACCGCGGGGCAAACCAATCTCGTCGACACCGCATCGAAGCACGCGATGATGGTCAAGCCGACCTATCAAATGCTGTCGCAGACCGCCCCCACCGTCATCGGCTACTGGGAAGGCCCCGGATTGAACGTGCCGCTCGGTGCGTCGACGTCGCCGCTCGTTCCCGACGTTACGAGCTGGCTGAAGATCGTGGTCGTGGATCCCACCGGACGCGTCAAAAACGACAAGCCCGTGACGTTCTGCGCCAACACCATCGATCCGACCGGGGCGATCGTCGCCCACCGCAACTACGTGGCGCCCGCAGGCTCGTACAAGGTCGTCTCGCTGCGCGAATTCTATTGGTTCCCGATGTCGGCGGCGGCCGTCGCGCGCGCGCAGGGCTTGCGCGACGAGTACCGCACGCAACAGTTCGTCCGGCTGGTACGCGATTACGGGCCGCGCGCCGCAACGACCGATCCCGGGTGCCCGGCGGTGACGCCGCCCAATCCCGCACTGGCCCTGGTCGGCATGCACGTCGTCAGCGCCGAGTTCAACAATCGCTGGACCTGGCAGACGTTCTGGTGGCAGCCCAACGTCAGCGCCATTCCGGGTACCAGCGGACCGTTCCGCCACTTCGATTTCGCCGCCGCGTACTGGACCGTCGACCGGCCGCCGTACGGCTACCACGTCGCCTTCAATCCGTATTTAGAAGCCGGCTTCGGCACGTCGGTGTTTACGACGCCGGCGTGGCCCGCCTATGGAAAACCCGGCAGCGAACTCAACCTTGGGCGTACGACGGAATGCATCAGCTGCCACGCTTCGGCCACGTATACCGTCAATCCGAAGGCCATGCCGAGCCCCGGCTACGTCGCGCACGGCAACCAGCCGCAGGTTCCGACGCGCGATTCGATTCTCACGCGAAATCTCTGGAGCTTGGCGATCCGCGCCAGCCATCCGTCGGCCGGCCCCTAACGTGAAGCGGCGAGAGGCGATCGCGTTTGCCGCCGCGGCCGCCGGAGCCGCAGCGCTGCCGAGCAGCGCGAGCGCCGCGCCGCTGCCCGTGCCGCCGGGGCGGCCGATCGCGGTCGCGTTTCTCTGCGGGCCGCAATCCAACCTGATCGATATTGCCGGGCCTGCCGAAGTCTTTCAGGACACGTGGGCGGGGGCGACGCTGCAACAAACGATTGCCGACACGCACGGGCCGTTCTTGAACCGGCCGGACATGCCGTTTTCGGTGTTCGCCGTTTCGGCGTCGACCGCGCCCATCCAAGTCGGACCGCACCTGCAGTTGCTTCCCACCTATGCGCTCGGAGACGCTCCGCCTAGCGACGTCGTCGTCGTCGGCGCGCAATCGGCGCCTCCGGCCGAAACGCTCTCGTGGCTGCGCGAGCGCAGCGCCAAGGCGGCGATGACGATGTCGGTCTGCACCGGAGCGTTCGTGCTCGCGCAAGCGGGCATCTTCGACGGGCTGCGCGCCACGACGCACCACTCGTTCTACGACGTCTTCGCTCGAGCGTATCCGCGCGTGCAACTGGTGCGCGGACAGCGTTACGTCGATAACGGGCGGGTTGCCAGCGCCGGCGGTCTCACGTCGGGCATCGATCTCGCGCTCCACATCGTCGCGCGCTACTTCGGCGAAGCCGCCGCCGACGAAACGGCGAACTGGATGGAGTTTACGCGCATGACCGCGCGCCCGTCGACGACGCCGCAGTAAGACCGCGGACCGTCACGCGCGCATCAGCGCGTGGGCGATCGCCAGCCACCACGCAGCGTTTGAGAAGTAGACGAGGTTGGCGGCGAGCTGTCCGGCTGCCAACAGCGGCAGCACGACGAGATAGGTGCGGCCGACCGCCCCGTCGACGATGCGGTCGCGCAGCATTCCCAGCGCGATCAGCCCGTCGACGAACGCGTCCCACGTGCCGATCGGAAGGCCCGGAAAGCGCGCGAATGCGGCCACCGTGAGCGTGCACGTGGCGATCAGCATGAGGCGCCGGTGCGCTTGCGAGTTTTTCCGCCGCAGAGCGATTGCGGTGGCGACGAGCGCCCCGAAGGCCGTCATGTAGAAGAGCGGCAGCACCAAAAATGCCGGCGCGTTCGCGTCGCCGCCGCGGAAATCGAAGGCCGCCATGACGATCGCCGTCGCCGCACCGATCCACGGCATCGCGAGCCCCAGGGCGATGCCCAGGCTCCCCAGCGCGAAATGCACCTGCCAGAGCCGGCTGCGAATGAGGGCCGCCTGCACGCCGAACAGCGCGATCCAGGCCGCGAACGTCCAGACGTGGAGGTAGAGAATCGCCGGGCGCGGCGACGGCGGGTGAAGGAGGCGGCTCTCGAACCTCGGCCCGAATCCGTACGCGACGACCGCGGCGATCGCGAGCGCCATGAGCACGTAAAAATTGCGCTGCAGAAACGCCCGGGCGGAAGGGCGGGCGGCCGCCGCGGTCGTCAGGCGATTGCCTCCCTAGCGTGAGCGAGCATCTCGCGCATCGTGGGTAGATCGCCCGGATGGCTGCCGCGGTAGATCCAGCGAAGCCGTCCCTCCGCGTCGAACGCCGCGGCGCCGGGAAGCTGCGCCGCGTCCCGTAACACGGTCGCCTTCCAATTCTGCGCGAAGCCGGCCGCACGGTTTTCCGCACGTCGCTTCTTGAGCGCGGAGTCGGTGAGGAAGCCGAGCGGGGCGAAGCGTTCCAGCCCCATGGCCCGGTAGCTGCGGCAATCCTCGTCACCGACGCAGCGCGCGGTAGCGCCGTGGGCGCTGCAAAAGGCGTCCGCTTTCTGCTGCGGCCCGATCGTTACGAACCCGACCGCGAGATCGCGATGCGGGTCGGTCGTTTCAATCTCGCGCAACTGCGCGAGCGGTTCCCCGAAGAAGGTTCAACCGACGTGCCGCAGCCAGACCACCAGCCCCGGAAGCGCCGTGCCGAGCGCGCGGACTTCGGGCGGCATGGGATCGCCGACGTCGAATTCGATGCCGTACTGCCATTCCGTGCGGTTCGGGCGTCCGTTCGGGCTCCCTGCGACCGAGCCGGCCGCTGCCCGCTTACGTCTCCGTCTGAGAAAGGCAAGCGAACTAGGGAGCCTTCGATAGCGTTACGAAATCACGAGTTCCGGTTCCCTACGCTTCACGACGAAAGGGTGGTCACAGCAATGAGTTCGAATCGGCGCGATTTTCTTGCATCTCTCGGCGCGGCGGGGTTTCTCAGCGCCTGCAGCCGCGGCGGGTCGATCTTGCCCGGTCTTCCCGGCAGCCAGACGACGCAAACGGTGCTTCGCGCCGCGAACCCGCTGATGCCGCTGCGGATCATCAACAAGTCGGGCTATGCCGACGCCGACGTGTGGTTCTACATCGTCGGGCAGTTCGAGGCCGGCAACAAGCCCAACTATCATTTGATCAACGCCGCCGGCGGAACGAAAAAAGTGGTGCCCGCCGACAATAAGAACGGCTACTACGATTATTCGATCAGGCTCTCGAGCATCGCGAACGGCGACATCCACCTGCCGAACTTCAAGGGCGGCGGCCGCATGTATTTTTCGATCAAGAACAAGCTGAAGATTCCCGCCGGGAGCGGCCCCAATCCGGTTCCCGGCTCGCCTCCGGGCTGGGTCGGCGCGAGCCCGAACTATCCGATCCTCTTCGACAATTGGGAGTTCACGCAAGACAATACCGACCCGCTCACCGGCTTCAATTACAACGCGACGCAAGTCGACATGTACGGCTTCTCCTTGGCGGTTCGCGGGATCGGCTTCGGCGAAAACGGCGAGAAGATCGATAAGACGATCGGGTTCCCGGCCGGCGTTCGCGACAAGATCTTTGCCGACATGCGGGCCGCCGCCGGCTTCCAGAAGCTGGTGATCAAGGGAACGCTGGGCGACGTGCGGGCGATCGCACCCAATCTGGGGATCGATCCGCAATCGAGTAAGGACGGCAAGACGCCGCTCTTCAGCGCGACGTACTTCGATGCGTACATCAATCAGCTCTGGAATTACTACAAGACCCACACGCTGACGGCCATGACGTCGCAAGGCGCGTTCGTGGGCAAGGTCAACGCCAAGGGCTTTTTCGCCTTCACCCGGGCCGGGCAGACGACGATCTTCTTTGCCAAGCCGACGACGCGCGAAGTCTTCGAGTGCAACATGCAGCCGTTCTGCGGCAACGTGACCAACCCGTGCGGCATCACCTCGAAGGCGGCGCTCGAAATCAAAGGCGCGCTTCCCGCGGCGATGAACCGGGCGACGCTCCCGACGCCGAATCTCGGCATCATTCCGGGAACCGCGCCGTGCAACTTCACGCTGAACAACGCCTACAAGAAATCGCCCAACAACGAGTACTCGCGCATCCTGCACAAGTACGCGATCTCGGGACACGCATACGGTTTCGGCAACGACGACGTCTGCGCGGGCAGCTCCTACATCGCGATCCGCAAGCCGACGCGCGGATTCGTCGTGCTGCAGCCCTAGCGGCGGTTAGCCGAATCGCTGGGCGGCGCGGGCTTTCGCTCGCGCCGCCCACTCGGCGCGGTCCCGCGGCGCGGCCGGCGTCACCAGCGAGTTGACCAGCGTCCGCGCGCTGCGCGCGATGTCGTCGACCGCACGCTCGAACGCCGGCTCGTTGGCCTGCGAAGGCTTGGCGAAGCCGCACAGCTTGCGAACGAACTGAACCGACGCCGCTCGAATTTCGTCGTCGGTCGCGGGCGGATCGAAGTTGAAGAGCGGTTTGATGTTCCTGCACATGGCGATCGTGATCCCCTAGGAGGCGAGTATGTCGCGAACCGCTGCGACGATCCGATCGGCTTCGTCGAGCGTGTTGTAGTGAGCCAAGCCGACGCGCACCACGCCGCGGCTCTCGTCGATGCCCAAGCTGCGCACCGATTCGAGCGCGTAGTTGTGACCGGACCAGACGAAGACGTTGCGGCGCGCCAGCGCCTCGGCGATGCGATCGGGATCGTACCGGTCGTGGACGAACGAAACCGTGGGCAGGCGCGAACCGTACCGTGCGGGATCGGTGATGCCGGCAATCGTCAGGCCGCCGATCGCTGCGAAACCCTCGATCAGCCGCGCCGACAGCTCGCGCTCGTAGGCGGCCGCCGCGCGAAAGGCGGTACGAATGCGCTCGCGCGCGTCGCCGCGCTCGCCGAGCTCGGCGCCCAGCCACTCGAAATACTCTACCGCGGCGGTCAGCGCCGCCAAGAGCTCGATCTGGGGCGTACCGGTTTCGAACTTGTGCGGAAGCTCGTCGCTCGCGGGCCGCACCTTGTAGGCGTACCAGTCCTCGAGCAGTGCCTCGCGCGCCCAGACGACGCCGAGATGCGGGCCGAAAAACTTATACGACGAGCAGGCCAGGACGTCGCAGCCCAGCTCTGCGACGTCGATGAAGCCGTGCGGCGCGAACTGCACCGCGTCGACGTAGGTCAGCGCGCCGGCAGCCCGCGCCTTCGCGACGAGCGCCCGAACGTCGTTGACGGATCCGGTGAGGTTGCTCGCATACGCAAAAGCGACGACCCGCGTGCGCTCGGAAAGCAGTCCGTCGAGCGCGGCGAGATCGATCGTCGTGGTCGCGGGATCGAAGGGCAGCCACTTCACCGTCAAATCGAGATCCTCGGCCAGCGCCAGCCAAGGCGAGACGTTGCCCTCGTGGTCCATGCGCGTCACGATGATTTCGTCGCCGGCCTCGAGCGTGCGGCCGATGCTGCGCGAAAGCGCGAACGTCAGCGACGTCATGCTCTGCGCGATCGCAATTTCGCGCGCGCTGCCGGCGCCCAGGAAGCGCGCCATCGCGCCGTGCGCCCGGTCGTACGCCGCCCCGGCCGCGACGCTGGTGCGAAAATATCCGCCGAGGTTGGCGTTGCTTTCGAGGAGGCAGCGCGCCGCGGCGTCGGCGACGCTCTGCGGCACCTGCGTGCCGGCCGGATTGTCGGCGTAGATGCGCGGCACGCCGTCGTCGGCAACGCCGAGCGAGGGGAAGCGACGGCGCACGGCGCCGATGGGAAATGCGGTCGCGATCACCCGGTTTCGCTTCGTCGGGGGACGAGACGCCGCCTACGAAGCTAGCTGGCCACCAGGGTATACGTGAGCGTGACGACGTTGCCGTTGAGGGCTTCGGTCCCCGTTTGCACCTTGAGGCTCTGGATCACGTCGTAGTACGGCCCGGTAGCACCCGAGGCATAGTTCGAACTGCACGTCGTTTCCGTTCCGGTGGCCACGGCGCCCGACGACGTAGGAATCGAGGCGAACGCCTGCTGAGCGGCCGCTACCGAGATGGTGGCGTTGTTGGGCGACGGCGCGCAGCCGGTTTGCGAGTTGCCGGCGGTTCGCTGCGGTTCGACCTCGTAGAGCAACTCGTTGGGATTGCTGCCGCACGCGGCTCCGGTGCAGGCGGGATTGGAACTCGCGCTGACCGTGAGCGACCACGTGCCGGCGCTCGACGTGCCGCCGAAGATGACCGTCGCACGGACGGCGTCTTTTGCCGTAACGCTCGAGGAGCTGCCGATCTGGCCGAAGTCGATCGTTTGGCCGGAGAACGAGCACTGCGGGCAGTTGACGACCGGGGTCGAACCGCCCGGGCCCGGATTGCTCGGATTGACGACGATCGTCAGGCCTACCGAAAATTGCACTTGCACTTGCTGATCGCCGACCCACGTCGCCGCGGTCGCCACGCCGTCGACGGTCGACGGAAACAGGTACGTATCGCTCTGCGATTCGGGGTTCGAAGCGGTAAACGTCACGGTGATACTGTCGCCCGGTGCGAACGCGGTGCAGCCGGTGATGAGGATCTGGCCGTTGGCCGATCCCGCGACGGGCTGCACCGTGTTGGTGGCCAAGCTCGACCCTAGCGGCGCGACCGTGCAGCCGCTGCTGCCCGAACCGGTCGGATTCGACGGCAGCGAGCTGAGCTGCCACGAGTACGTCCCGTCGGTCGCCGCGGCGCCGTTGATGTCCCAGGCGGGCAGCGTGATGGCGACGGTCGAGATATTCTGGCTCTGGCTGGTGTTCTTGATCGTGTACGCATACGTGTTCGGCGGAGCGCCGACCGTCGGAACGCTGTTGGTGGCGACCGGCGCGCCGTTGACCGTGCTGAACCCGGCGCTCGCCGATTCGCTCGAAAACGTCAGCGTGACCGGTTTGGGTGCCGACCAGCCGCCGCCGTTGGCTCCGTGGGCGTACATATAGAACGTCTGCGCGCCGCTGACGCCGCCCATTCCGGAGAGATCGAAGTTGATGGTGAGCGCCTGACCGGCCGCCAAGGCGTTCTCTTCTTGCGCGGTGCTGCAATAGGTGACGCCGGTCGTGGCCGGCGTCGACGGCGAGGCCGGATTCGGCGGCGGCTGCGGCGGCGAGGAATACGGATAGCCGGCGGGCGCGCCGTATTGGCTCGCGCAGACGCCGAACCAATACTCCATCGACGAACCGGTGACGTTGTATCCGGTGCCCGATAGGCTGCTCCATCCCGAGAGGCTGAGCGCCGGCGCCGGCGATGCGGCGATCTTCCACGAGCTGCTCGTCGTCTGTTCGAGGACGATCGCGTCGATGGGATCGGGGTTGGGATCGGCCGCCGTCGACGTATTGGTGACGACGAGACTCACCGGAATCGGGCTCGGGCTCGAGACCGTCACCGATCCGACCGTCGATGGCTGGAAGACGGCCGACATGAGATTGCTATTGAGCGAATATGCGGCGAAGCCCAACCCGTCGAACGCGGCGCACGCGCCGTTGCCGGCGATGGCCGTACACGTGCTCGTCGCGGGCGATTGTGCGACCCATTGGTTCGTGCCGTTGTTGGCCAGCCCTTGCACGACGAACTCTTGCGCGGTGAAGCTCGACACCGGAATCGGCGTGTCGAGAAAAATCGTCGCCGGCGAAGCATTGCTGCCGCCGCTCACGCAGAAGAACTGCGGCCCCAAGTTCGAAGGACAGGTCGCTTTTGCCCACCCGTTGGTTTGATTCGCGTCGAGATACGCGCTGGATGCCGAAAAGTTCGCCGGAAAGCCGATCGCGTACTCGGTGTAGCAACCGCTGCAGTTCGTCATCGTAAACTTGAGAATGTCTTCGCGCCCGCTCGCCGCCTGAAACGGCGTCGATTGCTGGTAATCGGCCTGCGTGAAGTTGAGGCGGTAGTAATGCGTTCCCGGCGGCGGCGACGGGCTCGCGCGGTTCGTCGATCCCGAACTGCACGTAGCGTTACACGTCAGCGAGCCGACGATCGAGAGCGATGCCGTACTGGTCGGCGGCGGCGTCGAAATCTGGGCGCCGATCAGTGCCGGCGTCCAGGCCGGCGAACTGCTGCTGGTTCCCGACCAGGTAATGCCGTGCGACGGAAGTTCGACCGTGGCCGTCGTGCACGACGATGCGTGGCACGGCCAGCTCGGATTGCCGGACTGCGCGTACCACGTCATCTTGGAGGACGGTACCGAGATCGACGCGCCCGGCGTGAGCACGGTGCCGGAGCTCACGGGCGAGAACGTCAGCAGGCAGGAGCCCGTGATGTTGACGGTCGTGCCGTTGCTGCACGCGTCGTTGACGTTCCACGAGGCGCCGTTGGTATCGGCGACGACGATCGAACAAAGCGGCGAGCACGCCGAGAGCGGGGCCGGCGTCGAGCCGGCGTTGACGGTGACGAAGATGCCGTCTTGGCCCGTGTCGGGCGGCGGACTGGCGAACGCCGTGGAGAACGCGTTGCCGGTCGAGTATTGAATCTCGCTCAGGTTGTCGCCGGCGCCCGGAAAGGTCGAATCGCTCGTGTTGGTGATGGTGAGGCCGGACGAGACGTTGTTGAACGTTCCGGTCGGCTGATAGTTGCAGTTGCCGTTGCCTTCGTTGCACGGAATGTCGAGCGTCGTCGAGATCGTCCCGGTGGTCGAAACGAACTCGGTCTCCGTGCTGTACCCCAGCATCTTGAACGACTGCGACGCAATCACCGTATGCGTCGAAGGCTGATAGAGCTGCAGCGCCCAGACGCTGGCCGGATAGAGTGCCGGCCGGGAGATCGCCGGGCTGAGGGACTGAAACGTAAACGTTGCCGTTCCCGTGCCCGTCGTCGGCATCGGGGAGGGCGTGGCCGTGCCGACGACCATGCCTTGCGGATCGGTTAGCGTCCACGTGTACGTCGCGGACGGTAGATTCGAGACCGCGCCCGTGACGCCGCCAACCGATTGATCCGTCGTGCCGTCCCAGGCGAACTCGGTCATCGCGGGCGTGGCGGGTGCGGCGGGCGACGCGTTGGCGTCGACGTCGCTCGGGTAGAGCACCGCGGCCTTACCGCCGGAGCCCGTCAGTGAAACTTGGACCTGCCCCATGGCTTGGCCGAGCGTGACGTCGTAGGCGACGACCGAATAGGTTCCGCTCTGCAGCGTGGACGCAAACGTCCAGGTGATCGCGAGATTGCCGCCCGGCGCTTGAATTCCCGACGATGCCGAAGGATTGCAGAGCAGCGAGTTGGGCGAACCGGTCGGCGCCGGGCTGGGCGGCCCGGGCGACGGCGAGGCCGGCCCGGGAGCGATGAAGACGCAGTAGGCGTTGGCGCTCGTCGACATGACGTAGATCACGTAGTAGTCCGACGTCGAGAGATTCTGCATGTAGACGTACGCCGCCGGGCTGGACGACACGTCGAACTGATAGGACTGCTCGGTATGGAACGAATCTTGATAGACGGCGAGCGTAAACGCCGCCCCGGTGTTGACGTAGACGACCGAGACCCAGACGCGAGCGCGCGTGTCGTAGACGCCAAGCATGTAGGTGCCTTGCGAGGAGAGCGTCGTCGTTTCGCTCGTGCCGGTCGCGGTAGTGTAGGTTCCGGAGGATCCGCACAGCGCGACCGAACACGCCGTCGCGCTCGTCGCGTTGGGCGCCAGCACGTAATCCTGAAAGGTATCGCCGCTGACCCATTGGGGAACGTTGTGGTTGTTCGCCGACTGCCACGTCATCGTGCAGCCTTGGCTGTAGAGCGCGCCGCTCGAACCGCAGTTGCTGCCGGCCGTAAGATCGATCGTCGCGCCGGTGGCAGCCATCGGCCGGTAATGGTGCCCGTGCTGCGTCTGCCGCGGCGTCGCGGTGTCGAACGAGCCTTTGAACGGCAGGTGCGGTAGACGCGCGAGCGGCACGCGCGTTCCCGGCGCGACGCGCCCGACGCGCAGGGAGCGAAAGGGAACCGACGGCATCGCGATCGGTGCGAACGTGGCGGGCACGAGCGTCGGGAGCGGCGCCTCGATGCGATGCGCTGGAGGCAGCTGCAGCGGAGCGTGGCCCGATCGCGTCTGCGCCAGCGCCGAAGCGGCCAGAGCGACGAACGCCAACGCTGCTGCGGCCGACCCTCGAAGCGTGCTCGGCCTTCTCATGCGGGCAAAATGCCTAGCCAGCCGTCGAGACGCGCGCGCGACGGTTCCAGCGTACTAACCATGCTAAGATTTCAATCGACGCGGCCAACCAGCGTTCTTAATCTCTTTCCCGAACCTTTACCACGTGCGAAAATTTATCGGAACGGGAGAAGGAGAGCTCGTCGACGTACCGCGCGCGATCCGAGTGTACGTCAAGAGATTCGCTACGCGAGGTGTGCGAATTTCATCGGCCTGCCGGTCGCGGGTTACGGTGCGGCGCAATGTTTGTTGAAGCGCAAGGCCGCCAAAGCGTTGGCGCGGGCACCGGCGCAGCGCGCAGGCGGGGCCGGCGCCGCCGGGCGAAACGGTTGCCGGTGACGATACCGAACGGCTACCACGACGTCGCGCCGGGAAAGCTGGCCAACGTTGCGACCTTCCTAGAGATGACGCAGCCGCCGCCGCCACGCCCGGACCCGCCGGGCGTGGCGTGCGCGCTCGAGCGCGTGCGCGATCCCGATCCGGGCTGGTATCGCCGGCTCTTCCAGCGCGTCGGCGAACCCTATCTGTGGTCGTCCCGGCTCGCGATGGGCGACGGAGAGCTGCTGGCGATCGTGCGCGACCCGAAGGTCCACGTCTTCGCCGTCCGCGACGGCGAGGCCGACACCGGCTTGCTCGAACTCGATTTTCGCGTGGACGGCGAGTGCGAGCTCTCGTTCTTCGGATTGACCGGGCCGGCGGTGGGCCGGGGCGCCGGCCGTTGGCTCATGAATCGCACGCTCGAGCGGGCCTGGACGGGGAACGTGGGGCGCGTCTGGGTGCACACGTGCAATCTCGACCATCCCGCGGCGCTGCCGTTCTATATTCGTTCCGGCTTCCGGCCCTACAAGCGCCAAGTCGAAATCTACGACGACCCGCGTGCGACGGGCATTCAGCCGCGCGATGCCGCCCCCGGCGTCCCGCTGATCTGAGGGGGGCCTAGGTGCAATTCGCATCTAGATGCGGATGGTCCACAGATGCAAACCAAGGCTAGACGGTAGCTCCCTCTTTACGTAAGCTTTGCGCATCCCTTTTGCTCGTTGCTGCGAGTTTCTTTAGGAGGCACATGCGCACTTCATCTCGTGCGGTAGCGTCGGTTCTCGGACTGGCGCTGTCGCTCACCGCTTGCGGGGGGCATTCGATGCCGCTGCCGGCGGTCTCCGACACCGGCGCTCCGGCCACCGACTCCGCGGTGCGCGGAACCGGCCCGTCGGCTGCGACCCCCTTGATTTCCGTTCCGAAGACGTTCGGCGCGCTGGCGTTTCAGGACGCCGGCCGCCGCGATCCCCACGCGCCGGTGAGCGTTTCGCTCGTCCTGCGGTACAACCATCAGGCCGAGCTCGATCGCTTCGTTGCGGAGCTGGCCGCGAATCATTCGCGCAACCCGCTGACGCGCGAAGAGTTCAACGCCAAATACGCACCGACGGAGCGCCAGGAAGCGACGGTCGTTCGCGAGCTGGAGCGCGCCGGCTTCACGGTCACGCAGCGCTTCCCGAACCGCACCGTCGTCGACGCGAAGGCGCCGAACGCGGTCGTCGAACGCTTCTTCGGCACCTTGATCCATAACGTGCATCAGGGCAAGTACGGCGAGCGTTACGCAAACGTCGCCGCGGCGACCGTTCCCGCTTCGATCGCTCCGATCGTGCGCGACGTGTCGCTCAACAATCTCGTGATCGCGCGGACGCGCGTCGACGAAGCCGGCGGCATCCGCAACACGTCGCCCGCGATCCCCGGCGACAAGCCTTCCGGCGGCACGCCGTCGCAGGAAATGCCGGGCGGCATGCGCCCGATGGCGGCGGGCTGCACCGGCAACCTGTTCCTCAATCCGGGCTTCGAGTCCGGAAACGTCGACTGGAGCTCCACCGCCAACGTGATCAACAACGACAGCTCGCTGTCGTATCAGGGCAGCTGGGAAGCCTGGCTCGACGGCTATAGCTCGCCCGAGACCGACACGCTCTCGCAGACCGTGACGATTCCGTACGGACTGCACGGCGACGCTGACGTATTATCTCTACGTCTATACGACCGAGCGCAGCAGCGCAGGAGCGGTCGACACCCTCAAGCTCACCGTGAACGGCACCAACAAGGGTTCGTTCTCGAACAAGACCTCGACCGGCGGCGGCTACGTGGCCGAGACCGTCAATCTGTCGTCGTACGCCGGACAGAGCGTGAACGTGCTCTGGACGTCGAAGCAGGGCGGAAGCCGGGCGACCGACTTCTTCATCGACTCGACCGCGCTGACGCTCAGCGGCGGATCGAGCACGCCGACGCCGTCGCCGACGGCGACTCCGACCGCGAAGCCGACGGCGACGCCGACGGTCTCGCCGACGGCCACGCCCACGACCGCGCCGACGGCCACGCCGACCGCGCATCCGACGGCCACGCCGACGACGGCGCCGACCGCGACGCCGACCACGGCTCCCACTCCGACCCCGGGCGGCAACTGCAACGGCGCGGCCGCACTGAACGGGCCGCTCACCAACTCTTCCGGTACGCTCGCCACGGGCGTTGCCAAACCGTTCGACTTCCCCGTGCAGCACGGCTGCAACGGCGCCGGTGAAACCGCGGCGATCGTCATCGACGACGCGGTGAACACCAACTACGTGAAGAGCTATCTCTCGGCGGCGGGCGTCACGCAGACCGGTACCATCACCAACGAAGCCATCGACGGCGGCGGCACCGCCGACGATCCGGAAACCGATCTCGACGTGCAGACCATCTCCGGCCTCGCGCCGGGCGCCAACATCATCGTTTACGACGAAGGTTCGCTGGCGGATCAGAACATCGAAGACGCGTACAACAAGGTGCTCTCCGACGGCAAAGCCGCCGCGGTGAACTCCTCGTTCGGCGGCTGCGAATCGAGCGACGTCTCGTTCGCCGACGCGACCAACACGATCGCCGAGCAAGGCGCCTCGGAAGGCGTCGAGTTCTCGGCGTCGGCCGGCGACACCGGAAGCAACGAATGCGGCAGCAACAACAACGCGAAGGGCGTGAGCGCTCCCGCGGGCGGCCCGTACTTCCTCTCGATCGGCGGCATCAACTTCACGGACAACAGCTCGGGCGTTCTGCAGACGGTCACGATGGGCAGCGCTTCGGGCGACTCGGGCGGCGGCGGCGTCTCGACGACCTTCGCGCTCCCGAGCTACCAGAGCGGCATCGCGGGCATGATCGCGACCGGTCGCAACCAGCCGGACATCTCGCTCCCGTTCGATCCGGTGGCCGTTTACACGGGCGGCTCGTTCGGGGAGTACCTCGGCACCTCGTGGTCGTCGCCGGCATCGGTCGCGCTGATCATCGAAGCCGACGAACTCCACGGCAGCAAGCTCGGCTGGCTGAACCCGACGATCTACAGCCTGTTCTCGTCGACCGGGTACAGCACGTACTACACCCCCTGCACCTCGGGCAGCAACGGCGCCTACACGTGCAGCGCTACGCAGTACAACCAAGCTGCGGGCATCGGAGCACCAAAGGGCTGGGCTTTAGCCAACGCCCTCTAAACGAAGCGGACGCTTCAAACGAAACGGGGTGGTGCTCGCGCACCACCCCGTTTTTGGTGGGAGGCGGTCGGCGCGCGCGCGAAAGCTCGAACGATGAATTGTTCGTGTTCGGGAGATATCTTCAACGTCGGCAAGGCGCACGGCGCGGCCGGTGCCGACGCTATCGCGGGCGTCGCGGGTTTGCAGCACGGCCGGCCGGCACCGCACGGGCCGGCGACGGTCTTTTCCGGCGGGACGATCTTCACGATGGACGAGCGGCGTCCCGAAGCCGAGGCCATAGCGATCGCCGACGGCAAGATTCTCGCGGTCGGCTCGAAAGGCGACGTGACCGCCCGCGCGGGCGACGGCGCCCAGCACGTCGATCTCGCCGGACGAACGCTGATGCCCGGCATCGTCGATCCGCACCAGCACCCGCTGCCGGGCGGGTTGATGCTCGAACACACGCTCGACGTCAGCTACGACAAGTACAAAAGCAAAGCGCTCGTCCTCGAAGCGCTGCGCGCAAAAGCCGCGCAGACGCCGCCTGGGCAGTGGATCTACGCGTCGTACTACGACAACATCTTGCACGGCGGGTATCTCACGATGGCCGAGCTCGATGCGGTCTCGACGACGAATCCGATCTTCGTCTATTACGTCAGCATGCACTCGGCGACGGGCAATCGCGCCGCGTTTACCGCGGCCGGCATCGACGCGTCGACGCACGAGCTGCAAGGCGGCGGCTACTTCGGAACCGGCGACGACGGCAATCAGAACGGCATGATCCAGGAAATGCCGGCGCTGATGCGGTTCTTGGTCGGCTTTCCCAAGCTGACGCCCGAGGTCATCGCGAAAGCGATGATGGCGTTTCTCTACCGCTCGGCGGCGCTGGGCATCACGACCGTGCACGAAGCCGGCGCGTTCGCGCAGAAAGCCGAGGTCTTCGAGGGCTACAAGGCGATCATGGCGCACTCGCCGGTGCGGTACAGCTGCAGCCCCATGGTCGATTATCTCGATCAGGCGATGGAGTTCACCGCGCCGTACGGCAAGCCCGGTGCCAAGGCGCTGAAGATTCCGGGGACGTTTCTGTCGTTCTACGCGGTGAAGATCGTGCTCGACGGTTCGCCGCAGCAGGAGAGCGCGTTCCAAAGCAAGCCGTACTTGAACTCGAGCGACCGCGGCACGGCCAACTACGCCGCCGACGCTTTCGACGCCGCGGTTGCGAAGGTGCGCTCGCACGGTTGGCCGGTCTCGATTCACTGCAACGGCGACGCCTCGCTCGAGATGGCGCTCGACGCCATCGAAAAGCACTACGGCTCCGCGCCGCCGGCGACCGGCATCAACCGGATCGAACATTGCCCGCAGGCGCATCCCGAGCAGATCGCGCGCATGAAACGTCTCGGCGTCCAGCCAAGCCACTTGATGAACAATCTCTACTATTACGGCGCCGCGTATCGCGACGAGATCTTCGGCGCGGAGCGAGCCGCCACGATCTATCCGGCCGGCGATATGCACCGGGCCGGCATCCCGTTCTCGATCCACAGCGACTGCCCGTGCTCGCCCGTCGCCCCGCTTCGCGAGATCGGGACCGCCGTCGCGCGCCAGTGCTCGATCGACGGCTCGATCGTCGGGCCCGGCGAGGCCGTGCCGATCGAAGCGGCGCTGGCGGGCATGACGATCGTCGCGGCCCGTCATCTCGGCCTGGGCGACGAGATCGGGTCGCTGGAGGAAGGCAAGTGCGCCGACCTCGCCATCCTCGAAGAGGATCCACGCAAGCACGATCCCGCGACGCTGGGCAACGTCAAGGTCTCCGAGACCTGGATGAACGGCCGCAAGATCGAGATTCCGTAAGCAAAGACGGCGGCATTCCGCCATAGCGCGGCCCGGCGGGGCCGCCCTACGATAGAAGCCGATGCTGAGGCTGATCGGCGGAAAACCGTACGTCGCGGTCGTGCGCGGACGCGAGGTCGAATCGGTGCACGACGTGGCCGCGTACGCGGCCGGCGACGGCACGGTGCTCTCGTTCGGCACGGTCGACCGGCCCGTCTATCTGCGTTCCGCCGCCAAGCCGTTCATCGCGGCGGCCGCTCTGCTCGCCGGCGTTCGCGAGCGCTTCGGGCTCGAACAGCGCGAGATCGCGGTGATGACGGCGTCGCATGCTGCCGAACCCTTTCACCTCGACGCGGTTCGCTCGATTCTCGCGAAGATCGGGCTCGACGAGAGCGCGCTACAGTGCGGGCCCGAGCCGCCGCACGCCGATCCGATTTTCAATAACTGCTCGGGAAAGCACGCCGGAATCTTGGCGCTTTCGGTCGCGATCGGTGCCGACCCATCGACGTACGCGGCGGTGGAACACCCGGCGCAGCAGCGCATTCTGCGGTTCTGCGCGCGCATGTCGGATCAGCGGCTTGAGGATCTCGCGCTCGCGGTCGACGGCTGCGGGATTCCGGTCTACGCGACGACGCTCGAAAAAGCCGCGCTCGCGTATCGCAGGCTCGCGACGCTCGAAGGATTGGATGCCGGCGAGGCCGCCGCGCTGCGCACCGTACGCGACGCGATGATCGCCTTTCCGGAGTACATGTCGGGCACGGGCGAGTTCGACGCGGCGCTCATCCGGGCGTTCGGCGGCGGCCTCGTCTGCAAAGGCGGGGCCGAAGGCGTCCTCGGCGTGGCGATCGTGGAGCGCGGCATCGGCATGGTGCTCAAGGTGATCGACGGCAACGAACGCGCGCGGCCGCCGGCTGCAATTGAGGCGTTGGGCGAGATCGACGCGCTCTCGGAGGCTCGCGCGCGCGAGCTCGCGGCCTTCGCGCGGCCGATCGTGCGCAACAAAGCCGGCCGCCCGGTCGGAGTCATCGTTCCGGTGGCGAAGTTCGAGGGATGAGCCGATTCCGCTGGCTGGTGCCGGCGCTCTTCTTGCTCGCGGCCGCCTGCTCGCGTGCGAGCGCCCCGGCGGGCGCGCTCGCCATCGCCCAGCAGTGGGAGCCGCGCTCGCTCAATCCGGCGCTCGAAAACGGCACGTCGTCGATCGAGTGGTCGATGCTGATCTTCTCGTACCTGGTCAAGTACGACGATCGCGGGCGCCTCATTCCCGATCTGGCGACCGCGGTGCCGACGCGGGAGAACGGCGGCATCAGCGCCGACGGCAAAACGATCGTCTATCACATCCGCAAGGGCATCCGCTTCGCCGACGGCACGCCGCTGACGGCCGCCGACTGCGCCTGGTCGATCGAAGCGATCGACAACTTGCAGAATAACGTGCAGAGCCGCTTCGCGTACGACGACGTGGAACGGGCCGACGCTCCCGACGCGACGACGCTCGTCCTGCATCTCAAGCGGACGTTTCCACCGGTGCTGGTCGTCGTGGGAGCGCCGCAAGGATTCCCGATCCTCCCGAAACACGCGCTCGCCGCGTTGCCGAACTTCAACCAAGCGCCGTTCAACTCGAAACCCTTCGGTTCGGGGCCCTATCGCGTGACGGTGCGCGCTCCCGGCGACCGGGTCGAGCTCGACGCCAACCCGTACTACTGGCGCGGCAAACCCGGAATTCCGCACCTGACCGTACGCTTCGTGGCCGACGCGCAGACCGCGATGAACATGCTGCGGACGCACGAGGTGCAGGGATACTTCGATTCGCAAGACTACGCGACGTATCCGCAGCTGCAGCGAATTCCCGGCTACGCCGTAACCAGCACGCAGCAGAACGCCGTCGGAGCGCTGATCTTCAACACGCAGGATCGCATCACGTCGGATCCGCGCGTGCGTCACGCGCTGGCCGAAGCGATCGACATCGGTCCGTTGGTTCAGAAGGCCTATCGCGGGTCGCTCGAGTTCCATCACGCGGGAGCGGGACTCTTTCTCTGGGCGTTCGATCCCGCGGCCTATCCCGACGTTCCCTACGATCCCGCGGGTGCGAAGCGCTTGCTCGATGCGGCCGGCTGGCGCGTGGGCCCCGACGGCATGCGGCAGAAGAACGGCGTGCCGATGGACGTGCAGCTCATCCTGCAAGCCGCGACCCCGGCCGATGCGGTCGCCGCGCTGGACGTCGTGCAGTACGAGCGCACGGTGGGCGTGCGCGTCACGCTGAAGACGTATCAGATCACGCAGTTCGTCGCACCGGCATCGGAGGGCGGCCCGGTGTACGGCGGCAAGTTCCAAATGGCGCTCTACTCGTTCGAGAACGGCGACGATCCCGATACGACCGACCAGTTCGCCTGCGCCAACGTCCCGCCGGGCGGCTATAATAAATCGCGGCTCTGTAACGCCGACGTCGACCGGCTCTTGCGCGCGGGGCTCGCGACGTACGATCGCGCGGCCCGCATCGCCGTCTACCGGCAACTGCAAGCCGTGCTCTACCGCCAGCTGCCGATCGCCTTGCTCTACCGCCGCACGCAAGTCAACGCGTTCACCGATCGTCTCGAAGGGCAGACGACGTCGCCCTCCGGCGGCGCCTTCTGGAACGTCGCGGCCTGGAGGCTGCGATGATCTCCTACGCGTCGAGCGCCGATTTCGTCGGGCGCTCCGAAGAGCTGCAGATGCTCGACGAAGAGTTTCGTAGCGCGTGCGAAGAGCGGTCGCGCTTCGTTACGCTCGAGGGCGAAGCGGGCATCGGCAAGTCGCGGCTCATCCGCGAGTTCGCCCAGCGCATCGGCGACGCGGCCGTGGTCGCCTCCGGCGGCTGCGTGGAACAGATTCGCCGGCCGTATCTGCCGATCGAGCAAGTGCTGGAGCGCTTCGCTCGGCGTCCGCAGCGCCTGCCGGCCGCCGGGGAAGGGCGGGCGCACGCGCAGGAGCGCGCGGCGTACTTCGAGGCCGTCGCCGAAACGCTGCGGCGGGAATCGACGCGCAAACCCATTGTGATCGTGGTCGAAGACGTGCAGTGGGCCGACGATGCGTCGATCGATTTCCTGCGCTACTTGGCCGGATCGCTCGGCGACGCGCGGGTGCTCGTGGTGGTGTCGTTTCGCACCGACCGCATCATGCGCAACCCGCCCCTCTCCGCGCTGCGCTCGACGCTCGCGCGCGTACGCGGCTCCACGCTGACCCTGCGCGCGCTGCGCCGTCGCGACGTGAAGAATCTGGTCGGCCGGCTCGCGCGCGCGCACGCGGCCGACCTGCGCCCCGAGCTCGTCGCGAAGATCGAGTCGCTCTGCGACGGCAATCCGCTCTTTGCCGAAGAACTCACGCGCATCGCGATCGAGAACGGGGCGATCGCTCTTGGCGAGAACCTGCCGCTCTCGGCGCAGGCGATGCTGAGCGAGCGCCTGGCGACCTTCTCGGAAGAAGAACGCGGCATTCTGATTCGCGCCGCGATCGTGGGGCAGCAGTTCGATGCGGCCTTCGTCGCCGAAATCGCCGGAGCCGAGTTGAGCGTGGTGCTCGAGACCGCGCAGCGCGGCGTCGATCACGAGCTGCTCTTCGCCGACCGCGACGGCGCGCACCGCTTCACGTTCCGTCACACGCTCGTTCGCCAGGCGCTTGCCGACCAGTTGGTGCTGGGCTTGGCCGCGCCGCTGCACCTGCGCATCGCGCGCGCGATCGAGCACGAGGCCGACCCCCAGCGGCGCGCGCCGGAGCTGGCCTATCACTACTCCGAGGCGCGCGTCGCCGAGAAGGCGCGCCACTACCACGAGCTCGCGGCGGAGGCGGCCTGGGACGTCTACGCCTACCGCGACGCGATCCGCTTCTATAGCGCCGCGCTCGATTGGGAGTATCCGCCGGGCACCAAGCGCGCCGCGATCTACGAACGGCTCGGCACGCTGCTCTACACCGAAGGCGTCGGCGAGGAGCCGGCGCGCTGGTTCGAACTGGCGCGCAAGGAGTACGAATCGCTCGGCAACGCGATCGGCGCCTCGCACGCGCTGTTGATGATCGCCGATCAGCTGTGGGTCGACGCGCGTACCGCCGAAAGCTTGCGCGCCGCAGCCGAGGCGGCCGTCGCTCTCGAACGCCTGGGCGAGACGCGCCTGGCATTGCAAGCCAAGCTTTCGATCGCGCGCTACGCGATCACGCTGGGAAACTCCGTGCAGGCTTGCGCGCAGCTGCGCGTGCTCGAACGGCTGCACGAACGGTTCGATGCGGGCCTCTCGGCGACGTTCTACGAGGTGCGAGCCGAAGCGCGCGCCGCCACGGGCGACGGCATCGGCGCGCTGGCCGACGGCGCGCGCGCGACGCGCCTGGCGGCTGCGACGGGCTCGAGCGAACTGATCGCGCAGGTAGAGAACAACGTCGCGCTCGTGGCCGCCGACTTGGGCGAGCTCGAGCTCGCCGGCGAGCATCACCGGCGGGCACTGGCCGAGGCGCACCGCACCGGCTTGATGTGGCGGGTCGCTTACAGCGCGCTCAACTACGCGCAAACGCTGGCGTGGAAGGGCGAGCTCGGCCGCGCGCGCGCGCTCGTCGCCGAGGCGATGGAGTGCGGCGTGACCACGGCGACGTTCGAGACGAAGGCCGCCGCGGTCGGCATTCCGCTCGCGCTCGCACTCAACGATCGCGCGTTGCTGGCGGCCTGTTCCACCGACGGAGCGTTGGCCGCGGCGCGCCGCTCGAACGAACTTCAGCGCATCGCGTCGACCGGGGCCGCGATCGCCGAACTGCTCGCCGCGCAGGGCGGCGCGGCCGAGGCGCGCGACGTGCTCGCGGAGACCGTCGCGGCGCTGCCGCACGGTCACCGGGCTTGGAAACTGTGGCTTGCGGTGGGCATGCTCGGCCGCGCCGGCGACGTCGCGATCGCGCGTTCGCTGATCGCGGGATCGACCGGGCGCCCGCGAATGATGCGAGCGCACGCCGTGCTGCTCGCCGCGCTGGCGGCCCGCAGTGCGGCCGACGAAAGCCGGATGCAACGCCTCGCGGCGACCGCCGAGCGCCTCTTCGCAGCGATGGGCTTTCGCTGGCACGCCGCACTCTGCGCCGAACTCGCCGGCGACCACCAGCGAGCTCGCGAGACGTATGCCGCGATGGGCGCGGTGCGCGATGCCGAACGCCTAGCCGGCGATCGCGGGCCCGAACAGAAATCTAGCGGGCTGACGGCTCGCCAAGCACAGATCGCCGATCTCGTCGCCCAGGGCGAGATCAATCGAGCGATCGCGGCGCGGCTGCACATCAGCGAACACACCGTCGAGCATCACCTCACGGGCATCTTCGCGCGATTGGGCGTGAAATCGCGCGCGCAGCTCGTCGCCAAGTGGGTGGGCCGCGCCGGCCAATAGCGGAAATCCGCAATATCCCCCGCGCTGCGAATCTTCCATAATGAGAGCAAGCTTTTCGGAGGGCTCATGAGGGTTTCGCTTGCGTTCCGCGCCACCGGCGCGCTTCTCGCCATTGCGCTCATGCTCGCGCTATCGCCGTTTACCGCCGTCGCCGGCACCACCGGGACGCTGACCGGCGTCGTGCTCGACGGCGCGACGCGGGCGCCGATCGCGGGTGCGACGGTGACGGCCTCGAGCCCCTCGCAGGTGGCGCGCGTCGTTACCGACGGCTCGGGCCGTTACACGTTCATCTCGCTCGAACCCGATACGTATACGCTGACGGCCGAGCGAGCGGGCTACGATTCGGCCTCGATCGCCGGCATCAGCGTCTTCGCCGATCAGACGCAATCGATTCCGATCGCGATCCAAAAGAGCATGAAAGAGATCGCGCACGTGACGTCGCGCTCCTCGCTCAGCCCGGTGCGCCCGGGCACGGGCACCGACGTCTACTCGGTCAATCCCGCACTGACCAGCGCGGCGTCGACGCTGGGCGGCGGCGGCGGCCTCAACAACGCGTACTCGGCGATCGCCGCGATGCCGGGCGCCTACGTGCCGCCCAACCAAGTGGGCGTCAACCAAACCGTCTACATTCGCGGCGGATATTACGATCAAATCGGCTACGAGTACGACGGCGTGCCGGTCAACCGCTCGTTCGACAACTATCCGGGCAACGCCGAAAGCACGCTGGGCCAGCAAGAGCTGCAGATCTACACCGGCGGCGGCGAATCGGATGCCAACGCCACCGGCTTGGGCGGCTTCATCAACCAAGTCATCAAAACCGGCACGTATCCCGGTTATGGCGTCGCTGGGCTGGCCATCGGCTCGCCGACCTTCTACCACGACGCGCGCGTCGAGATCGGCGGCGCCACGCCCGATCGCATCTTCTCGTACTACGTCGGCATCAGCGGCACCAATCAAGACTTCCGCTACTTCGATCAGTACAACGGGCAGAGCCTGACCGATTCGATTCCCTACGGCTACTGGCCGGCGCACATCACGACGTACCTGCCGTTCTATCCGGCCGTCTACCCGACGTGCAACAACGATACGACCTACGCGCAGCAGAACGTCAACTTGAGCAATGCGACCGGCTGCTTCGGCTCGTATCCGTCGAACTACGGCCAGCCCTCGATGGTGGTCAACCGCGACATCGTGGCCAACTTCCATTACGGCATCCCGCACCGTCACGATCAGGGCCGCGACGACGTGCAGATGCTCTACATGTCGTCCGCCAACTACACGCAGTTCTATACGTCGCTCAACGACGCAGGCGGCCTGGGCGCCGGCATCGTCAACGACGGGCTTCTCGGCTCGCCGCCGGACTTCTACTCCGGCAACACCAGCCAGTGGCCCGACTATTACACCTATCCCGGCGGCACGCGCTGGCTCGCTCCGGCGTCCACGGCACCGGTCGCGTATCTCTATCCGGGATCTCCGACCGCACGCTGCGCCAACGTGACCGGCGTGCCCAACGCCTGCCCGATCAACGCCAACGGCAACCAGGAAACGGTCCAAATTCCGGCCGATTATCGCGACGGCCGCTGGGACACCGCCAGCATTGCCAAGCTGCAGTACCAGAAGAACATCGGCTCGACCGCCTACGTGCGCGTCTTCGGCTACACGTTCTACTCCGAGTCGAACCGGGCGACGGCCCTGGGCTGGGGGAACGACGTCTCGCTCGGCGTGGAGAGCTATCAGTACCAGGTCAACTCGCATACCGGCGGTCTCCAGCTGCAGTTCGCCGACCAGATCTCGGGCTCGAATTTGCTCTCCGGCATGGTCTCGTATCTTACCGCGACGACGCTGCGCGACCAGAATCAAAACTATAACAACGGCACGTATCAGCAGGTGAGCAACTTCACCAACGGCAGCGAGTGCTTTGCGACCAACGGGTTGGCCAACGGCACGAAGGCCGGCGATCCCGCGCCTTGCAACGCGACGATCACGCAAGGAACGTTCGGCTATCCGTACGGATTCTTCCAAGGCCCGAATCCGTGCGCTACCAACGCGGCCGTAAAGGGGAGCCCGGCCTGCGCGGCCGGCGCTTCCATGCGGTTGACGTATCTGGGCAACACCGGCGATCTCAACTCCGTGACGCCGAAGATCACCAACGCCTCGCTCGCCGATCAGTGGCGGCCCAGCGACCGGTGGAACGTCAACGCCAGCGTTCGCTTCGAAAACGACCTCTACGGCCTCGCCAACACGAACAGCCCCGCAACCAACTTCTGGTTCGCCGCCGCGCAGAAAGAGTTTTGCGTCAACCCGGTCACGCGTCAGCCGATCTTCGTGCCGCAGCCGCCGCAGAGCATCTACCTCTACACGCCGTACGTCAGCTTCAACTGCCCGATCGACAACTCGACCGGCAAGCCGATCCAAACCGTGCATCCCAACGGTACCGACGGCATCCTGCTGACCAATACGTATCCGTCGTCGTACTCGCAGTCGTACGTCGAGCCGCGCCTCTCGGCAACCTACACCATATCGCCCGATATCGTGCTGCGTGCGTCGGCCGGCCGCTACGCTCAGCAGCCGCAGAACTACGAGATCCAATACAATACGGCCCAGCCGAATCTCGCCTCTACGCTGCTCGGCTTCATCCCGTTCGGCTACAGCTCGCCGCTCCATCCGTCGACGGCGCAGTTCTCGAACAACTACGATTTCTCGTACGAGCAGCACTTCAAGGGCACCGACGTGTCCATGAAGATCACGCCGTACCTGCGCTGGGCGACCGACCAGCTGTACGAAACGCCCAATCTCCCGAGCCTCGGGGTCTCGCCGTCGTTCAACGCCGGCACCGAGCGCGTCGACGGCGTCGAGTTCATGCTCACCAAGGGCGACTTCAACAAGGACGGCATCTCCGGCGTATTCTCGTACACGTATACCAACGCGGCGGAGACGTGGAACAACTACACCGACAGCACGATCGGCCCGGTCGATCAGTACAATCAGGACATCCAGGAGTTCAACGCGCTCACCAAAGCCGGCGGCGGCGCGCAGTGCTACCTGCACACGGCCAACGGCACGCCCGCACCGAAGTGCCGCCCCGGATCGATCGCCAATCCGTACTACTCGATGTCGCCGCAGCCGCTGCTCGATCCGCACGGCTGGTATACGCCGGGCCTCGACATTCCGTATATCTCGCCCAACACGGCCTCGCTGGTGCTCAACTACAAGCACGGGAAGTTCGCGTTTACGCCGGCGATGTCGCTGCTCGAGGGAACCACCTACGGGACGCCCGCCGACGTTCAAGGGCTCGATCCCCGAAGCTGCACGCGCAATCAGGGCAAACAGCGCATTCCGACGCCCTATCCTCTCAATCCCGACTACACGTCGTGCGGCTACGCCTTGACCAGCGACGGAACGAATCCGGGGAACCTCTATATTCCCAATCCTCAAACCGGGTCGTTCGATACGTTCGGGCAGTTTCGCCAGCCGTGGCAGTTCAATCTGGGCGTTCAGATGTCGTACGATTTCACGCCGCGGATCTCGGGCCGCGTCATCGTCTCGAACCTCATCAACCAGTGCTTCGGCGGCTCGAGCGAACCGTGGACGAAAGCCTATCCGCCGAGCAACATCATCTGCGCCTATACGTCGAGCCACTTCTACAACGGCGGCAACTACTACAACGGCGCGAGCCCGTTCGATACCAAAGCCAACGGCGTCGCCGAGAATCCGTACTTCGCGCAGTCGTTCGTACCGTCGTACGGCGATCCGTTCTCGGGGAACTACCCGCTGGCCATGAACATCTACTTTTCGCTGCAAGTCAAGCTCTAGATGCCGGTGGCCGCGCCGGCGGCGCTGTACTCGCTCGAGGCGATGAACGCGACGGCGGAGGTATCGGGCGCGGTGATCTCGCCCGACGGGCGCTTCGTCGCCTACGTGGTGACGCGCAACGTCCTCGAGCGAAACGCGTCGGTGGACGCGCTGCACGTGTACGATCTCAGGCGCCGCGCCGACCGCACGTTGGCCTACGCGCACCAGTCGTACGCCAACCTCATGTGGTCGAAGGCCGACGCGCTGGCCTACATCGCGGACGATCCGCGCGGCGGCGCCGACCAAATCTTCACCGCGGACGCGCGCGGCGGCCCCGAGCGCCGCGTTACTTCCGGGGCGACCGACGTGATGGATGCGGCGTGGTCGCCGGACGGCTCGCGCTTTGCCTTCGTGCGGCGCGATGCGGTGCCGAAGAAGACCGGTGCGGCCGCGTACGAGGACGCCTTCGAAGTCGGCGATAACGCCTATCTCGCGACCCACGCGCCCGTTCCCGCGCAGTTGTGGGTCGCTTCGCTCGATGGCGCGGAACGGCGGTTGACCTCGGGCTCGCGCAGCGTGCGCGACGACGCGCCGTCGTGGTCGAGCGACGGCCGCTTCTTGGCCTACGCGCAATCGGAAGGCGCCGCGTACGGCGTTCGCGATCGTTCGGCCGTCGAACGGATCGACGTCGCGACGGGTAGGCGGACGCCGCTCACCGGGAAGACGCGGTACGAAGAGTCGCCTCTCTACTCGCCCGTCTCCGATCTGGTCGCATACCAATACCCGTACGGCGGCGACCCGGCCGGCGAATCGGACGTGTGGCTCGTGCCGGCCGGCGGCGGCGACGCGCGCGATCTTTCGGCGCCGCTCGACCGGCACGTCGAAGACTTCGCCTGGCTCGACGGCACGCACGTGCTGCTGCGCGCCTACGACGGGACGCGCGCGCGCCTGGTGGACGCGGCCGTCGGTGGCGGCTTTCGCGATCTGCCGGCCGGCGGTGTGGCCGATGCCTCGATCGAGACGCAGTGCGCGTCGAACGCCGGCGGTATCGCCTTCACCGGCTCGACGCCGGACCATCCCAACGAGCTGTACTATCTCGCCCCGGGCGCGAAGGCGCCGGAGCGGCTGACGCACGAGAACGATGCGATCGCCGCGCTACGGCTGGGCAAGGAAACCGAGTTCGTCTATCGCAACGGCGGCTTCACGCAGGAGGCCGTGCTGACGTATCCTCCCGGCTACGATCCGCACAAAACCTATCCTCTAGCGATCCGCGTTCACGGCGGTCCGAATTTGTCGTCGTTCGTCGCCTTCGATCCGTTCTATCAATACGCGGCCTCGCGCGGGTACGTGGTGCTCGCGCCGAACTATCGCGGCTCGACCAACGGCGGCAACGCCTTCGAGCGGGCGATCTTTCGCGACGCCAGCGTTGGGCCGGGAAGCGACGTCGTCGCCGCGGTCGACGCGGTCGAGGCGGCCGGCATCGCCGATCCGTCGCGCATCGGCGTCTCGGGGTGGTCGTACGGCGGCCAGCTCACGACGTGGCTCATCGGCCATTACCAGATCTGGAAGGCCGCGGTGACCGGAGCGGCCGTGAACGATCTCGTCGTCGACTATTCGATCGCCGACGACATCGACGACGATCGCGGCGCCTTCGGGGCGTCGCCGTACGCCGGCGGCGAGCTGGCCGCCTGGCAAGCGCAATCGCCGATGACGTTCTTCCAAAACATTCGCACCCCGACGCTAATTCTCTCGAACGTCTACGACGTGCGCGTTCCGATCGTCGAAAATTACGAGCTCTTCCACGCGCTGCGCGATCGCGGCGTGCCGGTAGAGTTTTACGCCTACCCTTCGACCGGCCATCTCCCCAACGGGCCGGTGCGCTTGGCCGACGCGTACCGGCGCTGGCTGGATTGGTTCGACCGCTACCTCAAGCCCTAGCCGCGGGCTTCGGCGCCAAGGCGTCGACCGCGGCCTGAACCGTTTGAAAGACGTGGTCTTCGTGCAAGGCGTCGATGAGGCCCGACTGGCGCGCGCGTTCTTGCGCGTGCTCGGAGATGAGCCGCGCGAACGCAACGTCGATGCCGCGCTCGCGCAGCTCCGCGATCGAGCGCTGCGCGCTTTGCGAGCCGGTGTAGTCGATATCGGTGACGCCGCTGGCCTCGATTACGACCAGCTTGGGCGGCGTCGCCTCGGCGGCGATCGCGGCCAGCAGCCGCGCGCGCACGTACGACGCGTTGGTAAAATTCAGCGGAGCGGCCGGCGCGAACACCAGCACGCCGGGAATCTCGCTGCCGCGCGTGGCGGCGGTGGGCGGCCACCAGACGGTGGATCCGGGTTCGTGCACGAGCTTGGTGCAGGCCGGCCGCATCACGAGGAAGATGCCGTGCGCGAGCGAGAGGATGATCGCCAGCAGCATGCCGTCCTCGATCGGCAACGCGACGACCAGCAGCGCGCTCGCGACGAGCAGCATGAATTCGCGCTGGCTAAATCGCGCGACGCGCGTCATCTCGCGGATCCGAAAGATTCGCAGCGCGATGAAGATCAACACGCCCGCAAGCGCCGCCTCCGGAAGGTCGGCCGCGAACCCGGAGAAGAACGCCGCCAGAATCGCGATCGCGGCGACGGCGAGCAGCGTCGCCGCCTGCGTGTGGCCGCCGCTCTCGGAGACCACGGCCGTTCGCGGCGGGCTGGCGTCGACCGCGAACGCCCCGAACAGCGCGGCGAGCACGCTGCCCGCGCCGACGGCGGTGAAATCGTTGCTGACGTCTTCGGCGACGCCCTCTTGCGAGGGAAAGGCGCGCACGACGGCCGACGTCTGCATCACGCACACCGCGGCGACGACGATCGAGAGCGGCACCACGTTGGCAAGATGCGCGAGATCGGGGGCCCACGGGACGCGCAGCGCCGGGAAGTGGGCATCGAGCGCGCCGACGGCCGCGACGCCGCGCGCGTGCAGGCCGAGGAGCGCGTAGGCGCATCCCGAGCCCACGATCGCGAGCAGCGCGCCCGGGATGCGGTCGTTGATGCGTGCGGTCGCCAGCGTGACGGCGAGCACGGCCAAACCGACGGCGATCGAAGCGCCGTTGGCATGCGGCAGTCCGTGGACGATGGCGATCGACTGGTCGAGAAGACGCCCTTTCGCACCGGGGATGCCCAGCAGCGACGGCAGCTGGCCGACGACGATATGCACCGCAATGCCGGCCAGAAACCCGATGGTGACGGGTTGCGAAAGCAAGTTAGCGATCCAGCCGGAGCGCGAGAGGCCGGCCGCAATCAGCAGTGCGCCCGAGACGATCGCGACCAGGCCCGCGATCGCCGCGTAGTCGCCGGCCGAACCGGCAGCCATCGCGGCAATGCCGCCGGCGAAGATCGGCGCGATCGTCGAGTCGGCACCGACCGAAAGAAACCGGTTGCGGCCGAGAATGGCAAAAACGATCCCCGCGCAGACGAAGGCGACGAGACCGGCGGCCGGCGGAAAGCCGGCGAGCTTGGCGGTCGCGAGCTGCTCGGGAATCGCGATCGCGGCCAGCATAATGCCCGCGAGGAGATCTCCCGGCAGCCACGCCGCGCGATAACCGCGCAACGACGAGAACAACCCGCCAAAATTTCGAGCCGGGCGCGAGCGATTCCGCCAGCGGGGCTTAGAGGGTCGAGACGCTCCGGTAGCGCGGATCGTCTTCGAAGCGGGCGCGGATCGTGCAGATCTCCGGATAGGCGTCGTGGAACGCGGCCACGACGTCGGGGTCGAACTGCGTGCCCGAGCCCTGCAGCACGAACTCGATCGCGCGATCGGGCGGCCAGGCATCTTTGTACGGCCGAACCGAGGTGAGCGCGTCGAAGACGTCCGCGACGGCGCAGATGCGGCCGCTCAGCGGAATATCGAGGCCGCGCAGCCGGCGCGGATACCCGGTGCCGTCGAACCGCTCGTGGTGGGTGAGCGCGATTTCTGCGGCGCAGCGCAGGATCGGCGAGTCGCCGCCTTTGAGAATATCGAATCCCGCCGCCGCGTGCCGCCGCATGATCTCGAACTCGG
This sequence comes from Vulcanimicrobiota bacterium, assembly GCA_963794735.1. GTDB lineage: Bacteria > Vulcanimicrobiota > Vulcanimicrobiia > Vulcanimicrobiales > Vulcanimicrobiaceae > DATJUC01. The sequence continues at coordinate 1,234,196 of CAWCFE010000002.1, read as the reverse complement.
CGACCGTCAGCGGGCCGGGCTTGAGGAGGATGCCGTCGGGAATCGCGATCTTGCCGATGTCGTGCATCGGCGCCGCCTGCGCGAGCGTGTCGCAATCGTGCTCGGAGAGCCGCATGGAGCGCCCCAACGCCGCACTGATGTGGCCGACGCGCACGATGTGCATGCCCGTAACGTCGTCGCGAAACTCCGCCGCGCGTGCCAGTTTCATCAGCGTTTCGAGCTCGCGGGCGATCAGGGAGGCGCTGGCGCGTTCGTGGAGTTTGCGGCGGTTCTCGACCATCAGCAGCACGTTGTGCAGGTGCGCGCCCAGTTCGATCGCGTCGAGCGGTTGGGCGAGCAGCTCGTTGGCGCCGGCGCGCGCCGCGCGGCGGCGGGTGTGAATGTCGACGTCGCGAGCGACCATCACGACGAAGGCCGTCTCTCGCCCCGCGAGCGCCCGGAAGCGCTCGATGAACTGCGGGCCGTCGAGGGCGGGCGGCGCGTGCTCGACCACCGCGAGATCGACGTCGTGGCCTTCGGCCCACTCCAGCGCCCCGACGGCCGAGGCGTGCCCGACCGTCTCGATCTCGGGCAACTGGGCGATCGATTCGCGCAGCGTCAGGAGCCCTTCGGGGCCGGGATGAACGGCGAGCAGGATCATTCGCGCCACTCCGTGCCCGCCGTTTCCCCACGCCCACACCCGGCGTTGGCCGCTCTCACCCGGCATTTAGGCCCTTCCACCCCTCTTGGTTCTTTGAGCATTTTGCATTAGCCTCTAGAGACTAGGGAAAAGACCTAGACGTTTTCCGGCGCCCCGAGCGCCTTTTGGAGGATTCCATGTCGGCTATTGCCCTGCTCCTGAGTATGCTACTGCAGTTTTCGACCTTCTCGGCCAGCGCCGGCCAGCCCATCGGGAGCGGCCCGATCGTCTCGCCGCAGGATTCGCTCGGAACCCAAACCGGAGGTTAAAATTTAGCCCCGAGGGGCCTATCGCCGCAAGAGAGCTGCCGCTCCGGGCCGAAGGGAGCACCATGGCCTTGGCCCGGAAGCAAGCCGCCGCAGCCTGGGAATCGGAGATGCGCCGGCTCTTCGACTGCGGGTACTACGCGGAAGCGGCGGCGCTCTACGACGAACGCAGCGCCGGCGCGCCGGTCGATAGCGTGCTGCTTCGCGCGCGGTTGGATCTGCGCGCCGATTTCTCGCGCGCGCTCGAACGGCTCAACGATCTTCGCGTTCCGGCGCGAAGCGCGGCGGCGGTTCGCCGCGACGTGCTGCTCGGCGAAGCCTACGCGCTGGGCCGCGATTACGAAGCCGCCGACGAGCGGTTCGACGCCGCCTTGCGTCTCGCGCGGTCGTTGCGCGACGACGAACTTGCGGCCGACGTGGGCTTCCACATCGGACGCCGCTTCGTGATGGCGGGCGATCTCGCAAGAGCGCGGGAGGGGCTCGAGATCGCCCGTCTGGGGACCAGTCTCGAGGCCCGCCTCGACGCGCTGCACCTCGAAAGCTCGGTCGCGCTGAACGATCCGGCGGCGCTGTACGGGACGCGCAGTCTGGTGGAGCTGCTGCGTTCGATCGACCCGAACTCGCCCGCCAGAGCCGAGCACCGTGCGATCAATACGCACGCGCTGGCCGCGCGCGCCCGCGAATTTTCGATTCCCGACGTCACCGCCGAGATCGAACGCCAGCTGCTCGGGGTTCCGTGGCCGCCGGCCTTCGCGGGGAACCGCTTTCAGACGCTCAAGGCGCTGGGTTGGACCAAGGCCCTGCGCGGCGATTACTTCAACGCGTTCCGGTTGCTCAAAGAGAGCACGAAAACCGCGCCCACCGACGCGTGGCGAACGATGGCCTTTTGCGATCGCGCGTACTTGGCCAGCGCGATCGGCGAGGCGCGCTGGGCGCGCCAGGAGTTGCTCGAAGCCGAAGAACTGGCCGCGCGCGTTGCCTGGGAGAGCTGCCGCTACGAAGAGAGCGTCGCGCTCTTGCTGATCGCCGAGCTCTACGCGCCGATCGATCCGGCGCGCGCGTCGGCCTATCTCGCGCAATACCGGCGAATCGGCGAGACGATCCATAGCGTCGTGCTGCTGCGCGGCGACCTGCGCCAGGCCTACGTCGACTACTCGTCCGGCATCGTCGACGCGGCGCTGGGAAACCGCAAGCTCGCCGTCTCGCGCCTTACCGCCGCGCTGCGGACGTTTCGCGAGAGCGGGTTCGAATGGCGCGCCGGGCGCTGCGCCCTTCGGCTCTACGATCTCACCCGCAAGCCGCAGATGCTGGCGACGGCCGAAGAGTGCTTGCGCGACTACTCGGCAAGCTGGCTCGGCGACGAACTTCGCGAGCGCCGCACCGCGCGAGCGGGCGTCGCGCTCTCGCCGATGCGCGAACGCGTCTTCCGGCTGATCTGCGAGGGGCGCTCGAACGAGGAGATTGCCGCGATCGTCGGGCGCAGCAAGGCGACCGTGGCCAACCATGCCAAGGCGGTACTCAAGCGCTACGGCGTGAGCAGCCGTTCGGCGTTGATCGCGGAGGCGATGAAGCGCGGCGTGCTGTAACCCTCCCCTCGAGGGAGGGCTGCCGATGAGCCGCATCCGGGTGCTGGTCGGGACGCGCAAGGGCGCGTTCGTGCTGACGTCCGACGGGACGCGCGACCGTTGGGAGATCGACGGGCCGCACTTTCCCGGCTGGGAAATCTATCACGTGAAGGGTTCGCCGGCCGATCCGCAGCGTCTCTACGCGTCGCAGAGCAGCGGGTGGTTCGGCCAGGTGATGCAGCGCTCCGACGACGGCGGCGCGACGTGGAACGCGGTGGGCAACGATTTTCGCTACGACGGCGTGCCCGGGACGCACCAATGGTACGACGGCACCCCGCATCCGTGGGAGTTCGCGCGCGTCTGGCACCTCGAGCCGTCGCCGCACGATCCCGACACCGTCTACGCGGGCGTCGAAGATGCGGCCCTGTTTCGTACGACCGACGGCGGCGCGTCGTGGCACGAGCTTTCGGGCCTGCGCAAGCACGGCTCGGGTCCGTCGTGGCAGCCGGGCGCCGGCGGTATGTGCCTGCACACGATCTTGCTCGACCCGAAAAACGCGTCGCGCATGGTCGTCGCGATTTCGGCCGCGGGAGCGTTTCGTTCGGAGGATGCCGGTGCGAGCTGGACGCCGATCAACCGCGGGCTGAAGTCGGAGGGCATTCCCGATCCCGCCGCCGAGGTGGGGCACTGCGTGCACCACATCGCCATGCATCCGTCGCGCCCAGACGTGCTCTACATGCAGAAGCACTGGGACGTCATGCGCAGCGACGACTGCGGCGATTCGTGGCGCGAGGTCAGCGGCAATCTCCCGACCGATTTCGGCTTTCCGATCGACGTGCACGCGCACGAACCGGAGACGATCTACGTGGTGCCGATCACCAGCGATTCGCAGCACTTTCCGCCCGAAGGGCGGTTGCGCGTCTATCGCAGCCGGACGGGCGGCGACGAGTGGGAGCCGCTGACGCAGGGCCTTCCGCAACGCGACTGTTACGTGAACGTGCTGCGCGACGCGATGAGCGTCGACGCGCTCGATCCGTGCGGCATCTACTTCGGTACGACCGGCGGCCAAGTCTACGTCTCGGCCGATGCCGGCGATCGCTGGATGCCGATCGCTCGCGACCTTCCGGCGGTGCTTTCGGTCGAAGTGCAGACGCTGCCGTGATCCGGGTGGTGCTGCCGGCGAACTTGCGCGCGCTGGCGCACGCCGCATCGGAGATCGAACTGGAGATCGGCGGCGAGCCGACGCTGCGCGGCGTGCTCGATGCGATCGAAGCCCGCTACCCCGTACTCGCCGGCACCGTACGCGACCGGCGGACGCTGGAGCGCCGGCCGTTCATCCGCTTCTTTGCCTGCCGCCGGGACCTGTCGCACGATCCGCCCGATCTCCGGCTGCCCGAGGCGGTCGTGTTGGGGGCGGAACCGCTGCTGATCGTGGGGGCGATGGCCGGCGGATAGGATCCGGTGCCTCGCCCCAAGTAAGGGGCGGCATGATCGAGCCGGCGGTTGACGAGCACGAGGGCCAGCGGCTTGCCGCGCTGGACGCACTGGGGCTGCTGTACACCCCCTCGGAAGAGCGCTTCGACCGCATCACGCGCATGGCGTCGCGTCTTTTCGGAACGCCGATGGCGATGATCACGTTCGTCGCCGACCGCTGCCAGTGGTTCAAGTCGGCGCAAGGCCTCGAAGAGACTGAGACGGCGCGCGAAGTCTCGTTCTGCGCCCACGCGATCCTTCAAGACGAGACGTTCGTCGTTCCCAACGCCACCGCCGACGAACGCTTTTTCGACAACCCGCTGGTCACCGGCGGGCTCGGCATTCGCTTTTACGCGGGCCATCCCGTTTACGCCGAGGACGGAAGCCCGATCGGCACCGTCTGCGTGATCGACCGGCAGCCGCGCGAGTTCTCGCAGAGCGACCGCGATTCGCTGCGCGATCTGGCGGCGCTGGTGGAGACCGAGCTGCACCGCGAGCAGCTAAGCGAAACGCAGCGCGAGCTGATTGCCGAGCGCGACGTCCTCGAACGCAAAGCGTCGATCGACGGGCTGACGCGGCTATGGAACCGCGACACGATCCTGCGCCTGCTCCAGATGGAAGTTTCGCGCGCCGCGCGCGGCAAGCCGCTGACCGTCGCCATCCTCGACGTCGATAATTTCAAGACCGTCAACGATACGCACGGGCACGCCGCCGGCGATCGCGTGCTGGCCCACGTTGCGGAGCGAATCCGGGGCGGCGTGCGGGATTTCGACGCCGTCGGCCGCTACGGCGGCGACGAGTTTCTGGCCGTCCTGGGCGATTGCCGCCTCGAGACGGCGGCCGCCGTCTGCGAGCGCGTTCGCGCCGCCGTCGAGGGCGCGGCGATCGAAACGGGCGCGGCCCCGCTCAAGACGAGCGTCACGATCGGCCTCGCGTCGTACGCGACGACGTACCGAACCGTCGAGGAGTTCGTCGCGGCCGCCGACGAGGCGCTCTACCGCGCCAAGAAGGGCGGCCGCAACCGCATCGCCGCCGCCGGCGTCGACGGCCCCCTGCAGCCGCCCGGCATGACGTCCTGGCGCCACCGCAAGCGCTTCTAACCCCAGCGCCGCAGTCGAAGCCGCCCTAGGGCGAGCTGAGCGACTGGAGTTTGGCGATGCCGGCATCGGCTTCGCCTTTGAGCTCCTTGTAGGCGGCCTCCTCGGCGACCGTCGGCTTCTGATAGGCGTTCTCCAGCGAGTTCATCAGGAAGGCGAGCTGCTGGCGAAGCTTGGTCTCGTGCAGCACGTCGTATTCGCTCGACGTCGCATTGAGCAACACCAGATTGGCGATCGCCGCATCGAGCGCGGTGCGTTTCGCGGCGGGCAGCTTGCTGCGCGCGTTCATCGCCGCGGCGATCGAACGGTCGAGGCTATCGATCGTGCTCAGGATCTGCTGCTCGAGGGCGAGACGCGCCTCCAAATCGCCGGCCGCCGGATGCACCCGCGGATCGACTTGAATCGTCAGCGGAGCCTGCAGCTTCTTCGTGCCGTACTCCAGCACGACGGTGTACGCGCCGGGCAGCGTGGTCGGGCCGTCGGCCGTATCGGGGAAATCGTCGGTGAAATCGTTGTGATACGACGGCGGATCGTAGGCCGGCGCGTACTTGAGATCCCACTGGAAGACGTTGGCGCCCGGCTTCACCGCGGTCGCTTCGGCGAGGTCGCGCGCGCGCGATTGCGCCGCGTCCTGCGCTTCTTTCTGGTCTTCGCTCAGTTCGGGTTCCTTTTTCGGTGCGAGGTGCAGCGAGAAGCTGCGAATCGTCTTTCCGGCGGCGTCGAGGAAAGAGAGCGTCACCGGCGTGCGGCCGTTATAGTTCGGCGGCAGGTTGAAGAAGACGCTCGCGCCGTACTGCGGATTCGAGCCGAAGCCGGGCAGCGAGAACGCGCCGCCGCCGTAGGATTGCGTCATCCACGCCGTCTCGGGCGCGAAGAGCTGCGCGTCGGCTACCGAGTAGCTGGTCTGCCGCGCGAGCTGTTCGAGCAGCGCGAGATCGTCGAGGATCCAGAAGGCGCGTCCGTGCGTCGCGGCTACGAGCTCGCCTTCGCGGGCGTCGATCGCGAGATCGCGCACTTGCACGCCGGGCAGGTTGAGCGTGAGCGGCATCCATTGCGCGCCGCCGTTGAAGCTCACGTAGGCGGTGCTGCGCGTGCCCGCAAAGAGCAGGCGCGGCTCGCGCGGATCTTGCCGGACGACGAACGCGTATTGATCGGCCGGGATGCCGTTGGCGATCGAGGTCCAATGTGCGCCGTAGTCGGTCGTCTCGTAGACGTAGGGATGGTAATCGTCCCACATGTAGCGCGACGCCGTGAGATACGCCGTGCCTTTATCGACGTGCGACGGCTCGATCGAACTGATCTGCGCCCACTGCGGCAGCTGCGGCGGCGTGACGTTCGTCCAGTTCGCGCCGTGATCTTTGGTGACGTGCACCAGCCCGTCGGCCGACCCGGCCCAGAGGATGTCGCCGTCCATCGGCGAGACCGCGAGCGAAGCGATGTCCGGGAACGTCTCCGCGCCGGTCTGATCGAGATCGACCGGGCCGCCGGAGGGGCCTTCGCTGCTGGGATCGTTGCGCGTGAGATCCGGGCTGAGAACTTTCCAGGTCTGTCCGCGGTCGGTGCTCGAGAACACCACTTGGCTGGCGACGAGCAGCTCTTGCGGGTTGGCCGGTGAGAAGAAGATCGGATGGGTCCAGCCGAAGCGGTATTTGGTCTCGGCTGCCGACGCGCCGGCCATGTAGCGCGGCCACGGGCTGACGTTCTTGTCCTGGCCCGTCTGCCGGTTGAGCTGCGCCATCGAGCTGTAATAGCCCGCGCCGTAGGTCACCATCGGATTCTCCGGATCGGGCGCGACGAACGTGCTCTCGCCCAGCGCGACCGGATGCCACTCGCCGGGGCCGATCGCTCCGCCGGTCGACGCGCTGACGCCTTCGAACGCGCCTTCGTCTTGCGAAGCGCCGAAGACGTGGAACGGAAACTGATTGTCGAGCGCGACGTGGTAGAACTGCCCGGTGGGCTGGTTCCACACGGTGCTCCACGTTTTGCCGCCGTTGACCGAGACGGTCGCTCCGCCGTCGTTGCCTTCGAGAATGATTTGCGGATTGCGCGGGTTGATCCATGCGATGTGATGGTCGCCGTGCGGGATCGAATCGATCGAGGCGAACGTCTTGCCGCCGTTGGTGGTGACGAAGAGCGAGTCGACGTTGGGAACGTACGCGCGATTCGGGTCGGTGGGATCGGCGAAGATCGCCGTGTAGTAGAACGCGCGCTGGCGCAGCTTCATTTGGTTGTTGACGTGCTTCCAGGTGGCGCCGCCGTTCTCCGAGCGAAACACGCCGCCGTCTTTGGCTTGCACGATCGAATAGACGATCTTCGGATTCGATTGCGCGACCGAGACGCCGATTTTTCCGAGCGTGCCGGTGGCGTAGCCCGGATTCGACGAGATCTTCGTCCAATGCGCGCCGCCGTCGGTCGTCTTGTAGAGGCCGCTGCCGGGGCCGCCGCTGGTGAGCTTCCACGGCAGGCGCTGGGCCTGCCACATCGCCGCGTAGAGCGTATTCGGATGCGATTCGTCCATCGACAGATCGATGCCGCCGGTTTGGCCGTCGATGAAGAGCACTTTCTTCCACGACTTGCCGCCGTCCGTCGTTTTGAAGATGCCGCGCTCGGGATTGGCTTTGAAGACGTGTCCCATCGAGGCGGCGTAGACCACGTTGGGATTGTGGGGGTCGATCGCGAGCTTCGCAATCATGTGCGTGTCGCGCAGGCCGGCGTACTGCCAGGTCTTTCCGGCATCGGTCGTTTTGTAGACGCCGTCGCCGGTGTCGAAATCGCTGCGAATGTCGGCTTCGCCGGTCCCGGCGTAGATGACGTTCGCGTTGGAAGCCGCGACCGCAAGCGCGCCGATCGGATCGGCGATGCCGGGGATCTTGCCGTCGGTGACGTTCGTCCAATTTTGACCGTAATCGGTGCTCTTCCAAACGCCGCCCTCGACGCCGCCCATGTAGAAGAGGTTTTGCTGGCTCGGGACGCCCGCAACCGCGACGACGCGGCCGCCGATGTAGGGGCCGATGCTGCGCCACTGCAGCTTGCTTGCGAGTTGAAGAACCGGGGGCTGCGAGGCCGCGGCCCGCGTTTGGACGGGCGCGATCAGGAACGACGCGACGGCGACGACGGCTAAAAGACGCTTCATATCGCGGTATCGCGCGAACCGAGCGGCAAAATCCTTCCTGCGTAGCGGCGGTGCGAGCGGCGCCGCGCGCGCTCGTCGAGCGCCCGCGTGAGAATCGCCCCCACCAGAAAGAGCAGCGCCGAATAGTAGAGCCAAATCAGCAGCGCGACGATCGAACCGGTGGTGCCGTAGCCGCTCTCGGGGTGGAGCCGCGCAAAGAGCACGGAGATCGCGCTCTCGCCGGCGATCAGCACCATGCCGGTCACGGCGGCTCCGGCGAAACAGGTTTTCCAGGCGACGCCCGCGCGCGACAAGAGCCGGTACGCAACCGTAAGGAAGAGCAGAATGGCCAGCGCGTTGGCCAGCGTGCCGGCGACCGGACCGCCGGCAGCCGCCGCGCAGAGCGCGAAGACCGCGAGCGCGCCGAGCAGCGGAATCGCGGCGGCGGCCCGCAAGCGAAGCCTCACCAGCCCCCACACGCCGCCGCCGCGCCGTTCGCGCACCTCCCAGACGTCGTCGAGCGTTTCCTGGAGGTGGACGAAGATCGCGAAGATCGCGACCAGTCCGAGCGCGATGCCGAAAAAGAGCGGCGCGGTGCCCAGCTTGTGCTGCGAGCCTCCGATCAGCGGGCGAAGCTCGGCATCAACGGTGGCGAGCGCGCGCGCTCGGCCGAGCATCGCGCGGGTAACCGCGAGCACGGCCAGGATCAGCGGCGGAACCGTGAAGACCGCATAAAACGAGAGAGCGGCCGCTACGCGTTGCCCGCGATGGCGCCAGAAGAGCACCCACGTTCGCCGCAGCGCAGTTCGCCGCGCTCGCTCGCGCGCTTACGCGGGCTTTTCCGAGACGATGGTCAGGGTCGAAGAGTCGACGCTGTAGTTGCCGGCCGCTACGACGGAGTTCGGATGCGCGCAGATCACGCTCGAGTTGGGACCGTAGATCACGACCAGGTTGGGCGGACCGCAGGGCGTCTGCGTGAGCTGGTAGCTTTCCAGCAGCTTGGCGCCCGGGCTCTCCGGCTGCACTTGGTACGATGCGATCGTGGCGTTGTTGGCCGCAACGATCGAGCCGTACACCGCCGCCGACGTAACGCCGACCGCAAACGCTCCCCAGAAGCCTCCGCCGTAATAGTACGGCGCCGGATACCACGCGTAGCCGCCGTTCCAGTGCCACGCGCCGTAGCCGCCGTAGACCGGATTGGTGACGACGGCGCCGTGGTACACGTAACCGTTCGAAGCGTACGTGGTCGAATGATAGGTTTGGCCGTACGCGTTGGTCGCCGTGCCGGAGCCGCTGTACGTGCGATTGTACGCGTTGCCGCTCCCCGAGGCGTTGTACGAACCGTACGGGTTGCTGCCGCTGCCGTTGTGGTAATAGTTTCCGCTGTTGACGTTGCCGCTCGTGCTGCTGCTGTGCGAGCCGTAGCCGTTGGAACCGCTGCTGCTGTGGTAGTAGTTGCCGTTGCTCGACGCGCCGCCGCTGCTCGTGCGGTTGTAGTTGCCGTTGGTCGCGGTCGTGGTGCGGTTGTAGCCGCTGCCGGTGTTGTTGACGGTCGTCGTGCGGTTGGTGCCCTCGGGCCCGGTGCTCGAGTGGCTGCCGCTCTGCGGCGCCTCGGAGTGCATGTCGAAGCCGCCGCGCGACGCGCCGCCGCCGGCGAAGCCGCGCCCAGCCAGCGCCGCGGCGGGCACGAACGACAGCAGCAGCGCGAGCGCTGCGATGCGTTGCGCGTTCATCGCTGCACCGCGTCGACGGTGCCGGTGAGCGAGACGTAGGTGCCTCGCTGGCTCTCCACCGAGAGTACGACCCCGTGCGGCGGGATTCTCGCCGAGGAGTGCTCCAACGGCTGCGGCGATTGGGTCGGGTTGAACCACACCGTGCCGTGCTGCAGCGCGACGTGCATCGTGCCGCCGTTTTGCACCAGCGTCGCGTCGTACGGATAGCAGCGCACCAGCTCGCCGACCTTCGTGCACGCGGCTTTGCCGAGAACGATCGTTCCCTTGCCGTCGGCCGACGTGATCCACAGCGTCTGGTCGGCGATGCGGATGCGCACGTTCGCGTACGTCTTCACCGAGCCGTCGCTTTGCTGGATGACGGCAGTTCCCGTGGCGGCGGCGGGAGCGAGCGCGGCGGCCGCGAGCCCAATGAAGAGCCCGGCCGTTGCAATCCTTCGAATGGCACCAATCATCCCGTCATTGTAACCGGCCGGCCGCGCGCCGGGTATCCCAAAAGCGCAAGCGCGCCTAGGACGGCTCCAGATACGAGCGATCGAGCTCGGCGACGTCGTGACAGCCGAGCAGTTTGAGCGTGCGCAGCACGCCGGAACGCAGGATCTCGATGGCGGCCGCGACCCCGGGGCCTCCCGCGGCCCCTAGCCCGTACGCATAGGCTCGGCCGACGAGGACCGCCTTCGCCCCGAGGCAGAGCGCCGCCACCACGTCGGCGCCGTGCCGGATGCCGCCGTCGAGCAGCACGTCGGCGCGCTCGCCCACCGCGGCGACCACTTGGGGAAGCGCGCGCAGCGTCGGCAAAACGCGATCGAGCTGGCGCGCGCCGTGATTGGAGACCACCACGGCGGCGGCACCGGCGTCGACGGCTCGGCGTGCGTCCTCGCCGCTCAAGATGCCCTTCGCGACGATCGGTCCGCCCCAGCGCGCTTTGATCCAGGCGAAATCGTCCCACGAGACGCTCGACCGTTCCAGCGCCGCGCCGATATCGGCGTACTGCATCGGCCCTTCGCCCGGCGGCACCACGTTGGGGAATTTCATCATCCCGCCGTCGCAATAGAAATCGGCCAGCCAGCGTGGCCGCGAGAGAATCTGCCACGCATGCGGCAGCGCCGCCCACGGTTGGAAAGCGAGCAGTTCTTTCGCACCGTTGCGCACGTCGCGTTCGCGCATTCCCGCGACCGGCGTGTCGACGGTTACGACCAGGGCGGAGAATCCGGCGGCTTTGGCGCGATCGATCGTCGCGCACGCGGCTTCGCGGCCGCCGACGAGATAGAGCTGATACCACGCGGGTCCGCGCGTCGACGCCTTCACATCCTCCAGACGGCAGCCCGAAAGGGTCGAGAGCGCGTAGGCGGTTCCGGCCTCGCCGGCCTCGCGCGCGGCCGCGCATTCGCCGCGCGGATAGAAGAGGCGGCTGCTGCCCACCGGCGCGAGCGCGAACGGCAGCTCCAGCGTTTCGCCCATGACGGCGGTACGCAAGCTGCACGGGCCGGCGGCAACCGCGTTGCGCGGGCGAAAGAGCGTCGTCTCGAACGCGCGGCAGTTTTCGCGCAGCGTGATCTCGGCGTCGGCGCCGCCGTCGATGTAGTCGAAGACGACGCGCGGAAGCCTGCGCCGCGCCATCCGGCGCAAGTCTTCGATCGAGACCGCTCGTACCATCCGCCGGTGCATTCCGCGCCGTCGGCGGTGCGCCTGTGGCTCGTTTGCCCGCATCGTAAACGGGTAGAAGCACGGCATGAAAAACAGCGTATTATCGAGCCTCGCGCTGGGCGCGGCGCTCGCCGGGCTTTCAGTGCTGCCGGCCTCCGCGCAAGTCTACGTGCGAATTGCGCCGCCGGCGCCGATCGTCGAAACCGTTCCCGCCGCGCATCCGGCCGGCACCGTATGGGTCGGGGGCTACTGGCGCTGGAATCGCAGCCGCTACGTCTGGGTTCCGGGCCACTACGCCCATCCCGGCGCCGGCTACCGGCACTGGTGCGCCGGGCACTGGCACAACGGCCCGCGCGGCTACTGGTGGGTCGACGGCCACTGGTGCTAAAGCCGCCCCTCCCTCAAACCTTGGCGCCCGCGGGCCGATGAGCCAATTACGGGTGTAGGAAGGGAGGTGAGGAGCAATCAGCTTCCTCATAGGTGGGCTCGCAAGCCAGCTCTTAGGATCGGTTGCGCAGTCCCAGCAAGCCACGGCCGGGAGTCCGCAGGCGGGCGCCGCATCGGCGACTCCGTTTTCGAACCTCAATCTGACCGTGCAACAGCAGGCCGAGCTCCGATCGATCCTTCAAACCGCGCAGAGCGCGCATCTCACGTTCGCTCAGCTCGAAAAGAAGGTCGGTTCGGTGCTTTCGCCCGCGCAAGAAGAGACGCTCCGTGAGGACCTGGCCGCCATTGGGGCGCACGGCCACCACGGAACCAAAGCGCACGCGGCGTCGAGCTCGTTGTTCGGCGACATCGCTGCCAAAATCGGTATAGAAGCGCAGACGCGTACGGTGAATCTCTAACGGCGCGGTTGGACCTGCCAGAGGAAAACCGCCGGAACCCTTCTGAAGGAAGGGTTCCTTTTTTTTGCCCCGCAACACTGGCTGGATGAAGGGTGCAACGCATTTTGCGCGAGCCGCCGCGACGGCGCTGCTCGCAGCCACGGTTCTCTCCGCCTCCTTGCCGGCGTTCGCCGGCGACGCACGCCGCTCGCCGCCGCTGGCCGCGAAGCTTTCGTGGCGCAGCGTCGGTCCGTTCATCGGAGGACGCTCCGTCGCGGTCGCGGGCGTGCCGAGCCGCCCCAACCTCTTCTACATGGGGGCGGTCGACGGCGGCATCTGGCGCAGCACCGATTACGGCTTGCAATGGAAGAATATCTCCGACGGCACGCTGCCCGGCGATAGCGACAGCATCGGCGCGATCGCGGTCGCGCCGTCGAATCCCGACGTGATCTACGCGGGAACGGGCGAGAGCGACATTCGCGGAGACATGGTCACCGGCGACGGCGTCTTTCGTTCCGGCGACGCGGGCAAGACGTGGCAGTACGCCGGCTTGCGCGATACGCACACGATCTCCGCGCTGGCGATCGATCCGCGCGATGCCAATGTGGTGTACGCCGCGTCGATGGGACACGTCTTCAAAGGCAACCCCGATCGCGGCGTCTTCAAGACGACCGACGGCGGCAAGACGTGGAGCAAGGTGCTCTTCGTCGACGATCTCACCGGCGCCATCGCGCTGTCGATGGACCGTTCGCATCCCGGCACGCTCTACGCGGCGATGTGGCAAGCAGAGCGCCACCCGTGGAAGCTCGTCAGCGGCGGCCCGGGCAGCGGCCTCTACAAGACGACCGACGGCGGCGCGCACTGGACGAATCTGACGCACGCTCGCGGATATCCGGCCGGCCCGCTCGGGCGGATCGGCGTCGACGTCGCGCAATCGAATCCGAAGATCGTCTATTCGATCGTTCAGGCGAAGGCCGGCGGCGTCTTCCGCTCCGACGACGCCGGCGCGACCTGGCGGCGCACCAACGGCGACATGGAGCAGCGCCAGCGCGCCTTCTACTACACGTGCGTCTTCGTCGACCCGGTCGACGCCAACAAGATCTTCGTGCCGAACGTGCAGGGGCTGTGGACGTCGACCGACGGCGGCCGTTCGTTTTTTGCGCTGCGCCCGCCGCACGGCGACAATCACATCGTGTGGGTGAACCCGCACGATCCGAAGATTCTGCTCGAAGGCAACGACGGCGGCGCGACGGTCTCGACCGACGGCGGCGAGAGCTGGAGCAGCGAGCACAACCAGCCGACCGGGCAGTTCTATCACGTCGCGCTCGACGATCAGTTTCCGTTCCGCATGTACGGCGCGCAGCAAGACGAAGGCTCGATCTCCGGGCCGAGCGCGTCGACCGCGGGAACGATTTCCGAACGCGACTGGATGCCGGCCGCGTACGGCGAGAGCACCTTCGTCGCACCGCAGCCGGGCAGCCCGAATCTCACCTACGGCAGCGGCTACTTCTCGATCATGCTGCAGTACGATTCCACCACCGGGCAGTACCGCAGCGTGAGCCCCTATCCGAACTATCAGGAAGGCGCGACGTCGGCCGAGCTCAAGTATCGCTGGGGCTGGACGCATCCGATTCTCTTCTCGCCCGCCAATCCCAAAGAGCTGCTCGCGGGATCGCAGTACGTACTCGAGAGCGACGACTACGGCCAGACGTGGCAGAAGATCAGCCCGGATTTGACGCGCAACGATCCGGCGACCGAGGGCCCGACCGGCGGTCCGGTCGATCTCGATCAAACCAGCGCGGAAATCTATCCGGACATCGCGTCGCTGGCGGTGTCGCCGCTCGATAACGGCGTGATCTGGGCGGGCTCCGCCGACGGGCTGGTGCACGTAACCACCGACGGCGGCGCGCATTGGACCGACGTCACGCCGCCGGCAATCCCGCAGACGTCGCAAATCAGCTCGATCGAGCCGTCGCACGCCGCCAAAGGCACGGCGTATCTCACGGCGTCGCGCTACATGTGGGACGATTTCCATCCCTACGTCTACGAAACGACCGATTACGGCGCGCACTGGAAGGCGATCGACGCCGGCTTGCCCGCCGATCAGTACGTCTTCGCGGTGCGGCAGGATCCGTCGGTGCCCAATCTGCTCTTCCTCGGAACCAAGAACACCGTCTACACCAGCCTCGACGGCGGCGCGAACTGGCAGCCGCTGACGCTCGATCTCCCGCGCGTTCAGGTTCGCGACGTCGCGATCGACGTGCGCCAGGGCGACGTCGTCGTCGCAACGCACGGCCGGGCGTTTTGGGTGCTCGACAATCTGGCGCTGCTCGAACAGCTCGCGCGCGGAGAAGGCGCGGGCGCGAACGGCGGCACGTACGTCTTCGCTCCGCAAACCGCATGGCTCACGCACGCGTACGGCGCGAGCGGCTATGCCGCGATGGCGCACGGCGTCGGCCACAACCCGCCGTTCGGCGCGGCCGTCTTCTTCGAGGTCCCGTCGTCGTACGACGGCCGCACGCCGGCGACGCTGACGTTTCGCGATGCGAACGGCGCCGTCGTGCGCAGCTTCACGCTGCACCTCAAGACGAAGCAGCCGGAGCTCTCGCCGGTGGAACGCGACCGGTTCGATCCCAGCGCCAAGGCGCGCCGGGCGCTCGAGGAGCTGACCGCGATCGCACCGGGCGAGAACCGCTTCCAGTGGGATTTGCGCTACGCACCGGCGGCCGACGTCACCGGATTCATGGCGCCGATCGCGGCCGGCGGCGAAGAAGATTCGGTCGACGGGCCCGTGGTCGTGCCCGGGCGCTACGTCGTGACGCTGCAGTATGGCGGCCAATCGTCGCAGGCGTCGTTCGACGTCGCGCTCGATCCGCGGCTCCATCCCGCTCCGGACGCGCTCGCGGCCCGGCTCGCGCTCGAGCAGAAGATCCACGCCGCGCTCGACCGGCTCGACCGCGCCATCGACGCGGCCATCGCCGCCCGCGCGACCGCGACCGGAGCGCACCGCCAGGCGCTCGACGCCGCGATCGGCGATCTCGTGCAGCTCGAGACCACGTCGAGCGAAGGCGCGCTGCTCTACGAAACCAAGCTGCACTCGCACCTCGCCTATCTCGCGGCCGACGTCGATCTCGCCTACGACCGGCCCACGGCCGCACAGTATGCGGTGTACGACGAACTCGCAGCGCAAACCGATGCCGGGATCGCCAAGCTCGATGCGGCGATGGCGGCCCGGTAGCGCCGGATGTCGTTTCGGACCGAGCTCAAGGTTCCGGCCGAGGCGGAGTTTGCGTCGCTCGTGGAGGAGGTCGTCGCCGACGCCGCGCGCCGCGCCGAGCTCAGCGACGGCGTGCGCGACGGGCTCGCGCAGGCGGCCCGCCTCGGGTTCCTTGCCATCGTCGAAGAGGCGATGGTCGAAGAGCGCGAGGCGATTCGCGTCGTCGCCAACTGCCGCCCCAACGAACTGCGCGTCGGCATCTTCGAGCGCGGCTTGCCGATCGCCGACGAAGGGGCGCGGCGCGAGCCGCGCTGGAGCCAGATTCTCTCGCACGTCGACGAGGCGCACTGGTATTCGCACGGAACCGGCGGAAGCGAGCTGCGCCTGGTCGTCGAGCGCCCGCACGGCTTGCCCGTCGTCGAAACGCACCCTCGCTCCGAGAGCGACGACGTCGCGCTCGCTCCCGAGCAGGCGTACGCGATCCGGCGCTTCGAACCCGCCGACGCCGACGGCGTGGCGCGCGCGTTCTATCTCACGTACGGCTACCATTACGACCTGCCCGCCGTCTACGTTCCCGCGCGCTTGATCGAGCTCAACGCGGAGGGCCGTTACGTCTCGATCGTCGCGGTCGCCGAAAACGGTGACATCGCCGGTCACTACGCGCTCGCGCGCGAAGCCGGCGAACCGATCGCCGACGCCGGCGGCGCCGTCGTCGTGCCCGCGCACCGCGGTCGCGATTTGCTCAACCGGCTGCGCCGCTTCGCCGAAGAAGAGGCGCGTCGCATGGGGCTGGACGCGTACTACTCGGAACCGGTCACCGACCACGGGCGCACGCAGCAGGCCAGCCAGAAGTTCGGCGCTACCGCCTGCGGGATTACGCTCGGCCTTTCGCCGCGCAGCTTCGTCGCCAAGCACATGGAGCTCTCGACCACCACGCAGCGGCAGAGCTTCATGCTCTACGTGCGGCCGTTGCGCGAGCGTGCGCCCAGAACGCTCTACGTCCCACCGCAGCATCGCGCGATCGTCGAGCGCATCTACGCGCAGCTCGGCTTGCCGGTCGAACTGCGCGAGGGAACGCGCCCCGAGGGCCGGGGCGTCGTGAAGACCGGCATCGTGCGCGCCGACGACGTCGCGACGATCGCCGTCGAACGCGTCGGTACCGAAGCGTCCGACGTGGTCGCACAAGCGGTCGACGACCTCAAGGCCGTCCGCCACCTCGGAGGCCTCTACGCGTGGCTGCCGCTGGAGGATCCGGGCACGCCGGAGCTCTGCACGGCGCTGGAGTCGCTGGGATTCTTTTTCTCCGGCATCGGGCCGTGGATGCTCAAAGGCGGCGACTCGCTGCGCTTGCAGATGCCCCTCACGCCGATCGATCTCTCCGCGCTCACCGTGGTCGGCGATTTTGGCCGCGAACTGCTCGCCTACGTCGAAACCGAACGCGCGCGCGTCTCCGGCGCGCCGGCATGATTCGCGCCCTCGCGCTGCTGCTGGCCGCCGCGATGGCCGGCTGCGGCGCTCCCGCGCTGCCGATCGTGCCGCAAGCGGCGCCGGCGGCCGTTCGTGGAAAGGCGAGCCTAGCGTACGCGAGCTACGAGTGGAACGTCGACGATGCGGTCGGCCGTTGGCGCGCCGGCACGCTGTGGCAGTTGCTCGCGGCCAAGCACGTGAACGACCTCTTGGCCGGATTCGACGACGCGCAGATCGCGGCGTACTCGTCGAAGGCGGGCGCCGCGCGATTCAACGCCTTCATCGCGCAGGCGGCGGCCCACGGCGTTCGGGTCGAGCTGCTCTTAGGAGATCCGAGCTGGATCGTCGCCAACGGCTCGCCGAGCCTCGAACGCATCTTCAAAACGCTGGCGCCGCTGCACTTCGCGGGCGTGCATCTCGATTTGGAACCGAACGAAGTGCACGCGAAGCCGTTCGTCGCCGTGTTGAAGGCACTGGTGTCGGCGATGCGCGCGTACGTCGCCGCCAGCCCGTGGCCCGTGACGCTCGATCTGAACTGGTTCTACGCCGGCGGCGCGGGCGACCGCGGCTACTGCCTCACCTGCGGCCTGCAGTCGGCCGGCGTGCGGCGCATTGCACTGATGACCTACATCGCCGACCCGAAGACCGTGCAGCACGTCGATTTCCCGATTCTCGCGCGGTATCCGGCGATCGCGTTCTCCATCGCGCAGAGCGTCGAGCCGCCGGCGGTCGTGCCGCCGCACGATTCGTACTGGAGCGACGGATTCGCGCGCTTCTACGCCGCCATGGGGGATCTCGACGCGAGATTCGCGACGCGGAAGAACTACGCGGGCATCGCCGTCGAGTCGATGCAGTATCTCGAAACCATGAAACCGTAACGGCGCGACCTAGACGTCGCGGCCTTCCACGACGACGGGCATCGCGTCGATGGCGCGATAGACGCGATCCTGATTGCGAATGGGAATCCAGCCCTCGATCAGCGTGTCCATCGGATTCCACATGATCACCCAGCCCGCGATGATGATCGTCTCGGCGGCCAGTTCGCGAACGGGTTCGGCCAGAAACTCGGCGCGCTGCACGAGCCACGTCGCGGTAAGGCTCAGCGCGAAGAAGAGCGCGCTCCAGAAGACCGAGATCCACGCGCCGCGCCGCCAGGCGACCATCTGGAGGCGCGCGGCTTCGATCTTATGCTTGCAGTAGCGCCCGATCGCCGACCGGACGGCCGTTTCGGTTTCGGGGCGAACCTCCGGCGCGGGCAACGAGATACGCAGCGTCATCTTCGCGAGATCGCGCACGACGTCGGAGAGATGCTCGATCTGCGCGACGCTCCACAACGTGCCGGTCTCGTCGGTGAACGGATCGAACTCTCGCTGCGAAAACAGCTCGCGCATCTCCGGCGCTACGACGACGAGCTCGCGCTCGGTCCTCGCGCTCATTCCGCCGGCCGGTCGGCGAACCACCCGGACGGCGCCACGTCGAGGTTCACGTTGATCTGCTTGACCTCCGTATAGGCGTCGTAACCGTAGGTTCCGAGCTCGCGGCCGATACCCGACTGCTTGTAGCCGCCCCACGGCGCCTCGTTGTAGGCCCAATGATAGGTGTTGATCCACGTGATGCCCGCGCGCATCTTGCGCACGACGCGCTGCGCCTTCGCGCCGTCGTTGGTGAAGACGCCGCCGGCGAGCCCGTACGCGCAGTCGTTTGCCAAGCGCACCGCGTCGGCTTCGTCCTCGAACGTCCCGACGACGAGCACCGGGCCGAAGATTTCCTCTTGCACGACGCGCATCGCAGGCTGCGTGTGGTCGAAAATCGTCGGCTCGTAAAAGTTCCCTTGCGCGAGCGCGCCGCCGAGCCGCTTGCCGCCGCAGACGAGGCGCGCGCCCTCCTCGGTACCGATCTTGACGTATTTCTCGACGGTCTCGAGCTGCGAACTCGTGGTGAGCGGCCCCATCTCCGTTTCCGGATCGAAGCCGTCGCCGACGCGAATCTTCCGCGCGCGCTCGCACAGCCGTTCGACGAACCGGTCGTGGATCGAGCGCTGCAGCAGCAGGCGCGATCCGGCCGAGCACACCTGGCCGGTGTTGCAGAAGATGCCGTAGAGCGCGTGGTCGACGGCGACGTCGAAATCGGCATCGTCGAAGACGACGATCGGCGACTTGCCGCCCAGCTCCAAGGCGATCTTCTTGAGATTCCCGCTGGCGGCTTGCATGATGCCGCGCCCGACCTGCGTGCTTCCGGTGAAGGCGATCTTGTCGACGAGCTCGCTGTCGGCCAGCACTTGCCCGATCGCGGAGCCTTTGCCGGTGACGACGTTGACGACGCCCTCGGGAAACTCGAGCGCTTCGAAGATCGCGGCCAAACGCAACGCCGTGAGCGGCGTTACTTCGGCCGGCTTGAGCACGCACGTATTTCCCGCGGCGAGCGCCGGTGCGAGCTTCCAGGCGGCGGAGAGCAGCGGATAGTTCCACGGTACGATCAGCGCGCAAACGCCGATCGGCTCGCGTACGGTAAAGCTCTGCGAAGGCGCCGGAACGTCGAAGGTTTGGCCGTGCGGTTTGGTGGCCAGGCCGGCGTAGTAGCGGAAGCAGTTCGCGGCCTCGATCGCATCGGAATCGGATTCGCGCACGGGCTTGCCGTTGTTGAGCGTCTCGATCGCCGTGAAATCTTCGCGCGCGGCCTCGATCGCATCGGCGACGCGCAAGAGCAATGCGGCGCGTTCCGAGGCGTGCATTTGCGGCCACGCTCCGCCGTCGAACGCAGCGCGGGCCGCCGCGATCGCGTCGCGAGCGTCCCGCTCGGTTGCTTGTGCTACCGTTGCAATTCGCTCGCCGGTCGCGGGATCGAAGAGCTCGCGCGTCCCTCCGCTTTCGCCGAGCCGCCAGCGGCCGCCGTAGTACATGGGGAGAATGCCGTCTTGGCGCGGCAACGCAGCCAAAATCTCGCCGGCAGAGCGTCGTATAAACATGGTCGGAAGTTCAGCAGGGAAGCCTGCCGTCCCCCGCGCAGAGGTAGGTCCCGTGAAAGAGCGCACTCGGCCGACGTGGCTCACCATCGCCGTCATCGCGTTGGCGCTCGCGGTCGACTACCTCGTCTACGGCATCGTCATCCCCTTGACGCCGTTTTCGCCGGCGGGGATCGGCAAAGACGAGGAGCTGGCGATTCTCACCGGCTGCTACGGGCTGGGAACCTTGGTGACGACGCCGGTCTTCGGCTATCTCGGCGATCGCTTCGGCTGCCGCCGCCCGATGATTTTCGGTGCCATCGTGCTCGCGCTGGCGACGGCCCTCCTCGCTTTCGCCCCGAGTTTCGGCGTGATGATCGCCGCGCGTCTGCTGCAGGGCGTTGCGGCGGCCGCCACCTGGACCGCCGGCCTCGCGCTCGTCGCCAAGACGTACTCGTCCAAGCGCGTCGAGATGATGGGCTACGCGCTGATGGGCAGCACCAGCGGTTCGGTCGTGGGTCCGGCGCTCGCCGGCGGGCTCAACGCGCTGGGCGGATACCGCCTGCCGTTCTACGTCGTGCTGGGGCTCATCGCCGTCTCGTTGGTTTCGTGCATCGCCTACTTGCCGCGCGATACCGGCAGCGACGGGCCGCGGGCGAACGTCGTGAGCCTGCTGCTCGATCGCGCCGTGTTCGTGCCGGCGCTGGCCATCGTGCTGGCCGCATCGGCGTGGACGATCGTCGAGTCGCTCGTTCCCAACCACCTCGCCCACGGCGGAGCGAGCCCGGGGGCCATCGGGATCATGTTTACGCTCACGACGCTGGTGTACGGCCTCAGCGCGCCCTTCGTCACGTGGCTGGTGGGGCGCATCGGGATGAAGATGACGGCGGTCAGCGGTGCCGTCGCGATGGCGATCACCATCCCGCTGGTCGCCGTGTCGTCGAACATTTTCGTGGTGGCCGTTGCGGCGGCGGCCGTGAACGTGACCTACGCCATTCTCTTGAACCCGCAGTCGGCCGAGCTGGGCGACTTCGTCGAAAGCCGCGGGCTGCGTTGCTACTGCGCGGTCTACTCCGTCTACAACGTCGCCTACTCGATCGGGACCGTCGCGATCTCGATGCTCGGATCGCTCCTCCTGCCGCACTTCAGCCTGCTCGTCGTGCTGCTCTGCGTCGGAGGCGTCCTCTTACTCAGCGTGCCGCTTTTTTTGAGAAGCCGGCCGGCGCGCGAAACGGTGGTACCCGGCCCAAGCGTTGCTTAACCGTGGAGATGAAACGATGATCGACGTCAACGAATCTTTTCAGGACCTCATTACCGCCATCGACCGTGGCGAGTCCCTTCCCACGTCGTGGTACACCGATCCCAACTTCACGGAGCTCGAGCTGCAAAAGATCTTCCGCAAGACGTGGCAGTACGTCGGGCCGCTGAGCGACCTGAAGAATACGGGCGACTACATCAGCGGCTTCTGCGGCAACGTTCCGGTCGCGGCGGTGCGCAACGAGAACGGGCTGACCGGATTCGTGAACGTCTGCCGGCACCGGCGCCATCAGGTGATGAAGGGCCGTGGCAACGCCAAGATGCTGCAATGCGGCTACCATGCCTGGACCTACGACTTGAGCGGTTGCCTCAAAGGCGCCCCTCGCTCGCAGATCGAGCCGGATTTCAACCTCGACGAGTATCCGCTCATGCCGGCGCGCGCCGAAGCGCTCGGGCCGTGGGTCTTCGTCAATCTCGATCTCAACGCGCGGCCGCTAAGCTACTATTTCGGCGACGTGCTGGGCTTGCTCGCGCAGAGCGGCCTCGATCTCGATTCGCTGCAGCTCTGGGAGCGCTCGGAGTGGGAGGCGCGCGCCAACTGGAAGACGATGCTCGAGAACTTCCTGGAGTGCTACCACTGCGCGGTCGCGCATCCCAGCTTTAGCGCCGCGATCGACGTGCGGCCCGAGAACTACGCGCTCACCACCTACGATTGGGTGCTCAGCCAGGTCGGGAGCGTGCGCCAGAGCGCGCTCGACGGCAAGAGCGCCGTGAAGATCTACGACGTGCACGGCCAGCTCAGCCAAGCACAGTACCATTTGCTCTGGCCGAACTTTACGCTGAGCATCAATCCGGGCGTCCCCAATCTCTCGATCGACGTGTGGTATCCGCACGGCCCCAACGCCGCCAAGGGCTTCTCCGAACACTACTTCGGGCCCGGCGTCACGCGGCAGCAAGCCGAAGAGATGATCGCGTTCAACGCCGAGGTCGGCGCCGAGGACGACGAGCTCACCAACTCGGTGCAGCTCGGGCTCATCTCGGGGCTCCCGGAGAAGGGCCGCTTTCTCACCCGCGCCGAGCACCTCGCCGTCGACTTCTTGAAGATGGTCGCCGGCGCGATGACCGGGCGCCACGACGACATCGGCGCCCAGGCCGAACGCAACGCCTACGACGAGCTCGAGATCGTCAAGATCGAGCGCGAGAGCGACGAGATCACCTCGTTCTACCTGCGGCGCGTCGACGGCGCCGCGCTGGTGCCGTGGAGCGCCGGCCAGTTCCTACCGATCCGCGTGCACGTTCCCGGCCACGACAAGCCGGTCGTGCGCACCTATACGATCTCGACGGCGCCCAACGGCGATTATTATCGCCTCTCGATCAAACGCGTGAGCGACGATGCCGTCTGCTCGAAGTACTTCCACGACCATCTCACCGTCGGCTCGCGCATCGAAGCGCTCGCGCCGCGCGGAAAGTTCGTGCTCGATGCCACCAGCGAGCGTCCCGTCGTACTGCTCTCGGGCGGCGTCGGGATCACGCCGATGATCGCGTTTGCCGACGCACTGCTCGAGAAGGGCCGCACGAGCGGCACGTTCCGGCCGCTGCATTTCATCCATCAGGCGCGCAACGGGCGCGTGGCCGCTTTCAACAAACACCTGCGCGCGGCTGCAGCGGAGCACCCGTCGATGCGCGTTCACGTGCGCCTCAGCGAGCCGTGCGAGACCGACGAAGCCGGTGCGACGCACGAAAGCGTGGGGCGCGTCGACGCCGATTTCGTCGCGAGCCTGGTCGAGCCGGCCGAGTGCGATTTCTACCTCTGCGGACCGCCGGGATTCATGCAATCGCTCTACGACGGCCTCACCGCAAAGGGCGTGCCGCCCGAACGGATACGTTTCGAATCCTTCGGCGCCGCGACCGTGCTCAAGCCGAAGGCTCCGGCCGCCGCGCCCGCGAGTACCGACGGCGCCGATGCGAGCGCCATTCCGGTGCGCTTTGCGAAATCGGGGATCGACGCGATTTGGACGAAGCATACCGGCACGCTGCTCGAGCTCGCGGAGCAATCCGGGCTCGCGCCGGTCTTCGGATGCCGCTCGGGCATCTGCGGAAGCTGCATCACGCGCGTCGCCAGCGGAAGCGTCGACTACGTCAGCGAGCCGCTGGCGCAGTGCGAGCCCGGCGAAGTGCTCTTATGTTCGTCGGTTCCGCGGTCGAGCCGCAATCCCGACGGCGAAGAACTGGGGATCGTCCTGGATGTCTAGCCTTGGAATGTTCGCAGTACGAAAGGCGGTCGCGGCCGTTGCGCTCGTCGCACTTGCCGCATGCAGCACCGCGGCTTCGCTCCCGAATGCCGCCGGCTCTGCCGCCGCACTGCGCGCCGGCGCGGCGAGCGCGGAGGCGCCGGTGCCGTGCAGCGCGCTCTCGAGCATGCGCGGCCTTCACAGCTACCTCAAGGTCAGCACCAATCCGAAGACCGGCGACTCCATCGAGTACGCCGTCGTCGGCGACGGCGCCAAGAGCGGCGACGCGATCGTCTTCTTTCCGGGAACCGGGCAGACCATCGCCGATTGGCCGATCCAGATGATCACGAATAGCGCCGCGAGCCCGGGTATCGCCAAGGAGGCCGGCTACCGCAAGGGGCAGGACGGTGGCGTCTCGCTCTGCCACGACTATCGACTGGTGTTCTTCGACTACCCCGGCGTCGGGCGCACCGCGTACCGAGCCAACGCGACGCGCGATGCGATCTCCAGCGACGTCGATGCCATGCTGCAGCAAATCCACCAGCGTTTCGGGATCTCGACCTCGGTCGTCGATCCGCTCGGCTGGTCGCTCGGTACGTCGATGGCGTTGAAGTACGCCTTCCTTTCGCCGGCAGCGCGGCCGGCGCGAACGATTCGCAACGTGCTGCTGCTCGCCGCCGGCCCCGGCGGCAGCACGCAAGCCCAAGTCGGCGGCGACTCCGCCGACTGCATCCAAACGCTGCTCGATGCCGAAGAGTCGGCGTCGGGCTCGGTCAAGCAGCAGATCACCATCGATTCGACGCAGCTGGTCTTTCCGTATACCGGGCAGACCCCCAGCCAAACCGGCACCAACAGCGGATGCACGGCGAAGGTCACGGCCAGCGGCGTGACTTTGAGCGTAACGCCCAACTGCACGGTCGCCAACGGCTGCGAAGGCTACATCGATACCGGCATCCTCGGCCTAAAGACGCAGCCGTGGAAGCGTACCTCCGGCGTGAGCGGAAAGCCGTACGATCTTCAACGCAGCTGGTCGAACGATTTCGACGTCGCCTACTGTTCGACGGCCTCGAGCGGCTTCACGTCGTCGGGATGCACGGCGTACGGTCCGATCGATCAGAGCGTTACCAACGGCGGCGTGTGCCAGACCGACACGTCGAATCCCGACGCTCCCACCGCGAGTAACTGCGATCGCTTCCACATCGCCGGCAAGTTTACGGTGCTCTACGGACACGAGGATCTCTTCACGCAGTATACCTACGACGAGAGCCTCGTGAAGGGCCTCAACGCGGCCATGCCCGGAAGCGCGAAAGGCACGCTCTACCCCGGATCGGCCGGCCACGGCCTGCTTATCCAAGAACCGCGCTGGGTCCAAGCCCAGCTCTACTCGGCGATGCTCTAGCGCGATTCCCGCAGCATTGCCGTCTTGATCGCTTGCAGCTCGGCTGCGGTCAGGCCGTTGGAGACGACGACGACGGCCTCGTTGCCGGCGATCCAGTGCGCTTGCGACATGCGGCCGTCCGGGCGCAACCGATATCGAGACGGCGGGAGATGGTGCTCGCCGATCGTCGCGGGATTCGCGAGAAAGATCCACAGCAGATGGTGCGAGGAGCGCCACGCGCCCGGAAGATCGTACGTTACGGCGATGAGGTCGTGGCCCGAGGTGTAGAGGCGAATCGGTTTCGTGCCTGCGGGTAAGCCTGCCGGCAATACCGGGGTAAAGTTCAAATGGCTTGCAGCTTCGCGAACGTCTGCGTCCGAATCGATCGAGCGGGACGTCGTCCGGGCGCTCGACGAAACGACGAGTCTGCCCGATGGAGTGAAGTTGAGGTGCGACTGCACGGCGATCTCCGCAGCCGCGGCAACGGCAAGGACGGAGAAGCCCGCCAAGATTGCAGCGATCGGCGAGCGCCGCTGGTGAGGGCGGCGCTCGGCACGGCCGGCCGCAACGCGAATAGCTTCCAACGGGAACCGAGGGACGTCGATACGTTCGCGAGCGGCGCTCGCGCATTCGAGCAGTTTAGCGTGCATAGAGTTTGCCATCCTTCAACGGTGCATCGGGAGCGAAGACTACTAGGAGCGGCTTGAGCCGGCGCCGCGCCGTCATCAAGCGAAAGCGAACGGTCGCCTCGGGGACGCGCAGGACTCCGGCGATCTCGCGAGTCGAGAGCCCCTCGAAGTAATGAAGCACGATCGCGGTTCTGTGCTTTTCGCCGAGCTCGGCCAGCGCGCGCCAAAGATCGATCGACGCCGAAGGGTCGTCGCGGTAGGACGTATCGGGCGGTATGCCGACCGACGCCGGGAGCCGCTGCTTTTGGTTCAGCGCCTCGCGTACCACGATTCGATAGAACCAGGTTCGAAAGGCTTGCGCATCTCGCAGCGTCGCGATATTCCGAAACATCGTGACGCACGACTCCTGCGCGGCGTCCTGCGCGCCTTGCGATTGGCCGACGATGGCTCGGGATAAGCGATACGCATCGTCCCACACGGCTTCCAGCAGCCGCTCGATCTCGGAAGCCCCGCCATCGCGTGCCGCCTCGACCATTTCCACCGAAACCCGTGGCCCCATGAAGCCTCCCTAGTGCGAAGTAGCTGACCTAGAGAGGCCTCCAACGGTGAGAATGTTTGAACCGGGCCGAAGATTTCAACGGGGCGACCTCTCGCGCGCCATCGCCAATCACGTCCCGAAGCAACGCCGTCGCGTATCCGCGCCGTCGATAGGCCGGATGGACCGCGAGCGACCGCACGCGCACCTGCGGTTCCATTTGCACGTACGCATAGCCGACGACCCACCCTGCGGCCACGGCGACCCGGCTGTACTGCTCTTCCGCCGAGAAAGCGGCGCCATCGAGTTCTTTGATCGCCGGAAGATCCTCGCGGTGCAACGCTCTTACGATTGCTGCCCCTTCCGGCACGTCATTCTTCTCCGTCGAAGTAGTCGAGGGGCTCGGAGCGCATGAGCCGGCGCTCGGGGGAGCGGACGATCCACTTGTTGCTGTCGGGGTAATGGCACGATTCGCCGAACGGATTGTCCGCGACGACGTAGACGACGAGATCCTCGGTGCCGTCGTTGAAGAATTGATGCGCTTCGCCGGGACGGTAGATGAACGCGTCACCGGCTTCGATGCGGGTTTCGCCTTCGTCGTCGCGCGCGATGCCGCCGCCGGAGATCACGTGGTAGAACTCCCACTGCGCGCTGTGCGAATGGTACGGGTAGGGCTTTTTGCCGGGCGGCACGCGCATGATCTCGACGTCGAACGGATGGCGCTCGTCGAGGTCGGTCGAGTCGCGCTTGCGCCCGAGGGCTTCGGAGATCTGCAGGCCCGATCCGGCGAAGGTGCCTTTGGGCGACGACCACTGCGTGGCCTCGATCTCGCGCTCGTTGACTTTTCGCATCGCGCAGCCTTCCGTGCCGCTCAGCGTTTGCCTTGCACGAACGCGCGCGCGCCGTCGAGCGATTCGCCGCTGGCCAGTACGCTCGAACCGCGCGCGAACTCGTTGCGCAGCGCGTCGTCGAGCGCGAGATTCCACTGCTCGTAGAGCGAGAGCCGGTCGGAGCGCAGGCAGCGCTGCGGAAACGCCGCCAGTTCGCGCGCAAGCGCGAGCGCCGCCGGATAGGCTTGGCCCGGTTCGACGAGCCGGTTGGCCAGGCCGATCGCAAAGGCTTCCTCGCCCGAGACGGCGCGCCCGGTGAGCACGAGGTCGAGCGCGCGGCTTTGGCCGATCGCGCGCGCCAGCCGGATCGTGCCGCCGTCGATCAGCGGCACGCCGTAGCGGCGGCAGAAGACGCCCAGTACTGCGTCGCGCTCCACGACGCGCAGGTCGCACCAGAGTGCGAGCTCGAGGCCGCCCGCGACGGCGTATCCGTCGACGGCCGCCACGACCG
This sequence comes from Vulcanimicrobiota bacterium, assembly GCA_963794735.1. Classification (GTDB taxonomy): domain Bacteria; phylum Vulcanimicrobiota; class Vulcanimicrobiia; order Vulcanimicrobiales; family Vulcanimicrobiaceae; genus DATJUC01. The sequence continues at coordinate 1,206,807 of CAWCFE010000002.1, read as the reverse complement.
GCTTGCTCAGCAGCATGCGCGTGCATCCGAGCGGGCCGTCGCCGCCGGGCTCGAGCCGCATCGACCGCGGGTCTTGCGCGAACGCGGCCAGATCGGCGCCGCTGCAGAACGTTCCGCCGCTGCCGCGCAGCACCGCGACGTCGCACTCGGGATCGGCGTCGAAGGCGCGGAAGGCGCGAGCGAGCGCGGCGGCCGTCGGGCCGTCGACCGCGTTCTTGCGGTGCGGGCGATCGATCGTCATCGTCCGGATGCGATCCTGCGTTTCGACGGCGACGCTCATGCCGACATGCCTTCGCGCCGTCGCGGCGAAGTACTGCGGCATGCCCGATGCGTTCGTCTACGATGCGGTGCGCACGCCGCGCGGAAAGGGCCGGAAAGACGGCGCGCTGCACGAGGTGACGCCGGTCGAACTCGCGGCCACCGCTTTGCGCGCGCTGCGCGAACGCAACGCGCTCGATGGCGTCGCCGTGGACGACGTGATCCTCGGGTGCGTCGATCCCGTCGGCGAGCAGGGCGCCGATATCGCACGCGTCGCCGCGTTGGTCGCCGGCTACGACGAATCGGTGCCGGGCGTGCAGATCAACCGCTTCTGCGCCTCGGGCTTGGAAGCGTGCAACATGGCGTCGGCCGCGGTGATCGCGGGGCAGGCCGATCTCGTCGTCGGCGGCGGCGTGGAGAGCATGTCGCGCGTCGGGATGCTCTCCTCGGGCGGCGCGTGGCCGTCGGACCCGCAGGTCGCTACCGCCACGTATTTCGTGCCGCAAGGCATCTCGGCCGACGTCATCGCAACGAAATGGGGCTACGCCCGCGGAGATCTCGACGCGTACGCGGTGGAGAGCCAGCGCCGCGCCAAGCGCGCGTGGGACGAAGGCTTCTTCGCGGGCTCCGTAGTGCCGGTGCGCGATCGCAACGGCTTGACGATTCTCGACCGCGACGAACATTTGCGCCCGAACACGACCTTGGAGTCGCTGGGCAAGCTCGAACCGTCGTTTCGCGACCAGGGCGAGCGCTTCGGCTTCGACGACGTCATCTTACAGCGCTATCCCGAGCTCGAACGCGTCGAGCATTCCCACCATGCCGGCAACAGCTCCGGAATCGTCGACGGCGCGGCCGCCGTCCTGATCGGCAACGCGCAGGCCGGCGCGCGGCTCGGGCTGCGTCCGCGCGCGCGGGTGCGCGCTTTCGCGTCGATCGGGTCGGAGCCGTCGATCATGCTCACCGCGCCCAGCGCCGCGTCGGAGAAGGCGCTGCGCAACGCTCGCATGAGCGCGCGCGATATCGATCTCTTCGAGCTCAACGAAGCGTTCGCCGCGGTCGTCCTGCTCTACATGGAACGCCTGGCGGTGCCGCACGAGCGGATCAACGTCAACGGCGGCGCGATCGCGATGGGTCATCCGCTCGGCGCGACCGGAGCGATGATTCTCGGCACGCTGCTCGACGAACTCGAACGCCGCGATCTGGGCGTTGGGCTGGTCGCGCTCTGCGTCGGCGCCGGCATGGGCACGGCCGCGATTCTCGAGCGCCTCGCGTGAGGCAAGCCGGCGCCGCCGGCGCGATCGAGCGCATCTATATCGGCGACGACGCGGCGGCGCTCGAAGCCGCGTTCGAGCGCGCGATCGACTCGCCGGCGCGCGCCGTGCTGCTCGCGATCGCGACGGACGGCTTCGTGCCGAGCATCGACGTGCGTGAGGTCGCCGACGCGACGGTGGAAGCGGCGCCGGCGTTCGAGCGCGCGATGCGGCGGCACCGTGCGATGCGCGCGCTCGAGAGCAGCGGCAAAGCCATCGCGGCGGCGATCTGCGGGCCGGCCTTGGGCTTGCCGCTCGAGCTCGCGCTCGTCGCGCACCACCGCGTCGCGGGCGCGCGCGACGGCGCGCGCTTCGGCTTGCCCGAGGCGTCGTTCGGATTGGTCGCCGGCGCGGGCGGCACGCAGCGGCTGGGGCGTCTGCTCGGCTACGAAGCCGCAGCGCGGCTCGTCGTGGAAGGCACGGCGCTCGACGCTGCGGCCGCGGCGCGCGCGGGGATCCTCGATGCGGTCGTCGAGCCCGGGCGCGAAGAAGCGGTCGCGACGGCGTGGCTGCGCGACCGCTTGCGCGAAGACGGCCCGTTCCTTCAGCCGTGGGATGGGCGCGGCGGCTCGCCCGGCGGGCGCGTCCAAAGCCCGGCCGGCGCCGGATTTTTTATGGCCGCGACGGCCATGCTGCACGCCCGGACCTACGGCAACGCGCCGGCCGCGGTCGACGCGTTGTCGTGCCTCTACGAGGGGCTGCAGACCGACCTCGACACCGGGCTGAAGATCGAGGCGCGCTATTGCATCCGCGCCGCGCGCAGCCCGCAGGCGCGCAACGCCCTGCGCGTGCTGCACTTCGGGCCGGAGATCGCGCGCCCGGCCGGCACGCCGTACCGGGACCGAGTCTTGGGCGCATACCGGGCGGAGCTGGCCGCGATGGAGGCGGAGGGCTTGCCGCCGGCCATCGTCGCACGCGCAGCCGGCACGGCCGGCATGCCGGCCCCGCATGCCGGGAGCCACGGGCGTGGCGCCTTTGCGGAAACCGCCGCGTTGGGGCATGCATGGACCGATGAAGTCGACCGACTCGTGGCGGTTCAGTCGCTCGAGGCCGCGCGCTGCCTCGAGGAGGGCCTCGCTGCCCGGCCGATCGACGCCGACGTCGCCGCCGTGCGCGAATGGGGCTACCCGGCGTTTCGCGGCGGCCCCCTGGGGTGGATCGATACGGCCGGTGCGGCCGCCTTCGTCGAGCGAGCGCGCGGGTTGGCGGCTCGTTGGGGCCCGCGGTTCGACCCGCCGGAATCGTTGCTGGCGATGGCCGATCGCGGCGGCCGGTTTTATACCGAGCCGGGACTTTACAGAAAAACGTGACCCGTTACCGGGACGGTTAGGCGCCCGCCATCGTATACAGGATGCATGTGGCCTGCTAGGCGATCGCTGCGCATTTTCTGGGCGGCCGTCGCGGGGACCGTCTTCGCCGCCGGCTGCGCGTCGCACGCCGGGCTGCCGCCCGTCGCGCAGACCCAGCCCGGGATTCCGTTGCGCCTCGCGCACGATCTCGGAGCGCGCGCTGCGGAACGCCGCGTCGAGGCCGCCATCGTGCTGCGTTTCAACGACGAGAACGGCCTCGAACGTCTGGTCGAGGACGCGAGCGATCCCGATTCGCCGCGCTACCACCACTTTTTGACGCCCGAAGCGTTCGACGAACGATACGCGCCGACGCCGGCGCAGCACCGGCGCGTGCTCGACGCCCTGCGCGCCGCCGGATTTCGCATCGATCGCACGTATCCCGATCGCTCGCTGATCGACGCGAGCGCTCCCGCCGCCGTGGCCGAACGCCTTTTCTCCACGCAAATCGACGACTTCGGCGAAGGCCGCTACGGCACGCGTTACGCCAACGTGCGCCCCGTCGTCGTGCCGGACGCGATCGCACCGCTGGTGGCCGCCGTCGAACTCAACTCGATCGTCTTTGCGAAGGAAGCGGCGCTCTGGGACGACGGCGATGCGGCGCAGCGCGTCGAGCGTATCAAGAACGGCGGCTTCGAAGAGAAGAAACGGCACTGGCGCGACTGCGGGCGGCCGCCGATTTCCACGCGGCATCCGTTCGCCGGAAAATACGATTTGCTCGTCGGGTCGCTCGAACCGACGTCGGGCATGCCCAACGGCCTCCAGGCGGTGTGCCAGCGCGTGACGATTCCCAATGGCGCCGTGCTCGCCGCGCACACGTATAGCATCACCAACGCGAAAAAGCTCGACCAGGGGTATCAGGAAGTCGGCTTGATGAGCGCGCCCGGAAAGATCGTCGCGGTGCTGCGCAAGAACAACGTCAGCCGCCAGCACTGGGAGTACACGACGTGGGATCTGCACGCGTATGCGGGGCAGCGGCTCTACGTGTTTTTCGCGGTCGACGGGCATAAGGAGCGGCATCTCTACGATACGCTCTTCGTCGACGACGTGAGCTTGACGGGCGTCGCGCCGACGCCGTCGCCGAGCCCCTCGCCGACGCCGAGCACGTCGCCCACGCCCAGCCCGACGCCGACTCCGGTCGGCCGCGGCCCCGGCAAACCGCTGGCGGGCCCGACGTACGGCCCGAATAACGGCTGGGCGCCGCGCGCGCTCGCCGACGGATTCGACCTGCCCGTGCAGCACGGCTACGACGGGCGCGGAACCGGCGTGGCGATCGTCGTACAGTCGGCGGTACTGCAGAGCGATCTCGCCGACTTTCTCGCGGCCAACGGCATCAAGCGGCGCGGCGCGCTGATCGAGACGCCGGTCAACGGCGGCCCCACCGGCGGCGATCCGCACGAAACGATGGTCGAAGTCGAGGCGATTGCCGCGCTCGCGCCCGGCGCGAAGATCGTTGCGTACGAGACGCCGGATCTGAGCAACCTGTCGGTGCTCGATGCCTACCATGCCGCGCTGACCGCCAAGTCGGCGTCGATCCTCAACTCCTCGTTCGGCGAATGCGATCGCTCCGATCCGGCCTTCGATCGCGCGACCGAGCAAGATGCGGTGCACGGCGCCGCGCTCGGCATCACCTTCGTCGCGGCGAGCGGCGACACCGGATCGGCCTGCTACGATCCCTCGAAAAATACCAACGTCGTCGGCGCGAACGCTCCGGCCAGCAATCCGCACGTGCTCGCCGTCGGCGGCACCGAGTCGATCTCCGGGCGCACGACCGCGACGCCGTGCCCGTGCCCGGTGGCGACGCCGGTCGCGTGGGACAACTCCGACGCGAACCCGTCGTTCCCGGGATTCTCCGGCGGCGGCGTTTCGAAGTATTGGACGCTTCCGACGTATCAGCGGGGCGTTGCCGGCGCGCCGGCGTCGTCGACGCATCGCAACGTTCCCGACATCGCCTACCCGGCGGTCGACGACGACGTGCGCGTGGAGGGCATCGACCAGCTCGTGAACGGCACGTCGTGGTCGAGCGCGCAGGCGTCGGCGCTGCTCGCGGGGACCGTGCAGATCTGCGGCAAGCTCGGCTTTGCCAATCCGGCCGTCTACAAAACCTTCGCGCGCGTCCCGGCAAAAGCGTTCGTCGACGTGCTCTCGGGCGCGAACGGGCCGTACGCCCCGGCCCTGCAGAAGTTCTATACGGCCGGCCCGGGCTACGATAACGTTACCGGCGCCGGGATGCCGCGCGGCTTCGCCTTTGCAACGGCGCTCTGCGGGAAGTCGGTCCGGCTCGTTCCGTAGCGTTCGCTCCCGGCTTGGGTAGAAAGGTCCGGTGAGCAAGCCAGCAGACGAGAGCGACGGCGCGACCGTCGAATTGACCGACGCCGAACGCGGAGAAGTCGAACGCCGGACGGCCCTGCGCGCCGCGGTGGTCTTCGAAACGGTGCGGCGTGAAGGCGACACCGAGCTCGACCGGCCGGCCGCGTCGTTAGCGTTCTCCGGGCTTGCGGCGGGTCTCTCGATGGGATTCTCGCTGGTCGGCACCGGCCTGGTCCGCGCCGCGCTGCCCGACGCGCCGTGGCGCCCGCTGATCGAGAATCTAGGCTACACGCTGGGCTTTCTCATCGTCGTGCTCGGGCGCCAGCAGCTCTTCACCGAGAACACGGTGACGGCGATTCTGCCGCTGCTCGACGCGCCCGGCAAATCGCACATTTTCGTCAAAGTCGCGCGCTTGTGGGCGATCGTGCTCGTCACCAACTTGATCGGCGCGCTGCTCTTTGCGCTGTTTGCGGCGCACAGCGACGTCTTCGCGCCTGGCGTGAAGGCGTCGTTTTTACAGCTCGGCCTCAAGGCGCTCTCGGGCGGCTTCACGCTGGTGATGCTGCGCGGCGTCGTCGCCGGCTGGCTGATCGCACTGATGGTGTGGCTCCTGCCGGCGGCCGAGCGTTCGCGCGTGATCGTCATCGTGATTCTCACCTACGTCGTCGGCTTGGCCGGCTTGAGCCACATCGTCGCCGGCTCCGTCGAGGCGTTGTACGCCGTCGTTGCCGGAGCCGCGACCTGGGGCCGCTATTTCTCGGAGTTCTTACTCCCGGTCTTCATCGGGAACTCGGTCGGCGGCGTGCTGCTCGTCTCGATTCTGAACTACGCGCAAGTGGCTCCGGAGAGCCCGAGCGCCTAGGACGAGACCGGCGTTTTGAGGCGGTCGTCGCTCGCGATCGCGGCGACGTCGTAGCCGAACCGCGCCGCAACCGGCGACGTGACTTCGACGATGTCGTTCAGCTCGCCGGCGTTGAAGTTCGGCCGGTAGTAATCCGGCAGCGAGAGTTTGGCGGCGTAGGCCGTGCGTACGGCGGCAAACGGCTCGGCCGCCAGCTGCGCGTGCGCGACGATGCGATCGATCGTCTCTTCCGACTTCCCGCAGAGATCCTCGTACCGCACGATGCAGATCGCTTCGGCGAGACCCGGATCCGAGGCGATTTGCCCGAGCACGAAATCGTAGACGTACGACCAGTAGCGGGCGCGCGCGCGCACGTTGCGGCCCTGCCGGCGCAGCTCGTGAATCTCGGCCAGGGCTTCGGGCTTGCCGAGATTGGCCATGATCTGGCGCTGCCCGAACTCGTGATGGCCGGTCATCTCGATGATCTCGATCTGGCGCGGATCGTCGCGATCGAGCTCGTCCCAGATGCGGTCTTGCTTGAGCAGCGAGGCCACGTGGTCGATCGGATTGCGGACGTAGAGCAGGAAGCGCGCGTCGGGGAAGATCTTGCGCAGGTACTGCATGCGAATCACGCACATGATCGCCTTGCTGACGTAGCGCGACCGCTGGCGCGAGAGCAAGAGCTTGGCGATGTGCTCGCGATAGAAGCGCTCGAACGCGGCGTTCGAGGTGTTGCCGTCGAGCAAACTGACGTTCGCTTCGTCGTGAATGAACGGAAAGAACCGTTCCCAGAGAATCTCTTCGCCCATCTCGGCGCTGTCGCGCGTCACCGAAATCCGGTCGCGATGGATGCGCGGCACCGGCTTGCGCATCGCGTCGACGGGCACGCGCGGGAAGATCCAGTTCCACGCGTACGGCGTGTACGGCATCAAGAAGTCGGCGTATTTATGGGTGGTCACGTCGGGATGCTCGCTGAGCATCTGCAGCGTGATCGTCGTGCCGGCGCGCGGCAGGCCGCAAATGTAGACGGGGCGATCGACGCGCGTGGCCGCGATGCGCTTGGCCAGCATCCGGGATTCCAGATTGCCCAGGCCGACGAAGAGCGGAGCGCCGGCGTGGACGCCGCGCACGGCCCAATAAAAGCCGGCCGGCACCGAAAAGCGCTGGTTCGGCGTAGAGTCTTGAGAAGGCATAGCCCCTAGACTTTTTCGAACAGGGCGCCGATTACTGTCAGCCCCGGCCCGAAGGCCAGGCTCAGCACTTTCGTCCCGGGGAGGATCGCGTCGTCTTCGACGATGCGCTGCCAGATGTGGGGAGCGGTGGCCGAGGCCATGTTGCCGTGGTCGAAGAGGACCTTCCGGCTCGTCGCGACCTGGGACTCCTCGAGCTGCAGCCGGTTGCGAACGTGATTGAGGATGGCCGGCCCGCCCGGGTGGATGGCGAAGACCGCCTCCGACTTTTCACGCTCGAAATCGAAGCCCGCTTGGGCCCACAGCGAACGCACGAAATCTTCGACCGAATCGCGGATCAGCAGCGGCACGCGCTTGGAGAGCGACATGTCGAACTGCAGCGGCCCCGGGCGCAGCGTCATTTCGGGCAGCGAGCTCGGCAGAATCCGCTCTTCCATCGAGAGGATCTTCAGGCCGCGCTTGTCGCCTTTCCCGAACTCGAGCTGCGGGTAGGCCGAATACTTGATGAAGCCGTCGGCAAAGAGCGTCGACGTGACGAACCCGTCGGGCGTTTCGCCGAGCAGGTCGAAGTGCAGCGAGAGAAACTCGGTGTGCACGAGATCGACGCGCTTCTTCGGGCGCGGCAGCGACGCGTACGACGAACCGACCAAACCGAGCGCGGTGCGGATCGCGGGGAACGCTCCGTAACATCCCATGTGATACGAGTGCGTCACGCCGGTGCGTAGCCACCCACGCTTGGAGAGAAAGATCTGGACCGGACTCGGAGAGACGTATCCGGAACAGCTGACGTGCACGATGTCGTCGGGCGCCTCGTGCGTTTCGGCGTAGAAGCGATCGAACGCGGCGCAGGCCGTCTCTTCGAAGAGCGTCATGCGGGCGTCGAGCAACTCGCCGGTCGGCGTGCGCAGGCCGCCGTAGCCGGCGCCGTCGGTGCCTTCGTGGGTGACGAAGTTCGAGGTAAGGACGCTTACTTGCCGTGCGGCGATATGCTCCGACGAGCAACCGAAGCGGGCCATGCGCTCGCGGATTTTCTCGCCTAGCGCGGCGCGCTCGGCCTCCGAAGCGAGCCCACGCTTCGCGCTCTGCGCGATCGTCATGAAGTGCACTTGGATGGCCTTGAGCTCGTCCTGGGCGCGCGGCGCGGTCATCTCGACGCGCTCGAAATCGGCCAGCACGACGGGCGCGGGCGGCGGCGACGAGGCGAAAATGCTGCCGGATTCGGCGGCCGAGGCGCGCGCGGCAGAGGGCTTGGTGGAGAGTGTGCTGGATGGAGTCATGATGTTCTCAACGTAAAGCTTCTTCGGAATGGTAGCCTTTCCATCTGTACTATCGAACGAAACGCAATGCTTCCGGAGTAACGATGACGAAAGTCATCTTAGCACAAAAGTCAATAAAATAAGGGATTGAACGCGATGATCGACGCCCCGTATCTTCTTTTCGACGTCTTTACCGACGTCGCGTTTGCAGGCAATCAGCTGGCGGTCTTTCCGGAAGCGCTGCCGGAAGGCGCGCCGTTGCAGGCGATCGCGCGCGAACTCAATCTCTCCGAAACCGTCTTCCTGGGGCCGGCGACCGGCGGCGCGGCGGCGTCGCTGCGGATCTTTACGCCGCTGCGCGAGCTGCGCTTCGCGGGCCATCCGACCATCGGCGCCGCGATCGCGTTGGCGGATCGCTTGCGCTGGCCGGGTGCGGCGGGCGATGCGTTCGTATTGCAACTGGGCGTCGGCGACGTGCCGATCGCCGTCGAGCGCACGACGCCGACGACGGCGTGGCTTACGACGCCGCCGGTGACGTTCGGGCGAACGCTCTCGCGCGACGACGCGGCCGCGATCGCGGGCGTCGCACCCAGCGAGTTGCGCGACGACTTGCCGCCGCAACTCGCCGGCTCGGCGATGCCGTTCTTCTACGTGCCGCTCAAGAACGCGGCCGGCGTCGATCGCGCGTCGCTCGACGTCGGCGTGTTGCGGCGCCATCTCGAATGGGAAGAGACGACCGGCGTGTATCTCTTCGCGCAAACGCCGGAAGGCGCGTACGCGCGGATGCTCGCTCCGATGGCGGGCATCTCCGAAGATCCCGCCACCGGCAGCGCGACCGGGCCGCTCTACGCGTATCTCGCGCGACACGGCGCGATCGTTCCCGGCCGCGAGCGATACGTCGCCGAGCAAGGCGTTGCGATGGGGCGACGCTCGGTGTTGCACGTACGGCTGGCGTGGCAGGGAAAAGAGCCCTCGCGTATCGAGATCGGCGGCAACGCCGTATTCATGGGCGAAGGGCGCATGCGCGTTCCGGCCCCGGCCGCCGCGTAAGCGTTCGCCGATGCTCGTACGCTCCGGCGACGACGGGCTCGAACGCGCGGCCGCGCTGCTGCGCGAGGGCGGCCTCGTCGCGTTTCCGACCGAGACGGTCTACGGCTTGGGTGCGAACGCGTTCGACGCGCGCGCCGTCGCGCGGATCTTCGAAGCGAAAGGACGGCCGGCGTTCGACCCGCTCATCGTGCACGTGCTCGACGAAGCGATGCTCGCGCGCGTCGCCGCGGAGATTTCGGCCAACGCGCGCCGCGCGATCGAGCGCTTCTGGCCGGGGCCGCTCACGCTGGTGCTGCGCAAGACCGCTGCGATACCCGACATCGTCACCTCGGGTCTGCCGACGGTCGCCGTCCGCATGCCGTCCGATCCGACCGCGCGCGCCCTTCTCGAGCGGTGCGGCGTACCGCTGGCAGCGCCCAGTGCCAATCCGTTCGGCTACCTCAGCCCGACGCGCGCCGAACACGTCGCGCGGATGCTCGGCGACCGGGTCGACTTGATTCTCGACGCCGGCCCGGCGACGTACGGCGTCGAGTCGACGATCCTCATGCCCGACCCTCGCCCGGTGCTCTTGCGCGCGGGCGCCGTCCCGGTCGAGGAGCTCGAGGCGGCGTTGGGGCCGATCGGACGCGACCTCGACGACGCGGCCGCGCCGCTGGTGCCCGGGCGCTTGCCGCGCCACTATTCGCCCACCACCCCGATCCGGGTCGTGGACTTTGCCGGCGTTCCCAGCGCCGATCGTGCCGCCGCCGCCGGGCTGGGCTGGCGCGAGCCGCCGCAGGGGTATGCCCTCGCCCGGTCGCTCTCGCCGGCCGGAGACCTGCGCGAAGCGGCTTCGCGCTTCTTCGAGCTGCTGCACGAACTCGATGCGGCCGGCGTGCGCCGCATCGACGTCGAGCCGGTTCCCGAACGCGGCCTGGGCCTGGCCATCGCCGACCGTCTGCGCCGCGCATCGGCCCAAGCGGGAAGGCTCTGAGAGAAAATTCATCCGGAACTCCTGAGCCTCCCAGCGCGTTTGGCCGATAAGGAGAAGCGATGCCGAGAGTGTTGACGACCCTGCGCCAAGCGGCCCTTGTGGCCGTCGCCTTCGTTTGCGCGGGTGCCGCTCCGGCTCCGCTGCCCCAGCCGCTTGCGGCCGACGTGTATCAGAGCTACCGGCTGCTGACCTCGAGTGCGTACCAGCCGATCGATCCCCAGACGCTGCTCGCGGCCGCTTCCGACGCATTGGTCGATTTGGCGAAAAAGCACGGCGTTTCGCTTCCGCCGCCGCCGCTGCGCGTGCAACCCGATCAGGAGACGACGCTGGCCGATCTCGACCAAGCCATTGCCGTCACGGCCGACGTCGCGCACGGTTCGCCGACCGACTACGCGTACGCCGCAATCGCGGCGATGGCCAAGGCGACCGGCGATCGCTACACGCAGTTCTTTACGCCCGAAGAGTTCAAGCAGTTCAGCAGCGCGCTCGATCCGGAGCGGATCAGCGGCATCGGCGTGATGGTCGAGCCCGACGCGGCGAGCGGCTTCGTACGGTTGCTCTACGTCGTTCCCGAAACGCCCGCCGACCGCAGCGGCCTGCACGTCGGCGATCTCGTCACGACCATCGACGGCACGTCCACCAAAGGCCTCAACGTCGATGCGGCCAGCAAGCTGCTGCGCGGCAAGGCGGGCACGGTCGTCGCGCTCGGGGTGCAGCGGACCGGCGAGCCGGCGACGCTGGCCTTCTCCATCAAGCGCGAAGAAGTGCAGCCGCCCACGGTCGTCTTTCGCATGATGCCCAACAGCATCGGCTACGTGTACGTGATGGCGTTCGGCAAAGCGACGCCCGCGGAGTTCGATACCGCGATCGAGCGCTTGAAGGAGCAAGGCGCCAAGGCGCTCGTGCTCGATCTGCGCAACGACGGCGGCGGGTACGTCGATTCCGCGCTGCTGATCAGCCAGCGGTTCATCGCGAACAAGGCGTTGCTGATCTACGAGGAGCGCGGGCAGCACTCGACCACCGTGCAAGCCGAGAACGAGGCGTCGGTCGCGATGCCGGTGACGGTGCTCGTCAATCAATACACGGCCTCGGCCTCCGAGATCACGGCGGGCGCGCTGCAAGACGACGGCATCGGAACGCTCGTCGGCACGAAGACGTTCGGCAAAGGCGTCATGCAGACGCTCACGCCGCTTCCCGACGGCGCCGCCATCAAGATTACCACCGCGCACTATCTCACGCCCAGCCGGCGCGACATCAATCTGCGCGGGATCGTGCCCGACGTCGCGGTCGAAGAACCGGCCGACTCGCGGTTCGGGCAGATCGATCGCGATCCGCAGTTGCGCGCCGCGATCGCCGTCTTACAGAAGCGGATCGCCGAAGCGCATTAAGCCTCGATTACGCGTCGTGACGGCGCGTGAGGCGCACTACCGTGCCGTTGCGGTCGAACTGCACTTCGTCCATGAGGCGCCGCATCAAAAAGATGCCGAACCCGCGCCCCCGGTCGTCGGGCTGAAGATACGCGCCGCGGTCCGGCGCCGCCACGAAGCCGCCGCCGCTATCGCGGATCTCGATCGTCAACCGCGCGTCTTCGAAGGTGCACGCGACGGTGAAGCCGCTCGAACGCTCGCCGCGCCCGTGCTCGACCGCGTTGCTGAGCGCTTCGCCGGCCGCCAGGCGAATGTCCGCTACCTCGGCCTCCGAGAAACCGCACACGCTAGCGAAGCTCGCAATGCTTCGCCGTGCGAGCGCGGCGTTGCGCGGTTCGCTGGTGAAGGTGGCGCGATAATGCGTACTCACGGGCGATGGCTCCACCATCGCCCTACCCTAATGTCGCAGCCGCCTAACGCTGCGAAGGCATCGCGTCGCCGATCGCATCGGCGACGCGAAACGAAATCGCGTTAGACCGTGGCGGATCGTCGATACCAGGTGACGACCAAGCTCACCAGCGAGAGTACGACGAGGATTTCGGCCCAGAAGAAGATGGCGAAATCGCCGATGGCCCCGATCGGCGGCTGGCCGGGCAGCGCGCTGCGAATCGCCGGCAAGACGAACAGCAGGGCGCCGACCCAGCCGATCATCCCGAACTCGAACTTGAAGCCGCGCCACGCCACGCCGAGCGCGACGCTCAGGGCCAGCGCCGCGACCAGCGCGATCAGGAAGTAGACGAACCACGCGAAGATGACGATCGAGCGCGACCGCGAGAAATCGAAGTTGACGGTCATCTCGGTGTTCTTGCTGTGATCGTCGAGCGACATGTCGGCGGTGTACGCTTGGATGTGCGATTCGGCTTCGATCGTCATCGGCGTGTCCGAATCCAGCTCCACGTCGCCGGAGTACGTATCGTTGGGATAGCTCGAGACTTCGCCGCTGATCGAGATCGGAATCTGCGTGGTGACCATCGGATCGCCGGCCTTGATCTTCACGGTCTTGGTGCCGTCGTCGGTGACGATGTCGTACTCGACGTCGTCTTTGGCGCTATAGCCTTGATCGTCGGTGAGATTGCCGGTCGGCTCCGGCGTGATCGCGAGCACCGCCGTCTCTTTCGTCGGGTCGATCGACGCGACGCGGACGTTCATCGTGAGATGGTTGGCGGGGGTCGTTCCGTGCTCGAGCGTCGCCTCGTCGGCGCCGGCGTCGGCATGGAACATCATCAGCCCGAGTACGTAGAAGACCGCGATCAAAATCGCGAGGACGACCGCAAGAATCCTGCCCACGTTCAAACCCTCCAAAAGGCGATTTGCCGCGGCCCCTAAGTTGGAGCTACGGTACGCACGCGGCACCCTTTCGAGGCGCCCGCGGCAAATCCGCCTGCGGCGAGCTAGTCGCCGTCTCCGTCTTCTTGCCCGACCATTTGCAGCCACCGCGGGACGCGCCCACCCGGAGCGATCGTCAGCGGACGGCTTCCCGAGCACCACGAGTTCGACGGATAGGCGATGTCGAACGGCGTGTAGGGACGCGGTTTCTGATTGAAGTCGAAGAAATCGTCCACGCTGTTGAGGTACGGCGACGAATCGGTCGCGTTGCCTCCGAGGCGCCCTAACCCGAGGGTGTCTTCGGCGAACTTGATCAGCGTTCCAAACTCCATGTTCGTGTGGTCGACGACGCCGCCGGCCTTGACGTACGGTGAAACGACGATCAAGGGGACCCGGAATCCTGGGCCGGCCTGATCGCGCACTACGTACGGCGGAACGTGATCGTAGAAGCCGCCCCAATCGTCCCACACGATGAAGACGACCGTCGAATCCCAGTCTTTCTTGTTTCCGCCGATCGCGTTGAGCACTTCGGCAACCCACGTCGGTCCGCAGAAACCGTGCGGAATGCCGGGGTGGTCGGAGTTGAACGGCCCCGGGAGAATCCACGTGATCGACGGGAGCGGCCGATTCCCCGACGATTCGTCTTTGAGGAACGTCCAACTCGGCGTGCGCCAGTGCGGCAGGTTCCACTTCCCGGTCGAAACCGGCCCGTAGCTCTTATAGCAATACGACCAGTTCGGTGCGTTGACGGGCCAGTACGTATTGAAAATCGACCGGTTGGCGTTGAGGCCGATGACGCTCGAGCACAAGCCCCACGAATAGACCGTCCAGTTCAGGTAGTGCCGGCTTGCGAGATCTGCAAGCGAGGTGTACGACGGGCTGCCGCCGGCTCCGAAACAGGGAAACGGCGACGAGGGCCCTGGGGTCGCGGGCGGTTCGGGCATCTCTCGCCCGGTCGCGGGATCGAGCACGTACATATGCGTGTTGGGCGGCGACGAACAGCCCCACGGCACGTACGCGCAAAACTCTCCGAAGCCCGAGCAATCGACGACCTTCGGATCGTAAACGGGTGAATCGACCGTGTTGTTGGATTGCGACGAGAAGAGATATTGATGGCCCGTATACGATTCGGAGTTGTGTCCCATGAAGAAATGGTCGGCCAGCCCGTATGCCTCGGCGATCTTCCAATACGGCTTGGTCTCGGTGTAATTCACGTACGAGTAAATGTTGTCGAGATCGGTGGGCGGCGTCGTCCACGCCGGCCCCGGCGACGGCGGCGGCGATGGATCGTTGAGATCGAAGCCGTTCATCTGACACGGCGACGGCGCGCCGACGGCGAACGGCGGCCCGGATCCCGGCTTGGCGTTGCACGCGCGCAGCCAGTCGGGATGGTAGTTGTTGGGATCGCCGCAAGAACTCGTATTGGAACAGCTTTCGAGATTGACGGGCTTGAGCAGGCGCTTTCCGGTGGTCGTTTGCCCGTACGCGCCGTCGGCATCGACGCCTTTGAACGGCTGCGGGCCGCCGAAAATCGCGTCGAACGTCCGGTTCTCTTGAATGATGAAGACGATGTGCTTGATCTTGAGGCTCGCCTGCGCGGCCCTCGTGGCGCGCGCCGGGCCGGCCGCCGGGAGTGGGGACGATTCCGGTACGTGCGAACACGCCCCCAACGCGATTGCCGCCGCAAAGATGGCAATGGTCGCCTTCATGGTACCCAAACCTCCAGCTTCGTTTCGCTTGTAACGTAGAGCGGGCAGAGCGATGGAGCGCAGCCGGGCGTGACGGCAATGCCGACCGGACCGATCCACCCCGATCCGATCCCCGTTTCCTTGCCGGTCGCAACGTTATACGCTTTCACGACGTCGTCGACCGTGTCGGTGACGTAGAGCCGCTGCTGCGACGCCGCGAGTCCGAGCGGTTGCGCGTTGAGCTGGCTGCTGGTGATAACGGCGTACTGGCCTTGGTTGTCGGTCGTAAACTGCCAGACTTCGTGCAGGCGCTTCCCGGTCGTCTTCTGGTCGACCTGAACCCAGATGAAGCACGAGGTGTACGGCGTTGGATTGCAGTTCGGCTGCACCGCGACCGCCGAGCCGAAGGTGACGCTGGTGTCTTGCCAATAGAGCACGTTGCCGTCGCCGTGTTGCGGCGGGATCTCGCGCAACTGCCAGTAATCGGGATGCCAGAACGTGTGCGCCGATTCCGTGACGAAAATCGTGCCGTTCGCCGTGACCGCGACTTGCGCCACTTCGACGTTTTTGTTGATGACGGTCGTCTTGCCGTACGACGGCGCGGTAAACGGCGGCGAGATCTCGACGAGCTGCTTGTTTCCGAAATCGGCCACGTACACGTTGCCGGCGCCGTCGACCGCGACGCCGCGAGGATAGCCGTAGCCGCCGCCGACCGGCGTGACTTTGCCGTCCGGCGTCACGCGGTAGACTTTCTTGCCGACCGAATCGGCGACGTAGGCGTTGCCCGCGGCGTCGGCCGCCACGCCTTCACCTTTTTGCATCCCGCCGAGCAGCAAGAAACGCTTTGCCGGCGGAACGACGGTCACTTGCCCGTTTCCGCGCGCGCCGCCGCCGCGCGTCGTGACGGCCCCGGTGGCGCTCGGCTCGTAATAGCCCGATCCGCCGCCTCCGCCGCCGTCGCCGGTATCTTGGCCGCTGCTGCTGTGGCTGCCGATGCCCCCGCCGCCGCCGCAGTAGCCGCCGCCTCCGCCGCCGCCGCCGTAGAGCGAGCCGCTGTCGCCGCCGCCCGGGCCGCCCGCTCCGCCCGATCCGCCGGCGCCGGCGCACGACTGCGTCCCGCCGGCTCCGATGCCGCCGGAACCGTTCGCGCCCGCGCTGCCTCCGCCCGCGCCGCCGCCGCCCCACTCCCCGCTGCCCCCGCCGGCACCGCCCGCAATCGCGGCGATCGTGCCGTTCTGGTGCAGCACGTCGGACGAGCCGCCGCCGCCATATCCGCCTCGCGGCGAACGCGACGTGCAGTCTTTCGCGCACGTGCCGGTGCCGCCGCGTCCGCCGGTCGGATACCCGCCGGCGCCGCCCGCGGAGCCGTTGCCGTTGGTGGACGGTGCGCCGCCCGTGCCGCCCACGAGAACTTGCAGTTGCTCGCCCGGCGTGACGGCGACGGTTGCCTCGGTCGATCCGCCCGCAACGGCGCCGCTGCCGGCACCTTGCAATTTGAGGGTGACGGTGCTTGCGCCGGCGGGCACGACGTACGTCTGCGGCTTCCCGGTGTAGGTGAAGGTTTGCGGCCCGTAGGCGGCCGGTGCGAGCGATCCGGGCAAAGCGGCGCCGAGCGCGGCCGTCGCATCGCTTGGAAGCGGCGGTGACGTGCGGCTTGCGGTGCATCCGGCCAAAGCCGCGGCCGCCAGTACCGCGACGATCGCGCGATTAGAGATCAACTCCAAGTCCCTCCACACGGAAAAGGGCGCCGGGTTTCCAGTACGACGTTCGGCACGGCGAAGCGTCGTGCCCGCGACGCCGTTAGCGCAGCGCCGGCGCGTCTCGCTTAGAGGCCCGGTGAGTGGGGATGGAAAAGCTGCTCGTGCCGTGGGCGATTAGCTCAGCTGGGAGAGCGCCTCCCTTACAAGGAGGATGTCGGCGGTTCGAGCCCGTCATCGCCCACCATTTTTGCCCGTAAAAGCGCGCGTTTTAGCACGTTACGAGATCACCGTAAGGTTATGGCGCACCCATTAGCGCACCCAGTTGAAGAGCGCCCGACCTCGACCGGGCGCTTTTCTATTGCAGCCGGGGTGCCCCGCGATCACGCTAGACGCTCCAGGCGTGCGATGGTCAGATCCTGCGAACCATCGTCCACGTGATTGCCGTACAAGTTCAACAGCAGCGAAGGCTTCCTCCAGCCGCCCATCTTAGCGAGGTCCGCCACCGGGGCTTTCGCGAGCAGACCGTTGGTCGCGAACGTGTGCCGCATGTCGTGCGGGCGTTGCAGCACCGGCACCTTTGCTGCCTGCGCTGTCGCGCGGAAGCCGTTGCGGAACCAGCCTAGGTTCGATACAGGGAACAGGCGCGCATCTGGTCGAGATTGCAGCCCCTTTGCGTCAACGTACTTGCTCAGAGCGTCGAAGGCGTCCCTTGTCAATTTGACGCTGCGGATGCTGCTCTCGGTTTTAGGCCAGGACTGCGTTCGGCACTTGTGCGTGTCCCATGTCTTGTCGATGCGGATGCAGCGCCCTTTGCGGTCGAAGTCCGCTGAGGTGAGGGCTAGCAGTTCGCCAAGGCGGCACCCGGTCCGGAGTGCGAGCCTGAACAGCACGCTCCATTTGTGTTTGATCTTGTCGCAGTAGGCTAGGAATTGGTTCACCTGCGCAGGCGACCAGATCGTCCACTTGCGGGCTGCGTACTCTGGTTTCTTGATCGGCACCATCAGGTCGGGACGCGACACGTGGAACGCTGCGCGCAGAGACTTGTGGCACTGCTCCATGAGTGCGCCGCCGATGCCGTCCTCGATCATGTCATCGTAGAGTGCTTGGATCTGGCGCGACGTGATCGTCGCTGCGCTGTACGAGCCAATGCGAGGAATGAGGTGCGTTTCCGTTGCGTTGCGCATCGCTTCGTACGTTCCCCAACTGCGTTTCTTGTCGCCGCGCTCGGCTCCGGATTTGTACCGTTTCAACATCGCCCTAAGAATGTCGCCAACGGTTTTGACGTCGTTAAACGCCTTCGGATCCTTGGCGGCCGGCGATTCGAGCCACGCTTTCATCTTTTCGATCGCCTCCGTTCTTGTCTTGGCCACGAACGATTTGCGAACCCCATTTTTCAGTGCCTTGGTCTGCCACAGCCCGTCGAGGCGCTGACAAGCATCAGGACTCCCGTTGACGTTGCGGCCACTCTTGCGGGTGGTCTTGCGTTCCCGCTTTCGACCGCGTTTGCGTTCCCGCTTGCCGCCGTGATTGTTAGTCTTCGGTTCCCGGTGCGGGTCCCCGACGCGGATTCGTTTCGCCATCAATTCTCCCATCTGCGGAAAACGATCGAGCTAGTCTACGATCTAACGGACCCGTCGCGAAAGATCAGGGGAGAAAATTTAATGGGAACGCGATAAAACGCCAGCGCAGCCGACGTTCAAGGGACGGAGAGGCGCACGCGCCTCGGGCGCGGCGCCATGAAGCCCGAGTCCGAGAAGGCTCGAAAGTGCGCTAGAGGCGACAGGGCGGCGCCGACGAGATCGTCGACCGTTAAGAGGAAGCGCCGTCCATTAGCGGCGCGGGGCGCGCTTCTTGCCTTCGCGCGCATGCTCCATCGATTCGGTCATGCTGATGTGGGAGCTGGCAGCGCGCGGAGAACGCCTCTTCCGTTCGCCCGCATGGTCGTTGCATCGTATGAAATACTCAAGTTCGTCGCTCTTGAGGTTGGCGCTTTCCTTCGGGGCGAAACGTAACTTGCCGCCCTTGCCGCAGATCTCGCACGTCCTCTTCGCTTCTCCGACCAGACGAATGAGGTGCACGGAAACGGGCATATGCTGCACAATCGGGGCGACCTTGAGGTCGAAATCGAGGCTCGGATCCAGCGGAGGGCGTGACCGGCTCAAGGATACCCCGAGATCTGACAGTTCAAGATCTACACGAAGGCGCTCCAGGTCCTCGAATAGCCGAAAAACGAGCGCTTCCCAGCCCTTCGGTACATCAATCGGATCGCCCAGGATTCGGATCTGAGGAAAGCTCTGGCGGAGCGCATATTCCAGGACTTGGGGTTGCGCTTCCCGCTCAACGATCGCGGTATCCTTCAGTTTCTTGTGCGTTTTCTTAGTGACGTGCGACTTGCAGATGACTCGCACGCGTGCCTCATCCGGATTCCGCAGAATTGTCCGGCACGCGCCGCATTGTAGTCCCGTAGGCGGCCACTTCTGGCTAGAGGCGTATGTTCGTTCCGGATCGCCCGACGCCGATTTCGACCCAGCGCAACCCGAACAGACGATCTGCACAACGACTTTGCCGGAGTTTGCGTGCCGATAGCCATCCTCGAAGCATTCCCATGCCCCCTCGCGCTTCGACTGCTGCAGAAATATCGCGCGAGCATCGGGCTTTCGGTTACCCGCCGTTCGGCACGCGTGGCTGCAGTATTTTTGATCGGCCCTCGTCTTAACGAATTTCTTGCGACACTTCTTATATGCGCAAACCGCCTCGTCCATCGCCATCCTACCCGCCTCCATCCACGGCATCGAGCGCCACCGCATAGGGGCGACGCCATCGCCATGGGCTTAGCTAGATCGGATCATCGCCCTCCCCGGCGACCCGCGAAAGGGCACCGGGTGCGAGCCCGCCTCAGGGGCCATGATCGTCGGGCCGCTCCTTGCCCTCGGGACGGCCATTATCCGTCACAAATTGCAACCACGGGTACCACCCCCGAAAAATGCGGGGGGGGCAGCAAGCTCCGCATCAGCGGAGTCCACCAATGAAAAGGAACCCCTATGCCAAAGACAAACCGAGCCAAGAAGCGCCGCGCTGAGAAAGCACTCGCTGACGAGATCCGCGCCAACGTCAGGACCGAGCTGGTCCGCGAGGGCCATCTGCACGGAAAGACGGTCGCCCTCATCCCGCTACCGCCAGAGCAAATCGCGGACGTTGGCGACCTTGCGAATCACCTCAACGCTAACGGATGGCACGGAGGCGACGTCTTCACTTCGGAAATCGTGGAGAACGCGTCAGCAATCATCGTCTTCCGCGCCGGGCAGTTCGTTCATCTCGCCTTCGATTCGAGTCCGCATGCATTCGCCTATGCCGACGTCGCCGGCGACCTGAATCTCCTGCTGCAGTGCGGTGCGCTGCTTCAGCCCATCTTCGGCGAGCGTTACCAGTCGACCCAAATCGCCTACATGATCGACATGCGACGCGTCGCGGTCGGCGGGAGACCGTGCGTGATTCCCGGCCATGGAATCGTTCCGCACGCCTACCGCTGCCGGCGATGCGGAGTGCCGGAGGGAGTCTGGGGATGCGGCGACGCCTGCAACTCCCCAGATGCCATGGGGTGCGACATCGATTCGGAGATTGCCTGATCGACGCGGCAACGGAAGAAGGCGCGCCGACTGCCACCGGAGCGCCTCGTCAACGCTCTTCCACTAAAAGGAAGATAATGCGCGCCACCGGCGATCCTTGACAATCGAGCGAATCGCAACATGCCTCGAAGTGCTGCCGGCAGCACGCCGATCGCCTGAATCGGAGGCGCGGGTTCGAATCCCGCCGAGGCGCATGACTCTGGCCGAAAGCCGAGTCATCGATTCCGCATTCGCGGATGGTTCACAACGGAGAGATCATGAATCTCCAAGACTACACGATCACCCACGTCGCCCTCAACACCGGCAGTATCGTCGTCGCGAAGCGCGACGAGTTCGAGGCGATGGCGGCCATGCACTGGCCGTTCGCACTCGAGGTCTCTGCGCACGATGGCGCCGCCATCGCGGGAATCCACGGCCCCAGCAGCGGCTATTTCCAGCTCGCGATGCTGGGCGTTGCTTGGGATAAGCACGGCGCCGACAACCTCTGGGACCTGTTTCCCAAGACAGCGCGCGGGCTGCGCGTGAAGCTTAACGACAAGGTCCGTCGTCCGCGTTCCCTGCCGCTCTGCGTTTCGGTGCATCTGCCGCAGGCCGATCTTGAGCAACGCGAGATCGTCCGGATGCTGCCAGTCTTCGAGCGATGGGTTGCGCGCGCGCTCCTTGACGGCGCTCTTCTCGGAGAAGAGGTCGCCTAGCGGGATCGCGAGCCCGATCTTTAGATCCGATCCGAGATAAGCTACGATCCTGATCGGGAAGCCCCGAGGTGCAATGGTTGCACGCCGGCCCGAAAGCCGGAAGCGCGGAGTTCGATTCTCCGCCGGGGCGCATGAGAAACAAAAACCGCCCAACAACCCAAACCCCGAACCCGACCGAGGCGTCGGGGGCCGGACGCGTCGGCGAATACCCGATCCACGATTACCTCGAATTCGTCCCGGATCTATCGGACGAAGAGCAGGCCGAACTAACCGCGGACATCGCGGCCCACGGCTTGCAAGAGCCGATCCCCACTCTTGCTGACGGCATGCTTCTCGGCGGTCGCGCTCGCCTCAGAGCATGCCTGTTCTTGGGAATCGAGCCTCGATTCGCGGTCGCGTCGGCCGATGACGTCGCGCTCTACATCTATGCGCACGATCTCATGCGGCGCAACCTCTCGCCGACCCAGCTCGCTACCGCTCGCGCCGACCTGCTGCCGCTTATCCGCACGAACTCGTCTGCAAATTTGCAGACGAAAGGGCGGCGGAAAGGCGAGGCCGTCGCTGCGCTCTGCCCCGACGGCAAGGGAAAACGCGGCGTCTACTTGGCGCAGGCGCTCTGCGCCAAGGCAGAGGGCCTGCGTCCGCTGTTTCGCGCGGACAAGATCACGCTCAATGCGGCAAGCGGCGTTCTCGCAGCCGTACCGGAAGAAGAGCGGGACCAGGCAATCGCGCGCATTGCTGCCGGAGAGTCGCCGCGCCGCATCGCGTACGAGGCGATCCACAAGCGCGCCCTTGGGAACGCCCAGCCCTTCGACGTACTTGAGGGGCCGTACGACATCGTCTATGCGGATCCGCCGTGGGAGTACGAGGAGGGCGCGACCGACCCGAGCCGTGACGTCAACGGCAAGTACGCAACGATGCCGACCGGCGACATCTGCGCGATGCCCGTCGCGAGCATCGTAGCCGATGACGCCGCGCTGTTCCTTTGGACGACAGGTCCGAAACTCGAGGAGGCCTTTGGCGTCATCGCGGCGTGGGGATTCGTCTTCAAAGCCATCATCGTCTGGGAGAAGACGAACGCCGACGGGTCGCCCTTCATGGGCACCGGCCGCACCGTGCGCAATGCGTGCGAGTTCCTCATCATCGCGACGCGGGGTGACGTTCTTCCACCGGACAACCCGAAGATCAACATCGTCCACACGCAGCGCTTGGAGCACTCCGAGAAACCCGCGATCTTCCGCGAGCTGCTGCAGGGTATGTATCCGATGTTCAAGCGGCGCGTCGAGCTGTTCGCACGCCAGCGTCCCGACGGATGGACAGCGTGGGGATCGGAAATCGGTTCGGATCCTGCTTCGAGCGTCGAGCAGGCTGCAGCATGAGCGGCCTCCCACTCAACCGCGTTTTCCTTCAATCATCGGAATCGATGCATCAGATTCCGGATTGCCTCGTTTCGGTGTGCGCCACGTCGCCGCCATACTTTTCGCAGATCGATTACCAGACCGTCGGTCAGATCGGTTTGGAAAGGGCACCGGCGGACTACATTGCGCGCCTCGCTACCGTCTTCGCCGAAGTGCATCGCATTCTGCGGAATGACGGCGTCGGATTCATCGTCATCAAGGACACTTATCATGGCGATTCGGTTCCGCGCACGTCGTCGGCCGAAACGCGCAGCAAGACCTGGGATGCCTCGCTCACCGCGAGCAATGGTGGACCGCGCCGCCGCGCCGCACGCATCGGCAATCTCCGACCGAAGACGCTGATCGGCATTCCCGGTATGCTGGAGGAAGCGCTCAAGGATATCGGTTTCATCATCCGCGACCGGATCGTCTGGCTTAAACCGAAGCCGCGCTGGAACCCGCGCGTCACGGATCGCTGCACGAACACATACGAGTTCGTATTTCAGATATCGAAGTCCAAGCGATACTACTTCGACGCTGAACTGGCGCAGCAGCTCACCAACGTTTGGAACATCCCAGTTGATCGGTCCGGGAAGCATCCGGCACCCTTCCCAGTGGAACTCGCATTGCGCTGCGTCGGCCTCGGTTCGCGCCAGGGCGATATAGTGCTGGATCCATTTCTCGGCAGCGGCACGACGGTTGTCGCGGCGGAGCTTCTTGACCGGAGGTGGGTCGGCTACGAACTCAACGCCGCGTACCTACCGGTCATCGACCACCGGCTGGCGCAGCAATCGCTGCGTGGAATTGCATCATGAGCCCGCACGAAATCCGGATATCAGCGATGGAGGCGTGCACGAACGCGGCTGGAGGATCCGCATGGACGTATCGGGCCTACATCCCCGGGGAAGGGTGGGTGAGCGGCGAGATCGCGCTGCTTTCCGACGGCAGGATCCTTACGGGACTCGACATCCGGTGCGACGACCCGGTACTGTTCGGAGCGCTGACGCAGGCGGCAATGCTCGCGTTGCATGAGCGTGGCGAGATCACGATCACCTCGATGGGCGAACCGCGACTTGAGCGGAACGAGATTAGGGTGTTCGCGGAAGGGATCACTCTCGACGAGATTATCGAGCGTGAAGATCATCAATGACGGCGCCAACAATCTTCTACGCCATTCATTACACTACCGGGAACGTCGAGATCGTCGAAGAGGATCGGGCACTTGCGGCCGCGACCCGGTGGCGCAGGCAGAACCATCCGGCATTCCGCGGAACGCGAGTTATTAAGGAAATCGTTCCAATCGAAGACGACGACACGGATTCGGCGGAGGTGGGGGCGGTAATCGAACCGGTTTGGACCGTGCTCTGCTGCGAAGTTGTTTTCGGTTTAGCAATACCGCATCATTGGTTCCAGCAGCGGTGCAAGCGTTGCGGCAAGTCATTCGTGCAATGGCTGTTCGAAGATCTGGCTACGTGCGTGGAGCGAATCCATGCCGAGGTCGCCGAGCAGTTGCAATCGGAACCAAGATCAAGTACGATCGGCGGCCATGAAGCATTTTGAATTCCGAGGCCGAGCGACCATCCGACTTCATAGGCTGAAATAGTCCTGTGAAAGCGGCTGGGGGCCGCGCTTGCACACAGCCCCCAGGAAGTTCACCGAAAGTGAACGATCCCATCGATATCATAGCCGGGAATAAAACGCAAGCTCCCGCTGTTTCCACAACAGCCATCGGCGCCTCAGCCTCAGCGTGGTTCGGCGATGTCGTCGATCTCGCGAAGGCCTATACCGATGATCCGGCGCCGCGGGACGACGTGCTGGTCGGGCTCGAGCCGGGCAACGTCGTGTGCATCGGCGCACCCGGCGGCGGAAGCAAGACACTGTTCGTGCTCTCGCTCGCCCACGATCTCGCGCTTGGTGGGAAGGTCGAAAGTGTGATTACGACGCTCGTTCCAGCCAAAGGGCAGACGGCGCTCCTTCTGACGTCCGAAGAATCTGTCGCCGAGATCTCGCGTCGCGTCCACCGTTTCGGCGCGCTTCTCGATTCCGAACAGCGCCGCGCCGCAGCCGCATCGATCGAGATCCGCTCGATGAAGAAGACTGTGCCGATCTTGATCGACCGGGACGGATCGGTGAACATGACGACGCACGCGCTCCTGGAACGCGCCTCCTACGGTAGGCGAATGGTCGCGCTCGATCCACTCGGCCGGTTCGTGCGTGCCGATAAGAACGACGAGGCGACGATGGTCACACTCGTCACCGTGCTCGAAGAGATCGCGCAGCGTGTCGGCTGCGTGTTCTGTCTGCCGCATCACGTCGGCAAGAACGCGGTGTTCACCGGCAACGGTGGTTCGGCCATGGCGATGAAGGGCAGCACGGCGCTCGTGGATTCGTGCCGCATGGCGCTGATGATTTTTCGACCGTCGAAGGCAACTGCGGAGGCCCGGAAGATCGAAGCGTCTCGATTCCGCATCGTCAAGATCGACAAGGCGAACTATCGGGCGGACAAGGGTGAAATATGGTTTCGGGTTCGAAGCGACGGCACACTGGCCTACGACGAGGGACAAACGATCTACGATGATGCCAGCGATGTGCTTGACGAGATCGCGAGGACCGAGACCAAGCCGCTTATCGTGCTCGGCCAACCTCAGTCGGAAGCAGAAGTCGTGAAGGGAGAAATCGTCGATGAAGACGAGTTCCTCGCGAACCTCTAAACGCTGCAAGCCGAAGACGAAGCCGAGGATCGTACCGGTTTCGACGGTTACGCAGTCGCGCGCTCCGAAAGGCACGGCACCGATGTTCGCGGCGACCTGGGGCCTCAAGGAGAAGCTGCCGGAAGCAAGCACCATCGGGCGATTGCGTCGCATTCACCGGGACATTCTCGACTACTTGATCGCATTCGGCAAGCCCACGCGCACGAATAAGGGTAACGTCATGGCCACGTTCGAAACGAGCCGGTTCTTTGCGGCGAAGGGAAAGGCGAACGGCAAGAAGAGTCGCGAGTGGCTCCGCAAGCGCCTCAAGGAGATCGCGTCCACGCCGGTCGAGGTTACGCGATACACGCCAGGCGAGGCAATCGTGCAGCGCGACATCATCGAGCCCATTCTCCAGCGCGTGGAGATCGTCCACGCAAAGAGCGGAAAGATCACCGCCGTCGTCTGGTTCGGTCCGGAGTATCTACGCTACGTCGCAAACGAGATGCACGTGAACTCCGAAAAACTTGTTCTTGCGACGCTCCGTCTCAAGCATGACGTGACTGCGATGATCGTGCGCTGGCTCCTCTCGCATTCCGTCAATCAGCGCCACGGCTTGGACGAACTGATTTACGCCGTCGGTGTACCGAAGACCGCGGCCGAACGCACTATGCGGAAGCACCGTTCCCAAGTGCTCGAGGAGTCTTGCGCTCTGGAGAGCGGTTTCGGAATCACCGTCGTTGAGCTGGCTGACGGCAGAACAGGGCTCGACTACCCGAGGCTCCAGGCGGTCTGGTTCATCGATCCCGTTAAGGCCGCTGCCCGCGAAGCGGCCGCCGCGCAACCGCCGAAAACCCAACAACGGCACGATATTCCCCGCACGTTGAACGGTTTGGCACGAAAATCCCCGACGGGTGGCACGATATTCCCCGCCGCAAAGAGCATTCTTTGAGAGGCAAAGAGCCTCTCAAAGGGAGAGAGCCTGCGGCTCGGGCGCTCGGCTGCGCCCGGCCTCCGGCTTACACCCCTTGGGAGCGGCTGAACGTGGAATCTCGGCTCCATGCGGCACCACTGATATCACGCGCACGTGATCTTTCGTTGGGTGCCTTACAGGGGCGCGGGATCCGGCGGCTTTGCTGAACTGAAGACCCGCGTCCAATTTCGCATCTGCGCGAAATTGGCAGAGGGGGAGGGTGACGATGATCTCTGCGCACACGCAATCTGCACGCCCAAATTCGGAATCTTACCCCGGCGAAATGTCGCTATCTGATCGCCGATCCAAAAGCGAAACTAAGCCCGTACCCTACCCCTCCATCGACAACCGTCGAATTTCGCGCCAGAGCGGGGCTGGAACGCGAAATCTCCGCGCACCCGGCTCATAATGCCAACGCGTAGAAGCACGCTCCTTGAAGCGAATTCTTCGACTAGGGCACGCGTCCGATCGTCAGCGGAAAGAACCCGCCATAAGTGGTGTTTGGCAGAATCGGCGTGATCGTACGGATTGGCGGTGCGTTCCCGTTTGCCGTCGGCGGAAATTCGTAGATCGAGTTCGTGCCGCCCTTGATCTTGTGGCCCTCCCAGAACGTTCCCAGATTGAGCCCGAACACGTTCCCGTTCGCGTCGGTAACGGCTTGCTGCGGGACCGTGAGGCCGGTGTTCTTTCCGCTGATGTTCGCGACCGGTCTAACGGGCGTGCTGCACGAGGATTCCGACGATCCGCTTAGGGCGTAGACCGCGACGCCGCCCGTGCTTATTGCGCCATAGCGCCGATCAAGCACGTAGGCGTTGCCGCCGTTGACGGCGAGGGAGTAGGCGCTGCCGAATCGCGGGAACAGGAATTGGGTCTGTAGGATCGGCTTCGCGGTGCCGCTCGGATCCGGCGCGAATTCCTGGATGCCTTCGCCGCATCCACTGCCGTCCGCGGTATAGAGGTCCAGCACGTTGCCGCCCGAGTCGATCGAGATCGACGTTGCGGAGCCCGGAACCATGCGGCTGCCGTTGCTGGCCTTCAATAGGACGGTTCGAATGGGTGCAGCGTCGCCGGTCGCGTTCGGGCCGAACTCAAGCATTCCCGGAGTGTCGGCCGGCGGGTACGGTTTGGGTAGGCCGCTGACGGTCAATCCGACGTACAGCGTGCCATCGGCTCCGACGGCTATCCCGCCGCTCGGATACCAAAATGGGTTCTTCGGATTCTGGAGCATCGTGTGCGGGCCGTTGATGATGCGTTCGGGCTTCGCCTGGCCACTGGCCCGGATCGAGTACACGCGCACTTCGTACACGGTCGGCGCACACTTCCCGTTGTTTTCGTTGGCCGAGTAGCCGTCGATCACATAGAGACGTCCATTCGCAGCCGTGATGCCGTTTATCCCCGAAACGCATGGGCTCAAGCCGTTGCTGCCGCCGAGCGCCCAGGTGATCGTATACGAAGGCGATATCTTTCCGTTGGCAGTGGCCGGAAATGCGGCAATGACCTTGTAGTTTCCATTGCCGATGTCCGTCCGAGCGACGGCGACGTACAGATACTCGCCCGCCTTGGTGCTGGATCGGGGCATCGCTTTGGATTGCCCTGTGATGGGCGATAGGTTCGCGACGTTCGGCAATCCGGAGCGGCCGCCGCACGCGGCGAGCACGAGCGCGCACGCGATTGCGAAAATGATGCGCTTCATCGGCTCGCCCTCAGGGCGCCGCGATCACGGATGGCTGGTACACCTCGTTCGTTATCGTTTCCGAGGGCTTCGAGGACGCAGCGCTGTAGACGCCGATCCAACCGTTCTTTTTCGTGCCGCTTCCGGAATAGCTCGCGACGTAGAGCATTGCGTTGCTACCGACTGCCATGCTCGGCTGACCGTAGCCGAATGGGTGCGATGTAAGAATCAGCCCCGTCTGCTTCCCGCTCGGTATGGACCAGCGCGCTACCCCGCTGCACGTCGCCGAATTCGGGTTCGGAAATAGCGCGTTCAGCGTCGAGTCCTGCACCGCCAGCATGGTGAAGACCGACCCGGTGCAGCCGTTCGACGACCTGCTGCTCGTGAAGGTCTTCGTTGCCGCCGTGGAAATGGAAGGATACGGCGGGTACTCGTCGATCGTCGTGTCGCTCGCATTGACGTAGACGTTCCCACTGCCGTCCACTGCTGCTGCCGTCGCGTTCGGGAAGGTCCTTCCCTGGCGTCCGGTCGCCGTGTCGTACTCGTACACGGTCGAAGAGCCGTTGCCGTTCGAAGACGAGAAATAGATGACGCCCTTGCGAATCGCCATCGAGCCTGCGCTGTTCTCGGCGTCCGGATACGCTTTGATTTTGATCTTCCGAGTGGCGCTTCCGGGAGGGAACGCTTCGATCACGTTCTGGGTCTTGGGTTCGGTCCCGACGATCAGCACAACGTACAGATATCCGGTGGACGGATCGATTGCCAGCGCGTTCGGCACGGACCCTTCGAGATTAAGGGCGTATTTCGGATTGGCGCTGCTGAAGGGACTCGCGTAGACATTCACAGTCGTAGCCGTAGCTGCGTAGAGATAATCGCCGAACGCGGCAAGTAGAGTCAACCCCGTTTTCGCGGAATGCGCGAGTGGCGAATATCTGCTTCCCCCATACGACCAGATCTCGGACGTGGATCCTTTAAACGCGAAGACCGAGGCTTTCACCGCGTTCCGCGCGAGTGGGCTCGCGGCCGTAGCGCTCGTGGTCTGCGGTACGACGCCGCCGCACGCGGCGAGCCCAGCAATGCAGGCCATGGCCGAGGCGATTGTCTTAAGATGCTTCATGATCGCCATCACTTCGAGGCCCGGTCATACACGAACGTGTCCGGAAAACCGTTGTCCGTTGTGAGGTAAAGACGACTTCCCTTAAACTCGTATGTGTATTTGATCGCGCTTCCCAGGAACGTCACCTCGACTTTTCCGGCGGCCGGCTCGTCATAGGTGCCGTTCACGTTCCTCTTTCCATATCCGACCGCTTCGAAGACGCCATGGAAGCGGCCGCCATCCGAAAACGTGATCGAACGGAATGCTGGCACGCTGAGCCCCGCAACCGTGTGCCAACTTCCGGTAAGCGTCGGCGTTGCAGATTGTGATGATGCGGCCGCTACCGCGTTGGAATCCGATTGCGTAGCGCTGCTTGAAGCGTGACTGCACGCTACCAGCGCGATCACGAGCGGCAGCGCGAATGCGAGCAATGTAGTACGTGGAAACTCCATATGGTATGCCGGCCTCCGGGATGGACGATCTGGAGTCCGGCCGAAATCGCGACCAGCCCCGATCTGAGCAGGTAGTCGCCGCTGATCTTGTCGATCCGGGGGTAATCGACCTGGCGCTCGTGAGGCTCCTGAGCCTATCGGCGCATAGGCCGTGAGGCTCGAAGAGCCCTCGAAGGGCTCGACGTGGCCAAAACCAAGCCGATTGGAGCGGTGCTCCGTGAAGCCCGGCTCGAAGCCGGCCTTTCTACCAGAGACCTGGAGCGACTGACCGGCGTGGCCAACGGCGCCATCAGTCAGCTCGAGAGCGGGGCGCGGAAGAGTCCGGCGTTCGCAACGATCTTCCGACTGGCCAAGGCGCTCGGCATCTCGATGGACGAGATCGCGGCGCGGATCGAGGGCAGGAGCGGCAAGGCGGGCGGCTCGGATGCCGCGGTGCCCAAGGCGCTGACGGCGCTCAGTAAGGCGGAGGCGGAGCACGAGCGGCTCGGAAAGGCGCTGACGGCTGCAAAGGACGCGCTGACGCCGAAACGGTCCAAGTAGGACCTCGAACGGTCCTACGCCGAATTCCGCAATCGCGGCCGTCGACGCGCAAATGCTCGCGCTTTTGGCGTTTGAGTCTTTTGCCCACACCCGGCGTCGGCGGCCGCACATTGAAGAAGAGCAATGCTTTCTAACGACGATATTCGCGTTCTAAAGAGTCTCGTAAAAGAGCCGCGCGAAGCGGTTGAGATCGCATCTGAATTCAACTTGGATGCAGCGACCGTTTACGCGCATCTTGAAAATCTGCTCGGTCGCGCCTACGTTGAGGAACGGCCGGCGGGCTGCTACTGCTTGAGTGAGCCCGGCCGTCTCACCATTGCTTCGTCGACCACGCTCGACTTCGATACCATAACGAAGCGGTTGAAGGAGCAGAAGCGGGCCTTGATTGGTATTACGATCAGCATGTCAGCGGACGCGGTCATCCTCGGTCGAAAAGCGCAGTTTCCTTGCGGTTGCGCCGCGTATCGGGTCGATCCACCATCCGACGGTCCGGGAATGCGCTTTCTAGCGTGCAGTGACGAACATGCGCGTGCGGTAGAAAGGTCCATTGAATGAATAGAACAGTCATCGTCAGTCTCACCGATGCGGAGTTGGTCGGATGGCTAGGCGACGTGTACGCCGAATCGAGCGATCCGAAATCGGACCGGGACGTCATGCGCATCTACGATTGTGGATGTTCGGCGAAGAAGAGTGCCAGCGACGCTAAATGGAGAGTACGGTTTTCCGCGACCTGTGAAATTCCGCATACCGCATAGCGAGCCGGTTTCGTTATGGGTTCTTCTTCGGGACCATCATCGTGAACGGAAGCACGTTGTTCGCGCGGCACTTCGGGCAGATAATCACCAACTGATGCGGCGCCGCGAACCGGGTCTTCATCGTCGTCGCCGAGACCGATTTAGCGAGTACGACTTCGCATCGACCGCAGAGCAGATTCTCCTGTTCGGTACCCTTGAACAGCGGTAGGTTCGTAGGCTTTAGGATTGACGCGTTCGGCATCGGTTCGTCCACGGTGCCGAGTTTCGTTCGAACGAAGGTCACGCTGCGGTATTCGACGTGCGGGGCGCGTGAGCTTCGGTTCTTCGGATCGTTGGAGGGGGTAGAGGGTCACCGCCCTTCTGCCGGCCAGAAAATCTTCACGCCGTCCCAACGCATCCGAAACCGGGTACTTGACGAAGGGATCGTATCTCATAGCCGGTCGCAAAGGAGTGGCAAGGATGGATGGCAGCACCCGCACCCAGGGCGTAATCGTCGTGTCGGCCGACGATTTCCAGCACGGCCCGACTACTGTCTGGCAGCGGCCGGACGGATCAACGTACACCGTCGGTCCCAGTCTTTACGAATTCACGGTTGTCGGTGAGGAAGCGCGGGTCGTTCATGCCGATGCCGTACGCGAAACATGGGGCGCATCGGTTCCCGACTTTGCGGATCGCGTTCTCGGTTTGGGAGTCGGCGAAGAAGCGACGATTTTCGACCTGCCGCGAATAGTCGTGCGGCGAATCCAGTAGCGATGGCCGATACACGGTACCTGACAACGAAGGTCGAAGACGAGGTCCGACGCCAACTTGCAGATCGATACAACGCGACTTTCCGAGAAGCGGCATTTGCCGCTGACGATCGGGACGCGTACTCGCGAGTTCGACGCGGTTTCCGACGACGGGACCATTGTGGCTAGCATCAAGGCGATGTCGGGCAAGACCGCCGGCGGCCGAGTGCCGGCCGGAAAATTCAGCAATGCCATTGCCGAGTTGTACTTCCTCGCCTTCGTTTCGGGCGAATATAAGTTGCTCGCCGTTAACGAATCCCGATTTTCGCGACCTGCTGCAGAGAAGGATCGGCGACGCGCTCCCGCCCCGGACGACGATCGAGTATTTCGAGTTGCCGCTCGAAATGCAGAAGCAGGTAGACCACGTTCTCTCACTGGCAAGCAAAGAGGTCTCGCCGCAGGTCCTGGAGGCGGCCGTCGAAGCTGAAGCCGACGCCGAGGCAGACCCGCCGTTATGATCACATCGTTTTCGGATGGCACGCTGGATAGTCTATCTCACTCGATCGGTGACGCGCTGATCGGCAGGATCATTTCGAACATTTTCGGCGCTTGCGGAGTCGCGGACACGACGGGAGAGAGCACGAAATGGAAGCGCCTGTACCACACGTTTCGTCGGATTCAGAGCGAGGACTCATGCGGAAACCGGGTCGGAGCGATCATCGAATCGGCGATGCACGCCTCGCGTTAGTCGGGCGACGACCTGCGCGATCGCTACCCGCACGTCAGGGAGGATGTCAACCGAGCGCTTTTCATGGTCGGCCTCGAAGTCGCCCCGAACGGCAAGCTACAACGCGTCAGGGCAGCGGCTACCCTGGACGAATCGCACGAACGAGCGAATAGGCTTGGCGCCGTGCTTCAGCAGCGTGGCGTTCATCAAGCCGTTCTGGCGTCGTGCGCAAGGCTGGTTTTGCGGGATGACAATTATTTCCACGCCGCGTTCGAGGTCACGAAAGGGATCGCGGACCGCCTGCGCAGCCTGGCCAACTCGTCTCTGGACGGGAGCCGCCTGATCGATGAGATCCTGGAGTGCGGATCGAGACCGTTCCCGTTGGTCGCGCTTAATCGTTATGATTCCGATTCGCTGAGGAACGAGCAGAAGGGAATCGCGCACTTGGTTCGTGGTCTGTTCCATGCCTTCCGCAACGTTACCGCACACGAACCGGCAACCTCGTGGCGGATTACCGAACAAGACGCATTGGACATGATCTCCACTGCGGCGCTCATTCATCGTCGGTTGGATGACGCGATCGTCACCGCGGCCGATCAGCGACGGTCATCTAAGGCGGGACTCTAAAGGTAGCCGGCATTCGTCGAGATCGCGAGCGCCGCTTCCAGTTCTTCAATGAACACGCCGCACATGAATGTGAGAGATTGCCGACGACCGTCCTGCCGGACGAACAGCGCAAGCTCGTTGCGGTGGGGCGAATCGACGTGACCGACATCGACGGCAATCACCGGCGGGTGGGAAACCTTCAAGTGATCCATGAGATTTACATTGATTCGAGACGGCATGACGCCCTGAAGCGGTACCTCCACGTCAGCATAGGTATCGAACGTCAGCGAGAAATGCAGTGGGCGGCGATGGGTGTTTGCGTCACGTAAGGCGATGAACGCTCTGAACGGCTGCGCTCTTATGCGCTGCTCCACCCACGGTTTTCCCTCGGCAGTTCGCCTGCAACGCGCGACGAGAAAATACACCGCGACTCTCGAGGCGTTAAGGAATGCTGCAAAATTGAAAATATATCGCTCATGCTGTTTGCGAATAGCGCGCTCGTCCTGCTTCGAGTAGGCTTTTTTGAAGGTCGCCTCGTGAGCGCGCATCTTTTCGTAGAAATAGCGGGATTGCTCTAACTGGAACTTGATGGCCTCGGGGCCGTCGGCGAGCAGGGGAAGGTGGAACTTCCCCATGATCTCCGCGAGCATTTGCTCCTTCATAAAGCCTGTCGGCTAGGCGACGCTAGGTGGCCCGCAGATTACCGCGCGAGCGGCGCGCGATAAGCGTGCGGTATGCGATTAGAATGTCGTCGCAGACTACTTGGATTTCGCGCCAGACGCCCGACGAGGGCTTCTCTTGCCGCTTCACCACTTTTTCGCCGAGCAGGTCGATATACCACACGGCGTCGAGACTCGGGATGTGCTCTCGCAGCACGCGCAATGCGATTTCCGATTCGATCTGAGCGTGTGTCTTGAGTTTATCGGCATTGTCGGCGATGGCCTCGGCTACGTTGTAAATGACGCCGAGGGTCAATTGCCCGTTCTTCGTGGGCAGCGTCGCCAGGAAGTCAAGCGAAACGCGCACGCGCAAACCTGCGATCGTCGTGTGGAAATTGCGCTGGCGAACGTCTTCGAATTCGAACTTCGATCCGAACGCTTTCAAGTGTTTCGCTGCGCGCAGCACGGACGACCGACGTCCCTTGTCGTACGCGGTCTCGTTCGGTTTCGGTTCCGCTGACGTTTCGATCGCTCGCGCGAGCACATCGTCGACGCGTCCCTTGCGCTGAAACTCGTACACGAGTTCCTTCGCGGGAGAAGGCATCGTGACTTTTGGTTTCTCTTCGGAGGGGAATGCATATCCCTCGACGATACGGCGAGCGCCGTACCGCGTTGCGAGCTTATATGCCGCGATGCCGTGAGAGTTGATCGTGAAGGGCAGCTTCGCGCTGCCGCCGACGACCGTGAGATGTGTAGCCATCCGGGTCTCCATTTTGTAGGACTCGGACCGGCGGGGTGGGAACTCGGCTTTGGAAGATCAGTCGGGTCCGGCCCTCGCCGGGCCGCTGGTAAAAAGGAGGGCCTTGACCGGGCCCTTCTGCCATTTTTTCGAGCCCTCGGACCCCCTCCCTTGTGGACGAACTGTTGTTCGATCCAAAATCTTGTGGATAGTGGTGGGATAAGTTCGAGATCGCTCGAATCGACCCCACAAGTGCCGGTACGAACGCCGGTTCGATACGACAAACTAAGGAGCGGGGCGTGGCGTCCGATCTTGAAGCTGGCGCGGCCGGCGGGCCGCGCTGGACCATCGCGGATCTTTTTGCAGGGGCCGGCGGCATAACCGAGGGTTTCCGGCAGGCCGGGTTCACCCCAGTCGCAGCGGTCGAGTTCGATCGATGGGCCGCTCAGACGTACGCTGCCAACTTCGGCGATCATGTGCTCGCGTGTCCGATTGAGCAAGTCCGAGTCGTTCGCAGCGGCGCATATCTCATTTGGAGCGGCCAGGACGCAGCTGGCGATCCACTTGAATTCGAGACGCCGGAGATTGACGTGCTCGTCGGCGGGCCCCCGTGCCAAGGCTTCAGTCCGCTCGGTAGGATGAACGATTGGGACTACAACGATCCCCGCAATAAACTCTGGAAGCACTATGTCCGCATCCTTGACGTCGTTCGTCCCAAGATGTTCGTCATTGAGAACGTACCCGAAATTCTCAAGTCGGCGGAATTCGAACGCTTGAAGCGGCATTTGCGAAACTCCGACAACGGCTACGAGATCGAATATGACGTCTTGAACGCAGCGTTCTACGGCGTGCCGCAGAACCGGAAGCGCGCGATCATTATCGGTAGTCGGATCGGCAAGCCGATGCTTCCGACTCCGACGCTGGAACGAAAAACCGTTCGCGATGCAATTGCTGATCTGCCGCTAAAACCAAACGGCAAGAATTGGCACCTGGGACGCAATCCGCTTGCTACTTCGATCGAGAGATACAAGTGCGTACCTGAAGGCGGAAATAGATTCGATCTATTGCGTGAACGGCCGGACCTTACGCCCCCATGTTGGAAGCGAAAGAAGAGCGGCAGCGTCGATGTCTTCGGGCGGATGTGGTGGGACGAGCCGGCGCCGACCATTCGAACCGAATTCTTCAAGCCCGAAAAAGGGCGTTATCTCCATCCCAAGGCCCATCGGCCTATCACAATAAGGGAAGCCGCGAGGCTGCAGACCTTTTCGGACGAGTTCATTTTCGTGGGATCTAACGTCCAAGTCGCCAAGCAGATCGGCAACGCTGTTCCGGTCGGGCTCGCCTACAGGATCGCGATCCAGGCCCGATCAATGCTGGCTGCAGATGGCGTGGTCTCCAAAGGTTCCAAAAGGCTCAAAGCCGTCTCGTAGGGAAGCGGCGCGCGATCGCGCTCGCCTTCTCGACTACTTCATGGCCCATCCGGACGTTCCGCTCGACAATGCCACTCTTGCGAAGGCGCTCGGGCACAGGCGCACCGATAGTTGGACGCGACGGCTGCGCGAACTCCGTAATCCGCGGCACGGCGGCTACACGATTCTCAGCAAGCGCGATCGAAAGAGCCTTCGTCCCGACCAGTATTTGTTTCCGACTCAGGAACGCCGTGCACCGCAGAACACGGTGCGCATATCCGGTCGCGTGCGTGCTGACGTTCTTTTTCGCGACTCGTATACGTGCCAGAATTGCGGACTTGCAAAAAGTCAGAAATATGAAGATGGTCGGGCCGTTACACTCCACGTCGCCCACAATGTCGCCGATTCTCACGGTGGCAAGCCGACCGCCGATAACTGCTTCACCCTTTGTTCGCTCTGCAACGAAGCTGAGTCCAACATCGGTCCGGATCGACCTGCGCTCGCGAAGACGATGTCCCAAGTTCGCAAGTTGCCCGGTCACGAGCAGCGCGAGATATTTGAATACCTGAAGACCATATTCGACGAGTGAACAAATCTGAGCAAATGGCCCGGGTCAGGTCTCGAGATACACAGCCGGAGTTGCTCGTGCGTCGCCTTTTCTCGTCTTCTGGCGTCAGGTACCGCCTTCACCGTAAGGACCTGCCGGGTCGCCCGGATCTCTACGTCGGCCGTCTTCGGCTCGCGATTTTTGTCAACGGGTGCTTTTGGCACGGTCATGATTGCAAGCGGGCAGGTCGACCGAAGGCCAACGCCGATTTCTGGACGGAGAAGATCGGGCGAAACGCGGCTCGAGACCGTCTGTCGCTCGAACGTCTCGAAGGGATGGGTGTGGCGACCTTGACTCTGTGGACTTGTCAGCTCGAAAGATTCGCGCCCATTTGCCGCCGCATTGTTGCTCGTTATAGGCGCGCGGCTGCGTGAACGAGATGTTGCCGCAACTCGCGGAAGCTCGCAGCGCCTTCCTGTCCCGGATCAAGAGCGAAATTCTATGGGTTAAATCCCGCGACCGACTCAAGGAATCAATCCTTCGAAACCTCCCGTCGAGCGTCGGCGGATCGGTTAGCGTTGCCGACATCGACAATGCTTCCTCCGTACGGATAGCCTGGGAATGGGCGTCGCGGCTTCCGGGCGGCTTCGCTACCGAGCAACCTTCGCAGGATTCGGGCAAGCTCTTCCAGTTCGCCGTGCGCGATTTTCTTCAAGCGGGCTTCGAACTCGGCCGAGACCTGCGCCCCGGCGATTGGCAATGGAAGACGGAATATCCGGCCGCCCATTTCGATCAATACGCTCACCTCAACGATATACGAGGCGCGCTGGAAGATAATAAGCAGCTTCGCACCATTTTCTCTGAGCAGTACCTGGTTGTTCCGGACATCGTCGTATATCGAAATCCCGTGGCTGCGCAAGATGTCGGGCGCAGTCCAGACGTGCAGGTGGCCGCTCTGTCCCCCTTGCTCGACGACGCCCAACTCTCGCGAAATCACCCCCTGCTTCATGCAAGCGTGTCCTGTAAGATCACAATGCGGTCGGATCGCGCGCAAAACACCCGAACCGAAGCGCTGAACTTGATTCGGAACCGGAAGGGCAGAGCACCGGCAATCGTTGCCGTTACCGCGGAGCCGCTGCCGACAAGGCTCTCGTCGCTTGCCCTAGGTACCGGAGACGTCGACTTCGTTTATCACGCCGCATTGCCCGAACTGCGTGAGGCTCTGTCAGCCGTTGGTAATGAAGACCAACTCGATATGCTCAATACAATTGTCGAAGGTCGGCGCCTCCGGGACATCGCCGATCTCGTGTTGGATCTTCTCATCTGACATCTTGTTCGATGCGGGTGACACTCCACGACGTTCGCCAGGAGCTTATCGTCCCCGGAGGTCGGAAAGCTCAGTACGCATTCGACGCGTGGAAGATCGATCGCCGGTACTCGGGCGAAGTGGTGCCGTTTGTCGTTTCGTTCGATCAGGAATATTTGTTCACGATCAAACGCACTCAATTCGACGAAGTGAAAGCCGTAATAGAATCCAACCCGCGCGAACACGCCTTGTTAGGCGTTTCGAGCAGTGATAACATCGCGCTGACGAAGAACCTGAATACCCCTTGGGCGTTCGTCCAACTCTTCCATAGGTACTTGCAGGAAAGGCAAAGTCTTCCGACCTGGCTCGAATGGCGCGACTGGTTGCGAAATGACGCGAAAGATCTATTTGCGGTGCCAGCGTCCAGGAGAGTTCACTTCGGGAGACTTGACGAGTTCGGGAAAGAAGCGATCAAGCGCGGTCTTAATTGGCGTTTGGGGAACGTGTATTATTCCTGCATGCGCGAACTTGACGTTCTAATCCGGCTGAGAGACGAGTACGAGTTGCCGGTAAAATACCATATCCTCGCCGACGCGCTGTTCCGTGTGGACTA
Organism: Vulcanimicrobiota bacterium; assembly: GCA_963794735.1. GTDB lineage: Bacteria > Vulcanimicrobiota > Vulcanimicrobiia > Vulcanimicrobiales > Vulcanimicrobiaceae > DATJUC01. The sequence continues at coordinate 1,168,902 of CAWCFE010000002.1, read as the reverse complement.
TTGGAGAGGTTTACGGACGGCTTGCCTATTCGTGAGTAACGACGAAATGAAGGCAGCGCAGGCTGGCCGAAAAGACAGGCCCGCCAAATTCCTAGCCAAGCCGCCATTCGAAGAGCACTACGAGGCCGTAATGGAGAAGCAGCACACGTACGGGAATCTGCATCTGGCGACCGACAAGACCGTCGCAGGGATTGCCGCAGCGCTCCGTTAGAGCGGCAGGGTGCCCGGCTTGGCTAACTGTAGGGGCACGGCTCGGCGTCGCAGAGGGCGCCAGTGGTTCAAAAGCGGTGCCCACGCGAGCATGGCGGGAAGGCGATCCTCCTCTCCCTAAGGAGAAGAACCCTGGGCCGTCCGGATCGCCTGGACGAGCACCCGTGAAGCGGGGGCGTCAGAGCTGTGAACCCTTCGGATATTCTCTTGCAAGGGCTGAACGCCGAGCAGCACACCGCTGTTCGATCGGAGAGGCGGCGGCTTCTGATTCCGGCCGGCGCCGGCGCTGGGAAGACGGACGTCATGGCTCGCCGGATCGCGTGGCACGTCGCTATGGATGGCGTCCCAAAAAAAGAGATTGTGGCGTTCACCTTCACCGAGCGTGCAGCGGAAGAGATGAAATTCCGGATCCGCAAGTACGTAGCCGCAGTAACGCCCGAGGGCGCCGATGCGACCCTCGGCGACATGTACGTGGGAACCATCCACGGATTCTGCCTCGATCGGCTTCGCAGCCTCGATCCCGACACGTACCACAACTTCGATGTTCTCGACGACGTTGGCCGCCTTTCGCTCGTGGAGCGCGGCTACTATGGCACCCTGGGGTTGGGCGGGTTCGCGACGGCAGCCCAGCGCGGGCAGTACGCGGCGATGGATTGGTTCCTTCTCGGCTACGACATGCTCAACGAATACGCGCTGCTCGATGTGAAGCTGTGCTCCGATTCGATTCCGTGGCGCGTGCAAGAAGACGCTGATTGGTGCAAGGATGCCATTTTGCGGACCAAGGTGGGGAGCGGACCGATCCCTGAAGCATTCGCGCAGAGCGCGGCGCGATACTATGCACTTCTTCGCGCGCGAAGATTCCTGGACTTTAGCACGGCGCAGAATGAACTCGTGCGACTTCTTGAAAGCCGCGCCGATCTGCTCCTGTTGCTACAGCAATCGACCGCCGTCGTAGTCGTGGATGAAGTTCAAGATCTCAATCCCGTTCAAAGCAGGCTGGTCGAACTGATGGTCCGCGACGAGGCGAGACTCACTGCGGTGGGCGACCACCGTCAGGCGATCTTCGGGTTCAGAGGAAGCCGCGTGGACATCATGGCGGACCTCTACCGGCAAATAGAGGATCACGAAGATGGCGAGGTCGTCGAGCTGACTCGCAATTATCGCTCTACGCCGCGGATCATCGAGCTTGCCAATCGGTGGGCCAGACGAATCGGCAGCGTGAAGGGCATGACGACCCTCGATATGCAGCACGGCAAGGAGGACAGAATCGACGACGATCCTTCGCACGTCGCGTGCATCGCGTTTCCGGACGAAGCGACCGAGGCGAAGTGGATCGCTTCCGCGGTAGCGCGCCTCGTTGACGGAGGCAATCTGCACGGCGCAGCGCACGGGAAGCGCGGCATCGGGTATGCCGATGTAGGCGTCCTGCTACGATCGAGCACGAGCGCGCGGGTTTACATGAAGGCTCTGCAGCGCAGCGGGATTCCAGCAGTCTTTCGAGCTGGGCCTGATCTCTTTTCGCAACCTGAAGTCCTGCTCTTCACGGCCGCGCTGCTCGGTATCGCCGGCATCGACGACATCATAGGATCTCCGAACAACAAGAAGAGCCTTCCGTCTCGCATCGCCGACACCTTGGGGTGCCAGCCGAAGGTCGAGCCGACGATAAAAGCTGCGGTTAGGGCGCTCAAGGCGGAGGGACTGCCGATCTCCGATAATGCCGAGCGGCGGCTGCTGCTGGCGGTTCGGTTGTTCCGCAAGCACCTCGACGAGGAGCAGCCAAGGCCAACGCCTTCCGAGACCGATCAGTTGGCATCGAAGTCCTTGCGCAAGCTCCTGCGCGGCGCCACACCGCGCCGCGTTTTTCCGCAGTCGATTCTGCTAGAGTTGGCTAATGAATTCGACATCTCGGCATGGGATAACGGCACTGCCCGCGGCGAGACGGCGATGTTCCATCTTGGCGCCTTGAGCACGATCGTAACGGGTATCGAATCGTCCGGCTGGACCAGCACCCGCGCCCTGAAGAGCAAGATGATCGCCCTCGCGTTGTACGGTGCGAAGAGCGGTCGGACAGAAGAAGCGCCGTTGCTGGTCCAGCCGGACGCGGTTTCGATTGCGACCATACACGCCGTGAAGGGACTCGAATTCGCGGCGGTCTTCGTGGCAGACGTGAGATCGCGTCGTTTTCCCAGCCAGTTCGCCAAGCGTCAGGACGAGTATCCCTTCGCGGGGAAAGCCCGGAAGATCGTCGATCCCGCGAACCATGCGGACAACGCCAACTACGATGCCGAGCGGCGTCTGATGTACGTCGCGCTAACCCGGGCAGAGCGTTTCCTCTTCGTGACAACGTCGCAGCCGTCGCTCTTCTATAAGGAGGTGTCGCAGGACATCAATGCGTCCGGCGGGCTCGTCGAACCGGTGCCCGATGGCGTCCCCGTCGGCGTCGTAATGCAGCCGACCGAGTCGCGGCGGGATTTCCGCCTCGTGACGAGTTTCTCCGACTTGAGGTACTTCCTCGAGTGTCCGCACGACTTCTACCTGAGGAAGGTGCTCGGGTTCGCGCCGACGATCGACCAGGCTTTCGGATACGGGCGCGGAGTCCACAATCTACTGCGCGCGATCCACTCGGACCCCGCGCGTTACGCTGCATTGGCGGCGAACCCGGCGAAACTTGAAGCGGCGGTGCGCGATCTCGTATCGCGCGGTCTGTTCTACATGCGGTATACGACAGGCCCACCATTGGACAACCTCGAGAACCGAGCCGTCGAGGTCGTCACCGATTACGTGAAGACCTATGCCGACGAGCTATCCCGTCTGACGTTCGAACCCGAACGCCCATTCGAAACGCTTCTCGAAGACGCCGGGGCGCTCGTGTCGGGAGCTATCGATATCGTTCGCCTCGATGAGCCGCCGCGCGTCACGCTTGTGGATTTTAAGTCGGGCGAGTCGGAATCCGACATCTCCTCAAAACTGGATTCGGATGAAATGCGTCTGCAGGTGACGCTCTACGGCCTTGCGGCTCAACGCGAACTGGAATACGAACCCGAGCGTGGCCTCGTGCGCTATCTCGGCGAGGAGGATCCGGACAAACGCGAGTTGGAGGTGCCGCTCAACGAAGAGACGATGCGGGCCGCTCGAAACACGGTTGTCGGAGCTGCAACCGGCATCCGCGAGCGGCGTTTCCGGGGCGGTCCCACCCGAAGACGGAACGGCAAACCGCGCTGCCGTTCCTGCGATTTCGAAAACATCTGCGGCATCCAGGAGCGCTAGCCCGTTGCTGATTCAGGAGTACGGGCTGTTCTGGCGTGCGGACGAGATCGACTGGAATCCCGGAAAAGGGAAAAAGAACGCCTTCCGGCTCCTCGGACGTCAGGGTAAGAACAAGCCCGTGATCCGGATAGCGGACTTCCGGCAGCAGCGCGGCGTCTACATCCTGTACGGCAACTACGGACCGCACTACGTCGGATTGACGCTCATGCAAGATCTGGGAAAACGCTTGAAGGATCATCTCGGCGACGCGCACGCGGAGCAGTGGGATCGCTTCAGCTGGTTCGGATTCCGGCAAGTGCTGTGGGGCAAGAACGAAACGGGTATCCATAAGCTCAAGAGTAAACTGCCGTTGGCGAAGATGGTGAAGCCGGGTGCGATGATTCGCGACATTGAGGCTCTGCTGATCAAGTCGATGGCGCTTCAGAACAAGTCTGATATGCAGTTCCAAAACGCCGGCGAATGGCATCAAATCAAACTCGATGAGGTGGACTACTTCCTAGCGAAGCTCTAGCAGCGGAGCGTGCTGACGCTGCGGTTTCGAAAGGCTCGCCAGCGCCTCGCTATCGCTTAGCCGCAATCAGATCGCGTGCGGCGCGCTCGGCGGCACTGCGCACGAATTCCGAGATGCCCTGTCTGGCCAGGGCTGCTCCCCTCGCAATCAAGTCCTTCTGCTCCTCGGATAGCTTGATCTCGACACGGTGTCGGGTGGGTCGGTCGGGCTTCTGCTCGGTGCTCTCCATAGCCGGCCCGTTCAGCGCACTGGCTTGCCCAACCCTCTGATTTTGGACTCTGCCACCCTGTTGGCACTCGCCCGTGGTTCACTAGGTTTCTTAGGTTTCTAAGGAGACAAAAAACCATGCGAGCCAACCTTGCACCTACCCTCGGCCTCCTGCTACGACTCCCGGGCCGAGGCCAAGGCCGCCCGGACCAGCACCACGGCCTGGACCGGTGCCCGCACTGCGGGTGGCATCACCTGGCGACGAAATATCGGCGGCCGCCGTCGGCTCGCACTGCAATGAGCGCTGCCGTCCGGAAGGCGGCGGCATGATGAACGTCGCGCGGCTCGGGCGGACCGTCCTATCGCTCGCGCTGAGCGGGTCGTTCCTGATCTTGTCGCCGGTTACCGTACGCGCGCAGCAGACCGCGCAGCCGCGAGTGAACTTCGCCTACGTCGCTCCTTCCGATCCCGCGCGTGCGCAACTGCTGAATCAACTCTTGCCCCAATCGCTGTTCGCTGGCGATGCGAACTTCCTCGAGCGCTACGCGTGGCCGACGACGCTGGACGTCGCGGTCGGCGACTGCACGAACGGCGGGTCGGCGTACCTTCCGGCGATGAAAGCGATTCGCCTTTGCCTCAGCGACGCCATCGACGCGTACAACCTGTTCATTAGAGAAGGAAACTCAGCATCGGTTGCGCTCGCCGGCGCTCAGAATTCGATGGTGTTCGCCTTCCTCCACGAGGCCGCTCATGCGCTCATCGAGCAGTTCGATCTCCCAACGACCGGATCTGAGGAAGACGCGGCCGACGAATACGCAGCGATTACGATGGCCTCGCAGGATACCGCGCGCTTCCCGGGGATCGAAGCCGCCTACTATTTTCTCTTCAGGGGCGTGTTCGAAGGGCAACCCGGCGCTTGGGATTCCCATGGCGAAGACAAGAGGCGCAGCGCTCACATTGCCTGCCTGATCGATGGTGCGAGTCCCGGTCAATGCAAAGCCGATCTTGCGAAACTCGGCATATCCGATCAGGAGCCGAATTGCACACGGTTGTTCGCTCGTCAGCAGCGCGTGTGGAATTGGCTACTCGCCCCGCACTTGGTTGGAGCGGCGCGGTAGCGGGACGGTTTAGGTCCCGTCAGCCTCCATCTTGGCCTGAGTGTTGAAGCGAAGGCCGTTCGCCACGCCTGACGCATCGGTCGCCGGCACTACGGCGTCGATCATCGCGCAGAGCAACCGGAAGGCGCGGTCATATTGCCCGATCCAAACTTCGAGCGCCTCATGAACGAACAGCGGACCGTTCGATTCCCATATCTCGCCTTCCGACGTGCGATGGACGTAGATCGACAATTCGTCCTGATACAGGGCGTTGGCTCGGTCTAGCAGTTCCTGCGGAACGAACGTCAGCAACTCCGCGTCGATTGCGCGCCGCTGCGGCGAGCGTCCCTTTCCCGTGATGACCTCCTCGAACTCCGGCCACAGCGCGTCCTGGTGCTGGTAGTGCATTCCGATCAGCATGTCCTCGAAGGCGCAGCGCAGCGTAATCCCGGCGACGCGGTACCAGCCGTGAACGACGTTGAAGAGGGAGCCCTCGAAGCCTTGCTGCACCGCCAGGCATTGCGTGCGAATCGGCGTGCGTTCTGGTACGCGATCGTGGATATCGCCCCACGCGTTCGCGATCGCGTATGCTGTCCCAACTGCTGCGCTGTAGAAATCCGTCGTATGGAGCGCAGCGTTGTCGGAAAGCTTCGTGATGCCCAGCCACACATTCTGAGAGATGATTCCCTTCGGGACGTACTCTTCTCCCTCGTGAATACCGTAATCTTCGGCTGTTAGATATACCCGCAGCGCGCGGTGGTCCGAAGTGTCCAGCGTCCTCATAGCGTCCTTCATTCGATCAGCGTTTGCATTGGCCTTAGCGATCTTATGCGGCATCATTCGACGCGCGCACGCTTGCGGCTGCTCGTGATACTGCGCTGGTTGCCGGTCCATCTACTCCCCTCCACCGGCCTCGTCGTTCTTTGTGAAATCCTAGCGCAGATCGTTCGCTTCCTGAACGCAAGGTAGGCTTCGCCGCTGACGCGCCCTTGCGTTCCGCTTCCGTCCACGCATGACGGCTCCCACAAACGACGGCCACAGGCCAGAGGGAGCAAACAAGATGGAACGGGTCTACTCAGCATTGATTCCAGCGGCAAGCGCAGCGAAGCGCGAGACGATCGCAGCGATACTGTCGGCCTTTCCGAGCGGACTCGTCGAGTTCGTTGCGAACGCCGGCATCACAATCACGCCGCTCGAGCGCGGCAAGAAATACGACGCGGCTAGCCCGGCTTTGAAACGCCTCAAGATCGACGTTGACGCGTGGCCAGCGCCGCCAGCCGGATTGTTCGTCGTCGAGGAACGCGCCGTGTATGTCCGCAGTATGTCTCCGATGACGGTCGCCCACGAATTTTCCCACGCGATTGATTGTGCGCTCGGATCGGGGATCTATTGGTCGGGGCTCGATTCGCGCGTCAGGACCGCCTTCGCATCGGCGAAATCATTCGTCACGCCGTACGCTGCGAGTGGCTTGGACGAATACGCTGCGGAATGCTTTCGAGGGTATGCGCAAGTCAACGACTCGTCGTCGCCCTGGCCGAAGGCGACCCGCGAACGGCTGCGCCGCGTGGACCCGGCGATGTTCGAGATCGTCCAAGCAGTCTTCGAACGATTCGCCGCGGCGGCCGGCGAGCAGATCGCGATGGCGTTCGGCTGATGCTAAAACCTTAGCGCCCCTCGATCGATAACATATAGATCGGGGGTCATGTTGTAGCGGTAGCATACTGGCCTTAGAAACCAGCAGGCGCGGGTTCAAATCCCGTTGACTCCAATGGCGGCGTGGGAAACCGCGCCGCCATCCTAATTGTCAGCCGGCCGTCGCCACAAGTCATCAACGCCCTCCATCGTCAGGGTTGGCAGCCATTCGGCAACCGCGTCCCGGAACGTCGCCTCATCGGCCTCGTCGTCAGGTAGCGGCGGCTCCGTCGCTTCCCACGCTTCGCGCGACGGCCAGAGCGCGATCGCGCAGAACGTGCCGTCAGGTTCCCGATGCAGCCGCGATCCGTACGAGCCGCGCATGGCGTAGATCTTCTCCGTGCGGTTGTGCCATGCTCGGATGAAGGCCGGCTCCATGTCAACTTTGACACGCCAGCGATAGATGACGGTAAACATGGCGGTGGCGTTGGCGTGTGCGCGATGTTGAGCCTGCCGGCAAGTTTGGTGGGAGGTGACGGCGGCGGAGGGGGCAGCGGGGATCGCCATTCCGCGCAAGCTCATCACCCGCGATTCGGCCGATGCACATTTCGACGATCTTGAAAAGTGCGCGCCGTTAAGTCGGCCGGATTGCGTCCGCCCTTTTCAGGAGCGTTCAATCCGCACTAAGCTCTGTGTTGTGAATCTAAACCAGCGCGAGGCGCTTCGCAGCCCGATACCGGCGAGAGCGACGTACGGATATCTTCTCACGGTTGCGATCGTAGTACGCGGCGGAAGCGGCAGCATCGGCGCAGAGCTTCCCGCAGTACAACACGCGAAGTCCCTGCCGTTCGGCGAAGTCACGCCGCTCTTCCGGGATCGCTCCGCCGCAGTGGACGCACGTCAAACGCTGTCTCATATGCTAAGGATAGCATGCAGAGCGCGGTGTGACCTCCTCGGATCTAAAATCTTAACATGCGAAGCCTTGCGTGTTGGCTCAGAATATGAGACAATGAACAGGTCGAAAGACAGTTTGCCTCCATGGTGAACGCCGCGGCCCACGCGGCGGCCGGTTCGATTCCGGCAAGGGCGCATCGGAAAACCAACCGATACCGAACGCACGCGACGCGCGATCGGGCGCCTAACACTACGGGGGAAATATGAAATCTCAAGATCCAAGCAGAACCTTGATGGTTAACGTCAAGATCGACCAGAAAGCCGCGATCGCGGCCGGCCACAATTACGGACCAGCGGCTGCCGTGGAAATCATCCTGCCGTATCTCGAGGACGAACAGCGCGCACTGCTCGCCGGCAGGCTCAAAGGTTCGGATCTGGACATCCTGGTTCCCGAGCCGACGATGAGCGCGGTTGTCGCCGCGCTCGATCAACTCCTCGCAACCGAGATCGAGAAGCAGCGAGAAGCGGAGGAGCGCGAAGCGCGGCGGCACGCCGAGATCGAAGCGGTCCTGACGACGACGGAGTTCAGGACCGCGGCCCATTCCCTCCGGGCCGGTCGGTGCGCAGGTGGCTCGATCGAGTTCGAACGATGCGACCGCAAGTTCAATTGGTCGCCGTACGTGCCGGTCGAGGTCAGTATTGTCCCATCGTTGCCGAGGTCCGTGTCGGTATCGGATCTGACCGAAGAGCAACGGCAACGCTACCAGGCGCTCAAGACATCCGTGACCTCTTTGAACGAAGCCGCGTATGCGGCAGCCGAACCGAGAGCGATCATCGCCCTCGAGGAGAAAGAGCGTAAAGATGCAACGGAGATGGCCGAAGCGCGATCGACCGCGGAACGCTTTGAAATCCGCAATGCAGAGATCGCTGCTGCCGTCAATCCGTACCCGGATCGGCTCCATGTCTGCGATGTCATGGATGCAAACGAAGCCGCTTGCCGCATTCGATGGATGCGGAAGGCCGTCCTCGACGGCGGCATCGAGGCCGACACGATCGATCCGAAGGAGAATCAAGACCCCAATCAGTTCCCACGCAGAGCGAAGGGCGATTCGTGGAGCGTCGAGGGCGGTTGGGTTACCGGGGGCTGCTTTGCCGATGGGTATATGGCGAGCGTGTCGCCCGATCCCAAATCGCCCGGTGGATGGGATCGCGATTTCTGGGCCCGTGGCAGGGGCGGCGACAAGATATTCGAGATTCCAGCTGATGTTGAACTGGGTGATCTGATCGAAGAGGCGACCGCGAAGGATCGCAAAGGTCGCCGAGACAGGGAATTCCACGTCGTCATCGGCATCCGGTCGGACACGATCTACACGGTGCAGGCTGCGGCCGTCGCGGTACGCAGCGTCGTGAAGTTTCGCGATGCCGTTCAGGGCCTGCTTGAATCGTACATAGCCCCGGTTGAGGCAGCCCCGGATTACGCGGCGCTGAAGAGCGAGCGCGACTCGCTAGCGGCACGCATAGTCGAAATCGACACCGTCCTCGCTACGGAGGCTGTGTCATGAGGCAACCCCTGCTCATTACCGTTGACGCACCGTCCTCCAGAATCCATCCAGCCAAGTGCCGGGTGCCGAGAACGCAGACGCGCAAATCGCTCAAGGCCTTGGCTCAGCGTGCCTTCCAGACGCTCGAGGCGAAGGGCTACTTCACGGCGTTCGCCTACGCGTGCTGCCGCGGTTGCGTCGACTGGTCCGAGCACCCAGGGCACGGCAATCCCAACGCCGCCTGGATATTCGACGGTCTCTACCGCACTGGCGCCACGTACCTCAACTGGTCGGGCGATCCCCGCGAGATCATCGAGGCGTTTACCGCCGAAGGCTTCTACGCGTACTGGGATGAGCGGAAGAGATCGTGCATCTGCATTTCCCATCGGATGGAAGACGTCATCGCCGCTCAGGAGGCGACGTATGACAAAACGGCGAGAGGTTACGCATTGACGTGGGTCCGCGACGCGCTCGGCTGCTACGATACCCTGCCATACGAACTCGCCGATGCACTGACGCCGGAGCAGATCGACAGGGTCTATCGCGCTCTCGACACCGCCGATTACGACCTGCGGGACGAAGCGTTGATGTCGGAGTTCCGAAAACTCTTCGCCGAGTTGAGGACGCGTGCGGCGGCATGATGAGCTGCTACGTCTGTTCCGCCGCAATCGGCGGTCCCGGGGCCTTCGCGATCGGCGGCGGCGAGATGTGCTCCTACCACGAAGCGCAATCGCGGATCAGGCATTGTTCCGAGTGCGGGTGGGTGCTGGACGACGACGGCGAATGTTCGGCTTGCGAGGCCGCGAAGCCCTCGGAAAGCAGGGAGCGCCAGCGCGGCTACTGGCGGATTCCGAAATCGGTTTCACCCGAGGACGAGAGACGATTCTGCCAGCGCGACGAGATTGCCGACGATGAACTCGCCGTCTTCGTTCACGACGATGAACCGTTCGTCTGCGACGGTTGCGGCGAGGAGGTCGCCTAGGTGAAGAAAACCATATGCGCACGGTGCGGTCACGGTGCAACCGCGCACATGAAGGGGAACGGCTGCGCGTACGGATCGCTGGTCAAACCGAACATTATGTGCCGATCCTGTCTGCCTCGCGCATACCGCTACCTTGCGGGCAGGATCCTGGCCTCGACCGGGGCCGAGCATCCCATCATCGGTCTTGGCCTAGGCGGCTGCACGATGACGTATTACGACGTTATCGATGGGCGAGACGCTTGGGCAGACGACGATCTCAGGCGATATTATCGCAAGCGCTGCGGATTCGATCCTGATACCGGTGCGGCGCTGTGAGCGATTGCCCATGCTGCCTCGAATACATAGCGTGGTCGGCCAATGCCGTGGAATGTGGGCGTTGCCTTGCCGTCGTCCATCGTTTGTGCGTGCTTGAGCACCATCTGCGTTGCGGAGGAACGATCTCGCGCTGGCGGAAGGCTCGACCTTCAATGTCCCAATCTGAAAAGAGCATGCCATGAGCATCCACCGCCACGATCCGGCCGACCCCGCCGCAATGTGCGACGAACGTCTCGTGGAGCACGCCGGTGGCCTGCCACTCGGCGTGACTATCATCGATAGCATAGGAATCTCTTGAAATGAAAAAGGCGAAGTCCCAGGTACCCCGCGACCGCAAGCCAACCAAACGCGAAAAGCGCATCAGCGACATCTTGGAAAGGGCTGCGATCGCGGCACACCGTCAATTCGGCTTCGCGATGGGCGAGTTTCTGTTTCGAATGATGTACATGGAGCACGAGGGCCAGTGTCATCATCTGAAGGACAAGATGTCCCGTGGATATCTTACCTACGGCGGCGGCAACGACACCATCACGCTGCACGCGGAAGGCGATCACTGGAGTCCAGAAGATCTTGAAGAGTTCCGGACTCCCGACCCCAAAACAGAGCGCTTTGCACAGGAAGTCCTCGGAGATCGCTATACCGCCGTTGTCGACAGCGCGGCTGAGAAAGGATAACCGCATCGGCAATCGCGACTAAGTTCCGATCTCTTTCGTCCACGATCTTCGCCGACGTAATGCGTAGGTAGCATCCAGTCGGTCCGCATTGCGCGTGCGTTGCGTCTGCGCGTGGCGTTGCGTGCGCGTACAGTTTGCCTTTTCCCCCTCTACCGCCGTCCCGGTTTTCGTCGTGTTCATTCGCGGCATCGCACCGCGCTTTTGCGTCGCCGTCGATTCCGGATCGTGCCGGTCACTGTTCCAGCTAAGAGCGACACCGCGTCGTCTTCACCCACGCTCCGAACGCGGCCGGAACGCATTTTCCCGATGATCGCATTGCTCGTTGACCGAGCGATCTTTCCGGTGCATCGGGGTTCCATCGCCAGTCCAATCTCGGCGGCCATGTGTTCCCGTGTGTCGGCGTTTCACCTGATCCGCTCTTCTTCGGCCGTAACCGCCGTCGTGATTGCTCCGCTCATCGTACGCGCGCGCCGCTAGGACTCCAAGGGTCTCGATCTCCGACTCGCTGCGCTCGCCCTTTCCGTTCGCGTCTTCTGCGCGTCTGATCGCTGCACGAAACACGCAGCGGTCACGGACCGCGGGAAGGCATCAGATGAACTCCATAACTCTTCACGGGAACTGCGTACGAGCCGAAATCAAGACGGCGGAGAACGGAACCCGCTACTTCAAGGCGACGATCGCATCGGATCGGTCGAGCAAAGGCGATAGCCAGACGGATTATTTTCCGGTCGTCGCATTCGGCGAGTGGGTCAACGAAGACAACCTCGGCGACATCGCCAAGGGCGACTTTCTCACCGTGACGGGAACGGTCCGGCTCTCGACGTACGGCGACGACAAGCGTCTCTCCGTCGAAGTGCTCGCGAAGAAGATCGACCGCAAGGCGAAAGAGGGCGCCGCGTAAGCGGCGCCCTCGGGCAATCACCATGCTGCAGTTCGCTGCGTTCCTCTACGTCATGCGTACGATGTACGCGTTCGGATTCTGGATCCGCACAATCTTTGCTCGGCGTAGGGCGGGGCGATGATCATCGCTTGGCAGAATCCTCTCGACGAAAGCATCGCGCCAGCCGTCTTAGTGACGTTCGGAAAAATCCGCCGCAGCCTCTCTGTCACGATTCTGGAGACGGATGCGGGATACTCCGTCGAAGCTCGCGTAGGTCGCAAGCTGGTCGAGCGCGTTCGAGTCGGGCACGACCGTAATCGGCTCGCCGACGGTGTCGAGATCACCGTGCGGGCAGCGGTCGGCGAGATGCTGGCGGGCCTACGGTAGATCGCTTCTAAGGGTCAGTTCAATCGCTGTCGCAATTCCGCGTAATGTTCGCGCTTCAGCTGAAAGGTCGATCCCGTGGTCCTGCGCAGAGGGGCCAACTGCGCACGAAATGAGATAATCGAGATCTCCGAAGAACCCATCTTCTGGCAGCAGCCCCCGCAACTGGTGAACCTCCTTTGCGCCAACGTCGTACGAAGCGACGTGGGCTAAGCGATTTCGGAGTTTCTCGAATTCGCCTAACGTCGTGAATAGGTCGGAGTCGATAATGTCCTGTGAGCGCGCAAGTACCAACAGATGCCTAAACGGAACGTTGATGGCGTCCAGGGCCGATGGCCGTTTAAGCGTTGCACGAAAGCGTCTGAGCAAGTGCCGCTCGAATTCCGCTAACGCTACGATGACGACGGCACGGTCGCTCTTATCAATTGTACTGAGGTACCATTCCTCGTCCGCGAGTAGCTCGTCTACGCTTCGCGACGCTCGATTGGTTACATCATCATCTACATCAGCACCAGTAACGCCTCGATGCTCGAACTCCGTCAGTAGCGCGATTGCTCCCGATACCTCGGCATCGTTCATCTCATCCAGGAGACCAGCCCTCATCTTCGCGACGGCAACGTGGCCTCCCAGGTCAGTTCCCCTCAGCGACAAATGGCAGGTCCGGCGCGCGTGATCCTTGGAGAAGAAGATAAAGACGTCACCGATTTCCATCAGCTCTTTTGAATCGTAGGGACCGCGTACGATCTGCTCTAGGCTAGAAGGCGATGGAACGACCCTCCTCGTCTTCGGCGATTTACCGACCTTCTTGACGATGACGGTAACGGCTTTCGAGCGCTTCATGCTGAGGATTGCCGCGTCTATCTCTCCGATGCCTCCACAGCGGACAGGTCGGCGCGGAACTTTGTGAAAATGTGCTTTGTGCGAATCGTCACCTGGAACATGGCCGGCACTAGTAATGCCCTCGCGAAGTGGGCCTTTCTCAAGGACCTTGATGCAGATCTCGCCGTCCTTCAGGAGACACGGTTACCGCCCGCGCGGCTCGGACATACAACGAGACGGCATATCAAACCCGCCCTGAATCGCGATGATGTTGTGATCGTCGCTGGGAAGCATCTCATTTCCCGCGCTCTCCCAGATGAAGCTCGAGGCCAGGCGCTCGAAATCGAGATTGACGGCGTGCGCGTCTTTGGGCTTCGTTCGTATCCACAGGTGAAGGAATATTATCCGAGGGCGTTGCTTCGAATCGTCGACGCCATTGCTGGAGTGATCGCGACGACTCCTTCAACGCCGACGGTCATAGCCGGCGACTTTAACGCGAGCCTAGACCAAGGCCCTGGGCGCGACTGGACTCCGCCCTTTCGACGTCTGCATGACCTCGGCTTCTACGATGCCTTCTGCTTGCGAAACGATTGCGACAGAAACTCTATGCCGTGTCGGCGAAACCACGGGAAGACGTTCCGCAACTCGAGCGGGCAGTACCGTATCGACCATCTCTACGTCAACCAGCCAATGGCCGATAGACTCCGAGCAGTTCGGATCGGCGAAGAGGGGTGGCGACTTAGCGACCACCGTCCAATCGTCGCCGACTTCGAGTAGTTCGTTACGCCCATCAGATCGTCGAACGCGTTCGCGTCGGGCGGATCGCGAGCGTTTGGCCGCCGCCATCGACGTCGCAGTGCGCGCAGCGGTTAGCCAGATGATGCTAACGGGAGCGAAACTTCCGTAGTCGCGGCGATTTCGGCATCGGTCCGACGACTTCTTCGTCCAACTCGATCACGCCGACTCGAGGCTCGCGCGTCACGCGGCGCTTCTCACCGTCAACCACCGCGAAGACTTTGCGATCCATCGTGACGTTCGCGGAGTGCTGCGGACACAGCGCAATGCGTTTCTCGCCGACGTAGCCCTGCTTCTTTCCCGATGGCTTCGCGCAAAGCGCTTCTTCGGTGAGCGCTCCGCAAAGCACGCCTTCCGGAACGAACGCGCGGCGCAGTAGCGAAGACTGTACGCGTTCTTCTTTCTTCCGGTCCTTGATGAAGTTGCGCTCCTCGCACGCCTTCTGGTGCTGGGTGCACCATTTGTCTGCAAGCGCCTTCGCATCCGAACGCATGCGACGCTTCGCGCGTTTGACGACCTTCCACGAAATCCGCTCGCCCGCGAGTTCGCGCTTCCTGATGACCTTCGCTCCGGCTTGCGATCCTGAACCGGTCGGGCGGATCGCAATCGCCCGGAAGTTTCCGTCGGAGTCCTTCGTCGTCGTCCAGTGGAACCGCCAGGCATCGTCGCTTTCGAAGTAGCGACCAGAAGTATCGACTATGTTTGGCGATTTGCTGGACGGTTTGCGCGGCTGAGGAGCGAAGCCGCCGCGGTTCGCGATCCGGTCGTCCACCATCTCCTTCGCATCTTCAATCGTACCGGCGTGCCCGTCTAGGTTAGGACCGATGACATGGAAACCGGCGTGCCCGAGAATCTTCGTATAAACGCTCACCTTGGGGTCTTCGGGCTCGACGGCATAGCCGCGATACTTCACTCGTTTCACCTCCGCAGAGTTACAATGACAGTCCGCCGGTGCGGTCGTCGCGCTCCAGCATGATGTCGCGTTTAAGCACTAACTCACCGCCGTCGACGACGAGTTCGTGCCGTGCTGAGCCGAGACACCGGTATCGGTAGTTCGAAAAGCGCTCGACGTGGGCATCGCAGCCGGGACAGCGCGGTTCTGCATCTTCGAGCGTCAGTTCGAGATGAAGTTCGGAATCGTCGTCATCGTCGGCTCCATCGTGATCTTCAGCGTCGTCTGCGCCTTCGTAGTAATCCCTGAATTCGTCATCGGGGCTATCCATAGACGCGGATCTTCCATCCGGCGGCCCTCCATTCCGGCTGCGCCCGGCCCAGGCTACCATGGCCTGATCTCCGCGTAAACGCTTCCCTTCGGCTCGCTTCCGCTCGGCGTTGACGCGGAGCCTCTCCGGTCATGGACGCCAGCCATGCGGCAGCGGCTCTGTCGGGCCGCAAGGAGGATACCATGACGATCAGCGCACACGCGGCCGAAATCCAGCAAGGCGATACGGTTCGCTATCTCGCCGACGATCATTCAACGAAGACAGTCGAGGCGCGAGCGATCATCCGCGATTGCGGATGCATCCACGTTCGCGAAGCCGGTCGCGTCGTAACGTTCCGCTTCGACTATCCCGTGGAGATAGTACGATGAAGAACACGATCACCGCCAAACTTTCCGGCATGCGCAAGGCGCGCGAATGGAGTGTTCTTCCGGTGGAGGGCGGAGAGCGGATCATCGTCCAATCTGACGGCGCAATTGGGATCTTCGCGTGGCGCACCGGTCAAGGCAAACTCTGCACGCGCGGCGGTTACTTCCCGCACCTCGCGATCGCGCGGCCGTTCCAGTTTCCGCCTGAGTTCGTGACGGCTTGCATGCGCGTCTGTCCGTCGCTCGGCGGAGAAACGGTCATCGACGATGGCGTGGCGATCATCGAGCACACGGCGAGGATGATCGGCGGGGATTGAGACGATCTCGAGGAGATCGAACTCGCTCGTGGCGCAGGATCCTCGATGCGCGTGATGCTGCTCGCGCTGCCCTCCGCCGCTCTTGAGCCGTTAAACAACGCCCAACCGGCGGGCGAGCGCCAGCGCTTCCCTCTGCCCGGACACGCCCATCTTCCGAATCGCCGACTTGATGTGGTTGCGCACGGTATCCACGCTCCGCCCGCTCTCCGCTGCGATCACCTTCGGCGCGAGGCCTTCCGCCAGCGAGCGGAATATCGCGATCTCAGTCGGCGTGAGCGCGAGCGTTGCGTTCGGTGCGGTGCCCTTGCTTGCGGCCGCAGAAATCAGATTCGCCAATCCTTCCTGTTCGGCGTCCATCAACTCTTGGACGACGGGCAGCACCGTCTCAGGCGTCAGGTGCTCGTTAAGAGCGGCGAGCCCTCGAACAGCCCGCACGAGTGCAATCTCGCGCTTCCGGAGCCCTACGGGCAATCTTCGCCGGGCAGACGCCGACCGGCCGAGAAAGGCTTCGGCTAGCGCCGCGCAGATGTCGGCGGAGCGATCGAAGTAGCGCCACCATTCGCTTTCCGCGCTGCCGCTGGATCCACAGGCCTTGAGGTGCGCCGCAGCATCTTTCGGCCGGTCGGCCAGAACGGCGAAGAGCGCGGTCCTCGCGTGGTGGAGACGCTGAACCGACCGCTGGCGGCTTTCGCCGGCGATCCCGTCGAGCAGATCGTAGCCTTGCCGGAATTCGCCGCGCCACGCGAGCCGAACCGCCTTTGCGAATCGGAACTCCAGCGCATCGCGGAAGCGCATGAAGCGCGCGTGATCGGCCCCGATGTCCCGCTCGATGCCATCCAGTTCTCCATCGGCTCCGCGCTCGACCAGCATCGCGTACTGCTTGGCGAGTCCCGACCTCGCCGAACGGGAGTTGTTCATCTCCTTTGATACCGACGTCATCTCGCGGAAGTACCGAAGGGTCGCTTCGCGATCGTTGGAAAGCACGTCGTGTGCATGCGCCAGGCAGGTGAGGGCCGACCACACGATCACCGGATCGCCGGCCTCCCTGCCTAGACGGATGGCGGTCGTCGCAGATTCGGTCGCGGCGAGCAGATCTCCACTATACGCATATACCATGGCGCGATAGCAGAGCGCCCTGCGCGTGAGCGCTTCGTCGTCGGCCTTCTCGGCCAAGCCCATGGCTTGCGCCGATTCGGACTTTGCCGCTTCCGTTCTTCCATCGATGGCGAGGAGGATAGCGTGGATGCTGCGCGCTTCGCACCGCTGGGAGGCGGTGCCGGAATCCAGCAGGGGTTGCACGACCTCGATGCCGTCGCCGCTCTCGATCGCTCGATAATGTTCGGCGAGCGAAAGCGTTGCAAGCCGCCGAAGTTCTCCTTGCGGATTCGCGGAAAGCGCCGATCTCAGGTAGCGCTCGACGCCGGCAAGATCGCCCTCGTACGACGCGACTCCGGCGCGCAGCAGCAGCATCGCCGGATCCGTGCGGCGCGCCTCTGCGGGAATCCGGCCGATGGCATCCTTGACGGCCTGCAAACGGCCGATGTCGATCAGGTGGAAGCCCTCCTCGGCAAGGAGATCGCGCACGGCGGACGGTGCATGGCGGCAGAGCAGATCGAACGCTTCGCCGATCCGACGGCGCTGCACGAGAACGTTGGCGACGCGAACGGCGCGCTCGCTGCGTTCTCCATTGGGAATTCGCGCTTCGATGAAGTCTGCGAACATATCGTGCAGGCGGACGGTCTTCGGCGACCGGTGCATCGGCAACGGAGCGGCCTTCAGCCAGTCCACCAGGCCCGGCTCCCCAAGATCGACGATTAGCTCCTCGTCGAATCCGCCGGCGAGCGCGAGGTCTGCGAGTAGGGAACGCTGCCCCTCCGAGAGTTCCTCGAGAATCTGCTCGGCGAAGTAGTCGAACGCGATGTCCCGCGTGATCGATTTCATGCGCGCAATCTGCGGATCTCGTTCCAACGCCAGAAGGGCGAACCGAACAGCTACGGGCCAGCCGCCGGTCGCCGCTACAATCGCATCGATGGCCGCGGGGTCGGATCTGACGCTGCGCGACTCTGCGAGCACGCGGATCTCGTCGGCTCCCAGCCCAAGATCATCTTCGGTGACGGGAAGACTTGCGAATCCGGCTGCGCACCACGACGCGAACGGCAGTCGCACCGCGTGGCGCGCGATGAGGATGAAGGCGGTCGCCTCGCATCGCTCGACGATCCCCTTGAGGAGATCGAGTGAGAGCGGGTCGTCGCCGAGTCGGTGGAGGTCGTCGAAGACGAATAAGGGGGCTTCGCCGGCGCCGACGCTCTCGGCGAGCCGGTCGACCAGCTCGCGAGAGGAGCCCGAGCGCTGAGCCTCGGCCACGCGTTCGGCGATCGGCTCCAGGTCCAGGCCGAGCGCCTCGGCCAATGCCAACGCCGCCGAGCCGGCTTGGTTCGGAGCTGCTGCCAGGTCGATCCAGCGGTGCTCCCGACCCTCAACGGCGCGGCGCGCCGCGGTCGTCTTCCCCCAGCCGGCGGCGGCCTGGACGACGGCCACGCGGTACCGAAGGGCGGCTTCCACGGGGTTCGGGGCGGTATGCCTCATATCTGGAGCCAAGATACCACGGGCGGCGTTCGCGGTCCTGACCTATTTTGGTCAGGCGGCTGTGGTCGGTCTTCTGATATTCATGTGAAGGCGCCAGGCCATCTTGGCGCACCCATCACGGAGGTCCATTCGACAATGAACATCCACGGTCGATCCCTAGGCGCTACCACGGCCCTGCTCGGCGCATTCCTCAGCTTAGGATCGTGCGGAATCGGCGCAATGCCCTCCGCTCTTGCCGATAACTCGCCTAGCCCAACGGCCCGGTTGACCGCGTCACCGCCGGTGGACGAGAGCCTGATTGTGGCGCTGGCCACTGGCGGAGCCTTCCCTCCGCACCCCGGCTGCAACGGAGGCGGAGGCCCGGGCACGATAGCCCTCTACGCTCTTCCGTCAAAGACGCCGATTTCAAGCATCAGTCTCACCGCCAATAATGACTGTCCTACCGGATTGGCGGAATACGGTGGAGTTCTGTTCGTTGCGAGCCAGGACGATAAGACTGGTTCGGGTGCCCTTCATGAGTATAAGCGCGCCGGCGCTGGATACGAGACGACCGCCGGCGTGATCCAGGGCATCTGCATCGATCATCCTGCGCAGCTCGCATTCGATTCCAGCGGCGATCTCTTCGTGTTGAACCGCGAATTCGTTTCGGTATTCCGGGCGGGACGGTTCGACAAGTGCCAGACGATCACGAGCGATGTGAACAGTCCCGTGGGCTTCGCGGTCGATGCGAAGAGTGATCTCTTCTTGGCCAACAGCGGCGGAGGAGGAAGCGTCTACGAGTTCCTGGCGCCGCACTACACTACGACTCCGAAGCGGCTCATACTGGCAGGCGTGCGATCGCCGGGGGCCTTGGCGGTGGACTCCTCTTCCAACTTGTTCGTGGCCGATTGCGACCAACTGTCCGGCTCCTGTCCAACGGTCAAGGAGTTCGGCGCGCCGTACACCGGAAGCAGCATCCGAAGCATCAAAACTGGCACGCCGACGGCGCTAACCACCGATGCGAGCGGCAATCTCTTCGTGGCCGACACGCTCGCGGTCACCGAATATGCGCCGGGAGCGGTCAAGCACTCATGGCGCATCGAGGACGGCGTCCCGAATGGGGCGGCCCCAGTCGCGCTGCTCGTCGGAGGGCAGAAATGAAGCGGATGCTCTGCAGATCGAGCGCGGCGGTCGTCTTCACTCTTCTGGCGACCGCCTGTTCCAGCGGATACGGAATCGTGCCACACGATCCGCAGGCCAACGCAGCCAACGCCTTTGCTGGCGCGGCCTCCGAGCGCACCGCAGCACTTGCCGCGTCCGCTCCGCCAGAGTATCTCTACGAGGCATCGCCGGGTGTCGGAAATCAAGCCAGCACAGATCCGATATACAACCTGACGACCGGGCAAGTCGTTCGGCAGTTGCATTTGCCCGCGGGCGCCGCTGCGGGAGCCGCGGTCTCGAAGGCCGGCGCTTTCTACACGACCTTCGGCGGGAACGGAGTCTCGTACGCCCTCGCCTATGCGCCCGGCAAGACGCGACCACGCCGCATCCACCAGCACTACAACGTCATTGGCCCTTACGTTCCGCAAGGCGTAAATGCCATCGCGTTAGATCAGGACGGGAACGTCTACGTCCCGAACGGCAGCGACTCCGGTCCCGGACGCGGCGCCGTCGTCGAGTACGATGCTTCGACCCTGAAACTGATCCGAGCATACGGGGCGGGCAACATGTTCGCCAGCAGCGTCGCATTCGACCGGTCCGGCCATCTATACACCGCCGGCTGCGAGTGGGGCGCAAGCACCTGTAAGGCCGCGATCTTCGTGTTCAAGCCAGGGCAGACCAAGCCGTGGTACGTCATCGGCCGAAGCCAGTACCCCTACAGCCTGCAAGCCGCTATCGACCATGCGGGCGATCTGTACGTGCTCGAAGCCCAAGATCCTCACCCGAGCGTGATTGAGGTCTTCCATCCCAGGAAAACTACGCCATTTCGTGAGATGCATCTTCCAGGACCGGCACGGTCATTCGTCCTCGATTCGTCCGACAACCTGTACGTCGATCTTCCCGATCGCTGGTACTTCTGCAATGCCTATACGTGTCGGTGGAAGTTTCCGAGCGATGTCGTCGAGATATATCAGTCAGGAACCTCGCACCTCATGCGGACGATCGCGCTTCCGAAGAACCGCCTGATGCCGCAGATCGCGATGGATTCGCACGACGATCTGATCGTCAACGCGCTCTGCAAAGTGAGTGCGAGCGGTCGTTGCGTCTCGTCCGGGATATGTGGGGGCAAAGCCTACGACAACGTCTGCTTTGGCGTCTACCCACCGCGCAAGTCCGGGCCGTCGTTAGTCTTCCAAGACGTCGGCTTCATCGATGGGGCGCGCAACTTCGCAATCGGACCAGCGCCATGATGCCTCGCCGCGAGCAGTATCCGAGGAACCGGCGAACTCAAGGACCATCCTGGCATGCTTTCGGCACACGCTGCCAGCACTTACCCAGGACTGGAAGGGGTCGATGAATACAATGAAATCAACAACCGCGTCGCGAGCCCGGCTCCTGCTCGCGATTTCCATCCTCTCGACTCTCATGGGGTGTGCTGGTGGTCTGGACCGGAGCAGCGCGACAGATTTGGTTGCTCCAGCGATCGCGGGGGTACCTATGACGGTACCATTCATCATGAACCAGCCCGTCGTGAGCGAAGCGGACGCGCGGTTCCTTGTCGATGCCCGCCTCGTGATGCGTACGACAAACGGATACGTGCTGACCCGCAAGGGATCGGATCGAGCACGAGCGGAGCATTGGCAGACGAACTCTCTGATCGCTTCATGGCTGACCTACCAGGTTCCCGTCGGTGCCTATAAACTGCAGTCCGTCACCGGCGTCACGAAGATCGATGACTCTCACGCGTGCGTCGCATTCACCTACCTGGCTGCTCCAAACGATCTTGGCCGCGCTCTTCTGAAATACGCATACCAGGCCGACGTCTCGAACGATCTGCAGACCAACGGTTGGCGGCGCATGAACATTCGAAAACTAGGGAGCACGATGAACAGCGTGGCTCATCTGATGCGGGGTGACGATGGCTGGTACGTTGCCAGGGTCGGTCAAGTAGACCTTCGCGGTCGGGAGATCATGCCATGGAGCTGCTGACGTCGAAGTTGCAACGTGAAAGAGGACGGAGTGTGATGAAACAATCCTCCAGGACGCATCGCTCGGGAACGGCGGCCATCGGAACGGCACTTGTGTTCTCGATCCTTTGGGCAATCGCGCCAGCCGCCGGAAGAGCGGGCGCCGCAACTCCACCGACCCAGGATATGTGCAGCGTGAGCACGCCGCCCTGCTCGGAAAGCGCGCGCGCTGCGGTCGCTGCGATCGACACTTACGAGAAGCATCAGGGACACGCGCCCGAGTCGGCATACGAGTTCTGCTTGGTGGTGCAGAACTGGGCTAAGTGCGGCTTCCCGTATCGTGGTTTCGGACACGGTTCCGACAAGGGTGTATACCTGATTCTCCACCTGGCCGGCGCGTGGAACATTCTTGGGAGTAAGAAGTGGCCAGGCAACTTTTCGGCGGCCGAACTCCACGAAAAATACGACGTACCGCCTTCGATTGCAGAACAACTCACCTCGTCCTAAACGCAGAAGCAGATTCATGGATTCATGGACTAGGCTGCGCGATCGAAATCACTCGCCCCGCCCTCCGCCGCCGTCACCCCTGACCGATACCCCAGGCGGCGCTATCGCTCGGATCCGGCGTCGTACCTTCGACGTGCGTAGACTCACCGTTCGCCGCTTCCACCTGTTCCACCATGGAGGCATGCTCCACCGCTTCGATACTCCGGCGGCGCTGGCTGATGCTCTTGCCGACGAAGTACACGATGGCGGCTATAGGCCCCCACGTTACCAGTCCGCAAACGGCCAGCAGTGCGATCCATCCGATGTTCACCCCGGCGTGCGGTATAACGCTTGCAATCAGAATCACGATGCCGATTAGTCCGTAGATGAACGCCACCGGGTTAGGCCACGAGCCGGGAAACGTCACGAGCAGCCAGCGTTTCAAGACCACAAACACGCCGACCGTAAACCCGAGGAAATACACCGCGAACGGAATGCCGGACTTCGTGAAGATAGACAAGCCGAACGCGTAGGCGAAGCCGACGATCAGATAGAGCATCATTAAAATCGGAATGGCAATATGCACGCCTTTGTTGCGGATCTGCGCCACCTCACGTTCGTAGTTGATCGGTCGCTGCTGCTGCATGATGGTTACTCCTCGGGTGGATCCCAGGCATTGAGGATGACGATGTCGTCGCACGGCCGCTGATCGACCGACAGGATGGCCACGGCCTCGCTGAACTGCTTCGAAAGCGGTTCCCCTCGGACGAAGCGCCGCTGGAGCGTTCGCATCAGTTGCTGATCGACCACGTCCCGCTCGACGATCGCGCTCGATTTCGTCTCGCTCCAACTGGTGCCGGGCCCGGAGACGCCGCCGAACCCGGGCTGCTGCAACGAACGACCGCGCTGCCTCGACGTGCCCTCGCGGAGCACCTCGGACTTCCCGAGCCAATCCTTCACGAGCTGCAGCGTCGGCGCGTCGCCGGTCCCGAACACGATCAAGTTGCGCAGGTTGTTGACGATCGCGCGTCCGGCGTCCGCACCGCCGACGCGATTCTGAAGATCGCTTTGCAACTGGTAGGCCAGGACGACGGCGATGTTGGACTCGCGAGCAAGCCGGAACACGGGACCGTGCTTGTCGATGGCGACGCTCGTGTATTCGTCCATCATCAGCATGACGGGATTCTTGATCTCCAACGATTGACGCGCCATCATTCGCTGACGCAAGTGCTCGAACGTCAAGAGGTAGACCAATTCGGCAGTCGCGGGGTACGCGCTCAGCGGGATATCGGGAATGACCACGTGGCCTTCATCGAGGCACGCGAGATCGAACGTGTCGCCGCCGCAGTAGGTCTCGTTGATGACCGGGTCGTTGACGAATTTCGAAAGAACGGTGGCGACCTGCCCGAGAACGGATGCCTTGGTCTCGCCGAGCATCGCCTGCAGCTCGCGCTCGAGTCCGCGCACGCCGAAGACGACGCTTTGCGAGAGGTCGCGGCGGTCGCGATCGCTCAGCCAGCGTGCCCGCTCCGCGGCCGCCTCGCGGAACGCCTTCCATTCGGCATCCGGCATGAAGATGAGTTCGTAGACATCGGCTAGCGAATACCGGAAGGTGCGGGCATACGGGCCTTCGCCGTTCGGTGACGCGAACGAGCACTCGAACACGCTGGCATCGGGGCAGAGTCCGTGCAGGATCATCGCAGCGCTGGTGACCAGATTCATCGCCGTCGTCGTGAAGAATTGATGCCCCCCGCGGTTATGTCCGTCGAGATCAAATGCAGATTTGACGAAAAATCCGACTGCATCGGGCGGAAGGTTGTGCAAGAGATTCCATGGCCTGCCGTTGGGGCCGATGAGATGGATCTGATCGTCGCTTCGGCCGGCATGCTTCGCGATGCGCACGAGCGTTCGGCTCCACTCCGGCTTGATGCCGTTCGCGAGCAGACCCGCCGTCGGGAAATCCAGCCACGCTCTCGCAAGACGCGTCAGGATGCAGCGCGTCTTGCCGGATCCCATCTGCCCGATGATGCCGAGCCCTTCGTAGAGGTCCCAGCACGTCATGCGGATTCGATCTCCCTTGCGCATGCCGGCACTGTGATTGCGTTCGAGAAGGCGCCCTGTCGGAATGCCCAGATCGAAGACGGGGCCGTCCGATCTTGCAGCGGCGACCGGGTGCAGCTTGCGCTCGGCTCGGATCGCCATCGCCTGCGTGAGGATTGCGCGCTGGGCCGCCGTGCCGCCGTTCCGGATGACGTACCGGCTGAAATCGTCGGCCGAGAGCGTTGCGAGATGTTCGATGACCTCGGCGTCGGCAGAGGATGGTTGCGAACTCGTCCCCGCCCCTCCACCGTTTCCGAGAACCTTGTCGAACATCGAAAAGAGTCCCATCGTCAGCGCTCCGCCCGATGCAGAATCGCCGCGCGCTCTACGTACGCACCGGCGTGGTACGCTCTATCCCAGGCGATCTTCCACGAAATGCCGGCGCTCGCAATGATGAGCACTACGCAGATGCCGATCGCGATGAGGAACGTGTGCCCTTGGAGGTCGCGCCAGGCCTTCAGATGATCGCGGTGACGGTCCGCAGCGTGCAGCAGTTCCCGATATGTCTTGTCGTGAGATACTTCCACTTTCTTGACACCTGCATCGATGCGATCTTCCATGCGTTGTCCGGAGGCGAGCACGATGGCGCCGGCTTCCTGCGAAATCCGACTGACGGCCTCACCGTGCATCGAAATGACGTGCCGAGCGACGCTGTCTCTGATCTGTCCGACGAGATCACTCTCGAGTGCCTCGCGGATCTCGTCGCGAACGGCACCCGGTACGCTCATCGCCAGTTGCTCAAAACGCAGCGCTTCCTTCTGAAGGGCCTCGACGCCGGTCCAGATGGCATCGACGACGAGCGCCTTGTCGAGCAGATCGGGAGAGTCGTCCTTGAGTCCCGCCTCGAGGACCAGTCGCTGGAACGCCTCTCGGTGCTCCGGCGGCATCCGATCGAGAATCCGGCGCAGTGGCGTCATGCCGCACCGCGCTTGCGATCCGCGACGCCTAAACCGAGAACATCCCCCACTTTGGCGAACTCGGTCCGCACCGCATCGAGCCATCGATGCACCTGCGATCTTCGCGAGATGATGAGCGGAGATGTCGTCGACTGCGCCTGATGGAACGTCAGACCGAACGCCGAGATCGCTCCCATCGTATCGCCGTCCAGCTCCGGCAGCGAGATGTCGTGTCCGCCCCGCTGCTCGAGAATGCTCTTGCCGCTAGCGACCGGGAGGCCTTCCAATCCATCCCATGCCAGGAATTTCTCGCCGAAGAACTTGTTGCGCACCACGACCAAATCTGCGAGGGGATCCAACTCGGCACAATCGCTAACGCTGAACATGCTCGCCGGCTCGGTTGTGATGGGGATCACCATCGTGACCGCGTAGCCCATCTCGTGGGCGAGCGCGAAGAATCCGTAGTTCTCTTCGACCTGCTCCAGCAGCGTGACGGCGGTGGCCGGGAAATCGATCACGATCGTCTCGTGACCCTCGTCGAGCACCGCACCGAGTTCGACTCGGTCCTCGGCTTTGCCGACGATCTCGAACGTGCGCACGCCGCGATCCTTGGGTTGCGGGAAAAGATACTCTCCGGTCTTCTCGTCCCGAACTCCGAAGTATCTGAAGAGATGACCGACCGTTCCGTCGCAGTCGACCAGGAGCGGTTTTTGACCGGCTTCGCGGAGCGCCTCGACGTAGACTCTGCACGTCGTGCTTTTCGACACTCCGCCCTTCGAGTTGATGAACGCGATCAGCCGTTTCGCCATTACGGCCTCCGCATTCCCAGATGCGGCTTTGCAACCGTGATCGACGACTGAATATCCGGCTTATCCGTAGGTGCAACCTCGGGCCGGATATCCGCTTGCGCCGTCGTGTCTTGCGCACGTTGAACCGCATGCCGACCTCTGCCCTTACGGCCACGGCCTCTCGTGCCGATCGCGCATACTTCTTGGATGGCCTTGCGCAGCGCCACCACGCTGGCACCCTCGCCGTTTTTCTTAAGTTCCTTCGCGAGCCGAGTCGGAGGCCAACCGGCGTCGATTGCCCGCTGCACTTTGTCGGCGATCTTCTGAATCCGCTCTAGCGTATCACTCCGTCGCACCTTACCTTCCGGCACCGGCATCCTGAGTATCGCATCGAGCGCTGCTTCCAATGTATCCGTCTGCATGACGCTCGCATTCTATCGTCGATTACCGCATCGTGGATCACCGGTAGAGCTAAGAACGAGCTAAGGATTGCGACTCGATTTGGCGCTTACGGTGGTCTTGATTTTCGCCAGCCCCTCCAACGACCGTTGCTCTACTCGTATGGATTGCCTTACCTACGTAATCCGGCGCGGTCTTCGTTGCGCGATTCAACGTCTTTACCAAACTCAACCTTACTATTGAGTAGGGGGGGGGGGAACCTAGACTTTGGATATCCATCCAAAGCAGACAGTGCTCGGGCTCGCTTCGCTCGGCCTCGCACTGTTTGGGCGCTCCGGCGGCAGCGACACCAGGGAAATCCAGCCCCGCCGCATGAAATCGTCTTTATCTGGGCTGGGCGGGGCAGTGGCCCCGAGGAGTGCGTGTCCATGGACCGCCGCGTATTGATAGCCGGCGCCATTCTGGCAGCGATAGTCATCGCCGTCGGCGCCACTTTGCTGGTGCGCAAGCGCCAGAGCGACGCCGCAGCGGAGGCCCAACGCCAACGCGTTGCGGCGGCGCAGGCTGTAGCTAGCGCCAAGTATCAGCGGCTGAAGAGCGTCGACGACGAAGCGGGTGGTGCATTCGACCGTTTCATGAATGCCGACCATTCGTACGACGTTACGCAAGCCGGAGCCGCGCTGGCCGGCCAGCGCCGTCATGATCTGTTCGCTCAACAGCCGGTCGACTACGCCGATGCATTGACCGATGTTCGAAACGAGAAATCGGACGTCGAGCAGCTTCAGGAATTGTCGCAGGAAAAATCGGACGCTGCGCGCGGGGTCGCGACGGCCTTGGGATCCTACTTTGGCGAGTCCACATCTTCATCGCTCCTAGCGGACATCACGAACGCCTCGGAAGCGGAAGGGAAGTACCTGGCCGATTGGTGGAGGGCCACCAGCCAGATCAACGACACGCTGACCGCTCAAGTCAACGGGCGCTGGTATATGGGAAGTTCCGACGACGTCGAGTCGCTCTATCGGGCCTCTGACGAGGAAGGCGCGGTAAGCCGTTCGCGATGGGGAAGCGTAAATGCGCGATTGTCGGAGCTGCACGATCGTCTTCGCAATGACATGGTCGCCGTGCAGGCCGAGATGGGATCCGCAGCAACGACGCTGGCCACGATAGAACCCAGTTCAGTGCCTCCGGTCGTCGCACAAACGGACAACCCGATTCCTCAGAATCCCGCTTCGAACCCACAGAGTAGCATCGCGGCTGACGTTGCGGATTCCCCGTTGAGCGCCGGCAATGTACTGCCGCTGCTGCGCGCAACATCCGCGTTGAGCGTCTCGACGAAGCCGGACGGTTCGACTGCCTACGTGACCGTTCCCGATACGCCGGCCAAAGGAACCGCGGATCCTAATCGCGTTTGGATCGGCCGAATGGCTGACGGCCGCTGGGTCGGAATCGTGCCGCTCGATTCCGGCGGCTCGGCGGGAATCGCTTATGCGTTGATGTGGGTATGGACCGACGGGCGCGCGCAGTTCGTCGGCGAGATTCCGGCCGAGAACGACGGGCTCGGTCACTTGAGCATGACGATCGACAATGGGGAGATCTACTTGAAGTGGCCGGTGTCCGGCGGGCTGGTTCGCACGAAGGTCCTGACGCTCGACGGGATACGACTGCGCCCACTCAGCGATACGACGGGGCCGGCGAGTTAGGCGAAAGCCGCGACCGAGCCTAAGGCTCGGGATTGTGAAAGCATTCGCCGGAGCCCTCGAACGCGTACCGTGTGGCGAACTGTTCTACGCTGCCCGTCGTCGCGAGCGGGGGCAGCGCCATGCCGAGGCGGCTCGCGACGAGCCGGGCGTTGGCCACGGTCTTGTCGTATCGGCTGTACGTCGTGCCGGTCGAGTGTTGGATCATTGTCACGGCGTGTAGAGCAACCCATGCGTTCGCAACGTCGGACTTTGCGACGTCGCGATGTTCTAGAGGACACTGCGGTCGATCGTTGTCCGGAGCCGCGTTCAGCTCAAGACTGGCGTGGATGATGCTCAACTCGGCCGATGCGAGCAGAACATGGCCCTGCACCGTGGGATCCGAGCAGCTGGTGCCACGCGCTTTCGCCGTGGCGGCGGCGCCGCTTTCGTACGCTCGGATTGCGTCGTGCGGATCCGGATTCGTGCTGAACATCAACGATTCGAAGCTCCGCTCGTCTTGCTCGCCCGCGTTGGCCAGAGCGAGAGCGCTGCTGCAAGACGCCGATGCCGTTCCGCGCGCAAGGACGACGGATCCGAAGATTGCGATGACGAGCACTAGCGCTTTCCCGACCGACCTTAGTCGAAAACCCGCTGCCTCCGCGCAGCCCGCCTGCATTGAGCGGCTCTTGGTACCGAGCATATTCTCTTCCATTCGGGTACCCTCCGGGGTGGGCACGCTCGAGACGCGCGCTGTCATGACCGTTCGGGTCCGTCGAAACTGACGCCTCCGCCACCAAGGCTAGCTTGACTTCGCTGAGGCGATATGTGATCGATGGATAGCCATGCCGCCCACGGCTGAACCGAAGCGCCGAACCGGAGATCAAATCTTGCTGCGTCTTTCGTCCGAAGACGCGGCACGTTTGCGTTCCATGGCTGGATTGGCGCGTAAGGCGGACGGTGGCGCGCCGACACTGGGCGAGTACATCATGGGCTTGGTCGATGGAGCACCGATCGCTCCCCCGCCGGTGCTCGACCTGCGCGAGTTCGCCGTCGTGCCGCAATCGCTCAATGCGCTCTATGGCAACCGCGACGTCATCCGCGATGCTGCCGCCGAGTTGCGCAGGCTCGGTGGCGCTCTTCGGCACGCCTTCGTCGAATTCGAAAAGGGCACGAACGGCATCCGCAAGCCGATCCTGGATGCCATCGATACGGTGCGCCTTACCGCCCAGGAACTCGAACGGCGGGTCAACGAGTCGGAAATCGCTGTCGCTCCGATTCGTGACGACCTGGCTCGGATTTCGCGCATTTGCGCGTGCCGGCTGGAGAGCGCGCGATGATCGGTGTGGTCGGGAGGGCGCGGATCGTCGGAGGGGGCGGGCATTTTACTGACTCCCTCAATTACATTCTTCGCGAGGGCAAGCACGAGCAGGCGCATGAACCGATTCTCGCGGCGTGGGGAGGGGGCGTGTCGTCGCTCGATCCCACAATCGCTGCCGCGGAGATGGAGGCGGTCGCCTCGATGGCGCGCGTTCGAGCCGACCCGGTCTACCATCTGATCGTGAGTTGGGCGCCGGGCGAACGTCCTACGCAGGATCAGGCGAAAGAGGCGCTTGCGATTCAGATGGAAGCGCTCGGCTTCCAAGGACACCAATTCGTGGGCGTACTGCAAGACGACGGAAAATCGCATATGGTTCACTTGCATGCGATGATCAATCGCGTGGACCCCGAGACCTTCCGAGCGCACACGCCGATGGGAGACTATCAGGTCATCCGTGATACGTGCCGTGAGACGGAACTTGCGCAAGGGTGGCAGTATCTCGCCGAGGGGCAGCACATCCGCGACGGGCTGATGCAATCGTCGCGCGACGCCGAACATTACCAGCACGTGCGATCGCTGGAACGCATCGCGAAGTCGGAGATCGCTCCTGCGTTGCAGCAAGCCTCACGGCGGCCGCTGACGTGCTGGGAAGACGTGCACGCGATCTGCCGCGAGCACGGCGTCGAATATAGGCAGACGCAACGGGCCGACCGGCTCGGCGCGGTACTCGCCGGACACGACGCCAGTGTTCGTGCGAGCCGCGTCGGCGTCAATCATGCCGATCTGCTCGAAGCGCTCGGCTCGTTCGAACCGGATCGCCTTCGAGAACGGGAGCGGCAGCTCGGCGGATCGTTCGAGAGCCGTTGCGAGAAGATGGCCCGAGCCGTCGCCGATCTCAAGAAGGAAGCAACGTGGGATGACGTTCACGAGATCGCCCGCCGCAACGCGCTCGAGATATCGAAGTACGTCCGAGGAGGTGGGCTCCAAATCAAGGATCTCGACTCGTCGCAGAAGATCGCCGCTTCCGACGTCGACCGCGCTCTGTCGCTCAAATCCACGGAGTCGCGGTTTGGCAGATTCGTTGACGGCAGGACTGCGGCTGAGCGCCTAGCCGCCAAAGAAGCCGAGCGTCGGAGTTTGTCATTGCTGAGGGGCGAGAGTCTACTCAAGGATGTTTCGCCGCTCCTGGAGCGTGCTACGCGCCACCAGAGCGTGTTCGCTCTGCGAGACCTCGACGACATCCTCGCCAAGGACCTCAAGATCCTCGACGACCGCCAGCGCGAGCAGATCGCCGCCAAGGCCGTCGACGAGGCCGTGCATCTGGCGACGCCGGCTGGCACGAAGTTCAGTACCGCGGCCGTCATAGAGGAAGAACGGGCGGTCAAGGCGCTCTGCGAGTCGATGTCCGCCAAGATGCTCGAACGTGCGCCCGTGCCTGCACCTGAGGCGGCGATCACGGTCGAGCAGCGGGACGAGATGCACGCGAAGGGATTCGACGATACCCAGATCGATGCACTGCAGGCGCAGACTCGGGCAGCCGTCGAGTACGCATGCGATCCGCGCGGTCGCATCAAAGTGCTGACCGGCGTTCCCGGCAGCGGCAAGACGACGCTGGAGAACGAGATCGTCGCCGCGTACGAAGCGGCGGGCTACGACGTTCGGGGCATCTCGGTCGCCAACTCGGCCGTGCAGGTGATGCGCAAGGAGACGCCGCTCGTGGATGCCCGCAGCATCGCGAAGGAGCTTGCGGCCTGGGATCGAGCGGAACGATCTTCCGCCCTTCCCCTCATTTCGAATCCTCGTACGTCCAGGCAGATTTCGGAAAACCAGCGTCGGGTTGAAGCTGCGCTCGACGCCACGGAGGAGCGCCCGACGGCGCGCACTGTTTATATTCTTGACGAATGCTCGACCCTCGGGACCGAAAACGGCTTGAAGTTCCTCGCCGAGTGCGATCGCGTCGGCGCCGTCGTGGTGATGATCGGAGACGACAAGCAGCACGCCGCTCCCGTGCGCGGCTCGGTGCTCGACTTCGCGAGCGAAGCGCTCGGCGACAACACGATGGACATGTCGCTCACGCGAAGACAGAGGAAAGACTGGCAGCGGCAATCCACCCAGCTCATGCGCACAGGCGACTACGAGCAGGCCTTGGGCCTGTATCGCGATCACGGCGCGCTGCATTTCAAGGAGCATGACGAGGCGATCTCCACTGCGGTCGAAGCCTGGCGCGGCGGCATTCTGGCCGGCGTGGAAGCGCGATGCGTCGCCGTGCGGAATGCCGACATGCTTGAACTGGGCGCCGCATGCCACGACGAAATGCGCAAATTGGGGAGGCTGGCCGGCGAGGATCAAGATGTCGCCGTCGCGTTCGGCTCCGGCGTTGAAGCGACGATCCGGGTGGCAGCGGGAGACGAACTGCTGATGCGCGGCCAAGTCGAAGGAACGTCGTTGAAGAACGGGTCCGTCGTCACGTTGGAGCGCATCGACGGAAGCATCGTGACCGTGCGGGACGCCGATGGAGCGAGTCACCGGTTCGATTCGCGCGAGAACAACGCGTTCCATCATTCGTACGCAACGAACTCGTACGTCGCACAGGGGCGAACCGACGGTCTCGAAATCAAACTGTTCACTCGAGCGGACAGCCGGCGTTCGACGCTCGTCGATTTGACCCGGCACACGCACGACGTGGCGATCATCTGCGACGCGACCGATGGCGTGACGGACTTCAAGACTCTGGCGCATCTCGCGAGTAGGCAGCGTTCCAAGGAACACGCGACGACTCACGAGATCCTCGGCATCGGCATGGACATCCGCCAGCGCGCCGCCACCAGTGGACGCGGTTGGGCGGAGATGTCGCAATCGCTCGAACACGCGAGGAGCCAATCGCATGGCCTCAGCCGCTAGCACACGACAGATCGAAGAGATCGAGGTATCGCCGTTCGTGGCGGCGTGGGACGAAAAGCGGCGCAAGCGCAAGATCGGTGGATACGAAGAACCCGAAGACATCCGCACTCGCACGGACTATGCTCATGAAGTTCTGTTGCACGGCGCGTTCAGGCACGGCCAATTCACGATCCGACTGCCCGTGCCGGCAACGCTGCGCGACCTTGAGCGAAAACTCGGCATCATCAAGCAGCCGGACCCCGGGGGCGACGACACGTTCATGTGGAGACGCATTCGAGCATTCTACGACGCGCACCAAGGCCGCGGTGTCGGCCGCTAAGGAGCAATATGTCCGCAGACCAGCCGGAATCCCAGGAACTCTCCCTTAGCCACCGTGATGTGGATCGTGCGCGGCGCGAACTCTCCACGCCGCTGCACGACGCGTCATGGTCGCAGGCCCAAGCGCAAGTCCTGTTCGAGGCGCATGTTGCCGAGCGGAACTGCCCGCAGATGCAGGCCGAAAAGAAAGCGGCGGTCATTCCGGACGAAACCGAACGGAAGCGCGCGCTCGAGGCGATTCGCGGTGGAACCCCGGCAGTGGAGGGGCGGAGAGAATTGACTTCCGCTGAGATCGCGGCCAAGGCGAGAGCCGACGTACAGCAAGAACGGGCGAAAGAAGCCGAACTCGCATCGATGCGCACGGATGGGGACGCGCTGCGCGGACAGCCCGACCTCGGTTCGGACTTCTGGGCGCGCAACCAACCGACGTGCTCCCACGCGCAATGGGCGCAGCCCTACGAAGTT
The DNA here is from genome assembly GCA_963794735.1 of Vulcanimicrobiota bacterium. Classification (GTDB taxonomy): domain Bacteria; phylum Vulcanimicrobiota; class Vulcanimicrobiia; order Vulcanimicrobiales; family Vulcanimicrobiaceae; genus DATJUC01. The sequence goes on along the minus strand of CAWCFE010000002.1, from coordinate 1,135,746 downwards.
AAAGACAACTCGGACCAGTCGATCTCTTACTGCCGCGACGGCGAGCAAAGGTTCGTCGATCGTGGCAACCGGATCATACTCGTATCGTCCGACGAACGCAGCATCAAGGACGCCGTCTCGCTCGCTCGCGAGCGCTGGGGCAGCACCATCCGCGTGAACGTCGCCAACGAGCAGAAGTGCGACGCGGTCTTCCGTGAGATGGCGAAACAGGACATGCACCTGGGCGGCCAGGATCGCGCTCAACACAACCGCTTCGCGGAAATCTCGAAGGCCGTCGAACGCGAGCGCCTGCAATCTCAATTCGCACGGCCGCAACGCGTGGAACAACGCGAAGCGCAGTCGCAAGGCATTCGGCAATAGCAGAGAGCCCCGCGGGAGTCATCGCCGAGCCCTCTGCGCCCCGCCCACGTCCGAACGATTACTTGCCGCCTCCGCTCCACAGGTGCAGAAGCAGATTCAGGAAATGCTGCCAGCCGGCGGACGAATGGGCTCGAGATTCCTCGCGATGCCATTCGGCGAGTTCGTGATCGCCGTTTGCCTCGGCGTCACGAGCGCGCTGCTCGGACTGCCATTGCCGTACTTGCGAACCAATCTGTCCTCCGACATGTCGCCACGGCATGACTACCATCCATCCTTTCTATCGCGTTCCTCTGCTTCGCGAACCCATTGCGGTTTAGGGTCTAGAAACCCGAAGACGCTAGGAAACCACTGCGCCAATTTTGGACCGACGTAAGCGTTCAAAAAACGCCACTCAATCCACCATTTTAATTCGCGCACGTCTACGGCGCTCCGATGAACCAGCGCCCGCGTCGGAAGCACAACTCCCGGCCGTGTTCAAAGATTACTCCACTCGATAGCCGCTTCGGAATGATGCTCCACCGGTAGCGCATGCCGCTGCGCTTCTCTGCGGCTTCCGCACGGCGTTGACCCAACGCGCGAGCCACGATGGCATCGAACTCTACGATGCTCATTTCGCGCTTACCGCCACAGGATCGTTGCACTGCGGACTAGCGGCGCAAGCAAGGCGTTGATCGTAGGTGACTTGCCGCTGCGCAATCACGCTTGCCTCTGTCCCCGCGTTGCGCCCTGCGATCAGCATGATGCCGGCGAGGAGGAGCGTTGCGGCTCCGGCAATCTTGACGCTCATGCGCCACTTCCGATCAGGTGCGCGGCGCTCTTGAACACGTCCAAGACAGCCGGGATACCGTACGCTGCAGTGACGAGAAGTGCTGCTAAAGTTGCGATTAGTCTAATCATGGGTTTCGTCTCCTGGTGAACTTGTGTCACCTGTGTCAATCATTGTCCCATCGATTCTGATCGAATGAAAGTAGCTGCCTGCTCAGCATGAGCAGATCGATCAGAAAACGATCAGTCGCTTTATCTGAACTGTGTTACCGTAATGCCGATGAAACGCAGAGCAAAGGAGACCAAGAAGTCGGCGGAGGGGGGAGCAGGCTATGACCAGGGCACGCGCATTTCGCTCTACGCAGCCGACGCGGAGGGAAAGCGTGCGATTGCGTGGAGTCGGAAGCGCTGGAGGTCCTGGAAGAACGTGGATGGCACGCAGCCGCGGTCAGCATCTACATTGCTGCGCGATCTGCTGATCCGCGCGATGGAGGCGGACCGAAAGCGGCGCTAGGCCACGCCCTCGTCCATTAAATCATCGAAGCCTGCGATGGTCGGCTGATGCAGTCTGCCGGATGCCTTGACGGCAGCCGGGTTCCTCCAGAGGCATTCGGTGTCACCGCGGAACGGAATATCGATGCGCTCCCAACCGGCGTACAAGTCGTCGTACAGCGGACTTGGATATCCGCAGAGCACGACCATGCCGACAAGTCCGCGCAGGATCTTGGCCAACTCGCGGTGGTCGTCGTTGCTCATCTCGAATGCGTATCGTTTGCAGGCCATCTTCCTGGATCTGATGACATAGGGCGGATCCACGAAATGCAGCGTCCTTAGTCCGTCGTACGATTGCAGCGTCCACGTGGCATCGCCGTTGAGGATCATCACTCCGCGCAGACGCTCGGCCCAGCGCTCGACCTCGCCCGGCAGCGTACTCCACTCGCTGGCGCAGATCGTATCTCGACCGTTGAGCCGATTGTGGGGGTATTTCCGAAATCCGGACCGGCGCTCCTTATCGCCCGACGCGATGCCTTGATGCGATCGTACGAGCAGCCGACGCGCGGCCTCGAAGGAATCATCCGTCGGCTCGTACGCATTGCGGTATTCGGATTCCGCGTACGGCGTGTACGCCAGAGCGTGGGCCAGGTCGGCAGGGCGATCTCGGACGATCTCCATCAGGTTGATTACGTCGTCGTCCAGGTCGCTGAGGATCTCGACCTCGGCACGCCGCTTGGACATGAGGATCGACGCTGCGCCGCAGAACGCCTCGGTGTAAACGTTATGCGGCGGCAGGTGGCGTAGAATGTGGTGAGCGAGCACTGCCTTACCTCCGAAATACCTCATGATTGGCCTCATGCGATCATTCTGGCGCTCGGCGCGGACACCATAGTATCCTACCGCTCAGCTAAATACCGCCGATAAGTCGAAAGCACGTCGGTAACGTACCTCTGCGTTTCGGCGTACGGCGGAATCCCGCCGAATCGCTCGACCGTTAGCGGCCCAGAATTGTAGGCGGCAATCGCAAATCCGATGTGCCCTGGGAATCTGCGAACGAGCGATGCGAGCAGATCGGCGCCGCACGTGACGTTGTGCTCGGGATCGAAGACGCGGTCTGCGACGAGGCCGCAATCGGACGCCGCATCCGAAGACAGTTGCATCAGGCCCTTCGCGCCGGTCTTAGAGACCGCGTTCGGATCGTAGGCGCTTTCGTTCGCCAATACGGCTTGCACGAGCGCCGGATCTACGCCGACTTCGTTCGCAGCATGCCGTGCGAGCCTGATGATTTCCGAAACGGAGATGACGATAACGTGCCTTTCCTCCCCCTCCGCCGATGGAAACCGATACGTCAGCGCTTCGTGCGGCGCTTCAAGATATGCGAGATCCTCCACCAGAGGCTTCGCGCATACGGACGAGAGCACGCCTGCGAGCAAGAACGGAAGCATCGCTGCGGGAATCGCCCCGCGCTCGGAGCGTTTAGGCGTCATTTCGCGACCTCGATGGTCAGCACGGCTCGAACGGTGCGATCCTGCCAACCATCGAGCGCATACGCGACGACATGACACGAACCGATGCGGCGGCCGATGACTTTAGCGGTCGTGCCGCGCTCGGCGATTGAGCCGGACATGCTGACGGTTGCGACGCCGTTATCCGCGCAGTCGCTCCAAAGTTCGATTGCGGCTGATGCAGAATAGCGAACCGGTTTGACCTCGCCGATCCTGATCCGCCGAACCCATCCGTTGGGTGGCATCGTGGGGCTTGGAGACGGGGAATCGGCGGGAAACGTCGCCGCCGTCGTGGTGCCCCGGGGCATGAACGTGACAGCACCTATGATACCGGCGACGATCGCGACGACGATGCCGGCAGCCCTCAGGGCGCTCACTTTGACAGCACCGTGACGAGCGGCACGACCTGATAACCGTTCCACGTCCCGAGACCGGTAGCGCTGGGCGAGGTCGCCAGCAAACACATGCCCTTGCCCTTCGGAGTCACAGTCAATATGACGGGCGACCCGTTGACACTTGCTCCTGACGATGCCGTGAAGATTTGCGACGCGGGGACCGCATTGATCACTGTTGCAGTCGTTGGATTGATTTGCGGATCGAACGAACCTGTCGAACTGAAGCACTGGATTGGGATGATGGCGACGGGACCGCTATAGGTCGCAGCTGGCGTCACTGTAATCGTGCCCGTGCTTCCGCTCAGGACGAGATCGCTCGGCTCGCTCGACGTATCAGGAGGTTGCGCCCCGCCGACCGTGACCGGAATCACGGTTCCAGGCACGCCGATCGCCGGATAGCCCAAGGCGGTGCTTGCATCGATGCCATCCGAAGAGAGGCTGCTGTAGACGTAGAGATCGCACGCGGCGGGCATGCCTACCGACGGCGTGATTGTGAGCGTTGTCGTTCCGCTTCCCGAAAGTGACGCGGTGCCGCACGAAAACGATTCGGCCACTCCCTCGCTGTACGATCCGCCGTTCGCGATTGAGTTGGCAGCATTGCCGAGCGTGATTGTCGCCGCCGGAGCGCTGTCGCTCGCGAAGTTGACGGAATACGGCGCTGCGGCGATGGAGTCGTCTTCGAGTAGGCGATACGAATACGGCACGCATGCGATTTCGCCGCACCGCGGATACTGTGGAGAGGGCGCGTCGCCGATACCGAGCGGAACGAATTGGAGGAACGGTTCGGCGAACACGTCCGGACCGGGCCCGCCGCTGCCCGGACCATCGCTCAGGCCGCCGTAGCCGCCGTCATATGAGAGCGAAAGACTTGCTTCCGGCGACACGAACTCGGGCCAGCGGGACGAATCGGTGCGCGTCGCCGCCGCTAACGGATCGGCCGTCGTGGGTACGTACGTTCCCAGGGTCACGAGCGATTGGGTGGCGTCGTCGCTGGAATTTAATCCCTCGTACGGAGCGCCCATGCCGTCGGTCGTCGCGTACATGGCAGCGCCACTTGTGCCGATCTGCGCGCCGGATGCATCGTACGCGCTCAGCGTAACTGTCAAATTTGAATGTACCCCGCTCTGGACCGCCGACACCGCTACCTCGTAGGTCGTAGGAACAGGACTCAGCGTCAGCGATGCGATTGCGGTTCCGCCGATCGTCACGACCGTTGCGGGAGGAGAACTCGGGAATCCGGACGGATCGGAAATGTACGGCGAATACGTCGTGGAGAGCACGCTTCCGGCGGCATTCGGCGCGTCATAGGCTTCGATCTCGAACTGGTATTGACCAACGGGCACGACGAGCGACGCGCTGCAGGTCTCGACGCCTCCCGATGTCGGACACGATGATACGTTGACCGTGGTCGGCGTGAGTGACATGTACGGGAATGAGCCCACGTCCACCGGCGTGATCTGCACAGATTGCGTTCCCGACGAGATGTAGTTCGGGCGCATGCCATGCCTGCGATGGCGATGCGTGCCTCGCGGGATCCTGATGATGAATGCAACGCGACCCTTGATTCGATGGCGCTGGCGAAGGGGGAGCGAGGAAGCGCCGCTATCGATGCTTCCAACCTGCGCGTTGTCCGGCGTTGCCATGAACGGAATCACGGAGGATGAATGCGCGGAGCATGCCGCAAGAATCGCGATCGCGACAATCGAAAACACGCGCCTGCTCAATGGATTATGACCCCCGTATACGTCGAGACGATTTGGACCGTCGTACTCTCGCCAGGAGCGCCACTGATCGTGACACTGCAGGTATCGCCGTGTTTCGTCGCGGTTTCTTGCGCCAACGTGAAAGTGGCATCGCTTTGCGATACAGTCACGTATGTGCAGGTGTTCGTCTGCGTGAAACCGCCGGACCAGTTTGACTCCGAAGCGGTGACGCTCTTAGTCGTTGCGGTCGGCTTACCGTTGGCGTCGAGGCCGAGATAGATCGTCCCCGCCGGTTTGATGATGACCGGACCGGCATGCGGCGTTGGAGTCGGCGATGGCGTAGGACTCGGACTGCGAGTCGGAGTCGGTGACGGGCTCGGCGATGGACTTGGCGTTGGCCTCGGCGTGCGCGTTGGCGTCGGACTCGGCGATGGGGTGATCGTCGGTGAACCTGTCGGTGTTGGCGATGCGGTTGGTGTGGGCGAATGCCGCGGCGTAGGCGATGATGTTGGAGTCGGCGTCGGCGAAGGAGAGGGGGTGGGCGAATGCCGTGGCGAGCCTGTCGGCGACGTCGTTGGCCGCGAACTGGGCGTTGCCGTAGGGTGACCGGTCACGGGCGGTGTCACCGCTCCGCCGGATGCCTGCGAGAATCCGCCTCCGCCGCACGCAGCCAGGAGCGCTGCGAGCGCGGTCGCGATCGCTGCATAGGTCAGCGTCACGGGCTTGCGCTGCCGCTTCATCTTGGGAATCCCGTCCGTGCAGCGTCATTTATCGCCGATGCTCCCAGGCTGAAATAGATGATCGCTCGCGATGCGCACGACCAGTGGCGCGTGATCGTGATGGCTGCGGCGTCCAGCGCTGCATGTTCCAGGAGATTAGTCGGCCACGACTTGCTCGACATAGCCCATGTCGCGGAGAGCGAGCCTTTCGACCGAGCGTTCGCGACCACAAAGGAATCCACGACCTGCGCTGCGCCGGTTGCGATCATCTCGGTGTTTGCGACGCACGCACCATGCGGTTCGGCAGCCGCGTTCGATGGAGCCGCGCTCGCAACCGGTGCCGGATTCGCGCCAAGCGGGATCCGAACGCCTACCTCGACGGCTCGTGCCGGAATGGCGAGCAGCACCGTCACGAGAACGATCAGCGCGATCTTCATGCTGCCTCCATGGCGCGAACGAGTATTCGGAGATTGCGAGCCCACTCGTCCGTTCGCAGCGCATAGTAGACGCCGGCTTCGATTGTCGCTGGCTTACCGTGGCCAACGAACGGAAACGCTATGATGTAGAGCGGCTCCGTGCTGCCCGTCTCGATTCGCACGTCGATCTCGCTCGGATGGCATCCGGCGACCTCGCTGACCAGAACTCGAATGAATGCGGCACACCTGCGTCGTGCTTCTGTGGCATCGGCGATTTCGGTGCGCACCTCGGTACTGCTCATTGCGTTACCTCGCGCAAGGCCATGACGAGATGGTCACGCGCAGAAGCGCAGAGTTGTACGATGGCTGCGGACGTTCCAAAGTTCCGGATCGTGATGCTCACGTGCTCGTGCGTCATTCCACAGGTCGGCATCGTCGGAATGCCCGTTTCCGGAAAGGACTCGACTTCGATGGCGCGTCCCTCTCCAAGCGCGTACCGGAGATATGAGTCGCGCTCGAGCGCGTCGGCCATGAGGATCGCTTCGCCCATGCTAAGCGACACAGTGACGGCATCGCGATTCGTCTCGATGGTGACAAGGACGCTCTCTCCGATGCGCCGCAATGCAATCGCTCGGTAGCAGCCTATTACTCGGTGGTGAGAAGTTGCGAGCGGGCTATGCATCGCTTCCCCCTCTGCCGCCGTCGATCTCGTCGCCCCAACCACCGGATGGCTCCGCAGCCCGCTCCTGCGCCTGGATTTCGCGTCTTCCGGCTATCCAGTCGTCGTAGTCTTCCTTCGCAGCCGCTGCATGCTCATCGCAGAAGGCAAACGAACCGACGATGATCGTGGCGGCAGATTCGCAATACGGCTTCGCGCGATCCGCACAGCGCGGCTTGCCGTCGCTCGTGCGGAATCGGTTGCGGATCGGTACGCCGCCGAGCCTTTGGGCGTCGGCTTTCCAGGCATCCCGCTCTAGTTGACGCTGAAACAGCGAGAATTGCTTTTCCGTCAGGCCGCCGAATTCGGCATACGCTACCCGGATGCGAGACCAGAATTCATTCGTGCGCGCGAAATCGTCGAGTTGACGTTCCTGCGAACGCGTGAGTTCGACTTGCTTCCCCGTCTTGCTCATGGTCGATTACCCGGCGTGGGAAGGAAGAAGCAATGGTCGCGGATCCACAGGCTTCCCCGACCGCTCGCGATTGCAGCGCACGCATCGGACGATCCAACCGTCGCCGGGTAACCGCTGAGAAACGTTGAGGCGAGCACGGCCCCATTTGGCGGCACGGAAACGAGCGCGGGTCCTGCGACGATCGTGGATTCGCCATCGGAAATGGCGCGAGGCTCCTTGGCGGTCGGCGCATACGCAACCGGTACCCGATCGGTGATGAGGAACCGCGTGCCGTGTCCATAGCGTGCCCAGAACAGAATCTCGCCCAGATGCAGCGAGCGGAGTTCGTACCGGCCATCGTACTGCCAGGTCGCCGCTGGCAGTTCGACAGCGACAGGTTCCGCAAGCACAGCCTGTGCCGCGTCGGTGCGCAGCCGCTGCGCGTGATCGTCGAGCGCGAGCGCTGCAACGCTGCCTAACAGGAGTATGGCGGCGATGATGCCGGCGATGATCCTCACCGGACCGCTCCGAAATCGTATGCAGCGAGCGCGACTCCCGTCGGCAGGCTCATCGTGACGATTGCGGCGTCATCCATGGCGATGCGGGTACGGTCGTCTGCCGCAATCGCTTGTGAGTGGTCGTTGAGAACGAAGACGCAGAGGAGCAGTGCCGCTGCGGATGCTCCGACAAGAAGCAGGGCGTTGGTTTTGGTGATGCTCATGTCAGTTGATGCTCCAGGTGACGCTACCGCTCGACGACAGCGTGAGCGTGAACGTGCCGCTCAGCCCCTGGACCGTGTCGCTTGCGGTGCACGTCTGGGTGCCGCCGCTCGACCCGAAATCGAAGCCGTCGTAGTCCACGGTCGCGAGCGGAAAGGTGCTTCCGGGCGACGTCATCGTGAGAACCATATTCGCGCCCTGGCTGTTGAGCGGTTGGAGATGAGACTGGCAACTGAGCGTGATCGGGTCCGCCGCGTTGGAGGGCGTGACGTAGGGCGCGGTGCCGATGAGAATGTCCCCGGCCGCGTCCTCGACGCTGAGGGCGACGCTGCCACTGCTGGCCGTGCCGTCCAGCGCGGTCGCGGCCGACGGGGCGAACGCGATCTGCGAGACGACGGGATTGAGCGTGACCGACACGCTGCTGCCGGTGCTGGCGATGGTCGTCGTGATGGTGTTGGTCGAAAGCGGCGTGCCGGACCCGTCGGTGCTGGCGAACGTGCTGACCGTGAACGTGTCGCTGCCGACCGGCTCCGTGCTCGTGGCCGTGCAGACCCAAGCCGGGCCGCCCGTACAATCGGCCGTCGTCAGCGCAACGACGACCGTCTGCGGCGTGACCGCGGACCCGTCGTACGACGTCAAGGTGAACGAAACTGATTGCGTGGAGCTGCCGATGAAGTGCGGCGATATGCGCTGGTCTTCGTGGTGCTTCGGATGCCATCCGGGCGGCATGACGACGCGCATCGTCGCTTTCGTGGGTGTCCATCCGGGATGGGTCGGGAGCGTGGATGATCCGCCGGCGTGCGCGCATGCCGAAAGCAGCGCGGCGAGAGTGATGATGAAGGATCTGATTCGCAAAGGTCCGCCTCCGAGAAGATCGATGATCTTGCCGCTTTCGCGGCGCTCAGAGGCGATTGACGGCTCGCTTTACCTGTCGTTTCCGCAATCGGATGATTGCGTCAGGCGGTTTTGCCGGATCCCATGAGGCTCTCATGGGATCGACGGGATCGTACCATCGATTTTCAACGTGTCAATACGGATCACGAAAAATCTTGCCGTACGTACCGGTATGGACCGGCGCGTCGAGCCATGAGATGATGTATGAAGTGAAGACGAAAACGTCGGGATCGGCGAAGGGGGGCCGTGGCAGATCGCACCGCAGCGAATCTCTGCGCCCGGAAAATGCGACTTTCAGCATCGGCTTGGATGCGCGAGAGCAGATAGCGTGGCTCGTAGGTCGGCACGTGACCGTTGAGGCTCGCGCTGCGCTTTCGGCGAGCGAGGTGATTCGCGATCTGGTGGAGCGGGCGTATCGGAGGGCGAGATCGAAAGAGAGATAGGCGGCAGATGCCTAAAACGGCCTCGGAGAATAAGTGAAAGTAGTCAGCGCCAACATCGACGGGATTGATCGAGCCATTAACTATGGGTTCTTCGAATGGCTCGCATGGCAAGGAGCCGACGTCGTGTGCCTACAGGAGTTGAACGTGTCGGCGTTGCCGGGGCCGCTGGTCACGTGGCTAGGCCAGTCCGGCTACGACATCCGCACGGCTATGCCCCGAGCGGCTAGGAAAGGCGCGGGGGTCGCAATTCTTTCGCGGCTCGGATTCGACGCCATTCAGGAGTTTAGCGACTCGCCACTATCGGAACGCGGGCAGGTCGTATCTGCCACAATCGCCGGCGTACGAGTTGCAAGCGTATACGTCACCTACGGGAATGCTGAGCCCGAACGGATCGAGTTCGGCCGGATATTCGAAACGATGATGGCGGAATCACCGATGGCGCTGCTCTGCGGAGATTTCAACCCGGATTCGCCAGATAAAATAGTAGAAAAGACATCTAAACCGGTAAACGTCTTATCTGGTATGTGTCTTCGAGCGATTCGAATGTAGGCTCTTTGCGAGATTCAAGAATCGACGCTGCTCTAAGCCTCTAAAGTGCACATGCCTGCCTTGAGGCGCTCAGTTTAGTTCATCTGATGATACGATCAGTTCGGCAACTTTGAGGTCGGCGTACCGGTGTTCTGACATGGTGCGGCCAACGCATCCTGATCGTCCAAGTACAACTTCTTGGTCATGCCATCAATCGTGAAAGAAAGGCGCATCTGAGCGCCCTCGTCCCAGTTCGACCACTGCTGCGGGGAACCGGTACTGGGTCCGTTAAATGATCGCGCATATTTCCACTGGATATTAAGTTGAAACAGGCCGTTGGGCACTTGGTGGTTCATTTGCTGCAATTCGCTCGGTTTTGCTGGTAGCTGGTAGAATTCCACGGTAAGGGTCATTGGGCCACGATACTGGTAGTACGAATCGTAGCACCTCATCCAATACTCGTTACCATTGAAGGTGCCATGCTTTGAAAGCCATGCATGCGCTAACGTTTGTGCAGCAGCATTTACCGTCTTGCCGCATGGATCATGGACAAAGTTACATTCGGCGACAGGCGGCAACGGCATCGAAAGTTCTGCGAGTCCCGCTGATGCGGCGCGTGGAAACCAGCAAAAAGCTACTGCACTAGCTAGAGCTAGAAAATATCGACATTTCATGAACGAGTCCCCCGCAAGGAATGCTGCCTACAATGTGCGCTCTACAGGACAGCATTCCTCGCTTGCTTGGTGACAAATGCATTAAAACCAATCGAGAATTCCCCGCCGAAGGGCGATTCGCTCGAAAAGATCGCCAAGAAGTCTTCCTACATTACTGTTGGGACCGTTGCGGCGCTCCGGTCATCGGGATCGGTTCCGCCATGGCAGCCGGCAAGCACGGCTGCGATCGTGCCGGTGATGCACCACCGCGCCGGCGTGCGCAGCATTCGAAGGGCCTGATGACTCTTCATGTTTTACGGTGCCGGAGTCGGCGTTACTTCATCGTTGGGCACGAGCATCGCGGCGGGCATCGCGAGCGGTTGACGACTCGTACGTTCCGCGCAGATGTGCTTCTCGACGCGGTCAGTCCGAGCTTCTAGCAGAGTTCCCTTCGCGAAGACGACATCGTGCGCGTGTGCGCCGAGCCCGACCATGGCGTTCAGCGCATTCTGGTGCGCTCCGCCGACGAACGTTCGCTCGAATTGCATGTGGATCGTATCTCCGCAGAAATTGATGATGTCATCGACGTCGAGGGACACTTCTTGGGAGACGTCTTGCGACAGAAAGCGCGACGTCACGTTAGTTGCGGTCGTAAAGTGGCCCTCGACCGTGTCGCCTTGCTTTGCGATCACGTAGCCATTCACGATGATATCCTGCGCGACTTCGAACTCGACTTTCTTCTGCTCGGAAGAGCCCATGCCACCCACGCGGATCTCGGTGGGAAGGACGATTGGAATGAGGGTGTGGCGCGGAAGGAGCACCGTCGTCTCGGCGGATGCGGTGATCGGCAGCAGCGCTGCGAGTGTCACGCAAGCGCTGACGGTTCGGATCGATGAAAATCCCACGGCGGCCTCCGGTATTTCGGTCATAGCAACGGCGAATCGAAACCGCGATTGGGCGCGATTCCCGGGCGACAGCGGAAGGCTCGGAGACTGGAAGAGCTGCCCACCCAAGGCAGTTCTCTTTGGGAAGCCGGCGCTTGCTGTCCTCTCGGGAAGACCGAGGGCCGTCTGAGGCCGCCTCGAGCAGGTGCGACCTTCAGAATCGCGGTTCCTAAATACGCAGGCTAAAGCCAATAAAGGCTCGGGCGCCTGCCAAGTCACACCAAATCCGTGATGTAGGCGACGCTCCTGCTTAGGGGCCTCCGAATTTCTATTTGCTGCAGGCCGGAGGCTTGTTGAAGTGCCGGTGCCGCACTTGCCTGCGGGTTTGGTGGTACGAATGGAAGTTGCGTTCCCGGCGCTGCGGCGCATGGCGTCGGCGGGGTCCGTGAGCCTTCAGAGCAATCCGCAATGGCCCAGACTTGCAGGGTGTCGATGTGGGTGACGTTGCCTTTAGGATCCTTTTGATCGAAGAACGGACTCTGTGTCGGTGCCGGCGTTCTCAGAACGTTCGGCGCGGTCCCGAGGAAGAAACCAAAGCCCCAGGTTAAATCGCAGGCCGTACCTTGCGGCTTTTCAATTTGCCACGTGCCCAATGCGGGCTGAACGCTGAACACGGCCGTGTCGATCGAACTCTTATCTGGCGTGTAGGTGTAGCCGGAGGTGTTATTGGCTTGACAAATGCCGCCGGCTGCACCCGAACCTTTCATGACGATGGTCGGCGCTCCCGAAAAGTACGTGCCATTTGAGTTCTCTATCTGGAACTCGATGGAGGTCTGCACAAGGCCTTCATCCACGAGGTTATCGACGAGCGTGACGTGGCTCTCGGGCGAAAACGCAGGAACAGGGACCGTTCCGCCAGGCGTACCGCCGGGAAGACCGGTCAATCCACGCACGTCCGTTGTGTCTAGTTCGCTTGCTGTCTCGATGATGCCGTCGTTTGGTTGCGGCATCGTTCTTCCGGTCAGCAACGCAAAGAGCGTGGGTTCGTACGAGAACAGCGGCGTTCCGCCCGCGGCTTCGATGACGCGAAATGGTGGCCGCTTCCGGAGCGCGCCCTCTATCCCCGTGATCACGGTGCTCGTCGGTGCGAATTGCGCGGCCCAGCCTGCGTTGACGTTAAGTAGGCCGAGACCGCTGATGAGCGAGCCGGGCGATACGATGGAGCCCGTAATGCTCGTGATGAACCCGATTGAACTGAGGAGCTGATTACCTTGCGTCGTCATGGCCCCGTGGAGCGGTCCTTCGATGAGGACGAGGTTCTGAACGTACGTCGGTGCGATGTTCGCCGCAACGCCCATCCCGACGAGGGTTCCCATGCTGTGACCGACGATGTCGAGATGCTGGTACCCGAGAGACGAAACGGCCGACGCGATGGCCGATGCCTGGCGATCCGCGGTGTCGCCCCAGTTGTAGTCGTAGCCGATGACGGTGTCATAGTCGCCGTTCGCGACGATCTGCTTCACCATGTCGTCGGGGAAGGTGCCCTCGATGGAGCTGGCGATGCCGTGAAGCAGCAGAACCGGGTGGAACGGCTTCGGCGGCGGAGATTCCGCCACCCAATGAGTGTAATTCGTCGCCGCAGTCGGCGTTGCGTTCGGATCCCAGACACGCCAGCCCGGCTGAAGCAGCGCGGTTCCGTGCGTCGCCAAACCGGCGAGCGTGACTTCGATTGATTTGATCTGCGAAGTGAAGAGCGACGAAACGAACGAAATGGCGATATCCGTTCCCTCCTGCACAGGCTCCCCAATGGACTGATAGCAGTCGGTCTCGGTACAGATGTTAACGATGGCGATCGCGATATCGGTGACGGCGGTCCGCGGCCTCGCTGCTGCGCGGCGCTTGAGCATCTGGACGTACGATTGCGGCAGAGCAAGGCTCATCGCACTTTGCACGGTGCCCGAGGCTTGCTGCGTCAATCCGAAGGTGACGCGGATCGTCGGCGCAAGCGGCTGGACCGGCGCGATTGTCGCGCCGGGCTGTGGCGACGGTACGTTCGCGAGCTGCACGACACTGCTCACCGGGAGCGCTTGCGCGGGAACCGATAAACGCGTACCATCGGGCAATTGTATGATGCCGCCGACGGCGCTACTTATCTGCGCGGATGCGATCGCGGTGCTTCCGTGCGGAGCCGCCATCAATTGGCTCGGCGTCACGGCAGACGTCGCCACTCCGGCCGCCTGAGCGCCGATGACAACGGGTTGCGCGAGAGGCTTTCCATCGTAGCTGAGAATCGAAGACGGCCACGCCGGCCTCGTGATGACGGTCGGCTTGAGGGAGACATCGGTCGGATCGCTGCTGGTCAATGTGATCGCGCTGGCGTACGCGTCGGGTCCGACGATCGTATAACCGTTCGCATCCCTCGCGATCACATCAGTTCGAATTGTTGCCGCCGCCTTCGGATTGTTGCTTTCGAGCGAGACCAGAATGGATGCCGGCGCGCCGCTCGTCGTCATCGTCACCGTATTCGCGGCCGCCGAGGAGATGATCGCGTTGACGACGGCTGCGGAAATCTTTGTGCCGGTGGCGTTGTTGGCTGAGAATGCCGTCGCGACGAACATCTGGTTGCCGACCGGCGCGCTGACGCTCGCCCAGCACGTGGTACCGCTTGTTCTGGTGGTGCAGTTGCTGCCGCTCAGGTTCACGATGGCGATCGCGGGTTTGTTGATCGGAGCGATTGCTATCGATGCTGGACGTTTGATCGTCGCCGTCGGAACGCTTACGGTAAATTTCGTGCTGGCGACGCCAGCGGCAGGCGCCATGACAGCCGGGTTGTAGATGTCCGTCGGCGATGCCGCGGCGGTCTGCGCCGGCGGCAGCGCGCGAAGACCGGCCACGCTGGCCCCCGAACAGCCGCTTGCAACGGCAAGCAGAGCTGCAGCCGCAATGCTCCGCGAGAGTTGAGAATAACCCCGTCTTTTCACAGAAGGCTCCGATGCAGCGGTCGTCTCGGCAAGGCAAGGACTGCTTCTCTGAACGCCCACGCCCAATCGCGGCCCTATTGGGCGGACAGGCAGGCGCCTCCCTCCGGCGGAGGGGGAGGGGCCGGGCGCCCCCAAGCGAAATCGCGGCGAACCGCCATTTGCGGCGCTGTTTTTCAAATTCACGGGTCAGGATTGCAAATTGAGACTCCCAGCGCTTTCGCTGACTATCGCCTCGTTGCTGCTCGTCGCTTGCGGTTCGCAAACGGTGCCGATGGGAGCGCCGCATATTGAGGACGCCTTGCGCGGTAGCGCGCCCGTCGGATCGTCAGCCCATCTCTACGTCTCGAACTACTACGGTGGAACCGTTACGATCTACGATCTACCTGACGGGAACCTGCTCCAGAAAATCACCGTTCCGACGAGCAATCTAGTAGGGCTTGCCGTTGGCTCGTCGGGGAACGTCTACGTCGCGAATCAAGCGGTTTCCGCGGTCGATGTCTACGCCTCGGGAACGTCGACGCTGCGGCAGTCGATTACTGCCGGGATGAACGCTCCCGGCGCTGTGGCGCTTGATAGCGCAGATCGGCTCTACGTCGCAAACTTCGCCGGTCCGCCGAACCATTTGGACGGATCCGTGACCATATACGCGCGCGATCGCAACTCGGTGCTCAAACTGATTACTGATGGCATTTGCTCGCCATCCGCGTTCGCATTCAGTGCCGCGGGCGACCTCTACGTCGCCAACGAGTTCTGCGGCCCCAAGGGCGTGGGCTCGGTAACGGAATATCGTCGCGGAAGTTTCGCGTTGATGCGGACGATCACGCAAGGCGTTGCCGCCCCGCGAAGCCTAGCGGTCGATCGTCATGGGAGCCTGTACGTCGCGAACTACGCTTATCCATTCGATGGAGGGGGAACGGTGACCGTCTATGCGCCCGGAAAAACCACTCCATTGCGTACGATACCGAGCGGTCAAACGACCGATCAGTGCCTGCCGCATCAACCGGGTTTCACATGCTCTCCGTATGCGGTTGCGCTCGACAAGTCGGAGAACGTCTATGTCGCAAACAATGCTCTCGCTGCTGCCCAGGGCACCGTGACAGTGTTCCGTCCGGGTTCGACGACGGCGCAGCGCGTCATAACAAGCGGCATCTATTACCCCGAGGCTCTCGGATTCGATCATGCCGGAAACCTCTATGTCGTCAACGATGCATGCTCGGACTGCAAGACTCGGGACAGCATCGGTTGGATATCGCAATACGCCGCCGGCAAGTCGAAGCCGACCCGGGAAATTCGAGCCGGTCTCGGCACGCCTTCCTCCATCGTGATTGCATCTCCGTAGATGCGGATAAACTGTTCGAATCGCAACTCGGCTATAGCGGCATGCATGGTGATCGCTGGAATGCTCCTTGGCAGCTGCGAAGGGCCGATCCCCTTCATCGAAGGTTCGCCGACGGCAGTTCGCGACTCCTCAGCTCAGCGCCGTCAACTCCGCCCTAACACCGTGACCGTCAGAATAGGAACAGGTCTCCAGCAACCCGCAGGGGTCGCGGTGCACGGGGGAAGCATCTACGTGTCTGATCTGGCGGATAACTCGGTGAAGCGCATCGTTGGGAACAAGACCTCCGTCGTCGCCTCGAGTTTCAACGCTCCGTTCGGCCTTGCCGTCGATAGCAGCGGCAATGTGTACGTCGCCGATTCGGGCGACAACCTGATCCGTGTCATTGCGCCCGACGGGAAGATCGCCAGGCGCGGAACCGGCTTCAAGTATCCCACCGGCGTCGCGGTGGACAGCAAAGGCGACATCTATGTGGCCGATTACGGAAACAACGCTATAAAAGTCGTCAGGCCCCACGGAAAGGTTGCCGTGGTGCTTTCGAACCTCCAATCTCCGACGGCTGTAGCCGTCGATGGCAGCGGAACGGTCTATTTCACCGAGATTACGGGCACGGTTGAGAAGTTTAGTGGAGGGACTACAAGTGTCGTGGCGTCAGGTCTGTCCGAACCTCGCGGCCTGGCGCTCGATGCTGCGGGCGACCTTTTCGTGGCCGACACGGGGCATGCCAGCGTCGTCGAAATACCAGTGAAGGGCAAGAGCGTTTCAGTCGGTGCGGGGTTCGTCGAACCCGTAGGAGTTGCAGTCGACGGACTAGGCCGCGTCTACGTCGGGGATGTCGGAAGCCACGCAATCGACGTCGTCAAATCGATCGGCACCATCACGCAGATCGGCTACACAGGTGAATTCTCGAATCCCGACGGGGCTGCATCCGATAGGCGCGGCAACGTCTTCATCGCCGATCCCGGTCACGGTTCGATTCGGGAAATCAAGCCGGATGGAACCGTCGGTACGTTCTGGTCGCAGGCATCGGAACCGGCCGGCATCGCGGTCGACGACCGGGGCGACATCTACGTGGCGGAACCGTTCAACAACGACGTCAAACGGATCACCCCCGATCATAGGGTGACGACCGTGGGCTCAGGATTCCAATATCCGGAGGCGGTTGCCGTGGATGACGCCGGCGATGTGTTCGTCGCGGACACCGGCAATCACGCAATCAAGAAGGTGCTGCCGACGCATCGAATCGTCAAGTTCGGCAAAGGCTTCGTGTACCCGTACGGCCTCGCAGTGGACGGCAAAGGCGACTTGTACGTCGCGGATGGCTTCTACAGCTCCGTCTTGAAGGTGGATAAGGCAGGAAGGACCACGCGCATTGGCTCCGGTTTCGATTTCGAGCCCTCATTGTACTTTGCTCCGGTCGGATTAGCCGTGGATGCGAAAGGGACGGTGTACGTGACCGACTCGGGTCATAGCGCAGTGTATATGCTAACGCGGGGCAACGTGTTCACGACGATCGCGTCGGGGTTCTCGCAGCCGAAGGGCGTCGCGGCGGATCCGCTCGGCGACGTCTACATCGCGGATAGCGGCAACAATACCGTGGAGAAATTCTCGTTTTGAGCAGCAAGACGCTTAGGTACTCGGTGCGGTTGTGGCTCGCTTGCCTGACCGTGCTTACGATCACCGCGTGTGGGAGCGATGGAACCACCGGGTATACACCCGTTCGTAACCAGGTGCAAAAGGCTGCCATTACTGGCCAGAATCTGTACGTTGCGAATTTTGGCAACAGCACGGTTGCCGTCTACGGTCATGGCGATGCTCCGGTGCGGATCATTCGCAAGGGAATTACCTTGCCGACCGCTCTCGCCTTCGACGGGCTCGGGAACCTGTATGTCGCAAACCTCGGAAACAATTCCGTATCGGTCTATGCTCCGGGATCCGACTCCCCGAGTCGGGTCGTCCGTGCAGGCGTCAATTATCCGACAGCGATTGCGCTCGACGTGATTGGAAATCTCTACGTCGCGGACAATGTCGGAACCACGAAGACTCCATTCGGATTCCTGACCGTGTACGCTCCTGGCTCCTCCAAGCCGTTGCGGACGATTACCGCGCAATCGCTGGGGAACGCCGCTTTCGAGCCTTTTGCTTTGGCCTTCGATAGTCTCGGGAATCTGTACGTTTCTGCCGTCGGAAACTGGCTGCCGCATTTCGTCGTCCAGTTCGCGCCGGGTTCCAGTCATCCCCAGCAGACGATCTACTCGGATCTCTCCATTCCCCTCGGTCTTGCCACAGACGCGACCAACAACCTCTATGTAGCCAACTACTTCGGTCCGAAGCAGCATCAATCCGGAGCGGTATCCGTCTTCAAGCCCGGTGCCACCGCAGCAGAGCGGCTCATCCTGAATGGAACGGATGGTCCAGTGGCATTGGCGTTCGATTCCTCCGGCGAATTGTACGTCGCTAATTTCCCGTACAACTACGGGTTGCAGTGCGGTGGCGGCGGATCTCAGATGGTTCACCGGATTCAACGCGCGCTTTTGAAACCGCACTCCGGCACCGATGCTGGCTCCGTCGTGGTCTACGGGCCTACCAGTCCGAAGCCGATGACGACGTTGACGAAGGGAATCAGCTGTCCTTACGCACTCGGCTTCGCCGGCAACGCGCTCTATGTTGCAAATCAAGGAAATAACTCCGTTACGGTCTACGCTCCGAATGGAAAAGCACCCGTGCGAACGATAAGGACCGGGATCAATGTTCCGTACGCGATGGCGTTCCATCAGTAGATACCACCGTGACGGATTCCCCGCCACCCGCGAACTCGAGATCTGCGCGCTCTGCGATAGTCTCCGCACGTGGTCGGCTCCCGCAACCATCCGGACTACGACACGACTGACGTACTGAACGCCGATGCGCTCGTGCAGACGGCGCTGGGGATTATGAATCCCTTCGACGGCCGAAGGAGTCGCCCAGGCGCACCGAGGAGGGAGGTCGAGGACCTTCGCGTTCCGTTGACTCAAGGAAGGTAGTCGTGCATTCTTATCATCCCAAATGGCCACTCGCGCTGACCCTATCGGCGCTGCTACTGGCGGCATGCTCCGCTCCTGCGGCTGCCCCCTACGCGCCCGTGCCGCGTGCGAATACTGCCTCTGCGCAAATAGGACCGGCTCGGGCCACCTCGCCGCTGCTATACGTCGGGAATTTTTCGGCGACCAGTTCGATCTCCGAATACGCGAAGGGTGGTTCGACGCCGGTGGGCATCATCACCCAGGGAATCAAGGACCCGTACGCGCTCGCATTCGACAGACTAGGCGACCTGTACGTCGCAAATATCAATGCTGAGGACGTGACGGTCTACAAGCCAGGCTCGGTCAAACCAATGCGCGCGCTCAAAAGCGGCATCGTCGCGCCGGATGCTCTCGCCATCGACCGTTCGGGACGCCTCTACGTCGCGAACACGGCGAACGGCAGCCCTGCAAAGCCCGCAAATACCATCGCAGTGTTCGTACCAGGAGCCACGAAGCCGAAATACTCGATCTCCAATGGCGTAAGCGGGCCTGGAGCGCTCGCCTTCGACGGCAAGGGCAACCTCTATGTCAAGAATGGCGACACTGTCACAATCTATGCCCCCGGAAGCAAGACGCCCGAGCTTACGATCAGCGATTGTAGCGATAACGTCGTGACCGCGATTGCTTTGGACGCGAAGGATAACCTGTACGAGGCGGCGGGGTATACAATATGCGAGTTCCGTCCCGGAACGACTGCTCCGCTCCGCACTTTCGCCACCAAGGGCGAGTTTGAGGAACTCCTCTTCGATGGTTCCGGCAATCTGTACGCGCTGAGCGACTACGGGGGCGGATTGCTCACGGTTTACAGCGGCGGCGGACCCAAGGTGCTTCGATCAATTCGGAAAGGGATCGCTCAACCGACGAAGATGGTCTTTGACAAAGCGGGGAACCTCTACGTAGCCAGCTCAGATGGGATCGCAGTTTACGCACCGGACTCGGTCAAGCCAGCGAAAACGATAACCGAAGGCGTGACCAACCCATTTTGCGTTGCGGTCCCCTAGCCGAACAGGTTGGATTTACCGATTCGGAATGCCTGACAATCCCTCGCCCCGCCCTCCGCCGTCGGCGAACTCGACCTCTGCTCAGTCTGCAATGGCTCGCCGCATGTCGTGGGCTGTCCACGCCATCCCGAGTACGACGACGAGCGCGTGACGTACGAGCGGACTGATGCGCCGGACGAGCGCGGGCCGGCATCGTTCTGGGTTGGTGACACCTACGCCCAGGCCGCGCGGGATGCCGGAGTCCGAGGGGACGATGCGCTGCGCGAGGGGATCGCGGAATTTACGGCAGCATTGAAGCGCAGAGAGATACGGAAGGCCGGTAGAGGGTAGGGCGGGGTGGCGTTACGGCATACCAGCGACTTCCACGTCTTCGGTGCTGCGAGCGATGGAATGAGTGCGCCCGTTCGGCTCGGTCACGAGCACGGCGAGCGTGTCAGCGTTTCTTGCGTGACCGCTCGGGTTCGAGAAGATCCAGGGGAATCCACCGATACACGCCGTTCCCGGACAGGAAACCAGCGACTGCGCTTATCGGAAACACGACGCCGAAATATCGAACTTGCAATTCAGCTGGGTCACGAGCGCGCGTCCTATCGATGACCTGATCGTCGGCTACGCACCAGGCGTGAACGATAGACAGCGAATCGTATGTCACCATGATCCCCTGATCCCATCGAACGACGGGCCGCGGAGGGTGCATCAGCATGAGCCCCTGGGCATATCGGATGCTGACGCCGTACTTCTGAACCTGCGAGTCGTCGATCATCAGAGACGCAGCGGCGGCGAAACAGTCGCCCCTCTTTCTCCGGCGGACTCGGGAAGCCAAGGGGCTCATTTGGTCGAATATCCTGCCGCGACCCCGAAGCACCGGAATCTCGGCAAGCATCGGCAAGTGCCCCTCGATGACATCGTCGTGAGGGACGAACTCGACTGTCGGCCCGAAGACGGATTTCGAGAGCGCGTCGAGTTCTTGCACGACGCGGTCGGCGTCGGCAATCGGCGTGCGCTTAGATGCGCGAGCCATTCATATCTGTCCAGTGCAACAGTTGATGCGCGAGCCGTCGCGCGTCGTCGGCGCTTCCAAGTTCGATCAGTTCGTGCATTTCCGGCGGATCGCCGGGCGTGAAGACCTGGATCGTCGGCTGCGAAAGGCCCTCGTCGAGACCCTTCGAGAACCGCTGGGCGTGAAGGAGGAGCGCTCGGCGCTTCGGGTTGCCCTGCGCATCACGGTCGGTCAGCAGGGTCGCCTTGACGTACTCGGTTGCCATAGTGCCGTTGTCGGTACGGCAGCCGGCAGCCGGCTCCCCTCCCCGCCTCCGCCGCCCCGTGCTATGCTCCGTCGCATCCGCTCGGGATGCGCAACGAAGTCGGCAACGACGGATACGGTACCGGCGGCGGCGAGGGGGCACCGCGTCATGCGGCCCCTCGTCTTTGCTTTGCCGGATTCCGCACCCATTCGCGCACCCAATTGCACTTGCTCCACGTGCCCCGAGGCTCGAAGATCGCGGCCCGAACCACGCAAAAAAGCCCGAAAATCGACGGTAGGGCATTTTAGAGGGCGTGGCGGGAACTTCCGCGCCTCCCTTACAAGGAGGATGTCGGCGGTTCGAGCCCGTCATCGCCCACCATTTTGAGCCTGTTTTACAGGTCGCGCCCGAAACCGAAGCACTCAAAGGGGGCCGGCGAGAGGAAAGAAAAAGGCGCCGCCACCGGGTTTGGGCCGAACGAACGGATCGCGAAACGCGTTAACAGCCTGCACGCTCGACCGCGCTCGAATGGACGGCGCGCCCGAATCGACACCCTCATCGAATGGAGGCTCTATGCGCTTTGGCAGGTTCCTCGTTTGTCTCGCGGTCGTGGCGTTTTCTGCTTGCGCGGGCAACGGAGCCGAAGGGCCGCCGGTGGCGCAGCAGACGGCCGCACTCCGCGCGGGAGCGCCGGCGCCGGCCGTGGTGAAGACGACGCTCTACTCGTTTACGGGCGGTCACGACGGCGCGTTACCGGTAGGCGGCCTCACGTGGGACGGCCGCTCGCACTTCTGGGGCGCGACCGAGGCGGGCGGAACGCAGTCGTGCGGCTGCGGCGTGGTCTTTGCGGTCAACCCGAACGATCCGTCGCATTTAGAGCTCTATCAGTTCAACGGCGGCCCCGATGGAGCGTTTCCACAAGCGGCCCCGATTATCGTCGGCAATCGCATCGTCGGAACTACGACGCAGGGCGGCGGCTCGTGTCCGGAGCGCCCTAATGGCTGCGGCACGGTATGGGTGCTCAATGCCGACGGATCCGAACAGATCGTTCACGCTTTCAAGGGACCCGACGGCGTCGAACCCATGGCCATCCAGGACAATCTCCCCGGGCGGCCGCGCGACGCCACTCAGTTCGTCGGCGTCGCAAAATACGGCGGGACCGACCGTTCGTGCCGCGACGGCTGCGGAACGTCGTTCGGTGCCTATGCGGACGGTTCGAAATTTACGGCCGACAGCCTGATCGGGCGCTTTGGAGGACATCCCGTCGCCGCCCCGGTCTGGAACAACTACCTAAGGACGTTTTTAGCAACCGCGACCGACGGCGGTGGAACCGATTGCCCGCGCGGTTGCGGAACGCTGTTGCAAGATTTACCCGGTGCGGGCGTCGTTCCGATCGATAACTTTCGGAACGATCTCGGTTACGATGCTGCGGGCGGAGTAACGAACGACATCGGGCCGGAAAGGCAGTTCGGGTCTATCGTCTACGGAACCACGGCGCAGGGCGCAAGCCCCTCGTGCTCCTGCGGCAGCATCTACACGATTCAGCTCGCATATATGCCCGGCAAACCAGACGGCTATCGCAAAATCCACGTCGAGCACACGTTTGAAGGCGGCAGCGACGGCGCAAATCCAAGCTCGCCGCTGGTCGCCGGAAACGGCGTGTACTACGGCACGACCTTGCACGGCGGCAACCCGAACTGCTACGGCGGATGCGGAACGGTCTTCGAGTTTAATCCCGTCTCGAAGGCGTACCGCGTCGTGTACCGCTTTGCCGGCGGCGCCGACGGAGCGTATCCCTCCGGCCTAGCCTACCTGAACGGTACGGTCTACGGAGTTGCCGCCAACGGCGGTGCGTACGGACACGGTGTGATCTTCTCCCTACAGCCGTAAGCGACGTCGCGGCGTCCGAGAACGTGACTCCAGCGCGCCGACCGCGTGACGGGGCCGTGATTATTGGGACTCGATCTCTCCAGGACGCCACGTCTTATTGAACCATGGCTCGAGCCGACCGTAGAGCCGAAGGATGACGTTCCACTTGTCGCCGGATGGTCTGTATCCAGTTGCTCGTGCGGGCCGCTAGTAGCTTGCGCGTCCAGGACAAACGCCTCGGCCGAATCTACCGCCGGAGAGTTACTCGGCGCAGGATATTGGAAGCCTGGCTTTCCGGAATTATCGGACGCCGAGCTGCAGATCGTCAGAGGAATCCAACGCTACATTCACTCGGACACGTTGCGGATTGCTTGGGTCGGAAGACGCGATTTCATCGTTTTCGACGCGGCGAATGGTCCCTGTTCGGACGCGCCGCCTGGGTATCCGGTTCTCAACTATCCTTGTGGGTCTGCCTACGAGCCCGGGGAAAGCCCATACGGTACGGGCCCGGAGCCGACCGAAGTTTGTGCGTACGCGTCGCCTCGCCCCTGGCTTCCACGCGTCGATCCCCCGCGCTGACCCCGAGCGGCGGGGTTCGTCGGTCGGGGCTACCACACGAGGATGACGGAACCGTTGCCGGTCTGGGTACCGTTGGTCGTCGTCACGTTCGTCGCGCTCGGCAGGTAGTACGAGGACCCGCCGCCGCCGCCGCCACCCGCGATTCCATTGCTTGCGCCACCGCCGCCTCCGCCCCAGTAACCGCCGCCTCCGCCGCCGCCCCCGGATCCGACGCCGCTGCAGACGGTATCGCAGATCGCGCCGACGCCCCCGTTTCCGGCGCTTCCCCCGCCGCCGCCGGTAGTCCCCAATGCTCCGCCGCCGCCCGGTCCGCCGCCGGATTGCGTTCCGCCGCCGCCGCCGCTCCCGCTTCCGCCACCCGGGCACGTGCCGCCGTCTTGCCCGGTGGGATAGCCCCCGTAGCCACCGTAAGGCTGGCCGCTCGTCCCGCAGTTATCGGCGCCCCCGCCCCCTCCGCCGCCGACGACCAGGAAGACGCCGCCCTGGGCGACGCTCGAGGCGCCGCCGCCGCCGCTGCCGACGTTGATCGCCGAGCCGTAGCCGCCCGCCGCGCCGCCATTGAATCCGCCCGATCCGCCCGCACTGGTGGTCCCCTGCTGGCCCTGACCGCCGGCGAGGACGTCCAGGCTGCCGGCCGTAACCGACACGGTCGCTTGCACGGTACCGCCGTCGCCGCCCGGGCCGGAGCTCGTACCGCAGGGCCCGCCGCATCCCGCGGCACCTTGCGCCCCTGCGGCGGTCACGGTGACTCGCGTGACGCCCGCGGGAACGGTGATCGACTGCGTCGCGCCCGTGTACCCGAAGTTCGTGTACGCGAGCGTGACGGTTTGGCTCTGGCCGACCCCGTCGTGCAGCGTCAACGCCGTGCAGGTGCCCGGTGACGGAACCGATGCGACGCTCGCGGTGAACGAATTGCTGCCCTGCAAAACCGTGCCGATGGTCGCGCAGCCGCTGCCGTTGGTGACCGTGAGCGATTTGTTGTATGGCGCGTTGGTCCAGCCGGCTTCCGATGCCGTAAACGTGCCGCTCGACCCCGGGCCGCTCGTAGCGTAGAAATCCACACCCGCGAAGTTCGGATTGAGCGTATCGCTCGTCGTGACGACGATCGGCTGCAGGGCCGGCGCGAACGGGGCGCTGCCGTTGCTTGCGCCGCTCGCGCGCGCCGTAACGGTCACCGGTACGATGGCTAGGCCGGTGTAGCTCAACTTCGCGGTATCGCTCGAACTGAGCAGTTGCCCGGCCGGCGGATTGTCGCTGCCCGACGTCGCGACGCTCGTCGCCCCGCTGCCGTCGTTGTCGCTCAGCGTCACCGCGTTTTCGTACGTTCCGACGATCGTGTCGCCGTCCGCATCCTTCGCGCTAACGGTAAACGCTTGCGACGATGCAAAAGGCGTGCCGGCCGTTCCGCTCGGTAAGCCGCTGACGGCGAGCGACGCGACGACGCCGTCGAGCGTAAAACCGATGTCGTTGGTGATGCCGCCCGTCATCGTAAACGGTGCATTCTTTGCCGTCGACAACAGGTTGGCACCGGCGGGAATGCTGCCGCTCACCGGCGCCTTGTCGTAGGTGTTGATGGTGACGGTGTAGTTACCGGCAAGCAGCGTCACGGCGATGGTACAGGTCAACGGCGATCCCGTGCAGCGTGGATCGCTCGGTGTGAGGTTGACCACTTGGGTCATCGTCGACGGCCCGGTAAAGGCCATCGTCATTCCCTTGGTTGCCGCCGAAATATAGTGCGGGGCCTTTCTGCGATGACGCTTGGGGATTCGGATATGGATCGTAAGCGCCCCTTTGCGGCGATGTTTTTCAGGAATCGTCGAGGAACTCGCGCGCGCCGCAGTCGCGGCGCTCGCATCGCTCGTTGCCGGCAGCGGCGAACTCCGCTCGCCCGTACTCGTGCATCCCGCCAGCAGTCCGACCGCACAGAGGGTCGCAATCGTGCGCCGTAACTCCATCGTTAGTGAACCCCGACGTTTCCGAGCGTGACCTCGACGTTCACCACGAGCGTTCTGCCCGCGGCGTCCGAAAAGGTCGCACTGCATTTCGCTTTGTTGCTGCTCGTGCCGGCATTTGCGGCTTTGAGCGTGAAGGAAGAAGCACTTAGGCCGACACCCGGCGCGATCGTAGCCCAGTTGCCGCCCGCCGCCGGATCGTCGGTTTTGTTGCAGGTGTCGCTCTTGAGCGTGAAGTTGGGCGCATGCGACCAGTTGGGAGCGCTCGGCGTCAGCGTTGCGGTATCGCCGACGGCGGTGAACTGCACCGAGCCCGGGGAGGTCGCACTTCCGCCTTTACAGGAGTCCGCTGTCTGGGCGCAGACGACCGCGATTACCGGCACCGGCAAGGTGACGGCGATCGGAAGCGACGCGGAAGCGCCGTCGCCGCCGGCGATCCTCGCACTGCACGCGCCGGGTCCCGTGGGCGTCACCGTATACGTCGCCTTGCCGCCGCTATTCGCCGAAGCACGCAGCGTCGCAACCTTGCCGCACGTGTCGCTCTCGTCGAACGAGCCGGTGAAGTTGGCCTGCGTCGCGGTGACGGTTTTCGCGCTAGCCGAGCTTACGGCGGTGAAGCTCAGGCTGCCGGGCTGAAGCACCACGCGACCGAGCACCGCGATTGGCAGTGACGCCGACTTGCCGTCACCGCCGGTGAACGTTGCCTTACACGATCCCGCACCTACCGGCGTGACCGCGTACGTCGCGCTGCCGCCGCTATTGCTTTTCGCCGACAGCGTCGCGATGTTCGTACAATCGTCGGCTTCGGTAAAGCTGCCGCCGTACTTGGTTTGCGTAACGCCGACCGTCTTACTATTCGCCGAGCCGGTCGCGTTGAAGGTCAAGCTCGAGGGCTTGAGCACGACGCTGCCGAGCGCCGCGACCGAGATCGGCAGGGACGCCGACTTGCCGTCACCGCCGGTGAACGTCGCCTTACACGATCCCGCACCTACCGGCGCGACCGTGTAACTCGCGCTGCCTCTGCCATTGCTTTTCGCTGCCAGCGTTGCGATCTTCGTGCAATCGTCGGCTTCGGTAAAGCTGCCGGCGTACTTGGCTTGCGTCACGGCGACCGTCTTACTGTTCGCCGAGCCGGTCGCGTTGAAGCTCAAGCTGGTGGGCTTGAGCACGACCCCGCCGAGCGCCGCGACCGAGATGGGCAGCGATGCCGATTTGCCGTCGCCGCCGGTGAACGTCGCCTTACACGATCCCGCACCTACCGGCGTGACGGCGTACCTCGCGCTGCCGCTGCCATTGCTTTTCGCTGCCAGCGTTGCGATCTTCGTGCAATCGTCGGCCTCGGTAAAGCTGCCCGCGTACTTGGCTTGCGTCACGGCGACCGTTTTGCTGTTCGCCGAGCCGATCGCGGTGAAGCTCAAGCTCGTGGGCTCGAGCACGACGCCGCCGAGCGTCGCGACCGAGATCGGCAGGGACGCCGACTTGCCGTCGCCGCCGGTGAACGTTGCCTTACACGATCCCGCACCCACCGGCGTGACCGTGTACCTCGCGCTGCCGCTGCTATTGCTTTTCGCGGCAAGCGTTGCGATCTTCGTGCAATCGTCGGCCTCGGTAAAGCTGCCCGCGTACTTGGCTTGCGTCACGGCGACCGTCTTACTATTCGCCGAGCCGGTCGCGTTGAAGCTCAAGCTGGTAGGCTCGAGCACGACCCCGCCGAGCGCCGCGACCGAGATGGGCAGCGATGCCGATTTGCCGTCGCCGCCGGTGAACGTCGCCTTACACGATCCCGTACCTACCGGCGTGACCGTGTACCTCGCGCTACCGCTGCCGTTGGCGGTCGCTGCCAGCGTTGCGATCTTCGTGCAGTCGTCGGCCTCGGTAAAGCTGCCCGCGTACTTGGCTTGCGTCACGGCGACCGTCTTACTATTCGCCGAGCCGGTCGCGTTGAAGCTCAAGCTGGTGGGCTTGAGCACGACGCCCCCAAGCGTCGTGACCGAGATCGGCAGGGACGCCGACTTGCCGTCGCCGCCGGTGAACGTCGCCTTACACGATCCTGCGCCCACCGGTGTGACCGTGTACCTCGCGCTACCGCCGCCGTTGGCGGTCGCGGCCAGCGTTGCGATCTTCGTGCAATCGTCGGCCTCGGTAAAGCTGCCTGCGTACTTGGCTTGCGTCACGGCGACCGTTTTGCTGTTCGCCGAGCCGGTCGCGTTGAAGCTCAAGCTCGTGGGCTCGAGCACGACGCCGCCGAGCGCCGCGACCGAGATCGGCAGGGACGCCGACTTGCCGTCGCCGCCGGTGAACGTCGCCTTACACGATCCCGCACCCACCGGCGTAACCGCATACTTCGCTTCGCCGTCCCCGTTTCGATCGGCTGCCAAGGTCGCGATCCTCGCACAATCGTCGCGCTCGGAGAAGGCCCCTCCGTACGAGCCCTGCGCAACCCGAACGTCTTGCGCGTACGAGGAACCGATCGCTGCGAACTGCAGGCTCGTCGGCGAGAGGAGAACGGAGCCGGTCTTCGGGACGTTGTCAACCTGCAAGGCTGCTGACGTGACCACAGCGGCACCCGCGCCGCTCACGGAAACCGATGCCGATCCCGGCCCGGCCACAATGACGTACGCCTTGCCGTCGGCACTCACCAGCGTCTGCTTTCCGTGCGCGTTGCGCGCGTCGGGCGACATGACGGCGGGCGACGTTGATGAAAGCCGCAATACGGCACGATTCGTCGACGTGAACGTAAACGGTCCCGTATACGCGCCCTGACTCGCCTGGGCGCGCGCGACGTCACCGACGTAGCGTAACTCGCCAGTGACGCGCACCGATAGCGGCGCGCGTGACGTGGGCGGCATACTCGCCGGCGTGCATGAAGTAAAGAGTGCTGCCGACATAGCGGCAGCGAGCCGTCTCATCACCAATCGACAAACCACCGTCTACTCCAATGCTTTGCTGCGGGAGGGCGCCCGTAAGCTTTCTTTATAGCTTACCGATCCGCCCTCTCAGGCAAGCGAGCAACCAACTCCCCGCCTTCCGCGTTACGGCGGATCGATTGCCGGAATCGTCGTGATAAAGCCCGAGATGCCGCTTGGGGGATGGTAGACGCCGATGACGTCGCGGCCGCTCACCGAGTTGGCGGTGAGCTTCCCGATGACGACCGGGTTCTGGAACTTCCAGTTGCGCATCTGAATGAAGAAGCCGTACACCGCCTTACTCGACGGCTTGCTGTAATCGCCAACGAGATTGTAGTCGCCGTACCCGCCGGCGCCCGCGATTCCCTCGAAGTGCGTGAGCGCGGCTTTGGGGTAGTCGTAGGTTACGAGACGTTGCGTGCCGAGAGCGCGGACGTATGCGTGGCGGCCGCGCTTATCCGTATCGCCTCCGGCGACGACGACGTGCCGGCCGTTCACCCAGATGCCGTAGGCAGTCGTACTGAGCGCGCCCGAAATGTCGATCGTCGCGAACGTTCGCTCCGCGCTTTTGTAGAGAAACGCGTGCCCTGCGGCCGGCACGGCGGCGGCCGGCGGCGTGGGATCGACGGCGTCGTAGTTGCCGACGACGAGATAGTTGGGATGGCCGAAGATGCTGTGGGCGATCGTGTAGTTGCACTTTTTCGGCGCGCAGAGATTTGCCGGAGTGTTGATCGGAAGGTACTCGTCTTTCACCGAGTCGTAGACGAAGGCGGTGTCGCCCTTCTGCAACGAGTCCTTGAAACTGCCGACGACCCGGTACCCGCCCGGAATCGCCTGCGGTCCATAGGCGGCGGTAGACGCGGCGTCGGGGTAGTCGATCTGCGCCCACGTCTGCGCGTTGCGATCGTAGACGCCGCCGACGGTCGCTCCGTCTTGCAAGGTCACCGTCGCGCTGATGAAACCGGGACGAATCCCCGTCGGTTCGGTGGTCGTCGCACCCGGAAAGACGCTGGTGGGCGCGTTGAACGGCGTAACGCCGAGGGAGTGCGAGACCGCGTCGCTTGCCGGCGCGAAGCCGTTGGCGAGAGGCGGTGCTGCCTGGCCGGCCGAGCAGGCGGTGAAGCAAAACAACAGTGCCGTGACGGAACAGATCGTGCGCATGTTCGCATCTTCGGCACGATTGCAGACGAGGCCCGCGCCTACGTCCGTCTAAAAGGCGCGCCGCAGCGAGCGAAGCGGCCGTTGCGTGCAGGAATGCCCGGCCGGCATGGGAACGGCACGAAACCGCACCCGTAGCGCTTCTTTGAAAGAGCGTCCATTATGCGTTGGTCTTCTGCCCCGGTCGTTCTATGCGCCCTCGTCGTTGCGGGATGCGCGCAAGGCGGCGGATCCTTCGCACCGCCTGCCGCTTCGAACGCGCGCCACGTCCGAGACGCGGCCCCAAACGTCTCTTCTGCGAGCGTGATCTACCGCTTTAAGGGCGGAACGATGCCGGCCGGCCCGGGCGGCGGCCTTGCCGCGTACCGCGGCACGCTCTTCGGCAGCGCGTCGCAACAGGGCACCAACGGCATCGTCTTCGCGGCCAGCAAAAGCGGCGCGGTGTGGACGCTCGACAAAATCTATACGTTCGCGAACTCGGCCGACGGTACGGCTCCCTACGGCCTCGTCGCCGACGCGAACGGCACGCTGTTCGGCGCGACCGGGGAGGGCGGAGCGAACTTCTATTACGGCACGATCTTCAAGCTCCAAAAGAGCGGCAACGCGTACAAGCACACGATCCTCCATTCGATGAACCGCGCCGACGGCGACGAGCCGCTGTTCGTGACGATGGATGGCGCCGGAGCGATCTACGGCAGCACGACGTACGGCGGGACGAGTACGGCCTGTGGATCGCTGGGCTGCGGCGTCGTCTACAAACTGACGCCGGGAGCCGGGGGCTCGTACGCCTATCGCGTGCTCTACAGCTTCAAGGGCGGCTCCGACGGTTTGAACCCGGACGGCCGCCTGCTGGTCGCCGGCAACGGCGTCATGTATGGCGTCACCCAGAGCGGAGGCATCCTCACCAGTTACTGCACGCAGGGCTGCGGAACGATCTTTGCTTTGACGCCGTCCGGAAAGAGCTATCGCTACCAGGTGCTGTATCGTTTCGCGGGCGGAGCCGACGGATATTTTCCGCGCGGCGGCGTGGTCTTCGGCACGACGGCCGCGACGCGCGGCACCCTCTATGGCGTCACGAGCCTCGGCGGCGACGTGAGCGAGTGCTACTCGCCTACCTCGCTGCCCGGTTGCGGTTCGATCTACAGCTTTGCGGGCGGAAAGAAGAAGACGCTCTACGGCTTTCGGGGCTACCAACTCCAAGACGGCGAGATTCCGGCGTCGGGAGTCCTCGCCACGCCAACCGGGCTGATCGGCACGACGTCGCTGGGCGGCGCGCAGACGTCGTTCAACTCGGTCGGCACGCTCTGGAGCATCGCGTATTCCGCAAGCGGCTACCGAACGCTCCACAACTTCGACGGAACGGCCTACGCCACCGACGGCCGTTCGCCCGACGGACCGCTCACGCAAGTGGGCAGGACGTACTACACGTCGATGGACCAGGGCGGCGGCAGCAAAGCGTGCGGTTTCTACGGCTGCGGAGTGATCGTAGAGTTCAGCCAATAGCGCGCTGCTCCGAAAAACCGTCGCGCTGCCCAATATTTTAGCGCAATCGGGAGGGCGGGTTCCCCGGGGGGCGGTAGTAGCGGACTATGCGGTTCGCTCGCGTCGTCGCCTTGTGCTTGGCCGCTTCGGCCTTGGGGAGCTGCCACGCTCGCAACGAAGCCGCCGGCGGAAGCGATACGGCGACGCTGCGGGTGCCCGTACGCAAAGAACCGATTTCGCTGAATCCGCTGCTGCTCGAAGGGGTGGGCGCGTACACGTTCGGCGAGCTGCTCTACTCGTACCTCACCACGTACGACGCGAGCGGGCGCATTGCGGGCGATTTGGCGGCCGAGGTGCCGTCGGCCGGGAACGGCGGCATTTCACCCGACGGGCGCAGCGTGACCTTTCACCTTCGGCACGACGCTCGCTGGCAGGACGGCACGCCGGTGACCTCGCGCGACGTTGCGTTTACGTATCGTGCGATCATGAATCCGAAGAACAACGTACCGGAACGCTACGGATACGATATCGTTTCGGAGATCGCGACGCCCGATCCGTACACCGTCGTCATCCGGCTGCGCCGCCCGTTCTCGCCGATTCTCTCGCTCTTCTTCGGGGGCGACAGCAACTATCCGATTCTGCCCGCGCACCTGCTCGCATCGCTGCCCAACCTCAACGCCGTGCCCTTCGGCTCCTCGCCGGTGGGCTCTGGGCCCTATCGGCTGGTACGCTGGGATCGTGGCGATCGCATCGTGCTCGATGCGAATCCCACCTACTTCCGCGGCAAGCCCGGGATAGCGCGCCTGATCTTGCCGTTCGTCTCCGACGATTCGACGATCATCGACCAGCTGCAGACCGGCGAACTCGATGCCGCCTTCTTCATCGACACCTCGCGGGTCGCGCAGCTGCGCGAGATCCCGCACCACCGGCTCGTCGTCACGCCGGTGCCCTACTTCTACGCCCTGGCGTTCAACGTGCAGGTCAAAGCGCTGGCCGACCGCGACGTGCGGACGGCGTTCTCCGAAGCGATCGACGCGCCGACCCTCGTGCGCAAGATCACGCAAGGCGTCGATTCGGGCGACCATCCGATGCGCGGCCTCTTCACGTGGGCCGACGATCCCGCCATTTCGGGCGCGCGCTACGATCCTGCGGGAGCGCGAGCGCTGCTAACGGCCGACGGATGGATTCCCGGCAGCGACGGCGTGCGCGTCAAAGGCGGCCGCCGCTTGAGCTTGCAGTTGGCGTTTCCAACCGGTTCCGACGTGACGACGAGCCTGGCGACCGCGATTGCGGCGGCCGAGCGCGAGGCCGGCATCGACGTGACGCTGCGCCAATACGATCGCAATCTCTACATCTCCGAAGAAGGGCCGCTCATTCAAGGGCGCTATCAGGTGTCGCTCTACGACTATCAGAGCACCTACGATCCCGACGCGTCGTGGCTGCTGGCCTGCGACCAACGGGCCCCGCACGGGTTCAACGTGGCGCGCTACTGCAATCCCGCCGTCGACGCTTTGCTTCGCCGGGGAGCGTCGTCGTACGGCCGGGCGGTGCGAACCGCATCGTATCGCGCGGTGCAGCAAACGATCCAGCGCGACCTTCCGTACGATTTTCTTTGCCAGATCAGCGAAGTCGACGTGATTCCGTCGAACCTTCAGGGCTACGTGCCGCCGCTCTTGTCGCCGTTCAACTTCGCGGCGAGCTGGCATTGGAGCCGGCCTGCCGCGACGCGGTAATTCCTACATACGGCCGGTCGTAACGGAAATCGCCGCCGCTTCCGTCCGAGAGTCGTTGCGCAGCTTGTGAGGAAACCCGGCGGCGAAGACGCAGCAGTCGCCGGCGATCATCGGATAGTCGATGTGATTGACGGTGAGCACCAGCTCGCCTTCGGTCACGTACACGACGTCGATGCCTTCGTGAGAGAGTTCGTTCTTGAACGCGGCGCCGGGCGCCAGACGCACGTCGACGAGATCCAAATCCAGTGCCGGGAGATGGAGCGCTTCGTAGGTGACGCCCTTGCCGCGATTGACGCGTTTGCGCTCCGACGAGGTCACGAACGTCGGACGCGTGAGCTGCGCCGTGAAGCCGAGGAACGAGCCGAGATCGTAGTGGAATACGTTCGCGAGCTTGGCGAGGCGCCCGATGGCGATGTCGGAATCGCCGCGTTCGACGGCCCGGATGAACGAGGCGGAGAGGCCGCTCTTTTCGGCCAGCTCGCGAACCGTCATGCCGCGCTGCGTGCGAACGCGCTCCAGGATCTTGCCGACGTCGGGCGCGAGCAGCGCGCCGTCGTCGCCGGCCGGCGGCCGGGCGGGGCTTTTCGGGGCGGTCCGTTTCCTCATGCGGCGATACTTCGCCGCCCGCGGCCGAACACTGCTTGCGGCTAGCGGCGAGTCAGCTCGACGGCGAGCTGATGGGGCGTTTCCAGCACGGCGCGATCGCCGTCGAAGGCCAGCGTCGATTGCGTCGAAGCGATTGCAAAACGATCGGCGGCAACCGGAATCAGCCCGCGGACGACGACGTCCTCGGCGCTGCCGCCCAGCGCTCCCGGAATGGTGGCTTTGAGCGACCCGCCGACGAGATCGACGGCGACGCGCATCGCGGCGAGCTCGGATTCGAAACGGCCTTCGTACCGCCGGAGCGTTTCACCAGGCACCTCGATGGCCTGCGGATCGGGACGTTTGCGCTGCAGCACGAGGCGCAGCGCTCCGAGCACGACGAGCGTCAGTTGCGCGGGATCTCCGAAATCGTCGAGCTCGAACCGCACGACCGACTTGTACGCTCGCAGGTACGGATCGTCGATGGCGACGGTGAAGCTATCGAACTGCCAATGATCGAGTGGTCCCTCGAAGCCGACGAAGCTCAAGCGCAGCCTGCCGTCGCGCAGCGTAACGCTCGCCTCGCCGTAAAACGCGTCTTCGTACGTGCCTACGTACGATTCCAGCGGACGCGAGGGCTTCGTCTCGAGGATGGTGCTGCGCTTGCGGTCGGCCTCGGCGTACTCCAGACGCTCGCGGCCGAAACGCTCGCGCCGGCAGAACTCTTCGAGCCGGTTGCTGGATTCGCCGAAGACGACGCGATCGATGGCGTGGAAGACCAGCGCTTGCGGCAGGCGGCAGCTATTGACGTTCGCTAACGCCACGATGCCGAAACCGCGCGACGGCACGACGGCGGCGACGGCGCTCATGCCGTCGACGTTGCCGCCGTGCGACACCAGGGTAGCGCCGCGGTAACTGCAGACGAACCATCCGGCGCCGTAGCTGAGAAACTCGACGTCGGGGAACATCTCGCTCCATCCCGATTGCGCGATCGGCATTTGCGGGGCTTGCGTCATCTCCGACCCTCCGGTGGAGAGCAGCCGCCGCCCCTGATAGACGCCCCCGCCGATGGCAAGGCGCAGCCAGGCGAGCATGTCGCGGGCGCTGGAGTAGATGGAGCCCGCGGGATTCATGTTGAATCCGTCGTGCGCCTGAATCGCCGCCATGGAGCCGTCTACCAGCGCGTGCGGCTGCGCGACGTTTCCCTGCGGATCGACCGTCGCGAGCGACGCTCGGCTATCGGCCATCTCGAGCGGCTCGAAGATGCGCTCGGCGATGAAATCGTCCCAGCTCTTGCCCGCGACCGCTTCGATCAGCTGGCCGGCGGCCAAATACATGATATTCTGATAGCCGAACGTGGTGCGGAAGCTCCACGATGGTTTCAGGTGGGCGACGCGCCGCACGACGTAGTCCGCGTCGTAGCCGCTCTTATACCACATGAAGTCGCCGCGCTCGAGGCCGCTGCGATGCGTCAGCAGATCGCGGACCGTCATTTCGCGCGTCACCCATGGATCGAACAACCGGAAATTGGGAAGGTGATCGAGCACGCGCGCGTCCCACGCGAGCTTGCCCTCGTCGACGAGCATCGCGATGGCCGTCCCGGTAAACGATTTGGAGACCGAGCCGATGGCGAAGAGCGTGCGGTCGTCGACCGCCTTCGCGTCGCCCATGTGCCGCACGCCGAAGCCCCGTGCCAGCAGCGTCTCGCCGCCGGCGACGATGCCGCAGCCCAAGCCAACGACCGGCCAATCCGCCACCGCACGCTCGATGGAGCCTTCGAGATCGGGCATTAGGCCACGCTCCCGATCCGCGGCCAGTAGCTGGGCTCGCGCGTTTCGTAGGGGATGTTTGCGAAATCGAGTTGCAGCGCGCCGGGCGCGTTGACGTAGATCGCGCGCTTGGCGATCGGCGAGAAGCCGGCCCAAAAGTGATGCGTCGATTTGACGGCAACGATTCGACGGCGTTCGAGCGGAATGCCCAAGCCGGTAAACGCGTCCGGAAAGAAGACTTGCGAGCGAACCGACGCGAGCACGACGTCGATGCCGTCGACGGTCACCCACGCCGAGCGTCCGAGCGGAGCCGGCCCGCTGCGGTCCATCGCCGTTTGATGGTGGTGCTCGGCAACGGCCCGCACCGTGACGCGC
This sequence comes from Vulcanimicrobiota bacterium, assembly GCA_963794735.1. Taxonomy (GTDB): domain Bacteria; phylum Vulcanimicrobiota; class Vulcanimicrobiia; order Vulcanimicrobiales; family Vulcanimicrobiaceae; genus DATJUC01. The sequence continues at coordinate 1,100,126 of CAWCFE010000002.1, read as the reverse complement.
AGGTCGAGAGGCTCGCCCGACATGCGCCCGAGCTTGCCGCCGACGCGCAGATCGATGGTTGCGCCCGCGCCCGCCTCGGCGCACAGCTCGACGGCACCCGGATCGTAGTACGTGCCCGCGGCAACGCTCTCGACGCGCCGCTCGAGCAGGCGCCGCAGCAGATACGTGCTGTCGCCGGGAGCGCCGCCGCCGGCGTTATCGGAGACGTCGGCGAGCACGACCAAGCCGTCGCCGGTAGCGAGCGCCGCGTCGATGGCTTCGTCGATGCTCGACGAATGGACGTGCGCGCGCTCGCGGACGTCCCAGAATTTGCGCGCGAAGCGTTCGGCCGCGGTTCGTGCTTGCCGTTCGTCGCCGTCGGCGATGGCGAGCACTTTGGCGCCGCAGCCGGCGACGTCGGCCCACGGAAAGCCGTGCATCAAGCTCACCGAAAGCAGGCCGTCGCGTTCTGCGGCGATCGCTTCGTCGACCAGCGCGCGCATCGGCTGGTTGGTCGTCGGCCAAAGGCCCACCATGCCGCACTCGTGCAGCGCCATCACGGGGCGCGTCGCGCCGTTCGCGGCACCCATGCAGATGCGGTAGAGGTCGGCCGCGCGCTCGCCCATGTCGGTATGCGGATACTCTTTGTAGGCGACGATGGCCGAGGCGGCTTCGACCATGGTTTGCGTGACGTTGCCGTGCAGGTCGAGCTCGGCGCCGATCACGGCGCCGGGGCCGGCGATCGCGCGGCAGCGCGCCAAAACGTCGCCCTCGCAATCGTCATAGCCCTCGGCGGCCATGGCGCCGTGCAGGTAGAGCAGCACGACGTCCAGCGGCATCGCATCGTTCACGGCGCGCAGGAGCTCGTCGCGCAGCGCTTCGTACACGGCCCGGACGGTTCGGCCGCCCGGTTCCGCAACGGCGGCGATGCTTTCGATCACGGTATGGCCGTCGCGCGCGGCCAGCTCGCGCCAGCGCACGAGCGGCGCAAACTCCCACGTCGATGCGAACGGCGCCTTCGAGCCTCGCTGTACGGGCGTGCGTTCGAAAGCGGTCCAGCCGGTCGGAATCGGGGAGAAGGTATTGGTCTCGGTGATGAGCGCGCCGGTTAAAATTCTCACGCAATGGGCTCGCTTGCAGTCGGAAGGGAGGTGCTCCAGGAGTACGGTATTTTGTGCTGGATGCCAAAATATTCCTCTCTGCCGCTGATACTGCTGCTGGCCCTGGCGGCGCTGACGAGCGCCTGCACCAACGCGCGCGGCACCGGGCGTGCGAGCGATTCCCTCGTCATCGGCCGGATCGGCGATTTCGAATCCCTCAACCCGCTCTTGCTCTCGGGATCCGATTCGGCCGCGATCGGTCCGCTCGTGTTTTCTTACCTCCTCACGGTGGATCGCAACGGCCGGCTCGCGCCCGACCTCGCGCGCGAGGTTCCATCGACGGCGAACGGAGGCATCTCGCCCGACGGGAAAACGATCGTGTACCGGCTGCGCAAAGGCGTCCGGTTTCAAGACGGGGCGGCGCTGACCGCACGCGACGTCGCTTTCACCTTTCGCCAGATCATGAACCCGCGCAACGACGTGCAGGCGCGCGATGGCTACGACCAGGTCGTGCGCCTGGAGACGCCCGACCCCTGGACGGTGCGGCTGGTCTTACGCCGGCCGAACTCTTCCGTACTCTCGTACTTCTTCGCACCCGACGGCAACTACGCGATTCTCCCCGAACATCTGTTGCGCGGATACGCCGATCTCAACCACGTGCCGTTCAACGCCATGCCCGTGGGTAGCGGGCCGTTCCGCGTGGTAGGGTGGGCGCGAGGCGACCGGCTGCGGCTCGAGCGCTTCGACGGGTACTTCGGCGGAACGCCCGGTTTGCGCGCGATCACGATCGAGATCCTCCCGTCGCCGGAAACGGCGCTCATCGAGATGCGCACGCACGAAATCGACGCGACGTTTGCGGGCAGCATCACGCAGCTTTCAGAGTTTGCAAAGATTCCGCGCGTGCGCGCCGTGCGCGCGCCGGTGTACGGCGCGGCGCTGCTGGCATTCAACGTGCGAGATCCTATGGTCTCCGACGTGCGCGTCCGGCGCGCGATCGTCGAAGCGGCGGATTTGCCGCGCATCGTGGATCAGGCCAGTCACGGGAGTTTGACGGCGACCGATGCGGGGCGCGGATTCTACGGGCCGGATTACGACCCGTCGATTGCCGGCCCCCCGCGCTACGATCTCGCGGACGCCGGCCGCTTGTTGGATGAAGCGGGCTGGACGCGAACCGCGCAAGGCCCGCGGCAGCGCGACGGCGTCGCGCTCGCGCCGACGCTGGTCTACATTCAGTCGTCGCCGGAGGGGCGGGCGTTTGCCTTGCTGCTGCAGGCGCAGTTGCGGCGTGCCGGCGTGATGCTCGCGTTGCGGCCCTATCCCGAACAGGTCTACGGGGCTCCGGCCAGTTCGGGCGGCCCGATCTTGGGCGGGAAATTCCAAACGGTACTCCTCCAGCTGCTCACGCCGATCGATCCGTCGACGCAGTACTTTCTGGGATGCGACGAGATGCCGCCGACCGGCGCGAACTACACGCGGTTCTGCGATGCCGCCGTCGATCGCGCCAACGCCGCCAGCCTGCGCACCTACGATCCGGACCAGCGAGCGCGCGATTCCGCCGCGGTGCAGCGCGTCGTCGCCGCCGAACTGCCGTTCGTGCCGATCTGGCAGCAGGCCAATACGGCGGCGTTACCGGACGACTTGGAGGGCGTCTATCCCGCGTCGTTCCAGGTATTCGACAACGTGGCGCAATGGAGGCGTCACCGGTAGAGCATGCGAGCGACTTGGAGCGCGATGCTTTCGGGATCGGCGGTAGTCGCATTGGTGAGAACGACCACCTCGAGTCCGTCGGGAAAGACGAGATTCATCGAGCGGTAGCCGATGGTGCCGCCGTTGTGCCAGAGCAGCCGGCGGCCTTCGTCCTGGCCGTGCACCCATCCCGAGGCGTACGTCTGAGCGATGTTGTTGCGAGGATCCTTCGAGGCCAGCATCGGCCGGTTCTTCGGCGGCGTCAGCGCGGCGCGCAGCGTCGCCGCGTTCACGATCCCGCCGCCGAAATAGAGGCCGTCCCACGCGACGAGGTCGCCGACCGTCGACGCCAGCGCGCCGGCGGCGTTGGCCCACCCCATGTCGTACGGCTTGACGAGTGCGAACGAGCCCTTGCCGTACGTGTAGCCTTGCGACGAGTCGCCGCCGGGCGGGAGCGACGTCGTCGTCAGGTACGTGGTGTTCGGCAGACGCGAGCGCAGCACGTCGTGCTGTAAGAAGTGCCAGTACGATTGACCGCTCGCGCGTTCGACGAGCAGCCCGAGGGCGGCGTAGTTGGTATTGCTGTACGCCCACTTCGACCCGGGCGGAAACGCGAGCGGCATGCCGGCGCCGAGATCGACGTAGTAGGCGATCGAATGATGCCGCACCGTGGAGTTCTCGATGGATTGCAGCAGCGCGCCGTCCTCGAGGTAGTCGCGATATCCCGAAATTTGATCGAGCAGTTCAAGCACGGTAATCTGCGCGGCGTGCGGGACGCCGGGAAGGTAGCGCGAGAGCGGCGCGGAGACGTCCACGGCGTGCCGTTGCGCAAGCAACCAGACGGCCGACGCGGTGAACTGCTTGGTAATCGATCCGATGGCGTAGGCGGTGGCCGCATCCGCGGCCAGGTGCCGGCCGCGGTCGCGCAACCCGTAGCCGCGAGCGAAGAGCACCCTGCCGTTTCGTCCGACGCCGATCGTGAGGCCCGACACGTGCTGCGCGGCGAGTTGCGTTCGCGCGATCGAATCGATCCGGGCCTGCTGGTCCGGCGAAAGCGGGCCGGCGGCCGCCGGCCCGGCCGTGCCGGCGACGGTTGCGGCGGCAACGGCTGCGGCGAGCGCCAATGCCGAGAGGCGATATCTTGTCATGACGGGCAGTATTTTGCCGCGCCGCGACAGGACTCCGGCCCGCGGGGTCGATATTATGCGCCAGAGTGCGAAATATTGCTAATGGACGCCTGACGGGCGTCATCGAGCGGTGGCCCTTCGAAAAGCCGTTCCGGATCACCGGCTACGAATGGACCGAATCCGAGGTGCTGGTGGTCGAGGTCCGGTCCGGCGATCTGGCCGGCCGCGGCGAGGCGCTGGGCGTGTACTACCACGGCGATACGCCCGAGCGCGCCAAGGCACAGATCGAAGCGGTCGCGCTGCAGTTCGACGCCGCCGGCGACGAGGCGGCGATTGCGGAACTCGTCGCGGCCCTGCCGCCGGGCGGCGCGCGCAACGCGCTGGATTGCGCCCTGTGGGATCTGCGCGCGAAGATCGAGCGCAAGCCGGTGTGGCAGTTGCTCGGCTTGCAAGCTCCCCGGCCGGTACGCACCACCTTTACCGTCGGGGCCGACGAGCCCGCCGCCATGGCGGAAACGGCGCGCGGGTACGTGAAAGCCCAAGCGCTCAAGCTCAAGCTTACGGGCGAGGGCGATGCGCAACGCGTGCGCGCGGTTCGCGCGGCGCGGCCCGGCGTGTGGCTCGGCGTCGATGCCAACCAAGGGTTCACTCGCGACTCCCTGTGGCAGCTGCTGCCGGTGCTCCAGGAGTGCAACGTGCAGTTGATCGAGCAGCCCTTCCCGATCGGCCGCGAAGCCGATCTCGACGGCTTGTCGTCGCCGATTCCGATCGCCGCCGACGAGAGCGTGCAAGATTCGTCCGGCCTAGCCAACGTTGCCGGCCGGGTCGACGTGGTGAACGTCAAGCTCGACAAGTGCGGCGGCCTCACCGAAGGCCTGAAGATGGTCGGCGAGATTCGCCGGCTGGGGCTGCGGCCGATGGTCGGCTGCATGGGCGGGACGTCGCTCTCCATGGCGCCCGCGTTTCTGCTGGGGCAGCTGTGCGAGATCGTCGATCTCGACGGTCCGATTCTGTTCTCGCGCGATCGCGAGCCGTCGGCGGAGTACGACGGCGAAGGCCGGATCTTCTGCAGCGAAGCGGTGTGGGGAGGCGCGCAGTGAACGAACGCTACGCCTTCGAGGGGCGCAGGCACGCCGTGCTCACGGAGGGCTTTCTCACCGAGCCGCACGGGAAGACGGCGCACGGCGTGATTCGCTATCGTCCCGAGCAGGTGGCCGCCGTCATCGACTCGCGGTACGCCGGCAAGCGCGTGTGCGACGTCGTGCCGTCGCTGGGCAGCGACGCGCCGATCGTCGCCTCGCTGCGCGAAGCCCTGGCTTACGAGCCGCACTCGCTGCTGATCGGCTTTGCGACCGACGGCGGCGCCATTCCGCCGCGCCTGCGCGAGCCGATTCTCGAGGCGATCGACGCGGGGCTCGACGTGATCAGCGGGCTGCACGAAGTCCTCGCCGACGATCCCGAACTCGCAGCGCGCGCGGCGCGCGCGGGCGTGGAGCTCATCGACGTGCGCGTGCCGCCGGAGAACATCCCCTTGTTTAGCGGAGCCGTCTATCGCGACGAGCGGACGAAGGTGTTGGCCGTCGGCAGCGATTGCGCGGTGGGCAAGATGACGGCCATGCTCGAGATCGAGCGCGCCGCGCGCGCCGCCGGCGATAAAGCCGAGTTCGTGGCGACGGGGCAGACTGGAATTTTGATCACCGGCAAGGGCATCGCGGTGGATCGCGTGATCTCCGATTTCGTCACCGGCGCGGCCGAGCAGCTCGTGCTCACCGCCGACCCCGGCGCCGACGTCGTGCTGGTCGAAGGCCAGGGCTCGATCTTCCATCCGGCCTACGCGCCGGTCACCTTCGGCCTGCTCTACGGCTCGGCACCGGACGCGCTGCTGCTCTGCCACCGCGTCGGTCTCGAACGCGTCCTCGGTTTCGAGCAACGCATCCCGAGCTTGCCGGCGCTGATCGAGATGCACGAACGGCTCTTGTCGTTCGTCAAGCCGGCGCGCGTGATCGGGGTCGTGCTCGATACGTCGGCGCTCGACCCGCAGGCGGCTGCCGAGGCGATCGCGCGGGTAGAAGAAGAGACCGGACTCCCGGCGGACGATCCGGTGCGCCATACCGGCGCGAAGCTGTGGCGCGTCGTCGCTGCGGCGTCGTCCCGCCGATGAGCTGCGAGGTGCCCTTCATGAAGAAGTTCGTCCGTGTGCAACTGCTAGCCGTCATTGGAGCAAGTGAGATGCGTCGATTGATCTTTCGCGCAACGACCCTCGTGCTGATCGCACTGTTTGCGCTGGTACCGTTGGCGGCGGCCGCCGCCGGAACGACGGCCGTCGTTACCGGCGTCGTGCGCGCGTCCCGCGGGGCGCCGCTCGGCGGTGCGACGGTGGAGCTCATCGGGCCCGCTCGTCTGAGCACCACGACCGACGCGCACGGCAGCTACAAATTCCCGCTGGTGCCGACCGGGCTCTACACGATGCAGGTGAGCAAGGCCGGGTACAACCTCTATCGGAACGACTCGGTGACGGCGTTCATCGGCGAGACGACGACGATCGACGTCACGTTGGTGGCGGCGTCGTTTTCGTCGCTGCGAGTGATCGCGTCGGTCGCCACCAACGAACCGGGCGTGGCTCCGCTCAACACGTCGACCGCCGCGATCGATACGATCAGCTCGGCCACGTTCGAAAATCAAGGCAGCCAGCAAGTGTCGCAGGTGCTCAACGAGACGCCCGGCATCTTCACGACGCCCTATTCCCCCGGCAACGGCAACCCGAGCAACGGCGCCTCGCCCGGTTCGCAGCAGACGCCGCAGATTCGCGGCGCGCTGCCGTACGAGACCGAGTCGCTGATCGACGGACATCCCGTCTCGGTCGGTTCGGCGGGAACCTACTCTCCGAACCTGATCAATCCGTTCTTGCTGCAGTCGGCCGAGCTCGTCAAGGGCCCGGGGTCGATGCCGGTCGAGATCAACTACGCCATCAACGGAACGATCAACTACATCACGCTCGAACCGAGCGCCCAGCCCAGGCAAGAAGGCATGTTCGGCGTCGACAAGTGGGGCGGCGTTTCGGCCGGCTTCAAGGCCACCGGCGAGACGACGAATCACAAGCTCGGCTACGCGTTCGGCTACGTGAGCGACGGCGCGCCGGGCCCGCTGCAAACCTTCCGCATGATGGGCACGCAGCTTCCCCTCGCAAACGGCCCGCAAGGCGGCCCGTATTACGTCAACGGCCACCAGCTCGCAATGCTCGGCACGCCGATCGGCGAAGGGCTCGCCCCATCCTCGTTCTCGAAGTACGCCGGCATGGGCATCACGTTCAACGAGCCGCTGGTCGGCTGCTGCTACTCGATGGACACGGGCTACCACTCCACGTCGCAGCTAGCCAAGATCGTCTACAACTTCTCGAACACGACGTCGCTGCAGCTCTCCTACCTCGGCGCGCAATCCGTAACCGGCAACGGCGACGTGAACGCCTACGATACGTCGCAGGTCGGAACCACCGGCCTGCCCGCGTTTGCCTTCGATCCGTGCGGCGGAAAGAACGCGGCGCTGACGTGCAATCCGTTCGCAACGGGGACGCCGTACAACTGTGCGAGCCCGGGCAAGGGCCCCTCGTGCAGCACGGCGATTCCCTTCGATCTCAGCTCGTTCAACGGTATCGGATTCTCGAACGTTCAGCAGAATCTGTTCCAAGGCGAGTTCCGCACCGCGCTCGGGCAAACCGGAACGATCCTGGCGCGCTACTATACCGGGTCGCTCAACAACTACAATACCGAAGGCACGTCGTCGCCCTTGAATACGTCGCTCAACGCTTACGGGACGGTGCCCCTCTGTCCGCTCGGGACGGCGTTCGATCCCAGCACCCCGACCGCCGCCGGCGGTACGGATCCCAACGGCTGGATGTGCTTGACCAAACACGGAGCGGTCGCGCCGGTGAACACCACGTTCAACGGCCAGCACGTCAACTTCCAAACCAATAGCGCGGCCAATCTCTTCTATACCAACGACGCGATGAGCGGCGAGACGCTCCAAATGCAGGAACAGCTCGGAGAGAACACGCTCACGCTGGCCTACGACCGCTCGGAGCAAGGCTCGGCTTCGACCGCAAACGAGCCGTCCGTCGGAATCATCGTCAACAGTCCGGTCGCCGGATCGCGTCAAACCTTCCAGACGATCTCGCTTCGCGGCAACTTCGTGCTCGAGCCGAAACTGCTGCTCAACGTCGGCGACTACCAGCTCAACTATCTCAGCCACTACTCGATCGACGGCGGCACCTCGTGGAACGACGCCTCTCACTCGTATAACGAACCGCGCGCGTCGTTGAGCTGGCGCCCGGAAAGCAACACGATCTTTCGCTTGTCGGGCGGCGGGTCGGTCGCCCCGCCGTACATCACCCTCGTCTCGTCGGGCGGCCCCACGTGGAGCCAGATCATTGGCGGCGTTCCGGCGGCCGGCTGGATTCAGAACGCCAACAACGGCAACATCAGCGCGGAGACGGCGTTCGGCTACGACCTCGGCATGGACCACCGGATCGCACGCGCCACCTCGGCGTCGGTCGATCTGTACTTCACGCAACTGCACAACCTCTTCTTGACGGAGACGTCGACGGTCACCGGAGCGGCTGCCGCGGGCTGTCCCAATGCGCCGTGCGAAGTCTCTCAGACGGCGAACCTCGGGCAAGCGCGGTACGAAGGCGTCGAGTTCGCGCTCAACCACGTGCCTCTCTACGGCTTCGGCTGGAGGATCCAGGGCTCGCTGCAGCGCGCGTTCACCTACAACCTCCCGCCGTACTTCTACTGTGCGGGATCGACCGACCCGAAGACCGGCAAGACGACGCCGCCGGGGCCCGGCTGCATCTACAACACCAACCTCGCGGTGCTTCCCGAAGTGAACTTCGGCGGGCAGCCAACCGCGCTCTCGGGATCGCCCAACGGTATCGCGGGCGGCCGCGTGCCGTACGCCAGCGGCTACGGCGAACTGAGCTGGCTCGGACACTTCGGCCAGTACTATAACGTCGGGTTGACCTACTACGGCAACAATAACGCCTATAACGAGCCGGCCTTCGCCGTGCTCTCGGCCAACGTCCGGTTCAACCTCAACGACCGCGGAACGCACATGCAGTTCTCCGCGGACAACCTCACCGGCGCGTACGCTTATCCGTACGCCGGCTTCTTCAACGGCATTCCGCTGCCGCTGGTGCGCAACGCGACGCAGACGAGTCTGACCACCGGGGAGCCGGTTCCCGTCGGCTTGGCCGCCACCGCGGCGGGCAACTACGGGCCAATGGACTTCCGCGTCATCCTCACGCAGGATATATAAATGATCGTCAAGCTTCTCGCATCGACCGTCCTCGCGGCACTCACGCTCGTGCCGGCCGTTCCCGCGCACACCGAAAAGGCGGTGACGCCGGCGAAAACGGGCCAAGTCGCTCACGCGATGACCGCTCAAGATCTCGACGCGTTCTTCGGAGGGCTCGTTCCGTACGCGTTGCAGCGCGGCGACATTCCGGGAGGCGTGTTGGTCGTCGTCAAAGACGGCAAGATCCTGTTCGCCAAGGGCTACGGCTACGCCGACGTCAAGACCAAGCGCCCCGTCGATCCGGCGACGACGATCTTCCGCCCGGGTTCGGTTTCGAAGCTGTTCACCTGGACCGCGGTGATGCAGCTGGTGCAGGCCGGAAAGATCGATCTCGACGCCGACGTGAATAAGTACATCGACTTCACGATTCCGCCGTACGACGGAAAGCCGGTCACGATGCGCGATCTCATGACGCATACCGGCGGCTTCGAAGAGACCGTTCGCGATCTGCTCGTCGAGAACAAGGCTCAAGTGCTTCCGATCGACGTGTACCTCAAGCGAAGGCTGCCGACGCGGATCTTTCCGCCCGGCGAGATCATCGCCTATTCGAACTACGGTGCGACGCTGGCGGGCTACATCGTCCAGCGCGTGTCGGGAGAGCGATTCGAAGACTACATCGCCAAGCACATCTTCCAGCCGCTGAACATGCGCTATTCGAGCTTCGAGCAGCCGCTGCCCAAGAACTTGGCGCCGCTGATGGCGACGGGGTATCTCGACGCCTCCGAAGGCAAGACGAAGCCGTTCGAGTACGTCGACACCGCGCCGGCGGGCGCGTCGAGTTCGACCGGCATCGACATGGCGCACTTCATGCTCGCGTACCTCGACGGCGGCACCTACGACGGGTACCGCATGCTCCAGCCCGCCACGATCAAGGAAATGTGGACGCCGCAGGTCGCGCCGGAAAAGGGCCTGCCCAGTTTCGATCTCGGGTTCTACCAGGACGATTTCAACGGGCTGCCCATCATCGGACACGGCGGCGACACCGTCGCGTTTCACAGCGACTTGCACCTCATCCCATCCAAGGACGTGGGCTGGTTCGTCTCGTTCAACTCGCCCGGCAAGGCCGGCGCGGTGGAAGACGTCCGCAACAACCTCTTCAAGCTCTTCCTCGATCGCTACTATCCGTACACCGCGCCGGCTCAGGCCACGCTGCCCGATGCCAAGAAAGACGCAGCGCGCGTAGCGGGCTACTACCAGAGCAGCCGCCGCGTCGCGCGCGCCCTCGCCTTCGTGTACACGTTGGCGCAGAGTAACGTCACGGCGGACGCCGACGGGACGATCGAAGTGAGCTCGCTGCTAAACGCCGCCGGCAACCCGATGAAGTGGCGCGAGGTCGCACCGCTGCGCTACCGCCAGGTCGGCGGGGACTCCTACGTCGTGTTCGGCACCGACGCGAACGGCAACGTGATCTCCTGGGCGACGGACTACTTCAACATGGTCTCGGTGGAGCAGCGCGTCACCGGGCTTCGAACGCTGGGCTCGATCAAGGTGCTGCTCTCGCTCTGCGCGGGCATCCTCGTGCTCTCGCTGCTCGTTCGTTTCGGGGCCTGGATCGCGCGGCGCAAGCTCAAGCTCTCGCTGCACCTCTCGCGAAACGAGCAGATCGTCCACGCGATTGCGCGGATCGGCGCGATCGCGTTCTTGGGCGCGCTGATCGGATGGGCGACGCTGCTTTCTTCGGAAGACGCGATTCTCTCGCCGGCGTTGCCCGGCAAGATGATCGCGCTCTACATCGTCGGCGTGATCGCCGTCATCGGCGCGATCGCGATGATCGCCGAGGCCGCGATTCGCGTGATGCGCGGGCCCGGCGGGTGGCTCGTCCGGTCCGGCGAGATCCTCGTGGCGCTGGCCGCACTCTACGCGATTTGGTTCCTCTTTGCCATGCAGTTCGTGAACTTCGTCACGCAGTTCTAACGCCGGATGCTGCCCCACGCGCTCTTGGCCGCCGCGATCGCGACCGCCGCTCCGGCGGCGAACGCGTACGCGGTGCCGGGGCGGCGCGTGGCCGTGGCGGGGCGTCGTCTCAATCTGGTCTGCATGGGAACCGGGCGTCCCGTGGTCGTGCTCGACGCGGGGCTGGGCGATTGGTCGCCCTCGTGGATTCGGGTGCAATCCCGCTTAGCTTCCGGCACGACGGCGTGCGCGTACGATCGCGCCGGCTACGGATTTAGCGATCCCGCGTCGTCGCCGCGCACTGCCTCGGCGAACGCGCGCGAGTTACGCGACCTCTTGCGCGCGGCGAACCTGCCGCCTCCCTACGTGCTGGTGGCGCACTCGTTCGGCGGCCTCGACGCGCTGGCATTCGCGCAAGCCGATCGCCGCGACGTCGCCGGCATGGTGCTCGTCGACGGAACGGCCCCCGATCTCGCGGTGCCCGCCGCCGTCGTGCCGTTGATGGAGGCGCAGCGCGCGGCGGCGCAGCAGTGCGCGACGGCGGCGCGCGACGGCAAGCTCGCCCCAGGGTCGCCGCGATTGCAAGCCTGCCTCGGCGTGGTATGGGGCATCGGCGCGCAGCCCGATAACGGCGTGACCCCGCAACTCCTGGCGGCGGTCGAGCGCCAAGCGCGCGGCCCCGGGCCGTACGATGCCGCGGCGTCGGAACTGCACTATCTGACGGAGAGCCAACGAGAAGTGCGAGCCGGAGAACGTCCGCTCGGCGATCTCCCGCTCGAAGTCTTGACGGCCTCGACGCACGGCGAGGAAGAGATGCCGCCGGCTCTGCGCAACGCGCTCGAAAGCTTCGAGCCGGCGTGGCGGAAAGCGCACGCGCGGCTGGCCGCGCTCTCGACCCGCGGGAACTACGAACTCGTGCAGAGCGGCCACTACATTCAATTCGATCATCCGGACGCGGTCATCGCGGCCGTGCGGAAGGTGCTGACGGAGATCCGGGCCGCCGTTTCGGCCGGTCCGTAAGGAAATCCGCCGGCGGGATCCTCGCGAAGGAGGAGGCCGCGATGCCCGGCCGGGAGCCAGCCGGAGTGGGAGAGTCGCTGGAGCTCGCTCTCGAGGCTGAGGCGTCGGAGCGGTGGATCGAGAGCTATGCGCTCTGCGAGCGCGCGCTCGAGGAATCGCCGGAGGAACCCGGCGCGCTCAATCTTCTCGGAAGGCTCTGCGCGCGAGCGGGGGATCTCGCCAAAGCGCTCGCGCTGCAGTCGTTCGTTCTCCACCTCGTGCCCGGGCACGCACGCGCGGCCGCCGACCTCGCGTCGGCGCAGCGCGCGATCCGTTCTCCCGCCGAAGGCCGGCGCGCGTACGAGCGCGCGATCGCGATCGAACCCGATCTCGCGTGCCACCACCGGCATCCGCTATCGCTGACCGGCTTCGTAGGCATGGACGAAGCGGAGCGCTGGCTGCGCGAATCGATCGGCGCCGATCCGTCGCGGCCCGAAGCGCACGCCGCCCTCGGCAACCTGTCGATCCGGCGGTCGGATCGTATCGGCGCGCTCAACGCGTACGGCATCGCCGCGATGCTGCGCTGGGAGTTCGCGGCCGCGCACGTGGCGCTGGCGGATTTGCTCGACGCCATCCCGGAAGAGGCGATGGCGCGGCGTCATCGCTTGGAGGCCGTGCGCTTCCAGACGGTGTACGCGGCCGGCGCGGCGTCGAACGCTGCCGTGCGCCGGGTGCTCGTGCTCGCTACGACCGGCGGGGCGATCGAAAACGCCCCGCTCGATCTGGTGGTCAATCCGGCGAGAACGGCGTTGCACCGGTGGTATCTCGCGGGCGCGGATCCCGGCGAACTGCCGCCGTACGACGTAATTTTCAACGGGATCGAGGAGATGGAATCGTCGGCCGGGGCGATCGCTTTGGCGTCGGAGGTTGCTGCGAAGGCGACGGTGCCCGTCATCAACGATCCGAAACGTCTCGTTCGGCTGCGGCGCAGCCGGCTGCGCGAATCGCTGGCCGGCGTCGAAGGCTGCGTCGTTCCGCAGGCGATCCGCGCATCGCGAGCCCAGCTCGAGAGCGCCGATCCCGCGGCGGCCGAGCTGCTCGGCATCGCGTTTCCGGTGGTCGTGCGGCCGGTCGACCGGCATCGCGGCGAGGGCTGCGAGCGTTTGGCTCACGCCGGCGAACTCGCGGCCTATCTCGGCCGGCACCGCAGCGAGCACTACAACGTCGCGCCGTTCGTGGAGTACCGCAGCGACGACGGCTACTATCGCAAGTACCGCATCGCGGTGGTCGACGGCCGTCCGTTTCCCTATCACCTGGCGATCTCGGAGGCCTGGATGGTGCACTATCTCGGCAGCCCGACGGCCGAACGCGGGTGGATGCGCCGCGAGGAGGAGGCTTTTCTCGCCGATCCCGGCTCGGTGTTCGAGCGCTGGGAGCAACCCTTCGCCGCGATCGCGCAGGCCCTCGGCATGGAGTACTTCGGCGTCGACTGCGCGCGGCTGGCCGACGGCTCCGTACTGGTCTTCGAATGCGGCACCGCGATGTTGATCCATTGCCTCGACGGCGCCGAGGCCCTCGCCTACAAATACCGCTACGTGCCGCGCATCTTCGACGCGGTCGAGCGCATGCTCGACGCACGGATCGCGGCCTCGGGGGCGCCCTAGAGGCCTTTCGCGCCCCGCCCGGTATGCTCCAACCATGAATGCTTTGCAGTTCGTGAGCGTCGAGCGCGAACGCGACGCCGTCGCCACCCTCACCATGAGCCGCCCCGACAAGCGCAACGCGCTCTCGCTCGACATGATGCGCGAGCTCGACGGCGCGCTGCGCGCGCTCGCCGAAGATCCATCCGCGCGGGCGATCGTGATTCGCGGTGAAGGGCCGGCGTTCTCGGCCGGCCACGATTTGCGCGAGCTCGTCGACCGCGACGAGGCTGCCTATCGCGAGGTGTTTACCGCGTGCGTCGATCTCATGCAAACGATCGCCCGCGTGCCGCAGCCCGTCATCGCGGAAGTGGAGCGCGTCGCGACGGCCGCGGGATGCCAGCTCGTCGCCGCTTGCGATCTCGCGGTTGCGGCGACGACCGCCACGTTTGCGACGCCCGGCGTGCGCATCGGCCTCTTTTGCACGACGCCGATGGTCGCGATCGTGCGCGCAATCGGGCGCAAGCGCGCGATGGAGATGCTGCTCACGGGCGATCCGATCGACGCGCCGACGGCGCTGGCGTGGGGATTGGTCAACCGGGTGGTCGCGCCCGAGCGGCTGCACGACGAAACGCTGAGCTTGGCAATGAAGATCGCTTCCGCCAGCCGGACGGTGGTCGCCCTCGGGAAGCGGGCGTTTTATGCGGGAATCGATCTCGACGCCGCGTCGGCCTACGCTCGGGCCGGCGAGACGATGACCTGCAACGCGCTGGAACGGGACGCTCAGGAAGGCATGCACGCCTTCCTCGAAAAGCGTGCTCCCGCGTGGGAGCCCTAGCCCGGGAGGGGCGGCCCCCAGACCCGCGGAAGTACCTGAGCCTCTCGCCGCTCGCCCGTGGGCACGAGCGATGATGAAGCAGCAAGCGTCGCCCACACCCGGTATGCGTGAACCCGATAAAAAGGGCACGCGCATACGCGACGGCAAGCGGACTCGCCTTTGGCGGGTCCTCTTGTTTTCTGGTCGAACTGACGCGCTTCGTGAACGCCCTTCCTCAACAGACGCGCTATGCCGCCGTACTCTTGCTCGTTGCCCTCCTCGCGTGCGGCGCGGTGGCGGTCTTTCGCGCGCACACCGAGTCGCAGGCGCGCCGGGTCGAGATCGCCATGGACTACCAAGATTTCGACGCGTTGGCGCGCTCGTACAACTACAATCCGGCGGCCTTCCTGGTCGCGCTGCGCCGGGCGGGCCTCACCTCGCTGGCGGTCACCGAGGAGCTCGGAGGCAACGTCGGGCTCGACGGCCGGGAGTACGTCACCACCGGCGCCGCGCTGATCAACCAAGCGCGAATCTCTCCGATCCGCGATCCGCTGCTGGCGGCCATGGTGGCGGCCAAGCGAGTCGATTCCAGCGCGATCTACCTGCTGGTTTCGGATCCGTCGGCCTACCACCGCTATCGCTTGCAGCTGGCGCTGCACTTCATGCCCAAGAGCGTGCGCGTGTTGCGCGCCACGCGCCCTTGGCTGCTGGAGGTGCGCACGCAGATCGACTATTTCAATAATACGGCGCTGGGCATTCCCACCGGGCAGCTCGCGTTGGCGCGCCGCCTCGGCCTGTTGGTGATCCCGCGTTTTCAAAACGACGAACGCTTCGCACAGCCGCAGATCGAGGCCGAGTTCGACGACGTCCTGCACTACGATCCGAAAGTGTCGACCATCATCTTCTTCGGGTTGCGCAATCAGGTATTCGGCTTCCCCGACCACCTCGAAGACGCCGCCGCAGCCTTCAAGAAGCACGTCTTCAACTTCGGCGCGATCGAAACGTACGACGATAGCCAGATTCAGAAGGGCAGCGAAGGCCTCGCACGCCTCATTCCGGGGCGCACCGTACGCGTCCAGGCGATCGCCAAAACCGAGCTCGACAAGATCAAGCTCGACGAAGTCGTCGGGCGCTACGTGCTCGGCGTGCGCGAGCGCAACGTACGCGTGGTCTACCTGCGCCCGTGGGATCATCAAGACGGCGATCTCTCGATCGAAAAGACCAACGTCGAGATGGTCTCGAAGATCGCGAGCGAGCTCGAGGCCGCGGGATTCAAGCTCGGCCGCGCGACGCCGATCCCCCAATACCACGGAAACAACCGGCTGCTGATCGGCGTCGCCGCCTTAGCGGTTCCGTCGATCTTCCTCATCCTGCTGGAGCTGTTCGGGCTCTACCGGCGGTGGATCGCCGTCGCGGCGTACGGTGCGACGATCCTGCTCTACGGCGGCGCGGTCGCTACCCATCACGATCTCTTCGCGCGCGAAGCGATCGCGCTGGCCGGCGCGCTGCTCTTCGCCACGGCGGCGATTCTGGCGTTGATTCCGGCGTTTCAGGAACGGCCGGCCGCGACGCCCGGGGCACAAATCGTGCGCGGCGCCGGCTGGACGCTGGCGGCGACCGGCGTGACGCTGCTGGGCGCGCTCGTCGTCGTCGGCCTGATGAGCTCGCCGCTGGCCATGGAAGAAGTGGTCCGCTTTCGCGGCGCGCGGCTCGTCCTGGCGCTGCCGCCGTTGATCGCGTTCGCGCTCTATATCTTCGACCGGCGCTTCGGCTCGGGCGTCGAACGCCCGCGCGACGTCTTCATGTCGCCCGTGCTCGCCTACCAGCTCTTCGCCGGCATCGCGATCATCGCGGGCGGCGCGCTGCTGCTGATGCGCAGCGGCAACGATAGCGACATCGCGCCCTCGCAGTACGAGCTCGCGTTTCGCCACTTGCTGACCGCCGTGCTGAGCGTGCGGCCGCGTTTCAAGGATTTCCTGATCGGATTTCCCTGCATGATGCTCGTTCCGGCGCTGCTTCCGGCCCATCGCCGCGCGGTCGGCTGGCTGCTCGCACTCGGCATCGGCGTCGGCGTCGGCGACATCATCGATACCTTCTGCCACTTGCACACGCCGCTGGAGATCTCGCTGGTGCGCTTGGCGTACGGGCTGATCATCGGGATCGCGATCGGCGCCGCCGTCATTTGGATCTACCGGCGAGCCGCGCGCGTGGCCGCGTGACGTGCGCGTGCTGCTATGCGGCTACTACGGCTTCGGCAATCTCGGCGACGAGGCGCTGCTGGAAGTCATCGTCGCCCGCATGCGCGCACGCTTTCCCGGCGTCGAGCTCGAGGTGCTCTCGGCATCGCCGCACGAGACCGAACGCACGTTGCACGTCTGCGCGACGCCGCGCTGGGAGTGGCGCTCGGTACGCGAGGCGATCGCCCGCGCCGACGTCGTGCTCTCGGGAGGCGGCGGCCTGCTGCAGAACGCGACCAGCACGCGCAGCCTCGTCTACTACGCGGGAGTGATTCGCGAAGCCGCCGCGGCCCGGCGCAAGGCGATGATCTTCGCGCAGTCGATCGGCCCGCTCGACGGGCTGGGACGCTTCATCGTCCGCACGTTCTGCCGCGGCGCCGCACGCGCCACCGTGCGCGACCGGCGCTCGTACGAGCTGCTGCACGGGCTGCTGCCAAAGACCGCCGTCGAGCAGACCGCCGACCCGGTCTTCCTCTACGACGCGACCGAAGAGGACGCCGACCTGCAGGCCGAAGGGCTCGGCCCCGAAAGCGGTCCGTACGCGATCGTCAGCGTGCGCAAGGTGCCCGGATTCAAAGACGTCGCCCCCATCGTACGGCAGGCGGTTGATCGCCTAGCCGTGCGCCACGGCATTCGCGTCGCCTTTCTTCCGCTCGGCGGCGCCACCGATGCCGAAGTGTCGACCGACGTCATTCGGCTGTGCAGCTCGACGCCGATGCTCTTGCCGGCTTGCCCGCTGCCCCGTGCCGCCGCCATCCTGCGGGGCGCGCACGTGGTGCTGGGCATGCGGCTGCACGCCCTGATCTTGGCGGCGCGCTTCGGCGTCCCGTTTCTCGCGTTGGCCTACGATCCGAAGGTCGCCGCGCTCTGCGACGACCTGCAGTACCCGCTGTCGCCGCTGTGGCGGCCGGGCGAGCGCGTCCCCGGCGAGCGGATCGACGAGCTCGTCGACGCGCTGGTCGAACGGCGTGCCGAGCTGGGATCGCACCTCGAGGGGCGCCTCGACGCGGTGCGCGCCTCGGCCGAGCGAAACTTCGACGTTCTCGCGGAACTATTGCGGGAGTAAGCGGGGCCGGGGGGCGAAAGCCCAGCGTTCCCATGGCCGATACGAAGCGTCGCGACTATCGCGATACGTTGAACCTTCCCCGCACCGACTTTCCAATGAAGGCGGAGCTGCCCAAACGCGAGCCCGACCGGGTCGCCTGGTGGACGCAGCGGCGCACCTACGAGCGGCGTTTGGAACGCAACGCGCCCAATCCGCCGTGGATCTTGCACGACGGCCCGCCGTATGCCAACAACGAGCCGCACATGGGCGGCTTCTTCAACATGGTGCTCAAGGACATGTTCGTGAAGGTGGCGCTGCTGGGCGGCCGCTACGCGAAGTTCGTGCCCGGCTGGGACATGCACGGCTTGCCGATCGAGCTCGAAACGCTCAAGCACCTCGGCATCAAAGATTTTCACGAGATCGATCCGGTCGAACTGCGCCGGCAATGCAAGGAACGCGCGCTCTTCTGGCTCGACCGGCAACGCGAGATCCGCATTCGCATGGGCAACTTCGGCCTGTGGGAGCACCCGTACCGCACGGTCGATCCGTCGTTCGAGGCCACGATCGTCAAGACGCTCGGCGAACTGGCCGAGAAGCAGCAGCTCTACAAGGGCCTGCGCTCGACGCTCTGGTGCGTGCACGACGAGACGGCGCTGGCCGAAGCCGAGATCGAATACGAGCCGAAGGTGTCGCCGTCGATCTACGTGCGCTTTGCGGCCGGCGACGCGCAGCGCGCCGATCTTCTCGAGCGCTTCGGCGTTCGAGCCGCCGATGCGAAACCGCTATCGGTGCTGATCTGGACCACGACGCCGTGGACGCTCCCCGCCAACGTCGCGATCGCCCTGCGGCCGGATGCGTCCTACGGGCTCTACGATCTGGGCGACGAGTACGTCGCGCTCGCCACCGCGCTCGCGCCGCAGACGCTTGCGGAACGCTTCGAAGGCGCGCGGCTCGTCGCGACGGTTGCCGGCGAGAAGCTCGACGGTGCGGCGGTGCGCCATCCGTTCGTCGATCGCAACTCCGAGATCGTGCTGGCCGATTACGTCGATCTCGAAACGGGGACCGGAGCGGTGCATACCGCCCCCGGCCACGGCGCCGACGATTTCGATACCGGCGTAAAGTACGGGCTGCCGATTCTCAACCCGGTCGACGCCGCCGGCCGCTTTACCGTGGAAGCCGGGCCGTATGCCGGCTTGAAGATTTTCGACGCCAACGCGACGATCGTCGACGACTTGCGCGCGAGCGGTGCTTTGTGGAGCGCCGCCGACTACGAGCACTCCTATCCGCATTGCTGGCGTTGCCACAATCCGGTCATCTTCCGCGCCACCGCGCAGTGGTTCATCGCGATGGATCAGAACCGGCTGCGCCAGAAGACGATCGACGCGATCGCCGACGTGGCGTACACGCCGCTGTGGGGCCAGACGCGGCAACGGCAGATGATCGAGACGCACCCCGAGTGGTGCATCTCGCGCCAGCGCACCTGGGGCACGCCGATCCCGGCGCTGATCTGCACCGCCTGTAACGAGTCGATTCTCGATCCCCGCGTCGCCCGGCTCGCCGCCAAGCGCTTCGCGGAAGCGGGCGCAGACGCGTGGTGGAGCGATCCCGTGAGCGTCTACCTGCCCGACGGCTTCGCGTGCCCGAAGTGCGGCGCGACGGCCGTCGAAAAAGAGAAGAACATCGTCGACATCTGGTTCGAATCGGGCGTCACGCATCTCGCCGTGCTGGGCCACGACGGCATGCCCTGGCCCAGCGATCTCGTGTTAGAAGGCGGCGATCAGTACCGGGGCTGGTTCCGCAGCTCGCTGATCACCGGCGTGGCGATCAAGGGACGCGCGCCGTACAAGCACGTCGTAAAAAACGGCTGGGTGAACGACGAGCAGGGCCGCGCGATGTCGAAATCGCTGGGTACCGGCATCGGCGCGCGCGAGGCGATGGAGAAGTGGGGCGCCGACGTGCTGCGCCTCTGGACCGCTTCGGTGGAGTTCGTCGACGACGTGCGCTTCGGCCCGAACGTCGTCGACCAGATCGGGCGCGTCTACCGCAACCTGCGCAACCGCATTCGCTTCATGCTCTCCAATCTCGACGATCTCGAGCCCGGCGACGTCGTCGCGCGCGCCAAGATGGAACCGGTCGACCGGCTCGCGTGCTCGGTGGCCGATGCGTTCACCGCCGGCGTCAAAGCCGACTACGATCGCTTCGAGATCCATCAGGTGTACTTGCGGGTCATCGCGTTCGAAAGCGCGATGTCGAGCTTGTATTTCGACGCGCTCAAAGACCCGCTCTACTCGCGCGCCGCCGGCGATCCGCGCCGCCGCAGCGCGCAATCCGCGCTGCTGGCGATCCTGCGCCAGTTTCTCACCGCGCTCGCGCCGATTCTGTCGTTCACCGCCGAAGAGGCCTGGCAGGCGCTTCCGGAGCGCTTGCGCGGCAACGCCGAGAGCGTCTTCGATACCGAGTTCGAAGCCGCAACGGCGAAGCCCGATCATCTCGCAGCCGACGTCGCGCTGTGGGAGACGCTGCAAGCGCTGCGCGCGCGCGTCGCCGCCGCCGAGTTTCCGCCGTTCGGCGCGAAGCTGCTGCTCGAATGCGCGCCCGGGCTCTACCGTAAGCTCGCGCCGCTGGCGCCGAATCTTGCCGAGGCGCTGGTCGTTTCGCAACTGGAGCTGCACGAGGCCGCGGCCAAAGACGGCGAGGACGCCATCGTGCGCTTCGAGCTGTCGGCCGCCGGCGGCGAGAAGTGCGAGCGGTGCTGGAAGTATCGCGAACTCGGCGCCGACCCCGAGCATCCCGGAATCTGCGCCGAGTGCGCGGCAGTGGTTACTTCAGCGCTTCGATGACCGCGCGCGCGGTGCTCGCGCTCGATTGCGGATTTTGCCCGGTGATCCAGCGCCCGTCGATTTCGACGTGATCGGCCCAATTCGCGCCTTCGACCACCTCGGCGCCTTGCTCGCGAAGTTTCGAGGCCAGCAAGAACGGCATCGCCTTGTCGAGCGTCGTCTCGCGCTCTTCGGCGTCGGTGAAACACGTGATCCGGCGCCCCGCCACCAGCGTACGCGGTTCGCCCAGACGAATGGCGTCGACGAAGGCGGCCGGGCCGTGGCAGACGGCGGCGACGATCTTGCCCTGCGCGTCGAACTCGCTCAATAGCGATTTGACGGCTTGGCTCGTCGCCAGATCGAACATCGTCCCGTGGCCGCCCGGCAGAAAGACTGCGGCGTATTGCATCGCGTCGCCGACGTCGATCGGCTGCTGCGCGCGCTCGAGCTGCTCGAGGATCGCGGGGTCGGTCTGCACGCCCTCGAGGCTGCGCGGATCGACCGGCACCTTCCCACCGCGCGGGCTGATCGTCAGCACCTCGTGCCCCGCATCGAGGAAGGCGCGATACGGAATTGCATACTCCTCGTACCACAGGCCGGTCTCGTGCTCGGCATCGATCTCGCCGTGACCGGTCACTACCATCAATATTTTCGCCATACGTTCTTATACCACCCTAGCGCCGCCGCGGATGCGGCATGCCGCTCGGTCACTTTACTGCCCGGTAATGAGTCGAGTTCGAAGGCGGCCTTGCAACTGAGGAACGTTCGCGTTGCCGTCGGCGCAATAAGCCAATGTGCGGTTGTAGGCAATCCTCAATGCCGAGCATTCACAATCTCTTCGCAACCAAAGCTTATACTCGACCCGTACGGGCGCATCTGCGCTCGGTCGCCACGTTGGAGTTGCGGAGATGAGCCGTTCGCTCGCGCTTGCCGGGTGTATCGCACTGCTTTTGACCTCGTCCGCTTGCCGTGGAGGCGGGCCGCTCTTGCCGACGAACCAGCCGGCTCAGCCAAGCATCGTCATGACGGGTCTTCGCGCCGGCCCGGCGCCGTGGTCCGGTAAAATCAAACACGTCATCATCATCTTTCAAGAGAACCGCACGCCCGACAACATGTTTAACGGGTTGCCCGGCGCAGATACCGTCGCCGTCGGGCTCGACCACACGGGAAAGCACATCCCGTTGGCGATCATTAGCGAGACCGCCCCTTACGATCTCAGCCACACCCACACCGCGTTCAAAATCGAATACGATAACGGGAAACTCGATGGATTCGACCTCGAGCGCAGCACGAAATGCCTGAAGCCGGGGGGATGCCCCCCGCGCGATCGGCGTGCCTACGGCATCGTCCCGCGCACCGAATCGCAGCCGTATTGGGATATGGCGACGCAGTACGCTTTCGGCGACCGGATGTTCCAAACCAACGAGGGCCCGAGCTTTCCGGCGCATCAGTACATTATCAGCGGTACGTCGACGATTCTCACCGGCTCGCGACTGCGCGCCGCGGAAAATCCTACCGCGCCGAATAGATTGGCGACCGGCGGATGCGATTCCCCAAAGGGATCGCTCGTCGCGCTCATCGACGAAGCGGGCCGCGAAAACCAGCAACAGTTCCCCTGCTTCGAGCGCTTGACGATGATGGACTTGCTGGATGCAAAGCACGTGGTGTGGCACTACTACCAATACAGCTACATCGCCAATTTTTGGGCCGGCCCCGATGCGATCCGCCACATCCACGAGGAGAAGAACTATCGCACGGAAGTCGTCGCGCCGTCATCGCGCGTACTAAGCGACGTGCTCAACGGCGATCTCGAGGCGGTCTCTTGGGTGACGCCCGACCTGGACGACTCCGATCACGCTCGGGTCGCCGACGGGAGCGGACCGTCGTGGGTCACGTCGATCGTGAACGCGGTAGGAACGAGCCGGTACTGGAAGGACACCGCGATCTTCATCACGTGGGACGATTGGGGAGGCTGGTACGACCACGTGAAGCCGCCGAAATACAACTCCTACGAGCTCGGTTTCCGCGTCCCGCTGATCGTCGTATCGCCGTACGCAAAACGCGGGTACGTCTCGCACCGCCAGCACGAGTTCGGCAGCATCCTCAAGTTTATCGAGGAAACCTACGGGCTAGGCTCGCTGGGAACGACCGACGTGCGAGCCGACGACCTCGCGGATTGTTTCGACTTCACCCAAAAGCCGCGCAAGTACGTCCCGATCCACGCGCCCATCGGCCCGATGTACTTCCTGCACCATTCGCCGTCGAACCAGCCGCCCGACGACGACTTCTAACGACTGCCCGGCTAAGCGAAATCGCCCGACGAATCGCTCCGGGCATCGGTGCTCCTCTTGGTGAATTCGCGCCAGCGCCCCGTTTCGATCGCTTCGCGAGCTTCGCGCATGAGGTCGTTGAGAAGATAGACGTTGTGGTACGAGAGCAGGCGCGGGCCGAGCATCTCTTTCGAGCGGAAGAGGTGCGAGAGGTAGGCGCGAGTGTAGGTGGCGCAGACCTCGCAGGTGCACGCCGGATCGACGGGCTGCGAATCGGTGACGTAGGCGGCGTTGAAGATGTTGAACTCGCCGCCGCGGGTCATCGCGCGGCCGTTGCGGCCGCAGCGCGTCGGGTAGACGCAGTCGAACATGTCGATGCCGCAGTCGATCGCCGCCAGTAGATCGCGCACGGTGCCGACGCCCATCAAATAGCGCGGCTTCTCTTGCGGTAGCAGCGCCGCCGTCGAGCGTGCGCAGCGATAGAGCTCTTCGCGCGTCTCGCCGACCGAGAGGCCGCCGATCGCGTAGCCCGGCAGATCGAGCTCGAGCAGCTCGGCGGCGCTGCGGGCGCGCAGTTCCTCGTCGAGGCCGCCTTGCACGATCGCGAAGAGCGCGGTCTCGGGGCGAGCGTGCGCCGCGGCCGAGCGGCGCGCCCACGCGCTGGTGAGCCGCACCGATTCCGCCAGCTCCGCACGCGACGCCGGCAGCTTCACGCAGACGTCGAGCACCATGGCGATATCGACGCCGATCGCCTCTTGAAACTCGACGACGTTCTCAGGCGTGAAGCGGTGCTCGCTGCCGTCGACGTGCGAGCGAAACGTCACGCCGTCGTCGTCGAGCTTGCGCCGCCCCTCGAGGCTGAACACTTGAAAGCCGCCGGAATCGGTGAGGATCGGGCCGTCCCACGCCATGAAGTGGTGCAGACCGCCGGCGCCGGTCAGGACGTCGCGGCCGGGGCGCAGCCAGAGATGGTACGTGTTGGCGAGCACGATCTGCGCGTGCGCTTCGCGCAGCTCGCGCGGCGTCAGGCCTTTCACGGAGGCCGCCGTGCCGACCGGCATGAAGCACGGCGTTTCGACGATACCGTGCGCGAGCGTGAGGCGCCCGCGGCGCGCGCTGCCGTCGCGCGCGAGCAGTTCGAAGATGCCGTTCACGGCAACGAGAGCAGCGCGCGCGCGTGCACGTACTCCGGCGGCGGATCGGCTTCGAACTCGAGCCGTTCGCCGGTGCGCGGGTGCACGAAGCTCAACCGCCACGCGTGCAGCGCTTGGCCCGGGAGTTCGAAGCGCGGTTCTTCCTTGCCGTAGACCGGATCGTTGACCACGGGATGCCCCATCCCGGCCAAGTGGACGCGGATTTGGTGCGTGCGCCCGGTCTCCAGGCGAAAGAGCAGCTCGGCGTGCTTGGGAAAACCCTCGAGCACCTCGTAGTGCGTGATCGCGGGCTTGCCGTCGGCGACGATGGCGAACTTCAAGCGGTTGTGCGGATCGCGCGCGATCGGCCCCTCGATCGTGCCGCGCGCGTGTTCGGGCACGCCGTGCACGAGGCCGAGATACTCGCGCTTGATCGCGCGCGCTTTCATCGCGATTCCCAGCGCCGAGAGCGCCGCTTCGTTTTTCGCGATCACCAGCAATCCCGAGGTGTCGCGATCGAGCCGGTGCACCAAGCCGGGCCGCAACTCGTTGCCCGGCAATCCGCGCCCGACGTGCGCGAGCAGCGCGTTGACCAGCGTGCCCCCGGTCGCGCCGCGCGCCGGATGGGCGACCATGCCGGCCGGCTTGTCGACGACGATCACGTCTTCGTCTTCGTAGACGATCGGAATGTCGATCGCCTCGGCGCGGGCTACCAGCGGCTCGCGCTGCGCGATTTCGTAGGCGAGCTCGTCGCCTTCTTCGAGCGGCCGGCTGGCTTTGGCGGGAACGCCGTTGACGAGGACGTTCCCGGCCTTGATCGCTTCGGCGACCTGCGCGCGCGACGCACCGGCTAGGCGCGCGACGACCACGTCGGCGCGCTTTCCGGCCTCGTCAGCCGTGACGGCGTGAGACAAGGCTGGAGATCAGGAGCAGCGCGACCCCGACGGTGATGCACGAATCGGCGACGTTGAAGATGTTTCCCCAGATTCGGTAGACGTCGACGAAATCGACGACGTAGCCGAAATGCAGGCGATCGACGATGTTGCCGATCGCGCCCCCGACGATCATGCCGAAGGCGATGCTGACCAGGCGCGATCGCGCGGCCGACTCGCGGAAGCTGAGCCAGAAGACGACCAGCACCACCATCGCCATGCCGATGAGCAGCACCGAGTTGCTGCCGAACATGCCGAACGCGCCGTGGAAGTTCCGCTCGTACGTCCACTTCAAAAAGTGCGGGATGACGATCTTGCTGTAGCAGAGCGTCTCCGGGAGCGGGCACGGAGGGGAGGCTTTGATGACGAGCTGCTTCGAGTACTGATCGAGCGCGAGCACCACCATGGCGGCGACGGCGATCAGGATCGTCGAAAGCGTGTTAGAGGTTCGGGGTCGGGACAAATTGATAGAACCATCCTGCGACAGTGAGGAATGCATCGTTGACCAGCACCAGACCGACCACGATCAGGAAGGCGCCGGAAGCGAACTCGATTGCGGGTAAGAAGCGCTTGATCCTATTGAGGACGGGAAGAATCGCGCCGATGGCGGCGGCCGTCACGAGGAACGGCACCGCCAGCCCCAGGGAATAGGCGCAGAGCAGGAGCGCCGCCTGCCCGTTGTGCTGCTGCGACGCGATGGCGAGGATTCCGGCGAGAATCGGCCCGATGCAGGGCGACCAGCCGGCCGCGAAGGCGATACCGACCAGCATCGACGTCCAGAAGGTGCGCCGGTCGTGCTGGAGATGCTTGCGCGTATCCATCATGAGAAAGGGGATGCGGATCAGCCCCATCATCTGCAGCCCCAGGATCACCACCAGCACGCCGCCGATCTGCGAGATCAGCGTGCGGTTGTCGTTGAGCGCGCCGCCCAGCGTGCTGGCCGTCAAGCCCAGCAGCACGAAGACGACGCTGAAGCCGAGCACGAACGCGACGGCGTGCGCCAAGGCCGACGCGCGCGCCGCCCCCGGCGTCTCGCCCTTGAGATCTTCCAAGCTCTCGCCGGTGAGCAGCGAGAGATAGGCCGGAACCAGCGGGAGGACGCACGGAGAGACGAAGGAAACGAAGCCCGCGGCGAAGGCGATGCCCACTGTGGGCGTTGTCGGGGTCATGCGCCGAAAATGGTTATCCCGCCCTCTGAATAAGGCCTGTTGAATGCAGCACTGGTTCTATTATCCGAACGTCGATCCGATCGCGTTCAGCCTGGGGCCGATCAAGGTCCACTGGTACGGCATCGCCTACTTGGTTGGATTCGTCTTGGTCTACCTGTGGCTGAGCCGGCCGGCGGGGCGGCGGCGATTGGGCCTGACGCGGGAGCAGATCCAGGACTTTCTCTTTTACGCGCTGATCGGCGTCATCGTCGGAGGGCGCACCTTTTTCGTCATCAACGACATCATCAGCGTCGGCCCGAAGAACCCCGATCACACGCTGGCGGCCTACCTGGCGCACCCGATCGACTTCATCGCGGTCTGGAACGGCGGCATGGCGTTCCACGGCGGCATGGTCGGCGTCATCGTCGCGATCGTGTTCTTCGTACGCAAGCACCCCGGGCTGAAATTCTCGGTGCTCGGCGACGAGGTGGTGATGATGCTGCCGATCGCGATCACGCTCGTCCGCTTGGTGAACTTCATCAACGACGAGCTGTGGGGCGACGTCTGCTCGCCCGACCGGCCGTGGTGCTTGAGCTTTCCGGCGGCCAACGCGGTGACCGGCATCGTCGCCTACCGTCATCCGGCGCAGCTGTACGAAGCGATTCTCGACCTGCTCACCTTCCCGATTCTCTTGATCGTCTACCGGCTCAAGCCCAAGGACGGCGTGGTGGCGTGGACCTGGTTTACGATCTACGGCATCACGCGCAGCGTGGCCGAGATCTGGCGGCAGCCCGATTTCGTGTGGATGGGCCTCACCGGGGGCCAGCTGTACGCCCTGCCGATGATCGTGATCGGCGTCGCCGGCATCGCCTACTGTGCCACCCGGCCGGCGCCCCGTACCGAGGGCGCCCCCTCGGCAGCGACCCCATCCTGAACGGCGGCGCCGTCGAGGAACGCTACCGCCGCTTTCGGGCGGCGGTGGACGAAGAGCTCGACCGGCTCGGCCGCGCTCCGGCCGAGGTGACGCTGGTCGGCGTCAGCAAGCGGCAGCCCGCGGCCGCCGTCGCCGCCGCGATTCGCGCCGGCCTCACCGACGTCGCCGAGAACTACCTTCAAGAGGCGCGCGAGAAGCTGCCGGGCCTGCCGCCGGCGCGCAAGCACTTCATCGGCCACCTCCAGACCAATAAGGCCAAGGCGATCGCCGGCCTGTTCGACGTGGTGCAGAGCGTCGACCGGCGCGATGCGGCGGCCGCCCTCGGCAAAGCGGCGCGAAGCTTGGGCAAGGAGCTTACCGTGCTGCTGCAGCTCAATATCTCGCCCACCGAGCGCTTCGGCTGCCCGCCGGAGGCGGCCGTGGAACTGGCCGCAGCCATCCGCGCCGAGGCGGGGCTGCGGCTCGACGGGGTGATGGCGATCGGGCCGCTGGGGGACGACCGGCAAGCAATCGCACGTGCCTTCGCCGTCGCCGCCAAGACGTTTGCCCACGTAGGTGGAACTACGCTCTCGATTGGCATGTCCGGCGACTGGCGGGAAGCCTTGCGCGCCGGTTCGACGATGCTGCGCATCGGGGAGGCCTTGTTCGGTGAGCGTGTTCAGTAAAATCGGGTCGTTCTTCTCGATCCGCGACGACGACGAGGAGCTCTACGAGGAAGAACCGGTCGCCGGCGGCTCGCGCGTCGTCCCGATCGCCAACGCCCCCCGGCGCGGCGGCACGGAAGTGAGCGTCTACTCGCCGCGCGCCTACCAAGACGTCGTCGAGATCGCCGATTCGCTGCGCAACCGCCAAGTCGTGATCGTGAACCTGCAGAACGCCGACCGGGCGCTCCTCCAGCGGGTCGTCGATTTCACGTCGGGCGTGGCGTATACGATCGACGGCAAGATTCAAAAACTGGCCGAAGCGATCTATCTCGTGGTTCCCGCCGGCGTCGTGGTCAACGCGGCGGGCCTGCGGGAATCGGTGATGGGCGACGGGACGCTCGACTTCATGTCGAACCGAGTATAGGCTATGGAAAAAATCACCCCGATCGACATTCAGCACAAGAGTTTCAAGCGCGCGCTGCAGGGCTACGACCGCTCCGACGTCGACGCGTTTCTCGACGAAATCATCGAGACGCTCGAAGACGACGCACAGCACCGCGCGGCGCTCGAAGCCGACATCGCGGATCTGAAAGAGCGCATCAGCCATTTCAAAGCGATGGAAGAGTCGCTGCAAAACACGCTGGTGCTGGCGCAGCGCACCGCCGACGAAGTGAAAGCTTCGGCGCACAAAGAGGCCGATCTCATTCGCGAGCAGGCGCGCATGGCCGCCGAGCGCGAGATCACCAACTACAACGACGCCATCTCCGACGTCCGGCGCGAGCACCAGCGCGCGTTAGAGGCGACCGAGAAAGCGCGCAGCGAGCTGCGCAGCCTGCTGATGACGCACCTGGCGCTGCTCGAGAAAGCTCCCTCGCCGGCGACCTTCAACGGCGCTGCCGAGCCGACGCGTGCCGCGGCGCCCGCGCCCGCGTCCGAGGGGCCGCACGAGCCGCCCAGCGACGACACGACGCGAATCACCGTCTCTTGACTTCGGCCCAGGCCTCGCGGCCGGTCGTTGCCGTCTTGGGCGGCGACGGCATCGGCCCCGAGGTGACGCAGGCCGCCGCGGCGGTGCTGCAACGCGTTCGTCCCGATCTCGAGTACGTCGAGGCGCTCGCCGGCGGTGCCGCGCTATCGCGCGGTCTTCCCGCGTTGCCCGGCGAGACGCGCGCGCTGTGCGAACGCAGCGCCGCGATTCTATTCGGCAGCGTGGGGCTGCCCGAATACGACGGACGGCCGCTGGCGGAGCGGCCCGAGTACGCGCTGTTCTTGCTGCGGCGCGATTTCGAACTCTACGCCAACGTGCGCCCGGTGCGCGTCTTTCCCGGGCTCGAAGACGCGTCGTCGCTCAAGCCCGAGCTCGTACGCGGCCTCGATCTGGTCGTCGTTCGCGAGCTCACCGGCGGCATCTACTTCGGCAAGCCTAAAGAGCAGCGAACGGTCGACGGCGTCGAAGAGGCGGTCGACACGATGATCTACCGCGCCCCGGAAGTGGAGCGCATCGCGCGCGTCGCCTTCGATCTGGCGCGCGGACGGCGCAAGCGCCTCACCTCGGTCGACAAGCAGAACATCCTCGAAACCTCCCGCTTGTGGCGGCGCGTCGTCGATCGCGTCGCGCGCGAGTATCCCGACGTCGAACTGGAGCATCTTTTGGTCGATAACGCCGCTATGCAGCTCGTCCGCCGGCCCGGCGATTTCGACGTGATCGTCACCGAGAACATGTTCGGCGACATCCTCTCCGACGAAGCGGCGATCCTCACCGGCTCGATCGGCACGCTGCCGAGCGCGAGCCTCGGCGCGAAAGGCGCGCCCGGCCGGCCGTTTGGGCTGTACGAGCCGATCAGCGGGAGCGCGCCCGACATCGCCGGCAAAGGCATCGCGAACCCCACGGCGGCAATACTTTCGGCGGCCATGCTGCTGCGGCACAGCCTTGGAGACGCGCAAGGCGCGGCGCGTATCGAGCGCGCGGTCGAGCAAGCCTACGCGCACGGAGCGCGCACGGCCGAACTTGCCGGAGCCGGGGCATCCGCACTCTCGACGCAAGCCTTCGCCGACGCAGTGGCGGCCCGCTTATGACGTTGGTCAGCGCCCCGGCGCGCATCGCGGCGGTGGGTGCGTACGCGCCCGAGCGAATCCTCACCAACGCGGATTTCGTGAGCATGGTCGACACCACCGAAGAGTGGATTCGCCAGCGCACCGGCATCGTGCGCCGGCACGTCGTGAGCGAGGGCCAGTATGCCAGCCACATGGCGATCGGCGCCGTGAACGATCTGCTCGCCCACGCACCCGGCCTCGACCTGCAGACGATCGATTACGTCATCGTCGGATCGACGACGGCCGATTACGCGTACCCGAACCTCTCGACGATGATGCAGCAGCACTTCGGGCTGCGCACGACCACGGGTGCGCTCGATATCAACGTGGCTTGCGCCGCGTTCGCCTACGGGCTCAATCTCGCGTGCGGGCTGATCGGCACCGGGCAGATCCGGCGCGCGCTCGTGATCGTCGCGGATGCGTTGACGCGATCGGTCGACTATACCGATCGCTCGACGTGCGTGCTCTTCGGCGACGGCGGCGGCGCCGCGCTGGTGGAGTACAGCGAGCGGCCCGCGATCTTCGGCATGGACGCCGGTGCCGACGGAAACGGCGGCAAGTTTCTCTATCGCACGGCCGTGCGCACCGATATCAACGGCATCGTCGACGAGACGCGCCTGCTGCGCCAAGAGGGACAGTCGGTGTACCGCTGGGTGATGGAGAACATGCCGCGCTACGTGGCGCGCATTCTCGAGCGCGCCGGCATGACGCTCGATCAAATCGATTGGTTCGTGCCGCACAGCGCCAACCTGCGCATGATCGAGTCGCTGACCAAGCGCGTCGGGTTCCCGATGGAACGCACGCTGCTCAGCGTCGAAGAGTACGGCAACACGTCGGCGGTGAGTATTCCGCTCGCGCTCGTGCCCGCCGTGCGCGACGGGCGCGTCAAGCCCGGCGACCGCTTGCTCATCGTGGGCTTTGGAGGAGGACTCGTCACGGCGGGAAACGTCGTCGAGTGGACTGGAGGGGTGTGACCGATGAATAGACGGCATTTCGTCTTGACGGGCGCGTCGGCCGCGGCGTTGAGCGCGTGCGCGCCGGCCGCGTCGCGATTCTCGCCGGGCGTGGGGACCGCGCCTGAAGCGATGCGGGCGACGCAGCTTTACACGCGCATGGAAATCAACGCGTTCGCCAACGACGCGACGCTGCTGGCCGCCTACCGGCGCGGCGTCAAAGCGATGATGGCGATCAAAGACCCGACCGACGTCCGCAGCTGGGATTTCTGGCACAACAGCCACTGGATGGCCACGGGCACGCCGCCGCCGCAGTTCGCGCACGTGTGGAACCAGTGCAAGCACCATCGCAAGCCGTTCTTTTATGCCTGGCATCGCGCGCTGCTCTACTTCTTCGAGAAGCAGCTTCGGCTGGCGAGCGGCCATTCCGGATTTGCGTTGCCATACTGGGACTACTATGCGAATCCGCAGCTGCCCGTCGCGTTCACGCAGCAGCGCGTTCCCGGGGGCGGCTTGAACCCGCTCTTCTGGCCCGGGCGCAAAGGCACCGTGATGGAGGGCCTGTCGTACCAGCCGTTCCACCGTTCGGTCAAAGTCTTTCCGAACTCGCAACGCCGAGGATTCGAGTGGCTGTTCGAGCCGAACCCGCACGGACGCGTGCACGATCTCGTCGGAGGCGATATGGGCGAAGTGCCCACCGCAGCGGCCGATCCGATCTTCTGGGCGCATCACTCCAACGTCGACCGGCTGTGGTCCGCGTGGCTCGCTGCGGGACAGGGGCGTCATATGCCGCCGGCCGGCCATCCGTACTACGACCACACGTTTGCGTTCAATCTCGCGGGCACGTGGAAGCTTTCGGTCGGCCAGATGACCGATTCGACGAAGATCGGCTACACGTTCTCCGATCTCTCGCTGCCCAAGCCGCCCGCCACGGCCGCGGTGCCGGCGCGCCCCGGTCCGGGAACGCTGCCCTTAGCGCTGGCGCTCGCGCCCGTAACGCTCGAGGCGAACGCCGGTAAACCCGCGACGACGATCGTGCTCGAAGGCGTCGAGCTCACCGCGCTCGGACGTGCCGGCGGTTTCGCCGTCGACGTCTACGCGAACTTGCCCGGCCGGCCGGTGCCGATCGGCGAAGAGCCGGCATATCTCGCCGGCAGCTTCGGCAGCTTCGAGATCTCCGCGGCAAAGATGGAGATGCCGGGCATGGCTGCGAGCCCGAGTGGCGCCGTCGATCTGCGCTTCGACCTTCCCGAAACCGTGAACGGCAACGTCGCCGTCTCGCTCGTTCCCCTCGGCGAAAACCGTGGCGGCGACTTGGTCCGCATCGCGGGAGTACGGCTGGAGTAGCCGCTCTCCATGAAAGGCGCGAAACACCTGAGGTTCGCGCTGAATGCGTTCGCGCTGGGGTTGCCCGGCGCATACGAGGACTTCCCCTGGGGTGAGCGCGTCGCGAAGGTCGATAAGAAAGTCTTTGCCTTTCTCGGTGCGGATGACGGGCCGGAGTTCTCGATTACGCTCAAGCTGCCGCTCTCGCGCGAGGCGGCGCTGAGCATTCGCGACGCAAAACCTACCGCGTACGGATTGGGGAAGGCCGGATGGGTTACGTTCCCGCTCGCGGGCGGCCTGCCGCCGCTCGAAATGCTCGAGGAGTGGGTCGAGGAGAGCTATCGCGCGGTGGTGCGCAAAACCAGGATCGCGGAGCTCGACGCGCGTCGAGCGTGAGGCCGCGCTACGGTGGCGAGACTTGCGGCAACTCCGACGTGCAGTACTTGCAGCGTTTGGCGGCGGCCGGGATCTCGCTCAAGCATTCGGGGCACTCTTTGATGGCGGGGGGAGCGTCGGCCGTCTTGGGTGAGAAGCGGGCGGTGATCGCATTCATCGGCGCGATGATGAAGAAGTAGATCGCGGCGGCCACTAGCACGAACGAGACGACGGCGTTGATGAAGTCGCCGATCGGGAACTGGCTGTTGTTGATGGTGAAGTGAATCGCTGAGAAGTCGGGTTTGCCGACCAGCGCAGCGATAAACGGCGTGATCAGATCCTTGACCAGCGCCGCGACGACCGCACCGAAGGCGGCGCCGATCACGACGGCCACCGCCAGATCGACGACGTTGCCGCGCATGATGAACTTTCCAAAGCCTTTGATCATCGCATCTCTCCCAAGCGTTCGAGAGCAATCCCTTCACTCAAACCCTGACGGTCTCCTCGAACTGCTTCTTGCCGACGAAATCGATGAACCGCACGTGCAGGGTGGCGCGTTCGTGGGGATGCGCGGCGACCCAGCCGGCGCGCCAGCGATCGAGCACGGCTTTCTTCATCGCGTCTTGCACGTCGTCGTCGAGGCCCATGTAGCCGTTGAGGTCGAGGCTTGCGAGCAGCGTCGTGTCGCCTTGGAAATCGAATCCCATGAGTGCGCCGGAGTAGGTTTGCTTCAGCGGCGCGAGCGCGGCGAGCTCCGTCGCTTGCGCGCGCTCTTGCGCCGTCGGCGGGTTCGAGCACGCGACGAGCAGGGCTGCGGCCGCCGCCCAGGCGGCCGTTCGCACGACGGACATCATTCGGACACGTTTCGGCCACGGCCGGCGGCTATCATGCGCCTATGGATGGCATCGATTGGGCCGCGAGCGGCATGATTGCCGCGCGAACGCGGCTGGACATCGCCAGCGAGAATCTGGCCAACGTCTCGACCGGCGCCTTCGCCGCAACCCAAGCGCGCGGCGAGCTTACCGCGTTCGGCGCGGTCGTGCGGCGGGTGCGCTCGCCCCGCCACGGAGCTTTGACGCATACGGGCCGCGCCTTCGATCTGGCCATCGTCGGCGACGGAGCGTTTCGCGTCCGTCGTGCAAGCGGCCGCATCGAGGAGACGCGCGACGGGCGCTTCGTGCGCGAGCGCGACGGCACCCTGCGCGATCCGCGCGGCCGTACGCTGCTCGGCGACGGCGGGGCAGCGCTGCATGCCGCCGACGGCGACGACCACTTTACCGAACGCATTCCCTTGCCGCGCGGCTCCACGGTGCGCGCGGAGTTTCTCGAAGCGTCGAGCGTCGATCCTATCGCCGAGATGATCGACGTGCTCGCTGCAGAGCGATCGTTCGAGAGCGCGCAAAAGGTCATTTCGGCGATCGATGGCACGCGCGAAAAATCTGCCACCGACGTCGCTCGCGTCAAATAGGAGAAGGCTCGTGGAACCGGCTTTACTCGCCGCCGCCACCGGTATGGCGGCGCAGCAACAGAATCTCGATACCATCGCCGACGATCTGGCCAACGCCGACGTGGCCGGCTTCAAGGGCTCGACGCAGATCTTTGGCGAGCTGGTCGCGCCCGGGAGCGGCGGCATCGGCACCGCATCGCTGGGAACGCGCGTGCTGCTGACGCAAGGCAAGCTCGAAAAGGCCGGGGGGCCGTGCGACCTGGCGATCGACGGCCCCGGCTTCTTTACCGTCGTCGACGACTCCGGGCGTCGCGCCTACACGCGCGACGGCAGCTTCGCGCGCGCAGCGGACGGCACGCTGCGCGACGAACGCAACCTGCGGCTCGAAGGCGTGCGCGTCCCACCCGACGCCCTCTCGCTCACGGTCCTCGATGACGGAACCGTGCGCGCGGCATTCGCGAATGGTCCCCGCGACGTCGGCCGCGTGCGGCTGGCCGAGTTTGCCGCGCCCGACCGCTTGCGCAACACGGGGGGAACGCTTTTCACGGCGACGCGCGAATCGGGTCCGCCGCGCGAGATCGCGCCGGGCAGCGACGCGGGTCCGAAGCTGCGCTTTGGGATGCTCGAGCGCTCCAACGTCTCGATCGTCGAGGCGATGATGCGCATCCTCACCGCGCAGCGCGCATACGAGGCCAACGCGAAATCGGTTCAGGCCAGCGACGAGATGCTTCGCATCGCCAACAACTTGCAACGCGGCTAGCCCCCTCGCGGCAAGCCGTTGCATAAAATCTCTCTAGGGATGGCCTGAAGTAGCGATCATTTTTGTGCCATCCCGAGCGGAGCGCCGAAGGCGCGGAGTCGAAGGACGGCAGCACCGCCTGTTTTCGTTTCTTTTCGGCTTCGACGAGCCCGAAACCCTGAGTTCGGGGGGGCGCTACACCCCCGACAGCAGCCTTCGTCGATGCAACTAGAGGTTTGCCAAAGCGAAGCTGACGACCAGCCGGTGCGCGTTCTTTGCAATACCACGATAGCGGAGCGACAACCGCGCACAGGCGTTCCCACGGAACGATGCGATCCATTTCAGCCGGCATCGACGGTTTGCCACGCGGTGACCCTGACGTTCGAACGGCCGTTTCTCGCTCGACCCCAGTGCGCCGCCTCGAGCCAGGAGGGCGGTGCGGCTACGGTCGTGGAGAGTCTTTCGCTCGTGGGCGTATCCGTTGGTATCAGCAGCCCGACGGCGCTGTCGAATACGAACTACATGGCGCTCTTAATTTGCAAGTAGTCGCCGGCTATAGGCGAACGAACGTAAGGTTGCCGATTCTCCCCAATTGCGAACCGAACTATGGCTCCCGGGTGGAGATGCCCTTACGCGTGTCCGCGAGCCAATCCCTTGGGTCCTCATTCGGAGCGCGAACGAAAAGCAGTGAGCCCAATCCAACGAAGATCGCCCCGAGAAGCACCATGAGTAACCAAATCACCGGGCTCCGATAGAGGCGAAACTCGGGAATACCAAGACTTGCGCCAAGCCACTCGAACGCGCCCATTACTAGATACAATAGGGCGCCGACGCCCGCCAAAGATCGGGCTTTTTGAAAGCGCGATGCACTCCTGAATCGATCTGAAACGGACCGCAGCCAAAGGGGGTGCATGCGATTCATGATGACCCCGAATACCAGAAGCGAACTAAGGAAGAGCGCGTAAACTCCGATCAGAATCAGCCACTGCTGCGTCATCGAGCCAAAGCCTCCAAGTTCTCCATCGACTCCCTCAAGCGCAATTCAACATGTTGCTTCGCAGAGCGGCTTGGGCCGTTCCTCTGCGCCCGGCGGCTACCGTAACCGGCGGAAGCCCTGACTCCTTAGGTCTCATGCTCATCCTCATCAGGGCCTAGTGCATCTTCGAAGATTAGCCAAGACGTGCCAAGCCGTAACGCCGCCTCGAACGCTCTTTTGATGTCGATCCCGTCAAGCCGGAAACTGAGTTTCTCGACGTCGTCGTGGGAGTACAATTTGCGTTTAAGCTGGATGTCGACCCAGCCCATCGGCTGAAGCTTGTCAAGAACTGTGCTGGCGAAGCGGTCCTGAAAGTCTTTAGTCGAGAACATCCAGATCAGATGCCGGTCACCCGGCAAGAAGCGTTCGTTTGCCGATGTCGCAGTCGCATTGAGCTCGTAGATATACATTCGTGTTGAGCGCTTGGCTAAGCCGGCGCCCTCGCCTGCCCGTTACGCGCGGTTGGAGCGACCCCTCAGGAACTTGGCGCAGGGTAGAGTTTTTCACGCCAGACCGCGTTCCCCCAGGCCGGCGTGACTAGGCAAGAATCGAGTGCGGACATGGAGTGCCCCCGCCGGGTTATTTTCGCCGGCTAAGAGACGTGGCAAGAGCACTGACACCACCCAACGCTGCGGCCACGCGTCTTTTTGCCGGGACCGCAATCGCACTTGGAATGAAGCCCTTCATGGCACCGACTCGACAAAGATCCTCCGAGCTGGGAGCCCTCACGGCTGGCATCGTCATCGTTTTCAGAACGTATGAGTACGGGCGGCGCCACTTTGGTAGCTTTCGAGATCGCCTTTCCGTTCTTACGTGGTGGCACGCGCTTTCGTATCTGCGACCAATACTCGTCCCAAACGTCGTCGTCGATCGGTACCGGTGGTCCCCAGCGTAGAGACGGTCGTTTCCGTCCTTTCGGGGCCCCGAGATCCAATAATGCTCGAGCGTCTCGGTGTCGCAGTAGTTCGCCTTGAACCCACTGCCTTTGAGACTCTGAAAAGAACGGCTGCCGTAGTAAAGCGTCCCGCCCCTTTTCGAGAAAAATACTCGCCCGATGCATGCTGGCCCCGTTACGCTCTCGGCCTTACACTCGATATACATGATTCGGGATCGCAGTTTCGGCTTTGGGCGAACTGGCGGCTCCTCTGGCCGCCCCAAGTTGCTATCCATGAGCCGGCGCTGAAACGGCTTTTCGCGATCGTGTCTGCCTTTAAGGACTTGCCCGAGCGAATCGTCGGGGACGGTCTTAACCCCCTTGGCCTTCAGTAGCGGCTCCGCCGTTTTCACACTGTTTTCTGTTGCCAAAGCCAACTCTTCGTCAGTGGGGCCGACTGCCAAAGAGTTCAATTCCTGCGCCACGGCATGGCGCTCGCGCTGATGGCTGCGCTGCTTTGCACGTGCGATATTCTTACGGCTCGCTTGTGCGCTCTCACCGTACGTGTTGCGTCGATCGTGCTTTAGGCTCGAAGCCTTCTTCTGCTGCGGTGTTTTCTCTTTAGACATTTTCGCGATACTCATTATTCGTAAGTCTAAGAAGCATAGGGTTCATCGGAGGGACCCAGGCTTCATTTTCCAGCGCACCTCGCTCCTAACAGGTCCGTTCCCGGTTTAGCCGCGCCTATTCCGGAGTTCCGCCGCTCAACGTTGAGTCTTCAGACAAAAAATTCGCGCGCTTGGTCGAGCCCGCGAACCGGGAAAATCCAGAAGCGGCAAAGGACATCTGTGCGCTGCCCGCAATTCCCGACGAACCGCGATCGCCGAGCGCTTGAGCCGTCCTTCGACTACGGCGCTTCGTGCCTCCGCCCAGGATGACACGGGAAAGCGAACGCCTAAATCAGAGCATCCCTAGTAGAAGACCGTACCGTGCGGGATCGCGGGGCCGTCCCATCCGTCGGGCCACTTACGGTTGAAATCGATCGAGTATGGTTCGAGCGCAAGCGCACCGGTCTCCGGGTCGATCGTCGCAAAGTGAATCGACGTGCGGATCGATCCGTAGCCCGTGATGAGGAAGCGATTCGTTCCAGGTTCGAGGGAAAGCCAGTGCGGTAACGCCGAGGGGCCCAAATAGAGTCGCCCGGCTTCAACGGGGTGCGACGGATCGCGCACGTCGAGCGCGACGATGCTGTGCTCGGTTTTCGTCGCTTGCACGTAATAGTTCCCAATGGCAAAGGGAACCCCGTCGCACCCGCGGCCGCCGTAATCGTACACGAACTGGGCGGCCGGGTTCTCTCCAGCCAAACCGGTTAAGGCGAACAATCCGCACCGGGACGTCTTCACCAAGACGGTTTTCCCATCGCTCAGCAGCGTCGCGTCGTCGGTGTAATCGCGTGCGACCGCATACGGCTTTGGTTCGGGAAGCACGATCGTCTTCAACAGTTTCAAGTCCGATAATCGCCAAATTTGAACGGAGTGGCTAGCCTCGCGCGTCGTCAGCGGCGTCATTGGGGCGGTCGTGGTGACCACGCGATCCAGAGACTCGATCGGAAGGACGCTGTACGGCCTTATGTAGGCGTCCGCAGCGGCGTCGGTAGCGCTGCTTGCGCGGATTACGTTCCCTTTCGGCCCGAGCTCTACGAGACCACCTGGGGCGTCTGCTCCGTCGAGCTGAAAGGTCGCCAGAACGTTACCGTTCGTAAGACTCGCGAACGAGTGAGGATGCGAATACGACCCGGCATCCGCGAACGAAGCGGCGACTCGCGGCTCGAGCGGATCGTTGAGGTCGAAAACGTACGACCGGTCCGCCATAAAATCATTGGCGAACAGCAGATGATTCGGAGGCATCGTCGAGTTCGTGTGATGCGCCATCTGCGACCGCGTCTGGACCGGCAGCATGGCGACGAGTTGTCCGAAATGTCCCGCGTCGCTAATGTCGAACACGGCGATGAAGTCGCGTCCGGCTCCGTCGCCCGGAAAGACCTTGGATTCCATCGCCCACGAGACGAGATAGTGGCTGTGCGGCGCCGTCGGCGCTGCGGCCAGCAATACCGCGGCGAGCGCAAGATAACGCATGCCTGCAACCTTGGCGTCGCGTGTAGGCAACACCTCGCGATACGTCCGAATCCACCGATTCCGCCGAAGTGCCGCGCGCCGGACGGGGTCTACTTTTTGCCCTCGCTCGAAAACGACTTGTAGAACCAAACATTCGATGGATCGGCCGCATCCTCAATGCGGAAGCCAAGCCGTTCTAGGAGTTTGACCGACGGGAGATTGCTTGAATCGACCGACGCGCGGGCGGTGCGAACGTGAAACTCCCCGCGCCGGAAGTCGAGCAACGCTTCGACCGCATCGGTCGCAAGTCCACGTCCCCAAAATGCACGCCCCAGTACCGTCCGTCGGGGCTGCGGCGATTCTCTAAGTGCGAGTAGCGCTCGCGCAATCCGGTTAACGTCTTTGGCGGTTCCCGATCGGTAAAGCGCCATAAACGAACGTCTTGGAGGATCGGAAAGAGTTGGCCGGCGTGATCTGCGGCCAGCGGGCGCAGTATCGTCAGTTCTGCGTTCAGCGTGGGGCAGCAATCAATCATGAGCTGCGCGAGCCCTTTCGACGCTCGATCGCGGGCTCGCGACGCTTACTTTTGAACGATAACGCTGAAAGCGAACGCGCAACCCGTGGTTTGGTCGGTTACCGTGATGACGCCTCGGCCCACGTTCGGCCCGAGGCGGCTGGGTTGAACGTCGACTTGGTTCGGGTCGACGCCGTGTTTGTTCACGACCACGTCGATGGCCGACGTGTCCGACGTCACCTTGTAGGGGCCGCCGATCATGCGAAACCGGTAATCGGTTTTTTCTAGATCGAGCGGCTCGAGAACGGGCTTGACGCAATGGGTCGCCGGAACGGCCGCCAGCGTTGCCGGCGCGGCCCCGGCGAGCTTGGATCCCGGCTGCCCGGCGCAACCGCACGCGACGGCCGCCATAGCGGCGGCGACGAGGCTCTTCATGGGTCGGTACATGCTCGCTCCATTCCGGTTTCACCCTGTGGAAGGAACGTACCACGCGACCGAAACATCTCCGCCTTCCGGCGCCCCTCGTATCCCCTCACTCGTCCACGATTTGCGAGCGGCAAGGAACGAATCGGGCGGCGCGAATCGTTATCGGAACGCTGCTTCAAAGGGGGCATTATGCGGATTCCGGCACTCATTCTTTCGGGCATCGCTCTGGCGTCGTGCGCGGCGCCGATTGCTTCGAGTCCTTCGAATGCGTTCGTCCCCCAGGAAGCGCGCGAGCTCGTCGCGGTGCACCCAGTCGCGCATTGGACGAAAACGTCGATTGGTGTCTTTGGCGACCCGTACGGCGTCGCGGTCGACTCGACGTGCCGGGGCGGCTGCGACGTCTACGTCTCAGACCCCGGCAACAGGACCGTCTACGTGGTCAAGCCCGACGGCAGCCGCTCGCCGATCGCCGACTTCTCGGGCGTGCGCCACTTCGATCCGCAGGGCCTGGGCTACGTCCACGGCTACCACGAGATTTTGATCGCGGATAAAGCACCCGGCGGCCTTTCGTTCGTCTACACCGTCGGGCGCTACATCACCACGCCGCTACTGGTTCCCGACTCCATCGTGCGGTATCCGAAGTACAATCGCGGCGTTGCCGGGTTTTCGTTTTTCGTCAACCCGACGAATCAGGCCAACGCCATATACGCCGCCCAGGCAACGTATCTTCCGCTCACCACGAAGGGAGCGGTCGCCTGCGTGCGAGGGGGTCAGTACTGCCTCTTCGCCTCGCACGTCTTGAGCGATCCCTACGACGTCGCCATCGACGAGACCGGGGCTCCGTTTGCCGTCGACGCGCGCGACAAGAAGGCGTATCGGCTCCTCTCGCACGACGCCGTCGACTTGGGCATGACGTTCGTCGATCCGTACGGCATCGCCGTCACGCCCGACGGGAAGTACGTGTACGTTGCCGATGCCGGCGCCAAGAAGGTCTATCAGCGCTCGCCGGACGGGGTGTGGACCGAGATCGGCGCGTTTGCGGATCCCTACGCCGTAGCGGTCCAAGCCGACCGCACCCTCTTCGTCGCAGACCACGGCGACCGCAACGTTTGGAAACTGACGCCGCAATAAGCCGAGGCCGCCGGAGTTCGTTCGCTCGGCGGTAACGGCCGGGCAACTTTTCGGCAATAGCCGCGCGGTAGCATCGCGGCATGGACGATCGTCGGGTTGCGGCTGGCCTCGAAGCGATGCTATGGATGCCCGTGCTGCGCGCCGCATTTGCCGGCTCGCCGTTGGGCGACTACGGCGCAAGCGAGGTGGCGACGGCGCTGGTGCGCAGCGGCGCCGACGGCTTTGCCGCAACGCTGACAGCGCAGCTGGAGCCGCGCCGATGATCGACGCTCGCGAGCGCGATATCCGCGCGCTGCTGCCGCTCGTCAGGCGCGCGGCCGCGCGGCTCAAGCGCCTGGTACCGAGCCTCGATCTCGACGACCTCGTCGGCGACGGGAGCATCGGCTTGATCCGCGCGGTCGATTCGTTCGATCCGCATCGCGGGCCGACGCTCGAGCAATACGCGCGGCGTTTGATTCTCGGCGCGATGCTCAACGGCGTGCGCCGCATGGATCCCGTGTCGGAGCGCGCGCGCCGGCTGGCGCGCGACGGCGAGAATCATCGTTATGGTGCCGAGGCGCAGCGCGGCGGCGTGCCGAGCCGTGCGGAAACGGAGCGGGCCTTCCCCGGCTATATCCGCGCGCTGGCGGCGACGCGCTGGGGGCAGCCGCTCTCGCTCGACGCCCCGCTGCCAGAAGGCGAGCGGCTCGGCTTCGATTGGAGCGGCGATCCCGCATCGATCGTCGAGCGGCGCGCCGGCGACGCAGCGCTCTGCGCATTGGTCGACGGGCTCTCGCCGCGCCAACGTGCGGTGGTGCTGCAGCATTATTACGCCGGGCGCTCGCTGCGCGCGATCGGGCGCAGGCTCGCGATCTCGCCGCAACGCACCTCGCAGCTTCATCGCCGCGCGATCGACTTGCTCAGAGCTAGAGCCGATGCTGCGCGGCATTGAGGCCGACGAACCGGTCGCGCTCGCGGCGCCTCATCTCGAAGCGAGCGGGGTCGAAGCGGTCGTCGCGCAAGCGGCGCGTGCCGAGTACGACGCCGACCTTCCGTCCGGCCGTCCGCAGTGGGTCAAGGACGGTCTCGCCGTTTCGCGAGCGGCGCGACAGCTGGCCGCCCGCCTCCGGCCGATCGTCATTCGCGTCTTCACGTTCTGGGATCATCGCGTTCGCAGCGCCGTCGTCGCTGGCCGGCGGCTGCAGATCGACGCGAGCGGGAGCTACAGCGCTTCGCTCTAGCGGGCCGGGCGCTGCCACCACGCGACGTCGATCCAACGCTCGAACTTTCGCCCCGCTTCGCGGTAGATGCCGACCGGGGCGAAGCCGAGCTTGCGGTGAAGTGCGACGCTCGCGTCGTTGGGAAGCGCGATGCCGGCGAAGATGCGGTGGAAGCGCTCCGCGCGGCGCAGCTCCGCGAAGAGGGCGCGATAGAGCGCGCTGCCCGCGCCCCGGCCGCGCGCGGTTTCACCGACGTAGACGCTGACCTCGACGGATGCGTCGTAGGCCGCGCGCTCGCGAAACCGGCAAGCGTACGCGTACCCCGCCACCGTGCCGCCGTCGAGCGCGACGAGCCACGGATACTCGGCGGTGACGCGATCGATCCGCCGGCGCATCTCGTCCGCGTCGGGCGCGGCTAGCTCGAACGAGACGGTCGTCTTCTCGACGACGGGCCGGTAGATGGCGGCGATGGCCGGGGAGTCTTGCGGCCCGGCGGCCCGGATCGTCCACACTCCCCAATGGTGCCGTCGGCGCCACCGCCCCGGCAATGGCCGAATGGATAGCTAGCGCAGGTGGGCGGCTAACGCGACGGCCACCGTCGCGCCGCCGATGAGCACGAAATAAACCAGAGCCTGAGCGAGGATCAATTCGTCGTTGATGGTCTGCCGTTGCATGGGATCTGATGCCTCCTTCTCTCGGGTGTGGCACCAGCGTAGCAAGGCTTGCTGGTAAGCGACTTAGCCGCGCCTTGGAAACGGCTTGGAAATGGAACCGTTACAGGTGTGCGAGCAGCGCGTCGAAGAGCTCGCCGAGCACCGGACCGATCGCGCCGGCCGAACTCACCACGTCGCTGTGCGGGCCGTGGCTTCCGGCGACGTTGGCGATCGCGCTCAAGCCCAGCACCGACATGCCGAGGCTGCGCGCGAGAATGGCTTCGAGGACCGTCGACATCCCGCAGGCGCGCGCTCCGGTCGAGCGCAGATAGGCGGCTTCGGCGGGCGTTTCGTAACTCGGGCCGAGCACGCCGGCGTAGATGCCTTCCTGCAGTTTGTGCTGCGGCTTGGCGACCCGCTGGAGCAGCTCGCGCATGCGGGCCGAGTACGCGTCGCTCATGTCGATGAACGCCTCTTTGACGTTGGTTCCCATGAGCGGATTGCGGCCGGTGAGATTGATATGATCGCTGATGAGCATGACGCTGCCGACGGGCAGCTCCGGATCGAGCGTTCCCGCGGCGTTGGTGAGCACGATCGAACGCGCGCCCGCCGCATGCGCGAGCCGCACGCTAGTAGTCACTTGCTGCGCGCTGAACCCTTGAT
The DNA here is from genome assembly GCA_963794735.1 of Vulcanimicrobiota bacterium. Classification (GTDB taxonomy): domain Bacteria; phylum Vulcanimicrobiota; class Vulcanimicrobiia; order Vulcanimicrobiales; family Vulcanimicrobiaceae; genus DATJUC01. The sequence continues at coordinate 1,056,830 of CAWCFE010000002.1, read as the reverse complement.
AGAGGTGCGCGCGGCCGGCGAAGACCAGCACGCGCTTGTCGCGCCACACACCCACCAGGGCTTCGCCCGCGTGGCCCTCGAGCGACGTCACCGGCATGCCGAGCAGCCGGTCGTACGGGATCGCCGCATACTCGAACGCTCCGCCGATCATCGACGACAGCCCGCTGCCGAGCACCAGCGCGACGTCGACTTTTCCGCCGGCGGTCTGTTCGACGGTGTGCGCGTCGTGAACGAGAATTTTTTCGGTTGGGGAGCGTCGGTCGATCATCGCTTCTCCTGTGCGTGGAAGAGATTCTTACCGGTCATGCGCTCGGGGATCGGCAGGCCCATGAGTTCCAACAGCGTCGGTGCGACGTCGCCGAGCTTTCCGCCTGCGTCGAAGGTTCCCGAGAGACCGCGCGCGATCAGCAGCAGCGGCACGCGGTTGGTGGTATGCGCCGTCAAGGGATTGCCTTCGGCATCGAGCTTTTCTTCGGCGTTGCCGTGATCGGCCGTGATGGCGAGCAGGCCGCCCGCGGCCAGGGTGGCGTCGGCCAAGCGCCCGAGGCACTCGTCGAGAATCTCGACCGACTCGACGGTCGGCGCCCACTTTCCGGTATGCCCGACCATGTCGGCGTTCGCGTAATTCATCACGATGGCGCCGTACCGGTGCGAGCCGATGGCGTCGACGGCGAAGGCGGTGATCTCCCGCGCGCGCATGGCCGGCGCCAAATCGTAGGTGGCGACGGTCCGGTCGGAGGGGATCAGCTCGCGGTCTTCGCCCTCGAACTGCTCCTCGCGACCGCCGTTGAAGAAATACGTAACGTGCGCGTACTTCTCGGTTTCCGCCAAGCGGAGTTGGCGCAGCCCTTCGCGCGAGAGAATCTCGCCGAACGTGTCGTATTGCGGGCGCGGACCGAAGAGCACCGGATTGGTGTAGTTCTCGTCGTACTTCGTCATCGTCGCGAAGAAGAGATCGGAGAATTTTTTCGTCTCGAAGACGCCGAAGCCGTCGTCGTAATAGGCTTGGGTGCCCGCATCGAAGGCCGTCGTCAACTGGCGCGCGCGATCCGGGCGGAAGTTGAAGAAGATGCAAGCGTCGCCGTCGTCGACCGTGCGCGGCGCGCCGACGATCGTCGGCAGCACGAACTCGTCGGTCTCGCCGCGCGCGTACGCTTCGCGAACGGCGGCTTCGGCATCGGGCGCGGCGTGGGCGCTCTTACCCCAGGCCAGCAGATCGTAGGCGAGCTGCGTGCGTTCCCAGCGGCGGTCGCGATCCATGGCGTAGAACCGGCCGCTAACCCCGGCGATGGCGCCGGGGCGGCCGGCCGCCGCGAGCTTCTCTTCGAGTTGCTCCACGTAGGCGAGCGCCGATTGCGGCGGCGTGTCGCGCCCGTCGAGGAAGGCGTGAATCGCGAGCTTTGCGCCGGCGGCGACCGCGGCGTCGACGAGCGCGAAGAGATGCGCGATCGAGCTGTGCACCTGTCCGTCGGAGAGCAAGCCGAAGAGATGGAGCGTGCCGCCGGTGCGCGCGACGTGCGCCAGCGCGCGCTGCAGCGTTTCGTTCTTCGCAAAGCGGCCCGACGCGATGTCGGCGTCGATCAGCACGACGCCTTGCGGAACGACGCGTCCGCTGCCTAAATTCATGTGGCCGACTTCGCTGTTGCCCATGATGCCTTTGGGCAAGCCGACCGCTTCGCCCGACGCCTCGAGCGTCGTCCACGGATAGCGTTCGAAGAACGCGCGCCAGTGCGGAAGGTTTGCGGCCGCGATCGCGTTGCCGTGGGTCGCGTCGCTGCAGCCCCAGCCGTCGAGCACGGCGAGAACGACGGGGCGATACTTCATCGCGCCGCGCCGCCGATCAGATCGGCGAATCCCTCGGGATCGAGCGAAGCGCCCCCGACCAAGCCGCCGTTGACGTTGGGACGATCCACGTACGCGGCGACGTTCTCGGGCTTCATGCTGCCGCCGTAGAGAATCGGCGTCTGCTCGAGCCCTGCGACGCAGCTGCGAATCAGGGCCATGACGCGGTCGGCTTCGCCCGGGTCGCAGTTCTTGCCGGTGCCGATCGCCCAGATCGGTTCGTATGCGATCGCGACGCCGGCGAGCGCGCTGCGGGCGATGCCTTTGAACGCGGCGCGCGTCTGCGTAATGATGCGGTCGTCGGTCTCGCCGGCGTCGCGCTCCTGCGCGGTCTCGCCGACGGCGACGATCGGCGTCAGCCCTTGTTCGAGCGCGGTCGCGACCTTGAGATTGACCGTCTGGTCGAGCTCGCCGCAGTAGGCGCGGCGTTCCGAATGGCCGAGAATCACGTACTCGACGCCGAACTCGCGCAGCATCGGCGCGCTCACCTCGCCCGTGAAGGCACCCTGCAGTTCCCAATGCATCGTCTGCGCGCCCAGGCGCACGCGCGTGCCGGCGACGCGCGTGGAGACGTAGGGGATTGCCGTGAACGGCGGCGCCACCACGATCTCGACGCTCTCGGGCAGGCGCTCGACGCGCGGGAGAAACGCGTCGAAGAACGCGTCGGCTTGGGCCGCCGTCTTGTGCATCTTCCAGTTGCCGGCGACGATGGTTCTAGGCATGTTCGAGCGCGGCCACGCCGGGAAGCGTTTTGCCCTCGAGAAACTCCAGCGTCGCGCCGCCGCCGGTGGAGACGTGCGTCATCGCAGCGGCAAAGCCGAGCATGTGCGCCGCGGCCGCGGCGTCGCCGCCGCCGACGACCGTTACCGCGCCGTTCTTGGTCGCGCGCGCCATCGCGTCGCCGACGGCCTGCGTTCCGGCGCGGTAGGCGGGCTTTTCGTAGACGCCCATCGGTCCGTTGAAGACGATCGTCTTGGCGCTCTCGATCGCCTTGGCGTAGTTTTTGGCCGTCTCCGGCCCGATGTCGAGGATCATCTCGTTGCCGACGTCGCGGGTCGCGACTACGTGCGCGCGGTCGTCGGCATCGAACGACGGCGCCACGACGGCGTCGACCGGCAGATGCAGATCGACGCGATGCTCTTTGGCCAGCGCCAGGATGCTCCGCGCCGGCTCGAGATCGTCGTCCCGCAGCGAGCTGCCGACGTCGATCCCCTGCGCGGCCAAAAACGTGTTGGCCATGCCGCCCCCGATGCAGAACGCGTCGACGATCTGCACGAGATGCGTGAAGACGCCGATCTTGTCTTTCACTTTCGCGCCGCCGATGACGCACACGTACGGCTTGACGGGGTGCTCGGTGAGGCGCCCGAGCGCGGAGAGTTCGGCTTCCATGAGCAGGCCGGCCGCGGAGGGCAGCAAATGCGCGACGCCTTCGGTGGAGGCGTGGGCGCGGTGCGCCGTGCCGAACGCGTCGTTGACGTAGAGATCGGCGAGCTGTGCGAGCTGCGCCGCAAAGGCCGGATCGTTGGCTTCCTCGCCGGCGTGGAAGCGCACGTTCTCGAGCAGCAGCACGCCGCCGTCGTCGAGCTTGCCGACCGCTTCGCGCGCCACCTCGCCGACGCAGTCGCCGGCGAAGGCGACGGCGAGATCGAGGCGGTCGGAGAGCGCCTGGGCTACCGGGCGCAGCGAGTATTTCGGGTTCGGCTTGCCGTCGGGCCGTCCGAGATGCGAGACGACGATCGTGCGCGCGCCGCGTTCGTGCAGCCAGCACAGCGTGGGAATCGCGGCGTCGACGCGCGTGTAGTCGGCGATCTGCGAGCCCTGCATCGGCACGTTGAGATCTTCCCGTACGAGAACGCGCTTACCGCGGACGTCGAGATCCTCGAGCGAAGAGAAACGCACCCGAGGCGGCCTACGCGGTCGCCGGTATCTTTTCGAGCACCATCGCCGTCAGGTCGGCGAGGCGGCACGAATACCCCCACTCGTTGTCGTACCAGGCGGCGATCTGGATCAGATCCCCGTTGGCGTTGCTCAGCTTGCCGTCGACGATCGAACTATGCGTGTTGCGCTTGAAGTCGCTCGACACGAGCTCTTCCTCGGTGTACTCGACGTAGCGCTGGAGCGGGCCGGCCGCGGCCGCGCGCAGCACTGCGTTGAGCTCGGCCTTGGTCGTCGCCTTCTTCGTTTGCGCGACGAGGTAGACCATCGAGACGGTCGGCGTCGGAACGCGCAGCGCGAAGCCGTCGAACGTGCCTTCGACTTCCGGAATCGTCAGGAAGAGCGCCTTCGCCGCGCCGGTGCTGGTGGGAATGATGTTCGTCGCGGCGTTGCGCGCGCGGCGCCAATCCTTGTGCGGAGCGTCGAGAATGTTCTGATCGTTGGTGTAGGAGTGGATCGTCGACATGAAGCCTTTGACCCAGCCGAGCGAATCGACGATCGGCTTGACGGCCGTCGCCAGGCAGTTGGTGGTGCACGAGGCGTTGGAGATCACGTGATGCTTGGCCGGATCGTACGACGCGTCGTTGACGCCCAGCACGATCGTGAGATCTTCGCCCTTGGCGGGAGCGGAAATCAGCACTTTCTTGGCGCCGCCGCCGTCGATGTGCGCGCGCGCTTTGGCCGCGTCGGTGAAGAGCCCGGTCGATTCGATCACGACGTCGACTCCGAGCGACTTCCACGGAAGCTTCCCCGGATCGCGCTCGGCGAGGACGCGAATGCGCTGCTTGCCGATCGCCAGCGTATCGCCGTCGACCGCAACCGAACCGTCGAAGGTGCCGTAGTTGCTGTCGTACTTGAAGAGATGCGCGCATTCGGCTGCGCTGGTGAGATCGTTGACGGCCGCGATCTCGACGTGCGGATGGTGCTCCATCAAGGCCTTGGCGAAGTTTCTTCCGATTCGGCCGAAGCCGTTGATTCCGATGCGCATATCAACTCCAGTGAAGAAGGAACGGTAGGGCCATCTTCCCCCGTCCGCTAGCGCCGCCCCTGCACGGAACGCAGCCGCTCGGCCAGCCGGGCGATCGCGCCCAACCGGCTGCTGACCGTCGGCTTGGCGATCGGCGGATTGCAGCGGCGCCCGAGCTCCGAGAGCGACTCGTCGGGATGGCGCATGCGCAGCTCGGCGATTTCCCGCAGGGCCGGCGACAAGCGTCGCAGCCCGTGCGCGTTGTCCACGAACTCGATGACGTGCCGCTGGGCCGCGGCCGCGGCCGCCGTTCGTTCGAGATTCGCGGCCTCGGTATTGACCAAGCGGTGAATGCGGTTCTTCGTCTCGCGCAGCGCGCGGACGTCTTCGAGGTGGAGCACCGCACCGTACGCGCCGATCAGCGTCAGCACCTCGACGATCGTTTCGAAATCCTTGTAGTACAGCACCGTGCGGCCTTTACGCAGCGCGCGTTTGGGCGCTACGCCGGCGCTGCGCAGCATCCATTCGAGCCGGTCGACGGCTTCGGCGCCCGAAGGGACGAACTCGAGGTGGTAGCCGTGCGCGCCGGCGGCCAGCGACCCGCAGGCCAAGAAGGCGGCGCGAACCTCCGCGATGCGATCGCACTTGTGCGCCGGCTTCGGAGGCATCGCGCGCATTCGCTCGGGCAACTCGATCGCGAAGGTCGGGAGGCGCGCGAGACGCGTCGAGGCGCGCGACTGGATCGGGTGCCGCTTGCGATCCTCGTCGAGCAGCGACCAAAAGAGGCGGGCGATCGCGTTGCGGTGGGTGACGAAGGCGGTGCCGCCCGGGGGCGCCCCGTAGAGCGCCAGGCCGTCGCGCAGCGCCTGCCGGCAGTGCGCCGCTTCCGGGAGGTCGCGCGCCAGCGCGTCTTTGGTGTCGCCCGAATTCACAGCCAGTCGGACGGTTCGTCTTTGCGCGTGCCGACGACCTCGTAGAGGTCGGCCGGCTTCACGGCCGGCGTGACCCGCAACGGCACTTCGAGCACGCGCACGGTGACGAACCGCGTCGCGTAATGGATCTCCAGCACGTCGCCGGGCTTGACGGGATAGCCGGGTTTGAGCGGCCGGCCGTCCTTGGTGATGCGGCCGTGCTCGAGCGCCTCGTGGGCCTCGCTGCGGCGCTTGGAGAGCCGGGAGACCTTCATGAACTTGTCGAGCCGCATCGCCCTAGACTACCACCCCGCGGCGAAGCCTTCCGGCCGCCGGCACTCGAAGCCCCGAAGGTGACGTACTTTCGGCCTATGTTGACGCATCGCGATATATCGAATAGTATATCGCCATGAAATACCACGAGGAGTTCCGATGAGACCAGGATTTTTTGGCGGCCCCGGCTGGGGCGGTGGCCGAGGCGGACGCCGCGGAGCGGGGCGGCGCTTCAAGCGCGGCATTTTGAAGTTCGTGTTGCTCAAGCTGCTGGCCGAGGAGCCGCGCCACGGCTACGACCTGATCCGGGCCTTCCGCCACAAAGGCTGGGCGGCCGGCGGCCCGGGATCGATCTATCCGCTGCTTGCCGGCCTCGAAGAAGAGGGCCTGATCGCCGGCCGCGACGAGGGCGAACGCCGCACCTACGAGCTCACCGAAAAGGGACGGCGGCTCTTGGACGAGCATGGCGGAGACTTCGGCGCCTTCTTCGACGACGAAGGCGAGGATGCGGACTCGGGGACCCGTCTTCGGGGCGAACTGCACGACGCGGCGGAACGCTTGATGGCGGCCGTGCGACAGCTCGGCGCGGGCTCTACCGACGAGACGATCGCGAAGGTTCGCGATCTGCTCGACCGCACGCGCAAAGAAATTTACACGCTGCTCGCACAGGAGTAACCGATGGCGCAAGAAGCGCGCCCGGCCCCGCCCGCCGCCGCGCGGCGGCATGGGGTGAACATCTTCGCCGAGGGGAAGCCGATGTGGCAGTTGCTGCTCGTCTTCCTCGTGCCGTTGATGTTGAGCAACGTGCTGCAGTCGGCGTCGCAGACGATGGCCAGCATTTGGATCGGCCGGCTGATCTCGACGCAGGCGCTGGGCGCCGTTTCGGCCGTCTTTCCCGTCGTCTTCTTTCTCTTTTCGTTCATGATCGGCATTGCGAGCGGCAGCACGATCCTCATCGGGCAAGCCTACGGCGCCGGCGATCACCATCGCGTGAAGAAGATCGCGGGAACCGTGCTGGGCGCGGCGCTCTACCTCGGCATGATCATCGCCGTCGTCGGATGGTTTGCGTCGGCGTCGATGCTCGCGGCGCTGGCCACCCCGGCCGACATCTTGCCGCAGGCCGACGCCTACGCCAAAATCATCTTCCTGAGCATGCCGGTGGTCGCGTTCTACATCGTCTACACGACGGTGCTGCGCGGAACCGGAGATTCGACGACGCCGTTCTACACGCTGATCGTCTCCTCGGCGCTCGCGATCGTCGTGACGCCGCTCTTCATCCTGGGCTGGTTCGGGCTGCCGAAGCTGGGCGTGGTGAGCGCGGCCGTCGCGGGCTTCGTCGGCAACGGCGCGGCGCTGGCGTTCATGCTCGTCTACCTGCAGCGGCGCAACCATCCCCTGCGCTTCGATCGCGAGACGCTCTCCGACATGCGCATCGACTGGTCGATTCTGTGGATGGTGATCCGTATCGGGCTGCCGACCGGCCTGCAGTTCGTGATGGTCTCGCTCTCGGAGATCGCGGTCATCTCGTTCGTCAACCGCTTCGGTTCGTCGGCGACGGCGGCGTACGGCGCCGTCAATCAGGTCGTGAGCTACGTCCAGTTTCCCGCGATTTCGATCGGCATTTCGGCATCGATCTTCGGCGCGCAGTGCATCGGAGCCAAGCGCAGCGACAAGCTCGGCAGCGTGATTCGCTCGGCGGTCGGCTTGAACTATGCGATCGGCGCGCTGCTCATCGCAATCTGCTACACGTTTGCCTGGAACATCCTCGGCTGGTTCATCGTCGACGGCCCGACGCTGGCGATCGCGCACCGGCTGCTGATGATCACGCTGTGGAGCTACGCCGTGTTCGGGAACAGCTCGGTGCTTAGCGGCATCATGCGCGGCAGCGGCGACGTCGTGTGGCCGACGGCGATCGGCATCTTCGCGATCTGGGGCATCGAAGTGCCCGCGGCGTACCTGCTGATGCGGCATTTCGGGCTCGACGGCGTGTGGATGGGCTATCCGATCGCCTTCTGCGGCGCGGTAACGTTGCAGTTCTGCTACTATGAGTTCGTATGGAAACGCAAGACGCACGAGCGCTTGGCCTGATCGAGGCGCTGGGCTTAGCCCCGCACCCCGAGGGCGGCTATTTCGCCGAGACCTACCGCCACCGCCGCAACGCCGCCGACCGTTCGCTCTGCACCGCGATCTACTTTCTCGTGACGGCGCACAGCCCGTCGCGCATGCATCGCGTGGCCAGCGACGAGATCTGGCACTTCTATCTCGGCGACCCGCTCGAGATGCTGCAGCTTTCGGAGGACGGCGCGCGCACGATCTCGATCGGCACCGATTTCGCAGCGGGCCAACGGCCGCAGGTGCTCGTGCCGGGCGGCGTGTGGCAGGGCGTTCGCGTCGCTCCGGGCGGCAGCTACGCGCTCGTCGGCGCTACCGTCTCCCCGGGCTTCGATTTTGCCGATTTCGAGCTGGGCGACCGCGCCGCGCTCGCCGCCGCCTACCCGCAAGCCGCGGCGCTGATCGCCGCGCTCACCTAGCGTGCAGGTTCGCGCCGCCGATCCGGCCGACGCCGCCGCCATCGCGGAGTTCGCGCGCCTGCTGATCGCGTACAACGAAGATCTCGACGAAGACTTGCGCTTGAGCGACCATCTCGGCGAAGCGCGCGCGCTGCCGCAGCGATATCCGGCGCCGGCCTCGGCTCTGCTGCTGGCCTATGAGGGCGAGCGCGCCGTCGGATGCGTCGTCGTGCGCGCGGTCGACGCGCGGACGGCGGAGATCAAACGGCTCTACGTCGAGCCGGCGGCGCGCGGCGCAGGTACCGCGCGAGCGCTGGTGCTCGCAGCGCTGCAGTTCGCGCGCGACCGCAAGCACGAGCGCGTCGTGCTCGATACCGAAGCGGAACGGCTGCGCCCCGCCTACTCGCTCTATCGCTCGCTGGGCTTTACGCCGTGCGCTCCGTACGCCGACGCCGGCTACGCAAACCCGACCTTCTTAGAGCTCGCGCTGTAACTTTCACCGAGCTCGCGCTGTAACTTTCACCGGCCTGCGGTGCTGCTCGCGATCGCGGTAGCGAGGCGCTCGCGCTCGGCACATCTCGCCAAGCGCTTCGGGCCCGAATACGACCGCGTCGTCGCCGAACGCGGCGGCCGGACCGAGGCCGAACGCGAGTTGGCGCGGCGGACGTCTCCGCCGATCGCTCTCGATGCGCAGCGAACTTCGCCGGCCTGCTCGGCGACGAAAGGGTGCAGGCCGGCTTCGTAGACGACAACCGGCTCGGCACGGCGTAAGCGGGCGGCGGCCGGGCGGCCGCGAACGAAGGCGGCGTGCATCGCCGCGCCGCGGACGTCGTTTCGCAAGGGTTGTCGTCGCGGGTCTGCGTTCTCACCGCATCGGCGGGATGGGGCAAGACCACGGTTGCGCGCGCCGCGCTGGAAGGGCGCGAACACTGCTGGATCGATCTCGCGTCGGCGGCCGACGAACCGGGCGCGCTCTTTACGGAATTGCACCGCGCGCTCGAGATGCCGGGCACGGCAGAGCTCCCGCTAGAAGACTTCGTTGCGGCGCTGCCGGCGTGCGGGATCGTCGCCATCGACGATCTCCACCGCATCGAACGCGATCCGGCGTCGCTCGAGCTGGTGCGCGCGATCGTCGAGCGGCGCGCCGACCTGCACCTGCTGCTGATCTCGCGCCACGCCCTGCCGCTGCCGACGGCCACCTGGGCGGCCAACGGCGTCGCGACGATTCCGATCGCCGAAGCCGAGCTCGCACTCGCGCCCGACGATATTCGCACCGAACTCGAGCGCTGGAACCTGCGCGCCGATGCGGCGACGGTCGCCGCCATCGCGCGCGCCACGCAAGGCTGGGCGGTGGCGGTGCGGTTTGCGCTGCTCGCGTTGCAACGATCCTCGGATCTCTCGCGCGTCGAGAGCATCAGCCGCGATCTCGCCTTCAAATATCTCGCCGAGCAGGTCGTCTCGGGCCTCGACGCGTCGCGGCGCGACGTGCTGGGCGATTTGGCGCTCGCCGGGGCTTTCGACGAGGCCTTGCTCGCGCGGCTCGGATACGACGACGGCGGCGAGATCGCGCACTGGATTGCGACGGCCGGCCTTCCGCTGCATCGTTCGCCCGGCGTCGCGCGCCTGCACGACGTCTTTGCGGCGTTTTTGGTCGCGCAGATGAGCGCGGCCGAACGCGCGCGGCACGCCGATCGCGTCGCCGCGGCGCTGATCGACGCCGAGAAGACCGGCGAAGCGCTCGACGTGCTGCGCTTTCACGCGACGCCCGAGCGGCTGACCGAGTTTTTGGAACGGCACGGCCTGACGCTGCTGCAGCTCGGCCGGCGCAGCAGCGTCAAAGGCGCGATCGACCGGCTCCCGGCGCGAACGCGGCGCGACAATCCCGTGATCTTGATGCTGCGCGCCTCGATCGAGCGCGGCGCCGGAAACGCGTCGTTGGCCGAAGCGCTCTCCGACCGCGCGATCGAGACCGCCGATCGCGACGCGACCTTCTTCGCCGACCTGCTGCGGACGCGCGCGATCCTCAAGCTCTACGAATCGCGCCCCGACGCGATGGAGTGGATGGAGCGCGTCGTGCGCCGGGCGTCGCCGGAGGTCCGCGACGCGCTGCGCGGCCCGTACGCGATCGGCTTGGCCGTCGGCGGCGAGGCGGCCAAGGCCGTCGCGGAGATCGACGCGGTGATCGCCGACGCCGAACGATCCGGCGATCCGTACGCGCTGGCGCGCGCGTACACGTGGGCGCTCACCGTCTTCGTGCACGTGGGCGATCGCGAACGGCTGGCGGCAAGCGCGGCGCGGGCGCTCGATCTGCACGAGCGCAATGCCGACGCGCGCGGCGTCGCGATCGCGTACAACACGCTCGCGGGCGCCGCGCTGATTCTCGAAGACGATCGCGAATTGGCGTTGCGCTACGGCCGCGCCTACCACGAAGCCGCCAAAGCGTGGGACGATCCGGCCAACATCCGTCAGTCGGCCGCGCTGCTCTACCAGCTCGCGGTCGAAGCCGGGGGTCCCGAGAATGCGCTCGATCCGGCCGCGCGTCCGGACGATACCGACGCGTCGTTCATCGGCTTACTCTGGTTCCGGCTTGCGCGTGCGACGCACGAGGCATGGAGCGGCGATTTCGCAAGCGGCGCACGGCTGCTCGAAACGCTCGACGGGCGCATCGCCGACCCCGCCGAACGCTCGTGCTGGCACGCCGCCACGGCCTTCTTTCGCGCGCTGTGCGGCGATACGGCCGCCGCGGCGGCGCACCTTGCTGCGGTCGAACGCGGAAGCGGCGGCGCCGGCCCGGTTGGGCGCAAGCTCGAGCGGCTCGCGCATGCGTACGCGGCCTTCGCCGAAATCGTGCTGGGCAATCCCACCGCGGCGCGCAAACGCCTGCCGGCCGCGGAGCGCAACGACGAACGCGCGCTCTGCGAAGCGGCGGAGCGGCTGAGCTTCGTCGGGCTGAGCGCCGGCGCGGCCGCGCTCGAACCGATCGCGGCGCGTCTGGAAGAACGCGGCCAGACCGGGTTCGCGCGGCTGCTGCGCGCCGCGGCGCGCGCGGCGGCGCCGTCGCAACGCGATTTCGGATTGACGCAGGCCGAGCTGCGCGTGCTGCGATCGCTCGCGGCCGGGATGCCCCCCAAGCTGATTGCGGCGGAATCGGGACGCAGCGTCGAGACGATCCGCAATCAAGTCAAGGCCGCGATCCGCAAAACGGGCGCTTCGGGAAGGCTGGAGGCCGTCGCGCTCGCACGCAGCGCCGGGCTGCTCTAACCGCCGGGCGCTTGCGTTGGCGTAACCGATTTGGGTCATGACGCGCGCGACGGCTACGGGCCATACTGCGTTCACGTTTCGTACGCTACCAGGAGGACCGCCGTTGCATCGTCTCTTCGCACTCGCATTTGCCGTGGCCATGCTTGCCGCCGCGCAGCCGGCCTTGGCCGTTACCTCGATTCACGGGTTCGGATTCGGGCCGCCCGCCTACGCCATGAGTCCCGACGTCGATCCGGCGGCGGCCGCCTATTGCCGTTCGACCGGCGGCGTGGTCGAAGTTCGCGTTCCCGTCTTCGGCACCAATAACTCGTCCGCGGCGCAACTGCAGCTGGCCGGGAGAGCGCCGTTCTGTAAGTGGACGTCGAAGAAAGACGGCTCGCGCATCTACACGTTCTTGAGCACGCTCAACACCACGATGCCGACGCTCGCGGCGCTGGCCTATTACGCAAAGGTACCGACCAGCAAAGCCACCTGTCCGGGCGGTGCGAACCCGGCGTCGTGCTATTGCACGTATCTCGGGGGATCCGATCTCTTCGGCGGCGCCAATCTCGCCGGCGGCGCGTGGGTGCTCAAGGGCTCGGCCGACGTCGATCTCGAGACGTGCGTCTTTCCCGATCTTTCGTCGATCGATTCGTGGGGCTTAGCCTATCACGCCAACAACATCATCCGCGGTACGGATCTCAGCCGGATCCTGAAGTACCGCAAGCCCTAGGCGTTCTCTGCAGCCGGGTGTGGGCGGCGGCGTTTCTCCTTCGGCGTGACGCACGTGCCGCTCGCGCGGCAGACCACGACCGGAGGGTCGAGCACGTCGGCGGCGCTGTCGTTGAGATCGGGGCGCGCGAGGATCACCTTGCGCGCCTCGAACTCCATCCGGCGCGACGTGTTGCCCACCTTTACGATCCGGCCCTCGGCCTCGACGTAATCGCCGGCGTAGACCGGCGCGAGAAACTCGACGCTGTCGTAGGCGACGAAGAGCCCTTCGTCGCCGTCCATGCGGATCAGCAGTTCGGTCGCGACGTCGCCGAAGAGCGCGAGCATCCGGGCGCCGTCGACCAAGTTGCCGCCGTAGTGCGCGTCGTGCGCGCTCATGCGCAGCCGGATCAGGCTGCTTGCGTTTTCGCTAGTTGCCATAGCTCCTCGAGTTCGTCCAGCGTCAGATCGGCCAGCGTCTTGCCGCCCGCGGCGGCGCGCTCCTCCATGAAGGCGAAGCGCCGGTAGAACTTGTCGTTGGCTTCGCGCATCGCCGTCTCGGCGTCGATGCCGAGCGCGCGCGAGAGATTCACCAGCGTGAAGAAGACGTCGCCGAGCTCTTCGCGCACGTGCGGGTCGTCCTGCTTCTCGCGGCGCGCTTCGGCGAGTTCGCTCAGCTCTTCGACCAGCTTGTCGAGAATGCCGGCGACGTTGGGCCAGTCGAAGCCGACGCGCGAGGCTTTCTCCTGCATGCGCTGGCCGCGCTGCAGCGCGCCGAGGTGCCTGGGGACGCCGTCGAGGCGGCTCTTGCGCTTTTGCCCGGTCTTTTCCAGCGCTTTGAGCTGCTCCCAGTTGCGCCACTGCGATTCGACGTCTTCGATCACCGCGTCGCCGAAGACGTGCGGATGCCGGCGCACCATTTTATTCGAGAGCGCGTCGACCACGTCGGCGACGCTGAACTTGCCGGTCTCCGTCGCCAGCTGCGAGTGAAAGACGATCTGCAGCAGCAAGTCGCCCAGCTCCTCGCAGAGCGCGTCGAGATCGTCGTGCTCGATCGCTTCGACCACTTCGTAGGTTTCTTCGATGAGGTACGGCACCAGCGTCCGGTGCGTCTGCTCGCGATCCCACGGGCATCCCATGCGCAGGCGCGCCATGATCTCGATGAGGTCGTCCCAGGAATGGTGCGCCGATTGCGGCGGCAGCGGCACCAGCGGCATCGCGATCGAGGCCGAGAGCGTCGCACGCGGCACGCCGGGAACGATCTCCGTCGCGATGCCGGCCGCTTCGAGCGCGCGCAGCAGCGGCGGGAGGCCGGGAAAATCGGAGAGCGGGTTGCCGAGCACCCCCAGGCCGAGATCGCGCGCCTCGCCTTCGCGCACGCGCGCCACGAAGCGTTCGAGCTCTTCGCCGCTGCCGCGCACGAAGAGCGCCGGGTCGTCGACGAGCCCGCGGACGATCTCGACGCCGTTTTCGGAAAGGTAGCCGGTGAGATCCGGCGGTGCGAGCACGGCGACGGCTCGGCCGATGGCGCGCAGCGATGCGAGCGCGCCGACCGTCAGCAAGCTGGAGTCGCCCGGGCCGAGGCCCACGATCCGCACGAGCATGCCGCCCCTTTCGCGGACGACGAGAAAAGGCCCCGGCGCGAGCCGGGGCCTTCTCTGGACCGAACGCTGCGGCGTTAGTGCGTTGCTTCGGGAGCCGCGTTCGTCGTCGCCGGCGCCGGAGCGGAGGGCGGCGGCGAGGGGAAGAGATCGGCGAAGTGCGGATCGTTCACTTTGATATCCGCCTTCTGCTGCAGTCCCTGGAGGAACGGCTGGATCAGCGGCGCCTCTTGCTGTTGGCGCAGCATGTCGGTGATGCGCTGCGTCGAGTTGGCGAGCGTTGCCGTCTGTCCGGGCTGCTTGGCTTCGACCTGGATGATGTGGTAGCCGAAGGGCGATTTCACCGGCGGGCTGATCGCGCCGACCGGCAGCGAGAACGCTTCCTTGTCGAAGGCCGGGACCATCTGGCCGCGGCGGAAGTACCCGAGATCGCCGCCCTTGTCTTTGCTGCCGGGATCGGTCGAGTACTGCTTGGCAAGCGCCGCAAAATCGTTGGGATTCTGCTTGAGCTGGGCTTCGATCTTGTTGGCCGTCGCCAGATCGGGCACCAGGATGTGGCGAGCCTCCACCTGTTCGGGCTTGTCGAACGCGGCGTGGTTCTTATCGAAGTACTGCTTGATCTGGGCCGGCGTGATCGTCACGTCTTTCGACAAGGCCTTATCGAGAATGATCTGATCGCGCAGCGCGTTCTTGACGTCGGCCTCGGTCAGGCCGCGGGCTTTGAGCATCTCGTCCCACGAGCCGTTGGGGAAGTTGTTCTTCAGCTCGTTTTCGCGGGCGGCGATTTCGTCGTCGGTGACCGTGATGTTGTTGTTCTTGGCGTATTGGTCGATCAGCGACTCCTGAACCATCTGCTGCAGCACCTGTTTGGCGACCGGGCTCGCTTCGAGCTTGGCCGCGAAGGCGGCTTGGCTGATCGGCTGGCCGTTTACGGTCGCGACGGTGCCGCCGCCGGTCCCCGCGCACGCCGCGAACGACGCGCAGAGAATGAGGGCGGGCAGGCCCGCGAGGATGCGTTGGGCTTTCGACATAGTCGGCTCCACTGGAAAAAAGACAGTGCGTAGGAAGCGCGAGGCCGGGGGCTCCGCGATACGATTGCGCAGGTTCGTCTGGAACGCTTGAGGTCCTTTTCCGGGGAGCGCTCCGGCTCAGGCCTGCTTGCGAATTCGCTGCTCGTCCAAGCGGATCGGGAGCCAGGCCGTGACGGCCATTCCGCTGGGCTGGGTAGGAGCCACCTCCAGCCGATCGGCGACCGTGCGGGCGATGAAGAGGCCGCGGCCGGATTCGGCCATCGTCTCGGGCAGCCCGGCTTGGCGGTCCCAGGCGAAGCCGGGGCCGCGATCGGTGACGCGCAGCACGGCGATGCCCCTCTCCCAGGAGAGCTCGATGGAGATCGGTCCGGGGGCGTGGCGCACGACGTTGCCGACCAGCTCGCCGAAGACCATCGCGGCCGCTTCGAAATCGGAATCGTCGGTGGCGCGCGATTGCAAATAGGCGATGAGCGCGCGCCGGGCGCTATACGCGCTGCCCGCATCCTCCGATTCAAAGCTCCAACGCATCCTATGCCACACCTCGTCCGAACGTTACATGGCTTCGAGCAGCTTGCGTAACAACGGCATCCAGATCTCTTCCGTTCGTTCTTTCCCACGAGCGGTCGGTAAATCTACGAGAATCTTGTTTTCGGCGAAACGGAACCGGTTCCGGGTGAGGGATTGGAAGGTCGGAATGGCCGTCCTGTCCAGCTCGAAGCCCGTGCCGACCCCTAGCGTGAGGCGTGCTTCGTCGACCACGACGCGCGTTACTCGTTTGTGCAGCGCGATCGCGCGCAGTTTCGTCAACTCAACCAAGTGAGCGAGCGGCAGCGGGAACGGTCCGAAGCGATCGCGGACGCCGGCGGCGATCTCCTCGACTTCCGCTTCGGTGCGAGCTTTGGCCAGCTGTTGGTAGACCGCGATTTTTTGCGACACTTGCGGGATGTACTCGTTGGGAATGAAGGCGCTGATCTTCACGTCGATCACCGCCTGCTGACGCTCTTCGAGCGACGAGGCCATCCCGCGGCGCTGCGCGATCGCTTCGGCGAGGAGCTCGCAGTAGGTGTCGAATCCGACCGACGCGATGAAGCCCGACTGCGCGGCGCCCAGCAGGTTGCCCGCACCGCGAATTTCCAAGTCGCGCATCGCGATCTGCAGCCCCGACCCGAGGTGCGTGAATTCGCGAATCGCTTCGAGGCGCGCCTTGGCGTCTTCCGAGAGCGCCTTGTGCCCCTGGTAGAGCAGATAGCAGTAGGCTTGATGGTTGGAACGGCCGACGCGGCCGCGCAGCTGATAGAGCTGCGCCAGCCCGAACTTGTCGGCGTCGTTGACGATCATCGTGTTGACGTTGGGAATGTCGATGCCGTTCTCGATGATGGTCGTCGCGAGCAGCACGTCGAGCTCGCCGTCGATGAACGCCTGCATCACGGGTTCGAGCTCGGATTCGGTCATCTGCCCGTGGCCGACGCCGATGCGCGCGCGCGGCACGAGGCGCTCGAGCGCGTTCTTCACCGCGTGGATCGATTCGATGCGGTTGTGCAGGTAGTAGATCTGGCCGCCGCGGTCGAGCTCGGCGGAGATCGCGCGCTTGACGATCGCGTCGCCGGCCGGGACGACCAGCGTTTTGATCGACATGCGGTTCTTCGGCGGCGTTTGGATGAGCGAAAGGTCGCGCACGCCCATGAGCGACATGTGCAGCGTGCGTGGAATCGGCGTCGCCGAGAGCGTCAAGACGTCGACGCTGGAGCGGTACTCCTTGAGCCGCTCTTTGTGCATCACGCCGAAGCGCTGCTCTTCGTCGATCACGATCAGGCCGAGATCGGCGAACGCGACGTCTTTCTGCAGCAGGCGGTGCGTGCCGATCACCGCGTCGATCTTGCCCTCGGCGAGATCGCGCAGGATGATCTTCTGCTCGGCTTTGGTCTTGAAGCGCGAGAGCTCTTCCACGCGCACCGGAAAGCCTGCGAACCGGGCGCTGAAGGTGCGAAAGTGCTGGTCGGCCAGCAGCGTCGTCGGAACGAGCACCGCGACTTGCTTGTTGTCGGCGATCGCCTTGAAGGCGGCGCGCATGGCCACTTCGGTTTTTCCGTAGCCGACGTCGCCGCATACGAGCCGGTCCATCGGCTTGGCCTGCTCCATGTCGGCTTTGGTCGCGTCGATGGCTTTCTGCTGATCGACGGTCGGTTCGTACGGAAAGGCCTCTTCCATCTCGCGCTGCCACGTGGAGTCGGCTCCGAAGGCGTAGCCGCGCGCGAGTTCGCGCTCGGCGTACAGGCGCACTAAGCCGTCGGCGATCTTCGCCAGCGATTCGGAGACGCGCGATTTCGCGCGCGCCCAATCGGCGCCGCCCATCTTGGAGAGGCGCGGCACTTGGCCCTCGGCCGCCGAGTATTTGGCGACCTGGTGCATCTGCGTCACCGGTACGAGCATGCGGTCGCTGCCGGCGTACTTGAGATCGAGATAGTCTTGGGTCGCGCCGAGGATCGTCTCGGCGCGCAATCCGAGATACTGCCCGACGCCGTGCACGGCGTGCACGACGTAGTCGCCGACCTTGAGATCGGCCAACGTGACGGGCACGCCCTCTTTGACGGCGCGCATCTTCACGCGCTTGGGGGGCGCGCCGAAGATCTCGCGGTCGCCGAGCACGTGCAAGCGCAGCTCGGGAACCGCGAAGCCGGCTTCGATCGATCCCTGTTCGACCGCGACGCCTTCGATGGCGGCGGCGCGCAGCAGGTCGTTGGTGCGCGCGACCGCCGCGCTCGCGATCAGCACGGCGTCGCCGGCCGCGACCCACTCGCGAACGGCGGACGAGAAGAGCTCGATCTGGCGGTTGAAGCGTTCGGCCGGGCGGCACTCGAGCACGAACGATTCCACCGGAGGCGGAACCCACGCGGTCGCGGCGGCGTTTTCGATCGCGCCGGGAACGATCAGCGTCGCAAATCGCGCGATTCGCTCGCCCAGCTCGTCGAGCGCCGGATGGGCCGAAACCACTTGCGCGAGCAGCGCTTCGCCGACGTGCGAATCGTCGACGCCGAGCTCGCCGGATTCGACTTCGGCCAGCAGCACGCTCTCCTCGCGCGTGCGCTCTTCGTCGAGCGCCGCCGCAATCGCGGCGATCGTCGCCGGCTCTTCGAGCACGACGATCGAGCCGCCGGGCAGGTAGTCGAAGATCGTCGCCGGGTGCTCGACGGCGAGCGGAAGCCACGCTTCGGGAACGTCGCTGCCGGCGGCGAGAAAGGCCGCCAGCTCGCGGCGCGCGCCGGGCGGCCCGTCGAAGCGTTCGAGCACGCGCTGCCGGTAGCGCTCGTCGCGCGGAATCTCGTTCCAGGGAACGACGTCGACCGCGTCGAGCTCCTCGTCGCTGCGCTGCGATTCCAAATCGAAGGCGCGAACGCTCTCGACCGTATCGCCGAAAAACTCGACGCGAACCGGCCGCGGCGCCGTCGCCGGAAAGAGATCGAGAATGCCGCCGCGCACCGCGAACTCGCCGGCCGCGCTGACGACGTCGGCGCGCGCGTATCCGAGATGAAAGAGCCGCGCTTGCGTCGCTTCCCAGCCGGCCTCCTGCCCCGGGCGCACGGCGAACCGAAGCTCCTCGAAGAGCGCGCGCGGCATCACGTACTGGCGCACGGCTCCGATCGGAGCGAGCACGATGCGCGGCAGCCCGGCGGCCAGATCGGCCAGCAAGGTCATGCGCGCGCTGCGTTCCGACGGGCTCTCGATCGCGCCCAGCGCTTCGTCGCGCGAACGAGCGAGCGCGATCGTCTGCGCTTCGTCTTCGCCCAGGTAGTAGAGCAGGTCGGCGAAGGCGCGCTCGGACGCGTCGGGCGTTGCCGAAACGACGAGCAGCGTGCCGCCCAGACGCCGGTGCGCGGCGGCGATCAGCGCCGGCCGTGCCGCGCTCACCGTCTCGTGCAGCGCGACGCCCCGCGGCCGTTCCAGCCGGCGCAGCGCTTCGAGGCGCGCGCACGCGCCGCCGAGCCCGCGGCTCGATGCTAAAAGGGCGGAGAGCCCGGCGCGGCCGCCGACGGCGCCGCGCGCGGCGATGGTCGCCATTTACGAACGTTCGATGGTGCTGACGAGATAGAGCGGGCGGCCCTTCACTTCGTCGTAGATGCGCCCGATGTACTCGCCAAGGATTCCGAGGCTGATGAGCTGCACGCCTCCGAGGAAGAGCACGGCCACGATGGTCGAGGCCCAGCCTTTCGTATACCCGAGCGGGTTGAGACCGAACAGCTTGAGCACGATCACCTGCAGCGCGTAGAGAAAGGCGACGACGCTGGAGATGAAGCCGAGATACGACGCAAAGCGCAACGGGATGTCGGAGAACGACGTGATGCCGTCCACCGCGAAGCGCACCATTTTCGGCAACGGGTACTTGGTGGTTCCCGAGAGGCGCTCGTCGCGGTCGTACTCGATGCCGATTTGCCGGAAGCCGACCCAGCTCACCATGCCGCGCAAGAACCGGTGGCGCTCGGGCGAGCGTTTGAGCGCCTCGACCACGCGGCGGCTCATCAATCGAAAATCGCCCGTGTCGACCGGAATCGAGACTTTCGTCAGGCGCTTGATGGTTTGATAGAAGAGGCGGGCGGTGACCAGCTTGAACGCGCTCTCGCCTTTACGCGAACGGCGAACGGCGTAGACCACGTCGTACCCTTCGCGCCACTTTTCGTAGAACGCGGCCACGAGTTCGGGAGGGTCCTGCAAGTCGCCGTCCATCAGGACGACCGCGTCGCCGCTTGCGATTTCGATTCCAGCCGTCGCTGCGAGCTGATGGCCGAAGTTGCGCGATAGGTCGACGAGCACGATATTGGGCCGGCGGCGCATCTCGGCGCGCACGGCGTCGAGGGTCGCGTCGGTGCTGCCGTCGTTGACGAGCACGATCTCGCTGCTCGGCGCGCCCGGCAGCGCCGCGAGGATGGTCGCGATGCGATCGACGAGCGTCGCGACGTTCCCCTCTTCGTTGAAGAGCGGCACGACGACGCTGAGCGTGGGCCCCTGCGGAGCGGTCATAGGGACGCGCGTTTCGACAGGTCGCGCAGGTCTACCCTGAGAACACCGCCCCGTCGTGTCCGCGCCCATCTCGCGCGCCGCACTTGCGTGCGCGCTGCTCGTCGCCGGCTGTGCCGGCCGCCCCGCGCAGCATCCCGCTCCCACACCGTCGCCCGCCGCGACGCGGCGGCACGTACCGGCGCGCCGGGTGGCTGCCGTCCCGCGCGAAACCGCCCGCCCCACGCCGGTTCCCGCGACGCCGGTCGCGGCGACGGCGCCCCCGGCGCCGCTGGTCGCGCCGCCCGACGCGCCGCCGCACATTCTCTCCGTCGAGATCGAGCCGCGCGTCATCGGCTCGGGCGATACGATTACCGGCCGCGTGGTCGCCTCGTCGAACGTCGCCAGCGTGGAAGCGCGCTTGGGCGGCTACGGCGTGAACATGACCAAGGTGGCGCCCGGAACGTTCGCGATGCGCTACACCACCGGCGACATCCCGTTCTTTCTGCACCGCACCTACACGATCGACGTCATCGCACGCAACGCGCGCGGCGATACCGATACCCGCGAGATTCCGATTACGGTTCGTTAGTTAGCGCGGCGGCGTCGGCCCTGGGTGCGGATGGCCGCTGCCCGGAGGCCCGGCGCCCGGCGGCAGGTTCGGGAACGGCGCGGGGTTGTACGGCGTCGGCAGCGAGGTCGGCACCTGGTTTTGGCCGCCCGGCGTCAGGTCGACCCATTCGTAGACGGTGTCGTGCTGCACGCGCACGTCGGCGTCGGTGACGAGAATCTTGCGCGGTTCGCGCTGCAGCCCATTCTCCGCCGTTTCGACCTGCTGGAACGATCCGCGGTCGTAGAGGTAGCGGAAGAGCGTACCGGAGTTCAGGCGCCGTGTGATCTGAAAGTGCAGTGCGTCGATGCGCGTCATCGGAATCGCTTGCGGGTTCCAGTTGCTGGCGTCGGTGGTCATGTACACCGACGCGGTAAAGGGCGTCTGGGGCGGTACCTGCACCGTGAACGTCACGAGAACCGGCTTGCCGCTGAAACGCTCTCGGGAAGGCGCGAGGGTCGTGCCGGGGGCCGGCGTCGCCTGCACGAGATCGGGATTGGGAACCGGCGGCGAGAGCACCACGGCAAAGCGCGCCACCGCGTCGGCGAGATTGCCTTCCTGCGGCAGTTTCGTTTTCGAGAGGTCGAGCTCGGTGACCGTGCCGGTGCTGTCGAAGGTCGCGCGCGCGTATAGCCGCGGGCCGGGAACCAGCGCGGTCGGGCCGCCCGTCTTGGCGTCTTTGATGACGACGTTCGGCGCGACGTGGAAGCCGTCGCCGGTGGTGAAGAACACGTAGCCGCTTTCGTAGTCGAGCAGCTGCGCGGTGACGACCAGGTTGCCGCTCGCGGCCAGCAGCAGCGAGCAGAGGGCGAGCGCGGCGAAGGCGATGAGATTGCGGCGCATCAGATCGGCAACAGCTGCAGCGCGGTGGTCGGGAGCCACTTCTGCCCGTAGTAGTTGAAATAATAGGTATTCGACACGTCGATCAGCAGATGCGGAGCGACGCGGACGCGCAAGTCCGGCGTGATGTCGTAGGGCGGCTGCCCCAGATACGTTCCGTACGTGTACTGGCCGAAGACGTTGGTCGGCGGCAGCGGGAACAGCCCGGGATACGGCTGCGGGAAGTCGTTATGCTTGCGGAAGAGCAGCGTGAAGTTGAACTCCGGGCTGGGCAGATAGTTCGCGCCCAGCGCCAGCGTGCGGAAGGTCGCGACGCCGGAAAAGGCCGCGAAGCTGCTGTTGGGCGGCTGGCCGGTCGAGTATCCGCCGTGGATGTAATAGTCGCCGGTATTCTGCACCTGGTAATCCAGGTACGAACTGAAATGGCGGTTGAACGAGCGGCTCAAGCTCGCGTTGGTGACGGTCTGCACGACGTGGTGCGGTACCGAGTTCCATTGAATCTGCTTGTTGAAGCTCGCGTTGAAGTAGAAATCCTCGTAGGGCTGCGCGGGGTCGCCCAGGCGAATCGATTGGGCCGTGAGCGTCGCGCCGAGGATTTGGTTCCAAATCGTGGTGTAGATGGTGCCGAAGCACGTCGCGCACGGCGGGGGATACGAGTAAGCCTGCAGCCCCGGAGGATTGCCGGAGACTTGCACCACGTGTCCGTCGACGAGGACGCCGTACTGATCGCCGACGTTATCGTGATTGAAGCCCATGCTGGCGTAGGTTTGCAAGTAGACGGGCAGCTTGTCGAAGCGCTGGTTGAACGACGTCCACGACAGCGTTCCCGACGTCGGATGGCTCATGTTGCCGACGTTACCGCCCACCCCGTACGGCGTCGAGTACGCCGCCCACGAGAGCAGGTTGTAGTTCACGAGCTGGCCCGCCAGCGTGAAGTAGGAGTGGGGCATCGCGTACGTCGCGGTGGCGTACGTCCACTGCGTCGCCGCGCTGGGCTCTTTCAGGCCGTACTGATAGGTGTACATCTGGCTGAAGCTCTGGAACTGGAAGCGCTTGCCCAGCCGGTCGCCCAGCATGAGATTCCAGTACTTCCCCGCCTTCGAAAACGGGCTCACCGAGAAGACCGCGTACTCGTGATCGCCGACGAAGTGCTGTTCGAATCCCAGGTAGGGCCCCTTGTTCGCGGGATCGTAGCGGATGTGGAGCGCCGAGAGCGAGTGGGCGTTGCCCGCGAAGTTCCAGGTGAGATCGGCGGTCGCGCCCGAGAGCGTGTTCTGCGCGAAGTACGGGTTCTGCGCGAAGTTCACCACGTACGACGGCAGCGGCACGCCGACGTTGGACGCACCTAGGTGCGTGGTGACGCCGATCAGCCGCAGATAGGTGCGCTCGTCGATGATCGCGCCTTTGGCGCTCATGCTCGGGTGAGGGCCCACCTCGGGAAAGTCGAAGACGTCGCCCGGCATGATCCGGCCCTTGACCGGATGCGCGAGGTCGCCGTTGAGGAACGTCCACCGGTCGGGCTCGCTGGTGATCGGTACGAAATAGATGCGATTGAAATCGAGGAAATCCGAGACCGCCGCGCCGTGCACTTCCTGGCCGCGGTAGCGCAGCGTCACGTGGCCGGCGACCAGAAAGCGGTTGAGCTTGAGGTCCATCGCGAACGCTTGCCCGTCGACTTCGAACCCGTCGCTGGTCTTGATCCGAACGTTTCCGTCGGCTTCGACCCGGAATTGGTCGTAGTAGAAGTCGATGTGGTCGGCCGAGAGGCGCACGAGCGTGTTGGCCCGAGCGGCGCCGCACGAGAAGAACAGTGCGAGCGCGACCGACGCCGCCCAAATTGCCTTACGTAGCAAGCAGTCCTCGCCGAGTGTGTGGTGGAGCGAAGACAGGTTAGGGAGGTGCGGGGCAGTATCCTGGCAGTGTGGAATCAAGGGCCCGATTGCCGAAAAGGAACTAGGCGAGCCCAGTATTCCGTCTCCCCAGCCGTAGTATTGCCGAGAAGGAGTTCCCATTTTATGCGCGCTTCCCGCGTTGCCGTGCTCGTGGCGAGCCTCTCCATCGTTGCCGGCTGCGCCGGGCGTGGGGCCGAATCGCCGCTCCTGCCCCCGGGCGCCGGCCCGGCGGCGGTTCCGGCCGCCGCGGCGGCTCGCGTGACGCCCGGCGACGGGACCAACGCCGTCGCCGCAACCGTCGTGTTGCCCGACGCCGTAGCGCACGCCAAGCAGATCGCCGTGGTCGGTGCCCTGTATCCGAGTTACGTGAGCTCGACCGTCGGAAACAACACGCAGATTCTCACGCCCAAGGGGAAGGTGCTCTCGGCAAAGATGCAGTTCACCGGCGTGCCGCACGGCAACAACGAGTGGGCGGTCGTTTCCTTTTATAACTACGCCTCTAACGGCAGCACGGTGTACATCGGCACCGAAGCCGCCGTGCTCAACGTCGACAAGCCGACGGTGAACGTCCTGGTCAACGAGCAGACCACGCAGGTCTTTCAGGCGACGATGGCGCTGCTGGGCGCCGGCCTGATCACCGCGCAGGACCTCATCGATACGCCCAAGCTGCCGGCCGCGATCGAAGCGGCGATCAAGAGCGCGAAGCTCAAGCCCGACCGGACGACCGGCCTGTTCAATCCCCAGCAACTGCAGAACTTCGTCGTCAAAGAGACGCCGAAGTGGCAGCGCAAGGTGACGATCGAAGCCGATTCGTCGGTGCGCGTGATCTCGATCAGCAATAGCCTGAAGCTGCCTTCCGAAGGCTACCTCGCGAGCAACACCAAGAATTTCCTCGGTTCGACGACCGGCGTGCAGCCGCGCCCCGCCGGCGCGCCGTGCGGCAACACGATCCCGACGCACGTTCCCGGAACGAACCCGACGCCCGCGCCGATCTCGTGCGCGTCGATCTACGGGACCTCGAACGGACGCCTTTCGATCCCGGTCTACGGCAACTCGATCGTCGTCGGCGCGTCGACCGGCAGAATACCGTTCGCTGCGGTGACGCAGCTGCTGCCGTATCGCAAACCCGGCACGTCGGCCACGCTCAAGCTGGGCGCGCTGAAGAATTCCGAGATTCTCGTTCCGGTTTCGGATGCGTTCGACTGGGCGTTCGGCACCTCGCCGAGCGTCGTGGTGCAATCGAGCAACAACGCCGCGGCGCAGCCGTTCGGCGTGGTCGCAAACTACTACACGGGCTGGAGCTACTCCAAGACGCTGCCGGTGCAGTACGGCGTCCCGAGCAACTTCTCGTCGAAGAATCCGAACGTCATCGTCAACGGCTGGAACCCGTTCAACGTCGCCAACGCCAACTTCTCGTTCTGCACGAGCTGGAACGTTTGCTCGTCGCTGCTGGTGGGCGGCAAGGTGACGATCGATCCGCCCTTCGCCGATCCCGGCACCAATCTCAGGTACTTCGACTGGAAGGGCTTGAGCGGCACCGCCATCGCCGCGGTGAAGGGCTGCCCGGGGTACGTCGTAACGCCCAAGCATCTCAGCACCGTGGCCTCGATCATCTCGACGCGGCCCACCGTGCTCGTCCAGAGCCAGAACCTGACGTTCCACTTCAACGCGAGCGCAGGTTGCGGCGGCGTGCCCGCGCCCGGCAGCATCGTCTCGGTGGCGGCGCTGTCGACGACGGGCGTCACGTTCACGGGCCAGGGCGTCAGCGCGGCCGCAAACCCGCGCGCGATCGTCGTGGCGATGGATAACTTCCTGCCGCTAGCGACGATCAAGCAGATCTCGATCACCATCACGCAAGCCGGCGGGAAACCGGGGCCGATCGGGCTCGTGACGGTGCAGAGCCCCTACACGCCGTAAGGCGCTACTGCGTATCGACCGGGGCGTTCGAGGGCGGCTGCCGCTCGAAGAACGCCCTGGAGTACTTGGCCGGAATCGGAACGAAGCGGCGCGGCGGCGCGCGCAACGAGAACGCGTCGCCGATGCTGTTGGCGCGAACGTCGTTCTTGGCGATCGGCCCCAGCCCGAACGTCTCCTCGACGAACTTCAAAATGCTCGCGAACTCGTACTGCGTGTGCGACACGTAGCCGCGTTTGGCATACGGCGAGACGATGAGGCACGGCACGCGAAAGCCGAGGCCGTTGTAATCCAGCTTGGGGGGCACGACGTGATCGTACAGGCCACCCCAGTCGTCCCACACGACGACGATCGCGGTCGAGTTCCAATACTTGCTCTGGCCGACCGCGTTGACGATCTGCGCGACCCACGAGGGCCCCGTGTCCGACGTCTCGCCCAAGTGGTCGGAGTTGCCCGCGTCGGGAATCACCCACGACATCGCGGCGAGTCGGCCGTGCGAGACGTCGCCGAAGAACTGCGTCTCGGGGGCGAAGTTCGCCGACCACTCCGGCCCGTAACGCACCTTGCGGATCGCGTCGAAGCCGTTCCAGAGCGCGCCGAAGCCGTGCTGCGAACCCACCCAGATCGGCGGCGTGTAGTATCGCCACGAGACGCCCTTGGCATCGAGAACGTCGCGCAGCGTCCGGTACGTGAAGCACGGGAACGGGCCTTTGCCGGCCAGGTACCGTCCGCTGGAAGTCAACAGCGTGGTGACGGTGCCCGGCGGAGCGTCGCATCCCCACGGCGCGGCCGACGGATAATCGATCACGCTGTAATCGGGCGTGAGCACCGTGCTCCCCGCGATCAAATCCTGATGCGCCGTGAAGCTTCCGCTCGTCTGCGTTTGAAACATGTGGTCGGCGAGCGCGTACTGCTTGGCGATCGTCCAGTACGGCGCAATCTGCGAAGGCTTCACGTACTGGTAGGGATAGGTTCCCGCAGGGCGGCCGCCGTCGACGTAGGGGTCTAAATCGAAGCCGTCCATCTTCCCGCCGTCCTCTTCGGTGACGACGTTGAAGTGGCCGTGATCGATGTCGGGGCCCACCAGATTGGCGGCCCGCAGCGGCGTGCTTTTGCCGTCGTGCATCGAGCCGCGGGTCGCGCCGTCGGCGCCCGGAAACGTTGCAAAGAGATTATCGAACGAGCGGTTCTCTTGGATGACCACCACGACGTGTTGGATCGGGCTCGGCGAGGCTGCGCGTTCGGCGCCGGCTGCGGGTGCGGGCAAGGCGGGGCCGCCGGCGGCCGGCGCCGTGCACGACGCGAGCGCCGCAGCGGCGGCGAGCGCGAGCAGCCTATTCGTCATCGACGGGTTTGTTCGAAGGCGCCTGGCGTTCGAAGAAGGCTTTCGAATACTTCGCCCGCACCGGTACGAACGGCCGCGGCTTTTGCGTGAAGTCGAAGCCGGCGGCGATCGGCGTCGAGCGCGCGTCGGTGGCGCCGAGCGTGCCGAGCTGCCAGTTGTTCTCCACGAACTTCAGAATGCTGCCGAACTCGTATTGCGTGTGATCGACGTAGCCGCTCTTGGCGTAGGGCGAAACGAAGATCGCGGGAACGCGGAAGCCGAGCCCGTCGTAGGAGAGCTGCGGCGGCGAAACGGGGTCGTAGAATCCGCCCCAGTCGTCCCAAACGACCACGATCGCGGTCGAGTTCCAATACGGCGATTTGCCGATCGCGTTGACGATCTGCGCGACCCACGACGGGCCGGTATCTTTGCTGCCGACGCCCGGGTGATCGGAGTTCTGATAATCCGGAATCACCCAAGCGACCGACGGAAGCTTGCCCGCCTTGATATCGCCGAAGACGTTGGTTTCCGGCGAGGAGACGTTGCTCGACCACTCGGCCGCATCGTATCTCACGGCGCGAATCGCGTCGAACGCGTTCCACACGCCGCCCAGCTTCGACGCCACCGGCGGCGTATAGTACTTCCAAGAGATATGCTTGGCGTCGAGCAGATCGCGCAGCGACGCGTAACCGAAGCATGGGAAGGGACCGTTTCCCGTCAGCACGCTTTGGGTGTTGATGAGCGTCGTAGTGGTACCGGCCGGAGCGTCGCAGCCCCAGACGGGACGGCTCGGTAAATCGATGACGCTGTGCGTCTTGTCGATCTGCGTTCCGCCCGCGATGAGATCTTGATGCGCCGTGAAGCTGCCGCTGCTTTGGGTTTGAAAGAAGTGGTCGGCGAGCACGTACCGCTTTGCCAGCGCCCAATACGGCGCGATTTCTGCGCGATCGACGTATTGATACGGATAGTTCCCGGCCGGCTGCCCGGTGACGCCGAGCGGCGTCAGATCGAAGCCGTTCATCTTGCCGCCGTTGTACGACGTCTCGAAATCGTGATGCTCGTGACTCATGTCTTCGTCCCGGTCGACCAGCGTCGCTTGGACGAGCTGGACCGTCTTGCCGAGATGGTTGAGGCCGGTCATGCTGCTCGTCGCGCCGGGGTAGCCGGCGAAGAAGTTGTTGAACGAGCGGTTCTCTTGAATCACGATGACGATGTGCTTGAGCGGAGAGGCGTGCGGGTGCGCGTCCGCGCCCGGCGGGCCGGGCGGCAATCCGGGTGCGCCGGAGCCGCTCGAACAGCCCGAAAGCGCGAAGATGGCCGCGAGCGCCGCCGCCGCGCCGGTTCGATATCCTAGATGCATTGCGCCGGTTTTCACTCGTGACGGCAACGTTTCCCGTGCGCGGCGCGTTGCTTCGGCAGGCCGCTCGGCAAACGAGGATGACCTAGCTTAACAAACCTAAAAAAGAAGTGAGCCTTTGCCGAGTGGGAGAAGAAGCTGCCCTCGGCTCGGTGGAGGATCCCATGCCCGGTCGCACGCTTTGGTGCTACGCGTTGGTCGTCTTGGCGCTTTCCGCTTGCTCGGCGGCGCCGAGTGCTTCGACGCGTCCCGGCATCGGCGCGCTGCCCGCACTCCCTTCGTTATCGGTGCCCGCGCGCTCGCACGCGAGCCCGTCGCCGATCCAGCACGTCGTCATCGTGATTCAGGAGAACCGCTCGTTCGACAACTTCTTCGCCGGCTATCCGGGCGCCGACGGTTCGCTCTACGGCTACACGCATACGGGCAAGCGCATCCCGCTGACGAAGGTCAGCCTGCTCGACGACGTCGTCGATCTCGATCATAACTTCGATCTCTTCCAGATCGAACGCGACGGCGGCAAGATGGACGGGTTCGACCAGAGCTTCTTCGCCGGCACCTACCAGCCGGCCGGCCTCTATCCGTACCAGTACGTCAATCCGCAAGACATCTCCGAATACTGGCGGATCGCACACCGCTACGTGCTCGCCGATCGCATGTTCCAAAGCGAGGGCGGCAGCAGTTTCACTTCGCATCAGTATTTGATCGCCGGTACGACCGCGATCAACTCGACCACGAGCATCGTCAACACGCCCAGCGCAGAGCCGTGGGGCTGCGACGCTCCGCCCGGAACCAAAACCTCGATCCTCGAGTCGAACGGCTATTACGGCAACGACAAAGGGCCGTTTCCATGCTTTGCCTACAAGTCGCTGCGCGACGTGCTCGACGCCGGCAAGGTCTCGTGGCGCTACTACGCGCCGTCGTTTTCCACGCCGGGCGGAGCGGGGCAATACTGGACCGCGTTCGATGCCATTCGAGCCGTGCGATACGATCGCGCCGAATGGCCCAGCCGTTTCTCTTCGCCGGAGACGAACGTTTTGCTCGATGCGGCGGCCGGGCGCTTGGCCAACGTCTCGTGGGTCGTTCCGGATTACGGCAACTCCGACCATCCCGGCATCGCGTCCGATACGGGCCCGTCCTGGGTGGCCAGCATCGTCAACGCCGTGGGGAAAGGCCCTCAGTGGAAATCGACGGCGATCATCGTCGTGTGGGACGACTGGGGCGGGATGTACGATCACGTCGCGCCGCCGCAGCTCGACTACGTCGGCCTGGGATTTCGCGTTCCTTGCCTGATCGTTTCGCCGTATGCGAAGCGGGGATACGTCGACCACACGCAGTACGAGTTCGGCAGCATCTTGAAATTCGTAGAAAACAACTGGGGGCTCGGTAACCTCGGTGCGACCGACGTACGCGCAAACGACATGCTCAACGCCTTCAACCTCACGCACGGGCCGCGCAAGTTCACGCCGATTCCGGCGAAGTATTCGCTCGACCATTTTCTGCACGAGCGGCACTCGAAGCTGCCGCCGGACGACGACTGACCGGTGAGGCTCCTCGCCGCCATCGCACTGGCCGCCGTTGCGGGCTGTGCTTCCTCAGCGTTGCCTTCGTCGAGAGACGCAGCGCCGAACGCGCTGCGCGCTGCGGCCGTCGTGCCGAAGATCCAGCACGTCGTGATTCTGGTGCAGGAGAACCGGTCGTTCGACAATTTCTTCGCCACCTTCCCGGGAGCCGACGGGGCCCGGCGCGGCCTGACGAGCTACGGCAAGTGGGTGCCGTTGGCGAAGGCCGATTTGAAGGGCAAAGACGTCGGCCACATGCATTTTACGTTTCTGCGCGAGTACGACGGCGGCAAGATGGACGGCTTCAACCGGCTCTACTTCGATAGCGGCGGCCCGGCCCGGCTCTTTCCGTACCAGTACGTCGATCCCGTGCAGATCGCGCCCTATTGGACGCTGGCCAAGCGCTACGTGCTCGCCGACCACATGTTTCAAACGCAAAGCAGCGGCAGCTTCACCGCCCATCAAGATTTGATCGCAGGCGGCACCGCCATCGCGCCGGGAAAAAGCATCGTCGACATTCCGACGGCCTCGCCGTGGGGATGCGACGCACCGGCGGGCACCGAGACCTCGCTGCTGACGTCCAAGGGCGGATACCTGATCGGCGAAGGCCCGTTCCCGTGCTTCGACTACCATACGATCCGGGATCTGCTCGACGCCAAGGGCCTCTCCTGGAAGTACTACTCGCCGCCGGTAGCGTCGGGTATCCAAGGCGGCCTCTGGCTCGCGTTCGACGCGATACGCGCGGTGCGCTACGATTCGGCCGAATGGACGAGCAACGTGTCGTCGCCGGAGACCAACGTCTTCGCCGACATCGCGCACGGCAATCTTGCCGCCGTTTCGTGGGTGATTCCCGACATCGCCAACTCCGATCATCCCGGCAGTGCGGGAAACGGGCCGTCGTGGGTCGCGCAAGTGGTCGATGCGATCGGCGAAAGCAAGTACTGGAAATCGACGGCGATCGTCGTGGTGTGGGACGACTGGGGCGGGATGTACGATCACGTGCCGCCGCCGCAGCTCGATTACAACGGCCTCGGCTTCCGCGTGCCGTGCATCATCGTCTCCCCTTACGCCAAGCGCGGATACGTCGATCACACCCAGTACGAGTTCGGCAGCATTTTGAAGTTCGTCGAGCAGAACTGGCAGCTCGGCAGCCTGGGAACTACCGACGTCCGCGCGACGTCGATCGCGGGCGCCTTCGATTTCACCCAAGCGCCGCGGCCCTTCGTGCCGGTCGCCGCGCCGAAATCCCGCGCCTTCTTCGAGCACGAGAAACCTTCTTACAAACCGGTGGACGATGAATAACGCTCCCGCGAGCCGGGCGCTCGCTCTCGGCGCACTCTTGGCGCTTCCCGCCTGCGGCGGCGGCGGCGCGCCGGCGGCCTTCGCACCGGCGACGGCGCCCGCACTGCAGGCGCCCAGGGGGGCAACGACGCCCATCCAGCACGTCGTCATCGTCGTACAAGAGAATCGCTCGTTCGACGATCTCTTCGCGACCTTCCCGGGTGCCGATGGCGCGACCAGCGGGAAGACGCACGACGGCAAGGTCGTGCGCTTGACGCCGGCGCATCTGATCGAGCCGGACATCGGCCACGGCTATCCGATCTTCAAGGTCGAGCGCAACGGCGGCGCGATGAACGGCTTCGACCGGAACGTGTACGCCATTCACGGGACGCCGGCCGGCACGTATCCGTACCAGTACGTGATCCCCTCGGAGATCGCACCGTACTGGACGCTGGCCAAGCAGTA
Source organism: Vulcanimicrobiota bacterium (assembly GCA_963794735.1). Lineage (GTDB taxonomy): Bacteria > Vulcanimicrobiota > Vulcanimicrobiia > Vulcanimicrobiales > Vulcanimicrobiaceae > DATJUC01. The sequence goes on along the minus strand of CAWCFE010000002.1, from coordinate 1,025,578 downwards.
CGCGCTCGCCGACCACATGTTCCAAACGCAGAGCAGCGACAGCTTCACCGCCCACCAGGATTTAATCGCCGGGGGAACCGCGATCAACTCGACGGAGAGCATCATCGACAGCCCCACCGGCCAGCCGTACGGCTGCGACGCTCCGCAAGGCACCGTGACGTCGCTGATCAACGACAAGCGCGTCTACCTGAGAAACGCCGGCCCGTATCCGTGCTTGAACTACCGGACGATGCGCGATCTGCTCGACGCCAAACACCTCTCGTGGCGCTACTACACGCCGCCGTTCGGGCCCACCAACGCCGGCCAAGTCACGGGCGGCGGATGGTGGAACGCCTTCGATGCGATCCGCGCCGTGCGCTACGACGCCAAAGAGTGGAAGACCAACGTCTCCGTGCCGCAGACGAACGTGCTGCGCGACGCCAAAGCCGGGAAGCTCGCCGCCGTGTCGTGGGTCGTTCCCGACCTGATGGATTCCGACCATCCCGGCGACGCGCACGACACCGGGCCGTCGTGGGTCGCGCAAATCGTCAACGCGGTCGGCGAGTCGCCGCAGTGGAAATCGACGGCGATTATCGTCGTGTGGGACGATTGGGGCGGCTTTTACGATCACGTGCCGCCCCCGCAGCTCGCGTACGACGGCTTGGGCTTTCGCGTGCCGGCGATCGTGATCTCGCCCTACGTCAAGGCTGGAACGATTTCGCACGCGCAGTACGAGTTCGGCAGCATCCTGAGATTCATCGAAGACAACTGGTCGATGCCGCGGCTGGGCACCAGCGACGCGCGCGCCGCCAGCATCGCCGGGGTCTTCGATTTCGCACAGGCGCCGCGCGCGTTCGTTCCTATTTCCGCGTCGTACTCGCGCGAGTATTTCTTGCGCGAGAAGCCGTCGTACAAGCCGGTCGACGACCAGTAGCCGCGTGAGAGAGCCCGCCATCATCCTGGCGCTGCGCCGCGCCTACCGGCGTTTCGCCGGGCCCGAAGCCTCGCTCACGCACCTGCCGCGCACGGTGCTGCGCTGGATCGTCGGCCCCGATTTCACGGTGAAACTGCGCGGGAAGCCGTTTACCGTCAATCTGAACGACGCCGTGGTCGGCGCCAGCATTCTGGCATACCGCAAATACGAGGATCTCGAGACCGCGCTGATGGAGCGCGTCGTAAAGCCCGGCTTCACCGCGATCGACCTGGGCGCGAACTGCGGATTCTTCGCGACGCTGCTCGGCGAGCTGGTCGGCCCCGGAGGACGCGTGCTCGCGATCGAGCCGCAGCCCAATAACGCGCGGCTGCTGCGCAAAAACGTGCAGCAGCGCGGGCTCGACGCCGTCGTCACCGTCGCGCAAGCCGCGGCCGGATCGAGCGAAGGCACCGCGACGCTCTTCTTGGCGTCGCCGACCAATCTCGGCGACTACCGCATCGCCGCCGACGGCGGCGCGGCCCAAGGCGAACGCGTCGACGTGCGCGTCGCGCGCGTCGACGATCTCGCCGCCGGCTTCGAGCGCGTCGACTTCGTGAAGATGGACATCCAAGGCTTCGAAATGCAGGCGTTGCAAGGCATGCGCGAACTGCTCGCCCGCAGCCCGTCGGTGATGATGCTCGCGGAGTTCTGGCCCGGCGGCCAGCGCGCCGCCGGCAACGATCCGGCCGCCTTTTACGCGATCTTGCGCGAGCTCGGGTTCGCGGTGTGGGAAGTCTCGGAGAGCCGGCGCGCGATGGTGCCGCTCGACGAAGCGCGCGTTCCCGGATTGATCGCCGATTTGGAGCGCGACGGCGCGCTGGCGAATCTGCTCTGCACGCGCTCCGGCGACGATCTCTCTACGATCAGCCTCGCTTGATCTTCCCGCGCACGCCGCGCGTGAAGAGCCGCGGCAGCGTGCGCACCGCTTGGAAGAATCCTGGGCTCGCGATCGACGCGGCGCAATCGGGATGGACGATGTCGAACGGATACGCGGGCGGCCCGACCAGCGTCTTGGGCAGGTTCGGATAGCGGTCGAGCTCGCCGGCCTTCACGTAGAGCAGCGTGTTCTGGCGATACCAAAACTCGACCGAATCGTCGTTCCAGAATTTCGGCCGGATGCAATCGACCAGCACGAAGCCGCGAGCCTCGAACAGGCGCGCCCAGTAGCTCTGCCAGCGCTCGTTGACGTGATGCTCGCCGCCCTGCATCGGAATCGCCGCGGAGAAGAGCACGACCGGAGCGAGCGAGGTGAGCGACTCCACGAAGCCCGCGGCCGACGCCTCGGGCAGATGCTCGGCGACTTCGAGCGACATCGCGAGATCGAAGGTGCGGTCGAGCCGCAGCGGCTGGGTGAGATCGCGCGGCACGAATTTCGACGCGTCGATCTGCAGCATCGCGCGATCGACGTAGGCGCCGTCGACGCCGAGGACGTCGGTGACGCCGCGTTCCTCGAAGGCGTGCAGCCAGGTGCCGATGCCGCAGCCGACGTCGCAGACCGAGCGCGCCCCCAGCCACTCCAGCACCACGGGAACGATCGCCCGAGCCGATTGGAGCGACGTCTGCGATTGCCCCTCGTAGAACTTGCGATCGTAAATCATCGGGCGGCGATTCGCTGGCCGCGGGGACGAATCATGGCTGCGAGCGGCATGCACGCGGCCAACCCCAGCAGGACGCCGCCGGCCGGCGACGGCGCGCCGACGGCGTCGGGCACGTAGCGCAGCAGCGAAAAGAGCCCGAGCGCGAGCAGCGTCACCCCGGCCCGCGAGGCCGGAGCCAACGCCGCAACCGCCGCGAACCACACGCCGTACCAGGGCTGCGGATTGGGGATCAAGACCCACGCGCCGAGCGCAATCGGCAGCCAGCCTTCGATCCGTCCCTCGCGCAGCGCCCTCAGCCCCGGCCGGGCGAGCGCTACGGCGGCGGCGGCGGCCAGCAGCCAGGTGACCGCGCCGGCGGCGCCGTTTGCGTGGAGCGCCAAGCCGATCAGCGGTTCGAGCAGCCCTTGAAGCGAGGCTTGGGGGGCGAAATGCCCCTGCGGGGCGAGCCGCGTGAGCACGCCCACCGCCAACGGGACCGACAGCGCGGCGACGACCGCCAGCCCGGCCGCGGCGCCGGCGCGCGTGCGTGCCAGGGCCAGCAGCGCGAAGGCGGGCGCGGCGCCCGGGAGCTTGATGCTCCCGGCCAACGCGACCACGGCGGCCCCGGCCGCGGGCGAGCGGCGAAGCCAGGCGAAGCCCGCCAGGACGACTGCGAGCGCTAGGGCGTCGTTGTGCCCCTCGGCCGCCGACCAGACGGCGACGGGATTGAGCGCGATCGTCGCGGCCGCCGCGGCGCGCTGCGCGGGCGTTCCGGGATAGGCAGCGTACGCGAGCGGCGCGCAGAGCACCAGCGCGAAGCTCGCGACCAGACGCAGGGCCTCCAGCGCGTTGGGAACGATCGGCCACGCACCGACGACGCCGCGCGCGAGCGCGACGAAGGCCGGCCCGTAGACGCAGACCGGCGGCGGATTGCCCCACTGCCAGATGGCGGCGGCAAAGATGGGGTTCCCGGCCGGGAGCGGGGCGTGGCCGTAGGGGTTGAGGCCCAGCTTGGCCATTTCGCCGTAGGCGGCGTACGCGTAGACGTCGCTCGAGAAAATCGCGGGAAAGGCCCACGCGGCCGCGAGCCCGGCGGCGGCGCCGAGCGCTATCCACGCCCAGCCCCGGCGCGCCGAGGCCGGCTCGCGCTCGCATGCGGTAACGGCCAGGGCGTACGCCGCGGTCGCGGCCGCCGTCGCCGCCGCCAGCACCGCGAGCAGCGTGGCTCCGTACGCTCCCCAGGCGGTGACGACCGCGACCGGTTGGGCGAGATCGGGAGCGAATCGCGCGGGCGCGTGCGCCAGCAGCGCGCGCGAACCCAGCGCACCGGCAAACGTGCAGAGCGCGCCTGCGATCGTGAAAGCTCGCGCGCTCAAGCGTCCTCGTTGCGCGGCGCGAGCGCCGCCGCGCCCGCGCCGAGCAGCAGCAGCCACGGCTCGGCGACCTTCGGATAGAACGCGACGTAGTCGACGATTTGGTGGAGCGCCAGCGCCAGCGTCGCCGCGACCGCCGCCACCGGCAGCGGGGATTCGCGCATGCGCCGGCCCAGCACGACCAGCGGCGTCGCCACCGCCGCCAGCGTCGCGGCGAGCAGCGGCAGCCCGCCCTCGACGAGGGATTGAAGGTACCAGCTGTTGGCGTGGGTGCGAACGCCGGGAACGCCGGCTTGCGCGATCTCGAGTTCGAAGTTTCCGGCGCCCACCCCGAGCAGCGGATGCTGCAGCCAGAGGCGAACGGCGGCGGCGTAGAGCTCGGGGCGGTTGCCGACGCCGCCGGTGCAGTCGCTCTCCAGCAGGGTGAGGCGCAGCAGGCCCGCCTCGTGCAGGGTGACGGCCCAGCCGGCCGCCACCGCGAGGCCGGCCAGCGCCCCGCCCGCCGCCCAGCCCACCGCGCGCAGCGCGGCGCGCCGGTAGGCGAAGAGCGCGACCGCGACGGCCACGGCGATGCCCGCGACGCCCGCGCGCGAGTACGTGAGCACGCCGGTGGCTGCCGCGAGCGCCAGGGCCGCCGGCGTCCAGCGCGATGGACGCGCGGCGCTCCAGGCGGCCAGGAACGCCACGGCCGATTCGAGATAGGCGGCCAGCTGGTTGGGGCCTTCGAGCAAGCCCGCGATGCGCGGGATCACGAGGCCCCCCACGCAGAGCCCCGAAGGCGCGCCCAACACCTCTTGGGCCAGCGCCGAGAGGCAGACCAGCGCCGTCGTCGCGGCGACCGTGGCCGCCAGTGGAGCCGTGCCGCCGTCCAAACGCCAGCAGAGGAAGGCGGCGGCGCAGACGGCGAGATACTCGGCCGCCTTGAGCGTCTCGCGCAACGTCTCGTGCGGAAAGGCCGCGGCCAGGACCGAGAGCGCGATTGCGCCGGCGTACGCGGCCAGCGCGATCAGGATCGAGACGATCTCCGGCTCGCGTAGCCGCCGCAGCGCGCCGCGGTGCGCGGTGAGGCCGAGCAAGACGCCGAGCAGCGCGACTTTTTCGAGGGTGACCGTCGTCCCGGCGAAGGCGTGCGCGAAATCGACCGGCGCCGCCAGCCAGAGCGCGCACAGCCCGTAGCCGGTGCGGCGCGCGGTCAGCAGCGCCGCCAGCGCGAACGCCGCTACGAAGAGCGTCGTCGAGAGCGGATCGAGAACCGGCGTTACGCCGAACTGGTCGACGACGGCACGAAAGTGCATCGCGCGTGGTGTTCGCCGCGCGGACAAGGCGCGCTCCTGCGCCGGACAGAAGTGCGACGGACGCCATGAACAGAGTCGTAACGATCGTGATCGATTCCGGCGGCATCGGCGCGCTCGCGGATTACGCGCAGTACGGCGACGCGCCGGGAGCAAATACGATCGGCAACGTGGCTCGCCGGAGCGGCGGCTTGCGCCTTCCGAACTTCGAGCGTTTGGGCTTGGGGCGGCTCACCGCCATCGCGGGGGTCGAGGCGGTGCCCAACCCGGGCGCTCGCGTCGCGCGATTGCGCGAACGCAGCCGCGGCAAAGATACGGTGACCGGCCACTGGGAAATGGCCGGCATCACGACCCTGACGCCCTTCCCGACCTATCCTCACGGCTTTCCGCCGGAGGTCGTGGAAGGCTTCACGGCGATCGCGGGGCGGGCGCCGCTCGGAAACGTCGCCGCCTCGGGAACGGAGATTCTCGAGCGGCTCGGGCCCCAACACCTCGCGACCGGACGGCCGATTCTCTACACGTCGGCCGATTCGGTCTTTCAGGTCGCGGCCCACGAGCAGGTGGTTCCTCTTGCGACCCTGTACGATTGGTGCGAGCGTGCCCGGGGCATGCTGGTCGAGCCGCATCGGGTCAGCCGGGTCATCGCGCGGCCTTTTCTGGGCGAGCCGGGGGGTTTCTGGCGGACGCCGAATCGACGGGACTATGCGGTGCCGCCGCCGCCGAACGTTCTCGACGAGCTTGCAGAGCGGGGAGTGGTAGTGCACGCCGTCGGAAAGATCAGCGACGTATTCTGTGGGCGCTCAATCGGCTCATCGGTACGAGTGACGGATAATCGCGATGCAATGGAAAAAACGTTCGAGCTTCTGGAGCGGGTTGGCGGCGGCTTCATCTTTACGAACCTTAATGATTTCGATTCGAAATACGGCCACCGGAGAGACGTTCGCGGTTACGCACGCGCGCTCGAGGAACTCGACGCGATGATTCCGCATTTGGAATCGTTGCTCGGCCCCGGCGACGAAGCGATCTTCACCGCCGATCACGGCTGCGACCCCACGGCGTCCGGAAGCGATCACACGCGCGAGTACGTGCCGTTCGTCCATCTCGGCGGCGCGCGCGGTGCCGAGCTCGAAGGCGACGAAGGGCTCGATCTGGTCGGCCGCACGGTCAAAGCGGCGTTCGCGGGGGCGTTCGCCGCCTAATGCAAGTCGCCGTACGGCCTCAGGCCGCCGCCCCGCGCCGCGAAATTCCCGACGCGTGGCTGGTCGCCAAGCGCCTCACCGACGTCGCGCTCGGTTCGCTGCTGCTCTTGCTGGCGGCACCCTTCGTCGCGTTCGCGGCGGTGGCGATCGTCTTCGTGACCGGGGGCACGCCGTTCTACGCGCAGGAACGCGTGGGCTTCGGCGGCCGCCGCTTCAAGATGTACAAGCTGCGCACGATGGTCGACGGCGCCCACGAGATGCGCGACGACCTCATGCATCTCAACGAATGCAACGGCCCCGTCTTCAAGATTCGCGACGACCCGCGGCTCCATCCGCTGGGAAGCTTTCTGCGCCGCACCAGCATCGACGAGCTGCCCAACCTGCTCAACGTGCTGGCCGGCGACATGTCGCTGGTGGGGCCGCGCCCCGCGCTGCCCAGCGAGGTGGCGCACTACGACGCCTATGCGATGCGCCGCCTGAACGTGCCTCAGGGCCTCACTTGCTATTGGCAGATCAACGGTCGCAGCTACGTCTCGTTCGAAGAATGGATGGAGCTGGACAATCATTACGTCGACACGTGGACGCCGCTGACCGATCTGGCGATCATCGCCAAGACGATTCCGGCGGTCCTGCGGAGGACCGGCGCGCATTAAACAGCACCTCCGGGTCGTTCGGCCACCCGAACGCCACCCGCACCACCGGTTTTCCATTGCAGGTTCGACGCTTTTTTTGATGTCGGCGACCTTTGCGTCGACGCTGCTGGGCTTCGCGCGCGAAATCGTCAGCGCCAAGTACTACGGCACGCGCTGGGAAATGGATACGTTTCTCGCGGCCGCAACGATTCCGACCATCCTCTTCGGCGTCTTCAACGGCGCGCTCGTGAGCGCGCTGGTGCCGGTCTTCTCCGAGTACGTGACGCACCGCCGCGAAGACGAGGCGTGGCGCTTGGCCAGCACGGTCCTCAACCTGCTCGCGATCACGCTGACGCTGCTGGCGGTCGTCGGATACTTTGCCGCGCCCTATTACGTGCCCCTGATCGCGCACGGGTTTCCCGCTCCGCAGATGGGCGTCGCGATTCGCATGACCCGTTGGCTGATGCCGAGCATCGTCGCGGTCAGCCTGAGCGGCGTGCTTTCGGCGATGCTCAACGCGTACCACCGCTTCCGCTCCGCGGCGCTGGTCGGCGTGGCCGTCAACGTGGTGACGATCGCCTGCGTACTCTCGCTCAATCACAGCATCGGCATTTACGCCCTCGTGCTGGGAACGACGCTCGGGCTCATCGCCCAGCTGCTGGTGCAGCTGCCGGCGTTTCTCTCGATCGGCAAGTACCGGCTGACGATCGACCTGCACCACACGGGGCTGAGCAAGATCTGGCTGATGCTCGGCCCGATCATCGTCGGCTCGGCGGCCGGGCAGCTGGCGCTCTTCTTCGATCGGTTTTTTGCATCCACGCTCTCGCCGGGCTACATCGCCGGCATGAACTACGCCACCAAGCTCGCCAACTTTCCGCAGCAAGTCTTCGCGGCCGCGATCGCGACCGTGATCTTTCCCTTGCTGGCGGCGCAGTTCGTGCGCGAGAACCGCAGCGGCATCGCGCGCAGCGTGGTCACCGGGCTGCGGCTGGTCAACTTCATCACCATTCCCGCCGTTTGCGCGCTGATCGTTTTGGCGCGGCCGATGGTGCAGGCGCTCTTCGAGCGCGGCACCTTCCAGGCCAGCGCGACCGACCTCACCGCCGGGCTGCTGCCGTACGCCGCGATCGGCTTGATCGCCGTCGCCGCCAACGTCGTGCTCACGCGCTGCTGCTTCGCCTGCAAGGAGACGATGTGGCCGGTCACCATTTCGGTGGTGACCGTCGCGGTAAACGTGCTCCTCTCGCTCGTTTGGCTGCCGACTCTGGGCGCGCGCGGGTTGCTGCTCGCCAACTCCCTGAGCCAGACGATGCAGGCCGTGCTGCTCTCGATGCTGATGACGCGCCTGGTGCCGACGATCGACTGGCGCGCCCTGCTGCGCTCGACCGGCAAGATTCTGGTCGCCTCGCTGGCGATGTTCGCCGCGCTGCAGTGGATCAACGCACTCGGCGTGGTTCCCGAAGCGACCCTCGCGTCGCGCGCCTGGTTCCTCTTCGGCCAGATCGCGATCGGCGCGCTCATCTTCGTCGCGGTGGCGCGCACCATCAACGTCGAAGAACTCGAACTGGCGCGCCGGACGATCTTCGCGAAGTTCGAAAACAATCTGGTCAGCCCCCCGGAAAATCGCGAGGCGCCGATTGCGTGACCTGCGCATCGTCGTCCCGGCTTGCAACGAAGCCGACCGCATAGGGCCGACGCTTCGGGATTACTGCCGGGAATTTCGCGACACCGCGACGATCGTCGTCGTCGCCAACGGATGCACCGACGCCACCGGCGCCGTCGTGCGCGGCGTGCAGCGCGACTTCGACAACCTCGAGCTGGTCGAGATTCCCGCGCGCATCGGAAAGGGTGGCGCCGTACGCGTCGGGCTCTTCACCGGGAACGAATCGTTTACGGGCTTCGTCGATGCCGACGGTTCGACGCCGGCGCCCGAGTTCGCGCGTCTGTACGACACGCTGCGCGGCCAAAACTACGACGCGGTGATCGGGTCGCGGTGGCTCCCGGGAGCGCGCGTCGAGCCGCCGCAGCCGTTCGCGCGGCGCGTCGCGAGCCGCGGCTTCAACACCATCGTGCGCGCGCTCTTCGGATTGACGCTGAGCGACACGCAGTGCGGGGCCAAGCTCTTCCGGCGGTCCGCCGTGCGCGAGGTGCTGCGCTCGCTCGAGGTTGCCGATTTCGCCTTCGATATCGAGGTGCTGTGGCGGCTCTCGCGGGCCGGCTATCGCATCTGCGAGCTTCCGACCGTGTGGGCCGACCGCTGCGCCGGGACGAAGATCCGGCTGGTCCGCTCGTCGTGGGCGATGCTGCGATCGGTCGTGCGCTTGCGGCTGAAAGAGACCGCGCTCTGGCGCTTGCCGCTCGTCGACCGCTTCGGCCGGGTCGACGTGATCCCGGTGCGCGTGCGGCCGCGAATCTTGCTGCTCGGCGCGGCCTTGCACGACGCCGCCGGCGACCGCGAACTCGGCCGCTTCGTCGCGCGGCTGCAGGAGAGCGGGTTCGAGCTGGTCGACGCCGGCACCGAGCGCGCCGGTGCCGGACGCGTCGCGTTCTTCTTGTGGTACGCGTTTGCCAGTCGGCGCGATTACGACGCGATCGTCGAGGTCGCGAGCGCCGCGCCGAGTTGGATCCCCGCGTTCTCGTCGAAGCCGACGTTTCTGCTGGCCACGTGCGACGCGCGGCGCCGCTTTCCGGCGCGCGCGCACCGGTCGTTCGCGCGCAGCGCGCGCTGCGATCTGGCCGGGATCGAGCCGGCGCGCGCCGCCGACGCGGTGGCGGAGAGCACGCTCGGCCGCGGGCTCTACGCGGCGCTCTTCATCGCCGATCGCGAACGTCTCAGTTTCCGCTACGTCAACGCCGAGTCGGGCGCGCTCGAACATCACGTGCTCGGATGAACTCCGGAGCGCGCTATCTCGTCGTCGCGCCGCAAGGCTTGGGCGACTCGCTGGAAGCGACCCCGATCGTCCGCGCGCTGCGCGCGCACGACGCCGCCGCGCGCATCGACGTGGCGGTGACGCGCCCGGGCCCGCGCCTGCTCTTCGCCGGATTGGAAGGCTACGTCGACGAGACGATCTATTTGCCGTTCTGGGAATCGGGCGCGCGGCGATTCCTCGGCGCGCTGGCGGCGACGCGCGGCGGCCGCCGCTACGACGCGTCGTTTCTAGCCTATCCGTCGGCGCGGCCGGCGTACGAGGTGCTGCTGCTGGCCTATCCGTCGCGACGGCGGTACGCTCACCGGCACCGCGAGCGCATGTTGCTCGATCTGCCGTTCGCGCGCGCGACGCTGGTCGACGTGCGGCTCGCCCACAACGTCGAGCGCAATCGCGATCTGCTCCGCGCGGCCGGCATCGCTCCGGGGAGCGAGATGGGCTATCTCGCACCGGCGTCGTGGAACGCGGGCGAACCTCGCGCGCCGCAGCGCGTCGCCGTGCACGTCGGTACGGTCGCGCACGACGGCATGGCCGAACGCCGTTGGCCCCTGGCGCGGTTTACCGAGCTATGCCGCCGCTTGGTTGCGGCCGGCGCGGACGTCCGCCTGATCGTCGGGCCGGAGGAGCGCGAAGAGTCGGCGCTGCTGCTGCGCGCCGCTCCGGGCGTCGCGGCGTTCGAAGGCGCGCTTCCCGACGTCGCGCGCTTCCTTTCGACCTGCGCGCTGGTCGTGGCCAACGATAGCGGCATCGCGCACCTCGCCGCTGCCGTCGGTACGCCCGTCGTAGCCCTCTTCGGGCCGACTCCGGTCGAGCACGCCCCGTTCTCGGCCGAGGCCATCGCGCTTCGGCCATCCGCCTGCCCGCCGTGCTTCGACGTGCGCACCCCGGTCGCGCGCTGCGTGCGCAACATCGGCTTCGCTTGTCTCGACGAGCTCACCGTCGATCTCGTCGAGCGCACCGCGCTCGAAAGGATCGCGCCGCAGCGGGCCAACGCTCGTTGAGCGAGAGCGTCGCCATTCTGGTCAACGGCTATCTCGACGGCGTCGGGATGCAAGCCGGCGGAAACGTGCAAATCGTCAACCTCGCGCGCGAGCTCGACGGTTTCGACGTGACCTTCTTCGGGCCCGAACGCGCGCGCGCGGGATTTCTCGCCGCCGTGCCGGGCTCGCGGTTCGTTGCGATGCCCGAATTCGCATCGCTGCCGCCGTTTCTCGACTTGCTGCTGCGCGGGATCTGCGGCGTCGTCCGGCGCCCGCAGTTGCGAGCGGCCCGCGCGATCGTGGCGACGTCGCACCTGCTGCCCGACGTCTTACCCGCGGTCGCGGCGCGACCGCGGCGCACGCTCGTCATCGTGCACCATCTGATCGAGCCGCCGTGGGAGCGCGACGGCAACGCGGCGCGCAACTGGATTGCATGGCTCGGTCAGGAGCTCTCGCTCTTCTTCGTGCGCGCCTTCGTCGCGCGCCTGGCGTTCGTTTCGTCGTACGTGAAGTCGCGCGCCGCGGGGCTGATCGGCAACCGCCGCGCGTACGTAACGCCCAACGCGGCGGCGGCGCCGCCGGGCTTCGTCCCCGAGCCGTTCGAGCGACGGCGCGGTGCGATCGTTCTCGGCCGCGTCCATCGTGCCAAGCGCGTCGGCGACGCCATCGCGGCCTGGGCGCGGTTGCCGCCGCCCTTGCGCTCGGAGCCGCTGCGAATCGTCGGCCCCGACGACGGCGGCTACCGGCGCGAGCTGGAATCGCTCTGCGCCGATCTCGGCATCGCCGGCAGCGTCGTCTTCTACGGACGCGTCGACGAAGCCGAGAAATGGCGATTGCTCGGCGAGTCGGCGATCTTCGTCTTTCCCAGCGGCGAGGAAGGCTGGGGATTGGCGGTTGCCGAGGCGATGGCGGCCGGGTTGCCGTGCGTCACCTACGACCTGCCCGTCTACCGCGACATCTTCGTACGCGGACGCCTCGCCGTGCCGCTCGGCGACGCCGGCGCGCTCGCCTCGGCCTGCGGGGCACTCCTTTCGGATGCGCCCCTGCGCGCGCGGCTCGCGAGCGAGGCGCTCGATCTGGCAACCACCTTTTCGTGGCGCGCGGCTGCCGCCGGCCTGGCGCGAGCGCTCGACTTCGAGCAGTGAAGCGAGTGACGATGGCGAAGCCTGGGGACCGATGAAAGACGACGGTTCCGCAGATCCCGCCTTGAAGCACCTCTCGCAAACCTGGGACGCATTCGGCGAGGTCGACGCCATGTGGGCGATCTCGTCGCTGCCCGACAAGCTCGGCGGGAAGTGGGATCCGGAAGAGTTCTTTGCGACCGGGCGCGCCGAGATCGACGCGTTGATGGCGCAGCTGCACGCTCTGGGCGCGCCCGAGCGTTTCTCGCGTTGCCTGGATTTCGGTTGCGGCATCGGGCGGCTGTCGCGCGCGCTCGCGCACTACTGCGACCGCGTGGTCGGCGTCGACATCGCGCCTTCGATGATCGAGCGCGCCAAGCGGCTCAATCCCGATGCCAACGTTTACGACTGGCGCCTCAACCAGCGGCCCAACCTCGAGCTGCTCGAGAGCGAGTCGTTCGATTTCATCTACACCAATCTGGTGCTGCAGCACATGCGCCCGCGCATCGCCAGGAGCTACGTCGCCGAGTTCTTCCGCATCGCCCGGCGAAACGCATGGATCGTCTTTTCGCTGCCCGACAGCGAGACGCAAACCTTCAAGCGCCGCATGGAGAACGCACTGCGCAACTGGGTCGCGCCCGCGCTGCCCCGGCCCATGGTGATGGCCGCACGCCGGAAGTTCTATCCAAACGCCCCCGACGAAGTGCTCGCCGACCTGCCGTTCATGCAGATGTTCGGCATCGGCCGCCGCGAGGTTACCGCGCTGGTGGGCCGCCTCGGCGGGCGCGTCGAGCACGTCGACGTCGGCGAAGATCACGGCGAGGGCTGGGTGAGCGCTCGCTACTACGCGCGCAAGCAGTAGCTTTGCCGCCGCTCAAGCGCGTCGCCGTGATGGTCAACAGCGACGCGCCGTTCGCGCAGGACGTCGGCGGGCACGTGCACGTCGTCTCGACCGCGCGCCGCCTCGAAGGATTCGAGCTCGTCTTTTTCGGCCCGAAGAGTTCCGAAGCGCGGCTGCGCGAGGAAGTGCCCGGATGCTCGTACGTGGCGATGCCGGATTTTCCGGCGCTGCCGTGGCGCGCGAACCTGATGCTGCGCGCGATCTTCGGCATCTCGCGCCGGCGCGAGCTGCGCCGCGCGGACGCGATTCTCGCGACGTCGCACTTCGTCGCCGACGTCGTGCCCGCAGTCGCGGCGCGCCCGTCGCGCACGGTCGTCGTGCTGCATCACTTCATCGGACGCCCCGGCGAACGGCCCGGCAATCCGATCGCCAACGCGGTGGCTTGGCTCTCGCAGGAGCTGGCGCTGCTCTTCGTGCGCGCGTACGCGGCGCGCTTCGTCTTCGTCTCGTCGTTCGTCGCGCGCCAAGGCGAGGAGCTGGTCGCCGGACGGCCGTCGTTTCTCGTTCCGAATGCGGCAGCCGCGCCGCCCGGCTTTGCGCCGCGACCGTTCGAAGCGCGCGAGGGAGCGCTCTATCTCGGCCGGCTGGTCGCGCACAAGCGCGTGGAGGATGCGATCGGCGCCTGGGCGCGCGTCGCGCCCGAGCACCGGCGCGGCGGCTTGACGATCGTCGGCGCCGGGCCCGAACCCTATCCGTCGTCGCTGCGCGAGGCCGCGCGCGCCGGCGGAATCGACGCCGAGGTGGCGTTTTGCGGACGCGTCGACGACGCGGAAAAGTGGCGGCGTTTGGGCGCGGCGTCGATCTTCGTCTTCCCGAGCGCCGAAGAAGGCTGGGGCATCTCGATCGCCGAGGCGATGGCGGCCGGCCTGCCGTGCGTCACCTACGATCTGCCGGTCTTTGCCGACATCTTCGTGAAAGGGCGCATCGCGGTTCCGCTCGGCGACGTCGACGCGCTCGCCGCCGCGTGCGAATCGTTGCTGAGCGACGACGCGCTGCGCGCGCGGTTGAGCCGCGAGGCCTTCGAGCTGGCGCAAACGTTTTCGTGGGAAGCCTCGGCCGCCGCGATGGCGGCCGCGCTTACGTTCGATTCGCCGGCCGAGGCGCTCCGGGAAGCAGCAGGCACGCCAACGCGATCAGCACCGACAGCACCGTAATCGCGAAGCCCTCGGCGATCGCCGCCGGCCAGCGGTGCACGAGCCGGTACGTTCCCGGCGGGACGTTGGGGAAGCACGTTTCGTAGAGGTTGCACGTGTAGGCGGCCGGTGCCGGCCCGCTGCCGCCTTCCAGCACCCAGTGGCCGTCGTTGAGATGCGTCGTCTTGATCGCGCTGGGGCCGGCGAGCGTCACCGTGTAACGAATCGTCCCGTCGCGCACGAACGAGGCCGGCGGCGGCGTGCCGGCCGTGAAGATGCTCCCGGCCGGAAGGAAGACGAGAAAGCCGTTCTTAGCCGTCGCGAGCGTCGCAGCGATGCGATGGTAGCCGGTTCGCTTCACCGCGACGATCGGTGTCGCGCGCTTTCCATCGATCGACAGCGCGAGCGGCAGCGTCGCCGGCGTGAGGTCGTCGAAGCGGGCGAGCACCGCGTAGCGTCCCGCCGGCAGCCAGATCGTCGCGCGTTCGCGCAGCGCCGTCACCGGCGTCGCGTAGACGTACAGCCGGCTCAGCGTGAGTTTCTTCTGCCACGTGGCGTACAGCGTGCACGACGGCGAGCTCGCGATCTCGCCGAGCACGGCGTTGGCAAATTCGGCGTTGACGATCTGGGTTGCCAGCGTCTTGCCGCAGTAGAGCGCCAGGTGCACCGTTCCCTGGCCGCTCGCACCCGTCGTCGCAACCGAGAAGAGCGTCGGGCGCCCGAAGCCGGGCAGGCGGATCTTGAGGTACGCGCCGGTCGTCGCGGTGATGCCGGCAGGCGTGAAGGCCGCACTCGAAAGACCGTGTGCCTGCGCGACCGGCGCGAGGCTTTGCGGGCCCGCGTAGAAGATCAGGTCGCTGGAGAAGACGCCCGTGCCCGGGTTGTACCAGGCCAGCGACGGTTCGCTCGCGACGGTGCGGATCGAGACGTGGGTGCGATCCACGATCTTTCCCGCCGAATCGACGATGCCCGCATCGATCGTGTCGCCCGGCCGCAACGTCGTGATGCGATAGAGCAGCGTGGTCGGATCGTTCGAATCCCCATTGCGCTTGGCAAATACGTCGACGCCTTCGCCCGGTATTTGTAAGCCGAGTCGTCCGTCGAGCGCCACGGGCGCGCGCACCGCGACGACGTAACGTCCGGCCGGCCCGGTCCACGGCCGTCCGTTGCCCGCTCCGGAGTATTCGCGATATGCCGGATCGACGACCGCGTCGAACAAGGCCGTGGGTACGGCCGCAGCGCCGGGCGACGCGGCACCGGTGACGGCGGCCAACTGGGCCGGATTGAGAATGGCGGCACCGTCGAGGGCGAAGCCGTTCCAGGTGTAGCCGGATCGATCGGGCCAGAACGGCTCGGCGCGCAGGGTGACGGCGAGCGCGCACGCGGCTTGCGCGCAACGCACGCCGTCCAGCGGCAAGAGGATCCAGCGCAGCCCGTGTTCGGGGAGCAACCGAACCGAGCGTTGCGATCCGTCGGGCAGCGTCAGCACGAGCGTTGCGTAGAGATGCGAGGCGTAGCGTATGGCCAGCTGCGCACCGGCCGGTAGCGTGGCCGGAAGCGCGATCGAAAATTTGCGCTCCGTCACGTATTGGCCGTCGGCAAGATAGGCCGCGCCCGCCGGATCGAACGTCGGCGTGTCGCCGTCCACCGAGTTTCGATACCATGGCTGCTTGAGCGCGAAACGCTCGGGCGGAAAGCCGAAATCGGCGTCGCGCAGCGGCTGGCAATCCTTACAGAGCTTCGTGCCCGGATACCATGCGGTCACGCGCGACGGCGCGATCGCGCTGAGCGCGTCGAAGTTTTGGTAGAAGGTCCCCGCGCACGCAGCCTCGGGCGCGAGGAAATCGACGCCGCGTAACTCGGGCAGCGCGAGCAGCTGATCGAGATGTCCGGGGCCGCCCCACAAGCACGCCGGGCGCGAGAGCGTCACCTGGGCGTCGGGAGCCTCGATCGCCTGCACGACGAGATTGCCATCGCTTCCGCTGAAGACCGTGTGCCCGTAGGGCATCGCGGCGTAGATATTGGCGAAGTCGGGCCCGAGCGACTGATACTGGCGGGCCCAAACGTTGCTCGCGATGATGCTGGCGAATCCGTCGCGGCCGAAGATGCCTTGGCCGCCGATTCCGTCTTGCCCCCAGCGCGAGCCGACTTCCCACACGTTGAGGATGCGAGGCACGGGGACGCCGTAGCCGGCGCCGTCGAGGTGCGATCCCTTCTTCGCCGTCGCCAGCGCGGCCGTGCGGTGATCGAGATTCGTAACGATCGCGTTGATTTCGGCGAGATGCGGTTCGATCGTATCGACGTCGGTCTCGTTTTCCCAAACGTGCGTGAGCGCCGCAAAGCTCAGCAGCAGCGCGACCAGCAACGCCGCGGTAGCGCCCGCGGCGACGGCGCGGGCGTTGGGCGCCCGCAGCGTGCGATCGAGCGCCACGAACGCGACGATCAAGAGCGAGGCGCCGGCGCGCGAGATGAGGTCGTTGCCGTTGAAATAGAGCGCGATTGCCGGAAAGATCACGTCGGGGTGCACGAACGATGGCAGATCGACGATCCAAAGCGCGAACAGCGCGGTGGCGGCGACGAAGATGCCGGCGGCCAGCGTGCCGCGCGACGGGAAGGCCGGCCGCGACGTGAAGAGCCGCAGCCGGTCGACGCAGGCGAGTGCCACGAACAGCCCCGGAATCACCAAGAAACGATCCGGCGTGCGCAGCGCGTTGAGGAACGGAACGTACGAGAGCGCGCGCCAAGAAAGCCCGGCGCCGGGAAAGTTGGGGCCGAGCGAAAGCGCGGCCAGCAGCGCGACGACCGCGAAGGGAATGGCGAAGCGCCACCTCCTGAGATCGGGAATCGCGCTGAGCGCGAGCCACCAGACGATCGCCCCGGCGACCAACGCGATGCCGTAGTGCGGCGAAGCGTTGGCGACCGGTTCGGGATCGAGCAGTTGCGTGTGCGGGACGAGCGCGAGCAGATCCAGGACGTTTTGGCTGAGGTAGGCCAAGAACAGCTGGCCGGTCTGCTGGCTGGCCTGATAGGAAGCGTCGCCGAGCACGCTCTGCGCGTACGTGGGCAGCACGAAGTACGCCGCCGGCAGCACCAAGAACGGCAGCCCGGCAAGCGCGAACATCCAATCGCCGCGCGTGCGGCGCGCTCGCGAGAGCGCGTACGTCGCGACGATGGCGTACGCCGGCAGCGAGACGAACGCGAAGTACTCGACGTGGGGCAGCGTGCCGCAGATGCTGCAGATCGCCGCGCAGAACGGCAGCGAGCGAACGCCGAAGCGGCGCACGAGGGCGACGCACGCCGCGAAGCACCACGGAATCAACGCCGGCGGCAGCAAGAGCGAAAGCCCGTCGCGGACGTTGAGCGAAACGACCGGCAACGCAGCGTAGACGACGCCTGCGAGCGCGGCCCACGTCGCCGAGCGGCCGAACTGCCGCATCAACGCGAACGCTCCGGTCCCGGCCGCGATCAGCAGCAGGATCTGGAAGAGTTTGATCGCTTGCCACGCGCCGTGGGTCGCGAACGAGAGCGCGACCGTAAAGATATAGCTAAAGAGCGAGTTGTAGTAAAACTGCGGAATGTCGTACCACGACGACCATCCCAGCGCGTCGATCGCGTCGGCGGGCGTGTGCACGAGCGCGCGCACGTACTCGGTGGTCCAATAGTCGAAGCCGAGGTCGCGTTCGAACGCCCACGGCAAGCCTGGCAACCAGTAGTACGCTAGGGCTCGAAGGAGGACCGCACCGAGGGCTAGGGCAAGAAGCCACTGCAGCGCGCGACGCAGTCCCGCCTCGTAAGGTAGACGTGGGGTCACGCGCGCCGTTTTCGGGGATTCGAAAGGACCTCCTACGTGTCGAACGAGTACCTCCTCCGCCATGCTTGACGGAACCCTCTCAGTCGTCGTTCCGGCCTATAACGAATCCGGGGCGATTTTTCGCAATTTGACCGAGACCGTCGAGACGCTGACCGAGCTGGGGTACCGCTTCGAAGTGATCCTGGTCGACGACGGCAGCGTGGACGAAACGTTCCTGCACGCCGCCCAGCTGCTCGAAACGCATCGCGGCCGCGTGCGCGTCGTCCGGTACGACGTCAACCAAGGCAAAGGCAACGCCTTGATGTGCGGCACCGCCTACGCGACCGGCGATTACGTCGTCTTCCTCGACGCCGACATGGATTTGCATCCGCGCCAGCTTCCGCGCTTCTTCGAGATCATGGAATCGAGTCAGGCCGACGTGGTGATCGGTTCGAAGCGCCACCCCGAATCGAACGTCGATTACCCGTTCGTGCGCCGGATCTACAGCGCGGTCTACTACTTGATGATCCGCTTGCTCTTCGGCCTGCCCGTGCGCGACACGCAGACCGGGCTCAAGGTCTTCAAGGCCGGCGTGCTGCGCGACGTCTTTCCGCGCATTCTCGTCAAGCGGTTCGCGTTCGATATCGAAGTGCTGACCAACGCCCATCGCCTCGGCTACAAGATCGCCGACGCGCCGGTGACGCTGGAGTTCCGCCGCGGCACCGGCCGGGTGAAGATCAACGACGCGAAGCTGATCTTCGTCGACACGCTCGGCGTCTTTTACCGGATGCACGTGCTGAAGTATTACGACGCGGTGCCGCGGACGCCGCTCGACGCGCTGCCCGCGGTCGAAGGCTCGTTCGAGGTGAAGGACGTGCCGATGCTGCCGCCGGCCTACTCGGCGGCGACGCGCCGGTAGAGCTCGAGATACTGCGCTAGCAGCCGTCGCGACGAGGCGCGCTCGCGCAGCTGCGCGGTCGCGGCGAGCGCGCCGCCGGGATCGTCGAAGAAGCGCCGCAGCGCGAACGCGACACCGTCGGGCGTCGGCGCGAACGAAATCGCCGCGGGTACGTCGGGAAAGACCGAAGAAAAGAGCGCCGGCGCGTCGAGCGTGAGCGCGAACGTGGCCGGCCCGCTCGCCGCCAAGTATTTCGTATACGCGAAGATGCAGACGTCGGCGGCGCGCACGTACCCGGGCAGCGCGGCGTCGTCGATGAATCCTACGTGGCGCACGCCCGCGTTGGAGGCCAGCGCCGTCATCTCGGCGGCGTACGACGCCATGTAGGCGCGGTCGCCGCGCAGCTGCGGATGCGGGCCGGTGCCGAGCAACAGCAGCGCATCCGGCGCCTCGCTTGCGAACCGCGCGAACCCGCGCGCCAGCTCGTTCAAGCCCTTGTAGCCGTTCCAGTATCCCCACGTGAGTGCGATCTTTCGATCCGGCTCGAGACCTAGCGCGCGGCGCGCCTCCTCGCGCGATTGCGGCGGCCCCGGCGGCGCGTGCGTGAAGAGCGGATGCGCGATGACGCTGACGCGTTCGGGCCGCGCGCCGAGCTCGATCAACCGCTCTTTGAGGACGTCGCCGTGCACCACCAGATCGGCTCCCGACCGCGCGATCGCCCGAAAGATGCCGACCACGACGGCGCGCAGCATCGGCAGCGGCACCGGGGAGCGGCGTCCCTGCATCAGCCCCGCATCGATCTCGCGATCGGTCGTGACGCCGTGCACCGTCACGACGACGCGGTGCCGGCGGCGCAGGCGCGAGAGCAGCGGCGGAAAGAGTAACGCGATCGGGCCGGGGCCGTAGAGAAAGAGTTCTTGCTGCAGGTGGACGACGTCGGCCGATTGCGCGTCGACGGCGCGCGTCACGTCGCGCGGGTAGCCGAAGCTCCCGAATCGCCACGCGGGCACGGCTTCGACGCCGGGCGGCAGCCGTTCGCCGCCGAGCTCGGCGTCGGCGTTGCAGACGACGCGCTGATCGAGCGGGCCGCCCGCGAGCAGTTCGAGCAGCGCGATCGAGTAGGTGCCGACGCCGCCGACCGGCCCGCGGCCGCCCGGCGACGGCAGCGCGGTTACGTGACAGACGCGCGTCCGCGGTTCGGTCACGCCGCGGCCGCCTTCGTGCGAAAGGCGAATCCGAACAGGCCCGCGAGGGCCAGCACCGCGGCGAGCTCGGCGATCGCGGCGGCGCAGCTGCGCACCTCGACGATGGCGACGCGTGCCGGCGGTGCCGCCGCTTCGACCACCCAGCCGTTCACGGCGCCGTCGACGCGAACGTGGCGCAGCGCGGCGGGTTCGCCGAAGACGCGCCAATACGGCGTATAGTGCACGTCGTACCGCAGCAGCGAACCCGCCGCAGCGGCGGGAACGTCGGCGATCACGAGCCACGGAGCGCGCATGCGAAACGCCACGGCCGCTTGCGGATTCGCCGGCGGGTCGGCGGCGTAACCGAAGGTGGAGGGCGCTTCGGCCGCGATCGCGCACTCGCCGTCGCACCGTACGGCTGCGGCGTTTCCGGGCGAGAGCCAGCGAAACTCGCGGGCGTTGACGCCGCGCAGCGGCGCGCCGCTGCGCGCATCGAGCAAGCGCCCGCGCACCTGCGCGAGCAGGCGATCGCCGGCCACGATCGCCAGCGGCTGAGGCGACGTGGTGTAGACGCCGCCGTAGGGCTGCCCGAGGTCGGGATGCGTCGCGAAGAAGAGCCGTGCGTCGGCCCAGCCGTGCGCGGGATCGGTGCCCGGGGTCGTCGGCGCCGGCACGACGGTGGCCAGCGCCTGCGGGCCGATCAGGCCGGCGCGCGCGGCGTCGAGTGCGAGCAAGTTGCCCGCGCCGGCGTTGGCGAGCAGCGTGCCGATCGCATAGCGCGGCTGCAGCGCCAGCTCGCTCGCGGCGTTGAGATGCTTGGGCACCGCGGCGCTTGCGCACGCGGCGATCGGGTCGCGCGTGACGACTTGCGCGCGCAGCGACGGCACGTCGGTGCAGAGCCACGGGCGCGAGACGATTTCGCCGACCGAAAGTCCGCGCAGCATCGCGTCGCCGCCGCCCGAGGCGTAGCGCGCGAGCGCCGTCACCGCGGGATACGACGGCAGGTACGCATTGAGCGGCGCGACGTTGCCCGGACGGTTGAAGACGTCGGGATCGACGCCGGAGCCCGCGCCGCGAAACTGCAGCGGCTGAAACGGCGGCAAGAGCGCGAAGCGCGTGTTCTGCGGCACGGCGATCGGGCTGATCGGAATCGCGCCCGAGGCCACCCAGAATTGCGACGGAGGCGAAAACGCCCACGACGCGAGCATGAGCGAGCCCGCCAGCGCCGCCGCGGCGGCGAAGCGCCCCGCGCGCGCGATCGCCGCCGCGATGAGCGCGACGTAGCCGATCGCGGCGTACGCAATCAAATCGTAGAGTTCGCGGAAGAGCGCGCTGGCTTTCACGTGCGTCACGACGAAGGCGTAGAGCGGCGCGACCGGTCCGTTCGTTCCCAGCGTAAAGGCGAAGAGCGCGAGCAGCGCGATCGCGATCGCGATCGCGGCGCGCGTGCGGACGATCGCCACGGCCGCGAGCGCGGCGAGCGCCAACGCCGTTCCGCCCGCGGCGCCGAGCCGGCCGAGCGCCGCGTCGTACTGCGCGAAGTAGCCGCGCAGCGTCAAGAGCGCCGGCGCGTGCAGCGATTGATTGCGCTCCCAGTCGAGCGTGTACGGAATCGCCTGAAGGTCGCCGTAGCCGAGCGCCACGCCGATTGCGACCGGCAGCGCGACGATCGCGGCGACCGCCAGCGGCTGCCAGATGCCGCGCGCGATCCACAGCAGCGCCGCGGCGGGAACGAGAATCGCGAGAAACTGGAGCTGCTGCGCGACGACGACGGTCGCGATGCACAGATGGAGCGGCGACGCGCGGCGCCCTTTCGCGCACTCTGCGGCAAACCACGCCGTCGCGGCGAACGAGAGCAGCATCGGCAGATGCCCGGCGACGAGTTCGTCGTACGTCCACGGGTTGAAAAGCAAGATGGCTGCGATGCCAGACGCGCCGGCCACCGAGGATGCGAACGTGCGCGCCGCGACGACGGCCAGGGCGCCGACCGCGGCGGCGATCGCCGCGAGGACCGCCGCCGGGGGCAACGCGGCGCTCAGCGCCAGCACGAACGCGTAGAAGAGATAGTCGTTGGGATAGAGCGTCGGATTGCCGAGCCCGTCGTTGCGCCACGTGCTCAGTGCGGAGAGCGTTGCCGATTTGAGCGCGTCCGAATCCGCCGGCATCCACCAGTCGTGGCGCATCGCCGGCACGCCTTTAGCGACGGCGAACGCGACGAAGATCCCGGCGATGGCCGCCGGGATTGCGATCGGGAGCGCGCGTCGGAAGGCGTGCGGGAGCACTGGCGGCAGCTTTTCGGCCTCGCGCAGGAAGCCCTGCCGCAAGCGGACGAACGTGAGCGCCTTGCGCGAACGAATCCTGATGCTGGTGGGCAGCTACTATCCGCAGATCGGCGGGGGCGAGCTGCTCAACGCGCGCCACGCGCAGCTGCTGCGCGCCGCCGGATACGACGTCGAGGTGCTGGTGGGCGGAGAGCGCGCGTCGCCGGCGCGCGCCGACGCGTTCGGCACGCCGTACGAAATCGTCGAAGCCCGCCCGTTCGCGGGCTTCTCGCTCGTCCCGCGAGCGCGCGTCGAGCGCGAAATCGAGGCGTTCGCGCCGTCGATCGTCTATTGCGCGGGCCCCGAGCCGCACGACGTCTACGTTCCGGGGCTCGCCGCGCGGCGCGGCATCCGCAGCGCGCTGCTCTATCACGCCGATTTTCGCGGCGATCGGTTCGCGTCGCGCGTCGCCACGCGAGCCTACGGGGCGCTCGCCGCGCGGCGCTTCGACGCCGTCGTCGCGACCACGCACGCGTACGCCGCACGATTGGCGGCGCGCGGCATCGATCCGCGCCGCATCGCGTACGCCGGCATGGGCGTCGATACCGAGCGCTTCGCGCCGCCGCCGGCGTATCCGCAACGCGAGCGCAAGCGCGCGCTGTTCGTTGGACGGCTCGACGCCAAGCACACGTACAAGCGCCTCGACCTCCTGCTCGACGCGCACCGCTTGCTCGAACGTGCCGGCTTCGCGTTCGATCTGACGGTCGTCGGCGACGGCGAGCGCCGCTCCAAATTCGAAGCGATGGCGCGCGATCTCGGCGGCGGCGGAGTGGAGTTCGCCGGCGCGGTCGGCGACGAGGCCCTGGCGCGCGCCTACCGGGAGAGCGACGTGCTGGTGCTGCCTTCGCCCAGCGCGAGCGAGGGCTTCGGCATGGTGGTGCTCGAGGCGTACGCCGCCGGCTGCCCGGCGGTCGTCAACGCCGCCGCGGGGAGCGCCGAGGTGGTGAGCGCGTCGGGCTGCGGCGCCGTGTGGGCGGGCGGCGATGCCGCCGGGCTGGCGCGGGCGATCGAACGGGTGCTGCGCGACCCCGCGCCGCGCGCGAGCGTCGCGGCGAAGGCGCGCGCGTTCGTCGAAGGCGAGTACGCGTGGAGCGCCGTCGGCAAGCGTCTTGCAGCCTGCATGGAATCCCTGCTGCGGCAGGAAACGCCCGCGCGTTGACGCGAACCGGGCTCGACGATGCGTGACGCATCGTTTGCGCGGCCGTTACGCGTTCGCCCCGTCGTTTTGTTGTTGCTCGCGGTGCTTCCGGCGATCGCGCTTGCGATGCATTTCCACGGGCACATGGTGCTCGGCTGGGATAGCGAGCCGCCGCTGCGCCCCGACCTTTATCTGAAGGGCTCGCTCTCGACCTGGAACTGGCGCGCCTATTTGGGGCAGCCCAACGTCTTCCAGATCACGCAGGCTCCGCTGGCGCTGCTCTACTACGTGCTCGCCCTGCCGTTCGGCGTGGCGGGCGCCGACAAGATCCTGCTCGACGCGTTCTTCGTCTTGCCGGCCTTCACGATGTACTATTGCGCGCGGCGGCTCTTTCCGCGCGATCCGTGGCTGCCGTTCGCGGCGGCGTGGTGCTACGCGCTTTCGCCGCTGCTCTTCGTGCGGTACTACGTGCCGATCATGACGGTGCAGCTCGATTACGCGCTGTTGCCGCTGCTGGCCAACGTGTGGATCGATCTCGCGCGGCGCGGCGCCGACGCGCGCCGGCTGCTGTGGCTCGCCGTCGTCGAGATCCTCTTCTGGCCGTGCGCGAACAACTTGGCATACTGGCTGGTGCCGCACTTGACCGCGGTCGCGCTCGTCGCGCTCGCGGTGATTCGCGGCCGCGCGGGTTCGTGGACCGTGCATTCGCGCAGCATCTGGTACGGCTTGCTGGTGACGCTGCTCGTGAATCTCTTTTGGATGGTTCCGGTGGTGCTCTTCGGTTTGGCCTCGGGCGCCGCGGTGGAGCACGAAGCGATCACCAGCGCGTACACCACCGGCGTTCGCCAAGACGTCGCGCAGGGATCGGGGCTTTCGTATACGTTTCGCATGTCGTCGCGCGCGCAGACGAGCGTGGGCGATCTCTACGGCCCGTATTGGACCTACGCGCGTTCGCTCGAGAACGGCCTGATTGCCGCGCCTTACTATCTTTGGATCGCGATCGTGCTCCTCGCCGTCGCGTTTCGCTGGCGCGACCGGCGGGTGGTCGTCTTGGGCCTGCTCCTCTGCTTCGCGCTCTTCGTGATGAAGGGCGAGTCGCCGCCGCTGGAGTTCGTGCTGCAAACGTTTTACCGCATTCCGCTGCTCGGCACGATCTTTCGCAACGGCAACGACAAGCTGCTGCCGATGGCATCGTTCGCCATGGCGCTGCTGCTGCCGATCGGCGTCACCGCGATCGGGCGCCGAACCGCATTCCCGAGGCTGTGGCAGCTCGGGCTGCTGGCGGTCGTGCTTGCGATGGCATTTCCGTATTGGACGGGACAGATGTTCATGGCGCGCCCGAACGGCCCGACGCTTTCGTCGATGCCGCCCGCCGACGCGTTTGCGTTCGGCCGGTCGCTCGACGGCCTTCCGTCGCGGCTGGTCTTCGCGCCGGTCAGCGACAACCCGCAGCTGCTTTCGACGGCCTGGGGTTTCTACGGCCCCAACGTCTACGGAAGCATGACCGATGCGGGATTCGTCGCCAATCCGGCGTCGACGCTGAATCGCCCGGGTGCCGACGCGCTGACGACCGATCTCTATCGCGCGATGAAAGACGGCGACGTCGCCTCGTTCGTCGCGCTCTCGCGCGACGCGGGCATCGGCTACGCGTTCGTCGCGCACGACGTCGAGCCGTCGTACTACGGCGGCGAGCCGGCGTCGGCCGTCGACGCATTTCTCGCGCGCGTTCCACAGACGCAGATCGTCTCGATCGTGGGCCCGTACACGCTGTGGCGCTTCGCGTGGGTGCCGGCGGTGGAACGGAGGCTGGTGCGGCGCGAGATCGCCAGCTACTCGACGACGTTCGAGCAAGCGCTGACGCTCGCGGGCGCGTGCGGCCGGCAGCCGCTGGCGCTCGTGCCGCTCGCAAAGGAAGCTGCCTGCCGGATCGCGCCGGTGGATGCCACGCCGGTCGACCAGCCGGCGCCCGTGGTGGTCCATCCGGCGCGCGCGCTTCTCGACGGGCGCGGGCTGACGCTGGCGCGCCCCGGCGGGGGACCGGTCCTTCGCGTCGGGGTGCCCGCCGGCACTGCCGCCGTCGCACTCGCCGGGCAGACGGTGGCCCGCGGCGCGCCGCAAGCGTTGTCGCTGCTGCCGTGCGCCGCCTATGCGCTGCGTCCGTACCGCCGCGCCGGGCCGGTCAGCTCGGCACTCCCCGGCTATGCCTTTCCGGCGCCCGACGGCGCCTACGTCACCGTCCCGACGCCGTCGCGGCCCGGGCCGGCGCTCGTCACGGTCGACGTGGCGCCCACCGGCGCGGGCGCCAGCCTCTGGCTCAGCGATCCGGTGACGGGCGATCCGCTAGTCGCCAACCAGCGGCTCGGGACCTCGTCTACCAGCGCGATCTTCAACGCGATGCCCGGCCGCGCGTACGAGCTCGCGCTCGGCACCCTTGGCCCGCTCCTGCCGCCCCGGGGCTTTCTGCGCCGCATCGGCGTCGCGCCGGTCGAGCCGGCCCGCGAGCTCGCCTTCGTCGCGCCGCCCGAGGCCGGAGCGCCCTGCCCGCCCGCTTCTGCTGCGGCAACGTTCGCGCTGGCGCCGCCGCTCGCACCCGCGACGCTGGCGCTTTCGGGCGGGCGGCTGCTGATTGCGCTGCAGCAAGCCCCCTGGCAAGCTCCGCTCTCGATTCCGGTGCCCCCGGGGACGCAGCTCGTACGCGTCGGCGACGATTTTGCCGGTACGACCGGCTACGACGTCGGCCTGCCCACCGGCACCGCGATTCCGCTTACCTACTATCGCTACGCCGGGCCGCGCGTGCGCGTCCCGTTGCAGAACCTGGCCGGCGAAACCGACCTCACCGTGCAGAATCCCGACTATAACGCCGGCACCGCCGCGGTCCGCACGGTCAACGGCAGCGAGCAGTGGATGCGCGTCTCGCTTCCCGGCGGCTGCGCGCCCCACTGCGTCGTCGACGTCCGCGCGTCGTCGATGACGGGAACCTTCGGGTTGGCGGTCGTCGATCACGCGTCGAACGCCGTGATCGCTTCCGAGAAAGGCGTGCGCAAGCCGGAGATCGCGATCGGCTACCACGCGCGCGGCGACGCGCCGCTCGATCTCTATGTCTACACGGCGCCGCAATACGGCCTGCCCAGCGCGGGCCCGACGTCGGCGGTGCAGATCGCGGAGATCTCGCAGGTTCCGGTCGCGTCGATCGGCGCCGGCGCGATCTCGTTCTCGCGCGTCGCCCCCGCGTTGCCGACGTACGACGGCGCCATCTCCGTCGTGCGCGCACCCGGCGTTGCGGCGCCGCAGTTCGACGGCGCGCGGGTCGAGGCCGCCGCGGTGCCGACGGCGCTGGTGCTCGACACGCAGTTCGATCCGTTCTGGACGACGCTGGTGCTGCCCGGCGGTTTGGGCGTCTACTTTCCGCAGCACGTCGTCGCCGACGGCTACAAGAACGCGTGGATCGTTCCGGCCGGAATATCGGGGCGCATCGTGCGCTTCTACTTGCTCGACGTGCTCGCCGCGATCGGCGTGACGATCGCCGCGATCACCGTGCTGGCCCTCGCGCTGCGGTCGCTGCGAACGCGCCGGCCCGAGCCCAGTGCGTAGATTCGGCCCTTGGCCGCTCCTGCTGCTCGCGATTCTGCCGCCGATCAGCTTCGCGCTGCATTTCGGCGGCGGCCGGATGGTGCTCGGCTGGGATAGCCAGCCGCCGCTGCGTCCCGAACTGCTGCTGGCAACCTCGCTGACGGCGTGGCGCTGGGGCGTCGATCTCGGGCAGCCCAGCGTCTTCTCGCAGTTTACGCAGACGCCGCTCGCGCTGCTCTACGGCCTGTTCGCGCTGGCCGGCGGCATCGCGACGAGCCAAAAAATTCTGCTTACCGCCTTCTTCGTATTGCCCGCGTTTACCATGTACTACTGCGCGCGGCGTCTCTTCCCGGCGTACGCGCTCGCGCCGCTCGCTGCCGGCGCGTGCTACGCGCTGTGCCCGCTGCTCTTCGTTCGCTTCTACATTCCGATTCTTCCGGTGCAGCTCGCCTACGCGCTGCTGCCGCTGCTGGCCAACGCGTGGCTCGACCTCGCGCGCAACGGCGCGACGCCGTCCCGGCTGTTGCGGCTCGCGCTGGTCGAGCTGGCGCTGCTGCCGTCGGCGGGGAACTTCGCCTATTGGATCGTTCCGCAGGCGGCCGCGTTCGCGCTGGCCTTCGCGCTGGTCGCGATCGAGCGGCGCGACCGCGGCGCCGGGTTGCGCGCGCTCGCGCTCGGCGTGCTCGTCGCCGCGCTGGTCAACGGCTTCTGGTTCGTTCCGCAGACGACGTTCGGACTGGAGGAAGGCGCGACGTTCGCGAGCACGTCGCTCAATCGCGATTACACCGTTGGCGTGCAGCGTGCGGTCGCTCAGAACGCACCGTTGGCCTACACGATGCGCTTTTCGGCGCGCTCCGTGATCGAAGGCAAGGACGCGTACGGCCCGTACTTTACCTACGCGGCCGCCCTAGCCGCCGGTGCGGTCGCCGCTCCGTTCTACCTTTGGATTCTGCTGCCCGGACTGGCGTTGGGATTGCGGGCGCGCGATCCGCGCGTCGTAGTGCTCGGCCTGATGCTCTGCGTGGCCGTCTTTGCGATGAAAGGCGAGGCACCGCCGTTCCCCGGCATTCTCCAAGCCTTCTACAGCTTGCCGCTGCTCGGTACGATCTTCCGCGACAGCTACGACAAGCTGCTGCCGGTCGCGGCGTTCTCGGCCTCGCTGCTGATGCCGGTCGGCGCGTCGGCGGCGCTGCGCGCGCTGCGGATGCCGCAACGCTGGGCGATCGCGCTTCCGGTAGCCGTAGCGCTGATGGCGTTCCCCTATTGGACGGGCCAGATGTTCATGGCGCGCGCCAACGGGCCAACGCTGGCGACCGTACCGCCGCCCGCGGCGTGGGAGTTCGCGCGCGCGCTCGACGCCACGCACGCGCGCGTGCTCTTCTTGCCGGTCGGTGAAAACCCGGAGCTGCTGGCGATGCACTGGCCGTACTTCGGCGTCAATCCGTACGTCAATCTTTCGTTCGCGTCGATCGTCGCTTCGCCCGAGGCGCGAATCAACACGATGGAATCGAACGCGGTCGCAACCGACATCTATCGCGCCATCGACGTCGGCGACGTCGCGCACTTCGTCGCCCTCACGCGCGTCGCCGGGATCGGCTACGTGTTCGTCGCGCACGACGTCGATTCGGCGTACTACGGCGGCCACGTCGCGACCGAGGCCGACTCGTTTCTCGGGCGTCTCGGCGCCACCCGCATCGAGGCGGTCGCCGGGCCGTACGTGTTGTGGCGGCTCGCGTGGGTACCGCCGCTGCGCGAGGATCTGCAGCCGCGCGCGATCGTCTCGTCGAACGCCGCGTCGCTCACCACGGCGCTCATGGCCGAGCCTTACTGCGGGCTGCGCGATTCGACGCTGCTCTACTACGACGTCGTGCCGCCCGGCGCCGCCTCGTGCATCGTACGGATCAGCCCGCTCGCCGTCGCCGCTCCGGAGGGATCGACGCCGTACGCCGCAACGGTCGCCAACGGCCGCTTGCATCTGACGCCCGCCGGCGCGCGCGGTCCTCGCACGCTCGCGCTGCCGCCCGGCACGACGATGGCGCAGATCCGCTACCGCGCGATCGGCACCACCCCCGTCGCGCTTTCGCTGGTGCCGTGCGCGCAGTACGCCATCGACACGTTCGCCCAAACCGCTCCGTCGCAAGCGATCTCCCTGGGCGCCTCGCGCTCGGGCGTGGGCGGCCTCTTTCTCTCGCTGCCGCCGCTCTCGGTCGGCTGGCACGCGTTCGTGCTGCGCACGCCTTCCGCGCAGCCCGCGGTGACGGCGCAGATCGTCGACCAGATCAGCAAGGACGCGGTGGTAATCGGCAACGGGCTCGAGGCGCCGCAGACGTCGCTGCTGATGTACGCGCTGCCGGGACGGCGCTACGAGCTCGACGTCGACGGTCCGATCGCGTTTCCGCGCGATGCGGTCGCCGCGATCTCGACCGCCCCGGCAACGCGCAACGCCGTGCGATCGTTCGTCGCACCGCCCGTCGCCGGAAGCTGTCCGCCGGTCTCGGGCGCGAACGCGCTGGCCGTGCTCGACCTTCCGCTCAAAGCCAGCCGCGCGGCCTATCGCGGCGATCTCTTGCTGCGCACGTACGGCGTCGACCCGCCGGCCGACGTGCTGCGGCGCCCGCTCGCGCCGGGCACGACGCTGATTCAAACCGGCACGCACCTGGTCGGCGCGGTGACCGTCGACGATCCGATCTATCCCGGAACGCCGCTGCTCGTCTCGCAATACCGCCGCGACGGTGCGCCGATTCGCGTGCGCGCGGGCGCGGTCTCCACGACGGGCGAGCAGATCCGCGCGATCGTCGATCCCGGCGGCGCGACCATGACGCTGCGTTCGCTCGCACCCGATCAGTGGGCGTATTTTCAGTTGCCGGCGCTGGCCCCGGGCGAGTACGCGATCACCATCGAGAACTCGGCGCTGCTCGGGCAGTACGGCGCTGCCATCACCGACGCGGCGACCTCCGTGGCGATCACCGGCGAGCGCAACGTCACCAGCCCCTCGATCACGCTGAAGTTTCGCGCGGTGGCCGGACGGCGCTACGACCTGTTTTTCTATCTCGACATTCTCGAAGGCCAGAGCAGCGCGGCGTTGCGCGTCTCGCGAATGGAGCTCGAACCGATCGCCGAATCGGGATTGACGTCGCTGCTGCTGCCGGCGGTCGCGCCGTCGCTGCCGACCGATCCGAACGCGCTCTTCGTCGACCGTCAGAGCTCGGTGCCGACGGCGACGGCCTACGTGCTCGACACCCAGTTCGATCGCTTCTGGACGGCCGTGCTCGTGCGCGGCGCCTTCCCATGGTTCTCGTTTCCCACGCACGTGACGGCCGACGGGTACAAGAACGCGTGGATCGTGCCGGCCGCCGAGAACGACGGCCTCCTGCTGCACTTCTACGCGCTCGACGTCATGGAGATCGCCGGGCTCGCGGTCGCGTTGCTGACGCTCGGCGTGCTCGCGGTGCGCGCGCGCCGCGACGCCGGAGCCTAATGCGCGTCGCGCTGCTCGTGCCCGAGATGCCGCCCGATGCGATCGGCGGCGGCGGCGTCGTCTTCGAAGCGCTCGCGGCGCGCCTGGCGCGCGACGGACACCTTCTCGGCGTGATCGCGGCCGCGACGTTCCGCGGACCGCGCGACGAGCGTCCGCCCGAGGGGTACGAACTCGTGCGCGTCCCCGAGCTCCCGCATCCCGCGCCGGCGTGGCGGACGTCGATGCCGCCGTATCCCTGGACGCCGCAGTTTCTACGCGCGATCGCGATGCTGCGCGGCGCCGACGTCGTCAACGCGCACGGCTACGGATGCCCGCTGGTCGACGTGCTGGGCCTCTTCGTACCGGGCCGCAAACTCGTCTTCACGCTGCACGGCTTTCTCTATCGCATTCCGACCGGCGGCGGCCCGCTGGCCGCAGCCTACCGCGCGTACGATGCGATGCTCGGTTCGCGCGTGCTGCACAAGGCGGCGGTGGTGACGGCGGTCTCGTCGTTTACCGCGGGCGAGGCCGCGCAGCGCGGCCGCGGCGACGCCGTCGTCGTCCCCAACGGCTGCACGCCGACGGCGCCCGGCGCGCTCTCCGGCGCGGTCGCGCGCGAAGCGGCGAAGGGCCCGTATCTGCTCGGCGTCGGGCGCTTACAGCACTTCAAGGGCTACGAGGTGGCGATCGCCGGCTTGCGGCGCTTGCGCGACGCGGGACGTTCGCTGCGCTTGCTGATCGCCGGCGACGACGCCGGGCACGAAGCCGAGCTTCGCGCGCTCGCGGCGCGACTGCAGTTAAGCGATGCGGTGTCGTTTCTCGGCCGCGTCTCGCCCGCCGAAGTCGCGACGCTGCTCGCCGGCGCGACGGCCTTCGTGCTCACGTCGCACTCCGAATCGTTTTCGATCGCGACGCTCGAGGCGCTCAACGCGGGAGTGCCTGCGGTGCTCTCGCGGCTGGGCGGCCCGCTCGACATCGCATCGGACGGCGAGACCGCGCTCTTCTTCGAAGACGGCGACGACGCCGGCTTCGCGCGCGCGGTCGAACGCCTGCTCGACGACCCCGGCTTGCGCGCGGGCTTGATCGCGCGGGGCCGTCAGCGCGCCCGCGCGTTCGACTGGGACCGCGTGGCCGAGCGCTACGAAGCGATCTACGAACGGGTCATCGCGGCCGCGCGATGATCACGGCGTTCTCGCCGTACCGTTCCGGGATGCGCGCGCCGGCGTTGTAGAGCAAGATCGAGGGAAGCTGGATTGCGAGGTGCTCGAGCGCCTTGGCCGCCGCGTTGCTCGCGCCGGCGCGCGAGTACGGAACGTCCCAAAGCCCGTCGTACCGCACGTCGAGCGTTTCGAAGCCCTGCTCGCGCGCCATCTCGACCCACGCCGCGGACGGGCGCATGTTGATGTGCGTCACGTCGCGCGCGCCGTGCCACGTCTGCGGCTTCCAGTGCGTCGCGGAAAGGCAGTTCGGATTCGGCGTGCTGAACGCGAAGACGCCGCCCGCGCGCAGCAGCCGGCGCGCTTCCGACATCAGCGTTTCGGCATGCTCGAGATGTTCGACCACGTCGAGCGAGGTGACGACGTCGAAACGGCCCGATTCGAACGGCAGCGGCTGGTTGGCGTCGACCTGAACCAGCGCTTCCGCGTCGGGAAGGTTGCGCCGCGCCGCCGCCAGCGCGAACTCCGACGTGTCGCAGCCGCTCACTCGAAAGCGTTTGCGGGCTTGATGCAGCCAGACGCCTTGCCCGCAGCCGATATCGAGCAGCCGCCCCGAGGGCACGTAGCGCGCGATCTGTCGCAGCAGCGGGCCGCGCTGGCCGAAGATGCGCGTAAACAGATTCTGGCGGAAACGCCCGTGATAGGCTTCGCCGAACTCCTTGAAATCGTCGGCGCGCGCGCTCATAACAGCACGAAGGCGTATTCGAACGTGCCGCGCAGCCGGCCGAGCGCCGCACCGAATCCGTGCGCCACGTTGGCCACCGCAAACTCCCACCAGCGCCCGGCCGGAATCTTGAGCACGCGCATGAACAGGATCTGCGCCAAGATCCACGCGAGCGCCAAGAAGCCGGCGACTTGCGCGAGCTCGCCGAAGTTCGGCGGCGCGTGCCCGGCGATGGCGACGAAGAGATCGTAGACGGCGAGCACGATAAAGGCGTACGCGACCAGCGTCATCGGGTAATGCCCCGCGAACGAACCGCCGAGCAAGGCGTCGCCGAGATAGAAGAGCGCGCGGTCGCCGTGGCGTTTGGCCAGCAGGTTGTCGTAGCGGTGCTGCAGCCCGCCGCGGAAGATCGTCGCGCCGGTTTGCGCGCGAATCGGATGCCATACCCGCGCTTGCCGAACCTGCACGGCCGTAAACCCGGCCTCTTTGGCGCTGAGGTAGAAATCGCCGTCGTCGCGCGAGGCGCCGCCGAAGAGCTCGCAGTTTCCGCCGATCTCGACGTAGTCGGCGACGCGCAGCCCAAAACTCGCGCCGACGAAGGGCGCGCCGCTCGGGCTGGCTTCGAGCGGATGCTGCACGGCTCGCTCGCTGTAGACTTCGGGAAAAGCCAGCGTGT
Source organism: Vulcanimicrobiota bacterium (assembly GCA_963794735.1). Taxonomy (GTDB): domain Bacteria; phylum Vulcanimicrobiota; class Vulcanimicrobiia; order Vulcanimicrobiales; family Vulcanimicrobiaceae; genus DATJUC01. The sequence goes on along the minus strand of CAWCFE010000002.1, from coordinate 992,576 downwards.
GCGGTTGCGCGTCGATGGCTTGCAGCATCGCCGGAAGCCATCGTTCCGACGGCAGGCAATCGGAATCGATCACCAGGCCGATGCGTCCGCGCGCTTCCCAGAACCCACGGTTGCGCGCGCCGCTCACGCCCTTATTCGCCTGGCTGACCACGCGCATCGGAATCGACGACGTTTCGGCCAGACGGCGCGCTACCGCCGGCGTCGCATCGGTCGAGCCGTCGTCGACCACGATCAGCTCGCCGGGGCCGCACGCCTGCCAGGCGGGCAGCAGCTCCTCGATGCGGCGGTGGAGGGCGACCAGCAAGTCGGGGCGGTTGTACACCGGCACGACGATGGTGTAGGCGTACGCCGCGCCTTCCCGCTCGACCAGCTCGGCCGCCGAACGCTGGAGCGGGGCGCGCGCCGGCGCCTTGACGAGCTGTGCGACGAAAAGCGCAATCACGCCGGCGGCGAGCGCGAGGAAAGCCAGCACCGCAGACTCGTCCGCGAGCGGAGCGTCGGGGCCGTTGAGAAGGACGGTAAGTGCGGAAAATCCGATCAGCGCGCAGGCGATACCGATGGCCGCGGTTCCGAAGAATTTGTATCCCATAGAGGCCGGTTGGCAGTCGCCGTTTTGGGCTCCGGCGCAGCGGAGTCCTCCAATACGGCCAGAAGAGGCGCCTGGTATGGGAGCTGCGGCCGACTCGATCTGGACGCGCGTGATCCTGCGCGTACGTTCGAGCGCGATCGTGCGCCAGAGCATCGTGCTCTTCGCGGCGTCGATGGTCCTCAACGTCGGCGGCTTTCTCTTTCACGCCATCGCCAGCCGGCGGCTCGGGGTGGACGGCTACGGCACGCTCTTCGCACTGATCAACGCGTCGGTGATCCTGACGCTGCCCTCGGCGGTGCTCGCGCCGGTCGTCGTCCGGTTCGCGGCCGAGTTCCGCGCCCTGCGCGACGCCGCGCACGTCCGGCGCCTGGCCGTCGACGTCGGGCTCGGATTCGGCATCCTCGGCGTGGCGTACGTGGCCTTCGCCTTCGCCGCGCTCGGCCCGATTTCGGCGTTCCTCCACGTGCCCGCGTGGACGATTCCGCTGATGGCCGCGATCGCAGCCGTCGTCCTGGTCGGCGGGGGCTTGCGCGCCGTCGTGCAGGGAACCCAAGATTTCGAGGGCCTGGCGGCGTCGTCGGTCGCCGAAGGCGTGATGAAAGTGCTCGCGCTGCTCGCGTTGGGGCTGGCGGGGCTGGTCGCGGTGTCGGGCATCGCTGGCTATCTCATCGGTTCGTTCTGCGGGCTGGCGATCGTCGCGCTGCGGCTGGTGCGGGGCTACGGCGCGGAAGCGCATCGTCCCGTGCACTACGATTGGCGCCGCATCGCGCTCTCGGCGGCGGGCGCCGCCGCGACGACGATCGCGACGACGCTGATGGCCTCGGGCGACAGCGTGCTCGTCAAACACTATTTTTCGCTCGCCGACGCCGGCATCTACGGCGCGGCGGCGCAGGGCGGCAAGATTCTGCTCTACTTCGTGGGATTCGTCGCGACGATCTTACTGCCGAAGGCGACCGACCGCCACGTGCGCGGCGAAGGGACGCGCGGCGTGATCTTCGCAACGCTCGGCGTGGTGATCGCGCTCGGTTTGTGCGCTCTCGCCGTCGTGAAGATCTACGGTTTGCTGCTGCTGCACGCGCTCTTCGGCCACGCGTTCGACGCCGCTTCGGCGTATCTGGTGTGGTACGCCGGTGCGATGATCTTCTTCGCGGTCACGCAGCTGCTGGCGACCTACGGCATCGCGACGCACCGGCTGGCCTTCGCGATTCCGCTGCTGATCTGCACGTTTGCGACGCTGGGCGCCATCGCGGCGTACCATCCCTCGCTCGGAGCGGTGGTACGCGTCTTCCTGGCGGGGAACGCGGTGACGAGCGTGGTGATCGCCCTCGCGCTCGGCGTGCAAGGGCTGACCGGGACGCGCGCGCCGGCGGTTCAGTAGCTGCGGACGTTCCTCAAGCCGGCCGATTTGAAGGCGGCGGAAATCTTTCCGGCGTCGTCGCCGGCGTCGGCATAGATGACGACCGCGCGCCCGTCTTCGATCGCTTCGTTGAAGTTGTCGGCCTCGTCGTCGGGAATCGCCAGCGATCCGACGTAGTTCTTTGCCGGCTCCGAAGCGGAACTGAACGAACCGAGCGACGCCTGGCGGCCGCCGCTGATTCCGGGAACGCCCGTTCCGCCGCCGTCGCCCATGATGCCCAAGCCCTTGGTCATATCGTCGGCGAGGCTATTGCCTTCCATGTCTTCGAACACGTCTTCGAACGTCAGCTCCGAATCCGTGGGAATCTCGACGCCGGTGGCCGAGCTCTTCAGCAAGACTTTGACCTTGCTGCCGTCGATCTGCGCCGCGGACAGCGCGCTCGAAATCGCCGCCGGATCGGCGCCGGGAAAAATGCCTACGACCAAGCCTCGTGCCACGCGGGGATTCCTCCTAGCGAAAGAGCGTGCTGATAGCGTGGCCGAGACGTTCGATGCCGAGGCGGATCATCTCTTCCGACGCATTTGAAAAGTTCAGGCGCATGCCGTCGTGCACGTCGCGTGCGGGATAGAAGCTCACGCCCGGTACGAAGACCACCTTCTCCCGAGCCGACCGGCGCAGGAGCTCTTCGGTATCGGCGCCGGGCAGCGAGGCCCAGAGGAACATGCCGCCCGCCGGGCGCGAGTACCGCAGGCCTTCCACGCTGAGGCCGCCGAGCGCCTCGAGCATCACGTCGCGCCGCCGCGCGTACGTCTTGGCGATCGTGCGCACGTGCTGCTCGAACGATTCCCCTCCGCTGACGTATTCGTGGAAGACGTACTGCGCGAAGGTGCCGCTGTGCAAATCGGCACCTTGCTTGGCGAGCACTACCTTCTCGCGGATTTCCTCGTCGCGAATCACCAGCCAAGCGACGCGCATGCCCGGCGCCATGATCTTGCTGCCGGTCCCCGAGTAGATCACCGGCGCCTTGCAATCGAGCGAGAAGAGCGACGGCAGGTCGTTGCCCTCGAAGCGCAGCTCGCCGTACGGGTCGTCTTCGACGATCGGCAGATCGTAATGCTCGCAGATGCGCGCGATGCGCTCGCGCCGCTGCGCCGAGAGCGTCCGGCCCGTCGGGTTCTGAAAGTTGGGAACCAAATAGACGAACTTCGGAAACGGATCGGCGCGCTCGAGCACGCGTTCGAGCGATTCGGGGATCATGCCGTCGTCGTCGGTGTCGGCCGTGAGATAGCGCGCCTGATAGGCGTCGAACGCTTGAATCGCGCCGAGGTACGACGGGTTCTCGAGCACCACGTGATCGCCCGGATCGAGCATGATCTTTGCAACGAGGTCGAGGCCCTGTTGTGACCCGTTGACGATGGTCACGTCTTCGGCCTCGACGATGCGGCCCGTCCGGCGCGTCAACCGCTCCGCCACCCAGTAGCGCATCTCGGGAATGCCCTCGGTCACGCTGTACTGCAGGGCGGCTGCGCCGCGGCGCTCCATCACGCGCCGGGAGGCTTGGGCGATCTCTTCGGTCGGAAAGAGCTCGGGCGCCGGCAGGCCGCCCCCGAACGAGATCACGTCGGGCTGCTGCGTCACTTTGAGCATTTCGCGGATCGTCGAGGCCCGCAAATGGGCGGTGCGCTCGGCGAACTTGGCGGCCCGGGAGACGGTAGTCATCCCGGCTTCTTAGGCGACCGGCATCGGGGGTCCGCTGAGCGGCGGGCGGGAGTTCGGCGCCACGGGCGCCGGGGCGATCACGCTGTCGCCCGTGAAGGCCAGGATCGCGGCACCCAGCCCAATGAGCAAGACGAAGGCCGAGACGATCCCGCCCAGGATGGGCACGAGCTCGGCGGCCGTGATCAGCACCAGGCCGACGAGGAGCGCGACGAACGGGCTGGGCGTCGTGGAAGGGCTCACGATCTCGCAGAGCCGGCGGCCGACCAGCAGCGCCAGCGCGGCTTTGCCGAGGAAGACGGCGCCGATGAGGATCACGGCCTCGACCGCGATGAACGGAATCAGCAAGATCGTACAGAGCAGCAACACCGCCAGCGGGATCACCGCGACCCATCCGAGCAGGCCGAACGCCGCCGAAAGGCCCGGATGGCGTTCGAGCCGGTCGAGCGCCATGCGCGTGCGCAGCGGAAAGACGAGGAAGAAGAGCACGGCCACGAGATCCCAAGCGACGTGCCAGAAGACGCGGTAGTCGTGGTGCGGCACTTCGGGCGGCGCGGCCGACGCCCACGGAACGATGGCGTTGGTGACGTCGCCGCCCAGCGTGGTGACTTGGCCGGTGATCGTCGCGCCCGGACGCTCGTCGAGGTTGCCGCCGACCACGTCGACGTTGCCGTCGACCACGCCCGCGATGACGGCGTCCCCGCCGATGACGGTGAGATCGCCCTTGACCACCTGGTCGGGCTCGACGACGACGGTTCCGAAGTAGGTGCCGCCGTGATAGACGCTCTGCACGTCGGCCAGCGCCGGTGCGGCGCAGACGCCCAGGGCTAGGATCGCGGTCGCGGCCAGCAGCCAGAGCCGGGGCGTCATCGTTTGGCCTCGGCCGGCGCGGCGAGCGTCGCCGCGACGCGCGGATGCACGGTGCGGTAGAAGAGCACGATCGCCGCCAGCAGCAGCGCGTCGACGATCAGCAGTGCGACGCCCGCGGTGATCGCGAGCGGCGCCACCGGCCAGAGCGAACGCGCGCCGAGTTCGACGGCGCGAACGCCCGAGAGCAGCGCCGGAATCGAGCTCGCGCCCGGTACCGGCAGCCGGACGGTCCCCGCGATCGCGCCGAACAGCAGCCAGGCGCAGCCGAGATAGATGGCCGCGATTCGCCACACGGGCGGCACGCGGCGAACCGGCACCGGCATCGCGGCGACGCGGCCCATCAGCGCTTGGGTGAAATCGTGCGGAAGCTCGGCAGGCCGTCCCGTTTCGAGCAGCGCGTCGACGTTGCGCACGCGTTCGTAGAGTTCCCGGCACCCGCCGCAGCTTTGAAGATGCGCGGCGATCGCGGCGCGGCGCAACGGCGAGAGCGTGCGGTCCGCGTACGGCGCCAGATGCGACTCACACGAAGAGCAGCGCACGCGTGCCTCCCTTCGGGGCGGACGGCGCGGTGGCCGCTTCGCGCTCGCGGATCTTCTTGGCCAAGGCGATCTTTCCGCGATGGATCAGCGTCTTCACGTTACCGAGAGAAAGGCCCATCGTACTCGCGATCGTGTGATACTCCATGTTGTCGAAATAGCGCAGCGCGAGCACGGTACGCGTCCGCTCGGGCAATTCCGCCAGCGCACCGCGAAGTTCGCGCTCGGCCTCTTGGCGCAGCACGCGCCCGGCCGGATCGGCTTCGCGAGAAAGGTCGGGGAGCGCGTTCTCCAGCGTCTGGTCCTCCGGAAACTGCGCCGTTTGCGGTTTGCGCAGCGAACGGCCGAGATGGGTGCGTATCACGTTACGAGCAATCTGATAGATCCACGTCGAAAATTTGCCGAGTTGGGGATTGAAGGTGCCCAGGTGCGAGTAGGCGCGCAAAAACGTCTCCTGCGAGAGGTCGGCCGCGTCGGCCGGATCGCGCAAACTGGCTCCGATGAAGCTCGAAATGCCGCGCTTGTAACGCTCGACGAGCGTTCCAAAGAGCTCCGCTTCACCTTCGCGTATGCGACGAACCACTTCCTCATCGCTCATCCCCGTCTCGTTCTACCGCCTTGCTACTCGCCGCACCCGCCTTTGTTACGCGGCGCGGGGCCCGTCCGTTACCAGCGGCGGCCGGAGGATCGCCGCCGCTTCGCGAAAGCGCGGCCCGATGCGCGTGCTCGTCATCGGCGGCTCCGGCCAGCTCGGTTCAGAAATTCGCCGGCTCTGGAGCGATTGGAGCCTCGAAGCGCCCCCGCACCGAGAGCTCGATCTCGAATCCGCCGAATCGCTGGACCGCGCCCTCGACCGCTTCCGCCCCGACGCGCTGGTCAACTGTGCGGCCTTTCACAACGTCGATCGCTGCGAAGAAGCGCCCGAGCGCGCGCTGACCGTCAACGCACTCGCCGTCGAGGCGGCCGCGCGCTCGTGCGCCTCGCGCGGCGTGCGGTTTGCGATGATCTCGACCGACTACGTTTTCGACGGCTCGGCGTCCGCCCCGTACGCGGAAGACGACTGCGCGCGGCCGATTTCCGTCTACGGCACCTCGAAGCTCGCCGGCGAGCTGCTGGTGGCGTGCCTGCGCTCGGATGCCCTGATCGTGCGGACGTGCGGCCTGTACGGCGTGCGGCCCTCGGCGAGCAAGGGCCACACGTTCGTCGACCGCATCCTCACGCAGGCCCGCGCCGGGACGCCGAGCCGCGTGGTCGCCGACGTGTTCGCCTCGCCCACGTTCGCCGGGCATCTGGCCAGCGCGCTGCGCTTTCTGCTGGAGCGCGGGGCCTCCGGGCTCTTTCACGCCGCCGACGCCGGGCCCGTGAGCTGGCATGAGTTCGCCTGCGAGGCGGTCCGCCAGGCCGGTCTGGACCCGGCCGGGGTCGAGCCGATTTCGTCGGACGAGTGGAAGGCGGGCGCCCGGCGGCCGGCCTTTTCGGCGCTTTCCAGCGAGAAGCTGCGGGCGCTGGGCCTGGCGATGCCGTCGTGGCGCCAGGGCATCTCGGCCTACCTCGCGCTTTCCCGCTTGAGCGAATCGGCGGCGAGCCCGTAAGATAGCGATACCGTGCACCTAGAAGTCGATCGCGCCTCGGTCGAGCGCTGCCGCTCGTTGGCTTCGGCCATCGTTGCCCCCGTGGAAGAGTTCATCGCGGCCCATACGACCGTCTCGGTGGAGCGAGCCGTGCTGCGCCTGCTCGGCGTGGACGGGATCGGCACCGACGAGATCCCGATGCCCAACGTCATCGTCGACGCGCTGCCGGCCGGCGAGCGCGGCGGGGGCGTCGCGATTCCCTTCGGCAAGGCGCTGGCCGAGACGGGGCTCGATCCGGGCCCTTTGAGCGAGGCGATCGCGGTCGGGCACTACCGGCTCGACCAGTTTTCGCAGACGCCCGCCGAAGCGGCGCGGCGCGCGCTGCAGCCGCACGTCGAGAGCGCCCTCGCGCACGTCCGCGCCCGGCGCGACGAGCGCACCGCGCTGCTCGAGCGCCTGCCGCAGCTGCCGCCGCCGCTGCTCTACGTGATCGTCGCGAGCGGCAACATCTACGAAGACCGTACGGCGGCGATCGCCGCGGTCGAAGCCGGCGCGCAGATCATCGCGGTCATTCGGTCGACCGGCCAGTCGCTGCTCGATTTCGTCCCGTTCGGCCCGACCACCGAAGGCTTCGGCGGCACCTACGCCACCCAGGCCAACTTCCGCATCATGCGCGAAGCGCTCGACGAGGCCGGCGAAAAGGCCGGCCGCTACGTGATGCTCACCAACTACGCCAGCGGCCTGTGCATGCCCGAGATCGCGACGATGGCGGCGATCGAACGGCTCGACATGCTGCTCAACGATTCGATGTACGGCATTCTCTTCCGCGACATCAACATGAAGCGCACGTTCGTCGACCAGCACTTCAGCCGCATGCTCAACGCGTACTCGGGCATCATCATCAATACCGGCGAAGATAACTACCTGACCACCGCCGACGCGGTCGAACAAGCGCCCGCGGTGCTCGCGTCCCAGTTCATCAATCAGGCGTTCGCGCGGCGCGCCGGCATGCCCGATCGCCAGATCGGCTTGGGCGACGCCTACGAGATCAACCCGGATATCGAAGACGGCTTCTTGTTTCAGCTGGCGCAGGCGCAGCTCGCGCGCCAAGTCTTCCCCGAAGCTCCGCTGAAGTACATGCCGCCCACCAAGCACATGACCGGCGACATCTTCAAGGGCCACCTCATCGACGCGCTCTTCAACCTCACCTCGGTGATGACGCGCCAGACGATCCACCTGTGCGGCATGCTCACGGAGGCGATCCACACGCCGTTCCTCGGCGATCGCGCGCTGGCGCTGGAGAACGCGCGCTACATCATGAATACCGCGCGTCACTTCGGCGACGAGATCGTCTTCAAGCCGGGCGGCGCGATCGAGCGCCGCGCGCAAGACGTGCTCGGGCGCTGCGAGCGGCTGCTCGACAACGTCGCCGCGATGGGCCTCATGCACGCGATCGACGCGGCCGTCTTCGCCGACGTCAAGCGCTCGCCCGACGGTGGGCGCGGCTTCGACGGCGTGATCGCGCGCGACGCCGAGTATTACAATCCGTTCGAAACGGCGCTGCGCTCGCAGAGCGCGGCCGCGGCGGCGCGATGAGCCACCCCGTCAAGCCCTACGGCGACACCCTCAACGACGGCAAGGTGCAGCTCTCGTTTACGCTGCCGGTCGCCTGGAGCGAGGCGGCCGACGAAGCGGCGCGCCAGCTCGTGGCCAAGATGGGCTTCACCGACGTCTCGGTGGTCGACGGACGCCAGATCGCGACCGGGTATTCGTTTTTCGTGGTCTACGCCAGCACGCCGCAATCGATCGACGTCGACGCGATCAAAGCGCCTTCGGCGCGCGCGCACGCGATGGACATGGACGCGATCGACGCCTTCGTCGCCGAACGCATCGGCCGCAAGGTGCGCGTCGCCGGCGCCTGCATCGGCACCGACGCGCACACCGTCGGCATCGACGCGATCCTCAATATGAAGGGCTACAAGGGCGATTACGGCCTGGAACGCTACCACTGGTTCGAAACCTACAATCTCGGCAGCCAGGTCGCGGTGGAAGATCTGGTGCGCTTCGCCAAGGAGCGCCAGATCGACGCGCTGCTCGCCTCGCAAGTCGTCACGCAAAAAGGCAGCGACGTCAAGAACTTCACCGAGCTGGTGGAACTGCTCGAAGCCGAAGGCGTGCGCGACCGGATCGTGCTGATCTGCGGCGGCCCGCGCGTCACCAACCTGATGGCCAGCGAGCTGGGCTACGACGCCGGCTTCGGGCGCGGAACGCTGCCCAGCGAGGTCGCCTCGTTCGTCGCCGTCAAACTGGCCGATCGCCTGCAGCGAGCAGGCGTATGAGCTCGCAGCCGCTCAAAGCCTTCTACGACGACATCGCGACCAATCGCGTCGGCGAGGTGACGGAGCGCTTCCGCATCATCCTCGAGCTGGTCTGCACGCCGCCCTCGACGGCCGTCCTGGATATCGCCTGCCACCACGGCGACATGCTCTCGATGATCCAAGCGCGGCTGCCACAGGCGCGGCTGGTCGGCGCCGACATCTCCGACCAGTACGTCGCGCAGACCAAGGCGCGCGGCTTCGAAGCCGTCGCCTGCGACGTCGCAGCCGGCATGCCGTTTCCCGACGGCTCCTTCGACTGCGTGATCTTCGGCGAAGTGATCGAGCATTTGGTCGACCCCGACGCGGCGCTGACCGAAATCGCGCGCGTCCTGCGTCCGGGCGGCCGGCTCGTCCTCACCACGCCGAACCTGGCGGCCTGGTACAACCGGATCTTACTGCTCTTCGGGGTCCAGCCGATCTTCACCGAGACGAGCCTCAAGGTGAACCTCGGGCGCCATCTGCCGCTGCTCGGCCAGGGCAATCCGACCCAAGGCCATCTCAAGGTCTTCACGCTGCCGGCGCTGCGCGAGATGCTCGACGCCAACGGCTTCGACGTCGCGACGGTGGTCGGCCAGACGTTCTTGCCGGGCCCCGTCGCCGGCGCGCTCGACCGGCTGATCTCGCGCATCCCGTCGCTGGCCAGCGGGTTCATCGTCCTGGCGCACTCCACCGGAACGCGGCGCTCGTACCTCCGGGCGGAGTAACCTCGGGCGGCACCGTCGTAACCTCCCTCTGGCATGTTGGAAGAGCTGCTGGGGTGGTTCACCGGAAAAGAGCCGAACCGGCGCAAGTATCCCCGTAAGCGCAAACCCTACCGAGCGACGGTCTCGACCGACGGCGGCGTCAACCAGAAGCCCGCCATCGGCCTGGACATCAGCGGCGGCGGCCTTTGCCTGCTTACGCAAGAGCCGACCGGACGCGACGAGTTCGAGGTGCGCGCCACCGTCGACACGCGGATGGTGCGCCTGCGCGCCAAATCGGTGTGGCAAGATACGGTCTCGCATCAGGGCAAGTCGGTCTGGCGCTACGGCATGCGCTTCACCGGCATCTCGGCCGACGATTGGGACGCAATCATCCGCTACACCACCGACAAGCCGGTCGCGGAGACGAACAAGGCCCAGGAAGAACTCGTCTCGGTTCGGATGACCCCCGACGACGCGAGCCGCCTGCTGCCGATCCAGCTCCAGCGCCGCCTGCTCGCGATGCTCGTCGAGCGCCGCCGCCTGGCGCCGCTGCAAGAGAACGTGACGCCGCTGGTGCAGTACTTCTACTCCGGCGTCGTTCGCCACAACAACGCGCTGGTGCACCGGTTGACGATTCAATCGAAAGTCGTCGGACCCGAAGGCGCCGAAATGTACGAGACCCGATTCGTCTTCGACGACCAAGGCTCGTCTATCCAGATTTTGAACTGAGGGGGGCCGTTCGTGTCGTTGCGGGAGGCCTTGTGGACCGTAGTCCACGGCGGCCTCCCGCGCCTAACGCCCGACCCCCCTCAGTCCAAAATGTGGATAGACGAGTCGACGGGACTATTGAGTTTAGGGTGTGGCTGTTTTGAAGAGAGAGAGAGTTTTTGAGTAAGACGGCGTTGATTACGGGGATTACGGGGCAGGATGGGTCGTATTTGGCCGAGCTGCTGCTGAAGAAGGGGTATCGCGTCGTCGGGATGACGCGGCGGACGAGCACGGAAGTGCACGAGCGCATCGAGGAGATCGTCGACGACATCGAGATCGTGTCGGGCGACCTGCTCGACCAGACCTCGATCACGTCGATCGTCAACGACGTGCGCCCCGACGAGATTTACAATCTCGCGGCGCAGTCGTTCGTGCCGGCCTCGTGGTCGCAGCCGGTGCTCACCGGCGAGTTCACCGCGCTGGGGGTCACGCGCGTGCTCGAAGCGCTGCGGCACGTCGACCCCCGCATCCGTTTCTACCAAGCGTCGAGCTCGGAGATGTTCGGCAAGGTCGTCGAAGTGCCGCAATCCGAGGACACGCCGTTCTATCCGCGCAGCCCGTACGGCGTCGCAAAGGTGTACGGCCATTGGATCACCGTCAACTACCGCGAGTCCTACGATCTCTTCGCCTGCAGCGGGATCCTGTTTAACCACGAATCCGTCACGAAGCAAACGCCGGTAATCGTGCGGCGCGGGAACGTCGTCGACGTGGTTCCCATCGGCGAGATCGTGCGCGTTCGCGAGAAAGGCCCCAACCATCAGCGCTTCGATTTCGACGGATTGGAAGTGTGGGACGGAAGCGAGTTCGTTCGCGTGCTCGGGGCGACGGCTTACAGACACCGGCCCGCAATCGACAATAAGGGCGTTCGGCGGGTGGAAGCGCGGTGCGGTACGCTCACGCTGACCGCCGACCACGTCATGTTCCTCGATGGCGAAGAACGGCCTGCGCGGGAGGTCGCCGCAGGCGATTGCATGCTGCGGGGCGAGCTCCCGGACGCGCCGGCGTTTTCAAATCCGTCGCTCGAGTTTGCATGGATGCTCGGTGCCTTCGTCGGAGACGGCAGCGCGACTGCCAGCGGAGGCGGCGTGCACGCAAAGTTCACCAACTCCGACCCCCGGCTACGCGACCACTTCGCGGAAGTATGGGAGCGCCAGACGCTCGGAAAGACCGCCTACTCGCCTTCGCTTTCCGGGTTCGTTCCCGGAGCAGTCGTTGGAGCGCTGGCGCTCGACGGTGCGCCGCGCTTCGTCGAATGGCTGCGTGAAGAGTGCTACACGGCCGATGGCCACAAGCGCGTGCCGCGCATTGTGCTCAACGGCGACGAGGCCGTCTGGCGCGCATTCCTCACGGGCTACAATCAAGCCGACGGCCTGAAGGCCGGTAACGGAACGTATTTCTACAAGAACTTCAAAACGAATTCGCCGGCGCTAGCGATGGGATTGTGGTGGATGGCGCGCAAGGCGCTGCGGCAGGAATGCGTCCTGAACGTCGACGTTGGTCCGCCCGAACGTCCCGGACCATTCTACTCGATCGATCTTCGCTCTCCCAATCCGCGAGGGGACAAGGGCGCGCACCTTCGAAAAGATCTGCGCGAAGTGAAGCGAGTCGTAGAAGATCCGCACTTCGACGGCTGGCTGTACGATCTGACCACCCAGACGCAGCGCTTCCATGCCGGAGTCGGCGAATTCGTCGTCCACAACTCGCCGCGGCGCGGGAAGGAGTTCGTGACGCGCAAGATCTCCGACGGCGTCGCGCGTATCAAGCTCGGCTTGGCCAAAGAGCTGCGGTTAGGCAATTTGGACGCGAAGCGCGACTGGGGGTTCGCGGGCGATTACGTCCGTGCGATGTGGCTTATGCTGCAGCAGGACGCTCCCGACGACTACGTGATCGCCACCGGGCGCACGCACAGCGTGCGCGATTTCGTGCGCATCGCGTTCGAAGCTGCGGGCTTGGGATCGTACGAGCCCTACGTCGTGGTCGATCCGCGCTTCGTTCGCCCGGCAGAAGTAGATTTGCTCATCGGCGATCCCCGCAAAGCGGAGCGCGTCCTGGGTTGGAAACCCGAGGTTACGTTCGAAGCGCTCGTGCAGATGATGGTCGAGGCGGATTACGATCGCCTCGTCCAGCGTTTGGAACGCTAGGCACCGGAACGTGCGGGCGCTGGTCACGGGTGCGAGCGGCTTTGCCGGCGGCTATCTGGTGCGCGCGCTGCGCGAGCGCGGCGACGGCGTGTTTCCGTGCGGCGGCCCCGGCGACGGCGGCAGCGAGTACTTCACGCTCGATTTGACCGACGGCGACGCGATCGCGGCGGCGATCGATTTGGCCAAGCCCGACGTCGTCTTTCACCTCGCGGCGCAAACCTTCGTTCCGGATTCGTACGCGGCGCCGCTGCGCACGTACCAGATCAACGCGATCGGAACGGCGCGTCTTTCGCAGGCGCTGCGCGAGTACGCGGCCGCCACGGGCAGCGCACCGCGCCTGCTCTTCACCAGTTCGGCGGAGGTGTACGGCATCCGCGATCCGGGCGAGTTTCCGTTGCGCGAGACGCTCGACGTGCGCCCGGCCAACCCGTACGCAGCCAGCAAGGCGGCCGCCGAAGCGATGCTGCTGGGCGAGAGCCGCGCGCTCGGGCTCGACGTCGTCATCGCGCGGGCGTTCAATCACATCGGCCCCGGGCAGAGCCCGCGCTTTGCCGTGGCGAGCTTCGCCGAACAGCTCGCCGCCATCGCGGCCGGCGGCTCGCCGCAGCTGCTCGTCGGCAACTTGGAAGCCAAACGCGATTTTCTCGACGTGCGCGACGTCGTGCGCGCGTACGTCGCGCTGGCGATCGACGGCGAACGCGGCGAGATCTACAACGTGTGCGGCGGCACCGCGATCGCGATGCGCGACGTGCTGCGCGAGCTGGTACTCGCCGCCCGGGTGCCGGTGGAAATTCGGGAAGACCCCGAGCGCATGCGGCCGGTCGACGTTCCGCTCTTTGTCGGAAGTTCGCAGAAGCTCGCCGAGCGGACGGGCTGGCATCCGGAGATCGGGCTCGCGCAGTCGCTGCGCGACCTCTACCGGGCCACGGGAAATTCGCTGCCCGGTTCGTAAGAACGACCCATGCCCGACCGACATACCGACGACGAGTTCCAAGCCTTCGTCTTCAAAAATCGCGGCGCGCTGCTGGCGGCGCCGGCGGTGCTGCTGGCCGTTTGCGGCAAGCCGAGCGCCTTCAGCGTGACCCTGGGGCTGCCGCTGGCGATCGCCGGCGAGCTGATCCGCTGTTGGGCGGTCGGGTACTCCGGCGTCACCACCCGCGGTGACAGCGTTACGGCGCCCGAGCTGGTTACCTCCGGACCGTACGCGTACGTGCGCAATCCGCTCTATCTCGGCAACTTCGTCACGGCCGCCGGCTTCGCGATCGCCTTTACGGGAAAGAACGGCTGGGCGGCGCGGCTGGGGCTGATCGCCGGTTCGCTGGCGGCGATGGGCGCGGTGTACGCGACGATCGTTCCGCACGAAGAGCAGTTCTTGCGGCGCGAGTTCGGCGAGGCGTACGATCGCTATCGCGAGCGCGTCCCGCCGGTGATTCCGCAGCTCGAACCCAATCCGGGGCCGCCCGGCACGTGGCGTCCGGACGTAATCGCCAACGCCGAGAGCAAGACGTTCCTCACCTTCGGAGCGATGCTTGCCGCGCTGGCGTTGAAAGCGCTCAAAGGCTAGGCTCGTGAGCCTCCACCGCAGCCTGATCGTCGCGCTCGCGTTGACGACGCTGGTTGCGGCCTTGGAGATCGCCGGCGGCATCGCGTCGCACAGTCTCGCGCTGACGAGCGACGCCGTGCACGTCTGCATGGACGTCTTCGCGCTCGCCGTCGCGCTGTTCGCCGCCATCGGCGCCGCGCGGCCGGCCGACCCGCGCCGGACGTTCGGCTACGGGCGCATCGAAGTGCTCGGCGCGCTCTTCAACGGAACGCTGCTGCTGGTCGCGACGATCGTGATCCTCTACGAGGCGATCCGGCGTTTCGGGGCGCCGGTCGAACCCGAGGCCGGGCTCATGACGGCGGTGGCGGCCATCGGCTTAGCCGTCAACGGCACCGTCGGCTACGTGCTGCACCGTCAAAGCGGCGAGAACCTCAACGTGCGCGCGGCGCTCTTTCACGTGATCGGCGACGCGCTCGGCGCCGCGGCGGTCGTCGCCGGCGGCATCGTCATCGCGATCACGCACCTCGCATGGATCGATCCGCTGCTCTCGATCTTCGTCGCCGGCATCATCGTCGTCGGCGTGCAGCGCGTCATTCGCGACGCGGCCGACGTGCTGCTCGAGAGTGCGCCCGGCGACGTCGATCAGCAAAAGCTCGTCGAACATCTCGAAGCGATCGGCGGCGTCTGCGGCGTGCACGACCTGCACGTGTGGTCGATCGCGAGCGGCTCGCACGCGCTCTCGGCGCACGTGTTGCTCGACGACCGCCGCCTGAGCGAAGCCAACGACGTGCTGCGCGAAATCGACGCCTGCGTGCAGTCGCACTTCGGCATCGCCCACGTCACGATTCAGTTCGAATGCGAGAACTGCCCCGTGGCGGTCCGCCACTAGCCTTTCGCGGGGACGCGGGCGACCGGGAACGGGCCGTAGCCGGGTGCGACCGACGCCACGGCGCCGGCAAGCGCGCGCGGCAGCGCCGGGCCGAGGCGTGGCGCGAGGGCGCGCCATCCCACCCACAAGCGGTTCGTCACCGGCGCGATCTCGAGATCGAACAGCGCGAAATACTTGCGCATCGTGACCGGCGTGAAGTAGTAGATGTGCCCCTCGGGCATCAGGTATGGCGTGCCCGGGACGTGGCGCACGTGATTCCAGTTTCCGGTCCCCAAGAGGAGCACGCCGCCGGGCTTCACCAGCGGCAGGATCGCGGCGATGAAGGCGCGCGGCGAGGTGGTGTGCTCGATCACTTCGATGGCGGTGACCGCGTCGAACCGCGCGCCGTCACGTAGGAGTGCGTCGAGGCTCGGCGCGAGCGGCGTGCCGTTGGCCGCGCAGGCCTCCAGTGCGGCGGCGGAGCTGTCGGTGCCCATCGCCCGCGCGCCCTCGGCCTGCAGCGAGCGGACCAAGCCCCCGAGTCCGCACCCGATATCGAGCGCGGTGCGGCCTTCGAGGCCGCCGAGGGCTTCGCGCAGCGTTTCGACCACGCCGGCGCTGGCCGCACGAATCTCGGGGAGGCCGCGCCGGTTATCCCGTGCGTAGTCGATCGAGCGGTCGAAGCCCTCGCCGCGGTAGTAGGCGGCGTCGTACAGCGTTTCGATCGTGGCGTCGTCGAGCCGCGGATTGACGTAGACCAGCCCGCAGCGCTTGCAGCGAACGATCGTGAAGGTCTCGTCGTAGAGAACCGCCCGCTTGCGCGCGACGACGGGAGCCTCGTCGGCGCCGCACAGGTCGCAGCGGACGGCACGCAACTCGGGCATCCGCCCCGATTTGCCGCCTCGCGTACCCGGCTCCTGGCGAGGTCGCGACTCCCCGGCGCTCGAAGTGCCACCGGCTATGAATTCGCAACCATCCAAAACCGTCGTGCTCTCGACGGCTCGCACGCCGTTCGGAAAACTCGGGGGCGGCCTGGCTCCCCTCACCGCCACCACGCTCGGCGCCGTCGCCCTGACGGCGGCAATCGAACGCTCCGGTATCGATCCGAGCGAGATCGAGCACGTCGTTTTCGGCGAGGTGCTTCAGGCCGGCGTCGGCCAGAACCCCGCCCGCCAGGTCGTGCTCAAATCGGGCTTGGCCAAGACCGTCACCGCCGACACGGTGAACAAGGTCTGCGCCTCGGGGATGCTCGCGATCGTCAACGCGATGCGCGCCATCAACGCGGGAGCCAACGCCGTGGTTGCGGCCGGCGGCATGGAATCGATGTCGAACGCGCCGTACCTGCTGCCCAACGCGCGCTGGGGCTATCGCTTCGGCGACGGCGCGCTGGTCGACGCGATGGTGTTCGACGGGCTCTGGGATCAATATTTTCCGATGACCATGTCGTCGCAGGGCAATAAGGTTGCCACCGAGTTCGGCATGTCGCGCGAGGAGCAGGACCGTTTCGCGCTGGCGAGCCATCACCGTGCCGCGGCCACGCACGACGCCGGCAACTTCGGCGACGAGATCGTCGCGGTGCGCGTCGCGACCAAAGCGAAGGGCAAAGTCGTGGTCGACGCTCTGCCGCGCCGCGGTGCCGTCCGCGTGCCCGCCGCGGTGGGCGGTGCGCAGAGCCGCATTTGGGATCACGAGCCCTCGGCGCAGTTTACGCTGGACTACGAGAAGTACGCGCCGTTCGTCGCCGGCAACGAGCCGCATACGGTAGTCGATCGCGACGAAGCCGTGCGGGCCGACGCGAGCCTGGAAGCGATGGGCAAGCTCAAGCCGCTCGACAAAGACGGAACGATCACCGCCGCGAACGCGCCCGGCGTCAACGACGGCGCCGCGGCGATGATTCTCGCCGACGCCGGCTATGCGGCGCAGCATGGTTACGAAGCGCTCGCGACCGTCGTCGATCACGCGACCGTCGCGTGGGACTCGCCCTACATCTGCCTCACGCCCGCGATGGCGGCGCAGAAGCTGCTCGATCGCAACGGGCTCACGCGCAGCGACGTGCACGTCTGGGAGATCAACGAAGCCTTCTCGGCGGTCGCGATCACCTCGGCGCGCAACCTCGGCTTGGACGAGTCGGCGATCAATCTCTTCGGCGGAGCGGTCGCGATGGGGCACCCGATCGGCGCGTCGGGCGCGCGAATCGTCGGGACCGTGATCAATCAGCTGCGCAAGCGCGGCGGCGGCATCGGCGTCGCGGCGATCTGTTCTGGAGGCGGTCAAGGCGACGCGCTCCTCGTGCGGGTCGGATAGTTGCGGATTGCCGTCATCGGTGCCGGGCAGATGGGGTCCGGCATCGCACAAGTCGCCGCGCAGAGCGGTCACGACGTGCTGCTCAACGACCGCGACGCGGAGTACATCGCGCGCGGCATGGCGAGCATCGGCAAGAATCTCGCGCGCAGCGTCGAGAAAGGCCGCATCGACGCGGGCACGCGCGACGAAATCCTCGCGCGCGTGATCGCGACGCCGGCGCTCGAAGCGCTCGACGTCGACCTCGCGATCGAGGCGGCCACCGAGCACCTCGAAACGAAACTGGCGCTCTTCCGCGCGCTGGATACCGCCTGCCCGCCGCGCGCCGTGCTGGCCAGCAACACGTCCTCGATCTCGATCACCACGCTGGGCGCGGCGACGCGGCGGCCGGAACGCGTGGTGGGCATGCACTTCATGAATCCCGTGCCCGTCATGCAGCTGGTCGAGATCATTCGCGGCTTAGCCACCTCGCAAGAAACCTACGAGTTCGTGCGCGGCCTGGCCGAACGGATGGGCAAGACCCCGGTCGAAGTCCGCGATTTCCCGGGCTTCGTCTCGAACCGCGTGCTGATGCCGATGATCAACGAAGCGATCTACGCCGTCTACGAAGGCGTCGGAACGCCCGAAGCGATCGATACGGTGATGAAGCTGGGCATGAACCATCCGATGGGCCCGCTGACGCTGGCCGATTTCATCGGGCTCGATACGTGCCTGGCGATCATGAACGTGCTCCACGACGGCTTCGGCGATTCGAAGTACCGTCCGTGCCCGCTGCTGCGCCAGTACGTTGCGGCCGGATGGCTGGGCAAGAAGAGCGGCAAAGGCTTCTACCAGTACTCATGATCGCGCAACGGCCGCAGTTCGACTTGACGGACGAGCAGCGGCAGATCGCCGCGCTCGCCGCCGAAATCGCCCAACGCGAGATCGCGCCGTCGATCGCCGCGTGGGATCGCGAACACCGCTTTCCGCGCGAGCTGTACGCCAAGCTTTCCGCCGCCGGCATCATGGGCATCATCGTGCCCGAAGCGTACGGCGGCGTCGGCGCCGATTACGTGTCGTACGCGCTGGCGATCGAAGAGCTGGCCCGCGTCGATGCCGGAACCGCCGTCACCGTCTCGGTGCATTCGATGATCTGCTCGGCGATCGTCAAGCTCGGCAGCGAGGAGCAGAAGCAGCGCTGGCTGCCGCAGCTCGCGGCGCGAGACGTCATCGCCGGCTTCGCGCTGACCGAACCCGACGCGGGATCCGACGCGGCCAACATTCGCGCGAGCGCGAAGCGGCGGCCCGACGGCGGCTTTACCCTCAACGGGCGCAAGCAATGGTGCACCAACGGCAGTTACGCCGGCGTGACGATGGGCATGTTTCGCACCGGCGCGCAGGGCTCGAAAGGCGTGAGCGCGTTCCTCATCGAGAACGGCACGCCCGGCATCGTGGTCGAGAAGGTCACCGAGAAGCTCGGCATCCATACCAGCAACACGTGCGATCTCGCCTTCGATGATGTCGAGGTCGGCGCGGACGCGTTGCTCGGTTCGGAGGGCGACGGCTTCGGCAACGCGATGACGGCGCTCACCTCGGGACGCATCGGCATCGCCGCGCAGGCGACCGGCATTCTCGCCGCCTGTCTCGACGAGTCGGTGAAGTTCGCCAAGGAACGCCAAGCCTTCGGTCGCGCGATCGGGGCGTTCGAAGGCGTCTCGTTCAAGATCGCGCAGATGGCGACCGATCTCGACGCCGCGCGGCTGCTCGTCTATCGCGCGGCCTCGCTCGCCGACGCGGGGCGCCCGTTCACGATCGAAGCGAGCAAAGCCAAGCTCTTCGCCTCGACCGCCGCCCGCAAGCACGCCGCCGAAGCGCTGCAAATTCACGGCGGCTACGGCTACACCACCGAGTTCCCGGTCGAGCGCCACTACCGCGACGCAAAGATCACCGAAATCTACGAAGGCACGTCGGAGATCCAGCAGATCATCATCGCGCGCTCGATCTTAGGCAAGCTCGACTGAACGCGTGAAGAGCTCCTCCGCGCAAGGTTCGGTGCTCGCGGCGGCCGCGCTGGCGCTCTCCGCGTGCGCGGGAGCAATCCCCGGCGGCGCGGTTTCTACTCCCGCAGCGCTGCCCGGCGTTACGTTGACGAGCCGGTACCCGCAGATCCGGCACGTGGTGATCGTGGTGCAGGAGAACCGCACCGTCGACAACCTCTTTCAGGGATTCCCCGGCGCCGATACGCAGCCGTACGGCTTCGATCAGAACGGGCGAAAAATTCCGTTGAAGCCGGTGCCACTCAACACGCTCTGGGATTTCGAGCACGACGCCTCGAGCTTTCTAGCGGCGTGCGACGGACGAGGCGCCTTTCCCGGGACTAACTGCCGGATGGACGGCTTCGACCGCGAGAACTGGCGTTGCGGCAAGCCGGGATTCCCGCAATGCCCCAACGCCGACCCGCCGTACAGTTACGTCCCCCGTTCGCAGACCAAGCCGTACTTTTCGATTGGCGAGCAGTACGTCTTCGCCGACGAGATGTTTCCATCGAACTTCGATTCGAGCAGCTTCGTCTCGCATCAGTACATCATCGCCGGGCAGGCCGAATCCACGGTCGACTACCCGGTGGGGCCGTGGGGATGCGGCGGCGCCAGCACGATACCGACGGTCACCGCGCAGCGGGCGATCGGAGGCAGCATCGCTCCCTGTTTCAACGACCGGACGCTCGGCGACGAACTCGACGCGGCCGGCGTCTCCTGGCGGTATTATGCGTCCAACGTGCCCGACAACGGCGGAGAGTGGAGCGCGTATCAAGCGATCTCTCACGTCTATGGCGGACCCGACTGGCGGAAGAACGTCGTTTCGCCGCCGTCGAAATTTTTAGGCGACGTCGCGAACGGCAGTTTGCCCGCCGTCGCCTGGGTGACGCCGATCTGCCGGAACTCCGACCATCCGTACTGCGGCTCGGACACCGGGCCCGCTTGGGTCGCGACCCTCGTCAACGCGGTCGGACGGTCGCGGTATTGGGATTCGACCGCGATCTTCGTCTTTTGGGACGATTACGGCGGCTGGTACGATCACGTGCCGCCGGCCTTCGCCGATTACGACGGGCTGGGCATTCGCGTTCCGCTCATCATCGTTTCGGCGTACGCGAAGAAAGGCTACGTCTCGCACGTGCACTACGAGCACGGCAGCATCTTGAAGTTCGTCGAAGACCAATGGGGGCTGCCGCGCCTTTCGGCGAGCGACGCGCGAGCCAACGCCATCTCGCCGCTGTGCTTCGATTTCTCCAAGCCTCCGAGAGCCTTCGCCACGATTGCCTCGCCGCTGGGCGAACGCTACTTCTTGCACCAGCCGGCGGATGCGCGGCTGCCGGATACGCAGTAGGCGGGAGGATCGATTCGGCGATGCGGGGTTGGAGAGCGGTGCTCGCGGCGGCGGCGCTTCTGGGGATGGCATCGCCGGCTTACGCTCTGGAACCGTCGCCTCCACCGGCGGCCTGGGCTTCTCCCGCGGCCGCGCTTTCGCCGAAGGAACTCTTTTCGCGCGCCTTCGAGCGGCTCGAGTCGTATCCGGTGCCGGCGTACGCGGCGTTCGTCGATCTGCGCAAGACGACGCAGTCGCCCGGCACGTTCGACGCACGCGAAACGCAAGAGATCGTTCGCTACGCCGAACGCATGGCCGACGGCATGCAGAACGCGTCGTCGATTCCGACCGACGGCCAGCTGCCGCAGGCCGAAATCGGGCCGCACTTTCTCGGCCCGTTCGCCTGGTCGCTGCGCACCGTACCGCTGCCGCAGCCGCGCGCCGACGCGACCGCACCCGTCGCCGCGCCGGCCGCCCCTCCCAACGGGATGCAAGCCGACCTGCCCGTTCCGCTGAAAACGATCGCGCACGTCGAAACGTTTGCGTCGCCGAACTACACCGTCGCGCTCGCCGGCGAAGCGGAGAGCGACGGCCATCGCACCTATCATCTCACGCTCTCGCCGCACGACTCGCCGGAGCGCCACAACCTGCGCGATTTGTGGATCGACGCGGCGACGTACGACATCTGGAAGGCGCACTTCGTCGGGCGTTACCGGCCGACGACGCTGGCCGAGGAAAGCGCCAGCGACGTCACCGTCTACTTCAAGCCGATCGCGCAGTACTGGGTGCTCTCGCGCGCCGTGTGGACGTGGAACCCGGTCGGCGCAACGTTTCTGATCGACTCGACCACGATTTCGATCGCCTTTCCGCCCGATCTGCCCGATTGGCTCTTCGACGAGAAGGCCTACGAGCGGCACCGCGAGGCGCGCGATCCGGATTTTCTCGGCCCCTTCTTGCAGCCGCAAAGCCCCTAGCCTGCGACTTTTCGCGGGGCCGGCGGCGCGGTGGGACGCCTGGCCGGAACGCGGACGGGTGGGCGCGAACCTGGGGCGGCTATGAATTTGATGGAGTATCAGGGCAAGGAGCTTTTCAAGCGCTCCGGCATTCCCGTGCCGCGCAGCTCGCACGCGCACACGCCGCAAGAAGTGATGGAATTCGTCGCCGCGACGCTGGGCGACTGGGTGGTGAAGGCGCAAGTGCTGATGGGTGGCCGCGGAAAAGCCGGCAAGATCAAGTTCGCTACCACCGGCGAACAGGGCCACGCGGTCGCAACCGAGATTATGGCGACGCCGATGCCGCCCAACCGGCAGAATCCCAACGGCGAGCCGATCAACTCGCTGCTGGTCGAAGAGAAGCTGCCCATCGCGCTCGAGGCCTACTGCGCGATCGCGATCGATCGCGCCAGCAAGAAGCCCGTGATCATGGCCAGCCGTTTCGGCGGCATGGACATCGAAGAGGTCTCCGAGAAGCATCCGGAATCGATCGCGAAGTTCTACGTCGACACCGCGATCGGCTATTCGCCGTTCATCGGGCGCGAGCTCGCGTTCGACGCGCAACTCGATCCCGGCTACCGCAAGCAGTTCCCCGCCATCGTCGGCGCGCTCTACGACCTGTTCTTTCGTTACGGCGCCAAACTGGTCGAGATCAATCCGCTGGTGCTCACCACCGACGGAAAAGTCTTCGCGTCCGACGCGAAGGTGGAGCTCGACGACGACGCGCTCTTTCGCCATCCCGAGTTCGCGCAGTGGCAGAAGACGCTGCCGCTCGATGAAGACGAAGCGCTCGCCGTGAAAGCCGGTTTGGGCATTCGCAACTTCCGCCGCTTCGACGGTACCGTCGGCACGATGGCCAACGGCGCGGGCTTGGCGATGGCGACGATGGACGCGGTCAGCAACGCGGGTGGGAAGATCGCCAACTTCCTCGACGTCGGCGGCGGAGCCAACGCCGAGCGCGTGCGCAACTGCTACGAGCTGGTCGTCAACTCGACCGGCGCCAAGGTCTTTTTCATCAACATCTTCGGCGGGATCACGCGCGGCGACGAAGTCGCGCGCGGCATCGTCGACGCGATGCGCGAGACGACGTCGCGCAAGATTCCGCTGGTGATCCGGCTCACCGGTACGAACGAAGCAGAGGGACGCCGGATTCTGGCCGAGGCCGGCATGACGCCGGTCGAGACGATGGACGAAGGCGCCAAGCGCGCCGTGGAGCTGGCGAAGTGAGCATCTTTCTCGACAAGAACAGCAGGGTGATCGTCCAAGGGATCACCGGATCCGAAGGCGCGTACCACACCGACCGGATGGTCAAGTACGGCACCAACATCGTCGGCGGCGTAACGCCCGGCAAGGGCGGCCAGAAGACGCCGCAGGGCTTGCCGATCTTCGACACCGTCGAGGCCGCGGTCGGCGCAACCGGGGCGACGCATACGTGTATCTTCGTGCCGCCCCCGTTCGTCGCCGACGCGCTCTACGAAGCCTACGAAGCCGGCATCGGCATGGCGATCTGCATCACCGAGGGCGTTCCGGTCCACGACATGCTCAAAGTGGTCGGCACCACCCGCGGCATGCGCATCATCGGGCCTAACTGCCCGGGCCTCATCTCGCCCGGGAAGAGCTCGGTCGGAATCATGCCGGGCCACGTCTTCAAGGAAGGCAACGTCGGACTGATCTCGCGCTCGGGCACGCTCACCTACGAAGTCGTCGACGGCCTCACCCGGGCCGGCCTGGGGCAGTCGACCTGCGTGGGCATCGGGGGCGACCCGATCATCGGCACCACGTTCGTCGATTGCCTGCGCGAGTTCGCGAATGATCCGGAAACCAAGGCCGTCGTGGTCTGCGGCGAGATCGGCGGCTCGGACGAGGAAGACGCCGCGGCCTTTATCGCCGAGCACCTGCCCCAGACGCCGATCGTCGCCTTCATTGGGGGCCGCAACGCCCCGCCGGGCAAATCGCTGGGCCATGCCGGCGCCATCATCTCGGGCAACTTCGGCACGCCTCAAAGCAAAATCAATGCCTTCAAGGCCGCCGGGGTCCCGGTCGCCGACCGGCCCTCCGACATCCCTGCTTTGCTGGCGGCCCGGATGGGCGCCGCCGTCTGAGCCGACTGTTAAGGAAGCGATAAAGGAGACGACCCAGGTTCTGATTAAGTGCCGCCTTTGCGTCACCTGAGAGCGAGCTGAGGCCGAGCAGGCCCCAGCCGCTACCGCGTGGCGCAAGTCACTAACACTGATTGAGGGCACAGAATGAGTAACTCGCGAACCCTCCGTCGTGGAATCGCAGCAGCGGTGCTGCTGGTGAGCTTCCTGCTCCAGGGAACATGGGCACTGGCAGGAACCACCGGCGGACTCGCAGGCACGATCAAGGATAGCACCACGGGCGCGCCGATTGCCGGCGTGCAAGTGGAGGCGGTCTCACCGTCTCAGAATGCTTCCGCAACGACGGATGCCGGAGGGCATTTCGTTCTCCAGGCTCTAGCGCCGGATACGTATACGCTGAACTTCACCAAAGAAGGTTATCAGCCGATTTCGCAAGCCGGTAACGTGGTCTTCGCAGACCAAACCATCCAAATCAATCTCTCGATGAGCAAAGCGCTCAAGCAGATTGCGCGCGTGACGTCGCAAGCCGGATCCTCGCTCGTGAAGAGCGGCGTCGGCGGCGACCTCTACAGCGTCAACTCGCAAGCGATCTCGTCGACCGCCTCGAGCACCGGCTCGGGCAACCTCAATACCGCCTACTCGGCCATCGCGACGGTGCCGGGTCTCTACGTCGGCACGTTCGGTGCCGGCTGGAACCAAGCCGTCGTCGTTCGCGGTCAGAACCCGTGGACGACCGGTTACGAGTACGACGGTATTCCGGTCAACCGCGCGTTCGACAACTACAACTCGTCGACGGAGTCCAACCTCGGCCTCACGCAGCTCGAGGTGTACACCGGCGGCGGTCCGTCGTCGATCGCATCGAACGGTATTTCGGGTTTCATCAACCAGGTCATCAAGACCGGAACGTACCCGGGCTATGCCACGCTCAACGGCGGCATCGGCACCGGCGCGTTCTACCACCAGGCCTCGATCGAAGCCGGCGGCGCAACGCCCGACCGTAACTTCTCGTACTACGTGGGCCTGAGCGGATACAACCAGACCTACAACTACTTCAACCAGCAGGACGGCGCCCAGTTCATGGGACAGGGAGGCATGTACGCCTCGTACGGCGGCCTCTTCACGCCGACGTCCAGCGGCCAGAGCGACGTTCCCGTTTGCGGACCGAACGCGCTTGCCACCGGTTTCGGCGGAGCGCCGGGCTGCTATAGCTACCTCAACGGCCTGGCCAACGATCTGCAGCAGTTGACCGATCGCGAGAGCATCATCAACCTGCACTTCGGCATTCCGCGCAAGAACGGACAGAAGGACGACGTCCAGCTCCTGTGGAGCGCGTCGGCCGAGCGTTCGGTCTTCGATTACAACCCGTCGACGCCGAACCTGAACTTCGTCACGCAGGCGAACTCGGGTCTGCCCTACGAGGCCGGCGTCAACTATCCGCACTATGCGGACGGTCTTGCCTACAACGACCCGTTCGGCACGCCGATCGCGACGTGCTCGACGCCGTCTGCGGCGTCGAACCCGAAGACCTGCACGGGCGCGTTTAGCTATACCGCCCCGACGCCGTATCTCCAGCCGAACAGCGGTAACCATGCCATCGATGCGCCGCTGCCGACGAACTACTACGGCGACCTCTACAACAACGATACGGGCATCACGAAGGTGCAGTATACGCACCCGTTCAACGACCGCTCGTACCTGCGCATCTTCGGATACACGTTCTTCTCGGACTGGACCGAAGACGGCCCGACGGGCGGCTACAGCTGGGCCGTCGGCAACCAGCCGGTCTCGCCGAACTACGACCTGATCACGCACACGGGCGGCGGCGAGCTGCAGTACTCAAACCAGCTCAACGACCAAAACCTCCTGACGTTCACGGGCAACTACACGTCCGCGAGCGTCGTGCGTCTCAATAACACGTGGTACTCCACGGCCGATCCGTTCCTGACGTTCGCCTCACCGGGCGGCGCGGCATGCGGCGGTGAAGCGGCACTCACGCTGGGTTACGCCAACTGTCCGTACTCGCTCACGCAGTCGGCCATCGGCTACATGCACATCGGAGCGGGCGCGAACCCGTTCACGTGCTACGACCCGACCTCCGGCAAGGCAGAACCCTGCACGCCCGGCGGATCGTGGCAGAGCAAATCCTTCAAGGGTCCGACCGGCTACGGTGCCGGCGCGAACGCCGACTGGGTGACGCTCTGGAACGGGAACAACAACGGTACGCTCAACCAAGTGCGTCCCAACTTCGCCAACCTGTCGCTCTCGGACGAGTTCCGCCCGAACGACAAGTGGCTCATCGACGCCAGCGTCAAGTACGACAACTACGAGTACGGCATGGCGCCGAGCAATAATCTCGCAGATCAGTTTGCGGCCTATCAAGTTGCGAACTATAGCTGCGTCAATCGCTACAGCAGCGCGGTCCTCGTAAACCCGCTGACGCCGGGTACGGTCCCGCCGCCTTCGCCGATCTACACGTCCGGCGATTGTAACGCGGCCTACAAGGCGCTCAATCCCAGCGGCACGCAAACGACCGGCTGGACCCACCCCAACGGCACCGT
Organism: Vulcanimicrobiota bacterium; assembly: GCA_963794735.1. GTDB lineage: Bacteria > Vulcanimicrobiota > Vulcanimicrobiia > Vulcanimicrobiales > Vulcanimicrobiaceae > DATJUC01. The sequence continues at coordinate 966,264 of CAWCFE010000002.1, read as the reverse complement.
GCAGGACGGCGTGCAAGCGCGTACCTTCACGAACGTCTCGCCGAGCGGCTACGACATGTACTACTACTCGCCGCGCTTGGCGATCACGTACACGCAGTCGCCGGATACGGTCTGGCGCTTCTCGGGCGGCCGCTACACGGAACCGCCGCTTTCGGCAGCCGTGCAGTATCTCTACAGCTCGGGATCGGGAGCCACCAGCCTCTGGACGAACTTCATGGGCGACGGCTTCTACTCGCCGTTCCATCCGATCGCGGGTGAAACGTCGGCTCAGTACGATCTCTCGTACGAGCACCACATGCGCAACACGGACTGGAGCTTGAAGATCACGCCGTTCTACACCCAGACGGCAAACTGGGAGCAGCAGGCGTTCATCGGCACCGGCTTCGTGACGCAGGTTCCGGTCGGTAAGTTCCAGTCGGAAGGCGTCGAAGCCGCCATCACCAAGGGCGACTTCAGCCGCAACGGCCTCTCGGGACAACTGGCCTTCACCTACACGCATGCGGCGGTCCAGTACCAGTCGCTCCTCGTTCCCAACCTCGCAGCGACGATGAACCAGCAGATCACGCAGTTCAACGCGCTGACCAAGGCGGGCGGCGGTGCACCGTGCTACGCGCCGTTCCACGGCAACGTCAAACCGATGCCGTGTAACAAGCCGCGTGCGATCATCAACCCCTACTACAACTACCCGCTGCAAGGGACGATCGATCCCAACGGCTGGTATCCCGCCTCGATCTATCAGCTCCCGCCGGCCTTCGGCCCGAGCTACGGTATCTACGCACAGAGCTACACCTCGCCGTACGTTGCGACGATGGTGCTGAACTGGCGTCAGAACAAGCTGGCGATCACGCCGAGCTTGCAGTTCGAGTCGGGCACGGCCTACGGTTCGCCGATGGACGTCGCGGGCATCGATCCGCGCACGTGCCAATCGAACCAGAGCTTCCCGGCCGCGGGCTTCAACCCCGTACCGGGCGGCAACGGCAAGGCCTGTAACTACCTCAGCCAGGCCGGCGTGGGCGCCACCGGTTACCTGTACATCCCCAACCCGCAAACGCTTCACTTTGCGTCGCTGGGCTCGTACGTCGAACCGGACCTCCTCACCGGCAACATCCAAGTCTCGTACGACCTGTCCTCGAAGGTCCGGCTCAGCTTGACCGGCGCCAACCTCTTCCGCTCCTGCTTCGGCGGATCGGCGGAGCCTTGGACGGCGGCCTATCCCCCGAGCCCGAACGTTTGCGGATACGGCACGAACGGCAACGCCTACGTCTCGAACTACTACAACGGAAACAGCCCGACGAATCGGACGGCGAATCCGGGTGGTGGCACGATTCCGGCGCAGTTGCAATCGTACGGACCCAGCTCCGGCAACGGCGCGAGCTTCACGCCGCTGCCCTTCACCCTCTTCGTTCAAGCGCAGATCAAGCTCTAACGAGCGAGACCGCGCTCTCGCGGAGAGCAACGGCCTGGGGCCCCTGCCAAACGGCAGGGGCCCCTTTCGTTTCGCGCTCGCATGGTTTGGAAGGCCTTAGGGCAGGCCCCGCGCATATAGAGAAGCGTCATGCGTCTACCCGTTCCGGCCATCGTCGCGGCCTCGTTGCTCGCGCTCGCCGCATCCCCCGCGTTGCCTAGCGCGGCCGCCGCGAACCCCGCGGCCTCGTCGCCGTCGCAAACGCCGCCCCCCGAGATCATCCGCGTCTACGCGCGGCCGGCCTGCGCGGAGCTGCAAAAGCACGTGCTTCCCGTCGTCGCGATGGTGCTGCAGAACGATCAATCGATCGCCAAGAGCGGACCGATCTTCAAGCAGTACCTGCAAACCGCAATGCAGTCGAGCAGCCAAAGCGCTTACGACACGACCAACTACGATTCGCCCGGCCGGACGATGGCGCTGCAGCGCATGGAGAAGCTGGTGCCGACGCTCGCGCAGAACGAGATCGCCATTCAGACGATCCTCGAAGATTCCAGCCTCGCTCAGCCGACCGGCAACGCCGAGGACGACGCGCAGCTGCAGAAGCTGCGCGCGGATCTGCTCAAGACGCTGGCCGCACAGCGGCTCTCGCTCGATTTGATCAACGGCTTCGTGACGACGCAGCAGCTCGGCGACATTCAGCACGGCGGCCAAGAGTACGTCGATATGATCACCGGCGAGGGAACCAATAATAGCCTCACGGGTTTGACGAGCACGCCGCACCCGGGAGCGACCGTCAATCCCGCGATTCAAGATCCGAACGCGCCCGGACTCAAGCCCAACCCCTACGACATCCAGCCCGGCCAGGTGCCCGGCATCGCCGTCGGATATAATCCCGTTTCGGCAGTGGCAGCGGCGCTCGGATGGGTTCAGGAAGAGACCGCGCGACGCGAAGCACCGGTCGCGCAGACGATGTCAGCGATCGCAAGCACGTGCCGCGCCGGCGCAACGCCGCAGCCTCCGACGACGCCGTAAGCGAGCGGGCGCCCGTTCGTGACGTACGGCTATCACTGCGAGGACTGTAACGCAGCGGTCTTCCCCACGACGACGCGCACGGAGCTGCAGTGGCTCAAGGATCGCGCGCACGTCGTGCGCGAGGTCGCGCGCCACTCCGGCGGCGGCCTCGACATGTGGATGACCGAGGGACTGGCCTTTCTCGACGATCACACCGGCCATGCGGTGACGCTCGTCGCGAAAGGGAAGCATCCTAGCGCAAGTTAAGCAAGCCCGGTCAGGTTTACGGACGCATTCATTTACGACACGGGGAGTCGCATTATTATGAAATTGCTAGCCATCGTGCTTTCGACCTTGGCGCTTCTGGCTGCGCCGGCCCTCGCGCAGCAGCCGGCGGCGTCGCCCGCGGCGGCGGCGAGCCCGCAACGCAAGCTCGTCTACTCGTTCACCTACGGCATGCAGGGGAACCTCAGCGAGCACAACTCGTTGGCGTACGGCGAAGGCGGCCACGGATCGACCGACTACAAGGGCTCGGAGAACGACAACGGGACGATCACCGTCGACGTCGTTCGCGAACAGCCCGATCGCGGGCTGATCGTGTCGATCTCCGAGCAAGGAGCGAACCGTCGTCGCTCGGATCCCGCAACGTGCGTGGTGTACGGAAATACGAACGTGATCTGCGATCCGAACGCGCAGATCAACTCCGAGGAGATGACGCTGCTCCGCTTTTTGGGCACCACGTTCGTCGATCCGAATCAGATTGACGCCAAGCAGCACTGGGGAATCGACGAAAGCAACAACGCCGGCTCGATCAAGGCCGACTACACGATTCAGAGCAACGACAACGGCGTGATGACGATTGCCGAAACGCGCGTCGTCAAGGAATCGGGCGGCCAGCCGCTGACCACCAACGTCTCGGCGAAGATCGTCTACGATTTCCCAAAACTCGTGCCCACCTCGGTCGACGAGTACGCCGAAATCCGGCAAGAGCAGGGCCCGAGCGGCACCCAGACGACGACCATTCAGACGTCGTTGAAGTTGGTCTCGGATACGATGAAGGCGGGATAGCCGGCGCTCGCGCCGATTCGCATGAAAGAGACGAGCCGCAGAAATCTCTGCGGCTCGTCTCTTTCTATCGTACCGAGGGCCGAGTTACTCGGGAATCCTTAGATGCTGGCCGGGTTGGAGGGTCGACCCGTTGAGGTGATTGGCCGCCGTAATCCGGTCGACGCTCTCTTGGACGTCGCCGCTCTCGCCGCTGTGGGCGGCTGCGATCGACCAGAGGGTATCGCCGGGCTGAACGGTGACGCTCACGTACCGCTGGGCGCTTGCGGCGTACAGCCGCGTGCTCGAAAGGGTGGGCAGAGCAACCATCAAGCCGAGCGCCGCCAGTGCAATGACCGGCATCAGCGTGATCTTCCTGCTCGTTTTCGGTCTCATGCTCTCACCCCACATGTTGTGCCAAACGCCTGTTCGTCCACTAGATTTTACCACAGGGCTGCCAAGCGGTGTCAAGCCGTTGGCGAACATATGTTTGCATCGCCCTGCCTCCTTATGGTAAGGTGATAACCGGCGTGCGTGCCATACGCCTGGCATTTTCAATCATCGCCCGGCGAAAAATTATGGGAGGAAGTATGGGGGGAAACGCCTCGGATCGGCCCGCGACGGAACGGCAACAGCGGATTTTGCGCGCGATCAACGAGCTGACGGCCGAGCGGGGCTACCCGCCCTCGGTTCGCGAGATCGGCGAGCGGGTCGGGCTGTCGTCGTCGTCGACGATCCATGCCCACCTCAAGGCACTCGAAAAACGCGGGCTGATTTCGCGCGACCCGACCAAGCCGCGGGCGATGCGCTCGGAGTTCCCGCCGCACCCGGCGCCCGGCCCCGACGTCGTGGTGATGCCGATTCTCGGCCGCGTAGCGGCCGGCGTGCCGATCACCGCCCAGGAAGACGTCGAGGGTGAGTTCGCGCTCGGCGCCGGCTTCGTGCCGCGCGGCTCGGACGCGTTCATGCTGCGGGTGCAGGGCGATTCGATGGTCGAGGCGGCCATCTTGGACGGCGACCTGATCGTGGTCCGTCCCCAGCGCACCGCCGACAACGGCGAAGTGGTGGTGGCGATGCTCGACGGCGAGGCGACCGTCAAGCGCTTCTACCGCGAGCCCGGCCGGATCCGGCTGCAGCCGGAGAATCGCACCATGGAGCCAATCTACGCGAGCGATGTCGAGATCATCGGCCGCGTCGAGGCCGTCGTCCGCAGACTCTAGCGTCAGCCCTCCCCTTCGCTGGTTCGAAGCGCGGATCGCGCCGGCGATCAAGCGCGCCGGCGAGCTGCCGTTCGTGGCCGCCGTCTCCGAGGCGCTTCCTTGGAGCTTCATCGCGTTAGCGGCCGCTTTTCTGGCCGTCCTGGCCCTGCAGTGGCGCTCGGGGGCTCCGGCCGGGGCTTCGGTCGGCTTGCGCCTCGCGGCCGCCCTGCTGCCCGGATTCGGCGTCATGGCGGGGGCCCTCACCGTATTGCTCGCCTTGGCGGTCGCACGGCGCACGGGCTATTCGCGCGGCGCGATGCTTGCCGGCTCGGTGGCGGGATTTCTGCTCGCGCTGCCCCGCCCGTTCGGTCCCGACCCGGTCGCCTATCTGCGTGCGGTCGGCGCCGCCGGCCTCTTCATCGCGATCCTGGCTTGCGGGCTTACCGCCGGCCTCATCGCCGTTGCCCGGCGCGCGAGCCGGTCGCGAGCGGCCGACTGGGCCGGTGCCGCCGCGGCTGCAGGCACCGTCGCGCTGCTGGTAGCCTTCGGCATCTCGCCTTCGGCCGAGATCGCCGGGGCGATGGCCCCGATCTCCCGCCTGGGCGACAGCTATCTGGCGCTGATGACCATCGTGCTGATCGAGACGCTGCTATGGACGGCGGGCGTGCACGGGCCGGCCGTGCTGGCCGCGGTCGTGACGCCGGTCTACCTGACGATGCAGACGCAGAACACGCACGCTTACGCGGCGCACGCGCCGCTTCCGTACGTCGTTGTCGTCTCGCTCTTTCTCTTCGTCTTTCCCGGCGGCGCAGGCGCGACGCTGCCGCTGGCGTTCATGCTGGCATTTTCGCGCGTGCCGCGATTGCGGCGGATCGGACGCATCACGATCCTGCCCGGTCTGTTCAACATCAACGATCCGCTGCTGGTCGGCGCTCCCGTCGTCTTCAACCCATACTTCGTCGTACCGTTCGTCGGCGCGCCGCTGGTGCTCGCGACGCTCACGTACGCCGCCGTCGCTTCCGGCGCGGTCGCGCGCGCGGCGTTTTACGTGCCTTCGGCGGTGCCCGCACCCCTCGCCGTCTTTCTCGCGACGCTCGACGTTCGCGCGATCGTGCTGCTGCTCGTTAACGTCGCGGTAGCGGGCGTCATCTACTACCCGTTCGTGCGCGCGTACGAGCGCCACCTCACGCTGGCCTCGGAGGCCGCTGCGTGACCGGCATCGAGACGCTCTGCGACGTCTTTGCGATCGGCGGCGAACTGCGCGCCGCGGCGCTGCGCGCGCAGGCGCGCTGCGCCGCGATCGACTACGCGCCGCAGCGCACGGTCGCCGCGAACGTGCTGCGCGCGTTTCTGGACGAAGGCATCGCGGAGAGCGATCTGGCCGGTTCCACCGGTTACGGTTACGACGATGCGGCGCGCGCGCGGTACGAAGCGCTGCTCGCGCGCGTCTTCGGCGCGCAGCGCGCGCTCGCGCGGCTTTCGATCGTCAGCGGAACGCACGCGATCGTCGCGGCGCTGGCGGCGTGCGTCCCTTCCGGCGGCCGGCTGCTTTCGGTGACGGGCCGCCCCTACGATACGCTGCGCAACGCGATCTGCGACGCGCCGCATTCGCTGGTCGCCGTCGGCGTCGTCTACCGCGAGCTCGCGCTGACGCCGCAGGGCGGCGTCGATCTTCCCGCGCTGCGCGCCGAGCTCGCGGCGCGGCCTGCGGACGCGATCTTCATCCAGCGGTCGCGCGGCTACGCCCCTCGCCCGTCGCTGAGCGTCGACGGCTGCCGGGCGGCGATCGAGTCGATTCGAGCGGCCGGCGGGGCGGTACCCGTGCTGGTCGACAACTGCTACGGCGAGCTGGTCGAGGAGCTCGAGCCGACCCACGTGGGCGCCGATCTCGTGATGGGTTCGCTGATCAAGAACCTCGGCGGCTCGGTCGCGCCGGCCGGCGGTTACGTCGCCGGGCGGGCCGACCTGGTGGAGCGCGTCGCGGCGCGGCTGTACGCGCCGGGCCTGGGCGCCGCGCTCGGACCGAGCTTGGGCTTCGGACGCAGCTTCGTGCAGGGGCTCTTTCTCGCTCCGGGCATCGTCGCGCACTGCTTGCGAGGCCTCGATTTCGCCGCCGCGCTCTTCGGCGAACTCGGCTATCGCGTCGATCCGCAACCCGGCGAGCGCCGGACCGATATCGTGCAAGCCATTCGTTTGGGCAGCCCCGAGAAGCTGGCGGCGTTCGCCGCGGGATTGCAGCGCGCGATGCCGCTGAACGCTCGCTTCCGCCCCGAGCCCGGCTCGGTCCCGGGCTATGCCGATCCGGTCATCATGTCGAGCGGTTCGTTCGTTGCCGGCGCGACGATCGAGCTGTCGTGCGACGCTCCTTTACGCGAACCGTACGAAGTGTATCTACAAGGCGGCTTGGCGGCCGAGCACGCGTATCTCGGCGCGCTCTTCGCGGCTCGGGAGCTTACCCAAATAGCATAAACGCCGCGCTGCGGCCGCGAGGTACGCCGGGATTGAACGAGAAGCAAGAGCCCTCGTGAGCACCGGAAACGATCAGGCACCAGAGCGCAAATACTTGCGCGTCAACGCGGAGTTCCCGGCAACCGTCATCTTGCCCGGGCACGAGTTGGTCCTGTCGGGCACCGCCGTCGACGTGAGCACCGGCGGCATGCGCGTCGTGACGCCGACGGATCTGCCGTCGGGTCAAACGATCGTGCTGCGGTTTACGCTCCCCGCGCAAGAGCGCGAGCTGATCGTCCGCGGACGGATCGTGCTTTCGTTTTACGACGCGACCACCAAGCGGTACGCCCACGGCGTCGCGTTCACGCAGTACGCGTCGCACGATCAAGAAGCGATCGAGCGATTCATCGCCGACTCGCGATCGCACACGGACGCGTAAGGCTTAGCTTCCGCCGCCTAAGAAACCGTAGAAAAAGTAGCGGTTGCCGTCGGACGTGGTGATGACGATGCGGGTGTCCTCGAGGGCCGCATTGGTGATCGTTTTACCGACGAGGGTCTCCAAAATCGACTGCGCTTGCATGAATTCGGCCTCCCGAAGCGCGTCGGGTTCAACCTCGATCAGGTGCAGCAGCTCGTCGATCCGATCGTTCATCGTCACCCTATGAGTAATCGTCCGGTTCCGGCGATTTGTTAGCGTTGTGTTTGGCCGGACGCCCCGGTCGGCACAGGAGTTGTTCGCAGGCCTCCTCGAAGGCCTGGCGGCCATGTACCTGCTCGAGGTTCTCAGCGGTCCGCTGGACGGCAAGACCTGGCAGTTCGAGCGCGAGATTACGATCGGCCGCGACGATGCCGTCGCCGATGCATGTATCGCGCTGGACCGCTACGTCTCCCGTAAGCATGCCCGGCTGCGCATCGACGAGGGTTCCATTATCCTTACTGATCTCCAGAGTCGTAATGGAACTAAACTCAACGGGCAACCGGTCGTCGGAGACGCCTCCCTGCCGATCGGGCTCCCGTTCATGGTCGGCCGCACCGTGCTGCGCGTGACGCGGGTCTAGCGGCCCGAGCCGGCATGCAGGTCGCGACTTCGGTCGCCCAGGGGCGCGCATTCTTCGACGTCCTCCCGCGCCCGCTCGGCTTCATCCCCACCATGGGCGCCCTGCACGACGGCCACGTCGAGCTGGTGCGCCGCGCGCGCGAAGCGTGCGTCTCGGTGGCCGCTTCGGTCTTCGTCAATCCGCTGCAGTTCGGTCCCAACGAAGACCTGGCGCGCTATCCGCGCGATCCGGACGGAGATCGCGGCAAGCTCGCGCGGGCCGGCGTCGACGTACTCTTCGCGCCGGACGCCGCGGCGATGTATCCGGCGGGCTTTACCACCGTCGTCGACGCGGGCCCGATCGGCACGTCGTACGAAGGCGCGATTCGGCCCGAACACTTTCGCGGCGTGACCACCGTCGTCGCGAAGCTGCTGCACGTCGTCGGCCCCGACGTGCTCTACCTCGGGCAAAAGGACGCGCAGCAGACGGCGGTGCTGCGCAAGATGATTCGCGATCTCGAGTTTCCGGTTCGCGTCGAGATCGTCCCGACCGTCCGCGAGCGCGACGGCCTCGCACTCTCGAGCCGCAACGCGTATCTGACGCCCGAAGAGCGCGCGCAGGCGCCCGCGCTCTATCGCGCGCTGCAAACGCTGCGCGAGCGGCTCGAACGCGGCGAGCCGAAAGCCGCGTCGATCGCCGCAGCGCTGGCGGTGCTTCCAGCCGCGCTGCAGCCGGAGTACTTCGACGTGGTCGACGCCGACACGTTTCTCCCGGTCGAAGCGTTGCGTCCGCCGGCATTCGCGATCGGCGCCGTGCGCTTGGGCGCGACGCGGCTGATCGACAATCTCTACGTCGCCGGTGCGCAATCGCCGTGAAAGGCGCGCGCGTCCTTCTGGGCGTCAGCGGCGGCATCGCCGCCTACAAAGCGGCGGCGCTCACCAGCACGTTGGTGCAGCGCGGCGCAGCGGTCGACGTGGTGCTCACCGCAGAGGCCGAGCGTTTCGTCGGCGCGCTGACCTTCTCGTCGCTCACGGCGCGCCCGGTCTACACCTCGCTGTGGGACGCGCCCGAGCGCATTCCGCACATCCGGCTGGTGCGCGAAGCCGACGTTGCAGCGGTGGTTCCCGCCACCGCCAACGTGATCGCGAAGCTCGCACACGGCATCGCCGACGATCTGCTCACCACCGCGCTGCTGGCGGCGCGCATTCCGATCGTGATCGCGCCGGCGATGAACGAAGCGATGTACGAGCATCCGGCGACGCAAGCCAATCTCGCCGTGCTGCGATCGCGCGGCTACGAGATCGTCGATCCCGAACGCGGGTTTCTGGCCGAGCGCGAAAGCGGCGTGGGGCGGCTGGCCGCCGAGGAGCGGCTGCTCGAGGCGCTGGAGCGCGCGATCGCGCGGCGCGCGACGATGGCCGGCTGCCGCGTCGCGGTGACGGCCGGCCCGACCCGCGAGCCGTTCGATCCGGTCCGCTTTATCAGCAACGCGTCGACCGGCGCGATGGGCATCGCGGTGGCGCGGGAGGCCGCCCTGCGCGGAGCGGAAGTGACGCTGCTGCTCGGACCGACGCCGCTCGAACCGCCGGCCGGCGTTCGCACGCTGCGCTTTACCACCGCGCGCGAACTGCTCGATCTCGCGCTGGAACACGCCGCCGGCTGCGACGTCGTCGTGGCGACGGCCGCCGTTTCGGATTGGCGCCCCGAGACGAGCTCGGAATCGAAGCTGAAGAAGACCGACGAAGATCTGCTGGCGCGCATGGTGCGCAATCCCGACGTGATCGCCGCGTTGGGCGAACGCAAGGGCGCGACGTTCCTGGTCGGCTTCGCCGCCGAAACCGACGATCACGAACGCAACGCGCGCGCCAAACTGCAGCGCAAATCGCTCGACGCGATCGCGGTGAACGACGTGCGCGGCGAACGCGGATTCGGCCCGGGCGAGAACGCGCTGGTGCTGCTCTGGGGCGACGACGGGCGCCTCGACCTCGGCAGCGGAACCAAGCCGTCGCTGGCGGCGCGGCTGCTCGATGCCGTGCAGGCTTTGAGGGAGGGGCGCCCGTGCTCTTAGCGATCGACGTCGGCAACACCGAAACCAAGCTGGGCTGCTTCGACGCAACGCAGGGCGAGCTGCGTACGAAGTGGCGCGTCACCACCGACGTGCATCGCACGCCCGACGAATACGGCGTCTTCTTCACGCAGCTCTTCGCAACCGGAGGCATCGACGCGCGCTCGATCGACGCCGTCGCGATCGCCAGCGTGGTGCCGAAGCTCGATCCGATTCTGGATTCGGTCTGCCGCCGGTTCTTCGCCGCCGAGCCGCGCTTTCTCAAGCCTCAGTCGCAAACGATCATGCCGGTCGTCACCGATCGGCCCGCCGAGGTCGGCGCCGATTTGGTGGCCGCCGCCATCGGCGGCCGCGCGCGGTTCGGCGCGCCCTTAATCGTCATCAGCTTCGGCACCGCGACGGCGTACATCGCAATCTCCGCGGCCGGCGAGTATCTCGGGGTCGCGATCGCGCCGGGCATCGCGATCTCGATCGACGCGCTCGTCGGGCGCACCGCGAAGCTGCCGCAAATCGCGCTCGAAATGCCGCAACGCGCGATCGGGCGCAACACCAACGACTCGCTGCAGGCCGGCATCGTCTACGGATTCGTCGGGCAGACCGAAGCGATCGTGGCTCGCATTCGCGACGAGCTGGGCGTGCCGGCCACCGTCGTGGCGACCGGCGGCCTGGCCGAGACGGTCGCGCGCCAAGCGCCGTGCGTCGACGCGGTCGATCCGAATCTGAGCCTCTACGGGCTGCAGATGTTCGCCCGCACGACGGCGTGACCCGGCGGCTCCTCACCGTCCTCTTCGTCCTGACGCTGGTCGCAGGGTACGTCGACGCGGTAGCGTTCTTCGGCCTGGGGGTCTTCACGGCGAACATGACCGGGAACACGGTGCTGCTCGGAGGCGGCATCGTCTCGCTCTTCGGCACGGCGCTGCCGGGCAGCATCGGCATCTGGCCGCCGCTGCTCTCCCTCGGCTGCTTCGTGGGCGGCGCCGTCATCGCGGCCCTGGTCTTACGGGGGCGCACCGGAAAACCGCCCCGGGGCAGTAAGGCGCTCGTCGCCGGCGTCGCCGCGCTCATCGCGGTCGCGGCCGCCCTGCGGCACCTGGCGCCCCACGCCGGCGGCTTCCCGCCCCTCGCGGTCGCCCTGCTCTCGGTCGTCATGGGCGTGCAGAGCGTGGTGGCGACCCGATCGGGGATCGCCGGCGTCTCGACGACCTTCGTTACCGGCACGCTGGTGCGGATCGTCCTCGACGTTGCCGGCGTGAGGCGCGACGAGCCGTTCGTGCGGGCCGAGGGCGGGGCAAACGCCGGCGTCTGGGCCTGCTACCTGGCGGGCGCGGTAGGCGGCGCGTTCGCGTTGCACGCGCTGCAGGCCGACGCGCTCTGGCTGCCCGCAGGCGTAGTGGCGCTTCTCCTCCCCGTGCTATAGTAGGTGGCGCTATGGCCCCCGCTCCCCTGAAGATCGGTCCGCTCGAGGTCTGGCCGCCGCTCGTGCTCGCGCCGATGTCCGGCGTCACCAACCGCACCATGCGCGCGCTCTACAAACCCTTCGGCCTGGGCCTGACGGTGACCGAGTTCGTCTCGGCCAACGCGCTCAAGTTCGGCAGCAAGCGCACGATGGAGATGATCGACCAGCACGGCGTCGAGAAGCCGGTCTCCACCCAGCTCTGGGGCGACGATCCGGCGCTGATGGCGGCCGCCGCCAAGCTGGTGCGCGAGTGCGGCGCCGACATCGTCGACATCAACTTCGGCTGCCCCGCGCCCAAAGTCACGAAGACCAACGGCGGGTCGGCGTGCCTGCGGGATCCCGATCGCTGCGAGGCGATCATGGCCGCCGTCGTCGAGGCCGTCGATTGCCCCGTCACGATGAAGATGCGACTGGGCTGGACCGAGAACGCGCTGGTCTACGTCGACGTGGCGCGCCGCGCGCAGCGCGTGGGAGTGAAAGCCGTCACGCTGCACGCGCGCACCGCGAAACAGTTTTACCGGGGCAGCGCCGACTGGGAGCACATCGCGCGCCTGAAGCAGAGCGTCGATATTCCCGTGATCGGCAACGGCGATCTCGACGATCCGCACGTCGCGATCGAGCGCATGCGCGCGTCGGGCGTCGACGCGATCATGCTCGGCCGCGCGACGCTGGGCAACCCGTGGCTGATCTCGCAAATTCGCGATCTGATGGAAGGGCGAGAAGCGCAGCCCGCGCCGTCCGCCGCCGATCGCTTGCGATTCTGCATCGTGCATTACCGCACCATGGTCGAGGAACTGGGCGAAGCGCGCGCGGTGCCGCAGATGCGCAAGCACGTCGCGCTGTATCTCAAAGGCATGCCGGGATCGGCCGCGTTGCGCGAACGCATCATGCATATCGACGGCGCCGGCGCCGCGGTCGCCGTCATCGAGGAGACGATCGAAAAACTCGAATCGTCCTCGCTGGTCGCCGCCTAAACCGATGATTGACGAGCGGAACGATCTCTACGGCGCCGAGTCGCCGCAGGCGTTGGCGGCGGAGGTGTTCGAGAACTACAAGCAGTTCGTAAACCCGCCGTTGGCGCGGGTGATGAAGCTCTCCGGGTCGCCGGTGGAAGTGCGCGCGCGCGGCTGCTCGATCTGGGATCAGAACGGCAAGGAGTATCTCGATTTCGCCGGCGGATACGGCGTCTTCACGCTCGGGCACTCGCACCCGCGCGTCGTCGCGGCGGTGCGCGAGCAGCTCGACCGCATGTCGCTCTCGGGCAAGACGATGTTCAACGTGCTCCTCGGGCGCGCGGCGAAGCGGCTCGCAGAGCTCGCGCCCGGCGACTTGCAAATTTCGTTCTGGTGCAACAGCGGCACCGAAGCGATCGAAGGCGCGATCAAGCTCGCGCGCGCCGCGACCGGGCGCACCAAGATCGTGAGCACGCTCGACGCGTTTCACGGCAAGACGATGGGCGCGCTCTCGGTCAGCGGGCGCGAGACGTTTCAAACGCCGTTCAAGCCGCTGCTCGAAGGCTTCGCGCACGTGCCCTACGGCACGGTCGACGGCCTCGAAGCGGAACTCGCCGACGCGGCCGCGTTCGTGGTCGAGCCGGTGCAAGGCGAAGGCGGCGTCAACGTTCCGCCGGTCGGCTACTTGCAGGCGGTGCGCGAGGCGTGCACGCGCTCGGGCGCGCTCTTCGTCGCCGACGAGGTGCAGACGGGGCTCGGCCGCTGCGGCTACCGCTTCGCCTGCGACCGCGAGGGCGTCGTTCCCGACGTGATGACGGTCGCGAAGGGACTCTCCGGCGGCGTGATGCCCGTCGGAGCCTTTATCGCGCGGCCGGACGCCTGGAACCGCGCCTTCGGCAAGGCGCCGCTGCTGCACACCTCGACCTTCGGCGGCAACGAACTCGCCTGTGCCGCGGCGCTGACCGCGATGGACGTGCTCGAAGACGAAGGACTGATCGAGAACGCGCGCGAGCGCGGCCGGGAGCTGCTCGACGGAGCGCTCGCGCTGGCAGCCGAGTTTCCCAACGTGGTGCGCGAGGCGCGCGGCCTGGGCTTGCTGGTCGGCGTCGAGCTCTCCAGCGAAGGCTACGGCGGCTGGATCATTCCCGAGATGCTCAAGCACGGCGTCACGGCGGCCTGGACGCTGAACCTCCAGCGCGTCGTTCGCCTCGAGCCTCCGCTGGTCGTCACCCGGGAACAGGCCGAGCGCGCTCTCGCCGCCCTGCGAGCAGGCGTGTCGACGGCCTACGAGAAGCTCGGCCGACTATAGCGATGCCGTACGTCGAAACTTCGATCGCGATCGCCGCTCCGGCGCGCGTGGTCTACGAGCTTGCCAAGGAACAAGAGCGGTTTCCGGAGTTCATGCCGGACGTCGAGACCGTCGTCGTGCTCGAACGCCGCCCCGATCGCGTGCTGACGCGCTGGAAGACGCTGGTCGAAGAGGCGCCGATCGAATGGATCGAAGAAGACGTCTTCGACGACGGCGCCATGCGGATCGACTACAAACTGCTCGAGGGCGATCTCGACAAGTTCGAAGGCGCGTGGACGTTCGAAGAGCGCGACGGGCGCACTCACGTGCTGCTCGGCGTCGACTACGATTTCGGCGTGCCGACGCTGGCGGAACTGATCGGACCGACGCTGCAGAAGAAGGTGCGCGAGAACAGCGAGATGATGCTGGCCGCACTCAAGACGGAGGCCGAGAAGCGTGCATAAGTTCTGCTTCGTGATCCACCCGCTCTCGCTGGAAGACATCGCGCGCTACGAGCCCGGCGCCAAGGGCAAGGGCGAGCCGATCATGCGCAAGATCATGGAGTGGATGCCGTCGTACGCCGCCGTGCACGTAACCGGCGTTCGCGCGCCGGACGGCCGCGAAACCGAAGGCTGGTTCGTGGCGGCGCCGCTGCTGCCCGACCAGATGACGGAGCTGCCGCGCGAGGAAGTGTACGCGCGCATTCTGCGAGCGATCGACATCGGCGTCGAACTCGGCGCGGAGGTCGCGGGCTTGGGCGCCTTCACCGGCGTCGTCGGCGATGGCGGCATCACGGTCAACGAGCGCGCGCCGATTCCGGTGACGACCGGAAACTCGCTCACCATCGCCGCCGGCATTCAGAGCCTCTTTCGCGGCACGCGCGAGATGGAGATCGATCCGGCCGCGTCGACGGCGGTCGTGGTCGGGGCGACGGGATCGATCGGGAGCGCGTGCGCGCGCTTGCTCGCGCCGCGGGTCGGGCGCATGATCCTGGTCGCGCGCAACGAGACCCGGCTGCGCAAGTATCACGAGGAGAACGCGGCCTCGCTGGAGTGCGAGACCTCGTACACCACCGACATCTCGGCGGCAGTGCGGCAGGCGCAGATCGTGCTCACCGCCACGTCCTCGACGAAAGACGTGATCTTTCCCGAAGATCTGCAGACCGGCGCCGTCGTGTGCGAGCTCTCCCTGCCGCACGACGTGAGCCGCCGCGTCGCGCTGGAGCGGCCCGACGTGCTCGTGACCGAGGGCGGCAACATGGCGGTGCCCGGAAATCCGCGCTTCGAACGCGTGCGCGAGCCGGGCACCGATTTCGATCTCAACCTGCCGCCGCGCACGGCGCTGGCCTGCATGAGCGAGACGATGGTGCTCGCGCTGGAGGGACGGCTCGAACCGTACACGCTCGGGCGCGGCATCGAGCTGGCCAAAGTGATCGAAATCGAGGCCATCGCCGCGCGCTGCGGCTTCACGCTGGCCGACATGCGCGCGTTCGACACGGCGATCACGCCGGAGAAGATCGCCGCAACGCGCGACGCAGCGGCGAAGCGGCGCTCGCGCCCTTCGACGACGGTGGGGGCATCATGAAGACGGTGGTTTCGGTCTCGCTGGGGTCTTCGACGCGCGATCACCGCGCGCGCGTCACGCTGCTCGGCGAGGAGTTCGACATCTCGCGCGTCGGCACCGACGGCAAGCTCGACGTCGCGATCGCCACGGTGAAGGAACTCGACGGGAAGGTCGATGCGATCGGGTTGGGCGGGATCGACGTCTATCTCTATGCGGGCCAGCACCGGTACGCGCTGCGCGACGGCGTGCGGCTGCTCGAAGCGGCCAAGATCACGCCGGTCGTCGACGGCAGCGGCTTGAAAAATACGCTCGAGCGCAAGGCGGTGGCGTTCCTGCAGCACGATCTCGGCATCGAGCTGCGCGGCAAGAAGGTGCTGATGGTGAGCGCGCTCGATCGCTTCGGCATGGCCCAGGCGCTGGTAGACGCCGGCGCCGACGTGCTCTTCGGCGACTTCATCTTCGCGCTCGATCTCGACAAGCCGGTGCGCGGCTTGCGCGAGTTCGAGGAACTGGCCGAGAAGTATCTTCCCGACGCCTGCAAGCTCCCGTTCCAGTTCTTCTATCCCACCGGGAAGAAGCAAGAAAAGCCGCCCGAGCCCAAGTACCCGCAGTATTACGAAGAGGCCGAAATCATCGCGGGCGATTTTCACTTCATGCGCCAGTTCATGCCGGCGCGTCTCGACGGCAAGATCGTTTTGACCAACACGGTGACCCCGGGCAACGTCGAAGAGCTGCGGGAGCGCGGCGTGAAGCTGCTGGTCACCACCACTCCGGATTTTCAAGGGCGCTCGTTCGGAACCAACGTGATCGAGGCGGCCCTCCTCGCGTTGTTGGGCAAGCGGTGGAGCGACGTGACGCCGGGCGATTACGAGCGCCTGCTGCGCGAGCTCGATCTGCATCCCCGCGTCGTGGAGATGACCTAGCGGCGTGGCCGCCGTCGTGCGCGCGGAGGCGCGGCCGCAGCGCCAGTTGCCCAAGGTTCTGCGGTTCTTCGACGTCAGCGTGCTGGCGTCGGCCTCGATGGGCCCGGCGTATTCGCTCGCTTCGACGATGGGGCCGGTCGTCGCCGCCGCCGGGTTTGCCGCACCGTGGGCGCTCACCGCGCTCTCGGCGATCATGCTCTGCATCGCCGTCTCGTTCTCGCTGCTCTCGCGCGTCGCGCCTAGCGCGGGTTCGTCGTACTCGTGGATTCGCGAACAGTTCGGCGAGTACGTCGGCGCGTACGGCGCGTGGCTGCTCATTCTCTCCAACTTCTTTGCGGTGATGACGATCGCGGTGCCGGCGGGCAGCTACACGCTCGATCTGATCGCGCCGCAGCTCGCGCAGAGCCCGCCGATCGTGGCCGGCGTCGGCGCGATCTGGATCGTCGCCAGCACGTTGCTGCTCTGGGCCGGTTTGACGCCGACCGCGATGGTGACGTTCGCCGCGCTGCTCTTCGAGATGCTGGTGCTGGTCGCGGCCGCGATCGCGTCGTACGTGGTGCCGCCGCACGCGATCGCCGACGCGCCGCACGTTGCGGGCAACGGCGCGATTCCGCTGACGTTCGCCGGATTCGTCACCGCGATGACGCTGGGCATCTGGATGAGCGACGGCTGGGAAGTCTCGGCGTCGACCAGCGAGGAGACCACCTCCGGTGCGGCGGCGGGCCGCGGCGGCATCGTGGGGCTGGTCGTGACGACCGTCGTCCTGGTCGGCTGTATGATCGCCTTCCTCCACCTGGGCACGCCGCAGGGCTTCGCGCAGAACGCCGCCGACTCGCTCGACTACGTCGGGCGCCTCCTGGGCGGAGGTCCGTGGCGCCTGGCGATCGTCGTTGCGGTGATGATTTCGACCCTCTCGACGCTCTGGACGACGATTCTCTACCTCTCGCGATCGGTCTATGCGATGGGCCGCGACCGCGTGCTGCCGCGCAAGCTCGGCACGCTCGACCGCCGCAACGAGCCGATTTGGGCGCTGGTCGCCGTGGCGGTGCTCACTACCATCTGCCAGCTGATTACGGGCTTCTCGCCGACCGCGAACGCCCAGCTCACGATCTTGGTGACCGCGAGCTCGGTCTTTCTCGGGCTGCTCTTCGTGCTCAGCGCGCTGGCGACGGTTCGCCGCTTCGCGGCAGACCGAGCGCTGGTCGTTCCGGGGGTGATCGTGCCGGTCGTCGGAGCGCTCGCCTTGCTCGGGGTCATCGTCGCGACGGTGCGGTTCGAAGATCGCCTGACGCAGTGGTACGCGTGGGCCGGCGTCCTCCTGGGTATAGGTTTCGCGCTCTGGAGGGGCGCTCGAAGCCGCGGCAGGCTGCGCGTCGTACCTCCTGGGACCCGGAGCCTATAGGAGGGAGGTGAAGAATCCGACCCCCCGAACAAACGGCGCCAGCGTCTGAGAGGGCGCCTAAGAACTTTCCCGACGAGGGTCTGTAGTTGAACGACAAAGAGATCGTACTCACCGCGGAAGGCTTGACGAAGCTCGAGACCGAGCTCGACGAGCTCAAGACCGTTCATCGGCGGGAGGTGAACGACCGCATCCGCCAGGCCAAAGAGTACGGCGACTTGAGCGAAAACGCCGAGTACGAAGACGCCAAACAAGAACAGGCCTTCATCGAAGGACGCATCCTCAAGCTCGAAGCCATGATCCGCAACGCTCGCCTGATCGACGAATCGGAGTACGCCTCCGACGAAGTCCATCTCGGCGCGATCGTGAAGGTCAAGGATCTGAAGAACAACGAGAGCTACGATTTCACCATCGTCGGCTCGGCCGAAGCGGATCCGCCCAAGCAGCGCATCTCGAACGAGTCGCCGCTCGGCCGCGCGCTGATCGGCCATAAGAAGGGCGTGACGGTCGACGTCGCCACCCCGCGCGGCGTGGTGAAGTACAAGATCGAGTCGATCAAGAGCAACTCGCCGAAGAAGGCTGCCAAGAAAGCTTCCTAGCCCCGCCCCACAGGGACACGCCTTTGGACGAAGATCTCGGGAAAACCGAAGCGGCGCTCGTAGCGGCCAGACGCGATAATCTGGCCGCTTTGCGTTCGCGCGGGAACGACCCGTTCGCGCAGACCCGCTACGACGTCGACGCGACCGCCGCAGAACTTGCGGAGCGGTACGGATTTCTCGTCTCCGGGCAGAACGCCGAATCGGAAGGCTGGAACCTGGCCGGGCGGATTCTCTCCAAGCGCAAGATGGGCAAGACGGTCTTCGCCGATCTGGGCGACCGGACCGGACGCTTGCAGCTCTACGTGCGCAAGGACGAACTGGGCGACGGCCCTTTCGCCGATTGGAACGAGATCGAGCGCGGCGATCTGATCGGCGTGCGCGGCTACATGTTCCGCTCGAAGATGGGCGAGCTCACGCTGCACGTCACCTCGTTCTCGATCTTGGCCAAGGCGCTGATGCCGCTGCCCGACAAGTGGCACGGGCTGCAGGACGTCGAGAAGCGGTACCGCCAGCGCTACGTCGATCTCATCGTCAATCCCGACGTGCGCGACACGATGATCGCGCGCAGCCGCCTGATCGCCGAAATGCGGCGGTTCGTGGACGGCCAGGGCTTCTTCGAGGTCGAAACGCCCACGCTGCTGCACGTCGCCGGCGGCGCGGCGGCGCGGCCGTTCCTCACGCACTCCAACGCGCTCGACCAAGAGATGCAGCTGCGCATCGCGACCGAGCTGAGCCTCAAGCGCCTGATCGTGGGCGGCATGGAGCGCGTCTACGAGATCGGCCGCATCTTTCGCAACGAAGGCGTCGACACCACCCACAACCCCGAGTTCACCATGCTCGAGCTCTACGCGGCCTATTGGGACGTGCACGACATGATGGATTTCAACGAAGCCCTGATCGCGCATCTGGTCGACGTCGCGACGTTCGGCGCGACCGAGCTCAAGCACGGCGACGGCACGATCTCGTTCGCGCGGCCGTTCGCGCGCATCGGCTATCTCGAGGGCCTGGCGAAGTACAGCGACGGGAAGTACGGTCGCGAGCGGCTGCTCGATCCGGCCGGCGCGGCCGAGATTCTGCGCGAGCTGGGATTGCCCGAATCGCCGACCCACGCGCACGCGCTCGACAAAATCTTCGAACGCGTGCTCGAACCGCACTTGGTGGCGCCCACCTTCGTCACCGACTATCCGGTCGCGATCTCGCCGCTGGCCAAGCGCAAGAAGGACGATCCGCAGCTGGTCGATCGCTACGAGCTCTTCTGCGCGAACATGGAGATCTCCAACGCGTTCACCGAGCTCAACGATCCCGACGATCAGCGCGCGCGCTTCGAAGCCGCGATCGCCGAGCGCGCGAAGGGCGACGACGAGATTCCCGAGCCGGATTGGGATTTCGTTCGCGCGCTCGAATACGGCATGCCGCCGACCGCCGGCATCGGCATCGGCGTCGACCGCCTGATGATGCTGTTGCTCGATCGCCGTTCGGTGCGCGACGTGCTGCTCTTCCCGATGCTCAAGAAGTGAGACGCGCGTGAAGCTGACCATGCTGGTCGCCGACATGGCGCAGGTTGCCGACGGCAAGCTGTACGTGCTGGGCGCGGGATGGCACGCCACCACGTCGCCGACCGGTCCGTGCGCGGTCGCGCTGATCGTCGACGTCGACTGGGAAGAGACCAATCAGACGCACGAGTTCACCATCGAGCTGGTCGATGCCGACGGCCAAGGCGTCGTCATGCCGGGGCCGGCCGGCGAATCCGCGCCGCTGCGCATCTCCGGCGCCTTCGAAGCCGGCCGCGCCCCCGGTACTCGGGCGGGGACGATCACATCGGTGCCGCTGGCGGTGAACTTCGGTCCGCTGCCCCTGCCGCCCGATCGCCAATATCAGTGGCGTGCTACGATTGACGGAGATCTCGCCCTCACGGCCACCTGGCCGTTCGTCACGAGGAGCCCCGGATAAGCATGGACGGCCAGAAGTGCGCCCACGAGCAGTGCACCTGCTTCGTCGATCTCGGCCACACGTATTGCAGCGACCGCTGCCGCGAGCGCGACGCAATCGACGGCGACGCGAATCCTCGCGCCCGCTGCGGCTGCCGGCACGCCGGCTGCGAAACCGGCGTGTAGCGGCCGCGCCGCGGCCTGAAACCTATCTAAAGTAAGCGGGTTCATACTCATCGTCACCCACCGACGAGAGGAAGCTATCAGTATGGACCTGACCAAAGAGTATCCGCGCAGCGTCTCGGCCAAATGGCAGGGCGTCGTGCAACTGGGCCGCGCCGTCGACAAAGGCAAAGCCACCGCGCACGGCACCGCCGGCGAATACAACTACGACTGCCCGATGGACCGCGCGGTCTTCGCGTTTCTCGGCATCGACGGAGAGAAGCTGCTCGAAGTGATCCGCAACGCCAAGGGCGACGCGGAGATCGAAGCCTACACGCGGCCGTTCGTCGCCGCCAAGACGGCCGAAGAGATCACGCGCTGGAATCGCGAGTTCCTGGCGAGCGAACCGAGTGGGGAGTCACGCGAATTTTTCCTGAATCTGCGCCAGCAGGTCGCGCCGGACCGGACCGACGTCACGACGTGGGCCGACCTGTTGGATCTGGACGAGAAGCGCGACGTGCCGCAGCGCGCGAAAGTGACCGCCTAACCACGACGGTTCGGCTGACCGTCGAATACGACGGCACCGATTTTCGCGGGTTCCAGTGGCAGCCGCAGCAGCGAACCGTTGCCGGCGCCCTGGAATCCGCGCTCTCGCGTCTGCTCGAGACGCCGGTCAAGATCGCCGGAGCCGGACGTACCGACTCCGGCGTTCACGCATCCGGCCAAGTGGTCTCGTTCGAAACCTCGCGCGTCTTTCCGTGGGAGCGCCTGCGGATCGCGCTCAACAGTGCGCTGCCGGCCGATCTCACCGTGCGCGACGCCGCCGTTGCCGAGCCGGGTTTCTCGGCGCGCTTCTCGGCGGTGGAACGCCGGTACGTATTCGCCATCCTCGCGCGCCCAGCGCCGAGCGCGCTTTACGCCCGCTGGGCCTATCACGTCTGGCGCCCGCTCGGCGACGCCGCCATGCTCGCCGCCGCCGCCGCTCTGGTCGGCACGCACGATTTTCGCTCGTTCTGCGGCGTGCCGCCCGAGAACGGCAACACCGTGCGCACGGTGCGCTCCCTCGCGCTCGAGCGCTTCGGCGACGTGCTGCGGCTCGAGATCGCCGCCGATGGGTTCTTACACACCATGGTCCGCACGATCGCCGGCACGCTGGTCGAGTGCGGCACGGGCCGCCGCGACGCCGCCGGGATCGGCGCCGCGATCGCGGCGCGAGACCGCCGCGTTGCCGGCCACACCGCCCCGCCGAACGGCCTCTATCTCGCCGGCGTCCGCTACCAGGGCGGCTACGACTCCTACGCGGAACCGCCGATCTTCCGCCTGCGCAATGCGTAACACCGTGCGAACGAAGCGGTAGTACTCTCGACCGTGTACCTCTATAACCTGACGTTGCTGATCCTACGCGTTTCGCGCCCGTTCATGCTGCGCGACGAGGTGAGCGGCGAAGAGATCCTCAAGCGGCCGGGCCCGCTGGTGATTGCGAGCAACCACGTCGGGTGGCTGGAAATACTGCTCATCTCCGCGACGCTGTGGCCGCGCAAGGCGCGCTTCATGGCCAAGCGCGAGCTCTTTGCCAACCCCATGGCCGCATGGGCGTTACGCGGGCTCGGCGCCTTTCCGATCAACCGCGAACATCCCGCGCCTTCGGAGTGGAAGGCGGCGATTCGCTTGCTGCGCGAGGGGAACGTGGTGTGCGTGCTGGCGTCGGGAACGCGCGGAGGGCACGAGGCCAAGCAGGGCGTTGCGCGGTTGGCGCTGGCGAGCGGCGCGCCGCTGGTGACGGCCCGGTACGAAGGCCCGCCGTCGCCGAAGGTGCGGTTCTTATTCGGACGGCCGCGCGTGACGCTCCACTACGACGTCGCGTTGGAGGCCGGCGACCGCGGGGGCCGTCCGCCGCGGGCGCAGTCGGCCGACATCACCAAGCGCGTCGACGAGTCGATCCACGTCTAACGACGCGCCTAAGAGCCGACTTCTTCCAGGAGCCGGATCAGCTGGCGGGTCTGCCCGAGGCTGAGACGCCGCAGCAGCCGGTCGGCGAGATCGGTGGCGGTGGCGGTCGCATCCCGCAGCAGCTCGCTGCCGGCCGGGGTGAGGCTTACGACGCTGGCGCGGCCGTCGTCGGGATCGGCGTCGCGGCGCACGATGCCGCGCTTCTCGAGCGGTAGCAGGGCCCGGGTGACGCCGGACGGCGTCAGGTGCAGCTCGCGGGCGAGCTCCGTCGGCCGGGCGCGCCCCTCCGGCTGGCCGCCGACGGCGCGCAAGAGGGCCAGCTCGGTGAGGCTGAGGCCGTGGTGGCCGCCGAGCTTGGCGTCGGCCGAGCGGACCGCCCGGGCGTGAGTCGCGAGCAGGGTGGCGAGAGCTTCGAAGGCAGCATCGTTCATGGGGCTGGAGTATACTTGAGTATTCAAATACTTGTCAAGCACATCGAAAGCAGAAATTTCGCTTGACGAACCGTCGCGATTCCCCTAGGATACCGAAGTTCACTCTCGCGCTTTCGAGCGCCGCAGGATATCGGATTGTAGCTTATGCGCACGTATCAGCAGAAAACTTCGGAGACCCAGCACGACTGGTATATCGTCGACGCCGCGGGGCAGCGCCTCGGCACGCTGGCGGTTCGCATCGCTCGCGCCCTCTCGGGCAAGCACAAGCCGACCTGGACCCCGCACATCGACAACGGCGATCACGTCGTCGTTATCAACGCGGAGAAGATCGAGCTCGGCGGCAACAAGTGGGATCAGAAGCTGTACTACCGCCACAGCGGATTCCCCGGTGGATTGAAAGTGCAGACCGCCAAGGAAGTGCACGAGAAGCATCCCGAGCGGCTGATCGAAAAGGCCGTGCGCGGCATGCTGCCGACCAACAAGATGCGCGACGACCAGTTGCGCCGCCTGAGCGTCTACGCCGGCGACCAGCACCCCCACCAAGCGCAGAAGCCGCAGACGCTGTTTTAGGAGTATCTCTTGAGCGATCTCATCCAAGCCACCGGCCGTAGAAAACGCGCCATCGCGCGCGTCAAGCTGACGCTGGGCCAAGGTATGATCACCGTCAACGCCAAGCCGATGGACGAGTACTTTCCTCGTCCGCAGCACCAGCAGATCGTCCGCCAGCCGCTGGAAGCGACGCAGACCGGTTCGCGCGTCGACATCGTCGTGAAGGCCGAAGGCGGCGGAGTGACCGGTCAGGCCGGCGCCGTGCGCCACGGCATCGCGCGCGCGCTCGTCGAGATGGACGAAGCCTTCAAAGAGATCCTGCGCAAGAACGGCTTCCTGACGCGCGACCCGCGCGAGAAAGAGTCGAAGAAGTACGGCCGCAAGCGGGCGCGCAAGCGCTTCCAGTTCAGCAAACGCTAGTCGTTCGCGAACCGGTGTCGAAAGAGTCGCCCTCATGGGCGGCTCTTTTCGTTTGGCGCTGCGTCTTGCGGCGATCGGCCTCGGCGCGGCCGCGCTGCTGTGGCAGCCGGGTTCGGCCTGGATCGAGCGCGCCTACTCCAACGGCGGCTACGCCGCGTGGGAGCCGCTGGCGTTTGCGGTGACCAACCCCGTGCCGTGGTCGCTCGGCGATCTTGCGGCGGGCATCGGCATCGCGGCGATCGTCTGGCGGGCCGTCGCGTGGTGGCGATCGGGGCGGCGGCGATCGTGGCGATCGGCGGCCGTCGCGCTCGTCGACGTCGTCGCGATTCTCGGCGTCTACGCGGTATGGTTCGAGCTGGGCTGGGGCTGGAACTACGCGCGCGCGCCGATCGAGACGCGCCTCGCCTTCGACGCGGCGCGCGTGACGCCGCAGGCTGCGCAAGCGCTGCGCGGGCGTGCGATGGCCCAGATGAACGCACTCGCTGCGGCGGCGCACGCGGGCGCGGCGCAGCCGCTCGATCTCGACGCGCTGCGCTCGCTTTGGCTGCCCGTCGTGCAGCGCGGCGGCGATACGTGGACGCCGCAGGTCGGCGCGGCCAAGCCCACGCTCTTCGATCCGTTCATGATGGCGACCGGTACGAGCGGGTTCATCAATCCGCTCTCGCTCACGGTGCAGACGTCCTCGGATCTGCTGTGGTTCGAGCGCCCGTTCGACATGGCGCACGAGTGGAGCCACGTCGCGGCGTACGCGCGCGAGGACGAAGCCAACTACATCGCGATCGTCACGTGCACGCGTTCCAGCGACCCGGTGGTGCGGTACTCGGGATGGTTCGAGCTCTTTCTCTACCTACCCCAGAAGCCGAAGTACGCGCGGCGCGAGTTCTCGCCGCTCGTGTGGCAAGATTTCGCGGCGATCCGCCGGCGCGACGCGCGCCATATCAACGTGCTGCTCGCGCATTGGACCTGGCGCACCTACAACGCCTACCTCAAGTCGAACCGCATCGCCTCGGGAATCGAGAACTACAACGAGGTGACGCGCCTCGTGCTCGGGGTCCCGCTCGACGCGCAGGGCTTGCCGCAGAGCGCCGGCGAAGCGCCGCCGGCATGAAAGATGCCTGCGAGAGCTGCGCCGCCGCGCTCGCGGCGCCGGGCGAAGCGTTTGCGTGTTCGTACGGCTGTACGTTTTGCCGTGCGTGCACGCAGCGCATGCGCGAGATCTGCCCGAACTGCGGCGGGCGCTTAGAGCCGCTCGGCTAGCGTTTCGCCGAAGCCGTCGCCCAGATCGCCTTGCACGCGTCGATTCCGGCCCGGATGCCGGCGGCGATGACCGGCGAGTTCGACGGCGTCTGCGTGCGCGATTCGAAGCCGCTGTCGTTCCACGCGTACCACGAAATCGACGACGCGCCGAACCCGCAAAAGCCGGCCGCCTGCGCTCGCATCTGCGCGACGGTGAGATCGGCTTGGTAGTACTTGCCGCCGTACGAGCCGGCCCAGCCCTGCGCGATCCCGATCAACGGCGTATCTGCGATCTTCCAGCCGTAGTGCGCCAAGCCGCGCGCCATCGCCGGGAGCAGCGCCTTCATCGACCAGTCGAGATCGCGTCCCGACCACGGATGTTTGATCCCGAACTCGGAGTAGTTGTACCAGCCGACCGCGTCGCAGCCCGCATTCGAGTAGTTCCGCGCGAGCCCGGGATCGAACATCGCTTGTCCCGGACGGCCGACGGTTGCGCCAAAGCCGCAAATCGCGGGTAGGCCGGGCGTCGCCGCGGCGAGCGCCGCGTGCACGAGCGGCAGCACCCCGTGCGCGCTGCCGTAATCCCACCACGGCCAGTCGTCGAGCACCCAATAGCCGCTGACGTACGGCAGGCGCGCGTCCTTGGCCGCCAGCAGCTTCACGCGGCGCAGCAGTTCGGCCGTCGAGGCGATCGCGCCGGCCCCGGAACCGCACCACGCGTACCCGTGCGGCGGCGGCTTGACCGTCAGCGTGCGATAACACTCCCACTCGTAGAGCAACGACGAGACGCCGCCGTCGATCGCGGAGATGCGATGCGCCGCCAGCGCGCGCGCGAGCGCGCTGCCGCGCGGCGGTGCGGAGCCGTAGAGAATCGTGCTGGTGACGCCCTGCCGCGCCGCGATGGCGGCACGCGCCGGCGAGTCGACGCTGAAGCCGATGACGGCCCCTCGCAGCACCGATGCGGGCCGCACGGCTGCCGGCGAAAGCGCGGCGGCCGTGCGATCCGGCGGCATCGCTCCGCCGCAGGCCGCCAACGCCAAGGAGATCGTAAGCCCGAGCGCGCGTTTCATCGTAATTCCGGTATCGGCCGGCGGTAGTAGAAATCGTTCACGAAACGTTCGCTCGCGCGACATATCGCAACGGTACGCTGCTCGCATGTACGACGTAGGCGAATCTTTGAGGGCGGCATTCGGCAGCGCCGCCGAACGGCTGCTCGACGCGCAGCGCGCGGTGGCCCGGGCAAACGCCGGGCAGGGCGGTGGCCGCGCGGCCGGGCGCGCCATGGCGCAGACCGCGCAGGCGGCGATCTTCGGCGAGGCGCTGATGGAGGCCGAGCGCGCGCGCTTGGCCGAGCTCAAGGCGGCGGCGCGATGAACCTCGATCTGCTCGATGCGGCGGCGAGCGGCATGGACGCGCAGCGCGCGGCGCTCGACGTCGCCGCACGCAACGTGGCCGCCGCCGAAGCGGCCGGACCGAACGCGAGCTACGAACGCCTGGTGCCCGAGTTCCGCGTCGACGACGGCGACGGCCGTGCGGCGGCCGTCGAGTTTACCGGAACGCATACGCAGCGCGGCGTCAACGTCGACGTGCTGACCGAGATGATCGCGGTGATGAACGCGTCGCGCGCGTACGAGTCGGATGCGTCGCTCTTCGACGTCGGCAAGACGCTGGCCGAGAAGACGATCGAGCTGGGCCGGCTATGACCGTCGAACCGCTGCTTCCCGACGTCGCGCCCGGCCGCGCGGCGCTCGCACCGCCTGCCGACGCGGCTCGCTTCGGCGACGCGCTCGACGCCCTCGGGGGAGCGCTCGATGCCGCGCAACAAGCCGAGGATGCGTTCGCGCGCGGCCGCAGCTCGCTGCACGAAGCGGTGTACGAACGCGCGCGCGCCGACGTGGCGCTGGCGATTGCCGGGGCCGCGGCGCAGCGAACCGCGACGGCGCTGACGTCGATTCTCAACATGCAGGTGTAGCCCGTGCCGACGCTCGCCTCGCTGGCAACCCGCTGGCGCGCGCTCCCCGCCGGTGCGCGCGTGGCCGCGTCGGTTGCCGCCTTCGCGCTCGCGGTACTCGGGCTGATCGCCGGCATCGCCGCGCGCGCGCCGCACGCACCGCTCTTCGCCACGCCGCTGCACGCCGAACAGCTCGCCGAGGTCGAAGAACGATTGGCCGGCTGGGGCGTGGCCTTTACGCCGACGGCCGACAACGTGGTGGTTGCGACGGGGCGGCGCAACGATTTGCTGCTGCGCTTGGCGCTGGCCGGCGTGCCGCACGCGCACCTCGAGACGACCGGCGAAGCGTTGGCCAGCGTCGGCGCGCTCACGCCCCAGGCGGTCGTCGACGCGCAGACGCGGGCGGGACTGGCCGGCGACATCGAGAGCGGGCTGCGCGGCATCGACGGCATCGACGACGCCCGGGTGATCGTCGCGCCGGCCAAGCCCGCGGAGTTCGCCGACGAAGAAGCGCGCCAAGCCAGCGCCAGCGTTCGGCTGCGCACGCGCGGCGGTGCGCGTCTCGGCCGCGCCGCGATCGACGGAATTCGCGCCTTCGTGGCGAGCGCCGTGCCGGGGCTGCTGCCGGCCAACGTGACGCTGCTCGACGACAGCGGTGCGGCGCTCACGGGCGACGGAGCGCCCAGCGCGGACGGCGCCGATTTGGCGCGCTCGCTGCAGGCGGCGCTCGATGCCGCGTTCGGCGAAGGCGCGACGATCGTGCGCGTGCGCGCGGAGTACCGCGACGACCGCACCGCGCAGCGCGACGTGCGGCGGTCGGCGCTCGGCCCCGAAGCGATCGATCGCAACGCGCGCAGCGAGAGCTACGGCGACGGCGGCAAACGGTACCGGCGCGACGAGTCGGCCGAAGACCGCGGCAGCGAGACGCGCGAGCTGCTCTCCGAGACGCCACCCGGCGGCATCCGCCGCATCTCGACCGCCGTGTTCGTCGACGCAGCGCGCATCGCCGACGTTCCGGCGGTGCGCGCGCTCGCGGCAGCGACGGTCGGCTACGATCCGCGCCGCGGCGATACGCTGGCGGTCGCGGCGATCGACTTTCACCGAACGCCGGCGCCGCGCAGCGATCTCTGGTGGCTGCTCTACGGCGCGCTGGTATCGTTGCTGCCGCCCGTCGCGATCGCGATCGCGATCGTCGTCGCCGCGCGGCGCGGCCTCCCGCCGCTCGCCGCCGCGCTGCGGCCGCTGCTCGATCGCGCCGTCGCGGTGCGCACCGCGCAGGCCGTCGCCGGCTTCGAGCCGTCGCGCGTGCGCAGCGCGCTCGCCGCGGAGCCGCCGCACGCGGCCGCAGCGGTGATCAGCGCGCTTCCCGCCGCCACGGCCGCGGCCGTGCTCGATCTCTACCCGCCGCACGAACGCGAGGCGATCGTGCGGCGCATGCAGCGGCCGCATACGCCGCTGCTCGCCGATGCCGAGGAGCTGTTGCGCCGCCATGTCTGAGTTCGTCGCACTCGAAACGTTGCTGCGCAGACGCGCGGCGCCGCCGCCGGAGCCCGAGCCGGCGGCCGCACCGGAACCGGCCGCGAGCGTCGTTCCGGCATCGGCGTGCGGCGATTTCGAGGAGACGCTGGCGTGCGTGCGCCGCTTTCGCGCCGCGCTCGGCGAAGCGCTCGACGGCGCGGTGGAGACGCTGCTGCGCGAGATTGCGGCGGCGGTGCTCGCGCGCGAACTCCAGCTCGCGCCGGTCGATCTCGGCGCGATCGTGAAATCGGTACGGCGCGAGTTTGCGGCCGAAGAACCGGTGCGCGTGCGCGCGCATCCCGGCGACGTCGCGTCGCTCGCGCAGCTCGACGTCGCGGTCGTTGCCGATCCGGCGCTGCGCCGCGGCGACGTCGAGATCGACGTGCGCGACGGAACCGTCGATGCGACGCTCGGCGCGCGGCTCGAAGCCGTGCTGGCGCGATGATCGCTCGCGCGACGGCGATGCCGCTGGGCATGGGCGTGCTGGGCCGCGCGTTCGACGCGGCCGGCACGCCGCTCGACGGCGGCGCCCCGCTGCGCGGCCGCATCGTCGAGATCGAACCCGCGCCGCCGCGCCCCGATCGGCGCGGGCCGGTGCGCTCGCCGTGCTGGAGCGGCCTGCGCGTCGTCGACGCGCTCCTAACGATCGGCCGCGGCGCGCGCGTCGGCGTCTTCGGGCCGCCCGGAACCGGCAAGAGCACGCTGTTGGAATCGATCGTTCGTCACTGCGCGGCCGACGCAGTCGTCGTGGCGTTGGTGGGCGAACGCGGGCGCGAGGCCGAGCGCTGGATCGGCGCGCTCGACCGGCGAACGACCGTCGTGATCGCGACGGCCGACCGGCCGCCGGCCGAGCGGCTGCGCGCGGCGTTCGTCGCCGCCGCGCACGCCGCCGCGCTGCGCAGCCGGGGCCTGCACGTGCTGTGGGTGCTCGACAGTTTGGCGCGCGTCGCGGCGGCGCTGCGCGAGCTCGGCACGGCGGCGGGTGAGAGCGTCGGGCGAGGAGGCTATCCGCCCAGCGTCTTCGCGCGGCTCGCGCAGCTGCTCGAGACCGGCGGCTGCCTCGCCGCCGGCGGCACCGTCACGCTGCTGGCCAGCGTCCTCGACGACGGCGACGATCGCGATCCGGTGAGCGACGCGGCGCGCTCGCTGCTCGATGGCCACATCGCGCTGTCGCCGCGGATCGCCTCGAGCGGGCGTTTCCCCGCCGTCGACGTGCCGGCCAGCACCAGCCGGACGATGAACGCCGTGGCGGAGCCGAGCCACGTGGCGGCGGCGGGGCGGTTGCGTTCGGCGCTTGCCTGGCTCGCTCGCAGCGAAGATGCCCGCGCGCTCGGCATCGATCCCGTAGACCCATTCGCGCGGCGGGCCGTCGCGGCGCTGCCTGCCATCGAGGCGTTCCTTCGCCAAGGCGGCGCGGCCTCGCCGCCCGCGCGCACGCTGGACGGGCTCAGAGAACTTGCCGATACCCTGGGAGAGCCACATGGATATCAGTAGCGACCTGCAAGCGGTCTCGCAGCGCATCGCCCAGATCACGGGGACGGCCCAAGCGGCGGCCCCCGCCGCCGTGGCCGTGCCTGCCTCGGCGGCCGCCACCGGCCCCGACGGCATGCCGGTCCTCGATCCGTCATCGCTCGCCGGCACGCCGTTCGCGTCGCTGGTGCAGGCGGCGCTGGCGGGCCAGAGCGATGCGTCCCTGGGGGCGCTGGGCGGAGGTTCCGGCGTGGCCGCGCGTCCCGATGGGCCGGCGCCGGTCGCTCCCGACGAGATCGATCGCCTGGTCAGCGCCAACGCCGCGACCTGGAACGTCGACCCCTCGCTGGTGAAGGCCATCATCGCCAACGAATCGGGCTACGACGCAAACGCGACGTCGGGTGCCGGCGCTCAGGGGCTGATGCAGTTGATGCCCGGCACGGCATCCGGCTTGGGCGTCTCCAATGCGTACGATCCGGCGCAAAACGTTTGGGGCGGGACGCGCTATATCAAAGGCCTGCTCGATCGCTTCGGCGGGAACGTGCCGCTCGCGGTGGCGGCCTACAATGCCGGGCCGGGCGCCGTGGAGAAGTATGGCGGCGTTCCGCCGTATGCCGAAACGCAAAACTACGTCCAGAACGTTCTGGCTAGCTACGAGAAGTACAAGCTCCAAGCGCCGCGCTAACGCGGCGCTTCTCGCGCTCGCGGCTCTCTGCACCCTCGCTGCCTCTCCGCCTCCCACCACCCTCGCCGACGTGTTGGCCGGGTATCGCAACGCGATGCGGGAGCGCGGCGTGCACGCGCCGCGCACGCTGGAGACGCAGGGCACGCTCGACGGTTTGGGATTGCACGGGACGTTCCACACGTGGCGCGGCCCGCTGGGCGAGCGCGACGACGAAACCCTCGGCATCCGCACGCAGCGAACGCTGCGCACCGCGCAGGCGCAATACGTACGGAACGCCAACGGCGACGTGCGCGTGCTGCACGGCCTGGTCGCTCGCCGGCAGAAGACGGAAGACTTCATCGATTCGGGCCAGTTCGCGCTGCATCCCGAAGACGACGCGCTGATCGGCCGCGTCACCCTCGCCGACGGCCGCGACGTCTTCATGCTGCGGGTCGCGCCGCCGGGCGGCGAACCGTACGGCGTCGCGCTCGACGCCAGCACCTTTCTCGTCGACGAGAAGGCCTATCCCGACGGCGACGCAATCGCGACGGCCGATTTTTCGCAGTACCGCGTCGTCGACGGCGCGCTGGTCGCCTTTCAAGAAGTCGATTCGAGCGGCGACCACCAGTTCGATCTCACGCTGCACGCGACGCAGGCCACCGTCGACGCACCCATCGATGCCGCCGTGTTCGCACCGCTCGCCGGCACGGTCATCGACGCGGCGACGCCGGTGACCGTGCCGCTGCTGGCCGATAACGGGCACGTCTTCGTGCGCGCGACCGCCGGCGGCAAGCCGCTCGTGCTCTTGGTCGATACCGGAGCGCAAGGCATCTTTCTCGATTCGGGTGCGGCCGGCCGGCTCGGCTTGTCGGCGCAGGGGATGCTCGAAGTGCGCGGCGCGAAACGAACCGCCGGCGCCGGCGTCGCACCGCTCGAAGGGCTGAAGATCGGCGACGCCTATCTGCCGGTGCGCGTCGCCTCGGTCGTCGATCTGCGTTCGGTGACGTACGACGGTTCGACCGTCGACGGCGTGTTGGGCTATCCGTTCTTCGCCGCGGCCGAAGCGCGCATCGACCCCGTAGCGCACACGATGACCATCGCCCGGCCGGGAACGCTCAAACCCTCGGGAACGCCGGTGCGCATCGACACCGATCGCGAGCTGCCGGAGGTCGACGCGCGCGTCGGCCGCATCGAGGCGCGCTTTCTGCTGGACACGGGCAACAGCAACGAGCTCTTGCTCTTTCACACGTTCGTCGCCGCGCATCCCGGCGTCGTCACCTTTTCGCCGCACCGCAACTTCGCGCGCAACAGCGGAGTCGGCGGGTCGAGCGCGGCCGTGCCGGCGATGATCGACGAACTCGATCTCGGGCCGTTCCGGCTCTACAACCGCTACACCGACGTCATGCTGGCCGATACCGGCGCGTTCGCCGACAAAAACGAAGCCGGCAATATCGGGTACGGCACGCTCGAGAACTTCGTCTTTACGTTCGATTTTTCCAACGACGAGCTCTATCTCGATCCGACGCGCTGGTTCGACGACGGCCGCGGCCGTTCGCCGGAGTCGATCCGCTAAGCCGCCGCCGTTCATATCGCGCTCACGCCGCGGACATCGGGCGGCGACGCCGCGCCGTCATCATGAGCGCATGACGACGCATCCTTTCGAAGTGCTCGGCGCGCCGCTCGCGGCCGTCGATCGGCGCGCGCTCTCGCAGGCCTGGTATTCCGCGCTGCATCTGGCTCGGTCGCATTCGTCGCCGGCCGGCGCCGGCACGCGCAGCTCGGCGCCGGCCGGACCGGCGGCAGCGGCGCATGCAGCTGCGAGCGCCGGCCGCGGCGCGGTCGCACGGCGGGTCGTGCCGCTTCCAGCTCGGGCCGTACGGCGCGCCGGGTTGCAGCGTTCCGAGAGCGCGTTCGCGCAGCGGCGCGCGACGCCGGCTCCGCTCGCGCGGCGGATCGCGCGAGGCCTGCTCGCGCGCGCCGCGTCGGGGCGGCGCTTGTCGTTTACGGTGGGCGCGGCCGGCGCGCGCGTGCATCTGGTCGTCGCCGCGACGCCGCGCGGCGTGCGCGTCGTCGCGCTCTGCCCCGCCGGCGTGCGGCGCGCGGTCGAGCGGGCCCTCGCGCACGCGCGCTTCGCGCTGGCCGCGCGCGGCATCGAGGTGACGGAATGTTCTTGAATCCGGCGATGAGCGCCGCGCTCGATCGCATCGCCGAACGCGCGGCCGACGTGCGCCGCGCGTTCGAGCCGGGCGCGTTCCCGCTGCACGACGACGTCGCGAGCGAACCGGTCGCCGCCTTTACGCTCGATCCGTTGAGCGTCGCGAGCGCCCGCGGAGAGCTGTTCGTAACCGCCGGTGCGGGCGGCGCCCACGCGTATACGGCCGACGGCAGCTTCCACCTCGAGCAGGGAAGGCTGCTCGACGCGCGCGGCGACGCCGTTCTCGGATCGCGCGTTCCCGGCGGGGCGCTCGAGGAACTGCGCGTCGACCCGGTCGACGCCGCGCTCGGCCGCGCGAGCGACGCTCGCATCGAGCCCGATGGAACCTTTGCTTACGATCGCGCCGCCATCGATCCGCGCACCGGCCGCCGCGAACTGCAGCGCGTCGCGGTCGGGCGCCTCGCCCTGGCGCGCTTTCCCGCCGGGACGCGATTCGCGGGAGGCGACGGCTTGGCCGCGCCGGCCGGCGTGGTCGCGCACGTCGGCGTGCCCGGCGACGGAACGTTCGCCGCGCTGGAGCCGCACCGCCGTCTGCGCGGCGGCATCGATATCGACCGGAGCCTGGTGCGCCTGAAAGAAGCCTACGTCGCGTTCGACGCGCTGCAGGCCGCGCACGCCGCCAAAGGGCGCACCGCCAAAACCGCGATGGATCTTTTGAAATGAGGTCGCTGGCCTTTCGCACGGCGGCCGGGTACGTGGGCGGACGCCGCATTTCCAACGCGTCGTTCGAAGCACGGTCTTCGCTTTCGGCATCCGCGGCGTGTCTGGTCGCATCGGGCATGCGCGAAGCGCTCGCGGCGCTTCTCGGAACGCCGGCGACGCTGCGATTGCTCGAGCCGGCGATTCCGTCGCCGCACGCGTGGGCGGCCATCCTCGAGGATGCGGCCCTCTACCGGCTGCGCGGCGACCGGGCCGACGCGGCGCTGGTCGTGCGTCCGGGCGATGCGCTCGCGCTCGCCGGCGCGGCCTTCGGCGAGCCGCCGGAACGCGGACGCCGCCCGGAGCGCCCGCTCTCGGCGATCGAAGCCGACGTGGTCGGCCGCACCCTCGCGGCCCTCGTTCCCAGCCTCGCCGCCGTCTGCGGCGGAGGCGAACGCCGGCTCGAGCGGGTCGCGGCCATCGCCGGATTCGTCACGTATTTCGAGCTCGCGATCGAGACGCCGGTCGAGGCACGAATCGGCGTCGCCCTCTCGCGCGATCCCGAGCCCGACCGCAGCGGACGGTTCGAGCTCGGCGACCTGGCGGACGTGCGGCTCGCGCCGCGAGTCGAGTTGGGGCTGGGGACGATGCCGGCCGGCGCGGCCGCCGCGCTCGCAATCGGCTCGATCGTGCCGATACCTTCAACAGGCGCGTTGCGCGGGAGCCTGCGCGTAGGCGGACGAACGCTGGCAACCGGTACGTGCGGCGTCTTGGACGGCCGCTACGCGTTTATGACGACGGGAGGCGGGCGATAGCCCGGGGACGACGATCGATTCGAAAAAACTGCCCGACGCGGCAAACATCGAAGTCCTCATGCACGTTCCGTTGCAAGTGACGGCGGAGCTGGGGACCTGCGACATGTCGGTCTCGGAAGTCCTCAAGCTCGGCACGGGCTCGATCATCGAGCTCGATCGCCTCGCCGGCGGCCCGATCGACCTGCTGGTCAACAACAAACTCATCGCTCGCGGCGAGGTCGTCGCCGTCGACGAGAACTTCGGCGTCCGCGTGACCGAACTGATCCAGCGACCGGGGTAATCGCTCCGACATCGCGCGATCATACGAGCGTAACGCTGCGGCGGTACGCTCGTCGCATGTTCGACGCGCTGATCGCCCCGCACGGCCACGCGACCGCCGCGCTCGACGTGCTGGCCGGCCTCACCCTGCTCTCGATCGTTCCGTTCGTCGTCGTAAGCTGCACCTCGTTCGTGCGCATCGTCGTGGTGCTCTCGCTCGTGCGCTCGGCGATCGGCGCCTCGGCGCTTCCGCCCAACGCCGTGCTGACGGCGCTCTCGCTGGTGCTGACCCTCGTCGTGATGGCGCCCACCGCCGATCGCATCTCGCGCGACGCCATCGAACCGTATTCGCACGGCCGGCTCTCGCAATCCGCGGCGCTCGCGCGCGCGATGGAACCGCTGCGCGCCTTCATGCTGCGCCAGAGCCGCGTCGCCGACGTCGCGCTCTTCGAGCGCGTCGCGCGCCGCCGCCCCGAGCCGCCGTCGCGCGCGCCGGTCGTCGTGCTGATTCCCGCGTTCGTCGTCGGCGAACTGCGCAGCGCCTTCGCCATCGGCTTCGCGCTCTATCTGCCGTTCGTCGCGATCGATCTGGCGGTCGCGGCGATCTTGATGGGACTCGGGATGATGATGCTCAGCCCGCCGGTGATATCGCTGCCGGTCAAGCTGCTGCTGTTCGTGATGGTCGACGGCTGGGCGCTGGTTTGCGGCGGCGTGGCGGCGAGCTTTCGATGACGTCCGAAGACGTGGCACTCTGCTATCGTGCCGAAGTCGTCTGCGACACGAGCGTCATCGCCGAAGCATAGAATGGATATCGTCGTATCAGTTTTAGAGAACAGCCACGATATACGTCGATGCTAGGGGTGCTCGCTGAGCGATCGAAGCCGCGTACGTACACATCGTCGGATTCGTCGATCAGGATGTCGTATACGATGATGCCGGATACGCTAGAGGAGGCGCGCGAAGCACCGTTAGCGTAGCAAGAGAACTGATCTTTTGCCGCGTTATAGAGGTAGACGTTCGCGTTTGAATCGGCGGCCAATCTCGCTTCTAGCCCGCCGAAAACGGGCCCGCCCCCGAGGTCCCTATCTTCGATCACCTTTCCGTCAGACGTGCTTATGCGCCTGAGGACGCCTTCGCAGCTTATCGCAAATAAGGTCGCCTTTGGCCCCGAAGCAATCGCGCACGTGTTGTAGGGGAACCGTCTTTCCAGCGAGACGAGGCCACGATCCGACTTATCGTAGATCCAAAGCATCCCATTTCTGTCAACAAAGTAATCGGCCGCAGTCTCAGTCTGATTCGTCGTGACGAAGCCGTCCGCGCGAAGAGAGCCGGCGTCGAACACGGCAAAGCGACCACTCCATCGCACGAATAACGCCTTAGTCCCTTGAATGGGTTCCTCGGAACGCTCGGGGGAATAAACGTAAACCTTTTCATGCACGCGATCAACGGCAAGGCCGAACGCGTATTCCAGTCCATCGGTCGTCGCAAGAACATGGCCGTCAGGTGTGTAGGCGGTTAAGTGGCTCACTGCCTTTGAAAATTCGGGCTTTACTGCTTGCAGCACGATGAGGTTGCCGTCCCTGTCGTGATCGAAACCGCCAAGCGGAAGCTGGTCTCGTAACGAAAACTGGAAAGCTGGCGTAGTCGCCGAGCCACAGTATGCTTCCACAGGGCCGCTGTTACCTCTAACCACGTAGAGTGTCGACGTTGCGCACCCGGCGGATGAAGCAACTGCATCGTGCCTCAAAGGCGCGGCAACAAGGGAAATAGCGATAAATGATATCGTAACTAAGACCGGTGTTCTCATGCAGTTATGCGCGGGACACACGACGGTTACGGCGTGTCGGACCCGGATGCGCCGACAACTCGATGCCGAAGGATTTCATGACGGCGAGTAAGGTCTTCAATGTGGGATTCCCATTTTCGCTGAAAGAGCGGTACAGTTGTTCGCGGGCGAGGCCGGTCTCTTCGGCAATCTGCGCCATGCCTCTGGCCCTTGCAACTGCGCCGAAGGCATGCGCGATATATGCTTGATCACCCGTTTCCAACGCGTCGGAGAGGAAGGCGGCGACGGCCTCATTGCTGTCGAGGTACTTTGCCGCGTCAAATTGCGGAAGCCGCTTTACGCTTGCCATGCCCTTGAAATATCCTTTGCTCGCGCTATGTCGCGCTTCGGAGTCGATTTGTCGCCACCGATCAGAAGAACGACGATGATCCGACCGACTCTCTTGCAATGAACCCGGTAGCCGGGTCCGTAGTCAATACGCACTTCGATGAACCGTTACCCACGGGTTTCGCGTCGCCCCAATGTCCTGTAGCTTGAAGACGAGCGATCCGGCCGACGATTTTGGCTTTACCGATGGCGTCGCGAAGCTCGCCGAGCCAAGCATCGTATTCGGGGGAAAGACGGACGTCCAACACCGTCAAGGTATTGTAATCCATAAATCACGCGATGGTCAAGGTGATGGTCATTTTCACGTCATGGGCCTCGGGATGATGATGCTCAGCCGCCGGTGATATCGCTGCCGGTCGAGCTGCTGCTGTTCGTGATGGTCGACGGCTGGGCGCTGGTTTGCGGCGGCGTGGCGGCGAGCTTTCGATGATTTGCGAAATCGAACGCTAGGACAAGCAAGCCCATAGTCTAAAAGGACCGCATGGCTTGGGATCAAATTAGCGCGCTTGCTACCGTATGCGGTACGCTCGTCGTGCTGGCGGGCACGGTCGCGGCCGTTATTCAGCTCAAGCATTTGCGCTTGACGTACCAAATCGAGAGCTACCTCGAGATGGCGCGGCTGATCAATTCGCGCGAAATGGTCGAGGCTCGCGAGTATCTCGAAACGAAAAACTTCCGCGACCCGGAGACGCTCGAAGCGGCGATGAACGGCTCGCTCGACCCTCGCATTGCGATGTACGGCGGGTTCTTTCAGGCCATGGCGCGCCTGCTCAATAAGGGCGTGATCGATCGAGACTTGTTTGCGCCGTTCGTCATGGTCGCCCCGCATGCATGGCTTCGACTGAAGCCGCTCGCCTATGCCTGGAGGCAACGCCATCCCGGCAACCCTCGGTGGCTGGACGTCGAACTGATGATCTTGGAAGCGCTGCGAAAGGGGCCTTTGAACCCGCGCGACTATCCCCCGCCGTTTCGCAGGCAGCTCGACGAGGCCGTTGCAAAATGGCGCGAAGAAGCGGAAGAAGCACTGCACGGCGACTAGACTGCGCCCATGCGGACTCTGCCGCAAGGTTTGACGCAAAATCTAAGAGAACACCGCCTTCGATAGGCGGTTCTGATGGCTGCTTCGGTTCTTATTGTGCGGCGCAGCGTTGCGCCGGTGCTGGCGCTGATTGCGATCGCAATCTTTATCAACTATATCGATCGCGGTAATCTTTCCATAGCCGCGCCGCTCATTAAAAGCGAGCTGAACATCTCGGCGTCGCAGCTGGGATTTTTATTAACGGCGTTCTTTATTACCTACGTTCCAATGCAGCTCGTGGTAGGGTGGCTCGTCGAGCGCTATGGCGGTGGACGCGTCTTGTTGGCTGGCTTTCTGGTATGGTCTTTTGCGACCATCATTACCGGCTTCTCAAGTGGCCTTTTCCAGTTGTTTGCGTGCCGTCTTCTGCTCGGGGTCGGGGAGTCCGTTACGTTTCCCGCGATGTCGAAACTGCTCGCCGAAAACGTCGGTGAATCCTTACGCGGCGTGGCAAACGGCATCGCGCAAGCCGGCCTCTCGTTCGGGCCCGCGTTCGGAGTGTTCTTCGGCGGATTGGTAACGGCAGCGTTCGGGTGGCGCTACTTCTTTATCGGCTTCGGAGCGACGAGCCTCCTGTGGGCGTTGCTTTGGTGGATGTTCGCGCAAGCGCAGACGCGCGCACTGGAAGTGTCGCACGCCAAGCTCGAGCGCGTGCCGATGCGTTTGATATTGCGCCAGGTGTCGCTTTGGGGCGCTTCGATCGGCCACTTTTGCGCAAATTTCGTCTTGTATTTCAATATCACTTGGGTTCCGTACTATCTCGTGCACGAGCGTCACTGGACGCTGCCGCAAATGTCCGTCATTTCGGGAACGACGTTCGTGGTTGCCGGCGTCACCGTGATCGCCTGCGGCTGGGCCTCGGACGTGCTGATTCGACGCGGATTCTCTGCGACCGTCGTTCGGAAATCTTGCTGGGTTATCGGCGGGATCGGTCTTGCCGCTAGCTTGGTCGCCTGCGGCTATACGAGCGGTATCGTGGCGGCGGCGATGCTCGTCTGTACCGGATTTTTCGCGGGAATCAACGGATTGAACACGTACGTCGTGTCGCAAACGCGAGGCGGCCCAGCGGCGTGCGGGCGCTGGACCGGCGTCCAGAATTTCATGGGAAATATTGCGGGGCTCGTCGCGCCGTCGATTACCGGCGTTCTCGTCGATGCGACCGGAAGTTTCACGCTGCCGTTTACGATCTGCGCCGCGTTTGCGCTCAGCGGCGTCGGAGCGTGGGTGTTTCTTACCGGCCCGCTCGTTCCGATCGACTGGAAAGCAGCAGACGAGGCTTACGGCTAGGTTGCACCGCACCCGCGCCGGCATAGAGCCGGTACCTCGTTTCGTGCGCTTGCGACAGGCGACCGGCTGCGCGGGGTGAATGCCTGGCGGAAACTCCCCCTTTGAAGGAGCCGTCCTTTGATTGCCTCGCTTCTCCTCGCTGCAGCGTTATCGGGCGCGCAGATCCAAGCCCTCGACGCGGCCGCCGCAGCGGCACTCAAAGATCGCCACATTCCCTCGGTCGTCATCGAAGTCGATCGCGACGGGAAACGCGTTTTCCAGAAGGCTTACGGCTATCGCGACGTGGCCGACAAGCTGCCGGCAAACACGCAGACGCTGTACCAGTACGGCTCGCTCACGAAGCAGTTCACCGCGATGGGCGTGTTCTTGCTCGCGCAAGAAGGCAAGCTCGACCTGAAAGCCGACATCGGCACGTGGTTTCCAAAATTCGCCAATCGCGGCATTACCGTAGAGAATCTCCTCATTCACACCTCCGGGATCCCCGATTTGATCAACGATGGCGGGCCGGAGTTTTCCTTAAAATACGCGGCGCTGCCCTTCTCCACCGCCGACGACGTCATCGCGTGGGCCGCCGATAAGCCGTTGGCT
Organism: Vulcanimicrobiota bacterium; assembly: GCA_963794735.1. Classification (GTDB taxonomy): domain Bacteria; phylum Vulcanimicrobiota; class Vulcanimicrobiia; order Vulcanimicrobiales; family Vulcanimicrobiaceae; genus DATJUC01. Next base: position 926,542 of record CAWCFE010000002.1, on the reverse strand, counting down.
TTTCCGGTCGGCACGCAGGCAAAGTATAGCAACACCGGCTATTTGCTGCTCGGTAAAATCATCGAACGCGTCAGCGGGGAGAGCCTCGACGCGTTCTTTGCGACGCACATTTTCCAGCCGCTCGGCATGCCCACCGCGCACGGCTATCAGATGCTGAAGATCGTGCCGAATCTGGCGCTCGGTTACACGATTTGGAATGCGGACTATGCGAGCTTCGATCCGCACGGGACTCAGGGCGCGACGCTTGGCGCGCTGGTGAACGCGCCGCCGTGGAACCTGCGCAACGCCGATTCGGCCGGCTATCTCGTCGGGGACGCCGCCGACCTGCAAACGTGGGACGACGCCTTGCTCGCGGGGAAATTGCTTCACGGGAAGTGGCGCGAGTTGTATTTCTCGCCCGGGAAACTCGCGAACGGCGAGCCCGCATTCGCGGGCCCCGAAAATCCCGGCAAATCCCGCCCCGCTTACTGCTACGGCGGGTTCGCCTATGCGATGACCGACGGGCACCGCATGTTCGGCGCCAACGGCGGTACGAGCGGCTTTGCCAGCTTCACGGCGACGATCCCCGACCGGCACCTCGCGATTACCACGCTCACCAATCTGGGCGGAGGGAACAACGCGCTGCTCACGACGCCGGTCCTCGACGCGTTGCTGTCGACGAAACCTTGAGGCCGCCGGCGCCCCTTACGTATTCAGCCGCCGTTCGTCAACGGAACGTTCTCCCTCTGCCGTGTCCGTTCAAGGATCGGCACGGAAAGTACCGACGTTGCGCGATAACGCCTGACGGGGCGAAGCTGAGCCGGCCGGCCGCCGGCTGGGAACTCGGCGGCGGAGGCCCCGTCGCCGGCTTTCGATAAAGAGGGGCCGATGCGGATTACCGACGCGCTGTCGACGACGCGGCCGTTCTTCTCGTTCGAGTTCTTCCCGCCCAAAGACGAGGAGGGCTCGAAACAGCTCTTTGCGACGATCGAGACGCTCCAGCCGCTGCGCCCCGCTTTCATCTCGATCACCTACGGCGCCGGCGGTTCGACGCGCGCGCGCACCGTCGCGCTGGCCAAGCAGATTCAAAACGAGATCGGCCTGACCGTCGTCGCGCACGTCACGTGCGTCGGCTCGACGCGCGCCGAGCTTCGTTCGCTCTTCGACGACCTGGCGCGCGCCGGAATCGAGAACGTGCTCGCGCTGCGCGGCGATCCGCCCAAGGGCGCGGAGCGTTTCGAGGCGCCGGAGGGCGGCTTCTCTCACGCCTCGGAACTGATCGCCATGCTGCGCCGCAACTACGACTTTTGCATCGGGGCGGCGTGCTATCCCGAGAAGCATCCGGAAGCGCCCGATCTCGACGCCGACCTGCGCCATCTCAAAGAGAAGGTCGACGCCGGCGCGCAGTTTCTCGTCTCGCAGCTCTTCTTCGATAACGGCGCGTATTTCGAGTTCGAGCGGCGGGCGCGCGCGGCCGGCGTGCTCGCCCCGATGCTGCCGGGCCTGATGCCGATCACGAACTTCGATCAGATCAAACGCTTCGTCGCGATGTGCGGTGCCAGCATTCCGCCGAAGCTGCAGGTCGAAATGGCCGTGCGCAAGGGCGACCGCGAGGCGGTCGAGGCACTCGGCGTCGCCTACGCCTCGATGCAGGCGGTGGCGCTGCTGCAATCGGGCGTCCCGGGGATGCACTTCTATACGCTCAACCGGTCGCCGGCAACGCGCGCGATCGTCTCGTCGCTGCTCGCGGCCAGCGCGTGGCGCCCGCTCTTCGCACGAACCTGACATCTCCCCGTCATCCCTAGGACACGCCCGGCGGCTATGCTGTCGGGCGTGGACGTTTTCGATGCGCTCTTGCGCGACGCGCTGCTGACGACGGCGGCGATTGCGATTCCGGTCCTGGCCGTCGCGGCGCTGGCCGGCACGGCCGTTGCGGTGATCCAAGCAGCGACGCAGATTCAAGAGCAAACGCTGACGCTGCTTCCCAAGATCGCGGTCGTGGGAGGAGCCGTCGCGATCTTCGGGGCGTTCGCGATGCACCTGCTGGCCGGGCTCTTCGCGCGAGCGGTGGCCGCGATCCCGGCATTGGCGGGATCGTGAGCGCGATCGGGCTCCTCGTCTTCGCACGGTGCGTGGGCTTTGCGTTTCGCGCGCCCGGCATCGCGCATCCCAGCGTACCGCCGCCGGTGCGAGCTGCCTTCGCGCTGCTGCTCGCGCTCGCGATCGCCCCGGGAGTGCGCGCGCACGCGCTCCCCAGCCGCGACGTTGCCGTGCTGCTCGCGCTGGTCACCGAGTTTGCGATCGGCAGTGCGATCGGCTTGGCGGCGTCGCTGGTCTACGACGGCGCCTACGCCGGCGGCCGCGCGGTCGACGATTACGTCGGCATGAAGGCGATCGCTCCCAACGTGCAACTGGTCGCACCCAGCGGTTTCGGGCGCGTGTGGTCGCTGGCGTACACCGGGGGATTCTTTCTGCTGGGCGCCTATCGCGTCACGACGCTCGCGCTCGCCGCGAGCTTCGTGCGGATGCCGCCGGGCACGCCGCTGGATCCGCACGCCTGGGCCGCGTACGCCGCGGGTCTGCTGCAGACGATCGCACTCGTGGCCGCCGGCGTTGCCGCGCCGGCGATCGGCCTGGCTTTCGCGGTGCAAATCGCGATGGGCGCGCTCTCGCGCGCGGTTCCGCGGTTCGGGAACGTCACGCTGGCGTTTCCACTGGCATTTGCCGCGGCGCTGGTTGCGACCGCGCTGGGCGTTCCGCTGCTCGCGCAGCGCGTCTACGAACCGCTGCTCGCGCTTCCCGCGGGCGCCCGGTGAGCGACGCCGAGAAGCCCTTCGATCCGACGCCGCAACGGATCGCGAAGGCCAAACGCGAGGGCAACGTCGCGCGTTCGGGGGAGCTCGGCGCCAACGCCGCGTTCGCTGCCGCGATCGTGGCGACGGCCGGCGTCGCGCCCGCAATCGCCGCGTGCGCGCGCGTCGCGATCGTGCAAGCCGCCGCCGGCAGTGCGCCCGTTGCGGCGTGCGTCGCGATCGCAGCGTGGGCGGCCGTCCCGGCCGCGGCCGCGGCGGCCGGCGGCGTGGTGGCCGGCGTCGCGCAGGCGGGCGGCGCCAACCTCGCCGCCGTGACGGCGAACCTGCGACGGCTCGATCCCTTCGAAGGGATCAAGCGACTCTGTTCGCGCGAAACCGCGGCGCATTCGCTGCGCGGGGCTATCGCGTTTGCGCTGGCCGCGGGCTGCATGCTGCCGGCGCTCGCAGCCGGCGCGGCGCAGTTGCTGCGGGCCCACGATCTCGCCGCTTCGTCGGCGGCCGTCTGGCACGCCGCGCAGCGGGTGGCGTTTGCCGCCTGCGCGGTCGGCGGCGTCTTTGCGATCGCCGAGTACGCGGCGGCACGGCGCGCGTGGTTGCGCAAGCTGCGCATGAGCCTCGACGAACGCAAGCGCGAGATGAAGGAGCAGGAGGGCGATCCGGTCGCGCGCGGGCGGCGACGCGCGCTCGCGCGGTCGATCCTGCGCGGTTCGCTGCGCGACGTGGAGCGCGCCGCGTTCGTCGTGGCCAATCCGACGCACGTCGCGGTGGCGCTCGAATACCGTCCGCCGGAGATTCCCGTTCCGCGCGTTGCCGTGCGCGCCGCCGAGGCGGCCGCCCTGCGCGTTCGCGCGATCGCTGCGGCCGCCGGCATTCCGATCGTCGAGAACGTCGCGCTCGCCCGCGCGCTCTTCGCCGGCTCCCGCGCCGGCGAAGCGATTCCGTACGCGCTCTACGTCGGCGTGGCCGAAATCGTCGCAGCGCTGACGCGTTCGGGCGCACTGCGGCCGTGACGCGCCTCCCCGTCTACGCCTTTGCGGCGCTTTTGCTCGCGGTCGTCGCGATCCTCATCGTGCCGCTTCCGCCGTGGCTGCTCGATCTGCTGCTCGGCGTCAACGTCTTCGGTTCGGCGCTGGTGCTGCTGCTCTCGGTGACGGTCGAGAACCCGCTGGAGTTCAGCGCGTTCGCGCCCGCGCTGCTCGTGGCCACGCTCTTTCGCCTCTCGCTCGACGTCTCCGCAACGCGGCTGATCCTCACCGACGGCGCCACGCCCGGCGCGGTCGGCGCGATCGTGCCCGCGTTCGGGCAGTTCGTCGTGCACGGCAACCTCGTGGTCGGGTTGATCGTGTTCGCGATTCTCGTGACGATTCAATTCGTAGTAATCGCCAGCGGCTCGCAGCGCGTCGCCGAAGTGGCGGCGCGCTTTACGCTCGATGCGATGCCCGGCAAGCAGATGGCCATCGACGCCGACGTGCACGCCGGCGCGCTCGACGTGGCCGGCGCGCGCCGCAAGCGCGAGGCGGTGCAGCGCGAGGCGGATTTCTACGGCGCGATGGACGGCGCCGGAAAGTTCGTCAAAGGCGACGCGGTCGCGGCGCTCGTGATCGTCGCGCTCAATCTCACCGGCGGCGTCGTGGTCGGCATCGCCTATCACGGCATGTCGCCGCTCGACGCGCTCGATACGTTCGCGCTGCTCTCGATCGGCAACGCGCTCGTGACCACGCTGCCGGCCTTTCTGATCTCGACGGCGATGGGCATGATGGTGACGCGCGTCGCCTCCGACGGTGCCCTGGGCGCCGATCTCGCCGCCCAGCTCTTCGCGCGGCCCGACGTCTTGCGCGGCGCCGGCGGCCTGCTGCTCGCGCTCGCGCTGGTCCCCGCGCTTCCGCAGGGCTTGTTCTTGCTGCTCGGCATCGGTGCGTTCGCCCTCGGTCAGCTCGCGGCGCGGGCGGCGCGCCGCCGGGCGGAGGCGGCCGAAGAAGGGCGCGAGCGCGCGCGGCGCGGCGCCATGCGTCGCCCGGAACTGGCGCTGGGGCTGGTCGGCGTCGACGCGGTGACGATCGAGATCGGCGCCGATCTCGCGCACCTGCTCGCGCCGCCGCACGCCGAGGCGCTGCTGGATCGCATCGGTGAGGTGCGCCGCGCGCTCGCCTCGGATATCGGCGTCGTGCTGCCCGGCGTGCGGCTGCGCGACGATCTCGCCCGCGATCCCGGCACGTACGGCATTCGCGTGCGCGACGCCGCCGCCGGCGCCGGACGTTTGCTGCTCGACCGGCTGCTCGCGGTTGCGGACGAAGCGATTCTCGAACGCCTGCACTGCGACGTCGTGCGCGAGCCGGTGTACGGGCTGCCGGCAGCATGGATCGCCCCCGGCGACCGCGATCGCTTCGCCGACGCCGGCGCTTTGGTCTTCGATCCAATTTCGGTGCTGGGCTCGCATCTCGCCGAGGTCGTGCGCCTGCATGCCGCCGAGCTGGTCGGCCGCCAAGAACTGCAGACGTTGTTGGAACACCTGCGCGCCTCGGTGCCGGCGCTCGTGAAAGAGGTGGGCGGCGAGGCGCTGCCCTTCGGGTCGGTGCACCGGGCCCTCGGCCTGCTGTTGCGCGAAGGGGCCTGGCCGCGCGATCCGGTGCGGGTGCTCGAGGCGATGCTGGAAGCCGGAACGCGCGACCCTCGCGAGCTGGCCGAAGCCGCGCGGCGCGAGATCGTGCCCGCCCTGCTGCGGCGCCGCGGCGTCGACCGGCTGGAGGCGCTCGTTTTCGAGCCCGCGTTCGAATACCGGCTTTCGGCCAGCTGGGCCGCCGGCGGCGCCGACGCGGGCGCCCCCGGCACCGCGCTGGCCGTCCGCGACCGCATCGAGGCTTACGCGGCACGCACGCCCCGCGATCGCGCCGCCGTGGTCTGCACGGCCGCGCTCCGGCCGTGGCTGGCGGAGTTCTTGCTGCGCGCCGGCATCCGCGTCGGCGTCTTGGCCTACGGCGAGCTCCCAAGCGACCTGCCCCTCGAACCAGTCGAAGTGCTGAACCTCGCGGCCTAGGGCCAAGGCCGTTTCTGTCCTGCTCCTACGAGAGACCGCGTGCCGTTGACAGGGTCCGGCAGGCCTGGTAGCGTGTGAACGTTAACGTCCACCGGCCCGGCGGGCATTCCCGTCAGGGCCGCTTGCTTGCATCGCCTTCATTCGGATGCCAATGAACTGGAATAACCTCAAGACGCCCTTTAAGGCGTTGGTCATTATCGCCCTGGTGGCCGTATCGATTTGGTCGATCTGGCCCGTCCAGCAGAAAATTCGCCTCGGTTTGGATCTCGAGGGCGGTTCCCGCCTCTTGCTTCAACTCTATCCGACGGCGGACGTTCCGCAGATCACCCCGCAGGTGCAGGCGCAGACGCGCGAAGTCATCGACCGGCGCATCAACGGCCTCGGCGTCACCGAACCGTCGATCAGCAACGTCGGCAGCGACCGCATTTTGGTCGAGCTGCCCAACGTGAAGAATCCGGATCAGGCCGAGCAGGTGCTCAAGCAAGTCGCGGTCCTGGACTACAAGATCGTGCCGCCCGACGTCAACGCCAAAGCGTCGGCCGCGCAACAGTTGCTCGCCAGCACCGCCGGAACGCCCAAGGAGCGCGCCGCGGCCGAAGCCTACGTGGCCAACGGCGCCTACGATGCGAGCGGTCCGATCGTGTACTCGGGCAAGGATCTCAAGGCGGCGCAGGCGAGTTTCGACCAGAGCGGCCAGCCCGAGGTGCTGTTTCAAACGAAGGACCCCGCGAAGTTCGGCAAGCTCACCAACGCCAATCTCGGCAAGCTGCTGGGCATCTTCCTCGATCACCGCTACATCGAAGCGCCGGTCATTCGCGGCGCCATCTACGATAGCGGCGTGATCAACGGCACGTTCACCGAAGAGCAAACCGTGACGCTGGCCAACGAGCTCAATGCCGGCGCGCTTCCCGTCACCGTCAAGATCGTCGAAAAGGAGACGATCGGGCCGACGCTCGGCAAGATCGATCTCGTGCAGTCCATGAAGGCGTCGGCGCTGGGCCTCGCGCTCGTGCTGATCTTCATGATCGTCGTCTACCGCCTCCCCGGTCTGCTCGCCGACTTGGCCCTGGCAATCTACGTGCTCGCGATGCTCGCGATTCTCGCGCTCTCGCACGCAACGCTGACGCTGCCGGGCATCGCCGGCTTCGTGCTCTCGATCGGCATGGCGGTCGACGCCAACGTCCTGATCTTCGAACGCATCAAAGAAGAGCTGTGGAACGGCAAATCGATGCGCGCCGCGGTGCGCGTCGGCTTCCAGCGCGCCTTCTCGGCGGTGTTCGATAGCCACTTCACCACGATCGTCGGTGCGTTCGTGCTCTTTTCGCTCGGCACCGGAACCGTGAAGGGCTTCGCCTTCACGCTGCTCTGGGGTACGATCGTCTCGCTCTTTACGGCCGTCTTCATCACGCGCTTCTTCGTCGACGTGCTCGTCGACAACGACGTGCTCAGCGCGCCGGAGCTCTACGGCGTGAAGAAAGACGACGTCGGGATCTTCGCCAAGGCGGGGGCGGCGTAAGCCATGCTCTTCCGCAGACTCAACTGGAACATCGTCGGCTGGTTCAAGATCGTCTCGAGGATCTCGTACCTGGTCATTGCCCTGGGCTTGGGCTCGATGATCTATCACGGTTTCGAAGGCGGCCAGGGCTTCCAGCCCTCGCACATGCTGCGCCTCGGGCTTTCGTTCACCGGCGGTACCGAAATCGACGTGCAGTACGCGCAGCCGACGACGACCGACGCCGTCAACGCCGCGCTCAAACCGCTCGACCTGAGCGATTCGCAGGTGACGACCGCGGGCACCAACGGCAAGGGCTTCGTCATCCAGACGCAGACCTCGTTCGCCAACGATTCGACGCCGATTTGGAAGGCGCTGGGCACGGTCGGTACGGTCGATCGCGCCGCTTCGCAAATTACGGCGGTCGGGCCGTCGCTGGGCCAAGAGTATCTCGTCAAGGCGCTTTGGGCGCTCGTCATCGCGCTCGGCATCCAGTTCCTCTATATCGCCTTCCGCTTCGGCTGGAACTACATCTTCGGCTTGGTCACGGTGGTCGCGCTGGTTCGCGACGCGGCGATGATGATCGGCATTTACGCGTTGGCCGGCCGCCGCGCCGACGACGCGTTCCTCGCCGCGGTGCTCACCGTCATCGGCTACTCGGTGATGGATACCATCGTCATTCTCGACCGAATCCGAGAAAACACCAAGCTTATGGCCGGCCAGCCGTACGACGTCATCGTCAACGAGTCGATCAAGCAGACGATGACGCGCTCGTTCAACACGCTGGCGACCGTCGTCATCACCTTGATCGCGCTGCTGGCGCTCGGCGGCGGCAGCCTCAAGAACTTCGCCTTCGCGCTGCTCGTCGGCATCTGCTCGGGCGGCTATCACTCGATTTTCTTCTCGGCGCCGCTGGTGCTCGTGTTCCGCAAGCGCCAGATGGAAGCGGCCGCCAAACGCCGCCGCGCCGGGCTCTCGCCCGACCGCAACGCGCCCGCGCGTTCCCGCGGCGACGCGGCGACCGCGCAATCTCGGTCCGGCGCGGCCCGCGAGGATATCGTGGCCGCGCGCCGCGAGCGGCGGCAGAAAGCCAAGGCGTCGCGCACGGTGACGCCCACGCCGGCGCGCTACCGCAAGCAGCGTCCCACCACCACCGCGGGCGGGGTATTGATCGAAGAACCGCTGGCCGGCGAGGGCTACGACGAAGCGGTCGATCCGCTCGACGCGCAGAACGCCGGTCTTCACGATGCCGCGTTCGATCAAGGGCATGAAGAAATCTCGCTCAATCTCGACGAGTTCGAACACGCCGGCGGCGAGCATCAGCTCGACGCCGAACCGGCCCGCACCGAAGAAGAGAAGCCCGGCTAAGGCGCTCCCGCCGCCGACTCCGTCGGAAGCGGCGTTCGAACGCGCCTTCGCCGCGCTCCTCGGTTCCTCGCCCATTGCCGAGCCCGTCGAAGCGCGTTCTCGAAAGGACGCCGGCGTCGCCGCGTTCGTCGAGCGCGCGTACGCCAAGAGCGAGGAGTATCTTCGCGACCCGTATTCGACCATCGCCGACGCGACCGCGTTTCACAGCAAGGTGGTCGGCGTTTCGTTCGAAGGCCGCCAGGACGTGCTCGCGGGCTTGCGCGCCGGCGCGGAGCTCGATCTCGTGCGCGCGCCGCAAAACCCGTACGACGAGAACGCGGTCGAAGTTCGCTACGGCAACCTGCAGCTAGGGTTTCTCAAGCGCGGCATCTCCGCACACCTAGGGCCGGCCATGGACGCGGGCGCGAGGTATCGCGCGCGCGTCGAGCAGCTCACCGGCGGCGGCGAGAGGCATCGGGGAGTCAACGTCTTTATCGAGCGCGACGCGGCGGCCGTCGTCGAGGGACGCGACGATCGCGCCACGCCGCTGCGAACGGCGTGGGACGGCGACGCCCGCCGCATCCGCGAGGCGCTGATCGGTGCAAACGAGCCGCACGAGGCGCAGCGCGCCGTGCTCGAACGCATCGAACGCGGCCGCAACGTGCTGGCCGTGCTCGGAACGGGGCGAGGCAAATCGTTCTGCTTTCAGTTTACGGCCGCGCTGCGCGCGCTGACCGGCGGCGAGAAGACGCTGGTGATTTACCCGCTGCGCGCGCTCGCCAACGATCAATACGAGGCGCTCGCTCGTAAACTCGATCCACTCGGCTTGCGCGTCTATCGCGCCAACGGCTCGATCGACAGCCGCGAACGCGAAGAGCTCTTCGAAGCCCTGCGCGAGGGTGCGTGGGACGTGATGCTCGCGACGCCGGAGTTCCTGGATTTCCATCGCGACGCGTTCGGCGGCCGCAGCCGGCCGAAGCTGATCGTCGTCGACGAAGCGCACCACGTGCACGAGTCGCGCCATCGCCCCGCCTACGGCCGCTTGCGCGAGACGATCGCCGCGCTCGGCAGCCCGCAGGTCCTCGCGCTCACCGCTACCGCCGGCGACGAGGCGTTTCACCGCATCGTGAGCGAGCTGGGCATCGACGCCTGGGTGATCGATCCGACGGTGCGCGAGAACCTGCACGTGGTCGACGCGCGCGGGCGCAAAGACAAAATCGGATATTTGTGCGAGGCTCTCGCCGGATCGGGGAAAGCCATCGTCTACACCAACTCGCGTAAAGACGCCGCGGAGGTCGCGACGAAGCTGCGCAAGGCCTTCGGCGACGAAGTGATGTTCTATCATGCGGGCATGCCCACCGCCGACCGTCACGACGTCGAGCGCTACTTTCGCGAGGGGGCGCTGCGCGTGGTGGTCGCGACGTCGGCCTTCGGCGAAGGCATCGACCTGCCCGACGTTCGCGACGTCGCACTCTTCCATCTCAACTTCGACTACGCCGAGTTCAACCAGCAGGCCGGAAGAGCGGGGCGCGACGGAAGCCACGCCGAGATCCACCTGATCTTCGGCGAAGGCGACCGGCGCCTGAACGAATGGCTGCTCGACGTCGAAGCCCCCACGATCGCGACGCTGCGCGGCGTGTATAAAGGCCTGCGAGCGATGGCGCGCGACGGGAGCGTGCGCGGGTCCAACGCCGACCTCGCGTCGGCGCTCGATCTCGAACACGTCCGCGACAAGACCGTTTCGGCCGCGCTACGGATCTTCTCGGATTCCGGGTTGATCGAGGCCGGCGAGGACGACGAAGGCCGCTACGTCGCGCTCTTGCCGGTCGAGGGCAAAGTCGACATGGAGCGTAACGAACGTTACGCGGAAGGTCAAGCCATTCGCGAGGCGTTTGCGAACTTCAGCAAGCTGGTGCTCGAGGCGCCGGCCGAGACGCTCGAACGCATCATCAACCGTCCGATCTACCCGGGACGCATCGAGCTGCGGCGCTAGCGCGCCAGCGACGAACCCATCGCAATCAGCGCGTTGGCCGACGCGCCGAAGTGCCGGAAGCGATCGTCGTGCGTCTGCCCGCGTTCGTACCGAACGTAGATTTGCTGCAGGATCGCGGCGAAGCGGAAGACGTTGAAGACGTAATACCAGTGCACCGCGCTCACGTCGAAGCCGGTGCGTTCGGCATAGCGCCGCGTCGCTTCGGCGCGCGTCGGAAAGCCATCGCGCCACGTCGGCATGCCGAAAGCGCGCCACTCCTTGGGCTCGCCGGCTTCCGGCCAGAGCGCGAGCAGGTAGCCCAGATCCATCAGTGGATCGCCGCGCGTGCACATGTCCCAGTCGAGCAGGGCCGTCATGCGCGCGGGATTGCGAGGATCGACCAGCATGTTGTCGAGCTTGTAGTCGTTGTGCACCAGCGTCGCGGCCGGGGAAACCGGCATCTGCGCCCGCAGCCACGCGATCAGCCGCTCGGCCGGCGCGCTGCCGCCGGTGCGCGCCTTCTCCCAACGGTCGCTCCAGCCGGCGAGTTGGCGCTCCACGTAGCCCTCCGGCTTCCCAAAATCGCCCAGCTCGACGGCGGACGCGTCGACGCGATGCAGGTCGGCAAGCGTGTCGATCAGCATCTCGCCGATGCGCCGTGCGAGCGCCGGATCGTCGCAAAACTCGGGCGGCAAGTCGCGCCGAATCGCTAGGCCGTGCTTGCGCTCCTCGACCACGAACTCGCTGCCGGCGACGGCGGGATCGGTGCAGAGCAGCAACGCGCGCGGTGCGAGCGGGAAGGCGCGGTAGAGCTTGGAGAGCACCGCGAACTCCCGGCGCATGTCGTGCCCGCCGGCTACGACCGGACCGAGCGGCGGGCGGCGCAGCACGTATTCGGCCTCGCCGAACGACAGCAGATACGTGAGGTTGGCGTGCCCGCCGCCGAACTGGGCGATCGAGAACGCGCCGCTCGCTTCGGGCAGACGCTCGCGCAGCCACGGCTCGAGCCGCGCCGGCTCGAGGCGTTCTTCCTCGCGAACGGGGATGACTTCAGGATCGAGTTCGCCCATCGCCGTCCTTTCGCAATCGGTGCAGGTGCGCGACGTCGTTGAGCGAGAGCAGCAGCGTGCGGCCCTCGTGGCAGCGGACGATGCTGATCGACGTGTTGGCGGCCGGGAAGAAGAAATCGGCGCCGATGCCGAGCACGTCGGCCAAGTAGGCGTTGATCGCTCCGGCGTGGCTCACCGCAACGATGCGCTTGCCGGCGTGCTCCGCGACGATCGCGGCGACCGCGTCGCGCATCCGCGTGCGAATCGATTCGGAGCTCTCGGTGCCCGGAATCTGCGACCAGCCGCCGTGCGCGATCGCCAGCTCGGCGAGACGATCGAGGTGCGCGCCGAACTCGGCGGGATGGCGCGGCTCGTCGAGGCCGCCGATCTCCACCTCGCGCAGCCGTTCGTCGTAGGCGATGGCGCGCTTCGCCGACGTGGCGATCGCGCGCGCGGTTTCGCTCGCGCGCCGCAGCGGGCTCGAGTAGATCGTCGTAATCGCCGCGCCCGCCAAGCGCGTAGCGACGGCGTGGGCCTGCGACTTGCCCAGCGCGCTCAGCGGGAGATCGCGGTATGGCGCGCGTTCGTCGGCGCTTTGCGAAGGCACCGCGTCGGCGTGGCGCACGAGCAGAATCTCGGTCGCCCCGCGAGCGAGCGAGAAGCTTCCTTCAGGCATCGTATTTCGCGAGTTCGGCCTTGGCGATCGAACGCAGGTGCACTTCGTCGGGGCCGTCGGCGATGCGCAGCGATCGCGCGGCGATCCACGCGCCGGGCAGGCCGCTTTCGTCGGTGAGGCCGGCGGCGCCGAAGCTTTGAATGGCGCGATCGACGACGCGCTGCGCGACGTTGGGCGCTTCGACTTTCGCCATGGCGATGTGGGTTGCCGCGGCCTTGTTGCCTTCGCGATCGAGCCGTTCGGCGGCATCGTAGACGAGCAGCCGTAGCTGGTCGATCTCGATGCGCGAGCGCGCGATCCACTCGCGCACGACGCCGCGCTCGGCCAGAGCCTTTCCAAAGGCGACGCGCGACCTCACGCGGCGGCACGTCGCGCCGAGCACGCGCTCGGCCATGCCGATCAGCCGCAGGCAGTGATGCAAGCGCCCCGGGCCCAGCCGCCCTTGGGCGATCTCGAAGCCGCGGCCTTCGCCGCCGATCATGCAGTCAAGCGGCACGCGCGCGGAGTCGAAATCGATCTCGCAGTGTCCCGACGGCGCGTCGTCGTAGCCGAAGACGTGCAGCGGGCGGACGATCCGCACGCCGGGCGTGTCGAGCGGCACCAGCACCATCGATTGCGTGCGGTACTTCGGGGCGGCCGGATCGCTCTTTCCCATGAAGATCAGCACGCGGCAGTTCGGATGCATCGCGCCGGTGGTCCACCACTTGCGGCCGTCGAGCACGTAGGCATCGCCGTCGCGCACGATCGAAGCGCCGATATTCGTCGCATCCGACGACGCGACGCCGGGCTCGGTCATGCAGAACCCCGACCGAATCTCGCCGCGTAAGAGCGGCAGGAGCCAGCGCTCGCGCTGCTCGTCCGATCCGTACCGCGCGAGCACTTCCATGTTTCCGGTATCGGGCGCGTTGCAGTTGAAGGCTTCGGGTGCGATCGGCGAGGTGCCCATGAGCTCGCACAGCGGGGCGTACTCGCGGTTGGAGAGGCCCGCGCCGTACCGTTCGTCGGGAAGGAAGAGGTTCCAGAGCCCTGCTTCGCGCGCGCGGGCCTTGAGTGCTTCGGCGACCGGAGGGACGCTCCAGCGCGAGGGCGCCGAGGCGAGCTGCGCCTCGTAGACCGGCTCGCTCGGATACACGTGCTCGTTCATAAAGGCGCGCAGGCGTTCGAGCAGCTCGGCCGTCATCGAAAGCGCCTTCGCGAGCGAGCAAGGCAAGTTCCTCGTGGGAGGGATTGGCAAGAACCCCAGGTAACGCTACAGCACTTCAAATTCGGAGGTTTTCATGAGGCCCTACACGGTACGATTGGGCGCGATGGCTTTTGCCGTCGCCGTCCTCGCGGCATGCTCGGCGAATCAAGGGGCGGTGCCGCCCACGGCATCGGTTCCAGCCGCAGACTCGGTCATCGCCGCGGCGCCGGCCGCGGCCGGCGCCCCCCGCACCGTGCGCGTGACGCAAGCGGACGTCGATGCGGCGTACCACGTCAGCGGCTTCTCGTATCATCTCTTCCCGACGTCGGCGCACTGGGGCGCGCACGCCCCCGATGCGACCAAAGTCTTCCATCCCGCCGACCTGAAGAACTACGGCGGCCCGATCATGAAGACGGCGATCGAGCACGACATCTACGTGAATCTGTGCCGCGGGAAATCAGAGCTGCTGGGGCGCGCCCGAGACGTTCCTCACCGCCATCGGCAAGAGCCAGCTCGCCGGCGTGCTGACGCAGTACACCAAGGCAAAGGCCGGAGCGTACACGTTCGGCGGCTCGACCAACGTGCAGTGGCCGCAGTACAGTAAGTACTACTACGACAACGACCTGTTCTCGATTCTCCATGCCGTGGCCAAGCAGACCGGCGGAACGGCCGCGACCGACGAGTTTCACATCTTCCTGCCGAAGGGCACCGACACGTGCTTTACGGGCACGTCGGTCTGCTACTCGCCGGACGTGGCGTCGACGTTCGCCTTCTGCGCCTATCACGGCAGCGTGAAGTTTACCGACAGCGTCGGGCGCGTCACCTACTCGGTCGAGCCGTATCAGAACGTCAGCACGAAAGCCGGCGGCTGCGTCTATTCGAACCTTCCCAAGGGCTACGACGCGCTGACGAACTCGACCGACTCGACCCTCGCACACGAAGTGTTCGAGTCTATTACCGATACCAACCCGAACACGTACGGAACGCTCGCTTGGTACAACCTGCCCTACAACAGCGAGATCGCCGACCTGTGCGACGCCTTCCCGATGGTCCAAAAAATTGGATCGACGAAGTACTTCGTCCAAACGATGTACTCGAACAAGTACCACGGCTGCGCCAACGGACCGTAAGCGAAGAGTAATCCGAGAGGACTAGCCCATCGCGTAGCGCCACCCTGTATAATGGGTGGCGCTACTCTTTTCTTTTCGGAGGAGACCACTCTCTTATGAAGCAGCTTTTCGCGCGCTTCGCCGTTCCGCTGGCTATCGGCGCGGCGTTGGCGGCGTGCTCGGGCATGAACGGCCAAACCTTGACGCCGTCGGCGGCGCAGCCGGGCGCGGGCGGCGCGGCCGCACCACCGTCCGTCTCCGCCCAGGCGGTCCCCGAACGATCGGGGATGATCGAGGTGACTGCAGCCGACCGTGCTGCGGCGCAGAAGATCGCTCCGGGCCAAGCGCACATCTTCGCACCGGCATTCCCGCACCGGTCGAACGTGCGCCCGAACGCTCCCGTCGGCTACCCGCTCGACATGACGTGCCAGACCACGGCCTGCACCACCATGCCGGGAACGACCGCGTTCAACATCTACGTCACCACCGACGGCAAGACGTGCGCCAAGGGTGAAACGTGCTGGGGTAAACCGGAGGAGTTTCTCAAAGGGCTCGCCGGCAGCGCGCTTTCCAACCTGATCACCCAATATACGAAGAGCCCCGGCAAGAAGTACACCTACGGCGGAAGCATCACGGTGCATCTCCCGTTCAATACGCAGTACTCGAATACGTTCTACAACTATCAGCTCTTCTCGGTGCTCGTGGCCGCCGCCACGCACTTCCAGAAGCTCGGGCTCAACTACGAGTACCATCTCTTCTTGCCGCCGGGCATCGACACGTGCTTCGATCAGACCGGCGAGTGCTACTCGCCCGATAACACGAGCGCCTTCGCGTTTTGCGCGTACCATTCGGCGGTGATGTTCAACGGTTCGCCGGTGATCTATTCGGTCGAGCCGTACCAAGGCGCGACCGTGAAGATCGGCAAAGCCAAGTACTACGCGTGTCAAGCGGCGACGTATCCGCACGGCAGCCTCGACAGCGCGACCGCGTCGACGCTGAGCCACGAATCGTTCGAGTCGTGGAGCGACCCGCTACCCAACAGCGCGTGGTTCAACGCGGCGTACGGCGAGGAGATCGGCGACGTCTGCGCCTATCGTTACTTGACGACCCAAAAATACGGAAAGAACACCTTCTCGGTCCAGGAGGAGTACTCCAACACGTACCACGGCTGCGCGGACAAGCCGTAGCGCTTCGTTCGCACGTCTCGCGGGAGAGGAGCGGCTTTCGAGCCGCTCCTCTTTACCTTGCGGCGACTACGCGAGAACGCGCGCCAGCGCTGGGCCGTCGACCGCGTCGTAAAACGCGTTTTTCGTCTCCGAAACGCCGGCCGCAGCCCACGGATCGATTTGCCCCTTCGATGCCGGCAAATGCACCGTGGGACCGGCCGCGTCCGAATAGTCGGCCCCGTCGAACGGGCCGAAGGACGCGCTCTCGCGGTGCGCGAGGATCAGGCCGCGTACCGCCGCCGCAGCGGCGCGCGCGTCGCCTCGCACGGCATCGCTCAGCCGTCCGTCGGAGGCCAGCGCGCCGTAGACGGCGATTGCCGGGCGGTCGGCGTGCCAGGGCATGTCGCGCGTCGACTCGGGAAAGCGGACCATCCCGTCGACGCCGCGGACGTCGCTGCGAAGCGCCGCTCGCGCCGCCGGGCTCTGCTTCGCCGCGCCGACCAAGCCGTCGTCGAGCCGTTTGATCGCCGCCTCGGCGCGCGCCATCTTCGCCGCGTCGAGATCGAGCACGTCGAAGGCCGCCGCCGGCCGGATCGCGCCGAAGAAGCCGCCGTCGAAGGAGGCGTTCATCACGTCGGAGACGACCGCACGCGCCATCGCCTGCGGATCGTCCTCGTGTTGCGCGATGGCGTGCGCGACGTCGCTGGGAACGCCCGGCGCCAGCATCGTCTCCGGCGACGCAGCCAAGTACCGGACGCCGGCGTGCGAGAGGGCGTCAGCGAAACCCATGGTGTCCATGAGGCACTGATTGGCCACCACGCCATCGACGCTGCGCGCGGCATCTTCGGGATGCGAGAGCGCGTGCATCGCCGTGCCGTCGGAGATCGCCTTGGCGATGTCGGGCATCGGCATGCACTTCCCGTCGCTCGTCTGCAGGCCGCCGCCGTCGCCGCCGCCGTGATCGACGAGATCGATCCACGTCTGCTTCGCGCCGCTCGCCTCGGCATTGTCGAGCGTTCGCGCGACGAAGCGCGCGAGATTCTGCTCGTCGCTCATGCGGTGCGGCGCACTCGTCGCGACGTGCGAGACGGAACCGCCGGCGACGGTAAATTCGTCGGTATGCAACACGTCGCGATGCATCGCGGTGGTATCTTCGACGGTAAATTGAATCGATGCGTCCGCGCGGCTGGTCGCGACCGCCTGATCGACGACGGCGCTCTGGACGCGATCGAGATTGTTATCGCCGTCGCGGTAAATGCCGAACTCGAGCGCGCGGCGCGCCGGCGTAATGGTGACGCTTTGCATCATGAGGCCTCCTGACGTGTGAAGTCAGAAGCCTACTGCGACGAATCGGAGGACCGACAAGGGGCAGCCTTACTGCCAGTGGTCCACGAAGGCGATCGTGGTAAGAAGAATACGGCCGCTCTCCTGGAGGCGAGCGGCCTAGCCAGCAGCGATTTTCACTGGCACGGCGCTGCGACGTTCTTGCGATCTCCGCATCGACCCGACATGGAGGACACCCACATCGGCTTGATCGGGTTCCCTTACAGCGGAGGCAATGCGATCGAACGCATGCAGTATCTCGGGCCCCCGCGTGGTGCGCAACCGTTCGAACGCCTATCGCCGGCAACACCGTTCCTTCCAAATCGATCCGTTCGCGAACTTGCGCGTAAACGACCTCGGCGACGTACCGCTCCCCCGCATTCTCGATCCCGGCGCGACGGTGGAAGAAGAAGAAGCTTTCGTACAAGCAGTCGACGCCGGCCGTAGGCTACGTGGTAATCCAGCAGTAAGCGCAGCCGATTCTCGATTACCGTTTGCCGGCGGTTTTCGGCTTCAGGGTTCTGACGAAGCGGTAGCTCTTGTCGAGATACGGCGCGAGTTCGGCGGTCTTGGCGAAGAGGCGGTCAGGCACGACCACCCAGTCTTTCTTGACGACTCCGTACGCTTCGAAGAGCGTCGTCTTATACTTTTCTAAAAACGCATCGATTTCGTCAGGCGGCAGCCGAATCGCGAGCGTTCCCGGCGGTGCCAGGTGCGTGAACATATGACCGTTGTGGGAGGTGTAAGGGTTCGTCTTGCCTCTGCGCTCGATCTTTGGGTTGGTTGCCAAGAGCTTTTCGTAAAGGCGGAGCTTTGCGTCGGGAATGCCGCTCACGGTGCGACGGCACCGGTGACCGCGCGATGCAGCTGTTCCAGTGCGCTCGTCCATCCGGCGTCGATCATCGAGCGATCGTCGTCCGTCGGCGGCCAGCGGTGTTCCAGCCGGAGCAGGGAGCCGCTGCCGGCAGCTTCGATCGTGACGTCGACGCTCTGGTCGTCGTTCCAGCGGTAGTGCAACCGGCGTGGCGGATCGACGACGAGAAACTCTCCACGCACCTCGTACGGCGTTCCGTCGAAATCGAGGCTTACGGCGATCGCGCCGCCCGGACGGACGTCCCAAGCGTGCACGGTCCACAGCATGTCGTTGCCGCAACCAAACCAGCGCGTGAGGATTGCCACATCGGTCCACGCCGCAAAGAGCTCCTCGGGCGGAACCGAAAACGCACGTTCGGCTACAAATCGATCAGTCATAGCGCTTACTCCGTAAGACGTGCTCGAGGCGGTCGAGGCTAGCGTGCCAACCTCTGCGCACTTCCACCAGCCATCGAGAAACGTCGTCGAGTGCCGCCGGAAGCAGCGTGACGTCGTTGATTCGCCCCCGGCCGCTGCGCGCGATCAAACCGGCGCTTTCCAAGACCTTCAAATGGCGGCTCAGTGCCTGCTTCGTGAATCCGAACTGTGACGCGATTTCCGGCGTGCTCGAAGCACCGTGCGCCAAGCGAACCAGAATCGAGCGGCGCTGCTCGTTCGCAAGTGCGTCGAAGACGTATCCGAGTGCCGCCTCGCGGCTTGCCGCTCGCGCCATGCCTGCAATGGTACCTCGGCCGTTCAAGAAAGTCAACTAGAGTGTTGACCATGGGGCCTGCGTCTCGTCGTCGGTACGTCATGCGTCGCGATGGTCATGGCGTGCGTCGGCGCACGAAGCGCGCGGACGTTGCAGAACGCGCAACCCGGGAGACGGTACGCGATCGTCGAACCGAGAGCGAAACTGCAGTTTCCGATCGAACGAGGAGTGTCGCCGCCAATGCAACACGATGAAATGCCGCGCTCGAGCGGAGGTATCTCGCGAAAGGCGCTCCTCGCGACGAGTGCGGGTGCCGTTGCGGCGCTCGGCCTCGCGGGAGCGAAGGCCTTGGCGGCGGCCCCGAGCGCGGCCGATCGAGCGGCGCTTGCGACGGGTATCCCGCCGGACGACGGCCTCGCGCACCCCATTCCGTATACGCCGCCGCTCGGAGTCGGCAAGGAACGCGGCCTCGCGATGAGCGGAGGCGCGATTTACCTCGTCTCCTTTTATTCCGGATACCTCACGTCGCTCGCGCAGAACGGCGTGGATCTCAAGCTGGCCGACGTCATGGTCGGCACGTCCGCGGGAACGCTCGGCACCTACGCGATTCTCACCGATACCGCCGCCCGGATGAAAGCCGGAATGGTCGCGATCGGCAAGGATCCGGCGACGATGAACTACTCGCTCAACCCGCCCTTCAGTTCGATGCGCGCGGATTACGTCGGAAATAATTTACCGACCGCAAGCGTGCAGAACGTCCAAGAACTCGGCCGTGCGGCGATGGCGGCGCACACCAATCCGGTCGGCGAATGGCAGGCGTTGATTACGCGGCTGACGGGTGCCGGCAAAGCGTGGCCCTCGCCGAAGTTTCATACCAGCGCGATCGATTGTTACACCGCGCAGCGCCTGATCGTCGGGCCGGACGACGGCGTTGCCGCGATCGACGCGATGTCCGCGAGTTCGTCGTGGCCGGGGCTCGCAGGCCCGACGTCGATCAAAGACCGCGTCTGCATGGACGGCGGCACGTGCGCCACGTCGACGCATTCCGACGTGCTCGGCGGCGCGAAGCGCGTGCTGATCGTCTCGCTTGCGTCGGGGGACGACGAGCGCGACGCCGCGCAAGGCTTGCGCTTGAGCCATTTCCCGAACTCGTTGAATCAAGAGATCAAGGATCTCGAGGCGGGCGGATCCCAAGTGCTGCTGATCGTCGTCGGCTGCCCGCCCGGATACGATAAGGTCAGCCTGGTCGATCCGGCATTGATTCCCGTTGCGATCCAGTTCGGCACCGACCGCGGCGTCTCGGACGCCGCGAAGATCAAGGCTTTCTGGAACTAGCCGCCGCTCGTTTGGCCGACGCGAGGACGTACGCCGGGCGGGCGGCGGCGGCGAGGAGTGCGGCGGTCCGCCGCCACTCGTTGCCGCCGGCTTGCGCGTCGTCGAGATTCGCGGCGAAGGCCGCGAATCGTTCGACGTAGGCATCCCAGCACTCGGCGGTCGCGTCGGTGACCCTGACGTTGCTAAATCCCGCGCCGCTCAATAAGCGTGCGTAGGATTCCGGCGTAAGGCCCGCGCCGGCGTCCGGTACGGTCCACGCTCCGGGCCAGTCTCGCGACGGAACGAGCAGGTCGCAGAGCACGAAGTCGCCGCCGGGACGGAGCACGCGAAAGGCTTGCGCAAAGAATTCGCCGTGCGGAAAATGCAGCGCCGATTCGATCGCCGCGACGGCGTCGAAGCAGCCGTCTTCGAATTCGAGCCGGGCCGCGTCCATCCGAAGGAATCGCACGCCTGGGACGGCCGCGCGGGCGCGGGCGAGCTGGCGCTCCGACGTGCCGATGGCGTCGATCCGGCTGCTCGGCCAGCGAGCAAGCATGCGAGCGGCGGGGGCACCCAGCCCGCATCCGGCATCGAGCAGACGCGCCGGCGGCCCGCCGATCGGCGCCAGCACGCGATCGACGAGTGCGTTGCACGCATCGACCGGACGAACCGTACCGGGCGACCACCACCCGACGTTGTAATAGTCGCTGCCGTAATAGCGCCGCATGACGTCGTGGAGCAACACGTCGTCGTAGGAGTCGGCGAAGGACGCATCCACGAGCGCCGTCTTCGGCGGGAGTGCCGGGCCGGCATTCCGAAGCACGCCCAAAATTCCAGGTTGCCGGAACGATTCCGGGTGTCTTTTTCGTTGTACGCGCAAAGGGGAATCTGCGATGCTTTCAAGACAGACGTTTCTTGCTGTTGGAGGCGCCATTTGCGCCGGCTCGGCGCTTGCAGCTTGCCAGGGCGCGACCAACGCGCTGCCGGCGGGCACGTCCCCGTCAGCGCTACCGAGTGCGCCGGAAGGAGCGTCGGGTTCGCTGGTGATCACGGCAGCCAACTCGCCCTATCTCCTGCCGCAAGGCGTTCGGACGCACTACACCTTCGACACCGTCGACATCAAGGACGGCGGTCAATTGGTCACGATCGATGGGATTTTCATGACGATCGGAACGCTCACCGTCGTCGCGAAGGGAGCATGACATGGCGGCTCAATACGACGTCGTTATTGCCGGCATTCCCGGCAAGGCGGGCAATCCCGGTGGGAACGGTCACGACGGCCACGACGGGGCCAACGGTGCGGACGCCGTGTGTACTTGGGATAGCGGCTGCAAAGTCGTGTCGCAGCCCGGCGCCGTTGGGCAAGCCGGAGGCAACGGCGCTACCGGCGGCGCGGGGGGCAATGGCACCGAGGCGAAACCGGCGACCTTCACCATCGCGAAGCTGGTCGGAACGCCGACGTTCTACAGTGCCGGCGGTGACGGCGGCCCCGGCGGTACCGGCGGCAACGGTGCCGCGGGCGGCAATGGAGGGCGTGGCGGGAACGGCGATCCTTGCAAAAACGGCGGCATCGCGAGCAACTGCCCTGCGTCGGGCGGCGGCAACGGCGGCAAAGGCGGCGACGGCGGCCGCGGCGGCGACGGCGGCAACGGCGGCAACGGCGCCGAGGTGGACATCAGCTACACGCCCGCTTCCGCAGGCGACACCATTCACACCGTGACCAATCCGTCGCGCGGCGGAGCGCCCGGCGATGGCGGAACGCCCGGCCCAGGCGGGAGTGGCGGTATCGGA
Source organism: Vulcanimicrobiota bacterium (assembly GCA_963794735.1). Classification (GTDB taxonomy): domain Bacteria; phylum Vulcanimicrobiota; class Vulcanimicrobiia; order Vulcanimicrobiales; family Vulcanimicrobiaceae; genus DATJUC01. Next base: position 904,730 of record CAWCFE010000002.1, on the reverse strand, counting down.
GGGAAGCCCAACACGAAAGACGGCGATACTGGCGCCACGGGCATCGTTCTTGGGAGAGGTACGGCGGGCAAGGCCGGCCTCGAGAGCGATTTCGACGTCACCCGTCACTAGGTGAGCGCCCTCGTCCGGCTCGCCCTGGCGTTGGAAAGGGCTCCCGTCGAGCGTTCGGCGCTCAACCCGAACGGCGTGCCGCTGCAGTACTGCCGTTCGTGGTCGAGTAAGGGGTCGCACCTGCGGGTTCTCGCCGATCCGGCCACCGACCGCACCGACGCCGGCGCGCGTCTTTCGACGGCGCGCGCGGCCCTCGCCGCGGTCTTCCGCGAAGCTCGCAGTCTCTCGCTGCTGCCGCTTGCACTGCACGTTCTCGATCGTGCCACGGCGGATGGCTCGCCGTGTCCCGACGGCCCATGCTGGATCGGCGCCTCCCTTTCCGGGCCGGGTGCCGCAATCTACGTCGACGCCCGGCGCGGCGCGGAGGCGGCGACGCGTGAGGGCGTGCTTGCCTTCGGGCGCGAGATCGTTGCTGACTGCGCGCCGCTCGCGCAGTTGCTCGCCGGTCTTCCCGAAGGCGCCCGTCCGCTCTGCGTCGGTATCGAAGGCAGCGATGCGTCGCACGTGCGTTTCAAAGTCTATTGGCGCCTGGGCGAGATGCTCGAACTCTCGAGGTTCGGCGATCCGCTCTTCGCCGATCCGGTCTTTGCCGGTTTCGCAACCGAAGTCATCGGCGATCGAGCGATTCGCACCAAGGCGATCGTCGCCTCGGCGGGATTCGCTCTCGACGGTTCGCGTACCGACGTGAAGCTCGACATCTGCACGTGTGCCAACTGTGCGCGCCGGCCGCGCGCCGAATGGCCCGAGCTCCTCTCCCGGCTCGGCGCGCTTAGCGGCGTAGCGGTCGACGAGGTGGAAACCACGCTCGCACTCGGCGAACCGGGATTCGTTGGGCTGGGCCTCGCCCGGGATGGCGCGCGTCGCTTGAACCTGTATCTCTCGCCGTGGGCCGTCCCGTGACTGCCCAGCTCTACTACTCCGGGAAATGCCCGAAGTGCCGGTTCATCGCGCGCGTGGTCGAGGCGCTCTCCTTCGGCAGGACGCAGCTCGTCGCGATGGAGATCGACGACGCGTGGACGTTCTACACGCAGCGCTATCCGCAGGCGCAAGGGTATCCGGTGCTCGTCACGCCGCAAGGCGCGGCGTACGGCGCGCGCGTGTACGGTGCGACGATCTCGTGGGTGATGCGGTCGTGGATGCGACGATAACCGCCGGCCCATCGCTGACCGGCGTGTTCGCCGATCCGGCGATGCAAGCTCGGCTCGAACGCTACGGCTACGTCGTCGTTCCGTGGTTGAGCCGCACGGAAGCGACGGCGTTGCTGCGAACGTGGAAGGACGACGTCAACGCCGTGCTGGGGCCGGCGTTCACCGTCACCCCGATGTCTGGCAATCCCGCATTTCGCCGCCGCCAAGGGCAAGCGATCTGCGCGGCATTTACGCCCGCAATCGAGCGGCTCATTCCGGGCATGCGGCCGCACATCGGCGCGTTCGTCGGCAAGGTGAGCGCCGATCCAAAAACGCACCTCGAGTTCCACCAAGATCCGACGTACGTCGACGAGTTTCGCGTCACGACGGTGAACGTCTGGGTGCCGCTGGTCGATACCGACGAACGCAACGGAACGCTCTACGTGGTTCCCGGGAGCCATCTGCTCAATCGGTACCCGCGCGGTTACAATCGCGAAGGCTTTCCGTACATGTCGATGCGCGACGACCTCTGGCACCGGCTCGCGATACCGCTGAACGTTCGTTGCGGAGATGCGGTGATTTTCCACCAGCAGCTCTTTCATGCGTCCTGTGCGAACCGCTCCGAAACGGAGCGCGTGGCGGCGGTCGCCGTGCTCGCGCCGGCCGGCGAAGACCTGCTCTATTTCCACGATAACCGCCAGACCGACCGGATCGACGTGTACCAGCCCGGCGACGGCTTCTACTACTCGTATCGTACGCAGGTTCCCATCACCTACGACCCGGCGACCGAGCTGCGGTTTCTCGGCTCCTACGATCTGCGTTGCGAACCGTTGGATCTCACCCGCGCCGCCTGCGGCGTCGCCCGAGCGCTCGAAACCCCCGACCTTGCGGCGCGCTGCGATGAAGTCGCGGCGGCCGAATGCCGCGCATCGTCGGCAGACCGGGCGGATCGGGACGCTTGGGCAGCGGTGCACGGTGCTTTGCTGGACGAACTGCATTCGCGCGCGGTCGCCCCGGAAATGCCGGTGTTGCGCGGGCCGGCGTGGCGCGACGTCGCAGCGTGGGCCTTCGAGCGCATCGGCGCGCAGGCGCCCACGCACTTCACCGAGACCGTTCACACGCTGCCGTTCCCGCGCGAGCAAGGGTTCGCCGGCGCACACGCGTTGCACCATGGCGACGTCTTTGCGCGTGCGCTCGTGCTCGACGCGCTGTGCGACGCGCGCGCATTCGGATTCGAGCTCGCGACCGGCACGATCGAACGCGAGCGCGAGTATCTCATCTCGATGCGCCGCAGCGAACGCGACGGCTGGGCGTACTTTCCGTCCCTGCTCGAATTGCCCGCCGATGCCGACGATCTCGCCGCCGTCGTGCGCGCCTTGCATCGCAGCGGCGCGGCCGTCGAAGAATTCTCGCCCGCGATCGCTCGCTGGACCGAAGGCGTCGCCCCCGACGGTGCCTTCGAAACCTGGATACCTTCCGAAACTCCGGCGGTTGCTGCGCTGCAGGCAGAGTGGGTCCGGCGAGCCTGGGGAAGCGGCTACGACGTGGACGTTGCGGCGCGCTGCGCGGCAGCGCTCGCCCCGTTCGTAGCGCCCGGCCTCATCGAGCGTCTGCGCGACCGAATCGCACGCGCGCAAGCCGCCGACGGTTCGTGGTCGAGCTCGTGGTATTGCGGGCGAATCTATCCGACGCTGCTCGCCGTGCAGGCGCTGGCCGGCGACGCCGCACGTCGTAAAGCGCTCGAAAAGGCCGTCGGCTTTCTCTTGGAAGCGCAGGCACCCGACGGAAGCTGGGCGCTCGGATCGGAAGCCAGTGCGCTCGCGAGCGCGCATGGGGCCTGGGCCCTCGCCATTGCCGGCGGCTCGACCGTGCCGGTTCCCTTGCGCGCCGGTATCGATCGTGCGCTCGCGAGCGCGCTCGCGTGGTTGCGCGACCGGTGGTGCACCGATGGACGCTGCGTTTCGAGCGAGCCCGAGCCGTTGATCCGCATGGATCTCGGCCGCGCCCAAGGCGACGTGCGCTCGACGCTCACGTACGCGAGCCGTTGCATCAACGATGCCATGCTCTTTCAGGCGAGCGTCGCCTGTTCGCATTACTCACAGGAAGGACGACCATGAACACGCTTACTGCCCTCGATCCCGGCGCAACGTTCGAAACGGCCGTTGCGGATCAAGCACGAGAGAATGCGTACGCGTTCGAAGACGCCCTCGCACGCGTGCTCGACGTGCCCGCGACCGGTACGCTCTACGTCGACCGGGAGTTGGTTTTGGACGCGGCCGCCGTTGCGGCTGCCGGAGGAACCGCGCGGCGGCTCTCGTCGGCGCGCATCGCCGACCTCAAGCGATGGGTCGGCGTGCAAGACGCCGAACTCGACGACGGCGTCTTCAACCGTTCCTTAGCGCCTCTCGAAGTGGGCGCGGAAACGCTGGCGGAGCGAGCCGCCGCCGACCTACCGGCGTCGATGCCCGATCTCGTCTCGGCCGCAAGCCGTTACCTGCGCGGATACGCTCGCGAAGCGCAAGCCTACGTAGCGACGCTGGAACGATATCTCGGCCCGTTCGGAGCCGACGCCTACGTGCTCGATCGCGTTACCGTCAGTCCGTCCGGGCGGCTCATCCTCGCCGGCGATCGCGCCATTTTGCTCCAAGTCCGCCACCTGACGATCGAACGCGGCGGTACGCTCGACCTGCGCATGACCGCGCGCGTCGACACCGGGACGTTCGAGAGGCGCTAGTTCCCACGAGTCGCGCATAAGAAGTCGGGCGCCGTCTTGGCGGCGCTTTCGCGCGCCGCTCGCTTCGGCCAGCTTCACGACATCTTCCCAACCCCTGGACCTGGGCTTGCGACAATGGGGTGCACATGTTCACCCAATCGCCGGCACCGGCCATCCTCCATGCCCACCACTATCCCGAGGTGGGCGTTCCGTTATTCTGGCCCTTCGGCTTAGATACCGGGCTGCGCGGGCGGCATCGTTCACGATCCGGTAAACGATCGTGCGAGCCGCTGTTCGTGCCAGAAGTACCCGGCGAGATTCGAGGGACGGCCGGCATGGCCGACTACGAAATCGGCCGCGGAAGGCTTCGGCGTTCGCGATGAGTTCTACGAGTGCACGTGGAGCCGAGTCGCTCGCGCGGCTCACGGTCGCACAGCTGCGGGAGCGGCTCGGCGCGCCGCTCGGCGGCCTTACTGCCGAAGAAGCGGCAAAGCGGCTGGAACGTTACGGCCCCAACGCATTGCCGGAGGCGAAGAGCAATCCTTTGCTGCGGTTGTTGCTCTATTTCTGGGGGCCGATTCCGTGGATGATCGAAGCCGCCGCGATGCTCTCGGCGATCGTGCATCATTGGGAAGACTTCGCCATCATTCTCGCGTTGCTGCTCATGAACGCGGGCATCGGCTTCTGGGAGGAGTTCCAAGCCGGCAACGCCGTGGCCGCATTGAAAAGGACCCTCGCGCTCGAGGCGCGAGTCGAGCGGGACGGATGCTGGATTACGGTTGCGTCGACCGAGATCGTGCCAGGCGACGCAATTCACGTGCGCGTCGGAGATATCGTCCCTGCCGATGCCCGGCTGCTCGACGGCGACCCCATCGAAGTCGATCAGTCGGCACTCACCGGCGAATCGCTTCCCGTCGTTCGTCAAGCGGGAGACGTGGTCTATTCCGGGTCGATCGTCAAGCGGGGGGAAATCGACGCACTCGTCTACGGCACCGGCGCGAATACGTATTTCGGAAAAACGGCGCGACTCGTCGAGAGCGCGCGGACGATCAGCCACTTTCAGCGAGCGGTGCTGAAGATCGGCAATTATTTGATTTTGATCGCGGTCGCGCTCGTGTCGCTTATTTTGATCGTGGCCCTCTTCCGAGGCGATCCGTTCCTCACCACCCTGCAATTTGCCCTAATCCTCACCATTGCGGCGGTGCCGGTCGCGATGCCGGCCGTGCTCTCGGTAACCATGGCCGTGGGCGCCCGAAATTTGGCGGCAAAGCAGGCGATCGTCACGCGCCTCTCTGCCATGGAGGAGATGGCCGGCATCGACGTGCTCTGCGCGGACAAGACGGGAACGCTGACGCAGAACGCGCTCTCACTTGGCGAGCCCTTCTGTCTGCAGGGCGTGAGCGCCGCCGAGCTGATCGCAACGGCGGCTCTGGCATCGCGGGCGGCCAACGCCGACGCCATCGACAACGCTATTTTCGCGAGCCTCAACGGCGCATCGGCCACAACCGGCGCGAAAGTGGTTCATTTCGTTCCTTTCGACCCGGTGGGCAAGCGCAGCGAGGCGACGGTGCGCGAAGCGACGCGCGAGTACAAAGTGACCAAAGGTGCGCCGCAGGTGATCATGGCGCTCTGCGGAGATCTCGAAGGCGCGCGAGAGCCGGTGAACGCGGCGATCGAGGCGTTCGCCGCGCGTGGATTTCGCTCGCTGGGCGTAGCTCGCGCCAGTCGCGACGGGGCTTGGAAGCTGCTCGGCATTCTTTCGCTCTACGACCCGCCGCGGCCGGATTCCAGGGCGACGATCGAAGCCGCCGGCGCGATGGGTGTGAAGATCAAGATGGTCACCGGCGATCAGTTGCCGATCGCCAAAGAGACGGCGCGCGCACTCGGACTCGGAAGTAACGTCCTCGACGCGTCGCTCTTCGGCGACGTGGAACAGCACGAGAGCGCTCGGCTGGCCGAGGCCATTGAACGGGCAGACGGCTTCGCGCAGGTATTCCCCGAGCACAAGTTCTACATCGTCGACGAACTACAGCGGCGCGGGCATATCGTCGGAATGACCGGCGACGGAGTCAACGACGCTCCCGCGCTAAAAAAGGCCGATGCCGGCGTCGCCGTAGCGGGCGCGACCGACGCGGCCCGCGCCGCCGCCGCCATCGTCTTAACGTCGCCCGGGCTCTCGGTGATCGTCGATTCGATCAAAGAGAGCCGAAAGATATTCCAGCACATGAACAGCTACGCGATGTACCGCATCGCCGAGACGATTCGCGTCTTGCTCTTCATGACGCTTTCGATTCTGGCCTTCAACTTCTATCCGGTCACTGCCGTGATGATCGTCTTATTGGCGATTCTCAACGACGGTGCCATCCTTTCGATCGCCTACGACCGGGTGCGTTACTCCAACCGGCCCGAGGCCTGGAACATGCGCACGGTGCTCGGGATCTCGACGCTCCTAGGCATCGCCGGAGTGGTCGCCTCGTTCGGCCTCTTCTATCTCGCCGAGAAGCAGTTCCACCTCAGCCGGGACGTGGTGCAGTCGTTGATGTATCTGAAGTTGTCCGTAGCGGGGCAACTGACGATCTTCGTCACGCGCGCACGAGGGCCGTTCTGGTCGCAGCGCCCCGCGTTCGTCCTTCTCGCCGCCGTCGCCGTCGCGCAGACGATAGCCACCCTCGTCGTCGTGTACGGGATGTTCATGACGCCGATCGGCTGGACGTGGGCGCTCTTCGTGTGGGCCTACGCACTCGCGTGCTTCCTGATCGGCGATCGGGTCAAGCTCGTAGCCTACCGCTTGCTCGACAGCGGGTTCTTCACGCGTTTGACGGTGCGCCGCACCGTGACCCAGACGTAGACGCCGCTCCAATGCCAAAAACAACAGCACCGAATATTCCGGAGGATCCGAACATGTTGCCAGCCACGACCGAGGAGCTTCGCCTCATCGATGCCTACTGGCGAGCCGCCAACTATTTGGCCGTGGGGCAGATTTACCTCATGGAGAATCCGCTGCTGCGCGAGCCGTTGCGGCCCGAACAGATCAAGCCCCGGCTACTCGGGCACTGGGGGACGACGCCGGGCTTGAATTTCGTATACGCCCACATGAACCGCGTCATCAAGAAGTACGATCTCGATGCAATCTTTCTGGCGGGCCCGGGCCACGGCGGCCCGGCCGTCGTCGCGAACGCGTACCTCGAGGGAACCTACAGCGAGCTGTATCCGAACGTCTCGCAAGACGAAGACGGCATGCGGCGTCTCTTCAAACAATTCTCCTTCCCCGGCGGCATCCCCAGCCACGCGGCGCCGGAGACCCCGGGTTCGATTCACGAGGGCGGCGAGCTCGGGTACTCGCTGGCGCACGCGTTCGGTGCGGTCTTCGACAACCCGGACTTGCTCGCGTGCTGCGTCGTTGGAGACGGCGAGGCAGAAACGGGTGCGCTGGCGACGAGCTGGCATTCGAACAAGTTTCTCAATCCCATTCGCGACGGGGCGGTGCTGCCGGTTCTCCACCTCAACGGCTACAAAATTGCGGGGCCCACCGTGCTCGCGCGCATTCCCGAAGAGGAACTTCTCGAACTGTTTCGTGGCTACGGATACGATCCGATCGTTCTGGCAGGTGACGATCCCCTCGATATGCACGCGCGCATGGCGCACGCCCTCGACGGGATCGTGGAGCGCATTCGGGCGATCCAGCAGAACGCACGCGCCAAGCGCGACCCGGCGCGCCCGCGCTGGCCGCTGCTCGTGTTGCGCACGCCCAAGGGGTGGACCGGGCCACACGTCGTCGACGGCGTGCCGATCGAAGGAACGTTTCGCGCGCATCAAGTGCCGCTCGCCGAGGTGCGCGAGAATCCCGAGCACTTGAAGATGCTCGAGGCTTGGATGCGCGGCTACCGCCCGGAGACGCTCTTCGATTCCAGCGGCAAGCTCGTTCCCGAGCTTGCCGCGCTCGCGCCGTCGGGCGACCGCCGCATGGGAGCCAATCCCAACGCCAACGGCGGCATGCTGCTGCGCGACCTAGCCATGCCCGATTTCTGCGACTACGCGGTCGACGTGGCGCAACCGGGCGCGGTTCGCGCCGAAGCGACTCGCGTGCTCGGCACCTTCCTGCGCGACGTCATGAAGAGAAATCCGACCCGCTTTCGAGTTATGGGCCCGGACGAAACAGCGTCCAATCGCTTGAGCGCGCTCTTCGACGTTACCGACCGAACGTCGACCGCGCAGATCCTCCCGACCGACGACCACGTCGCCCCGGACGGCCGCGTGATGGAAGTCCTCAGCGAGCATCTGTGCCAGGGATGGTTGGAAGGCTACCTGCTCACCGGGAGGCACGGGTTCTTCTCGTGCTACGAAGCATTCATCCACATCGTCGATTCGATGTTCAACCAGCACGCCAAATGGCTCAAGTCGATCCGGAAGATCGAATGGCGGCGTCCGATCGCCTCGCTGAACTACCTGCTCACGTCGCACGTGTGGCGGCAAGACCACAACGGTTTCAGCCATCAGGACCCCGGCTTCATCGATCACGTCGTGAACAAGAAGGCGGACGTCGTGCGGGTCTATCTTCCGCCCGATGCCAACTCCCTGCTCTCCGTCGCGGATCACTGCCTGCGAAGCCGCAACTACGTCAATCTCATCGTCGCGGGCAAGCAGCCGGAATGGCAGTGGCTCGACATGGATTCAGCGATCAAGCACTGCACGGCAGGCCTGGGCATCTGGGAGTGGGCGAGTAACGACCGCGGCTGCGAGCCCGACGTCGTCATGGCCTGTTGCGGCGACGTGCCTACGCTGGAGACGCTGGCGGCGGTCGACTTCCTGCGCAAGCAGGTTCCAGACTTGAGGATCCGCGTCGTCAACGTCGTCGACCTCATGACCCTGCAGCCGTCGACCGAGCATCCTCACGGCTTGAGCGACCGGGAGTTCGATTCGATTTTCACCGTCGACAAGCCGATCGTCTTCGCGTTTCACGGATACCCGGCGCTCATTCACCGGCTCGCGTACCGCCGCCACGGCCACCACAATCTTCACGTGCGCGGCTATAAGGAAGAGGGCACGACGACGACGCCCTTCGACATGACGGTTCGCAATCAAATCGATCGCTTCGACCTAGCCAGCGACGTGATCGACCGGGTGCCGCAACTCGCCGATCGCGCCGCGCACGTCAAGCAGCTCGTACGCGATACTCTCGTCGAACACAAGCGCTACATCGGCGCGCACGGCGAAGATATGCCCCAAGTACGCGACTGGCGCTGGAACCCGGGAGATTGACGGCCGTCAGGGAGAAGGCGTTTCGTCGCGCACTTCGACCAACGGCGTCACTTCGAAAACCAGCGTGAAGTCCTGCCCCGTTTTCTGGCGGGCGAATCGCTCGAGCAATGCGACCTGCGTCGACGTTATCGGTTCCCTTGAGCGGACGGTGAGGGTGGCGACGGGCGGCTTCTTGAGCCAGTCGACGCGCATCTGCACGAGTTCGACGTGCTTGAACGTGACCGTTTGATTGACGAGTGCCGAGCTCAGCGTGCTCTCGAGGCGGTCGAAACGAAGCAGCTCGACGAGCCCCGCGGCGAGCGGAACGGCGACCACGGCCGTGATGGCGATCGCCGTCAGCAGCGCCCGGTGATCCATCGACTTGGTATATCCCGTCACGCGATAGACGACCATGCACGCCAGGACGATGCCGAGGAGATTCGTCACGTAGAGGAGCAGGGCTCCGAATGCCGTGTGCAGATGCCCCGCCGCAAGCGCGATGCCTACGACGCAGAGCGGCGGCATCAGCGCGACGGCGATGGCCGCGCCGGCAATGGTCGAGGAGATCGACGGCCGGGTGTTGGCAAAGCCGGCGACCACGCCGGCGGCAATGGCGATGCCGAGATCCAGCAGCGTGGGCTTGGAGCGATCGAGGATCTCGGATTGCAGCGCCGGCAGCGAGACGGCCAGCTCGAGCAGCACGGCGAGCGCGATCGAAACCGCCGTCCCGATCGCTACGGTCGTCAGCGCCTGGAGAAGTAGACGCCGTTCGCCGGTGATGGCGCCGAACGAGAGCGCTTGAATCGGAACGATCAACGGTGCGATGATCATGGCGCCGATGATCACCGCAGCGTTGTTCTCCAGCAAGCCCAGCGTCGCAATCGCGCTGGAAGCCAGTACCAGCACGAGGTAGGCATTCGAGCAGCGCGAGTTGTCGCGTAAGGCGGCAGCGAGGGCCGTCGCGCTGACGTGCTCGTCGCTGGCGGCGTCGCTCACGATCTCTTGCTTCCCAATTCGGCCTCGCCCCCCTCGCGATTCAGGCCAGACTGCGTCGGCCGTGTCAAGGGTCCCCAACGATCAAGACAAAAGTCGTAGCGCTGATGATTTAAACTGAGTTTTGTGTGCGTGTGCTCGCCTTGCTCGGCAATCGAGCACACGCAGAGCCAGACTCGTTACCATGCTTGGAAAGCACGCACTTTGTGCAGGAAGGTCTTTCGTATGATCGTTGCTATCGCCGCCGGAATCGTCGCCCTTTGGGTCAGCCTCGACGGAATTTCATAAACCTGGGGATTATTGGAAGCCACCCGGGCGTTAGCTGCGGGCGGCTTTTTATTTTGTGGGACCGGCTTGTTCGACGCGGTGAGGCATGGCCTGCCTTGATTACGCAGGCGGCGTTCGGCGCGTTCCCAATCGCGCGCGAAATGAGCGGCTCGAATCGACACGCATCTCTTCGGTACGCTCCGGGAGGTTACCGGTAGCCCACTCTTTGCGCGCGCGCCGTGCGATCCGCGCGAAGGCGAGCGCGTGCTTGCGGGCGACCCGTTGGTACGAACCCGCGGCAACGAGTTTGTCGAGCGCGTACGTACGCAGCGTTTCCAGGAGACGATAGCGGCCCTCGCCGGCTTCGGCGACCATCGACCGGCGCACGAGGCCGACCACGGCGCCGAACGCTCGATCGCGGTCGTCGTTCGACTTCGCGCAGAGCCGCAGCGCCTGCCCCATCGTAAACGAGCCCGCGAAGATTGCTAGCCGGCGGAACGCACGCCGCTCGGCGCGCGAAAGCATGTTGTAGCTCCAATCGATGGCCGCAGTCATCGTGCGCTGCCGAACGTCGATCGCGCGCGCGATGTCGATGGCCGTACCAGCACGCGCGCGCCGCGGCCGCGTCGAATCGCGGGCGTCGGCAACCTGCGACGACGACATGCCGCTTTCGGGGGCCCGAGCGACGAATGCGGTCGCGTCGGCGCACGTTGCCGCACAGGGGCGACCGCATCTGCGCAACGCTTCCTCGGCCGTCGTCACGGCGACGACGGAGCAGCGGAATCGGATAGACGATCTCGTCGGGCAGCCCGAGCGGTTCGCGGCTCGTCGCGAGAATCCGAACCCCGGGGCAGCGGTGCAAGAGCGCCGCGGCGACGCCGGCGGCGCTCTTGACGATGCGATCGCAGTTGTCCAGGAGAATAGTGTGGCGCAATCGCCAGAGTGGAGCAGAGCCGGCGCGGTTCGACTTCGCCGCGCGCACCGAGACATGCGGGTCAGCGCCATGGCCAGATCGTCGTCGTCGCGCAGGGTTGCCGCATCGAGCAGATGCACCCCGTCGGGGAAGCGTCCGGCGATCGAGCGCGCCGTCTCCACGGCCAAGCGCGTTTTGCCCGCGCCGCCGATCCCGACGACGCTCACCATCCGGTGCGTCTCGACGATCGCTTCGAGTTCGGCGCGCTCGCGATCGCGTCCGACGAGCGAACTGGCAAATGCGGGAAGATGATCGCGGGATTCGGGGCGCGAGGGATAGGCGGCTTGCCGCTTGGCCACGTATCCGGCGGCGGCAATCCGGTTGCGGCCTGCGAGCTTCGCGCGTAGAACAAATCGTCGGCCGCATCGAGCAGTGCCGGCGCCGGTGCGCCGGTGCGCGGCGTTTGCAATGCCGCGCCGATGCCACCGTCACCCGGCCCAGCAACGAACCGCCGTGGGGAATCTCGAGACGCTCGATGGCGTCGCCGATCTCCTGGGCGACCGTGACGATCCCGCCGGCGGTGGCGTGCGGGAGCAAGACGACGAACTTTTCAGCACCGTAGCGCGCGGCGAGGTCGCCGGCGCGAGCGACCGACGCGCCAATCGCACCGGCGCCGCGCCGCAGGCACTCGTCGCCGGTCGGATGGCCGTACGCGTCGTTATAGGCTTTGAAGAAGTCGACGTCGATCATGAGCAGGCCGATGGTGCGCCCGTCGCGCAATCCGATCGCCCAATCGCGCGCGAGCGCGTCGTCGAAGGCGCGCCGGTTCGCTAAGCCCGTCAGCGGATCGATGAATGCGAGGCGCTCGAGGCGCGCGTCGCCGTGCGATTCGCGCGCGAGCTTGGCTCCCAGCGCGAGAGCGCACGATTCGATCAATGCGAGCCGTTCGGAACCGCACGGAAGGCAACCGTCGAGCGCGACGGCAGCGTAGACGGTAGCGGAGGCTGCCAGCGGAACGCAAAGCGTTCGATCGGGCTCGTCGCCGGCGTGCGCGGTACCGCTCTCGAGCGTGCGTGCCAAGAGCGATCCCGGCACGGCGTCGCGGCTGCCTCGCAGCGCCAGCGTAACGCTGCTCGCGCCGGCGAGCTCTGCCAGGGCCGCGGCGCACCGCGGCCAGACGCGCTCGAACGATTCGTCGCTCGCGGCCAGCTGGGCGATTTCGCGAACGAGAAACGCGCCTTGCTCCACCGGCTATTCGTTATCCGCCGGCGTGACCGGTTGGCTCGAGAACCACTTCACGCTGTAGGGCTTGCGCGCGCGTGCCATGATCTGCGAATACGGAATCGGAGAGATCGTCGCCTTGGGGTGCGGGAGGTAGAGATCTTGCAGCGCGTCTTGGCGAAAATCGAGATCCTCGCCGCCGAGCGGTCCCAGCCCAAAGTTCTTCTCGACGAACCGCAGGATCGCTCCGAAATCGCGCCGCCGGTGCGACGCGCCGCGTACCGCGTTGCCGGCGATGAAGAGCAGCGGTACGCGAAAGCCCGCAACGTTGTCGCGAAAGCCGGGGAAACCGGCCGGCGGCTTGACGAGCACGTAGGGCGGCGGCACGTGGTCGTACCAGCCTCCCGAATCGTCCCAAACGACGAGGAACGCCGTATCGTTATAGCACGGGCTGTTGGCGATCGCTTCGTAGATCGTGGCAATCCAATACGGGCCGTCCGCGTTGGTCTCCCAGCCGCCGTGGTCGGAGGCGTCGCCGTTGGGCGTCACCCACGAAACCGACGGAAGCGTGCATTGCCCGCGTGCCGACTGCACGTCGGCGAAGAACTGATCGCGTGCGACGAGCCGGTCGCGACCCGGCGAGTTCCACACGGGTGCGAAGGCCGACGGCCCAACCGAGAGCCCGTCGAAGCTGTTCGCGGGATACTGTTGCGGCAGCGTATTGTAGTATTTCCACGAGATCTTGTGCTCGTCGAGCGCCTGCGGAAGCGAGATCGTCCGCAAGCACTGGCTGACGTTGCGCGCGAGGTTCGTCCACGCCGCAAAAAGCTGCACCTTGACGCTCGGATTCGCGCAGCCCCACGTGCCGGTGTTAGGATCGTTCGCCGGCCCTAAGCCCGCCATCAGGAAGACGTGCCCCGGATACGACGGGGCGCGCGCGGCGGAGAAGAGTTCGTCGGCAAGGCCGTAAGCGTTCGCCAGCGTCACGTACGGGGCGATTTCTTCGGGCGGAAGGTAGGTGTAGGTCAGCGCCCCGCTGCCGCTGCCGCCGGAGACTTGGTCGTTATAGAAGCCGTTCATTCGGCAGGGCGACGTCCCGGCGACCGGGGGCGGCGCCGGGATGCGCGGGTTGCACTCGCGCAGCATCCAGGCGCGCAGGTGCTGCGGGTCGACGCCGCTTTCGTAGCCGAGCGGTTGGAGCGTCACGCGCGAGCAGGTCGAGATCTTGTCGGGATTTGCGCACTGCGTCGTCGGGCCCGACGTCGCTACGTCCACCGGATAGGCGAGATTGTACGGCGATGCCGCCGCCTGCGCCGCGCCGGCGAAGAGGTTGTCGAACGAGCGGTTTTCTTGAATCGCGATGACGATGTGATGGTAGGGCGAGCCGGGCAATGCCTGGGCGCGAGCCGGCGGCGCGTTGGGAACGAACGGCGCCGGCGCGCGCTGCGCGATGGAGCCGCCGCAACCCGCGGCGAGCGCGAGCGCGGCCAGTGCAAAGAAAACGAATCGGCGATCCATGGCGTCCTTTCGTTCATTCACGGAGGCGGCGTTCGGCGCGTTCCCAATCTTCGGGCGTGTCGAGATCGCAGAAGGCGCCCTCGTCGTCGACGGCGATCTCTTCGCGGGAGAGCGACGGATCGTCGCGCAGTTGCGCGAGCGTGTCGCCGGGTGGAAGCGTGGCCAGGCGCGCTCGCGCCGCGGGCCGGAAGAAGACCGGATGGCCCGGCGCGCCCTCCGGCGAGACGGTGTAGAGCACGTCGGCTTCGCTGCCGGCGAGCACCGCTTCGCAGCGAAGGATCGTCGCGCGCGAAATGAGCGGCTTGTCGGCCAGCAGCACGCCGAGCGTTGCGGCCGCGTCGATCGCGGCGTCGGCAACCTGCAGCGACGACGACATGCCCCGTTCGGGGTCGCGATTGACCGCGATGCGCGCGTCGGGCACGTGCGCCGCACACGCGTTGCGCAGGCCGGCGGTGGTCACGACGACGACGGAGCGCCCGGCGAGCGTGTGGCGCAAGCGCGCGAGCGGAGCCGAGCCGGCCAGCGGTTCGACCGCCTTGGCGCGTCCCATGCGGCTCGACGAGCCTGCGGCCAGAACGACGTAGGTGAGAATCACTGCCCTTCCATGGTTCGGGTGCCGGTCGCGCGAAGCCCCCGCCGATGAGGCTGCTGCTCGCGATCGGGATCGTCGCCGCGCTCGCGGGGTGCGTGCGCAACGGCAGCCCGGCGCGGCCCCATCCCGGCACCCTCGTCGTCGCCGTCCAGCGCGAGCCTTCGTCGCTCGACCCGCTCTATCTCGAGGGCGTCGTCACCTACGAGATCTCCGAACTCGGGTTCTCGTATCTCACGAACTACGATTCGCAGGGACGCATCGTGCCCGATCTCGCGTTCGTGCCGACGCAGGCCAACGGCGGAATCTCGCGCGACGGGCGGCGCGTCACCTTTCGCCTGCGGCGGGGCGTCGTGTGGCAAGATGGAGCGCCGCTCACTTCGCGCGACGTGCTCTTCACCTACCGCGCGATCGTCGATCCCGCGAATACGATCCCCTCGCGCTACGGCTTCGATCGTATCGCCTCGGCGAGCGCGCCCGATCCGTACACGGTCGTCGTGACCACGCGCGAACCGTACTCGCCGATCGTTTCGTACTTCTTCGGCGGCGACAGCAACTACCCGATCCTTCCGGCGCACCTCCTGGCCGGCTATCGCAGCCTCGACCGCGTGGCGTACAACGCGCGCCCGATCGGTTCCGGGCCGTACCGGTTTGCCGCTTGGGAACGCGGCGATCGTCTCGTTACCGACGCGAATCCGCGGTATTACGCGGGCAAGCCGGCGATCGCGCATCTCGACTTGCGCTTCGTGCACGACTCGGCGAGCATCGTCGACCAGCTCCAAACGGGCGAGGTGGACGCAACGTTCTTTGCCGACGTCGCGCACGTCGCGACGCTCGGTGAGATTCCCAACCACCGCATCGTGGTTACGCCGGTCCCGTACTTTTATGCCCTGTCGTTCGACCAGGAAGATCCGCTGATGCGCGATCCGGCGATCCGCCGCGCCTTCGCGCTTGCGATCGATCGAAGAGCGCTCGTGTCGAAGGTGACGCACGGGCTCTACGATCCGGATACCGGCGCACGCGGCCTCTTCACGTGGGCGTTCGATCCTCTCGCCGGCAACGTGCCCTACGACCCGCAGCTCGCGCGCCGCACGCTCGATGCCGACGGCTGGAAGGCCGGCCCCGACGGCGTTCGCGTCAAGGCGGGCCGGCGGCTGGTCGTGCAGCTCGCCTCGTACTCGGGCGAACAGGTGGAAGACGATTTCGTTCCGCTGATCGGCGCGCAGGAACGCACGGTCGGCATCGAGCTCACCAGCAAACGATACAATCAAGACCAGTATCGCGCGCCTACCGGTCCGCTGACGCAAGGGACGTATCAAGTGGCGCTGACGATGTACCAGTCGAGCTACGATCCCGACGTGTCGTGGCTGCTGGCCTGCGATCAGCGCCAGCCGCACGGCTTCAACGACGCACGCTACTGCAGCGCCGCCGTCGATCGCGCGCTGCGCGTGGGCGCGACCTCGTTCGATCGCGCGACGCGCTTGCGCGCCTACGCCCTCGTTCAGCGACGGCTGCTCGCCGATCTTCCGTACGATTTTCTCTGCCAAGTGAGCGAGATCGACGTCGTTCCATCGAGCCTGCGGGGCTACGACCGCCCGCTGCTTTCGCCGTTCGTCTCGGCCGCGCGCTGGCGCTACGCGGAGCCCGCGCGCCCGTGAGCGCGAAACGGTACGAACTGCGCCGGCGCGCCGCCGTCGTGCTGACGATTTTCCAAGGGCCGCCGCACGGCGTGGTCTTCGTCGAGCGAGCCGCGCACCTGCGCGATCATCCCGGCCAGATCGGTCTCCCGGGCGGAGGCGTGCACCCCGAAGACGCCGATCTCGCCGCGACGGCGCTGCGAGAGCTCCGGGAAGAAGTCGGCATCGCGGCGCCGCGCTCGGCCATCGTGGCGCAGCTTCCGACGCTGAGCCAGCGCGTCGTCAACAACTTCGACGTGACGCCCTTCGTCGCGGTCGTCGAGCCGACCGAGCTGGTCGTCGATCCCAGCGAGAGCGCCGGCGCGTTTCTCGTGCCGCTGGCAACCATCGTCGGCGGCGGCTTGCAGAACTTCGTGCTGGAGTACGAGGGCCGCCACATCTGGGGGCTCACCGCGCGCATCCTTCACGATTTCGTTACCGCGTGGAACGCGGGCGAGCTGCGCGCTGCGGTGGAGCCGCACTTGCGCGGCTCAGGGTGAGGCCGGACACGGCTTGAGCTTCGTGTAGCCTTCGGCCGTGGTGTGCGCCATCACGTACTGCACCAGCGCGGGCTCGGCGTCGCGCTTGGCCGGCGGGGGCATTTGGAACTCGATCGCGGCGTAGCTGGGATTCTTGAGGTTGGCCGACGACCACGGGTTGGCGGCCTCGCTCGGATAGTAAAACGGGTAGTCGAGCACCGTCGATTCGGCGTGGCCGTCGGGGAAGCGCACCGTCATGCTGATGTCGACCCAGAAGCCGCCGGTGCGCGCATCGTACTGCGAGCCGTGCACGTCGGCGAACTCGACGTAGCCGCACGGCTCGGTGCCGCCGGCCGCGCCGGTGCCCGCGCCGTTCGTGCCGGCCCCGGTCCCGTTGCCCCCGGCGCCCACGCTTCCGGCGCCGCTCGCCGCGCCCGCGCCGGCTCCGGCGGCGCCGGTCGGCACGTCCCAGACGGGCTTGGTCTGCACCAGCTTCGGCGGCGCCGGACGCGCGGCGCCGGCGCGTTTGACGATTTCGCGGCGCGCCGAGACGCCGGCGGGCGCGCGCACGATCGCGCGGGGTTCGATCGTTGCGATGACGCGGGCGTGCGTGACGACGCGGCGAGGTGGCCGGGGAGGCCGCGGCGCCGGCGTCGGCAGCACGCGTTCGATGCGCACGAGCTGCGCGGTGGTGATGCTCTCGCGGGCGGGCGGCGCCGCGCGCTGCGACGGAACCAAACCGGCGAGCACTTCGTGAATGGCGATCGAGAGCGCAAAGGCCAGCAGCAGCCGGCGCCGGCCGGTTGCTCCAAAGACGACGCCGAGCCATCCGCGCTGGGACGACTCGGCGTTGTGGCGTCGTTCGGGGTTATCCAGGTTCGCTGTTATAGGTCTGCACGTACCATTCTTTGAATTGTTCGTAGGTCGGATAGTAGCCGTACTTGTGGTAGAACCAGTCGCGGTAGGCGTCTTGGCGCCGCGCGACCTCCTGCGCTTGTTGCCGTTTGGCCCGCGCCTTACGGCTATAGTTGACGACCAGCACCGTGCCGATCGCTCCGAAGATGATGATGTTGCGTGTGCTCGCTGCGCCGTCCGCCAGAGCGGGCGCGACGGTACCGCCCGCCAGCGCCACAGCGAGGACGGCCGCGAGAGCTCGCTGTTTCATGACCCATCCTTTCCACGGGCTTCGGCCCAGGATGGAGATGGCGAGAGGCGCGCTTGCGCCTTCCTCGAATCCCCGTTCCTCGTGGAGATCGAAGCCCTCATTCGCGAGATCCCGGATTTTCCGATTCCCGGGATCCTTTTCCGTGACATTACCCCGTTGCTGAAAGATAAGCAAGGCTTTCGGCAAGCAATCGACCTTTTCGCGGAGCGTTTCAAGGGCCGCGGCATCGACTACGTGGTCGGGATCGAAGCGCGCGGATACATCTTCGGCGCCCCGCTGGCCTACGCGATCGGCGCCGGCTTCATCCCGGTGCGCAAGCCCGGAAAGCTGCCCCACGACAAGCTGACGGAAGAGTACGCGCTCGAATACGGCACCAACTCGCTCGAGATTCACGCCGACGCGATCTCCAAGGGCGACCGCGTGCTGGTGGTCGACGATTTGCTGGCGACGGGTGGAACGGCGGCGGCGACCGGCCGGCTGCTGGAGCGGCTTGGCGCGCACGTCGAAGCGTTCGCGTTCCTGGTGGAACTCATCGCGCTGGAGGGCCGTTCGACGCTGCGCGGCTCGGAGGTCGTGACATTCGTTACCTATTAGCCGCGATCGCCATCGCGATCGCGCTGTCCGCGGCACCCGCCTGGGCGCGCCCCCACCCGACGCCGGCTCCCACGCCGACCCCGGTCGCCGATCCGGCGGTGACCGCCGTCGCGCGGCGCCAGTTCGTCGAATGGCAGGCCGGCAAGGTCGACAAAAACGCTTATGCCGACAGCATTCAGGATCAGCTGAGCGACGACAAGATCGACGCGTCTTCGCGTGCGCTGGGGTCGCTCGGAGCGCTCACCGGCACCGTCTACATCGGGCCGCTGGCCGTCCCCGAGAGCCTGGGGAACGCGCGCGGGTACATCTACCAGATGAACTGCGTGGGGGGAACGGTCTACCTCTTCCTGGTGATCGACGCGCAGGGGAAGATCGCTCGGATCTTCTTCAAGGACCGGCTGGAAACGGAGACGATTCAGACGACGGCGCCGCCCTCGGCCCCGCCGCCGGGCTAAAGCGGCTGCCGGGGTAGCGCCGACGAGGTACAATAGCCTAATACGGCTATGACCATTCACGAGCTCGTTACCCGCGTCCAGGCCTACGATCCGTCGCTCGAACCGGCGTGGCTGATGCGTGCGTACGAGCTCGCCGACGCCGCTCACGAAGGCCAGCGGCGCGCTTCGGGCGAGTCGTACATCGAGCATCCCTTGGCCGTCGCCGGAATCCTCGCCGAGCTCGAAATGGACCGGCAGACCATCGCCGCGGCGCTGCTGCACGACGTGGTCGAGGATACCTCGATCACCAGCGAGCAAGTCGCCGAACAGTTCGGCCCCGAGATCGCGCAGCTGGTCGAAGGCGTCACGAAGCTCACCCGCATCCCCTATCAGTCGAAGGAAGACGCGCAGGTCGAAAACCTTCGCAAGATGTTCATGGCGATGGCCAAGGACATCCGCGTGATCATCATCAAGCTCGCCGACCGCCTGCACAACATGCGCACGCTGGGCAGCCTTCCGCCGGCCAAGCAGCAGGCCATCGCGCGCGAAACGCTCGATATCTACGCGCCGATCGCGCATCGCTTGGGCATCTGGAAGATCAAGTGGGAGATCGAAGACGATTGCCTGCGGTATCTCGATCCGGAGCCGTACCGCGAGATCGTCGAGCTGGTCGCCAAAACGCGGCACGAGCGCGAGAAAGACGTCGAAGGCGCGATCGAGCGCCTGCGCGCCGAGTTCTCCGAGCTCAACGTCAATGCCGAGATTCACGGGCGACCCAAGCACTTCTATTCGATCTACTCCAAGATCAAGAAGGGCCGCGACTTCTCGACCATCTACGATCTCACCGCGATCCGCATCATCGTCGACTCGGTGAAGGATTGCTACGCCGCGCTGGGAGCCGTGCACGCGATGTGGACCCCGCTGCCGGGGCGGTTCAAAGATTACATCGCGATGCCCAAGCCCAACATGTATCAGTCGCTGCACACCACCGTCGTCGGGCCGTCCGGCGAGCCGCTGGAAATTCAGATTCGCACGTGGGAGATGCACCGCACCAGCGAGTACGGCATCGCCGCGCACTGGCGCTATAAAGAAGGCGGCAAGGCCGACCAGTTCGAGAACAAGCTGTCGTGGCTGCGAGCGCTGCTCGAGTGGCAAAAGGACATGCGCGATTCGCGCGTCTTCATGGAGAACCTGAAGATCGATCTCTTCGATTCGCAGGTCTTCGTCTTCTCGCCGCGCGGCGACGTCTACTCGATGCCGGCCGGCGGCACGCCTCTCGATTTCGCCTACTCGGTGCACACCGACGTCGGCAATCATTGCGTCGGCGCGAAGGTGAACGGGCGCATCGTCCCGCTCGATTATCAGATGAGCAACGGCGACATCTGCGAGATTCTCGTCAATAAGTCGAGCGCGCGGCCGTCGCTCGACTGGCTCTCGATCGTCAAGACGTCGAGCGCGAAGCACAAGATCAAACAGTGGTTCCGCAAGGAGCGACGCGAGGAGAACGTGCTCGCCGGGCAAGAGGCGCTCGAGCAAGAGCTCGCGCGCGCGGGCGTGCGGGTCGATCTCGCCCGCGGCGAGCTGATCGAACGCATCGCCGCCAAGATGAACTGCGCGACGCCGACCGATCTCTTCGCGGCGATCGGCTTCGGCGACGCGTCCGCGCAGGCCGTCGCCAACCGGATTCGCGACGAGGTGAAGAGCGACAACGTCGTCGATCTCACGAAGATCCGCAAACCGCCGGCGCGCAAGAGCGTGCGCAAGTCGTCGGGCGTCCGCATCGCCGGCGTCGACGACGTGCTGGTGCGCCTCTCGAAGTGCTGTTCGCCGGTGCCCGGCGATCCCATCATCGGCTACGTGACGATCGGCCGGGGCGTGAGCGTGCATCGTGCCGACTGCCCGAACGTTGCCTACATGAACGCCACGCCGGAGCGCATCCTGCAAGCGCAGTGGGTCACGACGCCCGACCTCACCCACGCGGTCGACGTGGAAGTCGAGGCCGAGGATCGCTCGCAGCTGCTCGCCGACATCATGGGCGTCTTCGCCGAGCTCAAGACGCAGGTAAGCTCGGTGAACGCGCGGGTCCGCCGCGACGGCACCGCCGTGACCAGCCTCACCGTGCAGATTCGCGATCTCGATCACCTGCACAAGATCCTGGTGAAGCTCGAGTCGCTCAAGAAGGTCCGCCGCGTGTACCGCGTGACGAAACGGGAGCGCGTCGCGCCCTGAGCCTTTCGTGGCACGTCTTCGTGCCTGGCATTGCAGCGTTCTTCGCGGGAGCGATGAACAGCGTGGCCGGCGGCGGTAGCTTTCTATCGTTCCCGGCGCTGGTCTTTGCCGGCGTCCCGGCGATCTCGGCCAACGCGACCAACAACGCGGCGATGTGGGTCGGCACGATCGGCAGCGCGCGGGGCTATAAGGAAGAGGTGGCCGCGCATCGCGGCGTGCTGCTGCCGGTGGTCGCGGTCAGCGTCGTCGGAGCGCTGATCGGCTCGTGCCTGCTGCTCGTCACGCCCGGAGCGCTGTTCGAACGCCTGATTCCGTGGCTGCTGCTCTTCGCGACGGCGGTCTTTACGCTCAGCCCGCTGCTGACGCGCAAGACGCAACGCGTTCCCGGGCACGCGCCGTGGCAACTCGCGCTGCAGTTCTTCGTCTCCATCTACGGCGGGTATTTCGGCGCGGGCATCGGCATCTTGATGCTGGCCGTGCTGGCGTTTTCGGGCTTGCCTAGCCTCAACGCTCAAAACGCCGTGAAGAACGTGCTGGCGTTCGCCATCAACGGCGTGGCGTTGATTCCGTTCGTCTTCGCGCGGATCGTCGATTGGCGCTTCGCGGTGCCGATGGCGGCCATCGCCCTGCTCGGCGGCTACTTCGGCGCGCGCTTCTTCCGGCGCTTGCCGCAGCCGGTCTCGCGCGGAATCGTCATCGCGATCGGCGTCACGATGACGCTCGTCTTTTTCTTGCGGCGCTGAACGCCGGTCAGTCGGCGGCCGCCGAAATCGGGACTTCGTCGAAATCGACCGGCCCCTCGCTCTTACGCACTTCGACGCCGCGATGGAAGCCGCCCAAGCGGGGCTCGACGTGGCGCGCGGCCCAAAGGTAGAGCGTCGGCACGACGATCAGCGAAAGGGTGGTTGAGACCGCGAGGCCGCCGATGACGACGGTGCCGAGCGGCGCCTGCGTTTGGCTGCCGGCTTCGATTCCGAGGGCGATCGGCAGCATGCCGCCGATGGTGGCGAGCGTCGTCATGAGAATCGGGCGTAGGCGCATCGGTGCGGCGTGCAGCACGGCGTCGCGCGCTTCCATGCCGCGCTCGCGCAGCTGATTGGTAAACTCGACGACGAGAATGGCGTTCTTCACGACGATGCCGACGAGCATCAAGACGCCGATGAACGCGGTGAGCCCAAAGGCCATCGGCGTGAACGGCGCGCCGGTCACGCCGGCCACCGCACCCCAGATGACGTTGCGGAAGAAGATCGCGAAGACGATTCCGGCGCTCGCGAGCGGTACCGAGGCCATGATCACCAGCGGATGGATCACGGATTCGAACTGCGAGGCGAGCAGCATGAAGATGAGCACGATTGCGAGCGCGACGATGAGATTGAGGCTCGAGAACGTTTGGCCTTGCTGCAGCACCTGCGGGCCGAACGCCCAATAGTAGCCCGCCGGCAGCGTGATGGCATTCATGACCTTCGTCGCCTGCTCGACCGCTTGGCCCAGCGGGATGTTGAGGCCGGCGTCGATGTCGATTTCGCGCTGTTTGTCCTGGCGCGTGATCTCCGACGGGCCTACTCCGAACTGAATGTTCGCCAATTCCGAGAGCGGCATCGTCTGCAAGTTGTAGTTGCCGGTCGCGCTGTACCCGGAGTTGAGCTGCACCGAACCGTTGACGGAGGAGAGCCCGGCGCCGTTGCCGGTGGCCGAGTTCACGAGCAGCCCCGTCGGCACCGTCGAAACCGGGATCGATAGGCTCTCGATCGACTGCAGCGTACGGCGCTGGTCGGGCGGAAGCTGCACTTCGATCGGATATTGGGTGCCGTCGATCTGCATGTACGATGCGATCTCGCCGGCGGTCCCGATATCGATATCCTGCGAGATCGTCGCCGTATCGATGCCCAGTTGCGCAGCCAAGGGCCGGTTGACGTTGACGTCGATCTCGGGCTGCGAGTTCGTAATGCCCGGCTGGGGCGGCTGCAGGCCCGGAATAGCCGCCTGAAGCTTCGGAATCGCGTTGTACTCTGCGATGTTGTAGAGCGTCGAGATGTTCGGCCCGAAGATCTGAATCTGCAGGGCGTCTTGCCCGCGCGAGATGATGCTCTGCACGATATCGACGGTGCGCCCGAACACCTGGAGCCCGGGGATCGGCGCCCCGAAGCGTTCGCGCAGCTGAGTCATTTGCGCGGGCGTCATCTTGCGGGCACCTCCGCGTCCGGACTGTTGGCCGGTCAGCGCGGCGGTCCACTGGGAGACGAAGAGCTGTGCTTGCATGCTGCTCGTGCCGGGAGCGAGCGTCACCGAGAGATTGGCGAGGTTGGTCGTCGGCGTGCCGCTGACGAACCCGCTTACGCCGACTTGCGCTCCGACGTCGACGACGCGCGGGTCTTTGCGCATGCGGTTTTCGACGTCGGCGGCGACCGCGTTGGTTTTCGAGACGGCAGTTCCGGTCTGCGTCTGCAGATTGAACCGCGCGTAGCGCGAGTTGCTGGGCGGGAAGAGCTCGGTCTGAACGGCGCCCATCTTGGTGGCGACCAGCGTCACGGCAAGCACCGCCACGGCGAGCGCCACGATGATTCCGGGACGGTCGATCGCCCAGGCGAGGACGCGTGCGTACCCTTTGGCAAAGCGCTCGTAGTGCCGGTCGAAGGCCGCCGAAAAGCGCGCGTATCCGCCGCCGCGCTGGCCGTTGCGGGCAGCGCCGTTGCGTGCGCTGCCGTTGGTCGCCGCAGCCGCGGGCCTGCGCAGCAGCACCGACGAGAGCATCGGCACCTGCGTGAGCGCGACGACCAGCGAGAGCCCGACCGCGACCATCACCATCACCGCGAACGGCGTGAAGATGAGGCCTTGCAGCCCGGGGATCAACACGAGCGGGACGAACACGGTGATGACGGTGATCGACGAGGCGAGAACGGCCGTGAAAATCTCGGCGGTAGCGGTCTCGGCCGCTTCCATCGGCGATTGTCCGCGCGCCATGTGCCGGTAAATGTTTTCGATGACGACGATGGCATCGTCGACGATCAGGCCCACCGCCAGTGCGAGCCCGCCGAGGGTCATGATGTTGAGCGAATATCCGAACACGTAAGCGGCAAAGAGCGTGCCGAGCACCGAAACCGGCAGCGAGATCGCGACGATCAGCGTCGAGCGCCAGGAGTGCAGGAACAAGAAGATGATGGCGATCGCGAGGATGGCGCCGTAGATGGCCGTGTGTTCGAGCGCGCTGATCGCTTCGCGGATGAACCCCTCCTGCTCGAAGACCACCGCGATCTTCATGCCGGGATACCGCTTTTCGATTTGGTCGATCTTTTTGTACACGCCCGCCGAGGTCGCGACCACGTTGGCGTCGGGCTGTGCGTTGATGAGCATGCCCATCGCCGGCACGCCGTTGAGGCGCTGGAACGAACGCTGCTCGAGGATGGAGTCGGTCACCTTGGCGACTTGATTGAGCCGGATCGGCGCGCCGTTTTTGGTGGTGACGATGATCTCGCCGGTCTCCTGGGCCGACTTGAGCAGGGCGCTCGCGCGCACCAGGTACTCGTTTTGCCCGACTTGCACGACGCCGGCGGGAAGGTTGATGTTCTCCTGAGCGATGCGCGTCATGATCTGCTGCAGCGTGATGCCGTCGGCGGCCAGCGTGCTGGCGTTGGGCTCCACCATGATCGCGCGCTGCTGGTCGCTGTTGATGGTCACGGCGGCGACGCCGTCGATCGCCGAGAACTCGTCGGAAAGCTGATTGGTAAAGAGGTCGCCGATCTGTCGCAGCGTCATGTTCGGGTCGGTGACGAAGACGCGCACCACCGGCAACGAGTTGGCGTCGAACTTGGTGATCACCGGCTGCTGCAGATTCGGATCGTTGGGGAGCGTGCCCCAAATGCGCGAGACTTGCTCTTGGACGTCGACGGCCGCGGTGTCGATGTTGGTCCCGAAGTAGAACTGAGCCTCGATCGATGCGTGGCCCTCTTGCGAGCTGGAGTTGATCTGCTGGATGCCGTTGACGCGGCTGACCGCGTTTTCGATGGGACGCGTGATGAGCGTCTCCATCTGCTCGGGCCCGACGTTGGGGTAGGTCACCGAGACCGTGACGACCGGCTGCGTGAAGTTCGGCAGCATGTCGATCGGAAGGCGGGGAAGGGCGAAGATGCCGAGCACGACGATCGCCAACGCGATCATCGAAACGGCTACCCGGCGGTGGACTGCGAACTTGGCGATCGACACGGCTGCTTGGTTTGTTCCCTATTTGCTAGCTAACTACTATCAGACCATCGGGAAGCTGTGAAGAGCTTGAGAACGGGGCGCTCGCTCCTTGGCGGATTTCCGCTATGAGAGCGAAGCGATGATCATGTTGAACGAGGCGATTCCGGTGTTGGTGAGGGTCGAGCTGAAGCCGCCCTGGTCGTCGTCGGCGAAGCCGTACGCCAAGCCCTCGTTGCTGTTCGCGTGGATGATGGAAGAGTAGAGATTGGTGGGGCTGGCCTTGTAAAAGTCGCTCTTGTCGAAATCCGGCTGGTTCGAGGGATCGAGCAAGAGCGTCCCTCGGTTGAAGCCCGCGTAGAGCTCGGCGTAGATGCGCGCCGCGGCTCCCGCGGTGCCGCCCGGCACGTTGCACTCGAAGACGTTCTGCGAGGTGAGATACGAGGTCGGAATCGAGACCGAAGGGACGTTGCCCGATTGCGACCCGCACGACGCGCTGCCGCTCGAGTAGGTGAAGACGAAGTTCGATCCGCTCACCTTTCCTTTATAGATGCCGTACGCGTCGGTGCACAGCGTCATCGTGTTGGATTTGTAATGGGAGATCACCGAGTTGATGTACGAGTCGAGATAATCGGAAGGAAAGACGCCGTGCTCGATGCCGTGCCCGGGGGCGATAATGCGAATCTGCTTGCCGCCGCTGCTGATCACCAGCTTCTCGAAATCGGGCGTCGAGCTCATCTGCGAGAAGATTTTCGAGTAGCTGCCGCCCGGGACGCCGACGGAGCTATACTTGCCGGGCGCGTTTTTCGACGACGGCGAGGGCTGCAGGTAGAGCGGCAGGCCGAACATGTCGACCTGCGTCGTGTTGCAGACGAACGGCTCGCCCTTGCCGCAGCACGTGTACTCGAACCAGTCGAAGCGCACGTCGTAGTTGGGGTTGGTGGCGCCGCTGGGAAGCTTCGGATCCCAGCCGTCGGGCAGCGTCGGCGCCCCGCCTGAGACCGGAATGCTCAGCTTTCCGCCGATCGCCACATAGACGCGTCCGCTGATCAGGTAAGGCAGGTCGAAGGAGAGGAAGGAGCTCAAGGGGAGCCCTGGGACCGGAGAGGAGCCCATCTTCACCAGCTGCTTGCTCGAGTTGAGGTAGACCGCGTCGCCGGCCGCGCAGCTGCCGTTGGGCTGGTAGCCCAGAATATAGAGGGTGATCTTGCTGGTCTCCCAGCCCGAATTATTGGCGATCGTCATCGGGACGCCGGCCGCCGCCGCCCCTCCGCCGGGCCGCCCCAATGGGGCGGTTGCCGTGCCTGCCGGGCCGAAGCCGGGGTTGCCCCCACAGGCTGCCAGCGTGCCCGCCGAGGCGAGCGACGTAACGAACGTGCGCCGATCGAGCGGCATACAACCCTCCTTGCCGTTCCGCAGAAACGTGTGATAGTATTCGTGGGTTCTCAACCCGCTGCCCGCCGCGCGAAGGCGGGCCGCCCGCGCCGCGGGCGTCCATAGATGGGGAAACGATGATCGACTACGAGGTTACCTATATTCTGCGTCCCTCCCTCGAAGAGAACGAGGTCGAGGAGCGCTCCAACGCGATCGCCGAGATCGTCAAGGCCCAGAACGGCGAAGTCGGCGCGATCGAAAAGCTCGGCAAGAAGCGCCTGGCCTACGAGATCGACGACGTCCGCGAAGGGCACTACGTGGTGATGAGCTTCAAGAGCGACGGCGCCGGCTCCAAGGAGCTCGAGCGTCTGCTCAAGCTGCACGAAGACGTGCTGCGCGCGCTCGTCGTCCGGCTCGACGCAAAGATGATCGCGCACATGGCCGCAGTTGCGGCCGCAACGCCCCCGCCTCCGGCCGCGGTCTAACGCCCCCGCCCTTTCACCACCCCACACCAGGGAGGAGTCCACGCGATGGCAGGTTCTTACAACCGCGTCATCTTGGTCGGCAACTTGACGCGCGACCCGGAGATTCGGTACACGCAATCGGGCAAAGGCGTCACGAAGTTCACGCTCGCCGTCAACAACCCGCGCAATAAGGAAGAGACGACCTTCGTCGACATCGTCGCGTGGGACCGCCTCGGCGAAACGTGCAACACGTATCTGAAGAAGGGCATGAACGCGCTCGTCGAGGGGCGCCTCGTCATTCGCTCCTACGACGATAAAGACGGCAACAAGCGCAAAGCCACCGAAGTCGTCATCGACAACATGCAAATGCTCGGCTCCAAGCGCGACGGTGGCGGAGGCGACGACGGCGGAGAATACGGCGGAGGCGGCGGCTACAACGGCGGCCGTTCCACCGCAGCCGCACCCGCAGCCGCCGGCAGCGACACCTTCGGCGACGACCTCGACGACGAGATACCGTTCTAGTGCTGTGTCCCAGTAATTGACCGAATTCGGGAAATTACTGGGAAAGTACCGCATTATTGTGCAATGCCGGGCGAAAGCCCGAAAACGCAGGCGAAACGCTCCGTAAACGCGGGGCGTTTTTGCTTGTCTGGTCGGAACCTCCTGATCAGATGCGCTGTCAAGGACAAGCCTAATTGCACAGTATTTGGGGGCTACCAGAATTGAAAAAGCCCGGGGCTCACCGGGCTTCTCATGTCTTCGGCGGTGGGTTCGGCTACGCCGCGTTTTTCAGGAGCGGCTCGTCCGGCGCCGGGAACCGGCGGGACGGTACGAGGTAGTCGATGGAGACGCCCGACTCGTGCTCGAGCGTCACCGTCGTGCGCAGGTTCATGTAGATGAACTTGCACAGCACCTCGTTGACCCACGCGGTGCAGGGCTCGTTGGCGTTTGCGGTTTGCCGTGGCCGGCCACGTGACCAGCAGTACCCGTCAGCCATCCGTTTGAGGATGCTGAAGAGGCACTCGATTTTCGACCGGAGCCGGTAGACTTCGTGGAAGTCCCGGTTGTTATTGCGTTCGAACCACTCGATGTGATTCGTGACTGCCTCGCTGAACGAACCGTGTTCGTATGCCTTCTTCTTGATAGGAATGACCGCTTTGATCCCGATGTCCGCAAGCCAGTCGAATATCGACTCAGCCATGTAAGCCTTGTCGCCCAGCAAGAAGTCGAGGCGGAACGTTGACGTAGCGGCTTCCACGAGTGGCCGGATGAATTTGTTGTCGTGCGTTGCACCGTAGATGCCGGAGAATTCGACGGCCATCACGACCATCGTCTCGACGCCGACCAGCGCATGCGCCTTCATCCAGTCGGCGTTCGGGCGCTCATCGTGGTTGCCGTAGTGAACTTCCTTCGAGTGCGCTGTCATTAACTGCGAGACCTGGCTCGAGTCGATGATGCAGCCGATCTCCCGCTCGCGGAACGGGAAACTGGTGAGACGGAGGAGTTCCCGAAGGACCGGAGTCAACCTCTCGTCGTTGATCCACGCGCTCATGGTATTGCGCGACGGAGCGCGCCGCATCAGCAGCGTTCCTTCCCTTATCATGCGCTCGTATTCGTGCATCATGCCGTCGCACGATTCGCCGTTCGCTACCTTCGCGATAAGCGCTATCGCCCGCGTCGAAAGCGGCGCCGGCTTCGGCCCCCGCCTCAATGGAACGAGAACGCCGCGGGCGTTCTTATCGTACGCCCCCTTGAGCGATTCGAGCAGATCTGGGATTCGCGCCGGCATGGCCATGCGTGCGCGGCGTTGC
The DNA here is from genome assembly GCA_963794735.1 of Vulcanimicrobiota bacterium. Classification (GTDB taxonomy): domain Bacteria; phylum Vulcanimicrobiota; class Vulcanimicrobiia; order Vulcanimicrobiales; family Vulcanimicrobiaceae; genus DATJUC01. The sequence continues at coordinate 875,638 of CAWCFE010000002.1, read as the reverse complement.
GCCGTCCGGATGGTCGTGCCATCGTGCGCGAAGCGTTGGCGTGCCGGCCGCCGCTGGGCGACGAGTTTCGCCTTTCGCTGTTTCTTCGCCGGCGCGTCCACGACCACGACTTCGCCGCGGCGAAGTTTGTCGGCGAAGATGTGCTTGCAGTCGAGGCGGCCGCCGTTCTTTTCGTGGTCTTTGCAGCCGCAACCGTACGCGATGACCCAGGTCCCGCGACGATTCTCCTCATCGCGCGTAACGGCGTACGAGCCGCCCTTTTTGCCCGACCAGTAGGTGCGGGACGGACTGAGTTCGGCGGCGGTGCCGCTTGCGTGATGGGATTCGACCCACAGCTCGTAGCCGCGCCGCTGCCGGTCGTTGAGGTCGTCGTAAGGCGTCGTGAGAGGGCCGCCCGTCGGGCAGCCCTCCACGATGCCGGCTCTCGCGGCCGTCTTCTTAGGCCTGACCGCCTTTTTTTCAGCGCGCTGGCCAGCGCGTTTTTGCTGCCTACTCATGAGACATCTCGATCGTAGGCAGCCCGGCGACCTCCCCGAGGAACGTGCGGCGGTGGAGTTCTTTCTTCTCGTTGCGGAACAGCGCCGCGATGGGAATGCCCCAGTAGCGAGCGATGTCCACGACGACGTGCAGCGGCGGTGACACGACGCCGCTCTCGATGATTTCGTAATCGAGAACGGAGATGCCGATGGCCGCGGCGGCCTCGTCGATGCTCATACCGAGCATCGTGCGCGCTGCGCCGAAGTCGGGGATACCCCAGGTCGTCGCGACGGGCGCGTCGTCCCGCTCGGCGAGCCAGTTGTGGAAAGCCTCGACGCATTCATCGTCGGGGTTGGATTCGAGGATTTGAGCCACACCGAGGTGACCGTAGAACTCGGCCTTCTCGGCGGCCGTCATCCACCAGTCGTGCGGGACCGAGAGTGAGCCGTGCGGTACGCCTTTGGATTTGCCGTTTTCGTCAGACATTGATTACGCCTTGCTCCCGTAGGAGATAGACGGCCCGATCTTTCATCGATGCCTTTGTCGATGCTATCGTGATGAAGCCGTCTGAGTGGGCGGCCCCCCGCGGACGGATGCACGGAAATGAATGCGCCCGCGGGGTTTGCCTTTTTGTTTGGCCGGTCAGGGCCGAGGCTAAATCCGCGGGCGTCGCAAGCGACGAAACCCACGCCGGAACAGACGCCGGGGAGCTATGCTCCGGGCGCGCACTCTGTGCCGCTGCAATGGGGACGATGAGCATACCATCGACTCCAGCGTTTGTGAAGCTAGCGCCGGCACGGATTTTTTCGTGCACGACGTCGGCGACAACCATGGCGGAACTCCCCGGGCTCTCCGGGGTCGTTGCGCTCGTGGTGGCTGGTGTCAGGGTGGCCATGCTCTCCTTCCGGGCCAGGGTGCTCCCTGGCCTCGCCGAAAAACATAGCTAAAGGAACCGGCCCCCGTGGAGTGCGGATCTGATCCCTGGGTCGAACTCTAATCGAACTCTAAGTTTTCACTTTGGACAGTCTTAAAGAGGGTGGCGTGAAACGATTACTCGGAACGGCCTTGACCATCGCGTTATGCGTAGACGGCACGGCGCTGGTACGGGCACACGAGATGTCCATGCCTGCGCCGATCAGCCAGCCAACGTCACCGGTTCATCTAAAGTCCTGTTACCTCGGAACGGATTTCATGTTCGGGGACCCCAAGTTGGTCTCGGAGCAGACGAAGATGCAGCTAAGCGCCGAACTCGCAACGCCGGTACCGGCTCAATATCGAATGCTTGGCCTGCGTTTCGAGTTTGGCTCAGACTCCGGCAAGCGCAGCGCCGATGTCATCGTCTTTACGGGCAGCGAAGCCTCGAGTAGTCGAGATATTATGGCAGCTCCTCCCGGCCTCAACCCTTCCGGCTATCTACCTCGGGTTTCTGATTACAACGACTACCACTGCGGCTTGGACTTTGCAACGTCGCTTGACTGGAAGAGCACGTGGTTCGATTCCAGCGGCGACGTCGTGGCTTGTGGCACTACAATGAAGGTGCCTGAGTCAAGCGCAGTCTGGCTCACGGCTTTAGAGTTATTGCCATCTAGCTCGGACGCGGTCTTCATGATGACCGACGAGAAGCAGAAAAGCGTTGCATGGAGCGTCGATGGCGCCGCGCCGAAGAGCATGGATGCCGACCCATTCGGCCGCGTTGTTGCTGCGCTCGGACCGTTATCTCCCGGAAGTCACACACTGAGGTATGGAGCCGCTGCGGATAACCTAAACCAGCAAATCTGCTTCCAACCTTTCTCGTCCGGCCGCTGACCTGAAACCTTGCCGCCGGCTTCGTAGTTAGAAGCGTCCGACGTGGATAAGAAGCGGAAGGCGGCGATCCAGCCGATACTGTTCGGGACCGAAAAACAGCAGAGCATTCTGCTTGCGGCCTACGAGCATGGAACAGTCTATGTACGGGACACGCAGAAGGCATTGCGCGCATCCGGTCTCGTGTACGAGGTTCACGTAGACCAAAAGCGTCATCTTGCGCTCGATGCTCGACAACCTGGATACAAAGAACTGCTAGCGATTCTCCGGCACATCAGTGGAAAGAGGAAGTCGCGAAGGCGCGTACCGGAACCCACGACGCCATGGATGACACCGTCTATGCCACTGGGGTATACGGGGAGCGTCACGTTCAGAGTACTCCTCGCGATTGCGCGAGCGGACCAAGGCGCCACCGCTGGCAATATCGAGCAGACGATCCACGATGCATGGCCAGGCTCAGTGCAGGACGCCATTAGCAAATTGGCGGATGGCGGCATCATCGCAATCAGGAAGAACGGCGAAGTCTGCTTCGCGAGCCGTGTTCCGACTGCGTTCGCGAAACTCCTTAAGCAACTGGGTGACGTGCTCGCCAAAGAAAACCCGCGCTACGACTTCTCGAGCCGTATTCCGAAACAGCGGAAATCGGCCTTCCAATCCGGAGACGATGGCGCGGTGCGATTGTTCGAGGCAGACCTTCGGCTGAGCAATCTCATGGCGCTTGCGAAGTATGGACCGTTGCATGTGCACGACCTCCGTCGCGTTGTGGGCGGAGGCCAAATCAGGACAAGCGAACAGGATCACGCACCGTTCGGACGTGGAGAACTTGCGATTACATGGGAGACGCCGAACGGACTAGCTGCCGCACTCAATCCACATCACCCCGCAGCTCTCCCCCTCCGGCGCCTTTTATTAAAACTCGAAACCGTGCATCCGCTGCCGCAATTGCACCGGCTCTACGCGGCACCGATTCCACCGAAGGCCCCGCGATGGAAGGCCCGAGCCAACAAGTACCTCTTCGGCTTTCCAATTCCGACCATCATCCTGATGACGATCGCGGTGAAGGGCTGGACCTTCGAGGCGCTGTGCGTGAAGGTGGCCTCGAAGCGAAATCGCCAGAACGTGAAGCGGGCGCTGCACCGGATGGAGGATGAAGGGCTGCTCGTAAGCGACCGGCCGCGCCGGCCGGGCTTCGATGTCCGTACGGTGACCATCAATCCGGCGTTCCCGGCGGCTGCGGAGTTAAAAGAAGTACTCGCCGCCCATCTGGCCGCCTGGCCTGACTTTGCACCTACCGTCGAATCGGAGTTGGCCGACCTGAAGCCGAAGACCCGGGCTCACCTTCGCCTGCGGGGGCTAATCTAGAACGAAACCGAGCGTCTTTCTGAACGACCGAAAGCCTGGTAGAATGCACCGATATACTTACGGCCAGCCGGGGGACCGAACATTGTATTTGAAGCGACATGCGGCGCCTTTCTGCGCGAGCCTCGGACTGAATGGAGTGCGGATCGCCTTGATGGCGGTGCTGTTCATCGTTACCATTGGCCCAGGTTCATCAGTCGCTGCGACCTCCTCGCCGCCCGTTACCCAGATAGACTCCATTCGCATCCATTCGTTTTGGGAAGGCATGCCCAACCAAACGATGGAGTACAATGCGGAGATTGACCGACGCGGCGACGAGTTCTTTTCGGACGGCAAGATTGTACCTGTTTCCAAGATTGAGGCGTTGCTGGCCGCGGCGACCGCTCCTTCGATGCCGGCGCCAACGGCTCAAGCGTTTATGGGTATAGGTCCGCTTCCCGCGCCCACGGCGTCAGATTTGTTCGATTTCTGGATTAACCATGATGGTGGGGAGCGCGACGGTTTCTTTACTCAGCAACAAAAAGACTTTTTCATCGCTACGATTCGTAATCCGGCGATTGTCACGGATGGACTTCTGGCCTACTACGCGGATAAGAATCACCTCTACGACGACGAACCATCCGTTAGCGTCGATATACGGCTAGCGGACGGAAAGACTATCGCCATTCAGTCGGACTCGCAAAAAATTCTTATGCTGCCGTGGAGCGTTGGAATCGATAAGTCCGTCGGAACGACGTTCAGTCCCGCGCTCAGCATCGCAATCGCTGCCCTGATGCCATCGTCCGCTGTAAATGCCGACCGTTTATCTGGGATGACTCTACCCGACGCTCTCGCTAGCATAGCTGCTTCTCAGGTTCAGAAAGAATTCGATAAACTGCCGCGATACAACCGGAACGCCGTCGTGTCGGCGCTCGAAGCAAAATACAACGTTCATATTGAATGGGAGAATCAAACCAACGCCCGACTGACGTGGACTGATCTGCCACGCGGGTTCGAGGCCGTCGTTAGACTGCCGATCGTAAACAACTCGTTCGAAAACGTCCAGGCGATTGCGGCGGCCAGAGGCTATACTGAGCGCGCAGCGTCCATTCCCTGGCTGAAGCATTTTGTCGCGGAAAAACCCGGCGTTAAAGCTGAAATTCTCCTTGAAGCTACGTCCCCGTTGTCTTACGACGGCGTTGACAAAGAGCGTTTCACCGCCGATATGTCCGTAATGGGACGTCAGGATATCGTCTCGAAGGTTGAGAGCAGTCAGACCGGGGCCTTCTTTGTGCTGCTTGACGAGCCGGGAAACTTCTCAATGTGGGTCGCATTGCCCAACCAAACGATGATTCTCTGGAGTTATTACAGCGGGGAGAAGAGCATTGCTGGCCGAGATCCGGCTTCGCTTCATTCGAGCCCGTGCAAAGATAGCGACTTGTGTACCGTCGTCGAGGTCCTCCCCGACGGCACTAGTCCCAAGGGTCACCTTTAATGTTGCCTTCGGTTCCGAAAGACACGAGCAATGACGCACCACGGACGGTACCCTCGAGTCCCTGGGCTTGGATCGGTGCCATCACGATCGCTTCGGTCGCCGGCTGGACCGGCATGGCTGAGGGAGCATGGTGCTCCCCGTCCTCGCATGCTTGATTCAGGCGCTTTAGAGTGCAGATATGGGGCGGACTAGCCAGATTAGCCTGGATCCAGCCGAAGAGCGGAATTCTGCTGCGTTCTGACGAGGTAAGCCGCCCGCCTATGCGGTAGGCAGAAAAGGAACCTGCGGGCGGCGAAAACTCAACCAATGGCGGGTACGAGAGAAGAATGGAACGGACTGCTCAACGGGAAGCGCCCCAAAGAAGCCGACCTTGAAATGATCGCCCCAATTGAAAGATCGAAGGGTGGCGGATCGGGCGCGTTTCTTGCGAGCGCCGCACCCCACGGGAGCACCGAAGGTGAGCAGTACTGGGTGAAGACGCTAAACAATCTGCAGCACCCAAGAGTACCCATAAACGAGCAGGTGGTTGGCCGAGCCGGCAGGCTAATCAACGCCCCGGTCCCCGACGTCGGCACAGTGTTCATTCCCGACGCCCTTGTCGGGTGGGAGTTTAGGCCAGGGCATTACCTAGAAAAGGGCATCGCTCACGCTGGTAGTGCGGTCAAATCATCGACCGAAACGAGAACGCTCGACAGGCGTAACGAGGACGACAACCAAAAGAGGCACGCCGGCATCCTTGCTCTTTACGACTGGTGTTGGGGTGAAGATACTCAGTGGTTAGTTGTAAACAGCGAGCAAAATGCCTATTACAGTCACGATCACGGTCACTATTTTCCAGGAGGGCCGGCTTGGACAGAAGCTGGCGTTCTGGCCCAAATTAACGTGCCGCATGAGCATCCCGGTGGCTATGCCGGCATAACCCAGTTAATCGTTAACGAGATCGCGGAGCGTCTTTCTCGGGTCACAAGAAGTGTGCTTGTAACTCTCCTCTCGGCCATACCAATTGATTGGCCAGTGACAGATACGGAATTGGAATCGCTTGGATTTTTTCTCGAAGCACGCGCTGAATCCGTCGCAGCCCGACTTAGGGCAAAAGGACTACCATGAGGTTCATTTACAGCATCATCCGCTTTGTGCCAGATACGGCGAGGGGGGAATTCATCAACGTCGGAGTTCTCGCTGGATCGGAAGAAACCGGTGAGTGGGATATTCGCACTGTTTCGAACCAAAAGCGGGCGAGGAATCTCGACGACCAAGACGCGCTTCCAGCGGTGTGGCAATTCCTAAACGAAGTAGGACGCCTAGTCGATAACAATGATCCGAATGAACGCCTAGTCGTCGAACAAAGGCTAACGGAGCAATGGTTGAACGAACTTTGGCAGACATCCAACAATGTAATTCAATTCTCTCAGCCAACGCCGATCAACGCCGCCACGCTTGACGACGCCATTTCCTCTCTTTACGGCACTTTTATACTCGATCCAACAACCGCTACGCTTTCTTACCTGCGAAAAACACGTGCGGTGAACGCCATGCGTAATGCCTACGTCGCCGAAGGTTTGCGAAAGGACATCGACCTGCACGAGCACTCGATCGTGCACGCCGGCGACTTCGTCGAACAATTCGACTTCGCCGTCGCGAATGGCGCCGCGGTGCAACTCTCTCAAGCATGGTCCTTCCAGATCCCTAATCAGGCGCAGTTATCGCAGAATGTGAAGGCCTTCGCGTTTACCGTTGAGCAGATCCGTAAATTGGGTGGCAAAGCAATCACTGAAGTTTCTAGGCAAATCGATATTCCTCGTGAGGTGGACGTTTCGGCGGTTTGCATTCTTCCGGTGGATCGTGACACTGAGGTTTTTAGAGAGGCTCAAGCAGCGTTTCAGGAGGCAGGGGTGCATCTCGTGGAATTTGGCAAGGAAGCACAGATGAGCAAGGAGGCCGCGAGCATGTTGCATAGCGCTCATGCTTGATTAAAGACCGGCGGCCTGATAGTTCCGCGCGCCCCCTCTTTGCGTGGACCGGGCAATACTGGTAAAATGCCCGCGAAGGCGGCTATTACTGTGAAAATGATCAAATCCGGGAGTCAACGCCGTTCTAGCGTTCTAGCGTTCTAGCGTTCTAGCGTTGTCTCACGTTTTGGACTCATTTCACCCTAACTGGGGCCAATGACCGGTATTTCACGGTATCTCGGTACCAAGCCCATCAGGGCGCGGCCGCACACCTCGTCGCCCGGTCTTCGAATCTGCGACGACTTCGAATGACAACTTGGGGGGGCATCCGGTGCCGCTGCCACGGGTCTACCTGGCGTCTACGGGTACTCTCTACCACGAGGGCCAGCAGCCGCAATTTCCGGCCTTGAGGCGTTACTTCTCATCATCCGCGACCACACGAAAGCCTATATGATTTGCGGCGCTGCTCGGCTCGGTTTCACCCCGACCGCCCACTTCGAAGCGCGAGCAAAACTGATCGGTGCATAGGAATGATCCACCCCGCGTAACGCGTTTCTTGACTCCCGGTTCTTTTGGATCGTCGCTCGTATCGGGGCCTTGCGGATTCGTCGCGAGGCCTTTCGCTGCAAGCGCCTGATAGTAATCGGCACGATACCAGTCAGAGGTCCACTCCCAGACATTCCCCGACATATCGTAAAGGCCATAGCCGTTCGACGGAAAGGAGCCTACCGGAGAAGTTCCGGTGTAGTGGTCGCGCCCAGTGTTGTGGTCGGGAAAATGGCCCTGGAATGTGTTGGCCATGAACCGGCCGCGAACGGTGAACTGGTCGCCCCAAGCAAAGGGCTTGCAGCTCAACCCGCCACGCTCTGCAAACTCGTATTCGGCTTCAGTTGGCAGGCGTTTGCCAACCCAACGTGCATAGGCTTGTGCGTCGTCGTACGCAACCTGCACGACGGGATAGGTATCGCGCCCTACGATGGAGCTGCCCGGCCCCTCAGGATGGCGCCAGCTCGCGCCACGAACGTAGCGCCACCATTGCGAATCGTCGTTGAGCTCGACCGGATGCTTTGGAGGCGTAAACACGAGCGCTCCGGGAACGAGATCCTCGGCCGGCACACCCGGGAAATCCTTAGCCTGTGGAACGCGTTCCGCGATCGTAACGTATCCCGTCGCTGCGACGAACTTGGCGAACTGCGCGTTTGTCACCGTCGTTCTGTCGATCCAAAACCCGTGCACACGCACGCGATGCCAAGGACGCGCGTCGGAAAACTGTGGGTTATCCGACCCCATCGAGAACTCGCCACCGGGAATCCACGTCATACCAGGAGGGGGCGACCGATGTCCGGGATGCGAGTCTGAAGCCGTCTCCGTCGGAGCGCAACTCAAACCGTCGGTCGATGCGGATGAGAGCATTCCCGCACCCTGCGGCGTACCGGTGGGTCGCTGGCCACCACAGGATGCGAGAAATAGCCCGGCAATCGTTGCTGAGGTAAGCGATCCCACGATCGCGGCCGTGCCGGCCGATCGCGCTTTCAAACGCATGAGAAGTGCCGCGACGAGGAGCGCTACGGACTGAACTTCGTAAAATTGGCGGCCGGCGGATTAGGATATTTCTTGGTGGATTCTATGTAGGCCTTAAGTGGCGCTATCGCAAGGTCCAGAACCCAGTTGAACTCCTCGCCAATGCTGAAATCCTCGTGCGGGTCCATCTCGATGTTGTAGATTTTCGGATAGTACAAAGCGGCGCTGCCAATTGCGAAACCGCCGAGTCGTTGCACCTCGGTCCCGCTGAGCTGCAGGTCCCTGAAGTAGACGCGCCACTGTTTTACCCGGATGGCAACCAGATCGCCCCCGATGAACGTGAGGAGCGAATCTCGAGCGCCCGTTGCGCTCTTTCCGAGAAGAACCGGCAATTGGTCGACCCCGTCGATGGGTCTATCCGTCGGAAGTTTGCTGCCCAGAATGTCGGCGAATGTCGGCAAGAAGTCCATCTCGGAAAACATCGCGTAGGAGGAGCTACCCGCCGGCACGTGCCCCGGCCACTTGATGAAGCAGAACGTGCGAATCGATCCTTCAAATGCATCGCCAATGTTCCCACGGAAGGGTCCGGCGTTTCCCATATCGGGAGAGGCCAAGTTGCCATACCCCATCCCACCCTGGTCGGTCGGCCCATTATCCGAGGCAAAGACGACGATCGTGTCGTTCTCGATGCCGATCTCCTTGATCGCATCGAGGACCTGACCGACGTGATAGTCGCCCTCCATCAACTTGTCGCCATATTGGCCGATGCGCGACTTGCCGAGAAATTGCTTTGATGGCAAGTTCGGAATATGGCCCATCGAGAACGGCAGGTAGAGGAAGAACGGCTTTCCGGCCGCGTGCTGCGCCTTCATAAACGCAATGGACCGGTCGGTCAGGTCGTTATCGATCTCCGCGCGCACTTCCGGCGTATACGGTTTGACGCGCTTGAGCGGGCCGCCGGCCGTCGCGGTCATGATCCAGGGGCCTTTCTCCGTCAAGACGCTTGCAGGGGCATCGATCGAATGCGTCATCTCGATTTGCGACGGAACTACCGCAGCGTCCCACGATGTATCCGGCGGAATTCCGTAAAACGTATCGAACCCGTGGGCGGTCGGCAAGCTTTGCGGATCGATACCGAGGTGCCACTTACCGTACATTGCCGTAGCATAGCCCGCGTTGTGGAAAAGCTGAGCCATCGTATATGACGAGCCCGAGAGCGTGTATGGCGTGTTCGGAACGACCGCGAGCGAGAGCCCTTCACGAATCGAGTATCTTCCGGTCATGAGGGCTGCGCGCGAAGGCGTGCAGGCGGCTTCGACGAGATATTGTGTGAGCCGCATGCCTTCGCGCGCGAGTTGATCGGTCCGCGGCGTCGGCGCGCCGCGCAGCTCGCCGCCCCCATAGGGGCCCATATCGCCATAGCCGACATTGTCCGCAAGAATAAAGACGACGTTGGGTTTGGCCTCGGCCGCACGAGCGCCTTGGACGAACCCATTAGACAGAAGGCCGATCGCGCAGACGAATGCGATAACTCGAGACACAAACCGCATACCACTATCCTCCAGATTCAGGGTGTCATTGTTGCAAAGCCGCGGGCAAGTTACTTTCGCCGAATAAGTAGTTTACGCTGGCGGTGAAGAGGCTCGGGTACGCCGTCGCCGACGCATGCACCAGGCCGTTTAGGGCAGTCGAGGAGGTCGCATAGTTGAAGCCGCCTTCGGCGATCGAAACCTCGAAGTGCCTGCCGATGAGTTGCGCCACGCTAATCACGACGGGCGTCACGCTCGGATTGAAGTTGTGTTGCACGACGAGCGCGATCAGCGTCCCGCCTTGCGACTGCCAATACGGCACGAGCTGCGGAGAAAAGCTCCATCCTCGTTGGATTGCTCCCGCGGTGCACACGACGTGGCCGGTTGCAGTGCTGCAAGCCGGACGGTCTTGCGTAGAGGAGTCGTTGACCGGTAAGCCGAGCGTCAAGCCGAAGTTGTGAGGCAGCGGCTGCGTGAAGATTGGGTCGAACGTATACGACGGACCGGATCCGCGCAAAGCAGGCGAACCGGTCGGCGCCTTATATGAGAAGTCGAGGGCAAGCATCGTAAACTTCGTGAGATCGACCCACACGAGTTGCTTGTACTCGAAGTTCATATCGGTCGATCCGGCGGCCAGGACGTTATTACCGGTTAGCGCCGACGCCGTGCTCGAGTTCACTTGAGCGAAGGACGGCGGCGTGAATGCGATCTGCGTTCGCGCGCCGATGCCGACGTAGATGACCGATGCCGGGTACCCGAAGGCATGCGCCGCGGTGGACGCGCCGAAACTGCGGCTTCCTACCGGCGTGTTAAAGTTAATTTGCGAGTTAGCCGGCAGGTTGGCGCTTCCGAACTGTGCCGTAACCGCTACTTCGCCGCGAACGAAGACGCAGGCGGTGCCGTTACCGATCTTATTGAGAAGTTCGAGCGGGCCACCGCAAGGATCGAAGTTTGACGGTATCGGTGGTGGTGCTTGAGGCGACGCTGCCGGCGCCGTGCTCGGAGACGGTGCAGGGGACGGGTCAGCCGAAGCAAGGCCCGCTACCGGCAACAAGACTGCGAAAGCGGCGAGCGTGACCGACGCGAATGTACTCGGCAATTGCCTCCAGGCCGTGGTCTTATCCGAAGCCGGACCACCCATCTAACCGCACCTTCCCGCGAGATCGGAGACAGGCTGTCCCCTTGGCTTGCTTGTTCCCGGCACGCCGCGCGGCTCCCCTGGAGTTTCAGTGCAGGGCACAGAATGCGACGGGATGCCCATCTCCGGCGAATCCCAATCGGATATCGCACCGCAAGCCGCCAAGCTCGGTGACCTCGGGGCCTTCCTTCGCAGCCGCCGGCACCTTTTGGCTCCCAAACAGGTCGGCTTCGAACCATCGCCCCGGCGTAAGGCGGCCGGCCTTCGGCGCGAAGAGGTCGCCGCGCTCGCCGGCATTAGCGACAGTTGGTACACCAGGATCGAACTGGGCTCCGCCGGGATGCCGTCCGCCGAAACGATGTATGCGATCGCGCAAGCGCTTCGGCTCGACCCCTCGGACACCCGCTACGTCTTTGAGCTTGCGGGCTTGGCCATACCGCATTACGCGCGCCAGCAGGGCGTCGCGCTATCCCCCGCCGTCGGCCACGTTATCGCGAACCTTGGAGATGCGCCTACAACCGTCTTTGATTGGTACTGCACACCGTACTATTGGAATGCCGCCGCCGACGGGATCTTCCGCTGGTCGAAGCGCGACGATCCTTTCGAGAGGAACATGATCGTGTCCGGCCTCAGCGACTCGTATTATCGCGACCTCTGCGGCAGCGACGAGGAATACGAGAAGGTTGCGCGCAGCATCATCGGAACGTTTAGACGTACCTTCACAACCTTCGGGCCAATGCCACTTACGCAGCGAATCTTTGAGTTCGGCATGACAAATCCGCTCTTCCGAGCGATCTGGAACGAATCACATGTCGCCGAGGCATTCACGGACCCAGGACCTATCCTTAGGCACGTGCCCGGTGTCGGTGCTCTCCACTTCGATTACGTCGATCTAGTTCCAGCGGGCCAGACCAGCGTGCTGATTCGCGTGCTTTCCCCACGAGACGAGGAAACGCGGGCGAAGCTGCCGATCCTCGAGACCCTAGGCACGGAGAAGCGGTTTACTGCTGAGGCGTGACTTGAGCGCGACGTCACGATGATGAAAGGTGTGGCATCCCGTCGCTCTCTCAAGTGTCGGCTGGCCCCCTGCCAATGGCGTTGGCAGAGGCGCTAGCGGCACGTCCGCTGCTTCGCGTTGCCTGAGCCGGCCAAAAAAAGGAGCCCGGTTTGACCGGGCTCCTTCTACGTTGCGGTTAGACCTCTAACCAGGTTACGTGGAAATGGAGTCGCTTCTTGGCGCAACCTCTAGGAGGCCGCTGCCCGGCACTGATGTTACGAAAACCACGCTCCAGCAAAGATTTGCGGGGACTTAACGCGGCAGCGCGATCGCCATTTCCGGTTTTGCGCGCATTTCCACCTGACCGCGTATTTTTGCGCGGTTAGGGTGAGACTGGGCTCGGCCCCGTCACGCAGCCACTGATTCCTGTGGCGATTGTGTAGTTTCGTAGGTCGCGAGGAACTCCTCGGGCGTGAGATAGCCGAGCGCGGAATGCGCGTGCGTCGTGTTGTAGCTGTTGATCCAGGCGTGCCCATTCAACTGCGCCTCGGCGAGCGTGTGGAACCAGTGCGCGTTGAGAAGCTCCGTGCGCACGCGCCCATTGAACGACTCGATGTACGCGTTCTGAGTCGGCTTACCCGGCTGGATAAACAGCAGCTCGACGTCATGCTCTTCGGACCAAAGCTGCATGAGCTTGGATGTCAGTTCGGTGCCATTGTCAATTCGCAAGTATTTCGGATAGCCGTAGATCGCGGCGACGTCATCGAGCACGTTGACTACCGATCTGCTCGGAAACGTAAACGACATCTCGAGCGCCAGTCCGCTTCGGCTAAACTCGTCTTCCATCGAGAGCGTTCGAAAAGCCCGACCGCCGAACAGTCGATCGTGGATGAAATCGAGCGTCCAGCCTTCGAACGGCCGCGTCGCACGCCGTAAGGGCCGACCGCGTACAATTTTGGCTCTACCTCGTCGCCGGCGCAGCCCGATCTGTAGGTTGGCAATGCGATAAATCCGGCGGAATCGTTTGTAATTCATGTAGTCGTCTCGCGTCGGATCCGCGTCGCGGGCATAGTCCTCGTAGAGCCTGCGACAGCCATGTTCCGCATGGTTTTGCGCAACTTGCGTCAACCGTGTAGCCCAGCGCGCATCGTCGCGCGCCTTCGTGCTGGGCGCTTCAGTCGCCGATCGCCGGCGAGCCCGCACGATCGCACAGGCTTCTAGTTGGCTCAGGCTGTTGAGCGTCTTCCAAAATTGACCCACCCGCGTCGTTGAAAATTGACCCGCCTGACCCGATCGCGAACATCTGTTTGCGATGCTTACGAAAGAGAGTCAGGTGGAAGTACACGTCCTGCACAAGCAGGGAAAGGGCGTCCGGGAGATAGCCCGGGCGACCGGCTTTTCCCGAAATACCGTCCGAGCCGTTCTTCGCGGCCAAAGCGACGAGCGGTACGGCCCTCGGCGGCCAATGCCGAGCGATCTGGACCCGTACAAAGAGTTCCTGAAGGCGCGCCTCGATCAGGCCGGCGGCATTCATCTCGCCGCGACGGTGCTCCATCGCGAGATCGCCGAGCAAGGCTACGACGGCGGCATCAGAGTCGTGCAGCGCTTTCTCAAGAGCATCCGGCCGAGGCCCGAGCCCGAGCCGGTCATTCGGTTCGAAACAGCACCAGGGCACCAGCTGCAGATCGATTTTGTGGTTCTGCGCCGCGGCTCATCACCGCTCCGCGCGTTTACCGCTGAGTTAGGGTACTCGCGATATCCGTTCGTAGAGTTCACCGACAACGAACGCGCCGAAACGCTCATCGCGTGTTTGGAGCGCGCGTTCCATTGGTTTGGCGGCGTTCCGCTGCACTTGCTTTGCGACAATCCCAAGACGATCGTTATCGAGCGCGACGCTTACGACGAAGGCAAGCACAAGTTCAATGGCAAGCTGCTCGACTTCGCCAAGCACTGCGGCTTCGACATCAAGCTGTGCTCGCCATACCGAGCGCAGACCAAGGGGAAAGTCGAGCGGTTCCACCGCTATTTTCGGGAATCGTTCTTCAACCCGCTGCAATCCAAGTACGCCGATCCCGTCGACGTCGCACTGTGCAACCGCGAGGTCATTCCATGGCTTCGCGACGTCGCGGGTAAACGGATCCACGCGACGCTCAAGGAACGGCCGGTTGACCGCTTTCAGCGCGAACGCGAGCATTTGAAGGTACTTCCACCACCCTACGGCGGCCAGCGGCGGGTCCTCTCGGGCCAAGTCATCGCAATGCCGATGCCCGTCGAATCGCTCCAGCATCCACTTTCGACGTACGAGCTATTCGCCAAGGAGATCGCATCATGATCGAACTGGACAAAATCGGCGATTTGTGCGATCGGCTCGGGCTGGGCACGATGGCGACGCACTTACCTCACGTCGCCGACGAGGCTGCTCTCAACGAGCTGAGCTTCCAAGAGTTCTTCCAACGGCTGCTGCAAGTTGAGCACCGCGAACGCCAAGAGCGAAGCCGTACGCTGCTGACGCGGACAGCTGGCTTACCAACCATCAAAACGCTCGAGCAATACGACTTCAGCTTCGCGACCGGTGCGCCGAAGCCGCTGCTCACGGAACTGGCGACATTGACCTTCGTCGAACGGGCCGAGAACGTTGTGCTGCTAGGCCCAAGTGGCGTTGGCAAGACGCATCTGGCCGTTGCCCTGGGCTACAAGGCGACGCAATCCGGCATCAAGACGCGCTTTGTTTCGGCGGCGGACCTAATGCTGCAACTGACGGCCGCTCACCGGCAAGGAAGGCTCAAGGAGTTCCTACGGCGCGGCATTCAAGGACCAAAGCTGCTGATCATCGACGAAGTTGGTTATTTGCCGTTCTCGCGGGAAGAAGCCAGCCACTTCTTCCAGGCGATCGCGCAACGCTATGAGCGTGGGTCGGTCATCATCACGAGCAACGTTCCGTTCGCACAATGGGATACGACCTTCGCCGGCGATGCAACGATGACGGCGGCGATGCTGGACCGATTGCTGCATCGTGCCCACGTCGCCATGATCAGTGGCGAAAGCTACCGGCTACGAGAACGCAAGCGGGCGGGAATCACGCTGCCCGGCACAAAATCCGAACCCGAGGTGGGTCAAATTTAGACGACGCATTCGCGGCCAAAGTGGGTCAGTTTTCGGCGACGTTTAACACAGGCCGAGCGTTTGCAGGGCCTTCACGGCTTCGGCTCGCCGGGAAGGCTCCATGAGTTTTTTCGCATCAGCTCCTCCATGGCGTCGATCTTGACGGTTTGGCGAGCGATGATGCGCTGCATTTGGGCGTTCTCGGCCTCCAGTTGCTTGAGGCGAGCGAGGTCGCTGGCGCTCATCCCGGCATACTTCGAACGCCACAACCGGATCGTGTTGGCGTGGATGCCGTGCTTACGGGCGAGCTCGTCAGCCGGCGTTCCGGCATCGAACTCGCGAAGAATCGCAACGATCTGCCCCTCGGAGAAGCGGCTCTTGCGCATGGTGGATCTCCTTCATGGCCGTCTTAGGCCGGAAATCCACAGTTATCCTTGGCTCCCGATTCAGGGCCGAGCCCAAGACATCACTAGAACGGCGTTCTAGGACCTCATAAATATGTAAATGTCAAGATCGCGACGCGGAATACGCAAAACGGCTTGATATTACAGGCTCATTGGAAGGCTCGATCTTTTTCAGGTCGGGCTTTTCGATTGCCACCCAGGTGGCACGCAGGAGTCCATGTCGAGCACGACGCGACCGCGTGGATGGCGGTTGGTAACCTGGTCGATCCAATGACCCGAGAGATCAGCGAGCGTCGCGAGGTTCTCCGGCCTCGCCAGCCAGGCCGTTTCGAATCGGCCCATCTGACTCGGTGACGCGCCCGGTCCCTTCGTTGCTCTGCCACCGATGATCCAACGCATGGCTGGGTCGTGACGCAAGCGCAGCGCGTCGTTCACGTCTTCATCCCTAGCGAGTCTGCCGAAGAGCGACTGACGAAGCATACCGACGAGCGCGTGGCGACCGTTCTTGCCCGTACGCGTGTCGGCGAGAAGATCACCGGCCGATGTTGTCAAGCCAATGCGTCGTCGAGTTCGCGGTACGCGAGCAAACCGGCATCGGAGGTGACGACAGAGTCGCGGAACTGCACTATGATGCGGCGGTCGAAATGGAGTCGAAGAACGTCGTTTTCCGCTTCACCCGTCGGGTTCGTCAATCCAGCCTCACGTCGCGAACTTATCTGGTGAATCCGGGATTATGTAAGTTTCAAGTCAGAGAGGCTCGCCGGCACAAATACTTTGATATTAAAGGCCCGTTGGAAAGCCCGATCTTTTTAGGTCGGGCCTTTTCTGTGCCACCCAGCTCGGCCGCTTTCACGACGGCGTCGTAGATGTGATCTCGGACCTACCGGCGAGACTTCCTTCAGGACGTCGCGCTCGAGGATGCCGGTAATACGTCGGCGCCGGAGACCTTAACGATGGCTTTCCATGCGGCTTCCTGGTTGGTGCGATCGTGCAGATGCGGGTGGCGCATCGCCTCGATTGGGCCCGTGAGCTTCTTGGGCGCCGAGGCGAAGAATTTCCCGGAGGCGTCGGTTCCGAACTCTGATGCTTGGAGGTAGCGATAGGCTGCGATCTCCGGCGTTTGAGACATGCCGGGAATCAACTTTGTTAACGGGATCATCAGCGACTTCATGACTGGGCCAAGGTTTCGCACCGCGTTCGTGTCGGGTGCACTACCCGGAGACACGGCGTACACCGCCATGCCGGAGGGTAGCCGGCGCGCCAGCGCCGCGGCCCACCAAGCGACGATGAGTTTTGCGTCGGCATACGCGCGGTTGGGCGCATACTTCACGTTCGGCCCATTGCGCACCAGGGCTTCCACCGCGGCACTTCGGTCGCCGCGGAACTGCTTGGCCGCAAGATTTGCTACGTCCGTATAGCTGAACATGGGTACGTCCCCCCGGGCAGGTTCCGCGCCGGCGATGACGATACGCGCGTTGGAACTCAGCAGGTTAGCGCGAAGCAACCCGATCGTCAGTCGATGATGACCAATGAGTGGGGCCTGAGCGGCCTCGATGCCCTCCGCGGTCAGCACGCGTTTCTTACCGCCAACCATCCCCGCGTTTAGCAGCAGAAGATCGATCGGCAGACTCCGCTTAACGAGTTCAGCGAGAGCCGACTGAACGCTGACCGGCGAGTCGAGATCCAGCTCTAGCGGTGAAAAAACCTGAGCCTTGGTCTCAGCCGCGAGCTCCGCGGCCGTTTGCTGTACCCGGGTTAGACTGCGTCCGGTAATGATGACCTCACGGTAGCCCTTCTCCGCGAGCAGGCGCGCTGCCGCATGCCCGAGCCCCGAGGTGGTTCCGGTGACGAGAGCGGTTGAATGGTTCAAACGGTTCATGAGTCGACTCCATCGTGAAGAAGAGGGCGAACCGCGAGTGCCCCGTATCGCAGGGTCCGGCTTCCCAATTTAGAACCTTTCAGTACAATAATCGATCGGACGGTCAAAACGCAAGGAGTTTCGAACAAAATGATTCAAAATACCGCCAGGCCGCGCGGACGCCCGCGCAGCTTCGATGAGAGCGCGGCGCTGGAAAAAGCGATCCAGATCTTTTGGTCTAAGGGCTACGACGGCGTGACGATCGACGATCTCGTCGCAGGTATGGGTGTCGGGCGGCCGAGCCTGTATTCCGTTTTCGAGTCCAAGCGGAAGATTTTCTTGCGCGTCCTCCATGCGTACGCCGAGAGAAAGGGCGCTCTGACCGCGAAAGCGCTCCTCGACCCGGCTACTCTGCGCGACTCGATCGCAAGCTTTCTTAGGTACGCCGTCACAAGTGCGACAGAGAAGGGAAGCGCATCGGGCTGCCTCATCATGTGTGTCGCGCCCTTGGTGAACGACGTCGAGGTCCGGCAGTTCCTACGGAAAGCTGCAGCTGCCGCTATCGCCCTAGTAGAGCGTCGTTTCCAATCCGGGATTAGCGCGGGCGAAATCCCATCCGACTTTCCGGTCGCAGCGCGCGCGAGTCAAGTTGTCGACCTATCCCGCGGTTTGACGATGCGTGCACAAATGGGCGTATCGCGTAAGGCGCTCCTCAAGGACGCAGAGGAGGCAGCGGCCTTGGTGCTCCGCCTCTGACGCGGAATTGCTCTCACGCGACCGCGATGGAATAGTGAGGGCGGTGCGGACGGCGGCTTAGTAGCCGGCGCATTCACCCGGCCCAGGCGCGACGATTTTCACGTGCCGAGAATTATGCGAGGCACGATAACAGAACACCATCTCCTTGCTGTTGGACGCCGACAAACGGACGTCCCAGCTGCCGCGCCGGCTCAGGGCCGGCGGATTCACGAACTCGACGTCCATGAAGTTGCCGTTCTTGACATCGGTGATTTTGACGTAGAAGATGCCATTGTGGTGCAGGCAGTTGTCGAACGGGTCGTGCGACCGGATGAACACTGCGGCTCACCTCGGCGTTCGGAGCGATGGTGGAAAATAAACCTGAAGCTCGTCTGCATACTCGGATGGACCTGCGAAGGGAGCGCGTTGGAGCCCGGCTGAATCGCCGGTCCCGGCGTTCCGGCCACGCCGTTACGACGGCGCATAGGACCAACGATAGACCGACGACCACCGAACGGCGCATAGAATTCTCCCCTGCCGGGCCCGCTAGGCAGGCCTTCGGCAAAGCACCCGGCGGCTCCGTTGCACGTCAGCACGTCGCCGCAAAGCCTGCAACTGCTCGGCAGGAACGACGCATTGCTGCAGTTTGCGATCGTTGAGCCTTAAGGCAGAGGTCATAGACCGCACGTCAGGTCCACCTGACCAGTTTTGTCCCGGTCGTCACGCCGTACCACGTTTGTCCACGGTACGCGTCGAACAGAAACCGGCGAGCAATTATATAGATGCCGATAACCATGAACGGAATGCCCCAGAGTTTCATGAAGAGCGGGCCGCCAGTGCGCACCACCGCCGTTTCCAAAAAATAGCGAAACCGCCGTCCCTTCGACGCAAGCGCAGCCTGTAAGAGAGCCGGAATCACGCAGAGCCGGCTCGAAAGGACCGCCACATGGCGAGTGCTGGATGAAATGAATGGACCAAATAGCGTCCCCGAGTATCGAGTTTACTCGAAACCATCGCCCGTCGAGCACTGGCGCCATCTCGTGGAGATCGTTGCGGTCGTTACTGCGGCAGTGTGGGCGTTCTACGTCTTCGTTTATCAAGAGCGTATCAAGCCGTCCGGCGAGCCGCCGCGGCTGGAGCCGGTGGTGAGCGTCGTCCACGAACCGCTGCAAGGAGGCAAAGAGCTCGTCACCATCAACGTGACGCTAAAGAACTCGGGCGCGACCGATATCTCCATGGGCGCGTTGCTCGTAAACGCTTACGGCGTGAACTATAAGGGGTACGGTACTGGGCGAGCGCAAGAGACCAGCCCGGCTTCGGGGATCACGATCGTAAACCGGGGCCTGAAAAGCAGCAAGCCGGTTTTGCTGTATAGTCACCTATCGCTTTGGCCGCCTCTCGGTTCGACACGCCTGTCATTCAGAATGGCGCCTGGCGAGCAGTTTACCCTCACGCAACCGTTCGTCGTCGCACGTGGAACGTATGATACCGTACGCCTCATGTACGCAGAGTGCTATCAGCGTTTCGACGACCGCGCCATCTCGACGTACCGGCCGAAGCGAACTCTCGACGGCGGATTCGACGTTGCGGACGTGATCGCGTCGAACGGTGCCCACGCTGGGCTCCGTTGCGGCGGCACGTCGTCCTATAACGGCGAATACGCGTTATAAACCCCAGGCGATCTTGACGCCCGAGTGAGGGTTCCGCTACGCTACCAGGCGGAAGCTTCCCGAGCTCGCGTTGACCCGCACCGCCCGCTCGTCGAATATCGGCAATGAATGGATGGCTGGGCGTCCTTGGGAACAAGATCATCATGCAAACGCCCAGCGGATCGATCCGGGTGCGCGGCGCTCGCGAGCACAATTTAAAATCCGTCGACGTCGACGTGCCTCGCGGTGCATTGGTGGTCTTTACCGGCGTATCTGGGTCGGGAAAGTCGTCGCTGGCGTTCAGCACGTTGTACGCAGAGGCGCAGCGACGGTACCTCGAGTCGGTCTCGCCGTATGCGCGCCGGCTGTTCCATCAAATGGCCGTGCCGGACGTTGACGAAATCGAAGGCTTGCCCCCCGCCGTGGCATTGCAGCAGCAGCGCGGATCTCCGACGACGCGTTCGTCGGTCGGCAGCGTGACCACCCTTTCGAACTTGTTACGGATGCTCTACTCGCGCGCCGGCGAATATCCGCGCGGGCAGCCGCATCTGGAGGCGGAATCGTTTTCGCCGAACACCCCGGCCGGCGCGTGCCCTCGCTGCCACGGGCTCGGAAGAACCTACGGCGTCAGCGAGCGTCTCATGGTTCCCGACGATTCCCTCACCATACGCGAGCGCGCCATCGCGGCGTGGCCGCTGGCATGGCATGGCCAAAATCTGCGCGATATCGCGACCACCCTCGGTATCGACGTCGATCGGCCGTGGCGCGATCTACCGAAGAAAACTCGCGACTGGCTGCTGTACACCGACGATCAGCCGACCGTGCCGGTCTATGCCGGGTACACGCCCGCGCAAGTGCGGCGCGCACTCAAACGAAAAGAAGAGCCGAGTTATCAGGGAACCTTTACCAGCGCAAAGCGCTACGTCTTAGAAACGTTTGCCAACACGCAAAGCGCGTTGATGAAACGCCGCGTCGAGCGATTCCTCGAAAGCCAAGACTGCCCGCTCTGCGCCGGCAAACGATTGCGTCGCGAGTCGCTGTCGGTAACGTTTGCGAGGCTCGATATCGCCGAGATGGCGCGATTGCCGCTCGAACGCCTAGACGCGATCTTCGAACCGTTCGCCACCTCGAACGCCTCGGCTTTGCGAGAGGCGGCAAGGGGTCGTCCGGAAAGGGCGCTCGTCATCGCGCATATCGCCGAAGAGATTCGCGGACGCCTCGCGGTGCTGCTAGATCTTGGCCTCGGGTACGTTACGCTAGATCGAAGCACTCCCACGCTCTCTCCGGGGGAATTGCAGCGTCTGCGATTGGCGACGCAAGTGCGCTCCAATCTCTTCGGCGTCGCGTACGTTCTAGACGAGCCGTCAGCCGGACTGCATCCGTCCGATACCGAGGCACTCTTGCGCGCGCTCGATCGACTCAAGGCCTCCGGGAATTCGCTCTTGGTTGTCGAGCACGAGATCGACGTGATTCGACACGCCGATTGGATCGTCGACCTCGGTCCGGCTGCAGGGGAGCAAGGCGGTCGCGTGCTGTACAGCGGTCCGCCGGATGGCCTGAAAGCCGTCGATGATTCTCTGACGCGCCGATACCTTTTCGGTGACGCCGGGCCAACGATGCGCGCACCGCGATCCGCGAAAGGCTACCTTCGCCTCAAAGGCGTCACGCGGAACAATCTTCAACGGCTCGACGTAGCCTTCCCGATCGGCGCGTTCACCACGGTCACCGGAGTGTCGGGTTCCGGTAAGTCGAGCCTGGTGAGCCAGGCGATGGTCGAGCTCGTCTCGACGAAGTTGGGCGCGGCCGTTTCGGACGAAGAGGCCGAAGACCTCTTACAGCGAGCGGCGGTGACGCCTAGCGGCGGAGAAATCGTTGCCGGCATGGAGTCGATAAAGCGTCTCGTCGTGGTCGATCAGAAACCGATAGGCCGCACGCCGCGCTCGAATCTTGCGACCTATACCGGCCTGTTCGATGCGGTGCGTAAGATCTTCGCCGGAACGAAGGCCGCTCGCGCTAAGCGCTTCGACGCGGGCAGATTCTCCTTCAACGTTGCCAAAGGACGCTGCCCCATCTGCAAAGGCGAAGGCTTCGTTATGGTGGAGCTGCTGTTTCTTCCGAGCGTTTACGCGCCGTGTTCTACGTGTCACGGTTCGCGGTATAACGCCGAAACCCTCAAGATCACCTATCGCGGTAAAACGATTGCCGGCGTGTTGAACCTTACCGTCGACGACGCGCGCGAATTCTTTGCTGGCGACGCTGCCGTGCGGCATGCCCTCGACGTGCTGGCGCAAGTGGGGCTCGGGTACTTGCGCCTCGGTCAGCCTGCGACGGAACTCTCCGGCGGCGAAGCGCAGCGTATAAAGCTAGCGACGGAGCTGCAGAGGGCGCAGCGCGGCGACACGCTCTACGTTCTCGACGAACCGACGACGGGGTTGCACCCGTTTGACGTCGACAAGCTCGTCGCACAACTGAACGGCTTGGTCGACGCGGGGAATACTGTCGTCGTGGTGGAGCACGACATGCACGTGGCCGCGCAAAGCGATTGGGTGCTCGATATCGGCCCCGGCGCCGGCGACAAAGGCGGCCGCATCGTGACCGAGGGTACGCCGGCCGACGTTTCGAGATCGAAGCGAAGCCGTACGGCTCCCTATCTCGCCCCCTTCACTGCGCGATCGAGCGTTTGAGAGAAGTCATTTCGTCGCCTAACGTCGCGATCGCGTTCGCCATCGCAGCCAGCGCCCGTCGCAGATCGCCGATCGACTCGTCTCCCCTCGCCGCAAGACCGTCGAGCGCCGCCCCGACGCCGTGACCGAACTGCGACAGCGCTTCGATCTCGTCGGGGGCATACGCTTCGCCGCCGGCGCGCTCGCCCAGCACGATCGCGCCCGCCAAGCGTCCGCGCGCGAGCATCGGCACGGCCAGTGCGCCATGCATCGAGCTTTCGTAATGATGTGGATCGAGCGGCCTATGCCACGTCTTGAGGGCGAGAATCGCCGAATCGTTCTCAGTGACGAGGTCGGCGACCGTCTCCCCGAACGACCGTGCCGCGGCGTACGCTCCGCCCGTTTCGAGAAGCAGAGCCGCGCCGCGAGCGTCGGTGTGACGCCGTAAGCGCTCGATGGCCTGATCCAGGAGCGCCTGCGCGTCCGTCACGTACGCAGCCTCTTTCGAAAACTCCAGCAGCGCGCGTTCGTTTTCGCGGCGCTTATGAAAGAAGATCGCCTCGATCAAGGCATCGACACGCTTGTGAAGTGGGTTCATCGACAAACCCAGCACGAGTGCCAAAGCGGCGTTGGCAATCAGCCCGGTCGCGTGGCTGGCTCCCGCGAGAACCGTTCCGAGCAGCCACTCCAGCAGCGCGAACGAAGCCACGACGATCGCGGAAACGATTCCTACCACGAGCGTGCGGCTCAAGACGAACTCGAAATCGAGCACGCGCCGTTTGAGCAGCGCGTACGCCACGATGCCGGCGCCTACGAGCCACGTTGCGTCGCCCAAGATGGCGAATGCGATGATGCCGAACCACGATTGCAGCACGAACGATTGCGATGCCAACAGCACCGACCACGTGAGCGTGGCGATCGGCAGCGGGAGAACGGTCCATGCGACTCGCGGGCGTTCGTCGCGTGCGCTCGTCGCGACGGCTGCAACGGCCGTGGCGACGACGCACAGGCTGCACGCGATCCATAGGAATCCATGCGTCGGACTGATCCGAACGACGAACGGCGTCGGATCGTACCACAGCGTGCTTAGCCCGACGGTGCCACGGACGTCCCAGACGAAGAGACCCCCTACGACGGCAACACCGGCCCAGTTCAGTATGGTTCGCGCCGGGCTGCGCGCACCGAACTGTGAAGCCAACCGTAGTAACAGCAGGTAAGACGCGACCGTACACGTTTGAGAGAAGGCGAGCAGCGCGATTTGCAGCGCGGGCCATGGAACTACCAAGAACGTGGGGTTCAACTGCGTACCCGCGACGCTGAGCAAGACCAAGGCCAGCAGGCGGCCGTCGGGCCGATCCGAACGGCGCAGCGCAATTAGCAGCGCGCAGCACGAGAACCACGCGCCGGCGAGCGTGAACGAAAGCATGGTCGCGAGCTTGAGGAGCACGGGGCCCTCGTACCAGGTACTGCCCGTCACGTTTAACCGTACCGTGGAAGGCCCGCGACGGACGACCAGCTCGGTCGGCTGGCTTGCCGGCAGTTGATACAGGATGGCAACGCGCCCGGCCAGGGTTTGCTCGCGCAGATCGAAGCGATCGCCGGCGCGCAAACCAGCGCGGTCCGCCGCACCGCCGGGCACGACGGCCGCCAGTGCCGGTACGAACGCTGCAGACGGGCGGACGTTGCCGTCCCACCAGCCGTACCACGGCCGGCCGCCGGCGCCGTAGTCGGCGACCGCGCAGAAGAGCGTTACGCCAAAAGCAACGAGCGACAAAGCGATGAGGATCGTCTTCCAGCGCATGAATGCGGACCTTCGGCGCCTACCAGATCTTTCCGTTGCCGCTGCGTCGCTGCAGGCGAGGCTCACAGCAGGTTCGCGCGAAATTCTTCTTCCCAGTTTTCGAACTGCGCGTGGTCGCCCGCCATGCCAAGGAGGCCCTCGCGAACCTTCGCGAGGGCGAATCCCGCCGCTTCGTCTAGCGTGACGTGAGGCGGCATCGTAAGCAGTGCCGGCGTCACGACGACATCGAGGAGGAACGGGCCGTCGGTAGCGATGGCGCGATCGATCGCCGGACCCAAGTCCCCGACGCGTTCGACTCGCAACGCGTCGACACCGCACGCGTTCGCAAAGCGCACGAAATCCATGTTTACGACGTCCGTCGCTGCGGGATTCTCTGCCAAACCCGCAACTTCCATCTCCATCTTGACGAACGCGTACTGCTGATTGTTGAGGACGACCAGCTTCACGGGCCAGCCGAAACGTTTGGCGGTGATCAGATCTTGAGGTGCCATGCCAAAGGCGCCGTCGCCGGCGATATCCCAGACCTGCCGCTTGGGATCCGTCGCGCTGGCACCCATCGCCATGCCGAAGCCCACCGCTATCGATCCGTGATTGAACGATCCCAACATGCGGCGGTTTCCGTGCATGCGCATGTAGCGGACCATCCAGACCGTTGCCGAGCCGCCATCGGGAACGAAGATGGCATCGTCCGCGGCTCGCTCGCTAATGGCGCGCGCGACGACCGGCGGATGAATCGGCGCGGCCGTCGAGTTCGGGTCGCTTTGCGCCTTTGCGAGTTCCAGCCAGCGGTCGCGCATCCGCTGCAAACCGGCCAGCCACGGCCCGGCGGAGCGTTCCTGCACGAGCGGGATGAGTTTCGCGAGCGTCGCACCGACGTCGCCGTGAAGACCGATCGAATCGGCTGCGCGCAACCCGATGTGCTCGACGTTTGAATCCACCTGAACGATCGTAATGCCGCTCGGTATGAAGGCGTCGTAAGGGAAGTTCGTTCCGAGCATAACGAGGACGTCGCAGTCGTGGACCGCTCGGTATCCCGACGGTATCCCGATGAGCCCCGTCATGCCGACGACGTTGGGCTGGTCTTCGTCGAACACGTCTTTCGCGCGGGCGGTGTGGACGATCGGCGCACCGATGCGCCTTGCCAACGCCATCACGGAGTCGTGCGACGAACGGCAACCGACGCCGCCAAAGATCGTGACGCGCCTGCCTTTGTCGATGGCCGCAGCGGCCTCGCGAACCATTGCATCCGGTGGAGTCAGCGTCGAAGGCTCGGTGACGAGCGGATGGGAAAAGCGGGTTGACGGAACTTCCTTCGTCGCGATGTCGGCCGGAATCTCGATGCGTACCGGCTGTCGTTTCGCCAGCGCGGTCTGAAGTGCAATCTGCGGTAGTCGGGGAACCTGCGACGGACTCCCAAGCAAGGCCTGATAGGCGCAAACGTCGCCGAAAACGTGCGCGAGGCCGACCGATTGAAAGTATTGAACGCCGCGCTCGCTAAACGGCAGTGCGCCTGTGATCGCAACAACGGCACCGCCTTCGCGTTTGGCTTCGTAGAGTCCGTTGAGTAAGTGGAGCGCCCCTGGGCCGAGCGTTCCGGCGCAGGCTCCGAGGCCACCGCTCACCGCAGACTCAGCATATGCTGCGAGTGCGCCGTCGCCTTCGTGCTTCACGCCGATCCACGTGATTCGGCCATCGCGCCGCATCGCATCGATAAAAGGATTGAGAGCGTCGCCCGCCACGCCGTAGACGCGCTTCACTCCGTTGCGCGCTAAAAGATCGACGACCGACTCACATACGTTCATGCGTCACCTTTCTTGCCCTTTCTCCAAATTCTTGTCGGCGTCGGGAGCTACTGCCTAGGGCGCGAGAGCGAGTCACGCGCAAACAATGGCAGCCGCGCAAAGACGACAAGCCCTTTTTGTTGCAGCACCCGAGAGCAGCGAAGCCGACTGCGCCAATCGCTAGCGCAACGACGGCGCCCCCTATGCGCGCGCCAATCCTGGAAAGCGCCGTTCGCGCGAAAGCGCCGCCGAGAGCGCCCTAACCGGGGCAGGTCAGCCGGAATCGGCCGCGGGGGCCTCGAAGGAGCCCGCCAGAACTGGACCCACGCTTCATAGGGAGGCGCGAAATTGGCTATTCGGCGGGTACTGGCAGCGGCTTGTGGCTTGGTCGTGTTGGCGGCTTGTTCGAGCGTAGGAATGAGCCCAGCGCCATCGATGAGTTCCGGGTCATCGAGTGGTTTGACGAGCATGCATCGTACGCGTGGAACGCTGCGCCTGCGCGTTCGCGTTCCGAAGCGAGTTCGCCACAGAGTGGGGCGTGGTTCGCGTTATATTTCGGTAGCCACGAAGGGGCTAACGATGGTCTTTGGCGGACCGTCTGCGTTCACGCAATCGATCGCGCTAACGTCGGGCGATCCACGGTGCTCTTCCGGTTCGGGCAGTTTGGTCTGCACGATTTCGGTCGCGTTGCTGCCCGGCAGCTATTCCGGTGCGTTTACCACCTACGACCTGGCGCCCGTGAGCGGCGAGATCCCCGGCAATGCCAACGAACTCTCTACCGGCACTACGACGTTCTCGATCGTCGTTGGAAAGGCAAACGTCGCGAACGTAACGCTCGAGGGCGTTCCGTCGAGCTTCACCTTGACGATGCCGAGCGCGCCGGCGAACGTCGCCTTCGCGACTCCGCAGCCTTTCCAGGTAGCAGTTCTCGACGCCGATGGATACACGATCGTTGGAACCTACACGCAGCCGGTAAATGACCGACGAGGATACGACCGGCTGCACGACGATCGCAACGTCCGGTTCCGACAATCCCACGAGCGGCGTGTTGCTCAGCTCGAGCGACGTCGCGACCATCAACTACAACGGCAATCCCTTCGGCTATGCGACGATCTCTGCGTCCGCGACCGGCGCGACGACCGGAACGGGCGTCTTCAAAGTGACGGTTCCGCCATTCGTCTACACCGGCGGTTCGCAAAGTTACACGGTACCGCCCGGAGTCACGCGCATTACCATTAATGCTTTGGGAGCTAGCGGAGCCTACTTCGAGGGGCCCGTCGGCGCCGGTCTCGGAGCGTCGGTCACCGCCACGTATTCGGTCGCGCCGGGAGAAGTTTTGGACGTTGAAGTCGGCGGCCAAGGCGGCACCGTCTACACTACGGATAAAGGTGGATACAACGGGGGAGGCGATCCCGGCGGCGGCGGCGGTGGCGGTGCAGGCGGAGGCGCCTCCGACGTTCGGCAGCCCCCCTACGGTCTCGCCGATCGCCTGATCGTCGCGGGTGGCGGCGGGGGAGACGGGTACACGGCGGGCAGTTACATCATCTACGGCGGAGATGCCGGCATGTACGGCGACGCCAGTCCGTCGGTCGGCGGCGGCGGCGGGGGAGGCGGCGTTGCCGGTGGAGCCGGGGGCGGAAACGGGAGCAGCGGTCAACTCGGCATCGGCGGTCAGGGCGGTTCCGCGGGCGCGCGGGGAATCGGCGGCGGCGGTGGCGGCGGCGGAGCCTTCGGCGGGGGTGGTGGCGGAGGCGTTACCAGCGGCGGCTCGGGCGGCGGCGGCGGCGGCTCCTCGAGTGCCGGCGGCGTCCCCGGCGCAGTGTACGTCAGCGGCGTGCAAAACGGCAACGGTCAAATCACGATCAGCTACTAAGGCCGCGCCGGTTCGCGGTTATCACACATCTCGAGTCGCGTCTGAAGAGCCTGGCGAACGATCGCCGGGCTCTTGACGTTTCCGCGCGAAGAACGCTGTCGCTAGCGTTCCTGCAGGTAAAGCGCGCTGCGTAGTTTAAATCACGACAAAATTTTGGAGGATGTGATGAAGTTTCGTCTCCCGGCAGCGGTGTGTGCTTTGGCGTTCGCCGTCGCCACATTCCCTATCGCGGCGCGCGCATTCGGCATCGCTGACGTTCTTGCCGCACCGTTCCCCGACGCGCTGGTGGCCTCGTCCGACGGCACCCTGCTCGTCTGGAAAGTCGATGCGAGCGGCATTCGCAATCTCTATACGAACGCAGGCGGGACGGTTCACGCGCTGACGCACTACGCGCAAGACGACGGGCAAGACGTCTTCTCTCCGGAGGTGACGGCGGGGAACGACGCGGTCGTCTTCTTTCGCGGCAACGCCGGGGACGAAGGGACGGCCGAGAACGCCAATCCGCTTTCGCTGATCCCGCCGCCGGTGCGCACGCTCTACGTCGTCCCGATCGCCGGCGGAGAGCCCGTGAAACTCGCCGACGGCAGCACGGCTGCCTTCCTGTCGCCCAAAGGCAATACGGTTGCGTTCACGACCTCCGAAGGGCAGCTGGGCATCGTCACGTTTTCGAAGAATCCCAGTGGGACGTTCGAGGCCGGCAGCCCGTTTATGGTCCCCATTCGCGGCGCGGTCGGCGACGTAGCCTGGTCGCCCGACGGCACCAAGATCGCCTTTACGAATTCGCGCGGAGATCATTCGTTCGTCGTCATCTATACGCCCGAGAAGAAATCGTATATTTACGCCGCGCCGGGTTTTACGAACGACTCGTCGCCTTCGTGGTCTCCCGACGGTTCGCGCGTCGCTTTCGTGCGCTCGCCGGGGTCGAAGATCGGCGAGACGATCTACGACAGCGCGAGCTTCGACGGTAGTGGGAACGGAGCGTTTCCCTGGTCGATTTGGGTCGCGAACGCGAACAGCGGGAGTGCGTCCAGAGTCTGGAGCGCGCACAAAGGAATGGGCGAAGAGTTCTATCCGACCATGAGCGCCGCTCAGTTGTGGTGGCTCAAGGGCAATACCATTGCCTTTCCATGGGAGGGAGACGGCTGGGAGCACGTTTACGCGATCTCCGCGAACGGCGGCGGCGAGGCCAAGCGTCTGACGACCGGCGACTACGTCGTCGAAACCGTCGCGCCGTCGCTCGACGGGGCGAAGCTGCTGCTCGCGTCGAACGAAGGCGACCTCGACGTGCGCCACATCTGGAGCGTGGGGCTCGATGGAACGCCGAAGCAGCTCACGCGGGGACCGGGGAACCAGTGGTATCCGACGCCGCTCGCGAACGGCGGATTGGCGTACATCGACGGCGGCTATGCGAATCCGCCCAACGTGACGATCGCCGGCAGCCCGCCGAAAACGCTCGTTGCGGTCGCGACGCCGGCGAACTATCCGGCGGCGCAGATGGTAAAGCCGCAGCTCGTCACCTACGTGACTCCGGACGGCTACACGATTCACGCGCAATACTTCTTGCCCCGTCACGTCACCGGCAAGGTGCCCGCCATCGTCTTCGACCATGGCGGCCCGCCGCGGCAGATGCTCGGAGGCTTCCACTACATGGAGCCGTACACGCATCTTTACGAGATGAACCAGTACCTCGTGAGTAAGGGCTTCGCGGTGTTATCGATCAACTACCGGCTCGGGATCATGTACGGCCACAAGTTCCGCAATCCCCCGCACGCCGCATGGCACGGCGGCTCCGAGTATAACGACGTGCTCGCGGGCGCGAAGTGGCTCCAACGGCAGCCAAGCATCGACCCGAATCGCATCGGCATTTACGGCCTCTCTTACGGCGGTTTGCTCACGGCTCTCGCGCTTGCAAAGAACTCCGATATCTTCAAGGCTGGGGCGGATTTTGCCGGCGTGCACGATTGGGCCACCGATTTCGATCACGACTACGGCAAGAGGGTCGGCACGCCGGAGCAACGCCACATCGCGACGATGTCGACGGCCGAGGGGTATTTGAAAACGTGGAAGTCGCCGGTGTTCATCGAGCAGGGCGACGACGATCGCAACGTTCCGTTTTCGCAGGGCGTCGATCTGGCGACGAAGCTGCGAGCCCAGGGCGTGACCGTAGAGACGCAAGTGTTCCCGAACGAAACCCACGAAAACTCGGTATGGGCGCATTTGGTCGAGCAGTACCGCGCGGCGGAAGCGTTCCTCGCAAAGTACTTGCATCCGGTCGAATAGCCGCATCGCGGCTAAAGACGCCCTTCGAGGCCCCGGCCGGCGGGAAAGCGGGCAAGTGCGAGTAACGTACCTCTGCACGACTGGAGGTATGCCAAGATGACATTCCTAGAAAAGCACGCGAAAGCGGCGATATTCTTCCTGCTCGGCATGATGGTTTCGGCGATCGTCGTCGGGACGACGCTGTATGCGGACGCGCAGTTTGGAGCGGCGCGCTTTCGGCCGGGAGCGTTGCAGTTGAACTTCGTTTCTCAAAAGAAAGAGCTCACGCCGCTCGCGATCGCGTTCGTCGTGGCGAAGTGCGCTGCGACCGACCGCATCGTCAGCGGCGGCTACGATCTAGCGATCGGCGGCGCCGACCCAGCCAAGGTCTACGTGCTCGCCGCCCTTCCGGAACCTGGTGAAAACGGGTACAAAGTCTACGTAGCGAACGGGTCGTCGAACACCATCAACGTATTTTCTTACGCGCAATGTACGCCGCGCTAGCGTCGCACCCGAATTTTATCCGAGAGCGAAAAATCTAATCTTTATGGCCCACCCGAAGTGGGCAAGGCGCACTGTTTGCTGGCGATCGGCTTAGCAGCGTGCATGAGCGGTTACCGCACGCTCTTTACGACGGCTGCAGGACTGCTCACGATGCATCCTTGATGCGAAGCGGGATGGCGCAGTCCCTCGCAGGATTAAGTACCTCGATCGCTTTGCGCTGCTTCGCACCGATGAGCTCGGATATATTCCGTTTGAACGCGAAGCAACGGACATACTCTTTCAAGTAATCTCGCAGCGAAATCAGAGCGGCACTCGATGTTCCACCTTCGGTTATGGTCTGATGTCCGAGTGGTTTTTCTAGACCTAGGTCCGACTTGTCTCGACCGAAGGGCGTATCATGCGAAGATGCGAGGGCCGTCTTCGCGTTCTTGAAACATCGTGCGAAGTGCAGAACGCAGTTTCAGCACGGTATTGGAAGCGGCGGCGCTCAATACCTATGGCTGGAGCGCTAATGCTACTGGGTTTCGGATCCCTTGGGTAATGGTACGAAGGACGAACGTCGCTCTACCCGGGGAATATTCAGTTACGGAATTACTTCCAGCGTTGGCAACATAAAGTACGCCTTCGCGACCTACGGCCAGCGCAACTGGTCTCGAAATCCCACTGGTGATCGTTCGCAACGGTTGCGAACCTTGTGAGGCATATTCAGTAATGGAGTTATTCTGGTAGTTAGCGATGTAAAGGTTGTCTCTCAGGTCGACATCAAGTGCCCACGCCCAGCTTGCGGGAAGCTCGCGGAATTTGTGACTGCTGTTTTCACGGTAAATGTTGATTTGCGATACGTGGTTCTTGAGTGACGTGTATCCTACGTACAGATTATTCCTTGAGTCGATCGCGAGGGGTTGAACAGGTGCCGGCCATTCGCTGCCGGGCAAGCTAATCAGTGCCTTTCCTTTGCTTGTAAATTCCGTGATGGAATGGGCGCCCCTAGGAGCATTAAAGAGATCGGCGTAGATATTGCCGTTTTGGTTCATGAGGACACCGTCGACCCAGAGACTCCCCGTTGGGAACGTGCTCAGCAGCGGCGTTCCAGCAGTCCCATAAACGTTTACCGACCCGTTCTTGGGTCCGAATGCGATACAAGCCTGGCTCGTGTTGACCGATACATCGACTGCAGATTCTTGAGAACGCGATAGTGTGCGCTCGGGAGAATTCGCTCCCCTCGAATAGACGGACACGGATTTTCCGTTCACGACATAGAGCGTGCCCGAGCGATCAAAAGCCATCGCAAGAGGGTCACCGATGCCGCGCGTAATCGAACGGGAAACGCTTGTCTTTCCAGGGGCGTAAACCGTGACCGAGCCGCCCTTGTTATTTGCGACGTAGAGGTATCCAGCCGATGTCGCGGCGGCAACCGCCGAAGGGAGTGCGTCCCCTGATGCCCCAAAATGCGGCGCAGAGTAACTGCACGAGCCAAGAAGGAGCCCAAAAAGCAAGGCGACCAAGCGCAACGTTGGGCTTCTCACTGAGTCAAGTCCCAAATCTGCTGTAAATTCGGTTCAGCGTAGCGTGGCGGTTACGCCGCCTTCGTCCCCTCTTTCTTAGTCGTCCTTCGTTCGGCTACCCATTCGTGGTAGTCGCCCATGTCGAAGTAGAGCTTCTCTTGCCATCCCTCGCTGATCTCGGCCGTCAATGCGCCGATGAGGCGCAACAGCGAGGCGTCGTTTGGAAAGACCCGGATCACCCGCTCCCGCCGGCGGATCTCTTCGTTCAGCCGCTCCATCATGTTCGTCGTTCGGAGTCGCCGGCGATATTTCTCCGGGAGAGCCATCACCGCCATCGCATCATCAAAGCCGTCTTCGAGGCAAGCCACGCTCTTTGCAGCGGTCTTTGCGAAGCGCTTGACGAACTCGTCGCGATGGCGACGAGCGTCGACGACGTCGGTTGCCGAAAAGACGAGCTTGGCTGCCGCAGCAACAGCCGATCGTTCGCGGCTCGGGCAGTGGCCCAGTATGTTGCGCATGAGGTGCACTTGGCAGCGTTGCCAGCTTGCGCCGGTAAACTGCTTGCCAATTGCCTCGACAAGACCGGCGTGGTCGTCGGAAATGACGAAATCGACGCCCCGCAAGCCTCGCCGCTTCAGCGACGCCAGCAGCTCGTTCCAGGTTGCGGCACTTTCCGCATCGCCGATCGACACGCCTAATACGTCGCGGTAGCCGTCTTTCCGGATGCCGCCGACGATCAGCACCGCTCTGCTCATAACTCGATCCTCGCAGCGCGATTTGCAAAAGAGCGCGTCGACGATGAGGAACGGGTACTCGTCATCGAGGCGGCGTGAAAGAAACGCGTTAACGCGAGCGTCGAGATTCATCGCCAGGCGGCTGACCGTTGACTTTGAAAAGGACGTGCCGCAAAGCGCTTCGGTGATCTCGCTGACCTTGCGCGTCGAGACCCCGTTGACGAACATCTCCATGAGGCCGAGCACGAAGGCCTGCTCTCCGCGCCGGTAACGCGAGAATATCTCGCTCGAGAAGCTCCCCTCGCGCGTCTGGGGCACTCGTAGCGTTAGCGGGCCGACGCGGGTGTAGAGCTGCCGCTCCCGATAGCCGTTGCGGTAGCCGGCCCGCTCCTCCGTTCGCTCGTATCGATCGGCGCTCAGATGCTCGCTCACCTGGGCCTCGAGGACTTGCTGGATGACGGTCTCGACCAGCTGCGCGAGGGCGTTGGGCCGCTCCAAAAGGTCTGGCATCAGCGATTCGGATAGGGTAACATCGTATTCGGCCACCGTTTCGTCCTTTCGGTTGAGAAGTTCAGCAAAGCGAATCTTCCGAACCGAAACGGTGGCTCCTCGCCACCGGCTTTTACAGCATTTTAAGGGACGTCATCTCTCACTGTTACGATTCCCCCAAGTATGGTTTTTGGCATTTCGTGAGAGCCACCGGCGATTCCGGCTCCGTTGTTCAGGAGATGCCGCGGTTCAGTCGACGCCCTGGACTATGTGCGAAAGCCTTAGTCAGGTGGCCCGCTCGGTGGAGGCGACCGTGCTGCGGACGGGACAAACCTTTTGGATCGAGAACCAGCCGTCCCTGAGGGTCAATTCCTGGAGACGCGTCTATCAGTACGCTCGAACGGTTGTGCGTCCCCTTCGATAAATCAACAAGCCTCGGGTCTAGGTATTTAGGGCGAACACTGTTCCGAAGCTGGACTGGCTGCGGTAAGGGCACGAGCCCGAAGTGATGCCGTACACAAGGCCGGAAAAGTACGTCATGGGTAAAATTGGATTGCAGCCATCGGTGCTGCCCTGAAAGAAGTGGAGGACGGTTTCCTTCCCGGCGGGCGTCACTTCATAGGCGACTCCTTGTCCTCCGACGCCACCGGATCCACTATAAGAAGTAGTGCCGAATATCTCCCCGCTAGCAGCAGTTACGCCCGCCATAGGATACTGTCCATCGCTGCTCAAGCCCTGGAAGCTGTACACGACTTTTTCGACGCCGGCCGAAAGCGAAAATACCGTTCCGCATCCAACGCTATAACAACCTATAGGACCAGCACTCAGAGTTCCGCCCCTCTCGGTGGCGCCGTAGATCGTTCCGTTAATTACGGCGAGCCCGTTTTGGGGCGTAGCCCCATCGCCTTCGCTGGGACCTCGAAAGCTATAAACCAGAGTGTAATGATTGTTACTGGCGTTTAAGGCAAAAACCGATCCGAGACCAGAATTGCCACCAGCTGAGGTTGTTCCCCACAGGAAGCCCCTATAAAAGAGAAGCCCTCCGTTGGGTTGCGCGCCATCTATGCCTTTTCCAAATGTGTGAAGGATCGTAATTATTCCGCCGGTTGTTATTTGATAGAGGGTCCGGTTTGTCACACCAAACAGCCTATTATTTAGGGCAATCAGACCGCCATTGATATTCGCGGAGCTTCCCCCAAGCTTGCCATCAGCACCGCCCGTAAAGCTATAGATGGATTGCACGGTTTTGGTGCTCGGATTGAAGGCGTAGACGCCGCCACATCCATTCCGATCGCACGCCGCAGGGTAAAGTCCACCGTATTTGGTGGTCCCATATATTTCGTTGCCGACTGATGTCAAGGATCCGACCGGGAACCAGGCTTTGTTGTCGAACGTGTGAACGACTTTCGCAACTCCAGCTAGGGTGAGCGTATAGAGGGTGCCGCAATAGCCGGCGCAACCCCCTCCACCACTTCCAGCGCCGTAAAGTAAGCCGTTGGAGGGATAAAGCGGACCTGCGGCTCCAAAGGCATCGTAGGTATAAAAGAGCTTGTATCTCGTTTGATGAGCTCGCGGGGCATTTTCACTTTGCTGCAAGGGTTTAAATACGGGGTTTGGACCCGACGGAAGCGCACTTGTCGAGCCACACGATTGTAGCATCAGAGTCGCGAGCATAATGAGAAATTAATCGCATTTTCGTACGCCCCGGTTTGCCTTTAGCAGCAACGCCTTCACAGTAGCTGGTAACGAAACTATAACGGTTCGAGGATCAAGACTGTTTGCCTGTAGGGTCGGCGTGTAGCTATGGGCAGCCAATAGCGATGAGGCAGTGCGTTTTCCGGTACCAGGTGGCTTGTAAAAGACGACGTTTCGGCGTTCGCGCACGAACTTAGGTAGGGCGACACATTCCCTCGTGAAGTTGTCGACGACCGTTAGAAGGCGATACGAGCTTCCATTCGCGAGTCGATCGTGCATAAATTCCATGCTCCAGACGTCGTTCCGAACGTGAGCGAGCACGGCTACTTCCCGCTGCACGTCGCTCCGACGCCGGCGGCGCTGTTTGGGCCGCAAATTCAGGCCTTCTAGGCGGTAGAGGCGCTTCACCCGATCTTCGCCGGTCTTCCAGCCTTCACGCCGTAGCGTCGCATACACCCGTCGGAGGCCATAGTGGATTCGATGCAGTGCGATCTCCTTGATCCGAATACGCAGCGCATCGTTGAACGGCTGCTCTTTGCCTCGGTAGTACAGCGAGGAGCGGTTGAAGTGGACGAGCAGGCGGGCTCGCCGCCGGCTGTACCCGTACTTTCGCGAACGTAGCCGATGAGCTTTCGCCGCATCGGCTTCACCACTTTTTTGAGTTCACGTCCTGGAGCACTTTGCGATCGAGGTTCAGATCGGCGACAAGCTGTTTGAGCTTGCGGTTCTCCTCGCGCAGGTCGCGCAGCTCGCGGACCTCCGGCGTCCCCGTGGCGCCACCGTACTTTTTCTTCCAGAGATAGAGCGTGTTCTCGTGGATCCCGAGCTTGCGGGCGATTTCGGCGGCAGCCGTGCCGCTTTCAAGCTGCCGAAGCGCGACCGAGATGGACTCCGAAAAATGGGGTCCCGGTGGTCTCGTTTTTGCCACCCCGGTCAGCTCTCTCAATAAGACGTGCATTTTCAGCTAATGACGTCGCTTTTTGAGATAGTGAGAGGCTTTTAAGTATACTCGGCTTTTTCGTCGACATCGCTAGCGACTGCGCGATGTCACACGCAGACGTTTGCCGGTTCTTTCGAAACAAAGCGGATTTAGCCGACGCGGTCACGCTGACGGGCAACTACACCGGGAACCTCGCGAGTTACTACCACTACGACCCCGCCGGAGCTTTCGACAACCCGATCTCCTTCGCAAGGGATGGAGAGCGTATCGCGATCGGTGCGTAGGCGCTCGCCGCGTCCAAGTAAATGAGCGCCGGCCTTCGCGTCGAAGCTTTGCGGCGATGCACACGCTACAGCCGAAGAGTCTCCGGTGGCCCGAAGTCCTCGCCGCATTGCGTGCTTGCGCCGGCGCTTCCGTGCTGGTGCGTGACGGAAAGATCACCGAACCCGCGGCGACGGTTCGCAATCGTCCGTCGGCGCGGGGATCGGAGCTGTGTTTGTTTACCGGAGATCGCCCGGCGAATCGTCTCGACTTGGTTCGCGACATAGAAGCGCTGGCAAACGGCTCGGGCAGGCGTTTCGCGGCCGCGGCGCGGGCGAACGTCAACGCGTCGTACCTGCTCGTCGACGACGTTCGCGACGAGGAGATCGACGGCACCCCGTTTGCGGTCGTCAATACGCGCCGGCCGGCGCTCGGCTACAATCAGAGCCAGCAGACCGGCAGCCGCACGACCTTGCGGAGCAAACGCATCAAAACGCGCTAAGCGGCGCCGCCCCGAACCTCGGAACGATTTTGTATCACCGCCATTGACACAATGCTAACCTTTGTATTAGGATGGCTAATACAAGGGAGGAGCGGTGGTGACGGAAGCGTCGGGTTTACAGCTTGTGGCGCAGACGGAGCGCTGGGTCGTCTTTGGGACCGCGGTTTTTGGCGGGACCGTCCTCGTGCGCTCGGCGTTGAGAGCGGCTTCCAACAGCGGTCGCCACCCCGTCGAACCCGGAACGCAAGCGTGCGAGGAGAGCCGCATCGATCGCGCCGACCGAGCGCGCGAGCGCACGCCGGCGATGCCGCGCTACGTGTTGGCGGGCCTCGCGTTCGCGATCGCAGGCGCGCTGCTCGCCGACGTGGTGACGCCGACGGTCGCATATGCATTCTTGTGTTTGAGCTTGGCGGCGCGCTTCGTGATCGATCAGGTCGCGGAAGAGCGAGCACCGAGGCGCCGCTCGGCCCTCTTAGGACGCTCGCGGCGCATCGATCCCGTCCTGCTGATCTGGATCGGCGTTGCCGCGCTCTCGTCGCTGCTTCTCGTTCCCTGGGTGCTCGATGAAGCGGGCCGGGTGGCGGCGATCGTCGTAATTGCCTGCGCCGCCACCATGGTCGCGTTAGCGTGGCGCATTGCGAGCGCGCCTCCGCTGCTGCTCGGCACCGACCTCGAAGCCGAGCAGATCGTCGACCGCGAGACGCGTGCCACGCGGACGGGAGCGGCCTGTTTCTTCGCGGTGGCCGCCGTCGCCGTCTTTCTAGGCTTTAGCCGTTCGCCGCTGGCCCCGAGTATGCTGCTGCTAAGCTTCGCGATGGCGGCGTGGAGCCGCGTCTACGCGAGGCGGCTGGGGCGCACGCCGCTGGCATCGTGACGCGATTGATTCTCTCGGTCGATCCAGCGCTCGACGCGCCGCCATTTCAGCAGATCTCGGACCAGCTTCGCGAGTTCGTCGAGCGCGGTGAGTTGCAGCCGGGCGACGCGCTGCCGACGGTGCGTCAGCTCGCCAGCGATTTAGGAGTCGCCCCGAACACGGTGGCTCGCGCGTACGCCGATTTACAAGAGGCGGGCTGGCTCACGAGCGACGGGCGGCGCGGAACGCGCGTGGCGGAATCGACGCCCGCGGACGACGCGCGGGAGCGCGCGTCGATTCTCCGGGGCGACCTCGGCGAACTGGTGGTGGCGCTGCGGCGCCGCGGCTACTCGAAAAAAGAGATATCCGCGGCACTTCGAGAAGCCGCACACGCACTGTGACTTCAGCGACGTCCGCCACGATCGCCGTCGCGCTGCTCGCGCTCGCGGTGCCGTGCGCGGCGCCGGCAGAGACGGGAAGCACCGCGAAGGTCTCCGTTAACGCCGGGCCGATCTGGAGCCGCGCCGATGCCGCTCGGAAGTGTCCGGCGGTCGCGAGCGCCTACGGCGGCAGCTGGGACGGCCAGTGGCGCACGATTCAGCCGAAGGTGATGGCCGCGTGCGAGATCGAGTACGTGGCAACGCCGGTCGCAACGAAGTTCATAGCAAACGCGGGCGCGGCCGATGCGCAATGCGCCGCGGCCGCGAAGGCCCACGGCGGCATGTGGAACGGCCGCTGGCAAACGACTGCGCCCGGGTCGGCGTCGGCATGCGACCTTCGCCTGCCGCTTGCCAAGCCCGAGAACGAAAACTGGCTGATCGGTACGTGGAACGGCGAGGTATCGGGAGTGCCCTTCGCGTCCGTGTTTACGGCCGGCACGTTTGAGGGCGCAGGCCCTCCCGTGAAGGCCAGCTACGACGTGCGTGGCGACACGGTCGTCGTTTCGTACGTCGACGACGACGGCAATCGCGCACGCGATACCTATACCAAGATCGATGCAACCCACGCGTCGGGAACCTACCCGGACGGAAAGACGCACACCTACGCCATCGCGGCTTCCAGCATCCCGCCGTCGCCGGTCGCCGGAGTGGATTTCAAGAACTTCGACTACGCGGTGAGTCCGTGCGGTGGAGGCCCGGAGGGCGATGACGACGTTCCGCCGCCCGTGCGCGTCCGCAACGGAACCTACGCTTATAACAATGCGAAGATGGGCACGGCCTTCGACGTCGCCGTATCGTACGTGCAGCGCGGCAGCCTCAAGCCCGGCACGCAACAGGCGCTCGTCGTGCTCTCATGCCACTTCCCGATCGGCGGAACGTCGACGGCGTACGTGTACGACGTCGGTGGCACGTCGGCGGCCTTGCTCGGCATCGTCGCCGGGGCGGGCTGGGGCGGCGATTGGGGCTCGGGCCCCGCTTCGATTCACACGCGCTTCGCCAACGGGTTTCTCTACGTGGACGCGTGCGCGCGTGCGTCCGATTGCAAGACGCGCATCGTCACGACCTACGCGCTGCGCAACGGGATCCTCGTCGAGGTTCGGAAGCAAAACCGGGTGGCGTTAAGGCTGCGCCGAGCCTCGAACGATTTTTAGGGTTTGGTACGTGCGAACCTCGTAGGACTTCGCCGCTTCTACCGCATCGCCCACGACTTGACCGATCTCGCGATCGAACTGCGCCTCGCTCCACGCGCGATCGGATTCCCAGATCGAAACGACGGAAAGCTGCCTTTTGTCCGCGCTCAGCATCACGACGGAACCGATAAAGCCTTTCTGACGCGGCTCCCTTCGTTCGATGGCATTTTGCAACTCGCGCGTCACTGCCGGTTCGTCGCTCGGGTCGAGCGTGAAAGTGAGGAGGCTCACGAAACGCGCCGTGTCGTCGATCGTCATGGGTGCCTCTTCGAGCCGGCACCGTGACTTTCCAGCCGTTC
This sequence comes from Vulcanimicrobiota bacterium, assembly GCA_963794735.1. GTDB lineage: Bacteria > Vulcanimicrobiota > Vulcanimicrobiia > Vulcanimicrobiales > Vulcanimicrobiaceae > DATJUC01. Next base: position 835,854 of record CAWCFE010000002.1, on the reverse strand, counting down.
GAACGCGCTCTTTTTCCCCATGGAAGCCGCCTTCTCACGTTCTTCCTCGGATCTTCCGAGCCGGCCCATAGGGTGGTTTGTAGCACCCCTCTTCCGTGGGTGTCAAGGAGAACGTGACCTATGAAAGCGACGATAGCCGGTGCCGCGGTCGAAGCGGTCGGTGAGGCGCGCAAGAACTGGGGATGGTATCTCGCACTAGGGATCGTCCTGATGCTCACCGGCTTGTATTGCATGTGGGCCGAGGGGTTGGCCACGGTCGCTTCCGTGGTGGTTCTCGGCGTCATTCTCATGGTGGGCGGCATCGCGCAAATCGCGAGTACCTTCGTGGTGAAGGGCGCGGGAGCTATCGTCATGCTGCTGATCGCCGGCGTATTGGAGATCGTCGTCGGCGTCATGCTGGTCGGGCATCCGGGGATCGGTGCGCTCACGATTACGCTCTTCATCGCAATGCTGCTCGTTTTCGGCGGGATCTACCGGCTCGTGTCGTCGCTCGTGCTGCACGTGCCGCACCTCGGTTGGGCCGTGCTCGGCGCCATCGTGACCGTCGTTCTGGGCATCATGCTTTGGGCGCAGTGGCCGTTCTCGGCGACGTGGTTCATCGGATTCGCCGTGGGCATCAGCTTCGTTTTCCAAGGCGCCGGCTGGTCGTCTTTGGCGCTCAAACTCAAAGCGCTCTGATCGTAGCCGCCGAGACCGGCGCCTATTGGCGCCGGTCCCGCTCCGAACGTCCGCAGAACGCGGGGTAGGCCGGCCAACCGCCGAAAGGCGGGGAAGTCAGCGACGTTGCGGAGGGCCGATGAAGAGCCTGATCGTCTTCGATCTCGATGGAACCCTGGCGTTGAGCAAAGCCCCGCTCGACGACGAGTGTGCGGCTTTAATGGGGAAGCTCCTCGGCGTTGTGCGGGTTGCGATCGTATCGGGCGGCGACTATCCACAGTTCGAAAAGCAAGTGGTCGGCCGGCTTCCAGCCGGCAGCAATCTCGCGAACCTTTCGCTGCTGCCGACGACCGGTGCGAAGTTCTACGCGTACGACGGCGCGTGGCGCAAGCTCTATTCGGAGGATCTAACTGCCGCAGAAAAGCAGAAGATCGAAACTTCGATCGAGTCGGCGATGAAGCAGACGGGCTTGCAGCCGGAGCAATCGTGGGGCGAACGCGTCGAGGACCGCGGCACGCAGATCACCTATTCCGCGCTCGGGCAGCAAGCGCCGTTGGATGCCAAGGAAAAGTGGGATCCGGATTTCGGCAAGCGGCAGAAGATCAAAGCCGTCCTGGATCCGATGATTCCGGAGTTCTCGGTGCGCTTGGGCGGCACTACGTCGATCGACGTTACCAAGGCCGGAATCGATAAAGGCTACGCGATCGGCAAGCTGCGCGACACGCTCGGGATCCCGATCGCGGCGATGCTCTTCATCGGCGACGCGATCTTCCCGGGCGGCAACGACTACCCGGCGTTCCAGGCCGGTGCGGAATCGATTCGGGTGCGCGATCCGGAGGAGACCAAACGCGTGATCGAAGCGATCGTCGCCTGCCTATCTCCCTAGGCCGAGGGATTTTTCGGATAGCTGCAACTTTGGGATAGCGGAGGGTCTGCGCCAGCGCTATACTTTCGGTCTGCGCCGTTCTCCGGCGCACATGTAGCGCTCGGCGCAGATGGGACCCCGCGATGCCCGCCAAACAGCCAAACGTTCTGTTCATCATGGCCGACGATATCGGCTGGTTCAATCTGGGGTGCTATCACCAAGGGATCATGGCCGGCCGGACGCCCAATATCGACCGGTTGGCAGCCGAAGGCGTCCGGTTCACCGATTACTATGCCGAGGCCAGTTGCACCGCGGGGCGCGCGAACTTCATCACCGGCCAGTTGCCGATCCGGACGGGGCTTACGACCGTGGGGCAAGCCGGCGCGAAAGTGGGCATGCCCGCCGAAGCCCCGACGATCGCGACCGCGCTTCGGTCGATGGGCTATGCGACGGGCCAGTTCGGTAAGAATCACCTCGGCGATCTGAACGAATACCTGCCGACCGTGCACGGCTTCGATGAAATTCTTCGGATACTTGTACCATCTCGACGCGATGGAAGATCCGGCGCACCCGAACTATCCGCCGGCACTCAAGGACAAGATCGGGCCGCGCAATATGGTGCATAGCTGGGCGACCGATAACGACGACGAAACGGTGCAGCCGCGGTGGGGGAAAATCGGCAAGCAGCGCATCGAAGACGCAGGCACGCTGTACCCCGATCGAATGAAGACCGTCGACGACGAAATCCTCGCGCACGCGTTCAAATTCATCGATAAAGCCAAGGCGAGCGGAAAGCCGTTTTTCTGCTGGCTCAATCCGACTCGAATGCACGTCGTTACCCACCTCTCCGACAAATACGAAAAGACGCGCACGCCCGAAAACGGATGGTCGATCTACGAGGCGGGCATGGCGCAGCTCGACGACATCGTAGGAGCCGCGCTCAAGAAGCTGAAGGACGACGGCCTGGACGGCGATACGATCGTCGTCTTTACCACCGACAACGGCGCGGAGAACTTTACCTGGCCGGACGGCGGCCAGACGCCCTTCGCCGGCGCCAAGGGAACCGTGCTGGAAGGCGGCTTCCGCGTGCCTTGCGTCGCGAAATGGCCCGGGACGATTGCGGCCGGCAAGGTTGAGAACGGCATCATGTCGGGGCTGGATTGGTTCCCGACGCTGGTTGCCGCTGCGGGAAATCCGAACGTCGTCGACGATCTCAAGCAAGGCAAACAGCTCGGCGACCAGACGTTCAAGGTGCATCTCGACGGCTACGATCAGACCAGCTTCCTTGCAGGAAAGACGCCGTCGAACCGGCACGAGATCCTGTATTTCGCCGAAGGGACGCTGGGAGCGATCCGCTTCAACGATTACAAATACCGCTTCATCGATCAGCCCGGCGGATGGCTGGGCGGCACCGTCAAATCGGATTGGCCGATCCTCTGCAATCTTCGGCTCGATCCGTTCGAGCGCACCGGACTCACCGGATCTCTCGCATTCTACAACTGGTTCGCCTATGAGTTTTGGCGCTTCGTTCTGGTGCAGGAGGTTGTTGCGAAAGCGGCACAGAGCTTCGTCGAGTTCCCGCCGATGCAGAAGGGCGCATCCTTCAATCTCGAGGCGGTAAAGGAGCAAGTGCTCAAAGCGATTGCTTCGCATAGCGGACAATAAGGCGAGCGCGCTTCCCGCGTGACGAAGGCTTTCCGCGCCGGCTCTGAGCCGGAGGCACGAGGAGGGCGGGTCGTCCGCGGCAGCAAAGGTCCGCTCGCACGGATTCTCAGGAGGGAAGCTATGCGCGTGAGTATGCTGCCCACGCTCGCCGCGGGCGAGATGGAACTCGGCGTCGTCTACGCTAGCGTCGAAGGGGTGAACGACGGTTCGTACGACGAGTGCCTGCACGAGTTGAAAGAAAAGGCCGAAGCGCTCGGCGCGACGGGGCTGGTTGCGATGCAGCTCGTGCAAAGCCAGTTCCAGTGGAATCAGCGCACGAGCTTACTTGCAACCGCGGTGAAAGCGAGCTGACGGGCATGACGAACGTACGCGCCGCCATTGCCTGCACGCTGTTCGCCTCCGTCGTCGCGGGGTGCGCCGCTTCGGCCGTCCCGAACTCGGCCATCGCGCCCAATCCGGCGCCGGCTTGGAGTCGCTCGGCGATGCAATCCCCGCTGCCGGGGCCGGGCTGCTTCAAGAGGACGTACCCGGAGACGTCGTGGACGCGTATCGCGTGCGTCGCGCCTCCGAACATCGCATTCCCGCGCGTTCGCAGCGCCGCGCACGCGTCAAACGTGGGCAACGGCGACGATTACACGCTCGTCTCGCTGCCGCTGACGATTTCGGGCGCGGTCGGCTCGTTTCCGAACGTTCACGGCGTCACGTCGGTGCGCAGCGTCGGCTACAGCGGCACCAACGTCTACTCGCTGCAGTTGAACTCGAACAACTTCTCGACCGCAGCGTGCGCGGGCATGGCACATTGCGTCGGCTGGGAGCAGTTCGTCTACACCAATCAGCCCAACGCCTACTCCGGCGGGGGCAACTTGATCATCCAAGATTGGATTCTCTCGTCGAACTCGCAACCGATCGCGGGTTGTCCGCCCGGCGCGGGCTGGCAGAAATCCGGCAGTTCCGGTTGTTACCAGAACGGCCCGTATGCGGTGCTGGTTCCCAACGTGTCGATCACCCAGCTCAACGAAGTAACGTTGTCGGGTAGTGCCTCGCCGCGCGGCGACGGCGCCTTCTTTGCCGTCGGCGCGACGGTGTACGGAATGCGAAACGCGCAGGGCGACGGCATCCTCGGTTTGAGCAAACACTGGACCGGCGCGGAGTTCAACGTCTTCGGCAACGGGGGCGGCAGCAAGGCGGTGTTCAACTCCGGAGCGACGATCACGGTCAGCTTGGAAGCCAATACCGGAACGGCGACGAAGCCCGATTGCCGCGCGAACTCCGGCACCACCGGCGAATCGAACAATCTATCGTTTATCGCACCGCCGACCAATCCGGCGAGGCGCCGCTATCCGTCGATACAGTTCACCGAAAGCAACGCGGGCGGCGGCGGAAGCCCCGGCTGCGACGAACTCTCGGCGCGCTAGCCTACGGCCGATCGCGGTTCGCCGTTGCGAACCACGGCTTTGAGCTCCTCGAATCCCTCGCGCATCGTCTGCGCGAGGGTTCGATCGTTCTTTTCCGAGACCCACCGCTCGAACCCGATCCGGAAGATCGCAATGCCCATCTCTGCGGCGAGATTGGCCGCCATCTCGGCCGCACCGCGTTGCCGCAAGGTGCCGGCCAGCGCGTGGGCTAGCGATGCGAGCTTGATGCGCTCGCGTTCTTGAAGGTCGGGATTGGCGGCGATGATACGGAAGCGGCGCCGCGCGAAGTCGCGCCGTTCTTCGAAGTCGCCTGCAATCGACTCGAGCGCTTTGGCGACCGCGTCGATTTCGGCCATCTCGGGCGGCGCGCCCTCGAGCGCCTTCCGGAGCCCGTCTTCCAGCGCGCTCGCTCCCCAGAACAGCACCTCGCGCTTGTCGGCAAAGTGACGGAAGAAGGTGCGTTCGGTCAGGCCCGCCCGCTTGGCGATCTCCTCGACCGTCGTCTGTTCGAATCCGCGCTCGTCGTATAGCTCGAGCGCCGCCTTGGCAAGGCGGCCTTGCGCGTCGGGTTCCCATCGGGCCATCCCCTCCATCATACACGATGACAGTGGTTGACATCGGTGGTACACTGATGACATACACTGACATCACAGAGAAAAAGACTTACCATGCGCGTTTTCGTTACCGGCGCCTCCGGCTTCATCGGCTCGGCGGTCGTCCCGGAACTGCTCCGGTCGGGGCATCAGGTGGTCGGCCTGGCTCGCTCCGACGCTTCGGCCAACGCCATCGCGGCCGCCGGGGCCGAGGTTCTCCGCGGAGAGCTCGCCGACGTCGAAACGCTTGCCGTGGGTGCGGCCGCGTCGGACGGCGTCATCCACCTCGGCTTCATTCACGACTTCGCAAACTTCGCGGCGGCGGCGGAGACCGACCGGCGCGCGATTGAAGCGCTCGGCTGCGCGCTCGAGGGATCGAACCGGCCGCTGCTCGTTGCTTCGGGCATGCTCGGGCTCGCGCCGGGCCGCATGGCCACCGAGCGCGACGTCCCGTCCGACGATCCCGGCTCGGTGGTCGCGCCGCGCATTGCCAACATCAAGACGGCCCTATCGTTCGTGCCGCGCGGCGTGCGCACGGTGATGGTGCGCTTTGCGCCGACCGTGCACGGCGCCGGCGATCGCGGCTTCATGGCGCGCATCGTCGAGGTCGCTCGCGAGAAGGGCGTGTCGGGATACGTCGGCGACGGCGCCAATCGGTGGCCGGCCGTCCACCGGCTCGACGCCGCGCGCCTCGTTCGGCTAGCGCTCGAAGCCGCGCCGGCGGGGAGCTCGGTTCATGCCGTCGGCGAGCAGGGCGTGCCCATTCGCGACGTCGCCGAGACGATCGGACGCAAGCTCGGCATTCCCGCCGTTTCCATCGCGCCGGAACGTGCCGGCGAGCACTTCGGCTGGATCGCCGGTTTCCTCGCGTGGGACACGCCGGCGTCGAACGCGCTGACGCGCGAATGGCTCGGCTGGGAACCGGTGCATCCCGGCCTCATCGAAGACCTCGAGCAGGGCCACTACTTCGAACCGAAGGGTGCGGTCGCGAGCGCTTAGCGGCGGGCCCTTTTCCCGAGCAAGTCGGCGAGAATCCAAACCGCACCGGCGATGGCAAACGTCTCGGCCCCTTCGCTCCAGTTCGTATGGCTGTGCGGATCCGCAACGATCAGCGGCACCCACACGAGCAGTCCGAAGAGTGCAATCATCGCCGTCAACAATCGGGCCCCGAGCAGCGTCATGCGATTCAGGAGCAGCGATGCGGCCGCGAGTCCGAACGCCACGGTCGTCGCGATCGCCCAAAAGAGCTGGCTTGGCGGAACCCATTTCGGCACGAGCGTCGCGGTGGCGTCGAGATAGAGCGCCTGCTCGATGGTGAACGACGCGACGCAGATGCCCAAGAGCGTTTGGCCGATCCGCGCCACGGTCGCGGACGGCCACGACCGCTGCGTGCAGCCGAAGGCGATCGCCGCGCCGGCGACCATGGAGAACTGCTCGAAGAAGTCGCCCCACGACACGTAGATGCGCGGTGCGGTGACGATGCGCGGGATGCAGAGCAACGCGAACGTGAGGTAGCCCGCCACCAGGAGTGCCGCGCCGGTCCGTTCGCCGCGGCGAAACTGGATCGCCACGCCGCCGGCCATCTGCGCGGCCGATGCGGCGTAGATCGCAAGGCGCAGCTGATGCGCGGCGTCGTCGTGCCAGAGCAGGGTGACGAGGCCGGCGGCCACGGAGGCGATCCCAAAGACGTGACGGCCGAGGTTCGAACGCACCTTGCCCGGGTAACGCCGGGCGGCACCGGTTCGTGACAGCGCGTCAGCTGCCGCCGAGTATGGCGGCCGCCTGAGTAAACGCGCGCTTCCACGCGGCGTGGTGCGCCGCATAGGTGGGATAGTTCGGATCGTCGGCGGTCAGCCAATCTTGCGGGTAGATTTCGAAGAGCTGTGCGTGGTTGAAGATGGCGTAGGCGAGGAGATCGGGCAGCGGCGCGACGTGCGCTCCCGGTTGCAGCGTGAAATTGATCGGTTGAAACTGAAGCGGCACCGTGCCGGCGTAGGTCGTAAACGATTTGCACCAATATTCGCTGGTCGTGCACGCTTCGATCACGCGGCCGTAGTGGCCGGAGCCGAGGTTCTCGGTTCCGAACCCCACGCCGTTCCGAGCGGCCGCCGTGGCCACGGCATAAGCTACGTCGAAGGGTGCGGCCGGATCAGAAAAGGGATTGAGCGCGACGATCTGCTGCACGCCCGGATGGTGGCGGTGCGCGCGCGACGCGATGTACTCGGTGAGATTCGCGCTATACTGCGCCCAAAACGTTGCCGACATGCCGTAGGCTTGCCACGCCGCGAAACAGTTGCCGTCGGCACCGTGCTGCGGAAAATCCTCCGCCCCGGCTCCCAAGCCGAACCGAATGTAGCCCAGATGCGAGTCGCCGCCATACCGGCGGATGACGGCGGCGATGAAGGCACGCCAGGGCGTGCTGTACCCTTGCTCCCAGTAGACCGGCGTCGGCGGCCCGACGCTGCCGCTTCCCGGATTCGGGCACGGCACGACGTCGACGTGGTTGGCGCCCTTTTGCGCGAGCACCCATGCGGGCGTCGCGCGATCGGTGGGCCCCACTTCGTCGACGCCGGTAAAGAGCAAGTTGACGATCTTCCCGGCCGCGATCCACGGCGCCATCGCGCGTTCGATCGGTTGAAAATCGTATTGATTCGACGATGCCGGTCCGTGGTCGATCGCCGACCACAGCACCACGATGCTCGCGCCGCACAGATTGGGATCGGTGCGAAGGTACTTGAGAATGGCCGGGTCGTTCTTCGCGGCATCGACGCTATCGAGCCACACCATGAGCCCGTGCGGTGCGTTTGGATCGGCAGCGTTAGGCGCCGGCTGCGTGCACGGTGCGGGCGTCGCCGAATGCGGTCGAACGGCATTCAACGCTGCGACGGGGGTGACCGGACGCGCGGCGTTCGCCGCGCAAGCGCCGAGCGCCAACGCAAGCGAGCACGCGACGACGTGCAGACGAACGCTCATATCGCTGGCGTTCGCCGGGTGCACGCGCACGCCTCCGAGCGGCGCCGGCCTATCGTCTTACGGCTTCTCGGGCACCGGAACGCCGTTCGCGCGGCGGATCGCGGGCGCGACCATTCGCACGATCACCACTTGAATGACGGCCGCCGCGGGAACCGCGAGAAACGCGCCGCCGATGCCGAGCAGCGTGCCGCCGATGACGGTCGCGAGAATGATCAAGAGGAAGCTGAGCTGAACGCGCTGGCCGAAGATGATCGGCGAAAGCACGTTTTGATCGATCAGCTGCAGAACGGCGAAGATGGCGAGCGCGATCAGCATCTTCGTCCAGCCGTTGGTCGCCAGCACGACGAGCAGAATGATCGGCCCGGAAATGACGGCGCCGAGCATGGGAATCGCTTGAAAGATCGCCGCGACGAAGCCGAGCAGCACCGCATACGGCACGCCCAGAAACGCGAGCGACGCCCCCATCAGCACGCCGACCACCGAGCCGTTGATCACGACGCCCTGCACGTACGCGCTCAAGCGCGTGCCGATTTCGACGAAGAGCGCGTGCCACTCGACGCGCTTCTCCGGCGACATCACGCTGAGGATGAAGCGCTCGAGATCGTCCGACGCGAGCATCCAGCCGACCGCGAGCAGCAGAATCAGCACCGCGTTGCCGACCGCCGCGGCGGCAAAGGCCGTACCGCCGAGGAGGTGCATGCCGATCGCGCTCGCGGCGCCGCCGGCACTGCTGGCCAGCGCGCCCGCGACCTGCTTCGCGGTGGCGTCGTTTTCGAACGTGCGCTGAACGCTCGTGAATTGATCCTGCAGCGATCCGACGTAGCCCGGTACGGACTGCACGAGCTTGACGAGCTCGACGCCGAGGGGCTGCACGAGGATCACGCCGATGACGACGATCGCCACCAGCAGCACGCCGAATGCGAGCGAGACCGCGGCACCGTACGGCATGCGTTTGCTCATGCGATCGACGATCGGCCGCAGGCCGGCGGCAAACAGGATGCCGGTAAAGAGCAGCAGCAGCGCCGAGAGCGCGCCGGCGAGCACGTTCCATACGAGGAACGTGCCCACGACGACGCCGGCGCCGATCAACCATCCGCGCAGACTATTCATGCGAAGACCTTCGGGTTCGACCCCGATACTCCGCCGGAGAGGGCGAAGTGGGGCCCTCTATTTGCCGGTTTCTACGTGGAAGAGATACGTCCCAAGGACGGCTTTGCAGTCTTTCACCTCGGGCGAATACGTCGAGGTCATAGCGGCCTTGATCGTCGCCTGATCGATGCCGGCGTGGCCGCTGCTCTGCACGATTTTCGCCGAAAGGGGCTTGCCCTCGGGGCTGATGGTGACCAGCGCGTTGGCGCTGACGTTCGGCACGTAATCGGCTTTCGCGATGTCGGGCTCCGTCGGGTCGAGCACCTTGACGTCGTGGTAGCAGTTCGCGGGCAACGTCGACGCCGACGTCGAGGTCGTGGCGACGGCGTCGCCGGTCGCGGCCATGCCGTTGGACGTTTGCAGCAGCACGGCGAGAAGAGCGAATGCGGCGACGCTGGCGCCGAGCGTGAGATAGTTGGTTTTCAACTGCGTGGCCTTTCCGTTGAGGAGGCGCGCGATCCGTCCGACGAGCATGCGCCGCGACCCGATCGCGCTGGGAGTGAGGAGTGGAAGCTTCGGGCGTCCGGCACCCTGCGCCAAACGCGTGAGGCACGAGGCGTAGCGATCGGGCTCGTTGCTCGCCACGACCGCCCAATCGTCGCAGGCGGCTTCGCGTTCTTTGACGAGCTGCCGCCCGATGACGTAGACCCACGGATTGAAGAAGAGGCAGGCCTCGATCAGGCGCTGCACGAGATTCCCTGCGACGTCCATCCGGCGAATGTGCGCGCGCTCGTGCCGGAGGATGGCGTCGAGATCGGCGCGATCGAGCGATTCCGCCAAACCGGCGGGCACGACGACCACCGGCGAGAAGAATCCCGCGGCGATCGGCACCGACAAGTCGTGCGACAGCAGCACGCCGGCCCCGAACTGCGGCGCCGGCGTTGCGGCGCGCACGATGCGGTGGATGCGTAGATAGCTCAGCCCGAGCCGTGCGAGAAATAACGCGACGCCCGCAAGCCAGAGCAGCACGAGCCAGGTACCGCTTGCGGAAGCGGCTTTGGCGGTCGCGACCGACGTGACGGCCGCAGTGCGCTCCACCGGTGCGGGCAGCGGCCCGAAGGCCGGCGCGGCGTGCCAGAGCGCCGCAAACGGAACGATCGCGAGCGCGAGCAGCGCGGCGAACCACACGGCGTACCGCGTCGCGGCGTGGCGCTGCGGCACGAGCGCGGTGACGACCGCCGCAATCGCGGTTACGAACGCGCCCTGCCACAGTCCGTCGAGTAACGCGGTCGTCGTCATTCCGTCACCTTCTTTGCGCGGGCGAGCATGCGTTTGATCTTCGCGAGGTCGTCGCCGCTCAGCCGCGTGTCGTCGAGCAGCGTGACGGCGAGCGCGCCGGGCGAGTTGCCGAAGAAGCGATCCAACAGATGGTGCATCGCCGATTTCGCCGCCTCGTCGCGCGCCACGACGGGCCGGTAGACGTAGGCGCGCCCGTCTTCTTCGTGCGCGATGTAGCCCTTTTGCTCGAGGGTTCGCAGCGTGGTGAGCACCGTACTGTACGCCAGCGGCGGCGGAGGCAGCACCTCGACGACGTCGGCGACCGTCGCGCGTCCGCGCTCCCACAGCACCTCCATCAGGCGCAGTTCGTGGTCGGTGAGAATGAGCGACTTCTTGCGTGGCAAGCTCTGCTGGCCTCCTGTCCATTACGAAACTAATAGTTACTCTACCGCCCGCGGAGCCGTTTGTCAACTAGAATACTAATGGTTGGCGGAGCGTGACGCCTGAAGGGAGCCGAGGAACGCCGCAGCGGGCAAGGAATCTGCCTAGCCGTGTTCGAGCTTCCGGCGATCCGATCGTTCGGCGTTGCGGCATTGGCCGTGCTGCTGTTCGGCGGATGTGCGGCGCACGACGGCGCGGCGTTTTCGCCTCCCGGCGGGACAGCGCCGCAGCGTGCGGCCAGGGCCGTGGTTTCGATTCACGTTCCGAAGCATCCGAAGCGCGTTCGGATCCGCGTCGTCCGTAACGGCCGGCCGCAGTACGTGTCGATGGCGACGGCCGGCATGACGCTGACCGTGACGGGGCCGACGAACGTGCACGAAACCGTCGGGCTGACGCCGTCGTCGCCGGGATGCACGCAGGTGCCGGCCGGCCTGAACTGCTCGATCGAACTCGCCTTGAAACCGTGCGGCACGTCTGCGAAGTGCTATGCGGCGACGGTCGAAACGTACGATGCCGTTTCGTGCTCGGGCGTGCCGCCGGTCTGCACGATTCCCACCGGCGCGCACGCGCTGTCGATCGCGCAAGACGTAGCGTTCGGCATCCGAACCGGCGGAAACAATTCGGTCGGCCTCACCCTTTCCGGAATTCCGGCGAGCATCATCGTGACGCCGACGACGGTCTTCAGCCGATACGACGACGCGGGAAACCTGCGGCTGGTCGGGCTCGGGCCGCACCCGCTCCTCGTCGAGGCCTTGGATGCCGGCAGCAACATCATCGTCGGGCCGGGAGCTCCCTCGTTTTCCGCGGCGCAGAATGGGGCGCTCGCGCTGGCGATTGCGACGCCTCCGCCGGCCTCGCCGAATCGCTTCATCCTCACCCCGCCGGCCGCATACTCCACGGGCACGTCCAGCGTCACGTTCACCGCGAGTTTTCCGAATGGAACCACGAACGGTTGTCCGCCGGAGCAGCTGCAAGCGTCGTGCACCGCAAGCGTCTCCGTCACGATGTCGCAGATGCTCGCGGTGGTGAACAACGCCGGCGGCTGCTGCGCGCCGTACGGCACGGTGTCGTTCTTCGCGCTTGGCGACAGCCAGCCGATGGTGAGCGTCGAGAACGATTTGAACGATCCGACGACGATCGCCGCCGACGCTTCGGGCGACGTCTTCGTGGGGCAACGCGGCGGCAAGAGCGTGCTCGAATACGACGCCGGCGGCGCGACGGTGACCGGAGGTGCGTACGGCGTCACGTCGAGCGTCACCGCGCTGGCCGTCGATCCGTCGGGCAATCTCTACGTCGCGCAGGGTCCACAAACGCCCGAAGTTTTCGAGTTTGCGCCGCGAACGCTCGCGCTCACGCGCACGCTCGCCGGCGACAACGGCGCGACGCCGCCGATCGGCGTCACGAATCCCGTATCGCTTGCAACCGATGCGAACGGGCGGCTCTACGTGCTCAATGCGGCGTCGCCGTCGCCCAGCACGCTGGCCGAATACGATCCGCTTCAAACTTCCGGCAGCGATCCGCTATCCGCAAGTGCGACGGGCTTCACCAGCGCGACCGCCGTTGCGGTGGCGGCGGGCGCGACGCCGCAGAGCTTCGTGGCCGATCCGGCCGCACCGGGATTGTGGCGCTTCCCCTATGGCACCGCCTCCTCGAACGGCGACGTGACCGCGCCGGGCGTGGTGCCCTCGGCAGTGGCCGTGGACCCGGCCGGAAACGTCTATGCGGCCAACGTCTCGGGCAACTCGGTGACCGCCTTCGCACCGGGCGGAACGTGGGACGGGAGCACGAGCGCGCTGGCTACGTACACGAGCGGCATCGACGCTCCCGCCGCGCTCGCATTCGACGCCTCCGGCGATCTCATCGCCGCCAACGCCGGCGCCTCGACGGTGGAGATATTTCCCGCCGGAACGACGACGCCGTCGCTCACGCTCGGCGCGTCTGCGGGGATCGCCACGCCGGTGGCCCTGGTCGTCGTTCCTTAGCAGCGCAACGCGCTCCCCACTGGCGCCGGCCGCACCCGTTTCGAATGCGGTCGCTCGCGATGCCGATCGGCAGCGAAACGCTCGTGAGCATGGACATGCGAAGAACCTCTTGCGAGCAGACGGCACCCTGAGGCATGCAAGCGTGCGCGTTCGCTTAATACGGCAGAAGAACGCTCGCTCGTAAAGCGTTCGTGTGGTTTATGCGAGCGAACGACTCGATGGGGAGGCGGCCTCGCGCGGCTCCGAAAGATACTGCCGTACGCTCCCAGGTTCGTCTGCTAGGAGGCCCGGCATGCTTCGGTTCGTTCCCGCACGTTTTTCGTCTGCACGGTTTGCGCTGGCATTGATCGGCGCGGCGGCACTGGCGAGTTGCGGTCGAGGCGCCGGCTCTGCGCAGCTGATGCCGCCGGTCGCGAGCGGCGATGCCGGGCTAGCGTCGCCGTCGATCGCCGTAACGACGCTGGCCGACTCCGGAAAGGGATCGTTGCGCGCCGCCATCGTCGCGGCAAACGCCCGCGCCGCGTCGTCCACGATCACCTTTACCGTGAGGGGAACGATTCGGCTCGCGAGCGCGCTGCCGGCGATCGTTCGCGCCGTCACCATCGACGGCACCTCCGCGCCCGGTTACAAAGGCGCGCCGGTCGTCGAGCTCGATGCAAACCATCGCGGCGGTCTCGTCTTTGCCACCGGATCGGGCGGCTCGAAACTGCTGGGGATGGCCGTCGACGACGCGATCGGGAGCGGCGTCACGCTCCGTGCCGGGCCGATCGCACTCGACTACAACTACATCGGCCTCAATCTCAAGGGCGCGGCGTTCGGAAACGGCGGCGATGGGATTTCCGTCGTCGCGACGTCCTCGAACGACCGCATCGGCGGCAACCCCGCCAACGCCTCTGGAGCGGTTTCGAACGTGATCTCCGGTAACGCCGGCAACGGCATCGCGCTCTACGGCTCGTCGAACGATACGATCGCAGCCAATCGCATCGGCACCAACCCGCTCGGCACCCGGCCGGTGGCCAATCGCGCCAACGGCATCTGGATCACGGCCGGCTCGAAGAACGACGAGATCGGCGGCAAGGTTTTCGTCGACGGCACGACCCATCAAACCAACAATCCGACCGGCAACAAAGGCACCGTAACGCCGGTGTTCGTCGTACCGCCGCTCGGCAATCTCGTCTCGGGCAATCGCCAAGACGGCATCCGCATCGACGCGGGTTCGAGCGGTAACAGCCTCAACGGGAACTTCGTCGGCACGACCGCCGATGGGAACGGCGCGCTGGCGAACCGCCTCGACGGCGTACGCATCAACGGCGCTCCCAACAACGTGCTGGCCGGATGCAAGTTCAAGAACAATCCGTTCGTCTACTACAACGTCATCGCCGGAAACGTGCGGAACGGCTTGCAGATCACCAACTCCGACGCCGTCTCCGTCCAGGGCAACTTCTTCGGAATCGGCGCGAACAACACGACCGTGGTCGCCAACGGCGGAGACGGCATTCTGATCGACGGTTCCTCGAAGAACACGCAGGTGGGCGGCGTCATTCCGCTCGGCAACGTTTCGGCCGGAAACGGGAAAAACGGCATCGAAGTCGCGGGTACGGCCTCCGGCTTCATCACCTTCAACACCTTCGGCGGCCTGCTCGCCTTCAAGGGAGCGGCGCCCAACGCCAACGACGGCATCTTGATTACGTCGACCGGCGGCAGCCAAACGATTCGCACCAACGTGTTCTCCGGAAACCGGCAGAACGGCGTGGAGATCGCCGGCGACGCATCGGGCGTGACGGTCGATCCCAACATCGTCGGCCTCAACACGAAAGGCGACGGCGTGCTTCCCAACGGCAACGACGGCGTGCGCGTCGCCGGCTCGGCCCACGGTAACGTCATCGGCGGTTACACGAACTCGGTGATTCCGCAGAACACTTTCTCCGGCAACGGAGGATACGGGGTCGAGTTCGTAGGGAGCTCGCACGACAACTCGCTGTTCAACTCGTTTGTGGGAACCAACGTGCTCGGCACGGCGGCGCTGGGCAACGGGCGTGGCGGCATCTACGCGGGAGGCCGCGCGAACCACATCCTCATCGGCGGCCCGCAAGCCAACGCCCAGCCCCGGCGCAACCTCGTCAGCGGCAACGCCGGCAACGGCGTGACGCTCGACAACGGCAGCAGCTACGTCTCGGCGATCGGCAATTGGATCGGTCTCGACCGGTTCGGCGCGAAGAAGCTGCCGAATTCCGGTAGTGCGATCGTCGTGATGCCGGGCAGCCGGCACGACACGATCGTGGGGAATAAGACCTAGCGTCAGCCCTCGTACGCGCGGCGTATCGCGTCGACGTCGAGCTTGCGCATCTGCAGCATCGCTTGCATCGCACGCTGCGCGCCTTTGGGATCGTCACCGCCGAGATAGTCGCTCAATCCGTCCGGCACCACGTTCCACGTCACGCCGAAACGATCGACGACCCAGCCGCACTGCAGCTCTTTCCCGCCGTCGCAGAGACGGTCCCAGAGGCGGTCGACCTCGGCCTGCGTTGCGCAGCCCACGTAGAGCGCGATCGATCCGCGTTGCGGGCCGTCGGACGGCGGTTGAGCGCCCGGGCTGCCGTTGATGGCCATCATCTCCCGTCCGTCGAGCACGAACTCGACGACCATGGCGGAGCCGCTAGGCCCCGGCCCGGCGTCGCCGTACCGGCTGACGTCGTCGATGCGCGAATTCGGAAAGATCGAAACGTAGAACTCGGCGGCCTCTTCGGCCTCGCCCTCGAACCAGAGAAACGGCGTAATGCTAGGCATGCGAGGCTCCTTGGGCGTTGCCGGTGCGGGGCTCCTGCGGGGAGGCCAGCAGGTCCGCGATCGTGCGCTCCGCTTCGGTCGTGTCGATGCCGGATTTCTGCGCCAGCTCGAGGAGGATGCGTTCCTGCGCTTGCTGATGGTAGAGCAGCCGCGACAGTGCGGCGTGGTCTTGCTCGGCCCGGATTTGATCGTGGGTGGATTGCTGCTTGCCGCCGACGGCGAGCACGACGATCAGCACCAGTTGGATGACGTTCGATACGGTGAGCATGAAGACGAACGGGTAAGGATCCATCTTGGTCACGTGCCCGACCACGATCCAAACGAGCTGAAACACGATGACGGCGACGAGCGTGATCGGCGCGCCCGTCGCGGCGGCGATCCTTTGGCAGAAGCGTTCGGTAACGGAGAGGCGCTCGTCGGCAACGTCGTTGGCGTTTCTGATCGTTGGATGCGAGCCGACGTCGGCGCCTTTGGCTGGGAGCAGATGCATTGCGAAGCGTCTCCTTGCGACGTACGGATGCGGCGGAGTGCCACGAGAGGCGGCCCCCTTCCTCTCCGGCTACGCCCGGCATGGTGACGGCCGTCATCCCAACGATTCGTGCCGCTGCCGCGTCTTAGTAGACGTATGCCGCTCGCAATCGATCCCCGCCTCGTGGACGACGCCCGAACCCAAGCGCCGGCCCTCGAACGACTGGTCGGGGAAGTGTGGCCCGACGCCTACCGCATCGCCCTTAGCCTGCTGCACGATCGCGGATTGGCCGAAGATGCCGCGCAAGACGCGTGCGCGTCGATCGCGCGGTCGCTGCCGTCGTTGAAGGACGCGCGCCTCTTTCGGCCTTGGGCGTACAAGATCGTCGCCAATCACGCGGTCTCCACGGCGCGCCGCCACCCGGCCACCGAGCCGCTCGACGCGGCCGCGATGCGGCCGGACGGCGACGACGCCGCAGCGCGGCTGGACCTGCAGCTCGCGCTCGCGTCACTGCCGCTCTCGCAGCGCGCCGCCATCGTGCTTCACTACTACGCCGGATTGACGAGTGCCGAGATTGCTTCGGCACTGCACTCCAACGCCGCCACGGTTCGTTTTCATTTGATGCTCGGCCGCCGCGCGCTCCGCGTCGCATTGCGGCTGGCCCACTCGCCCGCTCGGGAGGTACTCTCCGATGTTCGATGACGCCGTACTACGCTCTAGAGTGATCGCTTCGATCGGCGCGATCGCGCCGCCGCCCGTGCCGCTCGCGCAGATCCAACGCCGAATCGCGAGCGACGACGCACCGGCACCACGCGCAGGCACCAAGCGTTGGCGTCCCGCGCTCGTCGCGGCTGCGGCGGCCGTGGCGATTTGTGCCGCCGTTCCGCTCGTCGCGCCGGGCGTGGTGCAAAGCGTCGAGGAACGCGTCGCCGAGATTTTGCAGTGGACGCCGCCGCCCGTGCCGCCGCCGGCGTCGCTGATGGCGCAGCTGCGGTCTTCACCGGTCACGTTGGAAGCCGCGCGTGCGCGCGTGCCCTTCGCGTTGGTAGCGCCGGCCGGATTGCCGGCCGACGTGGCGTCGTCGTCGATTCGCATCGCGCCCACGGCGGTGTACGTAAAGGCGACGCGGACGTGGCGGCTCGGATCGCCAGCGTTACACTTCGATTACCGGCGCTCCGGCGGCCGGACGTTCTCGCTCACGGTCGATCGCTTCGATCCGCAGACCGGCCCCGAGGGGCGGTTCATGTACGAGGATACGGGCAAGGTGCGCGACGGGATGCCGGTGCTGATCC
The DNA here is from genome assembly GCA_963794735.1 of Vulcanimicrobiota bacterium. Taxonomy (GTDB): domain Bacteria; phylum Vulcanimicrobiota; class Vulcanimicrobiia; order Vulcanimicrobiales; family Vulcanimicrobiaceae; genus DATJUC01. Next base: position 818,348 of record CAWCFE010000002.1, on the reverse strand, counting down.
GGTACGAGCGCTTTGCGTGGCGCAACGGCGATCAGGTAACGACCGCGATCGCCGACGGCATCGACGCCGGCGAGATCGCTCGGATTCGTCGAGCGATGAACGGCGTCGCACTGCGCCCGTCGGAGTCGCGCCGCGAATCCGACGCGGCTCCGATCGTGCGCATGTACGGAGCGCCCTAGCGAGCTAGGCTAGCACTTGCGCGTGAGGTGGTAGCCGCCTCCGCTCAAGTGCTTGCCGTCGGGCGAGATCGTCATCGTGTGATTTCCGTAGTACGTCAGCGTCGCCGTTCCGTTGTAAAGGATCCAGTTTCCGGAAACGCCGTCGCTGTCGGTGAGATCGCCGTTGACGCCCATCGTGAACGAAAGGCCGGGCTTGTCGTCGGAGGTCCAGGTGCCGACGAGGTTGCTGGTCGTGCAGCCGGTCGGCATCGGGCTGGGCGTCGGCAGCGGCGTCACCGCTTTTCCGGAGAAGTTGTGCGCGACGTCGAGGCAGAGCGCGTCGGCGGCGTAGGGGTTTTCGGGCTGCTGAACCACGCACGTGAAGGTCACGACGTAGCCCTTGGTCAGCGGATAGCATCGCACCGCAGCGGCCGCCGTCGCGGGGCCGGTGCTGCCGAGCGGCCCGAACGCGAGCCATTCGCCGCTGCCTTGGGTCGCTTCGGTCGGCGTCTGCAGATAGGCGGCCAGCGCGGTCTTCGCCTTCGCGCTGCAATCGTCGAGCGTTCCCGCCGGCATCACGTAGCGAATGCCGGTCGACATCTCGACCGCCGCCGGTGCGGCGGCGCCGCAGACGATGGCGCTCACGGCGATGCCCGCGGTGCAGAGAACGAGGCGGCGCGCGATGCGATTCATTGGGCACCTCCGGCGCCGAACGCCGTGGCCAGCTTCGTGCAGAGGGCGGGAGCGGTCTCGGGATTGGGCGGTACTTGCACCGCGCACGTGAACGTCGCGACCCAGCCCTTATCGAGCGGATAGCAATGGATCGCGGCGGTCTCCGAGGAGTGGCCGGTGCTGTCGAGCGGTCCGTAGGCAAGCCATTGCCCGGTGCCGTCTCCGGCTTCGAACGCGTTCTGCAGGACCGTGTTGAGGGCGCTTTTCGCCTTTGCGCTGCAGTCGCTCACGGGCCCGGTGTCGACCACCGTTCGCGTCCCGAGCACCATGTTGAGATCGGCGCGCGCGGCCCCGCCGGTGACGCCCAAGGCGACCGCGAGACCGGCGGCGACCGAAGCCAGCCGCGCGTAAAAACTCCTAGTCATGGCCATCCACCTCCGCCAGGGGCGTTAGGCGTTCGGCTCGACGGCCCTTCTCGGCGAGCGCGCACGAAAAACGTCGTTCGGCCCGCGCGAGCACGATCGTCACGATTGCCGAACGCGCTCCTGCAGGAACCGCATCGGACGCGAACGAGCGATACGGTCTCGACTAAAAGCGGAACGACAGAAACGCCATGCGGTCGTCGATGCGGAGGTTCGCAACGTTGCCCGAGATCGTCGCGCGGCCGGCAACGGGGCGCCCGTCGTCGCCGAGCGAGACGAACGCGAGCGACGAGGGCGCGCGGGCGAAGCGCACGCGAACCGGCGACGGTGCGACCGGAATCTCGCGATTGGTTGCCGGATCCCAGCTCGGCGTCGCGTTCCACATCGCCAGCACGTAGGTGCGATCGCGCTTTTCGAACAGCTCGCTCTCCATCGTCGCCGGGCCGTCGATCGCGTACGATACCGGCGTCGTCGAAAACGCCGGTCCCGGGTCGCTCAACGTCGCGACGATCGCGCGCACCGCGTTGAACGCCGGCTTGGGCGTACCGTCGTGATGGAAGAGGCCATAGCCGTCTTCGGAGTTCTTCGGGTCGTCGCCGTCGTTCTCGAAATCGTAGAGATACGTACGCGCGATGCCCTGAAGGCTATCGTAGAAGAGCACGCGGGCGACGTATTTTCCGTGCGTCTTCTCGTCGATCTCGCCGAACGTGGTCCAGCCGGTTTCGGTGACGTAGAGCGGCGCCGACGCTCCGGCGTTGACGCGCGCCTCGCACACGTTCCAGCGCATCGCCTCCCAGCGTCCGCACGGGCTCGACCGCCAGAACCCGTGCGTCTCGGGCTCGTGACCGCTGAAGTAGCGATGGATGCCGCCGATATCGATCAGCGTCGCGATGCTGCCGAGCTTCGAAGCGTTGAGCGGATCGCCCATCGCGGGCGCGACGAAAGGCACGGCGAGCGCCTTGCCGCGATCCACGCGCGCGATGCAGGCGCGCGTGCGCGGCGCCCAACCTGCGACGCGGCGCAAATCGGGTTCGTTGGGCCCTTCCAGCAACTCGATCGCGTTGCCGACCGCGGCGTCGAAGGCGCGAATCACGCGGGGCGGCGTTTGCGCACCGGGAAAGTACCCCAGCGGCTTCGGACAGTCGACCAAGCCCATCATGCGCGCGCCGGTGGCCGCGAAGAAGCGCCGTTCGTCGCGGTTCTCGTGCGCCGTTTGCCCCGGGAAGATGCCGTCGCGCACGTGGCGCACGCCCAGCTCCTTCATCCGCTGCGCCGCGAGCGCGTAGCGCCCCGGGCCTGCAAGATAGGCGTCGAGGTGCGTGTTCACGCCGATCGAGTCGACGAAGGCGTCGGCCGCCATCGGGACGACCGGCGCGATGGCGCCGGGCGCCGCCGCGTTCGCGCTGCCCGGCACCGGAAGCAGGCCGCGCGCAGGCCCGCCGCAGGCGCCGGCGATAGCAAGCAGGCCCGCGACCGCGCAGCGAACGGCTCGCCGGGTCAACGCCCGGCGCCTTCCGGCCGATGACTGAAGCTGGTGAGCATGCAGGCTATTTCCATCTCCGTCGAGTGGGCCATCTCGCAGTACCGTCAAGTGATCGCCACGGTCACCCGGGCGCAGCGCGGGGCCGGCGGCGTGGTGAAAATTCCGAAAGACCCTCCGGAGATCGTCAACTACCTGCGCTCGATCGGCATCGGGCGCAACATCGACGCCTACGCCTAGGCGCTAAGGCAAGATCGCCAAGCGCTGCGGCATGAAGCCCGGATTGAGCGAGGACGGCGCGACCGCGTAGGGAGCGGCGTACTGCGTGACGTGTCCGGAGTTGCCTAAGCGGTCGTTTTGGCTTGGTGCAGCCAGACGGTGTTGCCGTCGGGATCGCGAACGGTCGCGATCCAACAGTTCTGCAACTCGTGCGGCGGCGTCGCCTCGATGCCGCGTGCGGCGAGAGCGGCGACGAGCGCGTGCGCGTCGTCGACTTCGAGCGCGAGCGACTGTGCGGTACCGGCCTTTCCGACTTGCTCGAAGTTGCCGACGCCGAAGGTCGCGCCGTCGATGTCGAACTCGACCCAATAGGCGCTTTCGAGGCCGCCTTTGCGCAAGCCGAGCGCCTCTTCGTAGAATGCGACCGCGCGCGGAAGATCGGTCACCGGGTACATCGTGAACGCTATGCGATTGGTTGCCATGACGGGCGCCTTCGTTGCCGGCCCGGGCCCCGCCCGCCGGGCGGCGGGCGCCTACCCCGTCGCTTTGGCCCGGTGGCACATATCCACAAGGGCCGGTTTACCGAATGCATAAAGGCAGCGCCATCTCGGGCCGGTAATCGGGAGGGCATGACGATGACGTTTCAGCCAACCGCGAGCGAACTTCGCGACTTCCTCACCCTGACGTACGGCGAGCTCGAAGATCTCAACCTCTCGGCCAAGCAGCAGCGCAAAGACCGCGCGCTGCCGCATCAGCTCGAAGAGGAGCGCTTGCGCTATCTCACCGACGAACGCCGCATCAAAGCGGTGACGGTGCTCTTCAGCGATCTCGAAGGCCGGCTGCACATGCTGGACTACGATAAGAAGTTTTTGCTGAAGTCGCACGACAACCTCACGTTCGACGGCTCGTCGATCCGCGGATTTACGCCGCAGCGCGAGAGCGATCTGCGGCTGTCGCTCGATTGGGGCGCGTTCTACTGGGCGCCGGCCGACGTTTTCGGAGCCGGCAAGGTGCTGGTCTTCGGCGAGGTGCACAATCGCGACGGATCGCAGTTCGAAGGCGACATTCGCGGCGCGCTCAAGAAACTCTCGGCCGACGTGTACGAAAAGCACGGCTATACGCTCAACGCGGCCAACGAGATCGAAGGCTTCCTCTTCCAAGGCCTCGATGCCGAACGCCGGTTCCACGAAACCGGAAAGTTCGAGTACGTCAACACCGGCGGCTACTATCACTCGCTGCCCGGCGACCCGCTGCGCACCTTCATCGATACGGTTGCCGAGGTGCAGCGTTCGATGGGATTCCAAAACGAAAAGGATCATCCCGAAGTCGCGCCCTCGCAGTTCGAAATCAACTACGGGTACGGCGAGGTCGTCTCCGCCGCCGATCAAATCCAGCTCTACAAGCTCGTCTGCCGCCAGGTCGCGACGCGCATGGGCATGACCTCGAGCTTCCTGCCCAAGCCGGTCGTCGGCGTGAACGGCAGCGGCATGCACACCAACGTTTCCGTGAGCAAAGGCGATAAGAACCTCTTCTGGGATCCGCAGGGCGAAGAGAAGCTCAGCCCGTTCGCCTGGGAGTTCACCGATCGCATTCTGACGCACGGCAACGATATCTGTCTGCTGCTTAACTCCAGCGTGAACGCTTACCGGCGGCTCGATCCGCACTTCGAAGCGCCCAATCAAATCAAGGCATCGGCCGTCGATCGCGGCTCGATGGTGCGCATCCCCATCGGCAACGAGCGCAGCGCGCGCGTCGAAGTGCGCTCGGTCGCGCCCGACGCCAATCCGTACGCCGTGATGCTGGCCGTGTTCAAGACCGGTCTCGAAGGCCACATCAGCCACGAAAAGAACCTGCGCCAAGCCGAGCACTACCTGCCCGACAACATCTACGACGCGCTGGAGAGCTTCCGTACCTCCGAGTGGACCACCACGCTCTTGGGGCAAGACGTCAAGCGGCGCTACGCCGAGCTCAAGCAGGCCAGCGCCGACCGCTGCCCGCGCCTCTTGGGCACCTTCGTGAAGGCCCAAGAAGTGCAGTACCATCACGAAGTCTACAACCAGTATCTCTGGAACTTGTTCTAACCCAGCGGCATCGTCTGCCGGAAAGTTCGAAGGCCCCGAGCCAAGCTCGGGGCCTTTTCCGTAGAGCAGACTAAGCGCGCCCGGCGCGGCAGCCGAAGAATGGAGTACGCGGCCGGACGCCCGGCACGAGGCGAGGCCGCGGCGAAGCCCGATCGATCGACGGCTTCGCTTTGGCGGGTTCGCTCGTGCGGGAGGTGTCTGCGATGCGTCTGTTCGCGTTCGTTCTCGCATCGGCGATCGCGGGGTGTTCGGCCGATGCGGCGCCGCCCATGGCCGGCGGCACTTTGAGTGCACCGCGCCTCGCCGTCGTGCCGGCCGCAACGCAAGTCGGGTCGGCACTGCGGGCGCCTAAAGGCATCGCGGTCGACCAAGCCGGCAACGTCTACGTCGCCAACAATTCGAACGGCACCGTCGCGAAGATCTCGCCGCCGTTTTCCGGCCCAACGCACGGAAGGATCTCGACGATCGAGACCGGCGTCAAGCTGCGTGCACCCACCGGCATTGCGGTGGATGCCAAAGGCAACGTGTACGTTGCCGACGGCGGCGCCAACCGGGTGTGGAAGATCGTGCCGGGCGGTGTGGCGACGCAGGTAGGCTCGGGTTTCCTGCGGCCCCAAGGCCTGGCCGTGAACGCGCGAGGCGTCGTGTTCGTCGCCGATTATGGAAATGGCGTAGTCGACGAAGTCGTCCCGCCCTTTACGGGTCCGAGCCATGGGAAGATCGTGGCGCTCGTCTCGGGATCGGGCACGCCGCTGGCGAGCGGCGTCGCGCTCGATCGAGCTCGAGACGTTTGGGCCGTCGAGGCTGTGCCGCGTCCGCCCAAGGACGAATGGACCGTTGCGCTCGTGACGTTCGAACGATCCGCTCACGTCATCCAGGAGTACTTCGAGCGCTTCGACGGGGCCACGAGCGTTGCGGTCGATCCCACTTGCGATCGCCAACGCTGTCGCGTCTACGTGGCGCACGCCGGGCCACACGAGGTCGACGAATTCGCTCCACGCGGAAAGCCCGCGTCGATCGGCATCGAATTCGCCGATCCATACGGCGTCGCGGTCGACGCACGGGGGAATCTCTACGTGAGCGATACTGCCAGCAATGCCGTCTGGCAGATCGGCACGCGATAGTGCGCCGCGCTCTGGCAGCGTGTGCGATGCTGGCGGTAGCGCCGGCTGCTTCCCCTGGGCCGGCGACGGCAGCGTGCGGCGTCGCGTACTGCGTCGTCGATCTCGGCGGCCCCGCTCCCTCGTTTGCGGCGGCGATCGACAACGCGGGAACGATCGTCGGGCAAGCCGGCGGCCACGCGTACCTTTGGCGCAACGGGGCGGCGATCGATCTCGGGACGCTTCCGCCGGCACCCAACGAAGACGTCTCCGAATCGGTAGCCTACGCGATCGACGATCGTGGCGAAGTCGTCGGAGCCAGCGGCGGCTTCGAGCCGGGCCCGAACGACGGGCTCTCGTTCAGCGGCGCATTCGTCTATGCCGGTTCGATGCGGGCAATGACGCCCCCGAAACAACAGGGCTCGTGGGTCGAGGTCACGGAAGGCCAGCAGGCGTTCGGTATCAATGACGCCGGCACGATCGTCGGCGTCGATCAGTTTCGCGGCTTCGTCTTTCGGGACGGCGTGAAGAGCGACGTGCCGCCGCTGAGTACGCGGCGCGTGTGGAACGGCACGCTTGCCGTCGGCGTCAACGATCGCGGAACGATCGTCGGCGCGACGACGATCGGCAGCGGGCCGGCCGATACGCTGCCGGACGTGCACGCGTTTGCGTGGAACGCCGCGCTTTCCGGATCGATGACCGATTTAGGCACGCTGCGCGGATATCGCGACAGCATCGCTATCGCCGTGAACCGCAACGGCGAGGTGGTCGGCTATGCAAGCCGCGGCGGCACCGACGGCGTCGACGAAGACATCGCCGACTGGGGTGCGGAACGCGACCCGCAAACGCTGGAGTTCCAGGATCTTCCCGCCGACGGACACGCGTTTTCTTGGAAGGGCGGAACCATGCACGATCTCGGCGGCACGGCAGCCCTCGCGATCGATGCCGCCGGGACCATCGTGGGCTACTCCGGCGATCGCGCGGTGATGTGGCGCGCGGGTCGCCGAATCGATGCCAACGCGCTTCTCCCGGCGCACTCGGGGTGGGTATTGCGGCGAGCGACGGGCGTGAACGATCGCGGGTGGATCGTCGGCTGGGGAATCCACGCCGGGCAACGGCGAGCGTTTTTGCTCACGCCTAAGCGCCCTTAAGCCCGATCTAGCGGTGCCCGAGGTGCCAGCCGTGCGCGGGGCAGGGATACGGCGCCAGACGCACGCTCGTGCGGGGGATCGCGCGTTCCGCCAGCTTCTTGGTGGCGAACGCGGCCTTCGGCGAACCGTTCTTGTTATAGCAGGATCGCGGGCCGCCGGTTTTTCTCACGCCCCCTCTCTACGCCGTGGAGGAGTGCGAGCCCCCGAAGGCTGAGCTTGATGCCATGGACGTGACGCCGGGATTTCGGGAGGGCCGCCTGCTGCGCATCTTCCTCGACGAGCGCGACCGGGCCGGCACGCAGCCGGCCTACACGGCCGTGGTGGAGCTGCTGCGCAAGCGCGGCGTTGCCGGAGCGACCGTCTTTCGCGGCATCGAGGGCTACGGCGGGCACGGCGAGATCCGCGCGGCCGGCGTGTTTTCTTGGGTGCCCAACTTACCCATTCTCATCGAAGTCGTCGACGACTGGGCGCGGCTCGAACCGCTCCTGCCGGAAATCGAAACGATCGTGAAAGAGGGGCTGCTGACGGTCGAGCCCGTTTCGTACCTGCGCTTGGAGCCTGCGAGAAAGCCGTGACGGAGTACGCACCCGATGCCGAAGGAAAACTCTTGCGCGTTTTCGTCGACGAACGCGACGAGTATTGCGGCGTGCCGGTGTATCGCGCGCTCGTCGACGCGCTGCGCGAGGCCGGGTTTAGCGGCGCGACGGTCTTCAAGGGCATCGAAGGCTACGGCGCGCGGCGCGTGGTGCATTCCGCACGTTCGGTCGATGCCTCGGTCGGGCTGCCGGTGTTGATCGAAGTCGCCGAAGCCGAAGCGAAGATCCTCGCCTTCCTCCCGACGCTCGAGCGGATCGTCAACGAAGGCGGCCTCGCGACGATCGAGCGCTTGCGGCTTTCCAGGATCGGTACGGGAGGCGGGGCGTAACGTGGACGGACGCGTCTGGTTGGCCGTGGCGCTGGGCTCGGCCCTCGGCGGCCTCTGCCGCTTCGCGCTCGCGCAACTCTTCGTTTCGCGCTTCGGGCCCGGCTTTCCGTACGGGACGTTCTTCATCAACGTGACCGGCAGCTTTCTCATCGGCGTCGTCGCCGAGCTGGCGGCGACGCGGGCTTTCGGTTTCGGCCCCTTGGCGCGCGTCTTTCTCGCGACCGGATTCCTAGGCGGGTACACCACGTTCTCGACGTTCTCGCTCGAGTCGATGACGCTGGTTGGCGACGGCGCCGCCGCGCCGGCGCTGCTCTATACGCTCGGGAGCGTCGTGCTGGGCGTAGCGTTCGCGTACGGCGGCCAAGTGCTGGCCCGCATCGCGTTGCGTTAGGCGTCGCGGCGGCTGCGAATTTCGGCTAGCGGTATGGCGTAGATCGTCCCCGCGTCGCTGCCGATGACCAGCGTTTTGCCGTCGATGACCGGCGAGCCGACGTTGAAGTTCGCACGCACGTATTCGTCGCCGACGATCCTGCCGTCGTGCGGATCGACCGCCCACAAATAGCCGGCGAGATCGCCGAAATACATCAAGCCGTCGACGAACGCGGCGCCGCCCTTGACCGGTCCGTGCGTCGCCACCGTCCAGCGCACGCGTCCGGTTGCCGGGTCGAGGCCGTGCATCGCGGGCGAAACCGCACTGCCGACGCAGAGCGTGCCGTCGGCGAGGAGTGGAATCGCGGCTTCGTTGCGGGGCGGCAGGGAGCCGGATTCGAGCGGAACGTCCCACCGCTTCACGCCGGTGACGTCGTCGATGGCGAAGACGCGCTCGGTCGCCTTGCGGCCGACCGAGGTTTGGCCGTCGGGATAGACGGGTGCGACGTAGTCGCACATGATCAGCTTTCCGTCGTCGACCGGCGGGCAATCGCCGATCCCGGACGACCCGCGATAAAAGACGCTGCGCCAAATCACCGATCCGTCGCGCGCGCTCATGCGATAGACTGCATTGGTGCCGACGCCCGACGTGACGAACTGGTCGCCGCCCATCGGAAGAATCGCCGACATCGACGCGATCGAATCGAGCCGGCGCGCGAAGCGCTTCGCTCCGGTTGCCGGATCGAAGCCCGAGACCCATCCGGCGCCGTCGTGGTGCACCAGCACGCCGTCGACGATCGCCGGCGAGGGCATTGCCGAGCCGGCCAGCGCGTGCCGCCAGCGAACCGCACCGGTGTGCCGGTCGAGCGCGACGATCGAACTGCTTCCCATCCCTACGTGCAGCGGCTCCGATGGCGAGTTGCTCGCCGACGTTGCGTCGCCTTCGCCGAGAAAGACGTCGTCGCCGTAGACGATCGGCGCGCTCATCAAGGGGTTGTGCGTGCGATACGTCCAAAGCACTTTCCCGGCGGCGGGATCGATCGCGTAGAAATCGCCGGCGTTGTTGCCGACGTAGAGCGTGCCGTCGACGATCGTGGGGCTCGCGCTGATTTGGCCGTGAGTTTCGATGCGCCAAGCAGTCTCCAGCTTGCCAGGCACGACGGCGTTGTTGTCGGAACCGTTACGAAACTGCGTCCACTCGTGTGAGGCGTGGTGAAAAAATGGAAAACGCAGCGTCAGGGCCGCCAACACGGTCGATCTCGCCGTAGCCAGCGTCGCGACGGCGATGGCGAGGACGATCAGGATACGGCGGAGGGCTGGAGCCATGGAGGTAGTTATTCCCTCGAACTTCGAGAATCGTCTGAGAGAAAAGCCCTACGCGCGTATAGGCCTGGCGGCGCTCGCTTGTTGCTTGGCGATCGCGACCGCGGCGCCGGCGAGAGCCGAACCGATCAACCTCAAGCAGGCGGCCGACCGACGTTTCCGCGACGCCGTGCGATCGAAAATCAAGCACCTCGTGATCATCGTGCAAGAGAACCGCAGCGTCGATAATCTCTTCAACGGATTTCCAGGCGCCGATACGGTTCGCATCGGCGAGCGGCGGATCGGTCCGGTGAATCTCGAGCCGGTCGATCTCGGGTTCCCCGCCGACGTCGATCACCAGCACCGCGCGTTCGTCACCGAGTACGACGGCGGGCGCATGGACGGTTTCGCCCAAGCGATGACCACGCCGAAGCAGCCGGACGAGTTTCCGTACGCGTACGTCCCCGAGCGGCAAGTCGAGCCGTACTGGGTGATGGGCGAGCGCTACACGTTCGCCGACCGGACGTTTCAATCGAATACCGGCCCGAGCTTTCCGGCGCATCTCTATTTGATCGCCGGGCAGGGAGAGTACGTCGCCAGCAATCCCGACCGAATGGAGACGACGCGCTTCGCATGGGGCTGCGACTCGCCGCCGCAGGCGCGGGTCGACGTGCTGGCTCCCAACGGCGACGAGTTGCCGGGCCCGTTTCCATGCTTGGATTTTCAAACGATCGCCGACGTCGCCAACGCCAACGGCGTCGGCTGGCGCTACTACGCGCCGGCGATCGACCGGTTAGGCGGAATTTGGTCGGCGTTCGACGCGATCCGGCACATTCGGTATTCGCCGCGCTGGCACAACGTGGTGTCGCCCGAAACGCGCGTGCTCGGCGATGCCGCGGCCGCCGACCTTCCCTCGATCGTGTGGGTCGCCCCGTCGGCGCAAAACTCCGACCATCCCTTTCCGCGCAGCACGACGAGCAAAGACGTCGGCCTCATCGACGGAGCGCAGTACGGTCCCGATTGGGTGGCCTCGGTCGTCAACGCGATCGGGCACAGCTCGCTGTGGAGCAGCACCGCGATCGTCGTGGTGTGGGACGATTGGGGCGGCTGGTACGATCACGTGCCGCCGCCGCAGCTCGATCGCATGGGCTTGGGCTTTCGCGTGCCGATGATCGTGATTTCGCCCTGGGCGAAGCGCCACTACGTCTCGCACGTGCAGCACGAGTTCGGCAGCATCTTGAAGTTCGCCGAGATCGCGTTCGATCTGCCGTCGCTCGGGACCACCGACGCACGCTCCGACGACCTCGAAGACTGCTTCGATTTCTCGCAGCCGTTCGGGAAGTTCGAGACCATCCCGTCGCTGCGCCAAGCCGCGTTTTTCACCGACCCGGCGCGACCCGACGCCGATCCGGACACCGACTACTGAACGATTTCCATTCCGTCGAACGCGATCTCCGCGCCGGCCGCGGCGACCGCAGCGGCCGCATCCGACGAGGGGTCGAGCATCGGGTTGGAGTTGTTCAGATGCGTGAACAGGATACGCTTGGGGCGTACGGGCATGGCCGCGAGATGGGCCAGCGTGCCGTCCGGGCCGCCGACGGGCTGGTGCGAGAGCGAGCGCGCGCGCTTGTGCATGAGGCCTTCCGCCAGCAGCTCGTCGTCGCTGTAAAAGGATCCGTCGAGAAAGGCTACGTCGGCGCGGGCTAAGGCCGCTTCGAGCGTGGCGTCGATCGCCATGAAGACCGGCGCGAAGAGCAGCACGGGGCCGCCGGGAACGCTCAGCTCGTAGGCCAGAACGGCGCCCGAGACGCCGCGCCGGCCGTCGTAGCCCGGCGTCGTGCCGGGCACCGCGATCGCGCGCACCAGCAAATCGCGCCCCACCACGTCGTCGTCGCCGGCCGGCGTGCACGCTTCCCCCGGAGCGACCGAAATCCAGCGATGCGGGCCGGTGGCAAAGGGTGCGAACGCCGGCTGCGCCGTCGCGATCGCGGCGACGACGGCGCTCGAGCGAACCACGAAGCGATGGTCCCCCGCTTGGCGCAGCGTTGCCAGGCCGCCGATGTGATCGACGTTCGCGTCGGTAAGCAGCATGCCCGCAATCGGCGTCCCGCGCAGCGCGCGCGGCTGCAGCGGCGCGAAGGCTTCGATTTGCGCGGCCATGTCGGGCGAGCAGTTGAGCAAGAGCCAACGCGCGCCGTCGGCGCTCACGGCGACCGACGATTGGGTGCGGCGCGGCGCCCGGCCCGAGCGTGCGGCCGTGCAGTTCGCGCAGGCGCAGTTCCATTGCGGCACGCCGCCGCCGGCGGCCGAGCCTAGCACGCGGACGATCATCGCCGGCGCGCGGCGAACTCGGCGCTACGCGCGCCGTCGCGGCCGGCGAGCACCGTCGCGCGATCGGGGCTGAGCGAGCACGCAGGGTCGGTGGCGGCCGCGTCGCCCGTCAGCAGAAAGGCTTGGCAGCGGCAGCCGCCCCAATCGAGCTCGCGGCGATCGCAGCTCCGGCACGGTTCGCGCATCCACTCCGTGCCGCGATAGGCGCCGAAGGCCGGCGATAAGTTCCAGATCCACGCCAGCGACCGCTCGCGCACGTTCTCGAACGAAAGCGTCGAGATCGCTGCGGCGGCCGGGCACGGCAGCGCGGTGCCGTTCGGCGTGACCGTCAAAAACGTCGTGCCCCAGCCGTTCATGCACGGTTTGGGAAACTCGCCGAAGTAGTCGGGCAGCACGTAGACGATCTCCATCCGGCCGCGTAACCGTTCGCGCGCCTGCGCGACGATCGCTTCGCCGCGCGCCACTTGTTCGCGCGTCGGCATCAGCGCCGCGCGGTTGCGAAACGCCCAGCTGTAGAACTGCACGTTGGCCAGCTCGAGCCTTGCGACGCCGAGGCTCTCGGCCAGCGCGATCGTCTCCGGCAGCGCGTCGTGATTGAGCCGGTGGAGCACGCAGTTCAGCGTGAGCGCGACGTCGCGCTCGCGCACGCGCGCCAGCGCTTCGAGCTTCTTTTCGTGCGCGGCCGTTCCCGCGATTCTATCGGCGAGCGAAGCCTCCGGCGCCTGAATGCTGATCTGCACGTGGTCGAGGCCGGCGCTCACGAGCGCGTCGAGCGCGGCGTCGTCGAGAAACGTGCCCTGCGTGATGAGGTTGGTGTAGAGGCCCGCGCCCGCGGCGCCGGCGACGAGCTCGGGCAGGTCGGCCCGCAGCGTCGGCTCGCCGCCGGAGAAGTGCGTCTGCACCACGCCAAGCGCGGCCGCCTCGCCGAGCACGCGCAGCCAGTCGGCGGTCGCGAGCTCGTCGCGGTAGCCTTGAAGGTCGAGCGGGTTGTAGCAGTAGGGGCACTGCAGGTTGCAGCGGTACGTCAGCTCGCACAGCAGCGAGAGGGGACGCCCCGCCGTCACGGCGGCGTCTCGATGAATCGCCGCTCGCTCAAACGTTCGACCAAGTGCCGGACGTCGGATTCGGCCTGCGCCCGATCGACTTCGAAGCGTTCGACGACCGCATCGACGATCTCGGCGATCGAGCGTTCGCCGTCGACGAGTTCGAGCGTTGCGGCGGCCGAGGCGTTGAGCACGAGCGCGCCTTCGGGAATCATCAGCATCACCGTGCCGTCGCTCTCGCGCCGCAGCTTCACGCCTTTGGCGAAACGCGGGCGCGTGCCGGGATTCACCGCTCTGCGAAGACCCCGCACGCGAGCGCCGTCGCGTCGAGCATCGACCAGAGCACCTCGCACTTGAACTCCAGCGCCGCGACGCACCGGTCTTGCCGCTCCGGGGTCGTCGCCTCGCGCACCACCCATTCGAGCGCGGTATCGGCGTCGCGCTTGGCCAGTGGAATGCGCTTGTCGAAATACGCCAGCCCGGAGCGGTCGATCCACGGATACCGCTCGACGATCGCCGCTACGCGGCGCTGCATGACGGGCGGTCCGAAGAGTTCCGTGAGCGACGACGCGACCGCCTCGAGCCACGAGCGCTGGCGCGCGAAGTTGACGTAGGCGTCGACGGCAAAGCGCGTTCCCCAGGCGACGTACCGTCCGGCGCGCACGGCGTCGGGGTCGAGCCCGACCGCGCGCGCGAGCGCGAGCCACTCCGCCGTGCCGCCGTCGGAACCGTCGCCGGTGCCGTCGTGATCGTAGAGGCGCGAGATCCACGCGCGACGATATTCCGCGCAAGGCAGCGCCGCGAGCACCGCGGCGTCCTTGACGGGGATTTGCTCTTGGTAGTAGTAGCGGTTCCCGACCCAGGCTTGCACCTGTTCGCGCGTGAGATCGCCGGCGACGAGGCGCCGGTGGAACGGATGCTTGTCGTGGTACCGACGTTCGCCGACCGCATGAAGACGGTCGACGAAGGCTTCGTCAGCGACCGGGGTTGGAGATCGGCGTGCTGATGTAGGCGGTGACTTCGGCACCGAGCGGACGCTCTTCGAAGTTGGGACGTTCCCACTGGCGGCGAGGCTGATTCATCGTTCGTTCTCCCCGTGCGAGGTGATGGTGGTCTTGGATTATCCCGCGTCGCTCGCCTGCCGGGCAACCGTGGCCGCGGCGCGCAGGCGCTCTTGCATGAGCCGGCTCGGAATTTTGATGCGATCGGCTAAACGAAGGAAGGCAAGCAGCTTGACGTGCCACCACGTGACGTCGATTTCGAACCAGCGCAAGCCGTGGCGCGCGCTGAACGGGAACGCGTGATGGTTGTTGTGCCAGCCCTCGCCGAAACTCACCAGCGCGACCCACCAGCAGTTCGTCGACTGGTCGGCCGTTTTGAAGCTGCGGTAGCCGAGCATGTGCGCGGCGCTGTTGACCAGCCAAGTGGAGTGGTAGGCGAAGACGAGGCGCACGAAAATGCCCCAGACCACCAGCGACCAGCCGCCCACGGCCAGGAAGAGAAAGCCGAGGGCGAACTGCAGCGGCAGGCTGAGCCAGCGCAGCGCCCGGTAGAAGGGGTCGGCGCAGAGATCCGGCGCGTACTTCTGGATCTCGTCCTCGGAGAGCAGGGCGGGATTCGTGCGGTAGATCCAGTCCATGTGCGCCCATTGGAAGCCCAGATGGATGCTATGCGGATCGCCGTCGTGATCGGCGTGGGCGTGGTGTTTGCGATGGGTCGCTACCCACGTAATCGGGTCGCCCTGCATGGCCAGCGTTCCCAGCACCGCGAGCACGTACTCGAGCGGCTTGCGCAGCCGCAGGCTGCGGTGCGTGAGCGTCCGGTGGAAGCAAAGAGTGATGCCCAGGACGCCGGTGAGGTAGGCCAGCAGCCAGGCGAAGGCGACGGTCGGCCACGAGAAGAGGGCGGGGATGAAGGCGGCCAGCGCACCGATATGGACGACGGCCAGGCAGGCTCCGCTGATGCGGCTCTGCAGACGCTGATTCATTACTCTCGTTTTGCCCAAAAAAAGCGAGGGGAGCCCGCAAAGCGGACTCCCCTAGTGCGATCCTACGCTGGTGCGCGTCTCCTAGCGGTAGCTGGGACGCGAGGCGAAGCAGTCGCGGCAGTAGACGGGCTTGTCGCCGCGGGGCTGGAACGGGACCTCGGCAACGCCGCCGCACTGGCTGCACGTGGCCTTGAACATTTCCCGCTGTCCGCCGCCGCCGCTGCGGCCGCCGCCGGCGCCGCCGGCACCACCGCGTCCCGCCTTACGGGCGGCGCGGCAATCGGTGCAACGGCTCGGCTTGTTGGTGAAGCCCTTCATGGCGAAGAACTCTTGCTCGCCGGCGGTAAAGGGGAACTGACGTCCGCAATCTACGCAGGTGAGCATCTCATTGGTGTACATGAATACTAACGAATCTCCTGAAGATGATGTTTGTTCTTCCGCATCCGACTCGCTAGTACTTGGAACGTGAACCCAGCGGACTTCGAAACCACGGTAGTAACCGATTCACTATACACGATTCCGGCAAGAAAAGATGCACCTGGCAAGCAAGGTAAGCGAGCGGTAGCGAACGTACGTTCGGTGCGGGAGGGGCAGTGGCGCTTCCCCCCGCCGCCGTGGTAGGATGGGCGGCCGGTCGTTTTGGGCCGGTGGTACCGCGAGCCAGTCGCGCTACCTGGCTAGAGGTCGCCCCGGTCCGAGCGCCGTCGAGGACGCAGGGTGCGGCCGCCAACCACCTAGTCGAAAGGACAATTGATGGCTGCCAAACCGAAGCGCGCCGTAAAAGAGCGGCGTACGAAGCGTAAGCCGTGCAACTTCTGCGCGGATAAAGTAATCGATATCAGTTATCGCGAGGTCAACCGCCTGCGGAAGTACGTTTCCGAACGCGGCAAGATCGTGCCCCGCCGCATCTCCGGGAACTGCGCCAAACATCAGCGCCTGCTCACCGTCGCGATCAAGCGGGCCCGCGTCATCGCATTCCTTCCTTACGTTTCGGAGTAAGCGCAACACGTGAAGATCGTTTTGCTCAGCGACGTGAAGTCGCTCGGGAGAAAAGGCGAAGTCGCCGACGTCGCCGAGGGTTACGCCCGCAACTTCCTGCTGCCCCGCAAGCTCGCGATCGAGGCCGACAAAGGCGCGCTCGCGCAACTCGGCTCGCAGAAGGCGGCGCAAGAGCGCCGCGAAGCGCAGACGCTCGCCGACGCGAAGGCTCTGGCCGACCGGCTGGCCGCCTCCAAGCTCGCGATCAAAGCGAAGGCCGGCGGGAACGGCAAGCTCTTCGGCGCCGTCACCAACGCCGACGTAGCCGACGCCATTCACAGCGCGCTCGAAATCGCGATCGACAAGCACAAGATCGAGTTGAAGAATCAGATCAAAGCGCTCGGTTCGTATCCGGTCGAGATCAAGCTGCACAAGAACGTCGTCGCCAAAGCGACCGTCGACGTCGTAGCGGCGTAAGCGAACCCCCGTGGCGGCGGGCGCGGAGCGCTCCGGCGAAGCGCGGTTACGGCGTAAGTTCGGCGTCGAAGACGAACTGACGCGCTACGTTTCAGCGCTCTACGAAATGCTCTCGAGCGTGCTCGGCCAGGATAAGGTCGTGCTGCGCGCCGGCAAGGTCAACGCCTTGCGGATGCTGCGATCGCCGCATCTGCCCGACCGGCTCTGCGCGCTCGCGCGGCTCGTCTTCGAAGATCCGACCATCGAACGCGCGACCACGCGCGCGCAGCAACGCAAGGCGCTCGGCGATATCGAAGAGGCGATGGCCGATTTGATCGCCGCGCGCAATGCCGAAGACTCGATCGAGCGCCGCGTCAACGAAAAGATGGCGCAGCGCCACCAAGAGTATCTCAAGGATCTCAAGCTCGAAGCGCTGCGCGAGAGCGGCGGCCCCGAGACGCCCTCGTCGCAAGCCAAGCTCGAGGAGCTCGACGCGCTGTCGCGGCGCACGCTCGCGGCGTCGGCGCTGCAGCAGCTGCGCCCGCAGACCCTGCGCGATATCGTCGGGCAAGAGGCTGCGGTCAAAGCGCTGCTCGCCAAGATCTCCTCGCCCTATCCGCAGCACGTGATTCTCTACGGCCCGCCGGGCGTCGGCAAGACGACGGTCGCGCGCCTCGTCCTCGAGATCGCCAAAGGGCGCCCCTATACGCCGTTCGCCAAGGACGCGCCGTTCGTCGAGGCGAGCGGAACGACGCTGCGCTGGGATCCGCGCGAGACGATCAATCCGCTGCTGGGCAGCGTCCACGACCCGATCTACCAAGGCAGCCGGCGCGAGTTCGCCGAGTCGGGCGTGCCCGAACCCAAGCTCGGCCTAGTCACCAAAGCGCACGGCGGCGTGCTCTTCATCGACGAGATCGGCGAGATGGATGCGTCGCTGCAGTCGCGGATGCTCAAGGTACTCGAGGACAAGCGCGTCTTTTTCGAATCGTCGTACTACGACGAAAACGCTCCCAACGTGCCCGAGTTCGTGAAGCGGCTCTTTCGCGAGGGCGCGCCGGCGGATTTCGTGCTCATCGGCGCGACCACGCGCGACCCCGAGGATATCGATCCCGCGATCCGCTCGCGCTGCGCCGAGATTTTCTTCTCGCCGCTGACCCAGCATCAGGTGGTGTCGATCGTCCAGGGCGCGATCAAGCGGCTCGGCGCGCGCGCGGCGCGCGGCGTGCCGCAAACGATCGCCTCGTATACCATCGAAGGCCGCAAAGCGGTGCAGATCGTCGCCGACGCCTACGGGCAGGCCCTGTACCGCCTCTACCCGCGCAAACAGGCCGATGCGATCAAGAGCCCGGCGATTACCGGCGACGACGTTCGCGCCGTGGTGCAGACCAGCCGCCTCGTGCAGCACACGCTCGTCAAAGCGCGCCCGGCGCGCGAGATCGGCAAAACCTTCGGCCTGGGGGTGGTGCACTATCTCGGCTCGATCATCGAGATCGAGGCGGTGGCGTTTCCCGCCGCGCAGCCGGGCAAAGGCACGATTCGCTTCAACGAGACGGCCGGTTCGATGGCCAAAGATTCGGTGTTCAACGCGACCAGCGTCCTGCGTGCGGTCAGCGGCATCGACACGGCGAATTTCGACCTGCACATCAACGTCGTCGGGGGCGGCAACATTGACGGGCCCTCGGCCGGCTTGGCGATCTTCCTCGCGCTCTACTCGGCGATTACGAAAACGCCGTTGCCCCAAGACGTGGCGATGACCGGGGAGCTGTCGATCCAAGGCAAGGTGCGCGCGGTCGGCGGCGTCGTGGAGAAACTCTACGCCGCGCGGCAGGCCGGCATGCGCCGCATCGTGATCCCCAAAGAGAACGCGCGCGAAATCGACGCGGCGCTCGCGGGCCTCGAGGTGGCCGCGGTAAGCGACGTCGAGCAGGTCGTGCGCGATCTTCCTTGGGTGCGCCGCCGTGCCGCGGCGCGGCCGCGCCGGCGGCCCGCTCCGCGCTAAGCCCAGTGTGCCACCACGTATGGCACACCCATCCACAACAATAGGAGCTATGCACAGGCGCTCCACAAGGCGTTCGCTGGCGGATTGCCGCAAGGGCGTTCGGTTCCCATGAGCGTTCATTCCTTACCCGTCAGCATCGATCGCATTCCGCCGCACAATCTCGAAGCCGAGATGGCCGTGCTCGGGTCGATTTTGATCGACAAAAAAATGATGGAGATCGTCGACGAGATCGTCGCACCGGGCGACTTCTACGCTCACGTGCACGAGGCGATCTACGACGCGCTGCTCGCGCTCTGGCGCGAGAACGCGAACGCTCCGCTCGACAAAATCGTGCTGGCCGACGAGCTTCGCAATCGCGACGCTCTCGAGCGGGTCGGCGGCCTCGCCTATATCAACGCGCTGATGGACACCGTTCAAACGGCCGCCTCCGCGCGGTATTACGCCACCATCGTGCACGAAAAAGCGGTGCTGCGTTCGCTGATCCACGCCGGCACGCAGATCACCCAGCACGGATTCGAAGGTGAAGAAGACGTCGCGAGCGCGCTCGATCGCTCGCAGCAGCTGGTCTTCTCGATCGGTCAGCGCGGCGTCACCCAGTTCACCGCCATCGGCGACATGATGAAGACGGCGTTCGATCACATCGATCACCTCTTCCATCACCGCGGCGACCGCACCGGGCTCACCTCCGGGTTTCGCGACATCGACGGAATGACGACCGGCTTTCAGCCCGGGAATTTCGTCATCATCGCGGCGCGGCCCGGCATGGGCAAGACGTCGTTCGCGCTCAATATGGCGGTCGCCGCGGCGCGTGAGGAGCGCTTGCCGGTCGCGTTCTTCTCGCTCGAAATGTCGAACGACGAACTGATCCAGCGCCTCATCTGTTCCGAGGCGCGCATTTCGATGAACGACATGCGCCGCGGCAACATCCGCCAGCACCAGTGGGAAGATATCTCGCGCGCGATGGGCGATCTCAACGACTTGCCGATCTATCTCGACGACACGGGCGGCCTCACGGTCAGCGACGTGCGCAGCCGCGCGCGGCGGCTCAAATCCAACGGCGGCAAGCTCTCGGCGATCTTCATCGACTACCTGCAGCTCTTGCGCCCCGCGACCTCCACGCGCAACGCCAACCGCAACGAAGAGATCTCCGAAATCTGCCGGACGCTCAAGGTCACGGCCAAGGATATCGGCGTTCCGATCGTGGCGCTCGCCCAGCTCAATCGCGGCGTCGAAACGCGCGGCGACAAACGTCCCATGCTGGCAGACTTACGCGATTCCGGCAGCTTGGAGCAGGAGGCCGACGTCGTGGCGTTTCTCTACCGCGACGGGTACTACAACCAAGAATCGGCGGAGCCGGATCTCACCGAGTTCATCATCTCGAAGCATCGCAACGGGCCGACCGGAACGGTGAAGCTGCGCTTCCAGCGCGAGTACACGCTCTTCCAACCGTATGCCGACGAAGGGCACTACCCGCCCCCCTGACCGGCGCGGCTACTCCTCGGCTTCGCGCAGCTGCGTGAAGAACTCGGTCGCGGTGTCGCGCAAGGCGTCGAGCAGGCGGCCGAAGTGCGTGCGAATTTCGTCGGCGTCGCTCACGCACAGTTCCACGGTGAAGAGCGCGTCGCGCTCCTCTTCCCAAATCGCCGACTTCACGAACTTCTTGCGCACGTTGAGCGCGTTCGCCACGGCCACGGCGTCGCCCAGTTCGACGTCGGCAGGGAGCGCCCAACCGGAGCCGAGCATCACGAAGTTCGGGTCGTCGCGGTAGCCGACGGCAAAGTAGCGGTCGCCCTCGCTCTTGAAGGTGATGCGCAGCGCCTCTTCGTCGTTGTCGCGCGTGAAGATCAAGCCTTCGTCGTCGATCGCGGCTTCGAGCGGCTGGAGGTGGTCGTCGTCGCTATCGTCCACGCGTCAGCGCTCGCCCTTCATGAACTGGCGGATGAACTTGTCGGCGGCGGCTTTGCTCTCGCTGCGGTCGACCATCAGCTCGACCGCCGACGTCCCGGCGTCGCGAAGCCTTCCGACGATCTCCCAGAAGTGCGCGAGAAACGTCTGCGTATCTTGGGCCTCGTAATCGACGGTCGCCACGAAGATCGTGTCGTCGTGCGCGAGCATGAAGCGCGCTTCGGGATACTCGCGTTCGACTTCGCTGAGCGCGCCGAGGGCGTGATCGCGCTCGCCGACCCAATCGGGGATTTCGTACGCCGTCGAGATGCGCAAACGCTGCGGGTCGGCTTCCGAGACGGCGACCGAGAACATCTGCCCGCGCGTGCGGAAGACGATCTCGGAGAGATCGCGGTCGTCGTCGACCGGCGAGATTTCGGCTTTGTGCCCTTCACCTTCGATGAAGCGCGCGATTTCGTCGCGAACGGTCACTAGACCGCGCTCTCCCGGGCCTCGTGCGCGCCGATGCCTTCGGCCAGATACCTGCGGGAGAGCTTGACGTACTCCTCGGCCGAAATGTCGATCCACTTGGCGGCCGGCCCTTCGAGCGTTTTCTTCACCTTTGCGGGAGCGCCCGCGGCAAGCACGCGCGGCGGAATCTCGGCGCGTTCGCCGACGACGCTGCCGGCCGCGATCAACGCGCCCTCGCCGATCGTGCAGCCGTTGAGCAGGGTGGCGTTGCTGCCGATCAGCGCGAAGCGCTTGATATCGCAATCCTCCATCACCGCACAGTGGCCGACCGTCACGTCGTCGCCGACGAGCGTCGCACCGCCTTCGCTGACGTGCACCACGGCGTTGTCTTGAATCGACGTGCGGGCGCCGATGCGGATCGGCCCGTTATCGCCGCGCAATACCGCGCCGAACCAAATGCTCGATTCGGCGCCGATTTCGACGTCGCCGATCAAGGTAGCGTTCGGCGCCACGAAGGCGGTCGGGTGGATCTTGGGCCGCTTGCCTCGGTATGCGATGACCATCCCGGATGCTTCGCACACGGATGGGTCGAACCTAGTAGCCGATGCACCGACACCAGACGCCGCTGCGCGGCGTGAAGGCGATCCCGCGCCCGAGAGAGGGCGATCCGGCCTATACCGCGGTGAACTATGCGTACGCGGGCCGGGAGGGGCACATCCACGAGGTCGTCGAGATCGGCGGCCGGAGCCTTGCGAAGGTCGGCTTCGACGATCGCAAGATCGTCTATTATCTGCTCGACGACCTCGAGCTCGACGAGCGCGCCAAGCGCGGCACGTTTCACGACGCCGATCTCGACCGGATGCACCCCGAAGGCTGAGGTCTAGGGCGTGACCGCCGGGTTCTTCTCGGCGAACGCACCGTTGGGATTCGGTTTGACCCAGACGATGAGATCCCAAATCGCGGGGAAGTGGAAGATCGTGACCACCTGCGAGGCGTCCGCCACCTTGTGCGCCGCCACCAGCGTCTGCGCGCTCGGGCGATTCACGTTTCCTCCGGCCGCGGCGAACGCGCCGTCCATCATGTAGTGGTCGTACGTATAGGCACCGGTTTTGGGATCCTTCGCGACCCAATGGATGTGGCCGTCGAACTCGACCCAGCGCCCCGGGTTCACGCCCCAGAGCTGCGGCCGCGCCGAACCCTTGACGTAGGCAACCGAGTAATCCGCACCGAGCAGCGCGCCGTTCTTGTCGTACCAGAGCTGGCTGGGGTGCTCGAGGTCTTGCGACTGCCAATGCAGGTTGGCGTAGCTGATTGCGCCCGTGTCGTCGGCGTTCGTGTAGCGGACGTAGCCGGCTTTCTCCGCGTCGGCGGCGGTCGCGTAGTGCTTGGTGAGATAGGCCTGGAGCGACGCGACGAAGGCCTTCTCCGAGGCGCCGGCGGGCCCGTGGTAGGTGGCGTCTTGATCGGCCAACGCGGCGGCCGGCGCGAGCAGCGCGGCAAACAGCGTCAACGCGGCGAGGGTTTTCATCATGTGCCTAGCGTAGCTCGCCGCCGCCGCGTGACCATCAACGAGCCATCAAAAGAAGGGCCCCTGCCGCCCCCGGCGAACCAGGCTCGGTCGCCAAGCCCCACGCACGCCGACGTAGCTCAGTTGGTAGAGCAATTGTTTCGTAAACAATAGGTCGCCGGTTCAAGTCCGGCCGTCGGCTCCAGTGAATGGCCTGCTGCCGCGGGCTTCAGCGAAGGGCGGCGAGCGCGCCAGCGAGGCCGGCAACCGCATCGCCGCGCACCGAGTACATGACGAAGTAACTGCTGCGCCGTCGACGCACGAGTCCGGCGTGCAGCAGTTCGCGTAAATGCCGCGATACCGCCGGTTCGGGCAGGCGCAGAAACGCCGCGAGTTCGCGCGTCGAGAGTTCGCGCGCGGCCAGCAGTTCGACGATGCGCAAGCGTACCGGGTGCCCGAGCGCCGCGCACGCGCGGGCCACCGCGGCGGGCGCTTCGACCTTCGGCGCGCGCGCCGTGAGTGGTGGAATCGGGTAGGCGATCGTGCACCGCACGCCTTCGCGGGTCCGAACGACGTATGCCTCGTGACCGGGCCAGCAAAAGAACGACGGCGTTAG
Organism: Vulcanimicrobiota bacterium; assembly: GCA_963794735.1. Classification (GTDB taxonomy): domain Bacteria; phylum Vulcanimicrobiota; class Vulcanimicrobiia; order Vulcanimicrobiales; family Vulcanimicrobiaceae; genus DATJUC01. The sequence goes on along the minus strand of CAWCFE010000002.1, from coordinate 795,197 downwards.
CGTCACCACGGATGCGGCATCGAGCTCGAGCCGCGCGTCGCCGGCCGAGAGCTCGACCGACGTGCCGCCTCGGCTGCGGCGGGCCGAGACGCCGGGCGCCAGCGTTCGCATCAACGCCGTCACCCCGAACTCGCGCAAGACGCGCGTTCGCATCGCGATGTCGGCGAGCAACCGCTCGTGGACCGGTTCCCACGCCGGCCGAAAGATCTGCGCGTGAAAGGCTTCGAGCATGGTGCAGAAGTCGCGCAAGCTCTCCGCGGGCGACTCGGCGAACCGCGCGAGCGCCAGCGCGGATTTTGGATGGCGTCGCGCATAGGCGGCCGCCGCGCGGCGATACCAGGCGGGGCGGCGGATCCGGCGCAGTTCGTCCGCGTCGAAGAGGCGCTTTTCGGCTAAGCGCATCGTCACGGCGTCGCGGTAGGTCTCGAGATTCGATCGCAATTCGGCGAGCTCGTCTTCGAAACTCGTAGCCGGCGCCCTCTGCCCAGAGAAACGGAAACGTTTCGGCTCGCGGCTCGAAGAAGAACCCGAACGCGTGGATCTCGGCGCGGGCGGCGCTCGAGAAGCGGCGGCGGGCCTCGCGAACCCACGGCATCTGTTCGGCATGCTTGGCCGGGTGCAAGAGCACGCCGATGCCGCGCAGGCACTCGCGCGCGGCCGAGAAGCCGAAGCGGACGTGATTCCGGCGGACGTTTTCGAGCATCATCTCTGATTATCGATTTGCGCAATCATTTGCCCTACCTTCGTCGGCGCTGCTAGCATGGCGCTCATGATCGCAAAGCTTTCTGCATTCCTGCTCTCGATGGCCGGCGCGAGCATCGCGCTCGGCGCCGCTGCAACGCCGCCTTCCGCCGCCGACGAGCTGTTCGCGCGCGGCGACTTTACCGGCGCCGCGGCAGCATACGCGCGCGAGGCAGCGGCGCAGCCGAGCGATCCCGGCGCGATGCTGGGCCTAGCGAGGACGCGGCTCTACGAGAACCATCTCGACGCGGCGAGCGCGTACGCCGCCGCCTTGCTCGCATTGGATCCCGGAGATGCAACGGCAAAGGCCCTGCGCGCGACGATCGAGCGGCGCCGCCGGATTCTCGACTCGGCTGCAACGTTGCAGTTGCCCGCCTCGGGCGTGGTCTTGCCTTTCGTCGAATCCGAGCCTTTGCCGGCAATTCGGATGAGCGTCGACGGAAAGGCGGGCACGTTTCTGATCGACACCGGGGGATCGGACGTGACGCTCGACCCGGAGTTTGCCAAAGAGGCGGGCCTCACGATTACCGGGGGCCATCAAGGCACGTTTCTCGGTGGCCGCACGGCGGAGGTGCGCGAAGCGGTTGCCGGCCGCATCGAGGCCGGTCCGGTGAGGCTGACCGGCGTCGGCGTGACGATCCTTCCGTCACGCGGCCTGCGCCTCTACCCCGATCGCATCGTCGATGGGGTCGTCGGGACGGTATTTCTCTCGCGCTTCCTTTCGACGCTGGATTATCCGCATCGCCGGCTCGTCTTACGGAATCGCTCCGCAAGCTTACCCGAAAATCCGCAGCGCCGGCTCGTTCCCATGTGGTGGGTCGGAGACCATTTCATCTTCGCGCAAGGGAGCGTCAACGATCTCGGGCAGCAGCTCTTCAACGTCGATTCTGGCGGTGCGGGCGTCGGGTTCATGCCGGCGGCGGCCACGGTCGAAGCCGCGCACGTCAAGACGTTTCCGAAGGATGCGTTTCAAGGGATGGGCGGAGGCGGATCGGTAACGGTCGTGCCGACCGTTGCCGACCGAGTCTGCCTTGGAACCGTCTGCGAGAGCGACGTCAAGGGCGGCTACACGCCGGGAGGCTCTCCGCTATCGATCTTTCCCTTCGCTGCGTCCGGGACCGTCTCGCACGCATTCTTGGAGAAATACGCGGTGACGTTCGACTTCGCTCGAATGGAACTGTCGTTCGAATAGCGATCAGAGGCGGGTGCGAAATTTGACGATGCGGTCGACCTCTTCGAAGCCGCACGATAGATGGGCGCGGATCGAATGCTCGGCGTCCAGTTCCGCATCGGACGCCAGCTCCGAGAAGCCGCGCTCGCGCGACCAGCGGCGGGCTTCGTCCATCAAGGCGCGCCCGATGCCGCGGCCGCGGTACTGCGGCTCGACGTACCAGCCTTCGACGTGCGGAACCGGCATCGAATCGCACCCGTCGGAAAATGCGCGAACGCAGAGCTCCACGAACGCGACGGTTTGGTGATCGACGACGGCCACGAAGGCGACGTCGACCGCCGCGCAACGGCCCGTCTCCGCGTACGCCTGCGTTTCTTGGGTCAAGTCTGCAAGGTCGGCTTCCGGCCACAACCGCGACCGCATTTCCGCCCACGAGCGAACGTCGCCGGCTTCGACGGGACGGATTCTCACGAAGTGAAACCGCCGTGCGCTAGCGCGGCGCCGGACCGCGCCGGCCGGCGCCAGAGTTGCTAGCTGAATTGCGAAGGCAAAGAAGGCGGCGAGAAGCGATCGCGCCATGGTCGGTGACCTCCGGTGCGTTAGCTGCCCTTGTCGACGGAGTTGAAGACGCCCAGCGAGTGTTCGAACGAATCGGCGTCGAGCGCCAACGGGCCTTTGAAGGGCTGGTTGAGCAAGAACGTGATCAGCAGCAGCGTGACGATGAGGATTGCCGAGAGGCCCGACATCAGGAAGTGCAGCCAGAACTTCTCCATGTAGAGCAAGAACGTCATCGCCAAGACGATGGTCGCGCCGATCAGCAAGCCGGCCCAAAGAATTCCGGGAAGCTGCTCGTTGGCTTGCAGCGTGCGGCGGTTCCGGTCGGCAGTCACGGTCGAGAACGTGTGCAAGAACTCGACGCTGACGGGCGACGTTTGCTCGCTCCGCGGCAGCGCGCCGTACGAGCGGTAAATCTGCGCGACGACGGCTCGGGCTTTCGGGCTCGCGCCGCCGCTCGCGGCCTGGATGGGCCACTCGTCGGTGACCACCGCTTCGGTGTATTCGCGCAGCATCGCGCGCATCTCGCGCTGCTCGCCGGCCGGCATGCCGGCGGTTTGTCGATACATCGTGGCCAGCGTCGAGGCTTCTTCGGCGGCGTTGTCTTGCGCGGCGCCGTGGGATTCCCACACGGCGATCACGAGGAACGCGAGCAAGACGGCGTAGAGCGTTCCGGCCGTCAGAAAGAGCGGGGCCAAGACGTCGTTGTGCCCTTCGAAAACGTGGCGCTTGACGAGGCGCCGGACGCACCAGATCAGCCCGGCGTACAGCGCGATGCACAGGACGAGGATGACGGCGAAGACGGCGACGCTCATCGGCTTAGTGCAGGCTCTTCAAGTAGGCGACGATCGCTCCGGCATCGGCGGCGCTGAAACGGTATTGCGGCATCGGCGGGCGTGCCTGCTTGCCGTTGGGGAGCGTTCCGGTTTGGAGGAACGTGGCGGCCTGGGCGGCGGTCATCATGGGCAATCCGGCGATCGCCGGCGTTTTATAGGCGACCGGCATGCCCGGCTTCAAGAAATCGAGGGTGCTGCCCGCAAGCTTGGGGCCGTGGCAGTCCATGCACTGCCCCGCGTCGACCACGAGATAGCGGCCGCGTGCGAGAGTTTGCGCGGCTGCTGCGGGGCCGGCGTTTTGAGCGCTCGCGTGAGAAAACGCGACGGCGAGCGAGCCGGCGAAAAATGCCAGCGCGAGAAAAAGACCAAACCGCATCGGATGCCTCCTCAAGAAAGCGAAGCAGAAAAGAGAAAGCCGCGCCGCGCGCTGATGCGCGGGCGCGGCTTCGCTCACGACCGTTGGGTCACGCCGGTTCTATTGCGAACCGTTCGAGGTGTTGTCGGCGCCGCTCGTCGAGTTGTCGGCTCCGCCGGCGGGCGCCGCCGGGGGCGTGCCGACCGTGAACTCGACGCTCTTGGTATCGCGCGCCGTTCCGCCGTCCATCATCGTGACGGTGATTTTATAGGTGCCGTCGGGCCATCCGGCCGTCGGCGGCGTGAGATCGTAGGTGGCGCTTCCGTCCGAAGCCAGGTCGAACGATTTGTCCAGCGCCGGGATGGCTTTGTTCGGCGCCATGCCCTTCACGTTTTCGGCCATGGTCGCGAACTGCAGCGTCACCTTGTTGGGCAGATTGGCGGCCTGGGCCGACGCATAGACGGTATCGTGCGCGCCGAACGTCGTCGCGGCGGTCGAGTGGTCTTTGTCGGAAAAAGTTCCGAAGCTGCTAATGTGCGCGGTGGAGGCGCTACAGGCGGCGAGCAGCAAGCCCAGCGCGGCGCCCGCCAGCAGCGGCAAGTTTCTCGAAAATCCCTTGGTCACGCGTGGTCTCCTCAGCGAGAGTCCCGGTCCGGGAGTGCAGAGATGGCCGCGTGCTTTGAACGCGGCCTATCGCCCGGTCCTACCACCCGGCCGCGGCGCGTCCCTGCTCTGCGCTCGTTCCCGAGCCGAGGAAGGGCTCGGCTGCCGTCGAAGGCGCGCGCGTGCTCGTAAATTTCCTCTACAACAACCCGACGTGGCTGGTCGGGCTCGCGATCGTCGTCGTCTGGACCGGTCTTGCGCTGCTCGGCCTCTGGATCTTCAACCGCCTGCTGCCCGACGAGAAGCGCGAAAAAGACACCGAGACGGTGGGCCTGACGTACGCGATCGTCGCGGTCGTCTACGCGGTGCTCATTGCGTTCATCGTCGTCGACGTATACGAGACGTTCGCGCGAGCCGACGAGGTCGCGACCAGCGAGGCAAACCAGATCAGCAATCTCTACTTTTCATCGGCCGGCCTGCCAAAGGACGTAGCCCTGTCGGTTCGCGACGAACTCAACCAGTACGTCGGCCTCGTCGTGAAATCGGAGTGGCCTAGCCAGCAGAAGGGCGATCTCGACGAATCGGTCTTCGAGCCGGGATGGGATTCGGTGGCGCACCTGAGCACCACCGTCGCCGTCTTCGAGCCGAGGACGCTCGGGCAGAGCGCCAATAAGGCGGAGATGCTGACGGCGATCAACGGGCTGATCAAGGCCCGGCGCACCCGCATCCTCGCGGCCGGCGAACATTTGCCAGACATCATCTGGCAGATTCTCATCATCGCCGGCATCGTTGCGGTGGTCTACACGTACCTGTTCGGCGCGCATAACTTCCGCATCCACTTGACCATCACCGGGCTCATCGCCGCGACGATCGCCGTCGCGTTCGTGCTCATCATTGCGCTCGACTACCCGTTCCGCGGCGAGGTGAGCGTGGGCGACGACGCCTTCGTCAGCGCGCAGGCCGCGGCCGCGACCGCCTTCCCCGGCGGCGCGAAGTAGGCGCGAACGATGCTGAACGAATGGTTCTACTCGCACCCCAATCTCGAGGTGATGCTGCTGGTCTGCGGCAGCCTCATCGTGGCGGCGCTGGTCGGGTTGTACATTTTTACGCGTTTGGTCAACTGGGAAGTGCGCGAACGCGACACGTCGATGATCGGGCTGAGTTACGCGATGGCCGGCGGCATCTACGCGGTCGTCCTCGCGTTCGTCGCGGTCGGCGTGTACGAGACGATGGATCGCAGCCAAGCCGTCGCGACGGCCGAGGCCAACTCGCTGAGCGCGCTGATGTTCGACAGCGCGGGGCTCCCATCGGCGGCCGGGGGACGGCTGCGCGGCGACGTGCTGAAGTACATTGGCATCGTCACCGAATCCGAGTGGCCCGATCAGCAGGCCTACCACATCGAAGAGAGCCGCTTCGCGCCGGGCTGGCGAGTGGTGCAGAAGATCAGCCTCGATCTCGACCGCATCGCGCCCAAGACCTCCGGCCAGGAGATCGATAAGAAAGAGCTGCTCGACGACGTCAACGATCTCTTCGCCGCGCGGCGAAGCCGCCTGCTGGCCGCCACGGCGCATCTGCCCGACGCGGTGTGGCAAACCATCACCTTCGGGCTCGTGCTGATCTGCGTCTACCTGTATCTCTTCGGGCCGCACAGCTTCAAGATCCACATGGCCGTCACCACGCTGACCGTCCTGGCGATCGGGCTCATCTTCACGCTGATCATCGCGATGGATTATCCGTTCCGGGGCAGCTTGAGCGTCGACGACGAAGCCTTCCGGAGCGTGCAAAATACCGCTCACAAGCTCTACCCGGAGTTGCGGCCTAGCGAGTAGCGGCCGGCGAGCCGATTACTCTCTACAGAGTGGACATCTCTTCGGACCTCGCCGCGATTCAGCTCAGGATCGCCCAAATAACCGGCCAAGCGGCTGCGCCCGTGCCGCTTGCGCCGGGTGCTCCTTCCGCTCCCGGCGGGTCGTTCGGCTCGTACCTCGCCGAGGTGCTCGCTGCCGAGGCCCCCGCTCCCACGCCGGTTCCCGCGGCGCCGATGGCCATGCCGGTGCAGGGCGCGATAACCTCCGAGTTCGGCCCCCGCGCCAACCCGCTGGGCCAGGGGACGGAGTTTCATCCGGGGATCGACATCGCGGCCGAAGCGGGAACCCCGATCCAGGCGGCAATGGGGGGCCAAGTGGTGGCCGCCGGCCCCGACGGGGGCTACGGCAATCTGATCACGGTCGACGACGGCAACGGCCTGACCACGCGCTACGCGCACTGCAGCCAAATTTTCGCCCGCGTCGGCCAATCGATCGCGCCGGGCGAGATCATCGGGGCGGTCGGGTCGACGGGCCGGGCCACCGGCCCGCACCTGCACTTTGAAGTTCGCCAGGACGACACGCCGGTCGATCCGCTCCGCTACCTGCCGCCCGTCTAGCCGCCGTGCAGCGGCCCAAGCTCGAACCCGGACAGGAATGGGTCTGGGAGTATCCGCGCCCTCCGCGCCTCGAGCGCTGCGCGCGCCTCGTTCGCGTCGAGTTCGGCGGCTTCCAAATCGCGCGCAGCGATCGCGCGTGGCGCGTGCTCGAAACCAGCCATCCGCCCAACATCTACGTTCCGCGCGAAGACGTCGTCGCGGAGTACCTGCATCCGTCCGGCGCCGCGTCGTTCTGCGAATGGAAAGGGAACGCGTCGTACTTCGACGTCGTCGTGGGAAAACGCGTCGCGCGCATGGCCGCGTGGAGCTACGCGCGACCCGAGCCGCCCTACGAAGCGCTGGCGGGAGCGATCGCGTTCTATCCCGGACGCGTCGACGCGTGTTATCTCGACGACGAGCCGGTGCGGGCCCAAGAAGGCACGTTTTACGGCGGTTGGATTACCGGCGACGTCGTCGGGCCGTTCAAAGGTGGCCCCGGAACCTCGGGCTGGTAGCGCGCTTAGGGGCCGGTCGCGCAGGCGTGATAGGCGTTGGAGTACATCGGCTGCGCGTTGTACCGGATGCCGTGCAGCACGACCGGCGAGACGAAGTACTGGCATTCGTCGCCGATCTCGCCGCCGACGGTGTTGTACCAAGCTAACGGCGGACCGGGGTCGGTGATCGATTCGAACGTTTCGTGCGCCAGCGTGGAGATCGTCGAGTTGGTGAGCTCGGTCGCGCCGGCCGACGCGTCGGTCTTGCAGAATCCCACCGCCTGATACGGCTCGACCGAGTACACGACCAGCCCGACGTCGGAGAAGCGCACCGTGGCGTGATAGGCGCAGAAGTCGTTGGTCGGTGCGTAATCGGGCGAGTAGCACTGGCGCGTGAAATCGAAGCACGTGTCGGTGCCCTTGGGCAAGAAGATGTGGTAGAGATTCGCGTAGCCGGTCTTCTTGCGCGCGGCGACGACGCCGTGCAGGATCGAGAAGAGATCGTTTTCGTAGAGCGCCGTTCCCGGATGGACCGGGTACGAGACCGCGGCCGAACCCGCAAACGTCAGCGACCGCGGCGAGCTCTTCGTATACTGGCGCAGCAGTCCGGCAAACGCGCTGCCGGTTAACGCGCGCTCGAACTGCTCGGGAGCGCCCCAGCAGCTCTCGTCCTTCGCCGGGCAGTTGACGTAGATATCGAACGACGCTTCGCTCGTCATCACCGGGCCTCCGTAGTCGGTGAGATCGTCGGGGTAGCGCAGCGCGCGCTCCCTACCGCGCGCGCCCGGGTGGCGCGGGTGCATGATGTGGTAATGGAAATCGGAGACGCGGTAGGCCGCCGGCCGCGTCGCCGCCGTCGACTGCGGCGGTGCGGGCGAGACCCCGGCGGAGCCGCCGCACCCGGCTAAGAGCGCCGCAGCGGCGATCCAGCCGAGCGCGCGCATTACTTCGAAACGGCGCCGACGCCGGCGGCCGTCACTGCTCCAGCGGCGTTGCCCCACGATGTGCGGATGTAGGAAACGACCGAGGCAACGCCGTCGTCGCCCAGCTGCGCGCCCCACGCGGGCATCATGCCGTTATAGTTCTTACCGGAGACGCCGATTTTGCCGGTCAGGCCGTACTTCACGATGTGGATGACGGTTTTCGCATCGCCCGTGACGGCCGCGTTTCCAGCCAGCGGCGGGAACGCTCCCGGCATGCCTTGGCCGTTGGCTTGATGGCAGCTCGCGCAGTTGGCGGCATACAGCTGCGCGCCGTTTCCGCCGGACGCGGGCGAGGCGGCGGCCATCGAAGCGACGGGCGCCGTCGACGCGGCGGCATTGCTCGAGTCGTTGCCGCTCTGCGAACAGGCGGCGAAGCTCGTCAGCGCTGCCGCGGCGCCCAAGACGAGCAAAAGGGAAGGCGATCGGTGCTTCATTCCCTACACTCCGCGGTACGGTCGCCAACTCCTCTCGGCGGAGCGCCGCGCGCGGTTCGCGAAGGCCTCCGGGTGATTCGAATCGGCGATGCGCTCGATCGAGCCGAGTGGTCGTACGTGCACGCGCGCATCGCGGGCGCGCTCGGCGTCGCATGGATTCTCGACGGCTTCGAGACCGCCGTTACCGGACCGGTGCTCGCTAACGTGGCGCACGAACTGCACTTTTCGGGATCGACGGCCGCATGGGTGAATCCGGTCTATACGCTCGGAATGCTCGCCGGCGCGCTCGTCTTCGGGCCGCTCGCCGACCGGTTGGGGCGCCGGCGCCTCTTCATGCTGACGCTGGCGATCTACGGCGTCGCGACCGTACTGACCGGTTTTTCCTGGAACTTCGCCTCGCTCGCGTTCTTCCGGTTCCTCACCGGCATCGGCATCGGCGGAGAGTACGGGGCGATAAACTCCGCGATCGAGGAGTTCGTGCCGCCGCGCTATCGCGGGCGCGTCGACGGTGCGATCAACGCATCGTGGAACGTCGGAGCGATCGCGGCCTCAGGCGCCGCGTACCTCGCGCTGGGCACGCTGCCGACCGGCGCGTGGCGGGTCGTCTTCTGGTTCGGCGCGATCGTCGCGATCGGCGTCCTTTTCGTGCGCTCCTCGGTGCCCGAGTCGCCGCGTTGGCTCGACGCGCGCGGCCGCGCCGACGAGGCGCGGGCGATCGTTGCAAAACTCTTCGGCACCGCGCTGCCGCCGCTAGCGCCCGGCGCGCGCGAGGCCGCCGCGGCGCCGGCCGGGTACGCGGCGCAAGTCGCGTCGCTGTGGCGGCAGACGCCGGCGCGGCTGATCTTTTCGTTCGCGCTCAATCTCGCGCAAGTGATGCCGTACTACGGCATCCTCGCCATCGGCGGCATCGCCATCTTTCCCGCCGTCGGCATCGCACCGAAGGCGATTCCGCTGCTCTATCTGGCCAGTGCCGCCACCGGACTCTGCGGGCAGCTCGCGATGTCGTGGCTGGTCGACGCCTGGGGGCGCCGCCCGACGATGCTGGCTGCATTTGCCGGGGCCGCGGTGTCGTGCGCGCTCTTGTCGGCGACCCACTCGCCGCCGTCCTTCGTCGCGGTTTTCTTGATCTTCGGCACCTTTAGCGCGGCGTGCGGCGCGGGAGCGTACGTCGTCATCGGGGAGATTTTCCCAACCGCCTTGCGCGCGACGGGGATCGGGCTCTCCGTCGCCGCCGGGCGCATCGGCGCGATCGTCGCGCCGGTGGCGTTCTTCGCGCTCAACGCCCGCTTTGGCGTCGCCGCGGTCTTTTTCGCGATGGCGAGCATCTTCGCGGGCGGCGCGCTCGCGATGGCGTGGTGGTATCGCTACGGCGTCGAAGGCCGCGGCCGCTCGCTCGAGCAGATGCTCGAGCTCGGCATTCGTTAGAGCGCCGAAGCGATGAAGGCGCGGCTGGAAATACGGCTCTTGGGCGTGCCGTCGTTTTCGTTCGACGGCGCGCCCTGGGCGTTCTCGGCGCCGCCGCGATGCATGTCGATGCTGGCGCTGGTGGCGCTGGCGAAGGCGCCGCGCTCGCGCGCGTCGATCGCCGCCGCGCTCTGGCCCGACGAACTCGAGTCGGAGGCGCGAACGAACTTCCGGCGCCATCTTCACCGGCTGCAGCGCGCGCTGCCGGCCATCGACGGCGTCGAGTGGCTTTCCGGCTCGAGCGCGACGATCGCGTGGAACGACGCAGCGCCGGCGTGGATCGACGCGCGCGCGTTCGAAGCGGCGCTCGACGATCCGGCGCGTCGCAACGACGCGCTCGAATGGTATCGCGGCGACCTGCTCGAGGGATCGTACGAGGAAGCGATCCTCGCCGATCGCGAGCGGCTGCGAGCGCGATTCCTCGACGCGTGCGCGCAGGCGGCCTCGGAAGCGCGGCGACGCCTGCAGTTCGCCGACGCCGCCCGCTTGGCCGACCGGATGCTGGCGCTCGACGAGTGGCGCGAAGACGCGGTTCGTTTGGGCATGGCGATCCGCTACGAGTCGGGCGACCGTTCTTCGGCGCTCGCGCAGTTCGAACGGTTCGCTTCGAGTCTCGAGCGCGAGATGGGCGTGGAACCGATGGCCGAGACGCTCGCGCTGCGCGATGCGATTCTGGTCAACGCCCCGCTTCCGGGCGGCACGAACTTAGCGCCGTTCGAAGAGAACGAGCTGGTAGTGCCCGGCGCTTCGATGCCGTTCGTCGGGCGCCGCGACGAACTCGCGACGCTCGAGAGCGCGTGGCGGCACGCGGCCGGCGGCCGCGGCACCGCACTCTTCCTCTCGGGCCCCGCCGGCATCGGCAAATCGCGGATGCTCTCGGAGTTCGCGCGTTCGGTCGGCGAACAAGGCGCGCGCGTGCTCTTCGGCGAGACCTCGAACCCGCAATCGTATCCGTACGAGCCGGTGGTCGACGCGTTGCGCCGCGGGCTCGCCTACGTTTTGGAGTCGCCGCTGGAATCGCCGTGGTTCGAGGCACTCACCGACGTGATGCCGGAACTGCAGGCCGCATTCCCCGACCGGCCGCCGCTCGAGCCGCTTGCCGACGCCGAACGCGCTCGCACGCGGCTGCTCGAAGCGATGGCCCGTTCGTTCGAACGCCTGGCGCGTGGAAAGCCGCTGCTGCTGGTGTTCGAAGACGTGCACTGGGCGCAAGCGGCGACGCTCGAGGCGCTCGAAGCGATCGCGCGCCGGATTCGCAGCCTTCCGACGCTGCTCGTCGCCAGTTTTCGTTCCGGCGAGCTTGCGCCGGAGGCACCGCTCTACGCGCTCGCGCGCGAATTGGCGTCGCAGCGATACGCGACGTCGCTCGTTCTCGAACCCCTGAGCGCGGGTGACGTCGGCGCGTTCGTCGAGCGCGCGCTCGAGGGCCGAACGCCGGCCCCCGACGTGGCGGCGGCCATCGCCGCGGCGAGCGGCGGCAACCCGCTTTTTGCCGGGCAGCTCGTGCGCAACTACGAGGAGACGGGCGAGCTCCCCGACGCGGACCGCCCCGATGCGAGCGTGGCGCACACCGTGTTGCGGCGCGCGCAGGCGCTCGACGATACGGTGCAGACGCTGGCCTACACCGCTTCGGCCATCGGCCGTTCGTTTACCATCGACGTGTTGGCCGACGTGCTCGGCTGGAGCGAGAGCGAAGTGTTCGACGGCGTGAAGGTGCTGGTCGAGCGCGGCCTGGTGCGCGGTACGGGCAGTTCGGCATTCTCGTACGCGTTCACGCACGCGCTCGTCGAGACCGCCATCTACGAAGCGATTCCGCCCGTCCAGCGCGCGGTACGCCATCGCCGCATCGCCTCCGTGCTGGCGCGGGTGGCCGGAGTCGGGCAAGGCGAAGGCCTGGCGACGATCGCGCGCCATTGGAAGCTCGGCGGCGAGCCGGCTCGCGCCGCGCGCGCCTACGCGGCCGCTGCCGCCGCCGCGATGGCGGTGTATGCGAGGGAAGAAGCGATCGCGCTCGCGCGCTCCGCGCTGGCCCTCGCGCCCTCGCCGCGCGAACGCTTCGATACCGCCGCACTGGTGGCCGACGCGCAGCGTGGTTTCGGCGATCCGGAGCAGTGGAAGCAAGACGTCGAAGCGCTGGAGAGCGCGGCCGAAAAGCTGGGCGACGAAGACCGCTTCCGCGCGCTCGAAGAGCGCGAGCGATACGAACGCCAGGTTCACAACGTCGCGCAACAGCGCGCCACGATCGACGAGATGCTCCGGCTAGCCGCCGACCGCGTCCCGCAGAAACGCGCGGTGGCCCGCTACGCCGACGCCTCGTTCGAAATGACGGAAGGGCGGTTTACCGCAGCGCTGGAGCGCCTGAACGACGCACTCGCGCTCGCACTCACCGATCGCGACGCGACGACGGCGGCGATGGCGCGCGAGGCGCTCGCGCAAGTCTTCGTTCGTCTCGGACGCGCCGGCGAAGCTCGCGCCGTCGTCGAGGCGATGCGCGCGGATCCCGAGATTACCGGATCGCCGGCGCTGCGGCGACGGCTGCTCAACGCCGAGCTCTACGTGGCGCACGGGCTGGAAGATCAGGAGGCGGCGCTGCGACCGGCGGCCGAACTGCTCGCGGTGGCGCAAGAGATCGGCGATCTGTATGCGGAGGGCTTGGCCCACGCGTATCTCGCGCTCGGAGAGCGCTTTCGCGCGCCCGCGAGCGTCGTACGCGATCACTTTCTGCGTTCGGCCGAGATCTTCGAACGCGTCGGCGCCGCGCACAGCCGCGCTTCGTCGCAGTCGAACCTCGCCGGCTACGAGCGCTCGTTGGGCTTGGCCGAGGAGGCGCTGGTGCTGGCCGATGCGGCCATCGCGCAAGCTCGCGCTTCGAACGGCACGCAAGCGCTGGCGGATCGCCTGCTGGAACGAGCGCTCGCGTGCAGCGCTCTGGGAGACGCCCGCGCGGCGTACGAAGCCGCGGCCGAAGCCGACGCGCTCGCCGAGGCGATGGGCGATCGCCGGCTGCTGCCGTCGACGAAGATGGCGGTCGCATCGGCGCAGCTCGCGCGCTCGCCCAAGCGCGCGCGCGCCGCGCTCGACGCAATGGCGGCGGCAGTCGATTTGGCGCGCGCCGGTGCGTCGGTTGCCGTGACGATCGACCACCTGTGCACCTATGCGAACGCCTTGCTCGAACACGGACGCGGCGACGAAGCGCAAGCGCTTGCGACGGAGCTCAAAGCGCTCGCCGACGCACATCCCGGCAAAGCGTGGTATCCCGCCGGCGTTCATTGGACGCTTGGCCGTCTGGCGATCGCGCGCGGCGATCGACCCGCGGCGGCGCGCCATCGCGAGCTCGGGCGCCACGCGCTCAAACGCCAAATCGAGCGCATCGGCGATCCTACAGCCGCCGCCGCTTACGGAGCGTTGCCTTGGCATCGGGAGCTCGTGGACGATTTCGGGACGCCGCCGGTTTAACATGACTCCCGTAGGCCGCAAAGCGCCGACGCGGCTTGCCAGGAGTCGGAGGTGGGACGGTTCACCGTCCCACCACGGCCCCACCCGGGAGCGGCCCTCGGGAGCATCGTGTCGAGCTAGGAGATGGATTCAACCGCTATGCGGTACTGCCCCCAGTGTACGTGCAACGACGAGAACGCTTGCCTGACCACGAAAGGCGCCTGCGCGTGGGTGCCCGGCACCGATCTCTGCAGCGCGTGTTTCTTCCCTGCGACGTTTCTTGCCGGTCCGCACCTCGACGACGCGCGAACGGTCGCTGCCGACGGGCCGCTTTCGATCGATACGCTCTGCCGCGACGCCCGTACGAACGACGGCGACTCGGTTCGCTGGTTTTGGGGCGTCTACGGCCGCGAACTGCGGATGCGCCTGGAAGCCGCGGTGCGGAGCCTGAGCGTTCTTGCGGCCTGAGCTCGCGTCAGCGCGGGACGAAGCGCAACGCCAAACCGTCGATGCAGTAGCGCAAGTACGTTGGGGCCGGGCCGTCGTCGAAGACGTGGCCCAGGTGCCCGCCGCATTGCCGGCAATGGACTTCGGTGCGCTCCTCGACCAACTGATAGTCGCTCTGCTTGGCGATCGCGCCGGGCAGTACGTTCCAGAACGACGGCCAGCCGTCTCCGCTGTCGTACTTGGCGGCCGACGAAAAGAGCGCCAGATTACAGCCGTAACACCGGTACGTGCCCGGGCGCGTTTCGGCGATGAGCGGGCTCGAGTTCGCCGGCTCCGTACCACCTTGCCGTAGAATCTCGTAGCGGTCGGGCCCCAAAAGCTTCATCCACTCCGCATCGCTGTGCGTCACCGCATACGCGGCGCTCGTGCCGCTCGCGCCGAACGCGCGCGTGCCGAGCAACGCGGCCGTTCCGCCGAGGGCCAGCGCCGCGACGAACCCGCCGCGTTTCACTTCGGCACCGTAATGTGGCACGCCGCGCCGCCGTTCTTTTCGAAGTAGCGCTGATGGTACTCTTCGGCCGGCCAGAAGCGCTGCGCCGGAACGATCTGCGTGGCGATCGGCTTGCGCTGATTGGCTTGCTCCGCGTCGCGCGACGCCGTCGCGATGCGCGCCTGTTCGGGCGAATGCGTGAAAATCGCCGAACGGTATTGATCGCCGACGTCCGGGCCCTGACGATTGACTTGCGTCGGATCGTGTATCTGCCAGAAAACGCCGAGCAGCTGCTCGTAGCTGACGCGCTGCGGATCGAAGGTGACTTCGACCGCTTCCGCGTGGCCGGTTCCGTGGCCGCAGACCTGACGGTAGGTGGGGTTTTCGACGTGGCCCCCGGTGTAGCCGGAGACGGCGTCGATGACGCCGGGAACTTGGCGGAATGCGGCCTCGACGCCCCAGAAGCAGCCGGCGGCAAAAGTAGCGGTTTGCGTGTTCATATACTCTGAGAACGCCCGGCGCGCGAACTCGGATGCGCGCGCGGGGTCACGGCGCGGCGGGCGGGAGATCCAGCAGCGGGACGAGGGCGGCGGCGCGAGCGGCGTTCAACGCGCTCGCGGCCTGCGGCGTCGCGTCCATCCAATCGTTGACCATGAACGCCACGATGACGGTGCCGTGCGACGGCGATTCCAGGTAGCCGGCGAGCAAGCGTGCGTGGTTGGTCGTTCCGGTTTTCGCCCAGAGCGCGCCCTGGAGCGGCGTTCCGGCGAACGTGTCGTGAAGCGTTCCGCGGACGCCGGCGATCGGGAGCCCGGCCCGCACCTCGTCGCGCATCGGGCCGCGCCGGTCGGCGTCGAGAATCGCCACCAGCGCGCGCGGCGTGATCCGGTCGTACGCGGAGAGGCCCGAGCCGTCGACGATGGTGAGCGTGCCCGGATCGACGCCGATCGACGCGAGCCATTCGCGCTCGGTTCGAATCCCCAGCGATCGGGTGTCGCCCAGTCCGCCGGCGTGCAGCGGCGAGGCGGCGCCGAGCGCTTCGAGCATCTGTTCGGCCAGCAGGTTGTCGCTTGGCAACCAGCAATCGGCGAGGATCGCGGGAAGCGGCTTCGAGCGGTGCGACCACAGCACGGTGGCGCCGCCCGGGGCGGCGCCTTGCCGGTCGGCGCCGTCCACCTCGACGCCGTGCCGTTCCAGCGAGCGGCGAAAGGCGTCGAGCGCGTAGGCCGCCGGATCGGGTACGGCGGGCTCGAGATCGTCGGAGAGCGCGGCCCCGGCCGGATACGAGCCGACGATGCGAATGGTCGAGGGAGCGTTCCAGGGGCGCACGACGTCGGTGGTGTCTTCGCTCGACGCGGCGCCGGTCACGGTCGCGTTCTCGATGCGAAAGGCGTTGCTGGCCGGCTCGACGTGCAGCTCGGCTGGGCCGCCGACCGCCAAGCCCGGCGAAACGCGCACGTGGGCGACGTTGCCGTCGAACGACAGCGCGCTCGGAATCGCGGCGTACTCGTACGGCACGTCGTCGATCGCCCAGCCCGGGACGAAATGCGGCGCGTCGAAACGCGTCGCGTCGCCGGCCAGCGTTCCCGAAACGCTGCGAACGCCGGCGGCCGCTACGGCCGCCGCGGCCGCATCGAGATCGGCCGGCGCCAGTTGCGCGTCGCCGCCGCCGCGCAGGTAGAGGTCGCCTTGCAGCCGTCCGCCGTCGATGCTGCCGTCGGCGTCGACGTCGGTGACGAACGCGTAGGCAGGGCCGAGGCGTGCGAGCGCGGTCGAGCCGGTCAGCAGCTTGAACGTCGAGGCTGGAACGAACGCATCGTCCGCGTCGCGCGCGTAGAGCACCGCTCCGGTGGCAGCGTCGACGGCGAGCAGCCCGACGTGCGCGCCGGCCAGCGTCGGAGCGTGCAGCGCGGCGTCGATCGCCTGCTGCACGCGATAGATTGCCGCCGGAGTCCACGGCTGCGTTGCGGCGAGCAGCCAGCTCGCGACGAGCGCGTGAATCACGCCGTCGCGAACTGCGCCATGAAGCGGTCGATCGCGTCTTGCGCGACGCCGGCCGCCAACATGCGCACGGCAAGCCCTTCGCGGTTTTCCGGCGGCGTTACCAGCATGAAGGGCGCGGCGTCGCCACCGTCGGCCGCGACCGTGCACCATTGCCCGGCCGCCGGGATCAAGGCCGTTTGATACGGGCCCAGCCGCTCGGTGATGCCGTTGCATTCCACGGTCATCGGCCGTTCGAGCGACATCACGATCAAGGGGCGCCCGCCGGTGGAGAGCGAGGCCGGTTCTTGCGTTGCGACGACGCGCTCCACTACGAAACGGCTGCTGCCGATCAGCGCGGTGCGTTCGAGCCCGTCGAAACGATAGGGCACCTGCAGCAGCGCGCCGGTCGTGCCGGCGCGATAGTCGAGCACGTCGGCAGCCTTGGCGATGTGCAGTTCGCGGCCCTTACCGTCCGGCCCGACGCGATTCCAGTCGAACATCCGGTAGGTCAGGTCGCTGGCTTGTTGCGTTTCGAACAGGGCGATGCCGGCACCGATCGCGTGCACGGTGCCGGCCGGAATGTAAATCGTGTCGCCGGCTTTCACTGGGATCTTGCGCAGAATCTCGCCCAGCGTGCCGTCGGCGACGCGGCGCTCGTACTCCTCGCGCGACGTATCGCGCGTCCAGCCCAACACCAGCTGCGCGCCGGGCTCGGCCGAGAAGACGTACCAGCATTCGGTCTTGCCGTTGGGCTGATGCTCGACGCGCCGCGCGTAGGCGTCGTCGGGGTGGACCTGCACCGAAAGCCAGTCGTGCGCGGTGATGATCTTGGTCAGCACCGGGAAGATTCGCGTGGGATCCAGATCGCCGAGGAGCTGCGGGCCGAGCTTGGCACGCAGGTCGGCGACCGTCGACCCGGCAAGACTTCCATCGATGACGGCGTTGGTATCCCAGCACTCCCAGGACTCGCCGAGGGTGGCGCTCTCGTCGGCGTGCTTGCCGTACTCGCGTACGAGCTCGCCGCCGCCCCAGATCGCGGTCGTCAGCTTGGGATCGAGCAGATATGGATAGAGCGTTGCCTGGGCCATCGGCGATCCTTTCGTACCGGCTCATCCGCGCCCCCGCCGCAGGCGTATGCAAAGCATGAAGGATCTCCGAATCGCCGCGGTCGCCTGCGCGGCGGCCATCGCCGTCGCGGTCTTCGTCTGGGGATGCAACGGGTCGGCGCAAGAAACGCACCCGACGCTCGCGCCAGTGCTAGACGCGAGCGCTTGGCTCGACGGGCGCGCCACCGCCGCCTCCGTTGCAGGCAACGTGGTCGTGCTCGACGTCTTCACCGTCGATTGCTACAACTGCCAAAACGTGGTGCCGACGCTGCGTTCGCTCTACGCCGCCGACCGCGCGCGCGGCCTTGCCGTCATCGGCATTCACTCGCCAGAGACGCCGGCGGAGAAGGATCGCGCGTACGTGCAGGCGAGCTTGGCTCGCCAGGGCATCGTCTGGCCGGTCGCCGTCGACAACGCGTTCTCGCTGTGGAACGCCTACGGAGTGAACGCGTGGCCGACGCAGCTCTTCTTCGATCGCCACGGGCACTGGCGCAAGACGATCGTCGGCGATTCGCAGGACGACCAGGTGCGAGCCACCGTCGAGGCCCTTCTGGCGGAGCGCTAACCCGAAACAAAGGGCGCCCCGAAGCGTACTTGGGGCGATGGAACTGGAACTGCGCGCGCTTACCAAGCGTTACAAGTCGATCGTCGCCGTCGACGAGCTCTCGCTGACGCTGCGTCCCGGCATTCTCGGCCTGCTCGGGCCGAACGGCGCCGGAAAATCGACGCTGATGCGCATGATCGCAACCATCGCGCGGCCGACGAGCGGCGCGCTGATCTTCAACGGCGCCGACGCCCTGGCCAACCCCGATGCGCTGCGACGTACGCTGGGCTATCTGCCGCAAGATTTCGGCGTGTATCCGCACCTCAACGCCGTCGAGTTCCTCGAATATCTCGCCGCGCTCAAAGGCCTCGACCGCCGTACGGCCCGCACTCGCATCGACGCGCTGCTCGAAACCGTCAACCTGACGCACGCGAAGCGCCGTCCGCTGGGCGGGTTTTCGGGCGGCATGCGCCAGCGCGTCGGCATCGCGCAGGCGCTGCTCAACGATCCCGGCGTGCTGATCGTCGACGAACCGACGACCGGCCTCGATCCCGAGGAACGCGCCCGCTTTCGCAGCCTCCTGAAAGATCTCGGCGGCGAACGCATCGTCATCTTCTCGACGCATATCTGTTCCGACGTCGAATCGATCGCGAGCGACGTCGCGATCGTGGCGGGCGGGCGGCTGCTCGCGCACGCCTCGCCGGCAGCCATTCTCAACGGATCGGGCTCGCTCGAGGCGGCCTACCTGGCGACGATCGCTGCGGCTAAGGCGGCGGCGTGAGCGGTTTGGCAGCGATGTACGGCATCGCGCGCGCCGACTTCTTCGAGCGCGCGCGCCGGTATAATTATCTTGCGACGATCGCGGTCACGCTGCTGCTGGGCGTGCTCTTCGTGCCCGCGCGCAACGCCCACTACGTCGCCTTCTCCGTCGACGATTACGAAGGCATCTATAACTCGGCGTGGATCGGTGCGATGTTCGCCATGCTCGCGACGTTCACGCTCTCGCTCTTCGGGTTCTACACGATCAAGAGCGGCCTCGCGCTGGATCGGCAAACCCGGTGCGGCGAGATCGTCGCGTCCACCTCGGTCGGGAAGTTCGAGTACGTGCTGGGCAAGACGCTGAGCAACTGCGCGATCCTCGCCTCGATGCTCGCCGTGCTCTTCGTGGTGGCGATCTTCATGCAGCTGGTGCGCGGGGAAGACCGTTCGATCCAGCTGTTCGCGATCGCCTATCCGTTCGTCGCGATCGCGCTGCCCGTCGTCGCCATCGTCTCGGCGCTCGCGGTGCTCTTCGAAACGATTCCCTTTCTGCGCGGCGGCTTCGGCAACGTGATCTACTTCTTTGCCTGGCTCTTCGGGCTCTCGGCGCTCGGCAACGAGAAGAACGCCGGCCTTCCCGGCCTGAGCGATCCGCTGGGCCTAAAGATCATGGGCAACGAGATCGCCGCCGGCATCGCCCGCGTCGATCCGCGCGCCGCCGCCAAGCCGTTGAGCGTCATCTTGATCGGTGGCGACGATCGCTCGCATATCTTTACGTGGCACGGCTTCGCGCCGTCGCTCGGCGATCTGGCGGCGCGCGCGTGGTGGATCGGCATCGCCCTCGCAGTGGTCGCGCTTGCGGCACTGTGCTTCGACCGTTTCGCCGCGCCGGCTCGTGCCGCCGGCGCGCGGCCGCCGCACCCGGCCGTCGCCCGCTGGCAAGCGGCGATGGAGCGGCTCTCCGATCCGCTCTTCGACCGCATCTTCGGCTCCGATTTCGGCAGTTTGGTGCTGGCCGAACTGCGCTTGATGCTGCGCGGCCTTTCGATCTGGTGGTACGCGGTCGCCGCGGGCCTTTGGATCGCCACGCTCTTCTCGCCCGCGAAAGCGCAGCCGATCTTGCTCGGGTTGCTGTGGCTGTGGCCGATGCTCGTGTGGTCGCCGATGGGAACGCGCGAAACCGTCGACGAGACGTCGCACTTGGTCTTTTCTTGCGTCCATCCGTTGCGCCGGCAGTTTCTGGCGCTCTGGGTTGCGGGCGTCGCTCTCGCTCTGTCGCTCGGAGGCGGAGCGTTGCTGCACGCCTTCGCGACGCACGATCTCGCGAGCCTCGCGGGCGTGCTCGCCGGAGCGTTCTTCATTCCATCGCTCGCGCTCGCGTGCGGCGCTGCGTTCGGAACGTCGCGGGTCTTCGAAATCGTCTATCTCGTGCTTTGGTACGCCGGGCCGATGAATCGCGGCGGCTTCGACTACACGTCTTCGGCGTCCGCGCCGGTCACGGCACTGCTCGCACTGGCCTTCGTCGCGGCGGCGTTCGCCATGCGCCGCGTGCGCCTGCAGCACGCCTAGCGTTTCTCATCCGGTTCCAACGCAAGCTTCATCCCCGCCTAAGTGCGGGCGGCGAAATCTCGACGGGCCCCCAGATATCGTTGCTATGCTAAGCTCGTTATGTCGACCATCACGCTCCCGTCGCCGGCCGGTCTCGCCGGCGCCATCCGAGCCGCCGTCGCCGCGAAGCGGCCTCGCTGGATCGCCGCTGCCGTCGCGATCGTGCTGGCGGCCGTCATTGCGGCCGGCGTAGCGGTCCGTTCCAATTCCGCTCCCGCGTACGCGAGCGTACCGGTGCAACGCGAAACGCTCACGCAAACCGTCACGGCCTCGGGCACCGTCAATCCGCAAAACAGCATCTCGGTCGGCACGCAGGTGTCGGGCACGATCGCTTCGCTCGACGTCGATTACAACAGCGTCGTGAAGAAGGGCCAGGTGCTGGCGCGCCTCGATCCCAGCACGCTGCAGGCGCAGCTCGACGCGGCGCAGGCGGCGTTGGCGCAGGCCCGAGCGCAGGTGGCGCAGGCGGATGCCGGCGTCAGCGGCGCGGCCTCCGGCGTCGACGTCGCGCAAGCCAACACCGACGCGCAGGCCGCGGCGGTGAACGCCGCACGCGCCAACGTCGTGAAGGCGCAAGCCGCGCTGACGCTCGCGCAGCAGACGCAGCAGCGCGACTCGAACCTGCTCGCCCAAGGCTACGTGGCGCAGAGCGCGGTCGATGCGGACCGTTCCAACACGGCTCAGGATGCCGCCGCCGTAGCGTCGGCCCAGGCGGCGGTCGCGCAAGCGCAGGCTCAAGAACAGGCCAACGCCGCGACCGCCAGCCAGAGCGGCTCGACGGTCGCCGCGCAAGCGGCGAGCGCGCAGGCCGCGCAGGCCAACGTTGCGGCCGCGCAAGCGGCGGTGGCGCAAGACGAACTCAACCTTCAACACGCCGTCATCGTTTCGCCGGTCGACGGGCGCGTGGTCGCGCGCGACGTTTCGGTCGGTCAAACCGTCGCCGCATCGCTGCAGACGCCGACCCTCTTTACCATCGCGCAGGATCTCGGCAAAATGGAAGTCGACATTAACGTCGGCGAGCCGGATATCGGCAACGTGAAGCCGGGCGAGAGCGTCGATTTCACGGTCTTGGCCTATCCGAATCGCACCTTCCGCGGAACGGTCTCCCAGGTGCGCATCAATCCGCAGACGGTGAACAACGTGGTGACCTACGACGTCGTCGTGCTGGTCTCCAATACCGACGGCGCGCTCTTGCCCGGCATGACGGCCAACGCCTCGATCGACGTCGCCGGCGCCGCCGGCGCGCTGGTCGTGCCGCTGGCCGCGCTGCAGTTCGATCCGCACGCCAAAGGCTCCGCAAACGCGCCGGCCGCGCAGTCCCCGTGGGGCGCGGTCGCCGCAAGCGGCGCTTCGCAGACGGTATCGTCCGGCTCCAGCGGCACCGTCTACGTCGAGCGCGGGAACGCGCCCGTAGCGGTACCGGTAACGGTGCAACTCGCCACCGCCACGCAAGCGGCCGTGGTGCCGGTGCAACCCGCCGCGCTCGCGCCCGGCGACCGCGTCGCGATCGGCTCGAGCGGCGGAACGTCGCGGCGCTCGGGCGCTGTCGCGTCGCCGGTGAACGGTGCGTCGTTGCGAGGAATCCACTAATGGACGCCGTCGTCGAAGTCGAGGCGCTGCGCAAGGTCTACGCGCTCGACGGCTCCGAGGTCGTGGCGCTCGCCGGCGTCGACCTGACGCTGGAACGGGGGGAGTTCGTCGCCGTGATGGGGCCGTCGGGATCGGGCAAGTCCACGTTCATGCAGATCGTCGGGCTGCTCGATCGCCCGACGAGCGGCAACTATCGCTTCGAAGGCACCGATGCGGCGCATCTAAGCGCCGACGAGCGCGCCGACATCCGCAGCCGCCGGCTGGGCTTCGTCTTCCAATCGTACAACCTGCTGCCGCGCACCAGCGCCATCGAAAACGTCGAGCTCCCGATGGTCTACGCGGGCGTGCCGGAGTCGCGGCGGCGCGAAATCGCGATGCAGAAGATGGAACTGGTCGGCGTCGCGCACCTCGCGCAGCACAAGCCCAACCAGATGTCCGGCGGTCAGCAACAGCGCATCGCGATCGCGCGGTCGCTCGTCAACGATCCTGGACTGATCCTGGCCGACGAGCCGACCGGCGCGCTCGATACCAAAACGTCGGCCGACGTGATGGAGATTCTCACGCGGCTCAACCGCGAGCAGGGCATCTCGATCATGCTCGTAACGCACGAGCCCGACGTCGCCGCCTACGCGCGCCGCGTCGTGACCTTCCGCGACGGCCACATCGTGGGCGACGAGCTCAACCGGGGACGTGCGGCATGACGATACGAGCGACCATCCGCCTCGCCCTCAACGCGCTGCTGCGCAACAAAGCGCGCTCGCTCCTGACGATGCTGGGCATCGTGATCGGCGTCGCTGCCGTGATCGTGACGGTGGCGATCGGCACCGGCGCGCGCGTCTCGGTGCAGAACAGCATCGCCAGCCTCGGCTCCAACCTGATCGTGGTGCAGCCCGGGAGCGTTACGCAAAGCGGCGCGCGCACCGGATTCGGCGGCGCCTCGACGCTCACGCCGCAAGACGGCCTCGCGATCGCGAAGCTGCCCGGCGTGGCCAGCGTCTCGCCGATCGTCTCGCTGCGCACGCAGGTGGTGGCGGGGAACGACAACTGGCAGACGACGGTGACCGGCGTCGCGCCGACGTATGGCTTCATCCGGTCGTGGCCGGTGCAGAGCGGCCGCTTTCTGAGCGAGAGCGACGTCGATGCGGCCGCAAAGATTGCGGTGCTCGGCCAGACGGTGGTGCAGCAGCTCTTTCCCAACGGCGAATCGCCGATCGGCGCGACCGTCATCATCAAGGGCACGCCGTTCACCGTCGTCGGAACGCTCGCACCGCTCGGCCAGAGCGGCATGGGGCAGGATCAAGACGACACCGTCCTCGTGCCCTATACCTCGGCAATGGAACGCCTGACCGGGACGACGACCGTGAGTTCGCTCATGGTTTCGGCCGCGAGCGCTGCCGGGATCGACGCCGTGCAAGCGAACCTGACGCGCTTGCTGGAGCAGCGCCATCGGATCGTGCCGCCGCTGAACGACGATTTCCAAGTGCGCAACCTGCAGTCGATCGCGCAAGCGGCTTCGCAGACCGGTGCGGTGATGGAGTTTCTGCTGGCCGGCGTGGCGGCGGTCTCGCTGCTCGTCGGCGGCATCGGCATCATGAACATCATGATGGTCTCGGTGACGGAACGCACGCGGGAGATCGGCTTGCGCATGGCCGTCGGCGCGCGCGGCGCGACGATCCTGCGGCAGTTCTTGACCGAGTCGATCGTGCTGGCGACCATCGGCGGCTGCGCCGGCGTCGTGCTCGGCACGCTTGGAACGCTGCTGGTCGCGCTCTTCGCGCACTGGCCGACCGCCATTCCGCTGCCCTGGATCGCCGCCTCGGTCGGGTTTGCCTCGATGGTCGGCATCTTCTTCGGATACTACCCGGCGCGCCGTGCCGCGTCGCTCAGCCCAATCGAGGCGCTGCGCTTCGAGTAGCGGTTCCCGGGCGGCGCGTGGAGAAGCCAGGACGCCGTGCACGAACTCTACGTAGGCATCGGCTCGAATCTGGGGGACCGCCAAGGCAACATGCTGGCGGCCCTCCAGCGTTTGCGCGCACGCGCCAAGATTCTCGCGGTCTCGGCGTTCTACGAATCCGAGGCCGCGCACGGAGCGGAGGGGCCGCCGTTCTTGAATCTCGCCGCGAAGCTCGACACCGAACTCGACGGCGAAGCGTTCAAGCGTTTCGCTCGCGACGTCGAGCTGGCCGTCGGCCGCGCCGCCGGCACGCGCAAGCTCGCCGCGCGCCCGATCGACGTCGATTTGCTGGCCGTCGACGGAACGATCGTGCAGCCGCACCTCGAGCGCCGGCGCTACAATGCGGTGCCGCTCTCGGAGATCGCGCCGCATCTTCTGGATGCCAGGCCCGGCGACGACGTTCGCCGCCGCGAACGCAGCCTGCGTTTCGACGCCGACCGCCAAGAAGAAGAGCCGGAGGTGCGCCTCTCGCTCAACCGCGTCGGCGTCTCGAGCGTGCGCCGCGTCGTGCGGCTCGACGTCGACGGCGTCTCGCGCGTGTACAACGGTGAGTTCACGATGGTCGCCGACCTCGCGCCGCACAAAGCCGGCGTGCACATGTCGCGCTTTGCCGAGATTCTCGAAGAAGCGACGCTCGAGGTACTGGCCCGCGACGAAGCGCCCGCGCGCATCGAGCGGCTGGTCGAGGCGATCGCGCGCGAGATCGTGCAAAGCCAGCGCGCGATCCGCGCCGACGTGCGGCTGCGCGCCGAGTTCGGGCTCGAACGCTGGACGCCCGTGAGCGGCAAGCGGGGCGAAGAGACGTACACGCTGATCGGCATCGCGCACGCCGACGAACGCGGCACGCGGCGCGTCGTCGGCGTCGAAGCCGAAGGCATGACGGCCTGCCCGTGCGCGCAGGGAATGGTCCGCGAACACTCGCTGCACCAGTTGCTCGAAGCCGGGTTCAGCGAGAGCGACGCCCGGCGCGCGCTCGACGCGCTGCCCGGCGCCACGCACAATCAGCGCGGCCGTGGAGCGATTCTGCTCGGCGTCGACGCCGAACACGCCGAGGCGATTCGCGCCGAAGATCTGGTCGAGATCGTCGAAAACTCGATGTCGAGCGAAACCTACGATTTGCTCAAGCGCCCCGACGAGTTCTTCATCGTCAACAAGGCGCACTGGAATCCGAAGTTCGTCGAGGACGTCGTTCGCGGCATTCTCGGCCGCGCGCTCGACGTCTACGCCGATCTCGGCGACGAGACGTTCGTCTTCGCCAGCCAAGTGAACTACGAGTCGATTCACAAACACGATGCCTTCGCCGAAGGCTTCGGCCTCTTCGGCGAGCTGCGCGAAGAACTGCGCTCCGGCGCCTACGTCACGCCCAAGACCGATCTCGCCGCCTGGCTAGGAACCCGGCCTTCGCCGGTGCTGCTGTAATCAACACGAGCGGTTCGACGCTTCGCCCGGTTATCGCCGCGTTCGCCGGAATGGCTATCCTTGCTTGCGGATGTTCCACCCTGCGGGAACGGCTTTCCGAGGTGAAAAGCTTTGCGGCGGCAATCCGGCCGGGCCATGCGTACCAGTCGTATAGAGTCTCCGCGGGATCGATGTTCCCAACGCTCCCCGTCCACAGCATTGCCTTGGTCGACGATTCTGCCTACGATACCGCGCCCCCGGCACGAGGCGACATCGTTGCGCTCGATGCGCCGGTATTCTCGTCGGCCCGCTTCATCAAGAGGATCGTGGCCATTCCCGGCGATCGGGTTTCGATTCGCCGCGGGATCCTCTTCGTAAACGGCAGCGCCATCGCAGAACCCTACATTGCGGAACGAACCCGCTACGAACTGGCCGTTCGCAGTTACGGAATCTACTTAAGCTTTGGGGATGGTTGGCAACCTCTCGATCGATCCCTAGCGGACGTTCCGCCCAGATCGTCTTGGGCGGCGCCGGATCGTTTACCCGTAGACTGCTACCTCGTGTTGGGAGACAACCGTAACGATTCGCAAGACTCGCACACCTGGGGTTGCGCGAGGTCCGGTGGCCGCTTCTATTCCGGGGCCTCGGCGGGCAGAACCGCGTCTCGATTTGGCAAAGTGGTCGCAATCTCTATGCCGGACCAATGATGTCTGGAAAGCGAAGCCCGCTGTTTCAACGAAGAAGTCTCTCATGCGAACGGTGAGTCTTACGCCGAGCTTCGCCGATTTTACGCTCGTTTTCGAATCCGTCGTTCTGAGCGGTATCGTGTACTATCTCATCGTCGAGAAGCTGGTGTTCTCGCCTGGCGGGCTTCAGCTTATGATGTCCGCGTCTGCTCCTCTCGTCGACGAAATCAAGAGGCGTAAGGGGAACTGAATCGATCCGGAATCCTAGGCGCGTCCGAAAGCGGTTAGGGTTGGAAATCGGCACGAAACAAGTAATACCCGGGAGCGGGATGACAGAGAGCGGTGCCTGGCTGGTACTTCGAGAGCTTTGCGGCTTTCACGGCCGCTAAATCAAGCTCTGGGATTCCCGAGGGCTTATATACCCAGGCATCTGCGAGCTTTCCGTCGGGACTCACCGCAACTTCGACGTCCGTTGAGAGCGGCACGGAAATTGCAATGCCGGTCGGCCACGCGGGAGCAATCGTAGAACGCACCCTCGCCGGCACAAACGGGGTGGCGCACGTTTTGAGGTCTGCTGGAGGATCCATAGCTGTGGGGGCGATCACCGTTTCCGCCGCGCTAGGAAGCTGTTCTAGCTCGTTCAACGGATTGGTGCGAACCGGACGGTCCTTCTCTACGGGTACTTTAGGATCTCCGCCTGGCGCGGGAAGGCAATCGACGTCGCCCTTCGTGTCCCATCCGAACTGCGTATCGCCCGAGGAAAACGCATCGTTCACCCACGTCCGCACGACGTTCTCGCCGGCAGGCAATTGAACGTAGAGCGGCCTGGAATGGTAGAACGTATAATCGTAATGGACGGTTGAGGTTCGATAATGTGCGAGATCGGCCGAGATCCTAGCATTGAGCACCTGAAACGTATACCACTTTTGGTCCGTCTCCACGATGACGTTGGCCGATACAGTCCGTTCGGAGGATGCGAATACATAAAACGAGTGCAATCCTTCCCTTGGCGCTGGGAAGGCGTACATCCAGTCGACGCTCGCGGGACAAAACTCAGCCTCGGCTCGCGCGGCCCCACTTCCCATGAACCAAAATAGAACGGTCAGAGACAGGATGGTGACAATCCAGCGTAAGCAGAGCATTCTAAGCGTTCTCCCCGTTTCTAAACGCTTCAGGCCGAAGCTACTTAACAGAAAAGCAGACGGCAGAGTAGGATGTCTTCCAATCAGCCTTGCCCTTGACGATGGCGACATTTAGCACGTGCAAACCATTCGCTAAGCCGCCGAAGCCAAGTTCGAACGTACCGTAGGGCCGTACTGTGCCTAGATTTGTATACATAGGGGGCAGGTCATCGAGGCGCATTATCAGCTCCTCGCCTCCAGACCCCACATGCTTCGACGGGACGTACCCGGCCACGGAAAAATGCACGACGACGGAGCCAGGCCCGACGTTGTCGACGCCGCGCGAAATGACGTTAGGACTCCCTTCGGTCGAAACACGACCGCTGCCGCCAGGCGAAATGCAACTCGAAGCAAAGTTTGGAGGAAGCGCGGGCAATACGAACGCAATGGTTAGAACGCCGACGGCCATTAACATCGGACCAACCTAGCGAAGGTCATTTGGCTACTACCCCGCGTCACGGGCGAGTTTCGTTACTTTCGCTTGCGTCAGCAAGTGCGGACAGACGCTCACGGCGCAATCGCGGAACGATCGAGGGGTGTAAAGGCGTTCGCGCTCGGGCTTGGCGTCGGTTCCGGATGCGGAAACGGGCAAGTTCCGGACGGTGCCGAGGTACCGCAGCCTGGCAGCGAACGCTGGGCGACGTAGACGGGCGGAATTCCCGACTGCGCGATCGGATCGGAGCCGTGTGTCGGCTTGCCGACGATCCGAAATACGCCGGGCAGATAGAGCAGCGCCGCCGCGATCACTACGAGCGCAATTGGCGTGCCGAGCCCCGCGTTCCCGGGATGGTCTTTGTGTTGCCGGTACTTCATGATCGCGCCCACGGAGGAGGCTAAACTGGCGATGTACGAGCCGGCCGTTATGATCCTGCCGAGATGGCAAACCGAAGGGTACGTACATGCGCGGGTTGAGCGTTCCAACGCGGGGCGAGCGTCGGCGTTCGCGATCGTACACGAGCCGCCGCTCGTGACCGCGGCGACCTGCGGCCCTTGCGCGGTCCGTGCGACCGTGGTTTGGGCGAGCGCGGTAAACGCCGGGTCGCACAGGGTGACGCGCTGCGTCGACGCGCTTTCGTGCCGAAGCGCGATCGAATAGCCGCTGGCGTCGTCGCGAAAGAGCGATGGCTGCATCGCGGTATCGAAGAAGACGTGCACGCTGCCTGCGGGGCTGCCCATGCCGAAAACCTGCGCTTCGGTCACCCGGTCGATGAGGCCGTTCGAGGGCTTTCTCGAGCCCCACAAGACGATGCTCACCTTACCCTGATTCGTCGGTATCTCGACCAGTTGCGCCAGCCCAACCACCGGCAACGACCCGACGTACGCCAGCGGACGGGAGTCGGTGAGGATGCGTAAATGCCTCACTTGGCCGGTGAGATACACCTGCGGCGCAGCCCACGGCGCGTCTTGGGGCGGCACGGCGGTGCCGGGGCTGCAGCCGGCAGAGAGGGTTGCGAGCATCAGCAGAATGGCGCAGCACGTCGACGACAGGCGTTTGCGTTGGGAGCTCATCGCGTCGTCCTTTCGTGCCGCCGGCGACGATTCCGGCCACGCTAGTACCCGGCGTCGCGAGCGAGTTTCGTTACTTGCGCTTGCGTCAGCAGGCGCGGATAAACGATCGATTCGTCGAGCGTTCCCTGGAAGTTTGCGAACAAACTGCCGTGGCCGAGGAAGTTGCCCGTCGACAGCAGCGACGCGCTGCCGAAGCGCGCGCGATTGCATTCGACGAAGGCGGCTCCGTTGGTCGAGCAGCGCACGGACGCAATGTTGGCGGAGATCGAAATGGTCACGGCAAGGATATAGGGCTTGCCGCCGGCCAGCGCTGGGCTGGACGAGTCGCTACACGAGCCGGTAAAGCGCGTGCACCACTTGAGCTTGCCGCCGGCGATCGCGAGATCGTTGCCCAGGTAGCCCACCAGCGTGCGCGACGCCGCGTAGCTGGTCGCCTTCACCAGCGTCACCAGCGTGAACTGCCGATGGCGTGCCATGGCGGGAAGCGTAACGTAGCCGCCGGCAAGCTGGATCGCTTTGTTGCCGTTGCCGGCGAGCAGGCCGGGAACGCCAAGCGTCGCCGAGCCCACGAGCTTCCCGGCGTATCCATTGCCGGAAGCATCGGCAATGCTCGTGCCGCTGGTCTCGTCGAGCCGGTAATAGGCCAGCGGATGGAGCGACTTGGCGTAGGCGTAGAACCCGCCCGGCGTGGGAGTCGGCGTTGGCGACGCCGTCGGAGTCGGTGACGGTGTGACCGTTGGTGACGGCGTCGGCGACGGCGTCGGCGGTGGAGTCGGCGTCGGCGGTGGCGTCGGCGGTGGCTCGGCTCGGCACGGGGTGAAGAACGAGATCGAACGCCGTCCCGCAGCACGGGGTGGTATGATACGGCGAGATCAACACGCCGCCGCTGGCCGTCGTGCCGTAGAGCGTGCCGTCGACGTCGATGAGTCCGGCGTGCGGAAACGCGCCGTCGTCCTTGAGCGATCCTCTAAACGCGTAGAGCACGCGTTCGGTCTTCGAAGCGGGATCGAGTGAAAAGACGGTGCCGCAGCCGAGGAAAACGACGCACCCTTGGCCGCCGCGATAGGTCGTTCCGTAGAGCGTTCCCCCGATGGCCACCAGACCGCCGTACGGGCGCTCGCCGTCCTTCATGCCCGCGAACGAGTACAGGAACGTTTCGGTGCCGCTGGCGGGATCGACCGCAAAGATGGTTCCTCTGCGTATCAAGCCGGGGCCGACGTGTTCGCCGCCTTCGAGCGTGGTGCCCCACAAGCGGCCTCGGAAAAAGAGCAGGTCCGCATACGGAAGATCGCCGTCGAACGGCGGCCCTTTGAACTCGTGGACGACGCGAAAGCGTCCTTGTTGCAACGGCGTTACTTGAAAGACCGTTCCGCACCCGCCGGCGCGCGCGCAACTGCCTCCGCGCAACGCCGTGCCGTATAACACGTCGTTGGCGACGATCAAGCCGTCGTGCGGGTTGGTTCCGTCGGCGGGCTTGAACGTATGCACGACCGTCATGGCTCCGGTATGCGGATCCAGGCCGTACACGATTCCGCAGCCACCGGCACATGCCGGCGATCCGCCGGCGGCGGTGGTGCCGTAGAGCTTACCGTGATACAGCGCGAGGCTGCCGTAAGGGTTCGCGGCGACGACGCCGTTGAACGGGTAAAGGGCGATCGCGTTGGGGATCTTTGGATCGACGGAAAATACCGCACCGCAGCCGTGCGGCGCGCAGCCGTGCGAGCCGCCCGAAACGACCGTACCCCAGAGGCGACCGCCGTACCACAGCAGCCCGCCTTGCGGAGAGCTGCCGTCGACGCCACGGAAGCGGTAGATGCGCGCGTACGTTCCGCTGCGCGTGAGCGAGAAGATCTCGCCGCAGCATCCGCCGTCGCCGTTCACGCGCGCCGTGCCGTAGAAGAGGCCGTTCACGTAGGTCAGCGGTGCGTGCGGCCCGTTTCCACGATCGCCCTCCCGTTCGAAGCGATAAACGACGGCGGGCGGATTGGGCGTGGGCGTCGGGCTCGTCGTTGGCGAGGGCGACGGAGTCGGCTCACCGACGGCGATCTCGAAGACCGTTCCGAGATTTTCCGCGCCGCCGTCGACCGTCGTTCCGTAGAGTTCGTTTCCGGCGTCGTACAGCGTCGCGACCGGATGCGCGCCGTCGCTGCCGTTGAAGGTATGCACGCGCAGATACGAGCCTTGAAGAAACTTGAACACGGCGCCTTTGCCGAAGGGTCCGCCGTCGGCCATCGTCCCGTAGGCCACGCTGCCTTTGAGGATAAGGCCGCCTTTCGGATGCGTCCCAACGGCCGCGGGGTACGACGAACCGCAATGGTTTTCGTTCGTGCGGCACGTGAGGGCGTACACCGTGCCGCAGCCCGCCAAGGCGCAGCCCGGGCCGCCTTGCTGCGCCGTTCCGTACAACGTGCCGAAGGCGTTGATGACGACGCCGGAGATCGGATGCTGGCCGTACTGCTGCCGCGCGAGGGTGAATCCCCACCATACTTGCTCTTGTCCGTCGAATCCAACTCTGAAGACGGAGCCTTCTCCCGGAAGACCGGCCGATCTTCCGCCGGCATACGTCGTGCCGATCAAGGCACCGCCGTACACGGTCAGGCCCGCATGCGGATACGCTCCGTCGCCGCCCTCACCGAAACTGTGAAGGACGCGCTCGCTGCCGTCTCGATCGATGGAGAAGACGGTACCCTTGCCGAGTTTTCCGCCGCGATACGTCGTGCCGTAGAACAACGGCGGTCCGGCACCGCGCCGGTACGCGAGAAGCGGGGCCACCGGCTGCGCGCCGTCTTCGCTGCTTGCGCCGAAACTATGAATGACGCGCTCCGCGTTTCCGGCCGGATCGAAGGCGAACACGGTTCCTTGCCCGGCCGAGCCGCCGAAGTTGGTGGTGCCATAGAGCACGCCGCCGCTCTCGATGAGCCCCGCGCGGGGATAGCTGCCGTCGGAAGCCCCGCCCGCGAAACTGTGGACGATGCTTTCCCGAATGCCGGTACCGCTGCGGATCAGTTTGAAGATGGTGCCGAGGCCGTGCGTGCCGCCTTTATGGGTGGTGCCGTAGATGGCGGTCTCGCCGTTGGCGGACTTTACCGCGACCACGCTGCCGAAAGGATACGCGCCGTCGGACGCGCCGCCGCGAAAGCTGTAGAGCGATGCGAACGACGCGGGGCCGCCCGCCGCGCCTTCGGTGGCGAACGCGCCGGCGCCGTTCGGCGCCCCGTCGGGGATGGCGGAGTGCAAGCCCGCACAGCCGGAGGCCAGGGCGATCGCGATCGCTAGAAATAGCCTGAAACGCGCCGGCGAAACCAACATCCGAACACCTCATAGGAGCGGCGGCCTTTAACGATGACAACGGCTTTACGCCGGTAAACGTTCGCGTTCCGCTTTGCCCTATCGCCCTTCCAGCGCCGCGATGCGGTGCTTGAGGGAGGGGTGCGAGCTAAAGAAGAGCTCGTACCAGCCCGGCGGGTCTTCGTCGGCCAAGTTTTGATCGCGCAAGCGCCGGAAGGCCGAGGCGCCCGATTGCGCATCGCGCGTCGTTTCGAGGGCGAAACGGTCGGCGGCCCACTCGCGCGAACGCGAGAACGCGAAGAGCAGCGGGCGCAGCGCCTGCGTGGCTAGCGTCATCACGGCGTAGAAGCGTACGACGAGTAGCACGTTTTTGCGCAGCTCGTCGCGTTCGGCTTGCGGCGTCGCGCCTTGCGCGATCAGAAACAGGATCGTCGCCAGCACCTCTGCGAGCCCGATCGTTCGCCACGTATCCTTGCTCACGTAATGGCCCAGCTCGTGTGCGACGACGAACTCGATTTCGTTCTCGGGGAAGGCTTCGATGAGCGTGTCGCCGAGCACGATGCGATGCGTCTTGCCGATGCCGGTGACGAACGCGTTGGCCTTGCGCGTCTGCTTGCTCATGTTCATGCGCAGAATCTCGGCGTTGCCGACGCCGAACCGGGCGGCCAGCGCGCGCAGTCGCTTCTCCAGATCGCCGGTCACCGGCGAGAACTCGTTGAACATCGGGAGCACCCAGAGCGGTACGACGATATTGCCGAGCACGAAGAGCGGAAAGACGCCGGCGCTGGCGATCCACGGCCACGTCCGCGGCGCGTGCCGCACGGCGATGCCGAAGAGCGAGGCGACGAAGGCGCTCAATCCGACCGAGAGCAGCGAGCTCTTCACGTAGTCGGCGATCCACGACTCGCGCGATTGATCGCTCAAGCCGTAGCGGCGCTCCAGCGCGTACTCTTGCACGTACGAGACCGGAAACTCGATCGCCGCCGACGCGACCCCCAGCGGTACGACGAAGAGCGCCGGACGCAGCCAGGCCGGCGCGCGCAGCGTCGCCCGGTCGGCGGCTTCGGCGAGCGGGCCGTAGGCGAAGCCGAGCATCCCGGCGATGCCGCGGACCGTTTCGGCGATTTCGAGCGTGCGCCGGACGCGCGCGTACGCGGCGGCATCTTTGGGCTGCGCGGGCGCCGGATCGCGCCACTCGCGCACCGCGTCGAGCGTTCGTACCGCCACGTATCCCGCCGCCGCCCCGGCCGCGATGCCTAGCAAAAACTTTTTCACGAAATGGGTCGCCTCACACGTGCAGAACACCGCGCGCATGAAGCTCTTCGTCAACGCGCGCTGTTACTCTTTCGACGCGGCGAGCGGCCGATTCCGCGCATCCGAGAGCCTGCTCGTCGACGGCGAGCGCATCGTCGCCGCCGGCGAACCTCCCACGGGCCTCGCCGCCGAGCGCGTCGACCTCGGCGGCGCCACGTTGCTTCCGGCTTTTGCCGATTGTCACGTGCACCTCACCGATACGGGCTATTTTCTGGGCGAGCGCAATCTCGCCGCAACGCGCTCGTACGACGAGTTCGCCGCCGCCGTCGCGCGCATTCCCACAGAAGGCGGGGCCGTGTTCGGCGGCCAGTACGACGAAAGCGCCTGGCGCGACGCCGCGACGGCCGACGCGCGGCCTTTGGAGCGATTCCACGGCGGAGCGCGCGCGCTGCTCTCGCGCATCGACGGGCATTCGTGCATCGTCAATCGCACGACGCTGGAATGGCTCGCGCTGCCTCAAGAGATCGCGGGCATCGAACGCGACGGCGAGGGCCGGCCCACCGGAAAGCTCTTCCTCGACGCCAACTGGCGCGCGCAATCGGCGTTCATGGCGGCGTTGCCGCAGGGCGTGCGGCGTGCGGCGGAGCGCCGCGGGGTCGAGCTCGCGCTTTCGCACGGGGCGGTGCACCTGCACGCGCAGCTCGTCGGCTTCGCTCGCGACGGCTACGCCGCCGAAGTCGAGGCGATGCGCGCGCTGCCGGCCAAGGTGCACTCCAAAATCTGCGAACCCGACGCGTCCATCGCGCACGAGCTGCGGCTGCCCTACGTCGGCGGCGACGTCTTTCTCGACGGGTCGCTCGGTAGCCGCACGGCGGCGCTCGTGCATCCGTATCGCGACGACCCGTCGACCAGCGGAGCGCTGCGTTTCTCCGACGACGAAGTGCTGGCGTACTTTTCGCAGGCCGAGGCGCTGGGCATCGCTGCCGGCGTCCACGCGATCGGCGACGCGGCGATCGAACAGTGCGTGCGCGTCTGGGAACGCGTGCTGGCGGGGAAACCGTCGCCCCGCGGCTGCCGGCACT
This sequence comes from Vulcanimicrobiota bacterium, assembly GCA_963794735.1. GTDB lineage: Bacteria > Vulcanimicrobiota > Vulcanimicrobiia > Vulcanimicrobiales > Vulcanimicrobiaceae > DATJUC01. The sequence continues at coordinate 760,843 of CAWCFE010000002.1, read as the reverse complement.
TCGTCGAGCATTTCGAGCTCGCGACGGCCGAGCACATCGAGGCGTGCGCGCGCATGGGCATCTACCTCTCGATGCAGCCGCAGTTCGATCTGCTGTGGGCGGGCGACGGCGGGATGTACGACGTGCGCCTCGGTAACGAGCGCAAGCGATCGATGAACGCGCTGGCGCGCATTCTCCGCGCCGGCGCGACGCTCTGCGGCGGCGACGACAGCCCGGTGTGCGATCTCGATCCGCTCGCCGGCATGCAGGCGTGCATCGAGCATCACGAGCCGTCGGAGCGCATCGGCGCGCATCAGGCGCTGGCCGCCTACACGGTCGCCGCGGCGCGTTTTGGCTATGCCGAGGAACGCACCGGGAATCTGGCGCCGGGGCTGGCCGCCGACCTGGTGGTGCTCGATCGCGATCCGCTGGCGAGCGGCACTTTCGCGGACGCGCGCGTGCTGCAAACCTGGATGGACGGCGCCAAGGTCTTCGATGCCTCGGGGGGCGGGTTCGCTAGAAGTTGACAACACGTGTCAGGTATGCCTGGTAGGCTGGGCTCAACTACTCGACGTTCGAAAAAGGAGCTCAACGACATGAGCGCGACCACGACGACCCCCGGAACCGTCAAGGGCATCGACATCTGCGGCTTCCTCGTTACCGACCCCCAACGGGCGATCGCGTTCTATCGCGATAAGCTCGGCATGACGCCGACCTCGGTCGACCCCGAAGGCCGGGGCGCCGAGTTCGAACTCGCCGACGGTTCCACGTTCGGCGTTTGGAGCATGGGCGACGGCTCGAAGGGCGGCTTCTTCATGCTCTCCGTCGAGGATCTCGACGCCGCGCGGGCCGAGTGCAAAGCGCGCGGCCTCGAACTGAGCGAAGCCACCGATACGCCGGTCTGCCGCATGGCGTTTGCCAACGATCCCGAGGGGAACGGCCTGATCGTCCATCAGCGCAAGAAGAACGCCTAGCCGTAGCGTTCGAGAGCCTGCCGCGCGCGTGCCGCAACCGCGGCCGCGACCGCGGCGGGCTCGACGATCGTCACCGCGTCGGCCCACGCGATGAGCTGAAAAACGGCTGCGTCGACGTGCGGGAACGTGACGCGCGCAGTCGCGCCGGCATCGTTCTGCTCGACGATCTCGACCGGCCAGAAGGCGCTCGAAACGCGCTCGACGGCATCGAGCGGAAGCCGCACGACCACGGGGCAATCGTCGCTGCGGGAGGCGCGTTGAAAGCTCGCCGACGACTCGCGCCAGTAGCCTTCGAGATCGAACTCGTCCGGCCGCGCGAACTGCTCGGGCAGCTCGCGCGCGTACTCCATGCGATCGACGCGAAAGCTGCGCACGTCGCTTCCGCTGCGCGCGATCAGATACCACACTCCGGCTTTGGAAACCAGCCCGAGCGGATCGAGCCGGCGCACGGTGCGCTGACGATTGCGGTCTTGATAGAGAATCTCGAGGCAGCGGTCGTCCCACACCGCGCGGCGCAGCGCGATGAGCAGCGAGCGCGGCGGCTCCGACTGGTTCCAGCGTTTGCCGTCGAGGTGGATGCGCGATCGCGCCTTGTCGGCCGCGCGCCGCTGAATCTCGGCGAGGCCGCCGTGCAGTTTGGCCAGCGCGCGTTCGCGCCCGTCGTCGAGGCCCAAATCGGCCAGCGGGCTCGCGCCCGAGACGAAGAGCGCGCGGATCTCGTCGTCGTTGAAATGGGTGAGCGCGCGGCGGTAGCCTTCGGAGAGGGTGATGCCGCCGGCGGGGCCGCGCTGCGCGTAGACGGGGACGCCCGCGGCACCGAGCGAGTCGACGTCGCGGTAGACGGTCCGCTCCGAAACCTCCAGGAGTAGCGCGAGCTCGCGGGCCGTGCATAGCCGCCGCGATTGCAGCAGCAGCAAGAGCGAGATCAGCCGGTCGCTTTTCACCGTTCCATCACACTAGAAGAACATGACAAGCAGTGTCAAGATTGGCGCGACGACGGTTCACGTGAGAATGAAGCATTTCGGTGTTAGGATGGACGCATGCCCCGTGCGACCAGCCCTCCCTACCCCAACGTGGCCGCGACCGCCGCACTGATCGGCGATCCGGTGCGCTCGTCGATGCTGTACGCGTTGCTCGGCGGCGGAGAGCTCTGCGCTTCGGAGCTGGCACGCCGCGCCGGCAGCTCGGCCCAGTCGGCGAGCGGGCACCTCGCCAAGCTCGTCGCCGCCGATCTGGTGAGCGCGGCCGCGGACGGGCGGCGGCGGCTCTTCCGCTTGCGCTCGGCCGAGGTCGCGCGGGCGCTCGAAGCTTTGGCCGCGATCGCTCCGGCGGCGCCCGTCCGATCGCTGCGGCATGGCGAGGCGATGACCCGATTACGGGAGGCGCGTTCGTGTTACGACCATCTCGCCGGACGCCTCGCCGTCGTCCTGGCCGACCGGCTCGTCGAGCGGCACTACGTCGCCGCGAGCGGCGGAGCGTTCGACGCGACGGCCGAGGGCGCCGAACTCTTTGCGAGCCTGGGCATCGATCTGGACGCGCTGCGTGCGCGGCGCCGTACGCTGGCCCGCGCCTGCGTCGACTGGACCGAGCGACGGCCGCATTTGGCGGGCGGCTTGGGTGCCGCGCTGCTCGAGCGCTTTCTTTCCACTGGCTGGTTCGAACGCATCGCCGGCGAGCGCGCGCTGCGCGTGACGCCGCGCGGCCGCACCGAACTCGCGCGCCGCTTCGACGTATCGTAAGGGAGACCCATGACCGATTTGGAGATCGTGCTCGAGCACCGGCCCGGTGCGCTCGCCGAAATGGGCGAAGCGCTGGGGCGCGCCGGCGTGAGCGTGGAGGGCGGCGGCGCGTTTCTGGTGAGCGGCCGCGGCATCGCGCATTTCCTCGTGGCCGACGCGGTTGCGGCGCGGCAAGCGCTCGCGAACGCCGGCATTCGCGTGATGCGCGAGCGGGCCGTCGTCGCGGTGCGCTTGCGTCAAGAGGAGCCCGGGCAACTCGGCAGCATCGCTCGAAGGATGGCGCACGCCGGCGTCAACATCGAGGCGGTCTACAGCGACCACGGCGGCAATCTGATGCTCGCGGTCGACGACGAGGCGCGTGCCGGCCAGGTCGCTCGAACCTGGAGCGCCGAGGCGGAGGGCGCGGCGTGAAGCGGCACGAGTACCGTACGGCCGTGCGCTGGGACGCGCAGGGCGGCCCCGGAACGACCGGCTACCGCACCTATCCGCGCGCGCACGAAATCGAAGCTGCGGGGAAGCCGCCGATTCCCGCCTCGAGCGACCCCGCCTTTCGCGGCGACGCCGAGCGCTACAATCCGGAGGAGCTGCTGGTCGCGAGCCTTTCGTCGTGCCACATGCTGTGGTATCTGCATCTCTGCTCGCGCGATGGCATCGTCGTCCTCGCGTATCGCGACGAAGCCGCCGGCGAGATGGAAGAAGACGCGGCTGGCGGCGGACGGTTCGTCTCGGTGACGCTGCACCCGATCGCGACCCTGGCCGCCGGGTCCGACGAGGCTGCAGCGCTGGCGCTGCACCACGAAGCTCACCGTCTCTGTTTCATCGCGCGATCGGTCAACTTCGAGGTCGAGGTGGAACCCGGCGTCGACCGTCTTTGAAGTTCCTTGTGAAAGCCGCGGGGCGCCGCCGCTTTCGCATCAACGAACTTCAAAACGCGCCGTTCGCACGGCGCGCGCGGCGTATGCTAGCGGCGATGGCTTCGCTGCCGCTCCCGGCAAACGACGTGCTCGCGATGCTCCACCGCTTGCGCGCGCCGGAGCGCCTCGCGGCGTTGCCGCTGGCCGCCGACCTGTGCCGCGCGACGGGCGTACCCGATGCGGCAGAAGCGCTCGCGCGGGTCGCGCGCGAAGCGCTCGCGGGCGAGAGCGACGCGCAACGCCGGCTTCGGCGCGCCGTCTTCGACGTCGATTTTCGAGCGGCGAGCGTCGCCGACGTCGCGGCCGGCATGCAGCTTTCGCGCCGGCAGTTCCAGCGTTTGCGCGCGCGGGCCGTCGAGGCGATCGGCCGGCGTGCGGCCAAGCTCTTGCAAGCCGGGCAGGCGAGCGGCAGCGTCGCAGGCGCGTGCCAGCGCGAGTGCGACTGCGAGCTCTGCGCGCTGCGCGACGAACTCGACGGCGTTTGCGGCTTGCGCGCCGGCGCGGCGGAGCGCTACCCGTCGCTGCCGCGCGCGTTGCTGCGTGCCTGCGAGCGGTACGCGCGCGAGGCCGGCGGCCTGCCCGTCGAAGAACTCTCGCTGGCCGAAGCGATGGAGCCCTTCGACGAGATCGCGCGCTTCGAGTGCGAACGCCTGTCGTTCTTGCGAGCGCGAGCCCGCGGGCACGCGTTTGCGATGGACCGGATTGCCGAGAATCTTTGGCGATTGGCCGAACGGCCTTGCGATCGCGCGATCGCGCACGCTTGCCGCGCGGAGGCGCGCATGCGGCTGGGCGATCGCGACGGCGCGATGGCCGCAATCGCACAGCTCGAGGGCTCGATCGCACGGCGCCGCGACCGCCGTGGCACCGCAGCGCTGGCGCTCTTGCGCGCGGAGATGGCGCTCTTCGAGGGCGATCGCACGTTGGCCCAGGAGCGCGCCTTGGGCGCCGCCGCGCTCTTCGGCAGCGGCGATCGCAACGCCGCGCGGGCGCGTTCCGTGCTGGCGCGCGCGCGCCGCGAGGAACCGGCCGAGGACGAGGCCGCGGTTCGAGCGATGCGCGAACGCGCGCTCGAAACCGGCTGCGACGAGCTCGTCGCACGATCGGCGGCTCGCCTGGCGCGCTTCGCGCGAGCGCGCGACGATGCCGAGGAAGCCGGATTCTGGTATGGCGAGTCGCTCGAGTATCTCTTCCGCACGCGCGACGTGTTGCTGGCCGCGCGGTTCTTCGACGAGGGTGCCTTCGCCGATGCGCCGCGCGACGTGCTGGTGAGGGCGCTGCACCGGCGTCTGCGCGTCGTACTCCCGCATCCGGGCGACGATACCGGGGGCCGGCGCCACGCAGTGCGCTCGTTACTCGTTGCGATTGCGGCGTGTTTGGAATCGGGCGAGCTCGACCGCGCCGGATTGGCGGCGGCATGCGCGCGCGTAGTATCGAGCCGATCGGCGTTCGCGCGGTATGCCGCAAAAGCGGCGCAGTCGCTCGAAGAGCTCTTTTGCTTGGTTGGTTGCGCGGCGTTTGGACGGCGCTTTTGGAGCGGGCGCGACTTTCACGCGCGCGCGCTCGTCGAAATCGTTACGCAAGCGTTGTCACAACGCGCGCGCCTCGCGCATTGTTACGATGATGATTATGGCGACGCCGCCGAAGCCGCCCGTCTACGCCTTCGGACCGTTCCGATTAGATCCCAAGCGGGGCCAGCTGTTCTTTCGTACTGACGTGATCCCGCTCTCCGAACGGCTATCGGAACTGTTGCTCGCGTTGATTCAAGCCAACGGCAGCGTGGTCGATAAAGAGATGCTCGCCACGCGCGTCTGGCCCGACGGCGGGGTGAGCGATGCGAACCTCGCGCAGCACATGTACATGCTGCGGCGCTTGCTCGACGAACGCGCGCGCGATCGTACCTACGTGATGACCGTCCGCGGCAAAGGGTATCGCTTCGCCGCACCCGTGAGCGTCGTCGTCGGAGACGACGTGGAACGCGCGCCGCAGCGCCGCGAGCCGGCGTCGGCGAAATGGCTGCTGCAGAGCGGCCTCGATGCCTTCCACCACTACTGCCGGGGCAGCGTGCTAGTCGAACGGCGAACGGCCAAAGCGCTGAACGAGGCGATCGAGCGTTTCGAGGCGGCGCTCTCGATCGACGCGAACTACGTTCCGGCGCTGATAGGCCTGGCGCGCGCGTACGCGCTGCTGGCGGCCTATTGGTACGCGCCCGGATCGTATGCGTACCCGAAGGCGAAGGCGTCGGTGCTCCACGCGCTCGAACTCGAACCCGCCAGCGGGCCCGCCCACGCCGTCCTCTCGCAAATCTTTCTCTTCTGCGACTGGGACTGGCACGAAGCCGATCGCGAGATCGCGACCGCGATCGCGCTGGCTCCCGACTCGTCGCTGGTGCGCAACAATCTGGTGTGGCACTCGATCTTTCGCGGCCGCCCCGATGCGGCGGTGCGCGAAGCGCAGTTGGCGCTGGCGTGCGAGCCGGCATCCCCAACGCTGCAGCTGTTGATGGCGCGCGTCTTCTTGCACGCCGGCGATCTGCGGCAATCGATCGCGTCGTTCACCAACCTCATCGACGCCGGCCCCGAGTTTGCGGTGGTGCGGCGGCACCGGGCGCAGGCCTACATTCTCAACGGCCAGCCGGCCGAGGCGCTCAACGACCTCCTGCTGCTGCCGTCGGACCGCGCCGAAGACGTCGGCGTGCGGCTTCCGATGCTGGCGCGCGCGTATGCCGACTGCGGCGACGCGTTGCGCGCGCTCGACGTCTACGATACGCTCAAAGCCTTCGCTCGCACCGAGTTCGTGCTCGGCTGGAACCTCGCGATCGTCGCGATCGGCCTAGGACGCTACGACGAAGCCTTCCAGTATTTGGAGCGCGCACTCGAGCGGCGCGAGCCCAGCCTGATGCTGCTGCGGTCGCTGCCGTTCTTCGAGCCGATCTCGCGGCGCGCGCGCTTCCGGTCGCTGCTCGAAGCGATCGAGCCGCCCTAGCGCCCGAACTCCGCGCGCAACGCGTCCTTGGCTCGCTCGAGAACGGCGAGCTGGCGCTTGGGGAGATTCTTGCCGGCGCGATTGATGTAGAACGTCAGCATCGACATCGCCGAGCGGTACGGGTCGCTCTTGCGGCGATGGCTCTGCTCGGCCGAGTGCTTCAGCGATTTTGCGATCCGCTGCGGATCCTTCAGCGTAAAGACGTCGCGATCGAGATCGAGCGCATCGCTGTGCTCGGTCACGTCCTTCGACCAGCGTTTCGGCGGGGACGCCTTCTTTTTCGAGGCTTTGCGTGAAGCGGGCATGGCCTATGCCTACCCCGCGCGGCGGGAGGCTATTCGTTCAGATGATCGAGATCGTTTCTTTGGGCCGGGGATGGGCTTCGATCGCTTGGAGCAGACGCTCGGCCAGCTCGTCGCAGACCGGATCGTCGATTTCCTCGACGCGCCCTTCGTCGGCCAGCAGCGCTTTGTGCGGGTCGATCGGAATCTGGGCGAGCAGGGGTGCCTTCGCGAGCTCGGCGACGCGCGCCGCGTACGAGGGCCCGAAGATCTCGTGCTTCGTGCCCGTGTCGGGAGCGACGAAGTACGACATGTTCTCGACTACGCCCAGCACCGGCTTCTTGAGCTGGTGCACGAGGTTGGCCGCTTTGCGAACGATCATCGTCGCCAGCGCCTGCGGCATCGTGACCAGCACCACGCCGTCGATCGAGAGCGATTGGAGCACCGTGAGCGGAGCGTCCGACGTGCCGGGCGGCAAGTCGATCAGCAAGAAGTCGAGATCGCTCCAGGTCACCTGCTCGTAGAACTGCCGGATGACGCCGGAGAGAATCGGCCCGCGCCAAATCATCGCGCGGTCCTCTTCGTCGGTGAGCAGGTTCGCGCTCACCACTTCGATCGCGCTGCGCGTTACCGCCGGCACCATCAAGGGTTGCGGCTGGCCTTGCGGGGTCTTTGCGGCCGGGTCGGCTTCGATGGCGAGCGGTTCGCGTAAGCCGAAGAGCTTGGGAATCGACGGACCGGTGATGTCGCCGTCGAGGATGCCGACGCGATAGTGCTTGCGCCGCAGGCCGATGGCGATCAGCGCGGTGACGAGCGATTTGCCGACACCGCCCTTCCCCGACATGATCGCGATCGTGTGCGCGATCTTTCCACGCCGCGCGAAGGCGCCGGGGGCTTGGCGTGCCGGGCGGCGATCCTCGCCGGCAATGGTGGGGACGAAGCCCGAGAGACGCGCCTGCGCGAGCGCCGCGAGGATCGGCTCGACGCGCAGCCCGTGGGCCAGCGCCCCTTGCTCGATCGTTTCGTATTTGCTGACGCCGCAGCCGCTGCAGCCGAGGCCGAAGGCCGTCAGCACGCCGGCGGCGATGGGCAGCCGGCCGACGAGATCTTTGATGTTGGTGTGCGGCGTAATCTCGAGTTCGATGTGGGGCATAGCCCGGTTTCATTCCACGCCAGCCGCCAAGCCCATGTGCCGGGGACGGAAACGGGCATTCCCTTGCCAAAGGACGCTCCCATGAAGGCGTTCTCTCCGACCGCCGCGCGCGCGCGCGAGGTCCTTGCCGGCGGCTGCGACTCGCCGGTGCGCTCGGGCTGGTCGGTCGGCGGTCCGATGTTCGTGCAGGCCGCTGCGGAAGGCGCCTACGCCTTCGACGAGGCCGGGCGACAATACGTCGATTACGTGATGGCTTACGGGCCGCTGCTCTTCGGCCACACGCATCCCGCGTTGGTCACCGGCCTCGACCAACTTGCCAAGCACGGATTCGTGTGGGGCTCGACGCATCCCGAAGAAATTCGTCTGGCCGAACGGATTCGGAGCCACCTTGCCTCGATGGAGCGGATGCGGTTCGTGACCACCGGCACCGAGGCGATGATGAGCGCGATTCGCGTCGCGCGCGCCTTTACCAAGCGCGATCTCATTGTGAAGTTCGCGGGGAACTACCACGGGCACTTCGATCTCGCGCTGCTCGACGCGGGCGCCTCGGCGCATACCAGCGACGCGCGTGCGAGCGGCATTCCCGAAGGCGTGACGCGCGACGTGACGGTCTGCCGGTATAACGATCTCGAGGGGGTCGATGCGGCACTGCGCGGGCGCGAGGACCGCTTGGCGGCGGTAATCGTCGAGCCCATCGTCGGGAACATGGGCTACGTGCCGCCGGCGCCCGGCTTTCTCGAAGGCTTGCGCGAGCGCACGCGCCGGTACGGCGCGCTCTTGATTTTCGACGAAGTCATAACGTGGCTGCGCTTCGGCTTGGCCGGCGCACAGGGGCGCCTCGGCATCGCGCCCGATCTCACCGCGATCGGCAAGATCGTGGGCGGCGGCGCGCCGATCGCTGCGTTCGGCGGCCGGGCGGACGTGATGGCGACGCTCGCGCCGGACGGCTCGACGTTTACCGGCGGCACGCACGGCGGCAATCCGTTCGGCGTCGCAATGGCCCATCGCGTGCTCGACCTGCTGGAGACGCATCCGGAGTACTACGCACGCATGCGCTCGCTCGCGACCCGTCTCGCCGGCGGCCTGCGTTCGATCTTCGAAGCGAAGGGGCTGCCCTACGCCGTCGTCTGCGACGAATCGGTGGTGGATTTCAAGTTCCGGCCCGGCCCCCCGAACCGCAACTACGACGACGCTCGCGCCGCCGATCGCGACGCCTACGCCGCTTATTACCGCGCGATGCTGGAACGGGGGATCCTGCTGCCGCCGTCGCAGAACGAGGTGATGTTTCTCTCGACCGCGCACTGCGAGGACGACGTCGACGCGACGCTGGACGCGGCGCTCAGCGCGCTGTGAGTTCGATGATGCAGAACCCGCGCCGGTCGATCTCGATCGCGACGCCCCGGCGAAGGTCGTCGGCGGTCATCTCGCCGACGACCCATTCGCCGCGCAGGCTATTGTAGCAGCGGGACGCGAACGCGCTGCGCCGCTCCTTGGTGAATCGCAGCGACGTCGTGACGGTGCGGTCGGCGGTGTTTCCGACGAAGATCACGATTTGCTTGTCGCGCTCGAGCGCGATGCTCGCGACGTCGTCGTTGGGCGAGATCAGGTAATCGTCGGTGACGTCGCGGTCGTAGGCTTGGTACTCCAACGAGTTCTGAAAGCGAAAGCTCGCATAGAGGTGCAAGGCGTCGGTGCGCACGACGAACCACGAAACGAACTCGCCGCGAAAGCAGAGCCGCCGGACGCCCAGCCAGCGCCAGTCGGGCGATAGGCTCGGCGAGCAGACGGGTTCGTCGCCGGAAAGGTCGAGGCCGGCCGCGCCTTCGACGGCGGCCCAGAGATAGCGCGGGGGAAACCAGGGCGAGAGCATTATGCCGCGGTTCACCAGCGTTTCGCCGTGAAGCCACTCCGAGAACTGGCCGGGCACCGTGTTGTTCCGGCGCGGGTTGCGAGAATAGTGCCGGAAGCTCTCGCGCAGGGCCGAGGCCATGAAATCCGAGTTGAAGCGGGCGGCTGCGAACGCGTACCAAAACGTCACGCCGACCCACACGCCGCCGAGCAGGCCGTATCCGTGCGTCGGCCCGTAGTTGATATCGTCGCGGGGAATCGTACGAATGCCGGCCGACGTCCAAAACGAATCGACGCTCAGCCGTCCCACGATTCTCGCGGCGACGTCGCGGTCGGCCACGCCGAACATCACCGGAAAGACGAGGTCGCACGTCACGTCGGTTCGCTTGGCTCCGTCGACGTCGATGCAGAGATAGTACAGCCCCGTCTCGGGATCGAGGAGATGCCGGTTGATCGCGCGCCGGAGTTCCTCGGCGGCGTCGCCGTAGCGCTGGCGGTCTGCCTCCTTCTTCAAGACGCGCGCCATTTTGCTCACGGCGGAGAGGGCCGCGAAGCACTCGGAATTGAGTTCGGTCGTCGCGCCGCTCATGCGATAGCCGGCGATCACGTTGCGCCAGCCTGGGATTCCGCAATCCGCCGTTCCCGTCGCCGAGCACCACACGAGGCCCTGGCCGTTGCGCTGCTCGAGAATGAAATCGGCGGCGCGCTTGGCGGCGCGATAGACTCGCTTGAGGAACGCCAGATCGCCGGTCGCGCCGTAGTGATGCCACAGTGCGAGAAGCACCAGCGGCGTATCGTCGTTCACGTTCAAGCCGTAATCCGCCGTGTTGCCGTTGCGGATGTCGTAGTACTCCACGACCATGCCGCGCCGCTCCATGAGCTCGACGTATTTGAGCAGCGATTCGCGCGCGAAATCCGGGGTGACGTAATCTGCGCCGAATGCGAACCACGCGGTGTCGCGCGCGACGCTGTTATTGGTCTTGGTGGGGTCGTTGACGAAGCACCAGCCGGTCGGCGCGAGCAGCTGGACGCGCAGCATGTTGGCCTTCGCCCACAGCACCCCGCGATTCACGTCCTGATCGGGCGTCATCACGACCGCCCGGTTCAGCAGCCGTTCGAAACGCGCGCGCGTTGCGTCGGCGGCTTCCCGCGCGCTGGGAGCGCGATCGATCAGGCGGCGAAGCTCGCGCACGCCGCGCGTCGCTCCGGCCAGGTGATACCAAAACTCGACTTTCTCTCCCGGCTTGAGGCGTATTCGGTGTTCGAACATGGCGATCGCTTCGTGGCCGCCGTCGAGCGCTACGCGGTCGGAGAGCGGGCCGGGGCACCGGATGCGGCTGGGCTTGCCGTGGTCGTCGGTCACTTCCCAGTGGGTTGCGGCGCGCGAACAAACAAAGGCGCGAGCGAACTCCGGCGCGTCGTCGCTGACGGCGAGAAACGCGTGCCGGCGCGCATCGTAGCGGACTTTCGTGGGGCCGAACTCGCCGCGCATCTGCGCGCTCGCGATTGCGACCATCTCGACTTCGCGCCCGTTCGTGGCTTCGAGCGAAACCGCGAGGTACGCCGCTGCCGGGTCGGCCGAGTCGATCTCGGCCTCGCCGGCGAGCACGAACGCGGTCTCGCGCACGGCCACGCCGTTGTTGAGCTCGTAGAGGTGTTCCTGGCGATCCGGATGGAAGACGAAATCGCCGGGGAGACGCCCGAGATTGGCTCCGCTCGAACCATCCCAGAACGCGAGCTGGACCCCGCCGATCATCACCTTGCCGGCGTCGATCGAGTAGAAGCGCTCGATGGCGCCGTTCGCTTTGAGGATGATGACCGCTTTCGGCGAGCCGAGCGTGCTGCCGACCGCAACTTGCGAATCGCCGACCGTATAGGTCGACATCCGCTCGCCCGAGCCGGTAATGCGAGCGATCATAGGCTTCCCGACTGTTTCGACATCCCTCCGTCGATCACGAACGAGGCCCCCGTCACGTACGACGCTTCGTCGGAGGCCAGGTAGAGGCACATGCCGGCCACGTCTTGCGGCGTGCCCATGCGATGCAGCGGGATCTCGTCCAGAAGCGTTTCGTACTTCTTGGGATTGCGTTTGAGGGCCGCGTCCATCTTGGTCTCGACGGCGCCGGGGCAAACGTTGTTCACGGTGATGCTGTGAGGCGCTAATTCCACCGCAATCGTGCGCATCATCATTCGTAGGCCGCCTTTTGCCGCGCAGTACGGGGCGTTGGTCGGCATCGTGAGCTCTTCGTGAACCGAGCTGACGTTGATGATACGCCCGCCGCGCTTCTGGTGCACCATCTGCTTGGCCGCGCGCTGCGAACAGAGCCACGGACCCGTCAGATCGACTTCGATCACCTTGTTCCACGTCTCGAAAGGGACTTCGAGGAAGGGGCGCTGTTCCTCGATGCCCGCGTTGTTCACCAGAATATCGAGCTGGCCGAAGTGTTTGACCGCTTCGGCGACCAGCCGGTCGACGTCGGCCGGCTTGGAGACGTCGCCTTCGACCGCGTACGCCCGCCCGCCGAAGTTTTCGATCTGGTCTACCAGCTCGTTTGCGGGTTGCGGATCGCCGCGATAGTCGATGACGACGCGCGCGCCTTCGCTGGCCATGAGCGTGGAGATCGCTTTACCGATTCCCGTATCTCCTCCGGTAACGATCGCTACTTTATCGTGAAGCCGCACGGCTCTCCTCAAATGACGTCATGCTTTTTTCGACCGCCGGCATCCGCGCCAGGGCCGGTCCGAAGGCGGCGCCCAGGCTCCAATCGACCGCGACGCGTGCTTTTCGGCCGATCCCGGGCAAGCGCCCCAAGTAATACGCGCGCCACAGCGTCCAAGCTGCGAGCCCGGTGAGCATCCGCTTGCCGGGAAGCTCCGCCAACGCATGGCGGTCTCCCAGCGACGCCATGCGGCCTCGTTCGCGATAGTGGAACGCTTTGGTAGGCTTTCCGCGAAGCCGCGCGATGGCGTTGCGCGCGGCGAGCGGCCCCTCTCGCATCGCGTTCTGCGCCAGCGGCGCGTAGGTTCCGCCGCCGGGCTGCGGGATGGCCGCGCAATCGCCGATGGCCATGAGATGCGGATGGCCCGGAACGCCGAAGTCGCTGCCGGCAACGATCGCTCCGTGCTTGGAAAGCTCGAGCCCGAGCCGCTTCACGAACGGCGCCGGCTCTTCGCCGGCGGACCAAACGACGGTGCGCGATTCGATGCGCTCGCCGCCCTTGAGCGAGAGGCCGGCCGGATCGACGCGATCGACGTCCCGGCAGGTCAGGATCTCGACGCCGCGATCGAAGAGCACGCGCGCGGCGTGCTTGCCGAAGCGTTCGGGCAGATGCGGCAGCAGCCGATCTTCGGATTGAATCAGTACGATCGCCGCCTCGCGCCGTCCGAGCGCGGGATAATAGGGAAGGATTGCGCGGAAAAATGCCGAGAGCTCGCCGGCGAGCTCGACGCCGGTAAAGCCCCCACCGACGATCGCGAAACGCAGTAGGCGGTCGCGCTCGGCGGCGTCCGGCGTACGCGACGCGACTTCCACCGCCGCGATCGCTGCGTCGTGCAGCCGTTCGGCGTCGGGCACGTTGCGAAGGGGATACGCACAGCGTTCGACGCCGGGAACGCCCTTCGCCGATGGGGTCGAACCGAGCGCGAGAACGAGCTGATCGTACGCAATCGTTCGGATATCGTGCGTCAGCGGGTGCTGGACGCTGAGCAAGCGGCGCTGCTCGTCGACCGAGACGATTTCGCCTAACTCGAACCGCACGTGGCGCAGTGGAAACCGAAAGGGCTGCGTGATGTGCCGGGGCTCCACGCCGCCCGTCGCCGCTTCGGGCAGCATCGGCGTGAAGAGCGTATAGTTGTTGCGGTCGACGAGCACGATTTCGAGCCCGCGGACCCGGTGGCGCCGCTTTTGCAGCTCGGTCGCGGCCGACAAGCCGGCGAACCCACCGCCGGCGACCACGATGCGGCGCGCGATGCGATCGGTCATATGCGGTACGGCTCCGCGTCCGCGTTGCGCAGGGCCAGCCCGATGCCCGGTCGCGTGAGGTCGGGCGCCAGCGCCCCGTCGATCGGATCGCTCGCGCCGTCGAAGAAACGGCGCTCGATGCGAGCGTGATCGAAAAAATACTCGACGTGGCGCAGCGTCTTGCACGCAATCGCCCCGTGGAGGGCGGCGTGCGGCGCGCAATGCGTGGAGAGCGGCACCGCCGCCGCTTGGCAGAGCCCGTCGACCGCGAGCAATCCGCTGAAGCCGCCGCACCGGGTCGCGTCGGCTTGGAGGCAGTCGACCGCACCGGCGCCCAGCATCTCCCAAAAATCGTAACCGGCGTAGCCGTACTCGCCCGCCGCGACGTCCATGCCGGCCGGCGTGCGCTCGCGGAGCTGGCGCAGCCCTTCGAGATCGTGATGGTAGACCGGCTCCTCGAACCAGGTCACGCCGAGCGTCGCAAACTCCCTCGCGAACGCCATCGCCTGCTTTCGCGAATACGCGCCGTTGGCGTCGACGAAGAGCTCGGCATCCCCGATTGCGTCGCGCGCTTGGCTCACGCGTTCTACGTCGGCGTGCGGCTCGCGCCCGACTTTCATCTTGACGCGCGGAATGCCGGCGTGCACCCAGCCGGCGAGCTGCGCGCGCAGTTGCTCGACCGAGTACGACGTAAATCCGCCGCTGCCGTAGACGGGCGCCGCCTCCCGGGCGGCGCCGAGCAGCGTGCAGACCGGCGCGCCGAGGATCTTTCCTTTCAGGTCCCACAGCGCGATATCGACGGCGGAGATCGCCATCGCCGGGATGCCGCCGCGACCGAGGTTGCGAATCTTCGTTTGCATGTCGGCAAACCGGCGCCCGGTTTCGAGGGCGTCGGCACCCTCGAGCAACTCGCAGAACTGCTCGCGCACGAGGCCGGCAGTCGCTGCATCGGCGTAGGTGTAGCCGATGCCGGTCTCGCCTCCGCCGGAGATCTCGACCAATACCAGCGTGGTGGCGTCCCACGTTGCCGTACCGTCCGACTCGGGACCGCCCTCGGTAGGAACCCGGTAGGCCCACACGGCCACGCGATCGATCGTGCATTGCGGCTTGCGCAGCGTTGGCGCGATCACGTTTTCGACCGCGCCTTTCCCGGGATGAGGCCCGCGATGACGCTCTTGATTTGCTCCTTGATGATGTTGCCTTCGTCGGGGTCGCCGGCCACCAGCGCCGAGAAGAACTTGTGAGCCTCCTCGAAGCTGATATGCGGCGGCAGCTGGGCGATGTCGGCGCTGACGTGCGCGTCGACGATGACCGGCCGATCCGCAGAAAGGGCGCGGTCCCAGGCGGCGTCGACGTCTTCGGGCCGCTGCACGGCGATCCCCAAAAAGCCGAGATCGCGAGCGTAGCCGGCGTAATCGAACGGCGGCAGGTCTTGCGTCGCCGAGAATTTGGGGTAGCCGCCCATGATGCGCTGCTCCCAGGTCACTTGGTTGAGGTCGTTGTTGTTGAGCACCAGAAAAACGATGCGCGGGTCCGACCAGCTCTTCCAGTACTTTGCGACCGTCAGCATTTCGGCGTTGCCGTTCATCTGCATCGCGCCGTCGCCGGTGCACGCCACGCATACGCGGTCGGGGAAAGCGAACTTAGCGGCGATCGCGTAGGGAACGGCGGATCCCATCGTCGCGAGGCCGCCGGAAAGCGAACCTTTCATTCCGCGGCGCATCATGACGTTGCGCGCGTACCAATTCGTGGCGGTGCCGGCGTCGCCGGTGACGATCGCGTCGTTCGGCAGACGATCGTTGAGGCTGACGAAGACGAGCTGCGGGTTGATCGGATCCGCCGTCACCCGGGCGCGAGCCGCCTCCTGGTCGCGCCACTTCTCCTTGCTCTTGGCGAGACGTCCGGCCCAAGCGCGGTCGGATTTGCGCTCGAGCAGCGGCAGCAGCTCGCGCAGCGTCGCGGCGGAGTCGCCGACGAGATTGAGCTCGGTCGGATAGCGCAACCCGAGGTTCTTGGGATCGATGTCGATCTGGATCCCGCGGGCTTGGCCTTCCTTCGGCAAAAATTCGGCGTACGGAAACGAGGTGCCGACCATCAGCAAGGTATCGCAATGCTCCATGAGCTCGAAACTCGGCGCGGTGCCGAGCAGGCCGATGGTTCCGGTGACGAACGGCAAGTCGTCGGGAACGGCCGCTTTGCCCAACAGCGCCTTCGCGACGCCGGCGCCGAGCGCTTCGGCCACGGCGACGATCTCGTCGGTCGCATGCAGCGCGCCGGCGCCGACCAGCATCGCCACGCGCTCTCCGGCGTTGAGGATCTCGGCGGCTTCGCGCAGGTCGCGCTTCTCGGGCACGACGACCGGCGCCCGGTAGCCGACGCTGGAGTGCAGCGTATTGTGCTTGTGCGGCGGATCCTCGTACGCGAGCTCTTGCACGTCTTTCGGAACGACGACGGCGGCGACGCCCCGGTAGCCCATCGCCGTGCGAAACGCGCGGTCGACGACGTGGCGCAGCGCCATCGGGCTGCTCACCGTATAGACGTAGTCGCAGACGTCCTCGAGCAGCTGCTGAAGATCGACTTCCTGCTGGTACGAGCCGCCCAGCGCCTTGGTCGAGGCTTGCCCGACGATGGCGACCACCGGCACGTGATCCATCTTGGCGTCGTACAAACCGTTGAGCAGATGAATCGCTCCCGGACCGGAGGTCGCGAGGCAGACTCCGACCTCGCCGGTGAACTTCGCGTGCGCGCAGGCCATGAACGCGGCCATCTCTTCGTGGCGCACCTGCACGAAATCGATTTTCCCATCGATGCGCTCGAAGGCGCCGGTAATGCCGTTGATGCCGTCGCCGGGGTAGCCGTAGATGCGCCGCACGCCCCAGTCGATCAGCCGTTGCATCAAGAAGTCACTCGCGTTCATACAGAGGCATTACCCAATCCGATGCGCTCGGACTCGCAAGCGCGCTTCTCCGAGCGACCGCCCGTCTCGTTTTGCCGCGGTTCTCGAATGGGCAACGTAAAGGGGTGAGTACGTGGCACGTTTGGGGCGATTATTTGCATACCAGGCCGCATCGCATCGGCCGCTACGAGTTGGTAGCGGGCGGCGAGCGCGCCGCACTCGCGAGCGCAAAGGAACGCGGCTTCGATTTCGAGCGGCGAACGCGCAACGGGTTCGAGCCGTGGGCGGCGACCTTTTCGGGTGAAGGCCCCGACGACGAGTTTGCTTTCGCTCGCTGTCCGACCGCACGCGGGTGGTGCAAAGTATGATCAAGATTCTCGATTCCGCCGCACCGGCGCACCGGCGCGGCACCGTCGAAGCTTCCGGCCCTAGCCTCGATCTGGAAGCGCTCGAACGCGATCTGCGCGCGCGGGTTCGCGGCGAGGTGCACTTCGGCGACGCCTACCGCGCGATGTACTCGACCGACGCCGCAAACTACCGGCAGGTGCCCTTCGCGGTCGTGCTGCCGCTCGACGCCGACGACGCGCAGGAAGCGATGCGCGTCTGCCACCAGCACGGGGCGCCGGTTACGCCTCGCGGCGGCGGAACGAGCTTGACCGGCGCGAGCTGCAACGCTTCGGTCGTCTTCGATTACAGCAAGTTCATGAACCGGATTCTCTCGTTGGATCCGGCGGCGTCCATCGCTCGCGTCGAGCCTGGAGTCGTGCTCGACGACCTCCGCTCGATGGCCGAGCCGCACGGCCTGACGTTCGGCCCGGCTCCGTCGACGCACAACCGGTGCGCGATCGGCGGCATGTTCGGCAATAACTCGTGCGGGATCCCCGCACAGTTCGCCGGGCGCATGGAAGAAAACGTGCTCGAAGCCGAAGTGCTGCTGCACGACGGGACGCGCCTGCGCGTGGGCGATACGAGCGAGGCAGAGTACGAGGAGATCGTTCGCAACGGCGGCCGCCGCGGCGCGATCTATCGGCGCCTTCGCGAGCTTCACCAGCGGTACGGCCGGCTGGTCGAAGAGAAGTTTCCGCAGATTCCACGCCGCGTTTCCGGATACAATCTCAACGAGCTCGATCCGGCGCGCGGATTCAACGTCGCCCGCGCGCTCATCGGCAGCGAGGGGACGATCGTGCACGTCCTCGAGCTGACCCTTCGGTTAGTACCCAATCCCGCCCACACGGCGGTCGCGATCGTCGGCTTCGACGATATCGCGACCGCGGGCGACAACGTCTCGTTCTGCAACGGGTACGCGCCGCATGCCCTCGAGGCGATGGACGAGACGCTCTTCGAGCACATGGCCATCAAGGGCAAGAGCCCGCACGAGCGAGAGGAACTCTTTCCGAAAGGCGCGGCGTGGCTGATCGCGCAGTTCGGCGCGGACGACAAGGACGAGGCGGAGGCGAACGCGAGACGCTTCGTCGCCGGCATCGAGCGCGACGTCGAAGCGGCGCGCGGCACGCGCGTCGTTTCGGATCCGCACCTCATGGACGAGATCTTCAAAATTCGCGAAGCCGGCCTGGGCGTCAACGCCAAGATTCCCCACGAGGCCGAGACCTATCCCGGCTGGGAAGACGCAGCC
This sequence comes from Vulcanimicrobiota bacterium, assembly GCA_963794735.1. Lineage (GTDB taxonomy): Bacteria > Vulcanimicrobiota > Vulcanimicrobiia > Vulcanimicrobiales > Vulcanimicrobiaceae > DATJUC01. The sequence goes on along the minus strand of CAWCFE010000002.1, from coordinate 742,483 downwards.
GTAGCGCCCGAACATCTCGGGACGTACCTTCGCGAGTTCCAGGCGAAGATGCGCGAGTACGGCTACCAGGCGTCGATCTACGGCCACTTCGGCCAAGGCTGCGTCCACTGCCGGATCGATTTCGACCTGTTTACCAAAGACGGAATCGAGAAGTACCGGCGCTTCGTGCACGAGATGGCGCATATCGTCGTCAAGTACGAAGGGTCGATCTCCGGCGAGCACGGCGACGGCCAGATCCGCGGAGAGCTGCTGCCCATCATGTTCGGCGAGGAGCTGGTCCACGCGTTTTGGGAGTTCAAGACGGCCTTCGATCCCGAGAACAAGATGAATCCGGGCAAGGTCGTGCGGCCGCACGCGATCGATCGCGACCTTCGATGGGGCGTCGACTACGAGCCCTGGGATCCCAAGACGACGTTTAGGCTGAAGGAAGACGGCGGGAGCTTCGCTTACGCGGCCAATCGCTGCGTTGGAGCCGGCGTCTGCCGCAAACACGACAAGGGTACGATGTGCCCCAGCTACATGGCCTCGAAAGAAGAGCGCTATTCGACGCGCGGCCGGGCGCGGTTGCTCTTCGAAATGCTGCAAGGCGACCCGATTCGCGACGGCTGGAAAGACGAGGCCGTCCGCGAGTCGCTCGATTTTTGTTTGGCGTGCAAGGGCTGCAAGCACGAATGCCCCGTCAACGTCGACATGGCGACCTATAAAGCCGAGTTCTTGCATCACTATTACGAAGGCCGCCTGCGCCCGCTGCACATGTGGCTGTTTGGCTTCATGTTCGAATGGGCGAAGCTGGCGTCGCTGGCTCCGGGCGTGGCCAACTTCTTCACGCAGGCGCCGCCGTTTTCGGCCATCGCGAAGAGGATCGCGGCGATCGCTCCGCAGCGCGAGATACCGATGTTCGCCGATTCCACGTTCCGGCGCTGGTTCGAGCGTCGCGGCGTTCGCAACGCGGACGGCTCGCCGGTCGTGCTGTGGGTGGATACGTGGAACAACTATTTCCACCCCGCGACGGCGCAGGCTGCGACCGAAGTGCTCGAAGACGCCGGCTACCGGGTCGTTCTCCCGCCTCGCCAAATTTGCTGCGGCCGGCCGCTCTACGATTTCGGCTTGCTGGACCGGGCGAAGCGGCAGATCCACGGCATTCTCGACGACTTGCGGCCGCTGATCCGCAGCGGCGTACCCGTCGTCGGGCTCGAGCCCAGCTGCCTCTCGGTGTTCAAAGACGAGATGCAGGATCTGGTCGGCGACGATATCGACGCAAATCGCTTGGCGAAGCAAACGTACACCTTCGAGGCGTTCTTATACGATCGCGCCGAGAAGGACGGCTACACGCCGCCGAAACTCGAGCGCCGTGCGGTCGTGCACGAGCACTGCCACAAGAAAGCGGTCCTCGACCCTCTGGCCGAGACGCACGTCTTCGATCGAATGCACGTCGGCTACGAGAAGGTTGAAAGCGGATGCTGCGGCATGGCGGGCTCGTTCGGCTTCGAGGCGGCGCACTACGATATGTCGATCGCGTGCGGCGAGCGTGCGTTGTTACCTAAAGTGCGCGAGGCCAGCCCCGAGACGATCGTCGTCGCCGACGGATTCAGCTGCCGCGAGCAAATTCTGCAAACGACCGATCGCCGGGCGCTGCATCCCGCCGAAGTGATGAAGCTGGCGCTCGACCGGCGCGGCGCCGGCGGCGACGACGCCTATCCCGAGCGCCGCTTTTTGCCCGACGCGGCCGCCCGCAAGCGGCGGATCGTCGCCCGGGGTTACGGCGTGCTGGCGGCCATCGCCGTCGCCGCAGGCGCGGCCGCAGTGGCGGCGATGCGCCGCCGCTAGAAAGGAACGAGAGATACGTGGACGCAGGCGTGCGATTCGGTTTCAGCGAGTTTACGACGTGGCCGTGGTCCTTTGCGAAGGACGTCGCCGAGTACCCCAAACACGGCGCGAATTGCATCGAGATTTGCGAGTTCAAGCTCGCGCGCCACGACTACCGGCAGCTCGCCGATTTGCACGGCAGCGGCCTGACGCCGTCGTCGGTGCAAATGGACGTGCATTCGGTTTTCGTCGACTCGATGGCCAATCAGCCGAAGGATCCGGCGGACCGCATCGATCGCATGAAAGACGCGATCGCCGGGAGCGCGCCGTATCTGACGCCGGGAACGCCGTTCGTCGTGATCACCGGGGCGCCGCCGGAGGGGAACTTCAAGAAGACGAACGACCGGACGATCGAAGCGCTCAAAGAGCTGGGCGAACATGCCGCGCGCTACGGCATGCGCATCGCCTTCGAACCGCTCAGCCCGGTCAACATCCATACGGACACGTCGATTTGGTATCTCGACCAAGGAATCGAGATCGTCGATCGCGTCGCGCACCCCGCGGTCGGCATCTGCATCGACACCTGGAACGTGTGGCAGACGCCGCGATTGCACGAGGTCATCCGGCAATGCGGCGACCGGATCTTCCTGGTGCAGCTCAGCGACTGGAAAACGCCTCGCTCGATCGCCGATCGGTACTCGCTGGGCGACGGCGAGATTCCGCTCGGCGCGACGATCGAAGCGATCGCCGGCACGGGCTACGACGGACCGTGGGTCGTCGAGATTCTCTCGTCGGCGCACTTGCCGGGCTCGCTCTGGAAATCGAATCTCGACGACGTGCTCGAGACGAACTACCGCCGCTTCTGCGAACTCTTCGCGGTCGCGGCGTAGCTAGTCGCCGTCCGGGGGGCGGTTCGAAGGCGGCTGCGCGATGAAGTAGGCGGGCGTATAGCGGACGCGCACGGGCTCGTACGGAGCCGGTGCTTGCGTGAAATCGAACGCGTCGTTGAAAGCGTCGGCCCGGGCGTCCGCCGGCCCGACCGCCGCGAGGCCGAACACCGACTCGACGAGTTTGAGCGTGCTCGCGATTTCGTGCCGTGCGTGCGAGACGTACCCGTGCTTGGCGTATGGGGAGATGACGATGGCCGGCACGCGGTAGCCCAAGCCGTCGAGAACGTGCGTCTGCGGGTTGGCGATTTGCGGCGGCAGCACGTGGTCGTACCAGCCGCCCCAATCGTCCCACATGACCACGATCGCCGTGTCTTTCCAGTAGGGGCTGCGCCCGATCGCGTTGACCACGGCGCCCACCCAATCCGGGCCGGTCGTGCTTTCCGAGCCGGCGTGATCGGAGTTGACGAGCGCCGGCACGACCCACGAAACCTCGCGCAGCCGGTGCTGCGCCACGTCGTCGAAGATGGTCGTCTCGGGCGACTTGACGTCGCGCTCCCAATCGGGACCGAACCGTACGGGCCACACGGCGTCGAACGCCGACCACACCGCTCCGGTGTTCGAACCGATGGCCGGTGCGTAGTACGCCCACGAGACGTGCTTGGCGTCGAGCTCGTCGGCGATGGTGCGATAGTGGAAGCACGGCGCGGGCCCCTGCGTCTCGATGCCGACCGGCGCCGGGAAGACCGGCGGCTTGGTTTGTCCGTAGAGCAGCAGGCCCGTCGTCTGGCCCGGCGCGGCGTCGCAGCCCCACGGCTGGGTGGGCGGCGGCGTCGGCGGGACGGGATACCCCGGGTTCTCGGCGACTTGCGCCGACTGGCCGGCGATCATGATTTGGTGCGACGGATAGCTCGGGCCGTTGTTCGATTCGAAGGCGTGGTCGGCGAGCGCGAACTCGCGCGCGAGCGCCCAATACGGCCCGATCTCGGCGCGGGGAACGTACGCGAAGGCATACGCCGTTACCGGCGGCCCCCAAAACAGCCAGCACTTGGGTTCGTTGATCGCATTGGGGCAGACGCTGCTCGGCTGCAGTCCGCGAATCTCGCGATCCCATCCGTCGTTCTTTGCGCGCGCGTAATCTTCGACGAACTGGATGTGCGCGTGATTGATGTCCCACGGAAAGGCGAGGCTGATCGGATGCAGGCGGTACGTACGGCCGTGGCCGATGCCCGTGGCCGCCGTATCCGCGCCGGGGAAGCCGTGAAAGAGATCGTCGAACGAACGGTTCTCCTGCATGATCACGACGACGTGCCGGATCTTTCCGCCGCCGAATCCGAACGCGCCCGGCGCAAACGCTTGCGCTGCGGGCGCCGCCGGCGCGTCTGCGGTTCGCGGTCCGAGCGCCGTGGCGGCGCAGCCGGCGAACGTCAGCGCGGCGAACGCGGCCCACAGCGTCCCAACCGGGACGGCTCGCTTCACGCGATCACTCCCGTACGGCGACGGGATAGACGACCGGGCTGCGCAAACCGGCGGCGTCGACGCTGCGGACCCCCACGATGAAATCGTCCTTCGAGACGGGCACCGTTGCCGTGGTCACGTTGCCGACGTCTTGGGCCTGCTCCCACTGCGGGGCGTCGGTCGCGCGCCAGACGATTTCGTACGATACGGCGTCTTGCGCCGGTTGCCAGCGCAGGGTGGAATCGTACCCAAGGTGCGCGGTCACCAGCTGCGCGGCTCCCGGCGGCGCCGGGCCGAGCGCGAGCGTTGCCAGCGACGCGACGTTCGCTTGCGTCGCGCGAGCGAGATAGGCGGGATCGAGGTATTGGGGCAAGTCGCCGTATTGCACGCCGTTGCGTACGCCGACGTCCTGGTGCTGGTGCGCGAAGTTCTCGTGCGGTTCGACGAAACGAATCGCCGCAGCGTAGCCCGCGGCTTGGAACGACTCTTGATCGCCGCCGCGCAGGAAGCGATCGGCGCGGAAGATCTGCCGCACGCGAAAATCGGGGACGTAGACGGGCACCGTTTCGGCCACGAACCGCGACAGCTCGCGCGAGGGCGAATCGTTCTCCGAGCCGACCAAATCGACGCGCTCGATCGAGGCGCCGTCGGGAATGCCTTGGCTGAAGACGCGAATGACCCCGGGCTCGCTGCCGCCGCCGCCGGCGGTCTCGCCCACGATGTCGTTATTCAAGACCGCCAGCACGGGCGCGTGGCGCGCCGCGAGCTCGCGCGCGTAGTGATCCGAGCCCCACAATCCGAGTTCTTCGCCGTCGAAGCACGCGAAGACGATGGTGCCGCGGAAGTGCGCCGGCGCCATCACGCGTGCGGCTTCGAGCACGGCCGCCACGCCCGAGGCGTTATCGTCGGCGCCGGGCGCGATGCCCGCGCCATCGGTGCAGTGCCCGTCGCAATCGTCGTAGTGGCTCGACATCACGTAGATGCGCCCGGGAGCGTCGCCGCGCAGCGTCGCGATCACGCTCGATTCCGTCACGGCCCGCGGCGTGCGCGCCGTCTTAGGCTGCAGGTACGTATCCAGCGCGACCGTCATGCGGCCGCCGGCGGTCGCGGCGATTGCCCGGAACTGCGACGCGATCCAATCGCGCGCCGCGAAGACGCCGTGCGTCGCGGTCGAACTCGTCTCCGAGAAATCGTTGCGCGTGCCGAAGCCGACCAAGGTGCGGTCGGTCTGCGCCAAGCGATCCGCGCTGACCGCGCTGACCATGGCGGCGATGCGGGGATCGGGTGCCGTCGGGGCGGGTGCGGCGGCGGCCAGGCAGAGCGCCAGCCCGGCGCTCGCGATACGGTAAGCCTTCATGGCTTACCGGTTCAACACGCCCGCGGGCGTTCCTGATGCTCGCGCCGGTAGCGCCCCAGCGTGACGGTCGTGCCTTCGCCCGGTTCGCTGCGGACGTCGAAGATATCGGTGCAGCGTTGCATGATCGCAAATCCGCGACCGATTTCCGACGAATCGAGCGGAAGCGCCACTTTCGACGACGGCGTCCGCGCGACCGCGTTCTCGAAGCCCTGGCCGCGATCGCGAACGGTCGCGACGATCTGGCGGTCGTCGATGCGGAAGGCGACTTCGATGTCGTCGTGCGAGTGGCCGTGTTCGATGGCGTTGGCCAGCGCCTCGCCCAAGGCGAAGGTGAGGCTCTCCAGGTCGAACGGCTCGACGTCGTGGTAGGAGGCGAAGGCGGCCAGCGCGGCCCGCGCCGAGCGGGCGTAACGGGGCATCGGCGGCAATCGGAGCTGGACGTTGAAGGGAGATTCCATGTGCGTTGACGAGGTTCTACCGCAGCCTGGCCCGGTTAAACGGGAAAGCGGCCCTGCGGTCTACGTCTTGCGCTGCAGCGACGCGTCGTTGTACGCCGGCTGGACCTCCGATCTCGCGCGGCGCTTGGCCGCCCACCGGCGGGGCGTCGCGGCGAAATATACGCGCAGCCGCCGTCCCGTCGCGCTAATCGCCTGGTGGCATCCCGCAACCGAAACCGAAGCTCGCTCGCACGAAGTGCGCTTCAAATCGCTGTCGCGGCATTCGAAGCTCGCTCTGCTGCAAGCCGACCAGGCTTTCGGCTATCCCGTGCACAAGCCACCGCAAGCCGATCTCTCAGAGGAGTCTTTTCGCATGCGCCAGGTTCCCCCGCAAGCCGACGAACTGCCCGCCTATACCGAAGAAGCGAACAATTCGCGCATCCGTATCGGGACGGAGAAGGGCGACATCGTCGTTCGCCTCTTTCCCGACGACGCGCCGATGCACAGCGCCGCGTTTCTGAAACTCGCAAAGAGCGGCTTCTACGACGGGCTCGCCTTTCACCGCGTCGAGCCCGGCTTCGTGGTGCAGGGCGGCGATCCCGACGGCAACGGCACCGGCGGGCCCGGGTATCGGCTCAAGGCCGAGTTCAACGCGCGCCCGCACCACCGCGGCGCGCTCGCGATGGCGCGTTCGTCGGATCCCGACAGCGCCGGCTCGCAGTTCTACTTCTGCCTCGACGAGGCGCGCTTCCTCGACGGCCAGTACACCGTTTTCGGCGAGATCGTCGAGGGACTCGACGCCCTCGATGCGATCAAGCGCGGCGACAAGATGACGAAGCTTACGGTGGAGCCGAACTCCTAGCCGGCTACGTGCGCCACGGCGCGCGTAATGGCGTGGATCGCGCCGTAGGAGGCGGCATAGTCGTAGGCGTCCTTGGTCATGATCGCGATGATCCACGGGGCTTCGCCGAACGGCCCTACGATCGCGGCGTCGTTGCGCGTGCCGCTGATCTCGCCGGTTTTGTTGGCGACCGCCGTTCCTGCGGGAAGCGCGGCGGGAATGCCGTCGCGATCGGTTTGGCCCAGCATGATCTCGATCATCTCGCGGCAGTGCGCGGCGGAGACTACCGTCGGAATCGCTTCGTGCGCGCCGCGCTCGATCGCATAGAGCAGGTGCGCCATGTCGGCCGGCGTGGAGACGTTCACCGAATGTCTGACGACGACGTACCAATCGAGAAATTTGCTGCCCAGCCGGGTCGCGTGCATGCCCGCCTCGCGGCCGATTTCGTTGATCGCGTCGATTCCGAAAAAGTCGATCAGCATGTTGGCGGCGGTGTTGTCGCTCACTTGGATCATCGGCACGATCAGTTGCCGCACCGAAAAGGTTTGCCCGTCGGAGGCTTGCGACATCGCATCCGAACCGGCGATGAGATCGCCGCGCGAAAACGTGATGCGGCGCTCGAGCGTGCCGGGCTGCACCTCTTCGGTCGCGTAGGCGGTGACCATGACGAGGAGCTTGATGATCGAGGCGGTGGGGAAACGCTCGTACGCCCGGTAAGCGACCAGCGGCTCGGGCGCGCCCAGCGCGTGCGCGTACACGCCGATCGCGCCCGGAAAGCCGTCGGCGACCCGAACGACGCGTCCGCGCAGGGTCGACGCGGCGCACTGCGGCGCTAGCGCGAAGGTCGCGCTCAGGGCCGCGGCTCCCGCCACGAACGCGACGCGTCTCACGATCCGGTGCCCTGGTAGTGCCGTAAGCCGACGAGCCAGAACGCGTACGCGGCGCCCAGCCAGGCCAACCCGATCGCCGGGGTGAGCAAGCCGACCCAAGGATCCAGGTGCATGCCGGTGTCGGTTTTTTGCAGGAAGAACGTCGCCGGGAAGTAGTTCATGAACGCGAACGGCAAGACGAACGAGAGCACGATGCGCACGCCCCGGCCGTAGATGCTGATCGGATAGCGCGTGAAATCCTGCTCCAGCGACATCACCACCCAGCGCAGCGTATCGACCCGGACGAACCAGAAAGAGAGCGTTGCGACCACCAGCGAGATGCCGAGATCGATGAGCGCGCCGCCCATCGCGATCGCCGGGACGAAGACGGCGTAGAGCCAGTCGACGCGAACGTGGGCGGCGGCGGTGGCGGCTGCGAGCGTCGCGATCGCGAGGATCAAGCCGTCGGGCACGATCGACTGCGGCACCGTGAGCACCTGAAAGAGCGTGTCGAGCGGTCGCACGAGAAAGCGGTCGAACCGTCCTTCGCGAACGTACTCCGGAACGCTGACGACGGTGAAGAAGAGCGTGTTGTGCAGCTCGTGCGCCGTCATCCACAGCGCGTAGAGGAAGAACATCTGCCGGAAGTCCCAGCCGTTCATCGACGGAAACTGGCGCATCGTCACGTACAGGGCCGCGAGCGCGACGCCGTGATAGACGATCGTGAACCCGAACCACATGACGAAGTTGGCGCGGTACTCGATCAGCGTCAGGAGGTTGATTCGCCAATACTGCACGTATGCGGCCAGCATCGCCGATGAGGTTCGTCGGTAAGGCGCGGCTCCCCGTCCGGCAGCCGTTTCGCCTCGACCTCACCGCCGCCGCGTTGCGCCGGTTGGCTGCTAACGCCGTCGACGTCGTCGGCGACGACGGCACGTACTACCGGGCGCTGCGCGACGCCGAGGGCACGACCCTCGTCGCGGTGCGCGCGCTGGCCGGCGACGCCGTCGAAGTGGCGACCACCGGCGCGCGCGGCGAACGCTGGCTTCCGCTCGTCGACCGCATGCTGGGGCTCCAGGCCGACCTTACCGCGTGGCGTGCGCGCACGCGCTCGATTGCGTGGCTCGACCGATTGGCCGTTGCGTTCGAAGGCGTCAAGCCTCCGCGCTACGCGTCGGCGTGGGAGGCGTGCGCGCACGCGGTCGTCTTTCAGCAAATCTCCATCTACGCGGCCGCGGCCATCATGCAGCGGTGCGTGAGGCTGCTCGGCGAACCGGTCCGCGCGGGCGGCGTCGCGTGCACGCCGTTCCCGGAGCCGTGGCGCTGGCTCGACGCTTCCGGCGACGACTTGCGCGCGGCCGGGCTCTCGCGCAACAAAGTCGCGCACTTGCGCTCGGTCGCGACGGCGTTCGCCGGCGGAACCCTCGACGACGCGCAGCTCGAAGCGCTGCCGACGGAGGCGGCGGCGCAGCGGCTGACCGCGGTGCGCGGGCTGGGCCCGTGGAGCGCCGCCGTAGTGCTCCTGCGCGGGCTGGGGCGCCTCGACGTGTTTCCGATGCGCGATTCGGGCGTCGCGCGCACCGTCGCGCTGCTCGCCGGTGGCCCGGTCGATCTCGACGAGCTCCTGGAGCGCCTCGGGCCGGTGCGCGGCATGTTGTACTATCATCTGCTCTTGGGGCGCCTGCAACCGCCCGACCCGCCGCCAGGTCTTGATGGCGCATGACCACGTCCGCCTCGCTCTCCCCCGTCTTCGCCGTCCAGCGTTCCGGCCAGCGCGCCTTTTTCGATCGCGGCTGGCTCCAGACGTATCATTCCTTCAGCTTCGCCGAGTACGCCGATCCCGACAACGTCAACTGGGGCGCGCTGCGCGTTTTCAACGAAGACACGATTGCGGGCGGCAGCGGCTTTCCGCCCCACCCGCATCGCGACATGGAGATCGTCACGTACGTGCTTTCGGGCGAGCTCGCACATCGCGACAGCATGGGCAATCACGGCGTGGTCGGCCCCGGCGGCGTGCAGTTCATGAGCGCCGGGACGGGCGTGCGCCACAGCGAGTTCAACAATAAGCCCGACGAGCCGCTGCACCTCGTGCAGATGTGGGTGCTGCCCGGCCGGCTCGATACGCCGCCGTCGTACGGGCAGATGGAGTTCGCCGTCGACGACCGCCGCAACCGTTGGCTCAAGGTGGTCAGCGGCGGCGACGGCGTCGAAGCGCCGATCCGCATCACGCAAGACGCGACGTTCGCCGTCTCGCGTATCGAGCACGAAACCGTCGTCTACGATTTTGCGCCCAAGCGCTACGGCTTTCTCTTCGTCGCCGAAGGCGTGGTCGAAGCCAACGGCGAGCGGCTGCACGCCGGCGACGCCGTCCGGCTCTTCGGCATTCCGGCTCTGGCCGTGAAAGGCTATGGCGAGCTGACGCTGTGGGATCTTCCCGATGCCCTCTGAGTGCGAACACCTCGCGCGGGCGGGCGATCCCGCGCCCAAGCCCCCTAACGGCTGCGAGGAGTGCCTCGCCACGGGCGGCCACTGGGTGCACCTGCGCCGCTGCCTGACGTGCGGCCACGTGGGCTGCTGCGACTCGTCGCCCGGCACGCACGCCACCAAGCACTATCACGCCACCAAGCATCCGGTGATTCAGTCGTTCCAGCCCGGCGAAGCCTGGCGCTGGTGCTACGTCGACGAAGCCTTCGCCCCATAGCAGCCCGCCGTTGTTACCCTGATAGCCTGTCGAAGGGCGATGGGAATCACTGCATTGGTTTTCTGCGCCCCTCGACGAGCTCGGGGTGACACCCCACGAGCTCGGGGTGACACCCAGGAGCTCGGGGTGACACCCACGAGCTCGGGGTGACACCGCACGCTTGCGGTGACGGGGCGGGGGTTAGCCGCCTTGGACGACGACGCGGCGGGAGCCGGCGTTCCACACGAGCGTCGAGAGCGCGGCGAAGAGTGCGAGCCATCCGAGCTGCACGGCGAGGCTGGCGCCCCACCGGTCGGGCGGAATGATGCCGACGTAGATCAGCAGCGGCGTGGAGTAGATCGCCGCAAAGGGCAGCGCGAAGACGAGATTGCCGAGCACGCCCGGGAAGAACTGCAGCGGAATGATCTGCCCCGAGAGCAGATCCGAACTCCAGCGCACCACCAGCTGAACGGCAAACGTCTCGAGCGTCCAGAACGCGATCGAGTTCATCATGAAGTTCAAGAAGAAGTTCACGCCGTAGCCGATCGCAAACGAGAGCAGGAACGCGCCGAAGACCGGCGGCGACGGAACGTCGACGTGCACGAGCAGCAGCGAGCAGAGCAGCGCCGGAATCACCAGCAGCGCGTGCAGCGCCGTTTGCCCCACGCCGTCGCTGAAAAAATAGAGCGGCAGGCTGATCGGCTTCATGAGGTCGGTCGCGATCGTGCCCTCGCGCAGCTTTTCGCGGATCGCGCGCGTGCCGTCGACCTCTAGAATCAGCGACATCAGCATCGCGACGGTCGCATACGTGATCATCGCGTGGAGCGGAAGGTGCAGCGGGGCGGCGTTTTGCGCGTAGAGCGCGGTCCAGAGCGAGCGCAGGATATAGACCCGCAGCACCAGCGACCCGATCTCGGTGAGCACCTCCATGCGGTAGGTGGCCTCCCGCGCGAACGCCTTCTTCGCAAACTCGAGATAGGGTTCCACTATTTTTTCTGCTGGCGTTTGATCGCTTCTTGGCGGCGATGCTCCATCTCTTCGAGCTCGAGCATCATCACGTCGACCACCTTATCCACCTGCGTGGCTTGCGTCGGCGGCGGTTCCTCGCCGGACCGGCGCGGCGGCGGCTTGACGTTCTTGTGCTCGTCGAGCACGCCGTCTTGCGCGTGCGTCTTGCGCAGGAACTTGGCGTAGGCCTGAGCCGCGCGGGCGCGCACGCCTTCCCCGGCTTCGAGATTGAAGACCGTTTCGTAGAACTCGATCTTGGCGTGCAGGTCGCCGACCTCGTCGGGCTTGTAGATGCGCGCGGGGTTCCCGAACGCGACGTGCTGCATCGGCACGCTGGCGCCCTTCGGAAGGCGCGTGTTCACGTGGACGATCCCGCCCAGCGCCACGCCGCTGCCGTCTTCGAGCGTCGCGCCGTTGAAGATCTTCGTTCCGCTGGCCACGAAGCAGCCGTCGCCGATCGTCGCGCCGGCCACGTACGCCTGCGGCCCCACGATGCAGCGCTCGCCGACCTTCAGCGGAAACTGCACCGCGCTCCCGCCGCTGCCGCGCAGCACCGCGTTTTCCATCACCACCGTCTCCGCGCCGATCGTCACGGGCGCGCCCTCCGCGACGACGATCGCGCCGTGCAGGATCGCGCAGCCGGCGGCGATCGTCACGTCGCCGGAGATCGTCGCGCTCGGCGCCACGTAGGCCGAGGAGTGGATCTTCGGTTTCTTCGCACCGCTGGAGAGGATCACGCCGGAGCCTCCTTGTCGCCGCGCTCGAGCTCGGCCGGCGAAACGTAGATGCGCCGGATGATCGATTCGAGGTCCGGCTCCTCGATGCTGACGTCTTCGACGCGATACCGTTCGCTGGCTTGCCGGACGAGCGCGTCGGCTCGCTGGCGGGTGCGGTCGAAGGTGAAGCGCGCCATCGTGCCGTCGATCCCGGCGAGCTCGGCGCCTTCGAGCTGCGGGCGTTCGACCGGCTCGCACAGGTGCAGGATCAGCGTGCGGGTACGGCCGTAGCGCGACTTGATCTCGTCGGTTTCGCCGTCGAAGATGATGCGGCCGCGATCGATCAGCACGATCCGGCGGCACAGCCGCTCGACGTCGGCGAGATCGTGGGTGGTGAGCACCACCGTGGTGCCGCGCTCGGCGTTGATGCGCGCGACGAACTCCCGAATCGCTTGTTTCGCAACCACGTCGAGGCCGATGGTCGGCTCGTCGAGATAGACGATGCGCGGATCGTGGAGCAGGGCGCCGGCGAAATCGCCGCGCATGCGCTGCCCGAGCGAAAGCTGCCGGACCGGCGTCTGGAGAAACGGCTCCATCTCGAGCAGCGCGACGAACTCGTCGAGATTCTTGCGGTAGCGCGCGCGCGGCACGCCGTAGATCGCGCGCAGCAGCTCGAACGATTCGATCAGCGGCAGATCCCAGTAGAGCTGGCTGCGCTGCCCGAAGACGACGCCGATGTTGCGCGCGTTCTCCTTGCGCCGTTCGTAGGGAACCAGCCCCGCCACCGAAATTTCCCCCGAGGTCGGCACCAGGATCCCGGTGAGCATCTTGATCGTCGTCGACTTGCCGGCGCCGTTCGGGCCGATGTAGCCGATCAGCTCGCCCGCTTCGACCGACATCGTCACGCCGCCGACCGCGACGCGCTCCTCGTACTCGCCCGAGAAGAGCGAGGCGAGGGCGCCCAGCGCGCCCGGCCGGCGCTTGACGCTGCGAAAGACTTTGCGCAGATCGCGCGTCGCAATGATCGGTGCCACGGTCAAGGGGCAGGGGTTCGCTGCTGCGTACTCTGGTCCATGTGATCGTAACGGTCTCCAATCAGTACGGCAGCGGCGCGGTGGCGATCGCCCAGCTCGTCGCGGCCCAGCTGGGATACGCGTTCGTCGACTCGCAGCTTCCGGTGGTCGTGGCCAAGCGGCTCAACGTCCCCGTCGAGGTGGTGGAAGCCAACGAAGACACGGAGCCGTCGCTGGGGGAGCGCTTGCTGACCGGGCTCGAGATGGCGACGCCCGAGTTGGCCGAGTCGTCGGCGGTGACCGAACCCTTCGACGACGAGCTGCTGCGGGCGGTGCGACAGGCCGTACGCGAGTACGCCGCCCACGGCAACGCGGTCATCGTAGGGCGCGGTGCGAGCGCCATCCTGGGCGCGAGCGCGGGCGTGCTGCGCGTCTTCATGCACGCGCCGCGCGAGTGGCGCATCGCGCGGATCGTCGCCGCGACGAAGGTCAACGAGAAGGCCGCGGCCGCCGAACTCGACCGGGTCGACCGAACGCGCGCCGCCTTTCTGCGCGACCGCTACGCCGTCACCTTCGGCGATCCGTCGTTCTACGATCTCTGCCTGGACACGGCGACGCTGGGCGAGTCGCGCGCCGCCGCCATCGTCGTCGCGGCGGTCCGGGCCGCGAACGCGTGATCGAAACCCCGCCGCCGCGACGCTCCAACCCGATCTTCGCGGCGCTGCGCTACCGCGATTTTCGTCTGCTCTGGGGCGGCCTGATGATTTCGAATCTCGGCACCTGGATGCAGTTCACGGCGATGGGCTTCTTCGTTGCCGCGCTGGCCAAATCGCCGCACGTCGCCGCGCTCGATCTGGGCATCCTCGGCGGCGCGCGTGCCGTTCCGGTGCTGCTGCTCTCGCCGATCGCGGGCGTGGTTGCCGACCGGTTTCCGCGGCGCCGGGTGCTGGTGTGCACGAATCTCACGATGGCGTTCGCGGCGCTCGTGCTCGCCATTCTGGCCAGCGCGCACCGGCTCGACATGGCGTGGCTGGTCGCGATTTCGGCGCTCAACTCGGCGGCCAACGCCTTCGACGCGCCGACGCGGCAGAGCTGGACGCCGTTCCTCGTCGATCGCCAATACGTCGGCAACGCGGTGGGCTTGAACTCGGTCGCCTTCAACGCACCGGCGGTTGCCGGCCCCGCATTCGCCGGCGTGCTCATCGTGTGGGTCGGCGTCGCGGGCTCCTTTTACGTCAACGCCTTTCTCACGCTCGCGGTCGTGGTGGCGGTGCTGGTGATGAAGCCGTCGCAGCCGGTGGCGACGTCGCGCGAGCCAATGCTGCTCGCGATGCGCCAAGGCATGATCTTTCTCTACCACCACCCGGTGCTGCGCTACGTCGTGCTGGCGTTCTTCGTCACCGCCGTCTTCGCGCGTCCCTATAGCCAGTTGATTCCGGCGTTCGCCGTGAACGTGCTCCACTCAGGAGCGCGCGGGCTGGGCTGGGCGGTCTCGGCGATCGGCATCGGCGGATTCGCGGGCGCGCTGCTGACGGCGTACGCCGCTCAGCGGGAGCGGCGCGCCCGGCTCTGGCTGCAAGCCGGGCTGGCGATGTCGGCCGGCGTGATGCTGCTCGGCGTGGTGCGGTCGCTCGCGCTCACGCTGCCGGTCCTCTTCGCGATCGGCGCCGGGACGATGACGCTGCTGGGCGCCACCAACACGCTGATCCAAACGCTCTCGACCGACGAGATCCGCGGGCGCGCGATCTCGGTCTACACGATGATCGCGATCGGCGTCGTTCCGGCCGGATCGCTGGTCGACGGCGCCATCGCCAGCTTCATCGGCCTGCCCGAAACGTTCGTGCTGGCCGGTGCGCTGTGCGCCGCCACGTTCGTGGCGATCTGGCTGCTGCGGCCGGCCGTACGCGCGGCCTAAAAAAAAGCGAGCCGCATGCGCGACTCGCAAAAGGAACAAAAAACGCCGTCCTAGCTTAGGCGGCGGCTTTCTTCCGGCGGGTGGTCTTACGGGCCTTGCGGACCGTCTTGCGGGCGGCTTTACGGACCGTCTTGCGGGCCTTGCGAACCGTCTTGCGGACTTTACGAGCCGCTTTCTTGCGGGCGAC
Organism: Vulcanimicrobiota bacterium; assembly: GCA_963794735.1. Lineage (GTDB taxonomy): Bacteria > Vulcanimicrobiota > Vulcanimicrobiia > Vulcanimicrobiales > Vulcanimicrobiaceae > DATJUC01. The sequence continues at coordinate 727,309 of CAWCFE010000002.1, read as the reverse complement.
TTTCTTGCGCGTCGCCTTCTTGCGGGTGGCTTTACGCACCGTCTTGCGCGCCTTGCGCACGGTCTTGCGAACCTTGCGTGCCGCCTTGCGGACGGTGCGCTTCTTCGCGGCCGGCGCAGCCTTCGCTGCGGCTTTCTTGCGTGAACGTTTGACTGCCATTGTGTGTGGAGTCATCCTTTCTCTGGCCGGAAATCGACCAGGGTTGTTGCCTCCCTTATACAGTATTATGACTTTCGATGCAAGTTTTGGCCGATGACGGCGCGCGTCTCGACGTGCGCGTCGACGGCGACGGCAGTTCCGCCGTCGCACTGATCCACGGGTTTCCACTGACGCGCGAGATCTGGGACGCGCAGGCCGCGGCGCTCTCTCGCGCGCATCGCGTCGTCCGTCCCGACCTGCGCGGAGCCGGCGCGTCGCAGCAAACCGACGGACCGTATCTGATGGAAACGCTCGCCGCCGACCTCGCCACGACGCTCGACGCGCTGGGGATCGCGCGCGTCGCGCTCGTCGGACATTCGCTGGGCGGATACGTCGCGCTGGCCTTCGCGCGCATGTACTCGGAGCGTCTGACGCACCTGGCATTGGTCTGCAGCAGGCTCGCTGCGGACGCGCCCGAGCGGGCGGCGGCGCGTTACGAATTGGCCGATGCCGTCGAAGCGCGTGCGTCGGCCGAGCCCGCCGTCGATGCGTATCTGCCGAATCTTTTTGCGGCGGACGCCGCGCGCGAGCGCCCCGATCTGGTTGCGCGCGCGCGTGCCATCGCAATGGCCAACGGCGCGACCGGTACGGCCGCGACGTTGCGCGGAATGGCGCTGCGCGATGACGCCGGCGACATCGCGCCCGATCTCGACGTGCCGGTGCTCGTTCTCGCCGGCGGCCGGGATCTCGTGGTGCCGCGGACGGAGGCAGAAGAAAACGCCCGCGCCTTTCGGCGCGGGCGGCTGGTCGTGTGCGAGGCCAGCGGGCATCTTCCGATGCTCGAGGAGCCCGGCTGCGTGACGGAGGCGCTCGAAGCGCTCCTCCGGCGCGGCGTTAGCGAATGACCGGAAGCCCCCGCTTGCGCCGGAAGAACGAGTAGATCAGCAGGCCGCCGAGCACCAGCGCGGCGATGACGGCCGCGACGACGACGATCTTCAAAAGGAAGCCGGCCAAGACCAGCAGCACGATGCCGATCGCGACCACGGCGGTCAGTTTAAGGAAGATGGAAAGGGTCGGATTCATCATGGCACCCTCAACTACCGATAGAGAGGAGAGGAGGTTTCAGTACCCATGGACATCGCAGCTGCGTCGAGCGTAGCCAGCAGCGCCGGAGTCGCCGCGCAGATCAATCTCGGGCTGCTCTCGGCCACGCAGCACCTCGATTCCGCCGTCGGCGCCGAACTGGCCGCCTCGATCGGCCTCGGCACGGCCGTCGACGCGTACGCCTAGCCGGTTAGAGGCGCCCTAAGAACTCAAGCGCCCGGTAGCCGGCCGCGATCGTCGATCCGGCTTCGATGCGGCCGTCGGCGAGCATGCGCCGGAATTCGTCCACCTCCACCTCCTCCACCACGAGATGTTCCGTCGGGTCCGGCTTGGGCGCGACGCTCGGCCGCGCGCCGCGGGCGACGTAGACGTAGGCGAACGACGTCGAACGAACCGGTTCGGGCCGGTACGTCGCGACCAGTTCCAGCTCCGGCGCGGCATAGCCGGTCTCTTCGGCCAGCTCGCGGCGGGCGCACGCCTCCGGCGATTCGCCGGGGTCGAGCGTTCCGGCGGGCAGCTCGAGCCCGATCGTATCGGAGCCGTAGCGATACTGGCGAACGAGGATCACGGTGCCGCGTTCCGTCAAAGGAAAGACGCTGACGAATCCCGCGCCCTCGCGGACGTAGTAGTCGGGGATCACGGTCCCATCCGGCAGCTCGAGCTCGTCGACGCGCAAGCGCATGTACGGCGACTCGACGAGGTAACGCGAGGCGCGCACGCGCCAAACGGGTTTCTCCATACCGCTGCGCTTCGGTCCGGTTTCCTCCGCACCCGCCTCGCGGAGAGGACGGCGAGAGCGTCGAAACCCCCGCGCCGTGAGCGAAACCATTCTCGTCGTGGGCGCGGGTGCCATGGGGGCCGGCATCGCCTACGTTGCCGCCAAGGGCGGATACGCCGTCGAGCTCGTCGAGCCCGACGCGGGGCAGCGCGAGCGAGGGCTCGAGCGCATGCGCAAAGATGCCGCCCGCGGAAACGATCCCGCCGTCGTCGAGCGCGTCGCCTGGCTGAACGCCATCCCCGAGCGCAGCGACGCGTCCCTCGCGATCGAGGCCGTCTCTGAGCGCTTCGACGTCAAGCGCGGCGTCTTCGTCGCTCTCGCATCGGCGCTGCGCGCCGATGCGTTGCTCGCGACCAACACCTCGTCGCTCTCGGTGGCCGATCTCGCCGACGCGGTGCCCGCTCCCGAGCGCGTGCTGGGCCTGCATTTCTTCAATCCGCCGGCCGCGATGAAACTGGTCGAGATCGTGGCGGCGCCCGAGACGAGCGACGCGGCGATCGAGCGCGCGTACGCCTTCGTCGAGCGCATCGGCAAGACGGCGGTGCTGGCTTCCGACACGCCGGGATTCATCGTGAACCGCGTCGCGCGACCGTACTACCTGCAATCGCTGCGCGCGCTCGAACGCGGCGTCGCTTCGCCGGCCGAACTCGACGCGCTGGCGCGTGCCGCCGGCTTTCGCATGGGGCCGTTCGAGCTGATGGATCTCATCGGGCTCGACGTCAACCTCGCGACCACCGAATCGGTGTACGAGCGCACCGGGCTGGAGCGCCTGGCGCCGGTCGACGCGCAACGCGATCTGGTCGCGCGCGGACGGCTGGGGCGTAAGGCGGGGGCGGGCTTTTACGATTACGGCAGCGGCGAGCCCGAGCGTCTCAATCTGGCGGTCGAGCCGGCCGATCCTCAAGCGGCCGGTGAGGAGTTCGTGGCGGTCGTCGGCTTCGGCGGCCTCGCCTCGGAGATCGCGGAGCTGGTCGAGCAGCGTTACGCGTCGAGCCAGCGCGTCGAGAGCGACGACCTGCTCGACGAACTCTCGGCGGAAGCGACGATCGTGTTCGACGTGGGCGACGGCACGACCGATCGCGGAAACGTCGTGCTCGAACTCGACGCGTTGCTCGGGCCGGAGACGGCGATCTTCGTCGACGCGTACGCCACCGACGCGGCCGCCTGCGCCAAACGCATGAAACATCCCGAACGCCTGGTCGCGTACGGGATACTCGGTTCGCTCGCCGGCCAGCGCGCCGTCGAAATCGTCGACGGCGAATGCGTCTCCGACGACAGCCTCGCGCTCGCGCAAGAGTTTTTCGAATCGCTCGGCAAGGGCGTCGTGCTGGTCGAAGATTCGCCGGGCCTCTTTCTCGGGCGTACCGTCGGGTCGATCGTGAACGAAGCGGTTTGCGCCGTGCACGAGAACGTCGCGACCCCCGACGACGTCGATACGGCGATGCGCCTGGGCACGAACTACCCGATCGGCCCGCTGGCGTGGGGCCGCGAAATCGGCGGCGCGCGCGTCGCGCGCATCCTCGCGCGCGTGGCTGCCGCGGAGGGCGCGGCGTTCGGGCCGCACCGTTCGCTGTGGGTGCTCGACGTCGACGAAGAACCGGCCGATCCCGTGGAGGCGCCATGAGCGCGCGCGAGGTGTGGGTGGTCGACGCCGCGCGCACGCCGATCGGCCGCTTCGGCGGTGCGCTGGCGAGCGTTCGTCCCGACGATCTCGCGGCGCTCGCGGTGCGCGCGATCGTGGAACGCACGGGCATCGCGCCCGAAGCGATCGGCGACGTGTATTTCGGCGCCGCCAACCAAAGCGGCGAGGACAACCGCAACGTCGCGCGGATGGCGGCCTTGCTCGCCGGCCTGCCCGTTTCGGTGCCGGGCGTCACGCTCAACCGGTTGTGCGGTTCCAGCCTGCAGGCCGTCAACTCGGCCGCGCAGGCCATCGCGTTCGGCGAATGCGACGCGGCGATCGCGGGCGGCGTCGAATCGATGACGCGCGCGCCGTACGTGCTTACGAAAAGCTCCGGCGCGTTCGGCCGCGCGCAGGAGCTCTTCGACACCGTGCTCGGCTGGCGCATGATCAACGCGAAGATGCCCGAGGAGTGGACCATCTCGCTGGGCGAGACGGCCGAGAAGGTCGCCGAGCTCTACGGCATCGGACGCGAGGAACAAGACCGCTTCGCATACGAATCGCAAATGAAGTGCAAAGCCGCCGTCGAGCGCGGTGCCTTCGACGACGAGCTCGTCGCGGTGCCGGCCGCCTCGCCGAAGAGCCAAGCGGTGACGCGCGACGAGCATCCAAGGCCGGAGACGACGCTCGAGACGCTCGCCAAGCTCAAGCCTGCGTTCAAAGCCGGCGGCACCGTGACCGCGGGCAACGCTTCGGGCATCAACGACGGTGCCGCGGCGCTGCTGCTCTGCGAAGCGAGCGCGGCTCGCGAGCTGAAGGCCCGGCCGCTGGCGCGCGTCGTCGCGTGCGCGTCGGCGGGCGTCGCGCCCGACGTCATGGGCCTGGGCCCGGTTCCGGCGGTTCGCAAAGCGTTGAAGCTGGCCGGCCTGCGCGCGAGCGATCTCGACCTCGTCGAAATCAACGAGGCGTTCGCCGCGCAGTCGCTCGCCTGCATGCGCGACCTGGAGTTCGATCCGGCCAAGACGAACGTCAACGGCGGGGCGATCGCACTCGGGCATCCTTTGGGAGCCAGCGGCGCGCGGCTGGCGACCACGCTGTTGCACGAACTGCGCCGCCGCGGCGGACGCTACGCCCTGGCGACGATGTGCATCGGCGTCGGCCAAGGCATCGCTACCATTTTCGAACGCACGTCATGAAACGAGAACGACCGTGAGCACCACGACCACCGCACCTGCCACCACGCAGCTCCTCATCGGCGGCGCCTGGCGCGACGCCGGCGACGGCGCGACCTACGAAAATCGCAATCCGGCGACCGGCGCCGTGCTCGCGCGCGTCGCGCAGGCCACGCAAGCCGACGTCGACGCGGCCGTATCGGCGGCGCGCAAGGCATTCGACGCCGGGAAGTGGTCGTCGATGGCCGCGTCGCGCCGCGCGAAGATTCTTTACAAGATGGCCGCGTTGATCGGCGAGCGTGCCAAAGAGCTCGCGCTGCTCGAAGTGCGCGACAACGGCAAGACGATTTCGACGGCGAAGGGCGAGCTCGGCGCGATCGTCGATTGCTTCGAGTTCTACGCGGGCGCCGCGACCAAGAACTACGGCGAAACGATGCCGCCGCCGCTGCCGACGTACTTGGCCAACACCGTGCGCGAGCCGGTCGGCGTCGTCGGTGCGATCGTGCCGTGGAACTTTCCGCTGCTGCTCGCGTCGTGGAAGGTCGCGCCCGCGCTGGCCGCCGGCTGCACGATGGTGCTCAAGCCCGCACCGTCGACGCCGCTGACCGCAATCGAGCTGGGCAAGATTGCGCTGGAAGCGGGCGTTCCCGAAGGCGTGTTCAACGTCGTGACCGGCTCGACGCGCGAGCTCGGCGCGTGGATCGTGGAGCACCCGTCCGTCGACAAGATCGCCTTTACGGGATCGACGGCTACCGGGAAGAGCGTCGCGGCGAGCGCCGCGCGGACGCTCAAGCGCGTCACGCTCGAGCTGGGCGGGAAATCGCCGTCGCTGGTCTTCGACGATGCCGACCTCGACGCCGCGGTCGCGGGCGCGCTGTACGGCATCTTCTACAACGCCGGGCAAACGTGCGAAGCGCGTTCGCGCATCTTCGTCCAGGCCGGCGTCTACGAGCGCTTCGTCGACGCGTTTACCGAGCGCGCGAAAAAACTGCGCACCGGCAATCCGGAGGATCCGCAGACGCACGTCGGAGCGATCACCACGCCGGAGCAGTTCGAAAAGATCAAGTCGTATCACGAGATCGGCGTCGCCGAGGGCGCGACCACGCTCTTCGGCGGCGAACCCGTCGCGCTGGAAGATCCGTTTGCGGCCGGCACGTTCTGGAGCCCGACGGCCTACGCCGTGGAGAACGCGCATCGCGTCGCGCGCGAGGAGATTTTCGGCCCGGTCGCCTCGATCGTGCGATTCGCCAGCGAAGCCGAAGCGATCGCGATGGCCAACGACAGCGAGTACGGCCTCTCCGCCACCGTCTGGTCGCAGCAGATCGGGCGCGCCAACCGGGTCGCGCGCGCGATTCGCAGCGGAACCGTTGCGATCAACACGCCGTACGCGGTGTTCCCGGGCGTGCCGTTCGGCGGGTACAAGCAATCCGGCTACGGCCGCGAGCTCGGCATGGAGACGATGCGGCTCTACAGCGAAACGAAAAGCGTGCTCACCTATATCGGCGAGAAACCGATGGACCCGTTCGGGGTATAATCCAGCGATGGCCGACGCCCTGAAGATCGGGCGGCAGTACGCAACCACGTACGGCACGCTCTGGAAGGACGGCACCTATTTCCCGCGCGGGACGTGCGTCACCGTGGTCGGCATGCATCTCGAACAAGGCTTCTGCGTCCGCTTCCCGGCGACGGCCGGCGACGAGCCGCTCGAGACGTGGGAAGACTGGTCGGAAGTCGAATTCCTCGCCGACGAGGGCTCCGTCGAGCGGCCGAGCCGGCCGCTCTCGAACGCCGTGCTTTCCGAGGCGCGCGACGTGCTCTCCGACGCCGAGGAAGGCTCGCACCTCCACCTGCACGACGACGAAGAGTAGCGTTACGTCCCCAGCTGAATGGGGTTGGTGCTCTGCCAGACGGGCCAGGTCGCGCACGTAAAGGAAGGCGAGCCCCCCGGTTTCAGCGTCGCTTCCCAGCAGTACGTGGCGCTGGGTTTGAGCCCGGTGAACTTCGTTTCGCCCTTCTTGTTGGTTTTCTGCGTGACGATCGTGGTGCCGGGGCGCGCGCTGAAATGCGGGTTGGGCGTCGATTCGGCGACCGGGAGGTTGGCCGTCGGGCTCCCGACGACGGTCACGAGAATGACTTCCGAGCTGATCTTCGGGTCGGGCGTCGGCGAAATGCTCGGCGCCGGCGTGGGCGTGACGCTGGTCCCGCTGTTGCACGCGGAGACGGCGACGCCGGCGCAGATCGCGGCGAAAAAGAAGATGGCGATTTTGGGCATGGCGAGGTCGGTTCGACGCCGCCGGGTCACGCTCCGTTTGTGCCGGCGGCGGCTTCGATGCAGCGCCGGACGAAGCGCCGCGATTTCGGACCGACCGCGGCGTAGTACTCGCGGAAGAGCGCGGCGGCTTTGGTCCCCGGCCAGTGCGCCGGCAGCAGGACGCTGGGCAGGCCTGGGTCCACGTAGGCAAACTTTCGAAAATCGTGCACGAGCCAGAGGCGCTCGACGAACGCCGCCTCCTCGCCGAGCACGCCGAGCTCCAGCTCCCGTTCGAAACGTTCGGCGTACCGCTCGATAAAGGTGCGGTAGGCGGCGGCGATGGCATCGAGGTCCCAGCAGGCTCCGAGGAGCTCGCGATCGCTCAGCGGTCCGGCGTACTCCCCGGTGAACAGATGGACCAGGCCGGCCGCCCCGGCCGCGTCCGCCGCCTCACGGACGGCCGCCAGCGAATCGGCCGGAGAGATCCAGGTCGACGCGGCCAGCGGCGCCCAGCCGAGCACGCCCAGCTCCTTCCGCAGCCGGTCGCGGGTTTCGCGGCGCGCTTCGGCGATCGTGTAGGCGAGCAGTCTCCAGCGCCCGTCCCACTCGACGACCGGCCCGTAAATCCGGGGGCTGAGCTCTTCGATGCGCCGCCTCCCTCGATCGGTCACCGAATAGAACGCGCGCGTTCCACGCCGTTCCGAGGCCAGCCAGCCTTGCCGCGCCATGCGCGAGACCGCTTGCCGGACCGCCGCCTCCGAGAGACCGACCGCGGCCATCAGTTTGATCAGCGCCCCCAAGCCGAGCCAGCGAGCCTCGCCTTCGGCCGGCCGCTCGACGACGTCGCCGAAGAGCGTAAAGATGAACGAAGTCGGCCGCTCGACGGCCCGGCGGGCCTCCGGCCGTCCTTGACATTCCCCCTGCACCCATCTAATATGACACTATTCTCACGGGCAGTCAAAAAAGCGTCACACGTAAGGGGTAGCACATGGCCAGAATCGCGACGTTCGACGATTGGATCGATCTTCTCAAGGAGTGGCAGCACGATATCGGCCTCGACCGCGAGCTGATCGAGCGGTTCATGCCGGGCTACACGTTCGAGGCCAAGTACGGCGAGCTGGCCACGCCCGAGATCTTCTTCGGCGATTTCAAGGGCGAGCGCCGCTGGGAGAGCGTGCGCGAGATCCCCGATCAGCGCATGCGCGACGCCGTGCTCAACATGATCGTCTTTCAAGGCGACACCGAGTTCGCGTCTAACGAGCAGCAGCGGTTCCTGGTGAACAACGCGCCGAGCGAGTACGATCTCGCGTCGCTGGTGCGCATCATGGTGGAAGAGACGCGCCACGGCTACCAGATGTGCCACGTGCTGGTCAATCATTTCGGCAGCGAGGGCCGCATCGAAGCGCAAAAGATGCTCGAACGCCGCGCTTTCGGAAAGAAGAACCGGCTGCTCAACGCGTTCAACGACGACGTGACGCACTGGCTGGATTTCTTCGCCTATACGAACTTCATGGACCGCGACGGCAAGTTCCAGCTCACGATGCTGCAGCACTCCGGTTTCGCGCCGCTCGCGTCGTCGATGGGCCCGATGCTCAAGGAAGAAGCCTTTCACATGGGGACCGGCATCACCGGATTGCGCCGGATCGCCAAGGCCGACGTGATCCCGGTGCCGATCCAGCAGAAGTACTACAACAAGTGGATCTCCGGGTCGCTCGATCTCTTCGGCACCGACCATTCCGGATCGGCGCAGTGGGCGTACACGTGGGGCATCAAGGGCCGCGTCGACGAGGACAAGACCGGCGACCCGGTCGACAAGGAATCGCTCAACGAACGCGCTCGCGAGCAGTTTCACGCCGAGGTGGCCACGACGGTCGCGCGCGTCAACGAGGTCAACCCCAACGAGATCAAGCTCTACGTGCCCGATCTGCGCTTCAACCGCAAGATCGGCGACTACGCCGGCCAGCGCTACGCGGTCGACGGGCGCAAGCTCACCGAGGCCGAATGGCAGGCGTACGCCCCAACGGTGCTGCCCACGCCCGAGGACGACGCGACGCTGCAGCAGTATTTCAAGAACCCCGGCTGGATAGCTCCCAAAGGCAATCTGAACTAAGATCCCCCAACGCTCGATAAAGGCAATACGCATGAGTACGACGGTCAACGGCAAGGCGGCGCAGACGCCGTTCGGACGCGAGGAACGCAAGCTCGACGGCAAGCGGGTCGTCAACTACTGGAAAGACGGCCACGTGGGCTTCGTCGAGATGGACGATCCGCCGGCGAACACCTACACCCACGAGATGATGCGCCAGCTCGACGACGCGATTCTCGATGCCCGCTTCGATTCCGACGTCGAAGTGATCGTTCTCACCGGCAAGGGCGAGAAGTTTTTCTCGGCCGGCGCCAACATCGGCATGCTGAATTCGGTGACGCCGGAGTTCAAGTACATGTTCTGCCTGCACGCCAACGAGACGCTCAGCCGCTTGGAGCAGACGCCCAAGCTGGTGATCGCGGCGCTCAACGGGCACTGCGTCGGCGGCGGTCTCGAGATCGCCATGGCGGCCGACATCCGCATCGCGCGCAAGGATGCCGGGAAGATCGGCCTTCCCGAAGTCGCGCTCGGCGTATTGCCGGGCACCGGCGGAACGCAGCGCCTGGCGCGCATGGTCGGCAAGAGCCGCGCTATCGAACTCATGGTCACCGGCAAGACGGTCAGCTACGAACAAGCGCTCGAGTGGGGCTTGGTCAACGATCTCTACGAAGGCACCGCCGACGAGTTCCGTCAGCAAATTACCGAATACGCCAAGCAGTTCTGCACGCCGAACAAAGCGCCGATGGCCGTCGGCCACATCAAGCGCAGCGTGCAAACCGGCGCGGAGCTCTCGCTTCAGGACGGGCTCGCCCTCGAGCGCGAGCTGCAATCGCTGCTCTTCAAGAGCGAAGACGCCAAAGAAGGCATCGCAGCGTACAACGAAAAGCGCGTCGCGCGATTCAAGAATAAGTAAGAGCGCCCGCGACGGGTGACGCTCTGGATCAGCGCGCTTCCCAGCTGGCTCGCCTTCGCCGTCGTGCTCGTCGCCGCCAACGCCGCGGCGTTGGGCGCGATGGCGGTGGCGCGCCGCTATTACGCGCGCGCCGGCGTGCCGAGCGGCCCGCCGCCGGTGGGGGCGTGGGCGACCGCGGTGGGCGGCCTGTGCGCGATGCTCTTCGCCTTTACGATCGTGACGCTGTGGAACGCGACCACGACGGTCAAGGCCAACATCGACGCCGAATCGACCGCCATGGTGCTCTTGGCCCGCGACGTCGAGGTCGCGCAGCGCCCGCTCATTGCGGAGTACGTGCGCCAAACCGTGGAGGAGTGGCCGCGTCTCTGCGGCGGCTCGGAGAATCCGTCCGTCGAGAGCGACCTCATGACGCTCGAGCGGCTCGCCAAGCCGCGCAAACCCGAGTATGCCAACGATCTCTACCTGCAGCTGGGCACGCTTGAAAACATGCGCGACCGGCGCTGGCGAGCGGCGTCGCACGCGGTGCCCGACGAAGTGCTGGCGGCGCTCGGCGTGCTGGCCTTGACGCTGTTCGTCGTGCTCGCGATCGCGTTTCCGGAACGGCTCGATACGCATCTCGCGCTCACGCTGGCGATCGGAACGGCCATCGGCACGCTCTTCTGGGTCGCCGTGCTGCTCGAGTACCCGTTCTGCGGATCCGGCACGATCGGGCCGCAGCAGATCCTCACCGTCACCGGCGGCCACGTGTTTTGACGCAGGACTGAAGCGTGCGCCGTTTCGAAACGCTGCTCGCCCTCCTCGCCGTCGTGCTGGCGAGCTTGAGCGCGTTGCAAATTCCCGGCCGCCTCATCCTCGCGCTGCTCGCGCTGCTCGTCCTCTGCTTCGTGATCTCGTCGCGGCTGCGCGCCGCGCTGCGCGGTCGCGCCGAACGAAAGGGGTTCGACGCCTACGACCGGGCCATGAAAATCCAAGAAGAGCGCCGAAACCGGCTAGACCGTGAACGCTAGCGCCGCCGCGCTGCTCGAGCGCGCGATCGTCTGGGACAATCACACGTGCCTGCCCTTGCGGCCGGACGACGAGCGCTTTCTCCCGGAGCTCGCCCGCGTCCGGGCCAGCGGCGTGACCGTCGTGAGCGTGAACGCGGGCTTCGGGCCGCAGGGGATCGAGGAGCACGTGCGGATGCTCGCGCATTTTCGCCGCTGGCTCGCCGCCCGTCCGGACGAGTACGTGCTGGTACGCGCCGTCGAAGACGTCGAACGCGCCAAAGCGACCGGCCGGCTCGGCGTGTTCTTCGATATCGAAGGCGCCAACGCGATCGCCGACCAGCTTTCGCTGATCGAACTCTACTACGACCTCGGCGTGCGCTGGATGTTGATGGCTTACAACGCGGGCAACCGCGTGGGCGCCGGCTGTCTCGACGAGCGCGACGACGGCTTGACGCCGTTCGGTCGCGCGGTCGTCGAGGAGATGAATCGCGTCGGCATGGTGGTGTGCTGTTCGCACACCGGCCAAACCACGGCGCTCGAGGTCATCGAGCACTCCAAAGCGCCGGTGATCTTCTCGCATTCCAACCCGCGCGCGCTCTGGGACCATCCGCGCAACGTCCGCGACGAGGCGATCCTCGCCTGCGCGCGCCGCGGCGGCGTGGTGTGCGTCAACGGCGTCGGGCTCTTTCTCGGCAAGAACGACGCGCGCAGCGAGACGATCGCGCGCAACGTCGATTACGTCGCGCGGCTGGCCGGCATCGACCACGTCGGTATCGGGCTCGATTACGTCTTCGATTCCGAAGAGGTCGAAAGCTACGTGCGCCAGCATCCCGAAATCTTCGGGCGCGACGCCGAGACCGTGAAGGAGTACGGGTGCGATTTCGTGCGGCCCGAGCAGCTCGTCGAAATCACCGATTCGCTGCTGTCGATGGGGTATGCGGCTTCCGATATCGAACGCGTCCTGGGCCTCAATCTGGTACGGCTGGCGCGCGAGGTGTGGCGCTAAGGCTTCGATTGCTTCCGGTCTTCCGGAACGAATCGGTGCCGCGCTTCGTTGAGAGCTCGCATCGCTCGCCCTTAGGAGGTCTTCGTCCGGTATGAATCGACCGCGGTTCCCCTTTTTCGCGCTCGCCTTGGCAGGCGCCGTCGCAGGATGCTCCTCGGGAGGAGCGGCCTCCGGCACGATGCCGGCAGTGCAGTTGCCTTCGCAAGCGGCTCCTGCGCCACGCGCCACGGCGGCGACCGCACTCTACGTGTCGAGCTTCCGCGGCATCACCGAGTACGATCCGGCTACCGGCGCGCTGCTGCGAACGATCGTCAAGCACGTCGATATTCCGGTAGCGATGGCGTTCGATTCGCAGGGAACGCTCTACGTCGCCAACGGCGCCGGGGGCCCGCACGGCCAAGGCGCGATCGAGGTCATTCCGGCCGGCAGCAACCATCCGTCGCGCGAGATCCGAACCGGTTTGAACGGACCGTTCGCGCTCGCCGTCGACGCCGCCGGCGATCTCTATGCGGCTAACCAGTACGGAAAGTCGGTGACGGTCTACGCGCCCGGCAGTTCGGTGCCGTCGCGCCGGATCGCCGACCACCTCAGCTACCCGATCGCGCTGGCGATCGATCCTAAAAATGGCGATCTCTACGTCGCCAGCAGTCACAACGGCGGCTGGATCACCAAATACGCCGCCGGTGGAACGATGGCGGTGGAGACCATCACGGCCGGTATCGACCTTCCGCTCTCGATCGCGCTCGATGCGTCGGGAAATCTCTACGTCGCCAACGATCTCGGAAGCACGGTCACGTCGTACCGCAACGGCAGCCCGAATCTCTGGCAGACGTTCGCGCACATCGTCGCACCGCAGAGCTTGGCGATGAAGAGCGACGGAACGCTGTACGTCGGAGCCTACCACAAGCGCATCTACCAGATGGACGCCGCCACCGGCGCCGTGCTCGCGACGCTCAAGACCAAGCTCGTCCTTCCCCGAAGCATGGCGCTCGATGCCACCGGCAGCAACCTCGCGGTCGCGGAGTACGGCTGGGGCAGCCAGACCGGCGAGGTCGCGATCTTCGATACCGCGACCGGCAAGCTCGCCCATACGTTGACCAACGGCGTCCTTTCGCCGACCGGCGTCCTCTTCGGCCCTCGCTAACCGCTCTCGCGCGCGAGCATCTCGGTGTAGATCTCGCGCGCGCGGGCGAGGGTGTCGATCTCGGCGACGGGCTTGTCGTCGCGGATCCGGACGATCCGCGGAAAGCGCAGCGAGAAGCCGCTCTCGTGAAGATCGCTCTCCTGAATGACGTCGAAGGCCACCTCGAGCACGATCTCCGGTGCGACCGGAATCTCGTGCGCGCGGCCCTTCTCGCGGCGATGGTGCGGCGCGAGCCGGTGCTCGAGAAACCACGGCGTGAGCTGCGCGATCTCGTCGTCGGTCAGGCCCGAATAGGCCTTCCCGATCGTGAGAAGGCGTCCGTCGGCGCCGCGCACCGCGAACGTATAATCGCTGAGCACCTTCGCTCGCTTTCCGTGCCCCCACTCGACCGCGACCACCACCACGTCGAGCGTCGAAAGCTCGCGCTTGAGCTTGAGCCACCACTTTCCGCGCCGCCCCGGCGCGTACGGTGAATCGGCGCGTTTGAGCATCAGCCCTTCGTTGCCGCGCGCTCGTGCCGCTTCGAAGCGTTCGTTGACGCTCGCGCCCGGCAACTCGTCGAGCGTAGCAAACGGTGCGAGAACCAGGTGTGGCCCCGGCTCGACGATCTCGGCCAGCCGCTCGCGCCGAAACGCCAACGGCTCGTCGATCAAGAGATCGTCGCCGAGCGCCAGCACGTCGAAGACGACGTACGCGAGCGGCACCTCCTCGAGCAGCGCGTCGTCGACGGTCTTGCGCTGCAGGCGCGCTTGAAGCTGCCGGAACGGCAACGCGCGCCCTTGGCTCGTTGCGACGATCTCGCCGTCGAAGATCGCCGCACGGCGCAGCGGGGCGAGCGCTCGCGCGATCTCCGGATAGGATCCGGTCACGTCGTTGAGATTGCGCGAAAAGAGGCGCGCCTCGCCGTCGCGCACGTGGGCTTGCGCGCGGATGCCGTCGTACTTCTTCGGACTATAAACCAACGCAATTGTTCCGGATCGGCTCGCCAGGCAAACCGACCGACCGCGTGGTAGTTCGAGGCCAAGGTGTTTGTAGGCGAGGATTCAGTGTACCGGTGGGGCTGAAGGACGACATGCTCAGCGTCTGTACGACCATTGTGCGGACGGAGTACAACCCACGGGACGGGCGCGGCGTGCCTTCCCTTGACGCGGTGGCGCTGTCAGACGGCGCTGTGAACATTGATGCGGCTGTACTTTACGCCGACCTTGCGAAGTCCACTGATCTTGTTGATGGCTGTAGACCTGACTTCGCCGCCGATGTTACTCGCGTGTTCCTCTACGTAGCGGCTCAATGCATCAGGAAGTGCGGGGGACGCGTTACAAGCTTTGACGGCGACCGCGTTATGGGGGTCTTCGTTGAAGGCTCTTTTAGGGACAACGCTGCCATGGCTGCCTTTGCCTTGCGTAGGGCCGTTAATGAAGTAGTTCTTCCATCGCTGCGATCATTTTGGGACCTCGAGGCGAGCCCTTGGAAATTTAATTATGGCGTTGGTCTTGATTCGAGCTCGATCACTGTGGTTAGGGCTGGCCCTCGTGGTGCAAATGACCTCGTTTGGCTCGGTTCAGCCGCAAATCATGCAGCAATACTAAGCAACAAGCGCGACGTGGGCTACAGCACCTACGCAACCCCAAGGTTCGTGGAAGCGCTCACTTCATATACAAAAAATAACGACGGCAGTAACGTCTGGGAGAACATTCGCCTGGAACGTTACTACCGCTCTTCTAGCTACCTTACTGATCTGGACTCCATCGTATGATTACTGAACTGTCAGGCCTTCCGCTATTTCAGGGCGTAGCGTCATGGACGATTGACAAGATTAGGCCAGAAATGGTGGCAACGTTCTTGGACGGGGACTTTCTCGTACACCAGGGCGATCAGCCAACGTTCCTTTATGTGGTCCTCGATGGTCGGGTAGAAATTACGGCTGGGCCGAAACCGGAAGCACGAGTATACATCGATTCACGAACCGTCGGCGACATAATCGGCGAGCAAGCCTTCATCGAAAGAAAGGAGCATAGTGCCGACGTCCGGGCGAGAGGAGAAGCGAGAGCGGTTCGCATCCCCGAGACGATCGTGGATGAATTGTTGGCAGATAGCGCCTTTCTGCGTAACCTGCTTATAGCGGTCTCCACTAAGCTACGCGGCGCAACCGGTCAACGATACCGGCTTATAGCCGAGCGACAATTGTTGTTCTCGCACTTCAGAAGTCATGTAGATCCAAGAGTGGTCGACGCGCTGCTCTATCAAGGCGAAAATTACGGCAAGCCGAGATTCGTAGAAAACGCATTCGTGATGTTCTGCGACTTAAGGGACTTCACGCGGCTATCGGAGCCTATGGACGAGTTAGCCATGGCCGATCAGCTTGGCCCATATTTCGCGACGATCGTTGATTGTGTGCATGCCTCAAAGGGGATCGTAGACAAGTACATTGGAGATGCCGTTATGGCCGTTTGGGGGCACCCGGCACTTGGGCCAATAAACGCAAACCACGTAGTCGATGCGTGTCGAGAAATGATCGAGCGTACGGCCGGTCTCACTTTTGGTGGAGAAATGCTGAAGCTGGGAGTCGGTTTAAATGCCGGCCCGGTATTTATGGGAAACGTCGGCAACGATGAGAAGCGTTCATTCACCGTCCTAGGACCAACCGTAAACCTCGCTTCGCGATACGAAGGCGCGAACAAGACGCAGGACGGTAACACGTACTTAGTCACGATCGGGCCTTCCCTATATCAGGCGCTGGATTCGGCGCATCGCGAGCTGTTCGTGGAACGCGCTAACACGCCGATCAAAGGAGTTTCGGGAGGCGTTCAAACCGTATATTCATTCTGAATCATAGGGGTGCTTGATGGGACTTAAGGCTGACCTCGAGACCAGCGTAGACGAAATAATAAAAACAAAGTTTGATGAGCGAGACGGCAAGGTGGTTCCTGAATCCGAGGATGTAAAGTTCCTTCACGACGCTGTAGCTCTTGAGGCAACCTTCCTCTACGCGGACATGGCCGACTCCACCGAACTCGCCAAGAGAAGCAAGCCTGCAGCCTCAAACACGTTCCAATGCTTCCTGAGCGCCACGTCTAAGGTGTTGCTCTCCGAAAATGGGGCAATACGGAGTTTTGACGGAGATCGCGTAATGGCCGTTTTCATCGGCGACGATCAGAGGACCAGAGCCGTCCGGTGTGCGTTAAAGATTCACTACGTGTTCGAGGAAATCGTAAAGCCGAAACTGCTGGCAGCATATCCTAAGTCGTTGGCCGAGTTTAACCTTAATTACGGCGTTGGAATCGATTGCGGGACAATCTGGGCGATTAGAGGCGGCGTTCGAAACAATAGCGATCTTGTATGGGTCGGCCGGGCACCTAATCTTGCTGCAAAGCTAAGCGGCTTTCGCAAAGACAATTTTAGGACACGCATAACGGATGCGGTTTTTGATAAAATGCACAGCGATGTAAAGAGAACCAAGGACGGGCGCGATATATGGGAGGCGCAGACATGGGAAGATCAATCGAACATGCGGTACTACCGCTCGAGTTTTTGGTGGCAGGTTGGTTAGTGCCGCCTAGTGTTAAGCTTGGCGTGCATTAGCGAGCACATCGTCAAACTTGCTCGGTGGCTCCTTGGGCTGCCCTAGCTCCGCGGTGACTATTGAAACGAACGCGCTTGCCAGAGGATCAGCCGCAGGGTCGCATCGTATCGCCGGGAATGCTACACCGTAGAGCCTTCGCTGGCGAAAGTGCGATTGTCGTTGGGGATCTGCCCCATAGGTGACAGACTGACATGGCCGTTAAGAAGTCGGATTTATACTCGTCGCTCTGGGCATCGTGCGATAAGCTGCGCGGCGGCATGGACGCTAGCCAGTACAAGGACTACGTTCTGTTCATGCTGTTCATTAAGTACATCAGCGACAAGTACGCAAGCAGCGATGACTTCGCCCCAGCGGTTAGGATCCCAAAGGGTGCGAGCTTCGTCGACATGGTTGCACTCAAAGGCACGCCGGACATCGGCGATAAGATCAACACCCTGATTATAGCGCCGCTCGTCGATGCCAACGCCTCGCTAAGCCGATACGATTTTCCGGATTTTAACGATTCGAACAAGCTGGGTGACGGCCCCGAGAAGGTTGAGCGGCTTTCGACCCTGATTGGCATCTTCGAAGGGCTGGATTTTTCTCAGAATCGAGCCGAGCACGATGATCTCCTTGGCGATGCTTATGAGTACTTGATGCGACACTTTGCTACTGAGAGCGGCAAGAGCAAAGGGCAGTTCTACACGCCCGCCGAGGTCAGTCGTGTAATCGCGAGCGTGATCGGCATCTCATCAGAAAACACGAAGGCCTCAACAACCGCGTACGATCCGACGTGCGGATCGGGATCATTGCTTCTCAAAGTCGCGGCCCAGTCAGGAAAGCGCATCACGCTAGAAGGGCAAGAAAAGGACAACACGACCGCCGGTCTTGCCCGCATGAACATGATTTTACACGATTGTCCTACAGCGAAGATCGAGCAAGGCAACACTCTGACCACGCCAAAGTTTAAGGATGGCGAGCGGCTGCGCACCTACGATTACGTCGTGGCTAATCCACCCTTTTCGGACAAGGCTTGGACAACAGGACTCAATCCCGAAAAGGATCTGTATCAGCGCTTTGCTTGGGGCACCCCGCCGGCCAAGCAGGGCGACTATGCTTACCTTCTCCACATCATTCGCTCAATGAACAACACCGGAAAAGGCGCATGCATTCTCCCGCATGGCGTGCTCTTTCGAGGCAACGCCGAGGCGATGATCCGTCGCAATGCTATCTGCTCCGGCGTCATCTCGGGTGTTATCGGGCTACCGCCAAACCTATTTTATGGTACGGGCATTCCGGCGTGCATCGTCGTACTCGACAAAGAGAATGCGGCCGCGCGTAAGGGCATCTTCATGATAGATGCCTCAAACGGCTTCATCAAAGATGGCAACAAAAACCGCCTACGGGAACAGGACATTCACCGAATCGTCGACATTTTCACGAAGAAGATTGACGTGCCGCGCTACGCGCGCATGGTTCCCGTTTCAGAAATCGCAGATCCAAAGAACGACTACAGTCTGAATTTACCCCGCTATATCGACACTAGCGAACCAGAAGATATGCAAGATATCGACGGACATCTGCGCGGTGGCATTCCCGAGCGTGACCTCGACGCGCTAAGCTCATATTGGCAGGTGCTGCCGGGCCTCCGCGAGGTGTTATTTGAATCCGCTAGTCGCGTCGGATACTTCAGCTTGAGGCCTCCGGTCGCCGAGGTGAAGCCGACGGTCCTCAATCATGCTGAGTTTCATATTTTTACGCAGAGCGTGATGCGAGGCTATGAAAGTTGGAAGGCGGCTGTAACCCCGCGCCTCATCGGCTTCAAAAGGGACGAGCGCCCGAAGGAGCTTATCGATGAGATCTCAGAGGAGTTGCTAGCTGCATTTTGCATGGCGCCACTGCTCGATGCCTACGATGTATACCAGCATCTGATGGATTATTGGGCTGAGACGATGCAGGATGATGCGTACATCGTTGCGGGCGAGGGCTGGGTCAAGGGAGCTCA
Source organism: Vulcanimicrobiota bacterium (assembly GCA_963794735.1). Taxonomy (GTDB): domain Bacteria; phylum Vulcanimicrobiota; class Vulcanimicrobiia; order Vulcanimicrobiales; family Vulcanimicrobiaceae; genus DATJUC01. The sequence continues at coordinate 708,543 of CAWCFE010000002.1, read as the reverse complement.
GCCTCGCGAAATCAAGCAGATAAAGAATAGGGACGGGAAGCTAGTTTGGCCAGAAGAGCACGACTACGCGATCAGTAAGCGGCGGTATAAATCCGATCTGGTACCTGCGTCGATTCTTGTTAACAAATACTTTGCCGATCGGCGCGACGTCATCGCCGCTCTCAACCAACGACTCTCCTCCCTGGAAGAACAGCTAGATTCGATGCGAGAGGAGCATTGCGGCGACGACGGCGCGCTTTCTGCAGTTATTGAAGGTGAAGGCGATAAGCAGAAGATTACCGCAAAGTCCGTGAATGCTCGGCTCAAGGAAATTGGAAGCGACCCGCTGTACGATGACGAGCGCCCTGTACTTCAGCGCTACGCCGATCTTTTGAAGCAGCAAGCCGAGGTTAAAGCTAGGCAAAAAGCCGAGCAGCAGGTGCTGGACAGCGAAATTCACGCGAAGTACCCGAACCTTAGCGAGGTTGAGATCAAGGATCTCGTCATTTATTGCAAGTGGACGTCGCGTGTATCGATCGACATCCAAGACGAGATCAACCATGTCTCTCAGGCCTTGACTAATCGCATCCGACAGCTGGCGGAACGGTACGAAACGCCATTGCCCGAGCTTACTAAGAAGGTCGCCGAACTGACGACGCGCGTCGAAGGACACCTCCGCCTTATAGGCGCCACATGGTAGCGGCAGGCGGCTATAAAAAAACTGAAGTTGGGGTAGTCCCAGCCGATTGGCGGGTGCTCCCACTGGGAGCGATTTCGGATACTTCATCGGGGACGACTCCACCGCGGAGCCTATACAGTCGTTATTTCAAGAATGGTGTATTCGCATGGGTCAAGACGCTAGACTTAAATAATTCACGCATTTGTTCGACCGATGAGTTCGTTACGCAGGCCGCGCTTGAAGAGACCTCCCTCCGCTGTTATCCACCGGGTACAGTCTTGGTGGCAATGTACGGCGGCTTCAATCAGATCGGCCGCACTGGGATACTTGGCATTCCGGCGACTGTAAATCAGGCGATTACGGCAATAAACGTTGACCGCAGATATCTGCGGCCTGAGTATCTACTCCACTACCTGAATTTCCGGATTGGCCACTGGCGGTCGGTAGCCAGCAGTAGCCGACGCGACCCAAACATCACTGGCAGTGACGTTGACTCGTTCCCCATCGCTTTTCCAAGTATTGAGGAACAAGAGACAATTGTATCGGCATTAGCCGATATCGATGCATTGCTCGAGTCTTTAGATCGCCTGCTTGCGAAGAAGCGTGACATCAAGCAGGCAGCAATGCAGCAACTCCTCAGTGGTCGCATTCGACTCCCTGGTTTCAATGATCAATGGACGACGGCTGAGTTCGGCGAAGTTGTCGCCATACGAGATTCAAGGGTGGCGGTGTCGCATGATTTGCGCGACGCGCCCTGCGTGGAGCTCGAATGCATCGGCGAGGCGAACGGGCAACTTTTGAAGACGGTGGTGCCGCGAACGGGATCTGTCAAATTTGCCTTCAGGCGCGAAGATGTCCTATTTGGTCGACTTCGAGCCTACCTCAGGAAATACTGGTTCGCGTCGTTCGACGGCTTGTGTTCAACCGAGATTTGGCCACTAATCCCTGTCGATGCGGGCGTTTCATCACGTTTCCTGTATTTTCTGGTTCAGACCGAGAGTTTCGTGGATAGTGCTAGCCAAGCGTACGGAACCCATATGCCTCGCACGGACTGGTCAGTCGTTTCGAGGTTATCGTTGCTCTTACCAAAATTAGCCGAACAAGAAGCGATTTCTTCCGTCATCCTTGACATGGACGTCGAAGTATCGCTGCTTCAAGCACAAATCCGCAAGCTTAGAGATGTTAGGATAGCGATGATACAAGCGCTCTTGACGGGCAATACGCGGCTTATCGCGCGCGAACTCGCGAATGCCTGAAGAACGCCGTTCCGAACGCGCTACACAAGATCGTATCATTGCGCTTTTTACGGACACCGCCCGCTTAGACTGCCTCAGCTACCACACTCTGGGCGACTGGCGTAAGCGCGAAAATAATCGTTGCGTCGAACCCGACTTGCTACGAGCAAATCTCGAGGCTCGTGGGTATTCTCCTGCGCAAATAACTGCGGCAACATATGAGCTGGAAAAGGCTGCCGATGCGACTGGCGTCACGCTCTATCAAGCGAACCTGCGAACCTACCAACTCCTTCGCTATGGCGTGCCTGTCCAGATAGCGAAAGGGCAGCCACATAATACGATCCACCTTATCGATTGGGAGCATCCCGATAGGAACGACTTCTCGGTAGCGGAGGAAGTGTCGCTCAAGGGGGGATTCCAGCGCCGGCCAGATATCGTACTATATTTGAACGGCATCGCTATCGCGGTGATCGAGCTCAAGCGCAGCTCTATCGAGATCGGCGATGGCATCCGCCAGCTCATCACGAACCAGGAAGAAATCTTTAATAAGGGGTTCTTCAGTACGGTCCAGCTGCTGTTGGCCGGAAACGATTCGCAGGGTCTGCGGTATGGGACCGTCGGCACGCCCGAGCAGTTTTTTGTCGAATGGAAGGAAGAAGACGCGGGTCCCGAAGGCCCAGTCACGGCAGGTGCCCTGTTGGATCGCCCACTCGCGCATCTCTGCAACAAGGACCGCCTGCTTGATCTCATTCGTAACTGCATTATCTTTGATGCCGGCTACAAGAAGGTGCCGCGTCCTCATCAGTTCTTCGCGGTAAAACGGGCCCAGGAACGCGTTAGGAAGCGCGAAGGCGGCGTAATCTGGCATACGCAAGGCAGTGGAAAGAGCATCGTCATGGTGCTGCTGGCAAAATGGGTCATGGAGCACGATCCTCACGCCCGTATCCTCATAATCACTGATCGCGACGAACTAGACAAACAGATCGAAAGTGTCATGCGCAACGCTGGGGTGATTGGCGCGGATGCCCCATCACCACGGGTAACGACGCGCGACGAGTTTGCCGAGAAACTGGCAACGCGAATCCTCGACTCATCTGCGCGCTTATCCACAAATTCAAGCCCGATTTCAATGCTCCGTCGCCAAAAACAAGGGGACAGTTCTACGTCTTCGTCGACGAGTGTCATCGATCGCAAGGTGGCAAGTTCAACAAGCAGATGAAGAACTGGCTCTAATGCGATTTTCATTGGATTCACCGGGACTCCGCTGCTGCGAGGGGACAGGGAGAGCACTCGCGACGTATTCGGCACTTACATCCACGCCTACAAATTCCCACAAGCCGTCGCTGACGGAGTAATTCTCGATCTCAAGTATGAGGCGCGAGACGTTCCGCAGAGGCTAACGTCCCAGGCGGCAATCGACAAATGGTTCGACGAGAAGACCAAGGGCCTCAACAACTTTCAGAAGGCCGCGCTGAAGAAGCGCTGGGCGACGCTGGAAGAGCTGATGAGTGCCGAGGATCGAAAGCGCCGCATCGTAGCGAACGTCATTGAGGATTTCAGCCTAAAGCCGCGCCTTAACAGCGACCGCGGTACCGCCTTGCTCGTCACAGCCTCGATTTACGATGCTTGCCATTACTATCGCCTTTTCGCGAATACGCCGTTCGGGCAGTATTGCGGCATCGTCACTTCATACGAGCCTCATCCGGCTTCGGTCTCGAAAGAGCCGAAGGGCGGCGAGGAGTGGTTTAAATTCGAAACCTACCGCCAGCACGTGCTCAAGCCTGGTCAGACAACGACTGCGTACGAAGAGGACGTCAAAAGGCGGTTCCTCGAGGAGCCTGCCAACATGAAGCTCCTTATCGTGGTCGGAAAACTGCTGACGGGCTTCGACGCGCCGAGCTGTACCTACATATACCTTGACAACGAGTTGCGCGATCACAGCCTGTTTCAAGCCATCTGCCGTACCAACCGACTTGACGGCGAAGACAAGGACTATGGATACGTCGTCGATTTTAAGGAGCAGTTCATCGACGTGCAGCAGGCGATCGCGGTCTATAGCTCGGACGAACTGGCGATTGATGAGAGCGGTGCCGACGATAACATCTACGTCAAAATTTGGCTGGAGGAAGGCAAGAGGCGGCATCAGGACGCTCGGGAAGCACTGCACTATCTGTGCGACCCCGTTCCACAGCCTAGAGAAGTCGAGCAGTTCCTACGTTACTTCTGCGGTGACGCAGCCGACCCGGATGCATTGAACCGAACCGAGCCTCTGATAGTCCAATTTACAAGACGGTGGCGACGCTCGTACGCGCATTCGCGGCGATCGCCCAGGATTTAGTGGAAGCCGGCTACTCTCAAAACGATGCGGAGAGGTTGCGGATGGAGGTAGAGTTCTACGCGGAGATACGCGGCGCGATCAAACAGCACTCCGGAGAAGAGCTCGATGTCAAACCGTACGAAGCCGATATGCGTCACCTTCTCAACACCTATGTGCAAGCTGACGCGGCGACGAAGTTGGGCGAGCTTGACGACATGTCTCTTACCGAGCTGATTATTGCCACCGGCGTTCATGACGCGATCGCACGAAAGCTCAATGAGAAGGGTAAGCTCTCCCGGAATGCCGTCGCCGAGACAATCATCAACAACCTTCGCAAGACCATCAAGACAAGCCAGCTTGCCGACCCGAAGTTCTACGAACGGATGTCGGCGCTGCTCGATGACCTGATCGCGCAAAGCCGATCGGATGCCGCCGAATACGAGGAATTCCTGCGGAGAGCCGAGACGCTCGTGCGTGAGCTAGTCAGGCCTGTTTCCGATGGCGCACCGGCTGCACTACACGGGAATCGGGAAGCGATGGCACTCTTCAACAACCTCGACACGATCCGAGGAGTGAGTTTCTTCTGCCCCGAGCATGTTGATGAACGAGCGAAGCTGGCGCTAGAGATCGATCGTACGATTCGGGAAAGCGCCCCCGCCGGCTGGCGTGGCGATCAAGCACGCGAAGCACAGGTCTTGAACGCGCTGTTCCCCTTGCTAAACCGGGATCGGGAGGCGACGCAAGCACTATTTGAACTGATCAAGAACCAGCCGGGCTATCCGTGACGAAGCGCATTCGGCTTGGGGACGTCGCCATCTCGGTGTCCGTTAAAGATGTGAAAAACGTCCACCTCTCGGTTCATCCCCCTAATGGGCGTGTGACGCTGGTAGTGCCAAAGCGCACCCGTCCTGAGGTGGCACGCGCTTATGCGATCTCGAAGCTCGGGTGGATTCGCGATCAGCGGGCGGCTTTGCGATCGCAGGCACGGGAGACGCGCCGTCAATTCATAGAGCGCGAAAGTCATTATCTTTGGGGCAGGCGCTATTTGCTCTCGGTCGTCGAGAAAGACGCAAAGCCATCTGTGACACTCGACCATCGAAAGATTACGCTCGTTGTGCGCCCCGGTACGCCACGGGCGAAGCGCGAAGCCATCATGCACGAATGGTATAAGTCATCACTCCATAAGATTGTACCAATGCTTATAGAAAAATGGGAACCGAAGCTCGGTGTGACCGTCTCGGCCTATTTCCTGCAGCGGATGAAAACGAAGTGGGGCGGATGCAATCCTCGGACATGCAGCATACGCTTGAATACCGAGCTTACAAAAAAACCGAAGGACCTGCTCGAATATGTCGTTGTCCATGAGATGCTTCACCTGCGGGAACCGGCTCATAGCGAACGCTTCATGGCGCTTATTGGCCGCCATTACCCCAGATGGCGCGAAGCGCGTGCAGAACTGAACGAATTACCACTTGCCCAAGAGTCGTGGAATAAGCGCTGCTCGCGATAACAAAGATGCCTGGGAGCCATCAGTTGAGACGTTCCCTTTTGCGCATCTCATCGTAGATCTCGCGCACGCGTCCGATAGCATCGATCTCTTCGGGAGGCTTGTCGTATCGAATCCGAACGATGCGCGGAAAGCGCAAGGAGAAGCCGCTCTCGTGCAGCGTGCTCTCCTGGACTATGTCAAACGCGACCTCAAGAACAATCTTGGGCTCGACGGGAAGTTCGTGCGAGCGAGCGTGTCGGCGTTGCTCATGCTCGGGCAGGCGGTGCTCCAAGAACCATGGCGTCAGTTCAGCGATCTCCGCGTCCGTTAAACCTGAGAAGGCTTTACCAATCGCAAGCAGTTCGCCGCCGTCGCCGCGCACCGCGAACGTGTAGTCGGAAAGCACCTGTGAGCGCCGGCCGTGCCCCCACTCTACCGCGATGACAACGACGTCGAGGGTTGAAAGCTCTTGCTTGATTTTGAACCACCACTTGCCTCGCTTGCCCGGGTGATAGGCGGAATCGAGTCGCTTTGTCACAAGGCCTTCGTGTCCGGCACCGCGCGCTTCGTCGAAGAGCTGGTGAAGACAAGGCTCCAATTCGCCCATATTGAGGGTGCGGCTATTTGCGGCTTGCAGATGCTCTTCCGCCAGACCAAGTTCGTTCAAACGCTGACGACGATCCGATAGTGGCAAATCGATAAGGAAATCGTCGTTTAACGCGAGGAGGTCAAAGCAGATAAAGGTCACGGGTACATTCTCTAGCAGCTCAGCCGAAACGGTCTTGCGCTGCAGGCGAGTCTGCAGGAAACGAAAGGGAAGTACCTGGGCCCCCTTCTGTGCGACGAGTTCGCCATCTAGGATAACCGAAGCGCGGACGCTGCGCGCTGCTTCAATAACCTCCGGATAGGAATGTGACACTTCGGCAAAAGTCCGAGAAAAAAGTAGAATCTGGTCGCCGAACTTATGCAGTTGAGCTCGAATACCGTCAAACTTGCTCTCGACAATCCATTCGCCGCTTCTTAAGTCCCGATAAGGTGATCCATACTGAAGCGGGCTCGCGAGCATAAAGCCGATCGCCGATCCGTAGGCTACTCCGATCTCTGCAAGCGAATCGTGTCGCGCCGCAACGGCTGTTCGTCCGACGTCGCCGGAGGCCATGATCGCCCGCCGCACCGCCGCGGGAGCGCGACCGAAGGCGCTAGCTATAGCCTCAACGACGAGTCCTTCTCGAAGGCCTATCCTAAGGTCGCCGCTCATAACTTTTATGGCATACTTGGTTTCAATGTCGCTGCTGCATGCGCTAAGGATGCGTTCACAGATCGCTTGCCGTGTGCGTCCGGCGCTTTTTCCGGTCGCGTCAGCAGCTTGATTAAGTAGCGACTTCAGGGCTGAAGGCGTGAGCGTTTCGGTGAACAATCCTATGCGTTGTGTTCTCTTGGTGAAAGGTGCGAGTGCCGCTCCTAAGTCTCCATGGGTGCGGTAATGAGCCGACAGTTCCTTATCTGAAACTTGCCAGACGCGGCGCGCTGCGGCGAGAATAGTGGTCCCTCCAATGGCCAATGTTCGTTGCTCCGACGGCGCAAAAGGGCGGCCGGTGAAGAAGCGGCTGGCAGCCTCAAGGTTCACGTCATCGAGACCCTCAAAGTACTCGGCGAGTCGTAACACCTTCGCGCTTGTTGCGGAGGTGGCGGCAATCGCCTCGCACGTTTCAGCGAATCGAATCACTTAAGTCAGGCCTGCCGACGTTTACGCCGCTTCTCGGCTAAGTCTATGGGTTTACGTAGCCCAAGATCGGGGTCGTACTTTTCAAGCGCTCTTGTGAGTCTGAGGTTCTCCTGCAGGGCTTTAGTGAGGTCGCTTTTGAGCTGAGCGATTTCCCTGACGAGCTTATTTCTAATCTGTGAGGAGCGCTGTTGGCGATGCAGAGGAGTCGAGTCGGCGGCTCGATCGATCTCTTTGCAGAGCTCCGGAAACCGGTAGAGCGTAGCGATGTTGATGCGCGCCTCGCGAGCAACGGCAGCCTTTGTAACACGGACTCGCAATCCCGCGTGTCGAGGATGGGTCGCGTCGCCGTCTAAAAGCCTCTTAAGCGCTGCTCTTATGGCGCCTTCGGTACGCTGTTTTCTTCGATGTCGGCCGTCCACAGTCGATCGCGTCTGGTTCATCTTCGTCCCTCAGGTTGTGAATAATCTTAGAAGCCCGCACGAGTTGCCGCTCCAGCTCCAGGTTGATCACCCCCATCGCGGCGAGCTCAGCGATCATTGCGCGTAAACCTTCGGCATGTTCCTCCCAAATTGGAAGATGCTGTTCCTCGACCGCCAGGTTTTGGCATCCGGAACACATATCGATGCCGACATTTTCGAGCTTGCCTTCGCACTTCGCACGGGGAGCGTCGTATAGGCAGACCCCATAAATGTGAAAGACCGGTCGAATGTGAGGATCGAGGAGCGCCAGCTTGATGACCTCGCGCCGTTTCTTCGCCGCAGCAGGGCCACGATACGACGTGTTGCGCAGTAGGAGTTCCTGACCCATCATGCCGCCTAACCTGTCGGCCGACAATATCGCCTCGTAGCGTTCCTCGGCAATCTCCAGGCTCGCCTCGACGACATCCTCGACAAGATCTGGATCGTTCGGAAAATAGCGCTCGGTCATTTGTATGCTAATGTGTTTGAACTGTCGCTGTAGCGCACCAGCGGCGCCGGGCGCCGATAGGGCTACAAATCGTGCAAACGTCTTGCGAAATTGATTCGTGGCGAGGGGTTTACGCGTCTGAATCTTTACCAGTTTGGCGAAGCTGCGAATCGCGTAATTGGCCCCGGAGGGGGCAAGCCGCTTATCATCCTGATTGAGGGTCGAGTGTGAGGCAAAGAGATACGCTGATTTGGGAAACATAATGTGAAGCAGCTCAACTGCTAGCCGGACAGGATTGGATGGCTCGTCCCAGCCGGCTACCCACTCGGCGGGCTCGCCCTCATCAAGCCGCGATGTCTTGTGTAACGTGCTCCGCGTTTTAAGTAGCTTGCGGCCATCTCGAAGTCTTTTTGTTACGAGCGGCGAGCTCGGGATGTCAAGCATTTCGCTTACCCGCATTCCTACGGAGCCGCTAATGACAATATAACAGGCACCGGTTAAGGCCGTGAATAGTTCGCGCATTCCTTTGACGTTTTCGAATCGTAGATCAACGGAACGGCCATCGAACCGAACCAGGCAAGGCTTAGCATACGTGGTCCGAAAGTTGACGAAACTGAATGCCCGGACTTCTCTGCCGCGACGTTTCCACTCTCGGAGAGTGGTAGTTCGGTAGCGCTGGAGCTCCTGCCAGAAGTCAACGACGGTCGGGCCGATCTCGCGGATCCACCTCAGGGACTCATTCATCAGCGCAATGAACGTGTCATCATCGATGCGCTCTGTCCTTTCAATGGCACGTGTAGCCTTCGCTCGAAGCTCTCTTAGCGCTTCATATCGATTGACGCTAATGCCATCGGGAAGATCGTCGCCCATCTCTATGATGTAGCGGACGTACATGAGGCGCAATTCCTGACTCGCCGGAGCCGCGCGCTGCCCCTTATTCCGTAGGGGGCCTCGGATGATCTTCCGGCGGGCGTAGTTTCGATACGTGATAAGATGAGGGAGTGTTAAAGCGCTGAACAGGCGGATGCCGTGGCGATCGTACATCCATCGAACGAACTCGGTTAAGTAGTTGAAAGCACTCTTTACCGAACCGCCCTTTAACCGGCTCTTTCGCCGCAAACCTCGTCCCGATGTATGGAGCGCCAGGAAGGTCTTGCAGGACCGTAGCAGCTGAGCATGCTTCGAATCCGCCAGGGTGCTACCGTCTCCGAAGGTCACTTTGTCCCAGTTCAGTTTGTTGTAGACTTTTGCTGCCGTCTTAACAGTCCAGACGTTATCCTCAAAGCGCGTATTTAGGAACGGCTGTGGGAGGTCTGATAAGACCGAGGGTTGGCGGGAACGCCTGGTGTGCGGTTTAGTCAAGAATTGGCGCCTTTGGAAGCGTGGGAATGAGTAAGGTCGCAGCTTCACGGAGTTCGTCGGCGATTAGCGGCAAGTAGTTCTTCTCGATATACAGCATCTTCGTAGCATAGCGAGCGAACCGGGCTGCGGGAAGTCGGAGCTGCGCTTCTCGGAGAGCGTCATAATCGCGAAGGAGAAATGCAACGGGTCGAGGCTCCAGCGGCATCACGAAGTGGCGATCGTTCAGTGGCCATATAACGTTGACGCAGAGGCCAGACTCATCGTGAGGCACGTGAGGGTTTTCAGGATCGGCACAGCGGTGCGTCGGTAAGACGACTCCTCCCGAGCCTTTGCTCCGATCTTTGCGTTTGCTTGGGTTCATAGGTGTTCCGGACAACATGCTAGCCTGAGCCCTCGCAATGATTTGGTCATCAGTCTCGTGGGCGATCGTGTGATCGAGGTAAAGAAGCGTTGTGCTGATGGATTTCTGACGGAGTAACGCTCGGCTTCGGTCCGCGTCCCGATGCTTCTTGTAATCTTCGATAGCACGAGTCGGACGTAGTGCACTTAGCAGCATGTCAGGCAAGCGGTGTTCCTTTAGCCATCGCCTAAAGACGACGTTACGGGCCGGGTTCGTCATCATCGAAACCCTATTCTGGTTTAACGCGAGGAACAGGTAGGATCTACGCTGCTTTGGGGCGTTTTGTGCAACGCGCTCGGTCAGGAGAGTGACCGACTCGATAAGCCACGACACGCTCAAGGTTCCACCGATGCCGACCTGATACGGCGGGATCTCGCCACCAGCGCGCGGCTTGTCCAGCGTAATCAACATACGCTCGCCGGTGATTGGATTCATATATCGATCTATCTTGTCGCGTCGCAAATGAGACACGGACTCCACGTTTGCTGCGAACGCGTAAAGCAGAAGGATAAAGAACGGCAGCAAATCTTGGAGAGTAGGGTGCACCAGGCGTCGCAAGTCCGGTCCAGATATCCCTTTCCGCAGTGCTCTCTGGAAGACGTTGTGCGTTTGTCGAGCGAGCTCCGGCCGACGTTCAAGGTGCGTAGAGAGCGACGGCAGGTACCCCCCTCTGCGATTTGCGAGATCACGAAGTCCCGCAAGAAAGGGCTTGTACTCAGCCGGCGGATTCTTGAATCGTTGAACAACGGATAGGGCCTCTCTCCGAGCGATGCTCAATGCTCTTTCGAGGACTTGAGGTTCCACATAAGGAGTCCCCGTTGTTGATTTCTTACTGAAAGGATTGATTGCACGGCGGTAGACTTCACGTCGGAAGCGTGCGACTTCGGCTAATACTTGCGTAGATTTTGAAAACGTTGAATGTTTAGTGCGCTCGGAGTATGACGCAGCAGTGATATAGCATAGAAGGGAAGCCTCCCAGGCCTTCACGGTTTCGTCGCGCGGAGGGCGTCGTTTAAGAGCAGAGGCGATTGTAAGTATGCCCTGCCTCAATCCTAAGATAGTGTGAGGCTTCGCGTGCAATGATTTCCTACGCGCCGCGTCGAGTAGTTCGGCGAAGCGCGGACCGTATCGTCGATACTCCGCAGTGAAATCGGCGGTAATATGGTTATGCGAGGTTGTTTCGTACGTCCAGGAGAGATTGGGACGGGTGCGCGAAGGTTTAATCATCACTTAGTTCTGGAAGTTCCCAAGCATCGGAAAAGATGTCTGTCAAGTAAAAGTCTCGAGCCAGCAGGTACCGTTCAGTCGTAGCTAGAGATGCGTGACGAAGCAGGTGCTTTAATATCAGCAAGGGGTTTCGAAGATCAGCCCCGGGATGTCGCGCAGCCGCGTTCATGAGGCGGTCGAGCATCGTTATCGCATAGGTATGGCGTAGGTCGTGAAATGTGCCTTGAATGCCAAGTTCGTTGAGAGTTGCTTTAAATAAGTTGTAGACTGAATCAGGCTTTAGGTCGTTTCCTATTGCTGATAGGAAGACGCGATCGGAGACGATTTTCCCCCGATGTTCGGCGGCGCGGCGGACGAGCTTGCGATCATATAGTGCGATGTGTTGATAGGTTCGGTCGAGAAGCCACGTCGGAACAAATAGTTCGCCCGGTACGCCACGCTTGGTTTTCCTCAGCTTCAATCTGTAAAGTGGGCGCGACCGATAGTGCTCTTGTAGGGGTATTTGATCGACGTTAAGGGCGCAGATCTCGTGCTCGCGAGCGCCGGTGAACAAGGACCATAGTGCAATCAGTTGATCGCGCTCGCCCAGCGCCTCTAGGATGGCCTTACGCTCGTCCATGGTAAAAAAGCGCGGCAAACGCTCCCGTCGGTGCTTCTTGGGGATGACCACAGCGCGTGCAGACAGCTTGTTCTCATCCCTGATATGGGCGAGGAAGCCGTGTCTCGTCATCTTTACCGCTTCATAGCTCAGATGGAGCGTCGTGATAGAGCCGCGTGCGTGCGCCCATTCGTAGAACCTGCACACGGTCGAAATCACGCGGTTTACGGTATTGCGAGAGGCTCCGGCTTTAGCAAGCGATACGCCATAGTGACCAATCTGCATTTCGTCGTCGAGCGCGAGCCAATTATAGCCGCGTTCAGTCAGAAACTCTATGAATCCACGCAGATCATAGGCGTAGGCCTTCCAGGTCAACGGAGACTCGCAATGCCCATCGACAACGGCAAGATGGATCATCCATTCACATGGGAGGAGCAGATGGCGCATCGTGTGCCGATCTAGGAACATCGGGATTCCGGAATATGAGAGTCCGTCGATCAGGAAGCGCTCATCTGTGAAATGTATCTGGACGGCGCTACCTCGGCCTTTTTTAGGCATCGGTTTCTGCGAAGGTTTTAGCATCCTGCGCAATTCTAACCGATCTACCCAATAGCTACAAGAGAGATCTACGAACTATGGCAATGGTAACGAGCTAAGTCCGAAGATTCGTACTTGTCCTCGACGTGCCACGCCGCGCCGTCGAGCTCGCCGTAGGCGTCGCCGTACGGAATCGGCGAAGCGAGCATGAAGCCGATCGGCGTTCCGAAGGCGACGCGAATCTCGTCGAGCGTCCCGTGCCGCGCCGCCAGTGCGACCGCGCCGGCGTCGCCGGCGGCCATCGTCGCGCGCCGCACGGCGGCCGGCTCGGCGCCGAACGCTTGCGCGATCGCATCGAGCACGAGGCCCTCGCGCAGTCCGATGCGGAGGTCGCCGGTGACGATCTTCACGACGTACGTCGCGACCAGCAGATCCTCGCACGCGCGCAGGATGCGTTCGAGCACGTGCTCGCGCCGCCGCGCGGCGTTCTTTCCCGACGCATCGGCGATCTCGCCGAACAAGCCGTCGAGCGTGGCGGGCGTGAGCCGGTCGGTGAAGAGCGTCGCGTCGCGCGGCGGCCGCACGAGCGGGCCGAGCGCGGCACCGAGATCGCCCGTCGCGCGGTACCCGGCGCCGAGCTGCGCCTCGTCGAAGCCCCACACCCTGCGCGCGACGCGCACCACCGCGCTGCCGCCGATCGAAAGCGTCCGGCGGTCGCGCGCGGCGAACGGCGAGCCGGCGAAGAAGCGGGCTGCGGCGAGCAGATCGGCGTCGTCGAGCGCGCGCAGATACTCGGCGAGCACCGCCTGTTTTTCGAGTTTTCCGGCACGCGCCGCAATCGCCGCGGCGGCTTGCGCAAAACGCTCCACGAAGCCTTAAGACGCCGAAAGGACTGCGGTGAGTTGCCGCCGGGCGGCGGGCGCTCCGTTCGCCGCGCCGCGCAAGGGGGGGCGGCGGGCGTGACGGAAGCACGCCGGATGGTCACGGCCTTTATTCTCATGAACGTCGAGCGCCCCCGGCTGCGGTCGATCGCCGACGACTTGCTCGCGATCGACGGGATCGCCGAGGTCTACTCCGTCGCCGGTCCGTTCGATCTCGTCGCCGTCGCGCGCGTCAAGGAGCACGAGCAGCTCAACGATCTGGTGACCGAGGGCGTGGCCGCGCTCGACGGCATTCTGAACACCGAGACCCTCATCGCCTTTCGCGCCTTTGCAAAGAAAGATCTCGGCCTCCTCTGGGATATCGGCGTCGACTGAGGCGCTCGCGCCGTACTACGGCGCGTCGAGATCGAGGGTCGCGGCGGTGGCGCTGATGCTTCCTTGGTCCTTGTCGCGGCTGTCGATCGCAAAGCCGTACGATTTCTGCACGAGCGTCGCCGGTACCGGGCCCTTGTCGGTCTTCACCCACGCGGCGTCGACGTTGGCGGTGAGCACGTCGTAGCGCCCGGCCGGAACGTAGAAGACGCGCTCCTGCGTGACGGCGTCGCCGGGCCCGAACGACCACGCTTTGGACGTCCGGGGATCGGCCAGGTTGGTCAGATACGCGTAGCCGTAGACGGGCTGCGGCTTGGTCAACCGGTAAAAACGCGCGAGGACGGCTTCGTAGGGATGGGCGGAGGGGACGAGTTCGGGCGTGCGTTCGGGATGCGCCGCTTCGACGCGTTGCCCGTTCACCGTCAGCGCGAAGCCGAGCAGGTTGGCTCGCACGGTGCCGATGGTCCGGATCTCGGTGCGCACGTCGATGCCCAGAAGGTTCCCGTGCCGGCTGGTTCGGTGCATCGTGGTCGCGAAGGTGATTTGCGGCTCGGCGAATCCGGGCTTGATGCGGTTTTCGTAGACGAAGACGTAAAACGCCCACACACCGGCGGCGACGATCGCGACGATTTCGACCACGTCGCGCGCGATGCGAATCGCATGCTGGCGCCGCACCGCCGCATCGTCCATTAGGGGAGTTCGATGCGGTAGAGCCGCGTGTCGTCGATCGACATGCGTTGCGGCGCAGCGCCGGCGTAGGCGTCGAAGCGCACGATCGAGTCGCCGGCCGCAAACGTGCCGTCCGCGAGCGGCGTCAGCGGCGAAACGCCGTCGAACGTCAGCTGGTTCTTGACGATCAGCACGCGCGTCACCGCAGGCTGCCCGTAGAACGTGTTTTCGTAGCGGCCGACCAGCGCGTCCCACGCCTTCGGGTGCGAGAACGTGCGCGGCCCACGATAGCGCTCGTTCGGATACCACTGCGAACCGTAGGTGAGCTCGACGACTTGCTTGGCTTTGTCGCGTCCGAAGGCGATGAGGAACATCGCGTAACGCGGGTCGTCGGCCCAAAACGTGCCGCCGCCGCGAGGATAGAGCGCGATCTTGGTGCCGCCGTCGGTCATCGCGAGATGGTCGCCGTCGGCCGCGACGGCGAGCGCGTGCCCGGACGGCGACGTATAGGTGCCCGCGTATGCCGCCGCGTCGGCGACGTGCGCCGGATCGGGAGCGACCGGCGGCGCGGGCAGCGGCTGCCCGGCGCTCTGCGCGCGCAGCACTTGCATCGCATAGAGCACGATCGCGCACGGATGCAGCGGCGCTTCGACGAGATTG
Organism: Vulcanimicrobiota bacterium; assembly: GCA_963794735.1. Taxonomy (GTDB): domain Bacteria; phylum Vulcanimicrobiota; class Vulcanimicrobiia; order Vulcanimicrobiales; family Vulcanimicrobiaceae; genus DATJUC01. Next base: position 693,506 of record CAWCFE010000002.1, on the reverse strand, counting down.
GCAAACGCTGCGACGCCGAAGCCGCGCGTTTGGTTGATCTGCATGCACGCGGTGTACCCCGAGATGCCGCCCGTGTGGCCCACCAAGTGATCGCCGTTTTCGTCGAACGTCGCCAAGCCGAAGCCGTACTGCCGGTAGTACGCGGGCGCTTCGTCGAGCACCGGCGTGGCCGATCCGGCGGGTTTGCCGTCGGCCAAACGGTCGGCGTGCGTCATCATCGCAAACGATGCGGGCGAGAGCACCTGCTCGCCGCGCGCGTCCTTGCCGTCGTTGAGATAGAACCGCATGTACGAGGCCATGTCTTCCGGCGTCGAAAGCACCGAGCCGGCCGGGTCGACGAAATCGAAGGGCGGCGACGCTACCAGCGGCGGGTGGAGCGAACCGGGACGGTCGTTGTAGAGCCACTGATAGCCCACGGCCGTGCCGGCCACCGTGTCGGCGGTGAAAACCGGAGAGCTCGCGGTCATGCCGAGACGGTCGAAGACGCGCGCCTGCAGCGAGTCGCTCCACGGCCGGCCGTCGAGCTTCGCGAGAATGGCGCCCGCGGTTTCGAAGCCGTCGTTCGAGTACGCCCACGAGGTCGCGGGCGCAAAGATCGTCTTCGCGTGCGCGAGCGCCACGATATCGTAGCCGTAGCCGGGTGAGGCCGAAAAGTCGTCGGGCAGGCCCGCCGTGTGCGAGAGCAACTCGTGAACGAGAATCGGCTTTCCGCTGGAGTCGATCGAGAACCACGGCAGATAGCGCTTGACCGGCGCGTTGAGATCGAGACGCCCGGCATCGTGCAGCTGCATCAGCGAGAGCGCGGTCATCGATTTCGTGATCGAGCCGATCGCGAAGCGGGTCTGCGGCGTCACCGGCGTCTTGGCGTCGGCGTTGGCGTAGCCGAGGGTGATGATTTTGAGCGTGTGCGTTCGATCCGTAATCGCCACCGAAAGGCCGGGCGTCCCTTGATACGCCATCGCCGCCGGCGCGTAGGCTTCGATGGCGGCGATCGCGTCGTCCATCGTCGGCGGCGGGGAGGGCGCGGCGGCCGGTGCGGCGGCGACCCCCGAAAGAAGGGTGGCGACGAGGACGAGCGCCCCGGCTGACGTGCGGAAATTCGGCATACCGGTGCAGTACGGCGGCCGGTTCGCTTTTTCCGGGGCGCGGGCCGGCCTGGGAAGATTATTGACTTAAGTCATAAATATGGCTCGAGAGAGGCTTGAAACGCTTCGCTGCGATGAAAGGTTAAGGGCTCTACCATGCCGCGCATCTACGAAAACTTGGCCGACACGTTCGGCAACACGCCTCTGGTGAAGATCCCCCGGTTGAACAAAGGCCTCGCGGGGACGGTGCTGGTGAAAATGGAGTCGTTCAATCCCGCCGGTTCGGTGAAAGATCGCATCGGCGTCGCGATGATCGAGGCGGCCGAGCGGGACGGGCGGCTGCTGCCGGGGATGACGATCGTCGAACCGACCAGCGGCAACACCGGCATCGCGCTGGCGTTCGTTGCCGCCGCCAAAGGGTATCCGCTGATTCTCGTCATGCCCGATACGATGACGATCGAGCGCCGCAACTTGCTCAAAGCGTACGGCGCGCAGACGGTGCTCACGCCCGGCGCGGAGGGCATGCGCGGAGCGCTCGCCAAGGCCAACGAGATCGTCGCGGTCGCACCGCAGAAATATTTCATGCCGCAGCAGTTCGAGAATCCGGCCAATCCGGAGATCCACCGCCGCACGACGGCCGAAGAAATCTGGCGCGACACCGACGGCGCGGTCGACGCGTTCGTTGCGGCCGTCGGCACCGGCGGCACCGTCACCGGCGTGGGCGAAGTGCTCAAGTCGCGCAAGCCCGGCGTCGCGATCGTCGCGGTCGAACCGGATGCGTCGCCCGTGCTCTCCGGCGGCAATCCCGGTCCGCACAAGATTCAAGGAACGGGCGCCGGATTCGTGCCGAAAATTCTCAATACGGGCGTGTACGGCGAGGTCGTTCGCGTTACCGACGCCGACGCGATCGCGACCGCGCGCCGGCTGGCGCGCGAAGAGGGAATGCTCGTCGGCATATCGGCCGGCGCCAACGTCTTCGCCGCACTGCAGCTGGCGGCGCGCCCGGAGTTTGCGGGCAAGACGATCGTCACCATCGGCTGCGATACCGGCGAACGGTATCTCAGTAACCCGGTCTTCGCCGAGCAAGAGGCCGTCGTCGTCGAACCCGCGCTTGCGTAACGCCGGCGGCCGATGATCGTCGAGGTTACGCGCGGCGATCTCGTCGAGTCCGTGCATCACGTCGCCGCCTGCGCCGCCAACGCTCGCGGCGACGTTGCGTTTTCCTCCGGCGACGTGCGTTCGCCGGTGTTCTTGCGCTCCACCGCCAAGCCGTTCATCGCGGCCGCGGCCGTCGCGGCCGGCGTGGTCGAACGCTTCGGGCTCGAACCGCGCGAGATCGCCGTCATGGCGGCATCGCACTTCGGCGAACCGTTTCACGTCGAGGCGGTGGCTTCGATCTTGCACAAGATCGGTCTGGACGTCTCCGCGTTGCAATGCGGCTCGCACTACCCGTACGACGAACGGCAGGCGCGCGAGCTCGTTCGCCAAGGCGTCGAGCCGTCGGCGCTCTACAACAACTGCTCCGGCAAGCACGCGGGCATACTCGCGCTCTGCCTCGCGATCGGCGCCGACCCGGGCACCTACCTCGATCTCGCCAACCCGGCGGAGCAAGCGATTCTGAATTTCTGCGCGCGGCTCTCCGACGACGATCCGGCACGGTGGCCGCTGGGGGTCGACGGGTGCGGCATCCCCGTCTATGCAACCAGCCTGCGCGGCGCCGCGGTGGCCTTCGCGCGGTTCGCGTCGCTCGACGGCATCGGCGAAGCCCAAGCGGCGGCGCTGCGGACGGTGCGCGACGCGATGACGGCCTATCCGCAGTACGTCGCCGGCACTGGCCAGTTCGATACCGTCCTGATGCAAGCCGGCGCGGGATCGATCGCCTGCAAGGCCGGCGCCGAGGGCGTTCACGGGGTCGCCGCAATCGACCGGGGCTTGGGCTACGCCTCCAAAGTGCTCGACGGCACCGGCCGCGCGCGCGGGCCGTCCACGGTAGCGGCTCTGCGCGGCCTGGGCGTGCTCGACGACGAGAAAACGACGGAATTGGCACGATTCGGGCGCCCCATCGTGTATAATCGGGCCGGACGTGCGGTCGGGGAGATCCGGGCGCGCATCTGATGTCGCCGTCGAAAAAGCGAGTCGAAAAAGGGTAAGCATGTCCGACTACTTGCGCCTGCTCGAAGAGCGGGTTCTCATCTTTGACGGCGCCATGGGCACGCAGCTCATGGCGCTCGAACTATCCGCCGCCGATTTCGGCGGCGACCGCCAGCTGGGCTGTTACGAAGCGCTCGTGCTCACGCGCCCGGATGCCATCCGCGCGATCCACGAGGCCTATCTCGCCGCCGGTGCGGACGTGGTCGAAACCGATTCGTTTACCGGATCGCGGCTCAAGCTCGAAGAGTTTGGGCTGGGCGAACGCACGCGCGATATCAACGTTCGCGCGGCGCAGCTGGCGCGCGAGGCCTGCGACAAGTATTCGACGCCCGAGCGCCCGCGGTTCGTCGCCGGTTCGATGGGACCGACGGGCATGCTGATCTCCTCGTCGGATCCGACGCTCTCGAAGGTGACCTTCGAGCAGCTCGCCGGCATCTACGGCGAACAGGCACGCTACCTCATCGAAGGCGGCGCCGACCTGCTGCTGCTCGAGACGATGCAGGATCTGCTCGAGCTCAAGGCCGCGATCGCGGGCATCGTGCGCGAGTTCGACCGCGGGCTGCGGCGCGTGCCGATTCAAGCGCAGCCGACGATGATCACCGAAGGCCGCATGCTGCTGGGCACCGACGTGCGCGCGATCTGTGCGACGCTCGACGCGTTACCGATCGACGTGATCGGGCTGAACTGCTCGACGGGCCCGTCGCAGATGCGCGATTCGATTCGCTATCTGTGCGAAAACTCGCGCTGCTTCGTCAGCGTCATTCCCAACGCCGGGCTGCCGCTGATGGGCCCCAAAGGCGAGACCATCTATCCCGAGACGCCCGACGAGCTCGCGCGCGAGCTGGCCGGCTTCGTGCGCGACTTCGGCGTCAACGTCGTCGGCGGCTGCTGCGGCTCGACGCCAGCGCACATCACCGCGTTGCGCGAGGCCGTCGAAGCGACCCCCCGCGCGCCGCGGGCGAAGAGTTCCGAATCCGAAGGCCAGTTCGTCGCCTCGGCCATGACGGCCGTCGCGCTGGAACAAGAGCCGCGTCCGCTCATCGTGGGCGAACGCATCAACAGCCAAGGCTCGCGCAAGATCAAGCGGCTGCTGCTCGCCGACGACTACGACGACATCGTCCTCGTCGCTCGCGAGCAAGTCGAAGGCGGCGCGCACGTGCTCGACGTCTGCTGCGCGCTGACCGAGCGTCCCGACGAGGACGAGCAAATGCGCGAGATCGTGCGCAAGCTCGCGCAATCGATCGAAGCGCCGCTGATGATCGACTCGACCGAGCCGAAAGTGCTCGAAGTCGCGCTTCAGAACTATCCCGGCCGCGCCATCGTCAACTCGGTGAACCTCGAAGCCGGCCGCGCGAAGATCGACGCCGTGGTGCCGATGGCCAAAGAGCACGGCGCCGCGGTCGTTGCGCTGACGATCGACGAGACCGGAATGGCGAAGACCGCGGCTCGCAAACTCGAAGTCGCGCGCCGCATCTACGACATGGTCGTCGGCGAGTACGGCCTGCCGCCGGGCGCGCTGATCTTCGACGATCTCACCTTCACGCTGGCGACCGGCGAGGCCGAGTTTCTCGATTCGGCGGTCGAAACGATCGAAGGCATTCGTGCGATCAAGCGCGAGCTGCCCGGCGTGCTCACGTCGCTGGGCGTTTCGAACGTCTCGTTCGGCTTGAAACCCGCCGCGCGCGCGGCGCTCAACTCGGTCTTCCTGCACCACTGCGTGGAGGCCGGCCTCGACTGCGCGCTGGTTCATCCCAAGGACATCACGCCCTATTTCGAACTCGACGGCGCCGTGCGCGAGCTCTGCGACGATCTCGTCTTCAACCGCCGCCCGGACGCGCTCGCGAAGTTGATCGAGCACTTCGAGGCCGCCGGAAGCTCCGGAGTGCAGGCGCAGGCCGAGGTGGAAGCCGACGACGCGCCGGTCGAGGAACGCATCCATCAAGCGATCCTGCGCCGGCGTAAAGACGGCATCGAGGCGAAGATCGACGAGGCGCTGCTGGGCCGCACGCCGGTCGCGGTGCTCAACGAGATCTTGCTGCCGGCGATGAAGGACGTGGGCGACCGCTTCGGCCGCGGCGAGTTGATCCTGCCCTTCGTGCTGCAATCGGCCGAAGTGATGAAGAAGGCCGTCGCGCACCTCGAACAGTTCCTCGAGAAGAAGGAGGGCGCGACCAAAGGGACCGTGGTGCTGGCGACCGTCTTCGGCGACGTGCACGACATCGGCAAGAATCTCGTCAATACGATCCTGACCAACAACGGCTACACCGTGCACGATCTCGGCAAGCAAGTGCCGATGAACGTGATTCTGGAGAAGGCCGTGGAAGTGAACGCCGACGCGATCGGACTCTCGGCGCTGCTCGTTTCGACCAGCAAGCAGATGCCGATTTGCGTGCAGGAGCAGGACGCGCGCGGGCTGGAGTTTCCGGTGATCGTCGGCGGTGCCGCGATCAATCGCGAGTTCGGCCGCCGCATCGTGCTGCTCGACGAGGGCGAGCGTTTCTTCGAGCCGGGCTTGTTCTACGCCAAGGATGCCTTCGAAGGCCTCGAGCTGATGGACGGGCTGACGGATGCCGAGAAGCGGGCGCAGCTCGTCGAGCGCGTGAAGCGCGACGCGTTCGCGCAGCGCGACCGCCGGCGCGACGGAGCGCCGGTTCCGGCCGCATCCTCGCAGTACTCGGCCGTCAAGGGCGAGCGCGCCGACGTTCCGGTGCCGCCGTTCTGGGGCGCGCGCACGCTCGAGGGCATCGATCTCGCCGAGCTGTGGCCGTGCTTCGATCTGCGCAGCCTCTACCGGCTGTCGTGGGGCGCCGCCAATACCAAGGGCGACGCGTTCGACGCGCTGCTGCGCGACGATTTCGAGCCGCGCCTGCAGCGCTATCGCGAGGCCGCGCTGCGCGACGGGTTCCTGCAGCCCCGCGTCGCCTACGGTTTCTTTCCGGCCGCCGGCATCGGCAACGAAGCGATTCTCTACGATCCCGCCGATCCGCGGCGCGAGATCGCGCGCTTCGAGTTCCCGCGGCAAGCCGGCGGCGAACATCTCAGCCTTGCCGACTATCTGCGCGAGCCCGTCGACGGCGCGGGCGGCGACGTCGTGGCGCTGCAAGTCGTGACCGTCGGCACCGAAGCGGCGCGGCGCACCGAGGCGCTGCAGGCGGCGGGCGATTACAGCGAGTCGTACTTCCTGCACGGTTTTTCCGTGCAGGCGGCCGAAGCGCTGGCCGAATACACGCATCGCCGCATTCGCAGCGAACTCGGGCTCGCGGCCGATCGCGGTAAGCGCTACTCGTGGGGCTACGGCGCGTGCCCCGATCTCTCGCAGCACGAGACCGTCTTCCGCTTGCTGGATGCGACCGAACGCATCGGCGCGACGCTCACCTCGGCCCATCAAATCGTGCCCGAGCAGTCGACCGCGGCGATCGTGATCCATCACCCGCGCGCGGCGTACTTCAACGCGGCCGCGACGCGCGAGCTGGTCTCGCAGTAACGCGGTGCGCGCGGCCGCAGCCGTCGCACTGCTCGCGCTGGCGGCTTGCGCTCCGGCGCCGTTCGCCCCGCACGCGCCCGCGTCTGCGGCCGATGCTGCGGGCGCATCGTATGGCGCCGCGATTCGCGCGCAGGGCGCTTGGCTGAAGGCGCGTACGCTTGGCGACGGCGCGCTGCTCTATACGCCCAACGAGATCGAACCCTACTACGCCAACGTCGCCGCGACCGGCGAAACCGCGTTACGCTCGCGGCTGCCGGCGGTTCGCGCGTGGATGGCCTGGTACGTCGCGCATCTCAACCGGCGTGATCGCTGGGGACTCTCCGGGACGATCTACGATTACGCCTACGATCCGGCAACCGGCCGCGAGCGCTCCAAGCGCAGCGCGGACTCGATCGACTCCTACGCTGCCACGTTCTTCACGCTCGCGCTGACGCTGTACGATACCGGCGATCCGGCGTCGCAGCGGTACGTTCGTTCGATCCGGCCGGCGCTCGAGACGATGGCCGCGATGCTGCTCTCGATCCGGCAAACCGACGGGATGACGATCGCGCTGCCGAGCTATCCGGTCGCATTCCTGATGGACAACTGCGAGGTGTATCGCGGTTTGCGCGATCTCGGCTCGCTCGAGCGCCTGGCGTTCGCCGGCGCGTCGCGCGCGCGCGCGTACGACGCCGCTGCGGCAGGCGTGGCGGGCGGTATCGCGTCGCTCTGGTCGCCGGCGCTCGGTACGTACGATTACGCGAAGCAAGAACCGCGCGGCCCGGCGATGCCGTCGCATTGGGCGGCGTGGTATCCCGATGCAACCGCGCAGCTCTTCCCGTCGCTGCAGGGCGCGATTCCGCCGCGTTCCCCGCGCGCTCTCGGCCTGTGGACGCGGTTCAACGCCGCGTTCCCGCACTGGGATCGCCTGCAGTTCCCCGACCGCTTCCCGTGGGCGCTGGTCGCCGCGGCCGCCACACGGCAGGGCGACCGGCCGCGCGCGGAACGCTACGTCGCGTCCGTGCAAGCGCGTTTCGCGCCCGCCTTCCCCTGGCCGTGGTACGACCTGGAAGCCGGATGGTACGTGCGCGCGCTCGATGCGCTCCGCTCGGCGCCCGAGTAGGGAACGACGCCCCGGTCGCTAATCGGCCGGTCTATGCACGACAACTGGAGCGCGATCCACGCGATCATCTTCGCCGGCCTCGCGGTCGTGGCCGTGGTGATCGTCGTCGCGCTCTGGCGCGGCTCCAAGCGCCATCCGATCTCGATGCCCAAGCCGCTGGAGATCGCCATCGGCTTCGTGACGAACTTCTTCGATACGCTGGGCATCGGTTCGTTCGCGCCGACCACGTCGATGTTCAAGTTCTGGAAGGTCGTGCCCGACGAACGCATTCCCGGTACGCTCAACGTCGGGCACACGCTGCCCACCATCCTCGAAGCGTTGCTGCTGATCGCAATTGTAAAGGTCGATCCGGTGACGCTGATCTCGCTCATCGCCGCGTCGGTGGCCGGCGCCTGGCTCGGTGCCGGCGTCGTGGCCCGCTGGCCGCGCCGGTACGTGCAGATCGGCATGGGCGGCGCGCTCTTGGCGGCGGCCGTCCTGTTTTTCATGAAGAACATGAACTGGATTCCGGGCGGCGGACTCGCGCTGGGCGTGAGCGGCCCGTTGCTGGCATTTGCGGTCGTCGCCAACTTCTGCTTGGGCGCGTTGATGACGATCGGCATCGGCCTGTACGCGCCCGCGATGATTCTGGTGACGCTGCTCGGCATGGATCCGAAGGCCGCGTTCCCGATCATGATGGGCTCGTGCGCCTTCTTGATGCCGATTGCGAGCCTGCGCTTCATCAAGTTCGATTCCTTCTCGATGCGGGCGTCGCTCGGCCTCACGTTGGGCGGCCTGCCGGCGGTCGCGATCGCCGCATTTCTCATCAAAGGGCTGCCGATCTCCGCAGTGCGCTGGCTGGTGATCGTGGTGGTGATCTACGCCGCCGTCGTGATGCTGCGTTCGGCCGCGCTCGAGCGCGCGAACAAGCATCTCGAATCCGACTACGCCGCATCGCCGCCGTGATCCCCGGCCTGCCGCAGCACGCGACGACCGGTGCGGTTGCGATCATCTCGGCGATGATTACGCCCGCGATCCTCATCATGGCCACCGGCAATCTCATCGCGTCGACCCTCACGCTGCATTCGCGCGTGATCGACCGCGCTCGCGCGCTGCTGGGGCGCAAGGCCGAGTGCGAAGCCAAAGGCGACCGCGACCAGGCCGCCTTCATCATGCACGTGATGAGCGTGCTGCGCCGCCGGCTCGTGATCGTGCAGTTCGCGCTCGCGTCGTACTACTTCGCGACCGGCCTCTTCGTGGCGTCGACGCTCGCGATTGCGGTCGAGGAGTCGTGGAACGCTCCCCAGTTTCTGGCCTCGACGCTCGTCGTGGTGGGCGCGCTCGCGCTCCTCGCGGGCTCGGTGCTCACGCTGACCGACACGTTCATGTCGACCGGCCTCACCCACCGCGAGCTCGACCGCGAGCTGATCTAACCCAATAGCAGCGTCAGCGGCTCGATGCTGACCGTACGCAAGAGCCGCGGCGTCCACGGGTCTTCGGCCAGGCGCGCGCGTACGGCGCTTTCGTCCGGGGCCTCGATGACGTGGATCACGCGTTTAGCCGTGTCTTCGTCGCCCAGCGGGCCGCCCAGAATCACGAAGCGTTCGCTCGCGAGCGCGTCCATGAACGCCGCGTGTGCCTCCCAACCGTCCTGCCGGCGCATCGGACGCGACCAATCCCAATCGTGCGCGCGTTCGCGCAGGACGACGTAGTGCATGCGCTACTTGCGCGTGCACGCTTGGTGGAACGCGCTCGTCTTCCCATTCTCCGAATAACGTCCGTCGATCGTATACTGCGTCGGCGAGACGATGCGAATCGTGCTGACGTCGCCGGCTGGGTAGATGCTCGTCCAGCTCGAACGGCTCAGCCGCGGCGACTCGCTCTTGGTCATGAAGTACTCGCCGACCGAATCGACTTCGTTGTAGATCCAACGGTGCGTTTCGGCGTCGTACCCGAGATAGGCGGTGCCCACCGAGGCCGGCTGCCCCATTTGGGCGGGAAAAGCGATCTCTTCCTTGATCCAGTTGCCCCACACCGCGTTCGCAGAACTGCTCAGATAGGTCGTACCGCCGCTCTTCAAGACGCACGACCAGCTGCCGGCGAAGCTTTGAAGCTCCTTAGGAAGCGCGGCCGACGCCGCGCTCGTTGCGGCCGCCAGCAAGATCCCACACAACACCATCGCTCGCGTCGTCATCTTCAGTCGCCTTCCACGTTCAAGCAGCCGGAGGGTAGCATGGCCGTCTTTTTCGAGCCGGCGCCAAACGATTCCGGCCTGCGACGGCAGCATCGCGGTCAGCGCGGCGGGCAGAGGGATGCCAGCGAGCGCATCGCCTCGGGACGTTCCGGAAGCGACGCGGGGCGCAGGTAGAACGCGATGTACTTGTTGAGCGCGTCGGCGTACATCACGATGTCGAGTACGCACTCCGAGCCGGCTGCGTGCGCCTTCAGGCGTTGTACCAGGCACGCGCAAACGACCACATCGCGGCATTCCACTCGCGGGGTCTCGGCGCCATTACGACTATTGACTCGCGGCGCCAGGCGACGAGTTTAAACTTCCGGGCGTAGGAAATGCGTCCTGAAGCTTATAGCCATCCTTACCTTTCACAGCCTTGATCGTAAATTGTACGGATTGATCGCTGTCCGAACACTCGATAATGACCGTTGCGATCGCGACCGTCATGTCTGGGTCTGAGCTATCGCTCTGTGCGTCGCATGTTACGCCATTCCTTGTCGCGTTTATGAGTAGTTTTTTGAGGTAAGCAAGATGTGAAAAGTTGGCGGTCGCACTCGCGAACTGGTCAGAATCAGGCGCATTCAAATATTGCAAGAGCGCTGCGTAGGCCGTATGTCTTACGCTCGCACCGGTGACGATATATCGGCCATTATTCCAGGCAAAGTTCGTCGTTCGGGTGATGTGCGGGCACGCCATGCACGAATTGAAGGGCGCGTCCGGGTTTTCGCTGCTCTGGCTATACTCAATATCAGTACCGCTAGCGCTCAGGCCTGACGCATCTCTGATGCTTACTCCCCTAGGAAGCGCATCACCGTCGACACTGGTGCGCCCGTCAGCTGCAACTCGCAGTACGTGAAATCCATTGCCCTGACCTTCACACGATGCGCAGCCCCATGCCTGAGCAGGAAGATGACCGAACACGGCTACCGCAAAGGCACCGTACGGGAGCAATAGTGCAGATGGATCGAGCGAGGCGTCCATTGCTGCGGCGTCGGTCGCTTTGCCAAAGGCGACTATAGTTGGTGCCTTGGTGGCGTCGTGGGCCCGATACACCACGAGCGCCGTTCCAAAGTGTTCGCCGCATTGACCCCACTGATCCGGCGAGCAGTTGTTGAACTGCACAATTCGTACGTCGTACGGGGTCGTTGTCGCGGGCGTTGGCGAAAGGACCGCAACGTACAAGTGCGACTTGGGAGGTGCTAGTAGGTTGTGTAGAGCCGCATCGCTCAATGAAAATGCAAAGGGTCGCACGAGAAGCTGCTTCGCAGTAGCGATTGTTTGATCGAACATCGCCTGCGGTGCGCCGGCTGCGTTATACATATCACCGGCACTCGCGTTGTAGGTAGCAAGAGTTGAAGCGTACGCGCCGCGCGCGCGTAGGTCCGCGTCTTGTGCTTCTTGAATCAGTCTTTGTGCTGCCGTTCGCTCGCCACTAAGCCACCGGATAGCGGCGCTCTCGCGCTGCGCATCGTTGTAATTGCCGACTGCAATCGCGGCACGAGCGGCATCAGCATGCTGCATATCGGCATGCCGTTGGCTCACCACGATCCAACCGGCAACGCCGGCGGTCACAAGCATGATGATAACGATGAGCGCAGGCCGAACGGTGCTTACCATAATGTCCCTCCGCAGGGGAAGTAGTTGATTTGGTGTTCACTGGCTCTAATACTGCGTCGTTCGTTAGCCCGGCCGATGTTATGTTTCCAACAGGCCAGACTAAACCTATATTTGTTATTTGGGGTTTCTTTTTGCGTGGCTGCCGACAAGACCCGTCTGCGCGGCGGGAAGATCGAAACGCTGTTGCCAGCCGGGAGGGATCGTGAGAATCGGATGCGGCATTGCGTGCGGCGCGGAAGACGGCCCCAGCGCCAACGAAACGATCGCGAGCGGGAGTGCCGCAGTCACCGCGAGACGAGGAGGTTAGGCGGCGATCTCGGCCCGGTTGTAGACGAAGCGGCCGCCGACCATCGTGCCGACGATCGCGTACTCTTTGTCCCAAAAGCTCAGGTCGGCGCGCATCCCGCGTGCGATGCGTCCCATTTCGGCGTCGTGATGGACGAGCTTGGCGGGAGCGTGCGTCGCGGCGGTGATCGCTTGCGCGAAGGGAATCTGCGCGTACGACATATAGTTGCGCACGGCTTCGTCGATGCGCAGCGCGCTGCCCGCGATCGTGCCGTCGGCCGATCGCATCACTCCGCCGTCGATGTGATAGCCCTCGTCGAGGGCCGGCATGTTGTCGGTGGCCAGCACGATGCGATCGCCCAGCGTCCGGTGCAAGATGTCGACCATCACCGGCGAGACGTGAAATCCGTCGCAGATGAGCTGCACGAGCGTGCGCCGGTCTTGGATGAAGGCCGCGAGGATCGAGGGGTCGCGGTGGTCGAGCGGCGGCATGCCGTTGAAGGCGTGCGTGAGCGAACGGAAGCCGAGGCCGATGGCGAGCATGCCTTCGCGATAGCGCGCCCCCGTGTGGCCCGCCGAACAGACGATGCCGTTCTCGAGAAAGACGCGCATGGCTTCGGTCGCGCCGGGAATTTCCGGCGCCATCGTGACGATCAGGCACGCGCCCTTCGAGGCTTCGACCATCTCGCGCGCGCGCTCGGCGCTGGCTTCGATCAACCAATCGTTGCGGTGAACGCGGCGAAACTTCGGATTGAGAAACGGTCCCTCGAAATGAATGCCGAGGCAGCGCGCGCCGCGCGGATCGTCCTCCTCGAGTTGATTGGCGGCTTCGACGATCTCCGAGGCCGCGTGCAGCATCGACTCGAACGGCGCGGTCATCACGCCCGCGACGAAACCGGTCGCGCCCATGCGCGCGTATTCGTCGGCGGCGACCGGAACGGCGTAGCCTTGATCGCGATTGAAGAGATAGTCGCGCGCGCCGTTGGTGTGGACGTCGATGAGGCCCGGAGCGATGCTGCTTCCGGAGGGAAGCGGGTAATCCGACGGGCCGTCGGCCGGTAATATTCCGGCGATTCGGCCTTCTTCGACGGCGAGCCGCCCGAACGTGGACGTGCCGTCGCCGATGGCGATGAACGCGGGGCCTAGTACGAGCAAATTTGACGTAGCGACGCCCTCCGACGGCGCATCTTCGACGCCTTCTCCATCAGCGCCCCTTGCCGAAGAGGCGGCTCAAGATCCCGCTCCGAGCGGGCTCCGGGGCGGGCGCCGCCTGCGTGCGCTCGGCGGCACGCGCCCGCGCCAGCCGGTCGAGCCGCGCCATATGCGTTTCGGCGTGCGCTTCGAGCGTGGCTCGCAGCGCCTCGGTCTCGTTCCAGGCGGCCGGCGCGCGCTTAGCCTGCTTCGCATCGTGATACTCGTGCGCCGACACGACGAAGATGCGCTCGGCCGGGATCGCGCGCGCTTTGAGATACTCGCTCGCGAGCTCGACGACGTTGCGGCGTTCGGCGGGCGCTTCGTTGTCGGCGATGGTGTGCGCGAAGAGCATCGGATGGCCGAACTCGCTCACGCGTTCGTAGAGGTCGAGCTCTCGATCGGAGAGTTGCCGCGAAAACAGGCAGAGCACCTCGCTCGCGTGGCTGGCGACCACGACGTTGACGTCTTCGGCGTGCGGATCGCCCGAATCGAACGGCGGCGCGTGGACGAGCACGAGTTCGCGCGGCAAGTTCCAGGGGACGAGCAAGAGCACCGGCGCCTCGGCTGCGGCGGCGGAGGCTCGATCGAAGGGAATCTCGGCCCAGGCGCCGTCGGCGCCCAGCGCGTAGGCGCGATCGCGCTCGCCGTAGCGAACGTGAATCGGAAAGACCGCGCTGCCGGCGGCGTCGTCGGCCAGCACGGTGCGGCCGGCAAACGCGTTGATCAAGCTCGATTTGCCGCGGCGCAGCGCGCCGAGCACCGCGACGCGCCAGCGTTCGGGGCGCAGCCCGAGGTTGTACGAATCGGGATCGAAGACGGGATCGGCGTGCGAGCGGCGGACCGTGTCGGCACCCGGATCGGCCGGCGCGATCTCTTCTTCGTGCGCCATGAACGCCGCCACGCTCTCGCGCATCGTGGCCGCGATGCGTTCGAGCGCGGCTTTGCGTTCGCGCAGCGCGGTCGCAACGGTCGCGGGGTCGCCGTCCGCGCGAGCCGCCAGGGCGCGCTCGATGCTCCCCAGGTCGGCGTCGCGCTTGGCGACGGCGGCTTTGGCGATCGCTTGCGCGAGATCGTCGTACAGGTGCTGGAGTCGCGCGCCGACGCCCGCAGCAAACGCGGTCACCTCGGTGCGTAAGCGCGGGAAGACGGCGTCGCGCAGATCGGCGACGAGCTCGCGCTTCATGTATTCGCCGGCGCGCCTCGAACCGAAGCGCGTCGCGATATCGGCGACGAGACCGATCGCGGGGCCGCCGATCGCTTCGAGCACGATCGTCGCGGCGATCGCCGAGCAGACGTCTCCGCTCCACAAGCTGGTTCCCGGCTGCGCGCCGAAGGCGTGGGCCGCCGCGTCGTTGGCGACCCAGCGGAGTGGAAGGATCTCTCTCGCGCGCGCGACGGCGCCGCCGATCTCGTCGACGACGGCGCGCGCGACGCTTTGCGCGAACTCGTCGGCGACGTGCGCGACGACGCGATCGACGATCAAATGCAGCCGCTCGCGGTCGCGCAGCCGCGCGACGTCGGCCGTGTCGAACGCTTGCGATAGCGCGCGCTCCAGCTCGGCCGCCAAGGCCGCGCCGCGCTCGTCGACGTGTCGCCGCGCCGCCAAGCCTTCGGTCGCCAGCCGCGCGCGCTGCGCCGCGGAGCGTTCGTCGATGGCGGCGAGCGCCGGAAGCGCGCGGGCGCGCGCGGCGTCGAGCGCGCCCGCGTCGAGCTCGAGCATCGCCAAGTCGCGGTCGATCTGCTCGCACTCGTCTTGCGCCGCGGCGCCCGCGCGGTCGCTCGCACGCCGCATGCGCGCGCGGCCCGTCCGGCGGATGAGCGACGCGTCGAGCGCCGAAAGAAACTGTGGAAAGCGGCTGCGTTCCACCGCCGCCGCGTCGCCGTCGAGCACGCCTTGCGCGTACTCGCGCGCCGAGAGCGCGTACACGTACGTTCCGGGAGCGTGCACCGCGGCGAGGCGCGCGATGCGCTCGTAGGCGTGCTCCCAGGCCGGACGCCCGTCGGCTTGCGGCTGCTGCCAGAGATCGATCTTGGTCTGCACGATGAAGATCGAATCGATGTGCTGGCGCACGATGCCCAAAAAGGCGGCGTCGCCCTCGGTGAACGGCTGTTGGGTATCGATCAAGTAGAGCACGGCATCGGCGGTCGGCAGAAACGAGAGCGTCGCGCGCCGGTGCGCCGGATTGATCGAGGCCAGCCCCGGCGTGTCGGCCACCACGAAGCCGCGTTGGAGAAAGGGCGAGTTGGCTTTGACGCAGACGCGCGTGGGGGCGTCGCGCTCGTCCTTGGTGGCATCGTGCAGCTTTCCGGCTTCCGCGTTGCCGACCGCGATGAAACGGTTGAGTGCGTCGAGCGGAATGCGTTCGGTGCGCCCGTCTTCGAAGTGCGCGGTGGCCTCGTCGGTCGCGGCGTACTCGAGTTCGGTGATGGTCGCGGTCGACGGGTTGATGTCGGTGGCCAGCAGGCCGGCGATCTGGGGCGTGCCGCCGACCGTGACGTAGCGGAACTTCTCCAGCAGCGCGTTGAGCAAGAACGATTTCCCGCTCGAAAACTCGCCGACGACGGCCAGGACGAACTTGCCGCGCGCCAGCCGTCTGCGCACGCCGGCCAGCTCCGCCCCGCGCTGCGGGCCCAGGGCGCCTTCGAGTTCGGAGATGCGTGCGACCAGTGCGTCGCGCGCCGCTTCGTAGCGGCGCATCGCATCGGCGTCGACTCTGCTCACGCGGCGTCTACGAGCGGATCAGCGCCAGTGCCTCGTCGCGGTGGCGTTCCATCAGCTCCTTGGTGTCGCCCTCGACGTTGAGGCGCAGCAGCGGCTCGGTATTCGAAGGGCGGACGTTCATCCACCAATCGGCGAACTCGATCGTCGTTCCGTCGAGCCGGTCGATCTTCGCGCCCGCATAGTGCTCTTCGAGCTCGCGCAGCTTGGCGGCGGCGTCTTCGACGGTGCTGTTGATCTCGCCCGAGCGAAAGCGCGTGTCGATCGGGGCGATCGTCTCGCTCACGGGTTTTCCGGCTACGCTGAAAAGCTCCAAGCACTGGAGCAGCGCGATCATGCCCGAATCGGCGTACCAGTTATCGCGGAAATAGAAGTGCCCGCTGTGCTCGCCTCCGAAGACGACGTCGCGTTCGCGCATGACGGCCTTGATGATCGAGTGGCCGACCTTCGAGCGGACCGGCACCCCGCCGGCCTTCTCGATGAGCTCGGGCACGCTGCGGCTGCAGATGAGGTTGTAGAGAACGCGCGCGCCGGGGTGCTTCTTGAGCGTGGTGAGCGCGACCAGCGCCGTCACCGTGCTGCCGTCGATGAGTTCGCCTCGTTCGTCGACGAGGAACATGCGGTCGGCATCGCCGTCGAACGCGACGCCGAGATCGCATCCGTGCTCGCGCACCGCGGCTTGAAGGTCGGCCATGTTCTCGGGCTCGATCGGGCTGGCCGGATGATTCGGAAAGTTTCCGTCGAGTTCGAAGTAGAGCGGGACCACTTCGCACGGCAGATGCTTGAAGACGTACGGCACCGTTTCGCCCGCCATGCCGTTGCCCGCGTCGATCGCGATCTTCAGCGGCTTGACGAGGCGCCGGTCGATGAACGAGAGGCAGTGCTCGGCGAAATCGTCGAGGATCCTGCGATGGGTCACGTTGCCGGGCCGCGCGGCTTTGGGAGGCAGGTCGCCGGCGACGAGCCGGTCGCGAATCTCCGAGAGCCCCGTGTCGAGGGAAATCGCTTGGGCCTGCGAGCGCGTGAACTTCATGCCGTTGTACTGCGCGGGATTGTGGGAGGCCGTGATCATGACGCCGCCGTCGAGCTCGTACTTTCCGACCGCGAAGTATAGCGCGTCGGTCGAAACCAGCCCGACGTCGAGCACGTCGGCTCCGGCTTCGGTGGCCCCGCGGGCGAAGGCTTCGAAGAGGCGTTCGCCGGACGGACGCATGTCGCGTCCGACCGCGATGCGGTGCCCGCCGACCAGCGCCGCGAAACAACGGCCGATGCCGTACGCGACGTCGTCGTCGAATTCGGCCGGATAAATGCCGCGAACGTCGTAGGACTTAAAAATTCCAGGGTCTACACGGGCTTGCATGGCCGAAACCTGTTCGGAGGGACCTATCGCGACACCTAGGAGCGGCCCCGGCGTGCCGTTCGCCCGAAATATCACGACGCTGCTGCTGACGGCCTTCTTGGTGCTGGCGCTGGCGTTCGCGGTTCAGGGAGCCTTCCAGACGCGAACGCGCATCGCGCTGACGTTCGAGCAGCAATCCCAAATCCAGGCGGCGCAGATCGACTTGGAGGAGTTGCTGCGCTTGCAGATCGACGAGGAAAACTCGTTGCGGGGCTACGCGCTGACGCGCGATCCGTTTTACGTCGATCAGTACCGTGCGGCCGCGGCCCAGTTCGACCAAAAGGAGGCGGCGATCCGGGCGCAGCTCGCCGGCCAGCCGATGGTGCACGTCGGCGGCTTGCTCGACGAGTACGCGCGCATCCAAACCGAGTGGCGGCGCGAGGTGGCCGAGCCCTTGGTCGCGCATCCCGAGCAAGGCCTCGGCGAGTTCGAGCGGCGCAGCGACAAGGCGTTCTCCGATTACGAATCCCGGTCGGTCGCGCAAATCCGCGTCGCGCTCGCGCAAACCAACGGCGAGCTCGCGCGCAGCACGCAAGCCCAGCTCGACCGCACGTCGTACGTGCGCGCGTTCTGGCTGCTCGTCTTCGGCCTGCTCGCGATCATCTTCAATGCGTACGGCTCGCGCCTCGGCCGCGAGCTCGAGCAGGAGCGGACCACGACCGAAGTGCTGCAACGGGCCTTCCGCAGCGAGTCGATGCCGCTTCCGAACTGCGAAATCGGCGCGGCCTACCAGTCGGCGGGAAGCCACCTGGCGGTCGGCGGCGACGTGTTCGACGTGTACCGTCTCTCCGGAAATCTCGCGCTGCTGCTCATCGCCGACGTCAGCGGCAAGGGGGTCGATGCCGCCGTCCTCACGGCCTTCATCAAGTTCACGATACGCGGCATCGCGCTGCGGCGCCGCGATCCCGGCGAGATCCTGGCCGAGTTCAATACCGCTTTCGCGCAAGCGGTCGAGAACCCGTATCTGTTCGTCTCGATGTTCGTGGGAATCGTCGATACCGAGACGTTCGTTTTAAAATATGCTAGTGCCGGGCACGATTCAGCCTTCGTGCGACGTTCACAAGGCGTGCAACAGCTGGCGGTAACCGGCCCCGTGCTCGGCGTGATGGAGGAGCCGTTCGGCACCAAGCAGACCAACCTCGGCGTCGGCGACGTCCTCGTGCTGGCGACCGACGGGTTGACCGAAGCGCGCGACGCGCGCCGCACGATGCTGCTGGAAACCGGGGCGATGGAGCTGATCGCCGCCGTCGATCCGCAGCCGCAGCGCTTGGCCGACGAGCTGGTGGCGCGCGTCAAAGCGCGCAGCGGAAATCGTTTGCGCGACGACCTCGCGATCTTGGCCCTGCGCCCCGTGGTGGTTCAGAGGGCGACCGATGCGTAAGCGTTGCGCGCTCCTGGCGGCGCTCTGCGCCGTCGTTTTGATGGGAACGCTGCAGCCGGCGTCGGCCGATTGCAAGCTGCGCCAGCACGATCGCATCGTGCTCTACAGCGGAAGCGACGATCCCGACGTGCTCGTGTGGGATTCGCGCTACCGGCTGCGCGCGTATCACGCGGCGACGTTCGACGAAGCGCGCGAGCTGCTTCGCCACGCGCGCCTGGTGCCGCCCGGAACGCGCGCGCTGGTCGAAACCTGCGTCCCCGATTTCATCGCGTCGCCGCTCTACGATCATCCGGCCGATGCGATCGGCATTCTGATCGTCGGCGGCCCGTCGGCCGGATCGCGCGGATGGGTGATCGGAACCGACGTTCGCGAGAATCTCGCAAGCCACGCGGCGCACGGACCTTAGCGGAGCACGCGAGCGAATACGCGCAGCCGGCCGTCGCCGGAGCGCACGCGCTCGACCGGCAGGCCGTACGCCGCTTCGATCGCGTCGCCGGCGAGCACCGCCTCCGGCGGCGCGGCCTCCAGCAGCGTCCCCCGCCCGAGCAGCGCGAGGCGATCGGCGTACGCCGCCGCCTCGTTGAGATCGTGAAGCACGCACAGGATCGTGGTCCCGTCGTCGGCGAGCCGGCGCAACAGCGTGAGGATTTCGTGCGCGACGCGCAGATCCAGATGCGACGTCGGCTCGTCGAGCAGCAGCACCGGCGTCGCCTGCGCGAGCCCGAGCGCGATCCACACGCGCTGCTTCTCGCCGCTGCTCAACGTAGCGAAAAGACGGTGCGCGAACGATTCCATCTGCACGGCGGCCAGCGCGGCGCCGACCGCGGCGTCGTCTTCTTCGCGCGAGCGCCACTCCCACCAGCGGTGGTGCGGAAAACGGCCGATCGCGACGACGTCGCGAACCAGCAACGCGTCGGCCAGCACGTCGTCGCTGGTGACGAAGCCGAGGCGCAGCGCGCGCTGCACCGGTGCGAGCCGCGCGACGTCGTCGCCGCCGATCTCGATCGTTCCGCTCCGCACGGGATGCAAGCCGGCGATCGCGCGCAGCAGCGTCGTCTTGCCGACGCCGTTGGGCCCGAGCAGCGCCACGAACTCGCCGGCGCCGATCGACGCGTCGATGCCGTCGAGCAGCGGCCTCCCGCCGATCTCGAGCGCGACGCCGCGCAGTTCGATCATCGCGCTTCCTCGCCGCCGTGCAGGTAGAGATACAGAAAGGCCGGCACGCCGATGAAGGCGAGCAGCACGCCGATCGGCAGTTCGGCGGGCGCCACCACCCAACGGCAGACGGCGTCGGCGAGCATGCAGAGGGCCGCGCCGATGCCGGCCGACGCCGGCAGCAGCAAGCGCGCGCCCGAGCCGAAGAGCCGGCGCGCGACGTGGGGCACGATCAGCCCGATGAATCCGACCATCCCGGCCAGCACGACGCTGCTCGCCGCGAGCAACGACGACGCGGCGAGAATCGTCCACTGCGCGCGGCCGACGTCGACGCCGACCGCACGCGCCCGCACGTCGCCGACGCGCAGCGCGTCCAGCGGCCCGGCGACCCAGATCGCGAGCAGCACGCCGGCGGCCACGTACGGCGCCGTCGTTGCGAGATCGTGCCAGCCGCGACCGGCCATCGAACCGGCCAGCCACGCGACGATCGCGCTGGCGTAATCGCCGGATTGCGCGCGCACGATGGCCAGCGTCACGATCGCGGCGAACAGCGTCGAGAGCGAAACGCCGCCGAGGATGAGGCGGTTCGAATCGATGCCGGCGCCCCGCCGCGCGAGCGCCGCCACCAGGACCGCCGCGCCGAGCCCCGCGAGAAAGCCGATGCCGGGAACGAACGGCGCCGCGACGCCCGCCAGAATTGCGATCGCGACCGCCGCCGCCGATCCCGCGCTGACGCCGGTGAGATACGGATCGACCAGGGGATTGCGCAGCATGCCTTGGAGCATCGTGCCGGCCAGCGCGAGCGCCGCGCCGACGGTTGCGGCGATGCATACGCGCGGCAGGCGCAGATCCCAGACGATGGTCGCGAGCGGACCGCCGGCGTGCGGATGCGCGAGGGCCGAGAACACGTCGCGCGGCGCGAGTGCCGCGCCGCCGACGAGCAGGCTGGCGCCGGCCGACGCCACAACCAGTGCGGCCAGCGCGAGCAGCCCGAACGCCGCCGGTGCGCGCACGCTACCGCGAGCGCAGTTCGAGCGCCCAGGACGGCCCGGGCATGGGATAGCCGTTGAAGACGGCGTAGCGGTCGCCGAGCAGGTTGTAGCCGCGCAGCGCTAGCGCGAGCTTCGGCGCGACGCGATAGGCCACGTACGCGTCGACCGTCGTGAACGCCGACGCTTGCGCGTACCACGGCAGCGTGGCATTGGCCGGCTCGGCGAGACCGTTGCTGGTGAGCGTTACGCCGAGCGAGTCGAAGCGGCTTTCGCGAGGCGCCGCGTACCGCAGGCCGAGCGTCGCGGCAAACACCGGGCCGCGCCCCACGATGCGCTGCCCGGTTTCGAGATCTTCGGCGCGATAGAGATTGGTAACCGACGCCGTCTCGCCGAGGCCCGCGTGCGCCGCGGAGTCGAACGCCAGCGTCACGCCTTGGATCGACGCGCGCCCGATATTCTGCGGTTCGTAGTCGTACTGCGCGGGATTGGCGTCGACGATCAGATTGGAGCCCGACGTCGTGAACCAGCCGACGCTGAGCACGCCGAGATGCGACCGCTCGACGAAGGTCGCGTCGCCGACGCGCGTGCGTTCGGGCACCAGACCCGGATTCGAGTAGACGCCTTGCGGCGGATAGAAGAGTTCTTCGGCCGTCGGCGCGCGGAACGCCGTCGCCGCGTTGAGCTTGAGCTGCCAGCCCTCGCCCAGCGGTACGATGCCGCCGACCGAAGGCGAGAGCGCGCCGCCCTGCGCGGTCGCCTGCTGGTTGAGATCGCGCTCGCCGCGCAGTCCGGCGTAGATTTCGCCGCCGTTGCCCAAGAACCACTGCGATTGCACGTAGGCGGCCGTTTGCGCGTACGCGTCGTCGACGATTGCGTCGCGATATGCCGACTCCCCGCAGCCAGAATACGAGGTGCACGCGCTGCCGGTCCCGCCGTCGACGCGCGCGTTGCCGCGCGAAAGGTCGATGCCGTAGATGACGCGCGAACGTTCGCCGCCGACCGAGTCGCTCGCCGCCAGCATCGTCTTGCCGTCGTCGACGAACTGCGCGTAGGGCGGAGCCGTCGACGACGGTCCCGGCGCGCCGGGCGTATCGTAGGCATTGGGGCAGTTTGCGTCGGCCGGCGTATCGCATGCGAACGTAACGTCCTGCGTCGAATCGCCCAGCGCCAGCGAGAAAATCGAGCGCGCGGATTTCTTCTCCAGCGTGAGGCGCAGATCGCGCGCGATCGTGTCCTGGCGGCTCGTCGGCGAAACGTACGGAATGGGTCCGGGCGCGCCCAGCGCGGCGTCGCTGACGTCGGCGAGGAACGAAGCGTCGAGCCGGCCGAACGCGTGCGAGTACGTGAGCGCTCCGGCGGTCAATCCCGCGTCGGCGTTCGTGCGCGAGCCCCCGCCGCCGGGCAGCGGGTAGTCGTTGGCCGCATAGGTGCGCTGAAACGAAACGTACGGCGTTTGCAGCTGGTACGTCTGCTCGCCGAAGGAGCCGGTGGAGAGCGTCGCCGACTCCGGCGCGCGCCCGTTGGTGATGACGTTGATCACGCCGCCGATCGAGCCGGAACCGTACAACGTCGAGCCCCCGCCTTCGACCACCTCGACGCGTTCCACGCCGGCGACCGGAAGCTGTTCGAGGTTGACGTTTTCGATCTGCGCGCCGGCGATCGGGAGGCCGTCGAGCAGCACGAGGACCTGCTGTGGCGAGCTGCCGCGAATCCCGAGGGTGGCGTCGGCGCCGAACGCTCCGTAGCGCTGGATCTCGACGCCCGGAACGCCCGCGATCGCGTCGGCGATCGTGCGGTCGCCGTTGCGCGCGATGTCGGCGGCGGTGACGACGTAGGTGGTGCGCGCCGCGCGCGCGGCGGATTCGCTGCCGCGATCGCTGGTGACGACGCGCGCGATCTCGGGGAGCGGCGTCGGTGACGCAGACGGAGTGGGTGACGGACCGGCCGCAATGACGGCGGCCGCAATGACGGCAAACATCGCAATCCCTTCCCTGACGCGAGGCGGGTGCAGTAACGTGCGGTTTGCGACGGTATCCTGACTTGCGGATCGTAGCCTCGTGCCCGCGCCTTCCCATCCACGACGGACAGTGACGGCGAGCGGCTCCCCGCATACAGTGGCGCGACCGTGCCGGCATCTCACCGGCTTCCCGCGCAAACCTCTCCGGCCGCAGTTTAGCGGGCGGCTCGTACTCTCCTGGCGGCGTTGTGCGGCCGGGCGCCCTGTGATAGGGTAGCTTGGCTCATGACTGCAGCCCGCCGGTTCGGCGCCGCGACGGCGCTCGCGTTCTCGCTGCTTGCGGCCGCGTGCGGCGGCGCCGCCGGCGGCCGCGGCGCCGCGCGCCAGGCGCCCGGGCACCGCATCGTCGCGCTCGTGCCTTCGCTCGCCGAGGATCTCTTTGCCATCGGCGCGGGCGGCGACGTAGTGGCCGTCTCCGCGTTCACCGACGAGCCGGGCGCGAAGCGCTTGCCGCGCGTCGCCGACTTCACCAGCATCGATACCGAGCGAATCGTCGCGCTGAATCCCGACGTAGCGATCGGCATTCCGTCGCAGGCGCGGCTGGTCGAGCCGCTGCGGCGCGCGGGCGTTCGCGTCGTGCTCGTTCCGGACGATAGCTACGCCGACATCTTCACCGATATCCGCACGGCCGGCGACCTGAGCGGGCGGCCCCGTGCGGCGGCCGCGCTGATCGCGCGGCTGCAGGCGCAAACCGCGCGCCTGCACGCGCAGACGCGGCGCTTTCGGCGCCATCCTTCCGTGTTCGTGGTGCTCGGGAACGAT
Source organism: Vulcanimicrobiota bacterium (assembly GCA_963794735.1). GTDB lineage: Bacteria > Vulcanimicrobiota > Vulcanimicrobiia > Vulcanimicrobiales > Vulcanimicrobiaceae > DATJUC01. Next base: position 669,951 of record CAWCFE010000002.1, on the reverse strand, counting down.
CCGATTTGGACCGCCGGCTCGGGCTCGTACATCGCGACGCTGATCGCCCTGGCCGGCGGAACGAACGCAGCCGGCGACATGCACGCCGCCTACGGGGAGTACAGCGCCGAGGCGCTGGTGCGCGACCGGCCCGATGCGATCGTCACCGATCCGGCGATCCACCTCGGCGCGGCATTGGGGCGACAGCCGTGGGTAGGCCTGACGGCAGTGCTCGAAAAGCGCGTCTACACGGTAATCCCGGCCTCGATGGTCGAACGACCCGGGCCACACTACAATGATGGAATCCGTTGGCTGCTCGAACGACTAACGCCGCTGGCCGCGCGATCGTAAGCGCGCGCGCCCTGCTGGTCGCCGTCGATACGCAAGACCCGGCACGCCCGATCGAGCCCGAGTTGGCCGAGTTCGAAGCGCTTGCCGAGGCTGCCGGCGCGCGCGTGCTCGAGCGCGTCGTGCAAAAGCGCGACGCGATCGATCCGGCGACGCTGGTCGGCAGCGGCAAGGCGCGCGAGATCGCCGACCTTGCCAAAGAGCTGCGCGCCGATCTCGTGCTGGTGCTCAACGATCTGCGTCCGCGCCAGCGCAAGAATCTCGAGAAGACGATTCCGGTGCCGATCGTCGATCGCACGATGCTGATCCTCGACGTCTTCGCGCGCCACGCGCGCAGCCGCGAAGGCAAGCTGCAGGTCGAGCTCGCGCAGCTGCGCTACCGCCAATCGAACCTGATCGGCGCCGGCGCCGACCTCTCGCGGCTGGGCGGCGGCATCGGCACGCGCGGCCCCGGCGAGACGAAACTCGAAGTCGACCGGCGGCGAATCCAAGACCGCATCTCGGTGCTGCGGCGCCAGCTCGACGACGTACGCCGCCAGCGCGGCGTGCGTCGCTCGGCGCCGCACCGCGAGCCGCTGGTCGCGCTGGTCGGCTATACGAACGTCGGCAAATCGTCGTTGCTCAACGCGTTGGCGCGCAGCGACGCGTTCGTCGCCGACCAGCCCTTCGCGACGCTCGATCCAACGATTCGCCAGGCGTATCTCGCGCCGCGCGTCTACGCGCGCGTGGCCGACACCGTCGGATTCATCACCGATCTGCCCAAAGATCTCGTCAACGCGTTTCGCGCGACGCTCGAAGAACTGCGCGAAGCCGACGCGCTCGTGCACGTCCTCGATGCGAGCAATCCGGACTGGCCGCGCCAACGCGCCGCGGTCGAAGGAATTCTGCACGAGCTCGAGCTGGACGGGAAACCGCGCCTGCTGCTGTTCAACAAGTGCGATCTCGTGCCCGGCGCGGTGCCGCACGAGCCGGGGGCGCTCGTCGCGAGCGCGGCGACCGGCGCCGGCCTCGGCGAGCTGCGCGCCGCGCTGGCCCGCCGCCTCGCGCCGGGACGGAGCGCCGCGCGCCGGGCGCGAAGCTAGCCGGCGACCGTGATGCGCCTGTGCTTGTTCGCTGCCGTGGCCGCGCTGGCGCTGGCCGCTTGCGCGCATCAAAACGCCGACGACGCATTCGTGGCGCAGACGCGGCGGCTGCGCCCCTCGGTCGTCCTGCTGACGATGAAGATTCCGCCCGAGAACAAGCGCGACCGGTACGACGACGCGTACGCGACCGGGTTCGCGATCGCATCGGGAGCGTGGGGAACCGACGTGCTCACCGTGCAGCACGCGATCGACGGTGCCTGGGATCTTTCCGTGACCGCGGGTAACCGCCGCCGCGCTCCCGCATACGTCGTCGCCTCGAACGAGGATCTGGACGTGGCGCTCGTGCGCACCCGGATGCCGAACCTTCCCGTGGTGCCGCTCGGCTCGTCGGCACACTTGCGCGATCAGCTGGGGCGGCAGGTCGGCCTGCTGGGATATCCCGTTCCCGACGATTTCGACGACGAAGGCCTAGGACTGGCGACGTCGATCGATTCGGGGTTGCTCTCGTCGATTCGCCCCGGCGCGCTCGAAGTAACGCTCTCGATCGTTCCGGGCGAGAGCGGCGCCCCCGTCTTCATCGCCGACACGGGCGAGATCGTAGGGCTCGCGGAGTCGCGGTTCGACGAGGAGCGCAGCATCGGGTTCGCGCTGCCGATCGACGACGCCAAGAAGTTCCTTCACCGCGTCGACGCGGCGCACGGCTTCTAAGGAGCCGGCGAAGGAAGCGGCGTCACGCGTCCGGTGGCGACGTACTGCTGCGCCATCTCGAGATGCGTCTCGAGCACCGGCACGATCGTACTGGCCGCGGTGCGCAGCTCGCTCGATCCGCCGTTGGCCATCTCGCCTTTGAAGAGCGCGATCGCCTGGTCGTGATCCTTGACTTCCTGCTGCATGTATGCGGCGGCCGGCATGTCGGCGTCGGCCGGTGCCGCCGGGACGAGCGGCGGCGTCGAGAGCCCGAGGTATTTCGCCATCGCGCCGATCTGTTGGTTGGCGCTGGTATGGTCGGTGATGATGCGCTGCGCGAACTCGCGAACCGACGGATCGGTCGTGCCTTTGAGCTCGGCTTGCGCTTGCGCGATCTCTTGGTCGCCGCTGCGGATCGCTTGGTTGACGAACGTCTGATCGCCCGGGCCGACCGCGCTGCCTTGCTGCGCGGCGGCGATCGCCACCGACGCGGCAGCGAACGTGCCCGCGGCGACCGCGGCGATCGCCGATTTGGTGAGAAGCCTTGAAACGTGCATGGGGAGTCTCTGCCCGCGCCGGCTCGAAAATTACGCGTCGTGCGCCGGCTAGTGCGGCGTGTGGCCAAGCTCCGACCGGTCGCCGATCCATTGCAGCGGCGGAATGAGAAACTGTTTGGCCATGGCGTTGAGGTGCGCCGCGTAGGTAGAGCGCAACGCGGCAAAACGCCCCCACGCGATATCGCGATCGCCGACGCGATATCCCGCCGAAACGAGACGGTCGCACGCATGGTCGAACTCCGAGCGCTCCACGAGCGGGCGCTCCGCCAAAGCGCGGGCCCGGTAGTATTTCGACAGATCGAGCGCCGCGTGGCGGCCGACGTTGTAGAAGATTCGCGCCTGCCCGGACGGGACGCCGTCGACGGCCGTCATCAGCAGCGTCGCGGCGTCGAGCAGCGTTCCGAGCGTTCCGACCCACGACTGGTAGTCGTGGCTCGAGCGAAAGAACCCGAGAATCGGATAGGCGAGGTGGCTTTCCATGACGGCGCTCGCCCATCGCTGCGCGTCGATCATCAGCGATTCGAGATGGCCGTCGGTCTTCGATAGGCCGGCGATCGCGAGAAGGTTGACGCCCGACGGCGGCGTACCCGCTCGCGCGCCGATCATCACCACGAACGACTCGCGCTTCTGAAACGACCCAAAGAGCGCGAACAGATAGGCCGTCGTGATCGAAAACACCGCCAAGCCGCTGATGCCGGCGCATACCGAGAAGAAGCGCGTCGCGGCCGAGTGGCCGGCGAAATCGCCGAAGCCGATGGTGGTAAACGACGTGCCGGCGAAGTACGCGGCGACGCCGAACGATTCGACCTGCGGCGAGAGGCCGCCGCGCAATCCATAAAAGATCAGCGCGTATCCGAGCACGAGCATCACGGCCCACATCAAGATGATGAGCACCAGCGCGAAGGGCGCGAAGATCGCCAAGAAATCCTCGCGGCGTTCGTCGTTGCCGGCGTAAAACCGCAGCGCGATCTTCGGCCAGACGAACCACAGCGCGCGCCGCAGGTTGAAGCTGAGCCGGTAGCGGTTGCCGACGGCGCGCGGCACGATGGCCGACTGGAAGAGATCGTTGAGGCCCCAGAGGACGACGAGGCACCCGAGCCCGGTGCAGAGCCAGTTCAGGATCATGGCGCCGCCACGTTTCGACGCGGCGGGGCCGCTAGCCGTCCTAGGTCGAATGAGCGCCTCCGCATGGGAGTCGTCTTCGTCACCGGACCGGTCCGCTCGGGCAAGAGCGCCTTCGCCGTCGCGCTCGCACGGCGCTGCGGCCTCGAGGTCACCTACGTCGCTACCGCCGGGGCGGCGCCGGAGGATGCCGAGTGGCGGACGCGCCTCTCGCGCCACCTGCGCGATCGTCCGGCGGCGTGGCGCACGGTCGAAACGGCGACGATGACGCACGCCGCGCAGCTGGCGCTGGTGCGCGACGCCGCCCCCGGCGCGTGCCTGCTGGTCGACGCGCTCGGAACGTGGATGGCCGAACGCATCGGCAGCCGGATCGAGTTGCTCGAAATCGATTACGCGGTGCTCGAAGACCAGATCGACCGCGAGGCCGCCGAGTTTGCCGCCGCGCTGCTCGCCTCGCAAGCCCACGTCATCGTCGTGGCCGAGCAGATCGGCTGGGACGTCGTGCCGGTCGTCCCTTCGGCGCGGCTCTTTCGCGACGCGATGGGCAGGATGGCGCAGCGGCTGGCGCGGGACGCCGAGCGCGCCTATCTGGTGGTCGCGGGATACGCCATCGATCTGCAGGCCGCGGGGCGCTCGATCTTCGAGGACGATTCGCCCGCACCGTGAGCGACGCGCTGCTGCTGATCACGTTTCTGAGCGTGGTCGCCGTTTCGACGGTATTTGCCAAGCGCGTCCGGATTCCGTATCCGATCGCGTTCGTCTTCGGCGGGATCGTGCTCTCGTTCAGCCGCCACCTGCCGCATCCGCACTTCGATCCCGAGATCGTCCTGCTGCTCGTCGTTCCGCCGCTGCTCTACAGCTCGGCGTGGACTACCGATTGGGTGCTGCTCAAACGCAACTGGCGGATGGTGGGCCTGCTGGCGGTGGGCTTGGTGATGGCGACGACCGCCATCGTCGCGGTGGTGATGCACGCGATCGTCCCGGGATTCGGTTGGCCGCTCGCGTTCACGCTCGGCGCGATCGTGTCGCCGCCGGACGCCGTCGCGGCCGAGGCCGTCTTCGAGCGCATCGCCATTCCGCGGCGCGTGGTGTCGATCATCACCGGCGAGTGCCTGCTCAACGATGCCACGGCCCTCGTCACCTACAAATTCGCGCTGGCGGCCCTGGTCGTGGGGGCCTTCTCGCTGGCCCGGGCGAGCGCCGATTTCGTGTTCGTCGCGGTCGGCGGCGTCGTGGTCGGGTTTGCGGTAGCGCTCGCGATCGAAGCCGTCTTGCGCTACGTGTCGCGGCACAACCTCGACGACGTGCTATTCGCCAGCGTGCTCTTGCTGCTGGCGCCGTTCGCTGCGTACGTACCGGCCGAGGCGTTTCACGTCTCGGGCGTGCTCGCGGCCGTCTCGGCCGGGCTGGTGCTCAGCCGCCGCTCGACGTTCTTCATCGATTCCGAGACGCGCCTGATCGCCTCGTCGGTGTGGAAGCTGCTCACCTTCATTCTCAACGCGCTGGCGTTCTTGCTCATCGGGCTGCAGCTGCCGCTGATCGTCGCCGAGCTCTACCCGCACGTGATGCAGTACGCCGTTTACGGCCTGGTGCTCAGCGCGCTCGTGATCGCCGTGCGGTTTGCGTGGGTCTTTCCGGCGACCTATCTGCCGCGCTTGCTCGATCGCGCGTGGAGCAAGCGCGAGCCGGCGCCCTCGTGGCAGGCGGTCGGCGTCATTTCGTGGGCGGGCATGCGCGGCATCGTCTCGCTGGCCGCCGCGCTGGCGCTGCCCTACACGCTGGGCGATCAGCCATTCCCGGAGCGCAGCGTCGCGATCTTTCTCACCTTCTGCGTGATCTTCGTGACGCTGGTCGGCCAGGGGCTGACCTTAGGGCCGCTCGTGCAATGGCTGGGGGTTGCGCAGACGAGCCGGAAGCAGCAAGGCGAGACGCGGGTGCGGCTGCAGGCGCTCGAAGCTGCGGTTGCCAGGCTGCGGGAACTGCAAGAGCAGCATAGCGGGCAAGCGGAGGCAGAAGCGAGCGCCCGGATGCTCGAGGAGTACGAACGCCGGATCGGCGTGCTGCGCGGACGCCATGCGCCCGAGGCCGGCGAGGAGCGGCAAATCCGGGCCGACCGGCACCTCGCTCGCGAAGCGTTAGCGGCCGAGCGCCAGGCGATCGTCGAGATGCGCCGTTCGGGCGCGATCCCCGACGAGGTCTTCCGCTCGATCGAGTACGATCTCGACCTTGCGGCGATGCAGCTGAACTAGGGCGTCGCGGCCGGGGTGGGCGAGGCGCTCGGCATGGCCGAAGCCGCCGGCGACACCGCCGGCGAAGGCGCAGCCGATGGGGCCGCCGATGCCGGCGATGCCGGCGCAGCCGGCGCAGCCGGCGTTGCCGACTCCGCCGGCGTCACCGACGCGGCCGGCGACGGCGAAGGCGGCGCTGGGGTGGCCGGCGGTGAGAGGGTCGGGCGCCCTTCCGGATGGATGGTCGGAACCAAGCGGATGTAGCCGACCGAGACGCCGCGGTCTTTCTTCACGGTGACGTCGGCGCTGGCCGTGGTATAGCCGGGCGCACGTGCGACAACCGTCTGATCCCCGATCGGAACGCGCTGCAGCGTGAAGCCGCCGCGCGGGTCGGCATTGGTCGTGTAGAGCGAGCCGACCGCGACGAGCGCGTTGGGGATGGGATCGTTCGTCATCGCATCCAGGACGCGGCCGGTCACTTGACCGTAGTCCTGCACGCCCACGACGCCGGGCGAGGGCGAACACGCGTCGCCCAGCGCGAAGAGCACGAGCATTCCGAGGACGAGATAGCGCATGCCGGGAGTGTACGCTAGCGCCGCGAGAACTCCCCGGAGAAGCGAGCTGGCCGCCAGGTAAACGCGACCCCTAGTGAAAACCAGCACTAGGCCATGAACCCGTACGGACCGGTCGCGATTTACCTGTGCGTCGCGCTAGCGGCGGCACTCCTCTTCACGGTGTTGCCCGGGCTGATCGCCCGTCGCAAACCCAATCCGCACAAGCTCGAAGCGTACGAGTGCGGCGTCGAGCCGACCTCGGCGGTGACGGGCCGGTTCCCGGTCAAGTTCTACCTCATCGCGATGCTCTTCGTGATCTTCGACGTCGAAGCGGCGTCGTTCTATCCGTGGGCCGTGCAGATGCACGCGCTGCGCGTCTTCGGGCTGCTCGAGATGGTCGTCTTCATTATCGTGCTGGCGATCGGCTACGCGTACGTGTGGAAGAAGGGCGGCCTTTCGTGGCGGTAACCCCCGGTCACTTTCTGCTCGCACGGCTCGACGACGTCGCCCGTTGGGCGCAGAGCTCCTCGGTATGGCCGCTCACGATGGGCCTGGCCTGCTGCGCGATCGAGATGATGACGGTCACGTCGTCGGAGTACGACATCGCGCGGCTCGGCTCGGAGGTCTTCCGCAGTTCGCCCCGGCAGGCCGACCTGATGATCGTCTCCGGACGCGTGGCGCAGAAGATGGCGCCGGTCGTGAAGCGGCTCTACGATCAGATGGCCGATCCGAAGTGGGTCATTTCGATGGGTGCCTGCGCCAGCTCGGGCGGCATCTTCGACAACTACGCAGTAGTGCAAGGCATCGACACGATCGTTCCGGTCGACGTCTACGTCCCCGGCTGTCCGCCGACGCCGGACGGCCTGCTCTACGCCGTGAACCTGATTCAGCAACAAATCCGCGAGGGTGGACGCGGCGGCATCCTCGCCCGTTCGTAACCGGAGAACGCACGCAGCATGCCGAGCACCCAAACGCCGCCGCTGGCCGGGGCCGCGATCGATCCGCCAAGCCTTCGACCGCCGATCGACGACGCGTCGATCGAGCGCGTCGAGCCTTCCGCGTTGCGCGCGCACCTCGAAGCGCTCAAAGCCGCCGGCTGGACGCTGATCGACATCGGCGGCGTCGATTATCTCGGACGCGACCCGCGCTTCGACGTCGTCTACCACTTCATGCAGTTGCCCAGCGGGCGCGCGACCGTCGCGCAGATCGGCACGCCGGCGCGCGCGCGCGTGCTCTGCGGCGTCGCGGGCGATCCGCCGACGCTGCCGACCGCGATGGACCTGTGGAAGTCGGCCGACTGGGCCGAGCGCGAAATCTTCGATCTCTTCGGCATCGCGTTCGACGGGCACGCCGATCTGCGCCGGATCCAGATGCCCTACGATTGGGAGGGCCATCCGCTGCGTAAGGACTATCCGATGCGCGGCCCCGCGCGCGAGCGCTCGCCGCGTCCGCAGTTCGCGCTCAAGAGCAACGTGCAGGCCGGCACGCCGCCGTCGGGCCGCACGCTCGAAGCGCTGCAAGAACAGGTCAAGCGCGTGCGGGAAGGCGCGAGCGAGTGACGCTTTCGTCGACGCCGCTGACGCCGGAGATCGTCAGCCAAGAAGGCAACGCGATGGTGCTTTCGATGGGGCCGCAGCACCCGTCGACGCACGGCGTGCTGCAGATCATGCTCGAAATCGAAGGCGAGACCGTGGTGAAGGCCGAGCCGGAGATCGGCTACCTGCACACCGGCATCGAGAAGACCGCCGAAAATCTCTTTTGGTCGCAGGCGCAAACCGTGATCGAGCGCATGGATTACCTGGCGCCCGAATCGAACTCGCTCTGCTACGCGCTGGCGGTCGAAAAGCTGCTCGGCATCGCCGATCGCATTCCCGAGCGCGCCCAAGTGATCCGCGTGCTGGTGATGGAGCTCACGCGCATCGCCTCGCACTGCGTTTCGATCGGCACGCACGGCATCGATCTCGGCGCGATTTCGGTGTTTTTCTATCTCTTCGACCTGCGCGAAAACATCCTCGATCTCCAAGAGGCCGCCGGCGGCGCGCGCATGCATCCCAACTACGTGCGCGTGGGCGGCGTCAACGGCGACCTTCCCGACGGCTACCTCACCAAGCTCGACGCCCTGATCGAGAAGTTCCCCGGCCGCATGCGCGAGCTGCGCGGCTTGCTGCAAGCCAATCCGATCTTCCAGGACCGCACCATCGACGTCGGCATCCTCACGCCCGAGGAGGCGCTGCAGTGGAGCGTTACCGGGCCGAGCCTGCGCGGCAGCGGCGTCGCCTACGACGTCCGCAAGGCGTTTCCGTACAGCGGCTACGAGACGTACGATTTCGAGGTCGCGACGCGCAATGAAGGCGACGCCTACGCCCGCTTCATGGTCCGCCTCGACGAGATGGATCAATCGATGCGCATCATCGCGCAAGCCCGCAAGCGTCTCGACACGCCGGGCCCGGTAATGATCGACGATCCCAAAGTCGCGGCGCCGCCCAAGGAGACGATCGCGCTCTCGATGGAAGCGCTGATCCACCACTTCAAGATCGTCAGCGAGGGCTTCCGCGTCCCGCCCGGCGACGTCTATCAAGCCGTCGAATCGCCGCGCGGCGAACTGGGCTACTACGTCGTGAGCAACGGCGAGAACCGCCCCTACCGCATTCGCACGCGCCCGCCCTCGATGTACAACCTGCAATGCCTCAAAGGCATCGCCCCCGGCAACTTGATCGCCGACATCGTCGTAGAGATCGGCTCCCTTGACCCCGTCTTCGGAGAAGTCGACCGGTGATGCCGTTGTTGGTTTCGCCGCTCTCGGCGGTTCGGGGCGTCGGGATTGGGGGTTCCGTCGCGGGGACGCTCCCTGCGCGCATCCTGCGCTCCGGTCGCTCGGCGCATTTTTTGGAAGAACAAAGTTTTGAAGTCCACCTCCTGTGGAGTCCAAAAAATGCGACGCCCCGCGCCAAAACCCCCAATCCCGCCGCCCCAAACCGCCGATCGAAGAGAAACCACGTCGAGCAATTCATCGATCGAGCGAGCGCAACGCCGGAGTGCAGACTCGCAGCGAGTAATTGCAGATATACCAGCGAGCTCTTGCGGGGCGGGAGCGTGACGGTTGACGACGGGGCGTGTCGATTTTCGGACTCCACAGGATGTGGACTTCAAAACTTTGTTCTTCCGAAAATCGGCCCGAGTGACTGGAGCGCAGGATGCGCGCAAGGAACGTCCCCGGCGGCAACCGTCACGCTTCCGCAACGCAAGAGCGGCGCCAGCGGTGTAACGCAATGACCCAACGAGAGCAAGATTTCCCGGCGTTGCGGGAGCGGCTGCGGCCGGAGTGCGAGCGCATCATCGCGCAGTACGAGCAGAAGCGCTCGGCGTTGTTGCCGATGATGCATCTGTTTCAGGAGCACGAGGGCTTCGTGAGCCCGCAGGCGATGGAGACGGCGGCGGAGATGCTCGGGCTGACGCAGGCCGAAGTCGAGGGGACGGTCTCGTTCTACACGCTGTTCTTTCCGCGGCCGGTCGGCAAGTATATGCTGCAGGTGTGCCGCGGGCTGGCGTGCACGATCAACGGCGCGGAAGAGATCATGGCCTATTTCCGCGAGAAGCTCGGGATCGGAAGTTTGCAGACGACCGCCGACGGCGTGTTTTCGTACGAAGAGGTGGAGTGTTTGGCGGCCTGCGACCGCGCGACGTGCATGCAAGTGAATCTCGAGTTCGTATACGACCTCACGCCGCAGGCGATCGACGAGATGCTGGCGGCGATGCGGTCGGGATCGTACGTCACGGCGCCGATGGCGCGGACCGACGCGCCGGGGCCGACGTGGAAGGTGCGCCAGGACGACCAAGTTTCGACGGGCCGTAAATCCAAGGGCGCCGAGGGCGTGAAGAGCCCGAACAACGCGGGCGGCGTCGGCGACGCGGCCGGCGTGATCATGCTCGACCGGATCGTCAACAAGCAGATTTCGTTCCACGAGGCGACGCGCGAGCGCGCGGTCGTCGATTCGGGCGCCATCGTCGATCGGGTCGACAGCGCCGCTGCGGAGAACGGCCATGCCGGTCACTAAAGTGCTGACCGCCGGAATCGGCGAGGCCGATCTGCGCGACATCGGCGTCTATAAGCAGCGCGGCGGGTACGCGCAGTTCGAGCGCGCGGTCCGCGAGCTGCAGCCGGTCGACGTGCTGAACCTGGCCGAACAGTCCGGGCTGCGCGGCCGCGGCGGCGCGGGCTTTCCGACCGGCCGTAAATGGTCGTTCTTGCCCGGCGACAAGCACGTGCGCTACCTCGTCTGCAACAGCGACGAGGCCGAGCCGGGCACGTTCAAAGATCACATGCTCATCGAGCAGGCGCCGCATCTCGTGCTCGAGGGCATGCTGCTGGGCTCCTATGGGATCGCGTGCCATCACGCGTTCATCTATATTCGCGGCGAGTTCAAGCGGGGCTACGAGATCTTTTGCGCGGCGCTCGAAGAGGCGCGCGCGGCCGGTTACGTCGGAAAGAACCTGTTCGGCACGGGTTACGACATCGAAGTGACCGTGCATCGCGGTGCGGGCGCCTACATCTGCGGCGAAGAGACCGGCTTGCTCAACTCGCTCGAAGGCAAGCGCGGCGAACCGCGCCTCAAGCCGCCGTTCCCCGCGATCGAAGGGCTCTACGGCGCGCCGACCGTCGTGAACAACGTCGAGACGCTGGCCTACCTCGTGCCGATCTTGGAAAAAGGCGCGCAGTGGTTCGCCTCGGTCGGCACCGAGCGCAGCAAGGGCTACAAGATCGTCTCGATCTCGGGCCACGTGCAAAAGCCGGGCAACTACGAAGTCGCCTTGGGAACCACGTCGCGCGAGCTGATCGAGATCGCGGGCGGCCTGCGCCCGGGGCGCAAACTGATGGCGATTCAGCCCGGCGGCGGCTCGTCGGCCTGCATCTTCGAAGAGCACCTCGACTGGCCGTACGATTACGAGGCGATGGCCAAGGCGGGTTCCATGCTCGGGTCGGGCGCGTTCGTCGTCTTCGACGATACGACCGATTTCGTCAAAGCCGCGTACAATCTCATTCGCTTCTTCGCGCACGAGTCGTGCGGGCAGTGCACGCCCTGCCGCGAAGGCGGCCACTGGATCGAGACCGTGCTCGAACGTTTGGTGGAGAACCGCGGCGTGCCGGGCGATTACGAGATGATGCTGCGCGTCGCCGGCACGATTACCGGCCTCAATCTCTGCGCGCTCGGCGATTCGATCGAGCCGTTCCTCAAATCCGTGCTGCTGCGCTTCCCGGAGCAGTTCAAAGCTCGCATTGCGCCCGAGAGGCTCGTAACCACGAATGGCCGATAACGTCAACCTCACCATCGACGGCGTGCCGGTGAGCGTGCCCAAAGGCACGCTGCTGGTCGAAGCGGCGAAGACCGTGAAGCAAGAGATTCCGGTCTACTGCTATCACACCAAGCTCGGTCCGGCCGGCCTCTGCCGCGTCTGCCTGGTCGAGATCGAAGGCATGCCCAAGCTGCAGATCGCGTGCAATACGCCGGTCTCCGAAGGCATGGCCGTTCGCACGCAAGGCGAGAAGGTCGATGCCGGGCGCGCGATGATCATCGAGCTGCTGCTGGTCAATCACCCGCTCGACTGCCCGATCTGCGACAAGGGCGGCGAGTGCGATCTGCAAGATTACGCGATGGCGTACGCGCGGCCCACCTCGGATCTCGCCGATCCCAAGACGCGCAAGCCCAAAGCCGTCGATCTCGGGCCGACGATCGTGCTCGACGAAGAGCGCTGCGTCGTCTGCCAACGTTGCGTGCGCTTCGACGACATCATCGCCGCCGAGCGCCAACTCGTGGTGAAAGACCGCGGCGCTCGCGACATCATCGCGACCGCAGCGGGCCGGCCGTACCGGCACAACTTCACGGGCAACGTCACCGAGCTCTGCCCGGTCGGCGCGCTCACCTCGAAGACCTATCGTTTCAAATCGCGCCCGTGGGATCTGCATCGCACGCAGACCTCGTGCACGCAGTGCCCCGTCGGCTGCCAGCAGTTCGCCGACGTACGGCTGGGCACGCTGCTGCGCACGATGTCGGTGGAAGAAGATCACGCGATCTCCGACGGCTGGCTCTGCGATCGCGGCCGCTACAACGTCGGATTCTACGCCTCGCCGGAGCGCGTGACGCAGCCGCTCTACCGCAAGGGCTCGGATTTCGTGCAGATCGGCTGGGACGACGCGTTCGAGCTGTGGGCCAAGGCGATCCGCGACGCGATCGCGCGCGGCGGCCCGTCGTCGGTCGGCGCGATCGGCGGCGGCCGGCTCACCAATGAAGAGGCGTATCTCGCGCAGGCGCTCTTTCGCGGCCGCGGCGTGAACAATCTCGACTGGCGCGCGGGGCGCCAGCGGCAAGCTTCGCCGGGGCGCCGCGGCGGATCGATCGCAGGCATCGAGAACGCGCAAGCGATCGTCATCGCCGGCGGATCGCCCGAAGAACTCGCGCCGGTCTTCTGGCTGCGCGTGCTCAAGGCCGCGCGCCGGAACGGCGCGCCGATCGTGCGCGCCGCCAGTGCCGCCGAAGCGCGCGCCGCCGTGCCGGCGGGCGCGCAGCGCATCGCGCTGGTGTGGGACGGCGTCGATCTCGAGCTCGGGCGTGCGTACGCGCAAGCGTTCGACGGTGCGGGCGAGCCCTCGACCTACATTGCGAGCGAACAGGGCAACGCGCGCGGCGCCGAAGCGATGGGGATGCTGCCCGGCAGCGGCCCCGGCTATTCGGCTGCCGATGCCGGCGCCGACGCGTGGGGAATGTTCCAGGCGGCGCGCGACGGCAAGCTGAGCGTGCTCTCGATCTTCGGTGCGAATCCCGCGCGCAACGCGCCGGCCGCGGCCGACGTGGAAGCCGCGCTGGCCGCGGTGCCGTTCTTGGTGGTCGGCGAACTGTTCATGACCGAGACCGCGCGGCACGCGGCGCTGGTGCTTCCGGCCAAGGGCGCGTTCGAGAAGAGCGGCACGACGCTCAATCTCGCCGGCGACTTGCTGCCCGTCAACGCGAGTTTGCAGGCTCCCGACGGCGTGCTCTCCGATCTTGAAATGCTCGTCGGATTGGGCAGGCAGCTCGGCGCCGATCTGCCCACGCTCGAAGCGCTCGATGCCGCGGTCGTGGCGCACGCCGCGAAAGCGCCCGAAGACTTCACGTTCGGCGACGCGCGCTTCGGCACGCGGGCCGGCGAACCGGGCGAAGCGCCGCCGATCATGTCTGGCGGCGGGACGTGGCGCCACGACCCGATGGTCGCGTCGCTGCGCGAGGAGTTGCGCGAGGCCGAGGCGGCGGTGGCCGCACGATGATTCCGTTCTGGCTCGAAGTGCTGGTCAAATCGGCGATCCTGTTGCTGGTCGTCGTGACGACGTTCGCCTACGCGATGCTCGCCGAGCGAAAGGTGCTGGGCTGGATGCAGCTTCGCCCCGGCCCCAACCGCGTCGGCCCGTGGGGCTTGATGCAGCCGGCCGCCGACGCAGCCAAGCTCATCCTCAAAGAAGATCTCACGCCGAAATCGGCCGACCCGCTGATCTACCGGCTGGCGCCGTTCATCTCGCTGCTGACCGCGTTTTCCGTGTACGCCGTGATTCCGTTCGGCGCGTCGAAGGACGGCAGCCCGTGGGCGATCGGCGACGTGAACGCCGGCATTCTCTTCGTGATGGCGATCGCGTCGGTGGGGATCTACGGCGTCACGCTCGGCGGCTGGGCGTCGGGCTCGAAGTATCCGTTGCTCGGCAGCGTGCGCGGCACCGCGCAGATGATCAGCTACGAGCTCTCGATGTCGCTCTCGTTCGTGGGGGTGCTCATTCTGGCGGGCACGACGTCGCTCGCGGGCATCGTCAACGCGCAGCAGAAGTGGTGGTTTGCGATCCCGCAGTTCCTCGGCTGCATCATTTACATCATCACGGCCGTCGCCGAGACCAACCGCACGCCGTTCGATCTGGTCGAAGCCGAGACCGAGCTCGTCGCCGGCTTCCACACCGAGTACTCCGGCTTGCGCTTCGGGCTGTTCTTCATCGCCGAGTACGTGAACATGCTCACCGTCTCGTGCATCGCCACGCTGCTCTTCTTCGGCGGGTGGAACGCGCCGTTCGGCCTGACGATGGTCCCGGGGATCGTGTGGTTCGTCGCCAAGGTGGCGCTCTTCATGTTCTTTTACATGTGGCTGCGCGCGACGCTGCCGCGCCTGCGCTACGATCGCCTGATGGCGTTCGGCTGGAAGGTGCTGCTCCCGCTGGCGACGCTCAACTTGATCGCTACGGCCGTCTACGTGGCTTTCCGCGGATAGGAACGAACCGATGAAAAAGAATCTCTACAACGTCGGGGCGATCCTCAAGGGATTATCGATCACCTTCGGCTTCATGTTCAAGAAGCGCCCGACGATCGAATATCCGTCGATCAAGAAGCAGCACGCGCCACGCTTCCACGGCTTGCACGAGCTGCGCCGCTACGGCGACGGCAAAGAGCGCTGCATCGGCTGCGAACTCTGCTCCAGCGCGTGCCCCGCAAACGCGATCACCGTGATCGGCGCCGAGAACGCGCCCGGCGATCGCCGTTCGCCCGGCGAACGCTTCGCGGCGCGCTACGAGATCGACGAGCTGCGCTGCATCTTCTGCGGGATGTGCGAAGAGGCGTGCCCGACCGACGCGATCGTGCTCACGCCGCGCTTCGAGATGGCCGACTACCGCCGCGGCTCGTTCATCTACTCGAAAGACCGCCTGCTCGTGCCGCCCGAGGCGGGCACCGGCACCGCTCCCGACGAGCGGCCGGGCGGAATCCCCGGCGATCTCGGCAGCGTCGCCGAAATGAAGTCTACGACCGACATCTCGCGCGGGTACTCGGCCACCTGGCGCGGCGACATTCTCAAGACCCAGCGTAAGGGGCTCGCGAAGTGATCGGATTCTGGGTGCTTGCGGCGATCCTCATCGCGACCGCCGTGTGGACCGTTTCGGCCAAGAAGGCCGTCTACAGCGTCGTCGCGCTGCTGGCGAACTTCGCGGCGCTGGCGGTCACGTATCTCACGCTCTCGGCGGAGTTTCTCGCGGTCATTCAGATCATCGTCTACTCGGGCGCGATCTTGATGCTCTTCGTCTTCGTCATCGCGCTGCTCTCCAGCGGCGTGGCGCCGTTCTCGGTAGGCCCGAACCGGCTGCCCAAAGCGGTCGTTCCCGCGCTCCTCATCGTCCTGATCGCGTTCGGCTTCCTGGCGTACGCGGTGCTCGGCGTCACTGCGGTCGCGCCGCCCGCCGCCAACGATCTCGGAACGGTCGGATCGGCCGGCGTCTTCGGCAGCGTCGCCGATTTCGGCAAGGCGCTCTTCACCGTGTATCTCCTGCCGTTCGAAATCACCGCGCTCGTGCTGATGGTTGCGGTGATCGGCGTCGTGCTGCTGGCGGGCGACCAGGATCCGTTCGTTCCGACGCGCCGCCGCGCCGAAGCGGTGGAACGCGAGATGCGCGAAGCGATCCTTCGGGAGGGCCAGTAGCGCATGGTCGTCACGGTCTCGAACTACGTCGCGCTCTCGGCGGTGCTGTTCTTCATCGGCGTGGCCGGCGTGCTGCTGCGGCGTAACCCTCTGGTGATGCTGATGAGCATCGAGCTGATGTTCAACGCCGCCAACCTGCTCTTTCTGGCGTTCGCGCGCGCGTGGGTCGCCAACGCCGGCCAGATCTTCGCGTTCTTGGTGATCACGGTCGCTGCCGCCGAGGCGGCGATCGCGCTGGCGATCGTCGTGACGGTCTTCCGCGGCCAGAAGAACGTCGACGTCGATCAGATTCGGTTGCTCAAAGGATGAACGCGGTGCATCACGTGATGGGGGTCGACGGGTCGTATCCGCTGGTCGTAGCCTTGTGGCTGCTGCCGCTGGCGGGAGCGATCCTCTGCTGGGCATTCGGACCGCAGCTCAAAGGGATGGCCGGCTGGCTGGCGTCGGGCATCATGGCCGCGTCGTTCGGGTTGACCGTTGCGTCGTGGGCCGCCGGTACGCAGAGCGCGGGCGGCGCGTCGGGCGCGCACCAGGCGCTGTTCTCTTGGATTCCCGGCTTCGATTTCGGGCTGCTGCTCGATCCGCTCTCGCTGCTGTGGTGCCTGGTCATCACCGGCGTCGGATTTTTGATCCACTTCTACTCGATCGGCTACATGCACGGCGACAAAGCGTTCGCGCGCTTCTTCGCCTACATGAATTTCTTCGTCTTCGCGATGCTCACGCTCGTGCTCGCCGACAACTTCGTGGGGCTGCTCGTCGGCTGGGGCCTGGTCGGCCTGGCTTCGTACTTCCTGATCGGCTTCTGGTTCGAACGGCGCAGCGCGGTCGCAGCCGCACGCAAGGCGTTCGTGATCAACGTCGTCGGCGACGTCGGCATCATGTTCGCGATCTTCCTGATCGTCGCCAACGTGCACTCGATCGGCTTCGGCGACGCCTTCGCCGCCGCTGGCAGCTACGGCTCGCCGCTGCTGCTCGCGATTTGCATCGGGCTCTTCATCGGCGCGGCTGCGAAATCGGCGCAGATTCCGCTGCACACCTGGCTCCCCGATGCGATGGAAGGCCCGACCCCGGTCTCGGCGCTGATCCACGCCGCCACGATGGTCACCGCAGGCGTCTACCTGATCGCGCGCTGCGCCCCGCTGTGGAGCGCCAACGGCGACGCGCAGTTCCTGGTCGGGACGATCGGCGGCCTCACCGCGCTGGTCGGTGCGATCCTCGGCTGCGCCCAGTGGGATATCAAACGCATTCTCGCCTACTCGACGATGTCGCAGATCGGCTACATGATCATGGGCGTCGGGGTCGGCGCGTACGAAGGCGGCGTCGCGCATTTCTTCACCCACGCGTTCTTCAAGGCGCAGCTCTTCTTGGGCGCCGGCATCATCATCCACGCGCTGGCCAACGAGCAAGACGTGCGCAAGATGGGCGGCCTGATGAAGAAGATGCCGTTTGCGTTCGTCGCGATTCTCACCGGCGTGCTGTCGATCTGCGGCACGCCCGGCTTCAGCGGATTCTTCTCGAAAGACCGCGTGATCTACGGCGCCCTGCAGCACGGCCACCCGTGGCTCTACGGGGTCGGCATCCTGACGGCCGGGCTGACGGCCTACTATATGTTCCGCCTGCTCTTCATCACGTTTCTCGGACAGTACCGCGGCGACGTCGACCCCTCGGCGCTCGGCATCCGCCATCCGGAGCTTTCCGGAATGGCGCACGCGCCCGAGCACGGCGGGCACGACGATCATGCCGAGCACGCGCCGGCGTGGCTCATGGCGGTGCCGGTCGGTATCCTCATTCTTCCGACGATCGCGATCGGCTGGCTCATGTTCGGCGGCGACAGTTCGCCGTGGGATCGCTTCTTCGCCCAGCAGTTCCCGGCGCAAGCGCTGGCCACGCCGGCGATCTCGGAGATGGCCACCTCGGGCATCGTGCTGGTGCTCGTGCTCGCCGGCTTCGGCATCGCGTGGTGGCGTTATGCGACCCGGCCGGCGCTCGATAACGCCGTCGAGCGGCTGCGCAGCGAGTCGGTGCGCATGCCGGCAATCCTCACCAACCTATTCTACTTCGATGCGGCGATCGATCTGATCTTCGTACGCAGCGCGCAGCTCTTCGGGACGCTCTTCGCGCGGCTCGTCGATCCGATGGTGGTCGACGGTGCGGTGCGCGAGGCGGCCTTTGGGGCGCGCTGGATGGGCATCCTGGTGCAGTCGCTGCAGACGGGGCTGGTGCGCGCGTACGCACTGGTGCTCGTGGTCGGCGCGGCGTGCTTCATCGCGTACTACGCGCTGGCCGGAGGAACGCACTGATGCTCGCGCTCGCCGTCATCCTCTTGCCGCTGGCCGCCGGAGCGCTGATGTTCCTGCTGCCGCGCGAGGACCGCAACGTTTCGCGCGCGACCGGTACGCTGGTGGCCGCGGCGACGTTCTTCATGGTGCTCTACGGACGCGGCGCCGAGTGGAGCTTCCACTGGCTCAGCCGGCCGTTCCTCGCCGCCTTCCATTTCGGCGCGACGCCGATCTCGTTCTGGATCGCGCTGCTACTCGCGCTCTGCACCGCCTGTGCGATCTTCGCTTCGAACGTCCCGCGGGCGCGCGATTTCATCGCGCTGATGCTGCTGCTCGAGGGCACGATGCTCGGGCTGTTTCTCTCGCGCGACCTGCTGACGTTCGCGCTCTTCTGGGATCTCATGCTGATCCCGGTCTTCTTTGGGCTGATCGGCTGGGGCGGCCATCCCGCGACCGCCTGGCGCTACTTCATCTACAACTTCGCAGGCGGTCTCACGCTGCTCTTGGCGACGGCCGCGTTCGGCGTGCTGGAAGGCACCACCGACGTCATCGGCACGTCGTCGCCGGTGCTGCTCGGCGCTTGGGCGCCGTGGATCTTCGCCGGGTTCGCGTTCGCGTTCTTGGTGAAGACGCCGGTGTGGCCGCTGCACACCTGGATGCCGCTCACGTACTCCGACACGCCTTCGCCGATGGTCGCGGTGGTGGCGGCCGTTCAATCGAAGGCCGGGCTCTACGGCTTCATCGCGATCGCGCTCGCCTTCATGCCGGAGTACGTGCATCAATACGCCGGCGTGCTGATGGTGCTGGGCGCGATCTCGCTGATCTACGGCGCGGTGGTGGCGCTGGTGCAGCACGACGCCAAGCGCGTCGTCGCCTACTCGTCGCTCTCGCACTTGGGGCTGATCGTCATCGCGATCGCCACGCAGAACGCGCTTGCGATCGAGGGCGCCGTCGTCTACATCGTCGCGCACGGGCTCTTCAACGCCGCGCTCTTCTTGACGCTCGGCTTCGTCGAGCAGCGCGAAGATACGCGCTCGCTGGTGCGCCTGGGCGGCCTGGGCGCCGCCAATCCGAAGCTCGCCGGTGCGCTCTGCATCGCTGCGTTGGCCGCACTCGGGCTGCCGGGATTGGCCGGCTTCGTCGGCGAGCTGGTGATTCTGATCGGCGTCTACCAGGCCGGCTACACCTGGGCGGTGATCGTCGCGCTGGTGGCCATCGTGCTCGCGGCGGCGTATGCGCTGCGTCTCTATCAAGGCATCATGAACGGTCCGCCGGTCGACGATCTGCCGGTACGCCGCGATCTCACGTGGCGCGAGGGGCTGGCGGTCGCGCCGCTGCTCGCCGCGCTCGTGCTGGTTGGCGTGCAGCCGCACGCGCTGCTCGCCAGCGCCGCGCCGCCCGCCGCCGTCACGGCCCAGGAGGCGCCATGACCACGCTCTCGCTGCCGTTCACGAACGCCGACTGGGCGTGCCTCCTCCCGGTCGGGATCGTCGCGGTCACCGGCTTGGTCGTCCTCTTCGTCGATCTGCTCGCGCGGCCGTACGCGCCGCGTTACGTCTCGCTCGTGCTGGGCGTTCTCGGCGCGATCGCGGCCGGCATCGCGGCGGCACCGCAGTTCGGGCACGATCACAGCGCCTTCTTCGGCGGCTTCGTTACCGGCGGTTTCACCATCGTCTTCGAAGAGATCGTGCTGATCGCACTGGCGGGATCGCTCGTGCTCTACGGCTCGCTGGGCAAGTCCGAACGGATGGCCGGCACCACTGCGCTGATGCTCTTCAGCGCGTGCGGTGCGATGCTGATGGCGGGCGCCGCGAACCTCATGACGATCTTCCTCGGCCTCGAGCTGCTCTCGCTCGCGCTCTACTGCCTGTGCGGGATGGACGATCGCCCCACCGCCCGCGAATCGGCGCTGAAATACTTGATTCTCAGCTCGACCGCCTCGGCGTTCTTGCTCTACGGGATGGCGCTGCTCTTCGGCGCGAGCGGCAGCGTGATGCTCGCCGATCTGGTCAACCCCGCGTTGGCGACCAATCCGCTCTTCTGGCTGGGCAGCGGCATGTTCTTGATCGGCATTGCGTTCAAGCTCGCGCTGGTGCCCTTCCACATGTGGGCGCCCGACGTGTACGAAGGCGCGCCGATGCCGGTGACGGCCTTCATGAGCGTCGCGACGAAGGCGGCGACGCTCGCGGTCCTCGCGCGCTTCATCTACGCCGCACTGCCGGCGGGCACGGCCGACCGTCTCTTGTTGCCGATCTGGGTGGTCGCCGGGCTCTCGATGATCGTCGGAAACGTCGGCATGCTCGGACAGACCGATCTCAAGCGCCTGCTGGCCTACTCGGGCACGGCGCAAGCCGGATACATTCTCACCGCGCTCGCGGGCGGCACGCCGCAAGGCCTGCGCTACGCGATCTACTATCTGACCGCGTATACGTTCATGAATCTCGGCGCGTTCGCGGTCGCCGCGGCGATCTCGGGCGAAAGCGAAGAAGGATCGCGCGTCGCCAACTATCAGCGGCTCGCGCAACGCCAGCCGTTCATGGCGGCCGCGATGACGTTCTTCTTGCTCGCCATGGCCGGCTTGCCGCCGACCGCAGGTTTTCTCGGCAAAATTCTGATTCTCGCCGACAGCGTCAGCGCGGGGTACGTGTGGCTGGCGGCGCTGCTGATCGTGGGCACGGCCATCTCGCTCTACGCCTACGCGAAGGTGGTTCGAGCGATGTACGATCGCAGCGAGCATCACCGCACCCACGATCTCAAACCGTTCGTGCCGCTGGCTTGGGCCAGCGTCGCGATCTGCCTGGTCGCGGTCGTCGCGATGACCTTCTATCCCATCGCACCCAGCAACGTGCTCCCGCTCGTGAAGTGAGCGGCGGCGAGTTTCTCCCGACCCTCGGGCTCGCGGTGCGCGCGCTGCGCGCGCACATGGATCGTCTGCTCTCCGAACACGGCTTGCGCCTGGGGCAGTTCCAGCTCTTGCGGGTGCTCTGGGACCGCGACGGGTTGACGCCGCGCGAACTGGCCGAGAAGGTCGGGGTCGAAATGCCCACCGTCACGCGCACCGTGCAGCGCATGATGCGCGACGGCCTGGTGCGGCGCGAGGCGAACCCTCGCGACGCGCGTTCGGTCCACATTTTCGTCACCGCCAAGGGCGAAGGCCTCAAGACCATCGCTTCGCGCGTGATGGAGCGGGGCACCGAGACGGCGCTGCGAGGCTTTTCCGAGCAAGAGCGGGCCGCGCTCGTCGCCGAGCTCCGGCGCATCGTCGGCAATCTCGGGTAGCCCCGGGCCCCTCGTCACGGCGGGCGCCCGGCGGGCGTTATGGAGGGTATGACGTACCGACTCGCCGCGATCGCTCTCCTTGGCCTCCTGCTGGGCGCGTTCGCGTGCGGGCCGGCACGCGCGCTTCCGCCGCCGCCCGTCGATTCCGACGTGAACAACTTCGAGGCGAATCCCGGCTTCGGGTCCGACCCGGCCGGGGCCATCGCGGCGGCTCGCGAGCGCATCGCCACCGGCGATCTCGACGGGGCGATCAAGCATCTGGCGATCTACGTGGCCGCGCATCCGCGCGAAATCGCGCCGGCGCGTTTCCTGGGCGACCTGTACTATCGCGACGGGCAGTTCGGGAAAGCGGAGTCGGTCTACGAAGTGCTGCTCTTTCAGAATCCCGCCGACAAAGAGACGCATAACCGGCTGGGCGTGGTGTACGCCACCGAAGATCGCATCAACGAAGCGATCGAGCAGTTCAATCGAGCCTTGCCGGGTACGGACTCGGTGAACGACCTCGTGGCCGCGCACGTGCGCAAAGGCGACTTGCCGGCGTATCTGAAGCAGATGGAAACGCTGGGCGCGCAGCAGCCTACCGACGCCGTCATCCAAGCCGAGGTCGGCCAGGTGTATACCGCGCTGCACGAACCCTCCGAAGCGATGGCGTATTACATGCGCGCGCTCGACGACGACGCGCAATCGCTGACGGCGCTCAACGGCTTGGGCTTGAGCTACCTCGACCTGCACAACCCTAGCGAAGCCGCCAAAGATTTCAGCGCCTGCCTGCGCTTGGATCCGACGAACTACACCTGCCAGAACAATCTCGGCGCGGCGTACCTGCAATCCGGAAAAGACGATCTGGCGAAGGCCGCGCTAACCAAGGCCTACGCGGAGGCGCCCGAGCGTCCCGAGGCGCTCGTCAACTTCGGCTATCTCGCCGATTTGCACGGCGACTGGAAGAAGGCCGTCACCTACTACGTGCGCGCGACCGCAGTCGGCCCGTATCTCCCCGAAGCCTACGTCGATCTGGGCATCGACTACGAGCACAACAACCTGTACGCGCTGGCCGAATCCGCGCTCCTCAAGGGCGTGGCGGCGGCGCCCCACGACGGCCGCATTCACTACCTCCTGGCGGTCGCGTACGTGGCCGAAGGAAAGACGTCGCTCGCCCTCGATCAGCTCGCGGTCGCGAAGGAGTCGCTCGATCCCGACGTGGCGCGCATCGCGCAGCAAGAATCCGCCCGGCTCTCCCAGCCGATGACTTCGCCCCAGTAGCGTTCAGCGCAAGGCGGCGATACAGTCGATCTCGACGCGCGCTCCCTTTGGGAGCGCCGCGACGGCGACGGTCGAACGTGCCGGTTTCGAAGCCCCGAAGAAACGCTCGTAGACGCCGTTGACCGCGGCAAAATCGTTCATATCGATCAGGAAGATCGTCGTCTTTACGACGTCGTCCGGGCCGGCGCCGGCGGCCTCGAGCACGGCGGCGAGATTCTGCAAGGCGCGGTCCGCTTGCGCGGAAACGTCGCCGGCGACGATCTCGCCGGTTTTTGGATCGATGGCAATCTGCCCGCTGCAGAAGAGCTCGCCGCCCGACCGGACGGCTTGGCTATAGGGGCCGATCGGCGCGGGGGCGTGCTCGGTGAAGACCGCTTCGTGTTTCATAGATTCCAAGGGCTTCGCCCCGCGGGGCTTCGCACTCTGCCCGGCCAAGATCATGGGGTGAAATCGCAGACGCCGGCCTTCCAGGAAGAGTTCGCGCTGGTCGGCCGCTGGATCGAGGGGTACTTCGCCCATCCCGAAGCCTATCGCGTGATGCCGGCCGTGCGGCCGGGCGAGATGGCCGCCCAGTTGCCGCCCGAGGCTCCGCTGCAGGGCGAGCCGTTCGCGCGCATCCTCGACGACTTCGAGCGGATCGTCGTTCCCGCCACGACGCACTGGAACCATCCGCGATTCTTCGCCTATTTCGCCACCAGCGCCGCGCCGGCCGCGATCGCCGCCGAAGCGCTCGCGGCGACGCTCGACGTGAAGGCAATGCTTTGGCGCACCTCGCCGGCCGCGACCGAACTCGAGCAAGTGACGATGCGCTGGCTCGGGCGCCTGCTGAATTTGCCCGACTCGTGGACCGGGATCATCTACGATACCGCCTCGATCGCCGGTTTCACCGCGATCGCCGCCGCGCGCGAGTCGCTCGGCTTGGCGATTCGCGAGCGCGGCATGTCGGGCCGCGACCTGCCGCGGCTGCGCGTCTACATCACCGAGCACACGCACTCGCACGTCGAGAAGGCGGCCATCGCGCTGGGTATCGGGCAAGAGAACGTCGTGCGGGTGGCGTGCGACGACGCCTATCGCATGCTACCCGGCGCGCTCGACGAGGCGCTGCGCGCCGACGTCGCGGCCGGCATGCGCCCGTGCGCCGTGGTCGCGACCGTCGGTACGACGTCGATCACCTCGGTCGATCCGGTTCCGGCGATCGCCGAAGTCGCCCGCCGCCACGGCGTGTGGCTGCACGTGGACGCAGCGTACGCCGGATCGGCCGCGATCGTTCCGGAGTTCGCCGGCCTGCTCGACGGCGTCGAAGCGGCCGATTCGCTGGTGGTCAATCCGCACAAGTGGATGTTCGTGCCGATGGATCTCTCGGTGCTCTTCGTCAAGGACGAAGCGATGGTTCGCCGCGCCTTTACGCTCGTACCGGAGTACCTTACCACCACCGACGGCAGCGTCGTCAATTACATGGATTACGGCCTGCAGCTCGGGCGCCGTTTCCGCGCGCTCAAGCTGTGGTTCGTGCTGCGCCATCTGGGCGTCGAGGGCATCCGGCAGAAGCTGCGCGATCACGTAGCTCTGGCCCAGCGTTTCGCTTCGTGGGTGCGCGATGCCGGCGACTGGGAGGTGCTCGCGCCGCATCCGCTCTCGGTCGTCTGCTTCCGGTACCGGCCCGAGGGTTTGGACGAAGCGCAGCTCGAGGAGCTCAACGCCGCGCTCTTGCAGGCCGTCAACGAAACCGGCGAAATCTTTCTCTCGCACACGAAGATCGGAGGGCGGTACGCCCTCCGGCTGGCGATTGGAAACATCCGAACGACCGAGGAGGACGTTGGCGTGGCATGGAGCGTGTTGCGGCGGGAAGCGGCGAGGCTCGCGCGGTGACGTCGCGCGACCGGCTGGCCGAGCGCCTGGCGGCGACGGTCGAAGAGCTCGAACGCCAGCGCGCCAGCGTGCTGCAGCTCAACGCGCTCAAGAACGATCTGATCGCCGTCCTCGCGCACGATATCAAAGGACCGCTCACGTCGATCTCGGGCTTCGCCGAGCTGTTGGAAGAGGGATTTCCTCGAGGGCGCCGCCGCGAGCGACGCGGCGCATACGATTCGCACCAACGCCCAGCGGCTGGCGACCCTCGCCGACGACGTGCTCGCGCTCTCGCGCGTGGAGCACGGCGAGCTCGAGATCGCCGACGAACGCGTCGACCTCGTCGAACTGCTGCGCCAGGTCGTCGAAGCGCACGCCGGCGAGCGCGACGTTTCGCTCGATTCGACGCTCGAAAGCGCGTTCGTTCGCGGCGACGCGGAGCGGCTGCGGCAAGTCTTCGATAATCTGCTGCGCAACGCACTCAAGTACTCGCCGGCCGGCGAACCAGTACGCGTGGAGATCGATGCCGACGGCGACGAGTACCGCGTGCGCGTGATCGATCGCGGCATCGGCATTGCGCCGGAGGATCTCAAGCGCCTTTTCGGCCGGTTCGTGCGCGGGCAGAACGCGCGCCGCGCAAAGATCGCCGGTACCGGCATCGGCCTCTTCATCGTCAAGACGATCGTCGAGCGTCACGGCGGCCGCGTCGCGGTCGAAAGCGATCTCGACCGCGGCAGCACCTTCACCGTCGTGCTGCCGTCGGCGCAAGCGAAGAGCTCGCAAAAGCCGATGCGCGTGTCGATCGTGAGCGGCGATGCCGGCCTGCGGCGATTCGCCGCCTACGAGCTGCGTTCGCGCGGCTACCGCGTGCGCGAGTGCGCCGGGCTCGACGAGCTCTCGCACCAAGGCGACTTGCGTCCGGGCGACGTGGTGCTGGTCGATCCCGCCGCCGCCGGCGCCGGAGAGGTTCGCAAGTTCGGCCCCAACGGCACGCTGCGCGTGATCGGCCTCGGCGCGCAGCCTGGAAAAGGCGATTGGGACGGAACGTTGCCGCTGCCGTTCTTAGTCTCGGATCTCGTAACGGCCGTCGAGGTGCCGGCGTGAACCGCGCCGTTTGCCGTTGAACTCGTAAAGAGCGTTAGTAGAGGCGCAAATACGCTTCGCGCTCCCACGGATGGACGGCGCGGCGGTAGCGTTCGTATTCGGCGAGCTTGGCGTCGCGGAATGCGTGATAGAGATGATCGCCGAGCGCGGCTCGCACGACCGCGTCGGCGTCGAGCGCGTCGATCGCTTGGCGCAGCGATTTCGGCAGCGTGCCGATGCCGCGCTCGCGCCGGTCGCGATCGCTCAGTTCGTAGGTGGAACCGGCCAGCGCCGGGCCCGGCAGGCGCTGATGCGCGACGCCGTCGGCGGCGGCGCCGAGCAGCACCGCGAGCGCCAGATAGGGATTGCAGGCCGGATCGGGGCTGCGCATCTCGACGTGGGGCGGATGCTGGTCGGGCGGTACGCGCACCAGCGCGTTGGCGCTGCGCTGCGACCAGACCGCATACACCGGCGCGTCCCACGCGGCGACCAGGCGCTTGTAGCTGTTGACGGTCGGATTGCAGATCGCGGTGGTGGCCGGCGCGTGCGCGAGCAATCCGCCGACGACGTAAAGCGCGGTGTCGTCCTCGGCGCCGGCGGCGAGCTGAAAGTCGACGTGCAGCCCGCTGCCCGCACGGTCTTCGCTCGGCTTGGGCATGAAGGTCGCGTCGAGATCGTAGGCGGCGGCGACGTGCTTGGCGATCGTGCGCAGCGTCAACGCGTGGTCGGCAGCCGCGAGCGGATCGTCGTGCGCGAGATCGATCTCGTGCTGGCCGGCGCCGTGTTCGTGATGCGCCGAGTCGATGCGTACGCCCATCGACTCTAGGGCGGCGACCATGGCGTTGCGCGCTTCCTCGCCGCGGTCGTTGGCCGAGAAGTCGAAATAGGAGCCGACGTCGCTGGTCGCCGTCGACGGCGCGCCGCCGGCGAGCCGGTCGAACGCGTAGAACTCCATCTCGAGCCCGACGCGTACGCCGCCGAGCGCGCCGGCGCTCTCCACGGCGCGCCTCAGCGTGGTGCGAGGGCAGCCTTCGAACGGGGACCCGTCGGGCATCGCGATGTCGCAGATCAGCCGCGCTTCGCGCGCGTCGCCGGCCGACGCCCAGGGATAGATCGCGAACGTCTTGGGATCGGGCACGAGCAGCATGTCGAGCTCTTCGCCGCGCACGAACCCGTCGATCGATCCACCGTCGAACGTCACCTTGCCTTCGAGCGCGTATTCGAGCCGCTCGACCGGAATCGAAACGTTCTTGCTGACGCCGAAGATGTCGGCGAAGACGAGGCGCACGAAGCGCACGTTGCCGTCGCGCGCCAGCTTGAGAAGATCGCGCTTTGCGGCCGGACGCCGGCCGCCTTCAGGAGGTGTGGAGTGCATCGATCGCTACCGCCAAACGAAGAGTGAGCTGGTCGTGAGGGCTTTCCAACGAGCGCGAGCACAGCTCGGCAATCTGCCGCAAACGGTAGAAGACCGTATGGCGGTGGACGTTGAGCTGCGCGGCCGCCGTCTTGACGTTTTGCCCGACGGCGAAGTAGAGCCGCAGCGTCCGCTCCAGCTCGGTTTGGTGCTTTTCGTCGTACGCGCGCAGCGGCGCGAGCTCGCGCCGCGCGAATGCCTCGAGTTCGGCGACGCCGGCGCCCTCGTAGAGCATCGGATAGGCTCCGAGTTCGTCGTAGACGGCGACGCGGCCGGGGCCGTAGATGCGCCGGCCGATGGCGAGCGCCGTTTCGGCGTGACGAACGCCCGTGGGCAACGACGCGAGCGATTCGACGGTCCCGACGCCGCCGGAGAGCCGCGCGTGCGGCGTGCGGCGCGCGACGCTTTTGGGCAGCAGCGTCGCCGCGGTGCGAGCGTTGCTCGCGTCGAGCTCGCGGGCGGCCGGGACGAAGACGAGCAGCGTCGCCCCCTGCTCGAAGAATCCGACGTCGGTCTCGCCGCTGCGAAACGTGTCGGCCGCGATCGCGCGAAGATCGGCGGGATCGGCCGCGGCGTTCTCGCCCTCGGCGGCATCGAGCTCGAGTGCGACGGCTACGTACGCAGGCGCCGGTGCGATGCCCAGCGCGGCCGCGTCCTCGCGCGCGGCGGCCGCGTCGTGATAGGCTCCCGCCAACAGCCGCTCCCAGAAGGTGCGCCGGCGAGTGCGTCCGGAGGCGGCGGTATCGCGCGAAAGCTCGACGGCGATCGCGGCAGCCGCGAGCCGCAGCGGCAGCTCGGAATCGCTGCCGCCGTGCCCGTCGAGTAAGGAGAGCCACCCGACGTGCGAAGCGCCGGCGAGCATGCGTATCGCGATGCCGGGGGCTCCGGCCTCGAGAATCGCGCGCGCGCTCTTGGGCGCGGCCTGCCGGCCGGCCGTCGCCAGGTGGCGCCCGGCGGCATCTTCGACGAGCACGCCCCCGCCGGTCGCGTCGGCCAAATAGGCCGCCAGCGCCTTGGCGCCGCCGCCCGTTGCCGCGATCCCGGCCAGACCCTCGGCGAACTCGACGATCCGTTCGGGAGTCATGGCGCTTCCTTCGGCGAAGAACGCGATGGCTCTTGGCCGCCTGCTCGCCTGCCGATGACGAAAAGAGCATGGATTTGCGCGAGATCGTAACCTCGCTCTACGACGAGACGCCCGATGCGGTGGTGCTCTACGATCCGCGCGCCCAAGTGATGGCCGCGAACGAAGCCGCGGCCGTGCTTTTCGGCCGTCCGAGCGCGCAGCTCGCGGGCATGCACTACGAAACGCTCGTCACCGAGGACGACGCCCCGCGCGTCGAGCTCGCGATTCGCACGGCGCTGGCCGGCGGGACCGACCATTTCGAAGCCGGCGCGCGCCACAAAGACGGCAGCATCGTGCCGGTCGAGTGTTACGTCTTCCCCGCCCACCAGGGTGGCGAGATCGCCGGCATCTTCATGCAGGCGCACGACGTCGAGGCCCTCAAGGCGGCTGAAGAATCGCTGGCCGTCAACCAGCAGCGCTTCCGGTCGCTCTTCGAATATCACCCCGACGGCATCATGGAGCTGAAATCTTCGGGCACGATTTCGCGGGTCAACGTCGCGTTCGAGGGCGAGACCGGCTTCTATACCGAGAAGCTGGTCGGCAAACCGTGGATCGATCTCGTCGCTCCCGAGCGGCGCGCCGAGGCGGAGGTCGCCTTTGCGGCGGCGATGCGCGGCGAGGCGGCGGAACACGATTCGCTGTTGCTCGATCGTCTCGGCAACCGCATCGACGTCCAGCTCAAGCTCGTGCCGCTGCACACGCGCGACGCCATCTCGGGCGCGTACGCGATCTTCAAGAACGTCGCCGCGCAGCGCCGCGCCGAGCGCGCGATCGCCGAGCAGAGTTCGCGGATCAGCCGCCTCTACTTAGTGGCCGCGGCGCGGGGCGGCGCGATCGACGACCAAATCGACGCCGCGCTGCGACTGGGGCTGGAACTATTCGGATTCGACGCCGGCTACGTCGCGGAGTTTCAGAACGATCGCGTGGTGGTGCGCAACTCGGCGGGCGAGGGTTCGCCCGTGCAAAAGGGTGCGGTGTATCCGATGGCGACCGCGCTCTGCCGCCGCGTCTATCACGACAGCGAGATGTTCGTCGTTCCCGATCTCGAGGCGACGGCGTTCAAGGACGACCCCGGGCGCGCGGTCGCCCCGTGGCGTGGATATCTGGCGCTGCGCTTGAGCGCCGGGGCGCGAATTTTCGGGGCGCTCGTCTTCGGGGGCCGGCAGCCGCACGAGATCCTCGAGCAGCGCGACCGCGATCTCATCGCGCTGATGGGGCTCTTCGTCTCCTCGGCGCTGGAGCGTGCCGAGCACAGCCGTCACATCGAGCAGCTGGCCTTCACCGACGCGCTCACGGGCTTGCCGAACCGCGTGCTCTTCGAGGACCGCATCCATAACACGATCGCGACGGCGCGGCGCTACGATCGCGGCTTCGCCGTGATGTACCTCGATCTCGACCGGTTCAAAGAGGTCAACGACACCTGCGGACACCACGTCGGCGACGAAGTGCTCAAAGCGGTTGCCCGGCGCCTGCGCGCGACGCTGCGCGAGAGCGATACGGTGGCGCGCTTCGGCGGCGACGAGTTCGTCATTCTCGAGCCGGTGGTCGACGGCCCGGCCGATTCGGCCGACCTCGCTCGCAAGCTGCACAACGCGCTGCAAGAGCCGGTGGTCTACGACGGCATCGCGCACGACGTACGCGCCAGCATCGGCATCGCGATGTATCCAACCGACGCCACCACCATCGACGGCTTGATGGAAGCCGCCGATCGCGCGCTCTATCGCGCCAAACGCGAAGGCCGCAACCGCTGGTTCTTCGCCGACCAAGAAATCGCACGCGCCGCCTTCAAACGCGCCACCCCGTAAGCTCGCCTGTCCCTCGCGCTGATACCGAGGCGCTGCTCGCGTTGGCATCTTTGTGTGTCACCCCGAGCTTGTCGAGGGGCGGGGAAGACCAATGCATCGATTCCCGGCGCCCTTCGACAAGCTCAGGATGACACCGAAGCGCCGCTCGCGTTGACGGCGAAGCGCGCTGCTTGCGTTGGCATTGCTGTGTGTCACCCCGAGCTTGTCGAGGGGCGGAGGGGACCAATGCATCGATTCCCGGCGCCCTTCGACAAGCTCAGGATGACACCGAAGCACCGCTCGCGTTGACGGCGAAGCGCGCTGCTTGCGTTGGCATTGCTGTGTGTCACCCCGAGCTTGTCGAGGGGCGGAGGGGACCAATGCATCGATTCCCGGCGCCCTTCGACAAGCTCAGGATGACACCGAAGCACCGCTCGCGTTGACGGCGAAGCGCGCTGCTTGCGTTGGCATTGCTGTGTGTCACCCCGAGCTTGTCGAGGGGCGGAGGGGACCAATGCATCGATTCCCGGCGCCCTTCGACAAGCTCAGGATGACACCGAAGCGCCGCTCGCGTTGACGGCGAAGCGCGCTGCTTGCGTTGGCATTGCTGTGTGTCACCCCGAGCTTGTCGAGGGGCGGGGAAGACCAATGCATCGATTCCCGGCGCCCTTCGACAAGCTCAGGATGACACCGAAGCGCCGCTCGCGTCGACACCGAAGCGCGCTGCTTGCGTTGGCATTGCTGTGTGTCACCCCGAGCTTGTCGAGGGGCGGGGAAAACCAATGCATCGATTCCCGGCGCCCTTCGACAAGCTCAGGATGACACCGAAGCGCCGCTCGCGTCGACACCGAAGCGCGCTGCTTGCGTTGGCATTGCTGTGTGTCACCCCGAGCTTGTCGAGGGGCGGGGAAAACCAATGCATCGATTCCCGGCGCCCTTCGACAAGCTCAGGATGACACCGAAGCGCCGCTCGCGTTGATGCCGTGGGGTGGGTTAGCCGCCGAGGAGGCTGGGGATGAACTGGCCGGCGACGTAGTAGACGGAGAGCGCGCCGACGACGGCGACGGTGGTCCAAGCGATGGCATTCGCGGCCGGCGAGTTCACGTGCTCGCCCATGATGCTCTTGCGGTTGATGATGATCAGCATCAGCACCAGCTCCGCGGGCAGAAGCACGCCTTGCAGTTCTTGCGCGAAGAGAATCAGCCGGAGCAGGGGGATGCCGGGAATCAGGACGACGCACGCGCCGATGAGCAAACCGGCGGCGAACAGGGTGAAGAAGACCGGCGCTTCGGAGAACTTGCGGTCGATGGCGGCTTCGAAGCCGAAGGCTTCGCAGACGATGTACGAGGTGGAAAGCGGCAGCACGGTCGCGGTAAAGATGCCGGCGTTGAGGATGCCGAACGCAAAGATCAGCGACGCCCATTCGCCGGCCAACGGTTTGAGGGCGACGGCGAAATCCTGCGCCTGTTGCGGCGCGAGGTTGGCGCCGTGCTTGTTGGCGATGTAGATCGTCGCGCCGTTGGCGATGATCATGAAGGCGGCCAGCGCGATCGCGAGGATCGAGCCGTTGACCACGTCGATGCGCGCCAGCGGCAAATCTTCGGTCCGCGAGCCTTTCTCGACGACGGCCGACTGCAAGTAGAACTGCATGTACGGCGAGATGGTGGTGCCGATGAGCCCGACCACGGCGGCGATCCAGCCGGCGGTTTGCGGCTGGAAGCTGGGGACCAAGGTCCCGTGCAGGACGTCGCCCCAGTTGGGATGCGCCAAGACCGCGGACGCGATGTACGTGAGATAGATCAGCGAAAGCACGACGAACGTGCGCTCGACGGCCTTGCCGTTGGCCCGCAGCACGAAGAGGAAGACCAGCACGAGCGCCGCCGGGATTGCAATGTAGCGCGAGATGCCGAAGATCTCCGAAGCCGCCGCGACGCCGGCAAACTCGGTCGCCGTGAGCAGCGTGTTGATGCCGAAGAGCATCGCCATGGCGATGAACGAGATACGAACGCCGAAGTTCTCGCGGAAGAGCGCGGCCAGCCCCTTGCCGGTGACGCAGCCCATGCGGGTCGCCATCTCTTGCACGACGATCAGCCCGACCGCCAGCGGAATCATCACCCAGATCAGGCTGTAGCCGAACTGCGCGCCGGCCGACGAATATTGCGCGATGCCGCCGACGTCGTTGCCGGCCGAGGCGGTGACGAACCCGGGCCCGAGGACGCCCGCGAGCAAGAGCAGCGATCGAGCGAGCGAGCGCCGGCGTGGCTTTTGGTCGGCCACGCTTAGCCTTGAGCCGCCGCGGCGCCGCGGTGCTGGTGCCGAGACATGAAGCGAGGCATCTTCTTGGCAATCTCTTCGGGCATGATCGCGTCGATCGCGTCGTCGACGGTGACGATGCCGAGCATTTTGCCGTGGTCGTCGATCACCGGGATGGCGAGCAAGTCGTAGCGGGCGATCGTGGCCGCAACGTCGACCGCCGGCGCGTCGGGATGCACCGAGACGATGTCGGTATCCATGATCCGATCGATGAACGCGGTCGGCAGTTCCAGCAGCAGGGTGCGCAGCGAGAGCGTCCCCAAGAGCTGATCTTCCTTATCGAGCACGTAGAGATAGTAGATGAACTCCGAGGTCGGAGCGATTTCGCGAATCTTGCGGATCGTGGCCTCGGTGGTACGGTGCGGGTAGATCCACACGAAATCGGTGGTCATCAGCCCGCCGGCCGTATCCTCGGCGTATTTCACCAGTTCGCGCAACTCGTCGGCCGTGTAGTCGCTCATCTCGGCCAGGAGCTCCGACTGTTGCTCCTCGGGCAGTTCGGCGAGCAGGTCGGCCGCGTCGTCCGCGTCCATCTCCTCGATGATGTCGGCGGCGCGTTCGGTGCCGAGATCCTCGATGAGCGTCCGCTGCGTATCGGCGTCGAGGTGTTCGAAGGCGTCCGCGGCGGTCTCGTCGTCGAGCTGGCCGACGACGGCGGCGGCCTCGCGCGCCGAGAGATCGCCGATGATCTCGGCGAGCTCGCTCGGATGGAGACGCGAGAGCTTGCTTTCGGTGACCGAGAGCCGCACTTGCGACGGGTTGGCTTCGCGGATCGGCGAGACCGAATCCCAGGCGATCATCGAACGCGGCACCGAGCGGTAGATGCCGGGGGTGAAGCGCTTGCCGAACGACTTCAAGCCGAGCCTTCTCAAAAGGCCGGCGACGCCGACGTCGGCGGCCACCACGCGCAGCCGTCCGCCGGCATTGGCCACCTCGATATCGTTGATCCGAACGACCTTGCGGCCGTCGACGTCGACGATTTGCTTATCGAGCAAGTCGGCGACGAGATAGAGCTCTTGGCTCTCGGGGGGAGCCGGCTCTTTGGGGGCGACGGTGAGGGCGACGGTCCCATCCCGGTCGACGTCGACGACCGTCTCGATGGGAGCGAACCGCAGGCCTTGCGACGTTTTGATCACGAGGCCGTCGATTTCGGGGAAAGTGGCGTCGGGTTTACTGACCAGGAAGTCGGCGATCTTCCCGATGGGAAGCGCGTCGACGGTCGCCTTGCGGCCGACCAGTTCCGAGATGAACCCCTCCGTGAACGCCATGGTTCTCACCCCTTTCGCGACGAGCTTTGGCACCACGCACCGTTGAGCCGGCGCCCCCTTCCATGGTGGCGGGCTCGGCCGCATTAGACATCGCCTTGTCTCGGCGGAGTCTGGTTACCCACTTGGCGTCTCTCGACGTTTCGGGGCAGCGGCATGTAGTTGCGTGGACGCCTCACCTAGCGAGGTATCCACCACTGATTATACGCTATCGCATCTTACCCTATACCTATCCTCCACCCAGGCCCAGACCCTTGAACGAGTTCAGCAGGAGCGCCGTGAGCTGCTGGGCGTTCACGTTCACCTGCGAGAGCACGCTATTGTCAACGCTGACGAGGATCTGTTGTTTGGTATAGTCGGTGACCGTCGCTCCGATGTTGGCGTCGCGGATGTTGCTAACCGACGCCGTGAGGTTGACGATCGCGACGTTGTCGTTGTTCGCATCCTGCTGTAACGACACCGTCTGCGCACCGATCTGCGCACGATATTGGTTCACCGTGTTGAGCGCTTGGTCGACGACGATCTCCGCGTATCCGGCGTTGAGCGCGTTGCTCGACGATTGGCCGGAGATGATCGGCGTCGTGTTCGTGTTGTCTTGCTTGATCGTCGTCACTTGTTGGTCGGTGACGTCGATGCCCGAGATCCCGAGAACGTACGTGTTCAGTTCGGGAAGGCTGATCGAGAGCGTCGTGCCTTCCTGGCCGCCATCGTTGACTTGGAGGCCGCGGCCCGCCGTCGACGGCGTCGCGTTGGCTTGCACGAGAATGGCTTCTTGCACGCCGACGTCGGCCGTCGTAATGTTGCTGATCTGCAGGCCGTTGTAAATGATGCCGTTGACGTTCTTGGGATTGGCGTTCGGATACGCGGACGGCGCGTTGATCGTGTACGGGCCCGACTTGTATCCGTTGGGCGGATCGCTCAGCGGATAGGCGGAGTAGTCTACGAAGAACGGCGTCGGCCCGAACGCTTGGCCGGCGGTGCTGTAGACTTGCTCTTCGATCAGCACGCCCGGGCCGACGTTGGTGCCGCTGTCGGGATCGTGCATGTTGTTGCTGACCGACACGATCGACCACACCGCGTACGTGGATTGGAAATGCGAACCGACCAGCGGCAGTACGGTGAGGAACTGCGCGGGCTTGCCCGGGCCTCCACCCGCTCCGGTGCCGTTCGGCAGAATGTCCGATCCGGTGGTGCCCGTCGCTTGGTTCGGAATCGGCGGCGTGCCGTACGTGATGGTTGCGGCGTCGTTCGGGGTGACCACCGTGCCGGTGGGCGCCTGGAACTGTCCGTTAAATAATTGCAAACCGTTGAAGTTGGTATCCGACGAGATCTTGTTGATCTCGAGGAGCAACTGATTGATCTCCGTCTGGAGATTGACTAGATCGTTCTGGGAGTTGATGTCGGAATTCGCTTCGACGACGAGAGAACGGATGCGCTGAAGGATGTCCTCGACGCTAGCGAGAGCGCCGTCGGCGACGTTGAGGAGATTGTTCGCCGTCTGGACGTTGGTCACCGATTGCTGGAGACCGGCGACTTTGGTTTGGATGGTTTCGGCCACTGCGTAGCCGCTGGGATCGTCGGAAGCAGAACGAACACGTAGGCCGCTGGCCAACGCGTTCACATCTGTTAGTAACCGATTTTGAGTGAGGGCTTGGTTCTGCAGAACCGGGCCAGCACTCCCCAGCACATCCATGAAGAAGGTCGTTTCCTCCGTGAAACTTCCTAGTACGGGTATCGGCCGTACTGCCGGAAAAGTTTGGGCCAAAGCCGCCCTATTCCCGTAAAGCAGGCGTCTGGACGGTCCGAAATCCACTAAGGTAACGAATGCTCAAGGACCGGGTTCGGCGCCGCTTGGCCGGCCAAACGCTCCGCCTCGGCGGCTTAGGTTTGGTGCTGCTCTCGCTGGTGGTGCTGGCGGCTCCGGGCGTCCCGGCCTATGCCGATATTCTGGCACCCATAAGGGCCGTGGGCCGCTTCGTCGCCCAGACGGCGCAGATCGCCGAGCAAGACCAGACGACCACCGTCGAGTTCACCCCTCAAGCCTCGCCGACACCGTCCCCCGCGCCGGCGGCCAATGCGGGACCGCAAGCGCTGCAGACCATCAAGGGTGGGCCGATCCGGTTCGTCTTCAGCGGGAGCGTCACGGCCGGCACCCAGCTGCGCAATCAGTACTCGAGTAATAGCCTCTTCACGCCGATCGGGGCCAGCCCGTCGCCCTCGCCGACCGGCTCGCCGCTCTTCCCGTTCCAGCAAACCAACCAGTCGTCGAACTTGAGCCAGTCGGCGGCCGAGGGGCAGCTGACGGTGACGCGCCGCACGGCGACCACCTATACCGACGTGAGCTTCCCGCTCGGGGTCACGACCGTCGGCGGCAACACGCAGTTAGCCACCGTCCAGGCGCTCTACTCGACGCCCAAATACTCGATCGGGTACGCGTCGCAGCCGCTTACGCTCTTCGGCCAGCTTCCTATGGGCTCGACCCTGCGCGGCGTGGAGTTCATTCTGCCCTCGAAGGTCGGCCAGGAGGTGTTCTACGAGGGCCCCGCCCAGGGCGTCGACGGCGAGATCCTGCGGCTCGAGGGCGTGCTCGCGCAAGCCGAGCTTGGCGGCAACTACTACCTCGAGGGCGGGTTCCTGACGGGGTCGGGGCCGCTCACGGGATCGGTGAAGACCCTTATCTTCGGCGGGGCGACGGCCAGCGGGCCCTTGAGCGTGGTCGGCGAAGGCGCCGTGCAGATTCGCGACTGCGGCTCCGCACCGGAGCTGGTCAACGGGCAACCCGGCTGCGACGGCACGCCGCACGGCGTCGCCTACCAGGTGCGCGTCGACGACGGGCTCTCCAACGACGGCTGGCAGGCCACCTTTCGCCTCATCCCCGACAAGTTCGTCGCCTTCGGCAGCGGCGAGATCGACAGCGACCAGTATGCCGACGTGAACTACCACATCGGGCAATCGAACTCGCTCCTCGTCGACGCAAACTACGAGAAGACGGGCGACTCCTCGGTGGGCGTCACCCGGCAGTTCATCGAGTCGCTGGGCCTGGGCGGCCTCACCAAGCTCGGCAGCTACACGATCGGCGTGCAGCAGCAGAATCTGACCAATGTGACGCAGGGCGTCTTTCAGTCCGATGCCACGACGACGATCCAGGGGCAGTTCCAGCCGGAGCTCCCCGAACTGCAGACCGTCTTTGGCATGCAGCTCGTCAAGACGAACCAAGACGGCGTCCCGGGCTCGACTACGGCGCTCGCGGCTACCTTTGCCAAGGAGTTCCGGCAATTCGGCGTCTCGGCGTTTCTGCAATCCCAGCGCCAGACGACCGCCGGCCAGCCCACCACCTCGACCACGGGCGAGAGCCTGAGCCTCTACCGGCAGTTCGGCAAGACGACCTACCAGATCTCGGATTTGTTCCAGCACACCACCTCGGGGACCAGCAACGCCATCCAGAAGACGCCGCTCTTCACGGTGACGCGCCAGATCTCGCCGGTCATCTCGGTGCAGGCGTCGCTGGGCACCCAATC
Source organism: Vulcanimicrobiota bacterium (assembly GCA_963794735.1). GTDB lineage: Bacteria > Vulcanimicrobiota > Vulcanimicrobiia > Vulcanimicrobiales > Vulcanimicrobiaceae > DATJUC01. The sequence goes on along the minus strand of CAWCFE010000002.1, from coordinate 632,754 downwards.
GATCACCGACAAGCTCAATCCCGGGGTCGACGGGCATTCGCGCATCTTCACGATCCAGCTCAACGCGCCGTTCCAGTTCGGCAGCGGCGTGACGACCGGGCGCGTCGATCCGCGGCTGCCGGCCACGATCACCGGGCACGTCCAGGCCGCCGTCAACAGTGCGAATCCGGCCTTTGCGTCGTTCGCCAGCTCGAGCGTCTCGGGCGGCGGCCTGGGGAACGTGGAGGTGGTGCTCGACGGCCGTTACGTGCAGCGCACCGACCTGACCGGCGGCTTCCAGTTCGCCTTCATCTCGCCCGGCCAGCATCAATTGCGGGTCGACTCCTCGTCGCTGCCGCGCGGCGTGACCGTGAGCACGCCGGTGGTCACCGTCACCTTGCAGGGCGGCCAGACGTCGAACGTGCTCTTCCAGGTCGGCACGTTCGGCGGTGTCCTCGGCCACGTGACCGGCCTCGACGCCAACGGCAACCCGCTGCCGCTGGAGAACGTGCAACTGCGGATCGACGGCGGCGCTTACTCGCAGACCGACTCGACCGGGCTGTACGGCTTCGGCGGCTTGGCGCCGGGCACGCACACCGTGCAAGTGATCGAGAACAGCATCCCGGCCTTCGCTACCTTCGATCCATCGACGCTCAACCAGAGAGTCACGGTCGTCAACGGTCAGTACACGACGCTCAACTTCGGGGCCCAGGCGCTCGCGTCGATCTCCGGCAAGATCATCTATGCCTCCGACGTAGCCGACGAGAACCTTGCGGGCGCGGTGCCCAACGCCTACGTTGTGGCCGAGCCCGGAGAACATGCCGCGATCGACGAGGACGACGGGACCTTCATCATCGATAACCTGCCGCCGGGCGACTACACGGTCTCGGTCGATACCGAGACCCTACAGGAGGCCTTCGGGGCCGCTCCCGAGTCGATCCCGATCCACCTCGCGCCCGCAGAGCACTACCAGGGCGCCGACTTCACGGTCGGCCGGTTCGAGAAGAAGGTCGTCTTCTCGCTGCTCTCCGGCACGGCGCAGACTGCTGCGCCCGCCGTGCATTTGGGCGAACGGCGCCTGCCGCCGCAGGGCAGCACCCGCGTGACCGTCAATGCGGCCGCCGACGCCAAGAGCGTGACCGCGCAGGCCTTCGGGACGCGCATTCCGCTCGCGTACGACCGCGAGAGCAAGGTCTGGGCGGGCGAGGTCGAGGTGCCGGCCGGAACCGCCGGCGGCGACTACTCGGTGGTCGCCAGCACCCCCTCCGGGACGCCCCCGACCAGCGCCACCCTCACGGTCGATCCCAAGATGCCCCTGGCGATTCTCACGTCGAATCCCCCGACCGGCGCGAACGGCGTCATCGTCAAGGTGCAGGCCCGGTTCCTGGTCGACGTCGCCGCCGGCGACCGGATCGAGTGGGAGGACGGCACCGTGACCGTCCTCGACAAACCGGTCAGCGGGCGCGTCTTTACATTCAAGCTACGGGTTTCTTTACGCCCTCTGCACGGTGTCTTATTAACCAGGCACGGAAGGCTACCGATAGAACTCTTGTAACTCGCTTTCCCTCCCCTCAGCCAAGGATGGCCACATCGCGCATGGTGAAAGGAAAATGATTAAAAAACTCATCGCGCTCTCGACTCTGGCGGCAATCGCCGCGGGCGCCGGCCCGGCTCTTGCAGCCACGACTAAGACCGGCACCGTCACCGTACAATGGAACACGCAAGCGATTGCCTCGCTGACGCTCCACACCGACTACAATGCCTCCGGTACCTTCAACGGCGGTACCCAGGCCGGACAGATCCTGACCGGCACCAACGGCGGAACGGGTGCTTGCACCGCCGTCGACCCGACCAATACCGACCTGACGGTGAACTTCGGAACGCCGAGCCCGGACGGTACCAACGTCACGAACTGCCTCTATAAGAGTGCAGTCAATGCGATCATCTCCACCAACTCGACCAGCTGGGGCCTCACCGAACAGGCGACCGCCGGTTACACTGCGGCCAACGGCACGCTCTGTGCCTTTGGCAACTCGGTGGCTTTCCCATTGAGCGGCGCTCAAGCCGGTCTTACTACGGCCCACGTCAGCGCTCGCGCATCCGCGGTGGCGATCACGACGGCGTCGGATGCCGCGTGCACCACTGCCGGCGGCACTCCCATCTCAGCAACGATGGCGACTCTCGCAAACGCTGTTACGACGGCGTTCACGTCGGCTTCGCCCGCCAACATCGGTGAAGACGTGGAACTCAGCCTGCCGGCGCAAGCGCCGACCGGTACCACGACCGTCACCGAAACCTACACGCTGACGGCGAACTAGCTGCAACCCCCCGTACCACTTCGCCGCGGGGCGTTAAGAAGTTCCGCGGCGAAGAGGCCCGGTATGATGCACAGACGAGGCATACTTGTAGTCATCGGATTGGCGGCGCTCGCCCTGCTCCCGGCACCGGGTCGACCGGACGGCTTTGGGATCGAGGTGACCCCGGCAAAGCTCCAAGTTTCGATCCCCGCGGGGGTGACCTACAACATCCCCCTCACGGTTCGAAACGCCAGCTTCGATGCAGTCCACGTTCAAGCGACTATGGTCGACTTCGGCGTCGGAATGAACGGTGACTACCAGTTTCAACGGGTCGGGGCTCGCCCGTACGGATTGTTGAAGTGGGCGGCGATCAAGCCGCGCGAATTCGATCTCCCCGCGGGGACCGCGCAGCAAGTGCAGCTCACGATACAGATGCCGCAGAGCTCGACGCTATCGGGTGAATACGGGGGCCTGGTCTTCTTTCAGACTCGTCCGCCGCGCAGAAAAGGTGCCGCCGTCGCGTTCTCGGTCCGGATCGCTTCGAAAATCTACGAGACGATCCCCGGAACGGTGAACGTCGCCGGATCGATCACCAAAATGTCGGCCACGACGAGTGCGAAGGGCGAGACCTACCGCGTCGTATTCAAGAACACGGGCAACGTCCACGTTTATCTTCACGGCAATCTGACGGTTCAGCAAGGCAACTCGGTCGTCGAAACGATCGCAGTCGCCGACGGCGAGCTGGTGGAGCGCGGTGGAGAACGGTTGCTGGAGGTTCGCGGCAAACATCTCGACCCGGGCTCGTATCAGGCCATCGCCACCGTCGATTACGGCGGAAAGACGGAAACGGGTGGAGAGATTGCCTTCGACGTGCACTAGGACGGCGCACGGACGAATCGCAGGTTTTACTAGGGAGGCGGCTTCGCTGGACGGTGCTCCGTGAAGCTTTGGGAGTGTGAAGGAACGCGTGAAGGATTCTCGGGGGGCCTGGTTACTGGCGGGAGCGTTTTTTGCGCTCGCCATCGCCCTGGCAAACCCGCGAGCTCTCGCCGGCACGGCCACTTCGCCGGTCACCGTTGAGTGGAAGCCGACGGCGGTCGTGAAAGTGACGCTCACGCCGAACTACAACTCCGGCTTCGGACAGGTTCCCGCCGTGACCGGCACGCAGCCGGCACCGACGCACGGGCCCAATGCCAGCCTCAACGGCGGCACGGTCGACTTCGGCGACATCATGGCCGGTAAGAACTACATCTACAAGTATGCGGTCAAGCTTGCGGTGACGTCGAACGACTCGACCGGCGTCGACGTGTACGGCGAGGGCGCTGCGGCGTTCGTCTGCAACACGAACTGCGGCGGCACCGGCAGCACGACGATTCCCCTGTCGTCGGTCGTCTACTGGCTCAACTCGGTCGCGTCGGGCGACACCAACACCGGCTTCACGGCCAGCATCCCGTTCCAAACGACCTCGGGCGCCGTCACGGGCGGTTCGTACGCCGTTCCGGCCTCGATCGCGTACACCGTCTACCCGGCGCCGATCTCGAGCTCGACGCTGGCCAACACCAGTTTTTACTACGACTATCAGATGCACGTTCCGCCGACGGCGGCCTCGGGCGACTTCTTCGTCTGGGTGGTGTACACGGTGGTAGGGCGATGAAACGTATCCGGCCGTTCGTTTTCGTCTTTCTCGCACTCGTCGCGATTCCGATGATCGTCGAAGCGACCATCCAGCAGCAGCGCGGCCAAATTTTCGTCAACATCGAGATCGACGTCACGCCGGCGCCGCTCGCGATGAACGCCGCTCCGGCGAAATCGGCCTTCAATACGATCGTGACGCGGGCTACGCTCACGGAAGTCAAGCACGTCCGATCCTTCAGCGCGGAGGCGCTCTCGTTCGTGCCCGGCAGCCTCGTGGCGCAGACCGCCGGCCAGCAGAAATCGGTACGCGTCGACGCCGAGATTTCGCCCAACCCGAATGCGACGTTGCTGACGTCGAACAACTGCCAGGGCAGCCAGCCGCAGCCGGGCAGCTGCAACCACGTGGCGATTCCGGTGACCGCCGGGCAGACGACGACGGTGATCTGCGCGTATCAGATTTCGGTCACCACCACGCAGACGTCGTGGACTCTCGACCACGGGCTCTTCACCAACTGGGAGTCGCTTGCGGGTGCGGTCGCGTTTCCCGGGGGCGACGTGAAGAACAGCACGTACTATGCCTCGCCCGGCCCCGCGTACACGCCCTTCGTGGTGTTCACGTCCGACGGCGGCGTGTGGGCGTCGGTCGGCACCGGCAGTCTTTCGAAAACCTATTGCGTGAATCTCGAAATCACCGTCCCCGCCACCGTCGCCCAGGGTAGTTACTACTCGAACGCGACGTACACGTTGCTATACTGATGATGCGGCGCTTTCGTAAGGCTTGGCTCCCAACCGCCGTCGCGTTCCTCGCGCTCGGCGCGGTCGCGCTCGCGCAGTTCCGTCCGGGCGGTGCGTCCGGATCGCTGCCGACGCTGCACGCCTCGCCGCCGCCGATCGCCGCTCCGTCGATGCATCCGATCGCGCTGCCGTCGTTCTCGCCGGCGCCGCTCAAGCCGGTCAACCTTTTCGTCGGCAAGGTCGCGCCTGGCACGAAAGTGCCGCTCTCGCGCCTGCCGCACCTGCCGATGAAGACCGGGCTCAACACGATCGTTCCCGGTAAGAACAAACACGGCGGCCACTACCGCCCGTTGGCGGCGACCGGCGCCTCGATCGGCGTCACCGCGGCGGCGGCGTGCGCCACCGGCGGCACGATCGGCGATCTCTTCAACGTCGGCTGCCAGCTCACGATTGCGGCGTCGGCGGGTCTGGGAACCGGCTGGAGCGCGACCGACCACTACCAGTATTACGTCGTGCCGCCCAACTCGACGAGCGCGACGGAGTTCGGCACGGCGCAAGGCTGCACGCCCAGCGGTGCCGGCGACCCGTGGACGACCTCGAACATTCCCACCTGTACGATTACCGATACGCTGCTGAGCACGCAGGGGACGTACGCGTTCTTCGTCTACGACACGACGAAGCAGGTGATTCCGGCGATCATCTTCGTCAACGCCGGCCAGGTGTTCACGATTCAGGTCTACTCCGATCCATTCCACACGCAGCAGCAGTACCAGTTCGATACGCAAAGCAGCCCCGCAGCGTACATCTACCTGCAAAACGTCGCGCCGTCGGATTATTACGTCACCTACGTGATGTCGTCGGGGGTCAACGCGTACTGCGTCTTCATGACGCCGCCCGGGGCGACGATTCCATCGCCGAGCCCGAGGCCGACCGGCACGACGAGTAATTTGCTCTGCGATCCATCGACGTCGTCCGGCTTGCAGGCACCCGGCGGCGATCTCTCGGTCACGTGGAACTTTGCCTCGAACATCGAGGGCGGAGCCTACGATATTGCGGTCTACGACTTGACCGCGAGCACGCTGCTCGGGGAAGTGCGCGTCGCGCTGCGCGCGCCGGGCAACGCCGCCATCCTGCCACAGGGCAGCACGACCGGGATGAACCCGTCGCCCGGCCCCAACGGGCCGACGTCGACGACCGAAGTCGCGTGGGACGGCACCTCCGACCAATCGGTCGGCGGCATCACCGGCACCACGCAACAGTCGCTCGCCGCCGGCACCTACACGTGGACGATGAGCAATCCCGAAGGCCGCGTGCTCGGCGGCCCGACCAACGTCACGCTCGCCACCAAGACGACGACGACCAACACGTTCGCCTTCGGGGCCACGATGAATCCGCCGGGCGAATATCCGAGCGCCAACTGGACGATGCAACTCTACCAGCCGTCCACGCAGACGATGTACGGCGCGCAGTCGTTCCAAATGGTCGGCTACCACTCGACCACGAATTTCGTCATCGGCGGCTCGAGCTCGCTCCAGCTCAACTTCCCGACGGCGCCAACACCCACGGCGACGCCGGCCAGCATCAAGATTCTCAACAACAGCGACGTCGTCTACGGCGGGACGCAGAACGCCGACTCGTTCGGGCAAGGCAACACGGCACCGGCGATCATCTTTACGACCGACAACTCCGGCCTGCTCGGCAACGGCGTGACGCCGTCGGTCGCGAACCTGAGAACCTACGGCAACGGCGTCATCATGACGTTCACGAACGGCCAAAACTGCGATCCGTCGTGCAGCACGACGGTCACCGATTCGTCGGGCAACTCGTGGACGGCAACCGATTACTGCAGCAACGCGACGCCGATCAACGTCGCGACCACCAACGACGGCTGTTTGGTCAGCTTGACGCCCGTCAACTCCGGCACCGTGCTCGCGCCCGAAGGCTCGATTACGATTCCGATGTACTGGTACGCGCAGGGCGGCAATAACGGGTGGGCCTGCTACAACACCCCGTGCAATTTGTTGACCACCGTCCTACCCACGCACGGCCTGTCGTGGTCGCTGGCCAACAACCCCTCGAATCCGACCGCGTGGACGCCGATCACGATCGGCTCGGTCAACTCCGCGCACGCAGTCTTCTCCGGGACGGCGCGCTTCGATTACGTCGGTTCGCGACCGACCACGTCGGGCTCGTGCTGCGTCACGCAGGGCACTACGCCGGTCGTGGCCGGCGCCCATTTCTATCAGCAGAATTTCACGCGCGCGGAGTATCAGAACTCGACGCCGTTTACGGCGGGGACGCGCACCAACGTGGCCGAGTTCTTGATCAAGAACACCTCGACCGGTACCAGCCCGTACGACGAGATCACGGCGAATACCGGAAGCCAGACGCTGGCCATCGGCTTTCCGTCGTATCTGGTCGCAAGTAAGGTGACGACCGATACGCTCAGCACCGGCACGTGGGGCGCGACCGTCGCCTGCCCCAGCTCGTTCGGCGTCACCTTCGTTTGCTGGAAGGGTCCGACGATCGCCGGCGGCGGCGCCACCTCGCCGCTCTACGTCGATCTGCCCGAGCCGGTGACCAGCTTTGCGGTGAACGAGCTGACGGTCCAGGCGTACGCGGGTAATGAATACGTGTGGTTCACGCTGACCAAAGACGGCACGTCGAACGAAACGACGACCGATCAGGCGTACAGCGTCGATAGCCTCGGCATGGCGGCGTACTCGCTCAACTCCAACCTGATGTCGGGGGCGCTGACGCCGAGCACGATCGGCACCGGGCAGAACCCCACGCCCTTTACCTTCTCGATTGCGAACACGTCGACGTCGGCCGATCCGTTCCCGGATTCGATCGATGCGATCGTGCTCGAGCAGACGGCGAGCTCGACGTACACCGTCAACGGCACGCCGACGCTCTCCGGCGCGGGAGCCAACTGGGCCTACAAGACGACCTACACCGGCAGCACGGCCAACACGCTCGATTACGTCTTCAGCGTCTGCGGCACGCCGGCGAAGGCGTTGCTCGCGCCCGAGATCAACAGCGTCGCCGTCCCGCTGACCACGGCGCCGTATCCCGGGCCGACGCCGTGCGCGGCCGCCAACGAAGCAAACTCGCTCCAGTCGACCAACGCCGGCCCGCTAACGGTCAACATGAAGCTCAACGGCGTCTTCTCGGCCGGAACGATGAACTTCAACATGTACGCGCACGGGGCGAACGGCGGCGGCTGGTCGACGCCCAAGACCATTACGGCCACCTTCTCGAGCCTCGCCGCGAGTTCGGGCTTCACCTCGATCAACGGCACGTCGGTTGCCACCAACGCCGAGCCGACGGTCGGCGTCGCGCCGCCTAGTACGTACGTGTACACGGTGCAGAACAACAGCTTGACCGGAACGAATCTCACGAAGATCCTTATCACGCTTCCCGCCTTCGACGTCAATGGCGCCTCGGCGACCGACGGTTCGGCGAACGGCTACTGGGAGCTGGTGACGCCGTACTCGTCGACGATCACGCTCGGCGGCACCGGCTACAGCGGCTCCGGCTGCAGCGTGAATACGGGCGGTTCGAACACCTTCAATCCGACGCCGGGCTCGACCAACGGGCAGATCGAGGTCGACTGCGGCACCGGGATCGCGACCGGCAAGACGCTGACGGTCTCGTTCCAGTCGTACAACCCGTCGTCGCAGAGCGACACGTATCAGTTCCCCGCCACCGTTTACTCCGGCGCCGCCAACACGACGGCATCGCCGTCGTGGATCGGCGACCAGCAGGTGCTCGTCTCGTTCTCGGTCGGCCTGACGGTCGTCGTAAACCCGACCAACCCCGGCCCGGGCGGCTCGACGCCGGTCGTCAACTGTACGGCCTGCGCGTTCTCCGGCGCGACGATCGACTTCGGCCCGATCGCTAACTCGGCGTCGGTGACCGGCGGCGACGTCGTGCGCGCGAGCGTCATCTATACCGGTGCGACGAACGCCGGGAAGAATTGGCAGCTCTCGTTCTCAGCGGTGAGTAATCCAGCGTGCGCCGGCGCGTCGTGCGGCGGCATTCTCTACGAACTGCTGGGCGGCGTCGATGCCAACAACACGCCGCTCAATCCGAAGAGCTGCGGCGCGATGACGATCACGCCGGCCGTTAGTAACACGTACGTTGCGCTGCCGGTCGCGCCGAGCACGCAGCAGCTGGTGAGCGGGCCGGAGAACCAGTGCAGCTACGGCTACGACACCATCCAAAACTACAAGGTGCAGGTCGGCACCGAAGCGATCAACGGCCAGATCATCACGGTCACGTACACGCTCATCGTCAACTAGGGGAAGCGCCATTCCCGACCCGCTGGAAACCGCGCTCGCCGTCGCAAGAGAGGCGGGCGCGGTTTTGCTCGAGCACCTGGAGCGCCCGCGCGAAATCGCCGAGAAGGGCCGGCGCGCGGATCTCGTGACCGATGCCGACCGCGCGAGCGAAGCGATCGTCGTCGAGCGGCTGCGCCGAGCCTTTCCTTCGGCGACCATCCTCGCCGAAGAGAGCGGGACGCACCGGGGCACGAGCGACGAACGCTGGATCGTCGATCCGCTCGACGGTACCACGAACTTCGCGCACGGCTATCCGTTATTTTGCGTCTCGATCGCGTACGAACGCGCAGGCGAACTCATCGCCGGAGCGATCGTCGCTCCCGCCATGAACGAATGCTTCGCCGCGGAGCGCGGCGCCGGAGCCACCCGCAACGGGCGCGCGATCGCGGTCTCGGCGATCCCGCGGCTCGGCGACGCGATGACGTGCACGGGCTTTCATCCAGCGGATTTCGAGCGCAACGCCGGGTACTTCCGGGCGGTCTCGCAGCGCGCGCAGGCGGTGCGGCGCGACGGGTCGGCCGCGCTCGATCTCGCCTACGTCGCTTGCGGGCGCTTCGACGGCTTCTGGGAGTTCGATCTCTCGCCGTGGGACGTCGCCGCCGGCACGCTGCTCGTGCGCGAAGCCGGCGGGGAGGTGACCCGAATCGACGGCGGCCCCGAGGCCGTCGACGCGCGTTCGATTCTGGCGACCAACGGGCGCATCCACTCGGAGCTGCTCGAGGCGCTCAGGTAACGCGTTCGGCGGCGGCGAAGGATCGAGCGCTATGAAGGCTCCATCGATCGCCCGAATCCTGGGCATCGTGCTGTTGCTCGCCGGGCTCGCAGGCTTCGTGCCGTTTACGACGGTCCCCGCGACCGGCAGCGACGAGTTCATCCAGCTCTCGTCGGGGTACGGATTCGTCGCCGGCCTCTTCGCCGTCAACACACTGCATAACGGCATTCACCTGGTTCTCGGCATCTGGGGCATCGGCGCCTCGTTCTCGTTTGCCGGTGCCGTGCGCTACTGCCGCTGGCTCGCGCCGATCTTCGGGCTGCTCGCCATCCTCGGGTTGATTCCAATCACCGACACGCTCTTCGGCATCGTGCCGCTCTACGGCAACGACGTTTGGCTGCACGCGTTGATCGCCCTCGCCGCTCTCTACGGCGGCTACGGCCCCGCCCGCATCCCCCCGATGGAAGAAGCCGCCCTTCCGCCCGCAAGCACGTAATGCCCGCCCCCCGCGTCACCCTGAGCTCGTCGAAGGGCGCAACGCATTCATTGCGTGCGAGTTTGTGCCGGTAGCGTTTGTTGGGTGGCGCCGCTTCGACTCCGGCGCTTCGCGCCTGCGCTCAGCATGACACGGACTCGGCGCTTCGCGCCTGCGCTCAGCATGACACGGACTCGGCGCTCGCGCCTGCGCTCAGCATGAGCTCGTCGAAGGGCGCAACAAGCCAACGCACCGATAGCAGCGGCACCATCGGTGTCACCCTGAGCTCGTCGAAGGGCGCAACGCATTCATTGCGTGCGAGTTTGTGCCGGTAGCGTTTGTTGGGTAGCGCCGCTTCGACTCCGGCGCTTCGCGCCTGCGCTCAGCATGACACGGACTCGGCGCTCGCGGCTGCGCTCAGCATGACGCGGAATCGGTGCTAGGCGACGAGAGGGGCGCGGCGTTTCCATTCGCCGTCGCGGAGTTTCCATTGCGTGAGCACCGCGCGGACGCTCCAGGCGGCGATCCATCCCAGCGGTACGCTGTAGAGGCCGACGTGCAGTCGCTCGATGCCGAACCAGGCGAACGGGATCACGAGCACGCTGCAGACGATGCCGACGGTCATCGAAAAGCGCGTATCGCCCGAGGCGCGGATCGGCGCCATGGAGACCATCGCCCAGCCTTTGAGCGGGAGCGTTGCCATGTGCAGCGCGAGCGGCAGCGCGGCGAGCGATGCGACGCTCGCGTTGAGGGTGAAGACGAAGGCCAACGGCCAGGCGCACGCGGCGGCGACTACTGCGGCGACGGAACTGACGAGCACCGCAACGCGCTGCGCGCGCCCGAGAAACCAGACCGCCCCGGCCGCGTCGCGCGCGCCCAAGCGCTGGCCGATGACGATCTGCGCCGCGCTTTGCAGCGGGCTGGGCACGACGAAGGTGAGGTCGGAGACGATGTTGAGCGCGCGAAACGCGGAGACCGCCATCGGGCCCAGCGGCGCCAGCATGCCGACGATGAAAACGTCGGGCAGCATCACGCCGGTGAGAAAGACGGCTTCGGGCAGCCCTAGCCGCGCGCAGTCGCGCGCGACGCTCCACGGGATGGAGAAGGACGCGAAGATGCGGTAGGCCGGCTTCCACGCAACGTAGGCCAGCGCGAAGAGCGCGGCGATCGTTTCGGAGAGTAGCGATGAAAGGCCGGCACCCGCGATGCCGTACGGGTGGTGCGTCCACCACCCCAAGCCGAGCATCAGCAGCAACGGAATGTGCACGAGGTTGACGACGACCAGCACCAGCACGCCGAGAATGCGATTTCCCGCTGCGCCCAGCCCCACGATCAGCGTTCCCGAAACGACGATTGGGAGAATCGAGGCACAGCGCAGCGTGAGATACCATCCGCTGGCGGGCGCGCTCGGGAGATCGCCGATCAGCGCGTGCACCGCGTACTTGCCCGCAAAGAGGCTGAGCGCTAGGCACGCCAGGCCGGCGAGCATCGGCACCAGCGTTCCCGCTCGCACGGTGCGCGCGAAGCCGTCGACGTCGCTCGCGCCGATGCGTTGCGCGGCGACGATCGAGGTGCCGGTCATCAAGCCGAAGACGGCGTAGAGCGCCGCAACGAAGAGCGTGTTCGCGGCGGTCGCGCCGGCGAGCGAGACGGCGCCGAGGCTGCCGATCGCGATCGTGTCGGCGACGCCGAGCACTTGATCGCCGAGCATCTGCACCGCAACGGGAAGCGAGAGCCGCTTGAAGGCGGCCCCGACGTTGCGGTGGTCGACGATTAAGCTGGCCGCGTTAGCGCACGGCGTCGAGCGCGGAGAAGAAGGCGTCGATCTCGTCGTCGGCCGTGTAGAAATGCGGGCTGACGCGCAGTCCGCACCCCGGCCGGTGATCGAGGAAGACCCGGCGAGCGATCAGCTCGCGATAGGCCCGGTCGGAGCCTTCGAAATCGATACCGATCCAGCCGGTGCGGCGTTCGGCTTGCAGCGGCGTGTTCACGCGCAGCCCGCGTTCGAGCGCCATCGCGGCGATGCGATCGGTCAGGCGCACGTTGTGCTCGCGGATGCGCGCGACGCCGACGGAACGAATGAGTTCGTGACCGGCCTTGGCGACCACGTAGCCGGGGATCGTCGGCGTGCCCGTACCCCAGCGGTACATCGAATGCGCGTGCTCGATCGGCGCGGGCTCGAAGGCGAACGGACGCGCGTGCGCCATCCAGCCGGTGATCGCCGGCCGGAAGAACTCGAGCAGCGCCGGCTTGATGTAGATCCAGCCGCAGCCCGGGCCGCCGCAGAGCCACTTGTGCGAGCCGCCGGTGACCAGGTCGAGATCCCACTCGGTCACGTCGTAGGGATAGACGCCGGTGGTCTGATAGGCGTCGACGCAGAGCAGCGTGCCGAACTCGCGGCAGTGCGCCTGAATCGCGCGAATGTCGGCGACCGCGCCGGAGACATAGTAGGCGTGCGAGAGGACGGCGATCGCGGTCTTCTCGGTAATCGCTTCGAGAATGCGTTCGGTGGGAATCGTGCGGCCGTCGTCCGAGCCGATCACGCGCGTGACGGCGCCGAAGCGCTCCCACTCGCGCCACACGTAGGTGAGCGACGGAAACTGCAGCGCTTCGTACACCACCTCGTTGCGCTCGCTGCCGAAGCCGATGCACGTCGCCAGCGCCGCTTGAAACGTCGAGACGTTGGGGCCGAGAAAGACGCTCCCCGGCGGCGCGCCGACGATCGCGCCGATGCCGTCGGCGATCTCCGCGATCTGCGGCAGCCAGCCTTCCCACGCTTCGGGGCCGTCGGCCGCCCACTGTTCCCAGTAGCGGTCGAGCGCCGCCTTGGCACCCAGCGGCGCCGCGCCCATCGAGTGGCTGACGAGGTAGGTCGAATTTGCGAGCATCGGAAACTCGCCGCGATGGAGGGGCTGCGTCATCGTCGTGGCCATGGCGTTCTCTTCCGAAGGCGCCGCGGGTTCCCCCGCCGCCCTCCTTCCCGGCTTACCGGCAGACGACGGCGAACGCGGTGAAGGCGCCGGCGCTATCGTATTGCTGCGTGCGCGGCGCGGGCGCGAAGACCAGCTCGTTGGCCGACGAGGGTGCGGTCGCCATCGGGTGCAGCAGCCAAACCGGCCCGAGCCCGGGAACCGGGCTCCAGATCAGCGTGTCGATCCCGCAGCGCGACACGCTGCGGAAGCGATCGACGCCTTGAATCTGGATGCGCGGCGACGCCGGAAAAGCGACCGGAACGTTGCCGCTGTTGATCACGAGCAGATAGAGCAGCGGATAACCGGGGCACGGGCGGATCGCCTTGCGGTCGTCGACGCACGGCGCCGTTCCGTAGAGCGGAAACGCCAGCCGGCCGTTGAGTTTTCCGGCGATCTCTCCCGCGCCGGCGGCTTCGCCGACGACGAAGGGGTGCGGCTGCGTGGCGTCGCTGGGGCCAAACGACACGATCGTCGAGATCTCGCGCGAGTCGCGCAAGGCAAACGTGCCGCCGGTGCCGTCGATGCTGCCGGTCGCGCATGCGCCCGAGAAGTACCAGCCGCCGGGCATGTTGCACGGGCTGGTGTCGAGCGACGCGCTCGCACTCGCCGACGGCGTGGCGCTCGCGTTCGCCGCCGCGTCGCGCGCGTGCGAACAGCCCGCCGCAAGGACGAGGATCGCCGCCGCGCAGACGGCCGCCGCTCTAGCCGTAGGTGCTTCCCTGCCCGAGGCACGTGCGCACTTCCCACAGCTCGGGGAAGCAGCGGTACTCGAGCGTGCGGTGCAGGTACTCGGCGCCCGACGAACCGCCGGTTCCGCGTTTGTGGCCGATCATGCGCTCGACCATCCGCACGTGGCGCGCGCGCCAGAGCAAGAGGCGCTCGTCGAACTCGATCAGCTCCTCGAGCAGCAGATGCAAGTCGTAGTACTTTGCCTCGTCGGTATAGATTTGGCGGAAGCTCTCGACGAGCTGCTCCGGCGTGTCGATGGCGAAGCCGCGGCGCCGCAGCAGCGCTTTGGCGTGATCGTACAGCGACGGCTCGGCCAAGCGCCTTTCGAGGCGCGCGCGCTGCGCGTCGTCGAGCGTCACGTATTTGAGCACTTCGGTGCGGCGCACGCCGCAGGCAAACTCCATCTCGCGAAACTGGATCGATTGAAAGCCGCTGGCGGGGTTGAGATTGTCGCGAAACTGATTGAACTCTTGCGGCGACATGGTCTCGAGAATGTCGACCTGCTGCTCGAGCAGGCGCTGAATGGTGTGAATGCGGCGAAAATGCTTGGCCACGCGCAGCAGGTCGTCGCGGTCCATCGCGCCTATCGCCGCCTCCAGCTCGTGCAGCAGCTGCTTGAACCACAGCTCGTACACTTGGTGGATGATGATGAACAGCATCTCGTCGTGGTGCTGCGGCTGCGAGAGCGGATGCTGCAGATCGAGCAGGTCCTCGACGCGCAGGTAGGATCCGTAGGTCAGCGATTCGCTCATCGCACCGTCACCCCGAACGCGGTGGTTTTGGCCGGCGGCTGGCCGGGTTCGAACGAGCGCGCATACGCGAAGGTGAGCGTCGTCGTGCCGCTGCGATTGGCGTGGTAGATGAAGATTTGCTGTCCGCCCGCGCCGGGCGCGCCCTGCAGCGGCGGCTGATAGACGTTGCCTTCGTACGCGACGATCTTGCCGTCGCCCGTGGTCTGCGTCCACGCGTAGCCCGTCGTCGGATTGGAGGCCAGCGCCACGAAGAACTCTTCGCCGGCGCTCACGTCGACCGGCTGCGCGGGATCGACGAAAACGGGCGAATGCGGTTGGAGCCCCAGCGTCGCGAGGAGCCCGGCCAGGGCGATGGCGCGCGCCTTCACGCCGTCGCTTTGCCGATTTTGTCGTATTGCTCGCCGATGGAGCCGCGCAGCACGTGCCACGCCATCACGTAGTCGGCGCGCAGCGACGCAACCGGCGCGCGGAACGTCTCGGGCTTGTTGTGCTCGATGAACGCGTGCGAGAACCACGCCGGGCCGTAGCCGGCCACGAGGCCGGCGCCGACCAGCCAAGGCTTGCGCGCCGCCATCCCGGCGAGGGCCAGCGCCGTGCCCGCGAGCGTCCCGGCGACGTGAAAGGCGCGCGTCCGCGGGTCGCTGTGCGCGCGCAGGTAGCGCGGCCAAAACTCTTCGAAGGTCATGAGGACAGGCTACGGGGGGCAGCGCGGCTTCTCCTCGAATCCGCCGCGGTCATGAAGTTTTCGCGCCTTGCCTGCCTTGCCGCCGCCGCGCTCTCGCTTGCGGCAGGCTGCTCGGGAAAGGCCGGGGGGAACGCCGGGGCTTCGGCCGACGCCATCGATTTCCCGATGTTCGACGGTGCCGAGGTGCTCTCGTCGCATGCGTGGCGCCAGACGATTTCGTCGCGACCGGGCGCCGGCGACGCAGCGATCCTGCGCGAAGGCGCGGGGACGTACGAAGGGCACGACGTCGTCGCCGGCACGCAGGCGCTGATGACCAGCCTCGAAGGATGGCTCAACGATCTCGACGCGCATCCGCCGGCCGGCTACGCGGTGGCGGTCTCGGGCGACGATGCCGAATCGATGCGCGCGCGGGCCCGCGATCTCGGCGTCGATTTCGCAGTCTTCGAAAACGTGCAGAACGGACGGCGGCACGGCGTTGCGGTGCTCGCGGTCGATCCCGCGACGCTCGACGAGAAGACGGGCCCGGTGCTGCGGATGATCGGAAAGTTCCGGCTGCTGCCGCCGTCGTGGCGCGCATCGATCGACGCGCAGGCCAAGAGCCAGACGGGTTTCACCGTCACCGAGCTCACCGATCCCGACACGCCGGTCGGCGCCGCGATTGCGGGCCTCGACCGCCTGCGTGAGTTCGGCGGCCGCGGCGTCGTGATCGTCGATGCCGTGAAGACGCACTAAGCGCGCATGCGTTCCTGGGCCGCCGACAACGTGCTTCCGCACGTTCGCCAGATTTGGACGTGGGTCGCCGTCAACGCCCTGTGGCTGCCCTTTGCGTTTCAGGATGCGGCGCTGCTCACGATCGCCGTGCCGACGATCGTTCTCACGCTGGCGCCGCACGACTACGTGATGGTCACGTCGATCATCGGCAGCACCACCGGCGTCGCCGCGATGCTCGTTCCGCCGCTGGCCGGCTGGTTCTCCGATCATCTGCATCGCGGCGGCACGCAGCGGCGCAGCCTCGTCATCGCCGGGCTGGCGATCAACGTGATCGCGTTGGTGCTGCTGGCCACCGTCGCGCACTCGTTGTGGCTCTTCGGCGCTCTCTACGTGCTCTCGGTTGCCGGCACGAATGTGGCGCAAGCGGCCTACCAGGCCCTCTTGCCCGAAACAGTGCCCCGCGCGCAGTGGGGCGCCGTCTCCGGCGTGCGCGGCGCGCTCACGCTGATCGGCACGATCATCGGCTTGGGCATCGCCGGAAAGGTCGTCGATCCCAAGGTGACGTTCGTGGCGGCGGCGATCGTCGTGGTGCTGTGCTCGCTCACGCTGCTGGTGATTCGCGAGGCCGAGTACGCCGAGCCCGAGCACGCGCACGTGCGCGATTGGCACGATTTTCTGGTCGTCTTTGCGGCGCGCTTCCTCGTCTTCTTCGGGTTGATTCTCCTGCAGCAGTACGTCTTGTATTACTTCCGCGACGTGCTGCATTTGCAGGACGCTCCGGCCGGGACGGCGCTCGCCGCGGGCTGCACGATGCTGGGCGCGATCGGCTCGACGGTGTATTTGGGCGTCGTTTCCGACCGGCTCCCGCGTAAGGCGGTCACCGCGCTCGCCGGCATCCCGATGACGGCGGCGGCGATCGGCTTCGCGATCGCTCCCGCGCCGCAGTGGATGTTCCTCTACGCGTTCCTTTTTGGCATCGGCTTCGGCGGCGTCTTTTCGGTCGGATGGGCGCTGGCGATGGACAGCATCCCCGCGATGGGCGACGTGGCGCGCGACTTGGGGCTGTGGGGCATCGCTTCGAATCTGCCGAGCACGCTCGCGCCGCTGGTGGGCGGCCCGATCATCACCGCGTTTCACGGAACGCGCGCCGGCTATCAGGCAGTCTTCGGATTGGCCGGTTTGAGCTTCGCGCTGGCGTCGCTTACGGTGCTGCGCGTCGGCCGCCATCCGATCTCGTCGCTCTGGGGGTGGCCGCTGCGGTTCGCCGCCTACACCACGAATTTTGCCTGGAACCACCTCGCGTACCGCGTGCGCAGTTTCGGCCGCGTGCCGCGCCGGCGCGGCGCGACGCTGATCGTCGCCAATCATCAGCACGATCTCGAATCCGCGGCGATCGTCGCAACGACCGCGATCCGGAGCGGCCCGTGGCGGCATCCGATCTTCACGGCAAGCTCGCGGCGCATGTACGAACCGGGCTTCCTGGCGATCCGGCTTCCGTGGGCGCGCGGCTTGATGCGGCGCGTCAACGCCGGCTCGCTCTTCATGACGCTCGGCTTACTGCCGCTGGAGAACGAGCTGGGCTCGCGCGAGATTTCGGCGCTCGCGTGGTCGGTGCAGCACCGGCACGGCCCCAAGGAGTTAGCCGAGATCTTCGATCCGCGCGTCGCGAGCCGCTTTCCCGCGGGAACGAAGACGTCGGATCTTTGGGCCGAGCAGTGCTTCGATGAGGCGCGCGCGACCGTCAAGCTCGCGCTGCTGCGCGAGCCGTACCGGCGCGAAGTCCTCGAAGAGACGCGCGCGCTGCTCGACGAAGATTTCGCGCGCATGGAGAACGTGCTGCGCTGCGGCGGGACGTTTTATCTGACGCCGGAAGGGCGCTACTCCCCCGACGGACGGATCGGCCCGATGCGCGGCGCGATCGACAAGCTGGCGCCGCTCGCGACGATGTACGCCGCGGGCGTGAGCTACGATCCGTTCGTCGCCGGGCGGCTCTCGATGCTCTATCGCATCGGCCGGCTCGACGATCGCGCGCATCTCGCGCAGGCGCTGGCCGCCCTCCGGCCGGTGGTGACCTCGCAACTGCTCGCGTCGTTTCTCGACGGCCGCGAGGCGCCGTTCACGCAAGCCGACGCGCGCGCCGCCGTCGTCGCGAACGCTGGGAGCGTTGCCGCACGGGCTTTTCGTCGATCCCGAGCTGGCGCGCGATCCGCACCGCATGGTGGACGCGGCGCTGGCCTACATGGTGCGGCTGGCGATTCTCGAGCGCGCGCCGGGCGGCGCGTATCGCCTCGGGGCGCAACGGCGTCATCCCCAGTTTCCGCTCGTCGACGACATCGTCGCTTACAACGCGCGGTTCTTCGAAGAGACGGTGGCGAACGCCGCGTTCTACTCGAAGGTGTTGGTCGTCGAGTAAGTCATGTCGGCTCGTGCGGGCAGCGCGGGCCGCTGCTGCGCGTTGTGCGGCGGCCCGAGCCCGACGTCGTCGTAATCGAAGCCCATCAGCGTGACGTTGAGAATGTCGCCCTGGCAAAACGTCGGCGCGCCGCCCTGGCCGTAGTTGCCGAGATTATCGGGGATGCGCTGCGTCCCGCTCGCGTTGAAGATCAGCGAGGCGAAGCCGAGGCCGGTCGGGCAGGCCTTGCCGCCGCTCGGCGGCGGAGCGGGCGGCACGTTGGCGTCGATCACGTTGACGAGCACTTGCTTTACGCCGGCCGGGAAGTGCACCGAGACGATCAATCCGCCGCGCTTGTCGGAGCGCACCGACGGCTGGCCGAGCATCGTCGGTAAGAGCTTCGCGCTGTGCAGCGTCGCGCTCGCGGACTTGCTCGCGGGAGCCCCGCCCTGCGAGTACGCGACGTCGAGCGTGTAGGTTCCGACGGGCGGCGCGTGCGGAAGCGAGACCATGTAGAACCCTTCCGCCCAGCCCGACGGAATGCTCACGAGCTGCGAAAGCGAGCTCGCGACCAGCGTCGTCGGCGGATAGCCCGGAGGTCCGCCATAAAACGGCTCCGGTCCGCCCGGGAAGAGCGTTCCCGAGAGCGTCGCGTCGGAGAACTGCGGCTGGAACGGATAGAAGTTGATGCCGCCGCAACTGCAGCTCGGAGGACCGATGCCCCAGCCGTCGGCCCCGGCGTAGATCGTCATCGGCGGCGAGATGCCCGTGCCGATCACGAACTGGTTCGAAGCGCTCCCGATCGGAATCGAGCCGGCCGACCCACTGCCGGGATCTTTCGATCCCTTCGGGCCGCGAAAGCCTTTGGGCCCGTGCAGCACCGCCTGCGTAATCGGAATCGCCGTATAGCCGTTCGCACCGCGAAACGTCTCCAGGACGTTGACGCCCGACGCGAGGTCGCCGTAATTGATCGTGCCGACGGCCAGCTGCAGCGCGACGTTGGGCGGCCCGGGATTGCCCTGCGAGATCGGCGGCGTCGTGTTTGCCTGACCGGTCGTGCAGCCGGCCGCGAGCGCGAGCGCGAGTGCGGCGTACCAGCGTGAAGCGATCATATGGCGATCCTCGAAAAGAGCGTGATCTGGCGCGTCCACCCGCTGGGAACCGCAAAGAACGGACCCGGCGGATACGCGCGCACGGTTCCGGGCAGCCCGAAGACCGGGTTGTTTCCCGAGCCCGGGCCGAACGCGCCGTAGCCGTTGTTGATGTAGCCCGGGTTGTAGTAGGGATAGTTTGCGTAGTTGGCCAGTACGTTCTGCACTTCTACGCCGAGCAGCACGCGCGACGTGAGCTGGCGCGAGACCGCCAGGTTGATGAAGAGCGCCGGATGCGTGTACGCGCCGTTCAGATTCGGGCTGCAGCCGCCGCCGGTCGCGCCGACGACGTGTGGATGCGACGGCGTTCCGGGCGTCTGCGGATCGACGTAGTAGCAATACTCCGTGCCGGTCCCCTGCGGGTTGACTCCGCCGCCGTAGAGGTTAGTGTTCGGCACGAAGAGTGCGACGCCGTTGAGGTAG
This sequence comes from Vulcanimicrobiota bacterium, assembly GCA_963794735.1. Lineage (GTDB taxonomy): Bacteria > Vulcanimicrobiota > Vulcanimicrobiia > Vulcanimicrobiales > Vulcanimicrobiaceae > DATJUC01. The sequence continues at coordinate 612,763 of CAWCFE010000002.1, read as the reverse complement.
ACCGGCTGCATGTTCCAGATGCCGACCGGATAGCCGTTCTCGAAATGGAAGATCGGATCGATGCGCCAGCCGTGCGTCTGATAGTCGAGGGTCGCGGTCGCCGTGAGCGGCGAAAGGTACGACGGATGGAAGAGCGCGCCGCTGGCCAGCAGTGCCGGCTGCACCGAGGGGCGGAACGCGTTGGAGCTGACGTAGTTCACGAACTGGTTGACGTACGTCGCGTTGAGCTGCAACGAGAGGCCGGGAACGAGCTGGCGCATGAGCTGGAACTCGGCGCCGGTCGTCTTGGCCAAGCCTTGATTGGTGACGCTCGTCGTTCCGGGGATCACGGCGCCGTTGGGCTGGATCGTCACCGACTGGCTGTTGACGATCATGCCGTAATCGTGGCGCGTGAAGATCGTCACCTTTACGCCGGTCGTCGCCGAGAACGCGTGCTCGAGCGAGAGATCGAAGCTGTCGGCTTCCTGCGGGCGCGAGAAGCTCACCGGGTTGACGCCGTAGCCGTTCCACCACGCGTTTTGCAGCTCGTCGAAGTAGTTGGCGCACGGCGCGTGAAAGTTGGCCGCGACGCCGCCGCAGATCGCCAGCGTCGCGGGATAGCGCGCGTAGAACGCCGGCGGATTGTAGGTCGAGACCAGCTGGAAGAGCGGCGCAAACGTCGCCGAATGCCCGTAGCCCGCGCGAATCACCGTGTCGCGGTGGCGCCCGACCGTCCAGGTGCCGTACGCGCGCGGCTGCAGGGCGTTGGCTTCGTAGCTGCCCGAGGTGGTGGGAACCAGTTGCTTATCGTAGCGCGCGCCCACTTGCAGGAGGACGCGGTCGTCGGGCGTCCAGTTATCGGTGGCGTAGAACGACGTGCGGTACATGTCGTTGTCGATGATCTCGTTGAACGTGGGGTAGCGGTCGCCCGCGAAAACGCCGGGCTTGCCGGTATAAGGATCCTGCGGCAGAAAATCCGCGATCGTCGGCCCCGCGAAGAAGAGCGTCGGCGAAACGACGTAGCCTTGTAAGTTCGCGCGCGAGAAGCGGTAGTCGAAACCGAAGTTCAGCAGGTTCTTCTGGCCGACGACGTCTTGAAGGTCGGCCGCGAAACCGGTGTTCTGCGAAGCGCGCGTTACGTAGTTGTCGCTGAAGCCGATCGACGGAAGGCCGTAGCCGAAGAGGCTGTTGTTCGGATCGTTGAACGTGTCGACGACTTCGTTTTGCGTGCGGTAGAGGCGCGCGTTCAAGTACGCGCTCGAACCGATCTGCCGCGAGTACGCGATCTTCTCGAGATTGTACAGCGAGGTCTCGTTGGGGTCGGTGCCGATCGGCTGGTTCACGGCGCTCTGCCCCGGATAGAACGGCATCAGCGCCTGGGTTTGCTTGAGCGAGAGCGGCGCGGGGCTGGCCACGACGAACGGAATCCCGAACTTCGATTGCTGAACTTGGAGCAGCAGCGGCGCTTCTTGGTACACCTGCTGGTAGGCCGGGCTTCCGGTGTAGAACTCATAGGTTTGAGGATCGACGCCGTAGCCGCCCAACGCGCGGTTGGCGCCCCATTCGCCCCAAAGCTGGATCGTGTTGGCGCCGCCTTTTCCGAAGTGGATCAACCCGTTGACGACGGTGTCGTTGGTCGTCTCGAACTGGTTTTGGCCTTGCGTATCCGGAAACGACGAACCCGGCGCGCCGTACTCGTTGCCGAACGGCGGCGCGCTGCCGCCGCCGAAGTCGCGCCCGTAGCGCCCGCTGACGAAGAGCGAGTAGCGCTTGTCGGGCGTCGCGGTGCCGTATTCGAAATCGAAATCGTGCTCGTAGGCCGGCCCGCCCACCTCGACCTGTGCGAAGCCGGTCGACGGGTACGTACCGGCCTGCGTGACGATATTGACGTAGCCTTCGCCCGAGCCGCCTTTGCTCGCGTCGCCGGGCCCCGCGGTAACGTTGATGTAGCGCGCGCCGTTGACGATCGAGTTGTTGATGAAGTAGCCGGTGAGCGGATCGGTAGCGTCGATGCCGTCGATTTGATAGCCCACTTGATTCCCAAGGCCGCCGCGTATCGAAGTGCCCTGCGGATTGCCTTGCAGTCCCCCGCCGGCCGAACCAGCGACGGGCGTGACGCCGGGCAGCGAGTTGAGCAGCATCGACTCGTTGTCGAAGCTCGGCAGGCCGCCGAGCTGCGCTTGCTGGACCGGGCCGACGACGTACACGTCGATCGGCTGGTGCGGCTGCATCGGAAAGCTGCCCGAACGCGTCGCGACGTGGCCGATCTCTTGCAGCGGCGACGTGGCCAGCGCGACGTCGACGACGAGATTGGAATCTTGCGTGACCGTGATGCCTTTTTCGGTCAACGGTTCGTGCCCGGCGGCGACCGCCGTGAGCGCGTACGTATCGGGAAGGATGCCGACGATCGAATAGAAGCCGTGCGCGTCGGTGATGGCGGCGTACCGCCCGGAGGGAGCGACGAGTTCGACGCGCGCTCCGGCGATGGGATGCCGAGTCGTGCCGTCGGTCACCGTTCCGTGAACCGAGCCCACGGTCGCGGCGATCCCCGGGCCCGCACTGTAGCACGCCGCCAATGCGACGATTGCTATAGCAACCAGGCTCCTCATGGGCTGACGTCTTTTCCCCGGCGGCCTGCTAGGCCTCCCAGGAGTTCCGGCGGCACCCGCGTGAAGGATGCCGGGCTCAAAAGGAGTTTCATGCGCGTACGTGCCCTAGCCGCCCTGTCGTTGCTGTCCTCGCTCGCGCTTGCTGCGTGCGGCTCGCCCGAACGCGGTGCGGCGGGCCTGGTTCCCGGCGCGTACGGCGTCGCGTCGGCGCCCTCGCCGATCAAGCACGTAATCGTGATGATTCAAGAGAACCGGTCGTACGATAATTTCTTCGCCACCTATCCGGGAGCGGACGGCGCGACGAGCGGCCTCTGCCGCGCCAACGGCAGAACGTACAAGATTCCGCTGCACAAGGTGAGCCTGGTCGGGCATCCGATCGACGGCCACATTCTCGCCGAGCCGAACTACGATTGGGGAAATTTCGAAACCGAGTACGACGGCGGAAAGATGGACGGCTTCTGCCGCGATCCATGGGGCTTCCAGAACCACCCGCTCGTCGATCCCTCGCTGGCCTACGAGTACGTCGACCCGGCCGAACTTCGGCCGCTCTGGAACATCGCGCAGCAGTACGTGCTGGCCGATCGCATGTTCGAAACGCAAGGCAGTGGGAGTTTCGTCGCGCATCAAGTGCTGATTCGCGGGAACACCGATCTCAATGCGAACGAGAGCATCGTCGGAAATCCGAGCGGCGACGTGTGGGGGTGCGGCGCTCCTCCCGGAACCCACACGACGATTCTCACGTCGAAAGGAACGTACCGCACCGGGCCTTATCCGTGCTTTACGTGGCCGACGCTACGCGATCTCCTCGACGCCAAACACGTCAGCTGGAAATACTACGTGCCCCAGACCGGTTTGACCGGTTCCGTCGGGAATATTTGGAACGCGTTCTACGCGATTCGCCAGGTCTACCACGGCCCCGAGTGGACGACCAACGTCACCAACGCCGCGCCGTACGAAATGCAGATCTTCAACGATCTGAAGAACGGCCAGCTCCCGGCCGTGTCGTGGGTGATTCCCGATGCCTACAACTCCGATCATCCCGGAAACTCGTCGGACACCGGGCCGTCGTGGGTGGCGCAAGTCGTCAACGCGGTCGGCGCGTCGCCGTATTGGAACTCGACCGCGATCGTCGTGGTGTGGGACGATTGGGGCGGCTGGTACGATCACGTTCCCCCGCCGCAGCTCGATTATAAGGGCCTGGCGTTTCGCGTGCCGTGCCTGATCGTTTCGCCGTACGCGCGCAAAGGATTGGTCGATCGTACGCCCTACGAGTTCGGCAGCATCCTCAAGTACATCGAAGGAACCTTTGGGCTGGGAAGCCTGGGCACGACCGACGTGCGGGCGACGAGCATTCTGAACGCTTTCGATTACACGCAGCCGGCGCGCGCGTTCGCGCCGATTCCCGCGAAGTATTCGAAGCGGCAGCTCATGAGCCGGCCGGAGTCGAGGCTTCCGGTCGACAACGACTAGCGGGCGCGGCCGCGCGCTTTGTCGCGCTCGAAGGCAACCAGCCGCGAACGCAGCGATCCCGGCTCCGAACCCTTGACGCGGCCGTCCGCGCCGACCACGCGATGCGCCGGCACGAGCAGATCGAGCGGCGTTCGCCCCATCGCCTGCGCGACGCCGCGATGCGAGAGCGGGCGGCCGACCGCGCGCGCGATCTCGGCATAGCTCACGAACTCGCCGAACGACAAGCTTGCGACCGCGTGCCAGACGTCGAGCTGGAACGCCGTCCCGTTCAAGCGCAGCGGCAGATCGAAGCGCGCGAGCCGGCGCGCGAAATAGGCGCGCACTTGGGCGACGGCCTCGTCGAGCAGCGCATCGGGGGCCGCCGCTCGCTTCGGTTGCCTTCCGGCAACGAAGCGGCTGGCGAGGATTGCGCTCCCGTCGCTTTCGAGGTAAAGAAAGTGGTGCAGGGGCGTCGCTACGAGGGCCCCCGCGGAGGCTGACCGCGCCGGCATGCGGTTGCGTTCTCGCATGGGGAACGCCCGAGCCTCCTCTCGCGTTCTTCGGTTAGGGAGCGACCGCACATCCGCACGATACTCTCTGGAGGTTTTTCTTGAGCCGTTTCCACCTTCGCATCGCCGCGCTCGCCGCTGCGTTAGCGATCTCCGCATGTTCGAGCAACAGCTCCATGGGTGGCGCGATTCCCGCCGCTCCGCAGCCCGGCACCCCGATGGATCAAGGGACGCCCGAGACCCCCTCCGGTGCCGCCGAACCCGGGGCGGCCGCACCCGAGCAGCAGCCCGAGGCCTCCGAACAAACGGCCGCAGCTCCCGCCGTGCCCGGCCCGCAGATTTCGCTCGGCGGCCACATCAGCGGCTATATTCCGCTGGCGAGGGCCGGGGCAGCGCACCGCGTCTGCCCGCGCCCGTCGCACCCCAACGAGGCAGCGTGCGACGCGATCGCGCGCGTCGACGTGGGCGGCGCGGCACCCGACGGCGGCCCGGCCTATGGGTTCGGCGCGCCGGAACTGCAACGAGCCTACGAGGCACCGTCGGCGACCCGCGGTAAGGGACAGATCGTCGCGATCGTCGATGCGTACGGCTATCCGAACGCTTCGAAAGATCTGGCCGTCTATCGCAAGTACTATCATTTGCCGGAGTGCACCACCGCCAACGGCTGCCTGCGGACGTTCAACGAGCACGGCGGCACGTCGCTGCCCGGGCCCAACCCGGGCTGGGAGAGCGAACAGGCTCTCGATCTCGACATGGTCTCGGCGATGTGCCCCAACTGTAAAATTTTGTTGATTCAAGCGTCGTCGGACTACTTCAACGATCTCTACGCCGCCAACACGACCGCGGCGAATCTCGGCGCCGACGTCGTGTCGAACTCCTACGGCGGGTCCGAGAGCGAATCGACCGATTCCCGGTTTCCGGCGGGCCACACCTACGTTGCGAGCGCGGGCGATAACGGCGGCGGCGCGAAGGATCAAGGCGGCCCGGCGCAGCCGTGCTCGCTGGCGAACTTCGTCTGCGTCGGCGGAACGGCGCTCAACGGCAGCGGCCGCACGCGCAGCGAAGTGGTGTGGAACGACTTGAAGGTCGACTACTGCGGCGCCACCGGAACTTCGCCATGCGGCGCATCGGGAAGCGGGTGCAGCGCGCGCGTGGCCAAGCCGGCGTGGCAGACGACCGGCGCGTGCGGACGCCGCGCCGAGGCCGACATCGCCGCCGTCGGTGCGGTGAGCACGCCGGTCGCAACGTATCAGCCCGGCTACGGATGGCAGGCGTACGGCGGCACCAGCGCTTCGGCGCCGCTCATCGCGGGCATGATCGCGCTCGCCGGTAACGGCAAATCGGTGAACGTCGCGCAGCGCATCTGGCGCAGCGCCGGAAAGCCGTCCCTTCACGACGTCGTGAAAGGCACCAACGTCTTTCTGCCGGTCACCGGTCCGTGCGTCTCGCCGCTGCTCTACATCTGCGTCGCCGGCCACGGCTTTAGCGGCCCGACGGGATGGGGCTCGCCCAACGGCGTCACCGCGTTGTAGCGCACGCCGCGCGACCGGACCCTGACGAAGCTTCCGCAAGGAAGCTTCGTTTTTTGCCGATGCACGGTACATGGGTGCGCGCTCTATCGGCGCGGCCGTTCTGCTGTGGGCGGTCGTTGCAGCAGGCTGTACCGGCGCTGCGCCGGTAACGCCGGAATCCACTGCGTCCGCACGCTCCGCCGCCGTGCCGCCCGCGGTGCGCCGCGTCTGCGGAGCGCCGCTGCCCGGGCACCGTGCCTGCGAGGCACTGCTGCGCACCGATGCGGCGCCGTCCTTCGCCGCACCGGCCTGCGCGGGCGCGCCGCCCTATTGCGCGTCGGATCTGCAATCGGCCTACGGTGCCGTTGCCGCTGCGGTCGATGGCGGCCGCGGCGTGACGGTCGCGATCGTCGATGCGTTCGGCTATCCCTCGGCGGCTTCCGATCTCGCGGCGTACCGCGACGCAATGGGCTTGCCGCCTTGCGCGCCGGGCAACGGCTGCTTTCGAGTCGTGAACCAGCGCGGAGCCGCCGCTCCGCTCCCCGGCGTCAATGCCATCGAGGATTGGCGCTTCGAGGAAGCCCTCGATATCGACATGGTGTCGGCGCTCTGCCCGAACTGTCGCATTCTGCTCGTTCAGGCCAGTTCGAGCCGCATCGGCGATCTCGACCGGTCCGTCGACGCCGCGGTCGCACTCGGTGCGGCGGTCGTGAGCAACTCGTATGGCGGCCCGGAAATGGCGCGCTCCGACGCCGCCTTCGATCGTCCCGGGCACGCGATCGTCGCGAGCGCGGGCGACGGCGGAGCCGGAGCGGAACAGCCGTGCAGCTTTGCCGGCGTCGTCTGCGTCGGCGGCACCACGCTGCGGCGAGCCGGCAACGCCCGGGGCTGGAGCGAGACGGCGTGGGGCGGCACCGGCAGCGGCTGCAGCGCGCGCGTGGCCAAGCCCGCCTGGCAACACGACCCGGGGTGCGGCGGCCGCTCCGAAGCCGACCTCGCCGCGGAAGCCGATCCGGTCACGCCCGTCGCCGTCTATCTCGACGGTGGCTGGGTGCCGATGGGCGGAACGAGCGCCGGGTCGCCGATGATCGCCGCCATGCTCGCGCTTGCCGGAAACGTTGCGACCATCGACGCGCCGGCGTACGTGTGGCAGCACGGCGGCACCGCCGCTTTTCACGACGTCGTGCAGGGAAGCAACCCCGGAAGGTTCCACTGTTCGAAGATCATGCGGTATCTATGCAACGCCGGGCCGGGCTACGACGGGCCGACGGGTTGGGGGACGCCCGATGGCTTGGCCGGCCTCTAAGCGCGCGCTGATCGCCGTATTTGCCGGCACGATCGTCGCCGTGACGGCGGGCGTGTGCGTGGCGATCTCGTCGAGCGCGCCGGCGCCGTCGCCCGCGCCGGACGGCGGCCGCGCATCGATCGTCAACTCGGGATCGACCAACGCGCTCGGCTTCGCGATCGTGGTGTCGCCCGGCGGCGCGGCGTCGGTCGTGCTGCAGAATCGCCTCGCAACGTCGATGAGTTCGCCCAAGCCGTTCTCCATCGGCGCGACGCTGGCCAAGACGTTCTTCGCCGATCTCAAAGCGGCGCGCGACGGTCACGCCACCGGTGAGGGCTGCATGAAGAGCGCGTCGTTCGGCACGACCACGCGCGTCACGTGGCAAGGCTGGACCTCGCCGGATCTCGATTGCCCGCCGCGCGGTGCGCTCCTGGCGGCATTGGTGCACGACGTCGGCCTAATCCGTTCCGCTTCGGGCATCGACACGGCGACGCCGCTGCGCCGCGGCGCGCAGCCGCCGCGGGCGCGTTCGTGAAGAGCGGCGATTTTGCGATCCCACAATCGCCTGCCGCCGTCCGGCTGAGCGACTACGACCCCGCTTCGAAGGCCGGCTTCGACGACAAGGACGATTCGCTGCGCGCGCTGGAATGCGATATCGAAAAACTGGCGCACCTCCACGACGTCTTCGCAGCGCAGAGCGAGCACGCGCTGCTCGTCGTGCTGCAGGGGATGGACGCGGCCGGGAAGGACGGCATCATCAAGCACGTGATGGCGGGCATGAATCCGCAAGGCGTCAACGTGTACGGCTTTCGCCAGCCGACCGAAGAAGAGCGGCGCCACGATTTTCTCTGGCGCGAGAGCAAGGTGCTGCCGGAGCGCGGGCGCATCGCCATCTTCAACCGTTCGTACTACGAAGAAGTGCTCGTCGTGCGCGTGCTGCCCGAACTGCTCGGGCAAGAGGGCGAGGAACGCGCCGGCGCGCGCGAGTGGGAGCGCCGTTATCGCGACATCAACGCGTTCGAACGCCACCTCACCGATTGCGGTACGGTGGTGCTGAAATTTTGCCTGCATCTCTCGAAAGAGGAGCAGCGCAAACGGCTGCTGGCGCGCCTGGAAGATCCCGAGAAGATGTGGAAGGCGTCGCAAGCCGATCTCGAAGGCCACGCACGCTGGGCCGAGTACGTCGAGGCCTACGAGGCGATGCTGAGCCACACCAGCACGGCGTGGGCGCCGTGGTATCTCGTGCCCGCCGATCGCAAATGGGTCTCGCGCGCGGTCGTCGGCGGCATCGTCGTCGAAGCGTTGGAGCGCCTCAAGCTGCACTATCCCAAGCCCGGCGAGCAGCGTCGCGAGCTCTTCGCCAAGCTAGCGGTGCAGCTGCGCGCCGAGGAGTGATTCCAACCGCCGCCGGCCGGCTTCCAGCGCGGCAATCTGCGCTTGCGTCGACGCGCGCGACGCGCGGTCTTCGGCCGCCAGCGTAGCGAAGCGACCCGCGAGATCGTTTCCGGCCGTCGCGAACGCCGACGCGATCCCGGCGGCGGCGGTCGCAGCGTCGTAGCCGCGCACCATCGCTTCGGCGCCTTCGAACACGTCGTTCGGATTCGGCAGCGGTGCCGCGCGGTGCGGTGCGGTCGCTTCGGGGGCGGCGGCTCGCATCTGGGCTTGAAACGCCTGCTCGCGCACGGCCAGATCGGCAGCCTGCGAGCGCCGCAACCGCGCCGCCGCGGTCGAGGCTTCGGCCGCGGCTTCGGCTACCACGCGCTTGCGATATGCGGCAAGCACGCCAGCATCGGCCGTACGCATGGCGGCTGCCAACGCTTCGTCGCTGCGGTTCATGGCGTCGAGCTGCGCGCGCAGCGGAGCGCGGGCGGCGGCATCGAGGTGAAGGTCGGCGAGCTTCAGCCGCAGCAGCATGCGCCGCGCGCCTTCGTTTTTGGCGCGGCGATAAGCCGCGGCCGATTCCCGCTCGCGCAGCTGCGTTGCACGCTCGGCGACGGCGCGCGAGGCACGCCGTTGCATCGCGGCGTCGAACGCGGCGATCGAGCGCCGGGTTTCGTTTGCGAGCTCGCTACGGTACGCGGCCAGATCGGCTCGCGCGTCGCCGGCGAGCGCCGACGCGCCGCGGAGCGAAGCGCTTGCGACGTTCGTGCGGATCGCCGCGCCATCGGGAAGCGACGGCGCCGGCGCGCTCGGCGCGACGGGCGCGCCGGCGCGTGCGGCCGTCGCCGCCGCGCGCGCGCCCGCGTCCGCAGCATCGCGCCGCAGCGCGGCGCTCGCGGAGGCGGCCGCGGCGGCGGCGTCGCTAGATCCCGCAAGGCGCTGCGTCGCTCGCAGCGCGGCGATCTCGCGGCCGTCTTGCCGGATCATTTCGCGCAGCGCCGCGCGTTGTTCGGCCGTGAGCGCAACGCGCGCCGCGTGCGCTGCCGGCGGCGATGCAGCCGGCGCATCGCAAAGCGTGCACGCCAAGAGCGCCGCGAGCGCGGCCCACGCACCGTTCACGGGAACCTCCGCACGTACGAGAAATCGAAGCCGTTCGTTCCGCCGGGGTTCGCGATCGCCGTCATCGGATTGAGCTCCAGGGCGTCCAGGCCGATCGGTTGCGGCTGCTGCACGCCGAAGAGCGTCGGTCGGTCGGACGTATAGAGGCGCAACCGCAAGCTCGTGCCGGCGCTCGGGTGCGCCTGCAAGGCGACGCTCTGCGTCCTGGGGTACCCGAGGCTCTCGCCAACGACGGCGCTGACGTTCTTGCCGAACGCCTTGACCGCGTTGAGCCCGAGCCCGCTCTGCAAATCGCTGGTGATCTGCAAGTCGGTGAAGCCTAGCGACGATCCCAGCGACGCGGAGAGCGGTTCCAGCAAGTTGCGCATGAACGCGGCGTTGACTTGCCCGAGCGCGACGTTGCGCGCCGAGCCCGCGAGGGTGAAACCGCCGCTCGCACCGTTGGAAGCGGCGACGCCGCGCACCGCGCCGAGCTGCTGCACGCCGAGCAGCAAGCCGAGAATCTGCTGGCGATCGTAGGGCGGATCGGAGGCCAGTGCGAGATTCATTTGGGTGGCCGGACCGGTCACGTGCAGACGCACGTCGGTGGGAGGGTCGCTCAAGAACGTCGTGGCGACGGCGTCGACGTACGGAACCGCACCTTGGCTGGGCTCGAACGAAACTTCGCCGTGCTGCAGCGTAAAATTGTGGTAGAAATCGATGCTGCCGCCGGTGGTGTGAAAGGCGCCCGCCAGGGCCGGGTGCGCGAGGCTTCCGTGGATCGTCACCGCGCCGGTGCCGCCGATATCCACCGCGCCGCTTTGCACGCGCACGTCGCGTCCGGCCGAGACGCGCAGCCCGTCGAAGGCGACCGGCGGGAGCGCGGGCGCCGTTCCCGTCTTCGCGCCCGGATTGTAGAGCGCGGAGAGCGGAATGCGTGCGCTCGAGACGGCGACGTCGCCGCCCACGGCGATCGGTGCGCCGGCCCCCGCGCGTGAGGCCTCGACGGCGGCGTCGATATTTCCGCTGAAATACGCGGGCATCTCCACGTGCGCGTTCTGCGCCCGCGCGTGCAGCGAGAACGCGAGGCCGGCCGGCGATCGGAGCGGCGGCGACTGCACCCATCCCCACGCGCGGACGCTGCCGCCGCCGACGGCCGCGTGCAGATCGCGAAGCGTCGCGCGCGAACCGGCGAACGCCAGCGTGGCATCGGCAGCCGTAATCGGCGCGCGTTCTTGCGGCCCGATGAAGCTTCCGTCGCGCAGGGCGATCGAGCCGCCGAAATGTGGGCGCGTCCGCGTTCCGCCGACGGTGACGCGTCCGTTCAACGTGCCGGTGACGTGCGTGCCCTTCGGAAAGAACGAGCCCGCGTTGCCGAGCCCGACGCCTTGCAGCGTCGCTACCAGCGCGATCGGGCCGCCCGCCGAAAGCGACGCGCTGCCGCCGGCCAGCACGCGTCCCGGTTCGAGATCGATCTCGCCGTTCGAGAGCGTCGCGCGCGTACGGTCGATGCCGATTCTGCCGGCCACGCGCGCGATCGTCGCGTCACCGTACCGCAGCGATCGCAGTACGACGTCGTCGGTCGCCTGCGGGTGCAGCGCCGAGCCGGTGACGCGCAGATCGGATTCCAGCGTTCCGGAGAGATCCCAGGGCTTGCCGGTGGCGTGCTGCAGCAGCACGCCCAGATCTGGGCTGTCGCTGCGAACGTCGATGGCCAGGCGGTCTTGCGGGCGCAGGCCGAAGCTGCCGGTGGCCGTGCTCGTCAAGCCCGGAACCGTCAGCACCGCCGACTCGATCGTTGCGCGCCCTTGCGTGCCGCGTTCGGCGAATGCAAACCGCTCGATGGGCAGCGCACCCAGCGTTCCGTCATCGATCGATGCAACGGCATTGGTATCGAGCGCCGGATAGCGCCCCGCGATGGTCGCGCGCGCGTCGAGTTTTCCGGTGACCGGCGCTTGGATCCCGGCCATCGGCAGCCAGGCGGCGAGATCGAGACCGTCGGCGGCGACGTGCATGCGTGCCGTGCGTGCGGCGGGATCGATCGTGCCGCCTAGCGCGACGCGACCGGAAGCGCCGCCGAACGTGAGATCCGTGGCGATGCCGTTGCGGCTGCCGTTCCAGCGCGCCGACAGCGTTCCGAGCGCAAGGCGCCGGAACGCCGCGCCCACGACGTACGCGCGCCCGCTCGACGCAACGGGTTGCGTGCCGGCGAAGGCGGCGTCGAGCGAGAGGCTTCCGGTGCCCGCAAACGTGTCGCCGGCATCGAAGTAATCGTTGAAATCGGCGAGGTCGGCATGCGGAGCGCTGGCCGAGACCGTACTCGAGCCGCCGCCGGTCGAAGCCGCGAACGCGATCGCCGTCGAACCGACGGCAACGCTGCCGGAGCGCAGCGCGACGGCCCCCGGCCGGCCCGCGATGCCGGCGTGCAGGTCGCGGAATCCTAGACCGTTGACCGTGCCCTCGGGCGCGTCGATCGTTCCGGAAAAGAGCGGTTGTTGCGCGGTGCCGGTTACGCGGACGTTCGCTTCGACGCTGCCCTGTACCGGCGGAATGCCGGCTCCGGCCAACGACGCCAGCGACGCGGCATCGGCGGTGTGCAGCGCGGCGTCGAGATCGATCGACGGTGCTCGTGCCGTGCCGATATCCCCGACGCGGCCGCGAGCGTCGACGAACGCATCGCCCAGGCGCGCGTCTGCCGAGCGCAGCGTCAGCGTGCGGCCGGCGTACGACGCGGTGCCGCCGGCTTCGACCGCGAGCTTGCGAAAGCGTGCGCGCTCGACCAGAAACGACGCGGCGACGCGCGGCGCAGCAAGCGACCCCGAGAGCGTCGCGCCCAGGCTGCCGCGCCCCGACGCCACGCCGACATCCTGCGCCGTGATGCCGATTCGTCCGCCACCGGCCGTCGAGCCCGCGGCCAGCGCGCGCCCCCCGCCGACGCGAGCGACCGCCGACGCGACGCGCACGCCGCGGCGCGAGGCAATCAGCGTCGCGTCGAGTTGCGACACCGGGATCCCCGCGATGCTTGCGTGCGTGAAGCGCGCGCCGTGCAGCGACACGAGCGCGCGCTCGCCGTCGTAGGCGACGTCGACCGGCGCGTCGACGCGACCCGTCGCCGCAACGTGCAATCCCAATGCGGACGCTGCTGCGAGCGAGCCGTCGAAGCGCCCGGCAAGCGCGCCGCCGCGCGGCGACATCGTGCCGCCGAGATCGAGCGCGCCCCACGCGCCGCGCGCCGAGCCGCGACCCGCAACCGCAATGGCGCCGTTGCGCTCCGTGCCCGCGAAGCGGCCGGCGAGCACCGTCGACTCGAAGGGAATCGCGATCGCGTGCGCGTCGAGTACGCCGCCGGCGTTTCCGTGCGGCCGATCGAGTGCGACCCGCGCGTAGAGCCGGCCGTTGCCCCGGCGCACGACCAGGGGCCCGATCGAGCCGACGCCCTCGGGCGAGACGTCGAAGAGCGCGTCGAGGCTCGCGCCGCGCGAGCGCCCTTGGAGCCATCCGCTGAGGCCGATCGCTCGCGGCGTCGCCGAGCGCGCGAGCGCCACGGCGTCGAGCCGCATCGGGGCCGTAGCGAGCGACGCGTACGGAATGCCCGCAGAGCTGCCGGAGGCGCGCACGAACATCTCGATCGCGTTCGGCTTTTGTGCGAGCGTGGCGTGCCCGCGCACGCTCGCATCGATTCCGTCGACGCGCGCGTGAGCGTCGATCGCATCGGCCTCTTGGCCGTCGAACGCTACCAAACCGTAGCTACGGCCGATCGCTTGCGCGGCATACTGCGCGTGCGGCGAATCGAACGCAATCCACTCCAGCGGCTTCGAGACGTTCCCTTCCACCAGCACGCTAAATGCCAGTGGACCGCTCAGCGGCAGCTTCGCCGCTTGCGCGAAGGCGTTACGCAGGTGCGAGAGGTCGCCGCGGCCGCTCACGGCGAGCCGAAACTGCGGCGCCGCCATTCCGTAGATGCCTCCCGAAATCGTGGCCGGAACGCCCGCGATGCTCGCCTCCAAGCGCTGCGCGAGCAGCCCTTCGTCGAAGACGTCGATGCGTCCGTGAAGGTCGCGTACCGGCTTGGAGAGGCCGCCGATGGCGAGTCGCGCGCCGGAGAGATAGGCCGTAGCGGCGAGATGCGATTCGAGCGTTCCGTTCGGGCCGGGAACGCCCACCACGCGAGCCTCGGTTCCGAATAGCGTTCCCGACGCGAAGTGCAGGCTCGGAGAGTTCAGCGCAAAATCGACGGCGCCCGCGACCGGAAGCTCGGGCGCGCTCCAGCGCTGCATCGCGTAACCGGCTCGCGGCTCGACGTCGCCGGTCCCCCGAATCGGGTAGAGCCGGCCGGGGCGCTGGCCGTACGACGCCGTCACGGTGTAGCGCGCGGAGTTCCCGGCACCCAGGCGCGCGACCGCATCGATGCGTTCGAGGTAGAGGTGGCGCTGATGCGGATCGACGTTGCCTTGGTCGATCGCTTCAAGCGATCCGTCGCGAACGCGCGCGCGCACGATCAACGGCGCTCCCTGCGCGCTTCCCTTCGACGCGAACGCGTGCAGCGGGACGTTATACGTTCCATCGCGATGCCGAACGATGGTGATGCGCGGCCGGTCGACGTCGATCGATTTCAAACCGAAGCGGCGCGTGCCGTGCAGCAGGTCGCCGAGATCGTAGGCGACGTCGAGGCGATCGATCGTCGCAATCGGCTCGCCGCCGGGGGAGCGAACGCTGACGCCCGTAAACTGCGCGTCGTGCGTCGTGACGTGCGAGGTCGCAAAGCCGACTCGCACGTGCCCCACGACGGATGCAGCGAGCTCGATTGCCGTGGCCGCGAGCGCTTGTCTTTCCAGATAGGCCAATCCGGCTAGGAGCAGCGCGGCAGCCGCCGCCGCCATCAGGATTCGAGCACGCACTCCCTCCTTGTGCCCAAGCGGCTCGCACGCCACGCCGGGCTTGCCGCTCGCTCGACGCGCAGGAACTCAGCTTGGGAGGGTAAGGCCGGCGTCGGTGAGGCGGGCCTCGAGCTGGCGAATGCGGGCGTGCGAGCGGTCGGCGTCGATGTGATCGAGCGCGGCGGCGGCTGCGTCGCAAAGCGCGACGAGCAAGGCACGCTCGTCGGCGGTGAAGGCCGCGCGGTCGGAGCGCTCGCCGTAGAAGACGAATCCGACCAACGCTCCGCGCATGACGATGGGAACGGCGAGCGTGGCGACTTTGCTTTCGCCGGGAAATCCGATCTCGCGCCGCGTGCGCGTATCGACGTCGATCGCTTCGCGCTCGGCGCGCAGCGCGACGACGAACGCTTCTTCGGCGTCGATCGCGGCGATGTGGCGTTCGCTCCAGCCGCGCGAGGCGACGCACGCGAACGGCTCGCCTTCGCCGCCGGCGCGAAAGAGCGCGGCCGATTCCAAGCCGAGCAGCTTCACCGGCTCGTCGACGAGGAGCTGGGTCACGGTGCGCTCGGAGGTGGTGTTGGCCAACGCGCGGACGTTGCGGCGCAGGATCGCTTCGGCGCGATAGAGCTCGCCGAAGAGCAGCCGGTCGAGGAGCTTTTCGAAACGCCCGTGCAGCGCGTTCATGCCGAAGCCGATCGCGAGCGCCGCGATGAGGCTGACGTACATCGCGGGGCGCGTGCTCTCGAAGAACTGTTCGGCGAGCCACTCGACGGCGCCGAAGAAGACGAGGAGGAAGAGGGTCATGCCGCCGTAGAGCGCGGCGCGGCCGATCGCGAGCCGGATATCGACGACGCGTTCGGAGAGAAATCCGTAGAGCACCGCGACGACGCCGATCAATCCGACCCACGGCAGCAGGCCGTCGGTCCACTCTTGCACGGCTAGCAGCGTCGTCGAATGGTTGTTGACCAGCGTGCTGCCGGCATCGGCGACTGCCCACACGAGATCGAGAATCGGTGCCAGCGCGATTCCCGAAACGATCCACGTGACGCGCGCGCGTTCTAGGCCTTGCGCGCCCGACGCGATGTAGGCCAGTCCCGCCAGCGTCAGCACCAGCAGCGCGATATCCGAGAGCGACATGAGCAGTCGCGTCGGCGGCCCTTGCAGCAAGGCTTGCTGCAGCGCCACCCACACGATCGCGTCGGACCATACGACGAACACGAGGACCGACACCGCGACGGCCGGCCAAATGATCCAAGGCCACGCGCGCCCGGGGCGGCCGTAGAGCCGCTGCGCGAAGACAAGGATGGCCAGCTGCGTGAGCGGATAGACGACTTGCAGGACGAGGTCGCCGGCGAAGTTCGCCGGCCACGCCGCGAGGATCAGCGGGGTCTGATATACCTTGAGCAGCATTAGCACGACGTATGAGTAGAACGCGAGCGTCGTCGGGCGCGGCCGCATGACGAAGAGCGCCGACGCCAGCCCGAGAGAGAGAACGAAGCAAATCGGATTCCCCACGTCGCGCGCGAGTTCGGCGCGCAGATCGTATTCGGGCAAGACGGCAGTGAGCGTCACCGGAAAGCTGCGCCCGCCGCGCGATGCGACGACGTCGAGTTTGGTCGCGGGCGGCGCGCCGGCGACGAGCGAGAACCGCTGCTGCGGCGTGAGCGGGGCTAGATCGATGCGGTCGCCGTCCCGCAGCGCTCCCTGCGGGATGCCGACGTCGACGACGTTCGTGTTGCCGCGAAAGACGACGCCGTAGCCCGCGATGCGCGACGTGTTCACTTCGACGACGACGAAGACGAGCAGCATCGTGACGCCGCCGATCGCGACGATCGCCAGCGAGAAGCGCTCGCACAGAAAGGCGACGAACGCGTGCAAGCCGCTCGTGTTCATGCGGGCCCTTTCTCGTTTCGCCGGACGCAACCCCCGCCCGCCGGTTTGGGTAGAGAGCGAACGGTGAAGCCCCCGCTTTGGGTATGGCCGGCGGCCATCGCGCTCGTGCTGCTCGGCATCGGGTACGAAACGCCCGCCGCCGCCCTGCTCGCCGTCGCGCACCAGTGGAACGTGCTGCTCTTCATTTTGGGGTTGATGGGCTTCTCGGCTGCCGCCGAGGAATCGGGCGCGTTCGCTTGGATGACCGGGCGCCTTCTGGCGCTTGCCGGGGGATCGCGGCGGCGACTCTTCGTGCTGCTCTTTCTGGCCGGCGCCGGCGTGACGCTGGTGCTCTCCAACGACGCGACCGCCGTCGTCCTCACGCCCATCGTCTACCGCGCGGTCGCTCGCCGCGACGGCGACGCGATGCCGTTTCTGTTCGGCTGCACGTTCGTCGCCGATACCGCGTCGTTCGGCCTGCCGTTTGCCAATCCGGCCAACGTGCTGGTGCTTCCGCATCCGCAGCCAATCTCGTACCTGTTGCATCTGGGGCCTCCGCAGATCGCCGCGATCGCGATCAATCTCGGCATCTTCTTGCTGGTCTTCCGGTCCCGGCTGCGCGGGCGCTACGTGGTGGAGGCGGGGCCGGAACTCACGCCCGAGGGCACGCATACGCTGGCCGTCCTGGCGTGCGTCGCGGTCGCCTACCTCGTCGCGCTCGGTTTCGAGTGGCCGCTCGGAATCGTTGCGGGCGCAGGCGCGCTGGCCGCGCTCGCGGCCGGGCGCATAGGCCTGCGCGTCGCTGCGCGCCACGTAAGCTGGAGCACGCTCGGGTTATTGGTGGGGCTGTTCGTCGTGCTCGATTCGGCCGCGCGTGCGGGGCTCTTCACCGACGCCTTGCAAGCGCTCGAACGTATGGCCCGGTTCGGATACCCGGCCGCGACCGTGGCGGCCGCAGCCGGCGCCGCCTTGGCATCGAATTTGATCAATAATCTGCCGGTCGCGGCGCTCGCGGCATACGTCGCCGCGCATCCGCCGACGGCGTCGCTGGCCTATGCACTGATCGCAGGCGTCGATCTCGGGCCGAATCTCACCGTCAACGGATCGCTCGCGACGATCTTGTGGATCGCGATGCTGCGCCGTCGTGGCGTGCGCGTCGATGCGATGGAGTATCTGCGGCTGGGAGCGCTGGTGGTGCCGCCGGCGCTCGGCGTAACGCTGCTTTGGCTTTGGCTGGTGCGCTAGGCCTTGCGCGCCCGGTCCGAGCGAGCGGCGAGCAGCTTGTCGAGGTGCATCATGCGAAAGAGGCGCCGCACGGCGCTATCGCCGAGCACGACGTCGATGCGGCGGCCGGCCGCATCGAGACGCTTGTAGAGCCGGATGAACTCGGTGAGGATCGTCGAGTCGCAATAGGAGACTGCTTGCACGTCGACGACGACGTCGATCCCCGCGGGGACGGCGGCGAAGGCCGCCGCCAGCATCTCGCGGTCGCGCAGATCCCAACTCCCTTGCAGGCGGATCGCATGATGCTCGCCCGGGATCGTGGTCGATTCGACGATGACGGCCGTCCCGCCGGCCGGCGTATCCATATGCAAAGATACTTGCCCAAATCTGCCGGGCAAAAATCGGGGCGCCGGATCGCTCCGGCGCCCCATTCGAGGTTACTGGCCGCTCGCGGCCGTCGAGAGTTCTTGCGGCTGGCGAGCTTCGGGCTCGACCGTCCGCAGCTGCACGTACGGCAGGCGCGGAACGTGCACGCCGTACGGGTGGGCGACGATGCGGTAGGCGAACGGTCCGCTCGACCGGCCGCCGCCGTTCTCGCGAACTTCGAATCCCGACATCGTCCGCTGGGCGACGTAGAGCCCGCGCGTATCCGTCTCCGGCGTCAGCAGCACGAAGTATCCCGTGCGCTGGTCGATCGCGTTGACGAAGTTCGGGTCGACGCGCACGTACGCGGCTCCGCCGTTGAGCTGGGCTTCGCCGCTGTCCTCGAGCGTCGGGACGGCCGCGGTGGTGCCGTAGGTCTGCTCGCGGCGCGGACGGCTGCAGCCGTTGTAGCATTGGCCCGACGTGTAGATGAGGCCGGCGATCGCGACGTTGCCCTTGTTGTCGATCGTCGCGACGCCCTGATTGCCCGTGCCGGCGCCGACGAAGACGAAGCTATTGCCGCCGTTCGGGGCGAGGCCAAGCAAGGCTTCGGTCGAGTTCGACGTGCCCAGCGTCGTGCCGACGACGCCGGTGCCGACGTTGGTCTGGCCCGCGACGCCGGCGCCGCTCTTATTCTGCGTGCTATCGACGCCGATCACGCCGGTCGGCTGGCCCGAGGAGGCCGCGTTGACCTGCCCCCAAACGCCGATATTCGATTGCGAGATGCCGTTGACGCCGATGTACGACGACGACGTGCCCAGCACGCCCGTACCGCGGGTCGACGAACCGGTGACGCCGGCGTTGAACTTTCCGCTCGTCGAGAGATCCTGGCCGAGCAGCCCCGATTTGTAGTTGCTTGCGCTCTTGCTCGGATACTTCGTCTGCGCGACGATGCCGTTGCCCTTGGCGCTGGTTCCGACGACGCCGGAACCCGACGAGGTGTTCTTGCCGCCGGTGCATCCCGCGCTGGCCAGAGAGCACGTCGTAACGGCCAGCAATTCGACCGCCTTAGCGACCGGATGAAACGAGAGTACACCCAAAATAAATGCGCCCAAAAGCGCTAGCGAAAAAGTCGTTCGCGATTTCATAGTGGCACCTCCGAAGGCCATGGATTGTAGCATAGGGCTCGCTCGCGGCGAAAGCAAGCGGTTTCCATGAGAACGAATCCCGGGAGCGCGGACGCTCCCGGGAGGGTCGATTCCAGCCTTACGGCGTGGCCAGCAGGCCGTGCGTGTTGGTCGGGGTGTTACCGTAGAAACCGACGATATCGCCCTTGTCGTTGACGCCGTTGAAGACGGTCGAATTCTTGCCTTTGGGCGCGTCGACCGATTGGAACTGCGGGTTCTTCACCGGCGTCTTCACGGTGAAGCCGTGCGTGCCGCCCTTCGAATCGGTGTAGACGCCGACGATCTCGTCGTGAATGTTGATTCCCGTCGCGACCGTGTTGGTGCTATTCGGGTAGGAGAACACGGTAAACGCGCCGCCCTTGTAGAGGAAGCTCTTCGTGACCGAACCCACCGTGAAGAATCCTGCGACGTCGCCCGAATTGTTGATCGCGGCCGCGGTGACGCTGGTGCTTCCTCCCGGCGGTTGGATCTTCGTGAGCTTGCCGGTGTTGCGGTTGAGGGAGAATCCGGACGTGACGTTGCCTTTGGTCACGAACCCGACCGCCGTTCCGCGATCGTTGAGGCCCAGGATCTGCGTCGTGTTCTTGTACTGCACGAAGGCGCCGCTCCAGTTGATCCAGCCAAAGCTCTTGCCTTGCACGCCGATGCCGAAGCCGGCGGTTTGACCGCCTTGATTGATGGCCGTCACTTGCGTCTGGACCGAACCGGGGAAGTTCTCGTTGGTGTAGTTCGATTGGCCGTACGGCGGCACGATCGTGTAGCCTTTGTTCGGCGTCTTCGCCGTCATGCCGTTGCCGAAATATCCGGCGATGGTGCCGACGTTATTGATTCCAAGCAGTTGGTTGAACGTCGGATCGGCTTTGTCGTCGATCGTTCTGAACTTGTAGCGGGTCGCTGCGGACGCGCTCGCGCCGGCAGCGTTCGGCGCGAACGCCTGCGGCGCGGCCGGCGAAACCGGCGAGCCTCCCATGCCGCCGCACGCGGCGAGCGCGATGGCCGCTACGCCGGTTGCGGCAACGGAACGCGCCGCGACGACGAACTTCTTATCGAAATCGAACATTAGGACGGTAGCCTCCAAAAAAGAGCAGTAGGACCTGGTCACTCAGCTAACCGTTCGATGCTTCGGAACGTTGCAACGCTTGGTTGCCTATCGAACCGAGCGGCTCGCTCGCGCCGGTGACCCCCGGGCCGCCCTAGATGAGAGAACGATTAGGAAGATTTGGGGCCCGGCCTTCGCTCGCTAAGAGTGGTTCGGTCGCGTGATAAAATGGTTAAGGAGGTCATTAGCATGTTTACGATGTGGCTCGCTCGCCCGGCATCCCTCCTGATTTTTGCTGCGGCACTCTTGGCTGCGGGCGGGATCGCGCGTGCCGATGGCGCTCCGCGCGTCACGCTCGTTCAAGGCGCGGTGCAAGTGCAAGCCCCCAGCGGTGCCCAGTCGGCTGCGGTGGTCAACGGGGCGATCGTGCCCGGCGACTACGTCACGACGGCATCGAACGCACGGGCCGAGATCCAGTTCGACGCAGATTCGATGCTCCGGCTCTCGGGCGGCGTGCAAGCGCGCGTCGGAACGCCGGGGAACGATCGCATCGTACAACTCGCCGACGGGACCATCGACGTCTCGATCCTGCAGGCCGGCGGCCCGATCGTCGTGGTGGACACGCCCTCGGTGACGATTCGAGCGACCCAGCCGGGAAGCTATCGCATCTCGATCGGGCCGAACGGCGCGACCTTCGTGACGGCCCGCCGCGGATATGCCGAAGCGGTAACGCCCGCTCAAATCTATCCGGTCGAGGCCGGCAAGACGCTGGTCGCTACCGGTGCGGCCACCAATCCCTCGGTCACGTATACCGCTCAAGTGGCGTATGACTCGTTCGACCAATTCAACGCCGACCGCGACGCGGCCGCGAATGCGGTTATCGCGTCGCAGAGCACCGTCGTCGCCGATAACGGCTACGCGAACTCGTGGTGGTACGTGCCGTCCGTCTACGTGCCCGCGTGCTCGTACGTTCCGTTCGGCATCGGCTACGGCGGATGGGGCTGGGGCGTTTCGATCGGCGTCGGCTTCGCCGGCGGCTGCGGTTACGGCGGACTCGCCTGGTACGCGCCCGTCTGGGGCTGGCCTGCGTACGGTTGGGGCCCGTACTGGAACGTCGGGTACTACTCGCCGTGGTGGAACGGCTATCCGGCCCCCTACTATCCCTATCCGCCCGCGCCATGGTATCCGCCCAGCGGCGGCGGCAATCCGCCACCGCTCATTCACCCGGTCCGGCGTCCCGTCGTGCCGATCGCGCGCGATCCGCGCGGTCCCGGCGCAGGCGGCGGCAGCGTCACCGCACCGATTCACGTCGCTCGCGTGCCGATCGCCCGTAGCGTGGCGCCGCTGACGGTCGCTCGCGTCCGCGTGCCGGCTCGCGCGCCCGTAAGCGTTGCCAAAGCGTCGCCCGTCAAGCGGGCGGCCGCGCCGCTCGCGCCGGTTGCGAAGATCGCGAGGGTTGCGAAGATGGATCCCGGAGCGACCGCGCGCAGCGCATCCTGGGCGCGCTTCGATAAAGAGCGAGGGACGAGCCTCGCCGTGGCGCCGAAGCCGGTGACCGCGCCGGTGACCGCTCCGATCTCGGGCGCGGGCTCGACGATGACGGCGGCGCATTCGGTCGCTCCCATCTCGACCTCGTGGGAACGCTTTACGTCGACGCGCGGTACGGTGGTCGAACCGATCGCCGGAACGTCGCACGTGGTGTCGCCGGGCGGCACGACCGCGGGATTCGGCGGTACGAGCGGCGGCGGTCTGTCGGCGTCGCATTCGGTCGCGCCGATCGGAAGCGGCGGCGCGCACGCTCCCGGCACGACGATCTCGCCCGCGCATTCGCCGTCGTTCGGCGCTCCGCACGGCATGGGCAGCATCGGCGGCGGCGGCCACGCGCCTTCGGCCGGCTCGTCGCGCGGCGGAGGTCGCCCGCCGCACTAGCGACCGCGCTTAGCATTCCCCGTGCGGCGGGTATGCATCGTCCGTGCATCGGAGGTGCACGCACGATGATGGATGCGATTGGATACGGGGCAACTCTGCTGGCGGACCGGGTCGATCGTTACGTGGCGGTGGCACGCGACGTAAGCGGCGTGCTGCGCGAGCGCGGCGAACCGCAGGCCGCCGCAGCCTTAGAACGCGCGGCGCGCAGCGCGGCTCGCGCCGGCGCGTACTTGCGCGATGCCGACGGCCGCGAGGTCTGGCGCGATCTTCAGCGTGCGGTCGAAGGGCGGGGCTGGCTGCTCGCCGGCGTGGGCGTTGCCGGCGGGCTCGGGCTCGCGCGCGCGATTCGCTCGTCGTCCGAACGAGGTGCGCGATGAAGGACCGTCCGTGGTTGGCATTGGCCGCCGGTTTTGCGGCCGGGTTGCTCGTCGGAATGCTTCTTCCCGTGACGCGTTTCGAATCCGAACGCTTGGGACCGATCGCCGAGGACCTCAAAGAGCGGGCGCGCGAGGCGGGCGGCGCGGCGATCCGCAAGGGCTCCGAGGCGATCAAAGATTCGATCGAGGCCGGACGCGAGGCCGCCGTCGAGACGATGCGCGAAAACGTCGAAGGCTTCAGGTACGACTAGATCATTTGACGAGGGCCTGCGCGGGAACCGCTGCCATCGCGTGCAGCCAGCGCCCGTAGTCGGCCTTCGTCGGATCGTCGCCAGGCAGCGGCAGATGCTGCGAAAACACGATCGCGTAGCCGGGTTGCCCCGCGTCGTGGAAGAGATAGACGACGACGTACTCGGGCTGCACGCCGTCGGCGGCAAGGATCGTGCGCGTCGCGGCCGCGTCGGCATGCGCGCCGCCGCTCGGAACGATCCACACCGGCGCGGAGCCGGGCGGCCTGATATACGAGCCCACCATCGATAGATATTTCTTGGCCACGGCGTGCGCCGAATCGAGGCCGTCGAAGCGTAAGATCGTCACCATGTTCTGCCAGTGGTCGACCGTCTCGCCTTTGCGAACGAACTCGGTTTTCGACATCCAATCGTTGCGATCGGACCAGGCTTTACAGTAGGACTGCCCGTCGATCGTCAGGCACTGCGCGGCCGGCCCGCGCACGGGAAGCAGCGCGGCGAAGGCGAGCGCCGCCAAAAATACGCAAAGGCGGGCGTTACTCATCGGGCGGCCGGTTCGATGGCGGCAAGTGCAAGAAGGCGTACGGGAAAACCGGTGCGGGGATGGATTCGAACGGGCGCGGCTTGCGGGTGAAATCGAACTCGCCGATGAGGCTCGTCGCTCGCGCGTCGGAATAACCGTCGGCCACCGTGCCGAGCCGCGGAAGCCCGAACGTATCTTCGACGTAGCGCAAGATGCTGCCGAACTCGTATTGGGTGTGCGTCACGGCGCCGCGCGCAACGTAGGGCGAGATGATGAGGCAGGGCACGCGGATGCCCAAGCCGCGAAAGTCGAGTTGCGGCGGCGGTACGTGATCGAACCAGCCTCCGAAATCGTCCCACACGACCACGATCGTCGTGTCCTTCCAAAACTTACTCTTGCCGATCGTGTCGACCACCGCCGCGACCCAGGATGGCCCAAGCGTCGTGCCGCTTCCGGCGTGGTCGGAGTATTGCCAGTCCGGCGTTACCCACGTGACCGCCGCGAGTTTTCCGGCCGGGACGTCGGTGAGGATCGTCGGCGGCGGAACGACCACTTTCTTCCAATCCGGGCCGAACCTCACGTTTTTGATGGAACTGAACGACGACCACGCGCCGCCGATCCAGTCGCCGGTGATCGAAGGCGCGTAGTACCGCCACGAGACGTGCGCGGCGTCGAGCGTATCGGCCATCGTCCGAAACTGCGTGAAGCACGGGAACGGGCCGCCGCTGGAATTATACCGGTGATGCGAGTCGATGGTAGGAGTCACCGTGCCCGGCGGCGCCTGGCAATCCCATGGCGGCACCGACGGGAAATCGACCATCGCGACCGACGGCGAAAGATTCGTCGTTCCCGCAATCAGATCGAGGTGCGACGTCCAGCTCTGCCCGAGCTCGGTCGGGAACATGTGGTCGGCCAGCACGAACTCCTTGGCCATCTTCCAGTACGGCGCCACGTCGCCGCGGGCCGCGTAGCTGTAGGCGTACGAACCCGCCTGCCCGGATCCCGATTGATTCAAGTCGAAGCCGTTCATCTTGCCGCCGTCGAAGCTTTGCAGGGCGGCGTGATAGCTGTTGTCGATGTCGGGCGTGTTGAGGCTGACGCGCTGCAATGCGACCTTCCTGCCGTTGCTCTCGTAGCCGTACGGCTGCGTGTCGGCATTGGGGTAGCCTTGGAAGAGCATGTCGACGGTGCGGTTCTCTTGCACGATGATGACGACGTGCCGGATCGGCGTGGGCAGCACCGGACGCGCGGCAAGCTGGGGCGCTGCGTCGTTGCCGGCGGGCAACGGACGGGAAACGCCGCCGGAACATCCGACGAGGCCGGCGAGCAAGAGCGTGCAAAAGCGCCTCATCGACGTCATTTTACCACATCGAGCGGCGGCAGGGTTTGCTTCGCCGGCGTGGGCATTAGCCCGGAATGGACGATGCGAAACGGTTGGCGGCCGCGCTCAACGCGCTGACGAAGAGCCCGCAGTTCTCGAATTCGAAGGCCCGGGCGGCCGCGCGCCAGGAGCCGGCGGTGAACTGGCCGGCCACCAAGGCGCGCAACGCCGATTTCAATCCCGACGTCGACGGATTCGAGTCGTTCGTGATGAACGACGGCAGCGTCTGCGCCTGGGTGCCCGGGCAGTTCCGCTACGCCGCACAAGCTCGCTGATTCGCCTCAAGGCGCGGTGCGATCGGCGACGCCCGTCAGCGTCGAGTGCCAGTGCGCGCCGCCGTCGGTCGAGTATTCGCTGCGAAAGTCGTAGTGCTCGGGCGAAGTCCACACGTTGAGCGTTCGCTGCAACACGCGCGTGCCGCGATCCTCGAACGCGTTGGGATAGACGATGCTCGTCGCGTCGACTTGAATCTCCGAATCGCTTCCGCCGTCGGGCCGCACCCCGAAGAAGCGGTATGCCTTCGCCGCCTCGTCGTACGTGTAGATGCCCAAGGCGTGGAGCGTGGCCGAGCCCAGCGTGAAGCTCTGCTGGCAAATCACGAACTGACGATCGCCGCTCCAAGCGCACGTGGTGACCCCATCCACCGTTCCCGGTTTGCTATACGGCGTCGCGACGAGCGTCCCGTGGTTGTGCCAGGTTCCGACGAAACGGCCGAGCGCGTCGATGGGGGCGGCGTCGGCAACGAAGCCGAGGCTCGGGAGGGCGGCGAGCGCCGCGAGCAGGACGGCGTGGATCATGCGGCTATCTACCTCGCGCCGCAGCGAGTTTCCGGCACCGCGGGCGGAAACTTTTCGGGGAGCGGGGGCCGGCGGCCGGCGGCGTGAAGTCGGCCGCATGCAGGGTGGCGCCGTCGAGTCGATTTTTCTCGCCGGAGGCGACGGCTTGGCGCTGTTGCGCGATCCCGCCGGTTCGGTCGCGAGCGTCTCCGAAAGCATGCGGCGCAACCAGCCGGTCCGCAACAAGCAAACGCCGAGCGTGCTCTCGCCCTACACGTCGGATCCGGCGTTTGCGCCCTTCTACGCGCGCGGCCGCATGTGACCGCAACGGCATCGCGGCGATATCTGCCGTGGGTGGCGCTCGTCGCCGTGTGGATTCTCTGGGGTTCGACCTACTCGGCGATCCGCGTCGGCGTCGAAACCATACCCCCGTATTTGATGATCGGCGTGCGGTACGTCGTGGCGGGCTCGCTGCTGTGGGCGATCCACTACGCGGTGTCGTCGCCCAAGCCGGCGTTGCCGCCGCCGCGCGATCTCGCGAGAATTGCGGCCACCGGCGTGCTGCTGCTGGTTCTCGGCAACGGTTTGCTGGCGATGGCGGAGACGCGCGTTCCTTCGGGGATCGCCGCACTGCTGGTCGCCAGCATGCCGATCTTCATGCTCGTCCTCGAAGCGCTTCGGGTACGCAAGATGATGTCGCTTCCGTCGATCGCGGGGCTCGTCATCGGGACGGCCGGCGTCGCGCTGCTGGTCGGCGAGCAGAGCGGCCGGGCGAACGGAGCGCTCGCCGCGGCGATTCTTTTCGGTTCGTTCTGCTGGGCGCTGGGAACCGTCTACGCGCGCGGAACCTCGCATCATTCGCTCACCGCGCCGCTCGAGATGGTGATCGGCGGCGTCGTTGCCGTTGCGGTGGGGCTCGCTCTAGGCGAGGCCAAGCACTTCGAGCTCGCCGCGGTGACGGCGCAATCGTGGTACGGAATGCTGTGGCTGATTACGGGCGGCGCGATGGTGGGATACACCGCCTATAGTTACATCGTGCGTACGCTGCCCGCACCCACGGTGGCCACGTACGCCTACGTCAATCCCGTGGTGGCCGTCCTCCTCGGCGTGCTGCTCCTGCGCGAGCCCGTCACCTGGAATCTCGTTGCGGGAGGCGCCGCGATCGTGCTCTCGGTTGCCGTCATTCTGATCGGCAACCGCCGCTTGGAGGTCGAACTCGAGGGAGGCGACGCCGAAGAGCCGGCGGCATAACGAGGCCTCGCGTCGAACGGCCACCTCATGCAATCGTTGCGCCGCGTTCTTCCCTGCATCCTCGCCCTCGCGGCCGCCGCCGGGTTCTCGCTCGCTTGCGCGCCCGCCCCAGCCGCCGCGGCGCTCGCCGACCCTGCGGCGATTCGCGCGCTCGTGCGCGAGGCGATGGCGAAGAACCACTTTCGAGCCGTCATCGTGCAAGTGCGTGAGAACGGCGTCCCGACGTTCACGCAAGCCTTCGGCGATTCGATGACCGGCGTGCCGGCCACCCCGCAGATGCATTTCCGAAACGGGGCGCTGGCATTCACCTATATGGCGACGCTGCTGCTCGAATTCGTCGATCAGAAGAAGACGACGCTCGACACCAAGCTCTCGGCATATTTTCCGGAACTGCCCAACGCGGACCGGATCACGCTGCGCAACCTCGCGCAGATGACCTCGGGCTACGCCGATTACGTCTATCAACCCGAGGTCACGCAAGGCGTCTATCTCGATCCGTTCCGCCAATGGACCACCGGCGAACTCATTCGCATCGGCGTCTCGAAACCGCTGGAGTTTGCGCCCGGCACCAACTGGGGCTACTCGCACACCAACTACGCGATTCTCGGCCGCGTCCTCGAGAAGATCGCGGGGATGCCGTTGGCCGAAGCGATCCGGCGCGACGTGCTGGAGCCGATGGGCTTGCGGCAAACCGCCGCGTCGTCGACGCCCGAGATTCCCGCGCCCGCGCTGCACGCATTCAGTTCGGAACGCCGTCAGGTGCTCGGCATCAAACCCGGCGTGCCGTTCACCGAGGAAGCGACGTTTTGGAATCCGTCGTGGACCACCGCCGCCGGGGCCGTCGAGACCACCGATATCGCCGATTTGGGCGTTTCGATGGAAGCCGTCGGCTCGGGCAAGCTGCTCTCCGCCGCGTCGTCGGCGGCGCAACTCGCGCCGAGCCTCGCCGGTTTCGGCCACGCGCAGCCAGGCTGCAACGCCTGCCGGGCCAACACGGCAGAGTTCAACTACGGCCTTGGCATCATCAACACGGGTCCGTGGGTCGTGCAGACGCTCGGCTTTGCCGGCGCTTCGGGTGCAGCCGGGTATTTGCGCGCGCGACACCTGACGATCGCCGTGGAAGCCACCAACGCGCCGGCCGCCTACGACGACCAGGGTAACGCGGGGCTCGGCGCCGTCGCGCTCTTCCGCGAACTGGCCGCGGCGCTAACGAAACCGGGCGTCTGAGAGACGAGGACCGCAATGCGACAGACCAATCTTCGGCCGGCCGGAGAAGAGCCGGACCCGGTGGTGCCGGCGGATCTTCGCAAGGCTTTGGCCGCGGCGCCGGCGGCGAAGGCGCAGTGGCGCGATCTGACGCCGATCGCGCGCCGCGATTTCGTCAGCTGGATCGACGGGGCCAAGCAGGCGGAGACGCGGCAGCGCCGCGTCGAGCGAGCCTGTTCGATGCTGGCCGAAGGCAAACGCCGTCCTTGCTGTTACGCCATCGTGCCGCTGGATCTGCACCTCGCACTCAAGGCCGCACCCAAGGCGAAGGCACAGTGGAGCGGCCTAACGCCGACCGAACGCAGAGATTTGATCGGATGGATCGACACCGCGAAGGAACGAGAGACGCGGCGCAGCAGGATCGGCAAAGCCTGCGACGCCCTCATGGCTGGAAAGCGCCGCCTCAGAGGATAACGCGTGATCGAGACGTTCCTTACTCGGCAATGGGGCCTACGCTACCCGATTCTCAACGCGTCGATGACGCCCGCCGCTCGCGGGCGCCTCGCGCGCGCGGTGAGCGACGCAGGCGGCCTGGGAACGATCGGCGTCAACGAAGATTGGACGCCGGCCGATATCGAGCGCGAGTGCGCCGTCGCTCGTGAGGGAAACGCGGCTCGCCGCTTTGGCATCGGCCTTTTCGGTTGGGCGCTCGAAGCGCGCCCCGAGCTCCTCGACGCCGCGATCGCGCAGCAGCCGTTTCTCATTTCGATTTCGTTTCTCGATATCGCACCCTATGCGGAGCGCGTGCACGATGCCGGCATCGCATTGGCCGCGCAAGTGCAGAGCCGGCGCGATGCCGAGGCCGCTCTGCGAGGCGGCGTCGACGTGCTCGTCGCCCAGGGAACGGAGGCCGGCGGGCACACGGGCGACGTCTCCACGCTGATGATGCTGCAAGTCGCCTTGGCGATGACGGATAAGCCCGTGCTCGCGGCCGGCGGAATCGCCAGCGCAAGCGGCCTGGCCGCCGTCCTCGCCGCGGGAGCGGCCGGCGCGTGGGTGGGCACGCCGTTCTTACTCGCCGACGAAGCCAACGTGAGCGACGCCGCCCGCGAGCGTATTCTCGCGTCCGACGAAACGCAGACGGTGCTGACGAGCCTCTTCGACCGGTTGCAAGGCTTCCCGTGGCCGGCGCGCTTCCGAGGACGCGCGCTGCAGAACGAGATGACGCGTCGCTATCACGGCCACGAAGACGAAGCGATCGCCGACGAGGCGGCGCTCGCGCAGTTTCGCGAAGCGAAGCGTCGAGACGATTTTACGCTTGCGAACGTGTACGCGGGCCAGAGCGTCGGCCTGCTCGACGCGCGCTCCAGCGCGCAGCACATCGTCGAGGAACTCGGCGAGGGCGCCGAACGCCTCTTGCGACGCCGGCTCGCCGAGCTGCTATAGGCGGTGACGGGTAACGCAAGGAATAGCGAGGGGCCCGCGCGGAGATATCCGCATGAATACTGGGATTCGTCTCCGGGCTCTTCTCGCGTTCTGCTGTGCGGCCGCCCTTGCCGGCTGCGCGTCCGTAGGCGCCGGTGGGAGTGCGCCCTCCCCGCAGGGGATGTCGGGCCTGCCGCCGCTGGCGAACGCCGCCGCCGCCACGAACGTAGCGGGCCGGTACAGCGGGAAGTTTCGCCTCAAGACGACGGTCGTCGGAAACGTCTCGTTCAATCTCACGCAAAGCGGCAGCGCAGTCGGCGGTTCCCTGAAGCTCGTGCTGGCGAAGAGAACGATTGGCGAGCCGGTCGCCATGACGCTCGACGCAACGGCCAATACGCTCACCGGAACCGCCGTCGACGCCTCCGGCAAGCAGCCGTGCACCTACGCGTTGCGCGCTACCTATAACCCAAAGACTTTTATCTTCCGGGGGACCTCGTCTCCGCTCACCTGCACCGGCAAAGTCGCCAACTTCACGACGACCGAACGCTGCTTCTATAACACCGGCTCGAGCGCGGACGCCATACGCCCCAACGCGCACGGCATCATCGAGTGCTAACGCGTGCCGGCCTCAGCCAGACAAGCTTCGGCTAACGTCTCAAAATCGGTCGGCCGGCCGAACAAATATCCCTGAAGCTCGTGTACGCCGAGGCTTTTTAGAAACGTCGCCTGCGCGGCGGATTCTACGCCTTCGGCAACCACCTTGAGCTTGAGATTCCGCGCTAGCGCCACGATTCCGGAACACACGCCCCGGCTGAATGAGGACGTTTCCAGATCGAGAACGAAGGTTCGGTCGATCTTGAGGCAGTCGACGACGTAATCTTTCAGATACAAGAGCCCGTTATAACCGATGCCAAAGTCATCGATCGCGATCTCCGCGCCAAACTCGCGTATCGTCGCGAATTTTCGTGCGGCCCCGGCGCGGTCGACGATCAGGGATTGCTCGGTGATTTCGAGGGCGAGCGCTTGCGGCCGAAGCGAGCTCGAACCCAGCGCCGCGCGTACGATGTCCACAAAATCGCGCCGGGCGATCGACGCGGCCGAGACGTTGACGTGAAGCTTCAGGAGCGAGCGGCTGCGTTCGGGCAGCATCGATGCGTCGAGGCAGGCACGCGTCAGGACCCAAGCGTCGATCATGGGAGCGATGCCCATCGTCTCGGCGACCGAAAAAAACGCGTCGGGCGAAAGGAGCCCGAGCCGAGGATGGTTCCACCGGACCAAAGCTTCGATGCCAACGTTCTGAAGATTCGTAGCGTCGACGATCGGCTGGTAGTACACCTCGAACTCCCTATTTGCCAGCGCGTCGTGCAACGATGCCTCAAACTCGTATTCCTTCGAGAGAGCAAGTTCCATCGAGGGCCGGTATCGGCTGACCTCGTCGCCTGAGGTCGGCTTCGCCTTATAACATGCCAGGTGCGCCCGCTCGAGAAGTGCGATATCCTCACCATCTGCTGGGAAAACGCTCAATCCGAGGCTTGCCGAAACCTGCAAGGTCGAACAGACGAGATTAACCGGTTCGTCAAGAAGCGCTCGAACGCCGTCGATCGTTTCGAAAAGGTGCCGCTCGTCGCGATGCCCGCGCAACAAGCATGCGAACTCGTCGCCGCCGATTCGCGCGACGGAGTGGCCCTCCCGTTCCAGCGACTTCAAGCGCGTTGCGAACGAACGGAGTACGGCATCTCCGGTCGAGCTTCCCAGCGTGTCGTTGAGAGCGGAGAAGCGATCGAGATCGAGGACCAAGACGCCGAAGATCTCGCCCGGCTCGTGATGCAGCACCGCGCGTTGCAGGCGTTCGATAAACGCATTGCGCCCGATCAGATCGGTCAAGCGGTCGTGCTCCAACAAATGCAAAACGCGAAGCTCGGCGGCGACCTCCGAGGTGACGTCGATGGCGACTCCAAAATTACTCGTGGCCTTACCGCTCTCGTCGAATGCGAACCAACCCTCGCCGCGAACGTGCCGAATCGCGCCGTCGGGGCGTACGATGCGATACTGCACCCGATACGAACGCTTTTCGCTGAGAGCGACTTGGCGAGCGCCAAGCAGTTTCGAACGATCGTCTGCATGGACGCTTGCCAGCAGGTCTTCGTAGCGAAGCGGCCCATGGCGCCGTTCGAGACTCCACATCGTCAGGAAACCCGGATTGCCCCGCAGTTCGCCGCTATCGAGATCGATTGCGAACATCCCCACGTCGACGAACGCGCGCAACATGCCGAACGCCGCTCGGAGTTCCGCCTCGTTGAATTGTCGATCGTTTTCGGGAGGGTTCAATCGTAGCACCGAATGCGGCTACTTCGCGTGGGTAAATCGAGCGGACACCGCACCCCGGTATGAGTATACTCCTAATCGCGGCCCCGCCGTGCGTGATAGCCCGCACGTTCGTTCCAGGGCGCGCGGGTAAATGCTACGGAGTGTACTCTTTCACCGCATTATGACCGGTATCGGCGATGTAAAGTAGCTGCCCGTTCGCGTTCGTCGCGAGGCCGCTCGGAAGGTGAAAACCTTCGCCGATCGTGACGATCGCTCCGCCGGCGGCGACCTTTTTGACGCGATCGGAAACGGGCTCGGAGACGAAGACGTCGCCGCGTTCGTCGACGGCGACGCCGACGGGACGGCGGAACCCGGAGCCAACCGCGGTCATCGTTCCGTCGGGCGCAATCTTCTCGATCGCGTCGTGCCCGAAGTCGCTCACGTAGACGTCTCCGGAGGAATCGACCGCCACGCCCTCCGGCGAGTCGAAGCCCGAGCCGAGTGAGGCGATCGTGCCGTCCGGTGCGATCTTCTTCACGTGATCCGGAAGGCCGGGCCGGGCTCCCCATTCCGTTACGTAGACGTTCTCGTGCGCATCGACGGCAACGCCTACGAGCAGCGTCAGCTCCGGAGCCACACGCGTAATTTTCCCGTCGGCGGCGACTCTGTGCAAGCCGACCTTGTCGACGACGTAGACGTTCCCTTTTGCGTCGACGGCCACGCCTCTGGGCGCTTGGAATCCGGATCCGATCTTGCTGATCTTGTCGCGCGGCTCGACCTTTTTCACCTCGTTGTTCCCGGTGTCGGCGACGTAGACGTCGCCCCGGGCATCGACGGCGACGGACTGCGGGTGATTGAATCCGTAGCCTACCCGGTAGATGGCGTTCGACGACGCGTTGCTCGCGCCGCCGCGCACCAACGGCACTCCCGGCGCCGATGGCGTTTGACTTCCGCCAGCGCAAGCGGCCAGTACGAAAACGCCCGCTAGTGCGATGAATCGCAGCGTCGTGCGCCTGCGGGTCGGATGGCTCATGGCTTATGCACCTCTATAAATCGCGACGTAGATCGGAGTCCTGGCTAATGTACCCCATTAACGCGAGCTTGGCTAGGATCGTTCCGGCGCTTTCCTCGGCCGTCTGAAACTCGGTATCGCAGATCACTTCCGGATCGAGCGGCTCCTCGTACGGATCCGATACGCCGGTGAAGTGCTTCAGCTCTCCGCTCATGGCTCGCATGTAGAGGCCCTTGGGGTCGCGCCGAATCAGCTCCGGCAACGAACAGCGGACGTAGACCTCGACGAAGTCGCCGATGCGCTCGCGAGCCGCGTCGCGCGCCTCGCGATAGGGAGAGATCGCTCCGGAGATCACGGCCGAGCCGTGCCGAACCAGGAGCGACGCGACGAACGCGATGCGAGCGACGTTGGCGTCGCGATGTTCGCGGCTAAATCCGAGCCCTTTGGAAAGGATCTTCCGAATCTCGTCGCCGTCGAGTTCGTCGACGAGATGGCCGCGCCGCTCCAGTTCCCGGGCCAGCAGGTGCGAGATGGTCGTTTTTCCCGCACCCGAGAGCCCCGTCAGCCAAATCGTAAACCCGCGCTTCATAGCATCCTCGCTGCGACGACGACGAGCGTGACGGCAACCGCCGGGCGCAGCCACTTCTGATGCAGCCGCGCGCATAACTTGCTTCCGATATACACGCCCGGCAGCGATCCAAGCAAGAGCGTCAGTGCGAGTGGAAGGTTTACGTCGCCCATCGACCATCGGCCGCCCGCGGCGACCGGGATCAGGAAGGCGGCGAAGGCGATGTCTGACCCGATGAGCTCGCCCATGCCGACGGAGGGAAGAACCAGAGACAGCAAAGGGAGCGTGACGGAACCGCTGCCAATCGACGTGAGCACGAGAATCAATCCGACGAACGACCCGATCGCAACGATCGCAGCGAATCGACCGCGGCTCCAGACGACCGGAGCGTTGGATTGCGACGCCGGGACCTTGAAGAACGAGCGAACCAAGATGATGCTCGCGGCGAGGATCAACGAATAGCCGATTGCGTGTTTGGTCCAAGCGCGAACGAGCGTCATGTCGACGTGATGGCGCAACCAGTAGAGTCCAACGAGGCCGGCGATGGCGGCGGGGATGCCGCCCCAGAGCAGCGCCGCAACGATCTTCCAGTTGACCGTGCCCTGACGATGGTGCAGATAGGCGCCGTAAAGTTTGGTAGGAACGCTGTAGACGAGATCCGTGCCGACCGCGACGAGCGGATTGACGCCAAGAACGAGAACCAGCAGCGGCGTCATGATGCTGCCTCCGCCAACCCCCGTCAGCCCCACCATGGTTCCGACGAAAAGGCCGACGAGAACGAGTTCGATAAACGAATTCAAGTGCACATAGCAACCTCCTTATGGGCAATTTCGTTCGGAGCGTCCAGGCATTCACCTTGAAGCGCGCAGGGGAGAAGGAGGGGTGCGCCCGAGCGCGAATCCGCGGCCGCCATAAGGAGGTTCCTATGTGCACTTGACCCTCGCAAGGATCGCCGTCCCTACGGCGGCGATGTTTCTACTTCTCGCGCCTGCTGCCCGCGCTCAAACGGCGCCCCTCCTCGCGCAGACGCCGGCCGCTCCAAGCGGCACCACCGCTCCGCTCGCCCCGTCGGCGACGCCGTCACCGAACCCGCTCGCGATCGGCGGATTCTTTCGCTCGTATCTTTTCACCCGCCAGAACGCATCGAACAACCCCGGCGCTCAGTTCGACTACGCACCAGGCGCCAAATACAGCTCCACCGGGGTCAATCAAAGCACGTGGGAGCAGGCGATTGCGCTGCACGCCGACTACGCCTTCACCGGTAGCGGATGGTACCTCGGCGGTAGCTATTTGTACGGCGATCCCTTCGCGGGTCCGTGCTCGCAAGCGGCGACGCACGGGAAGGGCATGCCATGCGTGTCGCAGCGGCCGCCCAATACGAACCCCGACGATACCGTTCCCAATTTCATCCTCAACACGTTCTACGAAGCGTACGTCGGCTATCGCAATCGAGCGTTTTCGGCCAAGATCGGGGACCAAATCTTCGACTCGCCGTGGGCCGGTCCGGCCGATACGCGAGTCAAGCCTGCGGCGTTCCAGGGTGGGGATTTTACGTTCAAGCCTCACGGCTGGACGTTCGAACTTGCGGACATGCTGCAATACGAGCCGCGAAACAGCTCTGCGTTCATCAGCAGCACCCTGCTCACGAGCCACCCGGCCGGGAACAGCGGCCTCCCGGCGAACGTCTTCATTCAGGGTGGCGGCAGCATCACCACCGACGGATTCTTCTACGCGCACACGGGGTATGCCGCGAGCGACGGCCGGTATTCGGCCAATGGGTATTGGTGGGCGATGTCCGACATCGAGAACATGTACTGGGCCGACGCCCACTACGTCCTCGCGCCGTCGGCGTGGAAGCCCTACGTCGCCCTCCAGGGCGGCATAGAGCACAACAGCGGCAGTTCCGTCATCGGAAAGATCGATAGCTCGCTCTTCGGCATCCAGCTCGGTGCCACGGTGGCGAAGCGGGTCGTCGTCTCGGCGAGCTTCGACGAAATCCCGTGGCATTACGATTCGATTGCGCTGGAGAACGGCTATTCGTGCAATAACTCGAACTTTCAAATCGTCACGCCGCAGAGTCAGAAGAAACCCGGGGCGACGCTGCCGTATTTCCTGCCGCTCAATGCAGCGCAATGTTTTACCGAGGCCAACGGAACCACGAAACTCGCTTACGGCGGATGGGCCAGCCCGTACACCGACAACTATGCGAACGCTCCGATCTTTACGACGGCGATTTCGCAAAGCATGGCGGACCGCCGGGCCCCCGGGACGTCGTGGCGCGTGCAAGCGGTCTACGAATCGCCCAATCGCCGGGTCGTATTCATTGCCGGCAACTCATGGTTCGATTACGGCAACCAGCTCGCCGCCGAAACCACGGCCGAGTTTAACCTTGACGGAACCTATCATTTCATGCCGGTCTCTCGATCCGGACCGTACCGAGGATTGCAGTTCCGCTATCGTTACGCCGACCGCCGGTACTCCAACACGTTCTGCGGCGCGGCGAATACCGGCTGCCCCGCCGGCCTGGCGTACGGCTCGAGCTACCTCGGCGGGCTGCCACTCTTTAAGTACAACCGCGCAATGCTCGAATACGATTTTTGAAACGAGGCGCGGCATCGAAGCCGCGCCCGAGGTCGCGAGGGACCTCGCGGCGTAAGTAAGCTCATCGTCGAAGGGTAGGTGGGCAGATGGACTCGCGACACTCGAAATCGTTCGTCATCGTATGTGCGCTTGCCGCAATCGCGGGCTGTTCGGGGGCGGGCGGGTCCGCTTCTCGGAGCGCGCTGCTTCCAAATCGCGCGGCTCGCAGCGCCGATCGGGTTCCCCACGCGCAGCCGACGCCGTGCAGAGCTGCCAACGTGACGTGCATCCAACACGTCGTCATCATCATTCAAGAAAACCGCACCTTCAACGATATCTTCATGGGGTTTCCCGGCGCGAGCACGAGCGCGAGGGGCAAAGCCGGCGGATCCACGGTCCCGTTACACCCGCTTAGGTTCGAAGATTCCAAATCGGACATCTCGCACTGCTTCCAGGACGCGCTGGCTGCGTACGACAACGGCAAGATGGACGGGTTCTACCAGATTCCGCCCGAGAAGTTAAGCGTCGCGCAATGCCCGAGCTTGCGCCCCCCGATGGGGACCGGCCCGGATTCGCCGTACACGTACGTTCCCAACGGCGCTCCCAGCTACGTGAACGAAGCCGGGCCGTACTGGAAGATGGCGATGCAGTACGTGCTAGCCGATCACTTCTTCCCGACTGATTTCGGCCCGAGCTTCACCGCCCACCAGAATCTGATCTCGGGAACCGTCCAGGTCGGCCTGGGCAGGGCGATGGTGAACTATCCAGGGGTGCTCACTGCGGTGGGCGGCGTTACCTATAATCCCGGATCGTGGAGCTGCGATTCGCCTCCCGACATTCGCATGTCGATTCTGACGTTACGGCGAGTCGTCTTGCCGGGCGCCGGCCCGTTCCCGTGCTTCACGGAGTACCGCACGATCGCCGATCTGCTCGATGCCGGGAAGATTTCGTGGCGATACTATACGCCGACGCAGAGCGGCTATACGAATGGCGTCTACCTCTGGTCGCCGTTCGATGCCATCCGCGAAGTGCGCTACGGTCCCGACTGGTCGAACGTGATCACGCCGCAGACCAACGTGCTTACCGCCGCGAAGAACGGCACGCTGCCGGGAGTATCGTGGGTGGTGCCCGACGGCGTCGCTTCCGATCATTCCGGCCCGTACGCGACGGATCAGGGCCCCTCGTGGGTCGCGGCGGTGGTTAATGCCGTCGGGAACGGTCCGCAGTGGTCGTCGACCGCCGTCTTCGTCGTTTGGGACGATTGGGGCGGCTACTACGATCCAATGCGGCCCCCGCATCGCGATTTCCGCGGACTCGGTATTCGCGTCGGCTGCATCATCATCTCGCCGTACGCGCGCCAAGGTTTCGTCTCGCACACGCAATACGAGTTCGGCAGCCTCTTGAAGTTCATCGAAGAGGCCAACCACCTCCCGACGCTGGCATCGTCGTCGAAGTACGGCTTCGGCTATACCGACCAGCGCGCGAATAGTTTAGTGGATGCATTCAACTTCGGGCAGACCCCGCGCGCGTTCACGACCATTCCAGCGAAGTATCCGAGCTCGTACTTCGCCAATGCGAAGCCTTCGGGCGTGCCGCCGGACGATCAATAAGGGTAGCTAGGGCTCGGCGGCGGAGAATGCGGCGGCCGAAGGCTACTTGCGAAGTGAAGCGGACCTGAATGGCTCGATTCCTAAAGCACGTTTCGCCACTGGCATACTCGGCGCTCCTCGCCGCGCTGACGCTGGTGCTCGTCTTCTGCGTTTGGACGGCAGTGGGCATCCCTCGCCGCTGCCCCTTCGAAAGCGCGGCCGCCGGCGCGCTACTCATCATGGCCTTCACCTGGCCAATCACTATGATCGCCATGCTCTGCGCAGCCTGTTTTGGGTACGTCTTTCCCCGCTGGACGTTCTCCGTGCTGGCGACGCTCATCGCGCTCAGCGTCGCGGCCATCGGGGTCGCCGAGGCGATCCCCCATTACAACTATCTGCCGGGCGACGTGCGTTGCCGATTAGACTCGTAGCATTCGCCACGATTGCGCTGCCGGTCAACGCCTGTTGTGCTCGCGATTGCACTCCTTGCCTGTTCGCGCGCGGCGCCATTGCAGACGCTGACGCCTCTCCCGTCGGGTACGCCTTGGACTAAGTCAAAATGCCAGCTGAGCCCTTCATTCGCGGGTGAGGACGTTGACGTTGGTCAGCAGCCTGAACTTCCGCCACTGATCTCCCATCAGCCGATCGTGCACGAAATCCGCGCTCCAGGCTTGGTTCGGCTGCGATTTGCTTCAACAGCCGACCGCTAGCAGGGGAGCGCCTACCTGCGACTAAAGTTACAGACCATGAAACACTATATGGACGTGCTGCACAAGTACGCCGTCTTTCACGGTCGCGCTACCCGCAGCGAATTCTGGTTCTTCGCGCTCTTTTTCGTGCTCATCATCATTGCTCTCGAGATCGTCGGCGGTATCATCGCTGCCGTTAGCCACTCGCAGGCGGTCATGATGACCCTCAACGTTGTGGTTGGCCTCTACGTGCTTGCCATGATTGTCCCGGCAATCGCTGTGGCAGTGCGCCGATTGCACGACATCGGCAAATCGGGCTGGTGGTATTTCATTCAGCTCGTCCCCTGCGTCGGCTCCATTTGGTTCATCATCCTGCTCTGCACGGATAGCCAGCCCGGCGAAAACGCGTACGGTCCCAACCCGAAAGGCATAACGGCGCAAGCCGTCGTCGCTACGGCCTAAACTTCTGCGTCTAGGGCCGCCGTGCGTTGGCGAGGTTCAACGCCGGCGTACCCGCGCTAATGACTCTGGAGTGGTAACCTTTAGTCTCCACGACGACGAGCTTGCCGGGTATGCTCGTCGCGTAGCTCGTTGATTTCTTCACGCGCGAGCTTGGCGAGCGGTACGCCCGATTCAGCCTTGCGCAAGACTGCCGCGATCGACTCGGGGGGTGCCGTTTGCGAGCCGTGGGGACCTCCGTTGCTCGAGCCTCTTAGGTGACCCTGAACCGGAATTGTGGACCAGCGGGACTCGCGAAAAATCGGCAAAACTCTCTCCCGATACCCGGAGGTTTTGCCTGTGCGAAAGCGCCACTCCCCCGAGCAGATCGCCGCGGCCTTGCGACAGGCTGAGGCCGGCGTTCCCGTCGCTGAGATCATCCGCAAGCTCGGAATCCACGAGAACACCTTTTATACCTGGAAGCGCCGCTTTGGCGGCCTAGGAACCCCCGAAATCCGCGAGCTGAGGCAGCTACGCGAAGAAAACGCCAAGCTCAAGCAAATCGTCGCTGACCTGAGCCTCGACCGCAAGATGCTCCAGGAGATCATTTCAAAAAAACTGTGAAGCCGGCGCAGAAGCGCGACCGCGTCGGCTTTCTGATGCGCACGTTTGGCGTTGGCGCTCGTCGTGCTTGCGATCTGGTAAAACTCAACCGTTCCACCTGGTATCGCAAGTCAACGGCAAGACCGTTTAACCAAATGCTGCGAGAGCGCATCAAGGAAATCGCCAGTGCGCGCGTTCGCTACGGTTACCGCCGCATCGGCGTTCTCTTGAGACGCGAAGGGCACAAGGTTAACGACAAGCGCGTCTATCGCCTATACGCCCTAGAAGGCCTTAGTCTGCGTGCGAAGCTGCCGCATCGCAAGCGAGCAGCAACGCCCAGGTCTGAACGATTCGTTCCTAAGAGTGTCAATGAAGTGTGGAGCATGGACTTCATGCACGATCGCCTCGCCGATGGCCGTGCATACCGCCTCTTGACGATCGTCGATATCTTTTCCCGTGAATGCGTCGCGCTTGAGGTGGCTTCAGGCTTTCGATCGGACGACGTCGTCGCGGCACTACGGAGGGCTTGCGATGAGCGAGGGCGTCCAAAAGTAATTCGTTGTGATAATGGCACAGAATTCGTGGCAACGCCAGTTGACAAATGGGCATTCTGGAACAAGATCGGGCTCGACTTTTCACGTCCGGGCAAGCCAACGGATAACGCTTTCATTGAATCGTTCAACGGAGGCGTTCGGCGCGAGCTGCTCAATCCATCATACTTCGAAACGATTGACCAAGCGCGTCAGGCCGCGCGAGTTTGGCGTGCCGAATACAACGAGTTCCGACCGCACTCAATGCTGGCTAACAAAACGCCAAAAGAGTTTGCGGCTGCATCTCGAAATTCCCAAGAAAGCCGATCTTCCACCGATCGCGCTGGTCTACGAACCGGGTGAGGCTCAAGGCGCCCCGAAATTGTGGTGACGCTGGCCCAGCTTTTGGGGAGCCCTCCAGTTTTGGAACAGGGGTGGGTGAAAGCTGTGATAAAATGGCGGTCGCCACATGACCCTGTGATGAGGCCAACGTGGCGCAAACCCGCATGACATAAGGCGCTTGCGGGGGCATGGAGAGGTGGCAGAGCGGTTGAATGCGGCGGTCTTGAAAACCGCAGAACGTGATGAGCGTTCCGAGGGTTCGAATCCCTCCCTCTCCTTAGCTTTCTCCGGTGGTGCCGCGCTCTTTGCGTAGCAGGGCCGCTTTGCGGTCGACGCCCCACTTATAACCGCGCAGCGCGCCGTCGGAGCCGACGACCCGGTGACAGGGCACGGCGACTGCGAGCTTGTTACTCGCGCAGGCCGCGGCGACGGCACGCGCGCCGCTGGGGCTGCCAACCGCCGAAGCCAGCTCGGCATACGTGCGCCGCTCGCCGGCCGGAATCGCCCGCAGCGCCTTCCATACGCGCCGTTGGAACGCGGTCCCGCGCATCTCGAGATCGATCTCAGCCGCCATATCGCTCCCGCGATCGACCATCGCGACGACCGACTGCAGCGGCTCGGCAAGCGTGGCATCGTCGCGCTCCAGCAACGCCTGCGGAAAGTCGCGCTGCAGCGAAGCTAGCACGGCAGCATCGTCGTCGCCGAGCTCGATCGCGCACACGCCGCCTCCGGCGCGCGCCACCAACACCCGTCCAAGCGACGTCTGGGCGATCGTATAGGCAATGCGCTCGCCTCGCGCGCCGGCGCGAAAGCGCGACGGCGGCATTCCGACGGCGTTGGCTTCGTACGCGCGGCTCGGCGAGCCGTACCCCGCGTCGGCCATCGCCTGGGTTACCGAACGCCCTTGGGCCAGGCTTTCGCGGAAGCGCGCGTCGCGGCGAGCTCGTCGGTACTCGCCCGGCGTCACGCCGAGCACGTCGCGAAAGATCCGCTGAAAGTGAAACCGGCTGATGCCGACGGCGGCCGCTACGTCGGCGAGCGCAGGGGTCTCGCCGCCGTCGAGCAGCGCGCAGGCCTTGGCGACCAGCCGCTCGCGGTCCGCGTAGGCCGTGCGATCGTCGGGCGCGCAGCGCTTGCAGGCGCGGAACCCGGCTTCGCGGGCGGCTGCGAAATTCTCGAAGAACTCGACGTTCTCGGGGCGCGGCGTTCGCGCCGGGCAGCCTGGACGGCAGGCGACGCGCGTGGTGCGGACGCCGAAGACGAATGTGGCGGCGGCGTCGCGGTGCCGTACGGCATCCCAGCGCCTCGAATCGATAGCGGTCATGCTCACAAGCCTACGCCTCTAGAGACCCGCCTCGCATCCCGGCCGTTGCTGCGGCATCCTCGAAAGCGCGAGCAACGGGCGGAGCGCGCCGCCCGACGCCTGGGGCTACGCTAGCGCCATGATCGATTTTCGCATTACCGGCCTGCCGGCCGAACGATTCGCCCACCTCTATTACCTCACCGAGGCCGACCTCGCCGCGAAGGGCGTGCAGCGCCTAGTGGTCGACCAGAAACCGGGCTTTCCCGATCGAATCGAGCTTCGGGATCTGGAGATCGGCGAGAAAGCGTTGCTGTTGAACTTCGTCCATCAGGAGGCCGGCACGCCGTATCGCGCGAGCCACGCGATCTTCGTGGGCGAGGGCGCTTTGCAGCGGTACGATCGCGTCAACGAGGTGCCGGAGGTGTTGCGCCTCCGGGAGCTCAGTCTACGCGCCTTCGACGGGGCCGGATCGATGCTCGATGCCGATCTCGTCGACGGACGTCAAGTGGAGGCGACGATCGATCGCCTCTTGGCGGATCCGCGCGTGGCCTACGTGCAGGCGCACTACGCCAAGCGCGGCTGCTATGCCGCGCGAATCGAGCGCGCGCGTTAGGAAGCGACGGCGCCGGCGGTCAGCAGCGCAGCCCACAGCGCGCAGGCCCACGCTAGGCCGAAGAGCGTGCCGCCCGCGACGTCGGTGGGGTAGTGCGCCCCCAGCGCCATGCGCGACCAATCGATGCCGAGCATCCATAGCAGCAGCGCACCGCAAACGAGCAGCTTCGCAGCCGGCGGCATCGGCGTTAGGAGCGCAAAGGCCAGCCACGAGCCGTAGAAGACGATCGCCGTCGTCGCGTGGCCGCTCGGATACGAATAACCGAGCTCGTGATGCAGCAGCCACTCATCGGGCCGGTTGCGCGCGAGCGCCCGCTTACACACCTCCACCGAGGCTTGTGAAAGCAGTTGCACGGCGACGATCGCGACGCCGGCGGCGGCGTTGCCGTGGCGCAGATATACCACGCCGAGCAAAACGATGCCGAAGAGCGTGAGCGGCAACGCGCGGCCGCTTAACGTGAACAACGCCGCTACCGGCGCGCCGCGGCCCCGAAGCGCTGCCGCTTCGACGTCGATGCGCCACAGGGCCGGAGCGCGCGAGAGGGCCATCCCCAAAGCGAAGAAGGCGCCGAGCGAAGCCGCCGCGGCGATCCACAGCCACGCGGCTGCGCTCACGAATCGCGCGCGGCCTCGACCGGCGGAGGCACCATCACGCGCAGCGCCCGCGGCTCCACGCACAGGCGCACCGGCGTCTTGCCAAACTCGTTGCCGTCGGCGGAGACGGCGACTTTGGGCTTCGTGCGGATCTCGAGCTTCGCGCTCGTCGACCAGAGGCGCACGCCGTCGAGCTCGCACTGCTCGCCGCGCAGCAGCGCGACGTACGTTGCCATGAGATCGATCTTGCTGCCCGCTTCGCGAACGAACACGGTGAGGCGGCCGTTCGTCAACGAGGCTTGCGGCGCGAGCGGCTCGTGGCCGAAGAAGCGGCCATTGGCGACGATGATCTGGTGCGTCTCGACGTCGACGCGCTTGTGCTTCCAGCGCAGCGATGCCGCAAACGGCTCGTGGCGAAACATCGGCACGAGACTGGCCGCGCCGTAGGCGATCGGACCGACGATCCGTTTGAGCGCGTGGCTCGACGAGTGCGCGATCTCGGCGGCGAGCCCGATGGTGACGAAGTTGGCGAAGTACGTGTCGTCGATGCGTCCCGCGTCGATGCAGCGCTCGGAGCCGTAGGCGACCGCATCGGCCGCGCGCTCGAACGAGTCGATCCCCAGCCCGAGCGCGAAGCTGTTGCCCGTACCCGCGGGCACTACGCCGAGCGCGCACTTTCGATGGGCGAGATAGCGCACGATGCCGCAGTGCGTTCCGTCGCCGCCGCACACCACGATCAGCCGGCAGCCGGCGGCGATCGCGCGTTTCGCGGCTTTGCGCACGCCTTTGTGCGTTTCGGCCGAACGCGCATCGAGCACTTCGACGCCGCGCTCGAGTAAGAGCCGCGGCATCGTTTCGAG
The DNA here is from genome assembly GCA_963794735.1 of Vulcanimicrobiota bacterium. Classification (GTDB taxonomy): domain Bacteria; phylum Vulcanimicrobiota; class Vulcanimicrobiia; order Vulcanimicrobiales; family Vulcanimicrobiaceae; genus DATJUC01. Next base: position 569,238 of record CAWCFE010000002.1, on the reverse strand, counting down.
CGCTTCGGCCCCCAAGCGGGCCTCTTTAGCCGCGATGACGATGGCTTGACGTCGTTTCACGCACCGGTTATCCCCCAAGCGGCCGGGCAGGTAACGCTTCGAGCCGCCGAGTAACGCAGCCCTAGGTTGCGCTGGTGATCGATTCATGAAACGGTTCTTCCAAACGGAAACCGCAGGCGGGTACGTGCTGATCGGCGCGGCCCTGCTGGGTTTGGTATGGGCCAACTCGCCTTTCGCGCACGCGTACGTCGCCTTGCTGCACGTAAAGATCGGCATCGTTTCCGACGTGTATAGCATCAAGCTCACCACGCACGAGTGGGTGAACGACGCGCTGATGACCGTCTTCTTTTTCCTGGTCGGCCTAGAGATCAAGTACGAGCTCGTCAGCGGCCAGCTCTCATCGGTGCGCGGCGCGGCGCTGCCGGCGGTCGCGGCGCTCGGCGGCATGCTGTTGCCTGCCGCAATCTGCGGTGCGTTTTTGATGGCCGATCCATCGCGAGCGGAGGGCTGGGCGATCCCGGCCGCTACCGATATTGCGTTCGCGCTCGCGGCGCTGGGGATGATCGGCTCCTCGCTGCCGCCGGGGCTCAAGATCTTTCTCACGGCGCTCGCCGTGATCGACGATTTGGGCGCGATCGTGATCATCGCGATCTTCTATACGCCGGGACTCGTGCTGCCGGCGCTGCTGGCCGCGCTCGCCGGCCTCGCGCTGCTCGCGCTATTCAATCGTTTGAAAGTAGCGCCGCTGTGGCCGTATCTGGTGGTCGGGCTGGCGGTGTGGTTCTGCGTCTTCGAATCCGGCGTGCATGCGACGCTCGCGGGCGTCACGGTCGCGCTCGCGATTCCGCGGGGCGCCATCAAAGGGCTCGAACACGCGCTCAGGCCGATCGTCGCACTCGGGATCATGCCGCTTTTCGGGCTGTTCAATGCGGGCGTTTCGTTCGCCGGGCTCACGCCGGCGATCATCTTCGCGCCGCTCCCGCTCGGCATCGCGGCCGGGCTGTTCGTCGGAAAGCAGGCCGGCATCTTTCTCTTTTCGTGGATTGCGGTGAAGCTCGCGGGGGTGTCGCGCCCGCCGGGGGTCACCTGGGAGATGCTCTACGGCGTGGCGCTGCTGGGCGGCATCGGCTTCACGATGAGCCTCTTCATCGGCACGCTCGCCTTCTCGTCGGAACAGGCGCTCACCGAAACGAAAATCGGCGTTTTTGCCGGCTCGCTGCTCTCGGCGGTCGCCGGGTACTTCGTCCTTCGCCATGCGGCGCGCCGCAGCGGTGCGGCCTAACGAACGAGGCCCGGCGCGGGTTCGCCCGAAATCGGGCGGTCATGTACGTACCGCACGCATTTGCCGTCGATGACCGGGCGTGGGCGCTCCGGCTGATTTCGGACTATCCCTTCGGGACTCTGGTGAGCTGCGACCGCGAGTATCCGCGCGCCAGCCACATTCCGATGATCGCGCAAGAGCGCGACGGCGCGCTGTGGATCGTCGGGCACCTCGCACGCGGCAACCCGCAAGTGGAATCGATCTTCGGCGGCCAGGTCGCGACCGCGGTCTTTCAAGGCCCGCACGCCTACATCTCCCCGCGCTGGTACGAAGAGCCCGACCGCAGCGTGCCCACCTGGAACTATCTGGCCGTGCACGCGTGCGGGCGGCTGCGCGAACTCGATTCCGAAACCGCGCTGCGCCTGCTGGTCGACGCCTTCGAGACCACCGCCGACCGCTGGACGCTCGACCAAGTCGACCCCGACTATCGCGAAAAGCAGATGCGCGGAATCGTCGCCTTCGAGCTGCGCGTCGACGAACTGTTCGGCAAGGCGAAGCTGGGCCAGAACCGCAGCGCCGTCGACCAAGCCCGCATCGCCGCCGAGACAGGTTTAAGCCCGGCGCTCGGTTGGTAAGAATGCGTCGTGCAGTCGACGCGCCTCATGCGCGCGCGGCTCAACGACCGTTTGGCCCGCGCGACTGAGTTCCCGGTAACCCTGATCGTCGCGCCGGCCGGCTTCGGCAAGTCGGTCGCGCTGCGCGACTTTCTGCTGACCAGCCGCCTCGACGCGGTGCGGTACGACGTGCGCCGCGAGGATGCGACCCTGCTCGCGTTCGCGCGGCGGTTGAGCGACGCGCTGCAGCCCGTGGTCCCGGCGGCGGCCGCCTCGTTTCCCGCGATGCAGCAGACCGTGATGGAATCGGAGGATCCCGCTGCGGCGGTCTGCGACTGGTTTGCCGAGCACCTCAAGCGCACCGTCTGTACGATCGTCGTCGACGATCTGCACTTTGCCGCCGAGGATCGCCGGGCGATCGCCTTCGTCGCCGCGCTGATCGATCGCACGTGCGATCGCGTAAGGTGGATTCTTGCCAGCCGCAGCGACGCCGGCTTACCGGTGGCGACGTGGCTGGCGTACGGGCGAATGGATCTTCCCGTCGACGAGAACGAGCTGCGATTTACCGCTGAAGAGGCGCTGGCGGCGGCGGCCGAGGCGCAGACCATCGTCGAACCCGAAGAGGTCGAGTCGTTGCGCGAGCTCACCCACGGCTGGCCGGTCGCGCTGGCGATCGCGCTGCGCACGCACACGCACGCCTCCGAGCTTCGTCCCGCGGCGACGCGCGAGATGATCTATCGCTACCTCGCCGAGCAGGTCTTCGCGCGCCTTGCACCCGAGCAGCGCGAGTTTTTGCTCGCCTCGTCGGTGTTCTCGTCGTTCGATGCGGAGATCGTGCGCGCGTTGGGCGGCACGGCGGAGTTCGTCGCCGAGCTGCGGCGCGGAATCGCATTCCTGGGCGAGACGACGCCGGGGCGGTATCGCTACCACGACCTCTTTCGCGACTATTTGGAGAGCGAATTGCAGCGCAAAGGTGAGACCACGTGGCTAGAAGCATTGCGGCGGGGCGCCGCATTGCTGGAAGGGCGCGGCGAAGAAGCCGGCGCTCTCGGCCTCTACGCGAAGGCCGGCGACGCTGAGGCGATCGTGCGCATCGTCGAGCGATCGGGCTTTCGGCTCTTCGAGCGCGGACATGCCGAGACGCTCGGTGCCGCATTGGATACGCTGCCCGAAGCCGTGCGCGCCGAGCACGCGACGGCGCTCGGCTTGCGCGCCGCCATCGACGCCGCGCGCGGACGCTTCGATCTGGGCAAGCGCGGCTTCGTAGCCGGCATCGAGCGCGCGCAAGACGACGCGCTGCGCTTCGCGCTCGTGCACCGCTACGCGCTCGAGCTCGTACGTCACGACCGCGCGTGCATCGAGCTGCTCGAACCCTATGCCAACGACGAGCGCGTCGCCGCGCCTTTGCGCTTGCCGCTGCTGGGCACGCTGGCGACCGCCTACGCCCGCGTCGATCGCGAAACCGACGCGCGCGCGACCATCGAGCGCGCGCTCGCGCTCCTGGAGCCGTCGACCGAGGACGATACGCGCGCGCGCGTGTTGCAGCAGGCGGCGTACGTGTTTCGCGCCGAGCCGGGCTTCGAACGCGCCGGCGAGTACGCGACCGAAGCCGTCGAACTGGCGCTCGCGCGCAATCTCTACGAAGTCGCGGTGCGCGCCTACAGCGTGCTCTATCAAATCGCCTACGATGCCGGCGACGATCCGATCGCGTGCCTGTCGATTCTCGATAAAGTGCTCGAGTGCGCGCGCAAGGGCGCTTCGACGCAAGCCCGTCTCTTCGGATTGCTCGCGCAGTACGGCATCGAGGCCGAGCGCGGCGACGAGGCCGCGCTGGAACGGCTCGATCGCGAGCTTGCCGCAATCAATGGCGGCCTGCCGCGCCTGCGCGCCGAGGTGTGGCTGCCGGCGCGGGCGATGCGGGCCGGCTGGGCGGGCGATTTTTCGGGCTCGTACGCAATGCTGGCGGGAACCGCCGAGCAGCAGGCGTCGCAGGAACGCCGCGCGCACCGCTCGTCCGAGCTGGCCTTCTACGCCGTCGCGGCCGGGATGCACGCCGAAGCCGAGGCGGCGCTCGAGGATGCCGGGCTGGCTTTGGCCGGCTGCGAGCCGACGCGGCGCGCGTTGCGCGCGCGCATTACGATCGCGCTGGCGGAGCTGATGCGCGGGCATACCGCGGCCGCGCATCGCCACTTGAGCGAAGCCGAACGGGCGCTCGCGCCGCCCATGCGATGGCTGCGCGCCTACGCCGGAGCGGCGCGTACGATCTACCGCGTGGCGATGGCGCAGGCCGAGCCCGCACTGGTTGCGGGCGCGCTCGAACGACTGCGCGCGGCGCACGTGGGCGGCATCGCGCGGCTGCTGGAAGCGGCGCCGTTTCCGCAGTGCGCGGGGGGCGCTTACGCGTCGCTAACGCGCGCGGAACGGCACATCCTCGAGCTGCTCGCGCGCGGCGCGAGCACGAAAGACGTCGCGGCGAGCACGGAGCGGAGCCCGCGGACGATCGACACGCACATCCGTTCGATCTGCCAGAAGCTCAACTGCAGCGGGCGCCGCGCCGCGGTGGCGATTGCGACCGGGCAAGGATGGGTATAGTCGCGACCGTGAACCCATTGCGTGGCCTTGCGGCTTCGTTCTGCATCTTCACATTGGCCGCGTGCGCGTCGTCGCACGCGCTGCTGCCGGCTGGCGGAGCCGCGGGCCCTACCGTTGCGGGCTCTGCGGCGCCGCGCCGCGCCCATTCGAACGAAGGCGGAAGCGCGCTTCCCGGCGAGGGCGGCAACGCGCTTCCCGGCGCAACGCTGCCGTGCAGCTTCTCGACGATGCAAGGCCAAGCGAGCTGCACCATCGCGGTCGACGTCAACGTCCCGCCGTTGAACGACCCGGCCGCGCCGTCGTCGATGATTCCGGGATTGCACCCATCCGATCTCACGGCGGCGTACGCGCTGCCGTCCGGGAACGCCGGCGGCGTCGTGGCGATCGTCGATGCCTACGACGATCCCACGGCCGAAAGCGATCTGGGCGTCTACCGTTCCGCATTCGGCTTGCCCGCTTGCACGAGCGGTAACGGCTGTTTGCGTAAGGTCAACCAGCAAGGCCGTAACGATACCTATCCCGCGTTCAACGCCGCATGGGCCCAAGAGATCGCACTCGATCTCGAGATGGTCTCGGCCGTCTGCCCCGCCTGTTCGATCGTGCTGGTCGAAGCGAACTCTGCCTCGATCGAGGACCTCGGGGCGAGCGTCGACACCGCCGCTGCGCTCGGGGCGAAGGCCGTGAGCAATAGCTATTACGCTGCGGAGTGGGCCGGCGAGGCTGCCGAGGACGCGCATTACCGGCACGCCGGCGTCGCCATTACCGCAAGCGCCGGCGATGCCGCGCAGCCGTTCTATCCGGCCGCGTCGCCGTACGTCACCGCCGTCGGCGGCACGTCGCTGAGCGGTTCGGGCTCGAGTTGGAGCGAGTCGCCGTGGGCGTACGGCGGGCAAGGCTGCAGCGCCTACGAGAAACGGCCTCCCTATCAGGGCGGCGTGCCGTGCTCGTCGCGCGCGACGGTCGACGTCGCCGCCGTCGCCGATCCGCAGACCGGGGTGGCCGTCTTCTCCACGCAGTCGGGCGGCTGGATCGTTGCGGGCGGCACGAGCGTCGGCGCGCCGCTGATCGCCGCGGCTTACGCGCTCTCGGGCCGTCCGGATCAGCCCGGCTATTCGTACGCGCACCGCAGCGCGTTCCACGATATTGCGCCCGCCGGTTACGACCTGGCGACCGGCCTGGGCTCGCCCAAGGGCGTAGCGGGCCTGTGATGCGGAGCGCGGCTACGTAATTTTCGGTATGGGGCGCGCCCCTCCCAATCCGTACGCTGGAGCGAGGAGGATGCCCCCAATGAAGAAACTGCTGGCCGTCACGGCCATTGCGTGCGGTATCGCCGCCGCCTCGTGTTCGAACCACGGCGCCGGAAGCATGATCCCCGGTGCCGGCAATGCGATCGCACCAGCCGACAAGGGATCGGCGGTCGCCGGCGCGCTCGATCTCGGGCGCGCGTCGGGCGTGAGCCGCATCGCCCCGTCGCAACCCATCACGATCCACGTCGGCTTGCAGCTGCGCCACGTGGGCGAGCTCAAGGCGCTGATCGCCGCTCGCCACGTCATCGGCGAGAGCGAGTTCGTGCAGCGCTTCGGGCCCAGTCCGCTCGACGTCGCGAAGGTCGAAACCTATCTGCGCCGCCACGGTTTCGAGCGGATCGCGCACGAGCGCAACAATTTGATCGTGCACGCAACCGCTCCGGCCTCCGCAGTGGAACGTGCCTTCGGCACGCGCCTGGCATCGTTCGATCTCGAGGGAGGCCGCTACTACGGCAACGTCGCGCCCGCGCGCGTTCCCGCGCAGCTCAAAGGCGTCGTCGTCGCCGTGCTTGGCCTCAACGACGCGCCTGCGGTGAAGACGCCGCACGACCGCGGCGCCGAGATGAAGCGCGCGGCACCGACGCCGGCGCCCAGCACGCAGCCCTGCACGGCGAACGAAGCGGGCGTCTGCGCGCGTTTCTACGATCCGCCGTCGTTCCAGATCGCCTACGACGCCGCCAACGCGCCGACTGCGAAGAACACGACGATCGCGATCTTCACCGAAGGCGATCTCTCGACGGCCATCTCCGATTTCCGCTGGAACGAGCAAGAGTTCCATCTGCCGCAAGTACCGGTTCGGATCGTTCAAGCCGAGCCCGCCAGCACCGACACGTCGGGAAACGGCGAATGGACGCTCGACATGACGTACTCGTCGGGAATGGCGGGAACGGTCAAACAGCTGCTGCTCTATAACTTCACCGCGCTGGGCGATGCCGATATCGTCAACGCCTACGACCGTTGGGTGAGCGACGATAAGGCGCAGGTCGGGAACTCGTCGTTCGGTGGGTGCGAAATCTTCCCGTATCAAGACGGCTCGATGGTCATGGCCGACGAAGTGCTCTCCGAAGCCGCCGCGCAAGGGCAGACGATGTTCGTCTCCTCCGGCGACAACGGCGGCTACTGCAACAATCTGGTCGATACCAACGGCGCGCCGGGCGGCGTTCCGATGGTCGAGTGGCCGGCGTCGTCGCCCTACGTGGTCGCGGTCGGCGGCACCGATCTCTTCACCAATCCCGACGGCACCTACATGGGCGAAACCTCGTGGGAAGCCGGTGGCGGCGGCCTGAGCCAGTTCGAGTATTCGCCGTCGTGGGAGAGCGGCGTGCAGCCGGTCGGCACCACGCCGGCAGGCTACAGCTTCCGCGGCGTGCCCGACGTCGCGATGGATGCCTCGCTCGAAACCGGCGCGCTGCTCTACGAGTCGGGCTCGGCCGTGAACGGTTCGTGCACGCCGTGCACGACGGGCGGCACCAGCCTCGCCTCGCCGCTCGCGGCCGGTGCGTACGCTCGCATGCAGTCGGCGCACGGCAACGAGCTCGGCTTCGGTGCGGTCGCCTTCTACAACGTCTACAACGCCAATCCCAGCGCGTCGGAGACGAGCGCACCGCCGCCCACGCAGCTCGTCGGTGGATTCCACGACGTGCTCAGCGGGAGCAACGGCCTGTACACCGCGCTGCCGCGCTACGACTACACCACGGGCCTGGGCAGCTTCGACGTCCTCAAAACCAACGGCGTCATCGCCGAGTAAGGAGCGCGACATGATCAAGCTACGCATCGCCGCCATCGCTGCGGCCGCCATCGCCACCGCGTCGTGCTCGGGTCACGCCGGGTCGTCGCTGATTCCCAACGCGCCGGGTGCCGTTCCCGGCGGTGCCCGGCAAGCGCCGGCGCGCGTGCAAAACGTGCCCGCAGGCTGGGCGGCAACCACGACGCAGGCCATCGTGCCGGCCGGCGGTCGCGACACCGGGCCACTGGTCCGCCGCGGCGGCGGCTCGCCGATGGCGATGCGCGCCGGAACCGCGATGACCGTGCGTGTCGGCTTGCGTTTGCGCAACGCCGCCGAACTGCAGCGGCTGATCGAGAACCGGCAGACGATCTCGCACGGCGAGTTTCTGAGCCGCTTCGCGCCCGAACCGGGCGATGCCGGCGCCGTGCGCGCCTACCTCGCCGCGGAAGGCTTCCATAACGTCGCCGTCTCGCAAGACCGGCTGCTGGTCAGCGCCGACGGCTACGCACCGCAAATCGAGCACGCGTTCCACACCAAGCTAGAGAGCTTTGCGACGCGCCACGGGAACGTCTACGTCAACGTCGCGCCGGCGCTCGTGCCGCAGCGCTTGGGAAAGGCCGTCGTAGGCGTGCTCGGCTTGAACGACGCGGTGAAGATGAACTTCACGCCGAGCCCATGCTTCCCCGAAAACCCGGCGCCATCCGGCACGCCGTGCTTGCGAGACTACGGTCCGCAAGAGCTGCAGACGTTCTACGATGCCGGCGCCACGCCGGCCGGCTCGAAAACGACGGTAGCCGTGATGGCCGAGGGCAACGTTTCGCAAACCGTCGCCGATCTGCGTTTCGCCGAGCAGACGAACGGTTTGGCGCAGGTGCCGGTTACCGTCGAACAGGTCGGCTTGGCCAGCTCCGACACCAGCGGCGTGATCGAGTGGGATCTCGACACGCAGTCGTCGACCGGCATCGCCGGTGCGGTCAAGCGGCTCTACCTGTACGCCACGACGTCGCTGACCGATTCCGACATCGCCGCCGAATACGATCGCTGGGTCGCCGACGATAAAGCGCAGCTCGGCAACTCCTCGTTTGGCGAATGCGAATACTCCGCGTATCTCGACGGCTCGATGGCGATCGACGATCAGGTGCTCGAAGAGGGCGCGGCGCAGGGGCAAACCATGTTCGCCTCGACCGGCGACAATGGCTCGGCGTGCGCGGTCGTCGCCGCCAATGGCGCGCCGGCCTCGGGCCTGCCGATGGTCAACTATCCGGCGTCGTCGCCGTGGGTGGTGGGTGTCGGCGGAACGACGCTCGCCTCGAACAACGACGATACCTACGTCGGAGAACTCGCTTGGAATGCCGGCGGCGGCGGCCTGAGCCAGTTCGAAAACTCGACGAAATACATGCAGCGCGTGCAGCTGGTCGGCGGCAGCGCCGCCGAGGCGAATCTGCGCGGCTTGCCCGATATCGCAATGGCGGCCGATCCGAACGCCGGCGGATTCAATCTCTACACCGCGACGCCGCTGCAAACTACCACCGGAGCGTGCGGGAACCCGTGTGCGGTCGGCGGCACCAGCGAAGCGTCACCGCTGGCCATGGGCGTCTACGCACGCTTGCAGAGCGCGCACGCGAACGCGCTCGGCTTTGGCGGCGCGGCGCTCTACGACGAATACATCGCCAATCCCAGCTCGACGTCGACGCTGAACGGACCGCCGCCTACGCAGGTGGTCGGCGGATACCACGATGCCGTGACCGGCAGCAACGGCGCGTTCACGGCGCTGCCCGGCTACGACTACACCAATGGGATGGGATCGTTCGACATCGCCGTCATGAACGGGCTGATCCGCTAAGGCGTCCTCCTTACGGGCGGATCGGCCGGTTCCACGCGCAGGGGGCGCCGCAGTTCGTGCGGCGCCCTTACTGCAGGGGTGCCGTCGACACCATCACGCCTTGGCCGTCGGAACCGAGATAGAGGTAGCCCGCGCGCCAGCGGATCCCCCAGAAGCTGTGCGAAATCAGCGCCGCGTCCAGCCGGTGCCACGTGGTTCCCAAGTCGGTCGAAAGAAACGCGCCGCGCAGCGTGGTTACCGCGGCGTACGGCGTGCCGGCCGCGTCTTGGTTGAAGCGAATTTCGCGCGCCGGCGAGTAGACGTAGGCCGCCGGCCCGGTATGCGCGCCGCCGGCGCGCTCGATATCGGCGCGCGCGCGGATGGCCGGCGCGTTCACGATCGTTGCCGTTTTGACGAACGTGCGCCCTCCGTCGGTGCTGCGCAGCACGAAGACGTTGTCGGCCGCGTCGACGCTGCTGGCGAGCACGAGGTTCGAGTTCTTCGGCGAGATCGTCGCGGAGTACCAGAAGGCGGTCGCCGGAACGCCGCGCGACGCAACCCAGGTAGCGCCGCCGTCGGTCGTGACCGAGATCGACGAGCGCCCGTTGGCGAGATTGCCGACCAGGATGTGGTTGCCGTTGGCGGCGTCGACGACGATCATGCCCGGCGCCGCGAACGGCCACGCAAGCTTCGCGAAGCTCTTCCCTTGGTTCGTCGTCACGTACGCGCCGAACTTGGCCGACGAAAAGCCGACGATCGCGCCCGCCATCGCATAGAGCCGTTGCGGATTCTTCGGATCGAATGCAAGCGGCGTGGTCATCAAGCGGCTTGGATAGATGCCGGCGTAGTAACCGGTGAAGCGGTAGTGCAGGCAGCCGTCGGTCGAGACGCTCAAGCCGTTGGCTTCGTCGTAGGCGTAGCACACGTTGGGATTGGCCTGGTCGAGTTCGTTGTAGCCGTCCTCGTAGAGCGGGTTTTCGACCGTCCACGTTTTGCCGCCGTCGGTGGTGACGTGGCTTTCGAAATCTTGCAGCGAGACGAGCACCGTTCGGCCGTTCGGCGAAACCACGAAGCGCCGGGCGAGCCCGGTACCCACGGTTTTGGTAACGACGTCGTCGTCGCGCACTTTGGCATACCGCGAGCAGACCGGTTCGTAATCGAGGCCTTGATCGGAAGCGACCCAGCACGCGTCGTCGCCGCCGTTGGCGACCGTCCAGACGTCGCGCACGTCGATAACGGAGAGGTTCGCCGCCGTCGTCACCGCCGGCGAGGCCGAGCCGTCGGCGGTGAAGTAGTAAAAGCCGCCGTCGGTGCCGAGAAAGAGCCGGTGCGGGTGAACCGCGCTGAACCCGATCGCTTGCGTTCCCAAGCCGAGGTTGTTGTAGCGATTGCGCAGCACGAAGTTCCACGTCTTGCCGCCGTCGGTCGAGGCGTGCAAGTCTTGATCCCAGCTGCCGTCGTTCGAACTCGCGTAGAGCAGCGACGGCTGCAGCGGATCGGCGGCGAGCTGATGCACCGCCGGAGTGCTGCCGTCGGTACCCGTCGGCGAATCGTAAGGAAGGCGTCCGACGTAGCGCCATGCGCCGCCGGTGAAGGAGAAGATGGTGCCGTCGGTCATGCCCGCGTAGAAGGCGTTGCCGTGCGCACCGGACGCCGTTGCGAAGGCGGTCGGAGCGCGGCGCGCGCCCGCGGCCCACGAGATCCGCCAGGTTGCGCCGTCGTCGCTCGAAACGAGAATGCCCGCCGCCGAGGTTGCGTACACGGCACCACCGTACGCGGCGAATTGCGTCGCTCCGGTCGCGCGGTAGACGGAGCGCCACGACGTGCCGCCGTCGGTCGAGCGAAAGAGCCCGTCGTATTCCGTAGCGGCCAGCAGATTCGCCGGATGTGCCGGGTCGAGCCAGAGCGCGTTGACGGCCGACGAGATCGAACCCGACGGATCGGTGAGGCCGGCGTCGATGGCTTGCCAGTGCGCGCCGCCGTCGGTCGAGCGGAAGATGCCGGCGCTCGAATAGGTTTCCAATCCGGTGCCGCGTCCGCTGGCAACGTACATGGTCTTGGGGTTCGAGGGATCGACCGCGTAGGCGTTCACTTTGCCCGACGTCGGCAGCGAATCGTACATCCGGTTTGGCCCGATCGAGACGAACGCGATCGCAGAGGCCGCGCGGGCGGCAACGCGCGCGCGCAGAGCGGCGGGGCCGCTGCCGGCCGGTGGAAGCGAGCCCGGCACGCCTGCGCGGCAGGCCGCGAGCGCGAGCGCCAGGGCGGCGACGGAGACGCGAACGGCAAAATGCATGCGTACCTCGAGCGAAACGAGTAGAAGCACCCCTTCGAAGAACGAAGGAAGGGTTACTCTAGTCGCGCGGGACTACCGGTTTGAGCGCCACGTCGAGGACGATCTCCACCGGATTGCCGATGACGGGGTCGAGCCGGGTGACGCTCATGCCGAACGCCTTGCGATCGATCGTGCCGGTCGCGTGATACACCGGCGCCGCCGGGGTGCCGCCGATGGTGACGTGCAGCTCCTCCGGTTTGGCGACGCCGTGGATCGTCAGCATGCCGTCGAGCGTAAAGCTCTGCGGTCCGGTTGCGGCGACGCTGGTGCTGGCGAACGTCCACTGCGGATCCTTGGCTGCGTCGAACCAGTCGGCCGAACGCAGCGCGGCATCGCGATCGGGTTCGCCGGTGTTGAGGCCGGCCGGATCGAGCGTCGCGCTGACCGAGACCGGAACGAGCGAGCCGCCGTTCAGCACGACGGTTCCCGCAACGATCGGCACCGTTCCGGTGACGCGCTCCACCCAAATATGCTGCACGGAGAAGGCCGCTTTCGAATGCGCCGGATCGATCGCGCGTTCGGCGGTTTGCGCCGCACGCGCCTGGGCCGCTAGCGCCAGCGCGAGGCAAGCGCCGGCGAGCAAGCCGCGCGCCGTCACGGCGATCCGATCGTGAGCTGGACGTTCATCGTGTTGGTGGTGAAGGGCGATGTGGCGATGACGTCTTCGATCGTGACGCGCGATCGCTCGGTCGGGCCCCACCCCAAGAGCAGGACGCCGTCGCGCTGCATGCCGTTGACGGAATCGTAGGTTCCCTCGTACCGGCCCACCGCGAAGAACCGTTTGCTAAACGCATAGCGCAGCTGTTCGAATCCGCCACTGGAGGCGCAGCCCGAGCCGGCCGGGGGAACGCCGCAGTTCGAATCCCACCCGGTCTGCAGGACGGTCTGGCTCTGCCAGCGTTTGAAATCGTCGTACACCAGCCCGTAGCCCGTGCGCTGGAATTGGTCGAACAGCGCGCCCGGCACGGGCCGCGTACCGCTATAGTGATAGATGCTCGGCGAGAGATAGCCCATCGTGTCTTGCAGCAGCTCCATGGTATCCGTACCGACCGTGCGCAGAGCGCTTCCGGCATCGTGCCCCGGGCCCGCAAAGAGCTGGACGCTCACGCCGCGCAACGGATCGCCGACGCTCGCGCGCGCGCCGACCTTCGCATCGAAAAAATCGAACGGATTGGCACCAACCGTCTGCACGTCGATCGTGTAATCTTGATACGTCTCTCGCAGCGTCTCGGGATCGACCGGCAACGGTAACGTCATCGAGCCCGCCGCAATGTAGACCGGAATCTTCGCATCCCAGGGGTTCAGGCGGTCGTTCACCCAGGCTTCGCGAAAACGCCCCGGCTCGCCGCCGTCGACGGCGTACTTCTCGACGAAGTAACTTCCGCGGCTGCCGATCGCTCCGGCGGTGAACAGCTCGACTTCATCGACGATCGCCTTGGGCAGGCCTTGACCGTTGGGCCCGTCCCCCTGGTTCTCGCTCGAGTCGACGAGATTCACCTTTGCCGCCAGCGGGAAGGCCGGCCCCGGCGCAACGCCGGGGATGCGGTTTCCCGAGGCCATGAACGCGGCGCCGAACTCGGTGAGGTGCGGGATGACCGTGTGGCACTTTTGGCACGTCACGCCATACTGATGGGCGAAAATCGGAATCGCCAGAGCCGTCCCCGGACGCAGCGATGCGAAGCAAACGATCGCCAGAATGGCGGCCCGGAGGTGAGGCATGCCTCAGGATGATATTAGGCAAGCCTAACATTGTCAACCGGTATGGACGCCGCCGCCGCTAGTCCGGATCCGGCTTCAGACTGGGGGCTCGGAGGAGATCGGCGTGCGCGTCGCACAGGCGGACGTCGCATTTGAGGCCGTCGGCGGTGGCGGCGCTGCACCCGCACGCCCAACCGTAATGCACGCCTCCGAAAAGGGGCGGGGTCTCGAGGATAAGCCGGGGTTCGCCGAGCGCGAGGACGAGCGCATTGAGAAACGCGACGGGCACTTGACTGATATCCCCAATATTCTGGACCCTCTAAACGGGAAGCGCTGCCTCGAATCGAAGGTCGCGACGATGGCCGAGCTTGCGACGCAGTGCTGCATCGCCGGCGGCGGCCCGGCGGGGATGATGCTCGGCCTTTTGCTGGCCCGCGCCGGCGTCGACGTCGTGGTGTTGGAGAAGCACGAAGACTTTCTGCGCGATTTTCGCGGCGACACGATCCATCCGTCGACGCTCGACGTCGTGGCCGAACTCGGCGCGCTCGACGATTTTCTTTCGCGGCCGCATCAAGAGGTGCGCAAGCTGTCGGGCCAAGTCGGCGATACGGCGGTGACGGTTGCCGATTTCACGCACTTGCCGACGCGCTGCAAATTCTTGGCGTTCATGCCGCAGTGGGATTTTCTGAACTTCCTCGCCGAGCGGGCGCGGGCGTATCCAAACTTCCGGCTCGTCACCCGCGCGCGCGTCGACGGGCTGGTGCGAGACGGCGGCCGGATTACCGGCGTACGCGCCACGACGCCGGACGGCCCGCTCGCCGTGCGCGCGGCGCTGACGGTCGGCGCCGACGGGCGAGAATCGGTCGTGCGGGCCGCCGCCGGCCTCGACGTGCGGGAGATCGGCGCGCCGATGGACGTGCTCTGGCTGCGGATGAGCAAAAGTGCGGCGGATCCGGTCGAGACCTTTGGCTACGTCCGCGACGGGCGCATTCTGGCCTTGATCGACCGCGGCGACTACTGGCAGGCTGCGTACGTCATTCCGAAAGGGCGCTTTGCCGAGCTGCGCGGCGAGGGAATCGAGGCATTGCACGACCGCATTCGGGCGACCGTGCCGTTTCTCGCCGGCCGCGTCGGAGAGATCGCGAGCTGGGACGACGTGAAGCTGCTGACGGTTCGCGTGAACCGCTTGCGGAAGTGGCACGCGCCGGGCGTGCTGTGCATCGGCGACGCCGCGCACGCGATGTCGCCGATCGGCGGCGTCGGCATCAATCTCGCCATTCAGGATGCGATCGCGGCTGCGAACCTGCTGGGCCGCCCGCTGCGCGACGGGACGCTGCGCGACGGCGACGTGCGCGCGGTGCAGCGCCGCCGCGAGTTTCCGGCGAAGCTCACGCAAACCGTGCAAGTGCTCATCCAGCGGCAGATCGTCGGACGCGTCCTCTCCCAGGGCGGCGCGCCGTTCCTGCACTGGCTTCCGCGCCTGGCGCGGCGGCTGCCGTTTCTTCCCCGAATTCCCGGCTATCTCGTGGGCGTCGGTTTTCGCCCCGAGCACCTGGCCGGTGCGGAGGCTCTGCCATGATCCGATTTCGCTCGTGCGCGGCCGTCGCGCTGTTGGCGCTGCTCTGCTGCGCCGCCGCCGGAGCGCAGGACGTTCCGAAAACCGCGACTGGCATTCCGCTCGACGCGCCATGGAAGGTGACGATCTATCACCTCGCGCGCACCACGTTCGTGCATCCGGCGTGGGGTTGGCAGCATAGCGAGCGCAACTACCGCATCGCCTTGGAGCTGGCGCAAGGCGACGGCCTCACGGTCGATACCGACGTGCTCTTTGCAGCGGCGTTCCTTCACGACATGGCCGCCTTCATGCCGTGCCCGCAGCCGCACCTGGAGCACGGCGAATGCGCGGCCCGCGAAAGCGGCGCCGTGCTGCGCGAGGCCGGCTTCCCGATGAAGAAGCTCCCCGCGGTCCAAGCGGCCGAACGCGGCCACATGTACTACAGCGACCCGGGGACCGGCACCGCCGCGATCGTGCTGCACGATGCCGATTCGCTCGATTTTCTGGGCCAAATCGGCGCCGCCCGCATGATCTCGCTCACCGGGGAAAAGGCGCCCAGCTTCGGGCCGGCCCTGGTGCAGCTCCGCGGCTTCGTACGCGACATTCCGCCGAGGCTCCTCACCAAGACCGCCCGGAAGATGGGCGCCGAGCGGGCGGCGGCGCTCCAAGGGTTTCTCGATGCGATCGACGCGCAGACCTTTGGCGGCAAGGCCATCTAGCCGGGCGTTAGGAACGCGCGCGACGGGGTAGGAGCTTCGCATGAGAGCAACCTGGAAACCGCACGAAAAACACGGCGAACTGACCAAACGCAGCGACCTGCCCGACAGCGTCTACGCTTTTCCGAAACGGCGTAAAGAGCCGCTGACCGACGCGAAGCACGTGCGCAACGCCGTCGCGCGCTTCGATCAAGTGACCGACGCGAGCGACGACGAACGCGCGCAGGCCTTCGCCAACATCAAGAAGGCGGCGAAACACTACGGCATCGACCTGGGCGAAGGCTCGTGGCAGGAGCTCGGCGTGCATCCGCAGCCCAATCGCAAGGCCAATGCCAAGCGCGGCGCCGCAACTCGCAAACGCACCGGCGTCGCCAAGAAATCGGCACGCAAGGCCGCGCGGACCCGCAAGGCGTCGTCGGCGAAGAAAGCTGCGCCTCGAAAGAAGACCACGACGCGGAAGAAAGCGGCCCGCAAGACGCGCTCATAAGTCTGAAAACCTTCAGACTTCTTTCATAGGCCTCGGGCAGACTAGCGTCGTGACCGGTCGCGTGAAGCGGCCGGCGCGGCGTTCGTCCACTGCGAGGTACTCTATGCGTACGCGGGTAATCGTACTCGCCCGGGCCGTGCTGTTCGTCGGCGCCGCAAGTGCGGCGCAAGCCGCGGCCGGCGCCCAAACACCGCAAACCGTCGTGATCCCAATGACCGCGCTCAACGGCAGCGGAGAATCCGGAACGACCACACTGCGGGCACAGGGCGACAAAACCGTCGTCACCATCAAGCTCGCCGGTGGTTCGCGCATCGAACAGCCGGCGCACTTCCACTCGGGAACGTGCCAGAAGTACGAGCCGCGACCGCTCTATGCGCTCGAAGACGTCGTCAACGGCAGCTCGAGCACGACGATCGACGTGCCGCTCGAGAAGCTGGTTGGCGGCGACTTGATCGTCAACGTGCACAAATCGTACGCCGATATCGCGACGCAGGCGGCGTGTGGAGTCTCCAAGCCGTGAACCCCCTCGTTCGCTTTCCCGTGGCGGTGCAGATCGGCGCCGGGTTCTTCGTCGGCGTCGTCCTGCTGGCCGTCGTCGCGGCCGTGGCCGTACAGCGCGCCGGCGTCATGCGGGCACGAGCGAACGAAGCGGCGGTGCTCGCGAGTGCGAGCACGTTGAGCCGCGACGCCATCGGGCGCATGCTCGACGAAGAGAGCGGCGTGCGCGGATACGTTGCGACCGCGGATCCGGCGCTGCTTTCCTCGGAGGCTGCCAGCGACGCCGCACTGCGCGGCGACTTGCGCGCGCTCGACCGCATCGATCAAACCGACGCGGTCGATTCGAGCCGCCTCGAGCAGATCGATATCGAGAGCGCGCAGATCGAAAGCGACGTTCGGGACGTAAAGAGAGACCTTGCGGAGCAGCGTCGGTTGGCGAGTTCCGGGCACCGCCGCGCGGCTTTGGCCGCCATGACCGGCGGCGAGAACGATTTTCGCAAGCTGCGCCGCGATGCCGACGCGCTGCTCGAGTACGCTACCGCGCAGGCCGCCGGGGCCTCGGAAGAGTTCGAGAAGGCGCAGGCAGTGGTGGTAACCGTGTTGATCGGCAGCGCCGTTGCGTCGGTGGCGGTCCTCGTCGCTACCGCGCTGCTGGTCGGCGGCAGCATCGCACGCCGGCTCGGGCGCATCACCCAAGCCTTACGCGATCTCACGGAGCGCGACGTCGCCTCGCTGATGATGGCGTTCGATGCGCTTGCCTCGGGCGATCTGTCGGCCTCGTTCGATTCCGACCACGCCTTCATCGTGGATGGCGGACGGGACGAGATCGCGCGCCTTTGCGAGAGTTACAATGGCGTGATCGGCGGCCTGGCGGCGATCGGCGGCGAGTTCTCGCGGATGACGAGCGGCCTTCGCGAGACGATCGCCGGCATTGCGGCCGCCGCCAACGATCTCGCGCGCTCGAGTTCGCGGCTCTCGGCCGCAACCAGCGAATCGACTGCGGCGGTCGAGCAGATCTCCGTCTCGATCGACGGCGTCGCCAACGGCGCGCGCGATCATGCGGTGCGCGTCGCGTCGGCATCCAGGCGGATCGACGACCTCTCGCAATCGGCGCACCGTATCGCCGGCGCCTCCGATCTTCAAGCGGACGCCTCGCGCGAGGCCGTCGACGCCGTCGGCCGTCTCGACGAGCAGATCGCGATCTTCAGCCAGCTCGGGGCGACGCTCGCGCAAGCGGCTCATCACGCGGAAGGCGAGGCCCGCTCGGCAGAGCGTTCGGTCGCTCGCACTGCCGAGGCCGTCGGGCGGATTCGCGAGGCGACCGGCGTGGCGCACGCGGTCATGAAGACGCTGGCCGATCGCTCCGGCGACGTCTCCGAAATCGTCGCCGTGATCGACGATCTCGCCGACCAGACGAACCTGCTCGCGCTCAACGCGGCAATCGAGGCCGCACGCGCCGGCGAGCAGGGCCGCGGCTTCGCCGTCGTGGCCGATGAGGTCCGCAAACTGGCGGAGCGATCGCGCATCTCGACGCGCGAGATCTCGACGATCCTCGACGCGATCCGTAGCGAGAGCACCCGCGCCGCGCAGGCGATCGCGAGCGCCTCCGAGCAGATGGACGCCGGCGCGGCGCTCTCGATCGAGGCGACCGGCGCGCTCGGCGCGGTCAGCGCGGCGATCGCACAGACCGCTGGCATCGCCGTCGAAGTCGTCGAGCGCTCCAGTGAGATGCGCGCGGCTTCGGGGGCGCTCACGCTGAGCATCGCGAGCGTCTCGCGGGTGGTAGAGCAGAACGTCGCGAGCGCCGGCGAGGTACGCAAGGCGACCGAGGACGTGCTGGAGACGATCCGGCCGGTCGCCACCGTTGCCGAGGCGCAGGCCGGAACCGCGCGCGAAGTTTCGCAGGCGGCCGCGGCGCTGGCCGCCCAGATTCAGGAAATGCTCGCGTCGTCGCGGACCTCACGCGCGCACTCCGAGCTCTTGCGCAAGCTCGTCGATGCGTTCCGTAACGCCGACAAAGGCGCCGTCGTGGAAAAGGTTGTGCGCATCGCCGCCGTGGTGGTGCTCGCGGCGATCGCGCTGCGACCGGCCGCGGCTTCGGCCACCACCGAGTTCGCGCGCCGCTCCCTGCTCTCGTGCGGCGCGTGCCACACCGTGGGCACGAGGCTCACGAGTTTCGGCAAAGCATTCAAAGCCAACGGCTACGCCGTGCCGAGGCTCGTCCCGGCGGGCGACCTGCCGGCGAGCGTGCAAGCACAGTCGCTCTACGAAAGCGACCCCAGCGCCGACGGGTTACCGAAATTTATCGTGGATAAAATCGTCGCGAACGTGGGCGGCCCGCTCGGGCCGCACTGGAACTTCGGCGGCGAGCAGTACGTCCTCGACGGCGGCACGGTCGGCGACCTGCGCGAGGGGTGGGTGGAGTTCGCCTCGTCGTGGACGCAGGCGGTGCCGGTCGACGCACGGGCCGGCCTGCAAGTGCTGCCGCTGCCGGTCGATCCGGAGCGTTTCAAACTCAGCGAGCAAGACTATCTGCTCTTCGACCAAACCGTCGGCAATAATCCCTTCAATCTCTACGAGCCGATGACCGGCGTGCGGGTGTCGCTCGGCCAAGAAGTGCGCGGATTCAGCGCCCTCGCGCTCGCGCTCGACGACCACGACCAGGCATCGCCGTACTCGCAGAGCGGCACCGACTGGATGTTCGCCGGCCGCGAGACGCTGGCGCACGCCGATTTCGAGATCTATCGCTACACCGGGCGCCGCCCGCTTCGGGGCGAGGATGAGTTCTGGCGACAGGGCTACGGCGCGAACGCCTACTTCGGGCGACTAACCCTCAACGGTGCGCTGCAGACCGGCAACGACACGAATCCGCTTGGCACCGGCCGGGCGGTACAGAGCAGCGGAGGGTATCTGCAAGGCATCTATCAGGTCGGCCGCGCGACGTTCGCCTACGCGCGGGAGGACGGCGCGAACGATACCACGGGGAGCTTCCAGCGCGACTTCGTCGTGGGAGCGAGCACCTTTTTCGGGGGTGCGTTCAAGCTCCAACTCGAGGACGTGCTGACGCACACGCCTGCGACGCATAACTCGCTGGCCGTCGTCCTCGGCATCGGCTTGAGCACGATCCACCGAGGGAACGCGTCCTACTGATCCGGGCAACCTTCGGGCATGCCGGTAGGGCCGAGCGGCCTAGTTTGAAGCAATCGGCCGAATGGAACGCTTTCCGCATGGTCGTTTTCCGTGCCGCTACTATCGTGCCCGCACCGGTGGAGCCAGTCTTCGAGCTCTTCACGCACTTTCACCGGTATCCCGATTTTCTGCGCCACGTCAAAGACGTGGCGTATTACGACGACCAGAACTGCCGGTGGACGGTGGAGTGCGGCGGCCGGCGCGAGTTCGACGCGACCAACGAAGGCTGGCGCGATAGCGAGCGCATCGGCTGGCGCGGCATCGCCGGAGCCCGGCACGCGGGCGAGGCGCGCTTCGAAGTCGCCGGGCCGCAAAGCACCTTCGTGGCCGTGCGTTTGGAGTACGATTTTGCGGCCGCTCCGGCGATGGAGCGCGATTTGCAGTTCGATCTCGACCGGTTCGCGCGCGCCGTGGGCGCGGCCGCCGAGGCCGGCCTGCGCATCGATTGGAACGCGATTCCTCGCCTGACGCGCCGCGTCGAGCGGGGCGAAATCGCAGCCCAGGCCGAGGATCAGCGCATTCTGCGGTAGACGGCCTGATCGCGCACGACTTCCCGGAAGATGCGCTCGTGCGGCGTCTGCTTGAGCGTTTCGTGGGTTCCGAGGCAGAGGAAGCCCAAGCGCATCAAGCTGCCCAGGAAGAGATTGTGAACGCGAAACTGCAGCGCTTTGTTGAACTGCGGCAGAACCCCGCGCGCGACGATGACGTGGAACTCGTTGAGCGAGCCGTCGGTTACCAGGCTGTGCTGTGCGAAGATCACGTTCTTTTTGAGCGATTCGTGAAAGCGCAGGGTCTCGCCCGAAAGCGACGCCACTTCGGCGAGCGGGGTGGTGGCGCCCGTCGCGCGGTGCGCCGCGCGGACCTCGTCGGCCGATTCTAGATCGAAGGTGCCGCCCTTGGCCAGCGTGAGCGCCAGCTCGCTGGCGTCGGTCGCGTAGATCATGGTGCGTTCGAGCAGGCCTTCTTCGTGAAGGACCGCGGCGATCGAGTACGCGTCTTCGCCTCGTCCGCAGTTGGGCAACCACACCCGCGCGAACGAATAGGTACGCAGCAGCGGGACGACGCTCTGGCGCAGCACGCGGAAGAACTCGCCGTCGCGGAAGAGCTCGCCGTTGCCGCCCGACATCGCAAACATGAAGCGCGAGAAGGCGCCCGGATCGTGCAGGATGCGTTCCTGTAAGCCGGAGATCGTCTGCACGCCCTCGCCGCGCATGCGCTCGGAGACGCGCCGCTTGAGCGTTCCCTGCGAATACTCCCGAAAATCGAAGCCGGCAAAGCGCGCGACCGCCTCGAGCAGCAGATTGAGCTCGAGG
Organism: Vulcanimicrobiota bacterium; assembly: GCA_963794735.1. GTDB lineage: Bacteria > Vulcanimicrobiota > Vulcanimicrobiia > Vulcanimicrobiales > Vulcanimicrobiaceae > DATJUC01. Next base: position 548,125 of record CAWCFE010000002.1, on the reverse strand, counting down.
TCGGCCAGCGCGCCTTCCCGCGTCGAGTCGCCCGGCGCGGCCGCTGCGGTGGTCAGCGGTTCAACCATGCGCGCAGCAGCGAGAGCAGCTGATCGATATCGACGGGCTTGCTGATGTACTCGGACGCGCCGGCGGCGATGCAGCTCTCCCGGTCGCCGCGCATCGCCTTGGCGGTGAGCGCGATGATCGGCAGGTCCGCGAACCGCGCGTTGGCCCGGATCCGCCGGATCGTCTCGTAGCCGTCCAGCTCGGGCATCATGATGTCCATCAGCACGATGTCGATGCCGGGCGTGCGAGCGAGCAGATCGATGCCTTCTTGGCCGCCTTCCGCGCTATGGACCTGCATGTCGTAGGCTTCCAGCGCGCTGCGCAACGCGAAGATGTTGCGCGTGTCGTCGTCGACGATCAGCACGCTCTTGCCTTGCAGCGAGGTGCCGTTGCCGCCGCCCGGCGCCTCGATCGAAAGCCGCTTGCTGGCCGGAAGCCGCGACTCCACTTGGTGGAGGAAGAACTGCGCTTCGTCGAGCAGCCGGTCGGGCGCCATCGCGTCTTTCACGATGACGGCTTGCGTCAGCTCGTTGAGCTTCATCTCTTCCTGCCGCGTGAGATCCCGCCCGGTGTAGACGATCACCGGAACCCCGGCGCCGCTGGGCATCGCGCGCATCGCGGCGATCAGCTCCTCGCCGGGAACGTCGGGCAGGCCGAGATCGACGACGATGCAGTCGAAATGATTGCGCGCGAGCGCTTCGAGGGCTTCGCTGGCCGTGCGCACCGCGGTGACGTTCACTTCGCCGCTGCCGATCAAGTTCACCAGCGCGTTGAGCTGCATGATGTCGTCTTCGACTACCAGCAAGCTCTTCGTGTTGGCGCTCGAGAAGCCGAGCAGCGAGTCGAACGTTTGCGTGAGCGCCTCCTCGGTGACCGGCTTCTTGAGGTGGGCGACCGCGCCCGCGTCGAGGGCGCGCTGCCACTGTTCCTCGCCGGAGATCACGTGCACCGGGATGTCGGAGGTGGCCGGATCGGTTTTGAGCTCTTGCAGCAAGCTCCAGCCGTCGGTATCGGGCAGCCCGATGTCGAGCGTGATCGCGTCGGGCCGGAACCGGCGCGCCAGCGCCAGCCCTTGCGACGCCGAGGTGGCGATGATGCCCTTGAAGCCGCGATCCCGCGCCAGCCCCAGGAGAATCCGCGCGAAGATCACGTCGTCTTCGATCACGAGCAGCACGCGGTCGGAGGCCTCGATCCGCTCGCGGTCGTCGTCGACGTCTTTGCGCGGTTTCTCTTCGGCCATCGCGCGCGGCACCGGCCGGACGATGCGTTCCTGCACGCCGCCGGAGATGGCGACGGTACGCTGCACCACCGTCGACGCCACGTTGCGCTCGAGCGGATGGTAGAAGGTGAACGTGCTGCCGCGGCCGACCGCGCTCTCGACGCTGATCTCGCCGCCCAGCAACGCCGCGATTTCGCGGCTGATCGCCAAGCCCAGGCCGGTGCCGCCGAACTTGCGCGACGTGCCCATGTCGGCTTGTTGGAACGCCTCGAAGATCACGTTGAACTTGTCTTGAGGAATGCCGATGCCGGTATCGGTCACGGAGAAGGCCACCGCCGGCCCGGCGATGTGGCTCAGGTTATGGTCGCGCAGCAGCTTGATGTGGAAGCTGACGCTGCCTTCGGTGGTGAACTTGAACGCGTTGGAGAGCAGGTTTTTGAGAATCTGCTGCATGCGCGTCGGATCGGTGAGCAGGGATTCGGGCAGATCCTCGTCGGCGCGGATGATGAAATCCAGGTTCTTGTCTTGCGCGATCTGATTGAAGGTGCGTTCGACTTCGTCTTGGATCTGTCCGAACGAGATCTCCTGAAGATCGATCGACGTGGTCCCCGATTCGATCTTCGAGAGATCGAGGATGTCGTTGATCAGCGTGAGGAGGTCGGCGCCGGCCGCGCGGATCGTCCGGGCGAACTCGACTTCCTTCGACGACATCGTGCCGTGCGGATTGTCGGCCAGCTGCTTGGAAAGAATCAGGAGGCTATTGAGCGGCGTGCGCAGTTCGTGCGACATGTTGGCGAGGAACTGCGACTTGTACTTGGAGGTGAGCGCGAGCTGCTCGGCCTTCTTTTCCAGCTCTTGGCGCGCTTCGTCGATCTCGCGCGTGCGGCGCTCGACCTCGGCGTTGCGCTCCTGCAGCAGGCGGGCTTTCTCTTCGAGCTCGTCGTTGGTTTGCTGCAGCTCCATCTGCTGGCTCTGCAGCTCGATCGTGAGCGCCTGCGACTGCTTGAGGAGTTCCTCGGTGCGCATCGAGGCGGCGATCGTGTTGAGAATGACGCCGATCGATTCGGTAAGCTGCTCGAGGAAGAGCAGGTGGGTTTCGCTGAAGCGCTCGGCCGAAGCCAGCTCCATGACGGCCTTTACGTCGCCTTCGAAGAGCACCGGCACCACGATGAGCGAGAGCGGCTGCATGCTGCCCAGGCCGGAGTTGATCGCCAGGTAGTCGTTGGGTACCTCGGTGAGCAGGATGCGCCGCTTCTCGACGACGCACTGGCCGACCAGCCCTTCGCCCGCGTGGACGATGCGCTGCGCGGCCTTGCGCCGCGAGATGGCGTAGCTCGCGATGAGGCGCAGCAGCGGCTCGTCGCCAATCGGTTCGTTGATGTAGAAGGCGCCGGTCTGCGCGTTGATCAGCGGCGCGATCTCCGACATGATGACGCGGCTGACCGTCTTGATGTCGCGCTGCCCCTGCAGCATCGCGGTGAAGCGCGCCAGGTTGGTCTTGAGCCAGTCCTGCTCGGTATTCTTGCGCGTCGTGTCGCGCAAGTTCTGAATCATCTCGTTGACGTTTTGGGTGAGCTCGCCGACTTCGCCGCGAGCTTCGACCTCGACGGTGCGCGAGAGGTCGCCCTTGGTGACGGCGGTGGCGACTTCGCCGATCGCGCGGATCTGCGAGGTGAGCTGCGCCGCCAGTTGGTTGACCGTGTCGGTGAGGTCGCGCCACAAGCCGGCGGCGCCGGGCACTTCGGCTTGTCCGCCGAGCTTGCCCTCGAAGCCGACTTCGCGCGCGACCGTGGTGACTTGGTCGGCGAACGTGGCCAGGGTGTCGATCATCCCGTTGATCGTGTCGGCGAGCTGAGCGATTTCGCCCGCGGCTTGGAGGGTGAGCTTGCGTTTGAGATCGCCGTTGGCGACGCCGGTGACGACCTCGGCGATGCCGCGAACCTGCGAGGTGAGGTTCGAGGCCATGAAGTTCACCGAATCGGTGAGGTCTTTCCACGTGCCGCTGACGCCGGGAACGCGCGCCTGGCCGCCGAGCTTGCCTTCGGAGCCGACTTCGCGCGCGACGCGCGTGACTTCGGAAGCGAAGGCGTTGAGCTGGTCGACCATCGTGTTGATGGTGTCCTTGAGCTCGAGGATCTCGCCTTTGACGTCGACCGTGATCTTGCTGCGACAGGTCGCCGTTGGCGACGGCGGTCGTCACCTTGGCGATGTTGCGAACCTGCGAAGTGAGGTTCGACGCCATCGTGTTGACCGAGTCGGTGAGATCCTTCCACGTGCCGGCGACGCCGCGCACCTGCGCTTGGCCGCCGAGCCGTCCTTCGGAGCCGACTTCGCGCGCGACGCGGGTGACTTCCGAAGCGAAGGCGTTGAGCTGGTCGACCATCGTGTTGATGGTGTCTTTGAGCTCGAGAATCTCGCCGCGCACGTCGACGGTGATCTTCTTGGAAAGATCGCCGTTGGCGACGGCGGTGGTGACGTCGGCGATGTTGCGGACCTGCGACGTGAGGTTCGAGGCCATGAAGTTCACCGAATCGGTGAGGTCTTTCCACGTGCCGCTCACCCCTTGCACCTCGGCCTGGCCGCCGAGCTTCCCTTCGGAGCCGACTTCGCGCGCGACGCGCGTCACTTCCGAAGCGAAGGCGTTGAGCTGGTCGACCATCGTGTTGATGGTGTCTTTGAGTTCGAGGATTTCGCCTTTGACGTCGACCGTGATCTTCTTGGAGAGATCGCCCTTGGCGACGGCGGTGGTGACGTCGGCGATGTTGCGAACCTGCGAGGTGAGGTTCGAGGCCATGAAGTTCACCGAGTCGGTGAGATCCTTCCACGTGCCGCTGACGCCGGCGACTTGCGCCTGGCCGCCCAGGCGCCCTTCGGAGCCGACTTCGCGCGCGACGCGGGTGACTTCCGAAGCGAAGGCGTTGAGCTGGTCGACCATCGTGTTGATGGTGCCTTTGAGCTCGAGAATTTCGCCGCGGACGTCGACGGTAATCTTCTTGGAGAGATCGCCCTTGGCGACGGCCGTCGTCACTTCGGCGATGTTGCGGACTTGCGAGGTGAGGTTGCCCGCCATCGTGTTGACCGAATCGGTGAGATCTTTCCACGTGCCGCCGACGCCTTTGACGACGGCCTGGCCGCCGAGCTTGCCTTCGGAGCCGACTTCGCGCGCGACGCGCGTCACCTCCGAGGCGAACGCGTTGAGCTGATCGACCATCGTGTTGATCGTGTTCTTCAGCTCGAGGATCTCGCCGCGGACGGCGACGGTGATCTTCTTGGAGAGGTCGCCGTTGGCGACGGCGGTGGTGACGTCGGCGATGTTGCGAACCTGCGAGGTGAGGTTCGAGGCCATGAAGTTTACCGAATCGGTGAGGTCTTTCCACGTGCCGCTGACGCCGACTACCTGCGCCTGGCCGCCGAGCTTGCCTTCGGAACCGACTTCGCGCGCGACGCGCGTCACTTCGAAGGCGAAGGCGTTGAGCTGATCGACCATCGTGTTGATGGTGTTCTTGAGCTCGAGTATTTCGCCGCGTACGTCGACCGTGATTTTCTTCGAAAGGTCGCCCTTGGCGACGGCCGTCGTCACTTCGGCGATGTTGCGGACTTGCGACGTCAGGTTCGAGGCCATGAAGTTCACCGAATCGGTGAGATCCTTCCACGTGCCGCTGACGCCTTGCACCTCTGCCTGGCCGCCGAGCTTGCCTTCGGAGCCGACTTCGCGCGCGACGCGCGTCACTTCGGAGGCGAAGGCGTTGAGCTGGTCGACCATCGTGTTGATGGTGCCCTTGAGCTCGAGGATTTCGCCGCGCACGTCGACCGTGATCTTCTTCGAGAGGTCGCCCTTGGCGACGGCCGTCGTCACTTCGGCGATATTGCGGACTTGCGACGTGAGATTGCCGGCCATCGTGTTGACCGAGTCGGTGAGATCTTTCCAGGTGCCGGCGACGCCTTCCACCGCCGCCTGGCCGCCGAGCTTGCCTTCGGAGCCGACTTCGCGCGCGACGCGCGTCACTTCGGAGGCGAACGCGTTGAGCTGATCGACCATCGTGTTGATCGTGTCTTTGAGCTCGAGAATTTCGCCTTTCACGTCGACGGTGATCTTCTTGGAGAGATCGCCCTTGGCGACGGCGGTGGTGACCTCGGCGATGTTGCGGACTTGGTTGGTGAGGTTGCCGGCCATCGTGTTGACCGAATCGGTGAGATCTTTCCAGGTGCCGGCGACGCCTTTGACGACCGCCTGTCCGCCGAGCTTACCTTCGGAACCGACTTCGCGCCCGACGCGCGTCACTTCCGAGGCGAAGGCGTTGAGCTGATCGACCATCGTGTTGATGGTGCCTTTGAGCTCGAGGATCTCGCCGCGCGCTTCGACGGTGATCTTCTTGGAGAGGTCGCCGTTGGCGACGGCGGTGGTGACGTCGGCGATATTGCGGACTTGGTTGGTAAGATTGCCGGCCATCGTGTTGACGGAATCGGTGAGATCTTTCCACGTACCGGCGACGCCTTTGACGACGGCCTGCCCGCCGAGCTTGCCTTCGGAACCGACTTCGCGCGCGACGCGGGTGACTTCGGAGGCGAAGGCGTTGAGCTGATCGACCATCGTGTTGATCAGCTTGCTGGAGCGTAAGAAGTCGCCCTTGAGCGGGCGGCCCTCGATATCGAGCGCCATGCGTTTGGAGAGATCGCCGTTGGCGACGGCGCCGAGCACGCGGCCGGCCTCGGCCATGGGCTGGGTGAGATCGGTGACCAGCGTGTTGACCGAATCGACGTAGCCGTGCCAGGCGCCGGCAACGCTGCCGAGCGAGGCCCGCTGCGTGATGCGCCCCTCGCGGCCCACGACGGTGCTCATCCGGTCGAGTTCGTCGGCCAGGCGAGCGTTGAGCTCGATGCAATCGTTGAACGCTTCGGCGATGTCGCCCTCGAGGCCCGACAGGTCGAGCGGCAGACGTACGCTAAAATCGCCCCGGCGGAACGCACGGAGCGCAGACAAAAGTTGACGCCGATCGAGCGTCTTCGCCTCTCTCTTCGGAGGAGCAATCGCCATCTTCAATCTCCCCAGGATAGCCCTTGCTTCATTCCCACGCCGAAGCGGGGTTTAACCGCTCGCCAGGATGGAAAATAACGAGCAGTGCGCTCGCTTGATGTGGCAGCCGAGCGGTTGAACTCCGCGCTGGACGTCTTGCTGCGTGCCGGCAACGTCCTGACGAACGCCCCGAACGTCGGTGACGCGCTCGGGCAGATTGCCGAGCTTTGCGCCGGCGGGCTTGCGGAGTACTGTTCGATTCGGGTGGTCATCGATGCGCTCGAGCGTGACGAGTTCTCGGTCTCTGCCGGCGCTCACCCCGGCCAACCGACCGATCCATCGCAACGGATCGTCGAGACCCTGGCGGCGGGTCGCCGCACGTTTGGTAGCATCGTCTGCGAGACGTCGCAGCCGCTCGGCTTCGACGAGATGCAGCGGCAAATCGTGACGCTGCTGGCGCAACAGCTCTCGGTGGTCGTCGCCGGCCAAGCGGCCGCGATGCGCGAGCACCGCGTCGCCGATCGCTTTCAGCGCGCGCTGCTTCCGGACCGGCTGCCCGACGTGCCCGGGGTGGCGTTCTCCGCGGCGTATCGCCCGGCGAGCGACGAGGCCGAGGTCGGTGGCGATTGGTACGACGCCTTCGCTCAGCCCGACGGGCGCATCGCGATCAGCATCGGCGACGTCGCCGGCCACGGGCTCGACGCCGCGGTGATCATGGGCGAGGTGCGCCAGGCGATGCGCACCGCGGCCGTCGGCAGCAGCGTGACGCCGGCCGACGTGCTCAACTACGTCAACGACGTGGTGCGGCTTCGCGAATCGATCGGGATGGTGACCGCGATCTTCGGCACGTACGATCCCGAGACGGGCGCCTTCGTGTACGCCGTGGCGGGCCACCCGCCGCCGATCCTGACCCTCGAGGGGGGCGTGACGCGCCGCCTTCCTGCGAGCGGTTTACCGCTCGGCTGCGCGCCCGACGTCGAGACCGCGGTTTGGACGTTTACCGTGCCGCAGGATGCCCGCGTCGTGCTCTACACCGACGGGCTCATCGAGAACGAACGCGACATTCTCCAAGGCGAGGAGCGCCTGCTCGATGCGGTGCGAGCGCTGCAAATCGAACGTTCCACCGACCCGGCAAACGAGCTCTTGCCGCGTATCTTCGACGCCGGCGGGAATCGCGACGATGCGGCCGTGCTGGTGCTCGAGCGAACCACGCCGGTTTCGAGCTACACCTTCTCCGCGCATTCGGTCGTCTCGCCGCTGGCGCGCGCGATCGTCGAACGGCGCCTGCGAGCGCTCGAGGTTTCGGAAGACCGCCGGTTCGGCGTGCTAGTGGCGGTCGGCGAAGCGATCGCCAACGCCGTCGAACACGCCTACCGTGGGGGCGAGCCCGGGCTCATTCGGCTGGGCATCGAGCTGCAGCCGCCGGCGCTCTCGATTACGGTCGAGGATTACGGCCGCTGGCGTCCGTTCGTGCGCCGGGAAGAGCGCGGCCGGGGCATCGAGCTGATGCACGCCTTTGCCGACGGCGTCCAGATTCACTCGCGGCGGGAGTCGACCGCGATCGTCCTCAAGGTGAAACTCGACCCCGGCGAGGCCGGGGAGTCGCCGAATCTCGGGGAAAAGAGCCCGCCATGATTCGTGGATTCGTGCTCGGCATCGTCGTCACGCTGGCGGCGGCCGCACTCTTCGCCTACGTCGGCGTGCGCGCCGGGCTCATGCCGGCCAACGCCGATGCGAAGCCGTCCGCTCTCGAACGCTGGGCCGCCAGGACGTCGCTGCACGCAACGCTGGCGCGCGAGGCACCGAAGATCGACAATCCCGTGCCGCTCACCGACGCCAACCTGCTCGCGGGGATCAAGCTCTACGGCGAAAACTGTGCGGTGTGCCACGGCGCCGCCAACGGGAAGCCGTCGAACATCGCACAAGGCCTCTACCAGCAGCCGCCGCAGTTGGCCAAGGACGGGGTCGAGGACGATCCTGACGGCGTCACCTACTGGAAGGTCGCGCACGGCATCCGCCTCACCGGGATGCCGGCCTTCTCGCCGACGCTGGACGACCGCCAGATTTGGGAAGTCTCGCTCTTCCTCAAACATATGGACGGCCTCCCACCGGCGCCGGAGCGCGCGTGGAAGGCCGTCGGGAATCCCGTGCCGCCGTCGCACGGGCCGGCACCGGGCCGCTCGTTACGGTGAGGGCGACGCCGGGGCGGTGAAGGGGTAGTCCTGGTCGCTCTTGTCGGTCGGCTTGGCCGCGAACAGGAACTGGTTGTTTACGGTCGGCTGCGGCTCGGGGACGTTCGGGGTCAGCGAGTTGCCGGGGCCGGCCGCCGGAACGTTGCCCGTCATCGCCAGGCCGCTGTCGGCGGCACCGTAGAGCGGGTAGAGCTGGCCGCGGAAACCACCCTCGCCGCCCATCGTGCCGATGACGTGCAGCTTGCCCATCGGGCCGAGCGGAAAGCCGAGCCCGAGATCCGTCGTGACCGGACCGATATCGAACCAGATGTAGTTCCCGTCTTTACCGCCGGTTACGGGGATGAACTGCTTGACGTAGGCGTTGTGGTAATACCCGCGCAGGATCCCGTTGGGGAAGATTTGGAGATCGAGGTGCCCGGCGATGGGATACGGCGAGCCGTATGCCGTCGTGATCGCCGTCGTGTAATGCACCTCGGTGGGTGAATCCGCCGACGACTGTGCGGCGGAAGTGACCGGCACGAACGCCACGGCGGCGATTCCGGCGAACGCGAACGCTACTGCAACGCGCTTGGCTAAAGACCGAACCATGCTTATCCTTTCGACTCCTCCACCCCGTCGCTCCGCGACCCGGGTGACGTACTGCTAGGAGTAGAGCGCTTTGCCCGGCGAGAACGTGACCGGCGTGATGGAAGCGCCCGAAATCGATCTGCGCGGGATGCCGGCCTGGGACCGGCTGGGCCCCTTGACCGAGGCGCTCGACCGGCTACCTCACGGCGGTACCCTCACCATCATAACCGAGAACGAGCCCCGCGGGTTGTCGTCACGCCTTACCCAGGAGCGGCCCGAGCGCTTCGTGATCGAGACGCGGCGGGTGGCCCGTGGCATGTGGCGGGTCTCGGTAACGCGCCGCTATCCCGAGGAGCAGAAGCGCCATCCCCTGGTCGCCCAGCTCGAAGGCTGCGTCGCCTTCGCGTCGCTCGGGCCGAAGGCGTGCGAAGAACTCGCCGCCGCGGCGGTGAGGCAATCCGGGCGCCGGGGCGAGTCGCTCGTCGCCGAAAACGAGCAGTGGCCCTTCGTCGGCATGGTGCTCGACGGCATCGTCGCGCGCGCCAAAGGCAGCGAGAGCGAGCGCGAGCGCATTCTCTACGAAATCTTCCCCAACGAACTCTTCGGCGTCGCCGAATATTTCGACCGCGGGTTTGCCAACGCGCAGATCAACGTGTTCTCGAAGACGGCGACGATCGTGAAGCTGCCGTGGTCGGTGATCGACGACGTCGCGGCGCGCCATCCCGAGCTCACGATGGCGCTGGGCGTCGTGATCGCGCAGCGCCTGCGGCTGATGAACGATACGCTGACGGTGCAGGGTTCGCTGCCGATCGTCGCGCGAATCGCGCGCGTGCTGCTGCCGTACGCGATGCCGGAACGCGGCCTCGTTCCCGCGGCGCCGAATCTGGCGTCGGTGACGCAATCGCAGATTGCCGCCGCCGCCGGCACGGTCAAGGAAGTCGCCGCGCGCGCGATCGCCGAGCTGGAAACACAGCAGGCGCTGCGTCGCGAGCGCGGGCACATCCGGTATCTCGATCGCCAGCAGCTCGTGGAGTTGATCCGGGAACTCTCGTGAGCTTTCTCGCTCGCTGGCTCGGATGGGAGAAGCCCAATCCGCGCGCCGGCCTGCGCCCGCATCGCGAACTCGAGCTCGCTCGGGGCTACGACGAAACCTACGATCGCGTGCTGGCCGCGATCGACCGCGTGCTGGGCGCGCACGTCTCCGTCGACGACCGCCGCACCGGCTTCGTCGAAGCCGCGTTCGGCTTGGTCAACAACGAGCGCCTGCGCTGCACCCTCCAGGCGATCGACTCCGCCCGCACCGCCGTGCGCGTCGAAGCCTTCTTCCCCGCCGGCGTCGCCGTGCCCGAGCGCTCGATCGCGGTAGAAACGTTGGCCGACGCGCTGCTGCGCGGCGAACTCGGAGCAAGCGGGTAAGCCCCCGCCTCGCGAAAGCGCCAGGCGTACGCCGTAATCCGGAATGCCGCGCGGGGACGCTCTGAGCATCGCCATCAACTTCAGCGGCCTGGCTGCAGGACCGCAAGCGAACACCTTTGCCGTGCTCTGTCTCTAGTTTTCAGCGGCACCGGCCCCTGCTCGGCCGACAACGGAGCCGGCAACTCTAGGGCGTCACTTCAAAAAGTGTGCCGCATCCGAGACGGTAATTGGTCTTACAGCCGGATCCGCTTTCCCGTTCGCCAGTCGGCACCGGCGCCGATCGCAGGATAGCATCTCCAACGAATGCGCCGCGGCATGCCGGCTGGTACGGCGCGATGCTTGCAGCTCGCGTTAGCGGAGCTCAGCTCGGTGCGGAAATGCGGTCGAAGCCGGTGTAGGGCTGCAGTACCTTGGGAATCTCCAGCGATCCGTCGGCCTGCTGATAGTTTTCTAAAATGGCGACCAGCGTGCGGCCGATCGCGAGGCCGGAGCCGTTGAGCGTGTGCACCGGTTCGGGCCTGCTCTTGGCTTCGCGCCGGAAGCGAATCGCGGTGCGGCGCGCTTGGAAATCGGTGCAGTTCGAGCACGAGCTGATCTCGCGGTACGCGTTCGCGCCCGGCAGCCACACTTCGATGTCGTAGGTCTTGGCCGAGTTGAAGCTGGTATCGCCGGCGCAGAGCGCGACGACGCGATAAGGAATTTCGAGGGCTTGCAGCAGCGATTCGGCATCGCGCACGAGCGTTTCGAGCGCGTCGAACGAACGCTCCGGTGCGGTGAGCCACACCAGCTCGACTTTCTCGAACTGATGCAGGCGAATGAGACCGCGCGTGTCCTTTCCGGCGGCGCCGGCTTCTTTGCGAAAGCACGGGGTGAAGGCGGCGTACCGGCGCGGCAGCTCGTCGAGCTTGAGAATTTCGCCCGAGTGCATCGCGGTGAGCGGTACCTCGGCCGTCGGAATCATGAAGAGATCGGCGTCGGAATCGGCAAACATCGCGTCGGCGAACTTGCTGAGCTGCCCGGTCGACCACATCGTTTGGCGCGACACCAGCAGCGGCGGCGCGACTTCGTCGTAGCCCGCTGCTCCGGCGCGGTCGAGAAAGAACGAAGCGACCGCTCGCGAGAGGCGCGCGCCGCGGCCCGAGAGCATCGCGAATCGGCTGCCCGAGAGCTTTGCCGCGCGTTCGAAATCGAGAATGCCCAGCGCCTCGCCGATCTCCCAGTGCGCTTTGGGCGCGAACGCATACGCGCGCGGCTCGCCCCACGTGCGCACCACGGCGTTGGCGCTTTCGTCGCTGCCGTCGGGCACCGAATCGTCGAGCAGGTTCGGGGTATTTTGTAAGAGCTCGAAGAGCGGCGAGGAGCGGTTTTCCGGCGAGAGCGCGTGCGCGGTTTCTTCGCCGCGCGCGATCTCGTTCGAGAGCGTCTCGATCGCCGGGCGAAGTTCGCGCGCGGCGGCAGCCTTATCGGCGGCGCGCCCGATCTCGCCGGAGAGCCGATTCTTCTCGGCTTTCTGGCGTTCGACGGCGGTAAGCGCCGAGCGGTACTCGCCGTCGTAGCGAAGAACCTCGTCGACGAACGACGGATCGAGCCCGCGGCGACGGGCCGACCGGCGAACGCGATCGGGATCGCGGCGAACGACGTCGATATCCAACATGGAGAAGCGCGCCATTATGCAGCCTGCAAACGCACTCCTACCGCGCGAGGGCTTCGCGGTCGAGCGGCTGTTGGCGCCGCGCCAAGCCGTCGTCGCCTTTTTCGCGCGCGTGGCGCTGCCCAAGCCGCAGATCGAACGCGTGCCGCTCGACGCGGCGCTCGGGCGCGTGCTGGCGCAAGACGTCGTTGCCGACGATGCCTATCCGGCCGCGGCGCGTTCGGCGATGGACGGATTCGCGATCGCATCGTCGTCGGTTCCGGGCACGCTGACGCTCGCGGGCGAGGTGCGCATGGGCGAAGGCGCCGCGGGGCGCGTGGCAGCCGGCCAGGCGATGCGCATCCCCACCGGCGGCACGCTGCCGCCCGGTGCCGACGCCGTGGTTCCGGTGGAAGAGACCTCGTTCGACGAAGGCAGCGTGACGATCGCGCAGCCGGTGGCCGTGGGCGAAAACGTGGTGCCGCGAGGCGCCGACATGGAGTCCGGCGAGCGGATTCTCGGGCCGGGCGTCCGCATCGGCGCACGCCATATCGGCCTGTTCGCGACGCTGGGCATCGCCGAGGTCGCCGTCTACCGCCGCCCGGTCGTAGCCGTCATGTCCAGCGGCGACGAACTCGTCGCGCCCGGCGCGGCCCTGCGCGGCGGCCAAGTGCGCGATTCGAACCGCTACGCGATCGCCGCCGCGCTCGAAGCGCTGGGCGCGGTGCCGCGGCACTTTCCGACGCTGCCCGACGAGGAAGCCGCGTTTTGCGACGGCATTGCTTCCGCTTTGGCGCAGTGCGATGCGGCCGTGCTGACGGGGGGCTCCTCGGTCGGCGAGCGCGATCGTTTGCCGGCGACGGTCGCGGCGCTGGGCGATCCGGGCGTGGTCGTCCACGGGCTGCGGGTCAAGCCGGGAAAGCCGACGCTGCTGGGAGCGCTGGGCGCCAAGCCCATCATCGGGCTGCCCGGCAACCCGGCCTCGGCCTTGATGATGCTCGAAGCGGTCGGCGCTCCGGTGCTAGCGGCGCTCACCGGGGCTCCGGTCCCCAGCGGCGAGGTTCGGGCGCGGCTCGGCAGCGAACTCGGCGGTCGCCCGGGCTGGACGTGGTACGTTCCGGTCGCTCTTGGGGATGAGGCGGGGACGCTCGTGGCGCATCCCCTTGCCTTGCGCTCGTTTTCGGTAAGTCTGACGGCGCGCGCCGGCGGCTACGTGGTGGTCGGCGAACGCGACGAACGATACGAAGCCGGCGTTACCGTGACCGTACACCGGTTCTTAGGAGGATAGTCGACAGCCGTGATCCGCCCGGCCCCCGCGATCGAAGCCATTCCGGCAACGACGCCGTTCGTCGGCCCCGAGCAGCTCATGCGCGAGACCGGCCGCAGCGAACTCGTACGCCTCGGTGCGAACGAGAGCGCTTTCGGGCCGTCGCCCAAAGCGCTGGCCGCGATGGCGTCCGAGCTCGATCGGCTGAGCTGGTACGGCGATCCGGAATCGCTCGACTTGCGCGACGCGCTCGCCTCCAAGCACGGCTGTTCGCCCGAGCAGATCGTCGTCGGCGCCGGCATCGACGATCTGATGGGCGTGGCGGTGCGCGGCTGGGTGGCGCCGGGCGGCCTGGCGCTGACCACGCGCGGCACCTATCCGACGTTCAACTATCACGTCGTCGGCTACGGCGGCGAACTGCTCTTCGCAACGTATCGCGACGACGGGTTTCTCGATCTCGAGGCGATGGCCGCGATCGCGCGCGAACGCCGGCCCGCGATCGTTTACGTCGCCAATCCCGACAATCCCAGCGGGCGCTTCGCCGGGCGCGACGAGATGGAACGCTTCTACGCGGCGCTGCCGCACGACACGCTGCTCTTCCTCGACGAGGCCTATGCCGATTTCGTCGACGAGCGCGAGCTGATGGCGCCGCGTTTCGAGGACCGGCTGATTCGCACGCGCACGTTCTCGAAGGCGTACGGCATGGCCGGGGCGCGCATCGGATACGCGCTGGCGACGCGCGAAACGATCGCGACGTTTCAAAAGATCCGCCTGCATTACGGCATCAATCGCAACGCGCAAGTCGGCGCGCTGGCCTCGCTGCGCGACGAGGGCTTTCGCGAGCGGATCGCGCGCGAGACGGCGCAGGCGCGCGAGGAGTATTACGCGCTCGCGCGCGAGCTCGGCTTGGGCTATCTCGAATCGCACGCGAACTTCGTCTGCATCGACGTCGGCAGCGCGGAACGCGCCACGCGCGTGCTGGCCGAACTGCTGGCGCGCGGCGTGTGGATCCGCAAGCCCGGCGCGCCGCCGCTCGACCGCTACGTGCGCGTGAGCGCCGGCACGGCGCCGATGCGCCAAGCCTTTGCCGACGCCTTCCGCGCGGTGCTCGCCGAGGTTCCGGCGTGAGGTACGCGATCGTCTCCGACATTCACGGCAATCTCGAGTCGCTCAAGCGCGCGCTCGCGCTGGCCGCTCCCACCGACGAACTCGTCTGCCTCGGCGACATGGTCGGATACGGCCCCAACCCCAACGAATGCCTGGCGCTGCTGCGCGCGCGCGTGCGGCACGCGGTGCTGGGCAACCACGATCTGGCGGCACTCGAAAGCTTTGGCGTCGAGTTCTTCAACGACGCAGCTCGCGAAGCGATCGCGTGGACGCAGAGCGTGCTCGACGAAGAGAACCGCGCCTGGCTCAACACGCTCTCGTACGAGCTGCGCTATAAGGACTTTCTGCTGGTCCACGGGGCGCCGGTAAACTACTTCGAGTATATCCTCGACAAGCGAGCCGCCGCGGCGGCGTTCGAACGCACCGACGCGCCGGTGATCTTCATCGGGCACACGCACATCGCGGAGTATTGGGTGCTCGAACCCGACGGGACGATCGGCCACAAGCACATGCAGCGCGGCGGCGAGCTCGCGATGGAACCGGGCAAACGCTACATCGTCGACGTCGGCAGCGTCGGGCAGCCGCGCGATCTCAATCCCGAAGCGTCGTTCGTGCTCTACGAGCCGGAGCGCCGGCACGTCGAGTGGGTGCGCTACGAGTATCCGATCGCGACGGTGCAGGCCAAGATCCGCGCCGCGCACCTGCCGGAGTATCTCGCGGACCGGCTCGAAGCGGGTCGATGAGCGACGTCCCCTTCGACGACGGCAACTGTTTCGCGTGCGGCCCGTCCAACCCGATCGGCATGCACCTGCACTTCGATCGCGATCCGGTCGAAGGCGTGCGCGCCCGCGCGACGCTGGACGCGAACTTTCAAGGCTGGCGCGGCATCGCGCACGGCGGCGTGGTGATGGCCCTACTCGACGAAGCGATGGCGCACGCCGCCGGTTTTGCCGGGCACCGCGGCGTGACGGCCAGCGTGAACGTGCGCTTTCGCAAGCCGGTACCGCTCGAGCGGCCGATCGAGATCGTCGGACGCGTCGCGTGGCATCGCCGCAACGTGCTCGGCGTCGAGGCGCGCGTGCTCGACGAGGCCGGCACGCTGCTCGCACAGGCCGAGGGCAGCTTCGTTTCGCGCGGCCCGCTCGAGGCCGCCGACGACCGCCGCAATCCCTCGACGGCGGCGTGGTGACGGCTCGTGGCCAAGATGAAGCAGGCCCGCACCGCGGCGGCGGAAGCGGAGAAGAAGAAGGCCGCGCCATCGCTCGATAACCGGCGCGCTCGCCACGAATACGAAATTCTGGAATCGCTCGAAGCCGGCGTGGTGCTCACGGGCACGGAAGTGAAGTCGATTCGCGACGGCGGCGCCTCGATCAACGAAGCGTACGCGCGTTTTCGCGACGGCGAGGCGTGGCTGCTCGGCATGCACGTGGCGCCGTACAAACGCGGCAGCTTCAGCAACGACGAGCCGACCCGTCCGCGCAAGCTGCTGCTGCATAAGGAGCAGATCGCGCACTTGCAGGGCCGCGTTGCCGAGAAGGGCCTCACCATCGTTCCGCTGCGCCTGTACTTCACGCGCGGCATGGCCAAAGTGCAGCTCGGCCTCGCGCGCGGCAAGAAGCTCTGGGATAAGCGCGCCGACGTGGCCAAGCGCGACGTCGAGCGCGAGATCGCCCGGCACACGCGGTAGAGCGATGCGGGGCGCGCGACCCGAGCGGGCCATCGAGGAGGCGATCGAGCGCGGCGGCGCGATTCGCCGCGGCGAACGCGTGCTGGCGGCGTGCAGCGGCGGCGCCGATTCGGTAGCGCTGGCCGCGGCCTTGGCGGCGATCGCCAAGCCGATGGAGCTGACCGTCGGGCTCGCCTACGTCAATCACGGGGTGCGCGCCTCGGCATGGCAGGACGAGTGCGTCGTCGCGCGCGTCGCCGCCGCGCTCGGCTTACCGCTCGAGACGATCGCCGTTGCAGCGCCGGATCGTTCCGAGGCGGCCCTGCGCGAGGCTCGCTATGCGGCCTTGCTTGCTGCCGCCGGGCGCTTCGGCGCCGGCGCCGTCGCCACCGCGCACCACGCCGCCGACCAGACCGAGACCGTCCTGATGGCGCTTTTCCGCGGCGCCGGGCCCGGCGGGCTGGCCGGGATTCCGCCGCGCCGGCCGCTCGGCAAGGGCATCGACCTGGCGCGGCCGCTGCTGCGCGTCGACCCCGGGACGCTGCGCGACGCCTGCCACGCCCGCGCGCTGCCCTACTGCGTCGACTCGACCAACGCCGATCTCGATCTGCGGCGCAACGCGGTCCGCGCGGCGCTGGAGCGCCTGCGCCCGCTCTTTCCGGGCCTGGACGAAGCGGTGGCGCGTGCGGCCGAGCTGGGCGCCGACGAGCTGGGCGGCACGCCTCGCGCGGGGCTGCGGCGGCGGGTGCGCGAACGGCTGACGGCCGCCGGCGAGCTGCGCGACGTGGAGTTCGCTCACGTCGAAGCGGCGGTACGCACCCTCGAACGGAGGGGCAGCGGGCGGTTTCACATGAAGGCCGGCGTCTGGCTCGAAATCGACGCCGGGGAAATTGCGGGTATCAAAAGGCGATGACGGGCGAACTCGAGCGGGGCGTCGCGCGGCGGATTTACGAACCCGAGCAGATCGCCGCCGCGGTCGACCGGCTGGCGCGCGCCATCGCCACGGACCACGCCGGCCAGCCGCTGCTCGTCCTGGGCGTCCTCAAGGGGGCGCTCTATCTGACGGTCGATCTCGGGCGGGCGCTGGCCGCCCTGCCGGACGGCCCGAGCGGGATTTTCATCGACTACATCGGCGTTTCTCGCTACGGCATGGCCGCCGAGGCCAGCCTCGAGGTGACGCTGCTGCTCGACGCCGAGGCGCCGATCGAGGGGCGGCACGTGCTCATCGTGGAGGACGTGGCCGACAACGGGCTCACGCTGCACTTCCTCCAGACGTTTCTAAGGAAGCGGCGGCCGGCGAGCTTGAGGACCTGCGTGCTCTTCGATAAGCCCGCCCGCAGGAAGGTCCAGGTACCGCTCGATTACGTGGGGTTGCCTGCTCCGGACGCGTTCGTCGTAGGTTACGGTTTGGACTACCATGAACTCTACCGCAATCTGCCCTTCCTCGCCGAACTCACTTCCGAGGCGATGCAGCGCCTCTAATCAAGGAAATTAGCGGTTCTAACCAACGTGAGCAAACATCTCCGGTCGATCCTCCTCATCATCCTGGCGGTGGTCGCCGTCTTCATCATCGTCGAGCGCTTCGTGCAGCCCACCGAAGGCGCGACGCATCTCGACTACGGCGCGTTCTACCAGAAGCTCGAGGCGGGTCAGGTTCAGTCGTTCCACGCCACCGGCCTCACGGCCACCGGCGATTTGGCCAACGGCACGAAGTACACCGTCGCGGTGCCCAACGTCGACCAGACCTTCGTCGACGAGGTCTACAAGCGCATCAAGAGCGGCCAAGTCAGTTTCGACCAGCCTTCCAACTCGGGCATATTCTCGAGCTTGATCTCGCTGGTGCCGCTCGCGATCACGGTGTTGCTGCTCTTCTTCCTGCTCCGGCAGGCGCAGAGCGGCGGCAGCCAGGCGCTCTCGTTCGGGCGATCTCGCGCGAAAATGCTCTCGGAGAACCGGCCGAAGGTGACCTTCGCCGACGTTGCCGGCGTCGACGAGGCCAAAGAAGAGCTCGCCGAGATCGTCGATTTCCTGAAGTACCCCAAGAAGTACCAGATGCTGGGCGCGCGCATTCCCAAGGGCGTGCTGCTGCTCGGGCCTCCGGGCACCGGCAAGACGCTGCTCGCTCGCGCCATCGCCGGCGAGGCCGGCGTGCCGTTTCTCTCGATCTCCGGCTCCGATTTCGTCGAGATGTTCGTCGGCGTCGGCGCATCGCGCGTGCGCGATCTCTTCGATCAAGCGAAGAAATCGGCACCGTGCATCGTCTTCATCGACGAGATCGACGCCGTCGGCCGCCAGCGCGGCGCCGGCTTGGGCGGCGGCCACGACGAGCGCGAACAGACGCTCAACCAGCTGCTCGTCGAGATGGACGGCTTCGATCAAAATACCGGCGTGATCCTCATCGCCGCGACCAACCGCGCCGACGTGCTCGATCCCGCGCTGTTGCGCCCGGGGCGCTTCGACCGGCAAGTGGTCGTCGACCGTCCGGATTTCCGCGGCCGCGCGAAGATTCTCGAAGTGCACGCGCGCAACAAGCCGCTCGGCAAAGAAGTCGCGCTCGACACGCTGGCCAAGCGGACGCCCGGGTTCTCGGGAGCCGATCTCGAGAACTTGCTCAACGAAGCGGCGCTGCTCGCCGCGCGCCGCAACAAGAACTCGATCGAAATGATCGATTGCGATGAGGCGATCGACCGCGTGATGGTCGGCCCCGAGCGCAAATCGGTCGTCATGTCGGCGAAGGCCAAGAATATCGCGGCCTACCACGAGTCGGGACACGCCATCATCGGCGGCATGCTCGAAAAGGCCGATCCGGTGCACAAGGTGACGATCATCCCGCGCGGCATGGCGCTGGGGCTCACCTGGTCGCTGCCCGAAGACGATCGCTTCCAAATCACGCGCGAAGAGCTGATCGCGCAGATCACGATGGCGCTGGGCGGGCGTCTTTCCGAAGAGATCAAGTTCGGCGACGTGACGACCGGCGCCAGCAACGATTTCGAAAAGGCGACCGAACTCGCGCGCCGCATGGTCACGCAGTTCGGCATGAGCGAGCTCGGCCCGATCCAGTACGGTCGAGGCGCGCATCAAGTCTTCTTGGGGCGCGATTTCGGCGACGAGCGCAACTACTCCGAAGAGGTCGCGAGCAAGATCGACGCCGAGGTGCGCAAGATCATCGAAAACGCTTACAATCACGGCCGTTCGATCCTCACGGAGAACTGGGACAAGGTCGAGCGCATGGTCGCCTCGCTGCTCGAGAACGAGACCGTCGAGGCCGAGGAAGTGCGCGCGATCATCGAAGGCGTGCCGTTCGACCGCAAGGGCGCGGCCGACGCAGGCGTCGTTGCCGAGGTCGAGGCCGATCGTGCGCCAGCGGAAGAGAGCAAACGGGCCGACAAGCCCACGCGCTTGCCGCCCACGATCTCGCCGGAACCCGCATGAGGCTGCGCGCTTCCGCCGCCGCCGCGATGTTCGCCGCGACATCGCTGCTCTTCGCCGTGCCGTCGCAAGCGTCGGCACCGGCGCAGCTGCGCGGGCAGCTCCCGATGGGCGGTTCGTACATCGTGGCTCCGAATCCGACGATCGGCGCGGCCGCCGTCGGCTTGTGGTTTCGCGCGCCCGGCGCCGGCTACGACAACGGCTCGCCGGGCATTTCGCGCATCGCCGCTACCGCGGCCGCCGCGGCTCCGCTGACGGTCGGAAAATCGCTGGCCGAGCTCGTGCATTCGGTCGGCGGCGAAATCAACGTCAGCGTCTATCCGGATATCGTCGGCATCGGCGCGGTCGTCCCGGCCACCGCCGTGCGCCGCGTCGTCGCGGCGATGACCGCGGCCTACTTCGCTCCGGCGATCGACGCCGCCGCCGTTCACACGGCGCAGCGCGACGTCGCCGTGCACGCAGTCGAGCAACGCTATTCGACCGATCTCTCGCTGCACGATCTGCTCTTCGAGCAGCTCTTCTCGGCCGGCCCGGCGCACTTTCCGCCGATTCCCGACTCGGTCGCCGCGCTAACGCGCGTGACGCCCGAGCAAGTCGCCGCCTTTGCCAAGCGCGCCTTCCGTTCGGGCAACGCGGTGCTCACGCTGGCCGGCAACGTCGATCCCTCGACCGTCTCGGCGGTCACCGACGGATCGGGCGCGGCGTCGATGGACGCGCCCTTCGATTCGACGCTGGCCAATCCGCCGAGCGCGACGACCAACGTGGCGGGCAAAGTGGACGGCGTCGGCTTGGCTTGGGTTGGGCCACCGATCGCCGACGAGCGTGCGGCCACGGCGCTGGATTTCGTCGCCGACTACCTCTTCCGCGACGAGACCGGGCTGGTGAGCAAGGCGCTCGATACCGGGAAGGCCGATACGTACGCGCAGGGGCAGTTCGTGACGCTGCACGATCCCGGCGTGATGCTGGTGACGATCGGCGGCGACGGACGCAAGGCGGCCGCCGACCGCGTCCTCGCGGAGGTCGCCAAGCTGCAGCAGCCGCTCGACGCCAAGACGTTCGCGGCGGCGCGCGAAGCCTTTCTCTATCATCTCGCCGTCGACACGCAGACGCCGCCGCAGGCGGCCGACAATCTCGGCTGGTATGCGGTGGAAGGCGCGGCCGCATACGCACCCGGCGACGACGGCGGCGCGTACGAGCGCGCGGCGCGTGCGCTCGATCCCGATTTCGTCGCGGGCGTCGTCAAGCGCTATCTCATGCATCCCATTACCGTCAATCTGACGACCACGCCACCGGCGAAGGAGTCTGCCTCGTGACGCGAGCGCTCTCTACGTTGCTCGCAGCGGCGTTGCTCGCCGTGCCGCTCGCGGCATGGGCCGCGGGCGACGTGACGATGCCCACCATGGAAACCGACGGCGGCACCACCATCGTTCGGCAGATCGACGAAAGTGCGTCGCTGGTCGGCGTCGAGCTGGTCATTCGAGCCGGCCTGAACCGTCAGACGCTCAAAGAGAATGGGCTCGCGGCGCTGACCGCCCAGTGCCTGCTGCGGACGCCGGTCGGCACGCCGCCGATGCCGCTGGAAGAGGCGATTGCGGCCAACGGCGGCTCGATGCGCTTCACCGTCGATCCCGACGACGTGCACTTCTACGTCGAATCGCTTGCCGCCGACGCGCCGGCCGTGCTCGCGCTCGTTCGCCAAGCGTTGGCGGCGCCCGACTTTTCGCCGGCAACCGTGCGCGACGCGCGGGCCACGCTCGGCCGCCGGATCGCGCTCTCGCAACAGTGGGCGCTCGACGTCGGCCTCGACATGCTCAGCGCGGCGTCGTCGCCGCAGGCCAACGCCGGCATGCCGTCGCTGGGCACGACCGCGTCGCTAGCCCAGCTCGTTCCCGCCGACGCGGCGCGCTTCTATCGCACCTATTACCGCCGCGGCGGCAGCGAGATCAGCGCGGCCGGCCGGCTCAGTGCGCTCGATCCGAGCGCGCTGCAGGCGTTCTCGCAGGCGCTCGCCGCCGGAAACACCGACGCGATCGCAGTGAACATGGCGCAGCTTCACGGCGCGTCGCACGAGATCGTGACGCACCGCGACGTCGCGTCGCCCTGGCTCATCGCCCAGTACGGCGCCCCCGGCGTCCGGAGCAAGGATTTCGGGCCGATGCTCGTGCTGGCCGCCTTCGTGAAGCGCACCCTCGGCGACATCGCTCAAGTTCCCGGCATCGTTACCCCGACGTTCGCTTCGCGCGCCGTGGGAACGGTGTATAGCTACGACCGAACGCCGGCCCGGCTGGTGCTCTACGTCAACGGGGGCATCGGCAATCCCAGCCGCGCGTTCGCGACCGCGCTTTCGATCGTCAACGTGCTCGCCGCTACGCGGCTGCAGGGCTCGATCGACGATTTCAAAGCGCAAGCCGCCGGAGATTTCGCCACCGGCGCGACCACGCTCGAGACGCGCGCCTGGCTGGCGGCGGTCTTCGCGCGCGAGAACGCCTCGCCCGATTTCCTCGACCGCACCCTCACCGCCATCGCGGCGACGACGCCGGAAGATCTGCAGCGCGTCGCGCGCGTCTATCTGGGAAATCCGACGATCGCGCTGGTGCTGCCGCGCGACGGAAGCCTGCAGAACTGAGTTCGGTTGCGCTGGTTCACGATTACCTGAACCAACGCGGAGGCGCCGAGCGCGTCTTTGCGACCTTCGCGCGCGCTTGGCCCGACGCACCGGTGTATACGGCGCTCTACGACGAACGCGCGACCGGCGATCTGGTCGCTCCCGAGCGCGTTCGCACCTCGTTTCTCGCGCGGATTCCCTTGGCTAACCGCTACTTTCGCGCGTTGGCTCCGTTCTATCCGCGCGCATTCGAGGCGTTCGATTTCCGCGGATTCGACACGATCGTCAGCTCGACGACGGCCTGGGCCAAAGGCGTCATCGTGCCGCCGGGCGCCGTGCACGTCTCGTACGTCAATACCGTCAGCCGCTTCAACTTCGCGTACGACGAGTACGTGGGCGGATTCGCGCCCGGCGCGGCAGCGCGCGCCCTTCGCGCCGCCGCGCGGCCCGCGATCGGGCGGCTCGTCGCCTGGGACCGCATGGCGGCGCAGCGGCCGACGCATCTCGTCGCCAACTCGCGCAACGTGGCCGCCCGCATCCTGCGCTACTACGGTCGCGAAGCCGAAGTGCTGCCCTGCCCCGTCGACGTCGCGCGCTTTCCGGTCGGCCGCGGCGGAGGCGAGTACTTTTTCATTGCGTCCCGATTGCTGCCGTACAAGCGCGTCGAGCTCGCCATCCGCGCCGCGCAGATCGCCGGCGTACGACTGCTGGTGGCCGGTACCGGCCCGGCGCGCGCGGCGCTCGAACGCATCGCGCGCGGCACGACGACGACGCTGCTGGGATACGTCGGCGACGCCGAGCTCGCGGCGATGCTCGGCGAGGCGCGCGCCGCGATCCTCCCGGGCGAGGAAGATTTTGGCCTCGTCCCGCTCGAGGCGGCCGCGTCGGGCCGCCCGACCATCGCCTACCGCGCCGGCGGCGCGCTCGAGACGATCGTGGAGGGGCAGACCGGCGCGTTCTTCGACGATCCCACGCCCGAATCGCTGGCTGCGGCGATGCGCGCGTTCGATGCGACGCGCTTCGACCCGGCGGCCTTGCGCGCGCACGCCGAAAGCTTCGCGCCCGAGCGGTTCGTCGAGCGGCTGCGCGCCATCGTCGCGCGCGTCCGGGCGGCCGCCGGCTAGCCGTGCGCGCCGTTTGGTGGGCGGCCGCCGGGTTCGCACTCGTCTTCGTCGCGCTCGATTTCAACAAGCTCTACGCGCTGCGCTACGGAGCGGATCTCGGTACGTTCCTGCAAACGCTGGTGAACCTTCGGCACGGGTCGTCGTGGAATTTCGGCGAGTACCGCCCGCACTTTCAAGTGCACGATTCGTGGGCGCTGGCATTGCTCGTGCCGATCGTCGCGCTCTTCCCGCGCGCCGAGACGCTGATCGTCGTGCAAGTGCTGGCGTTGGCGGCCGCCGGCGTGCTGCTGGCAAAGTTCGCGCGGGAGATCGGCGCGAGCGATCGCAACGCCGCGCTGCTGGGCATCGCGTTTCTGCTGACGCCCTCGGCGCAGGGCATCGCCTTCGACAATTTCTCGGAGAACGTGTTCGTGCCGGCGCTCGTCTTCGCCGGCGCGATCGCGGTGCGGCGCCGCGCGCTGCTGCCCGCGCTCGTCGTCGCGCAACTGCTGCTCGGCGTCAAAGAGGACGAGATCTTGTTCGTCGCGTGGTTCGGCGCCGCGTGCGCGATCTGGTGGGATCGCCGCCTGGGCGCGTCGCTGGTGGCGCTCGCGGCGCTCAACGGCGCGGCCTATTGGACGATCGAGCGGCTCTTGCACGTGGTGCCGAACGACCCGCCCTACGGGCTGGCGGTTCGCGACGCGAGTGGAAAGTTCACGCTGGCCGCGCTGCTGCTGGCGCCGTTCGCCTTCGCGCCGCTTGCGATCGGCCGCTGGCTGCTGTTGAGCGCACCGCTCTTCGCCGAAATCGTCTTCATGCAGCCGTGGAACTACGAGCCCAGCCGCATCGGCTCGCACTATACCGCGCCGTTGCTCGCCGCGGCCGCAATCGCGGCCGCCTTCGGCCTGCGCCGCTTTCCGGGATTCGCGCGCGCGATGGTGCCGTGCGCGCTGATCTCGACGCTGGTGATCTTCACCGATACCGACCTGCGAATCGGGCGCTGGCCGTACGTCGTCGATTGGAGCGCATACGCCCGCGCGGTGGCGATTCGAGACGGATCCCAACCGGTGCTGATCCCGCGCGGGCAGGAGGGCGTGTGGGCCGTCGCCGCCGCAAATCCGCGCGTGCGTCTCGATTGGCGGCGCGACCCGAACTTCGTCGCATGCCCGGCCTACGATACGAATGCGGCGGCCTTTTTCGGCAGCCTGTTCGGGCATATGCCGCCCAAGCTCTGCGGCGGCGTGCCGGTGCGCTAACGCGATGGCGGCGTGGTGGAATCTCCGGCGCAAGATCGTGCCGCCGGCGGCCGATCCGGAGCTGGCGCGCACGCGCTTGGGCGCGATGCGCGAAGACGCGTCTCGTTTCGCGGGCCTGAGCGACGCGCGCGTCCTGATCTATTGGCCGCACGGCTTGGGCGACTGGGTGCATTTCGGCTTCGTCGCGCCGATGCTCGATCCGAGCAACCGCTACGCGATCACGCGTTTCGGCGACGATTACGTGAGCCTGATGGAAGGCCACCCGACGCTGCGGCCGCTGTGGAGCGGCGTAGCGCGGCCGTGCGATGGCGAGGCGCTGGGCGCGCGTCATCTCGGCATCGCGCTGGAACAGTGCGATGGCGGCCGCGTCGAACTCGCGCTTCCGGCTCCGCTCGACGAAGAGGTGGGGCAGTTCGCTCCGGAGGCGCTGCTCTGGACCGACTATCACGAGACCGAGGGGCGCACCGCGTATCCGTACCATACGAAGGCTCGCAACCTGGCACGCGCATTGGTCGCGCCCAAGCGCTTGGCGAAATTCGATCTTTCGCAGCCGTTGCCGACGTCGATCGATTTCGTTCCCGCCCCGCGCGTGGTGCGCGCGGTAGACGAGCGGCTCGCGGCGTTCGCGCCGCCCGGCACGCGGCTGCTGGTGTTGTCGCGCACCGGTTACACCGCGGCGCGCAAGAACTGGGGCGACGGAACCGAGGCGCGCGAGTTCGTGCGGGCGCTGCGCGCGGACGATCCGCGGTGGCGCGTGCTCTCGATGGACGGCGACGATCTCGGCGAGGGGAGTGCGGGCTTTCGCACGCTCTTCGACGCGATGGGCGAGCCGTTTGCCAGGCTCTACAAGGCGCTCGCCGCGCGCACCGAGCTCTTCGCCGGCGTTCCCGCCGGGCCGCTGCACGCGACGATGGCGCGCGGCGGCGTGCCGGTCGTCGGCCTGTGGCTGGCGCACCACCCCGATTGGTACGACGAACCCAATCCCGACGCGGTGCATCTCGTCGGCAGCTACGTACGCGAGCGGCGTTTCGACCGGCGCCCCGCGACCACGACCAAACCGAAATCGCTACGCCACCGGCTGATCTACCTCGATTCGCCCGGCATCGCGCCCGGCGACGTCTTCGAAGCGTGCCGCAGCGTCTTATAGGCGGCGCGCGCCAAGAGCAGCAGCGCGAGGCTGAAGCCTAACGCGAGCAGCGCGCCGGCAAACGGCAGCGCGATCGCGAGCACCAGCGAGATCGCAGAACCGCCGTCTTCGGCAAGGCTGACGGCGGGATTCGCCAGGCCGCCGGTCGTTACGGTCGACGCGCCGCGCACCGCGGCGATCGCGGCGTGCACGCCCAGCGCGTTGAGCGCGCCCAAAACCATGAGCGCGACCAGCAGCCCCGCCGGCAGGCCGTGCAGCGAACCGCCGGCGAGCACGGCGCCGGCCGCCGGCTTGATCGCGACGCCGAGCACGTGCATGGCGTGATCGAGCACGGGCACCTTGTCGGCGGCGATTTCGACGAGCGCGACCGCGCACAGCGACCACATCGCGGCCGCCGATCCCAGCCACGCAAAGCCTTCGGGCGGATGCAGCACGCCGAAGTGCGCGGCGACCGAAACCGCGGCCAGCGCGAACAGCGCGCGCACGCCCGCCGTCGTCGTGAGGGCGTAAGCGAGTGCGTACTGAGCGGCCGGATCCATCGGCGCCGGCTACGAGATGAGTTTCGGCGCGAAGAGCAGCGCCGCGAGCGAAAATGCGTTGAAGAGGCCGTGCGAGATCATCGAAGCGTACGCGTTGCGCGTGCGATAGTACACGTAGCAGAGGACGACGCCGCCCAGCGCCAGCGGAAGCGCCGCGTAGACGTCGCCGTGGACGAGGCCGAAGAGCGCGCCGCTGAGGATCGCGCCGCCCCAAAATCCGCCGTAGCGCAAGCCCAGGTTGAAGAAGAAGACGCGAAAGAACGTCTCCTCGGCAAACGGCGCGAGCACGACCGCGTACACCACGAAGAAGGCGATCGTCGCGTGGGAGTGGATGCCTTTGAACATCTCGACGACGTCTTGTTCGTGCTTGCTATGGGCCAGCGCGTCGATCAGCGAGGCGCTCCCATTGGCGACGACCGCCATCGCGAGCGAGCCCAGGACGGCGATGCCGATCGTCGCGAGCGTCGGCGCGCGAAAGCCGAGCTCGCGCAGCGAAAACTGCGAGAGGCCCGGCAGAGCCGTCAGCACGATCGCGACGAGCACCAGCTCGACCGCAAACTGCAAGGCGATGGCGAAGATCAGCAGTGCGGGGTTGATCGTCGTGAGCGAGACCGTACCGGATTTGAGGCTCGTGACGAAGACGTAGACGCAGACGGCCGCGATCGGAATCGCCAGCACCCACGTCCAAGGGCTGCCGAAGCTACGGGCCGGCCAGCGCGTCGGCCACTCGGGCAAAATCGTCGAGGGCGAGTCGTTCACCGCGTAACTCCGCAGAGACGTTGGCATCCGCGAGCGCACGCTCGATCCTCGCGCGCTCGAAGGGTAGGGCGAGCTCCAGGCTGTTGGCGAGCGTCTTTCGCCGGTACGCGAACGCGGCGCGCACGACCTTCCGGAAGAGTTCGACGTCGTGCGGGCGTACGGCGGGTTCGTCGCGGCGGCGCAGCAGGACGACGGTGGAGCGCACGTTGGGAGCGGGATAGAACGACGACGGCGAGAGCGTGAACGCGCGTTCGACGGTCGCCGCGTATTGCACGGCGACGGAAAGGCTGCCGTAGGCTTTGGTGCCGGGCTGCGCGGCGAAACGGTCGGCGACGTCCTTTTGCACCATCACGGCGAGCGCCGCGGGGCCCGCCTCCATCTCGAGCAACTGCGTGACCAGCGGCGTCGCCACGTTGTACGGCAAGTTGCCGGCGACGATCCACGGGCGTTCGTTCGCCCACGCGCGGTAGTCGAACTCCATTGCATCGGCGAGCTCGACGCGCGCGCCGGCGAGCGCGTCGCGCGATCGCAAGAGCGCGGCGAGATCGGGATCGATCTCGATTGCGGTTACGTCGGCGCCTCGTTCGAGCAGCGCCTGCGTGAGCGCGCCGGTGCCGGCGCCGATTTCGAGAACGGCCGCGCCGGGCGGCGCCGCGGAAAGCGCGAGGCTCGCGATGCGCTCGCAGGCGCCGCGATCGACCAAGAAATTCTGGCCGTACCGCTTCTTCGGACGCAGCCCCCAGTGCGCGAGCAGCGCGCGCGGGTGCGCGTCGCCGGTCACTTCAGGCGATAGACGGTGATTTGACGGCGGCCGAAGAGCATCGCGTCGCGTTCGGAATCGAAGCCCAAATCGATGCGGTAGCCGCGAATCGCGCCGCCCGTATCGCCGGCCAGCGCGTAGCCGTATCCCGGAATGAAGAGGCGCGTGCCCAGCGGAATGACGCTGGGATCGACCGCGACGATGCCGTGCCCCGCCGGGCGGCCGATCGCGGTGATGCCGCTGCAGCCGGCGCAGGCCGCGGTATACGCGGTCGCAACCATCTGCATGGCGCGCTGCGCCACGAGCATAGATCGCGAGACGCCGTTGGTTTCGAAGTTCGCGAGCGCTTGATATTCGTCGACGCCTTCGAGAACCACGCGGCTGCGCGGCTTGCGAACGATGCGCGACGACACGACCGACGCGTCGATCGGGCCTCCGTCGCGCTGGACGAAGCGCACGATTTCCTCGCGCTCGCCGGGCGCTCCGGCGGCGATCGTTTTCGTCGCTCCGGGCGTCATGTTGAAATCGATCTTGCGCACGATTTGCTGGTGAATCGTCTTGTGCTCCACGCGCTGCCATTCGACGACGCGCGTGATGCGCACCACGCCGTTGCTGGGAACGTCGTCGTCGAGCGCCGGAGTGACTTCGTCGTATTGGCCGAGCGCGATGCCTTCTTCTTGCAACAGCGCCGCGACGTTTTGCGCGGAACTCTCGACGGCGATGCTTTGCTGCGCGGTTTGAATCGTTACGGGGACGGCCGAGCGGTAGGTGACGACCATGCCGTCGGTGATCGGAACGCCGGGCGCCGGATCGACGTAGTCGCGGCTTCCCACGACGACGTTGCGCTCGCGCAAGAAGTCGCCCACGGTGGCGGCGTCGGTCCGGGCATCGCCGGCCGTGCCGTTCCACTCGAAACTGACGGCGTGGCCGCCGGCCCGGGCGGCTTGCGCCGGAACGTCCGCCGAGGCGACCGCCAATGCCGGATGGGTGGCGAATGCCGCCCAGACGAATCCGGCGGTGAGCGCACCAACAGCGAGCACGTGGCTAACCCGTAGCGGGCCGCGTCCGATCAAAGGGTCCCTTTCTCTCCGGCTCGCCTATCGAGGTTCGCGGCACACCTGCAAGCGCAAACGACGGGACGGCGAGCGGTCTACTACCAAGTTCCCGGCGAGCCCGGCGGCAACGGCCTTGGCTCGCGGTGGTGGCCCCATGGATTGGGGCGAGGCTGACCCGGGCACTATAGCATGGGGCTCTCGACGAGCCGATATGCTTAAAGTCGCAGTCTAGCAGGTCCACCCTCCCCTGGCAAGCGACCAAGCGTAGCCGGCGGAGGCAGCGGCCCGCAACGCGAAAGGACGCGCTGCCGTGGAGTGCCTGCGCCTCGGGTTTTTTACCGAAGTTTACCGTCCGGTCGTCAACGGCGTCGTCGCCTCGGTCGACGCGCTGGCCGAAGGACTACGCGCCCGCGGGCATCAGGTGTACTGCTTCGCGCCGAGCATGCCCGGCTACGCCGAAACGGACGGTCCGGTGTTTCGCATGCCGTCGCTGCCGCTGCCGACGAGCACGCCGTACCGGCTGACGCTGCCGCTGGTCTCGCGGCGCAACGTCAACAACATCATCAAGCGACTCTCGCTCATCCACGTGCATTCGCCGTTCGTCACCGGCTGGATGGGCGTGCGCTACGCGCGGCGGTACGGCATGCCGCTCGTCTATACGTATCACACGCAGCTCGAAGAGTACGCGCACTACGTGCCGTTCGAGCCGCGCGCGACGCGCTTTGCGGCATCGCAGCTCACCCGCACCTTCGCCAACCTCGCCGACGCCGTCGTCGTGCCGACGCCGGCCATGGCGACGCGCTTGCGCGGCCTCGGCGTCACCACGCGCATCGAGATCGCTCCGACCGGCATCCACGTCGGCCGGTTCGCGGCGGGACGGCGCGACGAAGCGCTGCGCGAGCGGGTGGGCGTCCGGCCCACCGACCGCCTCGTACTCAGCGTCGGGCGGCTCGCCAAGGAAAAGAACCTCCACCTGCTCTTCGAAGCGCTCGCGCTGGTCGCCGATCCGTCGGTCGTGCTGGTCGTCGCCGGGGACGGGCCGGCCCGCGAGGAGCTGCAGGAGCTGGCCGCCGCGTGCGGGGTCGCCTCGCGGGTCACGTTTCTCGGCGTCGTCGCGCGCGAGCAGCTGCCGGATCTCTACGCGAGCGCCGACGCCTTCGCGATGCCGAGCACGACCGAAACGCAGGGGCTGGTGCTGGCCGAGGCGCTGGCGGCCGGTGCGTACGCGATCGTCGCCCAGAGCCCGCAGAGCCGCGAGGTGCTCGGCGGCGCGGGAATGCTCGTCGATCCCGTTCCGGCCGCCTTTGCGGCGGCCATGAGCGCCATTCCACGTCAACGCGACCCCGGGGCGATGGCGCTGGCTCGCCAGGCCGCCCAGCGGTTCTCGATCGACACGCAGACCGAACGGATGTTGGCCCTCTACCGCAGCCTGCTGCGGGGCGGCTCGGGCCTCGACGACCCGGCCGAACGCGAAGCCTCGCAGGGTGCTTGACTCGAACGTATGTTCGATATACAATTGCCGCAGAGGCACGCTGAAGATGGCAAGAACGCAAACCCCGTCCCCTTCCATGATCGCCGCGGTCGGCTATGCGGCCGACGAGCGGGGCAACGGCATCGCTTACGTCCGGGCGCAGACGGCGACGGGCGAGCAGCTGGCACGCATCCCGTTTCGGATGCAGCGCCGTCGCGAGCTCGGCGGGCGAGACGTCGGCTACGGTGCGGTCGGGGCCGCTTTGCATGCTCTACGCGAATGGGGCGTGCGGCGGATTCAACTGCTGCTCGAGGAGCCCGAGCTCGTTGACGCGATCGCCGGAGGGCGCGACGTACCGCCGGAGATGGTGTTGCCCTACGTTCGTCTGCGCTGCGCGCTCAACGCCTTCGACAGCGCGGCCGTCGCACTCGGCGCGCAATCCGATTTAACGCAGCGTGCCCGCGCCGAAATTGCCATGCACGCCGCCGCCTGATCGCATCGGCCCCGGCGCGCTTCCGGTCGAGTCGCGCGCGCTGGCGCGCGCACTCATCGGTTGCGTGCTCGCCACGCGAGTAGACGGCGGCCTCACCGCCGGCCGCATCGTCGAAACCGAGGCGTACCTGCCCGGCGATCCGGCCTGCCACGCATACTCCGGACGCAGCGCGCGCAATGCGACGCTGTTCGGGCCGCCGCACCGCGCGTACGTCTACCTTATCTATGGAACGTCGTTCTGCTTCAATCTCGCAAGCGAACCCGAGGGCCAAGGTGCCGGCGTGCTGGTGCGGGCGCTCGAGCCGGTCGCCGGCATTGCCTTGATGCAGCAGCGCCGCGGCGGCGCGGCCGTCTCGCAGCTCTGCCGCGGGCCGGGCCGCCTCACCCAGGCGCTGGGAATCGACCGCGGCTTCGACGGGGCCGATCTCTTCGCCGATCCGCGGATCTGGCTGGCCTGGCCGCCGCCCGGGCCGAAGCCGAAGGTGCGCACGAGCACGCGTATCGGGCTCACGCGCGCGGCCGGGCGGCGCCTGCGCTATTACGAGGCCGGAAGCGCCTGGCTGAGCGGCCCGGCCCGTTTGAGCCCGGCCCGTTCTTGAAGGAATGGGGGACGCTGTGGTATAGTTGTCACCGTCGCGTTTCGCCGTCAAGTTTTGTTGACAGCCGCGGCACCTTGACATTCCCCACGTACCCGTCACCGATCTGATTCGCGGCAGCCTCGCCGAAGGAATCGTCGCCGTTGCACGTGTGCGGCTCTACGAGAGAGATACTCCTCTGCAAACGGAACATCGCCCCAACAACGACATGCGCCCTCAAGGGGGCGGTGGCGGTCGCCGCCGCCGTTCGCGCCGTCGCCACCACTTCAACCAGACCCCCGGACAGTTTCACGAACAGTTCCCTCAGGCCGACGCCGGGCCGCCGATGCTCACCGCCGAGCAGCTCGGCGAAAAGACCAAGACCGAGCTCGTCGACCTTGCTAAGGAACTCGAGATCGAGATTCTGACCCCCGCCAAGATCAAGAAAGACGAAATCGTCGCGCAGATCGTGCAAGCGCAGATCGTGCGGTCGGGCGTCGAGATGGCGAGCGGGATCCTGGACGTGCTTCCCGAGGGATACGGCTTCCTGCGCCGTGCCGGCTACATCATCGGGAACGACGACATCTACGTCAGTCAATCGCAGATCCGCCGCTTCGAACTGCGGCGCGGCGACATGGTCGAAGGCCAAGTCCGCCGCCCCAAGGAGAGCGAGAAGTACTACGGGCTGATCCGGGTCGACAAGGTCAACGGCCTCGAACCCGAAGCGATTCGCAGCCGCCGCAGCTTCGAAAAAGGCACGCCGATCTATCCGCAAGAGCGATTCAAGCTCGAAGTGCGGTCGACGCAGCTCTCGACGCGCGTCATCGATCTCTTCTGCCCGATCGGCAAGGGCCAGCGCGCGCTAATCGTCTCGCCGCCCAAAGCCGGTAAGACGACGCTGCTCAAGAACATCGCGAACTCGATTTCGATCAATCACCCCGAGGCGCACATCATCGCGCTGCTCGTCGACGAGCGGCCCGAAGAAGTCACCGACATGCAGCGCACGATCGACGGCGAAGTCGTCGCCTCGACGTTCGACGAGCATCCCGAAAACCACACGGCCGTCGCCGAGCTCACGATGGAGCGCGCCAAGCGCCTCGTCGAACTCGGAAAAGACGTCGTCATCCTTCTCGACTCGATCACTCGCTTGGCACGCGCCTACAACCAGGTCGTCGCCAGCTCGGGCCGCACGCTTTCGGGCGGTCTCGACACCGCGTCGCTGCATAAGCCCAAGCGCTTCTTCGGCGCCGCCCGAAAGATCGAAGAAGGCGGTTCGCTCACGATCATCGCTACGGCCCTGATCGAGACCGGATCGAAGATGGACGACGTCATCTTCGAAGAGTTCAAAGGCACCGGCAACATGGAACTCAACCTCACCCGCAAGCTCGCCGAATCGCGCGTCTTCCCGGCCATCGACATCAAGCGCTCGGGTACGCGTCACGAAGAGCTCTTGCTCGCTCCCGACGAGATGCGCAAGCTCTGGATGCTTCGCCGCGCTACCGCGGTGCTGAATACCGGCGATATCACCGAGATCATCCTCGACAAGATGGCGCAGACTCGCACGAACGAAGAGTTCCTCGGGTCGGTCACCAAAGAGGCGCTCTCCATGTCGCGCGGGTACGAAGACTCGGGCAACAACGGGAAGTACTAGCGTCCGCCGGCCGGAGCCGGCCTTTGGGAGCGTGCCTCCGGGGACGCTCCCTACGCACCTCCAGTGCTCCGGTCGCTCGGGTGGATTTTTGATAAAACGAAGTTTTGAAAACCACATCCTGTGGTGCTCAAAAATCCACACGCCTCGGAGCCACGCTCCCAAAGTCCGGCTCCGGCAGCAAACGTTTCTGGTTAGCAAAGGGCCGCGTCGAGCGGCCCTTTACGTTTGGGCGATGTGGCTTTGGATGACGAGCGGTGCGTGTGCGGCAGGAGGCGGCGGCGAGGGGCTTAGCCCTGGGGCGTGTGGATTTTTGGACACCACAGGATGTGGTCTTCAAAACTTCGTTCTTCCAAAAATACGCACGAGCGACTGGAGCACAGGATGTGCGTAGGGAGCGTCCCCAGGGATAAGCCCCTCGCCGCCGCCTTCTGCTGCATGCATTTGCCGCCTAGCGAAGGGCCGCGTCGAGCGGCCCTTTAACGTTGGGCGATGGTGCTTTGGATGACGAGGGATGCGTTTGCGGCCGGGGTGCTGGGCGTGCTCGTTATTCTGGCGTTCGTTGGATACAATACGGTGCGCTCGGTTCGGCGGCGGTATACGGTGGTGCGCCGCGATGAGTCGAAGACTTCTTCGAAGTGGAATTGATGCGGCTGGATTGCGGGGCTTGCGCCGTTCGGACGGCGCGAGTGGAAGATGCGGCGGCGGTGGCGGCGCTGGCGAACGACGTGGACGTGGCGCGGTTTCTTCGCGACCGGTTTCCGCATCCGTATACGGTGGCGCACGCCGTGGAATGGCTTTCGAGCGTGGCGTGCGAGGATGCGACGCATTTTCTGTTGGAGGTCGATGGGGCGGTTGCCGGCGCGATCGGGTTTATTCCGAAGGACGACGAGCAGCGGTTCGTCGTGGAGATCGGGTATTGGCTCGGGCGGGCGTATTGGGGGCGCGGGATCGCCGTCGCGGCGGTGACTGGCTTGACGGCGGAGATCTTTCGCTCGCGGGACGTGCAGCGCGTTGAGGCGCGGGTGCACTCGAACAATCCGAAGTCGATGCGGGTGCTGGAGAAGGCGGGATACGTTCGCGAAGGCGTGCTGCGCCGCGCGGTCGTGAAGGACGGGGAGATTCTCGACGTAGTCGTATACGCGCAGGTGCGCGCGTGAGCGACGGCACGCGGCTGAACAAGTATCTCGCATCGGCCGGCGTGGCGTCGCGGCGCGGCGCCGATCTGTTGATCGCGCGCGGCAAGGTGCGCATCAACGGGCGCGTCGTCCGCGAGCTCGGGACGATGGTGGCGGACGGCGACAAGGTCGACGTCAGCGGCACGCCGGTGAAGCCGGCGACCGAGGCCGCGTATTTCGCGATCAACAAGCCCGCCGGCGTGGTGACGACGATGCGCGATCCGCAAGGGCGGCGCACGATCGCGCAGATGCTGCCGTCGGGGCCGCGGGTCTTGCCGGTCGGGCGCCTCGACTACGATACCTCCGGCCTGCTGCTGCTCACCAACGACGGCGAACTGGCCAACCGGCTGCTGCATCCGCGCTACGGCGTCGATAAGACCTATCGCGCGACGATCGCCGGCCGGCTCTCCGCCGACGACGTGCGCCGGCTGCTCGAAGGCCTGCACGCCGGCGATTTCCGGGCCGCCGCCGCCAAGATTCGCGTGGTGGCGACGCGGCGCGACCACTGCGTGGTCGACATCACGATTCACGAGGGGCGCAACCGCCAGGTTCGCCGGATGTTCGAGGCGCTCGGCCACCGCGTGATCGGTCTCTGCCGGATGCGGTTCGGGCCGATCTCGCTGGGGGCGCTGCCCGAGGGCGGCGTTCGGCCCCTCACGGAGCGAGAACTCGCGGCGTTGCGCCGCGCGCATTTGCCGGAAGCCGAAGCGTCGCGAGCGAAGCCGTAGGCGATGGCAGCCGGAGACCTCACGCTCGCGCACCGCGCCGCTCGCGCGGAGCGCACCGTCGTTCGATTGCGCAACGGCGCCTCGTTCGGCGGCGAGACGCTGGCGCTCTGTGCCGGCCCGTGCTCGGTCGAATCGGAGACGCAGATCGAACGGACCGCCGCCGTGGTCGCCGCGGCCGGCGCCAACGTGCTGCGCGGCGGCGCGTTCAAGCCGCGCACGTCGCCGTATTCTTTCCAGGGGCTGCGCCACGAGGGGCTCGAGCTGCTGCGGGCGGCGGCCGACCGCCACGGGCTCGCGGTGGTTACCGAGGTGCTCGATCCGCGCGAAGTCGAACGCGTCGCAGCGGTCGCCGACATGCTGCAGATCGGCGCACGCAACATGCAGAATTTCCCGCTGCTGCGCGAAGCCGGCCTCTCCGGGCGCCCGGTGCTGCTCAAGCGCGGGTTGGCGGCGACCGTCGAGGAATGGCTGATGGCCGCCGAATACGTGTTGCTCGAAGGCAACCCCAACGTCGTGCTCTGCGAGCGGGGCGTGCGCTCGTTCGATCCCGCGACGCGCAACCTGCTCGATCTTTCCGTGGTGCCGCTGCTCGCGGGGCTGACGCACCTCCCCGTCATCGTCGATCCGTCGCACGGCACCGGGCTGGCCCGGCTGGTCGAACCGATGAGCTTGGCCGCGGTGGCGGCGGGCGCGGACGGCCTCTTGGTTGAAGTGCACCCCGAGCCGGCGGACGCCGCCTCGGATGGCCCTCAATCGCTGACGTTTGCCGAGTTTGGTCTTTTATCCAAACGCTTGGCAGACGTTGCGGCCGCCGTCGGGCGCCGTTTACCGGCAGCCGGGCTTGCGGTATAACGACCGCTAACCGGTGCCTGGGAATCCGGGCGAGCGATCCTCGTTTTTTCTAGAGCAATCACGCAACGCGACCAGAGGTATTGATGAAACGCTACTCCGGAATTATCGCTTCGGCGATCGCCTTGAGCCTGGGCCTGGCCGCCGTACCGGCGGTCGCACAGTACGCCAACGAGTTTACTCCCGCCAAGCTGCTCAAACAGGGCACGACGACGCAGAGCGTCGCGGGAAGCGGCACCGTCGTCGTCCAGGTGCAAGTCAACGCCGACGGCACGCACAAGGCCATCAAGGTGATCAAGTCCACCAACTCCGGCGACAACGCGGCCGCAATGGAGATCGCGCAAAGCTCGACCTACCGTCCCGCGCACCGCGGAACCAAGCCGACGACCGCGTTCTACGATTTCACCTTGAAGTTCAACGGCAAGTCGGTCGCGCAATCGGCCGAGCAAGGCGAAAGCTCCGGGCCGGCGATCGGATCGGCCAGCCCGGAAGCGCAAAAGATCGCCGCGCTGATCAAAGCCAAGCAATACGCGCAGGCCAAATCGCAGGCCCAAGCCGCATTGCTCTCGGCGCCGAGCGACGATTCGCTGCGCGAGATGCTGGGGCTGGCAGCCTATTACGACAACGACGCGCAGACCGCAGCGGCTTCGTTCGACCGGCTGCCGAGCATCGGCAAGCAGTTCCAGCCGGTTGCGGCCGCGGCGCTCGCCCAGGCCGCCGTTGCGGTGGCCCAGACCAATCCCACGCAATCGCTCGCCTACGCGCAGAAGGCCTACGCGCTGACGCCCAATGCGAACACGCGTTTTGCTCTCGGCGTCGCGCAGCTCAACAACAAGCAGAACGCCGACGCGCTCGCGACGCTCAAGGCCGTCCACGACGAGGCGGGCGCCGATCCGAAGACCACCAACAGCGTGAAGATCAGCATCGACGCCCAGCTGATGGCGGCGTATCTCGCCAATAACGATACGAAGGGAGCGGCCGCCGTCGGGGCCGAGATCAAGCAGCTCGATCCGACCAGCACGCTGCCGGGCCGCGTGATCGGCGGCAACCTGCTGCAGAGCGGCGTCGCCGCCGCCGCGGCCAAGAACTACGACGAGGCGCTCAAAGATTTCGACGACGCGGCCGCCCAAGGCGATCCGCAGGTGGCCGTCACAGCCTACGACCAGGCCGCGTTTACCGTTGCAAGGATGGACAAGCCCGACTATAAGAAGATGCTGGCGTACGCCGATAAGGCATTGGCCGTCAAGCCGGACGACGCGGCCGCAAATTACGCCGAAGGCGTCGCCCTGGTAGCGACGGGCGGGGATAAGGCAAAGGCGACGGCGTCTCTCCAGAAGGCGGACGCCGCGGCCAAGCAGGAAGGGAACGAATCGCTCGCGCTCGCGATCGAGAAGTTCATGAAAGACAATAGCTTGGGGACCGCAGGCCACTAGCGGGCCGGGGGAAAACCTCCAAGGACTTTACGGGAGGGTGGAAAAATGGGTCGCCCTCGCATCTCACCATAGATTAAGCGGAACGGAAGGGGTCGGACAATCGTGTTCACCGGATTCATGGATCTCATGGGACAGGGCGGCTGGGACATGTGGCTGCTCCTGCTCATCTCGGTGGTGGGTCTCGCCGTCGTTATCGAGCGACTGGTCTTCTTCGCGTCGCAGCACGGCGATACGAAGGGCCTCCTGCGCCAGATCGGCCAGAAGATTTCGGCCGACGATCTCGACGGGGCCATCGCCATTTGCCAGAAGCAGAAGGGCATGCTGCCCCGCATTCTGGAGTTCGGTCTGCGCCGCGGCGAAAAGAACCGCGCCGACATCACCGACGCGCTCTCGATCGCGCTGATGGAACACCTCAACGCGCTCGAACGCAACCTGCCGATCATCGGCACCATCGCCGTCATCGCGCCGTTCGTCGGCCTGTTCGGTACGGTGCTCGGCATCATCCGCGCCTTCCAAGACATCGCGCTGAAAGGCAACTCGACGCCCGCCGTCGTTGCCGCGGGCGTCTCCGAAGCGCTGGTGACGACGGCCGCCGGTCTGATCATCGCGGTCATCGCCGTCGTGTTCTTCAACTTCTTCAAGTCGCGCATCAAGAACTACAACCAGGAGATGATCGTCGCGGCCAACCAGCTGGCCGAGATGCTGCACTTCCACAACACCGGCTCGCCGATTCCGACCGAGCTCTACTCGCCGGCAAAACCGGCGGGTAAGTAAGCGGAGCGGCGATCCCTCGTGGGACTGCTTTCGGCCAAACAAGACGAAGAGGTGATGGCGGAGATCAACATCACGCCGTTCACCGACGTGCTGTTGGTCTTGCTCATCATCTTCATGATTCTGGCCGCTCTCGTCGCCCCTCCGGGCTTCGAAAAAGAGCTGCCGAATAAGAACAATAACGCGCAGAGCAATCAGCAGAAGAATAAGAACGACATCGAGGTCGACGTCAACGACAAGGGTGTGATCTTCGTCGACGGCACCAAGACCAACGAAGTCGGGATCTACCGTACGATGTACGACGTGTCGAAGAAGAAGCCGCGGCATCACGTCGCGATCATCGCCGACGCGAAGGCTCCCTACGGCGTGATCATCCGGATTCTCGACGCTGCAAAACAGGCCGGCTTGGAAGACGTCGGCTTCGTAACGTCCTAGCCCGAAGGAGTAAACGTGGCCGTTTCCACCGGCGGTGAAGATGAAGTCATGGCGACGATCAACATCACGCCCTTCACGGACGTGTTGCTGGTCCTCCTCATTATCTTCATCATTCTGGCCTCAGTCACCAAAGAACCGAAGCTGCCCGACGCTTACAACCGGGATAAGGTTCAGCCGTCGCAGATCGTGGTGATCGTCGACGAGAAGAACAATATCAACATCGGCTCCAACGAGGTGCCGATCTCCGGGGCAAAGGCCGCCTTCTCGGCGCTGCAAGACGCGACCGATCACAAGTTCACCAGCGTGATCATCAAGGCGTCGCCCAAGGCGAGTTACGGCGTCATCCTTCAGCTCATGGACGCGGCGAAGTCGGTCGACTTGACCAACTTCGGCTTGGCCAATCACGTGCAAGGCATGCCAGAGGGGCAGAATCAGTAGCCGATGGCCAAGAAAGACTCTCCTTATCTGACCACCGGCGAGAAAGTTCGAAACTTTCTCGGCATCGCGTTCGTCATCTCGATTCTCGCGCATCTCGCGGTCGGCGCGTTCTTACCGAACATCACGCAGCACCACGAAGAGCAAGAAGTCGAGAAGGTGACGATGTCCAAGAAGACGCGCGTGCGGATTCCGACCCCGCCGCCGCCGACGCCGACGCCGCCGCCGACCCCGACGCCGAATCCCATCGCGACGCCGCCGCCGAAGAAGGAAGTCGTTCAGCCCAAGCCGCTCAAGGTCAACCTCGTCCACACGATGAGCAACGCCGCGGGCGGATCGACCGAGCAGACCGTGAGCCAGCCGAAGACCGGCTCGGAGAACGGCGCGCCGGCCGGAACCGGCACGGCCGCACCGGCCACGCCGGCACCGACGGCGAAACCCGCGTGCGCGAATCCCAACGTCGAGGCGACCGTCACCAACGCGGTCGAGCCGGATTATCCGGAGTCGGCCAAAGATCTCGGATTGGGCGCGGTGAGCGTCGAGGTCGAGGTCACCGTCGGCGCGACCGGCAACCTCGTCGATGCGACCGTGTACAAGAGTTCGAACAACATGGCCATCGACCAGGCCGCGCTGCGAGCGGCCCGCGCTTCCACCTACTCGCCCAAGTTGATCGACTGCAATCCGACGACCGGCCAGTATCTCTTCCGAGCCGACTTCCAGCCGGACTCGTAGCTCCGGCGTAGGTCCGGGAACGTGACTCAGCGTCAGGCGCGGCGGCTCTTAGTCGCCGCGTTTGTGCTCTCCCTGCTGGTGCATCTGCTCTTCGCAATCGAGGTGCGCCCGCGCCCCAACGAGCAGCAGCCCAGCACCGAGGTCGTGTCGATCGTTCGGCGGCCCGAGGCGATCACGCACATGCAGACGCCGCCGCCGCGCCCAAAGATCACGCCCGTCCCGCATCCGGCGCCGACCACCCGCCCGGCCCGCCCGCACGCGCACGGCTCGCCGGTGCCCAAAGGCGGGCCCGGAAAAGGCGTCGCGACGGCGCCTCCAACGTCCGAGCCCAGCGTCGCCGCGGTCGCGACGCCGGCCGGCGCGTGCCCGGACCCGAACGCCGCCGCGGCCGTCATCGCCTCGCCGCCGCCGCCCGACATTCCCGTTCAGGCGCGCGCCGAGGGTACGAGCGGGATCGCGCTCATCGCCGTGAAGCTCGACGCTGCCGGCAACGTCACGTCGGCGGCGGTTTCGCAAAGCACCGGGAACTCGTCGCTCGATTTGGTGGCCGAGGGCATGGCCCGCGACGCTCGGTATGCGGCGCCGCTGCACGATTGCAAGCCGGTCGCGGGCGAGTATACCTACAGCGTCAAGTTTGTCGCCTGGTAATCGCCGTCAGGCGTAGGCGTCGACGTGCGCGCCGAGGCCGCTCTCTTCGACGCTCTGCACCGGCGCCGAAGGCGCTGGGGGCGCCGGCGCGATCTCCGGATACGCGACGAAACTCGCCGCTTCGAAGGGGCTTCAGGAGCCGAGGGAGACGATTCTCATACCTGGGGTACGCTCGAGCGCCGGGGACGGATGGGCTTAGAGCATCCCCATGTCGCGCAGGAGGTGGAGCGTGTCGATGTAGCGCTGCAGATGCTGACGCATCTCGTCGTCGACTTCGAGAAAGGCGACCCCGGTGCGGTAGCGCTGGAGCAACGGATCGTAGCGCGACCAGCGAATGACGCCGCGCAAGCGTAAGATCGGCTGCGTATCGGCGCGCAGCTCGAGCTGCACGTTGATCGGCGCTTCGGGCTGGAGCTCCGCATTCGTGAGCATCGCCATGCCGCCGAGCGCGATGTCGTACGTCTCGGTGAACTCCGACGCGAAATCGTCGCCGATGCTGTACGACACGAGCAACGTATCGCCGACTCGCTGAAAGCGGCGTTCTTCTTGCGACGAAGTTTCCTGCCCCGGCGTGACCTGCTCCACAGACCTTCGCCCTTAGCCGTGATGGCGGTCAATCCTTCCCGAGAGAAGGCAGCGCGGCTCGCCTGGGCGTATCGAGTGCGCCGTGACCTTTACCCAAGCGCTCGTGCTCGCGGTGCTGCAAGGCGTGAGCGAGCTGTTTCCGGTATCGAGCCTCGGCCACACGATTCTCGTGCCGGCATTGCTCGGCTGGCATAATATCGACCGCTCGGCGCCTTCGTTCCTCGCCTTCGTCGTGGTGCTGCATCTCGGCACCGCCATCGCCTTGGTCGTGTTCTACCGCGCCGAATGGTGGCGGATCCTACGCGCGCTCGCCGCCAGCGTCGCGCGCGGGCGGCTCGGCGACGATCGCGACGAGCGCATCGGCTGGCGGCTGGTCGTCGGCACGATCCCGGTCGGGCTCCTCGGGCTGGCCCTCGAACATCCGGTTCGCCGGCTCTTCGGCTCGCCGGCCCCCGCCGCGCTTTTCCTCGCCCTCAACGGCTTGGTGATGTTCGCCGGCGAGTGGTTGCGCCGCCGCGCCATGGCCGCGGCCGCCGGCAAACCGATCGAAGCGCTCAGCTACGGGCAGAGCGTCTCGATCGGCTTCGCTCAGGCGTTCGCGCTGCTCCCGGGCATCTCGCGCTCGGGCATCTCGATGGTCGCGGGCCTGCTCTGCAAGCTCGATCACGAAGAGGCCGCCCACTTCTCGTTTCTCTTGGCGACGCCCGTGATCGGGGCCGCGGCGCTGCTCGAGCTGCCCAAGCTCTTCGCGCCGGGCGCGCACGTCGTTCTGCTTCAGGCGATTGCCGGCGGCGTCGCCGCCGGCATCGCAGCCTATCTCTCGGTTGCGTTCCTCACGCGATACTTTCGGGCAAACGATCTCCGGCCGTTCGGCTGGTATTGCCTCGTCGTCGGCATCATCTGCTTCATCCTCGCACGAATGGGAGTCATCTCTTGAAACCACTCGCTTTGGTCCTCGCGGCCGTGTTCTTCATCGTCGGAATTCTTTACGGGCTCGGGAAGATCAACTTCCTGACGCAATCCGGCGGGACGCACGAACACCACATCACGCATCTCATCGTCTTCTGGTTCCTCGCGCTGCTGTGCCTGGTGTGGTCGCGGTTTCAGTCGTCGCCCTCGGCTTCTTCGCGCCACTAGGTTTTTTTTGCGATGCGGTTGGCTCGGCGGGGGCGATGACGTTGGGGGCCGGTCGCGGGGACGTTCCTTACGCGCATCCTGCGCTTCAGTCACTCGGGCCGATTTTTGGGAAAACGAAGTTTTGAAGACCACATCCTGTGGTGCCCAAAAATCGACACGCCCCACGACCGGCCCCCAACGCCATCGCCCCCGCCAAGCCAACCGCACCGAAACCTCGCCGTTGCTGACGAAGGGGTGATCGTTGCGCGTTCGCTTTGCTCGCGCGACTCGCGACTTGGAACGCATTACGGCGTTCTACCGGGACGTGCTGGGCTTCGACGTGGTGGATTCGTTTGAAAATCACCAAGGCTTCGACGGCGTGATGCTGTCATTACCAGGCCAAGCCTGGCATCTCGAATTTACCTACGAACGAACTTCGAATGCGTTTCCGGAGCCGTCTCCGGAACAATTAATTGTTTTCTATTTCGACGACGCCGAGTTTGAAAATTATCGACACCGAATTCTCGCAGCTGGAGTTCGGGCCGTTCCATCGCACAATCCATACTGGGATCATCACGGCGCGTTGACCATATCCGACCCCGACGGTTATCGAATTGTAATGTTTCGCTCGGCGTAACGTAGCGTTACTGGCGGCGCGGCGTGGTTTGGGGGCCGGTCGCGGGGCGTGTCGATTTTCGGACACCACAGGATGTGGTCTTCAAAACTTCGTTCTTCCGAAAATCGGCCCGAGTGACTGAAGCGCAGGATGCGCGTAAGGAACGTCCCCGCGACCGGCCCCCAAACCGCGCCGCGCCGCCAGTAACGCTGCTTGACTGACTACTTCGTGGCGACGAGGTAGATTTCGTACGGGTGCGGCGCGATGATGTCGACGCGGGCGCGGGCGTTGCGAACGATCCCCTCGACGTCGCCGAGGCGCTGCTCGGTGGTTTGCACGATGACCAGCGGATAGGCGTCCGCTTGCGAGAGAACGGTCGAGAGCGCGCGCGAGTAGGCCGGCGGATCGGTGGCGCGGGCGCCGAGATGCGAATCGCGGTAGGCGTGCTCGATCGTGAAATACGGATTGCCCTGCCACCACGCTTCCCACATCCAAATTCGCGCGTCGGCGCTGCGGAAGGAGTTGCGCGCGGGCGGCGAGAGGAAGAGTGCGTCGGCCTTCTGCGCCGCCATCGTGGTGAGCACGTCGGCTTGGCGCACGGTGTTGCGGCGCATGTTGGCGATCACCCACTGCTCGGTCTGGCGGATGTACGACCAGGCGAGTTCGCTCGGCGGGACGTCTTGCATGTCGTCGGTGTTCTGCGTCTTCTGCAGCCAATAGCAGAACGCGCGCCATAACCCGAGGATCGCCAGGCCGGTTTGGCCGTCGCTGCGCAGATTGCGGACGTTGTCGTGCCAGACGCCGAGATAGAGGCACTGCTCCTCGGTGAAGAAGACGCCTTCCCACGCTTTGAACATGTCGAGAGAGTAGATGCGCCCGGGCAGCATCTCGACGATCTCGGCGACTTCGCTGTCGCGCAGGATCGTCAGGTCGTTTACGACGATGCCTTCGCCGACGCGCACGAACCATTCGAGCAAGTCGCCGCCGTGCACCGCGATGCCGTGGCGCTTGAGGTAGTTCAGATGCGTCGGCAAGCCCATGAACGGATCGACCAAGCTCGTGCACCCGTGCTGCAAGAGCACTTCGTGCAGGCGCGACGGAGAGATGCGGCGCGTGCGCTCCTGCAGCTCGATCACGCCAGGGCCCTCGCGGCTTCGAGAATCGCGCGCACCGCGCGCGGATCGAACTGCGTGCCGCCGGCCGTGTCGATGCGGTCCTTGCGTGCCAGCGCGTCGTAGGCGATGGCGCCTGCCAGCAGCGCCGCCGCGGGCGGAACGGTGTCGTGCAAGAGCGCGTTGGGCTTGCCGGTGCCGTCGTACCATTCCGAACGCGCGCGCAGAATCGGCGCAGCGGCCGCAAGCGTCGCGTTGCCGGCCACGAAGGCGGCCGCCGCCTGGCCGTGCGCGGCGCGCTCGTCGATGCCCAACCGCGCGAGGGGATCGAACTTGCTCTCGACGGCCTCGGGCTCGCCGAGCTCGCCGCTGCCATACAGGCGCACGGCGATGCTCAAGGCGTCGCGCTGCACCTCGTCGAGCCGCAGCAAATCCGCGGCACCCTCGGTCA
Organism: Vulcanimicrobiota bacterium; assembly: GCA_963794735.1. Taxonomy (GTDB): domain Bacteria; phylum Vulcanimicrobiota; class Vulcanimicrobiia; order Vulcanimicrobiales; family Vulcanimicrobiaceae; genus DATJUC01. The sequence goes on along the minus strand of CAWCFE010000002.1, from coordinate 504,071 downwards.
GGCGTGCGATCCGGCGCCACCGTCCCGCCTCGCCGAGATGATCGTCGACGCGGTCGGCGATGCGGTCCAGCCAGGCTGCCGCCTCGCCGGCGGCCGGGGTCTCGAGGGCATCGACCGGCATGGCGGTCTCTTCGGCCTCACCGCCGGTCATGTGGAACCACATCGTGAACGTACGCGCCACCTCCGGCCCGAAGGCGCGGCCGCTCTGCGCGGAGACGATCGTGAGCGCCTCTTCGGGATCGCCCGCGCGCACGAACGTGTCGGCCAGCGCGAGCATCACGGCGCTCTGCGGGATTCCATGCCAGCGCAGCGAGTCGGGGTAGCCCGTGCCGTCCCAGCACTCGGCTTGCCAGCGGATGATGTCGGCCGTTGCCGGGGGCAGCCAGGGCATCTCGGCGCACACGCGCGCGCCTTGCGCGGGGACGTCCCAGCTCTCCATGCGGGCGAGCCGCTCCGAGAGGCGCTCGCCGCGCCGGTAGGCGAGGTTGCCGATCGCACCGATCGCGTGCAGAACGCCGGCAAAGTATGCCGCTTGCAGCTCGGTCTCCGGCAGGTGCGCCGCCCGCGCCAGGGACGCCGCGACGACGGCCTTGCGCGCGGCAAAACCGGGCGGATTGCCGCACGCGGCGTCGCCCAGCGCGCCGTATAACGAAAGGACGTCGGCGAGACGAGCCGTGCCGGCCCGAGGATCGCCGTCGATGTCCAGGAATAGCGACATTCTGCTCCAGCGTTATCTATTGCCGTGAATAAACCCTCACATATTTCTGCCGACGGAGCCATTTCCATGGTCGACGTCGCGGCCAAGGACGCGACCGCGCGCTCCGCTCGGGCGGAGGCGCTCGTTCGCATGAGCCCGGACGCCCAGCGCGCGCTCCGCGACGCAACGCTGGCCAAAGGGGACGCCTTCGTCGCGGCCCAAATCGCCGGCATCATGGCAGCCAAGCAGACGGCCTCGCTCATCCCGCTGACGCACTCGCTGCCGCTCTCGGGCGTCGACGTGCGCTTCGAGTGGCGCGACGACGGGGCGTTGCGCATCGAAGCCGAGGCGCGGACGGTCGCGCAGACCGGCGTCGAGATGGAAGCCATGGTGGCCGCGTCGATTGCGGCGCTGACCATCTACGACATGGCCAAGGCCGTCGACAAGGCAATCGAAATCGAAGCGGTGCGGCTGCTCGAGAAGCGCGGCGGCAAAAGCGGCCACTGGACGCGCCCATGAAACCGACGGTCGCGTTGATCGTGCTCTCCGACCGTGCCGCGTCGGGCGCGCGCGCCGACGGCTGCGTCCCGGCGATGAAGGAGCGGCTGGGCGAGGTCTACGAGGTGGTGCGCGAGACCGTGCTCCCCGACGATTCCGGCGCGCTGCAAGCGGAGCTCATCGATCTCGCCGACGGCGGGGTAGCGCAGCTCGTGCTGACGAGCGGCGGTACGGGCCTCTCGCCACGCGACCGGACGCCGCAAGCGACCGCCGCGATTCTCGATTACGAAGTGCCGGGCATCGCGGAAGCGATTCGCGCGGCCTCCATGACGATCGTGAAGACGGCGATGCTGTCGCGCGCGGTCGCGGGGGTGCGGCACCGAACGCTGATCGTCAACCTGCCGGGCAGCCCGAAGGCCGTGGGCGAGGCGCTCGACGTGATTTTGCCGGTACTGCCGCACGCGCTCGAACTGCTGGCCGACCGGGTCGTCGACGGTTGAGCTCGGCTTCGACGCCCTTCTCGCGGGCCAACGCCTATCTCCTGAGCACGATCTCCGAGACCGTTTCGCCTCGCACCTCGTACAAGCTCGATCGGATGGAGGCGTTCTTGCGCGAGCTGGGCGATCCGCATCGCGCGTATCCGACCGTGCACGTCGGCGGTACGAGTGGCAAAGGCTCCACCTCGACGATGATCGCCGGCGCGCTGCGCGCCGCAGGGCATCGCACCGGGCTGCACGCCAAACCGCACCTGCACTCGCCGGCCGAACGCGCCAACGTCGACGGTGCGCCGATCGGCGAGCCGCAGTTCGCGCAGCTGCTCGGCGAGATGATGCCGGCGATCGAACGCGTCGCCGCGGCGTACGGGCGGCCGACCTACTACGAGACGCTGCTGGCGCTGGCGTTCCTGCACTTCGCGCGCGAGCGGGTCGGCATTGCGGTCGTCGAGGTCGGTTTGGGCGGGCGGCTCGACGGCACCAACGTGCTGCTCCCCGCGGTCGCAGCCATCACCTCGGTCGGGTTCGATCACACCGACGTGCTCGGCGACACGCTGGAAGCGATCGCTACCGAGAAAGCCGGCATCGCCAAACGCGGCGTTCCGCTCGTCGTCGGCGCCGTACCGCCCCAAGCGCTGGCGGCGATCGAGCGCGTCGCCGCGCAAGCCGGCGCGCCGGTGATTCGCGCGTCCGACGTCGCAGTGGCCGGCGCGGCTTCGTTCGACGACGAAGGCCAGCAGTTCGACGTGCGCACGCCGGCCGCGCGTTATGCCGTTCGCACCGGCGTGCTGGGATCGTTTCAGCGGGCCAATGCCGCCACCGCGATCGCGGTGCTCGAGCGCCTTCCCGCCGCGTTGCGCCCGAGCGCCGGCGCGGTTGCCGCGGGATTCGCGTCGCTGGCCATTCCCGGGCGGATGGAACTGGTCGCACGCCATCCCGACGTCGTGCTCGACATCGCGCACAACGAGGAGAAGGCGCGTCATCTCGTCGCCGCGCTCGACGAGCGTTTCGGCGCGCGACCGGTGCACTACGTTGTCGGCATCGGCGAGGGAAAGGATGCCGTCGAGATCCTTCGCGCGCTCGCGGGCCGGCCGGGGACGTTTCGCTTTACCGGCTTCGATCAGCCCGGCCGCCGCGCGATCCCGCCGGCCACGCTGGCCGAAGCGGCAACGCGGCTGGGGATCGACGGCGCGGCATTCGACGATCCGCGCGCCGCGTTCGGCGACGCGCTCGCCGCAGCGGCACCCGGCGACGCCGTCGTGGTGACGGGCTCGACGTTCGTGGTGGCGGAGGTGCGCGCGTGGTACGCGTCGACCGCGGCGCGCTGACGCTGCGCGGCACGCGTCTCGAGTGGGGCGCGCGCACGTACGTCATGGCGATCGTGAACGTTACGCCGGACTCGTTCTCGGGCGACGGGGTCGACGAGACGAGCGCGGCGACCGCGCACGGCATGGTTCAGTGGGGCAGCGGCGCCGATCTGCTCGACGTCGGCGGCGAGTCGACCCGGCCGGGGTACCGTGCGGTCTCCGAAGCGATCGAAATCGATCGCGTCGTGCCCGTCATTCGCGAGCTGCGCGAGCACCTGAGCCACGCGCCGATTTCGGTCGACACCTACAAACCCGCGGTCGCGCGCGCGGCGCGCGCCGCGGGCGCCGACGTCGTGAACTCGGTCTGGGGAGCCTCCGACGAGCTGCTCGACGCGGTGGCCGAGCTCGAAATGGCGATGGTGGTGATGCACAACCAGCACGGGACCGAGTACGACGGCGACGTGGTCGACGCCGTGCTCGCCTTCCTGGACGACTGCGCGACGCGCGCCGTGCTGCGCGGGCTGCCGCAGGAGCGCATCGTGCTCGATCCTGGAATCGGCTTCGGCAAAACCGCCGAGCAGAATCTGGCCGTGCTGCGTTCGCTCGACCGCATCGCGGGGCTCGGCTTTCCGACGATGCTCGGCGCGTCGCGAAAATCGACGATCGGCAAGCTCACGGGCCGCGAACCGCGCGACCGGGTCTACGGAACGGTCGCGACGACGGCGCTCGCGGTGCGGGCCGGCATCGATATCGTGCGCGTGCACGACGTCGCGGCGGCGCGCGACGCCGTCGGCGTCGCCGATGCGATCGTGCGCGACTGGAGGCCGGACGGGTGGACCGGATAACGCTGCGGGGAATGCGCGTGTTTGGGCGGCACGGCGCGGACCCGGGCGAACGCGAACGGCCGCAGCCCTTCGACGTCGAGCTGGCGATCGAGTACGACGCAGGGCCCGCCGCACGCTCGGACGATTTGCAAGCGGCCGTCGACTACGCAGCGCTGCACGCTCGCGTAACCGGCATCGTCGCCACCACATCGTTCGCGCTGCTGGAGCGACTCGCTGCCGAAATCCTCGAGGCAACCTTCGCCGACGCGCGCATCGCTCGCGCCGAGGTGTCGATTGCAAAGCCGGGAATTCTCGACGGCGCCACGGCTACGGTCACGCTCGCTCGCTCGAATCCGCGCCACCCCGGGTAATCGTGCATCGCGCCGCCATCGGCCTCGGCTCGAATCTCGGCGACCCGGCCGCCAACGTCGAACGCGCCTTCGAGGCGCTCGCTTCGGCCGGAAGCGTCGTGCGGCGTTCCTCGCTCTATCGCACCAAACCGTGGGGTAAGCTCGACCAGCCGGATTTCGTCAACGCGGTCGCGATCCTCGAGACGCCGCTGCAACCGCGCGAGCTCCTCGCTGCGCTCAAGGCCATCGAGGCGCAGCTCGGCCGCGTCGACGGCGAGCGCTGGGGGCCGCGCGCGATCGATCTCGATCTGCTCGCATACGACGATCTGGTTCTCGACGAACCCGGCTTGCAGATTCCGCACGCCGCGCTGCGCGAGCGCGCGTTCGTGCTCGTCCCGCTCGCCGAAGCCGACCCTGCCTACGCGCATCTCCGCGACGCTCTGCCCGCCGAAGAACTCGCCGGCGTCCGCCCCATCCCCTCACCCTAACCACGCCCCACGCCGCGTCGCGCGGCCGCTTACATGAAGCCGATGGCGAAGAGCACGATGCCGATGGCGCCGGCGACCATGCTCAGATACCACACCGGCTTCACCGCGACGATCGCGGCGATGGCGCCCAGCGCGATCGCGACCTGAATCAGCGTTACCGCGTACTCGAAGAAGTGATGGTGATGCAGTTCGAGCTCGGCGTCGTTTTCGAGCGCCTTGGCCTCTTTACTGCGATCGGCTTGCTTTTCGAGTTCGGCGTCGATCTTGATGCGATACTCGCGCGCGCGCAAGTTCGCCGGCTTGACGACGAACGTGGGCGCCGACGACGACGAACTGGCGGTCTTGAGCTCTTCCTCGGTCGGCGGGCGACCGGCTTCGGAGACCGATTTAGGATTGGCGTCGACCAAGCCGTTGAGCGCGAGCGTGTAGAGATGGCTCTTCTCGCGCGACGCCTGATACTCGTTCCACGTGTCGGAGGCTTTGATCTGGTGGATCAGCGCCTCGTTGACGAGGGTTCCCGACTGGAGTGCGGCGACGGCGGCGACCACGGCGAGGACGGCGGTCGTTAGGCCGACGTACCGTATCCAAGTGGCGCGCGCCCGGTCCTCTTCCCGCTCCTCGTTGAGTTCTTGAATTTTCTCTTGCAGTTCCCCGGTTTCGAATTCGGCCGACTCAGGCATTTAGCTCGCTTTCTGCGTCCCGGTAAGATCGTACAATCGTTCGTGGATGAAGACGTCGAGCAATAATGCGTCGACCTTCCCGCGATCGACGAACTCCTTCTGCAAGATGTCGAGAGCTCTTTCCGAGCTCATGCCCTTTTTGTAGGGGCGGTCCGAGGCGGTCAGCGCGTCGTACACGTCGCTGATCGTCATCATGCGCACTTGCGGGACGATCTGTTCTCCGGCGAGCTTGCGCGGGTAGCCGGTGCCGTCGAGATGTTCGTGGTGGCCGTAGGCGAGCTCGGCGACGCCCTTCCAGGGCGTCTGGTGCCACGGGATCTCGCGCAGGAAGAGAAACGACTGCGTCACGTGCTCCTGCATGCGGTCGCGCTCCTCGTCGGAGAGCGACCCGCGCGGAATCGTCAGGAACTCGTACTCGGCCGGGTCGAGCAGGGGGCGCGGCTCGTCGACGTCGCGGTAGCGGCGCGCGAGCGCGTCCAGCAGCGCTTCGTCGCCGCGATTGCCCACCACGTTCGGCTCGTTGGCGGCTTCGAGCTTGGCCAGCAGCGCCTTGAGCATCTCGCGTTCCTCGTCGCTGCGCGTCTGTTCGATCGCCAGGAGAAACCGCAGACGGATCGTATCGAGCCGCCCGTCGGGCAGCTTTTTGGCTTTGCCGAAGATGTACTCGGGAACGGCGACCTTGCCGAAATCGTGCAGCAGCGAGGCGTACCGGATCTCGCGCAGCTGATCGTGGGTAAAGCGAAGGTCGGAGAGGGGGCCGGCCTCGATGCGGTTGATCGCTTCGGCCTGCGCGACCGTCAGCGCGGCGACGCGTTCGGAATGGCCCTGCGTCGACTTGTCGCGCACTTCGATCGCCTTGACCGAGGCGTGCACGAACTGCTCGAAGAGATTCTGAATGGCCTCGACGAGGCGCGCGTTCTCCATCGCGACGGCGGCTTGTGAGGCCAGCGCGCTGAGCACGTTCTCTTCGTGGTCGTCGAAAGGCGTCACCACGTCTTCGGTCTGTTGCGGCGAGCCCAGCTCGTAGCCGAAATACGGCTTGTGATTGATGAGCTGAATCGCGCCGATCGTATCGCCGTTGAGATTGCGCATGGGCACGCACAGAATCGACTTCGTGCGATAGTTGTGCGAATCGTCGAACGCGCGGTTGAAGCGGTACGGCGCGTTTGGCGGGAGCGCGTACGCGTCCGAGATGCGCGCGACGTCGCCGGTGGTGGCGACGTAGCCGGCGATCGACGTGGTCGAGAGGGGCAGTAAGGCGTTGATGAGGACGCCTTCGTCCTTGGGCCCGGTCTGCGCCACGGCGAAGCGGAGCTGGCGTTCGCCGTCGCGCTCCTCGATCACGTAGAGGCTGCCCGCGTCGGCGCTGGTGAGCTCGCGCGCCTTGTGGACGATCAGCCGCTGCAGCGTGGGCAGGTCGCGTTCGGACGACAGGGCGCGGGCGATGCCGAGCAGCTCGTCGCTTTCGTAGGCCATGCGCTGGTAGGCTCGCATGGTCTCCATGCGGCCGGCCGTTCGAATGGCGGTGAGCAAGGCCGCGCGCGAAACGGGCGGATGGAGGATCGCGGCGGTCTCGGGGTCGTCGGTCAGCCATTCCAGCGACGGATCGTCTTCCCGCACGATGACGACGGCAGTCGCCGGCGGAGCGCCGATCGCGGCAAGCCCTCCGCGCTGATGGAGCCGCTCGAAGTCGACGCTCAGCACCGAGACGCCCGCTTTGTTCAGCAGGACGGCCAGGTCACCGAGCTCCGTCTCGCTCGAATGAAGGACGAGAGTGGCCACAGCGTGCGCAGCCTTCGCCGCGGGTGCCTCCGGCGCCCCTGGCCGAGGTCCCCCCGTCCCCGGGTCGAAACGGTAGCGCTCATGTCCAATCCCGAGCGTCCACTGGTCGAGCGCATCGCGCGGCTCGCCGAGTTTCTCGCGACGACCGACGCCATCCGCGTCCGCATCGAATGCGGCGACGACGAGGTCGAGCTCGCACGCCCGGCGCGGCACGTCGCACCCGCGGCGCCCGCCGGCGCGGCCTATCCCGACGCGGCGGCCGACGTGCCGGCCGTCGCGCTCGACGCCATCAAGGCCGATCTGGTCGGCATCGTGCGCTTCAGCCGCCCGGCACCGGTCGAGGGCGAGCGGCTCGAGCAAGACCGGGAACTGGCATATATCGAAGCGCTCGGCATTCGCAATCCCGTACACAGCCTAGGCGCCGGCCGGATCGCGTCGATCGCCGTCGGCGACGGCGTGCCGGTGGAGTACGGCCAACCGCTTTTCTATCTGGATCGAGGGTAGTCGCCATTTTTCGCAAGGTGCTGATCGCCAACCGGGGTGAGATCGCGCTCCGCATCAATCGTGCGTGCCGGGAACTCGGCGTGCAGACGGTCGCGATCTTCTCGGAGGCCGACCGCGAGTCGTTGCACGTGCGCCAGGCCGACGAGGCTTTCTGCGTCGGGCCCGGGCCCGTGCCGCGTTCGTATCTCAACATTCCGAACATCATCTCGACCGCGCTGATCACCGGCTGCGACGCCGTGCATCCCGGGTACGGATTTCTCGCCGAGAACCCGCGCTTTGCGGAGATTTGCGCCGATCACGCGTTGACGTTCATCGGCCCGAAGCCCTCGGTGATCGCCGCCATGGGCGACAAGGCGACCGCCAAACGCGTCATGCGCGACGCCGGCGTCGCGACCACGCCGGGCAGCGACGTGCTGCGTTCGGTCGACGAGGCGAAGAAGGCGGCCGAAGCAATCGGCTACCCCGTGCTGCTCAAGGCGACGGCCGGCGGCGGCGGCAAGGGCATGCGCGTGGTCGAGCGCCCGGCCGAGATCGAGCGCGCGTTCGATAGCGCGACCGCCGAGGCGGAATCGAGCTTCAAAGACGGGCGCGTCTACATGGAGAAGCTCATTCGGGAGCCGCGCCACATCGAAGTACAGGTGCTCGGCGACGAGTTCGGTACGATCGTTCACCTCGGCGAGCGCGACTGCTCGGTGCAGAAGCCGTCGCATCAGAAATTGATCGAAGAGGCGCCCGCACCGCGGCTCTCCGCGCAAGCGCGTGCGAACCTTCACGAGATGGCCGTACGCGCGTGCCGCCACGTCGGCTACACCAACGCCGGCACGCTGGAGTTCCTCGTCAAGGGCGACGAGGTGTACTTCATGGAGATGAACACGCGCATCCAAGTCGAGCATCCCGTGACGGAGATGGTGTTCGGCATCGATCTCGTCAAAGAGCAGATCCGCATCGCCTCGGGCGAACGGTTGGGCTACGATCAGCACGATCTCGCGCCGCGCGGCCACGCGATCGAGTGCCGCATCAACGCCGAAGACGCCGAGAACAACTTCGCTCCGCAAGCCGGAAAAATTGCGGGCGTCGTCTTCCCGGGCGGCCCCGGCATTCGCGTCGATACGCATCTGTATTCCGGGTCGATGGTGCCGCCGTACTACGATTCGATGCTGGCAAAGATCGTGGCCTACGGCGACACGCGCGAAGCGGCGATCGTCCGTATGGAGCGCGCGCTGCGCGAAACCGACGTGGAGGGGGTCAAGACGACCGTCGCCATGTGTTTGGAGATCTTGGCGACGCCGCAGTTTCGCGAGGGCCGCTACGATATTTCGTTCTTGCCCAACCTGCTCGCGCCGGCGGCGGTGTAGATGGCTTCCCGCCGGTTGGCTCGCGAGCAAGCGCTGCAGGCGCTCTATTCGGTCGCGGTGGGCAGCCGCGAGCCCTCCGACGCGCTCGACGAAATCGTCGGCGATCGCGCCGACGCCGAGCACCGCGGCTTCGTGAAAGACTTGCTGTTCGGGACGCTCGAGTACGCCGAGCAAGCCGACGGCATCGTCGGCCCGCTGCTCGCGGCGTGGTCGATCGAACGCCTTCCCACGATCGATCGTTTACTCTTGGAGATGGGAACGTTCGAGCTGCGCTGCCGCCCCGAGACGCCGCAAGCCGTGGCGATCAACGAAGCGGTCGAACTGGCCAAGCGCTTCTCCACCGAAGATTCCGGGCGGTTCGTCAACGGCGTGCTCAACGCGGTCGCCAAAACGGCGCAGAACTGCGATGCCTAAGCGCAAGAAAGGCAAGCCCTCGAAAGCGGCGCGCTTCTGGCGAGGGATGGCGATCGCCGCGCTGATGATCGTGCTCTTCGCGGCCGGCACCGTGGCCGGAATCGTGACGGCCTACGCGCGCAACCTGCCGGACATCAGCCGGATGGCCGATTACCAGCCGGCCAGCTCGACGCGCATCTTCGCACGCGACGGCAGCTTGCTGGCCTCGGTGTACAAAGAAAATCGCGTCTGGGTGCCGATCGCGCGCATTCCGCCGATGGTGCGCGACGCCTTCATCGCCAACGAAGATCACAACTTTTACTCGCACCACGGCGTCGATTTCGGCGGCATCGTGCGCGCCGCATACGCCGACATGACGCACCAAGAATTTCAGGGTGCGTCGACGATCACCCAGCAGCTCGCCCGCCGGCTCTTCCTCACCGACGAAGTCTCGCTGTCGCGCAAAATCCAAGAAGCGTTGCTCGCGATGGAGATCGAGCGCTTCTACACCAAGGACGAGATCCTCGAGCGCTACCTGAACATCATCTACCTCGGCGCCGGGGCGTACGGCGTCGACGCGGCGGCGCACACCTATTTCGGCCGTTCGGTCGACAAGCTCACGCTCGGCCAGGCCGCAATGTTGGCCGGCGTCGTGGCCGCGCCTTCCGATTATTCGCCGTTTGCCAATCTCGCACTCGCGCGCGACCGCCAGCGCCACGTGCTCGATCGCATGGTCGAGAGCGGTTACGTCAGCCAGCAAGATGCCGACGCCGCCTATCAAGGGCCGCTCGGGTTGATCGCGCAGCGCGCAGCCGGCCTTCAAGGCTACGCCTTTCCGTACTTCACGACGTACGCGATCGCGCAGCTTCAAAAGCTCTTCGGAAAGGACGCGGTCGAAGAGGGCGGCCTGCAAGTGTACACGACGGTCGATCCGAAGCTCCAACGTCTCGCCGAAGAGGCGGTGGACTGGGGCGTGCACCAGTCGCTGGCCGAAGGGATCAACGGCCACGAAGCGGCGCTGGTCGCGCTGCGCCCGTCGACCGGCGAAATTCTCGCGATGGTCGGCGGCACCGGGTTCACGCTGAACAATCAGTTCAATCGCGCGTGGCAAGCTCGCCGCCAACCGGGTTCGTCGTTCAAGCCGTACGTGTATACCGCCGCGATCGATTCCGGCATGCCGGCCTCGACGATCGTCGACGATTCGCCGGTAAGCTACGCGATGGGCGACGGCACGCAGTGGTCGCCCCAGGACGACGACTTCCGCTACATGGGCCCGATCACGATGCGCCAGGCCCTCGCGCTCTCCCGCAACATCGTCGCGGTGAAGGTCGCCGAACAAGTCGGGCTCGATAAGGTCATCGATTACGCTCACCGCATGGGCATCACGTCGCCGCTGGAGGCGAACCTTTCGCTCGCGCTGGGCTCGTCGGTCGTCTCCCCGCTCGAGCACGCCAGCGGCTACTCGACGCTGGCCAATGGCGGGCTGCACGTCGATCCTACGCCGTTCCGGCTGGTCAAAGACTCGTTGGGCAGCACGGTGCTCGACGACGAGTATCCCCAGGCCAGCGACGTGGTGAGCGCGGGCACCGCGTACATCGTCACGTCGATGATGGAAGACGTGATCAACCATGGAACCGGATATCCGAATGCGATCATCGGCCGGCCCGCCGCCGGAAAAACCGGCACGACCTCCGACTTCCGCGACGCGTGGTTCGTCGGCTTCACGCCCGATCTCGTCGTCGCGGTGTGGCTGGGCAACGACGACTATTCGCGTATGGACGAGTCCTACGGCGGCAACATTCCCGCGCGCATTTGGGCGCGCTTCATGAAGGCCGCGCTCGCCGGCACGAAGCCTCACGATTTCGTCATGCCTGCCGAAGAGGTGGCGAAGGTGGCTCGTTGCGGTGGGGGCTACGAGTACTATCTCAAAGGCACCGAACCTCAATCGTGCGGCAGCCAATCGCTGACGCAGTACACCGGCGACGCGAGCGCGCAGTACGCGCCCGCCGCGCAACCGACGCTTCCGCCTTCGGATGCGACGCCGCCGCCCGATTCGATCGGCGACGGCGAGCACTACATGCCGCTCGGTTCGCCGCAGCCGTCGCTTCCGCCGGTCGACACGCCCGCCCCGACGCTGCCGCCGGCGACCGCGGCGCCCGCGACCGCGACGCCGGCGCCCGCGGCGAGCCCGTCGCCCGCGCCGCCGGGATAAGATGCGGCTCTTTCCGGAGTCGTCGAAGACGCTGCAACTCACCGTCGGGCAGTTCGCCGAACGCCTGCGCAAGGTGTTCGAAGAGCGCATCCCGGCGTTCCAGCGCATTGCGATCGAGGGCGAGATCTCCCAGTGGAAGACCGTGACCAACGGCAACGCGTACTTCACGCTCAAAGACGCGCACGCGACGCTGCACTGCTTCGCCTTCGCTGCCGAAGCGCGCCGCTTCCCGCCCGTCGGCGACGGCACGGCCGTGGTGGCGACCGGCTCGGTGTCGATTCGCGCGAACCGCAGCGAGTACCAGCTGCGCGTGCTCGAGCTCGCGCCGTTCGGCGTCGGCGTGCTCGCGGCCAAGGTGGAAGCGCTGCGCAAGCGCCTGCAAGCCGAAGGCGTCTTCGACGACGCGCGCAAGCGCCGCGTTCCGCGCTTTCCGCGGCGCGTGGCGCTGGTCTCGGCGCGCGGCAAAGGCGCCGAGGATTTCGAAACGACGATGCGGGAAAAGGCGTCGAACGTTATCGTGACGTTCGTCGAGACGCGCGTCGAGGGCGAGGGCGCCGAGATCGAGATCGCCGACGCGATCGACCGCGCCGGGCGCGCGGGCGTCGACGCGATCGTGGTCGCGCGCGGCGGCGGATCGTACGAGGCGCTCTATCCGTTCAACTGCGAGCCGGTGGTGCGCGCGATCGTGCGCTCGCGGCTGCCGGTGCTCACGGCGATCGGCCATACCGGCGACCGGCACTTGGCCGACGAGGCCGCCGACGAAGTCTTCAAAACGCCTACCGCCGCGGCGGAGTTCATCGCGGCGAACTGGCTCGACGTCATCAATCGCCTGGCGTCGCTGGGCGACCGGCTCGAGCGCGCGATCGGTTCGGCATTCTTGCGCGCCGCGCAGCGCGGCGACGCGGCATCCAACGCGCTGCAGAACGCCGTCGTGCGGCGCCTCTCGGCGTCGAGGCAGCGGTCGTTGAGCTCGACCGTCGCGATCGAGCGCCAGAATCCGCGCGATCGCGTTGCGGCGCGCCGCTTGCGGCTGCAAGGCGCCGGCGAGGCGTTGCGCGCCGCCATGCTGCGCGCCCTTCCGCAGTGGGAGCGCCGCAGCGATGCGGCCGCGCAGCGCCTCCAAGGCGCCCGCGAGCGCTCGTTCTTCGCGCGCACCAGCGCGCTGGCGCTGGCGACGGGTCGGCTCGTCTCGGCCGACCCGCAGAAGCCGCTGGAACGCGGCTATGCGATCGTGACGCTGGGCGGGCGGGCGCTGCGCGACGCCGCAGACGCGCCGGTCGGCGCGCAGATTGAGGCCAAGCTCTACCGTGGGAGCCTGCGCGCGCGCGTAGAAGGAGTCGCCGACGATGACTGACGGCATTCCCAAAACGTTCGAACAGAAACTCGACCGCATCGACGCGATCGTCAAGGAGCTCGAGAACGGCCGCACCGATCTCGACCGTGCCGTCGCGCTCTTCAAAGAAGGCAAGGCGCTCGCGCGCGAATGCGAGCAGCTCCTCAAGAGCGCGCAAGAGCAAGTCGATCAAGCCATGGCCGAACCCGCCGCCGCGCCCAACGGAGAGATTCCGTTCTAGCGTTCTAGCGTTCTAGCCCTCGACAGAAGCCGCGGCGACTTCGACGTCGCCGCGGCTTCGAGCGTGCTCTAGGTTACGGCGTGCGGGGCGAGACGGCCGTCAGCTGCAGCTCGATGAGATCGTTGTTGTAGACGCTGCGCTGCGGGAAGTGCGTGCGCGTCTGGCTCACGACCGCCGGAGCTTTCGCGACGGGGTCGTAGGCGATGCGCGTCTTCGAGGTCGCTTGGCGGTAGTGGCCGCCCTCTTGATCGTAGGTGCCGGTCGATTGGATGGCGATCAGGCCGTTGCCGCCCTTGATCGGCCCTTGCCCGACGAGCGTGGTCTTGCAGTCCCACGTGACGGGCGAACCCGCCGTTCCGGACGCTCCCGGAATGACCGCCGCGTAGATCTTGAACGCGTTCGTCCACGTCGATTTTCCACCGGCCGTTAGGCCTTTGAAATAATCGCGCGCCAGCAGCGGGAAGATCGTGAGCTGGATCGGCGAGATCGCATAGGGACGGTCGGCGCACGAAACGCTGCCGTCGGGTTTGACCTCGCACGTGTTGGTGCCGCGGGGACGCGGCGTGTTCCACCAGTGGTCGGTGCCGCTGATCATCACGCCGACGCCGTCTTTGGCGGGGCCGAGGATGTCGACGGTCGTCGTCCCGGTGCCCTGGCCTTGCGTGGCGACCTTGGTGTTGTATCCGAATTGATAGACGAAATGCCGTACCGGGCTCGCAGCCGGCGCCGGCGATTGGCCGCTGAACGCAACGAGCGCAGCGAAGAGTAAGCCGAGTTGTTTCACGTATTCCACCTCCGAGGCGCTTGCTTTCCCGGCCGGGCGCCCGCTTTACTGCACGGCGGCGAGCCGCTAGTTGACGCGCTTTTCGCGGCCCGCCCACTCGCGATCGCGCAAGACGAACTTCTGAATCTTCCCGGTCGAGGTTTTCGGCAGGTCGCAAAACTCGACCGATTTCGGCGTCTTGAACCCGGGCAGGCGCTTGCGGCAGAAGGCGACGATCTCGTCCGGCGTCGCGGTCGCTCCCGGCTTGAGCGTGACGAAGGCCTTGGGCACCTCGCCCCACCGATCGTCTGGCTTGGCGACGACCGCGCATTCGAGCACCGCGGGATGCTCCATCACCACTTTTTCGACTTGGATGGTCGAAACGTTCTCGCCGCCGCTGATGATCACGTCCTTCGAGCGGTCGCGGATCTCGATGTAGCCGTCGGGATGCATCACCGCAACGTCGCCCGAGTGGAAGTATCCGCCGCGAAAGGCCTTCGCCGTCGCGTCGGGATCGTCGTAATAGCCTTTCATCACGTTGTTGCCGCGCATCACCACCTCGCCTTGCGTCGCGGCGTCGGCGGGAACGTCGTTCATCTGCTCGTCGACGACGCGCAGATCGTCGACGCCCGCGGTGACGAAGGGTACGCCCTGGCGGGATTTGAGCTGCGCGCGCTCGTGCGGTTCGCGCTCGTCCCAATGCGTCTTCCACGCGCACACGCTAAACGGCCCGTACGTTTCGGTGAGCCCGTACACGTGGGTGACCGTCGCACCGAGTTCTTCCATCTGAAAGATCGTATGCGGCGCCGGCGGAGCGCCGGCGGTCGTGACGTGCAGAGGATGCGCGAAGGGCCGAACGCCCGGATGATTGGCGATGCCGACCAGCACCGTCGGCGCTCCGCATAAATGCGTCACGCGTTCGGTCTCGATCAGCTCGACGACCTTGGCCGGATCGACTTTTCGCAGGCAGACGTGCGTCGCGCCGGCTGCGGTGACGGCCCACGAGAAGACCCAGCCGTTGCAGTGGAACATCGGAAGGGTCCACAGATAGACGCTTTCGGGGCGCAGCCCGGCATGAAACGTCTCGGCGAGCGCGTTGAGGTACGCGCCGCGATACGTATACATCACACCCTTCGGGCGCCCGGTCGTTCCGCTGGTGTAGTTGATCGAGATCGTCTCGTCTTCGTCGCGGACTTCGGGCGCGATGGGATCGGCCGGCGTCGCCGCCAGTTCGGCTTCGAAATCGAGCGCGTCCAGCTTCCCTTCGCCGATCCGCAGAAGGCGCGGGTGGGTGGTGCGCTCGGCCAGCGCTTCTTCGAACTCGCCGTCGTAGATCACGATCGAGGCGCCGCAGTGCCGCACGATGTAGGCGATTTCGTCGGCCATGAGGCGGATGTTCAGCGCGCAGAGCACGCCGCCGGCGAGCGGCACGGCGTAATGGGCTTCGAGCATCTGCGACGTGTTGGGCGCGAGGATCGCGACGCGATCGCCGGGCTGCAAGCCGGCCTGGCGCAGCAGGTTCGCGAAGCGGTAGACGCGTTCGAGCATTTCGGGATACGTCCGGCGCGTCTCGCCGTCGACCACGGCGATCTTCTCGCGATAGATGTGAGCGCTGCGAATCAAGAAATCGACCGGATGCAGCGGTTTGAGGTGTACGGGCATCGAGAGCCTCCTACGCGGCACGATTCGAGCTCGCAAGATGGCGACCCCCGTCGTCGAATCGTCGTTGCGTGCGCGAACGATCGATGCGGCTCGATGCTGCCGTGGCCGAACGGGCCGGAATCACGCGCTCGCAGGCGCGCAGCCTCATCATGGAAGGCCGCGTTCGCGTCGACGGCGAGCTCGCGCACAAGGCCGGCGCGTCGGTAAAGGCCGGCGCGGCGATCGAAATCGAGCGTCCGCGGCGTTTCGTCAGCCGCGGGGGCGAGAAGCTCGATCGCGCGTTGGAGGCCTTCGGCATCGACGCGACCGGGGCCGTCGCGCTCGACGTGGGGGCGTCGACCGGGGGCTTTACCGATTGCCTTCTCCAGCGCGGCGCGGCGCAGGTCGTGGCGATCGACGTCGGGTACGGGCAGCTCGATTGGCGGCTGCGCAACGATCCGCGCGTGGTCGTGATGGAACGGACGAACTTTCGGCTGCTCGCCGACGATGCATTCCCGGGCGGTTTCGATCTCATCGTCATCGACGCGTCCTTTATCTCGGTGCGAACCATTCTCGCTCGCGCCGCGGCGTATTTGCGGCCGAGTGGAAGGATCGTCGCGCTGGTCAAGCCGCAGTTCGAGGCCGGGCGGGCGCGCCTAGGGGGCGGCGGCGTCGTCCGCGACCCGGCGGTTCACCGCGCGGTGCTGCACGAGGTGCTCGGCGGCGTCAAGGCGCTGGGCTTGGTGCCGGTCGCGCTCGTGGCCTCGCCGTTGCGCGGGCCGGCCGGCAATCGCGAGTTCCTCGCGGAGATCCGCCGGGAGGGCGATCCGGTCGGCGACGCACGAATCGACGCCGTCCTCGTCGAAGCGGGGGAGTAGATGATGCCGACGACGCTCGCGCTCGACCGCAAACGCATCGCCCTGTACGTGGACGTCTCGCGCGAGCACGCCCGGGCGATCGCGACGAAGGTGGCGGCCGCGTTTCGCCAGCGCGGCTTCGGAATCGCGCTCTGCGTCGGCCAAAACGACGCGCTCAACATCGAAAACGATCACGCCGGGATCGAAGAATCGAATCTGCTGATTACGGTCGGCGGCGACGGAACGCTGCTGCGGGCCGCGCGCATCGCCGTCGAAGGCAACGTGCCGCTGCTCGGCATCAATACGGGCCGGCTCGGCTTTCTCACCGAGCTCGACGAAGACGAGCTGGATATCGAGCAGCTGCCCGAGCTGGTCGATCGGGGGCTCTACGTCGACGAGCGGGCGGCTTTGGAAGCCGAGTATCGCGATCGCCGGTATTTCGCGCTCAACGACGTCGTCGTGCGCAAGGGCGAGGTGTCGCGCATCGTGCCGTTCGGCCTGCGTTTCGACGAGCAAGAGACGACGCACATTCCGGCCGACGGCATCTGCGTGGCCACGCCGACCGGCTCGACCGCCTACTTTCTCTCGGCCGGCGGATCGATCATCGCTCCGACGGTCGACGCCTTCGGCGTGGTTCCGTTGCTGCCGCATACGCTCTTCTCGCGTCCGTTGATCGTGCCGACGACCTCGCGCATCGAAATTACCTGCGACTCGGAGATCGCCGAGGCGCACCTGGAGTGCGACGGCGACGTGCTCGCCGACGTCGATCCCGGATCGAGCGTGACGATTCGGCGCCATCCCAAGCGCGTACGGTTCGCGCGCATCTCGCCGCTGCGGTTCTTCGAACGGCTCGAGGCGAAGATGCTCTGGGGGGTTTCCATCAAGGGCCCGCGTCGTTAATTATCAGCGATGCTGCGCCGGCTGGAGATCGAAAACTACGGCCTGATCGCTCGCGCGGAGATCGCGTTCGCGCCGGGCGCGACGATCTTCACCGGCGAGACGGGCTCGGGCAAGACGATGCTCTTGGGCGCGTTGGGCTTCGCGCTGGGCGCTCGCGCCGGCGCCGACGTGCTCCGCCGCGGCGCGGCGCGCGCGCGGGTGACGCTGAGTTTCGATGCCGGCGACGCGGCGCGGGCGCGCATGGCGGCGGCCGGCTTCGATCTCGACCCCGGCGAAGACGCGACGCTCTCGCGCGAGATGACCGACGCCGGCCGCTCGAGCCTGCGCCTCAACGGACGCCCCGCGACCGCCGCGCAGATCCGCGAGTTCGCCGACGGCATTGCCGAAGTCGTTGGCCAGCACGAGGCGCAGCGGCTGCTCTCCCCCGCCTATCATCTCGACCTGCTCGACCGCTACGCGGGGGCGCCGGCTGCGGCGGCGCGCGCCGCGGTCGCCTCGGCGTACGCCCGCACCGCCGAGCTCACGGCGGAGCTGGAGCGGCTGCATGGCGACGATCTCGACGCGCGCACGCGCTACGACGACGCGCGCTACGCGGCGCGCGAGATTGACGAGGCGCGAATCGAAGCCGGCGAAGACGAGCGTCTCGCGGAGCGCCGGCGGTATCTCGACAACGTCGAACGCATCGCGACCGCGCTGCGGCGCGCGGGCGACGCGCTGGCGGCCGACGAGACCGGCGTCACGCACGGGCTCGGCCAAGCGATCGCCGCGCTCGGCGGCATCGCCGAAATCGGCGCCGAGTTCGAGGCGATGCACGCGCAAGCGTCCGCGCTGCAGAGCGAAGCCAACGACGCGGCGGCGACCGTCGCGCGCGCGCTGGAATCCGCCGAGTTCGATCCCGCCGAGCTAGAATCGATCAACGCTCGGCTCGAGCTGATCGATGGGCTCAAGCGCAAGTATGGCGGCAGCCTCGCGTCGATCGAAGAAGCGGCCGCGCGCGCGCGCGCCGTGGTCGACGCCTACGAAGGCCGCGACCGCCGGACGGCCGAGCTCGCCGCTGCGGTCGCCGCCGCCGCGCGCGACCTCGGGAAGGCCGCGCTCGAGCTCTCGAAACTGCGCAAAGCCGCTGCCGCCAAGCTTTCGCAGGCAGTGGTCGCGGAGTTCGCCGATCTCGCGCTGGCATCGGCGCGTTTCGATATCGCCTTCGAAGCGCTCGACCGCATTGGCCCGAGCGGCGCGGAACGCGTCGAGGTCGTCTTTGCCGCCAATGCCGGCGAAGCGCCACGCCCGCTCGCACGCGTGGCCTCGGGGGAGAGCTTTCGCGCGTACTGCTCGCGCTCGTGGTCGCCCTCGCCGCGGCGCGCGATTCCGACGGCGCCTTGGTCTTCGACGAAATTGACGCCGGCATCGGCGGTGCGACGGCCGCCGCGGTCGGCGCTCGCATCGGCCGGCTTGCGACGACGGGCCAAGTCGTCAGCGTGACGCACCTCGCGCAGCTCGCGATGTGGGCCGACCGCCATTACGTCCTCGAGAAAACCGAACGCGACGGCGAAACCACCATCTCCGTGCGCGAGCTCGCGGCGACGGCCGAACGCGAAGCCGAACTCGCCCGCATGCTCTCGGGCGAAACCCACGAAGCCGCCCTCGAACACGCCCGAACGATGCTCAACCAACGCCCGGCTCGGCGCGAAGCAACCTCGGCGTGACGCGGGGACGCCGCTTAGGGAATTTGGTGGATTTTTAGGACGTTGGTGCCGCCGGCGCCGACCGGCATGCCGGTAGTGAAGGCGATGAGATCGCCCGAGGAGACGAGGCCGGCGGCGACCATCTGGCGCTCGGTCATGTAGAGCAAGACGTCGATCGAGGCGTACTTGTCGATGAGCAGCGATTCGGTGCCCCACAGCAGCGCGAGCCGGCGCGCGACGTGGCCGTCTGGCGTGAGCGCGATGATGCGCGCCTGCGGGCGGAACGCCGCAATGTGATGGGCGGTGTTGCCGGTCGTCGTGCCGGTGACGATGTAGGGCGTGTTCAGCTCGGCGCTGGCGCGCGTCGCCGCTTCGGCAATCGAGCTTGCGATCGTCGGCTGCATGTTCTCCAGCCGGCGGTCGCGCAACGCGGCGTGCGGGTAGTATTTCTCGACTTCGCGCGCGATGTCGGCCATCGTGCGCACGGCCTCGGTGGGATAGGCGCCGATCGCCGACTCGCCGGAGAGCATGACCGCATCGGTGCCGTCGAGGATCGCGTTGGCGACGTCGGTCGCCTCGGCGCGCGTCGGGCGCGACGAGTTGATCATCGATTCGAGCATCTGCGTGGCGGTCACGACCGGCTTGCTCGCGCGATTACACTCTGCGATGATTTGCTTCTGGACGATCGGCACCGTTTCGATCGGGATCTCGATGCCAAGATCGCCGCGGGCCACCATCACGCCGTCGGCGGCCTTGACGATGTTGTCGAGATCGTCGAGCGCCTCGTGCTTCTCGATCTTCGCGATGACCGGAATGCGGCGCGTGCCGTTTTGAGCGATGAACGCCTTCACGCGTTCGACGTCTTCGGCGCTGCGCACGAACGAGATCGCGACGTAGTCGACGTCGTGCTCGATGCCCCACCGCAGGTGGTCGAAATCGGCTTCGGTGACGGTCGCGACGTTGAGCGAGCCGTCGGGATAGTTGATGCCTTGCGACGAGCGCAGATCGCCGCCGTACTCGACCGTCGTCGCGATCGTGGTCGCGGTCTTCTCGATCACGCGCAGCGTGATTTGGCCGTCTTGCAGGTAGAGGCGCTTGCCGATCGCCACGTCGGCGGGGAGGTCGCGGTAGCTGGTCGAGACGCCTTCGCTGGTGCCCTCCGAGTCGTCGGTCGTGATCGTGAAGCGCTGCCCGCGCTCCAGCCTCACCGACCGCACGTCGCCGGCCAGCTTGCCGGTTCGCACTTTCGGGCCGGGCAGATCCTGAAGGACGGCGGCGTGAATGTCGAGCTCTTTGGCGATGGCGCGCGCGTTGCCGATCGTCTCGGCGTGTTCGTCGTGGGTGCCGTGCGAGAAGTTCAGGCGCAGGACGTTGGCGCCGCTCACGAAGAGCGATCGCATGATCGCGGGCTCCCGCGACGCGGGCCCGATGGTTGCGACGATCTTCGTGCGCTTCTGCAAAATGGGTTCCATTGGGTGGCGCCTGCGCGAAACCGTCGGCAGGCTCCTGCGCTCGGTTAAGCGCACTTAAGCCCGGTTATCATGTGGGAGCGCGACCCTCGGGATCGCTACTATCGCGAGCGGCTTGCCGGCAGTACGGTCGCTTCGCTGCTTTTGCACGCGCTGCTGGCCGCGCTGCTCTTTTCGGTGCTGGTGAGTTCGTCGCAGGAGGGCGCGACCGAGAACGTCCAAGGCGGCGAGATCGTCACGCTCGAGCGGCGTTCGCCGATCGAAGTGGCGCAGCAGCCGTCGGCGACGCAAGCCGTGCCGCCGGTGCCGCACGCGCCGCGCGTCGCGCCGATCCGCCACGCGCCGGTCGCGCAGCCGCAAACGCAGCGCCTTCCGCAAAACCGCCACGAGCTCGCGCGCCAGACGCCGAAAGCGCCGCCGAATCCCAAGCCGCTGCCGCAGCAATCGCCCCAGCCCAATCCCCAGCCGACCGAGAACCCGTACGAGGTGACGCCGCGCAACGAGCTGCCGGCCGTTCCCGTGAACGTCCCGACGCTGACGCCCCAAGCCGTCGCGGTCAAGCTTCCGCCGACGGCCGCGCCCTCGCCGGCACCGAGTGCCGCTCCGAGCGCCAGGCCGTCGCCGAAGCCCCCGGCGCCCAGCGCCCGTCCCTCGCTCAAGCCCGCGACGCCGGCCCCCGTGCAGCCCAGCGCCGCCCCGACCGCCGCTGCCGTCGCCGTTCATGCGAGCACCGCACCGAGCGCCTCGCCGGCACCTGCCGCCCGGGCATCGGCGGTGCCCGCCCAGCACACCGGCGTTCCCAGCCCGAGCCCGACGAGCACCTCGGCCGCCGTCGCCCGTACGGCGGGCACGGCACCCAGCCCGGGGCCGAAGGGCCAAGGCTCGCCGGGTCCGCAAGCCGGTAATGGCCCCCCGGCCAAGCCCGCCCCGGCGCGGCCGGTGCGCGTGCTCGAGACGCCTTCTCCACGGCCCACGGCCGCGCCGCAGCACGGCACGCCGCCCAACATCAACGACCGGCTGCGGGCACTGTTGCCGCACAACCCCGTGACGCCCACGACCAAGCAGTACGTCGGGAACTACTCGCTGCGCGGGCACCTCGAGCCGACGCCGCCGCCCGACGTGCTGGCGAAAACGAAGTTCATCTACGACGTGCACGGCACCGGAAACGAGGAGCGCGTGAAGATGTGGGTGGAGTCGGCGCGCAAGGAAGGCCCGACGACGATCTGCACCGGCTGGCTGGTGCGCTATCCCACGCCGGTTGCCGGAAACTACGCCCCGCTGCCCTCGAACGTCGGCGCCGGCCCAAACAATGGCGGGCAGATTGCGATCGGCGGCGGCCGCGTCAGTTCGGTCGCTCCGGAGTTCGCCGCGGGCGAGGCTCCGATCGTCGAAGGCATCGTTTCGCAGCCCTGCGACGGGCGCCGTCTCGTGCCGTACGCCGCCTCGCCCGGTTCGTCGCCATGAGGAGCCCCCTTTCCCTCTTGTGGTGCGAGTTTAGTCGGACTAGAATTAGGGCGTACCGGTACCACAATCACGATTTCGCAGAATGCGAAGGAGGGCGGTTGGAACCGCAAGATCCACCGGGCTACCTAGCCCGCGAGGTACGCGCCAAGTAGGGCCGCTCCAAGCGTGCCCACGCCTACCGGACGATTTGCCGGGGGCGCGCCAGTCGCAATAGGGAAAGCAAGAGAGAGGGGCCGCGCCCACGTGGGGTTGCGGCCCGTCTCACTTTTGGGGTATCCTAACCAACGGTGGTATCAGAGAGCGTGGGCAGGTCCCGCGCTTCGTTGTTGTAGGGACCCGGAACGGAACTCTTGGCTAGCGACTTGCAACTGGCGTTCGAGCGCGAACTCGACGCGATCGCTCACGATCGTTCCCTCGGCGAAGTAGAAATCGTCGGGCACCGGTCGCGGGTATCGCGCGGGTCGACCGCGTTCGGCGTGACGCTCGACCGCGCGGGCGGCGTCGACATCGGGCTGTGCGAGCTGGTGGCGGCGCGCATCAACGCGACGTTGGAGCCGTTCGACGCGCAGTACACGCTCGAAGTGGAGTCGGCCGGCTTGGAGCGCCCGCTCGTGCGCCCCGGCGATTACGAGCGGTTTGCGGGCAAACGAGCCAAAGTGCTCACCTCGCTCACCGTCCACGGCAGCAAGACGCACCGCGGCGTCTTGCGCGGCGTCCGCGGCGACGCGGTGATCCTCGAGACGGAGTCGGGCGAGCTTCCGCTCCCGATCGCCACCATCAAATCGGCCAACCTGGAATACGATCCCCGCGCGGATTTGCAGCGCGACAAACGTGAACGAAAGAAACCGCATGGCAACAGCAGACACGGCACCTGACGACAAACTCATCGACGTCCTTCACTTCATCGCCAAAGAGCGGAACATCCCATTCGAGATGCTCCTCGAGGCGCTCGAAGCGGCGTTGCTGACGGCGTACAAGCGCCACTTCGGAAGCGAATCGAACGCGATCGTCATCGTCGACCGCACCACCGGCGCGTACACGGTCTATCACCGCCGTACCGTGGTGGAGACCGTCGAAGATCCCAAGCTCGAGATTTCGATGAAGAAGGCCGGGGATCGCTACCAGGTCGGCGATTTCTACGACGAAGAGGTGACGCCGAAAGATTTCGGCCGCATCGCCGCGCAGACCGCCAAGCAAGTGATCGTGCAGCGCATCCGCGAAGCCGAGCGCGACACGGTTTACAATAAATACGTGCGCAAGCTCAACGATCTCGTGACCGGCACGGTGCAGCGCTACGAGCAGCGCAACATGTTCGTGACGCTCGAAGGGCGCGACGAGGCCGTGATGTACCTCGACGAGCAAGTGCCCGGCGAGTCGTATCGCATCAACGATTTCATTCGGGCCTACGTGCTCGACGTCAAGAAATCGCCGAAGGGGCCGCAGGTAATTCTTTCGCGCACCGCCGAGGGGCTGGTGCAGCGCCTGCTCGAGCTGGAAGTGCCCGAGATCGCCGACGGCACGGTCGAGATCATGGCGATCGCGCGCGACGCCGGCAGCCGGTCGAAGGTCGCGGTGAAGAGCAATCGCGCCGAAGTCGATCCGATCGGCGCCTGCCTCGGGCCGAAATCGAGCCGCATCGCCAACGTTACCGACAATCTGCGCGGCGAGAAGATCGACGTGATCCGCTACGACGCCGATCCGGCCACGTTCATCATGAACGCGCTCGCGCCGGCGAAGGTGATCGGCGTCGAGCTCTTCGACGACGACGGCGTCGCGCTGGTCGTCGTGCCGGATTACCAGCTCTCGCTCGCAATCGGACGCGACGGGCAAAACGTGCGGCTGGCCGCGCGCCTAACCGGGTGGCGCCTGGACATCGCCAGCGAAGCCGAAGCGGGCGAGGCGCGCGAGCGCTACATGGCCGAGCGCGCCGAGCGGACGGCCGAGGAAGCCGCGCCCGCCGAAGAGACGGCCGAGCCGATCGCCGCCTCCGTCGACGGCGTCGACATCGATCCGGAGCTCATCCGGCGCCTCGAGGAGTTCCGCCGCGAGCGGCTGGGAGGCGAGGAGTAGATTTCGCACGTCCCGGTCCGTCAGTGCGTCGGGTGCCGGCAGCGGTTCCCGGCCGAGCGTTTGGTGCGGTTCGTGCGGGCGGCCGGCGGCTGGGCGGCCGATCCTGCGGGGCGGCATAAGCAAGCGGGCAGGGGGGCGTATTTGTGCTCCGCGGCGTGCGCGGCGCGGGTCGCCAAGAACAAACGCTACCCGGGTCTTGCCGCCATTGCGGCCGAATGTGGTTTAATAAGGAGTTCCTAGACGATGAAAGATGATGTGCGGCAGTAGCGATCATGCCCTCTGACATGAGGGCTCTCAGTTGAAGACCTAGCGGGGCCCAACGACCGTCGGTTGGGGGCCTCGCGCAGCAGCGTGGGGGTGTCTCGGCGCCCTCCAACCAGATGGAGCCTACAA
This sequence comes from Vulcanimicrobiota bacterium, assembly GCA_963794735.1. Lineage (GTDB taxonomy): Bacteria > Vulcanimicrobiota > Vulcanimicrobiia > Vulcanimicrobiales > Vulcanimicrobiaceae > DATJUC01. The sequence goes on along the minus strand of CAWCFE010000002.1, from coordinate 479,674 downwards.
CGCGCAACGCGTTGGGGAGAGAAATTGGCCACCGGAAAAGTACGGATTTTTGAACTAGCCAAAGAGGTCGGGCTCACGTCCAAAGAGCTCACGACGCTCTTTAACGAGCGCCTCGGCGGCATCTTCGAAGCGAAGAACCAGCTCAGCGTCGTTCCCGATCAGATCGCCGATCTGGTCCGCAGCGTGCTGCTCAAGCCGGGCGCGCCCAAGCCCGTTTCGGCGGCGCCGCCCGTCGCCGGCGCGCCGGCCGCCGCGACCGCCGCTCCGAAGCGCGCTCCCGCCAAGAAGGCTCCCGCGCCCCCGCCCGTCGAGGCCCCGGTCCCGCGGCTCAAGCCCGTCACCGGCACCACCGCCCCGCGTCCGGCCGCACGCCCCGCTGCCGCCGCACCGGCGGCGCCCGTCGCCGAGGTTCCGACGCAGCCCGTTGCCGAGGCTCCGGCGCAGCCCGCCGCCGCCGCTCCGGCTCAACCGGCCGCTGCCGTCCCGCCGCCCGTGGCCGCCGCACCGGCCGCCGCCGCACCGCCCGCACCTCCGCGTCCCCGGCCGCTGCCTCCGCGCCCGGCGCCGCAGGAACCGATTCCGCAGCTCCGGCCGGTCCCGGCCGGCCAGTCGTCGATCGCTCGCCGGCCGCCTCCGCCGCCGACCACCAGCGCCTCGGCTTCGCCCGGCCCGCAGACCGGCATGCCCGGCCGCCCCGGCGTCGCGCCGCGTCCCGGCCAAGCACTGCCCGGCCAAGGTGGCAAAGTGCCCAACGCTCCGGCTCGTCCGGCCGCGTCCGCCGTTCCGATGGCCCCGGTGCGCCGCCACGCCGGCAACGGTCCGTTCCGCCCGATGGGTCCGCCCACCGGCCGGCCGATGCCGCCGCGCCCCGGCATGGCCGTCACCGCGACCGACGCCCCCGCGCCGTCCGCCGGCGGCCGCCCGGGCGACCGCGCGCGTTCGCACGAAGATAAAGCGGCGGCGAAAAAGGATCGCGAGAAAGAGCTGCTGCTCGAGAAAGAGCGCCAGCGCAAGAAGAAGGGCGACCACGCCGTGGCCGCCGCGCCCCGCGCGCTCGAGACCATCGAGATTCCCGATTTGCTCACCGTGCAAGAGCTGGCGACCTCGATGATCGTTCCGGTCAAAGACGTCATCACCGAGCTGTTCAAAACCGGCACGATGGCGACGATCAATCAGAACATCCCGAGCAACGTCGCGATCTCGGTCGCCAAGAAGTTCGGCTTCAACGCGGTCGTCAAGGAAGCCGGCGAAGAAGTCACGGTCGAGCAAGAAGAAGACCGTCCCGAGATGATGTCGCCGCGTCCGCCCGTCGTGACGGTGCTCGGACACGTCGACCACGGCAAGACGTCGCTGCTCGATAAGATCCGCCAAGCCAACGTGGCCGCCGGCGAAGCGGGCGGCATCACGCAGAAGATCGGTGCGTACACCGTCGAGCAGAACGACCGCAAGGTCACGTTCATCGACACGCCCGGTCACGAAGCGTTTACCGCCATGCGCGCCCGCGGCGCGCGCGTCACCGACGTCGCGATCCTGGTGGTCGCGGCCGACGACGGCGTCATGCCGCAGACGCGCGAAGCGATCGCGCACGCCAAGGCGGCGGGCGTTCCCATCGTCGTCGCCATCAACAAGATGGATAAAGCCGACGCGCAGCCCGATCGCGTCAAGCAGCAGCTGGTCGAACAGGGCCTGCAGCCGGTCGACTGGGGCGGCAACATCGAAATGGTGCCCGTCTCGGCCAAAACCGGCGACGGCATCAAAGGCCTGCTCGATACGGTGCTGCTCGAAGCCGACATCCGCGATCTGCGCGCCAATAAAAACCGGCGCGCGACCGGCGTCGTCATCGAATCGGCGCTCGATCGCGGGCGCGGCGCGGTGGCGACCGTGCTCGTTCAGAACGGCACGTTGCGCACCGGCGATATCGTCGTCGTGGGCGGAACGTTCGGTAAGGTGCGCGCGCTCATCGACGACAAGGGCAAGCCGGTCAAGAAAGCCGGCCCTTCGATTCCGGTCGAAGTGATGGGCCTTTCCGACGTACCCGCTGCGGGCGACACGCTGATGGTCGTCAGCGACGAACGCGTCGCGCGCGAAGCCGCCGAAAAGCGAGCGACGCGGCGCCGCGACGTACGCATGGCGGCGACCGGATCGCAGCGCGTCTCGCTCGAGACGTTCATGTCGATGCCTGCGGAAGGCAAAAAGACGCTCAACCTCATCATCAAGGCCGACGGGCAAGGCTCGCTCGAAGCGCTGCGCTCCCGCATGGAGTCGCTCTCGAACGACGACGTCGACATCCGGGTGATTCACGGCGGCGTCGGAGCGATCTCGCCCAACGACGTGAACCTCGCCAGCGCGTCGAACGCGGTGCTGATCGGGTTCAATATCCGTCCCGACGAGACGGCGCGGCGTTTGGCCGAGAACGAGCGGGTCGACCTGCGCTTCTACCAGGTGATCTACGAGATCGAAGACGACCTCAAGAAGGCGATGCGCGGCATGCTCGCGCCCGTCATGCGCGAGGTCACCCTCGGGCGGGCGGAAGTTCGCCAGGTGTTCAAGGTCAGCAAGGTCGGAACCATCGTCGGCTGCTACATCACCAGCGGCAAGATCACGCGCAACGCCAAGGCGCGCGTCATCCGCGATTCGGTGGTCGTCTTCGACGGCGAAGTGGAATCGCTGCGCCGCTTCAAGGACGACGTGCGCGAAGTCGCCGAGGGCTTCGAGTGCGGCATCCAGATTGCGAAGTTCCAAGACCTCAAAGAAGGCGACGTCATCGAAGCGTATGCCATGGAACAGATCGCGGCGGAATTGGTCCGCGCGTAATGCCGGTTGCGTTGCCGGGCGGTTCGAGGGCTGGGGGCTGGTTGCGGGGACGTTCCCTCCGCGCATCCTGCGCTCCGGTCACTCGGGCCGATTTTTGGAAGAACGAAGTTTGGAAGACCACATCCTGTGGTGTCCAAAAATCGACACGCCCCGCAACCAGCCCCCAGCCCCCGAACCGCCCGCCAACGCAGTTGCCCGAAGCGAGCGCATTGGGCGAACGGTTTGGTAACAATTCATTACTTCGGAACGCTCTTGTGAGATCGGCGCGCCCGCATCGCTGCATCGCGGGAGAGCAGCGGCCGGTGTCGCGCCGAGCGGATGGGCCGTTGCTCGCTGGATTGCCGGCGGTTTGCTTTGGGGTGGGGGCGGCTTGCGTTCCGTCGCGGGGCTTCCGGATTTTTCAGCACCACAGGATGTGGTTTTCAAAACTTCGTTCTCTGAAAAATCCGGGTGAGCGACCGGAGCGCTGGATGCGCGGAGGGAGCGGCCCCGCGACGGAATGCAAGCCGTCCCCGCCCCAACGCAAGCCGAGGCGGCGCCCCGCAGAAAGGACGAAACGATGAAGGCGCAACGGATGGCGAGAATCGATCACGAGATTCAGAAGATTCTCGGGACGTTGATCTCGCAAGAGCTGCAGGACCCTCGGTTGGCGTTCGTTACCGTGACGCGTGCCGAGGTTACCGACGATCTGCGCCACTGCAAGGTATTCGTGTCGGTGATCGGCGATCGCCACGCGGCGCGGCAGTCGCTGGACGCGCTGCGGCACGCCGGCCGCTTTCTGCGCGGCGAGCTGGGGAGGAAGATCGATTTGCGGCATACGCCCGAGCTCGTGTTCGAAGAAGACCGCTCGGCCGAGCGCGCGATCGCCCTGGCCAAGACGCTTCGCGAAGATGCGGCGCGCGCGGCCGCGGTGGCCCCGGCCGCGGTTCCCGCGGCGAGCGCCGCCGGCGAGGAGGCCGAATGACCGCCAAGAGCGCGCCCGTGGCGTCGGATTCCACGCAAGCCGTGGTCGCCGAACTGCTTGCGCGCCCCGCATTCGTGATGGTAAGCCACGTGAAGCCCGACGGCGACACGCTCGGTGCCGGCCTCGCGCTCGGCCTCGCGCTCAAGAAGCTCGGCAAACGCGTCCATTACTTCCAGCAAGATCCGGTGCCGCGGAACCTGCGCTTTCTTCCCGATAGCGGCTGCGTCGCGCGCGAGCTGCCCGCCGATCTGCCGCCCGATACGCTCTACGTCTTTTGCGACATGAGCGATTGGCGCCGCGCCGGCGAGTTTCTTCCCCCGGTGGAGCGCGAGAACATGCTCGATATCGACCACCATCTCGGCAACTCGCACTTCGGCAAGCTCAATTTCGTGCTGGAGCGCGAGTGCTCGACCGGAACCGCGGTGATGCATCTGCTGCGCGGCCTCGAGGTGCCGATCGATCGCGACATCGCCACCTGCATTCTCACGACGATCATGACCGACACCGGCGGATTCATGCATTCGAACACCTCGCCGGAGGCGCTCGAGCTCTCCGCCGAACTGATGCGCGCCGGTGCCGACAAGGAAGAGATCACCGAAGAGATCTTTCTCAAGAAGCGCGTGGCCGCGACGCGGCTGCTCGCGCGAATCGTCGGCGAGATGCAGTTCGAAGAAGACGGGCGCTACTGCTACTCGCACGTCGACGACGGCATGCTCGCCGATACCGGCGCGGACGGCGAAGACACCGAAGATACCGTCAACGTGTTGCGCGGGCAGGAGGGCGTCGAAGTCGCGGCGCTCTTCAAGGCGATCGACGGCGAACTTCGCGTCAGCCTGCGTTCGAGCGGCCGCGTCAACGTGCAAGAGGCGGCGGCGGCGTTCGGCGGCGGCGGGCACTTTCGCGCATCGGGCTTGACCTACCACGGATCGCTGCAGGACGCGTTCCGGGACGTGCACGCGGCGCTGCTCGCGGCCGGGCTCTAGCGGCACGAAGCCGCGCGTCGCGTGCAGATCGTCGCCGGCCTCTTTCTGGCCGCGTTCGGCTTCGGCGGTGCCGTGCTGATCGCCAAGCGATTTCCGAACGCGCGCTTTCTGACCGTCGGCTACGCCTTGATGGGCACGGGAGGCCTGGGTTTCGTCGTATGGGCGGCCGGCAAGAGCATGGCGGCCGGCGTGTCCGCGGCGGCGCTCCTGGCGGCAGGCGGGGCGTGCGGAGCCGTGGGAGCGCTTCGCAAAGAACTACGGCCGTAGCGTGCGACGATGCTCGGATTCGTAAACGTCTTCAAGCCCGCCGGCCCGACGTCGGCGCAAATCGTGGGGCGCGTGCGCCGCATCTACGGCACCTACGCGCGGGATCGTAAGATCGGCGTCGGCCACCTCGGCACCCTCGATCCTCAAGCCGCCGGCGTGTTGCCGATTGCCGTGGGCAAAGCGACCCGTCTCATTCCGTTGCTCACCGATCAGCGCAAATCGTACGCGTGTACGCTCGTGCTCGGCCGCTCCACGACGACGCAGGACGCGCACGGCGAAACCGTCGAGCGCGCCGCCGTTCCGGAGGACTGGCCGGAGCGTTTGGAAGCTGCGCTCGAACGGTTCGTCGGAAAGATCGCCCAAGTGCCGCCGATGTTTTCCGCCGTGCACCACGAGGGGCGCCGGCTCTACGAGCTCGCGCGCGAAGGAAAGACCGTGGAACGGCGCGCGCGCGCGGCGACGGTGTACGCAATTTCGCTGCTCGGCGTGGAGCGCCCCGACATCGCGCGCCTGCGCGTCGCCTGCGGCGAGGGCACGTACGTCCGTACGCTCTGCCACGATCTCGGGCAGGCGATGGGCGTGCCGGCGCACATGGGCGCGCTGGTACGCGAGGGCTCCGGTCCGTTCGTTCTGTACGAGGCGCTCACGCTGGCCGAGATCGCGGAACGTCCGGAACGCGCCTTGATCGCCCCCGAGCACATCATTCCGTTTCCGACGATCGTGCTGGATCTGCGCGGCTCGGCCGATTTTCGCGCCGGGCGCGTGGTGCCGTTGCCGCAAGGCGCGGCCGGGCGGCACGTGTTCGTGCGCGACGAATCGCGCACGCTGGTCGGCGTCGGCGAAGCGCTCGGCGCGCTGCTCGCGCCGCGAAAGGTCTTCGTGTAGCGTGCTGGTACGCCACGAGCTCACGCGGGAATCGACGCGCCCCCTGGTGCTCGCGATCGGGTTCTTCGACGGATTTCATCGCGGGCACCGTGAGATCGCGCGGCGCACGCTGCTGATGCGCAAGCCCGGCTGGCGCGCCGGCGTGCTCACGTTCGCCAACCATCCCGCCGCGTTCTTGCGGCCCGGCCACGAACCCGGGCTGCTCACGACGCCCGAAGAACGCGTCGATCTCTTCGCGCAAGCCGGCTTCGAAGAATGCTTGCTCGTTCCGTTCGACGACGCGATCGCCCAGCTTTCGCCGGTGGAGTTTCTCGAACGCCTGCGCGCGATGGGCGTGCGCGGCGTCGCGGTAGGCCGCACGTTTCGTTTCGGCCACCGCCGCGAAGGCGAAACGGCGTTCATGCGCGAGTACTTCGCGCCGCACGGCATCGCCGTGGCCGGCGTCGAGAACGTCACCGAGGGCGGCGAACGCATCTCGAGCACGCGGATCCGCGCGCTGGTTGCCGACGGCCGGCTGGAAGAGGCCGACGCACTGCTGGGCGATCCGGGGTACGAACTGCGCGGTGCGGTGGAACTGGGCGCCGGCCGCGGTCACTCGCTCGGGTTTCCCACCGCGAACGTGCGCGTTCCGGCCAAGCTGCTGCCCAAGGACGGGGTCTACTCCGCGCTCGGGCGCTACGACGGTCGCGACTACGCCGCGCTCGTCTCGATCGGAACCAATCCCCAGTTCGACGGCACCGCGCGGACGATTGAGGCGTGGCTGCGCGATTTCGATCATACGATCTACGGGCGAGAGATCGCGCTGCGCGAGCTGCGCTTCGTCCGAAACCAGATGCGCTTCTCCGGCGTTAACGAATTGGTCGAACAAATGCATCGCGATCTGGAAGCCGTGGCGTTCCCGAGCTATGGGTAGCGCGCAGATCCGCGCCGCCCTCGCGGCGGCGTTGGCCTTCGGATTGGCCGCCTGCGGCGGCGGGCGCGCCTCGTCGGACGCATCGGCCACTGCAGCAGGCAACCGCGACGCGATCGCCCGGGTGGGGCAACCGGCGCCGGAGTTCGCCGAACCGACGGCGGCCGGCGGCCGGCTCGATCTGGCCTCGCTGCGCGGACACCCCGTCTACCTCAACTTCTTCGCCAGTTGGTGCCCGCCGTGCAACGATGAAGCGCCCTCCATCGAAGCGCTCCAGCGCCGCTACGCCGCGCAGGGCCTGCAGGTCGTCGGCGTCGACGTGCTCGAGAACGCCGCGAAGGCCAAGCAGTTCGTGGCCGAGCACCGGCTGAGCTATCCGGCCGTCGTCGACGACGGCACGCTGCGCGATCAGTACCGCATCGACGGTCTACCGGTTCACGTCTTCATCGACCGCGGCGGCGTCGTCCGCAACATCGTCATCGGGCAACTCCAGCCCGGCGAGATGCAGGACGACGTAAAGGCGATCTTACGGTAGGGCCCGCGCCGGCCCGCTCCGTATAACGAGCTTTTGGCTTTCGTTGGGAAAGATCGCATCGTGAAACGGCCGAGACGATGGCTGGCGATGCTCTGTTGCGCGGCCGTCGCATTCGGTGGATGTGCGGGAGCCGGCCAGGGCCTTTCCGGGATCATGCCCCCGAATGGGGGCGGCGGCCTCGGGAACGCGCCGAGCGGCGCGACGCTGGTCCGCGTTCACGTGCCCTGGGGGGCGGCCTCGGCGGGCCTCGGCGGTTCGGCGCGCGCGCAGTCCCTCACCTCGATTCCCTTCTCGACGCCGACCCCGTTTGCCACGCCGACGCCGCTCGCCGCGTCGCCCGGGCCGACCGCCTATCCCGCCCAAGCGCTGACGATTACGGTGAATGCCTCGTCGCCGGTGACCCAAACGGCCGGCTTGACGCCGCTCTCTCCCGGCTGCGCGCCGGCCACCGCCGGCGGCACCGTCTGCCAGCTCGCCCTTCCCTTGGCACCCGGTACGTACACGGCCTCGGTGGCGACGTACGGCTCGAGCGCGGCCACGCCGTCGACGCTCACCGCGCCGGCGCAGACGATCGCGTTCACCGTCGTCGCGGGCGGCAGCAACGTCGTCAATCTTTCGATCGGCGCGCCGCCGGCCTCGCTCGACGTCGTCCCGGCCTCGGCCTTCGCTAACGAGAACGCCGCCGGTGGAATCGATCTGTACGGCGGCGGCAAGCATCAGTTGATCGCCGAACTGCTCGACGCCAACCAGAACGTCGTCGTCGGCGCGGGGATGCCCGGCTTCGCGATCGCGCAAATCGGCGGATCGCTCACGCTCGGGCTCACGCAGCCGGCCGAGGGCGGCCCTTCGAATCTCTTTCTCGTCGCGCCGCCGCCGGCGTACTCTTCGGGCACGGCGACGCTGCGCGTGACGCCGAATCTCTCGTCGCAAGCCAACAATCCGTGCGTCGCGGGCGCGACGGCGTGCAGCGGGACGGTGACGTTCGACGAGAAGCAGCTGCTCGCGGTCGCCAACTCCAGCGCGAACAGCGTCACGTTCTACGCGGGCGGCCAAGTTTTGCCGATCGCGGCGATCCAAAACGGCCTCACCGACCCGCAGGGGCTGGTGTTCGACGCGGCGGGCGATGTCTTCGTCGCCAACCAGCCGGGAAGCATCGCGGAGTTTTCGGCTCCGTACTCCGGGCTGCCGACGACGATCGGCGTCGGGGTCAATCACCCGCAAGCGCTCGCCGTCGACGCGCGCGGCGATCTCTTCGTCGCCAACGGCAACGGCAGCAATACGGTCACGGAGTACGCGCCGCCCTATACCGGCGGTCCGACGGTCACCATTTCGAACGGCGTCAACGATCCCGTGAGCCTCGGCCTCGACGGAACGGGCAATCTCTTCGTCGTGAATCAAGCCGCAAACAGCGTCACGATCTACGCTCCGCCGTACAACGACGCGCCGATCTCCGTCTCCAACGGGCTCAACGGGCCGAACTCGGTGGCGATCGACGCGCGCGGCAACGCGTTCGTCTCGAATCTCAACAGCACGCCGAACTCGGTCGTGGAGTTCTCTCCGCCGTTCTCGGGTTCGAGCGCGCCGGTCTCGTGGATCACCAACGGCGTGAACGAGCAGGGCGCGATCGGGCTCGGGCCGTCCGCGAACCTGTTCGTGCCCAATCAGGGCGCCAATACCGTCACCGAGTACGCCGCACCGTACGCGGGTTCGCCGACCGTGATCTCGGGCGGCCAAAGCCAGCCCGTCGCGATCGCCGTCGACGGTACCGGCGTGCTATACGTCGCAAACTACGGCAACAATACCGTGACGCAGTACGCGCCGCCGTACTCGGGCGTCAACTGGACGACGCTCTCCAATGGGATCAGCAATCCGCAGGCGCTGGCGCTCTCGCCGTCGACCAGCGCGGCCGGGGGCATCGTTCCGTAACGTGACGCGCGCGCGGGTGTGGCTGGTCGATCGCTGGCAGTGGCCGGCGGCCGCGCTGACCGCGGGCCTCTTTCTCACCGCGACGCTGCCGTTCGTCTACGCTACGGCCGGGCTCGCGCTGACGCTGGTGTTCGCGCAGCTGCCGGCCTACCTGATCCACCAGTTTGAAGAGCATCACGAAAACTGCTTTTGCAACTACGTCAATCGCTTGTTGGCGGACGGCCGGATCGCGCTCGGCCCGATGGCCGCATTCTGGATCAACTCGCTCGGCGTGTGGGGCGTCGATCTGCTCGGGCTCTACCTCGCGCGTTTCGTTTCGCTCGGCCTGGGACTGATCGCCGTCGATCTGGCACTCGTCAACGGAGCGCTGCACGTCGTCATGGCGGTGGTTCGCCGCGAGTACAATCCCGGCACGTGGACCGCGCTCGTGCTCTTCCTGCCGCTCGGGATTTGGACGTACGCGGTGCTGCTCGGCGCGGGCGCAACGCGCACCGAGCAGATCCTCGCCCTCGCCATCGGCGTCGCGATCCACCTCGGCATCGTCGTCTACGTTCGGCTCCGCGTCGCAGCGTTGAACCGCTAAGCCGCGCGGGCGCTCTTTGGTAGACCTAGCGTCGGAGCGGCCAAACCAACCGGGCGGTGGGCAGGAAAGGGTTCCAGCGAACCGTACGTCGTTACCATGAAACGACAAGCATGTATTGCAGCAGTCGCGCTTTTTCTGTTTGCCGCGACGCTGGCACCGGTGGTTCGAGCCGACGAATACGATTCGTCGGGGACCTGGCTATGTTCGGTTACCGGCGAGGGTGACAAAGGCGATCAAGCCGGGCACTTCACGCTCGTTCTCAAAGAGGACGGCGACAACGTCACGGGGTCGTACTATCACGGCACCGCTTCGCTAAAGGGGACGCGTTCGGGGAACACCGTGACCGGCACGTTCAACGAAAAGGGCGATGCCGATCACTCGGCCGGCAGCGGCGTCTTCAAGTTCGTGCTCTCGGGAGACGGACAATCGTTCACCGGCTCCTGGGGACCCGCGCCCGGGCAGAGCGGCGGGGCCTGGAACGGCACGCGACAGTAAGGTTGGATCGGCGCCGCGCCGCCGGCTAGGCGGCGCGGACGACGAGCATGCCTTCGTGGAGATCGACGCCGGCCGTATGGCCGGCGCGCAGTTCTCCGCGTAAGAGCGCGGTGGAGATCGGCGTCGACACGTGGCGCGAAACGGTGCGCTCGACGAAGCGCGCGCCGCTGCCGGCCGCCATCGATTCCTTGGCGAGATAGAGCCGCGCGTCGTCGGAGAGCCGCAGGCGAACGTCGCGAATGCCCAGCCTCGCGGCCAGCGCGTCGACGTGAATCGCGACGATCGCTTCGATCTCGGGTAAGCCCAGGGGCGCGAACGCGACGACGTCGTCGATGCGGTTGAGCAGCTCGGGCCGCAGCGCGAACGCGACTTCGTCCTCCTCGAGATTGGTCGTCAAGACGATCAAGGCGTGGCGGAAATCGATCGTGCGCCCTTTGGCGTCGGTCACGCGCCCGTCGTCGAGAATTTGCAGCAAGATCGCGGCGACGTCGGGGTGCGCCTTTTCGAGCTCGTCGAAGAGCACCACGCAGTAAGGCCGCCGGCGAACGGGTTCGGTCAGTTGCCCCGGCTCGTCGTGGCCGGCGTATCCCGGAGGCGCTCCGAGCAGGCGCGAGACGGTGTGCTGCTCGGTAAATTCCGAGAGGTCGATGCGCACCAGCGCGGACTCGCTGCCGAAAAGCGTTTCGGCCAGCGCTTTGGCCAGTTCCGTCTTCCCGACGCCCGATTGCCCTTTGAAGAGAAAGCTCCCCAACGGTTTTTTGGGATCGTGCAAGCCGGCGCGCGCGCGGCGGATTGCTTCCGAGACCGAAGCGATCGCGCGATCTTGCCCGACCACGCGTTTGGCCAGCACCTTCTCGAGATCGAGTAGGCGATTGGCTTGCGATTCGGTCAGCGCCGCTTGCGGGATGCCGGTCCATCGCGTCACGACCGAGGCGACGTTCTGCGCGGTGACGCGCGGATAGGCGATCTCGCCGCGGTTGGTCAGGGCCACCGACGCGGCGGCCTCGTCCATCAAATCGATCGCTTTGTCGGGAAGAAACCGGTCGGCGATGTACCGCGCGGAAAGCGCGGCCGCCGCTTGAATCGCCTCTTCGGCGATCTCCACCTTGTGGTGCTTGGCGTAGCCGTCGCGCAATCCGCGCAGGATTCGTTCCGTCTGCTCGATGGTCGGCTCTTCCACCATCACCGGCTGGAAGCGGCGCTCCAGCGCGGCGTCGGATTCGACGTATTTGCGGTACTCGTCGAACGTCGTCGCGCCGACGCATTGCAGTTCGCCGCGCGCAAGCTCGGGCTTGATCATCGAGCTCAAATCGAGCGCGCCTTCGGCGGCGCCCGCGCCGACGAGCGTGTGCAGCTCGTCGATGAAGAGAATCACGTCGCGCGCGCTGCGCTTGACTTCGTCGAGAATGCGCTTCACGCGTCCTTCGAACTCGCCCCGGTACTTCGTACCGGCGACGAGCGGGCCGAGCGAGAGCGCGAGCACGCGCTTTCCGAGCAGCGCCGACGGCACGTTGCCCGAGACGATGCGCTGCGCGAGCCCTTCGACGATCGCGGTCTTTCCGACGCCGGGTTCGCCGACGAGGACCGGGTTGTTCTTGCTGCGCCGCGCGAGGATCGACACGACGCGCTCGATCTCGTCGTCGCGCCCGATCACCGGGTCGAGCTTTCCGGCGCGCGCCAGATCGGTGAGATCGCGCGAGAAGTTGCCCAGCGTCGGCGTTCCGCCGCGCAAGCGTTTGGCCAGCTCGTCGAGCGGCGTCGGGCCGCCGGTGCGAGGCTGCTCGCCGTGCTGCTGGGCGAGACGGTCGGCGAGCAGCGCGCTCCCCGCGATCAGGCCGGCCGCAGCGAGTGCGGCGCCGAAATAGGGCAGGGCCTTGGTCATCGCGCGCCGCTGCGCGCATGCGGCGCAGTACGAGCGGCTCCCGTCGAACATCGGGGCCGGCTGCCGGCCGCAGGAATCGCAGGCGGTATTCATGGCTTCATCTACCCCCGGCGAAGGAGGGGAGTTTCGGCGCGCCTACGGCGCGGCTAGAAACGTTACCGTCACCGTGACGCTCACGTTGACGTTCGATTGGTCGAACTGCGTGGGAGCCGCGGCGGCGTTCATCTTGAGCATCGGACGCATCGGGCCGCCCCCGTCGGTGCCCAGATCGATGCGCTCGATGCCGGTCACTCGCAGCCCCGCGGCGCTTGCCAGCGCGTTGGCGTTCTCGCGGGCGTCGTCGACCGCTTTGGCGACGGCCTGGCGGCGCGCCGCACGGTCGTCGGCCACCGCGAACGACACGCCGTTGATCGAGGTGGCGCCGGCGCGCGTGCAGGCGTCGGCTACCGCTCCTGCCTTGCCGAGCTCCCGGACCCGCACGGTAAATCCGCGCGAAACCGTGTAGCCCCAGCGCTGCGGCGCGGAGGTGTCTCCCGGCGCCGGCTTGGGCGTGTAGCCGACGTTGTAGTACGACAGCGTCACGTCCCCGCGCGCGATGCCGAGCTTCTCGAGCGAGCCGACGATCCGGTCGTAGACGGCGTTGTTTTGAGCGACGGCTCCGGCCGCATCGGGAGCGGTCGTCTCCACCGCGGCGTCGACGGTCGCCAGATCCGGAGCCAGCGTGACGCTCCCGGTCCCCGTCACGGCAATTTCGGTGGCTCCGGCCGCCCACGCGCCGGCTGGGAGCAAGGCGAGCGCCGCAGCGGCGATGGGGGCGATGAAGGCTCTCATGGACGATACCTCGATGGAATCCCGAATCGAGGCCCGGTTGCCTGGTTTCGGGAGGTGGTGCGCAAGGGAAGGCTGTCTCTCACAGGAGGATTTTGAGTTATGGGTATTCTCGCGTGGATCGTCTTCGGCCTCATCGTCGGCCTCGTCGCACGCTGGATCGTGCCTGGGGAGGCGCCCGGCGGGATCATCGGCGATATCATCGTCGGCATCATCGGGGCCCTGCTCGGCGGCTTCATCTACGGATTTTTCGGCCACGTCGGCGTAACGGGCTTCAACATTGCGAGTATGGTCTGCGCGCTCATCGGGGCGGTGGTCTTACTCTGGATCCTGCGGGCCGTTCGCGGCCGCCCCGCCGTCTAGCGGCGTAGGTGTCGTGAGGGGCGGTTGCAAATAGCTGGCGAAGCCCGGCGTTGCGCCGCCATTACCTCCACTCCTGAAAGGGTCCATCTTCCCATGGCATACGTCATCACCGAACCGTGCATCGGCACCAAGGACAAGTCGTGCGTCGACGTTTGTCCCGTCGATTGCATCCACGGCAAGGACGACGACGAGATGCTGTATATCGATCCGGAGGTCTGCATCGATTGCGGTGCCTGCGTCTCGGCCTGCCCGGTCGAGGCGATTTACGCCGATTCCGACGTCCCCGAGCAGTACACCAAGTACACGGAAATCAACGCCGCGTACTTCAAGTAGCCCGGAAGGTCACGCCGAAGAGGCTGACCGGCCGCGCGATCACGAGGTCGGCGCGCGCCAGCAGATCGGGCGTGGCGTCGGCCCGGCGCACCGCGACGACGGATTCGACGCCCAGTACGTGCGCGCGCCGGCCTCGGGCCCCGGGATCCCGGTAGAAGAGCTCGGCCTGGCCGGCGGCCGCCCCCGCGCCCCGCAGTGCCACGAACGCGCAGGGATGCAGGCCGGCCGAAACGAGCCGATTGCCGCGCAGTTCGAAGCCGACCGCGTATTCGCCGGCCTCTTCGAGCCGGAGCGGAACGACCAGGCGCCCGCCTTCGCGAATCGACGACCACCACGCCGCCGCCACGTCGTCGGCGCGCGCGCTGACGACGACGCGGTCGTACGGCGGGCCTGCGGGCGGCGCGCTGCCGTCGCCGGCCACGACCTCGACGCCGGCATAGCCTAACTCGGCGAGCCGCGCCCGGGCCGCGGCCGCGAGCTCGGCGTCGAGTTCGACGGTCGTCACCGGCCCGGGCGCCGCAACGACGCTCAGAAGCGCGGCGAAATAGCCGCTGCCGGTTCCGATTTCGAGGATCCGATCGCCTGGATCGGCCGCCAGCAGGCCGAGCATCTGCGCCAGCATGGCGGGTTGCGAGATCGAGGAGAGGACGTCGCCGCCGCACGATTTCGTCGCGATCGCACGGTCTTCGTACGCGTCAGCGAGCGGAAGCCCGGGCAAGAACCGGTGGCGCGGGACGGCGCGCATCGCAGCGGCGAGGCCGGGCCGCCGCAGAAGCCCGGCCCGCTCGAGACGGGAGACCATGGCCTCCCGGAGACGCGCGTCCGGTTCCATGCCGGGGATTTCTCTGCGGGGCGAGGTGCGCTCCCGGTACGGCGGGAAAAACGCCAGCCATGGAGCCGGTGATTTCTCAAACCACCTTCGATCAGTTCTTCGCGTGGGCGCCGCTGGTGCTGGCGCTGGCGATCTACGGCATCTTCTACGTCGCCAAGCGTCACGAGCGCTAGCGCGGCCTAGAGGGAAACGACCTCCCGAACTTCCGGTACGTCGGCGACGACGACCGTTTCGATCGCCCCTTTGAGCGTCATGTTCGAAGCGGGGCATCCGCCGCACGCGCCGAGCATCTGCACGTAGGCGATTCCGTTTTCCACCTTGATCAGCCAGACGTCGCCGCCGTCGGCGGCGATGCCCGGCCGAACTTTATCCAGCGCCGCGTTGACGCGCTCCTCGATAGAAATTATTGTTCCTGCCCGTGCGACTTCATGACGTCGTGCATGCGCGCCGCCATCGCGAGCGCGTCGGCTTCCTTGCGCTGCCACATGTTGCGCCCGAAGATCAAGCCCACGCAGCCGGCTTCCATCGCGATGCGCGCTTTGTGCACCGTCGCTTCGTCGCCCATCTTGCTGCCGCCCGAGACGAGCACCAGCGTTCGTCCGGCCGATTTCACGACTTTGCGCAGCCCTTCGACGTCGGTGAACTCCAGCGTGTTGTACGGCTTGGGAAGTTTGGCCGCGTCGTCGGCTTTCCACACGGGCTCGTTGAGCTTGACGATGTCGGCGCCGACTTCGCAGGCGACGCGCGCGGCGTAATCGACGGCGTAGAGCGAATCGATCCCGCCCTTGGCACGCACGGCCGAGCCGCGCGGATAGGCCCAGATCACCAACGGCATGCCGTAACGATCGCACTCGCGCCGCACGTCGTTGCACTGCGCGATATCCATCTCTTGCGCGGGGCTGCCCACGTAGAGCGTGTACCCGACCGCGTCGGCGCCTAGGCGTACGGCGTCTTCTACCGACGACGTCATCGGGCTGAAGGCTTCGTCGTCGGGCGGAACGTTCGTCTTGCCGTTCACCTTGAGCAGCAGCGGCACGCGCCCCGCGTAGCGCTTCTGATATTTTTCGGCCAGACCGATATGCAGCGCGATCCCCGAAAAGTTACCGTCGACCGCCAAGCGATAGATCCAATCGGTGTCGATCGAATCGGGATTGTCGAAGAAATCGACCGGACCGTGCTCGAGGCCTTGATCGATCGGCAGCATCATGAGCGTGCCGTTGGCGGGCCCGTGTTCGTACATCAGGCGGTGCAGCCGGGTGCGCTTGCCGATCGAGAGGTTCATCTCGTCGAAGGTCGGGCGGACGACGGGGGCGGTCGTTACAGTTGTCATAGCGATTCCGCCCTTCGGCCACGGCCGGAGCCGCCCCTACGCGGGGGAATGGCCGCGCGCCTCGCCCAAAGGCGGGGCGTGGATCTTAGGGTTGGATTCGTTGGGTTGGGGGCGATGGGCGAGCCCATGGCCGCCTCGCTGCGCCGGGCGGGATTTGCCGTTACGGCCTGCATTCATCGGCGTCGCGAACCGATCGAACGGCTGCGCGAGGCCGGCGTCGTGGAGGCGCCCGATCCGGCGAGCGTCGCCGCCGTCTCCGACGTCGTGGTCGTCTGCGTCCCCGATGCGCCGCAGGTCGAGGAGGTGCTCTTCGCGACCTTCGGCGTCGCCGCCGGCGCGAAAGCCGGCACGGTCGTGGTCGACATGTCGACGATCTCGCCGGTCGCCTCGCGCGCGTTCGCAAGCCGGCTGGCCGAGCGGTCGATCGGCTTCGTCGACGCGCCCATAAGCGGGGGCCCCGCGCGCGCGGCCGAGGGGACGCTCGCCATCATGGCGGGCGGCGACGAACGCACTTTCGCGCGCGTCGAGCCCGTGCTCGAGGCGATGGGAACGCCGCATCTGCTCGGTCCGGTCGGCATGGGCGAAACCGTGAAGCTGGTAAACCAGATCATCATCGCGAACGTCATGATCGCCAATGCCGAGGCGCTGGTCTTCGCGCAGCAAGCCGGTGCCGATCTCGGAGCCGTGCGTGAAGTCTTAGCTTCGGCGACGGCTTCGAACTACGTTTTAGAACGGTGGCTGCCGAAGACTTGGCTGGCCGGAACTTTCGAAGGCGGCTTCTCGCTCGATCTCCTTCGCAAAGATCTCGCCGCAGCGTTGGATGCGGCTCGCGCGGCGGCGTATCCGATGCCGGCAACCGCTCTCGCCTATCAACTCTACACTACTCGCTCGGCTCAGGGGGACGGCGCGCTGGACTACAGCGCAATCGTCAAATCGTATGAACGGACCGGTTGAGACCAAGTCGGCGCGCGGCGTCTTCGTCAAGAGCCCGGATTTCAACAAGAAGATCTTGGTGGTCGACGACGAGTCGGCGATTCTGCAGACGCTGCGTTTCAATCTCGAACGCAGCGGTTACGCGGTCGTCACCGCCAGCGACGGCCGCAGCGCGATCGCCATGGCCCAACGCGAGCAGCCCGACCTGGTGGTGCTGGATATCATGTTGCCCGTGCTCGACGGCATCGAGGCGTGCAAAGAGATCCGCAAGTTCAGCTCGGTGCCGATCATCATGCTCACCGCGAAGGATCAAGAGATCGACAAGGTGCTGGCGCTCGAGCTCGGCGCCGACGATTACGTCACCAAACCGTTCGCGCTGCACGAGTTCCTCGCGCGCGTCAAGGCGCGGCTGCGCCGCCAGGCGCCGATTCAATCCGGTCACGACGAAGCGATCTCCCTTGGCGGCATCGTGCTCGATCCGTCGCGTCAGCAGCTCACGGTGCGCGGCAAAGACGTCGCGCTCGCGCCCAAAGAGTTCGCGCTGCTGCGCGTGCTGATGGAGAATCACGGGCGCGTCGTCACGCGGCAGACGCTGCTCGACAAGGTGTGGGGCTACGATTTCGAAGGCGAGCAGCAGACGGTGAGCGTGCACATTCGCTGGCTGCGCGAGAAGATCGAAGAAGATTCGCGAACGCCGCGGCACATTCTGACCGTTCGCAGCCGCGGTTACATGTTCAAGGCCTAGCGCCCCCGCGATCGTGCCCGACCCAGCGACTCCGTGGCTGTGGGCCATACCGGCGGCGGCAATCGCCGGCGCGGCCGGCGGGTACGTTGCGCGCGCCCGGCGGCCGCGCGCGACGCCGCCCGCGCCGGCCCCCGCGCCCGCAGCGGCCGCGCCCCCCGACGGCGAGCCGTTACCGGTCGACGGCGCGTTCGCTCGCATGGTGCGGGCGCTGCCGATTGGCGTGATCCTGATCGACCCGAACCGGCGGGTGCGCTTCGCCAACGCCTCGGCGGGGACGATTTTCGGATTCGACGCGGTCAAAGCCATCGACGCGCACGTGATCGAGGCGATCCCCAACGTCGAGCTCGAGCGGCGCATCAACGAAGCGCTCGTGGGCGAAGCGTCGGTTGCGCCGATCGCGCTGGGCGGCCCGCAGGGGCGGCGCATCTACCGGGTCTCGGTGTACCCGCTGGGCGACGGCGACGATCGCTCGCAATCGGTCGTGCTCTTCGCCGACGATCAAACGGCGCTGGTGCGGCTCGACCGGGCCCGTAAAGAGTTTCTCTCCAACGTATCGCACGAGCTGCGCACGCCGCTCTCCTCGATCAAGCTCATGCTCGAGACGGTGATGGAAGCGCCCGACGAAGAGGCGCGCGAGCTCTTCCTGCCCCAAGCGCTCTCGCAGGTCGACCGGCTGGTGGCGCTGGTCGGGCAACTGCTGGAACAAGCCCGCGCGGAATCGGGGCAGCTCAAGCTTGCGTTGCGCGAGATCGATCTCGAGGTGGTCGCGCACCCGATCGTCGCGTCGTTCGAGCCGCAAGCGGCCAACAAAGGCATCGCGCTCGAGCTCGTCGCCGGCAGGCCCGTCCGGCTCGAAGCCGATCCCGACCGGCTCGCGCAAGTCTTCGTCAACCTGATCGACAACGCGCTGCGCCACACCGCGGCGGGCGGCCGCGTGAAGATCGAACTCGACGCGCGCGGCAGCGACGCGATCGTGCGCATCCGCGATACCGGCGAAGGGATCCCGTACCGGGATCTGCCGCACATCTTCGAGCGCTTCTACGTGGTCGACCGTTCTCGAACGCGCGAGAGCGGCGGCGCCGGCCTCGGATTGGCGATCGTCAAAGGCATCGTCGACGCGCACGGCGGCGCGATCTCGGCCGAGTCGATGCTCGGCCGCGGCACGACGTTTACCATCCGGTTGCCGATCATGCGGATCCGCCGCGACGAGCGGGCTTAATCGCCCAATAACGCGAGGCTAATCTGCGCCTGATACGCTGGGCGCATGTACGCGAGCCTCGCGGTCTTTCCAGGGCTGGAGCGCGATAGCGACGAGCTGACGATGCGCCGGCAAATCGTCGCGTTCCTCGAAGAATACTGCCGCGGCATGACGCTGCGCGAAGCCGGCGAGTGGTACGACGAAGCCTTCGCAGCCGTTAATGAACCTTAATCTTCGGAAAGCACGCTCGCGGCCGGCGACGAACCATCGCCCGGCATGACCGCGATCACTTCCGATCCCTCGAGCGAGGCCGTGGCCGCCCAAGGGAAGCTCGAGATCGAGCATCTCGACGTCTTTTACGGCAGCTTTCGCGCGATCAAAGACGCCTCGCTCTCGGTGCGGACCAACCGCGTCACGGCCTTCATCGGTCCCTCGGGGTGCGGGAAGTCGACGTTCATTCGCGCCCTCAACCGCATGCACGATCTCACCCCCGACGCGCGCGTTACGGGGCGCGTCGTGCTCGACGGCGAGAACATCTACGCTCCGGATGTGGATGCCGTCACGGTGCGCCACCGCATCGGCATGGTGTTCCAGCGGCCCAATCCGTTTCCGCAATCCATCTTCGCCAACGTAACGTACGGCCCGCGCGTGCAGGGGACGACCGATCGCAGCCGGCTGGCGGAGATCTGCGAGCGCAGCTTGCGCCGCGCCGCGCTGTGGGACGAAGTCAAAGACCGGCTCGACCGCTCGGCGCTCGATCTCTCGGGGGGACAGCAGCAGCGCCTGTGCATCGCGCGCTGCTTGGCCGTCGATCCCGAGGTGATCTTGATGGACGAGCCCGCCTCGGCGCTCGATCCCATCGCCACCAGCAAGATCGAAGACCTCATCGAGTCGCTCAAGGAAGAGTTTACGGTCGTGATCGTGACGCACTCGATGCAGCAGGCGGCGCGCGTCAGCGATTTTACGGCGTTCTTCCTGCTCGGCGAGCTGATCGAGGCCGACACGACCTCCACGATCTTCACCAAGCCGCGCGACAAGCGGACCGAGGACTACATCACCGGCCGCTACGGCTAATAGTCCCGGCCCGGGACGATTTCTGGACGACGGACCGTTACCGTAAGGAAAGCGGCTCCTGCGGGGATGCCGCCCGGCGAGCGGGAAGAGTTGCTCGTCGCGACTTGTGGAGGCATCCTAGCGTGGGGACTTTGACGTTCCGTTTGGCGTTTTTGAGCGTTGCGGCGCTCGCCATCGGCGGTTGCTCGGGAGGCCTATCCAAGTTCGCGCCGGCCGCACCGGCCGGTCCCGCGATTTCGGCGCCCGCCGCGCAGCCGGCGTTCGCCGCCCACACATCGAAACTCGTCGTCACGCCCTCGACCCTGAACCTGCTGGCGATCGGGCCGGGTGGCGTGAAGACGGCGACCGTCTCTGAAGCCGCGTACCAAGGAGCCTTCACGCAGACGAGCACCTGCACCGGCAAAGCGAACGCGACCCCCGCGACCGGAAATGGGCCGGCCCTGAAAATCTCGATAACCGGCGTCAAGGCCGGCACCTGCGCGTTTACGTTCGAAGACGCGAAGAAGAATAAGGCGATCCTGAACGTCGTCGTCACGACGACGACGCTCAAGCTCGCGGGGCCGCTTCCGAGCGCCGCAACCGCCGCCGTGAAAATTACGCCGCCGGGCACGACGGCAACCGTTGCCGTTCCCGCTTGCGCGACGTCCGCGGGCTGTTCGATCGCGGTGCAAGCCGCGCCCGGCACCGACGCCTTCGCCGTGAGCATCGCCGATGCGTCGAAGCGCACGCTGGCGATCGGCGTCGCGGCTTCCGCCGCGGTCAAACCCGGCGTCGCCAACGTCGTGCCGATCGGTTTCGTCAAGACGATCGCCTCGCTGGCGTGGGGAACGATTCCGGCCGCAGCCGCCGGGACGGCGTTCCCGGCCGGCGGCAAGGCCGTTGCGGTGACGGCGAAGGACGCCGACGGCAATACCGTCACCGGAACGTACGCCCACCCCATTCTCGTCACCGACGGCGACGTCAGCGGCGGGAGCTCGCTCACCGTCAACGGCGGAAGCGCCGCACCGGGTCTGGCCAAGTCGACCGACGCGCTCGCGCTCGCGTACACGGGGCTGGCGATCGCGCCGGCGACGCTGACGGCCTCTTCGAGCGGCGTCGCCGCGCAGAAGGCGACGTTCGCGCCGGTACTCGCGCCGATCGTCTACGCCGGCCCGACCGCCACGCCCCCGCCGCACGTCCCCGAGATCGATCTCTACAGCTCGACCAAAGGCAGCGCCGGATCGTCGGGTACGTTCACCGCAGCGCAAAAAGGCTGGACCGGAACCTTCGGAAAGGCGTTCAGCGTCACGTTTGCCGGGATCGATCTTCAGGCCGACGACTGCCCCGGCTCGGCGAACCCCGCGTTCGCGGTAACGCAGACGCCCGGACCGGCCAACTCGGCATTCACCGTGGCGATTTCCAACGCGCTCAGCCAATCGTCGAATCCCGGCAACTTCGCCGGCGAATGCATGATGACGCTCAAGGGCGGCGGTGCCAAGACGCAGCAAGTGGTGCTGACGTTTACGAGCAGCGGCGTCGTGATCGGTGCGGGGCACCGGCGCCTTCCCTGACGCTCGGCGGGGTGCGGCAAACGTCCTGGAGTCCACCCCCTCCATTAATGCTTCGATAAGCTCGCCTTAACTCTCGGCCGCTAGACTGGTTGGCGTTCACTCCTAGCTCTCACTAAGGAGAAGCTTTCTCGTGTTACGCACCATGTTGCGCGTCGTTGGAATCACCGCGGCCATGCTCGTGGCCGGCACGTCTTTTGCGCTGGCGGAAACAAAGGCAACACCAGCGCCCAAAGCGGCCACCACCGTAGCTCAAACCGATGCCGCCACGAAGCCGACGCCCGATCCCTTCACGTACTCCGGGTTCATCCGGGCGTACTATTTCACTCGTCAGAACGCGACGAACAATCCGGGAACGCAGTTCAACTTCTCGACCAATAAGTGTCCGTCGGGCGGTAGCTGCGTAAACCAAGCCAGCTTCAACAGCGCGATCGATTTGCACGCCGATTACCATTTCCTAGGCGGCCCGTGGTCGATCGGCGGCTCGTATTTCTACGCGCAGCCGTTCAGCGGACCGTGTTCGGTCGCGCCGGCGCACGCCAAGGGCTCGCCCTGCGTGTCGCAGATTCCGCCGAACACCAATCCCGACGACACGCTGCCGGGCTTCATGCTCAGCACGTTTCCGGAGGCGTACTTGGCGTTCGACGAGCCGTACCTTCACGGCAAGCTCGGCGACCAGCTGATCACCACGCCGTGGGCGGGTGCCTACGATGCAACTCGCCTGAAGCCGGTCGCCTATCAAGGCGCCTATTTCACGTCGGGTGCGGTGCAGTCGTGGGACTTTCAGCTCGGCTACTTCGATCAGTTTCAGAACCGTACGAGCAACGTCTTCACCAGCAACACGCTGCTGACCAGCTATCCGGCCGGCGGCGGCGGCCTGGCGCCGAACATCCTGGTTCCCGGCTGCTACAACCAGGCGTGCGAGGGCATTACGACGCCGGGATTCTTCTACGGCAAAGCCGGATACGCACCGTCGGATAAGCCGTACAGCGTCGACGGCTACTTCTACGGCGTCAGCGACATCGTCAACATTTACTGGGGCGACGCGCGCTACAACCTGCAGCCGAAGAGCAAGCTCAACCCGTACGTCGCCCTCCAAGGCGGCTGGGAGAGCAACGCCGGCACGTCGGTGATCGGCAAGATCAACAGCTCGGTATTCGGCATCCAGCTCGGCGCCAACGCGTCGAAGAACGTGCTGGTCACGCTCGGATTCAACGACGTTCCCTGGAAGTACGATAACGTCGTGTTGCCGGGCGCCGCGACCTGCAGCAGCTCGACCTACCAAATCAAAGCCGGCGCTTCGGTCTTCCCGGCGACCAACTTCGCCTACTTCCTGCCGCTCAACGCCGCGCAGTGTCTGACCAATAAGTCGACCGGCCAGACGCAGATCGCCTACGGTGGATGGGCCAGCCCGTACACCGACAACTACGCCACCGATCCGTTCTTCACCACCAGCATCTCGCAGGGCATGGTCGACCGGCGCGCGGCCGGAACCGGCTTCAAAGCGGCCGCGACGTTCACTTCGAACAACAAGAAGTGGACGTTCATCGCCAGCGACGCTTGGTACAACTATGGAAACGCGATCGCTCCCGAAAACACCAACGAGTGGGATCTCGACGGGACGTACCACTTCGGCACGCCGCCCGCGAAGGGGCATTACCACGGCTTGCTGCTGCGCTACCGGTACGCTCAGCGTTCGCTCTCGAACACGTTCTTCTGTAGCTCGGGTTCCCCGTGCCCGGCCGGGCTGACCGGTGCCAACCAGGCGGTGTACCTGGGCGGGGTTCCCATCTTCAAGTACAACCGCGCCCAAGTCGAGTACGACTTCTAGTCGCCCTCGGCCCCAGGCCGAAAACCCCGCCGGCAGGTCCGGCGGGGTTTCTCTTTTTGCGTTCGCCTCGAACAGGCTCGGCGTCGCAGGGCACGAAAACCCGCCGCACATGGCGGCGACGATGAAAGCACTCTGCAAGACCGGGGCGCGGCCCGGGTTCGAACTGCGCGACGTCCCGATCCCCAGCATCGGCGCGACCGACGTGTTGATAAGGGTGGAGAAGGCCGGCGTGTGCGGCACGGACTGGCACATCTACGGCTGGGATAAGTGGGCGCAGGCTCGCATCAAGCCGCCGCTCGTCGTCGGCCACGAGTTCATGGGCGTCGTCGAAGCGGTGGGCGACGCGGTGCGCTCGGTGCGTCCCGGCGATCGCGTGTCGGCCGAGGGCCACATCGCCGATCTCACCTGCGTCCTCTGCCGCACCGGCCAGGCGCACATCTGCGAGCGCGTCGAGATCATCGGCGTGGATCGCGACGGGGCATTTGCCGAGTTCATCTCGATGCCCGAATACAACGTCTGGAAGCTCGATCCGGCGATTCCCGACGAATATGCGGCCGTCTTCGATCCGCTCGGCAATGCGGTGCACACGGTCATGGCGGCGGGCGTCAGCATCAAGAGCGTCGTGATTACGGGCGTGGGCTCGATCGGCCTCATGGCGATACCGGTGGCTCGCGCGGCCGGCGCGTCGTCGGTCTACGCGATCGACGTGAATCCCGCCAAGCTCGAGCTGGCGGCGCGCCTGGGCGCCGACGCGACGTTTCTCGCCACGCAGGCCGGCCTCGTCGACGAGATCAAGGCGCGCACCAACGGCGACGGCGTCGACGTCTTGCTGGAAATGTCGGGCAGCGGCGTCGCGATCGATACGGGGCTGCAGATGGTGCGCAACGGCGGCACCGCCGCGCTGCTGGGCATTCCCAGCGACAACATCAACATCAATCTGGCCGAGCGCATCATCTTCAAAGGCCTGACCGTGCTCGGGATCAACGGCCGCCGGATGTTCGAAACGTGGTATCAAACGCAGGCGCTCGTCAAGAGCGGCCGCGTCGACTTACGCCAAATCATCACGCACGTGCTGCCCTACACGGAATTCGACCGCGCCTTCGAGCTGATGCGCGACGGTGAGGCCGCCAAGATCGTGCTCGATTTCAAGGGACCTTTCGACTCGACGCTTCACGGCGTCGCTCCACTCGGGATGACGGAATGAACGCTTTATTCGAACGGAAGCTGCAAGACGACCTCGACGCCCTCAAGCGGGCCGGCACCTACAAGCACTTGCGCCACCTGACCACGCCGATGGCGCCCGAAGTGCACATGGAGGAGGCCGGCGACGTCATCGTGCTCTCGAGCAACAACTACCTCGGCCTTTCGGACCAAGCCGAGGTGATCGAGGCCGGAAAAGCCGGGCTCGACAAATACGGCGCGGGAACGGCCTCGGTGCGCTTCATCTGCGGCACCTTCGACGTGCACCGGACGCTCGAACGCCGCATCGCCTCGTTTCTGGGCACCGAAGCCTCGCTCTCGTACGTCGCGTGCTGGAACGCCAACACGGGGTTGTTCGCGACGATCTGCGACGCCGGCTCCGCGATCGTCTCCGACGAGCTGAACCACGCCTCGATCATCGACGGAGTCCGCTTGGCCTCCAAAGCGCGGCGCGAGCGGTACAAGCACAGCGATATGGCCGATCTCGAAGCGAAGCTGCAGGCCGTGAAAGAGTGCTTTCCGATCGTCGTCGTCACCGACGGCGTCTTCTCGATGGAGGGCGATCTCGCCAAGCTGCCCGAGATCGTCGCGCTGGCCAAGCGCTACGGCGCGATCGTCGTCGTCGACGATTCGCACGGCACCGGCGTCATGGGCGAGACCGGGCGCGGAACCATCGAACATTTCGGACTGACCGGCCAGGTGGATATCATCACGGGGACGCTCGGCAAGGCGCTGGGCGGCGCGGCCGGCGGCTTCGTTGCCGCAAGTGCGGCGCTGATCGATACGCTGATCCAGCGTTCGCGGCCCCAGCTCTTCTCGAACGCGTTGCCGGCGACCGTCGCCTGCAGCGCGATGGCGGCGATCGACTACCTCGACGCGCACCCCGAGCTGGTGCGCCGCCTGCGCGAGAACACGGCGTACTTCCGCAACGGGTTGCATCGCATCGGCTTTCGACCGCTCGAAGGCGAGAGCGCGATCGTTCCGATCATCGTCGGCGAGACGGCTGCGGCGATCGCCATGAGCGACCGGCTGTTGAAGAAGGGCGTTTTCGTGACCGGCTTCGGCTTCCCAGTCGTTCCGGAGGGCACCGCGCGCATCCGCGTGCAGATCAGCGCGGCGCTGACGCAAGACGAGATGGACCGGGCGCTGGCGGCGTTCGAGGCCGTCGGCAAAGAGACGGGGCTCACCGCCGCGAGCCGTTAGGGGAACTTGACGAGCGCCATCGCCCAGCCCCGCTGCGTGCGGGTGCGCACGACGTAGCCGTCGGGAAGGCGCTCGTAGAGCTCGAATCCTCGGCGAACCGCCTCGGCGAGCGAGCTGAAGACGATCATGCTTGGCTTATACCCGTGCGAACGGCGGGTTCGTTAGGTATCTTGGGGAAGGCTGACCGGAACGGGAGCCTCCCGCCGCCCGTTACGGAAAGGTGACGGATCGTATGAGCCTTGCCCGCGCCGTGGTGGCCGGCATCGCAATCGTCGCTTGCGCGGGGGCCTACGCGGACGCCGCCCCGCCGCCTCGGAGCCTTTCGGCGGCCGCGGCGCGCGGCGCCCTGCGCCGGGCCTTTCCCGGCGCGCGCGCCGATGGAGCTGTATATCAGCCTGCACGGGCGCAACGCGCGGCAAGTCGACGCGTTGATCGCGGCCTTGAACGCGCCCGGATCGCCGATCTATCGCCGCTATCTCACCCCGCAGCAATACGGCGCGTATTTCGGCGCCGATCCGGCGCGTTACGCCGCCGCCATCGCATCGCTGCGGCGTGCGGGATTCACCATCGAAGCGTTGCCGGCCAACCGAACCGATATCCTCGCGAGCGCGCCGGCGTCGGTCGTCTCGGCCTACTTTCAAACGCCGATCGACCTGCGCTCCGAACGCGGGCGCATCTACTTTGCCAATCGCTTCGTGCCGGCGATTCCGCGAGAACTCGATGCCGAGGCGATTTCCGGACTCGACGACTACGTCACCTTCCACCCGCATTGGCGCGTGCGTCCGTACGCCCTATCCGGCGGCGAGTTCAGTTGGGCACCGGCCGACCTCGCCGCGGCCTACGATCTCGGCCCGCTCTACGCGGCATCGCCCGCACTCGACGGCAAGGGCGTCACGATCGCCAATGCGACCTGCGGTGCGGCGAGCCCATCCGATCTCGCGCAGTTCCAGCGGAAGTTCCGCCTCCCGCGCGCCGCGCTCGTGTCGACCGGCACGGGCGGGGCGCTGCAGGCCGCGTGTGCGTCGTACGGCAACGGCGAGTCGACGCTCGACGTCGATTCGGCCCTCGGCGTCGCACGCGAAGCGACGTTTCATCAAGTCGTCGCGCACGGCCCCGCCAACGCGCTCTTCGACAAGTCGTATAGTTACATCGTCAACGATCTCGGCGCCAGCGTGCACGTCGTGACGACCAGCTGGGGAACGTGCGAGCGCGATATGGCCGGGACGCCGAGCCTCACCATCGACGAAAAATTGTTCGCGCAAGCGGCCACCGAAGGGCAGGCCTGGTTTTCGGCATCGGGCGACAACGGAACCGACGACTGCGAGGACGGCAAGACCGCGCTGTCGGTCGATTTCCCAGGGTCCTCTCCCTACGTGACGAGCGTCGGCGGAACGAACGTCACCGCCGCCATCTCGCATGGCAGCGTCACCGCGTGGCGCGCCGAATCGGCGTGGCAGTATGCGAACTCGAACGGCGCGAGCGGGGGCGGCAAAAGCATCCTCTTTCCCAAACCCCCGTTCCAAGCCCGGCTGACGCCGAAGGACGGGACGCGCGACGTGCCCGACGTCGCGCTGCTGGCCGACGATCTCAACGACGGCATGTGGATCTATCAAGGCGGCCGCCTGCAGAGCGGCTGGGGCGGAACGAGCGAGGCCGCGCCCCAGTGGGCGGGATTGCTGGCCATCGTCGTTCAGCGGTATCGCGGAGCGGCCGTCGAGCGCCCCAACGCGCGTCTGTACGATCTCGCCGGCACGAGTGCGTACGCGCAGCTCTTTCACGACGTTCGTACCGGCACGAACGCCGTGCCCGCGCGATTCGATCCGTACGGCGCGTTTGCGGGATTTCAGGCAGGGCCGGGATTCGATCTCTGCACGGGCCTGGGCAGCTACGTCGGCGCCAAGCTCGTAATGGCGTACTAGGGCGCGAGCGTTCGCTCGCCGCACGCGCTGCGGACTGATTGAAACGCCGCGTTCGCGGGGTACGACTCCGGCATGAGCGATCTAAAGACGAATATCGAGAACACCGGGAAAAACGTGCGCGACGGCGTCGACGAGACGCTGCACGACTCCGCGGCCGATGCCGAACGCGCGCGGCGCGAAACGCAAGGCGATGCGATGACCGCGGGCGAGAAAATCGGCTCGGTCGCCGACGAGGCGAAGCACCGCGCGCAAGCGGGCATCGATCACGCAAAACGCGACCTCCGCGGCGATCCCACCACGCGCCAATAGGCCGGCGCCGCAGGGAACGCGCGCGTGCCCGTGGGAGACCGCGGGCATGCGTGCGTTTGCGCTTGCGGCCCTCTGGTGCGTCGCTTGCGGCGGGATCGCCGGCGCGGGCGAGTGGCCGGTCTTCGGGCACGATCCGGCGCGCAGCGGCGTCGACGGATCGCGGCCTTCGTTCTCGGTGGCCACCGTCGGAAAGCTGCGCGAGCGCTGGCAAATCTCGCTCGGCGCCGCCGCCGATTCGACGCCGATTCTTCTCGGCCGCAATCCGTCTGCAGGGCGTCCGGCGCCGATGCTGTTCGTCACCGACGAGAGCGGCGCG
Source organism: Vulcanimicrobiota bacterium (assembly GCA_963794735.1). Classification (GTDB taxonomy): domain Bacteria; phylum Vulcanimicrobiota; class Vulcanimicrobiia; order Vulcanimicrobiales; family Vulcanimicrobiaceae; genus DATJUC01. Next base: position 451,469 of record CAWCFE010000002.1, on the reverse strand, counting down.
ACGTACGGCATCGATGCGCTTTCCGGCGCGATTCGGTGGCGCTTCGTCACGCACGGTCCCCCGCGAATCACGAATTCCACGCCGGCCGCCGGCCCCGACGACCGCACCGTCTACGCGCCGGGCATCGACGGTTTCGTGCACGCGCTCGATTCGGCGAGCGGCCGCGAGCTGCGCGTCCCGGGATTCCCCGCGCGCATCACCACGATGCCGGCTACCGAGAAGGATGCGTCGGCGCTCAACGTCGCCAACGGCTACCTCTACGCCACCACGTCGGGATACATCGGCGACGCTCCGCCGTACGACGGTCACGTCGTGAGCGTACGCCTGAGCGACGGCGCGACGCACGTCTTCAACTCGCTGTGCAGCCGGCGGCGAGCGTTGCCGGCGCCGTCGTCGTGCGCGCAGCAGCGTTCCGGGATTTGGTCCCGCGGCGGTGCGGTCGTCGATCCGGACCCGGCGATGGGGGGCCGCATCTACGCCGCCACCGGTAACGGCGATTTCGACGCCAACGCCGGCGGCGACGATTACGGCGATTCCGTCGTTTCGCTGGCGGGCGACACGCTCGATCTGCTCGGAAGTTACACGCCCGCCAACTATGCGAACCTCGACGCGCACGACGGCGATTTAGGCAGCACCAATCCCGCGCTGTTGCCGCGCCAGCCGCGCAGCCGCACGCCGCTAATGCTGGTGCAGGGCGGCAAGGACCGCATTCTCCGGTTGCTCGATCGCAGCGCGCTCCCGGGCGTCGGCGGCGAGCTGCAGCGCCTCGACGTCGGGCATCTTTTCGCCAGCCCCGCGGTGTGGAGCGATCCTTCGGGGCGCGCGTGGATCTTTCTCGGACTGCGCACGTCGGTGGAGGCGTTTCGGCTGGTCACGAACGCCGCCGGCACGAGCGCGCTCGTTCGCGCGTGGCGCGTCCCGCTCGGTGCGATGTCGGGCGAAGGGAGCTCGCCGGTCGTCAGCGGCGGCGTCGTCTTCGCCGCGGAAGACGGCGCGATTCTGGCACTCGACGCCGTGACCGGCCGGCGGCTCTGGAGCAGCGCTCAGCCCAGCGCGGGGCGGACGATCGGGCCGATTCATTGGGAGAGCCCGATCGCCGTCGATGGCTGGCTTTACTGCACCGACGAGGACCGCCGCCTCACGGCATATGCGGCGCCCGTTTAGCCTTCGGGTTCGCCGTAGATGAGTGCGGTTTTGGTCGTCCCGTCGAAGAGGTGATCTTTGAGCGGCGCCTGCAGCGCCTTGAAGAACGCGTCGGCGGCTTCGTGAGCCTTTTGCTGCTTGCCGGGCTCGCCCTTGAGGTGGTACGACCAGCCGAACTCGCCGACCAGCACGTTGAACTTGTCGACCGAAGGCCGCGTCCACACGGCGAGATCCGCGTGGGCGACCGCGTCTTTGCCGAAGGAGTACGAACCCAGGCGCGCGCCGATTTCGAAGACCCGAGCGTTATTCACGGCGGAAACGGTCGACGACGGATCGAGATCGAGCGTTTTGAGCCCGGGGAAAATCTCGATGATTCTCGACATCGGCTGCTGGAAGTTGACGACCGGGTAGAAGCCGATGAGGTTGTTGGAGAAGATGCTCTTCACGGTGCCGAGCTTGTCGCCGCGAATGATCTCTTCTTTGAACTTGAAGCGCGTGTCGAGATCTTTCATCGACGTGTTGACGTCGAAATCCGCCGATTCGCGGAAATCGGGCGAGCGGCGCTTGAACGTCACCTCCCACATCTCGTCGGGCCACCCGCTCGAACGGTCGCGCCGCAGCCGTAAGATGACGTGCTTCTGGCGAAAGACTGCATCGGGCGTGTCGTAGAACTGGACTTCGCGCATCTCGGAGTCGATTCGGTCGAAGCCGTCGTACTCTACCTGAAATTCGCGGGCGATCTTGGCGAGCCGCTTGTTGAACTCCAGCACCGAACGTTTCGTCGGGAAGAGCTCGGGCCTGAGCAACAGCTTGAACTCGCGGGCGGTAATAACGCTTGCCATGGGACGATGGTACAGGGTTCTTAGCGCCTACTCCTTCGCGCGCCGTTTTTCGTTCTGGGTTTCGACGATCGGCCGGATGGCCTCGATGGCCATCGCCGCGGCGATCGCGGAGAGCGCTCCGATGATCACGAGCACGATGTCGCGCTGCTCGGAGGCCGCAACGTCGACCCATTCGGCCGAAACGACGTCGTCGTCCCGAAAGGTCAGCCGGGTGCGATCGCCGCCGAGCGGCACCTGGATGCCGCCCGAGAAGCGCAGATCGTCGACGTCCTCGAGCGCCGAAACGTCGAGCATCACCGCCCCGCCGGTTCCCGTTTGGACGTGCATGGTGACGGCGCGCTCGGTGAACGTCGGCGCGGTTGCCACCGCATGCGCGAAGCGGCAGAGGATGGCCGTCCGGCGTCCGGTGGCGGCCGCGCGCGCTCGCATCGCATCGGAGATGGGGATAAAGATGCTGCCGGGAGAAACGCGCGTGTCGATCGGCGCGAGGGCGATGCGTTCGTCGCCGGCGGCTTCGATCGCCGCCGTATCGCCCTGGATTCGTTCGAGCGCGCCGCACGTCACGCCGCTTGGGTCGATGCCCGAGATGGTCAGCGATCGCGTTCCCGGCGTGGCCAGCAAGAGCAGGTGCTCCCGCCCGGTCAGCGCGACCTCGGGAAAGCGATGACGCGCCTGCTGCAGCGCCGAGACGCTGACGGGCAGGCGCTCGAACTGAAACGCGGGGCGCTCGTCGATCGCGATTCCGATCTCACGCTGGGGAGCCCGGTCGACGTGCGTGATCCGGATCGTGAGCGCCCAGGCAACGAGCGCGATGGCGGCCGCGAGAAGAAGCCAGAGGTTCCGCAGCCGCCAATGCCGGTGCATCCGCTAACGCAGCGCGATGCCGCCGACGATCGCGCCGCCGAGGATGAGGAGCGCGGGATTGATCTTCGTCCGCAGCGTCAAGGCGAAGACGGCCAGGCCGATCGCCACCGTCAGCCAGTTCGTGATCGCGCCTTTGCCCAGCGTAATGGTTCCCGCGACGGCGAGACCGATCGCTACCGGTGCCAGCCCTTTCTGGATCGAGTCGCGCCACGGCCAGTTCGCCAGACGCTTCCACAAGCGGCCGACGCCGAAGCACAGCACGCCGGTCGGTAAGAAGAATGCCGCCGCAGCGATCAGCGCCCCGGGGATGCCGCTCACGCGCTCGCCGACCGCGGCAACCATCATCATGTTCGGGCCGGGCGCCATCTGCCCGACGCTGTAGATGTGAATGAGCTGCGGGTAGGTCAGCCAATGGTTGACGTCGACCACCAGCGATTTCATTTCCGGAAACGCCGCCATGCCGCCGCCGATGGTCAGCAGCGAGAGATAGCTGAAGACGCGCGCTAGCGCAGGGAGCTGATCCATGCGTGGGCATCCTCCTTTGGCTGCTGCTCTTTCCTCGGGCGGTTGGTGAAGATCGCCAAGGCGCCGACGACCAGCAACACGGTCGGCACGCCGAGTTTGAAGTAGTTCACGCCGAGCACCGCGCCGAGAATGAAGAGGCCGTCGTAGAATCCTTTGACGGTCTTCTTGCCGATTTGGTACCACGTCGCGGCGATCAAGCCGACGGCCGCGGCGGCGACGCCCTTGAGCATCGCCGTGACGATCGGCCGGTCTCCGTGCTCGCCGTACAGGATGCCCGCGACCGTCATGAAGATCAGGCCCGGCAAACACATGCCGAGCATCGCGGCGCACGCCCCGACCGTTCCTCGCAAGCGGTCGCCGACGAGGATCGACATGTTGGTGGCGTTGAGGCCGGGCAGGGTATTGCTGATCGACATCAGCTCCAAGAACTGCACGTCGTCGAGCCAAGCTTTCTTGCCGACGAGCGCGCTGCGCAGATAGGCCACGACCCCGCCGCCGAAACTGGTCGCTCCGATGATGAGAAACGTCACGAAGACGTCGACCACCGAGGGAAGCGCTCGCGGTGCGGCGGCGGGAGCGGCCGAGGGGGTGGCCGTTTCACTCATGCGACGTATCGTACACGGGCAAGCCGCTCAGGTCCCTCCCAAAGATGCAAAAACGGCGATCGTGTAGACGATCGCGAAAGCGCCGTCCATCGCGGCGATGGCCGTCATCGGTGCGGTTCGCTTCAACGGGCCGAAGAAGATCAGCGCGACGACGGCGAACTTTTCGAGCGCTCCCGCAATGAGGACCGGCAAGCGAATCTCCGGCGCCGGCGCCGCGTACGCGAGCAGCCCGCCGATCGCGAAGATCAGGACGCCCCAGTGCCGCGCGAAGAAACGCGTCGAACTGGGCGGGTCCGCAACGCCGAAAACCAGCCCGAGGACGGGCTTGGGGAAGAGGAAGGCGGCCAGGCCGCCGCCCGCCGTCACCGCTCCGGTAACGATCAAGATCCAGCCGATCGACGAGCCTAACATCACTTTTCCTTTTCGCTATGGTACGATTTCGAAATGTCGCGAGAGGGTATGGTTCGCATTCCCGCGGGCCGGTTCTTGATGGGTTCGGAGTCGTTTTATCCCGAGGAAGCTCCCGTACGCGAAGTCGCGGTCGACGGCTTCTGGATCGACGCCCATACCGTCACCAATCGCGAGTTCTCGCAGTTCGTTCGCAAAACCGGCTACGTCACCGTCGCCGAACGTCCGCTGACCGCGCAGGACTTCCCCGGTGCGGAGAACGCCGAGCCGGGCGCGTTGGTCTTTCGCAAAACGCAGGGGCCGGTGGATTTGAACGACTGGCGCCAGTGGTGGGAGTACGTGCCGGGTGCGTACTGGCGCCGGCCCGAGGGCCCGGGAAGCTCGATCGAATCGCGACAGGACCATCCGGTGGTGCACGTCGCCTACGAAGACGCCGCGGCGTACGCCGCGTGGGCGGGCAAACGGCTGCCGACCGAGGCGGAGTGGGAGTACGCTGCTCGGGGCGGTCTCGAAGGCAAGGCGTTCGTCTGGGGCGACGAGATGGAACCCGGAGGAAGGCCTGCGGCCAATACGTGGCAGGGCGAGTTTCCGTGGCAGAACCTGCGGACCGACGGATACGAGCGCACGGCGCCGGTCGAGCAGTTCGCGCCCAACGGCTACGGCCTGTTCGACATGGCCGGAAACGTGTGGGAGTGGACCAGCGACTGGTACGTGGCGCAACGGGGGCCCGTCGAAGCGCCGTGCTGCGGCGGCGGCGCCGAGCGCAGCTACGATCCGCGCTATCCCGATATTCGCATTCCGCGCAAAGTCCTCAAGGGCGGTTCGTTTCTCTGCGCGCCCAACTACTGTTTGCGCTTTCGCCCGGCGGCGCGCTCGCCGCAGATGATCGATACCGGGATGGCGCATCTCGGATTTCGCTGCGTTGCCGGCGAGGACGGCGCCGCTTAGCCCGTAGCGCCGGGATCGCCGAACTCGTTATCGAGCCCTTCCTTGAGCGTGTGCCGCGCCTTCTCTCCGGCTTTCGACGAAGCGGGTTCCCACGGTTCCCACTCTTCCCATCCGAGGAACTGCGAGGCGAGCCGAAAACCGAAGCCGACGAAGAACGCCGCCGCCGTGCTGGGAATCACCGCCATGCCGAACGCCTGCGAGCAGAGCACGTAGGTGATGCCAGTGAGCGCCGCGGCCGTGACGAAGAACTCGCCGCGGACCAGCTGCTTGGGCACGCATTGGCACGCCAAATCGATGATCCAGCGCCCGGCCGTCGTCGCGATGATGCCGATGATCACCGCCGCGATGTATCCCAGGTGCGCGGCCAGCGCCGCCTGCGCGCCGACGATGGCGTACCACGGCAGCGAGAACGCGGTCATGAACTGGAAGAGGCCGTCCTTGAACTTCGCCGCCGAGTTGTAATCGACGATCAGCGCGACCGACGCCGCGACCAAGCACGCGATCAGGTACCACGGATTTTCGAGCGCCGACGGCACCTTGTTGACCAGCACGTCGCGCACGACGCCGCCGCCGATGCCGCCGGCGTAGCCGAGGATGACGACGCCGATCACCGTGAAGTGCTTGTAATGATCCGGGCGCCGCGCCAGCAGGGCGCCGTTGAACGCGTTGGTGGTGGCGGCGATCAGGCTGATCGTGCCGAGCGTTCCGAGCGTCCAAATGCCGTACTGCGAGAGAATCAACGGGGTCATGCGGCGGCCTTGGCCTTGGTGCGCTGGTAATATGCGCGCAGCGGAAGCGTGAGGATGACCGTCACGATGAGGTACGTGAGGATCGTGGGAACGACGGTCGTATTGGCAAACGCGGGGCCGGTACCGATCAGCGCGCACAGACCGATATTGCGCAGCATCGTCGCGATCGAAAGCGTCCGGCGGTAGCGCACGTCGGGCCCTCCCAAGAGCCAGCCGACGCCGGCGGAGAAGATGCCGACGGCCGCGATGATCGCCAGGTGGCCGAATCCGAAGACCGTCGAAATCGACGAGAGAATCCGCGGGAAGAGCAGCACGACGAGGCCGAGCGCCGCGACGAGAAACGTGGCGTGTAAGGCTTTGACGGCCTTTGCCGTCAGTTCCGCGGGGAGCCTCGGGCCGATTGCCGCGCCCGCCACCAGCGGAACCAGTTGGAAGAGAATCAGCGTCGTCAGGAAGCTGCGGATCGGGATTTGCGCTGCGGCCGCGGGCGGGAGCAGCAGATCGATCGTCGCCGGGATCGTGAGCACCGAGAGGGCCGCGAAGCAGAACGCGATGGTCAGCGCGAACGAGAGGCTGCCGCCTCCGGACCGGCCCGCCGAGTTCGGCAGAAAGGGCACGCCCGGGGCCATCGACATCAACACGATGCCGATGGCGATTCCGCCCTCGACGTGGAAGATCCGCACCAGCAGCGTTGCGAAGAGCGGAACGAGCACGAAGTTCGCGAGCATCGCCTTACCGATGAGCCCATAATGCCGCAACGTCTCGGCGAACCGGTGGCGGTCGACCTGCAGCCCCGAACCGAACATCGTCGCGACGATCATTACGAGCGCGAGGCCTTTGAAAAGCGTCATGCCGGCACGCTGCTTCCATGGCAGCGCTTGAACTTCCGCTCGCTGCCGCACGGGCACGGTTCGTTGCGGCCGACGTGCATGGCGCTCAGCCGCCGCTCCAGCTGCGCGACGATCGGCGTGACGTTCTGGGCCGGCATGCCGCGGCCGATGAGATCGGCCAAAACGCGCATCGGAAAATCGGCGTGGTGGAAGAACGCCTTGTAGCCGGCGCAGAGATAGTTCAGGCCCGGCTCGCCGTTGGGCGTGGCGATGAAACGGTTCTTGGGGCACTCGCCGTGGCAGGCGAAGCGGACGTCGCAGTCCAGGCAGTACTGCGGAAGCGCATCGCGCTTATCGGCGCCGAACTTCAGCTGTGCGTCCGAGCTCACTAGATCGATCATGGGCGTCTGCGTGACGTTGCCCAGCAGGTACTCCGGGTCCACGAAATGGTCGCACGAGTAGAGATCGCCGTTGTGCTCGATGGCCAAGCCGCGCCCGCACGTTTCGTCGAAGACGCACAGGCCCGATCCGGGAAGGCGCATCCAGTTTCGGACGGCCGCTTCGAAGGTCTGCACGAAGACGCGGCCGACGTCGTGGCGCACCCACTCGTCGAACGCCGCGATGAGAAAGCGGCCGAACTGCTCGGCTCCGACCGATCGCTCGGTAACGCCGTGGGCGCCGGCGCGCTCGACGATGGGGATGAACTGCATCCAGTTGGTGCCGGCTTCGTCGCGGAGAAAGCGATACACGTCGAGCCCGCGATCGCCGTTGACGGCGTTGACCGTGGTGAGGATGTTGTACTCTACGCCGTGCTTCTGGAGCAGTCGCAGGCCGCGCATCACCTTGTCGAACGTGGGCTGGCCGCCCTTGTCGACGCGATTGGCGTCGTGCAGTTCGCGCGGCCCGTCGATGCTCAGCCCGATGAGAAAATCGTTGGCCTTGAAGAACTCGCACCATTCGTCGTCCAACAGCGTCCCGTTGGTCTGCATCGTATTTTCGAACGTCATGCCGGGGCGCTTGTAGCGTTCTTGCAGCTCGATCGCCCGGCGGAAGAAGCCGACGCCCATGATGGTCGGCTCGCCGCCCTGCCACGCGACGGTGACTTCGTTCGAGCGGTGCCCCTCGACGAGCTGGCGGATATAGGCCTCCAGCACGTCGTCGGTCATGCGGAACCGGCTGCCGGGGTAGAGCGCCTCTTTATCGAGGAAGAAACAGTACGAGCAGTCGAGATTACAGATCGCCCCGGTGGGCTTGGCCATCACGTGGAAGCGCGGTGGAGGCGATTCAAGAGAGGGCAAGATTCACGCCGATCGCGATGAAGAGCACGGCGAGCGCCGGCTCCAAGTAGACTTTGAGCGCGTGGATCCGGCTCAAATTCGGCGTGGCGTAGGCGAGCGCCGCGCATCCGGCCAGCCACGCGACGAGAAACGCGGCCGCGGTAGTCAGCGCGACGCCGGAGCTTTGCAGCGCGAACATCGGGGCGTAGACCGCCACGTTGTCGGCGCCGGTCGCGAGGACGATCGAGAAGACCGACGCCCCGCTCGACAGCCAGTCGCCGTCGCTCTTCGAGCCCGCTAGGAGCCGGACGAGGCGCCAGACGCCGATGGCGGCCGGTACGAGGCCGAACCAGCGCGCGCCGAAGCCCAACCGGCCGATGACGAGCGAAACGGCGAATGCGACGGCCAACAACACGGCAAAACCGCAGGCGGCGACGAGGATCGCACGGACGCGGTTGTGGGGGGGATCGACGGCGAACGCCGCGCCGAGACAGAGAAATCCGTCGACGTTCGTCCCGATGAACGCTAGCAGTATCGTTACCATGGGTGCTCAGCTCAAGAATAGCGTCCGGCGACCCCCATGGCTATCCCAAAACCGAAACCGTTCCACCGGGGGATTGCCGGAATCGGATAGGCCGCCGGACGAGCCGGGCCGTAACATGAGGCCATGAACCCGCACGTCCTCCCGCCGGGCTTGTTTCTCGAACGCCTCGCCGTGGCGACGCTGCTCGGGCTGGCGATCGGCCTGGAGCGCCAGTGGCGCCAGCGTACCGCCGGTCTCCATACTTCGACGCTCGTCGCCGCCGGAGCTTGCTTGTTCGTCTCGGTTCCGGAGCTCGCTGGGAGTCAGGACACCTGGCGCGTCGTCGCCCAGGTCGTCTCGGGCGTCGGCTTCCTGGCCGGCGGTGTGATCTTGCGCGACGGCTTCAACGTGCGCGGCCTCATCACGGCCGCGACCCTGTGGGCCACGGCCGCCGTCGGCGTGCTGGCGGGGACCGGCCACGTCGCGCAAGCGGCCGTCGGCGGGGCCGTCATCATCACGACCAATCTGGTCTGCATGCCGCTAGCCGGCCTGGTGCAGCGCATCCCGCGCGCGGCCGGCGAACGGTTGATGACCACCTATACGCTGCGCATCGGAACGAGCCCAGGCGCGCGCGAATCGGTGCGGCAACTCGTGCTGCACGAGATCGGCACCACCTCGCTGATCCTCGAATCGATGGCCAGTTCGCCGCCCGTCGACGGGGCGATCCAAATGGTGGTGCAGATGACCAAACCGGGAAGCGACGACGGGGCCGCCGACCGCATGCAGGCCGCGGTGCTGCGGCTCGACGGCGTTACCTCGGCGCAGTGGGAGGCCGATGAGCGCGCCAGCTGACGCGCCGCCGCGCCACCGCGACTGGGGCGAAAGCGTCGCGCTGGTCGTCGGATACGCCCTCTACCTCATCTTCCCCAACCGCTATACCGTCGGCGGCCCGATCTTCAACGCCGCGCTCACGGCCGTGTTCGTCGTCGTGCTGGCACTCTCGGTGTTTTGGACGATCGCCGGTTCGCGCAAGTATACGCGGATCGTCATGATGTCCGCGGCGGCTTTGTTCGGAATCGTCGTGATCGCCAGCGCGATGAAGGTCGTCTTCCTCGTGGTCTACCATTCCGAGGCGATCGAAGCGACGCGGCTGCTGGAGACCGCCGCCACGATTTGGATCTTCAATATCATCATTTTCGCCATCGCCTACCACTGGATCGGCGAGAAGGAGTTCGTCTTTCCGCGCGACGCCGACTCCCCCAAGCCGCTGGTCTTTCTCGACTACGTCTTTCTCTCGTTCAGCACCGCGACCGCGTTCAGCGCGACCGACACGCCGCCGCTCACGACGCGCGCGCGCATGTGCATGATGATCGAGGCCTCGATTTCGCTGGCCACGATCGCGATCGCGGCGGCGCGCGCGGTCAACATACTTTCGTAACCATCCCGCCGTCCCACGCGGCGTGCGCGCCGCTCTCTACGCCGACCACGGCGGGCCGCGGGAAGCGGTTGTAGTTGCTCGACATGCTGTACGTATACGCGCCGGTCGTGCAGAAGGCGACGAGATCGCCGCGCCGCACGTCGTCGGGAAGGTCGGCCTCGGCAAGAAAATCGGATTCGCAGGCGCGGCCGTAGACGAAGGCGCTGCGGACCGGCCGCGACGGGTCGCCGACGGGGATCGCGCGGTGGTAGGCGCCGTACAGCGCGGGCCGTGGATTATCCGCCATGCCGCCGTCGACCACCACGAGATGGCGCGAGCCGCGCCGCTTGACCGAGAGCACGCGATAGATCGTGGTGCCGGCGTGCGCGGCGATGGCGCGGCCGGGCTCGATATCGAGGCGCAGGCGCGAGCGCATGGCGCCCCGCATGCGCCGCACGGCGTCTTCGACGTCGCAGGCTTGCTCGGGGCGGCGCGGATCGTACTGCACGCCGAAGCCGCCTCCGGCGACGAGCACGTCGCTTGGCAATCCGAGTGCCGCCAGTCGCGCAGCGCACGCTTCGAGGGCGCCGACGTTGGCTTCGAACGCCGACGCGCGGCCCAGCTGCGAGCCGACGTGGGCGTGCAAGCCGACGAAGCGCAGCGCCGGCGTCGCGCGCAGCATCGCCGCGGCTGCGGCCTCTTCGCTGCGGGCGAACCCGAACTTCGAACCGGCTCCCGCGGTGGTGACGTGTGGATGCGCGTCGCTCTCGATCTCGGTGTTGATGCGCAGCACCACGTCCGCGCCGGGCCGGTTTTCGCCGAGTTCCGCGAGGCGCCGCAGATCGCACAGGCCGTCGAGCACGATGCGGCCGACGCGCGCGTCGAGGCAGGCCCGCAGCTCTTCGTCGGTCTTGCCGGCGCCGTGCATGGTGAGGCTTCGCGCGGGAAATCCGCAACCTTCGGCTACCTCGAGTTCTCCCAGCGAGCAAACGTCCATGCCGATCCCGGCCGCGGCGACGATGCGCGCGAATTCGGGCGAGAGAAAGGCTTTCGCGGCGTAGGAAACGCCGACGCCGGCGGCGTCGCAGCAAGCGCGCAGCTTGGCGATCGCGGTTTTCGCGAGGCCGGCATCCAGCACGAAGAGCGGCGTGCCGTACTGCGCGGCAAGCCGTGCCGCGGGTACGCCGCCGATCCACAAGGCTCCCGAATCGTCGCGGCGATGGCCCGGTGCCTCGCCATTGCTCCACGTAAACATCGTCGTCTCCAAAGAGAAAGACGAAGCCCCTCACCGTCTCGGCGAGGGGCTTGCGTTCGTTCCCGGATTCTGCGTTTGGGCTACGAGTCGACGCGCGCACTACCTCGGCGGACGGCATACGAGCTCGTCCGTTTCGAGAATTTCGGCATCGCGCAGTTGCTCGAAAGCATTGTGCGTAATCTAGCATCTGCAGGCGCGGCCTGTCAAACGTGCCGAGCTCGCAACACCGGCTGGGGAAGCGAGCGGCGTCCGTCGAAGGCTCGCGTACCGCCCCACGAGAGGAACGCACCGCAATGGCCAAGGTCGACAGCGAGGCTTCACAACGAGCGCTCGACATGATGCTGTCCGCAATCGGCGTCCGCGAGGCCGCCTACGACGGCACGCTGACGATCGAGGGCAAGGATCCGATTCTCGCTTCCCGCCACCGCTTCGGCGAAGTGATGGCGGCCGCGCAAGCGGCCTTCGGCATGGGCCTCGGGCGGTTGTGGGAGATGCGCGGCGGCAAGGCGCAAAACGTCAGGACCAGCGTGCGCAACGCCGTGCACCAGCATCACGGCATCGCGTTCATGCGCCAGAACGGCCGGGCCATTCCCTTTACCGATTACGGATCGGGAGACGGCGTCGATTCGCCGATGAGCGGCGAGTTCTACCCCACGCGCGACGGGAAGTTCGTCAAGATCGAGCTCTTCTATCCCCGCCTGCGCGATGCGATGTTCAAGGTGCTCAAATGCCCGCCCACGCAGCGCGCGGTCGAAGCGGCGATCATGCAATGGGACGGCGAGGCGCTCGAGCTGGCGATCCGTCAAGAAGCCGGCGCGATCGGCGTCGTTCGCACCGCGGCGGATTGGCTCGCCCATCCGGTGGGGCACCGCCTCTCGACCAAGCCGGTGATCGAGCTGGAAAAGATCGGCGAGAGCGATCCGATCCCGTTACCGGCCAAAGGCGAGAAGCCGCTCTCGGGCGTGCGCGTCCTCGATTGCACGCACGTCATCGGCGGCCCCGTCACCGCGCGGACGCTGGCCGAGTTCGGAGCCGACGTCCTGCACCTTTCGAAGCCTAACTATCCCGATCACATGAACTGGCGCTTGGAGACGGATATCGGCAAGCGCGCCGCCTATTGCGATTTCAACGACGAGGCCGACAACCGCCAGTTCTTCCGTCTGCTCCAGGATGCCGACGTCTTCACGTGCTCGTATCTCAACCTCGACGAGAAAGGGATCTCGCCGCTGCGCCTGGCCAATGCCAAACCCGGCATCATCGCGCACGAGCTGCGGTGCTTCGATTTCGAGGGCGAGTGGGCAAACTTCCGCGGCTTCGATATGATCGCCGTCGCCGTTTCGGGATACGTCGACGCCGAAGGCGCCGTCGACGCGCCGCTGATGCCGCTGCAGGTGATCTTCGCCGACTATCTCGCAGCCTACGCCGGCGCCGCCGGCGTCGCCGCCGCACTGCATCGCCGAGCGGTCGAAGGCGGCAGCTACCGCGTCAAGGTGTCGCTCACGCGCATGTGCATGTGGGCGCACGAGCTAGGCCTGCTCGATCGCGCGGCCCTCGACGGCGCCCTTCCGTTTGCCGACATCCCGAAGCAGACCGACGTGCCCGTGACGACGATCGACGGCCCCTTCGGAAAAATCACGTATCTGCCGACGCTCATCGATATGCCCGATATAAAGCCCGGCTTCGTTCGCGGAACGCAGCCGCTGGGCTCGTCGCTGCTCGAGTGGGAAAACTGATGCGCGCGGCAATGGGTGCGCTCGTAGCGGCGCTGGCCATGGCAGGCTGCGGAGGCAGCGCCTCCAACGGCATTCCGGCGGCGACGAATCCGGTTCCGTCCGGTTCGATGCGCGTCAGCTTTACGGTCGCCGGTCCGCTCGATTTTTCGAAGTACCAGTATTGGATCGTCTTCAACAGCAGCGGCAACGGGCTTACGCCCGAGGCAACCGGCCGCGCCGGCGACCGGTCGTTTGCCATCCAAGTTGGGGGCTCGAGCGCTACGGCGACGCAAGCGTTTGCGTTCGAATGGGTTCCCGGCCCCGGTCCGGTGCCGCCCGTGCAACTGAGCGTGGCTGCGACGCCGGCTCAACTCGCGCTCCAGCCGAGCGGTTCCGCGGCGGCGTCGACCTTCGCCGTGACGTTCCAACGATCGCTCTTTGCTTCGAACCGGATCGTCGTCACCGGTCGCTGGCGGGCGAACGCCTTCACCGCACGCGCGGCGACCGCGAACGCGTCGTTCGTAGACTCGCTCGGTCCGTGCGGCTCGTGCTTTGCGTCGCCCGTGCTTTTCGTACGCCGCAGCTTTACCGCGACGCTCGAAGCGCGCGGCGTCAAGGCGTCCGTGCCGGCGGCGGCGCGCATCCTCAGCATCGCGATTGCGAACGCGCCCTAGCCATGAACGTCGCATTTTTCGGCACGGGAATGATGGGCTCGGGCTTCGTGCGCCGGCTGCTCGCCAACGGAAACGCGGTGCGCGTATGGAATCGCGATCCGGCTAAGGCGGCCGCCCTCGAAGCCGAGGGTGCGACCGTTTGCGCGCAGCCCTCGGACGCGCTGACGGGCGCCGAGCAGGTGCATCTTTCCCTCTCCGACGACGCGTCGGTCGATGCCGTCCTCGAGCCGCTCGCCGGCGACGTGACGCCGCAGATGTGGATCGTCGATCATACGACGACGGCGCCGGCGCCGACGCTGGAGCGCATCGCGCGATGGACGTCGCGCGGCAAGCGCTACGTGCCGGCACCGGTCTTCATGGGGCCCAAGGACGCGCTCGAAGGGACGGGCGTCATGCTGATCTCGGGTCCGAAGGCGGCCTACGACGCGTTGGCACCGTCGCTGCAGAAGATGACGGGGAAGCTGATCTATCTCGGCGAGGATCCCGGACGCTCGGCTAGCGTCAAACTGCTCGGGAACCTTTCGCTGGTGGCGCTGACCGCGGTCATCGGCGACATGAACCGTTTCGGCCGCGCCTGCGGTCTCTCGACCGCCGAAGCGATGTCGTTCTTCAAAATCGCGAACCCGGGCGCGACGATGCCGGCGCGCGCCGAGGCGGTCGCAGAAGGTGCCTTCGATGCTCCGACGTTCGCGCTGTCGATGGCGCGTAAGGACGTCGGGCTGATTCTGGACGAGGCCAAGCGTCACGGCGTCGAGCTGTGCGTCATGCCCGGGGTTGCGCGGATGTTCGACGAAGCGATCGCCCGCGGCGACGGCGACCGCAGCATCAACGCCGCCGCCCGAATCTAGCCGCCCTTTATGCCATATCGGGATAAGCCCGGTCGCCCTCTCTTGGTAGAGTGAGTCGCAATGTTGAAAACCGTGCTTTTTCTGGCCGCTGCCCTGCTGCCGATCGCCGCGGTCGGGCAAACGAGCCCTGCTCCGTCGCCTTCGGCGTCCCCCTCGCCAGCCGCGGGCGCGTTCGATGCGTCCAAACTGACGCCGCAGCAGCAGGCCGCGCTGCAGGCCGCGATCGTAAAGCTCTCGCAGAATCCGGTCGGCAACATTGCGGTCGTTCCGTTTCAAAACAACTTCAACTACGGCGTCGGGCCCTACACGCGATACCAATACAATCTCAACGTACAGCCGGTGACGCCGTTCATGCTCAGCAAGAGCTGGAACCTCGTCGCGCGCGCGATCATTCCGTTCATCGATAATCCGTCGTTCGCGACGCCGCAGTCGTGCGCGGCCTACGGGTGCGGATCGACCGTCGGTATCGGCGACGTTCAAGAGCAGCTCTACTTCGCCCCGAAAACCAAGCCGGGGGCGCTCATTTGGGGCGCCGGGCCCATCTTTCAGTTTCCGACCGGCACGCCCGCTACGCTGACCGCCGGAAAGTGGGCGGCCGGGCCCGGCGTCGCGGCGTTGATCATGCCCGGCCACATCGTGACCGGCATGCTCGTCACGCAGATTTGGTCGTTCGCCGGCGATCCGAAACGCCCGAACGTGAGCTCGGGCCTCTTTCAGCCGTTCTTCAACTACAATCTCTCCGACGGCTGGGCGCTCTCGACCGCGCCGATCGTTACGGTAAACTGGGTCGCCGCGCAGAACAAATGGGCCGTCCCGCTCGGCGGGGGCGTGGCCAAGACGTTCAAATCGGGCGACCAAATCATGCAGCTGAGCGCGCTCTTCTACACCTACGTGGCGCGCCCGATCACGACGCCCCAAACGAACTTACGCGTCGTTTGGAGTTTGCTCTATCCGATCAAGCGCGGCATCGACGTGCAAGAGCTCATCAAAGAGAATCAGTAGCGTTTTCGAGTCCGCGGCCTTGCGGCCGACGGCGTCACGGGGCCGATCTCGCCGATCTTGTTGCCCGAGCGTTCGACGAACCACATCGAGCTGTTCGGCCCTTCGACGATGCTGAACGGCAGGCTGTTAGCCGTCGGGATCGGGTATTCGGCGATCGTGCCCGACGTGGTGATGCGTCCGATGGCGTTATTGCCGGCGTCGGTGAACCACAACGCTCCGTCGTAACCGTTTGCGATCCCGATCGGGCTGCCCGAGCCGGGCAACAGGTATTGATTGGTCACGGTGCCGGCGGTCGTGATGCGGCCGATCTTTCCCGTGCCGCTTTCCGCGAACCACAGCGCGCCGTCGGGGCCTGCGACGATCGCCTGCGGCCCCGCGCCTGAGGCCAGCGCGAACTCCGTGATGGTCCCGCTCGTCGTGATGCGTCCGATCTTGGCGGTGGCACTCTCGGTGAACCAGAGGTTGCTGTCGGGCCCGGCGACGATGCCGATCGGGCTGCTTGCCGACGTCGGGATGGTGTATTCGGTGAAAAGGCCGGCCGACGTCACCACTCCGACCTTGTTGCCGTTGCCTTCGACGAACCACACGTTGCCGTCTGGGCCGAGAGCGATTCCGGAAGGATTGCTGGCCGACGTCGGAACGGGGTATTCGTTGGTCACGTTGCCGTTGGTGGCAATGCGGCCGATTTGATTGCCCGCGCTCTCGGTAAACCATTGATCGCCATCGGCCGACGGGCCCTTGACGATCCCGTTTGGCCCAGCGTGCCCGGTCGTCACCGGATACTCCGTGATCTTGCCGGTGCTCGTAATGCGCCCGACGTTATTGGCTTGGTTCTCGGTGAACCACAGCGCGCCGTCGAAACCGGCGCTGATCGTGTAGGGGAGGCTCGACGCCGTCGGCAGGGAGAACTCGGTGATCGACGGCGTCGGAACGGGCGTCGGCGTCGGCGAGGGCGTCGGCGAAGGTTTCGGCGTCGGGCCGGCGCTCTGGCAGACCGGCGAGCCGACGCCGCCGGTTACGTAATTGATCGGCGATACGCAGAACGTATAATCGCTCGCATCGAGATCGACCGTTTCCGTCGGAACTCCGCTGCCGGAGGTCCACGTCGTTTCGAGCGACTTCAACGAAAACGGTGCGGCGGTCGCACTGCCGAACGTAAAGGTCATCATCGTCGTTACGGTGCTTTTCAACGTGACCGCGACCGCGAGTTCGGAGACGTGGCCAAA
The DNA here is from genome assembly GCA_963794735.1 of Vulcanimicrobiota bacterium. GTDB lineage: Bacteria > Vulcanimicrobiota > Vulcanimicrobiia > Vulcanimicrobiales > Vulcanimicrobiaceae > DATJUC01. The sequence continues at coordinate 434,621 of CAWCFE010000002.1, read as the reverse complement.
CTGCGCAGGATTGGGGACGTAGAAGAGCTGGAGAAGTTGCGGCGTCGAGGCGTTGACCGCGGTCGGAAACGTGAGTTCCTCTGCCGACGCGTTCGGCGTAATCGAAAACGACGGCACCGCCATCCAGCCTTTGAACCCGGCGGTTTGCACGGGGCCGGTGACGCCGTCGATTTTGGCGAAAAACAGGTATCCGTTGGTGGTGTTGGAGCGCAGCGCCCGCTGCAACGTCGGAAAGGCTCCCTCCGAAAAGGTCACGCGGCCGTGCGACGCAGAGATCGCCGCGCGTTGCGGCGTGGCGCGTGCGAACGAGGGAGCGGCGCCGCCGCTTTGCGGCAGCGGCGAGAGGGTATTCTGCGAGCAGCCGGCGATGGCCGCGGCGCCGAGGACGAGTCCGGCGACGGCGAAGCGTAGCGACTTCATGGGCGCACGCACGTGGCGCCGGTGTAGCACGTTTCTATGCCCGTGTACGCAAGCGAGACCGTCTCGATGACGCCGTTGCTCGTCCCGGTTTGCCGGTCGGCAATTACCGAGACGTTCGAAAGAAGGATGGTGAAGCGGCTTGGCTGCTGCGTGCCGATGAGGACCACCAGTTCCGTCGTGCCCGCGAACGTCTTCCCGCTCCGGTAGGCCGCCGCGAGGTACGGCGACGCGATGTCGACGTGCTTGACGATCTGCAACGGCGCCAGCGCCGGCTTCCCGCCGCTTTGTACCGCCGAGATGTCAAACGAAAGCAGCGGCATGGCGTTCTGCAAACCATAACCGTTAATCTGGGTGACGATCCCGGGAATTTGCAAGGCTGCTGCGGCAGCGACCGTATGCGAGCGTTCGGGGCGGGGCGCCGCGCCCGCAAGCGCGGCCGCGCTGCCGAGCGACGCAAAAAGAAGCGGAACGGCGAGCAGAGCTCGTGGCCATCTTGTCATGTGCCAGGCATTGTGCGAACCGGCGAGTGCTCCCTCTCTTGCTGCTACCCTAGCCGCTGGGCATGGCAAGAGGGCGAGAGCTTGTATAGTTGAACTTCGCCTAGACGGTTCCGCGAAACGGGCCCGGCTCGCTCGAGGTGTGGCATGATCGATAATAACCTTGGGTTCAACCGGCAGCACATCGTGCGGCTCTTCGAGACCCTGCCCGTCGTCGTTTGGCAGACGGACGCCGCGCTCGTGTTTACCTCTTCGTTCGGTGCCGCCCTCGCTTCGATCGGATTGCGTGACGGCGAGGTGGTCGGCCGATCCGTCGTCGACTACCTTGCCAGCGGCGAAAACGGCGACCTGATCGCCAAGAAGCTGCGCTCGGCGCTGGCCGGCGAGACGGTCGGCTTTTCGGTGCAATGGCAAGGCGCGCACTTCGTCGTCGCCCTCTCTCCCATCCAAGACGCGGGCGGCAGGATCGTCGGAACGATGGGCATCGCCCTAGAAACGACGGCGGCCGCGGAGTACGAAGCGGCGATCAAGCTGCTGACGCGCGCCATCACGCAAGCCGAAGCGATGGCGCCGATCGGCAACTTCACCATCGACCTCGCGCACGACGCCGTTTCGTTTTCGGAGCAGGGCCGCCGGCTGTGGGGATTGCCCAGCACCGCGCCGGTTGCCGGGAAAACGCTCATGGAGCGCGTGCACCGCGACGATCGCGACCGGTTCGCGGAAACTCGCGAGCGGGCCATGAAACGAGGCGAACCGTTCTCGGCGCGGCTGCGCGTCGTCGATCCAACCGGCTACGTACGCGAGATTCAGGTGTTCGTCTCTTGGATGCGCGACGGTGAAGGCCGCATCGTTCGATCGGTCGGCACCATCGTCGATTTAAGCGCGCAGATCGAGCACGAGCTTCGCATCAAGCATCTCTCCGAAACCGACGCGCTCACCGGCCTCGCCAATCGAAAGGCGATCAACGCCGCGATCGACGCCGCCCTTGGGAGCTTCGACCGCGTCGCCGTGGCGCTCTTCGATGTCGACAACTTTACGCGCCTCAACGACGGGCTCGGCTATGCGGCCGGCGACAACATCTTGCGCGCGGTCGCCGAACGGCTTCGGACGCTCGGCGGGCCGCACGACACGATCGCGAGAGTCGGTGCGGACGAGTTCGTCTGCGTCTTCGCCTGGAACAGTGATCGCCCGTCGCTCGAAGAGCGCGTCCGCCGCTTTCACGAAGCGCTCGAAGAGCCGCTGCACGTGGACGGCCTCATGCTGCACCTCTCGATGCGCATGGGCGTTTCGGCCTATCCGCTCAACGGTACGGAGGATCTGCTCAAGAAGGCCGACATCGCGCTCTATCGTACGCGCCGGCAGCCCCCGGGCAGCACGAGTTGGTACACCAGCGGATTAGAGCGGCAGCTGCTCGCGGAGCAGACGCTCGACGGCGACTTGGGCCCCGCGCTCGCCGCCGGCGAGCTCGATCTCTACTATCAGCCCATCGTCGACGCGTCGTCCGGCGATACCGTCGCGCACGAAGCGCTTCTTCGGTGGCACCATCCCGCGCGCGGCACGCTCTTACCCGGTGCGTTTTTGCATCTCGCCGAAGAGAGCAACGTCGTGCACCAGCTCAATGAGTGGACGATCGAGCGCGCCGTGACCGATTGTGCAACCAGGCCGGCGTTGAACCGGCGCGGACGAAAAATGCACATCAACGTTTCGCCCCGTCAGCTGTTGGCGACCGACATGTTCGCCGTTCTCGCCAGGACGCTTGCGAAGCATGGCGTCGACCCTGCCTCCGTAGCGCTCGAGGTCACGGAAGTTTCGTTTCTCACGGATTTCGAAGCCGCGCGAAAAGTGTTGCGCGAGTGCCGTAACCTTGGTGCGGCCATCGTGGTGGACGATTTCGGAACCGGCTACAACACCTTTCACTACCTGCGCGAGCTGCCCGTCGACGGCATCAAGATCGATCGAAGCTTCGTCGACGGCCTCGACGTGCACGGCCATAGCGCGGCGATCGTGGGAGCGATCGTGGCGCTGGCCAAGTCGTTGGAGATCGCCGTCGTCGCGGAAGGCGTGGAGACCGCGGCCCAGCGCGACAAGCTGCTCGCCGAAGGCTGCCACGAAATGCAAGGCTTCCTGTTCGCCGCGGGAATGCCGGCGTCGGCTCTATGTGCGCAGTAAGACCGTTACCCTCCGCGGCGGATTTCCCGAACCTCGCCTCCCAGCAGAGCCAGAGCTGATGCAGGGCCGATCGCTCCGACCCCCAAGAGGATGAAGCCTGAGAACACCGCCTCGCGCCACCCGAACGCCGCGCCCTTGTGCCGGCGCGTCAGGAAATACGCCACGATCGTGTTTTCGGTTCCTTGCGCGCGCCATCGTGCGATCGCTCATCGCGGCGGCGATTGCCGGGGCGGTTATCGGGAACGCGACGCTCGCTATCGCGGATCCGGCACCCGCGACGCCGGCGCCGGACGATCCGGGCCAGCTCGTGCGATTGCAAAACGAAGCGGCCAATCCGATCGCCAATCTCATCGACGTTCCGATTCAATACAATCTCAACTTCGACTACGGCGCGTATCGTCTCGCGCAGCAACTGCTCAACGTCGAGCCTTCCGTTCCCTTCGCGCTCGGCGGCGACCGGACGCTGATCGTCCGGACGGTACTGCCGTTTTACGCGCAGCCGGCATACGCTCCGGGAACCGCTTCGCAACTCGCAGTCGGCGACGTCAACCCCGACGTGTTCTACGTGCCGAAGCAGGGGGCGCTCATGATCGGGTACGGCGGCGCGTTCTTCATTCCGACCGGGACGTCGCCGTCGACCGGCGCCGGCAAATGGTCGGCCGGTCCGTCGGCGATCGTAGTGATCACCGAGAAATCGACGGTGATCGGCCTGCTCGTCGACAACGTGTGGTCGGTCGCGGGCAATTCTGCGCGCAGCCCGGTGAATCAAGCGCAGATTCAGGCGTTTGCGCACTTCGCCCAAGGGCACGGCTTCGGCATCGGCATCTACTCCGATAGCAGCGTCAATTGGAACGCGCCGGGCTCGGACAAATGGAACGTTCCGTTCGGCCCAACCGCGGCGCAACTCGTCAAGCTCGGCGGCCGCGCCGAAGGCCAGATCGTCGGCGGCATCTTCTGGAACGTCGTCCACCCAGTCGGAAACGGAAACTGGACCGCCCGCCTCCAATTCAACATCCTCCAACCCACAAAATAGGGAAGGCTACAGGATGATCTTAGACGGCGGCGCGATTCGAGGGGGCTTCGAGGCAGAGTACGAGGCTCGCATCGTTGCGCCGCAAGATTCGGCCATGGTGGCGGCGATCGCACGATCGACCGGCACGGACCTCGAGCCCAAAGTGGACGTCGAAATCCAGCCCACTGCCGGGACGCGATGGGTGTTTTCGGCGCGAGGCGTCGCCGAAAGAGCGAACGTTCTTACAACTCCAAACCCCCGGGTGGCCTGCATCACCGTCGACGGCGGTGCCTACCTCGTCGATTCTTCGACCCGGCAAGCCGTCTATCTCAATCTCAATCCGGTGGAATGCGCGGCGTCGGACCTGCCCGGCCGTCGCCTGTTCCTCGCGACCAACGTCGACGTCATCGCGTTGGATGCCAAGAGCGTGCTTTGGCAGTCCCGGCGGATCTCGCTCGACGGTGTAAAGCTCCTAACCTATGCAAACGGGTACGTGAATGGAGTGGGCCTAGACGTTGGCGATACTCCACTGCCTTTTTCTATCGATGCGGAAACTGGGGAAGCCTCTGGCGGTTTCACCGGATTCAAAATATTCCCAATTGGTTGAAGAATCTGGGCACTGTGGCAAGAGGAGATTAGGGCGCGCAAAGCGTGAGCAGGGCGCGCAGCGCTGCCGGATCGTCGGCGATGCTGCCGCTGCGAACGTACTGCACTTGGTATGCGTGGTCCGATATCGCGGCGACGACGTCGACGTTCTTGGCGCCGACGGATTTGATGTAGAGGCCGTCTTGCTTGTCGCCGCAGATCTTGATTTTGGTGTACGGAGACACCTTGGTGACGCCGGGGGCGGCTCCCATCCCCATTTGCAGCATCGCGCCGAACGCATCCAGATCGAGCCCGGCATTTCCGCCCGGCATATCCAGGTGCGACGCGACGAGCGTGCCGTGGCCCGCGGGATCGACCCATAATGCGTCGAGCTTCACGTAGGGATTGCGAAACGGCGTCGGCGTACGCGCCTTCCAGCCAGGAGGCGGGGAGAACGTCGCGGGGACGGGCGTCGGCGACGCAGTCGGCGACGATACGGGCGATGCGATTGGGGAGCTCGAGGGCTGCGGCGTCGCCGATCCAGCCGGGGCGGCCGTTGCGTCGGTGGTCGGCACGCGAACGACCGAAAATCCACGCTGCTTCAACAACGCGGGCAGCCCATCGTTCCCCAGCATGTGCGCTGCGCCGACGGAGACGAACGAGGTTCCGGTGCCCTTGAGGCGTTCGGAGAGTTCGTCGACCCACGCGTGATTGCGCCGGACCAACATCGCATCGTACATTGGACCCGTGCTCAGTTTGCTCCAATCCATCGCCGACGCGAGCGCGTCTTGATTGCCGCTCATCCAAGCCGTGACGATGCCGTCGAGAGCTTTCACGGCGCTGCCGCTTGCGTCGTTCGACGCACGCAGGGACGCTTCCAACAGCGTTATCTGGGTTTTCTCGGGCAGGTCGGAAAAGATGTGCAGATCGTCCAGCGGCGTCTCGAGCCCTTGGACCGGCTTTCCGGCAGCGATGAAATCCTTACGGACGTTGACGTCGACGCCGTTGCCCGGCGCGTACCCCGAGTGCGTTGCCGGCAAGGTAGATAGCACCATGAATACGGCCCACGGCTGCATCGGCTCGAATAGGGCCTCGCTGCCGAGCCCATATTTCTTCGCCAGCAGATCGAGCTGCGCGACGTCTTGGCTCGAAATCTTCGTCGAGAGGGGATGCTGCGGGTCGAAGCCGAGCTTCATCAACGGCGCCAGCACCGCCGATCGATCCGTCGGGTCGGCGACTTCCAGGTAGGCGTTTTGGCTGTCGTTCATGGCTGCCCGCACCTCCGGCGAGAGCCACGGCACGTTGTCGCGCAGCAAGTGCACGGTTCCGAACAGGTAGACCTTCGCCGTCGGGGACTGCACGAGCCAAAGCGCTGGCGCCGCCGCTGCGGGAGCCAGGCATCCTGCAAAAAAAGCGATCGCACCAAGAAGCGCGACCACGCGAACGCGAAAATTCAAAGCTAACACCAATCTCCCGCTAGGTATGCTATCGCCCGCCACTTTCTCGAACCGACGGGTTACAGACCTTCAGCGCCCAGCGGCGCTGGCAAGACCCACTTGGCGATCGCACCGGGCTACAAAGCAACGCAATCGGGAATAAAAGAGCGAGCGTTCTCGATCGGCTGCTGCACCACGATCACGTCGCGAGTCAGTGGCGAGAGCTACCGCTTCGCGAGCGCAACGAGGCGGGGATCGAGCTGCCGGTGCAAAATCTGTATCAGAGCTCGATAAGATGCTGAGAGCACGCCGACGCGCGTATCGTTCCGAAGACTTCCGCCACACAGTGAACGGAGCTTGTATGTCGATTAAATTCTGGGCGACTGTAAGGCTATCACGACAATCGCGAGTTACTGGCGACTTTCGATACATGCCGAACCTGCGCTTCGACATCCCAGGCTTCGAAGCGTCCAGATTTGGTTTGACCATTATGGACGATGCCGAATGGCCGCTTAAATGCGGAGAAGAGAAGCTCGCTCATTTCACGATGTTAGGGAATCCGGAACTTGACGCCGGCTTGTTCAACCAGCTAGCGGACTGCATAGCACCCGGCGTGACTTTCTCCCTGATGGAAGGACCGCCCGTGATCGGATCAGGTGTTGTGGAAGACGTCGAGGAGCGAGGCCATGTCTAGCACGCAGCCTTAGCTCGCCGATATCGTGAACCCGGAATGCCACTGCGTGCGCAGAAACGTAGTCGCAAGTGGGTCAAAGTTACCGGCGGCCTTTCGGCTCGCCGGGTGAACCATTGCAAGTCGGTGTCGCACCACAATGGCGCGCGTCCGTCGAACGGAAGAAGGCCGCGACTCCGAAGAAGGACGACTGGCGCGACGGACGCCGGAAGTCGGGCCGGTGGAAGTGGTAGGGGAATAACGGGGGCGCCCGCGCGAATAGCTGTGCCGTGGACCGAACGATAGAAGCCACCGACGTAGCCGAAATGCTCGCCGTCGCACTGCCCGAGTTTCGCCAGGCGGTTGACGAACACCGGAATGAATGGCCGGACGATCCAATGCTATATCCACTTGTTGGCGCACTCTTCCAACGGATGGTTGACATGCCGGACGGCCCGGAACGACGTGACTTCGCGCGCCGCGTCTACGCCTTCACGGACACAATGTTGACTGCCGGCTCTCCGTACGTGCGCGACTGCTTCGCCATCGAGATGATCGAGCCGCTATCCGGTGACCCGAATGAAGAACATTACCCCGGATTGGAAGCCGCCGTTGGTCCGGCTGGCCATAAGGAACTTGCGTTCATGCGTGAATGGGCGCGCCTTTATCGAGGAATGAAGTCCGCAATCGAACGCACGAACGAGCAGCTAGGATGCGCGGTCTTTGAAGCCGCCGGCATCGGCGAAGGCAACGCGAGCACGCGCGTTATCGTCAACCTTCCCGCCTGGGAGTCACTGACGGAAAATCAAAGGGACGAAGCCTACCAACATTTATCGAGTGATTGGGAGGGCGTCTCCGGTCAGATGTCCGGCGTCACGATTACCGGACCACGCGAATCGGACTTTCGGCTGCTTCGCGGATGAGCCATTTCGGGTGAGGCGATAAGATTCGGAAACCAGTCAACTGAGGCTAGGCCCAGGCCCCAAGAATGTCGCATTGCCCACGGTCTGAAACTTCTTTAGGAATGTCTTGGGCGTGTATCGCTGGGCGAAAACGATGGTATCGGCGATGCCCCGTTCGCGGCCCAGGACCATAACTGCGGCGGTCTTCGCACCGTCGGCGGTCACGAAGCCGTCGTAGGAGACCACGACCCGGTTCGAATTGCCGGCGTTCTTGGCAAAGTCCATCGCTTGCTCAACGCACTGCTCCAGACTTTCGGCAACGAAGCGTTGTAGATTCCACTCCCTCGATTCGTTTTCCACAACGGTCGGCACCGAGGTGAGACCGAAGACGAAAAAATCGTCGAGCGCTGTACTCATTGCCTTGTTTAGCAGAAGCGTCGCGTCTTGGAGCGTCGCCGGAAGGCGGGTCTCTAGATCGACGTCTTTCGTGCGACGCGCTTCTCCACGCGCAAATCGCAGATCAAGAGCAACGCCCCCCTTGAGCAGCCATTCTCCCGGGGCGGCGGCTTGCAATCTTGCCAAGAATCGGTCGTAGGCTACTTCTCTGGGCAGGCGACCGCAGTTCATCCCAGTTTCACGCGCAAGCGCAAGAAGGCGCGTGCTCAGCGCTCGTTCAAAGGCTGCCGCGTTAGCGTATTCCACTACACGTACGCCGCATAGGAACCACGTACTGTGATTGCGCGCTCGATCGCGTCGCGAACCGCGCGCGCGCGCAGACGCGCTTCCTCCCGTAGGTCCGATTCGGTTGTAAGACCTCGTGCGAATGCCTGAGCTACGGCCATCTCCGTTTGCTCACCCAGAAGTGCGCAATCAACGAGGGTGCGAGTCACTGACGTTACCGGGACGCCGTGAACCGATACGACCTTCGGCCGTGAGGTTGCCGTGTGAGTCTTGAAGCGCTCGTTATACGACCGCGAGCGTCGCGCGCGCGGCACCGTGAACTCATAACCGCGCGGCTCGATATCGGAAAGGTTATGGAGTGCCAGCGCGGTCCGGTGGGATGCAACCGAATCTTCCCCGACCTTGCGCCACGCGGCAATCACGTGGTCTTCAGCACGATCAGGAATCACCTGATATATCCCGCGGTCAAAGCGGGCGATCCGCGCCGACCCATCTGGGTCGCTCGCCAGCTTTGCGAGGGTCTTTCGTGAGATCCCGAACCGCTGCGCGTACGATGCCTGACCGGATCATGCCGGCGCGGCGACCTAGCTCGCGTCGCGCTCCGCCAAGACTACCAAAAGCTTTGCGAACGACAACCCGTCAAGGTCACGGCTAGCGGTCGCAGAACGCTTGCCCGGTATGTGCATGAAGACCGTAATGCCGGCCGTGATTGCCTTTTGGGCGCTTCTCGGCAACTCTGGTTCAGCCGTGGCCGCTTCTCAGATGTCGCGCGTTTACGTTACCGCTTATCATTGCGCCACTGAGGCAGGTGACGGCATCGTCAAAGATGCCGGCAAAGCGGAGGTTCACTTGTACAACCTCGCTCTTACAGGGCCGGCCCGCAATAAGGCAGCCACGCCCGACGTAGAAGGCGTGAAGCCAGTCACGGGCGGCGTGCAGTTCTACTTTGACGTTCCGCCCGGCAACTATGACGCATACATCGATTTCCCGAGCGAGTTCGCATGTAACGCCAACGGGCCGCTGCTGGTCTTACCTGGCACGGATCGACACCTTTATACGTCAGGTGTTCACGCAGTCACGGATTGGCATGGGACGCTCGGAATTGCCGGCCACGTTGGCGTGCAGGGTGTTACGGTTCATGCAGCCTTCATAGTTCGGCCGGCCAAGTGCGGCGACGACTCGCGCTATTTCGACCGCAAATACGAGGACGGTACGATGGACGACGGGGTTTACTACGCCAACCTGCCCAGCGACAATCGGCTGGCCCACAACGTGGTTCTCATCCTGTCCGGCGCTCTGTTTACTGAGCGCATCGTGCTGGTCACGGAGCCGATGGGAGGGCCTGGGCATCGCGGTGACGTCGTCGTAAAAGACGTCACGCCGGAAGTGTTGGCCGCCGCTGCCGCATCACCGAACAAGTTTGCATGCGTGCCCGGATTTTGAGCACTTATAGAAGATAGGTCAAGAAACTAAATTAAACAGGTCCAGAAACTGATGCGTTTCCGGACCTGGAATGGTTGCGGGGGATGGATTTGAACCATCGACCTTCGGGTTATGAGCCCGACGAGCTACCGGACTGCTCCACCCCGCGTCAGGGTGAACCTTAATACTACGGATGGGGTTGCAGCCCTGCTATGGCCTAGGTCGCACGCGGTGGAGGGGCGGCCGCCAGCGAAGGCAGGGGGATGGCCGGCCTAGCGACGTCGATTCCGAAGATCCACCTGCACTGCCACCTGGAGGGGAGCCTGCGCGGTTCTACCTTCGTGGAGCTGGCTGCCGCGCATGGGGTGCCGTTGCGATACCATCCGGGCCGTGGCGAGGCGTATGCCTTCACCGACGAGCCCGAGGAACCGGTCGATCCCGCCGATCCCTACCGCTTCAAGGACTTCCCGGATTTCTTGCTGGCCTTTGCCGCCGTCAGCCGCTCGCTCCAGGAGCCGGCCGATTACGCTCGGCTCGCCCGAGAGTTCGTGGAAGACGCGCTGGCCCAGAACGTCGTTTACGGCGAGCTCTTCATCTCGCCGTCGGTCTGGACGTTCTTCAACCGCAGCCTCGACGTACGCGAGGCGCTCTCGGCCATCGTGGCCGAGTTGCGCGCGGCCCGGCCGCGGGCGGCCTTCCGGCTCATCGTCGATCTTACCCGGAACTTCGGTAACGCCAGCGCGATGAACACGGCCAAGCTGGCCGCCTCGCTGACCGATCTCGACGTGATCGGCGTCGGCCTAGGCGGGGACGAAGCGCGCTTTCCGCCGGAGCTGTTCGCCGAGCCGTTCGCCTTCGCGCGCGCGCAAGGGCTCAACGTGGTCGCGCACGCCGGCGAGGCGGCCGGCCCGGAGAGCGTGCGCGGAGCGGTCGAGGTGCTCGGCGCGCAGCGCATCGGGCACGGCATCGCGGCGCTACGAGACGAGCGCGTGGTCGAACTGCTCGCCCGGCGCGCAGTGGCCGTCGAGGTATGCCCGACCTCCAACGTGCTCACCGGCGCTGCGCTTCCCGAAGGGCACGCGTTCGAGGCGTTCGATCGCGCCGGCTGCATCGTCGTGATCGATGCCGACGATCCTACGATGTTTCACACGTCGATCGAACGCGAGTATGCGATCGTCGAAGAGGCGCTCGGTCCGGCGATGCTGGAGAAGTTCGTGCGCAACGCGGTCGATGCAAGCTTCGCGTCCGAGGGTGAAAAGCGCGCGTTGCACGAGCGGCTGAACGCGGAGCCGGCGGCGTTGCGTCGAAGCGAAGACGAGCATGTCGGGGCATAGCCACTTCGCCGAGTCGATCGAGGAGTATCTCGAGGCCGTCTACCGGCTGGAGAAGGAAGGGCCGGGTGTTACCACCTCGGGGCTCGCATCGTCGCTGGGCGTCGCGCCGGCGTCGGTTTCCGGCATGCTCAAAAAACTCGATAAGGACGGCTTCGTCGAGTACGTCGCGCGCGGCGAGGTAAAGCTGACGCGCAAGGGGCTGGAAGTGGCCGTCAGCGTGTTGCGGAGGCATAGGCTCGCCGAGCGGCTGCTTACCGACGTGTTGGGTATGCCCTGGGATGAAGTGCACTCCGAAGCCTGCATGCTCGAGCACGCCATCTCGCAGCGCGTCGAAGACCGGCTCGTACAGCTCCTGGGCGATCCGCAAACGTGCCCGCACGGCCAGCCGATTCCGGCGCGCGATCTCACCGATCCGGTGCGGCTCGGCATCCCGCTGGCGCAGATCGAGGTTGGGCGCACGAGCGTGGTCCACGGCGTGAGCGAAGAAATTCCCGAGATGCTGCGCTATCTCGGCGAAGTCGGATTGCGCCCCGGGGCGCGGCTGCGCGTGGTCGAGAAAGCGCCGTTGGGCGGCCCGATGACGATCGAGCTCGGCGACCGGCGCCACGCGATCTCGCTCGAGCTCGCGCGCATGGTCATGGTCGCGGACGGCGCATGATCACGCGCTTCCTGATCGTGCTCAACGTCATCGGCTTTCTCTGGGAGCTGACCGTCGCGGGGCCCGGTATGCTGAGCGGCGGTGGGAACATCGAGCGCGTTTTGCAGGAAGGCTCGCTCTTTCCGGCCGCAGTGCTGCAGGACGGCCAATGGTGGCGCATCGTCACCAGCGCGTTCATGCACGGGAACCTCCTGCATATCGGCGTGAACATGCTCTCGCTCTGGTACCTCGGCCGCTTCATCGAGTACGCCCTCGGGCCGTGGCGCATGCTCTTCGTCTATCTGGTCTCGCTCGTCTGCGCCGGCCTCGGCGTCGTCTACTTCAGCGCGCCGCTGGTCCCGACGGTCGGCGCCAGCGGTGCGATTTTCGGTCTTTTCGGGGCGCTCTTCGCCCTCGGGCTCAAGCTCGGCGGCGAACCCGGCATGCAGCTCGTGCGCAGCAACGTCGGCATCCTCGTCATCAATCTCATCATTACGTTTGCGGTGCCGGGCATCTCGTGGCAGGCGCACGTTGCCGGACTGCTAGCCGGCTTCATCGTCACGTACGCAATCTATTTTCCCCCGCGCCGTCTCGTGCCGGTCGTCGTCGATCGTTCGACTGGCGCCGAACTCGAAACCGAGTATCAAGCGCCGCAAGCGCCGCCGCAGTGAACGTCTCGACGATCGATCAGGTCTTCGCCGGCGACGGCCCGATCGCGCGCGCGCTGCCCGGCTTCGAGGCTCGTCCGGGGCAAGTGCAGATGGCGCAGCTGGTCGAGCGCGGGATTCTCGAAGGCGTGCACACCATCGTCGAGGCCGGCACCGGCGTCGGAAAATCGCTGGCGTACCTCGTGCCGGCGATTCGCAGCCGCAAGAAAGTCGTGCTGAGCACGGGCACGATCGCGCTGCAAGAGCAGCTCGTGCGCAAAGATATTCCGCTCGTTCAGCGCGCGCTCGACGTGCCGTTGCGCGTAACGCTCCTCAAAGGGCGCGGCCATTACCTCTGCAAGCAGAAGTTCGAGCGCATGCGGGCCGACCGGCTGGTCGCGCCGTCGCGTTCGATGCAGGAGCTGTGGGAGTGGGCCGGGCGTACGCGCACCGGAGACCGCGCGGAGCTCGCGCACGTTCCAAGCGGCGACGACTGGGAGCGGCTCGACGCCGATGCCGACGACTGCGTCGGCGAATTCTGCGAACACTTCCGCGACTGCTTTTTCTTCAAGAAGCGCGACGAAGCGCGCTATGCGGATCTGGTGGTCGTCAATCACGCGTTGTTCTTCCTCGATCTCGCGGTCGGCGGCGGGCTCTTGCCGCCCTACGACGTCGCCGTGCTCGACGAAGCCCACCAAGCCGAGCGCTGGGCCACCGACGCGCTCACCGCCACGGTCTCGCGCGCGACCGTGGGCCGGATGCTGCGCAAGCTGCACCGCAACTACGAGCTCCCGCCCGTATTCGACGCGCAGCTCGATGAAGGCGTCCGCGGGCTCGAATCGGCGCTGGCGCGCGTCAAAGGCGATCGCTATCCGCTGGCGGCCAACGAAGAGGCTTCGCCGGCGCTCGAGCAGTTACGCGATACGTTCTATGGCCTGGAGAACTGGCTGTTCGCGCACTGGCACGATGCGCTCAAGCGCAAGCCCGAGAACGACGCCGAAGCCGAACGCCGGCGCGATCTCGCGCTGCGCTCGGTGGTCGGGCATTCGGCCGCCATCGACCGCGCGCAGGCGCCCTCCGACGAAGCGATCGCGTGGGTGGAGCGCTCGGAAAGCGACGGGCGCTACGCCGTCAACTGCGCGCCGCACGACGTTGCGGAGTTTTTGCGCGCGACGCTCTTCACCCACACGCAAAGCGTCGTGCTCACCAGTGCCACGCTCTCGGTCGACGGCGGATTCGGGCATCTGCGCCGCGCGGTCGGACTCGACGACGCGCAAGAACTGATCGCACCGTCGCCGTTCGACTACCGGCGCCAGGCCCGGCTCTTCATCGCGCCGCCGAAACTCAACCCGAAGTCGGCGGAGTTCGGACGGCTGGCCGCGCCGCTGGTCGAGGAGTGCCTCGATCGCAGCCGCGGCCGGGCGTTCGTGCTCTTCACCTCGCACGCGCGGTTGCGCGAAGTGTACGCGCTCGTACGCGAGCGGATTGCTTTTCCCGTGCGCATGCAAGGCGAGATGCCGCGCGCGCACCTGCTCGAGTGGTTCCGCAAGACGCCCGGATCGGTGCTTTTCGCCACGGGGACGTTCTGGGAGGGCATCGACGTGGTCGGCGACGCGCTCTCGTGCGTCATCATCGATCGCTTGCCGTTTCCATCGCCGAACGATCCGCTGGTGATGGCGCGCATGCGCGCGCTGGAGGGGCGCGGGCTCGACGGGTTCGAGCATTATATGATTCCGGCGGCCACCATGCGCCTCAAGCAAGGCTTCGGGCGGCTCATCCGCAGCGCGACCGACCGCGGCGTGGTGGCGCTGCTCGACGGGCGCGCGGCGTCGACGCGCTACGGGGCCACCATTCTGGCGTCGCTTCCGCCCGCCACGCGCATCGAAGCGCTGGAGGACTTGTCGTCGTTCTTTTCTGCGTGATAGGAGTAGCGTGATGAGAATGCTCGCCGTCTTGCTCGTCCTGGCGGGGCTCGCGCTGCCCGCGCGCGCGCTCGCTTGGGGGACGACGGGGCACCGCGAGATCAACCTGGTCGCAATCGAGGAGCTGCCCGACGATTTTCCGGAGTTCGTGCGCACGCCGCAGGCGCAGGCGGAAATCGAAGCGCTCGGGCCCGAGCTCGATCGCCTCAAAGGCGCCGGCTACTCGTGGGACCACGATCTCGATCCGGCCCATTACGTCGATATCGGCGACGATCATAAGATCGCCGGCAAGATCTCGCTCGCCAATCTACCGCTCGACATGGAAGCCTACGACGCGGCACTACAGCTCGCGCACACCGACCCCTATCGCGTTGGCTATCTCCCCTATTCGATCGCAGACGGCTGGGAACAGCTGCGCAAGGACTTCGCGTACTGGCGCGCCTTCGACTATTTAGCGATGCATGCGGCGCCGGCGTCGCGCGCACCGTGGATCGCCGAGCGAACCGAGCGCCAATCCTTGATCGTTCACGATATCGGCATCTGGGCCCATTTCGTCGGCGACGGCAGCCAGCCGCTGCATACGACGATCCACTTCAACGACCACGGCATTCACGCGCGTTTCGAAGGTGCGTTCGTGCGCGACAACGTGACGGCCGCCGGCGTCGCCAAAGAAGTGCCGCCGGGCGGCCCGCGTTCGGCCGACCACCTGACGACGCAGCGCGAGCTGATGGCGGAGATCGGCACGTATCTTCTGGCAACCAACACCGAGGTCGGGCCGCTTTACGCCATCGAACGGCACAACGGATTTCGCAAGCAAACGCCGGATGCAATCGCGTTTGCGACGGCGCGCGTCGCCGACGGAGCCCGCGAGCTGCGCGACCTCATCGTCGAAGCCTACGACAACAGCCTCTTCGAGTCGGTCGGTTATCCCGAGATCCCCGTGCAGCAGATTCTCGACGGGAAAGTGACCCCGCAGCCGTCCGCATTCGGCGGCGATTGAAGATCGCTCGCCCCGAGGCGGTTAGTCTTCGGTGAAGGCGCGCAGGCGTTCGATCGCCGCGTCCCACTGCTGCGAAATGCGATCCAGGTGGCGCTGCACCTCGGCGATGCGCTTGCGCTCCAGCGAGTAGATACGCTCGCGTCCCGAGAGCTCGCTGCGGACGAAGCCTGCCTTCGAGAGCGCGCCCAGGTGCTTGCTGATCGCTTGACGCGATATTGCCGAGCCTTCGCACAATCGGACGACGGAGAGCGGCCCTTCGTTGCAGAGCCGCGCGACGATCGTCAGACGCGTTTTGTCGCCCAGAGCCGCGAAGAGCGGCGCGCCCTCAGCAAGCTTTGCCGCGTTCATGCCGGTGCGAGCGCAAGATACTTTTCGATGAGTCCCGCCTGGGCGGCCCAGCCTTCGTCGTTGGCCTCGAACGCGTCGGCGCGGCGGCCCAGCGGAATCCGATCGAAACCCGATTCGACGATCCTGAGCAGCGTGCCGCCGGCCACTTCTTCGAGATCGAACGCCACCAGCGTCATCGGCTCGGCCGAGTAATCGACGCTCTCGTCGAGGGCGAACGGATGCCAGCGATAGGAGAAGTGGTGCTGCGGTTCGATCCGTTCGATAACGAACTCGAAGCGCTTCCCGGCGTAGGGTTTCATGCGTTCGGCGATTTCTGCGTCCACCGTCGTGCCCGTCAGTGAGCCGACCATCCGGGCTCCCGGCGCGAACGGTGCATCGAACGCTACGCCGAACCAGGCGCCGAAGCGCTTCGAATCGCTGATGGCTTCCCAGACGCGCGACTGCGGGGCTTTCAAAAGCACTTTCTTCTCGATACGGTCGGTGGCCGAATTCATACGTGCAACCTCCTAGTTGCACAAACGATATCAGGTTTATCGCGAAAACGCAACCCTATGGTTGCACGTAATCGGCGATCATCCGTCTGGCGCCCTCCGGCGTACAACAGAACGATACCGCAATCGTTCTTTTTTGGAGGTCTCCCATGAAATCAACCGTCTCGACCCTTGCGCTCGCCGCGGCGTTCGTCCTAGCTGCCGGAAGTCTAGCCTTTGCCGATACCATGGGCTCGCCCAAGCCCTCGCCCAAGCCCTCGCCCACGCATTCGGCGATGATGAGCCACGGCAGTTCGATGATGTCGCACGGCAAAATGGCGTCGCCCAGCCCCAAACCCTCCGGCGCGATGACGATGTCGCACGGAACGATGAGCCACGGCTCGATGTCGTCGTCGATGAGCCACGCATCGCCCAAACCGACCGCTTCGCCGTAACGGCTGCGCGTTCGGGCGCGCTAGTCTTCGGTCGACTCGATCTTGGCGCGCTCTTTGAGCTCGTGCACGATCGACGAATCGGCTAGCGTCGTGGTATCGCCGAGGGTTCGCCCCTCGGCGATGTCGCGCAGGAGCCGGCGCATGATCTTTCCGCTGCGCGTCTTGGGCAGCTCTTGCGTGAACGTCACGTACTTCGGCTTCGTGAACTTTCCGAGCTTGGCGGCAACGTGCTCGCGCAGCTCGTCGGCGAGCGCGGGATTCCCAGCCTCGCCGCCTTTGAGGGAGACGAAGGCATAGATCGCCTGCCCCGTCATATCGTCGAGCTTGCCGCAGACCGCGGCCTCGGCGACGTGCGGGTGATCGACCAGCGCGCTCTCCACTTCGGTGGTCGAAATGCGATGGCCGCTGACGTTCATCACGTCGTCGATCCGGCCCATGAACCAATAGTTGCCCTCGGTGTCGCGCCGGCAGCCGTCGCCGGCGAGATAGAGGTGGGCGAACTTCGAC
The DNA here is from genome assembly GCA_963794735.1 of Vulcanimicrobiota bacterium. Classification (GTDB taxonomy): domain Bacteria; phylum Vulcanimicrobiota; class Vulcanimicrobiia; order Vulcanimicrobiales; family Vulcanimicrobiaceae; genus DATJUC01. The sequence goes on along the minus strand of CAWCFE010000002.1, from coordinate 417,507 downwards.
CAGTACGTTTCACGATAGCGTTCGTCGTCGCCCCAGATGCCGCGCAGCATCCCCGGCCAGGGCTTGCTCATCACGATGTATCCGCCGCCGCCCAGCGGCACCGACTGGCCCTGCTCGTCGACGATATCGGGGAAGACGCCGGGAAGCGCGTGGGTGGCGCTGCCGGGCAGCAGCGTCGTGACGCCGGGCAGCGGCGAAATCAGAATGCCGCCGGTCTCGGTTTGCCACCACGTGTCGACGACCGGGCAACGGTTGCCGCCGATCCACTCGCGATACCACATCCACGCTTCGGGATTGATCGGTTCGCCGACGCTGCCGAGCAGGCGCAGCGAACTCAAATCGTGCTTGCCCGGATACTCGACGCCCCACTTCATGAACGTGCGAATCGCCGTCGGCGCCGTATAGAGGATCGTCACCTTGTAGCGCTCGACGATCTCCCAGAAGCGGTCCTTATCGGGATGATCCGGCGTGCCTTCGTAGAGCACGCCGGTCGTGCGGTTGGCTAGCGGCCCGTAGACGATATACGAGTGCCCGGTCACCCAGCCGATATCGGCCGTGCACCAGAAGACGTCGGTTTCGTCCTTGATATCGAAGACGAGCTTGTGCGTCGCGGCGACGTGGGTGAGGTAGCCGCCGGTGGTGTGTTTGATGCCCTTCGGCTTGGCGGTGGTGCCGCTGGTATAGAGCAGGAAGAGCAGGTCTTCGGCGTTCATGCGCTCGGGTTCGCACGTAGCGGGCATGCCCGCGACGACCTCGCTCCACCAATGGTCGCGGCCTTCGTGCATGAACACGTCGTCGCCGATGCGCCGCGCTACGATGCAATGCCGGATCGACGGCGTGTGTTCCATCGCGATGTCGCAGTTGCGTTTGAGCGGAATCTTCACGCCGCGGCGCCAGCCCCAGTCGGCGGTAATGAGCGCCACGCACTGGGCGTCGTTGACGCGGTCGACGATCGATTCCGGTGAGAAGCCGCCGAAGATCACCGAATGCGCCGCGCCGATGCGCGCGCACGCAAGCAGCGCCACGGGCAGCTCCGGAATCATCGGCATGTAAATGGCGACGCGGTCGCCCTTCTGAATGCCGAGCTCGCGCAAGCCGTTGGCGAAGCGGCAGACGTCCTCGAGCAGTTCGCGATACGATATCGCCCGCCGGTCGCCGGGCTCGCCTTCGAAATAGAAGGCCACTTTGTCGCCATAGCCGGCGCGCACGTGCCGGTCGAGGCAGTTCACCGAGACGTTGAGCTCGCCGTCGGCAAACCACTTCGCAAACGGCTCGTTCCACTCGAGCACGCTGGTGAACGGCTTCATCCACTCCAGCGTGCGCGCCCACTCGGCCCAGTAGGCAAGATAATCGTCGCTCGCCTTCTCGTAGATCCCCGGCTTGGCGTTGGCTTGGGCGGCGAACTCGGGCGACGGCGGAAAGCTCCGGTGCTCTTCAAAGAGCGCCTCGATGGTCGGCGTATCGCTCATAAGACCAACGACGTTTCCTAGGCCGGGCCTCGTCGCCTGCCGAAAATTATGAGGTGCTCACTTGGCCCGCCATCGTGCTCGCCGTGCTTACCGCCGGCGCCCCGCCGCCCGATTTCCCGATCTCCGCCGCGCCGGGCCAAACGTCCGATCTCTACTCGTTGCGGGGCCGCGTCGTCGTGATCGATTTTTGGGCGACGTGGTGCGACGTCTGCACCAAAGAGATGAAGTACTTCGTGCGCGCCAAGCAGCAGTTCGGCGACCGCATCGACGTGGTCACGATCTCCGACGAGCCGCACGACGTGGCCGCAAGTTACTTCCGCACCTGGGAGATCCACCTGCCGGTGGTCGAGGATCTCGACGGGTCGATCTCGCGTGCCTACGTGGTGAAGAAGATCCCGGTGACCCTCGTCCTCGACCCCGCCGGCGGGGTGAGCTACGTCTCCGAGGGCGGCTTGAGCTGGGAAGAGCTCGAGGGAGCGATCAGCTCTGCACTTAGTCCTAGCACTCCAGCGCCAAGAGTGCTACGATAGCGGGCTATGAGGGGCGACGAAGGCGGGCTGGACAAGCGCAAGTCCTATATCCTCGCGACCGTGGTGTACGAGTACATCGCCACGGCCGAGCCGGTCGGTTCCCAGACCCTCACCCAGAAGTACAATCTCGGCGTGAGTTCGGCGACCGTCCGCAACGAAATGGCCGAGCTGGAAGCAGGCGGCTACTTGGTTCAGCCCCACACCTCGGCCGGGCGGATTCCCTCCGACGCCGGGTACCGCGAGTACGTGGACCGGCTCATGCAGCCCGAGGAGCTCAACGTCGAGGAGCGCCGCCGCCTGCGCGAAGAGATGCACGACGCCAGCCGCGAGCTCGACGAGATCATCGATCACACCACGCGTTTGCTCGGGCGGCTCTCGAATAATCTCGCGTTCGTCACCAAGCCGCAGCAAGATCTGCAGACGTTCAAGCACGTCCAGCTGATCTGGCTGGCGCCGCGCACCGGCGTCGCGATCGTCGTCACGTCGCTCGGCGTCGCCGCGCAGAGCCTCTTCGAACTAGGCGCCGAGTTGCAGGCCGACGATCTCACCCGCTTCTCCAACGCGCTCAACGGACGCTTTGCGAACCGCCCGCTGCGCGAAGTCGGCGATCGCGAAGTCGCCGAGGTCGCGATGGAAGCGGGCGCCAGCGAAGATTTGCGAGCCGCCGTTGTCGCCGCGCTGCAGTCGGCGCGTTCGACCGAAGCGCCGACCGTCGCCGCCGCGGGCGCGCAGAACCTGCTCGATCAGCCCGAGTTTCAAGACCTGCGCAAGCTGCGTTCCATCCTTCGCATCATCGAGGAGCAGAAGACCCTGTATCAGATCGTCTCCGACGCCATGAACGCCGAGGTGCCGAGCGTCAAGATCGGGCACGAGCTCGGCAGCGACGAACTGGCCGACCTTTCGGTCGTCACGGTCCCGTATCGCTTCGGCGCGCACGCGCTGGGCATGCTCTCGATTCTCGGGCCGCGCCGCATGCCGTACGCGCGGCTGCTCGCGCTCGCCTCCGGCACTGCCGAGAGCTTGAGCGAACGGCTCTCCGACGTGGAGCGCGACTAGCGAATCATGCCCACGAAGGACTACTACGACATCCTGGGCGTCGCTCGCGACGCCTCGGGTGACGAAATCAAACAGGCCTATCGCTCGTTGGCTCGCAAGCACCATCCCGACGTTTCGGAAGATAAGTCGGTGGCGGAGCATCGGTTCAAAGAGATCAACGAAGCCTACGAAGTGCTCTCCGACCCGAACAAGCGCGCCCAGTACGATCGCTTCGGCGTCGTCGGCAACGGCGCCGGCCCCGGCGCCGCCGATTTCGGCTTCGGCCCGGGCACGTTCGGCGACATCTTCGACATGTTCTTCGGCAACGCGCGCGGCGCGACGGTGAACGCGCGCCGTTCGGGCCCGCAGCGCGGCTCGGATCTGCGCTACGATCTCGAAATCACGCTGGAAGAAGCCTTCGCCGGCGCCACCAAAGAGATTCAGTTCAACCACCTCGCCCAGTGCGACGTCTGCAAAGGCACGTGCGCGCAGCCCGGCACGCTGATCGTCGCCTGCGACCGCTGCCAGGGCACCGGCATTCAGCGCAGCGTGCGCCAAACGCCGTTGGGCCAAATCGTGACGCAGACCACCTGCACGCGCTGCGGTGGCGACGGGAACGTCGTTCCGACGCCGTGCGAGGCGTGCGCGGGCCGCGGCCGCCGCGAAGTGGAGCGCAAGCTCTCGGTGAAGGTGCCGGCCGGCGTCGACGACGGTTCGCGCATTCGCATCGCCGGCAACGGCGAGGCCGGAATCCGCGGCGGCGCGGCCGGCGACCTCTACGTTTATCTCGGCATCGCCGAGCATCCGCTCTTCAAGCGCGAAGGCCTCGACACGCTCGTCGACGTGCCGGTGAGTTTTCCGCAAGCCGCGCTCGGCGCGTCGATTCAAGTGCCCTCGCTCGAAGGCGATCTCGGCATCACGATCGCGCCGGGAACGCAGCCGGGAACGGTGCTGCGCATGCGCGGGCGCGGGATGCCTAGCGTGCGCGGCAATCAGCGGGGCGACCATCACGTGACCGTGCACGTCGTCGTGCCCACGAAGATGAACAAGCGCCAGCGCGAGCTGCTCGAAGAGTACGCGCGCGCCGGCGGCGACGCGATCGACGAGCGCTCGTTCTTCGACCGCGTCAAGGACGCGTTCCGGCCCGAGTAGTGGCCGCGCGCCGCTTCTTCGTCGAAGGGGTGCGTGCCGCGGGCGAACGCATCGCCCTTTCGGGTGCCGACGCGCACAAGATCGAGCACGTGCTGCGCCTGCGTGCGGGCGACGCGCTCGAAATCGTCGACTCCGCCGGGACGCTCTTCGCCGCAACGATCGATGCCGCCGATAACGGCGTGCGCGCCACCCTGACCGCCGTCGCCGCCGCCGCGCACGTGCCGGCGCTGCGCGTCGACGTCGCGCAGGCGATTCCCAAGGGCCAGAAGATGGACTTCATCGTCGAGAAGGCGACCGAGCTGGGCGCCGGTGCGATTCTGCCGTTCTACAGCGAGCGTACCGTCGTGCACGATCTGGGCGATGCGAAACTCGAACGCTGGCGCCGGCTGGCGAAGGCCGCCGCGCAGCAGTGCGGCCGGCTCGACGTTCCCGAGATCGCGCAAGCCTGCGATTTCGACGGATTGCTCGCGCGCTTTCCCGAGTACGGCGCGGTGCTCTTTCCGTGGGAACTGGCGGAGCGCGTACCGCTGCGCGAAACGCTCCCGCCGTTGCTCGCCGGCTGCCGGCGCGCGCTGCTGGTGGTCGGCCCCGAAGGCGGGTTTGCGCACGGCGAAGCGGCGGCTGCCGAGCAGCGAGGCGCGCACGTGCTCTGGCTCGGCCCGCGCATTTTGCGCACGGAAACCGTGGCTATGGCGCTGCTTGCGGTGATCGACGCGGTCGCGGCGCTGTAGCAACCGAGCGCTTTTCGCCGATGCTATAGGCGGCTCGATGGCTGCAAAGGGCTTTCCTGCACGCATCCGCCCTACGGTCCTCATTCCGCTTCGCCAGCCGACCGAGGGGGCGCGCGCGGAACTCGGGGAGCGAGCGTCGTACATACGCGGATTGACTATGGCCCTCCCATTTTCGATCGTTATCCCGACGTACAACGAAGCCGGCGGCATCGAGAAGCTGCTGCGCGCGCTCGACGGCGTCTTCAAGGCCAACGGGCTCGACGGCGAGGTGATCGTCGTCGACGACAACTCGCCCGACGGTACCGGCGCGATCGTCGATCGCCTCTCGCAGGAGCTGCCCGTGCGGGCGCTGCACCGTCCCGGCAAGCTCGGGCTCTCGTCGGGGGTGATCGACGGCTGGAAGCTGGCGCGCCCCGAATCGGTGGCGCTAGGCGCGATGGATGCCGATTTCAGCCACGATATCAACGTGCTGCCGCAGATGGTGGCGGCGCTCGAGTCGGGCAAGTACGGCTTGGCGGTCGGCAGCCGGTACGTTGCCGGCGGCGGGATCGAGAACTGGCCCAAACGGCGCATCGTCACGTCGCAGGTCGCCTGCTGGCTGGCGCGGCCGCTCACCGGCGTCAAAGACGTCACCAGCGGATTCTTTCTCGTGCGCCGCGACGCGCTCGACGGCGTCCAGCTCGATCCGATCGGATTCAAGATCGGCCTGGAAGTGATCGCCAAAGGCCACTACGGAAAGGCGGTCGAGGTGCCGTACGTGTTCAAAGACCGCGTCGTCGGCGAATCTAAACTCAACCAAAAAGAAATCTTCAACTACCTCAAGCAGCTGCGCAAGCTCTACTCCGCGCGACTGCTCGGGCGGCGAGCGTAGCGCCGGTGCCGATGCCCGAATGGCTTTCGAGCCGGCGCGCCAAGGATGCGGCCGAGCAGCGCGACGCGGCGCTGTGGAGCAAGTGCCCGAAGTGCGGCGAAGTGCTCTACCGCCGCGATCTCGCTGCGAATTCGTTCGTCTGCCCGAAGTGCGGGCACCATTTTCGAATGACGGCCTTCGATCGCATCAGCACGATCGTCGACGGCGATTTCAACGAAATCGGCAACGAGATCGCGCCCGGCGATCCGCTCGGCTGGGTCGACAAGAAGACGTATGCGGCCAAGCTCGGCGGCGATCGCGAGAAGAGCGGCCTCTCCGAAGCGGTCGTTTGCGGCTTCGGCCAAATCGGCGGCTTCGACGTGGCGCTGGGCGTCATGGATTTCCACTTCCGCGGCGGCACGATGGGCACGGTCGTCGGCGAGCGCATCGCGCTGCTGCTCGAAGAGGCGCGCAAACGTCGCGTCCCGTGCGTCATCTTCACCGCGTCGGGCGGCGCTCGCATGGAAGAGGGGATGCTCGCGCTGATGCAGATGGCGAAGACCACGGCTGCCGTGACGCGCTTCATGGAGGAGGGCAACTTCTTTCTGATCGTGCTCACCGATCCGACCACCGGCGGCGTTTCGGCGTCGTTCGCGTTTCAAGCCGACGTCGTCATCGCCGAATCGAAAGCCGCGATCGGCTTCGCCGGACGGCGCGTCATCGAGCAGACGATCCGGCAGAAGCTGCCCGATCAGTTTCAAACTGCGGAGTTTCTCTTGGAGAAAGGCGCGATCGACATGGTGGTCGACCGTCACGCGCTCAAGGAGACGCTCGTGCGCATGCTGCAATACGCCGCCGGCGGAGCGCGCGCGTGAGCAACAACGTCATCGTCGAGCGCGAGAAGGGGCTCATCGAGCTCGAACGCCGCATCTCGGAACTTCGCGCCGCCAACGCCAGCCAGCCGGTCGACATGTCGTCGGAGATCGCCGCGCTCGAGGGCAAGTACCAGCAGATCCTACAAGAGGTGTTCGGCTCGCTCACGCCTTGGGAGCGGGTGAACATGGCGCGCCATCCCAACCGGCCGACGGCGCTCGACTACATTTCGCGCTTCGATCGTTTCGACGAACTGCACGGGGACCGGCAATTTCGCGACGACCCGGCGATCGTCGGCGGGTTCGCGCTGCTCAACGGCCGCGCGGTGATGGTCGTCGGGCAACAGCGAGGCCGCGACACCAAGGAGAACCTGCGCCGCAACTTCGGCATGCCCGCTCCCGAGGGGTACCGCAAGGCCCGGCGACTGGCCCACGTAGCCTCGCGGTTGGGCGTGCCGATCGTGACGCTCGTCGATACCAAAGGGGCCGATCCCGGGATCAGTTCCGAGGAGCACGCGCAATCCGAGGCGATTGCGATGTGCCTGCACGAGTTCACGCTGGCCCGCGTCCCGATCGTCGCAACGGTCATCGGGGAAGGCGGCTCGGGCGGCGCGCTCGCGCTCGGAATTGCCGATCGCGTGCTGATGCTCGAGAACAGTTGGTATTCGGTCGCTTCGCCGGAAGGCTGTGCGGCGATTCTGTGGTCCGATGCGGGAAAAGCGGAAGAAGCGGCGGCGCGGTTGAAACTTACCGCTCAAGATTTGCAGCGTTTCGGCATCGTCGACGAGATCGTGCCGGAGCCGATCGGCGGAGCGCATCGCGACGCCGCGGCCGTCGTCGGACGAACGTTGCAGGCGGTCGATGCCGCGGTGGCGAGTTTGGTGGAACTCTCACCGGAGCGGCTCTTGGAGGAACGCTATCGGAAGTACCGGCGGTTAGGCTCGTGGCAGGCGGAGCAGGAAGAAGCGCTCATCCCGAACAGGTGAAGCCGCGCGTGCGGGCTGCGCTGCTGCTGCGCGTCGCGGGGCGGCTCGCCGCCGTCGGCGTCGCCTTGCTGGTAATCCTCTTGGTGGGCGTCCAGTTCGCCCGGGCGATCGGGCAGAACGTTGCGATGGCCAACGAGCTTTCAACGGTTCGCTCGGATATCTCCGCTTTGCGCAAGCACCGCGACCAGCAGCTGCGGGAGCTGCGGCGCCTGGAAGATCCCGAGGGCGCGATTCCGGAAATTCACGACCGGCTGCGCCTGGTGCGCCCGAACGAGGCGATCATCTTCGTCAGCCCCGCCCCCGCCGCGACTCCGTGAGCGACCCCGTCGACGGGACCGTCATCAACCTGAACGTCTACGGCGCCACCGTGCGGCTCGATAACGGCGAGCTGGCGAGCGCTTCGCCGGAAGACGTCGAAGCTCACCGCATGGAGTATCAACGCTCGCTGGTCCGCCGCAAGGTGCTCGCCTTCGAGCTGCGCCGCGACGGTCGCCGCCCCACGGTCGTGCTGGCGCCGCAAATCCAAGATGACGAGCTCGACGAGCAGATTGCGGGCTATCTCAAGAGCACCCAGGAGTGGGAGTCGCCCGACGGAGTCCCGGCGGCCGACCGGCATTTTTTGCAGAAGAAGCGCCGCGCGGCCCTCTTCGAATCCAAACACGGCCCGGCGACCTCGTAACGTAGCGCCGCCGTGAGCAAACATTACGCCGCCATTTCGGTCGGTACCAATTCGACCCGCGTCTTGCTGGCCGACGTGGCGCCCGAGATGCCGCACGTCGATCTCGCGCGTTCGATCGGCACCCGCATCGGCGAGGGCATGGGCCAGAGCGGGCCGATCGGCGAGGAGCCGATGCGGCGTACGCTCGAGGCGATCAAACAACTGCACCGCGCCATTCGCGGGCACTACGTGCGCCTCTTCGCGTTGGCTACGAGCGCGGTGCGCCGCGCGGAGAACGGCGACGAGTTCGCCGCGGCCGTCGAATCGATTCTCGGCGTTCCCCTGCGCGTGCTCGGCGGGCACGAGGAAGCCAACGCGTCGTACCGCGGGGCGATTACCGCTTTCGGTGCGCTGCACGGCGAACGCGTCGGCGTGATCGATACGGGCGGCGGCAGCACCGAGTACGCCGTCGGCACCACCACCGTGCCGGAGCAGCTCGTCTCGTGCGAAATCGGCGCCGTGCGCCTTACCGAAGCCGTGCCGGCGTTGGCGGGCCGCGACGGCGTGGTCGATCTGGCGACCATCGAGCGCGCGCGAGCGATCGCCCGTCAAGCTCTCGCGCCGCTGCGCGATTTTCCCGCGGTCGAACGCCTCGCGTTCGTCGGCGGAAGCGCGACGACCACCGCTTCCATCGTGCGCGGGAAACGCGGCAAGATCGCGTCCTTCGCCATCACGCGCGCCGAACTGCAAAAAGTGCTGGTACGGCTGTGCGGCATGGAGTTGCGCGAGCGCAAAGAGCTGGCCGGCATGAAGCCCCAGCGGGCCGATATCTTGCCGGGCGGGATCATCGTGCTCGACACGGTGATGGATATGGTCAAGCGCGATGCCGCGATCGCCACTGCGGCCGACCTGCTGCTCGGCTTTCTGCTGCAGCAGCGCGATGCGGCCGGCCCGGCTGCAGGACAACGGCCTTCGCTCGGGGGAGCCTCGGATTCCCGGAGAGGACATCATCCATGAACGACACGCAGATTCACGAGCACATCGAGACCCTCGTCACCGAAGAGCATCGCCTGCTCGATCACGGCGATCGCGGGACCCTCACCCCCGACGATCGCAAGCGCCTCGATTCGATCCAGGTGCAGCTCGACCAATACTGGGATCTTCTGCGCCAGCGCCGGGCCCGCCGCAACGCCGGCCAAGACCCCGACGTCGCGCACTTACGATCCGAAGACGTCGTCGAACACTACCGGCAATAATTTCGACACGCCGCGACAACGTTCGGGCCGTAGGATGCAGCCATGCACGACCAACTAGCGCTTGAAATCCTGGGCGAAGTCAAAGCCCTGCACGGCCGGCTCACGAAGGTCGACGGCCGGCTCGAGAACGTCAGCGGTCGGCTCGAGAACGTCAGCGGTCGGCTCGAGAAGTTCGATTGCCGGCTCGAGAACGTCGACGGCCGCTTAGAAAGCGTCGACGGCAGGCTCGAGAAGTTCGATGGCCGGCTCGAGAAGTTCGACGGCCGGCTCGAGAAGTTCGACGGCCGGCTCGAGAACGTCGACGGCAGGCTTGAGAAGGTCGACGGCCGACTCGAGAACGTCGACGGCCGGCTCGAGAAGTTCGACGGCCGGCTCGAGAACGTCGACGGTCGGCTCGAGAACGTCGACGGCCGCCTCGAGAACCTTGGCGGCCGGCTCGAGAACGTCGACGGGCGGCTCGAGAACGTCGACGGCCGCTTAGAAAGCGTCGACGGCAGGCTCGAGAAGTTCGATGGCCGGCTCGAGAACGTCGATGGCCGGCTCGAGAACGTCGACGGCCGCTTAGAAAGCGTCGACGGCAGGCTCGAGAAGTTCGATGGCCGGCTGGAGAAGGTCGACGGCCGGCTCGAGAAGTTCGACGGCCGGCTCGAGAAGTTCGACGGCCGGCTCGAGAAGTTCGACGGCCGGCTCGAGAAGTTCGACGGCCGGCTCGAGAACGTCGACGGCCGGCTCGAGAACGTCGACGGCCGACTCGAGAACGTCGATGGCAAGCTCGAGACATTTGACGGCCGGCTCGAGAACCTGGACGCGACGCTGTACGGAATCGACGGTCGTCTCACTTCGATCGACGGGCGCCTGGGTTTCGTTGCAGGCAGCCTCGAACAACTGTGGCTGTCCACGCAGCATAACCACGACCTGCTGTTCGCGAGAATCGAGACGCTCGATCACCGTGTGACGGTGGAATCGACGAAACTTAACCTGCGGTTCGACGGTGTCTTCGAACGGCTGGACCGGTTGGAAAAACGGCGGAGCCGCCCGCGATAGCCGCTTGGGATGGTGGTGGAATCGGCAGACACAGCAGACTTAAAATCTGCAGCTCGAAAGGGCGTCCGGGTTCGACCCCCGGCCATCCCAAAAAACTGCGCTATTCTGTAAGGCTTTCCGCCGTTCTCGCCCTAGAAATTGTCACGAACGGGTCACGATAGGCACGAATCGGGGAATTATTGAACTAGACATGATGGCGCTTGAACGTTCGTATACCGTCATCCTTGAGCCCGAGGCCGAGGACGGCTTTAGCGTTTTTGTGCCCGCCCTGCCTGAAATCGCCACGCAAGGTGAAACGGTCGAAGAGGCGCTGGAATCGGCACGGGAAGCAATCGCCCTAGTCCTCGTTGACAGAAACGAGCGTGGCGAAGAAATCCCGCCCAGTGACATTGACGCTCGGGTAGAGCGCGTCGCAGTAGCCGTCTGATACCGACGGTAGTTCTTGACTCAACACGCGCCGCACGTTACCGGCGATGAACAGATAGCTGCCCTTGTTCGCGGCGGCTTCGTTCGTCTACGCCAGGAAGGCTCACATGTGCGTCTTCTAGGACCGGTAGGTCAACTCGTAACGGTAAAGCGTACAAAACGCGACCTAAAGCGGAAGACCTTGGGGAGTGCGCTCCGTCAGGCTGGCTGGACCTACGACGACCTCCGTTGGAATCTCTAAGAGGTATCGAAGCCGACCATGATTGACGTTATCGAGAAAGCCCACGCTCTTTTTCTGCTCCACCTAAGCGAGCCGAAGGATAACGCGCTTCAGATTGTGGTCGGCGAGTCGTCTGTTGGGCAACCCCAAGACGTGATGATCGCGGGCCGCCTGATGGAGGGTTTTTCGCCGATTACCCATGAATCGAGTAACAGAGTCTTCACGCTTACCAGGGACTCGTATGTGACGTACGCGGCTATTAATGAATCGTGGCGTTCGGCGCCGGCGGGATAGTCGCCACGCGGATGCGCGTCGGCCCAGTGCTTCGCGCGGGCGGCGAGCCATTCGAAATTCTCGAGGATGTGCGGCCCCGAAAGGCCGCGTCTTTCATCTTCTCCGCAAGGTCGTGCCGAACGAACTTACAATTTCGCGAACCGAGGGATCTTGCAACATCTCGAACGTGGCCTGTAGGGCGGCGAGTTGATTCGCCCGTCGAAGACGGTGATAACGATAAACGTTCCGATGCTCGCTACCGAGTTCAACAGCTCAAGCGACATACTCGCTCGTTCGCTAAGACCTGAGGGCGCGCGAAGGTACACGATTTCCCCGGCTTTAGCCATGCGGGCCCTAAGGGGTGGAACGGCCGGGCAAGCCCGCCAGGGGAATGCCCGGCCTAGACGCTGCTCTCTACTGCTCCTGGATGTCCCACGCTCTTTCGTTCGTGTCCCAGTAGATTTCGTATTTGTGGCCCGCGCTAACGGTGTAGGTGAAGCTCTTCGTTTCGCCGTTATCGTTCGTGCTCTTGACGATCGTATAGTCGGTGCAACCGCTAGTGTCCCAGTACCACGAGCTATCCTGGCCGTCGAGCGCCTCGGTCGTCGATTCCGACGGCTTGCCGTCGCAGTAATACTGAAAGTGAAGCGTTACGTTGGACGTGTTCTTGAGATAGAACGCATTCGACGGAGTGTCGTCGGCCATCGCTCCCGTAGCCGTCAGCGCGAAAACGCCTGCGAAAGCGGCTAGCATAATGCCATAGAAGATCTTCGACATTGAGAGGCCTTTTCTGCCCAAAGGGTATGGGCGTAATGGTTCGCACAGCTTGGCGAATCTATTCGCGCCTTTCGGTATCGATGACGAGCGCTCCGTCGCACGCCGTAACGCATTTTGCTAAAGAAAATGATGGCGAGTGCGCGCTTAACAATCGGTAAGTAAACTTACCGACATCCCAAGCACCATATCACACATACGTCAGGAAGTATCGCATTTCGGCAGTCTTTCGGAAGATAGTGGGGCCCGGAGTCCTCAGTCGACCGTCCCTTTGATCCGGCGCCGGGGTTTTTCGGTCTCCAGCCGCCCGCAGCGCGTAGCTCTGCCGCGTCCCGTTCAGTTGAGCTCGGCTAATAGTTCGGCTTCGCGATCGTGAGATAGGCCCGCACGCCATTGATGCGATAGCGGGCGCGTTCGCGCCCACGCCAGCGCGTCGCGCACGGTGCGGTCGAGGGATCGAATTTTGAATCCGGCGACGAGGGCGCGGCGTACGTCGACGTTGAGCATTCCCGGGATGCCGAGGCTCGGCGGAATCCACAGCGGAAGATCGATCCAAGGTGCGACCTTGCGCTCGAGTAAGAACTCGTCGGGCGCCCAGACGACGCGCGACGGTACGCGCGCGGCGTTCGCGCACGCCGCCGTCACGTCGCCCATCGCGAAGCGCCCCGGCGGCGAGGTGACGTTGTAGGCGCCGCCGGCACCGCGCTCGAGCAGCGCCACGGCGAACGCCGCGAGATCGCGAACGTCGACGAACTGCACGCGGCGATCCGGCGTTCCGGGTGCGAGCACGTTTCCACCGCGCGCGAAACGCACCGGCCAATAGGTAAAGCGATCGGTCGGGTCGTGCGGCCCCACGATCAACCCCGGGCGGAGAATCGTCGCGCGCTCCCGGAACCAGCTCGCGACGCTGCGTTCGCAGAGCGTCTTGAGCGGGCCGTAGGTGTCGGGTGTCATTTGGGTGCGCGAGGCGCCCTCGGGAAGCGGCAGCACCGGCGAGTCCTCGTCGAGCACGTCGCGTGTGGCGTCGTACACCGAGATCGTCGAGACGAACAGATAGCGGGACGCCCGCGATGCAAAAAACCGTGCCGAGCGATCGACGACGTGCGGCAGGTAGCCGCTCGTGTCGAGCACGGCGTCATAGCGCTCGCCTTCGAGCGCGTCGAACGAAATCGTACGGTCGCCTCGCACGCTGCGCGCGCCCGCCGGCGGCGGCGCGGTGACCCCGCGGTTGAAGAGCGTGACCTCGTGCCCGCGAGCGAGCAGCGCTTCGCGCAGGGCGACACCGAGAAAGACGGTGCCGCCCAGCACGAGCGCCTTCATCTAGGGCTTGGCGTGGGGCGCGGCGATCTGGGCGAGCATGTCGGGCGAGCCTTCGACGCGTTCGAGATGCGGGTACTGCAAGCCGCCGTGATAGTCGAGCGATAGGGTCTGATACCAGCCGTCCTGCGCTACCAGCAGCGATATCGGCGACCCCGAGTGCACCGCCTTCTTGAGCGCGTACTCCAGCGCGTCGGAGCTGAAGGCTTGACCGTCGACCGCTGCGATCTTCATTCCGGGCGCGAGGCCGGCGTTCCACGCGGGCGAATCGACCCGCACGTCGCGAACGGTGCCCTTTGACGTGAGCTTCGCTCCGTACTCATACCAGCCGTTGATCGACTCGCCGAGCGACTCGCCGGCCGCGATGAACTCGTTCGGCGTAGCCGTGTAGACCAATCGCCACCCCGCGCGCGCCAACTCGTCGCTCGGGGGGTGAACGTCGACCCGGTACACGTACTTCTCGAAGAATGCGTGCCAATCGTACGGCTCGACCTTTGCGAGCAGCGCTTCGATCTGTGCGCGCGTGTACGTTACCGTGACCGGCCCGGTCACGGCGGGCACCGTGTAGTCGTGCAGGAACGTATCGAGCGATCGAGCGCCGTGCGAGCGTTCGCGAATGATCGTGTCGACGTCGAGCCACACCAGCTCGCCTTCGGTGTAGAAATCGCCGGAGGTGCGCCGGATCGACGAATACTGCCCGCGCGCTTCGTAGAAGTACGGTGCGCCGGTCGTCAAATCGATCAGCGGCGTCGTGGTGCGGCCCGATTCGGTATCCATATCGGCGTAAATGCTGGCCAGATACTCGGGGTATTGTTTGGGCTGGCGGATGCCGCAGCGGAACGAGAGCAGGTCGCCGAGATATTGGTTCATGCCTTCGTAGACCCAAAGCAGATCGGTCTGCTGGGGCACCTGAAAATTGGGAGTCGTAAGATCGGCCGGGCGGCGATACTTCCCGTTCCAGGAATGCGAGAACTCGTGCGCGACGAGATCGCCTCCGTCGAGCGCCTCTTTGGGATTGGTGAGGAAATCGTCGGGAGCCCGGTCGTCGCTCGATTGATGGTGTTCGATGCCCTCAAAGCCGATTGCATCGCTCAGCGTCAAGAGCGCGTGATAATCGTCGAAGTGGCGCGAACCGTACATCGCGAAGGCTTCCGCCGGGAGCCGCTTGTAGGCATCGACTACGTTGGCGGGCACGTCGAGATCTTGCGGGGCGCCGGCGAACGCAGCGAGCTGCACGAAGGCGGAGCCCTCTTTCCAAAGCTCCCACTTCTTGACGTACAGCCCCATGTCCAGCGGCGAGTCGACCAGCATGTTGAGCGGGGTCACCGCGAAGTCGATGCGATTGCCGCTCTGGACGGGATCGCGCAAGGCCGTCGCGTACTGCCAGCCTGCCGGAAGTTCGATCGAGGGCTTGATTTCGTATTGGTGTGAGTTGATGCCGTTTTGATAGAGCAGCACGCGATTCCAGTTGACGATGGCGATCGTGTGCGTCGACATGACGTCGCCCGGAGCGTCGAGCAGCACGTCAAAGTCGACGTCGATCGCCTGTACGCCCGCGGGCACGTCGACGTGAAATGCGTACATGTCGATCGTATCGCGGTGCCAGTCGAGGGGGCGGCCGCCCGCGCTGATGCGCAGCGCCGCAAGGTCGTTAAGCGGCCCGGTCGGCCCGTGTTCGCCGGGAATCCACTTCGGGTAGACCAGCGTAAACGGCCCGGGAGTCACCGGGATGCGTTCGTGAGCGTACATGATACCGTGCGCGGCCTTGGTCGCGTCGAGCGTCAGCGTGACGGGTTCGGCTGCAAAAGCCGGGGCGGGCGCGAGCAGCGCGCAAACCGCCAAGCTCGCGCCAAACGCGCAAGCGAACGTCTTGGATCCTAGCATGGCCTTCGGGTTCTCAGGGCGTGTGTGGTACCCTTCCTCTTGATCATGAGCAGACTCTTCGAGCCGTTCGAGCTGCGCGGCATGCGGCTCGACAACCGCATCGTCGTCTCGCCGATGTGCCAGTACTCCGCGCACGACGGCACCGCCAACGATTGGCACGTCGTCAACCTGGGGCACCTCGCACTCTCCGGCCCCGGCCTGGCCTTCTTCGAGGCGACCCACGTCAGCCCGGAAGGGCGCATCACGCCGCGCTGCCTGGGGCTCTACGACGACGCCAACGAGGCCGGCATGGCGCGCGTCGTGGCGTTTTTGCGCACGTGGGCGCGCTGCAAGATCGGCGTGCAACTGGCCCATGCCGGCCGCAAAGCATCGACGCTTCCACCATGGGACGGCGGCGGCCCGGTGCGCGACGAGCGCGCCTGGACGCCGGTTGCGCCATCGGCGATTCCGTACGACGAGAAGGCCAACGTCCCGCGCGCCCTCGACGGGGCCGGGCTGCAAAAGGTGCGCGACGACTTCGTCGCGGCCGCGCGCCGGTGCGAACGCCTCGGCATCGATGCGATCGAACTGCACTTCGCGCACGGGTACCTCGCGCACGAGTTCCTCTCACCGCTTGCGAACGCGCGCGTCGACGCCTATGGCGGCAGCCTCGAGAACCGGATGCGCTTTCCCCTCGAGCTCTTTGACGCTGTGCGTGCGGCTTGGCCGGCGGAAAAGCCGCTCGGCGTCCGGATCTCGGCAACCGACCATGCGCCCGGCGGCTGGAGCTTGGATGAGGCGGTGCGCTTCGCGACCGAACTTCGAAGCCGGGGCTGCGATTTTATCGACTGCTCGAGCGGCGGTCTCGTGCCGCACCAGCGCATCGAGCTTCAGCCCGGCTACCAGGTGCCGTACGCCCGCCGCATCCGGCGCGAGGCCGGCGTTGCGACCATGGCGGTCGGCCTCATCACCGATCCGGCGCATGCCGAGCGCATCGTGGCGGACGGAGACGCCGATCTGGTCGCCCTGGCGCGCGCCTTCCTGAGGGATCCTCGCTGGCCGTGGGCGGCCGCCGACGCGCTGGGCGCCGAATCGTTCGTCCCCGACCAATATCTGCGCGGGCGGCGTACCCCGCGGCCCTAGAATGGAGAGGGGTCGCCCTCGAGGTCGGCCAATAGGGCCTGGTTCCGCTCGCGCCCCCCTCTCTCAGGAGGTCTATTGCCCACGTGAAGATCGTGGTAACGGTTAAACTCGTGCCGGACCCGAACGCCGAGAAGCGCATCGACCCGGCGACGAAGCGACTCGTCCGCACCGGCGTAGAGACGGTGCTCAACCCGTACGACGAGTACGCCCTCGAAGCCGCGCTGCAGCTCAAGGAGCGCGCCGGTGGCGATACGACGGTCACCGTCTTTACGATGGGCCCGGAAGCGCTCAAGGAGACGCTGCGCAAAGCGCTCGCGATGGGAGCCGACGAAGCGGTGCTGCTCAGCGACGCGGGCCTCGAAGGCAGCGACGTGTGGGCGACCTCGTATGCGATGGCCGAAGCGCTCAAGAAGGTTGGCTTCGACCTGCTCGTCGTCGGCGGTCTCACCGACGACGGCAGCACGGGTGCGGTGCCGGGCGCGTTGGCCGAGCATCTCGGCCTGCCGTGCGTCACCAACGCGCGCAAGGCAGAAATCGCCGACGGCAAACTCAAAGTGGAGCGCGAAACCGACGCGGGCTATCAAGTCGTGCACGGCCCGCTGCCCTCGCTGCTGACCACGGCGCTGACCTTCGGCGAACCGCGCTACGCGTCGCTCAAAGGCATCATGGGCGCCAAGAAAAAGACGATCGCCGCGCTGACCCTCGGCGATCTCGGGCTCGCGCATCCGGTCGGCCAAAGCGGCTCGAAGACCGAACTGCTGAGCTTCGCTCCGCCGCCGGCGCGCGGAAAGGGCCGCGTGGTGGAAGCCTCCGACGGCGCCGCCGGCGCCCAAGCGATCTTCGATTTCCTCAAAGAAAAGAAGCTGGTCTAACGTGAAAAACGTCATCGTCTTCATCGAACACAAGGGCGGCAAGACCCGCAAAGTGACGTTCGAAACCGCGACGCAAGCGCGCAAACTCGCCGACGCGCTCGGCGGAACGGCGCACGCGGTCGTCGTCGGCCCCGGCGCGTCGCAGCTTGCCGAACAGCTCAAGAGCTATCCGCTCGATACGATTCACGTCAACGACGACGCGGACGTCGAGAAGTTTCTGCTCGATCCGGCCGTCGACTACGTCGAAGCGGCGGCCAAGGCCGTCGGCCCGTCGCTGATCCTGATTCCGAACACGCTTTCCGGGCGCGACGTCGCCGGGCGGCTGGTCGCGCGGCTGAACGCCGGCATCGCCGCCGACGTCGTCGAGTTCAACGTGACCGGCGGCACCGTCGAGTGCGTGATGCCGAAGATGGGCGGCGCGCTGCTCACCACCTGCGCGCTACGCGCGGGTGATTACGGAATTGCGACGGTGCGCGCCAACGCGTTCGCCGCGGAACCCAGTGGAAGCGGCGCCTCGGTGCAGACGCTCGAGAAACCGGCCGGTAAGAGTTATGCGGCCGCGATCGATCGAGACGTCGAAGAAGGTACCGGCGAGCTGGCGCTCGAGGAAGCGCCGGTCGTGATCGCCGGCGGCCGCGGATTGGGCGGCCCCGAACCGTTCGATACGCTGCTCAAGCCGCTCGCCAAGGCCCTCGGAGGAGCGGTCGGTGCCTCGCGCGCCGCTGCGGACGCGGGCTGGGTGCCGTATAATCTGCAAATCGGGCAGACCGGTAAAACGGTGACGCCGAACCTCTATATCGCGGTCGGCATCTCCGGCGCGATCCAGCACAAAGTCGGCATGCGGTCATCCGGTACGATCGTGGCCATCAATAAAGACGCCGCCGCGCCGATTGCCGAGTTCTCGGACTTGCTCGTCGTGGGCGACGCCTTTGCCATCGTCCCGGAACTCACCAAGCTCATCGAAGGAAACGCATGAAACGCTTCGCCCTCGTGACCCTCCTCGCGCTCGCCGGCGGTCTGGCCGCACTCACGGCCGCTTCGCCCAACGCGCAAGCCGGGCTCTTCGGCGGCGGAAAATCCGCGACGCCCACGCCATCGCCGTTGCCTTCGGCGCTGCCGACGGCCAGCCCCGAACCGCCGAGCGTCGCGATTCCCCGGCTGCGCGCGAAGCTGCAAGCCAATCCGAACGACCAGCAGGCGATGACCGAACTCGCCGGCGAGTTCTTGCAGATCAACCGTCCCGATCTCACGGTGCAGATCACCCAGCACTTGCTGCAGATGGGCGCGAAGAACGCGCAAGTCTACTATTTCGACGGCTTCGCGCAGCAGCAGCTCGGCAACGTGCAGGCATCGATCTACGATCTCGAACAAGCCTCGAACCTCGATCCCACCAATCTCGCGGTGCTCGCGCAGCTCGCCGACGCGTACTTGCGTACCAATCGTCCGGCCGACGCCGAACGCGTCGCCAAACGCGCCGTCACGTTCAATCCGAAGCAATCGGGCGCGCTGATGGCGCTGGGCAGCGTCTACGCCGCCGAGCAGAAGTTCGACGACGCGCGCGCGCAGTTCGAAGCGGCGCTCGCGCTCGATCCCAAAGATCCGGCGCCGATCTTCCAAATCTCCACGACCTACGTCGATCAGAACAACCTTCCGATGGCGCTCACCACGATCGATCGCGCGCTCGCGCTCGATCCGAAGAGCGTGCAGGCGCTGGCGTTCAAAGCCAACATCTACGCGCGCCAGCACGACGATGCCAAGACCTCGGCGGCCTTCGACGACGCAGTCGTCGCCGCGACCACCGACGACCAGAAGGTGCAGCTGATGCTCGCCAAAGCGAGCTACTTCTTATCCGAAAAGAAGACGCAGCAAGGCGAAGCCATCCTCCAGCAAGTGACGACGCAGTTTCCGAAGGTCGCCGCCGGCTTCGTTGCGTACGGCGACTTTTACGCCGCCACCAAGCAGTTTCCGAAGGCGATCACGGAGTGGCAGGCCGCGCTGGCGCTCAATCCCGACGAAGCGGGCGCGCTGCTGGGCATGGGCCAGGTCTCGATGCAGAGCGGCAAAGCGACCGACAGCATCAACTACCTCAAGCATTACACGCAGGTCTCGCCCGACGCGCAAGGCTTTGCCTTACTCGGCCAGGCGTACTCGATGACGCGCGATTTCAACGGCATGCGCGAGGCGTGCGAGAAGAGCTTCCAGATCCAGCGCGCGCCAGAAACGCTCAGCTGCATCGCCGGTGCCGATTTCGAACTGCGCAACTATAAGGAAGCGGCGCAGATTTTCGACGTGCTCGATCGCGCCGCGAAGCAGTACATGGATCACGACGCGCAGCTGCTCTTCATGGCGGCCAAGTCGTACCAGGCCGTCAACCAGTGCTCGAAATCGAAAGACGCCTATAACCGGCTGCTCAACATGCCCGGGTTCAAGAACCAAGGCAAGGAGTACGCCACGGTGCAGAAGGCCGCCAACGATCCGTGCGGGCCGCCGCCGAAGAAGAAGAGCGGCTGAAGTTCGTCACCGACGCCAGCCTCGGCGACCACCTTCGCGGGATCGGGCATCCGGAATCGCCCGATCGCGTGGAGGTGGTCGCTTCGCGTTTGCGGGCGGCCGGCGTGCTTCGCGACGAGCTTGAGGCGCGCGATGCCGCCGACTCCGAGATCGAACGCGTTCACGCGCCCGGCTATCTCGAACTGGTGAAGCGCGAGACCGGCGGCCTACATGCCGCGCGGCACCTCTCGACCGGCGACGTGGTCGTCGACGGAGCATCGCTCCGGGTCGCCCGCCGGGCCGCCGGGGGGGCGATCGCGGCGATCGAGGAGGGGGCGCGTAGCCAATCCGCGGTCTTTGCGCTGATTCGCCCGCCCGGCCATCACGCCGAATCGGCTCGAGGCATGGGCTTCTGCCTCTTTAATAATGCCGCGATTGCCGCGCGGGCCTATCTCGGCGCCGCCGGCGGCCGGGTGCTGGTGGTCGATTTCGATTACCACCACGGGAACGGTACGCAAGCCGTCGCGGGAAATGGCCTCTCGTACGTCTCGACCCACGCCTCACCGGCCTATCCCGGAACCGGAAGCGCGAGCTTTCGAGTGGGTACCGACGCCGTCGTCAACGTGCCGCTGCCGAGCGCGGGCATCGGGACCGAGGCCTTCGTGGCCATCTGGGAACAGCTGCTGCCGCGGGTCGCGCAAGCGGTGCGGCCCGACGCGATCGTGGTCAGCGCCGGATTCGATTACGTCGCGGGCGACCCCGTCGGCGACCTCGGCGTCGGGGTGGAGGCGGCCGAGCCGCTCGCGGCGGCCATTGCGGCGGCCGCGGCGCAGTACTGTGCCGGCCGGGTGGCCTACGTGCTCGAGGGCGGATACGATCTCGACGCGCTCACCGCATCGATCGCCGGCATCGCGCGCGGTGCCGTCAAACGGCCCACCGCGGGCAGCGGCGCGGAGCCGGAATCCGTGCCCGCGCCTGTACGCGAGATTGTTGGCCGAGCCTTAACAATCTTCTAGGAAGCCGAAGCACGGCTGCGAACTAGACTTCCAGCCCGGAGCAAGAGAAGGCCAAGCGGGTTTGTTCTCTTTTTCCGGCTTCCTACTTCCCAGGAGGGTACCACATGATCCGGACCTCGTTCCGGCACGTCGCTACCGTACTTCTGCTTCTCGTCGCACTCTTTTCCGGCCAGGTAACATGGGCACTGGCCGGAACGACGGGCGGCATCAGCGGTAGCGTTATCGATGCCGGTACAGCCGCGCCGATTGCCGGCGCGCAAATCACGGTCACGAGCCCGTCGCAGACGGCGACGGAAACGACGGATTCGAGCGGACGGTTCTCGTTCCTCACGCTCGCACCGGACACGTACACCGTGACCGTCGCCAAGAGCGGCTATCAATCGTTCAGCCAGCCCGGCGAAATCGTATTCGCCGACAGCGTGCAGACGATTGCCGTTCGCATGACCAAAGCGCTGCAGACCATCGCGCACGTCACCTCGACGGGCGCCGGTTCGCTGGTGAAATCGGGAACGACGGCCGACGTCTACTCGGTCAACGCTTCGACGATGAAGTCGACTGCGGCACTCGGCGGAGGCGGCAACCTCAACTCCGCGTACTCGGCGATCTCGACGGTCCCGGGCGCGTACGTCGTTCCGAACCAAAGCGGATACATGGACACCGTCCACATCCGCGGCGGCGACTTCGACCAAGTCGGCTACGAGTTCGACGGCGTTCCCGTCAACCGTTCGTTCGACAACTACTCGTCGGGCGCGGCGTCCTCGCTCGGAAACGCCGAAGTCCAAGTCTACACCGGCGCCAACCCGGCCAACTCTGAAGGCCAGGGCCTCGCCGGCTACATCAACCAAGTCATTCAGACGGGCACCTACCCGGGCTTCGGCGACCTGCAACTCGGCGTCGGCACCCCGGTCTTCTACCATCGCGCGGCCGTCGAAGCCGGCGGCGCGACGCCCGACCGCCTCTTCTCGTACTACGTCGGTATCTCGGGCTATAACAACGGCTACCGCTATATCGACAACCAGAACGGCTCGGACTATTCGAGCTGGCTGGGACAGCCGATCGCCCCGATGGGCAGCGCCGGCGTACGCCAGACGGCGGGTACTTCTTAGGCCCGATCAACTACATGAACTTCGCGCAGACCGCCTCGCGCGACGTCGTGGCAAACTTCCACATCGCCATCCCGCACAAGAACGACGCGGGCCGCGACGACATCCAGCTCCTCTACGACAGCGGCTATCTGGACAACACGTTCTATAGCGCGACCAACGACATGGCCTCGTCGCAGTGCAACACGCCGGCCACCGGCTCGGCCAATGCGGCGGCGTGCTACACCTACCTCAACGGCGCGGGCAACGGTTGGCCCGCACCGCCGCCGTACCTCGACGGCTTCCAGTACAACTGCCCGACGCGGCGTGACGTACACGAGCGGCTCGCTGGCTACGTCGGGTAAGGGGTGTACGGCCAACTACTTCTACCCCTCGAGCACGAACCGCACCGCGACGTTCTCGCAGTGCGCCGGCATCACCGCGCCCTCGCCGTACAACGGCAACTTCAATGCCTGCTCGATTCCTTACAACCAGCGCGACGAAGCGCAGAACAACCAAGAGATCGTCAAGATTCAGTACACGAAGAACTTCGGCTCGACCGCGTTCTTCCGAATCTACGGCTACACGTACTACAGCAACTGGATGCTTCAAGGCGCCCAGTGCACGTGGTTCGACTACGCCTGTCCGACGGCTCCGGATTACGAGCTGTCGTCGCACACGCGCGGCGTCTCGGCTCAGTTCTCCGATCAGTTCAACGCCCAAAACTTGCTCAGCCTCCAGGGCTCGTACGTGACGGCGAGCACCATTCGCGATAACAACACGCAGATGGTGAACTTCACCGGTCATTCGTTCGAACGCGGCGGTGCTCGTGAACGCCGGCGAGCCGTACTCGGGGCACTGCTACAACCTCAACGGCTCGCAGGGACTCTGCGCGCCGCCTGGGTCGGCAAACTTCGGGAACAACCTAGTCAACAGCTGGGTGCCGTGGAGCTCGATCCAACAGGGTCAAGTTCCAACTCCGACGGGCGCGACGTGCGCGCTCGCGGGCTCGCCGTCGCAAGCGTGTACCTACCTCCTGGCCGAGAACAGCCAGTGGGCCACGTACAACAACGTGCAGCCCGACTTCGGAGCGCTCTCGCTGACCGACGAGTATCGCCCCGGCGACAAGTGGCTCTTCAACCTCGGCGTGCGGCTCGACAGCTTCACGTTCAAGGGCCTCAACGGCGATATCAACAACAACGGCGGTAACGCGCGCCAGTTCTTCTACAACGCCTATAACCTGGACACGTGCGTCGTCAACGCGACGGGCGCCCAGGTTGCCAACAGCGCGCCGGGCGCGCCGTGTCCCGCTGGATCGCGCGCAGCAGCGCTCGTCAACCAGCCCTATCAGAGTTTCACGTTCAACATCTGGCAGCCGCGTATCAGCGCCACCTACACGGTGAACGCGGATACCGTCTTGCGCGCGTCGGGCGGCCGGTATACGGAAGGTCCCGAACGCGGCGTACGAAATCTACAACACGCTGGAGAACGATCTCCCGTTCGCGCTGCTCGGCCCGAACTTCTATCCGTACGGGCGCAGCTCGCCGGGTCTCGCGATTCAGCCGCCGACCTCGATCAACTACGACGTGTCGTTGGAACAGCACATCCACGGCACCGACTGGTCGTTCAAGCTCACGCCGTTCTTGCGCCAGACGCAGGAGCAGGTTCAGAACTTCTACCTGAACCAAGCCACGGGCTTCGTTTCGGGTACGAACGTCGGCAGCCAGCGCAGCCAAGGCTTCGAATTCCAGATGCAGAAGGGCGACTTCTCGCGGAACGGAATCTCGGGCTTGCTTTCGTTCGCGTACACCAACTCGTACATCAAGTACGGTACGCTGCCGAATAGCACCGGAACCATCCTCTCGCCGATCAACGCTGCGATCGCGCAGTACAACGCGTATACGCAAGGCCTGCGCACCGGGCGGTGCGTTCGTTGGCAAGACCCAGTACGGCCAAGCGCTCTGCGGTAGCTACCTCGAGCGGAGCCGCGGCGGCGCGCTGTTATGCGGGCGGTATGGCCGACCCGAGCTGCGGCACGCTGATCGTCTGGCGGCAAGTCGTATCGTCCGGTCGCCAATCCGTACTACGGCAACACGGGCCAAGGGTTCTTGAACCCGAACGGCCAGTACGCGACCTACGACGTCTTCCCGTCGGGTATCGGCTCGTCGGACGCAATCCTACGGTTCGCCGTACGTCGGAACGCTGGTCCTCAACTACAAGCACGACAAGTTCGCAATCACGCCGTCGTTCCAGTTCCAAGCCGGTAACCGGTACGGAGCTCCGGAAACGACTGCTGGTATCGACCCGGCGTTCGCCGGGAATGCCGGTCCGCTCCCCGGAACGACGCGGTACGACGCGAACTCCTGTTTCGCATCGGGAGGCGCGTTCTCCAATCCCGGCGTCGGACTCGTGATTCCCGATCCGTATACGGGCGTCTACGACAACCTCGGCGCGTTCGTTCAGCCGACCGAGTTCATGATGAACCTTCAAGCCACGTATCAGGCAACCCCGAAGATCCAGCTCGTGGCGACGCTGGCCAACATCGTGAACACCTGCTTCGGCGGAACCTCGACGCCGTGGACGTACGGCGACCACAACATCTGCGCGTATGGAGCCGTCGGCAACGGGGCGTTCCCGGGCCTCGGCACGCGGTCGTGCAATACGATCAAGGGTCAGACTTGCAACCCAGGTCAGCAGATCCAACCGTTCCTGTACTACCCGTACCAACCGCAGTTCGGACCGGCGCTCACCTCGGCGTTGAACAACTCCGTGAAGCAGCCGTTCCAGGCCTACTTCTCGGCGAATATTAGGATATAGAGTCCAACGATTCGCTCGACGTAGCCAAACCGAAAGCCCCCGCAGCAATGCGGGGGCTTTCTCGTTCCCCCGCGCTTCGCCAGGCTCAGCGCGCCCGCCGCGGTGTCACCCCGAGCGCGGCGCGGAGCGCCGCAGTCGAAGGGCGCAGACAATCTCGATCAACGATTACGCCGGCGCTTCGACAAGCTCAGCGCGACGCGCTTCGACAAGCTCAGCGCGACGCGCTTCGACAAGCTCAGCGCGACGCGCTTCGACAAGCGGTGAGGGCCCGCGGTGTCATCCTGAGCAAGCGCCGTAGGCGCGCAGTCGAAGGGGCGCCGGCAACCTCAAGCAACGCTTGCGGCCGCGCTTCGACAAGCTCAGCGTGACACGCTTCGACAAGCTCAGCGTGACACGCTTCGACAAGCTCAGCGTGACACGCTTCGACAAGCTCAGCGGCCGCGCTTCGACAAGCTCAGCGTGACACGCTTTGACGAGCTCAGCGTGACGCGGTTTCGGCGAACCGGCGTGGGGCTAGATCGAGGCGGCGATGTGTTGGAGTTCGTCGAGGCGCAGTTCGCCGACGAGGGCGAAGTGCAGGCTGGCGGCGTTCCAGGCCAGCAGCGTCATCGGGCCCTTCTCGGCGTACGTCGCGTCGCGCCCGGCAACGGTCGTGCCTTGCGGGTGCAGACGGTCCATGTTCAATCCCGAATCGCCCGCGTTTTCGAACAGCGAGACGGTGCGAATGCCGTCGGAGTAGAGCAAATGCAGGGTGCGAACGCCTTTGATGAGCACCACCTTGCCTTCGACCGGCGCGAAGCCTTCGGGCAAAAACTTCGGCCCGCGGGCGTCGAAGCCGGCATTGGCGACGACGCGCGGAACGTCGCCGTTAGGCTGGCCGAAGACCGGGCCGGAGATGCGTTTCAAGTTCGGTGGAATGGCAAAATCGGAGGCGGGAGCGGGCGAGGCGAAATCGACGCTGTCGAATCGCACTTCGCTCACCAGCGAGCCGTCGGAATCGAACTTTTGCTTGTCGAGCACGAGCTTGGTTTCGTCGTCGACGAGCAGCAGCAGCACCGTGCGGTGCGTGTAGTTATTCACCAGCGCCACGGCGTCGCAGTTCCGGCCGGCGAAGCGCCGGCCGCCCCGGCGTACGGCGCGATAGTTCGCTCGCAGCAGCAGATAGTTGTCGTCGAAGGCCACTTCGTCGTCGGCCGCGCCCGTATCGGATTGCACGATCCGCAGCCGGCGCTCGTCGACGGCGTAGCTCTCCTTGCCGTTGGTGACGATCTCGTCGCCGCGCAAAGCCGGCGGCGAAGAGAAGACGCGCTTGGTAAGCGACGGCGCGCGGTGCTCGATGCTGTAGATCGACACGTCGGAGCCCTCGCTGCCGATGCGAATGCTTTCCACGACGCCGGCATACGAGACGGTCGACGGCGCAGAGATTGCATCGAACGCGAGTCCGTCGGCCGGCTCTTGAGCGGTTTTCGCGCCCGCCACCGAGAGCGTGGTCGCGAGGGCGACGCCGAGTGCGAGCGCCTTAGTGCGCTTCATCGACCGCCCGTTCGCCGGCCGCGCCGTCGTCGGAGGTGAGCATCGCCGGCGCGGCCGATTCGTCGTCGAACGGGACGCTGTTGGCCAGCTCGGCATGATCCTCGAGATAGTACGACGCGTCGATCGTCGTCGCGCGTGCGGTGCCGTGGGTGGAGAGGGTGAAGTAGAGTGCCAGCACGACCGCGGCCGCAACCGGCAGCGCAATGGCGGGACGCAGCGATGCGACGATTCGGTCCCACCACGACGGCGCAGAGCCCGCGACGTTGGCGAAAATAGCGTCGGTGAGGCCGGGCGGCAGCTCGCGTTCTTCCATTCGAGCGTGCGCGCGCAGGATCTCGCCGAGACGCAGCTCGCCGTCGTAGGCTTCGGCGCAGTCGGCACACCCGGACAGATGCGCGTGCACGCGTGCGTCGTCGGCAGCGGGAAGCTCGCCGTGCGCGTAATCGGTGAGCGCTTCGGGGCTAGGATGTTCTCGTTCGATCATGATGATGATTTCAGATACCGGCCGACGAGTTTGCGGAGCTGACCGCGAGCGCGGTGAAGCCGCGACCGGACCGTTCCGATCGAGCACCCGACGATTTCCGCGATTTCTTGATAACTGCACTCCTCGATGTCGGCAAGAACCACGATTTGCCGCTGGTCGGCCGACAGGGCTTCCAAGGCACGGGAGACCGGCTCGCTAAGCTGGCTCTCCACGTACTCGTCGATCGGCTCGATGGCGAGCGGCCGGTCGCCGCCGAATGCTTGTGGCTCGTTGTCATCCGGGATCTCCTCCAGATAACGTCCCTTGCGCCGCCGAAGTTCGTCGCGGTGCAGATTGGTGACGATGCGATAAATCCAGGAGAGAAACGACGTGCCCGGTTTGAAGCTGCGCCAGGCCCGGTAGACGCGGATGAATGCTTCCTGCGTGAGGTCCCGGGCGTCGGCGTCGTTGCGCGTCAAGCGAAAGGCGAAGTTGTAGGTCGCCTTGCCGTACTGTTCGACGGCTCGTTCGAGGAACGCCGTTTGCTCCGGGGTCGTGGGAGCGAAGGGCTTGCGCGGTGCTGCCATGGGCTACCCGCCTTTTTTCGGGCAGCAGGGCAAGAGCCTTTGCGGCGTCAGCTCGGTTTAGCCCAGAGTACGCGGGCGACCGCCCAGAGCGCGGCCATCACGATCGCGGTGATCACGGCAAAGAGCGCCAGCTCCAGCAGCACGATCCCCGCAAACTGGCTTCCCCCGCAGATGGCTACCACGCTGGCGACCAGCGATAGCTTGAACCGCTCGAACGGGTTGCTGCCCATGCCGGCCACCTCGCGCGCCTGCGCGAGCACCCCGCGGGGGTCCCAATCGGCCGTGTCGACGATGTAGGCGATATGGCCCGTTGGGGAGACGATGAAGAGCCGGTCGTTGTGCAAGAAGTTGCTGGTGCTGACCCGCAGCGAATCAATCCGGAAGGCGTCGAGAAGCCGCTGCACGGTCTGCCCCTTGCCCGTGAGCAGCGTCCAGATCGCGGGATCGGCGCCGTACTGGGCCGCGTAGCGCCGCAGAACGGCCGGCGAGTCGTAGGGCGGGTCCAGCGTGATCTCGACCAGGGCGAAGCGCTTGGGATCGAGATGCGACTGCAGGAAGGCATATTTGCCGCTGATCGCCGGGCAGAGCGTCACGTCCGGGCAGCGCGTAAAGACGAACGAGATCATCGCCGTCTTTCCGGCGAAGGCGCGGTCGAGCCGTACCGGCTGCCCCTGCTGGTCGATCAGCTCGACGGCCGGCAGCGTGTCCCCTAGATCGACGGTTGAGACCCGGCCCGCGTCGGGCATGCCGGGCGCGAACGGTCCGGCGAGGGTCGCGTTCCTGAGGGTCGGTGGACTAGTGCTGCGGTCGAGGTAGGCGTCGATGCCGACGCCGGGCACGAGCCGCACCGGCGGATCGAGCCGGACGCGGCGAACGCCGGCGGGCAACTCGAGGGGGACGGCCTCGGTGCGCACGATGGCGGCTGTGGGCGAGGCCTGGCCGACCACGACCGCGTGCAACGGAACCAGCGAAAGCGCGGCGGCGAGAAATACGTGGAACATCGCGCTATAAGAGTTCGCGAAGGGCTTGGCTAAGCGCTGCCTGCGAATCGTCGTCGTCGCGAACGGAACGCTGCGCGCCCGAGCGGTCGATGAAATAGATCGCCGCACTGTGAGCGACGTCGTAATCACCGTGCGGACGCTTGCCGGGCACGCGCTGCGCCCAAACGTGATAGTCGCGCTCGACCGCCGAGATCTGTGCCGGCGTACCGGTCAGCCCGACCAAGCGGTCGCCGCCTCCAAATTTCGAGATCCAGCGATGGAGGACGGGCGGCGTGTCGCGCTGCGGATCGACGGTGACGAAGGCGACGCGCACGTCGTCTCCGCGCGCGCCCAGCCCGTTGACGATGCGAACCAGCTTGGCGGTGGTGAGCGGGCACGTGTCGGCGCAGTGCGTGAATCCGAAGGTGAGCAGCACGACGCGTCCGCGTTGATCGGCCAGCGTCCAGGCGGTGCCGCGGTCGTCGGTCAGCGTGAAATTCGGAGAAGCGGGGCCGTGCGCGCACGCGGCCAACGCGAGGACGGCGATCCATGGGGCAAACCGGCGCATGCGATCGCTTAGGAGCCTCCCGGGTGCAGCACGGTGTTGACGAGCATCCACAAGCCCAGCGCGACGATGACCGCGGAGAGCGAGAACGAGATCACGTTGCCGAGAACGCTGTTGCGCCGCTCGCCGACGATCCGCTTGTCGTTGACCAGCACCAGCAGAAAGCCCAGCACGATCGGCAGAACGAACCCGTTGAACGCTTCGACGTCGATCGTAATTTGCACCAGCGGCAAGTTCGGGACCAGCACGACGGCGGCGGCGACGACCACGCACGAAACGTAGAGGGCGATGAACCGCTTGGCTTTGAGCCCGTCGTTGAGCGAGCATTTCCAGCCGAACGCCTCGCCGAACGCCCACGCGGTGGCCAGCGAGACGACGAACGCGCCGAGCATCGACGCGCCGATCAGGCCGGCGCCGAAAGTGACGCCCGCAAAGCGCCCCAGCAGCGGCTGAAGCGAGATCGCGGCGTGGGCCGCGTCGCTCACTTGAATGTGATGGACGAAGAGCGTGGCCGCGGTGGTGATCACGATCGCGCACATGATGCCTTGCGTGAGGACCGAGCCGATCGCGGTATCGAGGCGTGCGTACCCGATGTCGCGTTCGGTGAGCCCTTTATCCACGACCGCGCTCTGCTGGTAGAAGATCATCCACGGCATGATGACGGCGCCGATGTTCGAGGCGATCAGCAGCAGGTAGGCTTGGTTGCCGAGCGGCTGATTTCCGAGAATGCCTTCGAAAAGCAGCGCGTGCGGCGAGGGGCGCGCCATGAAGGCCGCCGGAATGAAGCAGAGTTCGATCGCGCACAAGGCCAGCGCGAAGATTTCGGCGCGCTTGTACGATGCCGTGAAGATCACGACGCACAGCAGCACCGCGGCGAGAATGACGAGCGGCGCGCTGGGCAAACCGAAGATTTGCGCGGCGCCGGCGATGCCCGCAAACTCCGTAACGAGCGCCGCGACGTTCGTCACGAGCATCGTGCCCAGCGACACCCACGCCCAGCCCAGCCCGTAAAACTCGCGAATCAGCCGCGCGTGCCCCTTGCCGGTGACGGTGCCCAATCGCACGGTCATCTCTTGCACCACGAAGAGTGGCACGATCAGCAAGAGCTGGAGCAGGATCAGCTTGAAGCCAAACTGCGCGCCGGAGGTTGCGGCTGTCGTGATGCTGCCCGCCTCGGTGTCGGCGAACATGACGACCAAGCCGGGGCCGAGGACGGCGAGAAAACGCAAGAGCCGGCGGCGGAACTCGCCACCCGATGCCGTTTTCGAGCCGGCTGGGACGACCGCCGGGGATTTTACCGAGCTCATCGGAGGCCCTTAGGTTATCCTAACAGCGACGTAAGGACCTCCTATGAAGGTCGATTGCGCGGGGGAAGCGCAGCAGTCCACCCGATGAAGTTCGCCGTCCTGGCTGCTCGCCTGCTTTTGGGCGGCCTCTTGCTGGTTACGGGCGCCCTCAAGGCCGGCCATGCGGTCGATCTCGCGGCCGCGATCGCCGGATTCCGCCTCCTGCCCGCCGCCGTGGTCGGCCCGATGGCGCTCGCCCTGCCGTACTTCGAGATGCTGCTCGGCCTCTATCTGGTCGCCGGGCTCTTCACGCGCGCGGCCGCCTGGATCTGCACCCTCCAGTTCCTCGCTTACGCGGGCGCGATCGCGTCCGCGGTGATTCGCCACATTCCGGCGAACTGCGGATGCTTCGGCCCTCACGATAGCGCGGTGGCCGACTGGCCGCACGTCGGGCTCGATCTCGCGCTGGCGCTGGTCGCACTCTTCATCGCGTTGAACGCACCCGGATCACTCGCCGTCGATCGGAGATTTCAGCAGCCCTCATGAGCCAACGCCAACTCGGTATTCTCAGCGCCGTCGCAGCGGCGATCGTCATCGCGGTCGCGGTGGGCTGGTACGCGCTGCACCCGTCGCGGCAGTTGAAGAACGCGTCGCAGTCGCCGGTCGTCGGCAAGGCCATCGTCGGACAGACGGCGCCGGAGTTCTACGTCTCCACGACGGCCGGGCCGTTCGATTTAGCCAAGGCCGACAAGCCGGTGTTCTTGGAGATCTTCGCCACCTGGTGCCCGCACTGTCAGCGCGAGAGCGCGGTGATCGACAAGCTTTACGCCGCCTACGGCTCGCGCGTCGCCTTCGTGGGCGTCTCGGGCAGCGACACCGGAATGGACGGCAGCTCGCCGGCGTCGCAGCTCGACGTGATTCAGTGGACGCAGCGGTTCAACGTGAAGTATCCGGTCGCGTACGACTCCACCCAATCGGTCGCCGCGCTCTATCTCCAAGGCGGTTTTCCGACGATCTGCATTATCGCGCGCGACAAGAAAGTCGCCTATCTCAACAGCGGCGAAATCGCTTACGCCGATCTCGAGGCCGCCCTAAAAAAGGTGCTCTAGCGGTTAGTCGTTGGGCGGGAAGGCGTAGTTGGGCGGCGGGACCGTCTTGCCGACTTCGAGGACGATCTGCTGGTGCGACATCAGCGGAATCGCTCGAAGGTCGCCGTCGTACCGGACGCCGTTGACGTAGGCCGTCACCGGGCCCTTTATGCCGGCGATGTTGTCGCGGGTGAGCGGCTGGCCCCAAATGTCGAAGACCATCCCGAGCGTGTAGTGCGCGCCGCCGGCCGGCGGGAGCACTTCGGGCGACTCGAGATGAATGATCCCGTCGGACGCGTGCGTGTGAATCCAGTAGAGACAGCCGCCGCCCGGCATCGACGCGCTCGGCGCAAAGCCGAGGTACCCGGGCACCGCGATCTGCTGGCCGTTATCGAAGAGCGCGAGATGCGTGTGGATGTGGAGATACTGGCCCTCCATTCCCATGCACTGAATGCCGTCGACCGGCTGGCCGAGGCCGCCCTGCGGCGTATCGATGATCTTGCCGGTGAAATACGGTTTGCCGAGCTTCTCGCCGTCGGCGAGCTGGATCGGTTTGGTCGTCGGCCCCGGGGCCGGGGTCGGCGTCGCGTAAGCGGCGGTCATCTGCTGGTTGTGCTGCCAGTTCATGAAGCCGAAGACCGCGATGACGACGACGACGAGCGCGCCGAAGGCCAGGTACACGATCCGCATCGGATCGCGCCGGGGAGGAGGGGCTGAGGCGCCTGAGCGCGTGGTACGCCGGCGTTCGGCGCGAGTCGGTTGCGACACGAAAAACCTCTAGGTAGAAGCGGTGAGCTGCGTGCGGAGCGGGCCGTCGGAGGGATCGAGCGCGCGTCCGGGCTGGAGATAGTTGGAGACGTAATCGACGACCGCGTCGGAGAGCGACGTCGAGGGTGGCTCGTAGCCGGTCGCCGCGAGACGGTCGAGCCGCGCGCACGTGGAGTACTGGTATTTGCCGCGCAAGTGTTCGGGCATGTCGATGAACTCGATCCGCTCGGGCAGTTCGAGCGCGCGGAAGATCGGGCGCACGAGGTCGACCCACGTGCGCGCGCGCCCCGAGCCGACGTTGAAGAGGCCGGTCGCACCCGATTCGGCCAGATGGATCGTGACGTCGACGGCGTCCTTGACGTAGATGAAATCGCGCCGCTGTTCGCCGTCGGCAAACTCCGGGCGGTAGCTCTTGAAGAGCTTTACGGTGCCGCCCGCGACGATCTGCTCGTACGCTTTGAGCACGACGCTGCGCATGTCGCCCTTGTGATCTTCGTTGGGGCCGAACACGTTGAAATACTTGATGCCGCAAATGCGCCGGTCGAGGCCCGTGCGCTGCGCGTGGAGATCGAAGAGCTGTTTCGAATAGGCGTACGCGTTGAGCGGCCGCAGCGAGCGCAAATCGGCGGTATCGGAGAGGTCGTCTTCGAGCGCGCCGTAGGTGGCGGCCGACGAAGCGTAAACGAACCGCGCCCCGGTCTCTTCGGCCCAGTTCGCGACGTTCTTGGTGTACTCGTAGTTGTTGCGCATCAGGAACGCGGCGTCGCGCTCGGTCGTCGCGGAGCAGGCGCCGAGGTGGAAGATCGTTCCGACCCCTCCGAAATCGTCGCCGTCGATCATCCGGCGCTCGAAATCGTCGGCGTCGAGATAGTCGGCGAAGCGGAGCGGCACGAGATGCTTCCACTTTTCGGACGTGTCGAGACGATCGACGATCAGGATATCGTCGATCCCTCGCCGGTTGAGCGCCCAGACGACGGCGCTGCCGATCAAGCCGGCGCCCCCCGTCACGACGATCGTGCCGCGGTCTAGATTCTGCATGGTTGACCGGAATGGATTAACCCCGGCCGCGCGGTTTTCCCGTCGCGGCCGGGGCCGTCGGGGCTAGAACGGCTGCGTAAATTTCAGCAGGACGTTGCTGCCGTTGGCGATTTGGGTGGTGTTGAAGCCGTTTGCGACTTTTATCACGTACTGGTGGTTGAGGACGTTCTGCCAGAGCAGCTGAACGCCGAGACCCTGGTCTTCGCCGGGTTTCCCGGCCACCACGTTGCGGCCCAGGGCCACGTCGAAGGTGGTATGTGCCGGGAGCCTGCCGTTGAGATTGACGTTGGCATCTTGGAACTGCACCGGAAAGCCGCTGCCGTAGTTCGCCTGCAGCGTTGCAAACCATAGCTTCGGGCCGCCGCCGAAGCGGTGCGTATACCCCGCGCTCGAGGTGACCGTCTCGTCGTGGTCTTCGACCGAAAGCTGCGCCGGCGACGTCAGTGGAAGCGCGCCATTGGCGTTGGGCGGGAAGAGGAAGGTCGATCCCGAGACGCCGCCGGCATACGAGCCGGAGACGGTCCCGCTGAAGTACCACTGGTCGCCGTCGAGCAGGCGATCCTGCAAGCGGAGTTCTAGACCGGTGTCGCGGCCGATCGCGTTGTTGTAGACCGCGAAGAGCGGCGTGTTGAGGAACTGCGTGGTGTCGAGCACGTTCACGACGCTCTTTTGGAAGAAGTTCACGTACCCCGTGAACAAAGCGTTGAACGTGTGGGCGACGCCCATCTCGTAGTACGAGTCGCTTTCGGGGTTGAGATTGTAGATGGGCGTCGTGGTGCCGCACGCGGACTGAGCGGCGAACACGACGCAAGCCGAACGAACGTCCTCGAGCTGGGGCGCGGCGTAGAACTTTCCGTAGTAGGCGTGAAAGACGTTCTTGCCGCCGTCGGAAACGTTGAGCCCGAGCCGCGGGCTGAGCTGCCAGCCCCCGACGTAGCCGGTGGAGTGATCGTAACGCAGGCCGTAACTGAAGACGACGTTGTGCGTGAGCGACCACTTATCTTCGCCGTAGATTCCGACGTTCGATCCGGCCTGCGACTGCAGCGGCGCCGCGGCCGCATAATAAGGATAGATCGGCACGAGCGGAAGCTTCGAGTTTCCTTGCGGGCCGGGGACGTTGCAGTACTCGTAGTAGCACGCGTAGAGCTGGGAGGCAGTCGCGTTCTCGCGATCGACCTGCACGCCGATCTTCCAAGCGTGATTTTCGGTAGCCCGGAAATCCGACACGTCGAGCCCGAGGTAGTTTGCGTCGGTATTCTGTCGGAGCCCGACGGAGTTGAGCGTTTGCGGATAGCCGCCGGTGCACGGCGACGGGTAGCCCGGGCAGCCGAAGTTCGGCTGCGTGCCCTGCACGTCGGCCGCGAGGTCGCCGAGATAGTCGATGCGCGCCGATCGCCACCACGGAATCACCTGAAAGACGCCGTTTCCGTCTTTCGACGTCGTCGTCCAGTTGAGATTCGAAAAGCGATCGTACTCGAGCTGCGTATCCAGCGTTCCCGGAATGCTGACGATCGGATCGTCTGGATTATTGGCGTTCGTGTTGATCGGAATTTGGAACTGCGAAAGCTGGTTGGAGTAGTCGAAGGCTAGCGTCGATCGCGGGTCGAGCTGCGTGATGAAGCGGAGGAACTGGTCGCTGGTAGAGCTCTCGTCGTTAACCGGCGAAAGCGTCGGCGCGTCGAGCCCGCGATTCGTCGACGACGTATTGACGTTGAGAAAGGCTTCGCTTTGCCCGAATCGCGACGAGAGATCGAGGCTTCCCGTCGCTTGGGCCTGGTTGCCGATGCCCCCGCTGAACGAACCGTAGAAACCCGCCGGGATGTCGCTCGGGCGATTCGTGATGATGTTGACGACGGCGCCCATCCGGTCGCCGCCGTACTCTGCCGGAATCGCGCCCGTGAAGGTTTCGATCGAATCGACGTCCTTGGGATCGATGATTTCGGCGAAGTTCGAGCTCGTAGCCAGCGGCAGCGGGGCGCCGTCGATTTGGTACGTTACGCCGTGGAATCCGTTGACCACCGGCTCGTTGTACGAAAACTGGACGATGCCGGGAAGCGTCGCCAGCGTTTTATCGAGACTGTTCTGCACCGGGGACGTTTGGATTTGTTCTCTGCCGAGGACGTTGACCGCAACTGGATTCCCGGCCGCGTTGACGGCCGTCGCCGTGACGGTAGTCTGGGCGATTTGGGAGAGCTGCGTGCTGAGCGCGAGGTTTGCCGTCGCGACGCTGTCGCTGACGACCGAGACGAAGGTAGCGAGCGAATGAGCCCCCGAGACGGTGGCGGTGAGGCGGTACGTGCCGTAGGGAACCTGCGAGAATACGTAGGCCCCCTTCGCGTCGGTTTTCGACGTAAATTTCGAGCCTTCGCCTTGTAGCGTAACGGTCGCATGAGGGGCGGGCTTTCCGTCGAGCGTGATCGTCCCGCGTACGAGGCCGGTCGTCGACGCCGCGGCTGGAAGCACCGTGCTCACAACGAGCAGCGCGGCGGCGAGCGCCACGAAAAAACGAGTCATGATTCTCCGATCGATGTGAAGTTGGCGAGAATGCAGACGCGCGCCGGCGAGGCCGGAGCGGCCGGTTAGATACCGGTGGGCAGGCTCGCGATCGGAGGAGGCCGGGCGAAGCGGCGCCGGCGCGAAGGGGAGCGGCGCGCGATCGGTGCGGGAGCGACGGCCCGGCACCACTGCGGCGTCCGGCCCGCGAACGGGGAGCGGTCGACGAAGAAGACGGACTCGGCCAGCAGCGCGACCAGCCCGCCGGCCACGTGATGGACCAGCCAGGCGGCGACGAGGAGGGCCAGCACCGTCAGC
Source organism: Vulcanimicrobiota bacterium (assembly GCA_963794735.1). Lineage (GTDB taxonomy): Bacteria > Vulcanimicrobiota > Vulcanimicrobiia > Vulcanimicrobiales > Vulcanimicrobiaceae > DATJUC01. The sequence continues at coordinate 381,512 of CAWCFE010000002.1, read as the reverse complement.
ACCGGCAGGGCCGCGCCGTGGGCGGGCTCGAGCCGCTCGCCGGCGGCAAACCAGAGCGCCGTGGTCAAGGCGAGGCATGGCAGGCTCGGCAGCGATCCGCGAAGGCGGCTAGTGAGAATGCTGCCGTCGGCCGCGTTCCGGGCGCCGGCCCAGGCGAGCGAGGCAAAGAATGCCACCAGCCCGGCGCAGCCTGCTGCCGCCGTCTCGATCAACGCTCCGCCGTAGGCGCCGCCCATCGCATGCTCGCCCTGGAAGAGCGCCGCATGGGCGATCAGGGAGGCGAGCAAGCCGAGAATGAGAGCGCCGGGAAACCGACCCCGGATCACCCGGGTTCTTTCTCCACAAGGACGCGGGGAGGCCTGGGGACGGCGTCGTACTAGCGTTGCCCCTGGCCCCTTTTGGGGCCTTGCCCTTCCTTCGCCGGGTGGGAATAGGAGTTTCGAGAGAAGAGCGGATCTACGTCTATGAGCACGCGTACCTTGGTCGAACATGCCGACACCGTCAGCCTCGTCTGCGCGTTGTTGGTGCGCTTTCCCGAACTGGCCTCGATTCGGTCGCTGCCGGCCGAACGTACCGTGCGCCTGACGTTTGCCGTGCGCCAGAAGATCGACCGCGCCGCGCAGGCGGCGCTGACCGAGGCGGTCGAGGATCACGTGCGCAGTTTTCTCGCGCTGGCCAAGGACGACGCCGAGACGCTCGGCATCGAGTGTGAGGGCGATCGGGTCATGACCTTCGTCCACGTTACCCGCGATCTCGAGAGTTTCACCAAGGACGAGCTGGAGCTCTATGCGGCGTTCTTCACCGAGCGCTACGGCGACGCGCTCGTCCGCAATCCCGTGCCCGACGATCAGGCCGACGCCGATCCGGTCGCGCAGGACGAGTCGGCGCTGTGCGCGGTCGAGGCGCTCTGCGACCCCGAGCGCTCCAAGAGTCTCGTCGGCTTTCGCGAAGAGAAGCGCGTCCTCGTCTATTTCCTCAAAGCGCAGAAGAAAGCCAAGGCGTCGGCTCGCCGATAGGTAACGCGTCCCTCACCCTCCTGCTCGTCGGAGACGTCGTCGGTTCTCCGGGTCGCGAGACGCTCAAGCGGTGTCTGGCGCTGGCCCGCGAGCAGCATCACGTAGACGCCTGCATCGCCAACGGCGAAAACGCCGCGGGTGGTTTTGGCTTGACCGCGCAGACCGCCGAAGAGATGTTCGGCTCCGGCGTCGATTTCATCACCAGCGGCAATCACATCTTCGATAAGCGCGACTTCAAAGAGTATCTCGACGCCACCGACCGGGTCGTGCGCCCGGCCAACTATCCGCCGGGCGTCCCGGGCCGCGGCTACGGCACGTTCGAAGCGGCGGGGGTCACGGTCGGGGTGCTCAACGTGATGGGCCGCACCTTCATGCCGCCCGTCGACGACCCGTTTCGCTGCGCCGACGTGCTGGTCGCCGAGCTCGCGTCGAAGACCAACGTCATCGTCGTGGACGTCCACGCCGAGGCGACCTCCGAGAAGGTCGCGATGTCGCGGTTTCTCGACGGGCGCGTTTCGTGCATCTACGGCACCCACACGCACGTCCAGACCTCCGACGAGCAGATTCTGCCGGGGGGAACCGCCTATATCACCGACGTGGGCATGACCGGGCCGACCGACGGCGTGATCGGCATGGAATCGGCGGCCGTGCTCGACCGGTTTCTTACGGGGATGTCCGAACGCTTCAGCGTAGTCAAGAACGGAACGAAGCAGTTCTGCGCCGCCGTCGTCAAGATCGACGCGGCCTCCGGCAAGGCGACGGAGATCAAGCGGATCTTCTTACGAGGGATTGCGTGATGAGCAGCGGCGACGGCGTGCTGAAGGTCTCGGCCAAGAGCAACCCCAACGCGGTCGCCGGCGCGCTGGCCGCGGCGCTGCGCGAGCGCGATAGCGCCGAGCTGCAAGCCGTCGGCGCCGGCGCCATCAATCAGGCCATCAAGGCGGTCGCGATCGCTCGTAATTATTTGAAGGGCAGCGAGATCGACGTCGTCTGCACGCCTTCGTTCATCACGGTCGCGATCAGCGATAACGAGCGCACCGGCATCGCGCTCGTCGTCGAGCGCCGCACCGCGGCGGTCGCAACGCTCGCGCGGGACGCCGCCGGTTGAAGGTCGATTTCCATTCGCACACGCACCTGAGCGACGGTTCGCTTGCCCCCCAGCAGCTCGCCGATTTCATGGGCGAGCGCGGCGTCGAGATCTTCTCGATCTCCGATCACGATACGCTGGCCGCCTACGAAACCGGATTCGTTCCGCCGCCGGGCGCGCGCGTCGTGACCGGGATCGAAATCAACACGACCTGGCGCGACAACGAAGTGCATCTGCTGGGCTACGGGGTGACGCTAGGCGATTCGCCGCTGCGCGAGCTCACCGAAGCCAACCAGCGCGAACGGCGCACGCGCGCCGAGATGATGGTCGATCGCCTGCGCCGCGCCGGCTACGGCATCACCTTCGACGACGTGCTGCGCGAAGCGGGTCCGGCGCGCGCGATCGGGCGGCCGCACGTGGCCAAAGCGCTCATTCGCGCCGGGCTCTGTTCGGGGATCGAGCCGGCGTTTCGCAACCTGCTGCGCCGCGGCAAGCCGGGATACGTGCCGCAGTTCTACGCCACGCCGCAGGGCGCGATCGAGGCGATCGCCGCGTCGGGCGGGGTTCCGGTGCTCGCCCATCCGGGCCGGTTGAAAGACCGCGGCGTGATCGGCGAGCTGGTCGCCTCCGGGCTGCGCGGGCTGGAAGTCTTCTATCCGCTCCACGATGCGCGCGACGTCGCGGAGTTTCGCGCCACCGCCCGCGAGCACGGGCTGGTGATGACTGCCGGCGCCGATTTTCACGACATCCGCTATCACACGGGCGGCGTCGGCATCGACGTCGATCCCGCCGATCTGGCTCCGTTCTTGGAGCTGGTGCTAGCGGCGTAGCCCTTCGCGCACGGCGTGGCGCACGTCGGAGAGCACTTGCGCGCCTTCGTTCTCGAGGCGGTTGAGCAGCTTCGCCTGCTTGGCGATCGTCGTCTCGTCGCGCATGAAGCGATGGTTGATCCGCACGTTGTAACCGCACGCGGCGAGTGCGGCGAACGCGAACTCCGCGGCGCAGCCGACGTCGCTCACCAAGCTCTTGTTCGGAATCTCCAGGAGTTGCTTCGAGAGGTGCAGCGCGTCGAGCGCCAGCGCCGCCGCCTTGAGCGGCTCCTCGGCTGCGTGGGCCAGCGCGGCGTCGAGCGCGCGGCTGCGTTCGGCCTTCTGAGCGTCGGTTTCGCGCGGCAGCTTTTGGGCTTCGATCACCAGCGAGAAGGCCTGCTCGTCGCGCTCGCGAGCCTGCCCGAGCTGGGTTTGGATCGCTCCGGCCGCCGCGGTGACCCGCTCGGCGATCGAGCGCTGGGCGGCGTATTTGGGGTTGGCGGCGTCGATATGGGCCACCATGGCGACCAGCGCGGCGGCCGCGCCTGCGACTAAGGTCGCGGCACTCCCGCCTCCGGGGGTGGGATCGGGCGAGGCCAGGCGGCCCAGGTAACGGTCAAGCGTCTCCACGGGTCTTGGGGTTCAACGGAGGTCGGGTGGGGTCCGGCGAAGATGGCGCCTTCCCAACCCTCTGATTTTTGCCTTAGGAGTATTGAAGAGTGCCCGTATTGGATCGGACGACCGCCGGGGACGTCAAGGATCGTGGCCTGGCGGAGGCCGGCCGTTCTCGCATTGCCTGGGCGGCGGCGTATATGCCGGTGCTCGCGCAGATTCACGACCGCTTCGAGATCGAAAAGCCGCTGCGCGGAGTTCGCATCGGCGCCTGCCTGCACGTCACCACGGAGACGGCCAACCTCATGCTCGCGCTGCAAGCCGGCGGCGCCGAGATCTCGCTGTGCGCGAGCAACCCGCTCTCCACGCAGGACGACGTCGCCGCCGCGCTGTGCGAATACGGCATCCCGACGTACGCCATCAAAGGCGAAGACAACGACACCTACTACTCGCACATCGAGGCGGTCGCGGCCACCAAGCCGCACATGTCGATGGACGACGGCTGCGATCTCGTCACCGCGATCTACACCAAGCATCCCGAGCAGCTCGCCGGGATGATGGGCGGTTGCGAAGAGACGACGACCGGCGTCATCCGCCTCAAGGCGATGGAAAAGGACGGCGTGCTGCCGTACCCGGTCATCGCGGTGAACAACGCGCTCACCAAGCACATGTTCGATAATCGCTACGGCACGGGCCAGTCGACGCTCGACGGCATCATCCGCGCCACCAACGTGCTGATCGCCGGCCGCACGGTCGTCGTGGTCGGCTACGGCTGGTGCGGGCGCGGCATCGCGTCGCGCGCGGCCGGCATGGGCGCGCACGTCATCGTCACCGAGATCGATCCGCGCAAGGCGATCGAAGCGGTGATGGACGGCTACCGCGTGATGCCGATGAACGACGCCGCCAAGCTCGGCGACGTGTTCGTCACGGTGACCGGCAACTATCACGTCATCCGCGAAGAGCACTTCAAGCTCATGAAGGACGGCGCGATCGTCTGCAACTCGGGCCACTTCAACGACGAGCTCGATCTCGACGGCATTCGCCGCATCGCCAAGGGCAAGAACGAGCCGCGCGCCTTCGTCGAGCAGTACGAGCTGCACGACGGCCGCAAGGTCTGCATTCTGGCCGACGGACGCCTCGTGAACCTCGCCGCAGGCGAGGGCCACCCGGCGGCCGTGATGGATATGTCGTTCTCGAACCAGGGCATGGCGGCGGCCTATCTCGCCAAGCACCACAAGACGCTCGAGAAGAAAGTCTACGACGTTCCGATCGAGATCGACGAAGAAGTCGCCAAACTCAAGCTCGCGTCGATGGGCGTCGATATCGACGTGCTCACGCCGGAGCAAGTGAAGTACATGGCGTCGTGGAGCGAGGGAACGTAACGTGGCCTACAGACGGCTCTTTACGAGCGAATCGGTGACCGAGGGACATCCCGACAAAGTCGCCGACCAGATCTCCGACGCGATCCTCGACGCGCTGCTCGCCGCCGACCCGCAGTCGCGGGTCGCGGTCGAGACGTTTGCGATCACCGGCCAGATCCATCTGGCCGGCGAGGTGACGACCAAGACGTACATCGACATGCCGCGCCTCGTGCGCGAAACGATCCGCGAGATCGGCTACACCAAGTCGGCGGTCGGGTTCGACGCCGAAACCTGCGGCGTGAGCATCTCGATCGACGAGCAGTCGGCCGACATCGCGATGGGCGTCGACAAATCGCTCGAAGCCAAAGGCGGCCTCGACGACGAGTTCGAGCTCACCGGCGCCGGCGACCAGGGCATGATGTTCGGGTACGCCTGCCGCGAGACCGACGAGCTGATGCCGCTGCCGATCGTGCTCGCGCACAATCTCACGCGTCACCTCACGGCCGTGCGCAAGAACGGCGACATCCCGTACCTGCGCCCCGACGGCAAATCGCAAGTCACCGTCGAGTACGACGGCGACAAGCCGGTGCGCGTGGAGGCGGTCGTCATCTCGACGCAGCACGATCCCGACATCCCGCTCGAAGTCATCCGCCAAGAAGTCACCGAGAAGGTGATCAACCACGTGATTCCCAGCGCGATGCGCGATAAGAACACGCGGATCTACGTCAACCCCACCGGACGCTTCGTCATCGGCGGCCCGAAAGGCGACGCCGGCTTGACCGGGCGCAAGATCATCGCCGACACGTACGGCGGCATGGCCCGTCACGGCGGCGGCGCGTTCTCCGGCAAGGACCCCACCAAGGTCGACCGCTCGGCGGCGTACGCCGCGCGCTGGGTCGCCAAGAACGTCGTGGCCGCCGGGCTCGCCGACCGGTGCGAAGTGCAGGTCGCCTATGCGATCGGCGTCGCGCACCCGATGAGCGTGCTGGTCGAAACGTTCGGCACCGCCAAGATCGACGAAGAGGCGATCGCCAAAGCCGTCACCGAGGTGTTCGACCTCCGCCCGGCCGCGATCATTCACTATCTCGATCTGCGCCGCCCAATCTACAAGCAGACCGCGGCCTACGGCCACTTCGGACGGCCCGACCTCGATCTCCCGTGGGAGCGGCTCGACCGCGTCGAAGCTCTGCGCAAAGCGACCGGATTTACCGGCGAAGCGCTGCGCGTTCCGAACTTCGCCAACTAATGCGTACGCGATCGGTTCTCGCCGGTCTCATCGTTGCCTCGGCGCTGGCTATGCCGGCGCCGGCGGCGACGTTGCAACCGGGTGCCGTCATCAAGGCCGGCACGAAGATTCGCTGCGTGCTGGCCCAAGGCGTCGATTCGCGCACGGTCAAAGTCGGCCAGGATTTCAAGCTCCGCATCGACGACCCGTCGCAGCCGGCGCTGACCGGGGCGACGATTCACGGACACATCACCGACGTCGCGGGGCCGGGCGGATTGGACCGCGCGCGCCTCGGCTTCGTCTTCGATTACATCCACTTCCCGGATAAGAACCGGTCGCCGATTCACGCGATCGTACTCGCGCGCAACGTGACGCAAACCAACACGGCGGTCGCTCGCCAAGAAGCCGCGAAGTTCCAGCTGCCGCCGATGCCCGTCGGCACGGTGACGCCGGGACCGATCGCCTTCCAGATCAACTTCCGGCCGGGCTCCAATCCCTCGGTTACTCCCCCGCCGGTGGGAAGCAGCAGCGGCTACGTGTACGCCGCCGAAGCGCACGAGAATATCGTCGTTCCGCCGGGAACCGTGGTCACCATCCAACTCACGAACGATCTCGCGACCTCCTAAGCCGAGCGCTCGAACGCTCGAAATCTAATAGAATTCTCGTTATTCTGCCGAGCTCGGCGGTTACGATGAGATCATGCGAACTCGTACCGGTTTCGGGGCCCTGCTCGCCGCACTCGTCATGACGACGATGCTGGCGTCGGCGGCCCCGATTACGCTTTATAACGGAAGCATCATCAACGCCCGGCTCACGCAGACGCTCGGCAGCGGCACCGCGCACGTCGGCGACAACTTCGTGATGGACGTGATCCCGCCGTACCCGAGCGGCGATCCGGCCTTTCAAGGCGCCGTCATCAGCGGCGTCGTATCGCGCGTGATTCCGGCCGGCCAGGGGCGCAATCCGCAGATCTACCTCACGCCGCAGTATCTCAAGATGCCCGACGGTGCGGTCGCGCCGATTTACGCCGAAGTCACCGGTATCGCGGCCAACAAGAGCACGCAATCGACCGCCGCCAAGGCGGTGGGCGGCGCCCTGCTCGGAATGCTGGTCGGCAACGCCATCGGCAAGAGCATCTTCCACATGAACGGCGGCGGCGCCATCGGCTTCATCGGCGGCGGCCTAGCCGGCGCCAACAACAAGTCGAACTTCGAGATCCCCGCCGGCGCCGACGCCACCGTGCAACTCCAGCAAAACGTCACGATCCGCCGCCAAGCCGCCCCGCCCTCGCAGTAGCGGCCCTTTACAGCAAGAGGATTTGCGCGGTCGCAGGCGCGAGCACGATCGAGCCCGCGTGCGGCGTTCCGTTCTCGTCGACGTACTTTTGCGTCAGCCGGAAGCGAACGCGCTGCGACGACGGGTTGACGAGCACGAGGCCGTGGCCGTACGCGCGCTGCCAGCCGTTCCCGGCTGCTTGCATCGTACCGGTGGGCGCGCCGACATCGAGCCGGTACTCGGGATAGAAGAGCATGCGCCCGTATTCCTGAAACCCGTGCGGCCCCAAGCCGCTGATCCACATAAACGTGCACGCGTCGCGCGTCAGCAAGTAGTTTCCGACCACCCATAGCCGCTCGGCTTGGGTGATCTTTGCCGAGGGCGCGGGCTCCTCGCCGTTCTCGGTGTAGCAGTTGCCGTTGCGCTGCAGCGCGCCGATCGCGCGCACGACGTCGCGCCACTGGGCGGGCGAGAGCCGGTTGTGCCCGGTCGCGCCCCAGTTCGTAAAGCCGCTCTCGTCGAAGAGCAGATCGGTGCTGCTCATCAGCGCGTAGTTGCGTTCGAACGTGAAGCCGGATTCGTACGAATAGTTGATCGCCATCGTCGCCGTCGGCGAATAGGCGTGCAGCGCCGTATAGGTCGCCTTCGCCCACGCGATCGCGTCGTTGGCGTACGCCGGGTCGTCCCACCGGCCCGTGTATTGCCGCACCCACGCACCCGCGAGCGTGAAGTGCCCGCAGCGCGCGAAGCCGTTCCCCAGCTCGAGATTGTCGAAGGCCGCGCCGTTATAGCCGGCCCGCAGCGCGCGCTCGACCTCGGCCTGCTGTTGATAGGCTCGAAACGCCGGGTTGGCCATGTCGAGCGGCACGTCGTTGGTGTCGCCGAACTCGAACGCGACCGTTTTGCGATCGCAGCGGTATTCGATCCAGTCGGGATGGTGGCGCTGCCACCACGCTAGCGAATGTTCCACTGGCGCGTAGCCGCCCTCACGTTCGAACGGCGTGTAAAACTGGTTGTACACCTGGCGCGGCTTCGGCGCCGACGCGCCCCACACGAGATCGACTCGTCCGATCTCGCGCTCGACGTCGCGCACGTCGTAGTTGAAGACCAGGTTCAAATGCACGCCCGACGGCGTGGCGGGAAAGAGCGCCCGCCGCGGCGCGCCGGCGCTTTCGGCCATCGAGGCTGATGACGGCAGATAGGAAACGGCCGGCGGCACGTGGCCGCAGGCCGGAAGAAGAAGCGCGACGAGGGCGAAGGCGGAGCGTTTCATTCCAAACGATTGTACCTAGAACGTAACGGTTTGGCGATTGCACCCGTTGCCGCACGCCGGCGGCGCCGCTGCCGGAGGCTCGAGCCGAAACGACAAGGTCGAGGTGCCTTTCCCGGCGTCGCGCGACCGCATGGACGCATACGAGAACGCGTAGGACTCGCCGGCGGCCAGCGGCGGGATGCTCTCCTGGTCGACCTTGAGCGCTCCCGCATAGATGCCGACGGACTGCAGGGTCTGCGAACCCTGCGCGCCGTTCCCGAGATTGGTGACGGTCCCGTAGAACTGGTAACGGTTCAACGTGCCGTTGGAGCCGACGCCGGTCACGGCGACCGAAACGAGCGAAGGATCCGCCCCGGCGCACGGAGCCGATGCCGACGCCATGCTGGTTTGCCCCACCAGGAGCAATGCTGCTATCGCGATACTGCGAACCATGACGATCGCTCCTTTGGTAAGCGTAGTGCGTGCCGGTTATTGCGGGGAGTGGGTGGCCTTGGCATTGGGTGCCGCCTTCGGGGCGTGCGCTTCGTTCACGTTTTTCGGCGCGCCGGATTTCATCTTCGGCTGCGGCTGCGCGGCAACCGTCTTGGCGTGCTGCTGCGGCGGATGCGCCACCGGCGCGGCGGCATGCGCGGGCTTTACGGCGACGGTATGCACGGGAGCGCGGTTTGCCTCTGCATACGCGTGACGATCCTGCGACGCGTGGACGGCGCGCTGGCGCTGGGTCTCCGTCGCATAGACGTGATGCTGCTGCGAGTAGGCGATCTGCCGGCTATCGGGGTGCATCCGCACGCCGTGGAGGCCGCCGTTGTAGCTCGTGTAGTTGACGTTGCGAACGACGACGGTGCGGTTGATGTAGACGTTTCTTACGTAGGCCGGATTGACGCGGGTCACAGCGGTGTTGTAGCGATACTGGTTGCCGTACCAGCCGCCGCCGGAGTACCCGTTGCCGAAGTATCCGTTGCCGTAGTTGATGCCGCCGTAGTAGCCGACTTGGGGCCCCCAGTAGCCTTGGTTATAGTTGTAGCGGTTTTGCGAGTAGCCCCAGTATCCGGGCGTCCAGTTGTAGCCCATTTGCGGGGGCTGCGTCCAGCTTCCGCCGACCCAGTAATAGCCTTGCTGGCCGTACGCCCAGTATCCCGGCGTCCAAATCGAGCCGGGAGTGGATAGCTGCGGCTGCATTTCGACTTGCATCATGGGCGGCGCCGAAAGGCTGATATAGACTTGCGCGCTCGATGATACCGGAACGATCGCGGCCATGGCGGCCACTGCGAGCGCGAGAAATAATCCAATAATTCGCACGAGGTTCTCCTTTGGTTGCTCTAGCGTAGCGCGAACCGGAAGGAGCCGGTATAGTGGAAAACCGGATTTACGCGAGCTGCTGCTCGGAAGCGTTCTCCCATCCGAGCACGCGCGCGATAAGTTCCGAGCGATTGCGGGTGCCCGTCTTGTCGACCATGCTCTTGATGTGATCTTGCACCGTGGATGCCGTTATGTGAAGCTTCAGCCCGATCTCGTCGAGCTTCCCGCCATCGAGCAGCAACGCGAGCACTTCGAGCTCGCGCGGCGAGATGTTGAAGCGTGCGGCCGGCTTGGAGAGCGAATCCGGCGCGCGATACCGGTCGAGGCGCACGCCCACGAAAAGACCCCGTGGTCCCGACATCGGCTGCGTGCGCACCACCAAGAAGGGCGTGGGGCGAGCGAAGCCAGCCGTTTGCGACGACGGATCGTCGCTGTGCCAGCCGGCAATGAGGTCGCGCACCGTCTCTTCGAGGACGACCGGCAAACGATCGGGGAGCCGCGTCTCTAAATCCGTGTGGGCGATGCGCCGTTTGTCGTCGCCCGACCACGTGAGCACGATCTGGAGGTCGCTATCGAGCACGTAAAACGACCCCGATTCGTCGCGAGCCGCCTCTTGGCCGGCGCGAGTGCTCTCTTCAGATGCACGAGCTGCGGCGGCCGGCGGATTGAGGCGCAGTGCCGAGAGACGCTCCGAGCTGGAATCGAGCGCGAGCGTGAGGACGCTGATCTCGCTGGAGGTAAAGGGTCCCAACTCTTTGGTACGCAGCAGCGTGAGGATGCCGAAGTTCGCGCGCGAATCGGCAAAGAGGAGCGTTATTCCGCTTTCGTACGCATCGAGCGGCCCGAGCGTGGCCGCGATCCGCGGGCCGCTCTTCACCTGCGCGCGCTGGCGAGTAAATTCGGTCTTGAGCGCGGCGAGCTCGCCGCTCGTGCCTTGCGGATCCTGGAGCAGGCCTGCCAGCGCCCCGCCCGGCTGCAGCCGCGCGAAGGCCCAACGCGACGTAGGAACCACCTGCAGAATGGCTTCGATAATCGGACGAGCCGGATCCGACTTCGGAATCGAGTCCACGACGACGGAGACGGGCTGGGCACTATCGCGCTTTTTCACGATAGCCGCCTCACGCTGCCGATGGTACGATTGGGGCAATGACCTTTCGTAGCCGCTCCATGCCATTGCGCTGATTCGCGAAAGGCACGAAAGCCCCATCTGCGGGCGGAACCGAACCGCCGATTTGAAAGCGTTACCCCGTGGCCGGCGTCCTTTGCCTGGCAGTCGCCAATAGCGAGGCTCGCGATATTCTGGAGGCTGCCGTCCGTGCGGCGGGCGAGTCCGGGCCTGCCTACAGCGCTCGTCTCGACATCGCGGAACTGCATCAGGCGTCGCCTGGATTACTGATCGTCGACGTCGACGAGCTCCAGACCGACCCTTTGGAGATGCTTCGGCAGCTCCGCTTCGTGCTGCCCGCCTGCGTAATTGCCGTGTACACTTCGGTGAACGAGCCGCGGTGGTGCCGCGATTGTCATCTCGCCGGCGCCACCGCGGTGCTCTCCAGTGCATCGACCGCGCCGGAGCTCGCCTATGGGTTGCGAAGTGCAATCCGCCGCGGCTGCTTCACCGATCCGCATCTCGCGGCGTACGTCGTCTAGCGTTAGATGCCCAGTGGGTAGGCTTCCTCGCCGTGCAGTGCGACGTCGAGCCCTTGCTCTTCGGCGGCTTCGTCGACCTTTACGCGCGTGATGAGATTGATGAGCCAGAGCATGCCGTAGGTGAAGGCAAACGCATACGCGCTGCAGACGACCGCCGCGACGACTTGCTTCATGAAGAAGCTCGGGTTGCCCGCCAGCAGTCCGTTGGCGCCGTTGGGGTTCCACGCGGTCGAGGCGAAGACGCCGAGCAGCACGATGCCGAGGAAGCCGCCGACGCCGTGCACGCCCCACACGTCGAGCGCGTCGTCCCAGCCGAGACGGTTCTTCAATGCGACCGCATAGTAGCAGACGAGCCCGGCCGCGATGCCGATGATCACGGCCGTCATCGGCGAGACGTAGCCCGCGGCCGGCGTAATCGTTGCGAGCCCCGCGACCGCGCCGGTGAGCAGTCCGATGAACTTCGGCTGGCGCCCGTAGGCCCATTCGACCAACAGCCAGGTGACGGCCGCGAACGATGCAGCGACGTCGGTATTCAGGAACGCCGACGCCGTGACCGCGTCGACGCGCAGCTCGGAGCCGGCGTTGAAGCCGTACCAGCCGAACCAGAGCAGCCCGGTGCCGAGCGCGATCAGCGGCACGTTGTGCGGCTTGCTCTCGACGACGGCGCGCCGGCCGACGTAGAGCACCGATGCGAGGGCCGCGAAGCCGGCCGAGGCGTGCACCACGATGCCTCCGGCGAAATCGAGCGCGCCCCACTTGGCCAAGATTCCATCGGGACTCCATAGCATGTGGACGAACGGGAAGTAGACGAAGATCAGCCATCCGGTGAGGAACCAAAAGTAGGCCTTAAAGGTGACGCGATTGGCGAACGCGCCGGTGATCAGCGCCGGCGTGATGATCGCGAACATCATTTGATAGGCGATGTGGACGATCAGCGGAATGCCCGCGTCGTTGCCGGTGAACATGGTTTGCAGCGTCACGCCGTGCAGAAACGCATACGTCAGCGGATTGCCGACGATGCCGTGCCACGTCGGCCCGAAGCTCTCGGAGTAGCCGAAGGCGAACCAGAGGACCGTCGTCCAGCCCAGCGACATGAAGCTCTGCATCATGATCGTCAGGACGTTCTTGCGGGCCACCAGGCCCCCATAAAAAAACGCGAGCCCGGGGGTCATCAGCATGACCAGGCTCGCGCAGAGCAGCATGAAGGCGGTATTACCGATGTTCAGGGCCGGTGCGGCAGGCATGAAAGTCCCTCCTCTTTGCCGCCCGCTTACTCTGCGAGGAGGGGCTTTCCCCCTCGACCCTTCCGGCCTCGCGCCCGGGCAGGGGCGGCCCCTCGGCCGAAGAATCCAGGGCGGCCGACCCCTACGCTTGCGCTCGGGGGAGGCCCTCAAGTAGAATCCCTAAGTCCGTTCCGGATTAGCTCAGTTGGTAGAGCAGCTGACTGTTAATCAGCGGGTCGCTGGTTCGAGTCCAGCATCCGGAGCCAGTTTAAGCCGCAGAGTCCCTCGTGAAAACGAGGGACTCCGTCTTTCTCGGACGGGATGAGTGCGGCCGCCGCCGTTTTCGCTGATGAAAAGGGGCGTCGTGTCTGATCGCGAGCCGGCTAAGGCCGCCGCGGGACTCCGCTCATCGGTGCGGCAACGGGTCCGGCGAGGCCGACGAACTCGGTGACGCCGTCTCCGCCGGGATTGGTTTGGTATGGAATCTTGCGCCAGTTATCGCAGACCCACACGTTCCCCGAGGCGTCGATCGCGACGCTGGTCAGCCGTTGGAGCGAGATGCTCGTATAGCCGGTCGACGGCGAGATTGCCTGACCGGGCTGGATGCCCGGCGGGCAGAGTTTGCGGCGCCCGCAAATCTCCGAGACGCGCGGCCGTACGCCGGAGAAGTTGGCCGCCCAGACGTTGTCGTTGCCGTCGACGGCGACGCCCCACGGCAGACGAATGCCGCCAGCGGTGATGGGCGATCCGAGAATCGGCTTGCCGTTCGCATCGAATACCGTCAGCGCATTACCGCCGTTGCTCGAGATCCACACGTCGTTCTCCATGTCGATCGCGTCGCCGAGCGGCCGCGTAACGCCGGTACTAAACGGCGAGCCCGCCACCGGCGTTCCGTCGTTGTTCAGCAGCGCGACGTTGTTGCTGCCTTCGCCGGTCACCCACACGCGGTTGTTGGCGTCGATCGCTTCGCCGAAGGGCTGCTTCAAGCCGAGATTTGCATACACGGCCGATTTCTTCGGGTCGGCATCGCGGTAAACGGTGACCGTGCCGTTGCCGAAGTTGGCCATCCAAATGTTGCCCGAGAGGTCGGCAACGGTGCCCTGCGGACGATCGATCGGCCCCTGTTGCCAACCGGTCGACGGCGAGACCGGCGAGCCGCCGGCGGTGAGTTGCGTGACGCTCTGGTCTTTCGGCGGCACAGTGCAGCCTTTGCCTTGGAAACCGAAATTGCCGAGCCAAATGTCGCCGCTCTTGTCGAGGGTGACGCCCCAGCCGAGCCCGTCGATGCCACCGCCGCTGAAAGGCGCGCCGGGAGCGTCGTCGCCCAGCGGCGTCAGCTCGATGACGATCTTGCTGCCGCAGGCCGGTACGTGCGGATCCGCGTTGTACTCGTAGTTGTTCGTGACCCAGATGTTTCCGTGCGCGTCGATTGCGAAAGCGCCGGGGCCGTCGAACTCTTTGCCGTTGCCGTAGTATTTTAGGGCGATCGTCCATGCGGCCGGGGACGATGCTACGGTAGGTGCGTACGTCTTGTTGGCGAGGCTCAATGCATAGATCGCTGCGGCGCCGAGCGGCGGGTCGAGCACAATCGCGTGCGCTGCGGCCAGCGTGGTTTTCGTCTTGACGCCCGTCGCGGCGAACAGCGCGGAGCAAGGCGCGGCGTTGGGCCCCGCGCTCTGCGTGCAGCCGGCCAGCGCGTTGGCCAAGGCGTTGAGGCGTTCGAGCCCTTCGCAGTTCTCCGGGACGTCCGACGCCTTGGCGCACGCGGCCGTCGAGGGAAAGAACGAAGCCGGGTTTGCGGTCTGCGGTGCGACGAGCCGCTCGCGATCGAGCAGCGCGGCGTTGGTCAAGCCGGCGGCGTTGGTCGCCGTCGTTCCAACGACGGCGCCGGTGGCGTCCGAGAATTGCGCGAACGCAAATGCAAAGGCAACGGTCGAGCGTTCGTTCACGGTGACGCTGGGCACGGCGCTGCCCGGCGGCCCCACGAGCGCGCTCAAAGCAATCGCCGAGTTCGTGCCCTTCCCGGCGTTGCCGCCGGTTGCGACTACGTACAGCGTGCCGGTGACGCTCCCGGCGGCGTAGGGGATGAAGAAGCTTCCCGACGACGTCGAGATCGCGCCGGCAATCGCGGTCGCGCCTTTGCCCGTCCCAGCCTGCCCCGTTTCGTAAAGCGCGACGGTGGCGCCGGCGACGGGGTGCGAACCACTCGTCACGGTGCCGGTAAGCGTCGATTTGTTCGAGGGAATCGGCGTGCTATTCGTGCCGTTCGACGAGCAGGCGCTCGCAGCCAACGCACATACAAGCAGGGCGGCGATCGTTCGCAAGACGTTCATGCGGGCTCGTTCGAAAGCTGGGCGCGTTACCCTCCGGAAGGTCCGCCGAGGACGACCGGGGCACGTTGGGCTCGCCGGCGGTCGAGCCGCCGTGATAGCATAGAGCATCGGTGGACTAAGGCTCGGTATCGCGTAACGTTTCGATGCGTGCGTAAAGGAGCGGCGATGATGAACGATGGGAGCACGATAGACCCAAGCGCTAAGCCGACCGGAGCGGGCTGCGTCGAATGTCTCGCGAGTGGGGGCTGGTGGCTGCACCTTCGCCGTTGTGCGAAGTGCGGGCATATCGGTTGTTGCGACAGCTCGCCAAGCCAACACGCGAGGGCGCATTTTCACAGCGCGCACCATTCCGTCGTAGCGAGCTTCGAACCCCACGAGGACTGGTTCTACGATTTTCGCACGGAAGGGTTTGTGGAGGGAGCAAAGCTCGCGGCGCCACACTCGCACCCCGTCGATCAATCCGTGCCCGGGCCGCATGGCCGCGTTCCAAAGGACTGGCAGGAACTGCTTCACTGACGACCGTTGGCTTCCCGATGGAAGGGGCTCGAACGCCGTGCTGGGAGAGCTAGAATGAGCATGCGTGCATTTGCCGTCCTTCGTTTTGGAGAGAACCCGTCACTACACGACCTGCCGGTTCCCGCTGGCGACGATGCGTGCTTGATTCGCATCACGTATGCCGGTGCGAATCCGGTCGACTACAAGATCGTCGATGGGCTCAACGCCGGCGCCATCTATCCATTTGTCGTGGGCGCAGACTTCGCGGGCGTCGTCGAACGCGTTCCCGCCGGGAATCACGCTCTGCGCGTGGGAGATCGTGTCTTCGGCGAGGCTTGGACGCACGGGGCCTATGCTGAGTACACCGCCGTGGTGCCCGGCCAGCCGCTCGAGCCGATAGCGCGCATTCCGGACGGCGTCTCCGACGAGCAGGCCGCCGCGTTGCCCGTTGCGGGAATAGCCGCTCTCGGATCGCTCGAGTTGTTGAAGGTCGCGCCGGGCCACAGCATCGTGGTGATGGGTGCGACGGGCGGCGTCGGCGGGTATGCCGTGCAAATGGCGCACGCCCGAGGGGCGCACGTTATTGGGACCGTGCTCGGGGATGTTGAAGAAGCTCGCCGCCTCGGCGCAGACGAGGTGTACGATTCGAAGTCGACAGACGTCGTCGAGGCCATCCGTGCGACCCATCCCGGCGGCGTCGACGCCGTTCTCGATCTCGTCAGCGGGTCGAATGCGATTCAGCGCGACTGCGACATCCTCAAGCCTGGAGGGGCGCTGGTATCGACCATTGAGGCGGCCCCGGTAGCCTGGTTTGCGGAGCGTCAAATCGGCGCGTATAACCTTTCTTCCAGTAATAATCCCGTTCAGTCGGCGAAGGGCTTGGATCGAATCGTTGGTATGCTGGCCGACGGCTCGATCACCGCCCGCGTAAAGGCGACGTTCGAGCTCGGCGCTGCTTCCGACATGTACGAAATGCTACGGCACGGCGGCATTCGAGGTAAAGCGGTCATCCGAATCTCCCAGCCGCAGATGAGCCCTCAGGACGAGGCCGAGTTGGAGCTGTACGGAGCGAGATGATGAATGCAAAGGGTGACGTAACCCATGAGAAAGTTGCCGTGATAACGGGCGCATCGCACGGCATCGGCGCGAGTCTCGTCACCGCGTATTTCGAAGCCGGATACAGCGTCGTAGCAAATTCGCGATCGATCGCCCCAAGCGCAAACACGAGGATCGTCAGTATTCCGGGCGACATCGGGAAGCCGGAGACCGCCGACCGCATTATGACCGAAGGCGTGGGCAGGTTCGGCCGCATCGACACGCTGGTCAACAATGCCGGAGTATTCGTCGCGAAACCGTTTACACAGTACACGCAGGCCGACTACGATGCCATGCTGTCGACGAATATCGCCGGCTTCTTCCACCTCACCCAGCGCGCGATCGGGTTCATGGAGCGGCAGGGCTGGGGGCACGTAGTCAACGTTACCACTACGGCAGCGGAACAACCGATCGGCGGCTCCCCGGCACTGCTCGCGTCCTTGACGAAGGGCGGCCTGAATGCGGCCACAAAGGCGCTTGCGATCGAATATGGGCCGTGCGGTATTCGAGTGAACGCCGTGTCGCTCGGGATCATAAAAACGCAGCCCGATGCTGCCTCGTACGCCGGGCTCGAGGGGATGGACCCGCTACGCCGTTTGGGCGAGATCGGCGACGTCGTCTCGGCGGTGATGTATCTCGAGGGGGCGACGTTCGTGACCGGCGAGATCTCGCACGTCGACGGTGGCCAGAGCGCGGGCCACTGGTGAATCTAGAATGAAGCCTGGCGTGCCGTTCCTCCACCGTTGGCACTCTCTTGACAAGAGTGCTAGATTGGCTAAAATTAGAGCGTCTAGAGTGACTCTTCGCCCGTTTCGAAAGGAGACAACGTTCCCGTGGGCGCTCTTGTACAGAATGGTCAGGCTGCCCGAATGGCGCAGCGATCCCCCCTGCAAAGCCTGTTCGGCTTCGATCCGTTCCAGGCCGTCGTCGCGAACTGGGACTACGGCTTCGAAGTGACCCGCACGGAAAACGGCTACACCGTCGAAGTGCCGGTGCCGGGCTTCAATGCTTCAAACGTCGAGATCACACTGAAGGACGGCATCGTTTCGGTGAATGCCAAGAACGACCGGCGCACGTTTTCCCGCTCCTTTACCGTACCGGAAGACGTCGATGCCGAAAAAATAGCGGCGTCGGTGAAAGACGGCATGCTGAGCATCTCGCTCGAGCGGCATCCCGCCGCGCAACCCAAGCGAATCGTCGTTCAGTAGGGCCCCCGAGACGGCTTCCTACGCCGAATGGAGGCGGCGCCGCAAAGCGCCGCCTCTAGAGATTCTTCGCGTTCGCGCCGAACTGCGCGGCGAGGCGCTGCGCCTTGCTCTTGACCATGTCGCGAATCTCTCGCACGCGTTCGGCGGAGGCGCCCTTCGGATCGGGGAGGCCCCAGTCTTCGTCGATTCGCGGAACGCCCTGCACGTCGCACCCCATCGTAACGATCATCGCGGCTCTGGCAGCGAGGCCGGCGTCGATGAGTTTCGGCCGCGCCTGCGAGATGTCGATGCCGTCGTCGGCCATCGCCGCAACGACGGCTTCGTTTGGCCGGTCCGCCGCCTCCGTTCCCGCCGAGGCGACGTCGATCGAATCTCCGGCGAACGCCCGGAGATAGGCTTCGGCCATTTGGCTTCGTCCGGTGTTGTGGCGGCAGACGAAGAGGACGAGCGGTTTACGCGGCATGCGGATCTCCGTCGTGCGGCAGCAGCACGACTTCGGCATCGCGCTCGCGCAGCGGTGCCAGCCACTGGAACAGCAGCGTCGCGCAGATCGCTCCAAGCAACTGGGCCACGATGAACCCCGGCGCATCGGCCGGCCGAATACCGGCGAACGTATCGGAGAGGGAGCGCGCGATCGTCACCGCGGGGTTGGCGAACGACGTAGACGACGTAAACCAGTACGC
The DNA here is from genome assembly GCA_963794735.1 of Vulcanimicrobiota bacterium. Lineage (GTDB taxonomy): Bacteria > Vulcanimicrobiota > Vulcanimicrobiia > Vulcanimicrobiales > Vulcanimicrobiaceae > DATJUC01. The sequence continues at coordinate 362,871 of CAWCFE010000002.1, read as the reverse complement.
TCCGACGATATAGGCAGCTACGGCGAAGGGTACGTAAGCCGAACGAACGCGCACGCAGCCCCAAATGACGACCAGCAGCCCAAACGTCGCGACGAACTCCCCGAGCCACTGCGTGGGGCCGCCGCGCGCGTGATGCGACGCGAAAAAGAGGGGCAACCCGAACATCGCGTTCGCGGTCGCAACGCCGAGCAACGCTCCGAGCACCTGGGCCCCGGCGTACGCCGGGAGTTCCTTCCAAGGCAGGCCGCTCCGCAAGGCGTCGGCGAGAGAAACGGCCGGATTGAAGTGTGCGCCCGAAATCGGTCCGAGCGCGGCGATCGAGCACATCAGCACGCCGCCGGTCGCCAGCGTGTTGGCAAGCAGCGCAATCGCGGCATTGCCGCCGGACAAGCGTTCGGCCATGATTCCGGAGCCGACGACGCCGGCGAGAAGAAACGCGGTCCCCAAAAATTCGGTCGCGCTGCGTTTGAGAAGGCTCATGCAAGGTTCTTCGAGGGCGCCGCACCGAGCAAAGGCGTTTTCATGCGGGCACGCTCCGTTTGAAGGCGGTGGCGGTTGCGGACTCGATGCGAGCGAGGGCGCCGGGGGCGAGCCGATAATACACCCACGTGCCGCGGCGTTCGCCGATAACGAGCTCCGCGTCGCGCAGAACGCGAAGGTGATGCGACACCGTGGGCTGGTTGAGCGGGAGCGCGTCGGTGAAATCGCAGACGCAGACTTCCGCGCTCGCCCGCGTTAGGGTGGCGAGGATTCGCAGCCGGTACGGATCGCCGATGGCTTTGAACAGCGCGGCCTCGGCATCGAACGGTTCGCGGGCAACGTCCGCCTGCGGGCAACACCGCTGCATCGTCACGCGAGCATCCTAGCAGCTATATCGAGAAACGTCAATATAGAAGAACACGGCGTTGCCGGAGTTCCGAACCTCGCACCCAAACCACGATTCGATGGCAGCCTGGACGAGCGGCGTTCTTCGTGAAGAGGCCGTCGATCTGCGGTACGTTCGAACCGGCGGCTCCAAGCCGCCGCTCGTTCTGCTGCACGGTTTGATGGCGAACGGCGCGTGCTGGAGCCCGTTGGCGCGCGCGCTCGAGGATCGCTTCGACGTGGTGATGCCGGATGCGAGAGGCCACGGCGGTTCGAGCGCCCCGCTTTACGGATACCGCTACGAAGACCACGCGCGCGACGTCCTTGTGCTGATTCGACGGCTCGGGCTCGACGCTCCGGTGCTGCTCGGCCACTCGATGGGAGGAGTGACCGCTGCAGTGGTCGCGAGCGAACGCGCCGCTCCGGCACGCGCCCTCATCCTCGCGGAGCCGACGTTCATCAGCCCCCAATGGCAGCGCGACCTGCGCGACGGCGATATTGCCGAAGAACATCGCCGCGTCCTCGGAATGGAGAAGGCGAGCGTGCTCGTCGATCTGAAGGCGCGTCATCCCGATCGCTCTGCGGAGATCCTCGAGCTCCTCGCCGAAGCACGATTGCAGACCCGCATGAGCGCGCTCGACGTCCTCACGCCGCCCAACCCGGAGTTTCGCGAGCTGGTGCGGCGCATCGACGTTCCAACGCTGCTGATTCTCGGGGAGAAGGGAGTGCTTTCGCTCGAAGCCGTCAACGAGCTAAAAGCGATCGACTCTCGAATCCACATCGAGCGAATCGAAGGCGCCGGCCACGGAGTGCATTACGACCGGCCCGCGCGCTTCGAAGCGATCGTCAGATCTTTTTTAGATCCACCCGAGTAAGAGAAATGCCGCCAACGCGACCGCATCGAATCCGAGAATCGCCGCTACCGTCGCAATCTGGCCGCGGCGGCTCTTCATATCGTAGACGGCGTAGGCGACGAGGAAGAACGGAAGGTAACCGATCAGGAAGATCAGCCACGGTGCCGACGCGTTCCACCACGGCCACGCCCAGAGCAACATGCCGAACCGGTTGAGCACCAGTTCGACGCCGACGCAAAGCAGCGAGTTGAGGCAGGCGAAGAATAGGCGGTTGTTCACGCCGAGAATCTTGAGATGCCGATCGGCGGGGAGCAACAGCGTCGACGCGAGCCCGAGAACGGCGAACATCAAGACGATCTCGATATTGAGGCCCGCCAGGATGAGCCACGACGATTCGTGGCCGATTCCCCACACGGGCGCGCGCCCCGAAAAATGCAGCACGAGCGCGTTCCAAATTTCGTTGAACCAATCCATTCCCCACAGCGCCAGGGCCGCGAGAATGCGCGACCAGTTGCCCATCTCCGCCTGACGAAAATAGAGATAGACGACGATCACGAACATCGGAACGATCGTCCAGCTGAAGTGCGTCGGATCTCGTAACGGACTCATTGAAGGAGCCTCCACCTCCAGCTCGTCGAACTCCTGCGCGTGACGATGAGCCCGCCCGCGCCGAGCGCCCTCATGCGAGGGTTTTACGTGCTCGCCGGAACGAACCCCACGCTCCGCTTCGAGGGGCCGTCGGAAGTGATACGTTCTTCGAGCGTCGAGGAGCTGCCGCGCGCGCTCGAAGCCGCAGAAAAAGCGCTCCACGCCGGGCACTGGATCGCCGGAGCGATCGAATACGGCGGCGCCGCGCGCCTGGGCATTTTCGGTGCGCCCGCCGAGGCGGCGCTTCCCGACCCCGAAAGGCCGCCGCCGCACGCGCCGCCGCTGCCCCTTTCGACGTACGCGGCGTACGAGGCGGCGCTCGCGCGTATCAAAGCGGCGATCTACGAAGGCGACGTCTACGAGGCGAACTACACGATCGCCGCGGCGCTCGGCTTTTCGGGCGACCCCCTCGAGCTCTACGCGTACTACGCGAGACGAAGCGGCGCGAGCTATCAAGCCTACGTCGGCGACGGCACGCGCGCCCTGCTCTCGTGGTCGCCGGAGCTCTTCCTCGCCTTCGAGGGCGGACGCATCGTCGCCAAACCGATGAAGGGAACTGCCGCCCTCGATCGAGCCGGCGATCTCGGCAGCGAAAAGAACCGCGCGGAGCACGTCATGATCGTCGACCTGCTGCGCAACGATCTGCATCGGATCTGCACCGGCGTAGAGGTCGAGCGGTTCGAGGAGATCGAGCGCTATCCCACGTACGCGACGATGACGTCCACGATCGCGGGAACGCTGCGTCCGGGCGCGACCCTCCCGGAGGTTTTCGCCGCCGCTTTTCCTTGCGGCAGCGTGACCGGGGCGCCGAAACGTGCGGCGATGCAGTTCATCGACGCGCTCGAAACGCGGTCTCGCGGTGCGTATTGCGGCGCCATCGGGTTTCTCTCGCCGCAGCGGCGCGGCTGGTGGAACGTGGCGATTCGGACGGCGCAACTCGATGTGACGAGCGGCAGCGGGCGTTACGACGCCGGAGGCGCCATCGTGGCCGATTCCGATCCCCGCGACGAATGGAACGAGATTGCCGTCAAGACGCGCTTCTTGCGCGAGGGCGCCGAAGGGTTTGCCATCCTCGAGACGTTTGCGGCGGACGCTCCCGGCGGCATCGTGAGCGCACACCTCGCGAGAATGGCGCGTGCGGCGGCGGCGTTCGGCGTGGCGTTCGACGCCGCCGGATGGCTTGACGAGTGGGGTGCCGGCGTTGGCGGCAACGCGCTCGTGCGCCTGCGCCTATCGCTGGACGGAACGCTGGCGCAGCGAATCGAGCCGTTGCAAACGCCGCCGGAGCCGGTGCGCGTCTGCATCGCGCGGCGCGCCCGGCTGCATGCGACCGATCCGTTCCTCGCTCTGAAAACGTCGTGGCGGCCGGCTCACGACCAAGCCTCGGCCGAGGCCCGAGCGCGCGGCTGCTTCGAAGCGTTGCTGCTCAACGAACGCGGCGAGCTTGCCGACGGCGCGCGCACGACGCTCTTCGTGGAAATCGGCGGCACGCTCTTTACGCCGCCGGTGGAAGCCGGAGCGCTGCCCGGAATTCTGCGCGAAGCGTTGCTGCGCGATGGGCGCGCGCGCACCCGGCGGATCGTCCCGGCCGATCTCTGCAGTGCTGCCGCACTCTTCGTCGGGAATTCCGCGCGCGGGCTGCTGCGCGCGACGCTGGAGGGTCCGCTACTCTAGGGAAACATCCGCCGGTCGTCGGCGTCGATGATGTCGACGATGAACTCGAGATCGGGGCGTTCGCGCAGCGTCTCGGCATAGGTCCGGCTGAAGAAGCCGGGATCCTCAGCGTGTTTGGGTCGCGCCCGGCGAAAGCGTTCGTTGAGAGCGGGATACGCCGAGGGATCCACGCGGCTGCGAAGCCAGGTCGCCACGTCTTGCTCGGTCTGCGCGGTACGCACGGCCTCGAGCAGTTCGCGCTCGGTCAGCCCGAGGCTCTCGATCAAGTAGCCGGAGATGCCTTTGATCGGGCCGTTGATGAAGTAGACGCCCGCGTTTCCGCCGGGCAGCTGCGCCCGCAGCTTGTCGATCGTGCGGGGCATCAGCATCAGGCCGTCGAGCTCTTCGCGGGCGCTCCGCGGCGGCGCTTTCGTTAGATCGAGCGGTTCCATACCGCGACATTTAGGCGGCCGGCTCGCGAACTTCCTGGCGCGGCCATGCCCGGGGAGCGACGCGCTGCGGGAACGCTCATTCCTCGAGATCCGAATGCCCCGTCGTCCCGAGAAGCTGCACTTCGATCGTCTGCAAATCGAGCACGCGCTGAACGCGGCGCAATACCGTGTTGTCGATTTTGCGCTCGCGCGCGAGCTCCACCAGCCGTTCTCGTTGCCGATCGAGCAGCCGGCATTGCGCGGCGCGGTAGAGCGCCGTCTTCTGCGCTGCCGCTCGATCCGAGCCCTCGCTTCGAAACTCTTCCCAACGCGCTTGCAGCCGCACGCGGTGCAGTTCCAGAATGGCGCGCGGATAGGCCTGCGCTCGCTCCAGCTCGTCGACGAGCTCGAGCGCCGCCTGCGCCGTCAGCGCCAGGGCGATGCGCTCTTCCTTTTCCGCTGCGCCGTCGTCTTTGACGCCCAACCTGCGAATGAGCCAAGGCAGCGTACCACCTTGACCGACCAGGGTCGCGAGCAGCACGGCGAATGTGAGGAAGATCAGCAAATCGCGAAAGGGAAACGCGCCCGCCGTCGTCTCGAGCGGAATGGCTAAAGCGGCGGCCAGCGAGACGCCGCCGCGCATGCCGGTCCAACCGACGACGATGACGTGCGACCAGTCGGCTTCGCCTTCGACGTGTTCCGGCTCGTTCGTCGCGGGGAGCAGGCCCTGAGCTAGCGTCCAGAGCATCCGCACCACGATGCACGTCCCGGCCACCGCCGCCGCCCACCACAGCAGTTCGAGGGGCGAATATTCGCGAAGGCGCAGGACGATGTCGTGGAAGCCGATCCCGACCTCGACGAAGATGAACGCGTTGAGCAAGAAGACCAGCGTCACCCAGAATCCCGTGAGCAGCTCGCGCGCGCGCGGCAGCATAACCGTCGGCGTGAATCGGCTGACGAGAATGCCCGCCGTGACGGTTGCCAGCACGCCCGAGGCTCCCACGTAATAGGCCGGCAGATACGCCACGAACGGAATGACGATCGAAATCACACTTTGTATGGTTTCGTCGCGCGTCGAGCGCCACGCCGCAACCGCGAGTGCGCCCGCCGCGAGGCCGATGGCGACGGCAACGACGATCGAGAGCACCAGCGCGCCGGCGGCGTGCAGCAGTGAAAAGGAAGCGCCGACGACCGCCGCGATGCCGACGCCATAGAGGATCAGCGACGTCGCATCGTTCACCAAACTTTCGCCTTCGATCGTACCGATGATGTGGCGGGGAACGTTGAGCCGGTCGGCGATCGCCGTGAAGGCGACTTCGTCGGTCGACGAAACGACGGCACCGAGCACGAACGCGACGCCCCAGCCCATGCCCGGCACGATGGCGTGCGCGACGACCGCCACCACCACCGTCGTGAGGATCACCAAACCGAACGCCATCTGGAATATCCAAAAGGCGCTGGCCACGAACTCGCTGGTGGGCGCCGAGAGACTCTCCCAATAGAGCAGCGGCGGCAGAAAGACGAGCAAGACGATATCGGGCGGCAGCGGTACCGTCGGGACGTGCGGGATGAAGCCGATCGCCATCCCGCCGAGCAGGAGCACGATCGGGTACGCGACGTTGATGCGGTTGGCGATCGCGACGAGCACGACGATGGCGAGAAAGGCGACGACCAGCGCGATCACGGGCACCCCCATCGGCTCGGCGTTTTCGTCACTCTAGCCCATCGGAGCGCCCGCGTGCAAGAAGTGCGCCGGCCGCGGAATCCGGCGATGCCGCCGCGAAGACGCAAGCATCGTAAAACGAGGAGAATGCCGATGCTGAAAGCGGGCGACCGGGTGCATATCGACGCTACCGGCGAAGAGGGTACGGTCAAGCACGTCCATCCGCACGAAGTCGTGGTTCGCGTCGCGGTTCCAGGCGGCCACGAGGAGCGGACCTACGCGCTGGAATCGGTGCGCCTCGATCCGACGCTCTCCGAGATTTCGAAATTCGTCGACCACTAGGGGGATGCCCATGAGCGCTCGCGACGTGAACGCCAGAGTCGAAATCCGGGGCGGCTACCAGGGCGGCCCCGAGCCGTGGCGGCAGACGGCCAGTTTGGGCGTCGACGTGCGCGGCTTCCTCGACGTCGAAGGGATCGGCCGTGCCGGCGACGACCCGGCCACGCTCGATCTTTCCGACGTGCGCGCCTCGCTGCTCGCGACGTTCGACAAGGCCGAACTCTGCGAGCTGCTCGATAACTTCGTGCGCCTGCGCAAATCGCTCGATACGATCTAGCGCGCGGCCACCCGCGCGGCGGGCGCATGGTAGCGCGCGACGACGTGGGCGATCGTCAGCAGGCGATGGGGCCGGGCGTAGACGTGAGCGATCACCTTCAGGGGCTGGGTTCCCGAATCGGCCGGGCGGCCGAAGGCCGGCCACCCTCCCGAGGAGATCACGGCGGCTGCGGCTAGGCTGAGAGCAATGCGGATCATCGTAGGCCTTCCTCGTACTCTTAAAGATTTAGTAGCTCTACGAAGACCTTACTCCAGGTGAGCCCGGATGTCAACTAAATACTTAAGAGATAGGTGAGAGCAAGCCTAGCCGATCGCTTCCATCCATTCCCGAATCGTCCACTCCGAAACGACGCCTTCGAGCACGAATGGATCGCCTTGGGCGAACTCCGCGGCCGCCTCCTTTGTAGTGAAGATGCCCATCGCGCCTTCGCCGGGATCGGAGAAGGGGCCGATCATCAGCAGGGTTCCGTCATGGCGGAAGCGGTCCCAATGACTGCGGTGCGCGGCGAAGTGCTGCGGCGCTTTGGTCGCCACATCGGGGCCGGAGCGATATGAGAGTACGTATTTCATCGGTGCGTCTTCGGCGAGGGTAATCGAGAGTTCTTGCCGTTTCGGGAGCGTGGCGACCTCGTGCCGTTGCTACGATGGCATCCCCAGAAAGGGTGGCCACCTCTATGATCCGAGCCTTCCTCTTGGCCTGCGTTGCGGCCGCGGCGCTCGCAGCGCCCGCCGGCGCAACCGGCCTCGTGCGCGTCCAACAAAGCGATGGATCCGTACAAACCTACCCAAACGTCACCATTCGCTATTCTAAAGATTCCAAAGCACTGACGATTACCACCGCCGACGGTCTGGGCGTTTTGACCGTCGATCAGGCGGCGTGCTCGTACGTCGGCGCGATCTATCGCTGCTTGCTCACGAAAATGTCGCTGACGCAAAACGGCACCACTCAGCCGCTCGACTTCAAGACCGGCACGATCTATGCGAACACCACCGAAGGCAACCAAAATCTTCCGCTCTCCTCGCAAGTCGTTCCGCCTAAGGGGATCGTCATGGCGCTTCAAACTAAGGCCGGCACGTACATTTCGATGACCGGCACGATCGATAGTGGCGTATGATGAAGCGCACCGTATCGCTCGTCCTCACCCTCGCGCTGGCCTTCGGCGCAGCCGGGGCCGTTTCGGCCCAGCAGCGCGGTGGTGGAGGCGGCCGCCCTGCGCCGCAACGATCGGCACCGCAACGCCCCGCCCAGCAGTCTCGCCCGCAGCAGTCTCGCCCCGCTCAGCAGTCGCGTCCGCAGCAGTCGCGTCCGGCGCAGCCGTCGCGCCCATCGTCGCCATCGAAACCTTCGGGCGGCTTCAATCTGAGTAACGATCAGGCGCGTTCGCGCCAACCGGCCAAGCCCGCGAAGCCAGCGAACCCTGCGCCGAACCGCAACGGCAACAACACGCCGAACCGCAACGGCAACAACACGCCGAACCGCAACGGCAACAACACGCCGAACCGCAACGGCAACAACAACGGTGGCAACCGTACGGGCAACAACACCGTCAACCGCAACGGCAACCATTCCGGGAATACGATCGGCAGCAACAACACGGTCAACCGGACGAACGTGAACAACGTCAACCGCAACACGAACGTCAACGTCAACGGCGGCGGTTACGGCTATGGCAATCGCACGGTCGTGGTCAATCCCGTCTACGCGTCGGGACCGGCCTGGGGCTGGAATCACGGCTCGGCGTGGTATCCGGCGCCGAATTACTACGGCGGCGGATTCTGGGGGGCCATGGCGATCACGGCGGTCGGCGCCGCAACGTCGGCAGCCGTGTATGGATCGATCGTGAACTCCGCAAACCACCAAACGTACACGTCGTACCAGGTTCAGCAAAGCAGTCCGGGAGCGACGATGCTGAACAACTACGGCCTCCAGCAGGTACAGTGCGGGCCGCCCGGGCTGGTCGTGATCTACGGTCCGAGTAACAGCGTGATCTGCGCGAATCCGAACGGCACGGTTGCCGCCGGCGAGTACGACCTCGACACGCAGCAACTCTCGCTCGTCGCTCGTTAGGCGTTCTATGAGCGCGATCGGGCGGGTGCTCGCGCTGGCGGCCTTCGTGCTGGCGGTGCCGGCACTTGCCCACGCGGCCGCCCCGGATGCGGCATTCGTCCGCCAACCGGTCGTCGTCGACGGCGCCACCCTCTTCAAGGTGGGCGCTTCGACGGCGGCCGCGGCTCACGAGCGCGCCGATCTGATCGAGCAACGCATCTACGCGGCGATCGACGACCCCAGCGCCAAGCCCGACGATATCGCCGCCGACGTGCGCGGTAACGCGGCGACGATTCGGAGCGGCGATCGGACGATCTTCATCCTCAACGACGTGGACGCGGCCTCCAACGAAATTACCGTCCCCGAGGCGGCCGCGCGCGTGGCGAGCGTCATCCGGGAGGCGGTGGCGACGGGGAAGGCCGAGCGCACGCCGGAGGCGCGGGCCCTGCACGCGGTCATCGCACTCGTGGGGCTGGCCGTTATCGGCGTCATCGCCGGCGTCATTTGGTGGCTCTTCGGATGGCTTGCCGCACGCAGCCAGACCAGTTCGTTCCGCGACCGCACGCTGACCCTCGCCGGCGGAGTCCAACTGCCGCTCTGGCCGTTTGCCGTCGTCCTCACGTCGTTCGTGCGGCTGCTTCGTTGGGTGGCGGCGGGGGCGGCGTTGTACGTGTGCGTCCCCTTGGTTCTACGGCTCTTCCCTTCGCAGCGCGCGCTCGCCGCTTCGCTGATCGGCCCGGTCCGCGCTTCGCTCGGAGCGTTCTTTGACGGCTTCGTCGCCTGGCTGCCCCACCTCGCGCTCGTGGCGCTAATCGCCTTTGGGGCGATGGAAATCGTCGCGATTCTCAAAATGGCGCGTGACGAAATGGCGAGCGGCCGATTCGTATTGAGTGGGTTCGAAAAGGACTGGATCGAGCCTACGTATAGGTTGCTCGCCTTCGCCGTCATCGTCGTCGCCGTGATGGCAGCCCTTCCACAGATGCCCGGTTTCGACTCCCCGTCGTTCAAAGCGGTCGGTCTACTCTTGAGCGCGCTGGCGACCTTTGCGTCGGCTACCACCGTCGCAAACGTGTTCGCAGGGATCGTGCTGATCTACGTTCCGTCGTTCCGCATCGGCGATTTCGTCCGCATCGGCGACGTCGAAGGCGAAGTCGTCGAGAAATCGCTCTTCGTCACGCAAATCCGCACGGTAAAGAACGTCGTCGTGACCATGCCGAACGCGAGCGTCCTAGGGGCATCGGCCTCCAACTTCAGCACGACGTCGCTTCGTGGGTCCGTTCCGCTCATCGTGCATACGACCGTGACGCTGGGCTACGACGCGCCGTGGCGCGACGTTACCGCGGCATTGGTGGCGGCCGCACTGGCCACCACGCACGTGCTCGCCGATCCGGCGCCGTACGTCCGTCAAACCCGGCTCAACGATTCGAACGTCGAGTACGAACTCAACGCCTTTACGCGCGAGCCGCTGCTCCTGCGCGCGATCCTCGGGGAGCTGCACCAGCAGATGCAGGATGCGTGCAACGCCCGCGGGATCGAAATACTCTCGCCGGCGTATCAGGCCGTTCGCGACGGAAATCACAGCACCATTCCGTCGGCTTACTTACCGCCCGGCTACGCGGCGCCGGGCTTTCGCATAGACCGGAGCGAGAAACGTGGCAATTAAGGAATACAAGCACGGTACGGCGTTCCCGGGCGTGATCGGGCGCACCGTGGACGTCTCGGAGCCGGCGTGGCCGGAACCGAACCGAGCCAAGGAGGGCGCTCCCAACGTGCTCTTCATCGTGCTCGACGACACGGGCTTCGGCCATCTCGGCTGTTACGGCAGCCCGATCGAGACGCCCAACATCGACGCGCTGGCCGAAGGCGGCCTTCGGTACAGCAACATGCATACGACCGCGTTGTGTTCTCCGTCGCGATCGTGCATCACCAACGGGCGCAACCACCATTCGAACCATTTGGCCTGCTTGACCAACGGTTCGACCGGCTACCCGGGAGCGGACGGCTACATTCCGTTCGAGAACGGCTTCCTTTCCGAAATCCTGTTGCAAAACGGCTACAACACCTACGCCGTCGGCAAATGGCATCTCGCGCCCGAAGAAACGATGACGGCCGCGGGCCCGTACGACCGCTGGCCGCTGGGGCGAGGCTTCGAGCGCTACTACGGATTCCTCGGCGGCGACACCAATCAGTACTATCCGGAACTCGTGCGCGATAATTCTCAGATCGAGGCGCCGAAAACGCCAGAGGAAGGCTATCACCTCACGCCCGACCTGGTTGAAAAGGCCAAAGCGATGATCGCCGACGCCAAGCAGGTGGCGCCCAACAAACCGTTCTTCATGTACTTCGCGCCGGGCGCGATGCATTCGCCGCACCACGTTCCCAAGGAATGGGCCGATGCCTATAAGGGCAAGTTCGACGAAGGCTGGGATGCCTATCGCAAGCTCGTGTTCGAGCGGCAGAAGAAGCTCGGGTTGGTTCCGAAGAGCGCCGAGCTCTCGCGGCACGATCCCGACGTCCAAGTATGGGAAGATCTTCCGGCCGAAGAGCGGCGCGTCTACGCGCGCATGATGGAAGTCTTCGCCGGCTTCCTCACGCACACCGACCACTACGTCGGCGAGTTGCTGGCGTTTCTCAAGGAAATTGGCGAGTTCGACAATACCATGGTCGTCCTGATCTCCGATAACGGCTCGAGCGCCGAAGGCGGCTTGCACGGATCGGTCAACGAGTGCCGCTTTTTCAACAACGTCGCCGACACGCTCGAGGAGAACCTCGCGCAGATCGACGAGATCGGCGGCCCGAAGGTCTTCAACCATTTCCCGTGGGGTTGGACGTACGCCGGTAACACGCCGTTCCGGCGCTGGAAGCGCGAGACGTACCGCGGCGGAGTGAGCGATCCGTTCGTCGTGCACTGGCCCAAAGGCATCGCGGCGCGCGGCGAGACCCGCACGCAGTACGCGCACATCATCGACATCGTCCCGACGGTGCTCGACGCGCTGGGTATCGAGCCGCCGGCGACCATTCGCGGCGTGACGCAGTCCCCGATCGAGGGGGTGAGCCTCGTTCACACGTTCGACGACGCCGCCGCGCCGAGCAAACGCACCACGCAATACTTCGAGATGCTGGGCAACCGCGCAATCTACCACGACGGCTGGCGTGCGGTCTGCCCGTGGCCGGGGCCGTCGTTTGCGGAATCGAGCGTTCCGTTCGGCACGCCCATGAGCTACGACGCGCTCACCGAGCTCGATGCGAAGGGATGGGAGCTCTACCACGTCGCGGAGGATTTCGCTGAGACCGAAAATATCGCGAGCAAAGAGCGCGACCGGCTGATCGCGATGATCGGCATGTGGTACAACGAGGCGGGCAAGTACGACGTGCTGCCGATCGACAGCCGCGGGACGCAGCGCATTGCCGAGGAAAGGCCGCAGATCGCGGTCGACCGCACCCGCTACGTGCTCTACCAGCATACGCAGTCGATACCCGCATCGGCCGCTCCGAAGATTCTCAACCGTCACTATTCGATTACGGCGAAAGTCTCGATTCCCGAAGGCGGCGCGCAAGGCGTGCTGCTGAGCATGGGCGGCAACGACGGCGGCATCGCCTTCTACATGCAGCCGGACGGGACGCTGTGCTTCGCTCACAACTATCTCGCGTTGAAGTATTTCTACGTGCGGTCGAAGACGGCGGTGCCTCCGGGGGAGCATTTCCTCAGCATGGAGTTTACTCCGACCGGCAAGCCTGATTTCAAAAACGGCAAGGGCGCGCCGGGAACGGTCGTGCTGCTCGTGGACGGCGTCGAAGCGGGCCGCGGCGAGTTTCCGGTGACGACGCCGATTCGGCTCGCGCAAGGCGGCGCCATGCTCGTGGGTGCCGACACGGGTTCCACAGTGGTACCCGAATACGCAGCGCCGTTTGAGTTTAACGGGACGATCGATCGCGTGATCGTCGACGTGAGCGGCGAGCGCGTCGTCGACCACGAAGCCGAAATGAGGATCGCTCTTGCCAAGCAATAAATCGCCGAATGGTTGGGCGGCCGATTCAACGATGCCGCTGCTGGTGCAGCGTGGATAAGCTTCCGACGGTGTTTCAGTTCGACGCGCGCGAGATCTTCACGTTGCTGTTCATCATGCTCGGGCCGATCAAGCTGCTCGGGCCGTTCGCCCGGATTACCGCGAGCTCGACGGAAGGCGAGAGCCGCGGCTACGCCTGGAAGGCGATCCTCATTGCGGTTGCAACGGTACTGGCGGCGAGCTTCATCGGCTGCGCGATGCTGGAGAAGTGGAACGTGTCGCCGGGAGCGCTGGCGATCGCCGGCGGCATCCTGTTCTTCAGCGTCGCGTTCGATATCGTGATCCGGCCCTATCGCAACGATCAGGCGCCGGGGCCAGCGCCGGCGCCGGCCGGCCCGCGCGCGATTTTGGGGCAATTGGTGCCGGCCATCGTGAGCCCGTACGGCATCGCGGCCGTGATCCTCATCCTCACCATCTCGCCGGGCAGCACGCTGCAGGTGGTCGAGATGCTCGTCGGGATCATGGCGCTCGATCTGCTCGCGATGCTGGTCGCGCGCAAGATCATTCCGCTCATCGCGCTGCCGCTGCAGATCGTGGGAACCGTCATGGGCGTGCTCCAGGTCGCGCTCTCCGTGCAGATCGTGGTCTACGGCGTCCACCTGATCGCCGTCTCGAAGTTCGGCGTGAAGGGGCCCTAACGTCCTCTTGCCGGCCGGCGCGCCGGCGTTCGCCGGGTCGCCGGCGCGGAGCCCGCGCGGACGGGGGGCGCTTCGACGGCGACCGCGCGCAGCTTCTCGCTCATCTTCTTGACGCGGGCCTTCATGACGGGAGGCCCGTTCAGCGCGCGCTTTTCGATCGCGGGCACCACGCGGCGGCGCAAGACGAGATCGTTCATCGCGTAGTCGGTGAGCGTCTGCATCGCTTCGAGCGCCACGCCGTCGTGCGCTTCGTCGCGATAGCGCTCGAGCAGTTTGATCGCTTTCGAGCGCTCCTTCGGCTCGAGCCGTACGCGGGCGAGCATGCGAGCGACGTTGCGTTTGATTTCGGGCCGCTCGCTCGCGCCCGCTTCGGCGACGAGCCGGTGGCGCAGCGGCACGAGCAGGTCGGGACGGGCGCGCGAGAGCCGTTCGAGCGCGTCGCAGGCCCGGGCGGCGACGCCGGGATCGGGGTGCAGCATGGCGTCGAAAAGCTCGGGAAATCGCGACGTGTCGCGCAGCACGAGATCGGCGACGTCTTGCGCGTGACCGAGTTGCCGCCGCTCGCCCAGTAAGTCTACGAGACTCGAATCCGCCACCGCGATACCCCTTTCGGAAATTCGCCCATTCGCGAACCGCGGGCCGTTCTCTCTCGTTTCTTGGATATGTGGTCGATGGAATACGATCCCGCCCTTCGCCCGACGGTCGTGGAGATCGGGGTGCTCGAACGCCAGATGGGCGTGCCCGGCGTCGTCGTGGCGGTCGAGTCGACGCCGCCGGTACTCCGGTACGAGTGGCCGTGCGGCTGCAGCGCGCTCGGCGTGGGCGGCCCGAAGTGCTTGGCGACCCGCTGCGGGAGGCATCCCCGCTAAGAAGGCGGCGTTAAGCGACGATCGTCGCGTCGCCCGCCAGGGCGTCGCGGATGGCGTTCGGCCGCGCGGCGCAGATGTACGACGCCGTCGCGCCGCGCGCGACCGCCGCTACCGCGGCGTGAAGCTTCGGCTTCATGCTCGATTGACACGCCTCGCTGTGCGCGAACGCGGTCGCACCGTCGAGCGAGAGGCGTTCGATCGCGGTCGCAGGATCGCCGAGCACGCGAAAGACGCGCGACACGTTGGTGACGCTCACGAACGCATCCGCCCCAAGCGCCGACGCCAGCGCGGCGGCTGAAAGGTCGGCGTTGACGTTGAGGGCATGCTCGCCGCCGGCGGCCACCGCCAGTGGGGCGACGACCGGCAGAAAGCCCGCGCCGAGCAACGCGCGAACGAGGCGCCCGTCGGCCGTCACGATCCGGCCGACGAATCCGAGATCCGCGATCGCCGACCGTTCGAACTCGGCCACGAGCGTGCCGCCGTCTTGTCCGCTGATGCCGGCCGCCGGAGCTCCGAGGTGCAGCAGCGCGCGGACGATGCGCTTATTCAGCGTACCGCACAGCACCGCTTCGGTGACGTCGAGCGTCGTCGCGTCGGTCACGCGCAGGCCGTCGATGCGCCGCGTCTCGACGCCGCGCTGAGCGAGCGCGCGGTCGATCTCCGGGCCGCCGCCGTGCACGAGCACCACGCCGGTCCCATCGGTATGCATGGCCGCGACCTCGGCCAACACCGGGTCGGGGCCCTCGCCCGGCATCGCGTTGCCGCCGTACTTTACGACGACGAGTTGGCCGGCGGCGGGGCTTGCATAAGTATGCGACATGTGCATAAATATACAGAACATGTACGCCGTCGCGCTAGACCCCCCGGCGAAATCGCCGCTTTTGGGGAGGCCGTTCCTTCGAGTGAGCGAGTTCTCGCCGTCCGAGCTGGCGAGCGTCCTTCACCTTGCGGCCTTCCTCAAGCACCGGCCGCCCGGCGACCGCTTGGCACTGTTGCGCGGCCGGACCGTAGCGCTGCTCTTCGAGAAGCCGAGCTTGCGGACGCGCGTCTCGTTCGAGGTCGCCGTCAATCAGCTCGGCGGCGAGACGCTCTTCGCGCAGGGCGCGGAGTTCATGGTCGGCTCGCGCGAGACGCCCGAGGACGCCGCGCGCGTGCTTTCGCGCTACGTCGACGCGATCGTCGTGCGCACGCACGAGCACGAGCCACTCGAACGTTTTGCGGCCGCGGCCGGCGTGCCGGTGATCAACGGTCTCTCGGCCGCGGCGCATCCGTGCCAGGCCCTCGCCGACGCGCTCACGCTGCAAGAGCGTTTCGGCGAACTCGCGGGCCTGCAGATCGCCTACGTCGGCGACGGGCGGAATAACGTCGCGGCCTCGTTGGCCGAAATCGCCGTGATGCTCGGCGCGACCGTGCGCTTCGGCGCGCCGCCGACCCACCGGCCCACCGAATCGTTTTTGGCGCATCTCGCCGAGCTCGGCCGCGATTCGGGCGGCAAAGCGCGCGCCTTCGCCGATGCGGTGCGCGCCGTTCGCGGCGCCGATGCCGTGTACACCGACGTGTGGACGTCGATGGGCGAAGAGCGGTATCGCGAGCAGAACGACGCGCTGCTACGGCCGTTCGCAGTCACCGAAGAACTGCTCGCCTACGCGGCGCCGCACGCGATCTTCATGCACTGCCTGCCCGCGCACCGCGGCGAAGAGGTCGGCGCGAGCGTCATCGACGGAGCGCACAGCGTCGTCTTCGACCAGGCCGAGAACCGCATGCACGCGCAAAAGGCGCTCTTGCTCGCCCTGCTCACCGATGGAAAAGGACTGCCGTTATGAAAGACCGACGCCAGCGAGCCATTCTGACGCTCGTCGCCACGCGCCCGATTCACTCGCAGGAGGAGCTGGTCGCGCTGCTGCAGCGCCAAGGCGTCGAGGTGACGCAGGCCACGATCTCGCGCGACGTCAAGGAGCTCGGGCTCGTAAAAGTTCCGATCAAATCCGAACGCGGCGAAGAGATTTTCAAGTACGTCGTGCCGAGCGCTGCCGTGAACTACGTGAGCCGCCTGCACCGCTCGATGAGCGAACTCGTCACGTCGATCGAGGGCAGCGAGAATCTCATCGTGATGCGCACGCCGCCGGGCGGCGCGATGATCGTCGCCTCGTCGATCGACGAGGCGGCGTGGCCCGAAGTACTCGGCACGATCGGCGGCGACGATACGATTCTCGTGATCGTGCGCTCGTCGGCCGAGGCCCCGACCATCAAGCAACGCTTTCTCGATCTCAAAGGAACGCAGGTAGCATGAACCGGATCGTCCTCGCGTACTCGGGCGGCCTCGACACGTCGGTCCTTCTGCGTAAGCTCATTCTCGAAGGCCATGAGGTCGTCGCGATGACGGCCGATCTCGGCGAAAGCGACGCGGTGGCCGGGTCGGGTGCCGCGAGCGCGCTCGAGGCCGCGCGCCAGAAGGCGCTCGCGCTCGGCGCGTACGACGCCGTCACGATCGACGCCAAGGAAGCTTTCGTCACGGAGTACGCATTCCCGGCGCTGCGCGCGAACGCGCTCTACGAGGGCGTCTATCCGCTTTCGGCCGCGCTCTCGCGTCCGCTGATCGCCGATTTACTCGCGAAGACTGCCCGCGAGTACGGTGCGTTCGCGGTGGCGCACGGCTGCACCGGCAAAGGCAACGATCAGGTGCGCATCGAGGTGGCGGTGCGCGCGATCGATCCGGCGCTGGTCTGCCGCGCGCCGCTGCGCGACGCGCCGATGTCGCGGCCCGAAGCGATCGCGTTTGCGAGCGAACACGGCATTCCGGTGGCGCACACCGCCGAGAAGCCCTACTCCATCGACGCCAATCTGTGGGGGCGCTCGATCGAAGCCGGCGTGCTCGAAGATCCGTGGAACGCGCCGCCGGAAGACGCCTACGCGTGGACTGCGGCGCCGCACGACCGCCCGAGCGAACCCGACGAGGTGGAGATTGCCTTCGAGCAAGGCGTTCCCCGTTGCGAAGGCCGCAGCGGGGCGGCGCTCGTCGCGGCGCTCAACGCGATCGCGGGAAAACACGGCGTCGGGCGGATCGACCTCATCGAAGACCGCGTCGTCGGATTGAAATCCCGCGAGGTGTACGAGTGTCCCGGCTCGATGACGCTGATCGGCGCGCACGCCGCGCTGGAGCGGCTGGTGCTCACCCGCGACGAGCTGCGTTTCAAGGCGTCGTGCGACCGGCGTTACGCCGAGCTCATCTACGACGGACTGTGGCCGCAGCCGCTGCGCCTCGCGCTCGATGCGTTCAACGCCAGCGCCGCGCAACGCATGACGGGTTGCGTGCGCGTCCGGCTGCATCAAGGGCAGGCGATCGTGGTGGGCGCGTCGTCTCCGTTCGGCCTCTATCGCGAGGATTTGGCAACCTACGGCGCGGGCGACCGTTTCGATCACCGCGTCGCGGGAGGGTTCATCGCGCTGCACGGGCTGCCGTTGGAGGCGTACGCCCGCGCAGTCGCCGCCTCGCCCGTCGCTGCCGGATAGCGCGCGCGTGAACGGATTGCAGTGGGGCGGCCGCTTCGGCGGCGCTCCCGATGCCGAGTTGCTCGCCTTCGGGTCGTCGCTCGAGGACGATCTGGTGCTGGCGCCGTTCGACGTCGCCTGTTCGCTCGGCCACGTTGCGGCGCTGGCCGGCGGCGGGATCGTCGGCGAGGGCGATCGCACGCTGCTCGAGCGTGCCTTGCATCGCGTGCGCGACGAGATCGCCTCCGGCGGCTTCGCAGAACGCGCGCGAGCCACCGGCGCCGAAGACGTCCACGGGGCGATCGACGCGCGCGTTCGCGAACTCGCCGGCCGCGCCGGCGAACGGCTCCATGCCGGGCGCAGCCGCAACGATCAAGTCGCGACCACGCTGCTGCTCTACGTCTCCGATCGCGCGCTGCGCTACGCGTGGGTGACGCGCGCGATCGCGGCATCGATGGTGCGGCGCGCGTACGGCGAGCTCGAAACGCCGTTGGCCGGGTGCACGCACTGGCAGCCCGCGCAGCCGGTCTCGCTCGCCTTCGTGCTGGCGGCGTGGGCCGAACCCTTCCTGCGCGGAGCGCAGCGATTCGCCGCGGTCGCGCGCGGCGCGCGTCAAGCGTGTCCGCTGGGAAGTGCCGCGCTCGCCGGATCGACTCTGCCGCTCGATCGCGCGGCCGCGGCGCAAGCCCTCGGCTTTGCCGCACCGTCGCGCAACGCTCTGGATGCGGTCGGCAGCCGCGACGCCGCACTCGATCTCGCCCATGCCTGCGTGCGCGCGGCGACCGATGCCTCGCGCATTGCTTCCGAACTGGTTGCCTGGGCAGCGCCGGCCTACGGCTACGTACGCCTCGGCGACGCGATGGCCACCGGCTCGAGCCTGATGCCGCAGAAGCGCAATCCCGATCCCTTCGAACTGGTGCGGGGGCGCGCGGCGACGCTGATCGGCGAGTACGCGGGCGCGCTCGCGACGCTGTGCGGCCTCGCGCCGTCGTACCACCGCGATCTGCAGGAGACGAAGTCCGAAGCGATTCGCATCGTCGAACGCACCGGCGCGTTGCTGAATGCGTTCGCGCGCGCGTGGGAACACGTCGCGTTCGATCGCGACGCGATGGCGGCGCGCGCGGGCGACGGATTCACCGTGGCCACCGACGTCGCCGACGCCCTGATCGCGCGCGGATCGACCGCACGCGAAGCGCACGCGCTGACCGGCGCCGCAGTCGCACGAGCGGAAGCCGAAGGCCGCGCGCTCGAACCGCGCGACGTGGCCGAACTGGCGGCGAAAGCCGGCGTGCCCGCGTTCGTGGCGCCGCTCGACGCGGCCGCCTCGATCGCGGCCAAGCAGACGGCGGGCTCGACCGGACCGCAGGCGGTTCGTGCGGCGCTCGCCTCGCTCGAGGCGGAGCTTGCCGCGTTGCCGGAGACGCACGCATGACGCGCGTGCACGTGTGGGGCGCGAGCGGGTACGCTGCCGCCGAGGCGATTCGGTGGTTCGCGATGCATCCGTACGCGGAGCTGGGCGCACTCGAAAGCCGCAGCCATGCCGGCGCGGCAATCGCCGATCACGTGCCCTCGCTGCGCCGGATGGCGCGCCGGTACGATCCGCCCGGGTCGGTGCTCGCAGCCGCGCGCGCGGGCGACGTCGTGCTCGCCGCGGGCGGCCACGGCGAAGCCGCCGCGATCGTTCCCGCGTTGCTGGAGAACGGCGTACGCGTGATCGATCTCTCGGCGGATTACCGGTTTTCGGCCGAGGCGGCGTACGGCTTACCCGAATGGCCGGTCGCTCCGATCGCCGGCGCCCGGTTCGTCGCCAATCCCGGCTGCTATCCCACCGCTGCGTCGCTCGCATTGGCGCCGCTCGGCGTTCTCGGCACGCCGCGCGCGATCGTCGTCGATGCCAAGAGCGGCATCACCGGCGCGGGCCGCACGCCTGCCGTCGGCTCGCTCTTTGCCGAGGTGGCCAACGACATTCGTGCGTACGGCCTCAACGGCCACCGGCACCACGCCGAGATCGAGCGGAACATGGCGGTCGCCGGCATGGCGGCCCCGCTGACGTTCACGCCGCACGTCGTGCCGCTCGCCCGCGGCATGCTGGTCGATGCGTACGCCATCTTCGATTACGCCGTCGATGCCGCCATCGTACGCGAACGGTACGCCGCTGCGTACGCGGGGAGCGCCTTCGTGCGCGTCGTTGCCGGCGATCGCGCGCCCAGCGTCGCTGCGGTCTGCGGGACCAACGACGCCGAAGTGCGCGTCGACGCGTGCGGGAACACCGTGCGCGCCGTCTGCGCGATCGACAATCTCGGCAAGGGCGCCGCAGGCCAGGCGGTTCAGAACTTCAACCTCATGCTCGGCTATCCGGAGGAGACCGGCTTTCATGATCGCGCCATCGTTGCTTGAACTCGACGACTCGCTGATTCCGCTGCGCAACGGGCTCGGCGCCGTTCCGGGCGTGCGCCTCGCCGGCGTGCACTCCGGCATCAAGCCGCGCAAACGCGATCTCGCGCTGATCGCGTTCGATGGCCCGCGCGTCGCCGCGTCGGTCGTGACGACCAACGAAATCAAAGCCGCGCCGGTGCTGGTCTCCGCACGCCATCTGGCGGCGTCGGCTACGGTACGCGCGCTGGTCTGCAACTCCGGCTGCGCCAACGCGTGCACCGGCGAGCGCGGCGAGCGCGACGCCATTGCCACGGCGCGCCAGGCGGCCGCGCTGCTCTCGATTGCGCCGGAAGAAGTGCTGGTGGCGTCGACCGGCGTCATCGGCGTACCGCTTCCCATGGATCGCTTGCAGCGCGGCGTAGAACGCGCCGTGGGGCTGCTCGACCAAGGCGGAAAGGCCGCGCAGGATGCGGCCGAAGCGATCATGACCACCGATCGCGTGCCCAAGCTCGCGGCCTATGCGTTCTACCACCGCGAGCGGAAATACGTCGTCGGCGGCATCGCCAAAGGCTCGGGCATGATCGCCCCCAACATGGCGACCATGCTGGCATTCGTTGCGACCGATTTCCCGCTCTCGCGCGAAGCGCTGCAAAGCGCGCTCGCGGAGGCCGCCGACGGGACGTTCAACATGATCTCAGTGGACGGCGACATGTCGACCAACGACGCGGTGTACGCCTTCGCGCCCCCAGGGAAGGCGGCGGCTGCGCCGGAGCCGGCTGGTGCGCGCCTTCCGGCAGGTGTGTTTGGATTTGGCGGTCGCGATGGTGAGCGACGGCGAGGGCGCGACCAAACGGCTCGAGATGATCGTCAGCGAAGCGCTCGACGTCGCGCAGGCTCGCAGCGTCGCGCGGGCCGTCGTGAACAGCAATCTGGTGAAAACCGCCTTGTACGGCGAGGACCCGAACTGGGGGCGCATCGTCGCCGCCGCCGGCTCCGCGCGCGCCGCCATCGATCCGGCGCTGTGGTCGCTCTCCATCAACGGCAAAACGTGGGTCGCGCAGGGCGCGGCGGAGATGCTCTCCGAGGCGGAGGCGCATCGCGAGCTCGCGCGATCCGAAGTCACGGTCGAGCTGCGCCTTGGCCTTGGGCAAGCCGCAGCCACCGCGTGGGGATGCGATCTTTCGCGCGACTACGTGCGCATCAACGCGAGCTACCGCACGTGAGCGTGCCGCCCGTCGCCGATCCCCCGTATCTGCCGACGTACGATCGCGCACCGATCACGATCGTCGCCGGCGCCGGATGCTACGTCGCCGACGACGCCGGGCGCCGGTACCTCGACGCGCTGGGCGGCATCGCCGTCTGCGCACTCGGGCACGCGCATCCGGCGATTGCCGAGGCCGTGTCGCGTCAGGCGGCGACGCTGGTGCACGCGAGCAATCTCTACGGCCACGAGCCGGCCGGGACGCTCGCACGCGAGCTGGTCGAACGGTCCGGTCTCGCTGCCGCGTTCTTTTGCAACTCCGGAACCGAAGCGAACGAAGCCGCGATCAAGCTGGCGCGGAAGGCCGCGTATCGCCGCAGCGAGCCGGATCGCGTTCGCATTCTCGCATGCACCGGCTCCTTTCACGGCCGAACGCTCGGCGCGCTGGCGGCTACCGCCAACGACGCGTACAAGGTCGGCTTCGGGCCGCTGCCGGAAGGCTTCGCGTTCGTGCCCTTCAACGACGCCGCGGCACTCGAAGCGGCACTCGACGAGACGGTGGCGGCGCTGATCGTCGAGCCCGTGCAAGGTGAGAGCGGCGTTCACCTGGCGACGGTCGAGTTTTTGCGCGCGGCGCGGAGGCTTTGCGACGAATGGGGCGCGCTCTTGATCTTCGACGAGATTCAGTGCGGCGCGGGACGGCTCGGCCCGTTCTTCGCCTTCGACGCGTTCGGCGTAACGCCCGACGTGGTGACGATGGCGAAGGCGCTGGCCAACGGCCTGCCGATCGGCGCGGTGCTGGCCGGAGAACGGGCAGCGGGCGGCTTCGCGCACGGCGACCACGGCTCGACCTTCGGCGGCTCGCCTATTCCCTGTGCGGCGGCGCTGGCGCATCTGCGCGTCCGCGACGAACTCGATCTCGAGCGCAACGTCGCGCAGCGCTCGACACAGCTCTTCGCGGGTCTGTCGGCCATTGCGGCTGCGAATCCCGGGATTACGCTGGCGCCGCGCGGCCGCGGCTTGCTCGCCGGCCTTCCGATTCGCGCGCCGCATGAGGCGCGCGAGGTCGCGCGCCGCGCCCGCGAACTCGGCCTGCTGGTCGGCACCGCCGGCGGTAACACCATCCGCCTCGCACCGCCGCTAATCGTCAGCGCAGGCGAGATCGACTCGGTTCTCCACTTCCTCGCGGCCGCCGTAGAGACCGCAGAAACGGCGTGACGCATGCTGCGCTCCCGCCGCGGAGCGTCGCGTGGAAGACGGCAACCGTTTAAAGGAATCGCCCGGAGCCGTCAAGGCCCGAACAGGATTTGCCGTGGCGCGGCAATGCCTTCGGTCACGGTATACGTGGGGGCCGTAGCGCCGAGTTCGTACATCGCGATCGAGTTTGCGGGCTTGTTCGCTACCCACAGGCGGCTCAGCGGGTCGATCGCGACCGAGCTCGGCACGGTGACGCCGCTCGTGACGATTCGCACGGGCGATTCCGAACCGGCAGCGAACTCCGCGACCGACGACGTTCCCGCGTTTGCGACGTAGAGCGTTCCGGCCGGATCGAACGCGAGCGACGTTGGATCGTCGATTGCGTTGAGGTAGCTGGGGAGGCGCCGGATAAACGTCTTCGGTGCGTAGACCGAGACCCGCTTCGTGCCGGCGTTTCCAACGTAGAGAAAGCCCGATGCGTCGAACGCCAACGACTCGGGGCGGTCGATGCCGGTCGTAATCGTCGCGATCGGCCTTACGGTGCCCGGTGCGTACACCGTTACCGTGTGGGCACCGTAGTTCGCAACGAAGAGGTCGCCGGCGGCGTCGAGGGCCATCGCCCGGACGTCGTCGATTCCGTCCCGAATCAACAGCCGCCGGTGCGTCCCCGACTCGTACACGACGACGCTTTGCGCGTCGCTTCCGAAGCCGGTTCCGTTGGCAACGTACACCGTGCCTTGCGGCGATACCGCGATCGCGGCCGGATCGCCGATGCCTTCCCGCGTCTGGTAGATCGGATACGGCGTCTGCGCCGCGTATTCGACGTACTGACCGCCGATAAGGCGATTGCGCTGGAACGCAACGTACAGATTGCCGCTGGCGTCGAACGCCATGCCGCGCGGCATCTCACGCTCTTGAGTAAGCGTGCGCAGCAGCGCGGTCTTTCCCGGAACGTACGACGTGACGTTATTCGAAGCCACGTTTGCAACGTAAAGGATCCGGCCGGCGGGATCGAACGCGATCGCGCTAGGCGATTGGCCCGTCGCTACCGTCACGTCCGGCGACGTAGAGCCGCGAGCGTAGCCCGTGACGTTATCCGCGAGATTATTGCTGACGAAGAGCGCGCCGGAGGCGTCGAAGGCGAGTCCTTGCGGCGAAGAAAGGCCCTTCTTGATCGTTCGGATCAGCGATCCGTCGCGCGCGTACGTCGTAACGGTGCCGGCCGGCGGATTGACGACGACGATGTCGCCCGCATCGGACTTCGCGTCCGCCGGTACGACGGCCATTGCCGAAGGACCGGCCAAACCCTTGGCGATCGTCATCGACGGCGGCTTGTCGTACGACTCGTAACCGGTGACGGTATTGTTTCCGTAGTTCATGACGAGCAAGCCATCCGGCCCGATCGCGAGCGCTAACGGCAGGTTCACACCGCTGGAGATCGTCGTCAGGACTTTGCTTTCGCCATGGCCGTAGACGGTGACGGTGCTCTTACCGAAGTTTGCGACGAGCAGCCTGCCCTGCCGGTCGATCGCGAGGGCGCGCGGATCCTCGATCCCGTCGCGGATGGTCAGGGACGGGGTCGCGCCGCCGTGCGGATAGATCGTCACGTCGTTGCCGGCGCGATTGGCGACGTAGAGATTTCTCGAGGAGTCGATCGCAAGCGCGTACGGGGCACGAATGCCGGTCGTGATCTTCAACAGTGGCTGGGAGCCTTCAGGCGGATACACCGTCACGGAGTTCGCCTTGTAGTCGGCGACGTAGAGATCGCCCGCGCTGTCGAACGCGACCGTGCGCGGTTGATCGGAGGGAAACGATCGCACCGTCGAGCCGAGCGGCGCATACACCGTTACGCTTCGTTCGTTCGCGACGTAGAGCACGTGCCGCGACCCCTGCGCGGCGTTCGCTGAGGCGGCTTCGGGCCAGACGGTCTTGGCCCCAAGCGCGCCGGGAATCGCGCCGGCGCCGGGCGTTCCGGCGGAACAGCTCGCAGTGAAGCCCGCGCATAGCAAAGCGGCGCAAGCACGAAGGGCAGACGGGTTCATCGAGTCCTCCAACGGCCGACCTAGACTAATTCCGGGAACGATTCAAATCGCGCCCGCGTTTCACGCGATGACCTAGATGTATTCGCCCATGGCGCCGGCGTAGGCGTTGGCGTTGGCGAGCAGGCCTTGGGCGCGGGCGGCGCGCAAAGCTTGGTCGCTGCCGCTGCAGCCGAATTTCGAGATGGCTTGGCGGATGTGCCAGCGGACGGTGTGCACGCTGCATCCCGTCGCAAGCGCGATCTCCTTTGGCGTACGGCCCGACGCGAGCGATCGCAGCACGGAAAGCTCTGACGGCGTGAGCGTGACGGCGGCGCGCGACCTGCGTTCGTGTGCGACGAGCACCGCTTCGATGGCGCGGCCGTAGCCGCCGTGCCACTGCGCTGCGAGCTGTGCGAAGAAGGGCATGAGGGCTCCGGGCTCGATATCGCCGCCGGCGGAGAGTACCGTGCCGACCAGATCGAGGAGCGCGTTGGTCACCGCCGTTGGCTCCGACGCTTTGCGTTGAAGAATTCTTCGGGCGGCGGTCGAACGGCCGGCGAGCGTTTCGGCCAGCGCGCAGATGGCGCGGGCGACGTCGCGCGCTCGTCCGAACGAGATGCGACGCGAAGTACGGCACTTGCCTTCGCCGGTCGCTTGCCGCACGTAGGCCAACGCTTCCTCGCGGCGTCCGGCGGCCACCAGAAACAGCGCGCACCACGCCTCGGCCAGGAGCGCGTCTTCCTGGAAGCTGGAGCCCCGGCTCATCTCGATCATCGCGGCGGCCGCCTCGTCGAAACGGCTCTCCCAGGCCGCCTGCATCGCGCGCGCCCAGAGCGCGGCCGCGGCCAGCGGAGGATGCTCCGGGCCCGGAAGCTCTCCGTATTGCGTCAACAGACCGCGTAAGCGGTCGCGGTCGCCGCGGTGCACCTCGATATCGATTTGCCGCGCGAGCGCGAATCGCGCCAGGAAGAGCGATCCCGATTTCATCGCGGATTCGAGGGCGCTGCGCGCTGCCGCCAGCGATTTCGGCAAGTCGCTCTCGTTGGTGGCGGCGTTGCTCCCCAAGCTCGTGTAAATCATCGTTGCCAGCCGGAACATGCCGTGGGCGATGGCGAGTTCGGCTCCGAGATCGAGCACGCGTTCGGCGCGCTCCGCATCGCCGTGCAGGATCGCCGCCGCTCCGAGCAAGTGCAGCACTTGCGCGCGTGCTTGTTCCGCGTCGACGTCGCGCGCGAGCTCCTCGACTTGATCCATCAGCGCGTCCAGCCCGTCGTGCCGCCCGAAGCGCGCGTGCG
Source organism: Vulcanimicrobiota bacterium (assembly GCA_963794735.1). GTDB lineage: Bacteria > Vulcanimicrobiota > Vulcanimicrobiia > Vulcanimicrobiales > Vulcanimicrobiaceae > DATJUC01. The sequence goes on along the minus strand of CAWCFE010000002.1, from coordinate 336,943 downwards.
CCACCGCTAGCAGCGAGAGTAGTTCGGCGCGTTGCGACACTGCTAAGCCGGCGTCGCCGGCGAACGGAGCCAGCAGCGCGGCGGGATCCTGACCGAGGTTGAGGAGCGTTCCCGCAAGCTTGGCCGTGAGCTGGGCGGTCAAGACGCGATCGGCGCATGCGGCGATCGCGCGTTCGTAGAGCGAGCGCGCCAGCTCGTATCGTCCCGCCCCGGCTTCGAGATAGCCGCGTAAGCCAAGCACGGCGGGATTGGCCGCGCGCACCGCTTCCGGCAGGGATTCGATCGCGGCCGCGACCGCGTCGCCGTGCGCGCGATCGGCCAGCGCGCGGCCGTGCGCCTCGAGCACGGTTTGAATGCGCTCGTGCGCCCCTGTGCGCACGTAGAGGCGGAGAGCCTCGATCACGCGGCCGCGCGCTTCCAGCGCCGTCGCCGCGATGAGGCGAACCTGCCGCCCCGCATCCTCGCCTTGAAGCTCGAGCGAATGAAGGAGAAACTCGCGGAAGAGATCGTGGCAGCGATAGCGGCGATCGCTGGCCGGCGCCCCGGATTCGGAGACCGGCGTCAGAAACGTCAACCGCCGGTGCAACTCGTCGAGCATGGGCGCCGCGCGGTCGAATCCGGCGGCTTCGAGCACGGCGACGTCGAGTTCTTCGAGCAGCGCGCCCACGGCCAGCAGCGCGCGCTCCTCCCCGCCGAGCGAACGGTATACGTGTTCGGCCAGATACTCGTAGGAAAGCCGCCGCGCCGTCGCCGTCGCGCTCTGGACGTCGGGAGAGTATTCGGAGAGACGCAGCGCGAGCGTGAACGCCGTCGCCCAGCCCGCGGTGGTCTCGCGCAGGCGTTCGACGTCTTCGAGCTGGAGGTGCGAGCCGATCCCTTCGGCTGCGGCACGCGCTTCCTCCGCAGTAAAGCGCAGTTCTTGTTCGTCGATCGGAACGGCTGCGTCGCCGTACACCACCCACGAGCCGACCGGCAAGTGCTGGGCCGAGCGCGAGGCCACGATCCATCGCGTGTGCTCTTTCGTGCGTTCGATCAGCGCGGAGATCATCTCGACGCATTGCGGGTCGTCTTGCGCGTGATGGAAATCGTCGATCGCCACTACTTTCGGCGTGACGGGCAGATGGTTGCTCATCCACATCGCCAGCGACGCGCCGGGAGCCGGAAGCGTGAGTGCGCTGGCCACGGCGTCGGCAACGCTGGCGCGCGCGCCGGGGGCGAGCAGCTGCGTGGCGTCGGCAAGTCCGCGCGCGAAGCCCAGCAGCGTTCCATGCTCGGAGCGCACGTCGTAGCGGGCGTGGGGAACCTGCAGCGAGGCTAGGTGCTGCTGCAGCGCCGTCGACTTTCCGCAACCTGCCGGGGCGATGAGCAGCGTCACGGGATGGGCGGCCGCGGCGGCAATCCTTCCGGCGACGCGATCCCGTCGGACGAGCGTCGCTCCAAGGCGAGTCACGGCCCTCCTATTGGCTCCTCGGCGGCCGGTTCCTCAGGGGATTTTGCACTGCGAACGGTCGTTCGATGGTTTCGTACGCCCGCGTCCAGCCCAGGGCAAATCGGGCACAAGACCGGCAAAATTGCGAGCGATCCCCTCAATGTTGATGGTTCTCAGGCGCCGGCGCGGACGCTAGGGTTGAGCGGTGAATGGTATCGTGGCCGAGAGCGTGGCGTTCCGGGCGCGCCTCCTCTCCGAAGACGTGCAACGCCGTCTGCACTACTATCCCCGCGCGCTCGAGGCCGCGCTCTACGTGCGCGAAAACCTTGCCAAGCAGGTGCGTCTCGACGACGTTGCCGCCCGGGCCGGAATGACGCCGTGCGCGTTCTCGCGTTACTTCGCGGAGAAGACCGGCATCACGTTCTCCGCACTCGTGAAGGCGCTTCGGATCGAACGGGCCCTCGACGAACTCGAGCGGCGCGACGGCGCGATCTCCGATCTCGCGGAACGAACCGGCTATCAGAGCTGCTGCACCTTCTCGCGCGCCTTTAAGGAAGTGGTCGGGAAGACGCCTTCCGAGTACCGCCGCCACGTGCTGTTCGGCCGATCGTTAGAGGCGGCTTCGTGATCGCTCCGGTGCTGCGGCCCTTCGTACTCGAGGGCGACCTTGCGAATCGTGCGCGCTGGACCGCGATCGAGCTGGGCGAACGCCTCCTCTACGAACTGCGCGAGCCGGCGCGGCGAGACGTCAATTTCGAGCGCTACCCTTGCAAGCACATGAACGGAACGGTCGGCTTCGCGCTGGCCTTTCTGGCGTTGCTGCACGCCACCGGCGACGAGCGCTTCGAACGCGCCATGCACGAGCAGCTCAAGCTCGCCGCGGAATCGCCCGACGGAAAGCCCGGGCTGTTCGACGGCGTAGCGGGGCTGCGAGCCGTCGCCGCGCTGGCGGCCTCAGTCGAGCCGAGATATCGCGGCTTCGTTCGCAGGTGCGACGACTTTACCGCGGCGGCGTCTCACGCGCCGGCGGCGCACGCACCAACGTATGCAACGTACGACGTGTTCTCGGGATGGGCCGGAATCCGCCTCGCGCGGTGCGTCGAGGCGCCTGCCGAGCTCGACGGCTTGACGGCGTCGCTCGCGTGGCTCATCGAAGATCGCGCGCGGTGGGCTTGCCCTCGCGCGGGTTCGACGGGCGCGCTCGAACACAATCTCGGGATGGCTCACGGTTTGCCGGGCGTGCTCGCGGCTCTAGCGATTACGTCGATCGAACTTCCCGCAAGCCTCCGCGATGCGCTCGGCGCCGCGGCGCGTGGGCTCGCGCAGGCCGTTCGGTTGCGCGACGGGGCGCGTGAGTGGCCGCGAACTGCCGAAGATCCGCCGGACGAAGCGTGCCGGTCGGTGTGGTGTTACGGGGCGATGGGGGTTGCTTCGGCTCTGCTCGCCGTAGCACAGCACGTGGGCGATCTCGAGCTAGAACGCTTCGCAGCGGACACGCTGCGTGCGCACTCGCGGCGAGCGGGATCGTCGATGGGCACCGGCGGTGAGGGAATCTGCCACGGAACGATCGGCAATGCCCTCATGTTCTTCGTCGCGGCGCGGCGACTGGGCGACGGCGCGTGCGCGGACGCGTGCCGCCAAACGACCGCCGAGACGATCGACCGGCTCGAGGCGGCCGGGTGGCGCTGTCGTTCCCTCGGCTACGACGGTGTACCGTACGACGCGCTCGGGGAGCTCAACGGAGTAGCCGGCGTCGTCGCCGGGCTCCTGACGATGGTGGGAGATTTCGACGCGCGCTGGCTGCGCTGTCACGCGCTGGACAGCTGCGCGTGACGGCACGCGAACTCTCGTCCGCGTGCCGCTTGTGCCTTGTCCGTTTAGCAGCAGAGCTTCGGGCTGGTCTCGCTGCAGACCACGCGGCTGGTGCAGAGACGAAAGCTCGTGTAGCCGACGATTTCGGACTTGTCGAGCTCTTTGGGCTCGGATATCTGGAGATTGAGTTCTTCGAACAAACGACTATCCTCCAACGGTGTAGTGATCGTGATGCGAGGGTGTGGCTCCCCGCCGGGAACCAAACTTTACCGCACGATTACAAAACCTTTTGCGCTGTTTTGCTAGGAAATGTGCGCGATATGACGGCGGCGTTCGATGCCGCCCGTTAGCGCCGCGCGCGCGTTGGACGAGAGCGTTCGCCAGCGAGCGCGCGCGCGAGCGTTCGAAATCGGCGAGCGTCTTCTGCGCGCTCCGAACGCGGGCGGCCGCGGATTGGCAGCCGCTGCGGGCGACGCCGTCGCCTTCCTCTCTCTCTATCGCGCCAGCGGCGACCAGCGCTTCGAGCGTGCGATGCACGATGCGATCAAGCGCGCGGCGACCGGTCAGTTCGGCGCGCGCACGGGCACGTTCTCGGGAATTTCCGGCCTGCGTGCGGCTGCCGATCTCGCGAGCGAGATCGAGCCGCGCTATGCCGGCTTGGTTGAGCGCTGCGACGAGTTCGTCGAGGCGACGGTGCCGGTACGCCTCGACGACGTACGGATCGTCTACGGAAGTTTCGACGTCATCGAGGGCTGGGCCGGCGCGCGTTTGGCGCGCTGCGTGCGCGGGCCGCGCCCCGGCGACGAACTGACGCGTCTCCTCTTGTGGTTGTGCGGCGATTGGGATCGCTGGGCGTGCGCGCATCCAGGCGACCCCACCGTCTTCCCCGTCCACGATCTCGGCATCGCGCACGGGATCGCCGGCGTGCTCGCGGCGATCGCGCTCTCGCTCGACGACCTCGACGAAGCGCAGGCGCGTGCCGTCGCCGACACGGCGATCGGCTTGGCCGAGTCGGCGATCGAGTGCGACGACTATCCGGCGTGGCCGCACTCGCTCGAACTGCCGCCCGAGCCGCACTATCACGCGGCGTGGTGCTACGGAACGCCGGGCGTCGCGGCGGCGCTGCACGCCGTGGCGACGCGCTTGCGCGACCGCACGCTCGAAGCCTTCGCGCTCGACGCGCAGCGGCGCGTCTCGCGGCGCCCGGCCTCCGACTGGATCGTGAGCGAACTGGGGCTGTGCCACGGGTTGCTGGGCAACGCTCTCTGCTTTGCCAGCGCCGCGGAGGCAGCCGATTGCGACGAGCTGCGGGCCGCCGCCGAACGGCTCACCCTCGACACGCTCGACGCGCTCGACGCGACGGGCGGCATCTGCTACGCACGCAACGCAGGCACGGCGGCGCCGGCGACGTGCGAACTCTTGGGAATCTCCGGCGTCGCGCTGGGCCTGCTCACGCTGGCCGGCGAGGCGCCCGCGGATTGGATGCGCCTGCACGCGCTCGAGCCGCTGCGATGAACGCTCTGCGGGCGATACGCCGGATCGTCGGCGCGGCGCGGCCTCCGCTCTGGTGGTGCTTGGCGGCCGTCGTCAGTCTCGGATGTTCGTCCGCGGTGTCGATCCTTCCGCCGATTTTCACCGGACGCATCGTCGACGCGCTGCAGCGAACCGACGCGCGGGCGGCGATGCAGCAGCTCGCGCTTTACGTCGGCGTAACGTTGGCGGCAGCGGTGTTATCTGGCTGGAACGGGTACGCGACCGCCGCGTTCCGTGAGAGCATCGCGCGCAACCTGCGCGTGCTGCTCATGGGGAAAATCTTGCGAGCGAGCTTGAGCGGGCTCGAACGGCTCTCGTTCGGCGAGGTTGCCAACCGCCTCAGCGAAGACCTCGACGGCCTCTGCTACAAGTTCGAGTATTCGCTCTTCCCGTCGATATCGTCGCTCTGCCTCCTGGCCGCGACCGTCGCGACGATGTTCGCGATCGACCGGCGTTTTGCAATCGTGTGCTGCGCGGCCGTGGCGATCTCCGTTCTGCCGGCGCGCCTGGTGGCCTCGCGTTACACGACGATGCAGCGGCGCGATGCGGCCAATCACGACCGGCGCGCGAGTTCGGTCGCGGAAAGCGCGACCCTGGCGGCCTTAGCGATGCTGCGCCATCCGCGCGCCGCCGCGCGCCAGATGGAGCGGTACGGCGCGTTGGCGGACGAGGCGCGCGCCATTCGGCTGCGCGGTGCGATCCTGAACGGAGCCGGCAGCCTCTCGTCGACGCTCGTCAACCTGCTGGGCCCCGTCGCGGTGCTCGCCCTGGGATCGTATTTGCTGCTGCATCACGCTACGACCGTGGGCGTCATCGTGACGTTCCTGATGTACCAGGGGCGCCTCTACGGCCCGTTCGCGGCGCTCTCGGCATTGCCGCTGCAAATCGCGGGCTGCGGCGTTACCGCCGAGCGCGTGCTGCAAATCTACGATCTCGAGGACGAGCGTTCGGGCGGCGAGCCGTTCGAGACCGGCGACGTCGCGCTCGCCGGCGTCTCGGTCGAGAGGGCCGGGCGGACGCTGCTGCGAGGCGCGGGGCTTTCGATTCGCGCGCGCTCGCATGCGGCGTTCGTCGGGCCGAGCGGCGCGGGAAAGTCCACGATCGGGGCCCTGTTCTTCCGGCTGCACGACGCAACCTCGGGAACGGTGCGCATCGGCGACCGCGACATTCGCGAGTTCGATTTGCAGGGACTGCGTGAAGCGGTGTGCCTGGTACCGCAGGAGCCCTTGGTCTTCGATGCGACGCTATGGGAGAATCTAACGTTTCTCCGCCCGTCCGCGAAGATCGACGAGGTGGAGCGCGCGATCGACGCCTGCCGGCTGCGTGCCGTGCTCGACCGGCTTCCGCATCGTTACGACGAGCGGCTCGGCCAGCGCGGGTTCCGGCTCTCGGGCGGCGAGCGACAGCGCATCTGCGTTGCACGAGCGCTGATCGCCTCACCGCAGCTGCTCGTGCTCGACGAGGCGCTCACCGGGGTCGACGTCGAGACCGAGGCGCAAATCTTCGACGAGTTACGCGACGCATATCGCGATCGGACGCTGGTGGTGATCACGCATCGGTTGGCGGCGGTATCGGGGTTCGAGCGCATCGTCGTCGTCGAGGGCGGCAGCGTCACCGCGCAAGGAAGCCACGACGAAGTGCGCGCCGCGTCGGCGTGGTACCGCTCCGCATGCGAGACCGCGCTTCTTTGGGGCGAACCGGCCGCCGTATGAGCCGTACGGCGTCCACCCGCTACGACGTGCAGTCGGCGCCGTTCGTCACCGGGCGCGTTGCCACGCTGCCGGTCGAAGCCGTCGTAGCCTTGCTGGAAAGCGAGCGTCCCTTGGAGGCGGCGCGCGAATTGTTCGCGACCAACGCATTCGCTCGAGCTGCGGTCGCGGTGGCTTCGCCGAGCTTGGCCGCGGCGATCGACGAGTGGGTCGCGGGGCGCCCCCTGCGCAATCCGAAGACGCCGGTGAGCGCGTTGGCGTACGCCGTCCGCATGGCGTCGCGATGTACGCCTTTCGGGCTCTTCGCCGGCGTAGGCATGGTCGAAACGGGCGAAGGAGGGGAACTCGCGCTCGCCGCCGGCGCCTTTGCTACGCGCACGCGCCCGGACATGGGGCTGATCGGCGAACTCTGCGCGGAGATCGAAGCGGGTCCCGACCGGGAGCGCGTGCGGTTCGTTACCAATGCGTGCGCCTTCGAGGCCGGGGAGCGATTGTACGTAACCAACGTCGCGCTCGCGAATCGCGCCACGGGGGCTGCGCCCGTGGAGCAACGCGACGTGTCGCTGCGCCACACCCAGGCGGTACGGTTCGTCCGCGAGTACTGCGCGGGCGGCGCGGAGTACGGGGACGTGGTGCGCGCGCTGTGCGCGCGCTTCGGCGCACGGGAGGAGGAGAGCCGGCGGCTCTTCGATACGCTCGTCCGAGCCGGCGTCGCGATCTCGGAGCTGCACGTATCGCCGTTGGGAGAGCCGGTCGAGGCGCTTCTCGAGCGATTCGACGCGATCGGCGCCGCGCCGGCTTCGCGCTTGCGCGCGGCATTGGCCTCGGCCGCCGCGATCGACGCGGTGCCGCTCTACGAGCAGACCGCGCAATCCCGGCTGCGCGTCGCCGGCGAGTTTGCCGCACTGGCGGAGACCGCGGCCGCCGACGCCGTGCAAGTCGACGCCCGCGTCGCCTTCGCCGGCAGCTTACCGGCGCCGATCTTGGAGGATGCGGCGATCCTGGCCGGCCTCGCGACGCGAGCCGGGCGCGTGTTTCGCATGGACGAGTACCGGCGCCGCTTCGTCGAGCGGTACGAAGGCGAGACGCGCTTGGTTCCGTTGCTGGAGCTGGTCGACAACGACCGCGGCCTGGGTACCCCCGGCGAAGCCACGTTTCACGAGTGCGGCGGCGAAGCGCGCGCGGCCGAAGTGCTGCACCTGTTCGCCGAAGCCGCGCGCTGCGGGCTGCGCGGCGTCGACCTTCGCGGCGGATTGCTCGATCGGGTCTTTCCCGCACACGGCGAGGGCCGCGCTCCGCGCGCCGTTGAGGTGGGGTTCGCCGTCGCCGCACGCGACGGCGCGGCGATCGAACGGGGAGAGTACCGCGTCGTCTCGACGATGCTGCTCGATCGGGCCGCGAAATCGACGGCGCGCTTCTGCCACGTGCTGGGCGAGCCGGCAACGGAGGCGTTGCGATCGATCGTCCGGCGGGCCGTGCCTCGGGACGAACTGGTCGTCGAGTTCACCTACGCGCCGGTAGCGTCGCGATCGTATAACGTATGCATTCGGCCGCGGTTCCACGACTACGAGATGCCCGCCGGCCTCGGCGTACCGCCGGGCTTTGGGACGCTCTCGCCGAGCGATTGCTGGGTGGGCATCGAGGACGGCACATTCTATCTCTGGTCGGCGTCGTTGGGCCGGCGCGTGACCGCGTGCGAATCGCACGCCCTGGTGACGGCACTTGGAGCTCCGAACCTTTGCCGCTTCTTGGCGCTCGCGTTCTGCGACGGCCTTCGCGTTCCCGAGTTTCACCTGGGGCCGGCCGAAAGCTTACCGTATCTGCCGCGCGTGACGTACGGGCGCCTGGTGCTGCGTCCGCGGCGATGGCTGGTGCCGGCAAACGAAACCGGCGGCATGCGCGAGCGCTGCGACATGCCGCGCTACGTGCATCTCTGCCGGGGCGATAACCGCCTGCTGCTCGATCTCAACGCACCCTCGGCCCGGCTGCTGCTCGACGAGTACGCCGCCGGCGAGCGCACGCTGCACGTGGAGGAAGCGATTCCGGCGCCCGGAGAGATGTGGGTTCGCGCCGAGGACGGCGCGCACGCCGTCGAGTTCGTCGCGCAAGCCGTTGCCGCAGAGGTGCCGGCGGCGCCGCCCCCGCGCGCCGCCGCCGTCGTCGCGCGCCGCACGCGGTATGGCCCGGGCTCGGCGTGGACCTATGCGAAGCTCTACGTCGGCCGGCAAGCCGCCGATGCGTTTCTGGTTTCGCACGCCGTCCCGTTCGTGCGCGAGCAGGTCGAACGCGGAGCCGTCGACCGTTGGTTCTTCTTGCGGTACGGCGATCCGCAGCACCACCTGCGCCTGCGGCTGCATGCGGCCGGCCAGGATACGAGCGTTCGAGATGCGCTGCTCGCTCGCGCCGAAACGTGGCTGTCGCAAGAGCAGATCGGGCGGTACGCGCTCGACACGTACGATCCCGAGTACGAACGGTACGGCGAGGGAGCGTCGCTGCAGGCGGTCGAGCGTTTCTTCACGCTCGATAGCGAGGCGTGCGCCGCAGCGCTCGCCGAGGGCATCGCGGCAACCGACTGGCGGGTCGAAGCCGCCGCCGCGTCGTTCGACGCGCTTCTGGGAGCGTCCGAGCCGGCGACGCGGGCGATGCTCGACGCGTTTGCCGCACTCCCGCGGCAGACCATGCGCGCATCCGATCGCGAAGCGTTGCGGCGGGTCGCCGCCGCATTGGGCCGCGGCGGCGGAGCGCCGCTCGAAGCCGCCCTCGGCCAGCCCCCGAATGCCTCCCGTCTGGCGGCGTTCGTACACGTCCACTGCAACCGATTCGGCCTCTATGGCGACGAGGAGGCGCGGGTGGCGATGCTCTTGCGCGCGCTTGCGCTCGCTCGCGCATCGCGATCCCGCCAGCCGGTCGCTCGCGACTAAGACGCGCGATTGCGGGCACACTGCACCGCATGAGAACGCTACAACTGACCATCGCGGCACTGGTGCTGCTCGCGGCCATGGCGCTGCCGGCAACGGTGCGCGCACAGCAGGCGGCCCCGGCAGCGGTCGCACAGAACTCCGGCTCCGGAACGGCCGGCTCCACGACGACGAACTCCGGAACCACCAACGGCGGCGGAACCGGCACGATGACCACCGGCGGCAACGGCGCCACGAATACGAACGGCTCGACCGACACCACCGGCGCCGGCGCGGCCCCGACAATGGCGCCGGTTGCGACTGCAACGCCGCTGACGGACACGGGCTCGATGACGACCGGAACGTCCACCAGCACCGGCGGCGGCGGATCGTGGGGCCTCGTCGGTTTGCTCGGGCTGCTCGGATTGATCGGCTTGCGCGGGGGATCGCGGACGACCGTTCGCTAGCAAAGGCGCGCGACGAAAAGCGCGCCTTTGATATTCGTTGATGTAAATGTGCGCGGAACGCGCGCTTTCTCAACGATTCTCGACCGGAACGCCAATTCGAGGACGGGAACGTGCACATCCTTACTACTCATTCACGTGAGGATGCGTATGAACAATCTCGGACCCATCCGTCGTGGATTGGTGGCGATCCTCGTCATCTCGTTGTGTTTCGTCCAGGGAACGTGGGCACTGGCCGGAACGACGGGAAACTTGGGCGGCACCGTTCACGATACGTCGGGAGCGCCCGTCGCGGGTGCGACCATCGACGCCGTCTCGCCGTCGCAAACGGCGAAGGCGACGACCGACGCGCAGGGGCGTTTCACGTTTCTCTCCCTCGCGCCGGACACCTACACCATTACGATCAGCAGGAGCGGCTATCAGCCGACGTCGTTTCCCGGAAACGTCGTGTTTGCCGATCAGACGCAGCAACAGACGTTCACGATCGCCAAGGCGCTCAAGACGATCGTGCGCGTCACCTCGTCGTCGGCCGCCAATCTCGTCAAATCGGGCGTGGGCGGCGATCTCTACAGCGTCAACGCGACGCAGGCTGCCGCGGCGTCCGCCCTGGGCGGCGGCGGCAACTTGAATAGCGCCTACTCGGCAATCTCGACCGTACCGGGCGTGCAGGTGAACATCGGCGGCCTCGGCTGGACGTTCAATGCCGCTTACGTCCGCGGGCAGAACTCGTACTATACGGGGTACGAGTACGACGGCATTCCGATCAACCGCGCGTTCGATAACTACAATGCGTCGACCGAATCCAGCCTCGGCTTGCAAGAGCTGCAGGTGTACACCGGCGGCGGTCCGGCTTCGACCTCGACCTCGGGGACGGCCGGATTCATCAACCAAGTCATCAAGACGGGCACCTTCCCGGGGTATGCATCGATCAACCTCGGCATCGGTACGCCTGCGTTCTACCATCAAGCGCAAATCGAAGCCGGCGGCGCGACGCCGGACCGGAACTTCAGCTGGTACGCCGGCTTTAGCGGCTACGACCAAGCCTTCCGGCTGATCAACAATAGCAACGGTCAGCCGTACGTCGCTCCCGGCGGCTTTCTCTCGGGCCCGACGCTGGGTTCGTCGATCGGCTACACGGCGTGCACTACCGTCACGTGCCAGGGCGTAAAGCCGGATTGTACGGTCGGCGGGCCGCCGCAATCGCTGCCGCAGGGCTGCTGGGAGTACTACAACGGCTCTGCAGCGACGCCGTCGCAAGTGACCGATCGCGAGGACGTGATCAACCTGCATATCGGCATCCCGAAGAAAAACGGGTTGCGCGACGACATTCAGGCGCTCTGGAGCGCTTCGGCCCTCAACAACTGGTCGTACAGTTCGCCCAACGACATCGGCGGCAGCGCGAACCAGTTCTACTGGGCGCTCGATCAGGCGCCGTACGCGCCGCCAGTCTGCGGTCAAATGACGATCGTCGGCTGGGCCGGCGTCAGAGGCAATGCCTGCACCTATTCGAAGAAGGGCGCGTATCTGCCGTATGCCGACGGTATCGTCTACAACTTGCCGTTCGGCACCCCGATCGCACGAAGCGCGACGTCCTTCACGGCGCCGACGATCTACTACGCGCCGGACACGCCCGGCCACGCGTTCGACGGGCCGGTTCCCAACTACGACCAGTCCGTCAATCCGTATCAGAACGATACCGGCATCGTGAAGCTGCAATACACCTACCAACTCAGCAGCTCGGCCTATTTGCGGGCCTACGGCTATACGTTCTACTCGGATTGGCTCCAGACCAACCCGGTCTTCGGTGCGACGGACGAGTCCGTTCCGGCGCTTCCGACCGCGCAGTACGATCTCATGACGCACACCGCCGGCGGCGCGCTGGAGTTCAGCGATCAAATCAACGATCAGAATCTGATCAGCGCGAACTACAACTACTCGACCGCCAACGTGATCCGTTTCAATAACACGTCGGCGTTCGCGTCGTGCCTTTCGGGCTCCGGATGCTCGCCGATCGGCTACATGGCCGGCGGCAAGTGCTACGACGCGCACAGCGGCGCGCAAACGACCTGTCTCTCCAGCTCGTACTACGACGTCGCGCTCAAGGCGACGGTCAGTCCGTCGAGAGTCTATTCCGGCGCCCCGGGCACGTGCGACGTCGGCCCCAACGCGGTGCCCTGCGGCTGGATCAGCAACGCCGCGAACGGTCCCACCGGTTTCGCGAACCCCGCGGCCTCGTGGGATACGCTCTGGAGCGGTCCGGTGACCGGCTCGCTCAACACCGTGCAGCCGCGCTTCCAAAACGCGGCCATCACGGATCAGTTCCGCCCGAACGACAAGTTCCTGATCAACGCGTCGTTACGGTACGACGATTTCACCTACGTGCTGCCGAACTCGGGCTCGGCCGCCACGAACTTCTACGCAAACATGACGGCCAACTATACCTGCGTTCAGCCGTCGACCAATCAAGTGCTGCTGCAGCCGCTCGCACCCGGGCAGCCGCCGCCGGCCAACGCGCAGTACGTCGTCGGCGACTGTAACGCCGCCGCGGTTGCGCTGACGCCGACCGGACCGCACACCGGCTGGGTGCATCCCAACGGCACCACGCAGGACGGCGTCGCCGCGCCGGACTTTACCGCGACCTCGCCGGGGTCGTACTCGCTCTACTACTGGGAGCCGCGCATTTCGGCGACGTACACCCAATCGCCCGATACGGTCTGGCGCTTCTCGGCGGGCCGCTTCGCGCAGCCGCCGATCTCCGCGTCCGTTCAGTACCTCAGCGCGTCGGGCGACAACCGCTCGGTGTGGAACAACACGATGAACCTCGGGTTCTACTCGCCGTTCCATCCGATTCCGGGCGTCTCGTCGGCGCAGTACGACCTCTCGTTCGAGCATCACTTCCACGGGACCGACATGAGCGTCAAGCTCACGCCGTTTTACACGTGGGTGAACGATTGGCAGCAGCAGACCTTCATCGGCGCCGGATTCGTCACGCAAGTTCCGGTCGGCGTCAACCGCAACCAGGGCGTCGAGTTCCAGTTCAACAAGGGCGACTTCAGCCGCAACGGGTTGTCCGGGGAGTTCTCCTTCACGTACACCGACTCGAAGGTGCGCTTCCAGAACGAACCGCTGATCACGGGCGGCGTCATTCCAAACACCACGATCGGCTTGAACCAAGCGATCGCGCAGTACGACGCGCTCACCAAGTCGGGCGGCGGAAGCCCGTGTTATCGCGCCGGCCTGGCGGTCTCGTGTAAGGCCAAGCCGATTACGATCGGGGGAACCGTCTACGATACGATCGCGAACCCGTACTACGACCAGCCCTCACAAGGCCAGCTCGACCCCAACGGCTGGTACGAGCCGTACACCACGGCGATCGCGCCGAATCTCAACGGGGGAAGCACCAGCTACATCTCGCCTGCAGTGGCGACCGTGATCGTGAACTACCGGAAGAACCGGCTGGCGATTACGCCGAGCCTTCAGTGGCAGGCCGGCGGCTTCTACGGAAACCCGCTCGACATCAACGGCTACGACCCGCGCGCCTGCCAGCTCAACTCCGGGCACACCGGCATCACCGACACCAATCCGCTGCAATGCAACTATCTCACGGTGACCGCGCCCGGCCTGGGGCCGCTCGGGTACTTCTATATCCCCAATCCGCAGACCGGACACTTCGCAGGGATCGACTCCTACGAGAATCCCAGCATGCTCACCGGCAACCTGCAGATCAGCTACGACGTGAGCCCGAAGCTTCGCGTCACGCTCACGGGGACGAACCTCTTCCACTCGTGCTTCGGCGGATCGGCGGAACCGTGGACGGCCGCCTATCAGCCCAGTCCCACCGTGTGCGGATACACGGCGGCCGGCGGCGTGCTCAACAGCACGATCTACCCGGGGAACTTCTACAACGGTAAGGGCATCACGGACGTGAAGGCCAACGGATCGACGACGCCGTGGCAGCAGAGCTACACGCCGTCGCTCACGAACAACGGCGGCATCGGCTCGGCGATCGCTCCGTTCAACCTGTACGTCAGCGCCCAAGTCCGCATCTAGGGCGCCCGTACCGCGCTGCAGGGGCCTCCGTTCCGACGGGGCCCCTCGCTTTTTTCCGGCATGGCCGCGCGGTGCGCCGTCGAACGCCCGCGCTATGACGATCCGCTACGAAGAGTTCGACCGGGTGGAAATGCGCGTCGGGACGATCGTCGCGGTGCGGCCGTTCCCGCAGGCTCGCAAACCCGCGTACAAGCTCGAAATCGAGTTCGGCGCGGAGACCGGACGGCGGCATTCGAGCGCGCAAATTACGGGGCTCTACGCACCCGAAGCGCTCGTCGGAACGCAGATCGTCGCCGTCACCAACTTTCCAACCAAGCGCATTGCCGGATTCGAGAGCGAGGTGCTCGTGCTCGGCGTGGCCGACGAAGCGGGCAACGTCGTGCTGCTGCGGCCCGATCGTTTCGTCGCCGACGGCGCGCGCGTGTACTGATCGGGAGGGATGCCAGTGACCCATTCGAGCCGCTACGGTTTCGACGAGACCGTCGAACGCCTCACCGCCACGATCGTGAAGGCGGGAAATACGGTCTTCGCGACGATCGATCAAGCGCGTGCGGCCCGCGAGGCCGGGACGGCGCTGCGCCCGACGACGCTGATCGTGTTCGGGAACCCCAAAGCCGGAACGCCGTTCATGGAGGCCTATCCGCTCGTCGCGCTCGAGCTTCCGCTCAAGCTGGTGGTGTGGCAAGAAGCCGAAGGCGTTCGCCTCGCCTACACGCCCTTCGCGCAAATCGCGGCGGCGTACGGGATCGTGGGCATGGACGATCGCGTCGCGGCCATCGATCGCGCCGTCGCGACGCTGGTTGCCACGGTCGAGAAAGGCCGATAATCGGAGCATGAACGAACAGACGCTCTCCATCGGCGCGATCGCGCTGGCCTTCGGGACGGGGCTTGCGGTCGGCATCGTCTTCAATCTGGTCAAGCTGCCGTCGCCGGCTCCGCCGCTGCTGGGGCTCATCGGGCTGACCGGCATGTTCGTGGGGCAGCGGCTGCTGCCGTACGTCGCCGCCAACCTGTTGCACCGCTAGAAGTAGCGCGCAACCGCAGCCTCGAAGCCGCGATCATGGAACCTGACGATCGAGACGACCGCTGGCCGGCGCTGGTGCAAGCGCAGTGGGGACAGACGCAGACGACGCTCCATCTATGGACGCAGATCGTCGGGAAGATCCGCCTGCAGTTGGAGCCGATGCTCAATCACTGGTGGAACGTCACGCTCTACGTGACGCCGCGCGGCTTGACGACCTCGTCGATGCCGTATCCCGGCGGGCGCGCGCTGCAGATCGATTTCGATTTCATCGCGCAGGAGCTCGTGCTCGCGGATTGCGACGGCGGGCGCACGGCGTTCGCGCTCGAGCCGATGACGGTCGCCGAGTTCTACCGGCGGGTGATGGAGGCGGTGCGATCGCTTGGATTCGACGTGCGCATCGTAGCAAAGCCCAACGAGGTCGCCGACGCGATTCCGTTCGCGCGCGATACGGTGCACTCGGTCTACGACGGCCGGCAGGCGTACCGCTTCTGGCGCGCGCTCGTGCAAGCCGATCGTCTCTGCAAGATCTTCCGCGCGCCGTTTCTCGGCAAAGCCAGTCCGGTGCATTTCTTTTGGGGAAGCTTCGATCTCGCGGTCACCCGCTTCTCGGGCCGCACCGCGCCGCCGCATCCGGGCGGCTTTCCGAACATGCCCGATTCGGCGATGCGCGAAGCGTACTCGCACGAGGAGCAGAGCGTCGGGTTCTGGGCGGGCGGCGGCGGCAGCGAGGCCCTCTTCTATTCGTACGCCTATCCGACGCCGGCCGGCTTCTCCGAGACGGCGATCGAACCGGCCGCGGCGTCGTGGTACGCGCCGATGGGTGAGTTCGTGTTGCCCTACGAAGCCGCGCGCACCGCGCCCGATCCGGATCGCAGCGTCCTGGCCTTCTTTCAATCGACGTACGACGCGGCGGCGAACCTCGCGCGCTGGGACCGCGCCGCCCTGGAGCGCGCCACGACTCTCGACCACCGGGGCGGCACGAACGCTTCATAGGCCCTAGCCGCCGGCCCGGCGGAATGTGAAGAACCTATCCAGACGCGCCGCCCGGCTCTTCACGGCGGATTCTCGGCGAGCGGCTACGCTGGACGGCAATGGGCATCTACGACGACCGGCCTCAAGTCGTCATCTGGGAGACCACTCGGGCCTGCGCTCTCGCCTGCCGGCACTGCCGGGCCGAGGCGATTCCGCGGCGGGACGACCGCGAACTCACCACGCGCGAGGCATTCGCGCTCGTCGATCGCATCGCGGCGTACGGCCGCTGCATCTTCATTTTGACCGGCGGAGATCCGTTCATGCGCCCCGATCTCTTCGAGATCGTGGCGTACGCGTCGAGCCGCGATTTGAGCGTCGCGGTCTCGCCCAGCGGCACCGGGCGCCTGACCAAGGCCTCGCTCGAGCGGCTCGCCGCGGCGGGATGCACGCGCATGTCGCTGAGCGTCGACGGCCCGAACGCCGAGGTTCACGATGCCTTCCGCGGCGTCAAAGGCACGTTCGAACGCACGATGACCGCCGCCGCGCACGCGCGCGCCGCCGGCATCGACTTGCAGATCAACACCACGATCGCGCGCCATAACGAGTCGTCGATCGGCGAAATGCCGGCGGTAATTCGCCGGATGGACGCGGCCGTGTGGACGGCGTTCTTCTTGGTGCCGACCGGGCGCGCGCAGCGCGAGGATTGTCTCGACGCCGACGGCTTCGAGCGCGTCTTCGCGCAGCTCTTCGAGATCTGGAAGAGCGACCCGCCGTTCATGATCAAGACCACGGAGGCGCCGCACTACCGGCGCTACGTCGCGCAGCACGCCGGCGAAATCCCACCCGGCCGCATGCCTCGCCATGCCGGCTACTACCGAGCCCCGGCGATCTGCGACGGCAAAGGCTTTCTGTTCGTTTCGCACACCGGCGACGTGTGCCCCAGCGGGTTTCTCGAGATTCCCGCGGGGAACGTCCGAGAGCGCGACCCGATCGACGTCTATCGCACCGATCCCACCTTTCGGCGTTTACGCGATCCCGACCGGACCAACGGCAAGTGCGGCGTCTGCGACTATCGCTTCATCTGCGGCGGCTCGCGCGCGCGTGCCTACGGCTTCGACGGCGACCCCTTTGGCTCGGAGCCGTGCTGTTCGTACCGCTCGCCTGCTTATCGCGCGCTGCATCCCGGCGCCACCGCGTAAGGCATGCAATTGCAGCAGACGGCGTGCCGCTACGATGCCGTCCTGTTGTACGGCTTCGGCGGCCCGAGCGCGCCGCAAGACGTCCGTCCGTTCGTGGATCGCGTGCTCGCGGGGCGGCGCGTTCCGGCGCAACGCTACGAAGCCGTGCTCGAACACTACGCGCGCATCGGGGGGCATTCGCCGTATAACGCGCTGACGCGGCGTCTCGCGCGATCGCTGCGCGCGAGCCTCGAGGTGCGAGCGATGCCGCCGGCCGTCGAGGTGGCCTTCCGCAACGCCGAGCCGTTTCTCGACGACGTGGTTCTCCAACTCGCCGGCGCCGGCGCGGCGCGCGTACTCGCCGTTCCGCTCGCTCCGTTCGGCGGCACGCACGCCTGGGAGCGATACGCGCGCGAGTGCGACGAGGCGGCGCGGGGTGCCGGCGGGGCGGCCACGATCGAGTGCGCCGCGCCGTTCTTCGACGACCCGCTGTTCGTGCGCGCTCACGCGAGCCGCATCGCCGAGACCCGCGCGCGTTTCGACGTGCCGTCGCTGGACGACGTCGAAATCGTCTTCACCGCGCACAGCATTCCCGAGGCCGACGCGTCTCCTTACGCCGGACAGGTTGCGGCCAGCGCCGCCGCCATCGCGAGCGCCGCGGGCGCGCGCCACTGGAGCGTCGCCTATCAGAGCCGCAGCGGCTCCTCGCGCGAGGCGTGGCTGGGCCCCGACGTGCGCGACATGCTGCGCGCGCTGCCGGAGCGCGGACGCCGCGACGCGATCGTCGCACCGATCGGCTTCCTCTGCGATCACGTGGAGGTGCTTTACGATCTCGACGTCGAGGCGCGCGCGGTCGCGGCCGAGGCGGGCGTCCGGCTCGAACGCGCTCCCGCGCTCAACGATCATCCGTTGTTCGTGGCGATGCTGGCGGAGCGCGTCTGATGCCGCTGCGCGTCGCCGTCCTCGGCGCCGGCGTGACCGGCCTGGCAGCCGCAAATCATTGCCGGGAAATCGCGGTGCGGCAAGGCCGCGACGTGCGGTTGATCGTACTCGAACGCGCGCCCAGAACCGGCGGCTGCATCGAGACGCGCGCGGCCGGCGGGTACGTGGCCGAGCTCGGGCCCGATTCGCTGGTGACGGAAAAGCCCGCGGCGCTCGAACTCGTGCGCAGGCTCGGGCTCGAGCCGTCGGTCGCGACGCCGCGTGCGGAGTTCCGCGGAGCGCGCATCGTGCGCGACGGACGCCTGCTGCCGATTCCCGACGATTTTCGTCTCTTCACGCCGACCTCGCTCGCGGCGATCGTGCGCAGCGGGCTTTTCGATCTGCCGGGCATCCTGCGCGCGGCCGTCGAGCCGCTCGTGCCTCGGCGGCGCGGCCAGAGCGACGAGAGCCTCGCGTCGTTCGTCACGCGCCGGTTCGGCCGCCAAGTGCTCGAACGTCTGGCGCAACCGCTGGTCGGCGGGATCTATTCCGGCGATCCCGAGCGTTTGAGCATGCAGGCAACGTTACCGCAAATGGTTGGGATCGAACGCACCTACGGCAGCATGGTTCGCGGGATGCGCAAAGCGGCGGCGCACGCCGGCAACGCCGCGCCCGCGCCGCGGCTGGTAAGCCTGCAAGGCGGGCTCGGATCGATGATCGCCGCGCTCGAACGCCGGCTCGGCGATGCCGTGCGCACCTCGGCCGAGGCGGTAGAGGTGCGTTTCGAGCCGCGCGAGGGAGGGGCGCGGTGGACGATCGCGCTTGCCGACGGCACTGCGATCGACGCCGACGCCGTACTCTGCGCGCTTCCGGCGCGCGCCGCAGCCGGCGTGCTCGAGCGCGCGCAGCCGGGCTTGGCGATGCTCCTGCGTTCGATTCGCTATCACTCGGTGGCCACCGTGACGCTTGCCTACGATGCCGGCGCCGTGCCGCCGCTGCCCGCCTGCACCGGCTTCGTGGTGCCGTTTGCCGAGGGACGCTCGATCATGTCGGTGACGATTTCATCGCAGAAGTTTGCGGGACGCGCTCCGGATGGCAAGGTGTTGCTGCGCGCGTTCGCGGGCGGCGCGCTCCAGCCCGCGCTGGCGGCGAAAGAAGATGCCGAACTCCTTGCGACGGTTCGGCGGGAACTGCGCGAACTGCTCGGCATCGCTGCTGATCCCGCGTGGACGCTGGTACGCCGGTGGCCGCGCGCGTTGCCGGAATACGCCGTGGGTCACACCGAGCTGGTGACGCGCATCGAGCGCGAAGCCTCGCGCCTGTATGGGTTCGCACTTGCGGGTTCGGCCTATCGCGGCGTCGGCATCGCCGATTGCGTTCGCAGCGGCGAAGCCGCGGCGCGCGATCTCTTCGAACAATTGACCGGGCGTACGGGTGGGCTTACGGCATAAGGAGAAGTGGCGTTCGATAGCCTGCTTTTCGGCGGGCGTTGGAGGAGATCGTGACCCTTGGAAAACGGCTCGCGGCGGAGTTCGCCGGAACCTTTTGGCTGGTCTTCGGAGGATGCGGAAGCGCGATTTTCGCCGCCGTCTTTCTCAACGGAAGCACGCAGCTCGGCATCGGATTCGCCGGCGTCGCGCTGGCCTTCGGTCTGACCGTGCTAACGGGCGTCTACGCCTTGGGCCCGATCTCGGGCGGTCATTTCAATCCGGCCGTTACGGTGGGTCTCTGGGTCGCCAAACGCTTCGGCGCGAGAGACGTCGTGCCGTACGTGCTGGTGCAGTGCGTCGGCGCGATTGCGGCGGCGGCGGTGCTCTACCTCATCCTCTCCGGCAAGGGCGGCTTCGCCGGCGCGGGCAGTTTCGCCGCCAACGGGTACGGCGATCACTCTCCGGGCGGGTTCGGAATGGTTTCCGCGCTCGTCGCGGAGATCGTCGCGACGTTTTTCTTTCTGCTGGTGATTCTCGGCAGCACCGACAAACGCGCGCCGGCCGGATTTGCGGGCCTCGCGATCGGTCTATGCTTGACGCTGATCCACCTGATCACGATTCCGGTGACGAACACCTCGGTGAACCCCGCGCGCAGCCTGGGCCCCGCGCTCTTCGCGCAGGGGGGCTGGGCGCTCGGTCAACTCTGGCTCTTCTGGGTCGCGCCGATTGCCGGAGCGGTGCTCGCCGGCATCGTCTACTCGGCGTTCTTTAGCGAAAAGAGCTAACGCGCCGGCCGGGCGTTAGAACGTCACCGTCTCGATGGCCGAGCCGCACTCTTGCGGTCCGGCCGGCGCCGGGTCGAGCGCGAACGTGAGCTTGGTCGTGCCCTGGCCTGCGCCGGACGAGCGATCGTAGGTGTACGTAAATTGAAACGACTTCCCGGCGGCAAGCGGCGGAATGCTTCTGGTATCGAGCTTTTGCTGCGCTAAAAAAATGTCGACCGATTGCAGCACGTTGGATGCCTGTCCGGCACTGCCGTTGTTGACGACGGTTCCCACGATTTCGTAGTGATTCAATCCACCCGACGTCGTGACGTTCTTCACCGCGACGTTGGCGATCGAGGGAACGGCAGCATTACAGGTCGCGGCAAAGGCGCCGCCGGTCGTGAGGCCGAGCGCGAGCGCTGCGGCGGCGACGAATCGGATCATGCGGCAGGTTCTCCTATCGAACGTATCCATGCGGAGACTATACCCACTCGGCGGCACGTCTAGCAGGCGACCTGCCCCAGCCTGCCGCGCTCTCTTGCCGAGCCTCACAACCGTGCGCTTTACCGTTGCTCGCGGGGCACCCATTGATTAGGATGACGGGGACTTTCCATAAAGGTTCGGTCCCAGTGCACACAACGGGCGAAGGAGCTCCGGGGCGCGAGGATTATCTCCGCCTCCTGTTACGCGCATCGGACGTTCTCGCGACGTCGCTTCACTACGGGCAGACGATCGCGAATATTTGCGACATCGCCGTGGAGAGCGTTGCGGATCTCTGCATCCTCGATCTGTACTCCGAGGACGGCCGAATCGAGCTGCGCAGTGCGGCGCATCGCGACCCGTCGCGCGCGGCGACGGTGCGCGCGGCCGGCGTCTTTCTCCAAGAGCGCCGGTACGGACGCGAGCACTCGGTATTGGGCGTCTTGGGCACCGGCATCCCGTTGCTGATCGAAGAAGTCGACGACGCCGAGCGCGAGCGGCTCTCCGTTTCGGAAGAACATCACGCGTTCATGAAGGCGATGCAGTACGGATCGATGATGATCGTGCCCATCGTTTCGCCCGAAGGCATCGTTGGGACGCTGACGCTGGTATTGGCGCGGACGTCGCCTTGGCGATACGATCGCGAGAGCTTGAACTTCGCCATGGCGCTCGGCCGGCGCGTCGGCGTCGCGGTTTCGAACTCGCGTAACTACGCCAACACGTTGTGGTCGGCCAACGTGCTGCAAAATGCGGCGCTTCCGGCCGCCCTGCCGCGCATCGAAGGTGTGGAGCTGCACGCCTTCTACGAGCCCGGCCGGCGGCAAGGGACGGTCGGCGGCGACTGGTACGACGCGTTCGAACTTCCCGACGGGCGGATCGTGATTTCGGTCGGCGACGCGATCGGGCACGGATACGAAGCGGCGCTGCTGATGGTCAAGCTGCGCATCGGCATTCGGTTTCTGGCGCGGGTCGCGCCCGAGCCGGCCGAGATCCTCGCCAACCTCGACAACGTGATGACGTCGGAGGCGCCCGAGCAGCTCGCGACGTCGATCGTCGCCATTCTCGATCCCCGCCGGCGCACGCTCACCGGCTCCGCGGCTGCGCATCCCGGTCCGCTGGTGGCCCTCGCTCGCGGCGAGGTGATCGATCCGTTCACCCATCGCGGGCTGCCTCTGGGAATTCGGGCCTTGGGCGCTGCGAGCGCGCCCGAAATCGACGACGAGCTGACCCTCGATCCCGGGAGCCTGATCTGCTTCTTTACCGACGGATTGACCGAGTGGGATCGCGATTATTTGACCGGCGAGGACGCGTTGCGCGCCGCTTTACTCGATCCCGCCGTGGCCTCCGCCCCCGACCCCGCGGCCGCAATCAAGGAGCGCGTGGTCCTTGGCGATCACTCCGACGATATCGCCATTTTGACGATCCGGCTCGCCGGCGACCCTTAATCGAGCCCGAAGGCCAACGACGAGGCGGTTTTACGTTTCCTTAACCGGGGCGTTGCCCCAGCGTTACACGAAGCGGTATGCAGGCGAGCGAGCCGGCACTATGATGATGGACGAGCGATTCCGCTTTTGAGCCGTCGATGCGACGGACCGAGCCGGGGCCGCCGGGAGACGAACCATGGTCGGAAAGCTGCGTGCTATCACCGGGCTCTTTTTGCTCATTGGGTTGGCGGCGTGTTCCAGCGCAGCCCAGCAGTCGTCGCCCGCGGGCTTGATGCAGGCGCCGCCGGCGCCGCCGGCGCCGGCCGGCGGGATCAGCCACTCGCGGGTGCGCCCGAAGGAAGTGATCGGCGGCGGCACGGGCGGCAAGAACAGCCTTCAGGTGAACATCGGCGACGTCGGCCTGCCCAACGGCAGCGGCATTACGGCAATCGACGTGGGCGTCGACGAAGTGTACGTCACCAGCCCAAACGGTACCAAAACGATCGTCGCGCAGTTTTCCACGCCGCAAGTGATCAACGTGCTGGCCTATCAAGGCGGCAGCAGTACGCCGATTGCCGCGGGCACGGTCGCGCAAACCACCTACTCCTCGCTCACGCTCGTCGTCGACACGGCATCGAGCAACTACGTAGGCGCGGCGGGCTATTCACACCCGCTCGCTTTCGAGAGCAATCAATCGACGCGCAGTTCCGCTAATTTCGGCGCATCGACCAGCACCGGGCCCGGCCCGACTCCCGGTTCGGTTGCGATTACGTTCAATCAGGCGTTCCAAGTCGCCGGATCGTCGGTCGACGTCGACGTCGATTACAACGTGATGGAATCGTTCATGCCCAATCAGGGGACCGGGTACTCGCGCCCGAGTTTGACCGTCGCGCAAGAAGGCTTGGAGGGCAGCATCGCCGGCAGCGTGGCGAATGCGAACGGCGAGGCGGTGACCAACGCCGTCGTCGTCGCGACCGCGAGCAACGGTGCGACCGCGGCCACCAGCTTCACCGACGGGAACGGGAACTACTTGCTGCACACGTTGCCTTCGGGAGCGTACCAAATCACCGTCTACAATGAATACACGTCCGCAACCGGGTGGTCGATCGCCGCACAGGAGCAAACGCAGCCGAACGCTACGGTGCAAGGCCCGAGCGTTACCGTGACGGCGGGTCAAACCACCAGCGCCGGGACCATCGCGGACTAGCCGGCGCTACGAGGGGCGAAAGCCACACCGTGTCGTCTTCGGGAGTTCCCGAAACCACCGCCGTCGAGCGGCTGGCACAGGCGCAAGCCTGTCGCCAAAGCGGTCGCTATGCCGAAGCGCTCGAGCTGCTGCGCGGCTGCGAGGAGTGGCCCGCGGCGCAGGCCGAGACCGCCGCTCTGGTGCGGGCGCGCCTCCTCGTGCCGGTGGATCCCGTCGAAGCCTTGGCGTCGCTCGCACGCGCCCAAGAACTCATCCAGTCGGTCGAAGGCCGTTTCACGTACTACGCGATCTCGATGCGCGCGTACGTCGGCACGCGCAATTTCGACGCGGCCGCCGCCATGGACGTCGAAGCGTCGGCACTCTTCGATCGCGCGTCGCTCGCCGCGAAGTGCTTGCTGTGGTACTACCGCGCGACGCTGAACATCGCGCTCGCGCGGTTCGATGCGCGCGACCCGAGCGTCGCCGCGCTGATCGCCTCGGGCGATCCGGCGGGCACGTTCCACGGCTACGTCACGCGCGCCTACATGCACGCGGGAACGCAGCGGTTTTCCGAACAGGTCGCCGATCTCATCGCCGCGGTCGAGGTGGCGATGGAGCATCCGGGCACGTGCGATCCGCGAACGCTCGCTCTGCAAGTGCACGCGTTGCTTCGCCTCGGCTTGGAAACGGGCGATGCGAAGGCCGTGGCGCGAGGCGCCGACGCGTACGAGTGGATGCCGTGGAGCGACGATCTCAACGAGCACCGGTTCCTATGCGTTCGCGCCCTGGCCTGGAACGCGTTCCTGCGCGGCGAGTCCGCGCAAGCGCAGTGGCTCTTCAAAGATTCCAAGGCGCTGGCTCCCAACGACGCCTCGCGCGTCATGGCTCATTTGGATCGTGCGTACGTCGCCCGAATGAACGCCAACGAGCCCTGGGTGGCCGAAGAGCTGTACGCCGCGCACGCAATCGCGCAGCACGTCTCGTGGCCGGCCACGCGCGGAGAGGAGCGCCAGGCGCTGGTCATGCTCGCGGTGCTCTTCTCGCCGACCGACATGGAGCAAGCGCAGCGGTACGTTTCCGAATACCTGCAGCTCGGCCGCGGCAACGTCGATCCGACGCTGGCGCTGGCGCACGACCGCCGTGCGGTCGGTTTCGAAAAGTACGCGCTCGGACGCGTGCAGGCCGTCCTCGGCAACGATGCGGTCGCGATCGCCGCTTTCGAGGAAGCGTACCGCGTCTTCGACGAAGCCGGCTATCGCTTTCGCGCGGCGCTCGCCGCGATGGGCGTCTTCGAGGTGACGCGCGATCCCGCGTGGCTGGAACGCGCTCGCAAGCACGCGAGCGTCTTCCCGCGCAGCGCGTTGAGCGTCGCCCTGCATCAGGAGAGCGCCGGCGACGAGCACGCCTATCTGCGCGGACTCTCGCCGATGCAGCGGCAGATCGCCTTCGCCTTGGCCGAGGGGCTCGAGCTGGCCGATCTCTCCCGGCGCTTCAGCCGCAGCGCGTATACGCTAAACCGGCACGTGGAAGCCGTGTACGCCCATCTCGGCGTGAAGAATCGCGCGGGTTTACGCTCGCTCATGCGCGAGTGGACCTTCGCCTGATGCTGCCGGCCGTCGTCGGCCTCGTCGCGATCGCCGCCATCTGTGCGACCGGTTTGGCGTGGGCGCTGATTCGCCGCGCCGAACGCCTTCGTTCCTACGACGAACGCCGGTACGCGCTGGTCGAGAGCCTTCCCGACGCATTCTTCATCGTCGACGACGACTGGCGCTTCACGCACGTCAACGAAGGCGCCGAAAGGCTGCTGCGGCGGGGGGCCGCCGAACTGGTAGGCAAGCGCGTCGAGAGCGTGCTCGATCCGCTCGCGTCGGAGCTGCTCCCGGAAATGCGGCGCGTCCGCTCGTCGGGCATGCCCTACGAACTCGTGCAGTCGTTCGAGTCGACCGGCCAGGCCGTCGAGGTGCGCATGCAGCCGACGGCCGGCGAAATCCTCGTGCATCTTCGCGACGTCACGGAGCGGCGGAACGCCGAACGCAGTCTGCGCGAGGGCGAACGGCGGCTGCGGCTGCTGCTGCAGCAAGTCCCCGCGGTGCTCTGGGCGGTCGATCTTCGCATGCGCATCACTTCGGCTTCCGGGACTCTGCTTGCGGAGTTCGCCAACCGCGAGGGCGACGTCGTCGGCCGCTCGATCGACGCCGTGTTCGCGGGTCCCGACGCGAGCGAAATGCTCGCGGCGGTCAAGCGCGCGCTGTGGGGCGAGTCGCTGCGCTACGAGAGTTGCCGCAACGGGCGGTGGCTCCAGCACGAGATCGAAGCGTTGCGCGGGAACGACGGTCAAATCGTCGGCGCGATCGGCGCCGCGGTCGACATCACCGAAGTCAAGCAGAGCTCGGAACGCTTAGCGCGCCAGGCACGCGTCGACGCGTTGACGACGCTGCCTAACCGGCTGGCCCTCGAGGAACAGCTCAACGCTCGTCTGGCTTTGGCGAAGGAGACCGTCAGCAGCATCGGCGTGATGTTCCTCGACCTCGACCGGTTCAAGGTGATCAACGATTCGCTCGGCCACCGCGCCGGCGACGAAGTGCTCCGATGCGTCGCGCGCCGGCTGAGCGAGGTGCTCGGGGGCCGAGCCAACGTCTACCGGCCGGGCGGCGACGAGTTCGTCATCCTCACGCAGGTCGGCGTCAAGGCCGTCGACGTCGCCGCCATCGCCGCCGAAGTGCTCGACTCGTTTACGAAGACGATCCCCTTCGAAGGGCGCGAGCTGCTCGTCACCGCGAGCATCGGCGCCAGCCTCTTTCCCGACAACGCCTCGGAGGCGGGCGAACTCATCAAGCAAGCCGACTCGGCGATGTATCGCGCCAAAGACGCGGGCCGGCAAAACGCCAAGTTTTACAGCGATGCGATGCACGCGCGCATTCTCGAACGCATGGGCCTCGAGCTCGATCTGCGCCACGCGCTGGCGCGCGGAGAACTCGACGTGCTCTACCAGCCGATCGTGGATTTGCAGGGCGGCCGCGTGATCGCCGGCGAGGCGCTCCTGCGTTGGAATCACCCGGCGCTCGGCGAGATCGCGCCCGAACGGTTCATCCCGATCGCCGAAGAGATCGGCGTCGTCGTCGAGATTACCCCGTGGGTGCTCGATAGGGCCTGCGCTCACGCCGCCGCGATGCGCCGCCAGGGGCTGGCGAGTTTCCGCATTGCGGTGAATATGTCGGTACGCGATCTGTGCGAGCCCGGCATCGCGGGGGCGATCGCCGCGTCGCTGGCAGCCAACGGGCTCACCGGCGAGGCGCTCGACGTCGAGATCACCGAAGGTATCACGATGAACGACGTTGCGGTGAAGGCGCTCGCGCAGATCCACCAGACCGGGGTGCGCATCGTCGTCGACGATTTCGGCATCGGTTACAGCTCGCTGGACTATATCAAGAAGCTGCCGGTCGGAGCGGTCAAGATCGACCGCTCGTTCGTGGCCGACGTCGCGCACAGCCCGCACGATCAGGCGATCGTGAAATCGATTACGACGCTCGCCGAGAGCCTGGGGTTGGGGGTGGTGGCCGAGGGAATCGAGACGGCGGCGCAGCGCGACTTCATGCTCACCGTCCACGCCCCGACCGCGCAGGGATTTTACTTCAGCCGGCCGATTCCGGCCGCGCAGTTCGCGCAGCTCGTCGAGGCCGAGAACCCGCAGCGGTCGCGCGTCGTCCCGCTCTTTCGCTGAGGCGCCGGTTAGGCGCGGCGCATCTTGTAGCCGACGCCGTAGACCGTCAGCACGTACTCCGGGTTCGACGGGTCGGCTTCGACCTTCTTGCGTAAGTTGTTGATGTGGCGGTCGAGCGTG
The DNA here is from genome assembly GCA_963794735.1 of Vulcanimicrobiota bacterium. Taxonomy (GTDB): domain Bacteria; phylum Vulcanimicrobiota; class Vulcanimicrobiia; order Vulcanimicrobiales; family Vulcanimicrobiaceae; genus DATJUC01. Next base: position 309,829 of record CAWCFE010000002.1, on the reverse strand, counting down.
CGTTCGAAGATCGCGCCGCCGTCCTCCAGCAGATCGAGCAAGTGCGAACGGGTGAAGACCTCGCCGGGATTTTCGGCCAACACGCTGAGAATCCGGAACTCGGTGGCCGTGAGATGCGCCGGCCGGCCGCTCACGTGCACTTCGTGGTATTCGTGGTCGATCTCCAGTTCGCCGATGCGGCTCTTGCGCGCCGGCTTGCCGGGGTGCTGCTCGCCTTTCTCTTCGATGCGCCGGAACAACGCTCGAACGCGCGCCACCACCTCGCGCGGCGAAAACGGCTTGGTGACGTAATCGTCGGCGCCGAGCTCCAGCCCGATGATGCGGTCGGTTTCGTCGCCGCGCGCCGTGAGCATGATGGCCGGGACGCGCGGCCCGCTTTTGGAAGCGAGCCGCAGAACGTCCAAGCCGCTTCCGTCGGGAAGCGTCACGTCGAGAATCATCAGGTTCGGCCGCCGGCGCTCGATGGCCGCGAGTGCCTCGCCGACGGTGCCGGCCGCTTCTACCTCGTAGCCTTCACGCTCGAGGTACGCACCCACGACCTCGAGGATCTGCGGTTCGTCGTCGACGACCAGGATCGAGTTGCGCGTCACGCATTACCAGGTTCGCATCCCCGGGACGGAAAATCCTGGATTGCGAAGCAGCTCGCCGAGCGGCCCCGCGTAGGCTACGACCGCCAGGACCAGGGCGACCGCTCCCCAGCGGAAGACGTGCTGGAGCATCGGCGGCGTCGTGTCGGCCGGGTCTTCCGGCGTCGCGAAGCTAACCTCCATGGACTCGGTCTTGTCGTTGTTCACCAGCGTGCCGATCGCGACCACCGCGAAGGTCAGGATGCTGAGGAAGAGGATGAAGCCGCCGGCCGCCGCGAGCATCATGTAGGGATGCCACGCTTGCGCGACGGCGTTACCGAAGTAGTCGACGTCGGCCGTCCGGCGCGGTGCTCCCAGAATGCCGGCGTAGTGCATCGAGATCGACATCACGAGCATGCCGACGAACCATAGGCGCGTCTGCCACAGCGCCACTTGCGGCGCCCAGAGTTTGCGCCCGGTGAGCTTCGGAATCATGTAGTACGCGGCGCCCAGGAACGTCAGCGCGACGGGGCCGCCGACGGTCACGTGAAAGTGGCCGACCACCCAGATCGTGTTGTGGATCATCGTATCCATCGCGTACGAGGCGTTGACCAAGCCGCCGAAGCCGCCGAGAATGAAGAGCAGCATGCCGTAGGCCGCGCCGCTAAACGCCGGATCGTTCCAAGGCAACGCGGTGACGGTCGCGATGAAGCCCTTCTTGCCGTTCTTGATCGCGAAGAGTTCGAACGAGGCGAAGATCGCGAAGGCGGTGAGAAACGAGGGGACCGCCACGCCGTAGGTGAGCACCGTGTGGAGCATCTTCCAGACCGGCGAGATGCCCGGCTCGGTGAACTCGTGGTGGATGCCGACGGGCGTCGAGAGCAGGATCAGCATCACGAACGTCAGCCGCGTGAGGCCGTCGCTGAAGACGTTGCCGCCGTAGCGCTTGGGAATGATGTTGTACCAGATGATGTAGGCGCCCATGATCCAGAAGTAGACTAGTGGGTGCCCGAAGTACCAGAAGAAGATGCGCGTCAGCAAGACGTTGACGCCGCCCACCCAGCCGAACGCCCAAGGCACGAGCAGGCACATTTCGGCGACGACGCCGAGCGTCGCGACGATCCACATGACGAAGGTCGCGGCGACCGTAAAGACCGCCAGCGGAACCGGTTTGCCCGGGTTGTTGCGACGGTAGTAGACGACGTTCTCGAAGACGTCGAAGGCGACCACCCAGGTCCCGAGGATCAACAGGGTTGCGCCGAGGTAGAAGTACGGGCTCGCCTTGAGCGGCGCGTAGAACGTGTAGAGCACGGTCGCGTCGCCCATGATGACGGTGACGGCCACCATGGCGGTGCCGATCAGCATCATCCACCAGCCGAGCCACGCGACGCCGAGCTTGCGCTCGCGCGGGATCGCGCGGTACGTGACGAAGTGCGAGAGGCCGGTAATGAAGAACGTCGTGAAGACGATCGCCATCAGGATGCCGTGCATCGTCAGGGCGCGGTAATAGTCGAACCACGCCGGCGCCGTGACGGCGCTGGCGCGCGCGAAGCCTTGAAACGCGCCGAAGACGGCGCCGAGCGCGATCGCCGCGGTCGCGGTGTAGATGTGGGCGATCGCTACGCGGTTCTCCGCGCGCATCTGCAAATCTGCGGAAGCCATCGTCAGCGTACCTCGATCTTGGCGAACATGTCTTGATGCCCGAGGCCGCAGTACTCGTGACAGATGAGCAGGTACGTTCCGGGCGTCTTGAACGTATGCGTTTGGGAGTTGACCCAGCCCGGAACCGCCATCATGTTTACGTCGGTGTGCGCGATGAAGAAGCCGTGCACGACGTCGGGGCTGGTCACGTAGAACGTCACCTTGCTGCCGGCGGGCACCGTCAGCACGTTCGGGTTGAACGAAAAGACTTGCGCGACGTAATACGCTTCGTACGATCCGTCGGGCAGCTTGCGCAGCCCGGGCTTATCGAACGGCGGCGTCTGCGCGATCTTGGCCGGATCGATCTGCTGGGAGCCGCTTGGCGGATTGATGTTGTCGGCGAAAGCCGCGACGCCCAAGAGCACGAGAAAAACCGCCAGCATGCCGACGCCGAAGGTCATCCACCAGCGTTCGTACTTATGAAGGTGCACGGCTCACCACCGGTCCTTCAGCAGTAAGAACATCCCCAGCCATCCGATCGCGAACGCGATGCCGATGACGAAGACGAAGCGTAGGGTTCCGACGAGGGGGGCGTCGTGCGCGCCGCGCTCGTCCTGGCTCTGATTCATCGGGCTCCTCCTGTCCCAGCGATGGTACCGGGAGGAGGTGAAAGGCTAAGGAACGCCCGCGGCGGCGGCGTTCTCTAGATCTTCATATTCGGCGGGTTTTAGGCGCGGTCGAAGAGGCGATAGCGCGCGTAGGCGGCTTCGCGCTTTTCGATCCGGGCGCGGCACGCGACCGCGACGTCGTCGAGCAGGTTGTCGAGGGCCTTGCGGGCGATGCCCCGCAGCACGGTCGCGTCGATGAGCCGGCCGGTGACCTGCAGCGGCACCTCGTAGTTTCCGGCGCTCCACAGCATCGCGCCGGTCGGGCCGGTCGCGTCGATGCCGAACGCTCCGCTAAAGGTCGGAAACGACTCGGGGTGGCGCGCCGCTCGAATCGCCACGTTGACCTGCTGCAGCCCGGGCTGCAACGGCAAGACGTCGAGCGCGATCGGGATCGCGACGTATCCGACGTCGGGCAGCCCGGCATCGCCGAGATCGACGTGCAGGGCGAAGCCCTCCCAGCCGCCCTGCTGGGCGGCGATATCGCGCAGGATCTCGCCGAGCGCCGTAAACGCCAAGGCCGGCGGGGCGCCGAGCTGCCGTTCGATGCGAACGTCCGACATCAGGCGCCTGCCGCCGGACCCGAGTGCTTGGCGCGCTCGTCGGCTTGATGCCGCCGCTCCATTCCGGTTGCGATCTGCTCGAGCAGCGACTGCGCGGTAGCCGACGCGATGCGCGAGCCGAGCGCGCGATCGAACGCCGCGCCGAGCGCCCCGCCGGGCGGCGTATATTCGCCGGAGAGCTCGAGGATCGCCGTGTTGTAGTCTTCGTCGGCGCGAACGGTCAAGGTTCCATCGAAGTCGGGATAGGGGCCGCCGCCCTCGGGGGTCCAGCGGACTTCCCACGGCTGGTCGAAGTGCATCGGATCGCTTCCGGCCGCAAACGTGACGACGACGTTCTTACGCACGTCGGTGCCGGCCAGCGACGCGCGCAGCGTCCATCGCCCGGGCTCGTGCGTGTCGGCGCGCTGGCTCAGGTCGCCGGCCAAATATTCGCGCGCCATGTGGTACGGGCACGTGACGAATCGCCGTTCGTCGAGTCGTGACATCGCCTATTCCTGCCTTTCCCGAGGCTTGTTCCCGCGGATGCCGTGCAGCATCGTTTGAGCTCGGCGCAACGCTTCGCAGACGTTGTTGAGGCGCCCCGGCGTGACCGAGACCGCTCCGTCGACCATGCCTTCGAGGTTGGCCAGGGCGATGGTGATCGCGTTGGCCAGCTCGTGGCGCATCGTGGAGAGCGAGTCGCTGCGGTTGCGATCGCGCGAGATCATTCGATCGAAGAAGGCGCGCAAGTGGTCGGCCGGGAAGCCGTCCACCCCGTCGATCGCCGCCCTAGCCCCTTCCCACTCCTGATCGGCCGCCAGTTGAAGCGCTTTGCTCACCTGCTCTTCCGCCATACTCTCCATCCGCACCTTCACTCATGCGAGCGCGTCGCACCTGCACCACCGTGAAAGGCAGCATACGGTTCCTGCAAGAAGAACCGGCGAATTTCCGAGGAATGTTTGACGCTACCGTGACCGCAGCCGACCGCTTCGTGCTGCTCGAATCCGCACCGGACGCAATCGTCGTCGTAGGGACCGGCGGCCAGATCGTCATGGCCAACGCCCAGGCCGAGAGATTGTTCGGTTACCGCCGCGAGGAGCTGGTGGGCAAGCCGGTCGAGATGCTGGTTCCCTTGCGGTTGCGCGGCGCGCATGCGGGCCACCGCGGCTCCTTCTTTCGCGATTCGCGCACGCGACCGATGGGCGCCGGCCTCGAACTCCACGGCCTGCGCAAGGACGGCAGCGAGTTTCCCGTCGAGATCAGTTTGAGCCCGTTCGACGTCGACGGCGTTCCGTTCGCGATCAGTGCGATCCGCGACATCTCCGAACGCAAAGAGTTCGAACGCGCGCTGCAAGAGAAGAACCGAGAACTCGAAAACGCCAATCAGGCAAAAGATCGCTTCTTGGCGTCGATGAGCCACGAGCTGCGCACGCCGCTCAACGCGATCATCGGGTTCACCGGCACGATGCTGATGAAGCTGCCCGGGCCGCTGACGCCCGATCAGGAGCAGCAGCTTCGGATCGTGCAGTCCAGCTCGCGCCACCTCCTTTCGCTGATCAACGATATCCTCGATCTCGCGAAGATCGAATCCGGGCACGTCGAGATGTTCTTCGAGCCGGTCGACGTCCGCGCCGTGGTGGGCGACGTCCTCGGCGCGCTGCGCTCCATGGCCAACGAGAAACGGCTCGAGATGAGCGCGCGCCTTCCGGATGGGGTCGCAACGGTCTACACCGATCGCCGCGCGCTGCACCAAGTGCTTTTGAATCTCGTGAACAACGCGGTGAAATACACCGACGCGGGCGGCGTGGAGATCGCCGTCGACGCCGGCAGCGAGGACGTGTCGTTCGGCGTGACCGATACGGGCATCGGTATCAAACCCGAAGACGCGGTCCGGCTCTTTCAAGCCTTCGAGCAGCTCGATCCGTCGAGCACGCGCCGAGTGGAAGGCGCCGGACTCGGCCTGTACATCAGTTACAAGCTGGCCGTGTTGCTGGGCGGCCGGCTGACGTTCAGCAGCGAGTACGGCAAGGGCAGTACGTTCGTGCTGACGCTGCCGCAACGGCGCTGACGTGGCGGCGCGCGTCCTCGTCGTCGACGACAACGCCACCAACCGCGATCTCGCGCTCTACCTGTTGCGCTCGTTCGGATACGAAGCCGAAGGCGCGCCCGACGGGCTGGCCGGCCTAGAGGCGGCGCGCACCGGCAGGTTCGATCTGGTGCTGCTCGATATGCTGATGCCCGGCATCGACGGCTACGAGTTCGCGCGCCGGTTTCGCTCCGACGCGGGGATCCGCCAGACGCCGGTGGTCGCGGTCACGGCGCTGGCGATGGCCGGCGACCGCGAGCGCATTCTCGCCGCCGGAATCGACGGCTACATCTCCAAGCCGATCGAGCCGCGCTCGTTCGTCGAGCAGATCGAACGCTATCTGGCCGCGGCCAAGCGCAGCGATCCGCCGAGCTCCCCGGTAGAGGGTGCCGCAGCCGGCCCGGTGGCCGAGGCGGACGGGCCGGTGGTGCTCGTCGTCGACGACGTTTTGGAGAATCTGGCGTTCGTGCGGGCGGCGCTCGCACCGTTTGGCTATCGTATCGTCGACGCGAACAGCGTCGACGAAGCGATGGTGATGCTGGAGCGGGTGCGGCCGGCGGTCGTCATCTGCGACTTGCACATGCCGCGGCGCGACGGCTTCGATCTGCTCGAACATCTCGGCCCCGGAAACCGCGTGCCGTTCGTCTTTCTCTCGTCGACCGGATGGCGGCCGTCCGACCGGCTGCGCGGCGAGCGGTCCGGCGCGGCCGCATTCCTCGAGCGTCCGATCGCACCCGAGCGCTTGCGCCAGGAGGTGGAGCGCGCCCTCAACGAGACGCATGGCGACGATTCTCATCGTCGATGACGAGCCGGCCAATCGGATGCTGCTCGCGGCGATTCTCGGGCACGCGGGCCACGAGCTGCTCGAAGCGTCCGATGCGGCGATGGCCTCGGAGACGCTGGCGCGCCGCCGCTGCGATCTCGCCATCGTCGATCTGTGGCTGCCGGGAAGCGGCGGCGCCGACCTGATTCGCGGGATCCGCGCTTCCGGCGAAGCGACGGCCCCGATGGCCGTGCTGCTCTACACCGCCAGCGCGGTCGACGGCGCGATGCGCGATTTCATGGAGGCGTACGGCGTCTGCGGCGCCATCCCTAAGCCGTGCGAGCCCGAAGAGGTGCTGCGGCTGGTCGAAGCGGCCCTGAAGCCCTCCTAGCGCGCCTTCATCACTCCTTCTCCGCCACTTCGCAACCGCGCCCTAGAATCGAAGCATGACGAAGTTACGCGAACGGCTGGCGCTGCCGGCTTACGGCCGGGCGTGGGAGTATCTCAACCGCGCCATCTGCCAAATCTCCGACGAACAAGAGCCCGAAGTGGTGCGCTTGAAGGTGCCGTTGATGGGCGCCGGCGGTCCGGCGCTCGAGAAAGACGTCTCGGTGCGGTATTTCGCGCGGCCCAGCGATGGCAAAGACGCACCGTGGAAGCTGCGCTGGGAACCCGTCGGCGGCGGCCCTTATCCCGAGTTCGAAGGCTTGCTCACGATCGATCCGCCGGCCGGCGAGGCCGGCTGTGCGCTGGTCATCGAAGGCGTGTACGCCCCGCCGCTGGGCAAAGCCGGCAAAGCCTTCGATTCGGTAGTCGGCTCGAAGATCGCCTCGATGACGGCGCGCGAATTCTTGCGTTCGATCGCCGATCAGATGGAACTGGAACGTTCGCGCGAGAGCGGCTGACGTGAAAGAGTCTTCGTCGGACCGGTGCCGGCGCGGGACTTCCAAGGGGGCTGTGCCCCGCTAGCGCCGTACGAGCCGTACCCTCCGTGGTGTCTCGGCTGAGCGATCGTGTCCCCGGAGCTGGTGTATGAGGGGCTCCTAGCATAAGGGTTTTGGGCGGAATTTCGCAGTTATTCCCAGCTCCGTTTTCAGGTCCGCCTCGGCACGGGTTCGAATTGGCGACACGCCGAACGCTCAGCCAGCCGGGTGGCGACCAAATAAGGGGACTGTTATGCGAATGCACAGCGGTGCCACCGTTTCTCTTGCGGTGGTTAGCTTGCTCTCCCTGGCGGCGTGCTCGACGCCCTCGGGTACGATTCCGTCTTGGGCCGGCGCGGCTCAGTCTCTTGCCAAGCCACATACGTTGCAAATGCCCGCAAATGGATTTTTGTACGTCGCCGACTCCGGCGGGGGCGGATCCGTTACGGCCTACGTGCTCGGGCAGGCGTCTCTGCAACGCACGATCGAGGCTGGAGTGACGACTCCGATAGCAGTGGCAGCGGATGCTTCGGGCACGCTCTACGTTGCCAATCCCGAGACCGTATCTGAATACGCGCCGGGCCAGAGCACGCCTCTGCGGACGATTTCGAACGGACTTTCACTCGGCAGCGGCTCCCACCCACAAGAGCTTGCTCTCGATTCGCAGGGGAACCTGTACGTCGCCAATGCAGGCGCATGCTATCCAAACGACACGGTCAACGTATACGCGCCCGGTCAAACTACGGCGAGCAGAACCGTTACGCTCCCCGGCGGTGAATGCAAGCCCTTTGCCGTCGCGGTCGACGGACAAAACAACCTGTTCGCGATTACGCAAACCTTTACGGGCCATGCAGGGTCGGTCTACGAATATGCACCCGGTCAGACCACGCCTTCGAGAACGATTACCACCAATAGGAATCCCATCGCCCTGGCGTTGGATGGAAACGGAAACCTCTACGTCCTCAACAACGGTATCACGTCTTCCGGAGAGGATTCATCGGTCGCCGTCTACGAACCGGGAGAAACCACCCCGGCGCGAACGATCGCCGGGTTTCAATCGGCACTCGCGGACGCGACCGACAGCGCCGGGAATTTGTACGTAGCCGATACCGAACATAACGTCGTCAAAGTCTATGCAGCGGGAAGCAATTCCCTGGCGCGTACGTTGCCGGCAGCCTCCCCCGGAGCGCTCGCGTTCGATCCATACGGCAATCTCTACGTGCTCAATCAACAAAATGGTACCGTGACCGTTTTCGATTCGAATAGCGCGACGCCGATCCTCACCATCGACTCGCAAATTAACGTGCCCACCGCTATCGCCGTCGGGACGGGATCGCTGCCGCCGGTGCCCTGCACCGGCATCGCTGCCGGAAGTTCGTCCAAAATCAGTTGTGCCTTCAAGCCAAACCCCGTCACGATTTCCACGAGTGAAGGCGCCCCTTACGGGGACGTCGACTTTTGGACCCTAACGACGAACATCCCTGAAGAATTTGGGGGTGCGTACGGACCGACGATGGTCATGCGCGTGAATATCTGTCTTAGCGGCATGGTCCCATTGACTCAGTGTAACGATGCTCAGACGTCGCGCCTCACTCCTCTCTCGAAAGAAGAGCTTGACGGAATGGCCACGCGGCTTGCGTTATTTCGGGGCACCGGTGTTCGAGCGCTTCTCAACTTTGAGTATAATACCGGTCCAGCTTCTGGGGGAGGAACTCCAAAAGACGCGCCGCTGAAGATAATTCTCAAACATTTGTCGCAACTAGCGCCGATCGTCCGAGCTAATCGCGACGCGATTTTCGGTCTCGAGGCTGGTTTCATCGGAGAGTGGGGTGAGTGGCACGATTCCACCTACGGTAACGATACGGTCAAGGCCCAAAACGCGGTGCTCTCCGCCGAGTTCGGCAATTTTCCCAACATGTTTCCGATATTGATCCGGTACCCCGGTGATGCTATTGCTTACTACAAGGACACGACGGTTCGACCGCAAGGCGGCATGCTTGACGACTGTTACGCTTCCCAGCGTTGGGACTGCGGGACGTTCAACAGCACGTACTCGGTTCAGGATCCGCTAGGCATTTCGGAAGCAGAGCTTCGGAAGTACGCGCAAGAACAATCGACGCAATCCGTTCTCGTGGGCGAACCTGCAGGCTTGACGCCGACGTACGACTTGCGGAGCTGTCAGAATTTTCTAAAGTATGCCTACTCCTACCATCTCCAGTCTTTCAATATCTTTACCATTCAATTGAACGCGTTCGTCAATAACTGGGCGCGGCAAGGCTGCTTGAGTCGCATTGCCAACAGTATTGGCACGCGGATAGTACTCCAGGACGCCGTCGTAGCGGGCACGGTGGCGCCTTCCGCGAAGCTGCACGCGTCGCTGACCATGGTGAACGATGGATTCGGCCGCGTAGTTCGCGTGCGACCGGTAACGGTGGCGATTCTCGTGAACGGAGCGGTCATCGCTCAAGCAGCCGTGCCTACGATGGATTTGCGAACGCTCAAATCCTCGGATCCGCCGGTTCCCGAAACGTTCTCGTTCGACATCGCCCTTCCGGCGAGAATCCCCGCCGGGACGTTGACTGCCGCGCTCTACATTGCAGATCCCGATATGCCCACGAGCGCAGTTTATGCGTTGCCCTTGAACAGCGTCGATTCGAACGGAAATGCCATCTTCGACGCGCTTAACGGATACAATACGTTCGCTACGCTGGCGCACTAACCGAGCGCAGCCCGTGCCCGTTCGCGAGGGGCGCAGCCGCAGGCGCCTCCCGCGTCGCAAGCGTGGGGTCGCTTCGAAAGCTCGCGCCACTACGTCGTGCCGTCGTCGGTTCCGCAGCCGCGCCAAGTGCCGGTAACGCAGCCCGTGCACGTGACGCAGCCGCCGCAGTCGTGGTCCGCGCATCCTCCCGCTCCGCCGCCGGTGCCGAGCGCGCCGAGCCGGCCCCCGCGCGCCAGCTCGGGGCGCCCGCCCATCGAGCGCGCCTTCCAAAGTCGTTCGCAACCGCTTCCCAGCGGCTTGGTACGATAACGGCATGGCCCTGCGCCGCATTCTCGCCCCGGTCGATGGCTCGGATCTCGCGACGCGCGCTCTCGATTTTGCAATCGAGCGCGCCAAGCTGCACGGCGCGTCGATCTCGGTGGCGTTCTCGGTCAATCGATTGGCGGTCGCTACGGCGACGGCCAACCCGTACGGATACGCCGACCCCACGCCGCTGCTCGAAGCGCTCGAAGAAGAAGCGGCGGTCGTGTTGGCCGCGGCCGGCGCGCGCGTTGCAAAGGCCGGCATACCGGTAGAGCGGCTGACGCTCGACGGGCTCCCGGCTCCGGCGATCCTGGCCTGCGCCAACGACATGAAGCCCGACGCGATCGTGATGGGCACGCACGGGCGCGGCGGTTTCGCGCGCTTCGCGCTCGGCAGTGCGGCCGAGGCCGTCGTGCGCGCGGCTGCCGACCCGGTGTTCGTCGTCAGCGGACGCGCCGGCGAGCGCGCGCATCCGGGAGCGCTGGCATCCGCCATCGTCGCCATCGACGGTTCGCCTGCCGCCGACCTTGCGGTGTCGTTCGCGTGCGAGCTCGCCGCCGTCGAGAAGACGGCGCTCGATCTCTGTGCCGTGGTCGAACCGTCGGGATCGCATGGCGGCGACCTCGAGAAGCTGGGCTTTCTCGGCGACGAAGCCGAACGCCGCGCGAGCGAGATGCTTGCCGCGTACGGCGCGCGTGCGTCGGCCGTGGGAATCCCCGCCCGAACGACGACCTTGCGCGGCGATCCCGCCTCCGAAATTCTCGGCCAAGCGTATGCGGGTAAGGCCGACTGCATCTTCGTCGGCACGCACGGCCGCGCCGGCTTGCCGCGCTTGCTGCTCGGCAGCGTTGCCGAAGGAATTCTTCGATCGAGTCCGGTTCCGGTGTGCGTCGTGCGCCACCGCTAGGAGATTGACTATGTTCAAAACCATCGTTACGGCTCTCGACGGCTCGGCGTGTGCGGAGCACGCCTTTGCCGTGGCGCTCGACTCGGCGCGCTGCAACGCGGCGCGCTTGGAGATTTGTTCGATCGTCGATCCGGTCGCGCTCTGCGGCCACGCGCCGTTGACGCCTCCCGAGCGGGAGCGCGTCGCCGCCGCCGTCGCCGTCGCCGAGACCCTCGTCGCCGCCGCGACGCAGCGCGCGCGCGCGGCCGGTATCGACGCGAACGCTCGCGTCATCGTCGGCGATCCGGCGCCGGAGATCCTCGCGCTCGCGCAGACGGCGGCCGCCGACGCGATCGTGCTGGGGACGCACGGCACCACGGGGTATCGCCGGCTGTTCATGGGCGGCGTCGCCGAGCGCGTTTTGCGTTCGTCGCAGTGCCCGGTCGTCGTCGTACGCGAGCGCGCGCTCGCCGAGCGCGAGCGCGCGCCGTTGCCAAGCGTTTCCCGCGAAACCCCGGTTTTCGCGATCCGGCTGGTCGAAACCGGGCCCGAGCGGTTCGAGCAGCTCTATGGAGACATTGCGGAATACATGCGAGGGCCGGGTGCGAATCTGCCCGGGTGCGTCGAGCACGAGATCTTCGGCAGCGAAGACGGCACGCGCATCGTCATCGTTGCCCGCTTCGCATCGCACGATGCGTGGAGCCGGGCGCAGTGGGACGCCGGATTCGGCCGGCTGCTCGAAGAGTTGGCGATCGATGGCGAAACCCTCGATTTCAACCTCTATCGCGGCGACCGCTTTCCGGCGGCGTCAGCCGGCAATCGGCGTGACGACGACGAGCGGGAGCAGGCGTTCGATCTCGCCGGGGTCGCAGAGCTGCGTACCGGGAACGGCGGCGGTGGCGGCGCCGGCGGCGGTTCCGAGGCGTAGGCCTTCCGCGAGCGAGCCGCTCTCGTCGAGTGCGATCGCAAGCCCCGCGACCATCGAGTCGCCCGAGCCGACCGTGCTGCGCGCCGTGACGGATGGAGCGATCGCCTTCCAGCAGCCCTCGGGGCCGGCGCCGATCGCACCGTCCGCGCCTTGCGAGATCACGGCGTTGACGGCGCCTCGCGCGCGCAGCCGTTGCGCCGCTTCGACCGCGTCGCCGTCGTTGCGAATCTCGCGTCCGAGGCATTCGCACGCTTCTTCGACGTTCGGCTTGATCAAGAGCGGCCGTGCTTCGAGAACCGCGTCCAACGCCGCACCCGACGTATCGACCACGCTGCGAACGCCGCGCTCGGCCAGCCACAGGACGAGATCGCGATAGGTGGTCTCGGGTAATCCCGGCGGCAGGCTTCCGCCGAATGCAACCAGCGCGCCGGAAGGTGCCTGCGCCAAGCGCGTCTTGAGGCTCTGCAGCCGGTCCGGCGTTACCGTCGCGCCCGGCAGATAGAGGCGCGACCGCCGGCCGCCCGAGCGCTCGTAGATCATCACGTTGAGGCGCGTGAGCTCGGGAACGTCGTCGAACGCGTGCAGCACGCGTTCCTCGTCGAGCCGCGCGCGCACCATTTGACCGGTGACGCCGCCGACGAAGCCGAGCGCGATCGTCGCCCGTCCGAGCCGGTGCATCACGCGGCTGGCGTTGAGGCCTTTCCCGCCGGCGTCGAGCGCGTCGAGCCGGCAGCGATTGCTGCCGCCCAGCACGAATTCGTCCACGGAGACCGCCTCGTCGACGGCCGCATTCAGCGTCACGGTCAATATCACGCGCCGGCCCTCCCTTTCGGCATCCTACGCGGCACGCGTGAAGCGGGCTGGAAGGAGCGGAGAAGAACTCGCGCATACCTTCATGGCGTGACGTGGCCGGACGGCTACTGCGACGCGGTGACCGGCGCGGCTCTTTTCGCGCTGGCGCTGACGTTTTGGTATTTGCTGGCCTCCCGGCGGCGCGATCCCTTTAGCTGGATGCTCGGGCTCCTGGGAGTCTTCTTACTCTTGGGCGCGCTCCGCTTCACCCTCGAGGCCGTCTCTGAACCGCGCGGCAGCGCACTCCACGCTGCCCTCGCGGTGCTGCTCGCGGCGATGGCGGTTGCAGCCGTCGCCACGCTGCTAAGACTGCTGCCCGCCATCGTGCGGACGCCGAGCCCGCTCGTCGACGCGCTCACCCGCCTGCCGAACCGCGCGATGATCGAAGCGCACGTCGCTCGCGAGTTCGAGCGCGCGGCCCGCAATCCGCGCGCCGCGTTCGCCGTGATATTCGTCGATCTGGACGGCTTCAAGGCCGTCAACGATGCGCTGGGCCACGACGCCGGCGACGAGTTGCTCGTCGCCGTTGCCGGGCGGCTGCGCGACGGCCTGCGCGCGGGCGACGTCGTCGCCCGGCTGGGCGGCGACGAGTTTCTCGTCTACATGGATCGCGTAAACGATCGCGCCGTCGCGGAACGCGGCGCGGCGCGCATCCTTGCGGAGCTCGCGAAGCCGTACCGGGTCAAAGGCAGCGGCGCGACCGTCGGCGCCAGCGCGGGCGTGGCGTTCTCGCGCGATTACACCGACGTGCGCCTGCTGCTACGCGATGCCGACGCCGCCATGTACGCTGCCAAAGCGCGCGGCGGAGGCCGTTACCAAGTCGCCTAACGCAGGCGCTATTCGGCGTGCAGCGCCACGATCGGATCGAGCAAAGCGGCCTTACGCGCCGGATAGAAGCCGAAGCCGACGCCGATGGCCGCCGAAAACGCCAGCGAGAGCACGATGGCCGGAACCGAGACCGTGAACGGGAAGTGGCCGAGCTTCGCCGCTGCCGCCGATCCGGCGAGGCCGAGCCCGACGCCGATACCGCCTCCGGCCGTCGAGAGCACCACCGCTTCCACGAGAAACTGCACGAGGATCGCCCCGTTGGGCGCGCCTACCGCCATGCGCAATCCGATCTCGCGCGTACGTTCGGTGACGGAGACCAGCATGATGTTCATGATCCCGATGCCGCCGACGATCAGCGAGACCGTCGCGACCGAGGCGAGCAGGATCTGCAGCGTGGTGGCGGTCGCAACCGCGACCTTGGCGATGTCGGCGAGGTCGCGCACGTTGAAATCGTCGGTCTGCGGCGGGACGATGCGGTGGCGGATGCGCAGCAGCTGCGTGACGTCGTCGATCGTCGAGTCGACGTTCTCGGGCGCGTCGATCGAAACCATCAGCGCGCTCACGACGTTCGGCCCGTTGGCCGAAGTCCAAATGCGCTGCATGAGCGCGGTATAGGGAATCACGACGGTGTCGTCCTGGTCCATGCCGTAGGCGTTGTGGCCGCGCGACTCGAGCACGCCGATGACGCGAAACGGGACGCCGCGGATGGTGACGGTCTCTCCGACGACCGCCGGCTGGCCGGGAAAGAGCTCGCTCGCGACGGTCGTTCCGATGACGCACACTTTGGCGCTGGTGGCGACGTCGACGTCGTTGAAGAACGAGCCTTGCGCCATCTCCCAGCTGCGAACGTACGGCCAGGTGGGCGAGACGCCGACCACCCCGGTCTGCCAGTTGCCGTATTGCGAAATGACTTGCGTTCGCAGGCTGACCAGCGGCGTGACCGCCGCGGCGTGCCGCACCTGCTGCGCGATCGCCAAGCCGTCGCCGACGGTGAGCGTCGACGCGGCGCCGATGCCGACGTTTACGCCGCCGGTGAACGTGCTGCCCGGAAGGATCACGATCATGTTGCTGCCCAGGCTCGCGATCGACGCTTCGACCGAACTGCGCGCGCCGGCGCCGATCGCGACGGTGACGATCACGGCGGCGACGCCGATGATGATGCCCAGCACCGTCAGCAGCGATCGCTCGCGATTGCGCAGCAGCGCGCGGATCGCGATCGAGAACTCCGAGGCGAGGGTCACGACGCCGCCGCGGCGACCGGCCGGTCGGAGACGATCCGCCCGTCGAGAAACGTGACGATGCGCTGCGAGTAGGCCGCAACGTGCGGCTCGTGCGTGACCATGAGAATGGTCATGCCCTTCTCGCGGTTGAGCCGGAGGAAGAGCTCCATGATGCCTTGCGAGGTTTTCGAATCCAGCGCCCCCGTGGGTTCGTCGGCGAGGATCAGGCTGGGATCGTTAACGAGCGCGCGCGCGATGGCGATGCGCTGCTGCTGGCCGCCGGAGAGCTGGTTGGGCATCTGCGCGATGTGGCGCTCTTCCAATCCAACGTCGAGGAGGGCTCGCACGGCCCGTTCGCGCCGCTGCTCGCGCGGAACGCCGGCATAGACCATCGGCAGCTCGGCGTTCTCGATCGCCGAAGTGCGCGGCAGCAGGTTGTATTGCTGAAAGACGAAGCCTAGCTTGGTGCGGCGAATGCGCGCGCGTTCGTTGGCGTCGAGCCGCGAGACGTCGACGCCGTCGAGTTCGTAGGTGCCCGAGGTCGGCCGGTCGAGGCAGCCGACGACGTTCATGAAGGTCGATTTTCCGGAGCCCGACGGGCCCATGATCGCGACGAACTCGCGAGGCAGCATCGAAAACGTGATGCCGGCGATCGCCGCGAACACCTCGTCGCCTTGGGCGAACTCGCGCCGCACGTCGACGGTTCGAATCGTCGGCGTCACGGCGCGTCGCTGGCCCGCGGCAGCGCTCCCTCGCCGATCGCGACCGGGTCGCCTTGCGCGAGCGCGCCGCCGCCGGAAATGGTCGCGACGCCCACGGTCGTGCCCGAGATCGCGAGGATGCGCAGGCTGACGCCGCGCAACGTGCCGCCCTCGAGAACGTAGACGCGTCCGACGCTGCCGATCGAGACCGCCGCCGCCGAGGCGCCCGTCGTCGTTCCCCAGACCGATCCCGAGCGCGCTGCCGCGTGCAGCGGCGGCGCCACGATGCGAAAGGCTTTGCGGGCAGCCGCACTGGGGCGCCATTGCAGCGCCGCGAGCGGGACGACGAGCGCGTCGGGATAGTTCGCGACCGCGATCGTCGCGTTCGCGGTCATTCCCGGGCGCAGAAGGCCGTTGCGGTTGTCCGCATAGGCGACGGTCGTATACGTGGTGACGTTGTTGACGATGGTGGGGTTTTGGCGCACTTGGGCGACGCGTGCGGTGAAATTGCGCCCCGGGTACGCCAGCACGGTGAAATCGACGCGCTGGCCGTCGCGGATCGTGCCCACGTCGGGCTCGCCGACCTGAATGTCGACCTCCATCTTCCCGAGGTCCTTGGCGATGGTGAAGAGCGTCGGCGCCTGCAACGCGGCCGCGACGGTTTGACCGACGGAGACGTTGCGCTGCACCACGGTTCCGTCGACCGGCGACGTGATGGTTGCGTGGTCGAGGTTGATCTGGGCCTGCGCCACAATCGCCTCGGCGGCGTCGACCGCGTGCGCGTTCGCGACGACGGTTGCGGCCGCAGCGCCGCTCTGCGATAAGCTGCTGCGGGCTTGATTCGAACTGGCGGCGCTCAGTTCGCGAACGCTCTGGGCCTCGACTTGTGCGGCCGTCAAGCCGGCGCGCGCCGCGGCCGTCGCCGTCACGTCGTTGTCGTAGACGTTCTGCGCGACGTAGCCGTCGCGCAGCAGCGCGGCGTCGCGCCGCTGGGTCAACAGCGCGAGCGCGTAGGTGCTCGTCGCTTTGCGCACGGCGTCGTCGGCCGCGGCGATCTGCTCGCGCTGCGAACGCGCCGTATACGCTGCCGCGGTGCCCGCGAAGGCCGCTCCCGAAGAGGCCGACTGCGAGGAGGCGCGCTGAGCCTCGAGCTGCGCGAGGTTGGCTTTGGCTTGCGCGAGGGCCGCCACGAACGTGCTGGGATCCAAGCGGGCCAGCACTTGCCCGACGTGCACCGGGCTGTTGTAGTCGACCAGCAGCTCTTCGATCGTTCCGGAATCTTGCGAGCCGACCAAGACGGTGTCTTGCGGCGTGGTGTTCCCGGTGGCCGTGACCGTTTGCGCGATGGACTGGCGCTGCACCGGCGCGGTCGAGAGCGCGGGCTTCGACCCGCAGCCTGCGAGCAGCGATATGAGGATCAACGGTACGAGCGGCCGGAGCCGTGGCGAGTTCACGCCCCGACTATACACGACGATCCTTCCGGTCCCGTGAAGCCGCTCCGGGCGAACTTCCGGAGATCTTCCCGGCTTATTCATCATCACCGGCCTACGCGTTCGATAGGCTGCGGCTATGATCGCAAAACAGCCCGCGACGGCCGCCGGCGACGCGCTGCGGGCCAGCCGGTTCGTCCGCCCCTTCGCAACGATCTCGAATGCCGGCGTGGCCGAGGTCGGCGGAAAGAACGCCTCGCTCGGAGAGATGTACCGCACGCTGGTACCGCTGGGCGTGCGGGTTCCAAACGGCTTTGCCGTGACCGCCGAAGCGTACCGGCACGTGCTGACGCAGGCCGGCGCGTGGCCCGCGCTGCACGAAGCGCTCGACGGCTTAGACCCGGGCCACCTCGACGACTTCGCGCGCCGTTGCGCGTCGGCGTACGCCGTGGTGGCCGGCGCGCTGCTGCCGCCGGATTTGGCTGCCGAGATTCGCGCCGGCTACCGCGCTTTGTGCGAGCAGTACGGCTCCGAGACGAGCGTCGCCGTGCGCAGCTCCGCGACGGCCGAGGATTTGCCGACGGCGAGTTTTGCCGGCCAGCACGAGAGTTTCTTGAACGTCACCGGCGCGGAGATGGTGCTCGAGGCGTATCGCGCCTGCATCGCGAGCCTCTTCTTGGAACGGGCCGTTCACTATCGTATCGATAAGGGATTCGATCACTTCAAAGTCGCGCTCTCGGTCGGAATCATGAAGATGGTTCGGTCCGACCTGGCCTGCTCGGGCGTGGCGTTTACGCTCGATACCGAGAGCGGCTTTCGCGACGTGGTGCTGGTGACCGGATCGTACGGCTTGGGCGAGAACGTGGTGCAGGGCAACGTCGATCCCGACGAGTTCTACGTCCACAAGCCCACCTACGACGCGGGCTATCGCGCGGTGCTTTCGCGCCGCATCGGCAGCAAGGCGCTCACGCTGGCATTGGCCCACGGCGCCTCCCTCCGGGCGACGACGGAGAATCGCGAGACCCTCGACTTCGATCGCACGCGCGCCTGTTTGGCCGACGACGAAGTTCTCGAGATCGCCGATGCGTGCTTGAAGGTCGAACGCCACTATGGCGGGCTGGCCGGCCACGCGGTTCCGATGGACGTCGAGTGGGCCAAGGACGGGATCGACGGCCGCATCTACCTCGTGCAAGCGCGCCCGGAGACGGTGGCGTCGCAGCGCCCCGCGACGCTCGTCGAGTACGCGCTATCGCCTCCGGCACCACCCGCGATCGAAGGCCGCGCCGTCGGCACGTCGGTCGCCGCCGGCCGAGCGCGCGTCGTTGCGGCGCCCGAAGATCTTGCGCGCTTCGTCCCGGGAGAGGTGCTCGTCGCGGCGACGACCACGCCCGACTGGGAGCCGATCATGAAGGTCGCTTCGGCGATCGTCACCGATCGCGGCGGTCGCACGTGCCACGCGGCGATCGTCGCTCGCGAACTGGGAATCCCCGCCGTGGTCGGCTGCGGCTCCGCTACGACGACGCTCGAGACGGGGCGCGAGTATACCGTTTCGTGCGCGGGCGGCGAGGCCGGCGAAGTCTACGCGGGCCGCATTCCTTTCGAACGCCGCGAAACCGAGGCTGGGGCGCTGCCGCGGCCGCCGGTGCCGATCATGCTCACGCTGGGCGATCCCGAGCGCGCGTTTACCCAACGCGAGCTTCCCAACGACGGCGTCGGCCTGGTGCGTATCGAGTTCATCGTCGCCGACGAGATCGTCGCCCACCCGATGGCGCTGCTCCATCCCGAGCGCGTCGGCGATCCGCTGGTTCGAGCGCGCATCGCGGCGTTGGCTGCCGCCGACGCCGGCCCGGCCGAGTATTTCGTCCGCAAGCTCGCCGAGGGCGTCGGAACCATCGCCGCGGCGTTCTATCCCAAGCCCGTCGTCGTTCGCCTGTCGGATTTCAAGAGCAACGAATACGCGGCGCTGCTGGGCGGAAGCGCCTTCGAGCCGGTCGAGAGCAATCCGATGCTTGGGCTGCGCGGCGCGTCGCGGTACACGCATCCGTCGTACGAAGAGGCGTTCGCCTTGGAGTGCGCCGCGATGAAACGCGTTCGCGACGTCGTGGGCCTGCGCAACGTCGTCTTGATGATTCCGTTCTGCCGGCGAACCGGCGAAGCGCGACGGGTCGTCGAGCGGATGGCTCGCGAGGGCCTGCGCCGCGGCGAAAACGGTTTGCAGATTTACGTCATGTGCGAGATTCCGAACAACGTCGTCCAGATCGACAAGTTCTCGGAGTTCTTCGACGGCTTTTCGATCGGCTCGAACGACCTGGCGCAACTGGTGCTGGGCGTCGATCGCGATTCGGAGCTGGTCGCGGCCGATTTCGACGAGCGCGACCCGGGCGTGCTGGAGATGCTGCGCCAAGCGGTCGTGGGCGCCAAGCGTAACGGGCGCTACGTCGGCATCTGCGGCCAAGCGCCTTCGGACTATCCGGAGGTGGCCGACTTTCTCATCGGGCTGGGCATCGACTCGATCAGCCTCAATCCGGATAGCGTGCTCCCGACCCTGCGGCGACTGGCGGCCGCCGGCGGGCGCGGGGCCGGGGAAGAAGTTGAGAAGGCCTCCTCCTCAGACGTTCATCAGAGTTTCGCGTCCCCTCGGTAGGCTCGAGACATGCTAAAGAATATCGCCGTCGCCCTCGATGGCTCGGCCTGCGCGCAGGGAGCCTTCGACGTGGCATTGGGACTGGCCAAGAGCGAGTCCGCCGCCCTGAGCATCTGCTCGATCGTCGATCCCATCGTCATCGTCGGCACGACGCCGCCGTCCCCGGCGACCGACCTGCTGCTGATCGATCGCGAGGCTGAGAGCCGCCGGCTGGTGGAAGCGGCAGTCGAGCGCGCGCGCAAAGCCGGCATCGACGCACGAGGCGAGACGCATCTCGGCGTGCCGTTCGACGAGATCCTGCGTTTCGCCAAGCGTCAGAAGGCCGACGCGATCGTCATGGGAACGCACGGCCGCAGCGGCGTCAAGCGGCTCTTCCTCGGCAGCGTGGCCGAGAGCGTGCTGCGCGAAGCCGAATGCCCCGTGATCGTGGTGCGCGAGCGCGCCGCCGCCGGAGTTCCGGCATGAGCGAGCGCCGCATCCGTCAGAAAGTGACGCTGCGCTGCCCGATCGGCGTCGCCGAGGCGCGAGTGGCGGAGTTCTTTCAACGCCGCAACGATGCCGACGGCAAGGCGCGGCTCGCGCTGCGAGTGCCGCTGGAACGGCGCGGACCCTTCGCCGGCCTCGCCCTCGAGCACGACGTTGCGGTGACGGCTCGAAAAGGGCGCGACGATCGCAATCTCAACGACGTCATTCGCATTGCGTGGGAGCCCGTCGAAGGCCGCGCCTATCCGGCATTCGCAGGAACGCTCGCCGTGTGGGCTGAGGGCGATCCCGAGAAATCGTTCGTCGAACTCGACGGCACCTATCAGCCTCCCGGCGGATTGAGCGGCCAGGCCTTCGACGAAGCCTTCGGGCAATCGATCGCGCGGCGAACGGCGCGAGCACTCTTGCACGACATCGCGCGCGCGGTATCCGAGCGATCCACGCTCGCGGAAGGGAGTGTGCGATGAACGGCCCCATCGTCGTCGCGGTCGACGGCTCCGAGCTCTCGCTCGATGCCGTCGACGCGGCCGCCGGCCTCGCCCAAAGCTTTAATAGCGATCTCGTCGTCGCGCACGTGGTCGATCCCGCGAAAGCTGCCATGCTGACCTACGGGAACCCGCAGCTCGTCGCGGGGTGTTTCGACGCGCTGCGCGAGGAAGGCCGCGAGGTTCTGGAGATCGGTCGCGAACGCGCGCGCCGCAGCGTCGCGCGGGTGGAAACCCGGCTGGTGCAGGGCCCTCCGGCCGAAGAGATCGTCGCCCTTGCAGGCGAGGTCGGCGCCGCTTGGATCGTGATGGGCAGCCACGGCCGCAGCGGACTGCGCCGCATGCTGGTCGGCAGCGTTGCCGAAGGCGTGTTGCGGCACGCCGCCGTTCCCGTGTTGATCGTGCCGCTTCAACGCAAGGGTGCCGTCGCCGTATGAGGTGGCTGGGCGGCGTCGCTGCGGCGATGCTCGCCTGCGCGATGCTGGCGGCGGGCGCGCGAAGCACGCCGGCGCCGGACGCTGCGGCGATCGCGCGCGGGCGCTATCTGGTCGGCTACGGCGGATGCAACGATTGCCACACGCCGGGGTGGCGCGAAGGCGACGGAACGACGCCGGCCGCGCTGTGGATGACCGGCAGCACGCTCGGCTACCGCGGGCCGTGGGGCACCAGCTATCCCGCCAACGTGCGGCTCGAGTTTCAAGAGATTTCCGAAGGCGCTTGGCTGGATATGGTGCGAACGCGCGGCGGCCATTGGCCGATGGTGTGGCACGATTTGCGGCTTCTCGACGAGAGCGACCGGCGCGCGATCTACCGGTTCGTTCGCAGCCTCGGACGCGCCGGCGTTCCGGCGCCCGCGGATCTTCCGCCCTCCGTCGAACCGTCGACGCCCTTCGTGTGGGTCGTGCCCAAGCACTCGTGAAGATGTTGTGAACTCGCAAGTTCACCACCCCTTCCCGTTCGGGCCGTAGAGTGAGGAACATGTTCGAGAAGCTTTTGGTAGCCGTCAACGGCTCGGCGTGCGCGCAGCAGGCGCTGGATCTCGCGATCTCGCTCGCGCGCCAGGACGGCGCCGCGCTGGCGATCTGCTGCGTGGTCGATCCGATCCCGGCGATGTGGGCGAGTTCGAGCGGCCCTACGGCCGAACGCGCGATCGAGCGAGCCGAAGAAGATGCCTGCGCCGCTGCCGGCGACGCGATCGCCAAGGCCGAGGCCTTCGGGCTTGCGGTGCGCCGGTTCGTGCGCGAGGGCGATGCGGCCAGCGAGATCGTGGCGTGCGCGTCGGAGTGCGGTGCCGACGCGATCGTGATGGGCACGCACGGGTGGACCGGCATCAAACGCGCGATGATGGGCAGCGTCGCCGAAGCCGTACTGCACTCCGCTCCGTGCCCCGTGATCGTCGTGCGCGAACGCGCTCAAATCCCCGTCGTCGAAGAGGCGAGCGGCATGGCAGCGAAAATCGCCGGCGGGGCTTCGAGGAGCGGGACGCCATAGATGTTGGGCGAGCTTACCAAGAGCGAGATCGAGACGATGCTTCACGCGCACTGCGTGGGAAGAATTGGCTGCCACGCGTACGGCCAAACCTACGTGGTGCCGATCACGTACGCTTACGACGGAGCGTGCGTCTACGCGCACACGGGAGTCGGCATGAAGCTGCACATGTTGCGCCGCAACCCGCACGTCTGCTTCGAGATCGACCAGATGGACGATCTCGCCAACTGGCAGAGCGTCATCGCCTGGGGCGTCTTCGAAGAACTGCGGGGCGCCGCAGCAGACGAAGCGCTCGCCCTGCTGGTCGAGTGCGTCGAGAGCCGTCTTTCGGGGCCGCCCGGAGCGTCGGCGCACCCGCACGGCGCGATGACCCCTGCGGTGGTCTACCGCGTCAAGCTCGAGCAGAAGACGGGGCGCTACGAGCGCAGACTGTAGCCTGCGACGTTTTTCGCACGCCCTTCCCCAAAGCTTCTCAAAGCGTTCCTCCCCACTTCACCCCCAAGCCGTACCGTGATGCGAGGAGGAGTCACGAAATGCATCGCTTCACGCGCAATCTTGCCTCGGCTGTGGCCGCCGTCACCTTGTTGCTCGCCTCGGCTGCGGGCACGGCCGCGATAGCCCACCCGAGCATCGACATCGTCGCTTCGAACTGGAAGTTCACGCCGTCGACGATCGAGCTCCACGTCGGCGAGACCACCACCCTTCGCATGACCTCGAGCGAGGGCGTGCACGGGATCGAATCCGCCGACCTCGGCATCCCGAAAACCACCATCATGCCCGGCGAGTTCACGGCGATCAAAGTGACGCCCACCAAAGCCGGGACGTACGTTTTGCATTGCGCGGTGATGTGCGGTGCGGGCCATGCCGACATGGCGCTCACCGTCGTGGTGAAGCCGTGAAGAATCTCTCGCGGATAGCGGCGGTTGCGATCGCGACCGTCGCGCTCTCGTTCCTACTCGAGCAACGGGCCGAGGCTATGCCCCCGTTCGCGCAAGCCTACGGCGTGAAGTGCAACGTTTGCCATACGCAGGTGCCCGCGCTCAATACCTACGGCCGCTACGTTCAGCGTACCGGCTACGCGTCGCTCGATCCACACGTCCTCCGGCGCGCCTTCCCGGTCTGGGTCGGTGAAAGCGCGAATTACGATACCGGAAGCGGTTCTTATAAAATTCAGTTCGGCAACCTCGCGATTCACGCGGTCGGGCCGCTCGGAGACGACATTACGTATCACTTCCAGCAGTGGATCCTGGCGGGCGACCAGGCCGGCGACTTGGATACGTTCTGGGGAGCGTACAACAACCTGCTGCACCGCGACGGGCACCTCTTCGTAGGAAAAGTCGAAGCGCCTGGACCGTCGCCGTTCAGCCAATGGATGGATCTCGCGCCGTTCGTCGTGCCCGAGATTACCGTCGGCGAACACGTCTACGAACTGGATGCGAATCGTTGGGGCGCGAAGTTCAACTACGTAAAGGGCGCTCTCGACGTGGAGGCCGGCTGGCTCTACAACAGCGGCGGATGGAGCGGCAGCAGCGGTTTTATCAATACCGACAAGACGTTCCAGTATAAGGTCGCGTACGCCAATCCGGAAAAACCGGTCGAAGCAGGCATCTACGGATCGCGCGGCTCGTGGCCGTTAGCCGAGGGCGGATTCGATCAATACTGGTCGATCGCCGGATATGCCGAGCGCGATCCCTTCCACGGTATCCCCGGCATCCTCGGCATCTACCAAATCGCGCTCGATGGAAACCCAGGATACACGTCGACGGGAGGCTACGCAACCGTCGCTCAGCTCGCCGCCAACAACCAGCAGTTTGCGCAGCTCTTCGTGCCATTCGTTCACCTCCAGCCGCTCGCAGCACGCGGTTACACCGCGCCCGCCCCCGGTCTGGTTCCGTTGGGCTCGGCCGGAAGTAATGGCGTGACGCTAGAGCTCTACCAGCCGGTCCTGGATAAGGGGTTGCTCTCAGTTCGCAAGGAGTGGACCAACGATGGACTCGGGACCCTGCAGCAGTCGGGGAACATCGACTTCAACTATCAAATCGCGCGCTACGTGCATGCGTACGTTGAAGAGTACTGGGCCTCGCACACCACGCCGAACTTCGCGTACATGCTGTGGTGGACCACTCCCGTGACGGTCGTCAAGTAAGGGACGCCTAAGAGCGCCGGCAACGGCGACCGGCCTGCGTGCGGGCCGGTCGTCTTTTTTCGCGAGGGCTTTCCCGACGAGAGCGCCGAAGCATGCGGAGTGGGTGCGTTCTAACGTCGCGAAGGGATCAACAGCCATGCAGCGCCCGCTCCGATTCGTGCTCTTTCTCGCAGGCGTCCTCGTCGTCGTGCTCGCGTTCGTTTCGAGATCCGGCGCCGTCGCGGGCGCTGCCGGCGCCGGAGCGCCGGACGGCCAAGCGATCTTTGCGAACAACTGCGCGGGCTGCCACCAGGCTTCGGGCCTAGGCGGCGGCCCGTTTCCGCCGTTGGCGGGCAATCCGCACGTCAGCGGAGCCGATACTGCCGCGTTGATTGCGACCGTGCTCAACGGGCGCAGCGGACCGATCGAGGTCAACGGCCGCACCTACGCCGGCGTCATGCCGGCTTGGAAAGGGACGCTTTCCAACGCGCAAGTCGCGGCGGTCATTACCTATATTCGCTCGGCCTGGGGCAACAACGCGGCGATCGTCACCGCCGACCAGGTCGCAGCCGCGATCGCGCCCACCGGCCTCAGCGGCGCGCAGATATTCGCCGCGAAGTGTGCGACCTGCCATCAGGCGCACGGCCAGGGAACCAGCGCGATTCCGCCCTTGGCGGGAAATCCGGACGTCGCCGCCGCCGATCCCACCAAGATGATCGCGACGATCGTCAACGGCCGCAGCGGACCGCTGACGGTCGGTGGCAAGACCTACAACGGGAAGATGCCGACGTGGAACGGCCTGCTGACGAACGCCGACATCGCCGCGGTCGCAACCTACGTGCGCTCGTCGTGGGGCAATAACGCCTCGGGGGTCACCGAGCAGCAGGTCGCAGCGGCGGGTCCGGCGGTATTAGCGGCGGTCGGCGGCTCGATCTTCACGCACAATTGCGCGCGATGCCATCAATCGGGCGGACAGGGCACGCGCACGATTCCGGCGTTGGCCGGAAACAAGGCGGTGCTCGCGGCGGATCCGAGCGGCATCATCATGACGGTCGAGCGCGGGCGCCATCTGATGCCTTCCTGGCAGGGGCAGCTCAGCAGCGCCGATATTGCGGCCGTGCTCACCTACGTGCGCTCGGCCTGGGGCAACGCTGCCGCTCCGGTGTCGGAGCAGCAGGTTGCTTCGGTGAAGTAGCGGCGGCTTGCCGCGTTAGGACGCGGCCTTCTTCGCGAAGGCCGTGCACCAGCCGTTCGGGCTGATCCCGCCGGCGATCACCTTGCAGGTGCCGTCCGCCGATGCGGTCTTTCCGGGCACGAAGAGCACGCACTGCGAGCACTTCTGGTCGCCTTTCGGCGTCGCCTGATATTTGAGATCGACGCGGCTGTCGGCACGCGCGGCCGTCGTGGTACCGGCGGCGATGGCTCCGGCGAGCGCCGGGAGCACGAGCAACTGCAGCAGCGCGCCTTTGCGCGTGACGCCAGTGGAAAAATTCATCGGTAAAAAGCCTCCGTGGTAGAGCGAGCGATCGTCTCGGCCTACCATACGTTGCCGGCGTGAATTTCCGAGGAAGTTCTTATGCGCGTTTCGGCTGCCAGAGCCCGAGCACCGCGCCCGTGGGATCCGCGATGATGCTGAGGTGGCCCATGCCTGCGACTTCGGTCACGTCGCGAATCACGCGCGCGCCCAGTTCGCGCGCTTTCGCCGTCGATGAGCGTGTAAGGCATGCCGTCGGCGCCGGCAGCCTCTTCGAGGTTCCAATCGAAGAGCGCGGTGTAGAAAGCCTTGGCTTTGCCGAGATCCTGCGTCGCGAGCTCGGCGTGCACGAAGGGA
Source organism: Vulcanimicrobiota bacterium (assembly GCA_963794735.1). Lineage (GTDB taxonomy): Bacteria > Vulcanimicrobiota > Vulcanimicrobiia > Vulcanimicrobiales > Vulcanimicrobiaceae > DATJUC01. The sequence continues at coordinate 283,720 of CAWCFE010000002.1, read as the reverse complement.
TTGGGCATGGAGCGAGCGGCGAGTGCCTTCGATCGCAGCGCAAGTGAGGCGGCCCTGAAGGCGGTGCGTACGCCGCCGTACAACCGTGCGCGGTATGAACTGGTCACATACGTTGCGCGCGGCTGCGGCCGCGGCGCTGCTCGCAGAGTGCGCGCTGCCGCTTCGGGCACCGGCGGTCGAGCGCATCCCGTTCACCGATGCGGGCGGCGCCGTACGCGTGCAAGCTTCGGTTGACGGGCGTCCCCCGGTGGCGATGACGATCGACTTGTCGGCGGGCATCGACGAGCTCGGGCCCGGGCTGGCGAGCCTGGCCTACGACGTGAATCGCTTCTATGCCGGATTGCGCACCAACGGCGAGCGCATCGACGAACGCGTCGGCCGCGTCGTCTCGCTCTCGGTCGGTGGCGACGCGCTGGAGAACACCGAAGTCGCGCTCGCTCGCACGCCGCTGGCGGGCGGCGCCGACGGCACGCTCTCGGCCATGGCATTCCGAACGCTGGCAACGACGTTCGATTTTCCCAATCACCAGCTCGTCGTCGAAGATGCCGCTTCCTTCGCCGATCGCCGGCGCACGGCGCTCTCGGTGCCGCTCGTCATGCAGCAAGATCGCGGCCTCGCGTTACGCTACTTCGCGTGGTTCGATTTCGCGGGCCGCCCCGGGCTGTGCGCGATCGACACCGCGGCGCCCGGTATCACGCTGGATCGACGGTTCGCCGCCGCGGCGGGAGTTTCGGGCCCCTCGATCGCCAAGGTGTCGCTGCACGACGCGCCGGCCGTCGCCGTGCGCGACGCGGCGGTTGCCACCGGCGATCTCGTCTACGATTGCGACGTCGGCACCGCGTTCTGGTTGGGCCGCACCGCCACGTTCGACGCGCCCAACGGCGTGCTGTGGGTCAGTACGCCGACGTAGCGTCGCGCTCGAGCCGGACGGGAAGCCCTTCGGAACGCGTCATCACGACGGCGGCGAGGCTGTTGCCGCATACGTTGACGGCGCTGCGCGCCATATCGAGCACGCGGTCGATTCCCGCGACGAAGGCGAGGCCTTCGACCGGCAGCCCGGCGGTGCCGAGCGTGGCCAGCAGCACGACGAGGCTCGCGCCGGGTACCCCGGCGATGCCCTTGCTCGTCACCGCGAGCGTCGCGACGATCAGCAGCTGCCGGTCGAATCCGAGATCGATGCCGTAGAGCTGAGCGATGAAGAGCGCCGCGATCGATTGGTAGAGCGTGCTGCCGTCGAGGTTGAACGTGTAGCCGGTGGGGACCACGATGCCGGTGACGTATGGAGGGCACCCCGCGCCTTCCATTTTCTCGATGATGCGCGCGAGCACGCTTTCGCTCGACGCCGTCCCGAAGGCGAGTAAGATTTCTTCGCGGACGAGCCGCAGCAGCGCGAGGAGCGAAACGCCGGCCATGCGCGCGATCGCTCCGAAGACGATTGCGACGAAAAGCGCCATCGCGAGGTACACGGCGAAGACGAGCTTCCCGAGCGGCAGCAGGCTCCCCAGGCCGAATTTGGCGGCGGTCGCACCGATCAGCGCAAAAACGCCGAGCGGCGCGAGCTTCATGATCTGATTCGTCACCCAAAACATCGCATCGGCGACGGCTTGGAAAAACGCCGTAACGTTGCGTCCGCGCTCGCCGATCGCCGCCACGCCTAACCCGAAGAAGACGGCGAAGAAGACGACGGCGAGCATGTCGCCGCGTGCCAGCGCGTCGATCGGATTCGAGGGCACGACGCTTTCCAGGAGATCGACGAACGAGTGGCCGGTCGCGCGCTGAACGGTTGCGACGTATCCGCCCACGTCGCCCCGCGCGAGCGTTTGCGCCAGCACGCCGGCGCCCGGCCGGAGCAGATCGGCGACGGCGATGCCGAAGAGGATTGCGACGGTCGTAACGGCTTCGAAGTAGAGCAGCGTCTTCACGCCGAGCCGTCCGATTTTCTTCATATCGCCGATGCCGGAGACGCCGACGACGAGCGTCGCGAAGACGATCGGCACGACGATCATCTTCACCAGGCGGATGAAGAGCTCGCCGGCCGGCTGCAGCACCGCGAGCAGCGTCGCGTTGTGCGGCAGCAAGGCGCCAACGGCGATTCCCAGTGCGAGGCCGATGGCGATCTGTAGCGCGAGCGGCGGCCAGCGGAACGCCGGCTTAGTAATAAACCTTCGTCTCCCAGAGTTTGAGGCAGAGAAGCGTATCGACGGGCTGGCTGGCCAAATCGTCGATCTCGTCCTGCGACACGTCGAAGTGGACGATCGACGGCCAGGGCGCCGGCGGCGGCGGATACGGGATCGGTACGCGTACGTAATGGTACTGGTGCGTCGGCGTTCGCAGCTGGAGCGCGATCAGCGCCGGCGCCGCGCCGGGATCGGCGTAGAGCCAGGCATCGTAGGAGTCGCCGTCGTTTTCCACGTCGATGTGCGCCGGCAGCGGATCGCCGACCGGTTTGTTGCACGCCGTATCTTTCGCCAGCAGAACGAACGTCGGATGCACGTATAGAAACGACTGCGGCGCGGCGCCGGCGAACATCAGCGGCACCGCCGGCCGCACCGGCGTGGGCGAGAGATTCACCGCGATGCTTCGATCGTGCCCGGGAAGGATCTCCTGAAAGCTCGCGTCGGAACATCCCGACGCCGGCGCGAGCGTTTGCATGAGATACGTTCCCTGCGGCGCGTCGAACTCGACGATCTTCTGATCGTCGTATCCGCGGTCGACACGAAACGTCCGGTCGAGACGCACGGTGTCTCGCCGGTCCGAAAGCTTCACGCGGATCGCAAACGACGTGGTGGGCGAGGCTTTTGCCATCGCGCTGCACAGCGCGACGTGCAGGACGAGGTGAGCCCCTACCGGCACGATCGACAGACGCCGTGCAGGGTGAGCGAGACGTCGTCGATGCGGGCTCCCATTTGTTTGGCCAACGCCGCCAGCGTCTGCGACGCCAGCCGGTACTCGACGTCGTCGACGCGCCCGCAGCGGCCGCAGCGGAAGTGAGCGTGCGGTCTGCCGGTGGGTTCGTACACCGCCGCATCGGAGCCGGGAACGACGATTTCGTCGATCAGGCCGAGATCGCGCAGGCGCTGGATGCCCCGGTAGACGGTGGAGAACCCGATCGACGGGCGGTGAGCCCGGGCGCGCGTGAAGAGATCGCTCGTCGTCAGATGGGTGCCGGTGCCGGCCTCGCGGACGATATCGTAAACCAGCTGATAGTTCTTGGGCAGCCGGGGCGCCCTGGTTTCGGAATCCACTAGCCGCGAGTATAGCACAGTTCGCGGCAACTGAATATGAGGTTCACTTCTGCTCCCCCGGGCGAGGCCGGCGAGAAGGCGAAACCCGCAACACCGCAAAGCGTCGATGGATGATCGACTATAAAACGGTGGCCGCCTCGGTCGCCGACGGTTTGAACGGGATCGCCCGCGCGATGCGCGTCCTTCCGGTTCCCAAAGCGAGCCCGGAGTTCGAGCGCTGGAAGAACGAGATGGGAGAAGCCTCCCGCCACGTGCTGCTCGCCTTCGGCATCGATCCCGAGCAGATGAAGAACCCCGTGATTCCGATCGGCGGCGGTTGGGTCGTCGAGTGGAAAGACGGCGAGAACGGCGAGTGGCACGCCGTGCAGCGCGCCGGCTAACTCAGCTCCCGGTCGAGTAGGCGTACCGAAAGCGGTTCTGGAGGACGCCGATGGTCGCGACCATCGAGGGAACGGCGGTCGCGTTCGGCACGAGGTGGGCGAGGAGATCGTCCTCGACGTCGCGCGGGCTCGATTCGCGCGGCGCGTACCCCGCCGCAACCAGCGAGCGCGCTTGATCGGCCGCGGCGGTGTGGCAGACCAAGACGATGAGGCCGCGCCGCTGGAGCGCTTCCAGCGTGGCGTCTTGATACATCGAAGTGACGGCGTTCGGATCGGCGTTCGTCTCGGGTTGCGAGCGCGCGTGGTAGAAAAGGTTGGTCGCGACCACGTTGCCGCTGGGATCCTTGAACCCGAACGCCTCGCCCAGCCGGTACTTCGTCCACATCGAATCGTCGTACGCAAACGCGGTCGCCGTGCCGTGCAGGCAGGCGACCATTCCGATGCGCCCGGGGGCGACCCCGTAGCCGAACTGATAGCCGTTGAACGCGTTTTTCATCGCGCCGAGCAAGCCGGGAACGTAGCCGTCGACGTCCCACAGCTGGCGCGCGTCGAACGGGCGATCGACCAGTTTTGCCAAGGCGGCATAGCCGAACGATCCGCTCGCGTCGACCAGTTGCAATTCGCGTCCGCCCCGCGCGCACGCGTCGGTGGTCAGGGCGGCGGCAATCGCCGACGTCGCGAGAAAGACTTTGCGATCCACGCGCCACGGTTTCCGTGGCGCGCGGCCATCATCCCGCGGGCGACGCCGTGGGTGACGGCGAGGGCGACGGCGAGGCCGGCGCGCTCGGGTTGGGGCTCGGCGACGCGCTCGGGCTGGGCGATGCGGCGGATGCCGCGCGCATCGCCACGGCCCATGCGGGGTCCGCGCGGACCGGCAGGCCCGCGTGCAGTTGGCGGCGGCTCGGTGCCGCCTGCGCGCTCTTCGGTGCGGTCGTCAGGATGTAGTGCAACAACTGCGAAGCTCGATCGCGCGCGCTCTGCCCCGGAAGCTCTTCGTAGAGCTGCGCCAGCAGATAGGCCGTCGACGGCAGCCACGAATCGTGCGGATAGCGGTGCGCCCAATCGGTAAAGGCGTCTTGCGTGAGCTCGGCGAGATGCTCGGCCTGCTCGGGAAGCAGCTTGTGAGATTCGTAATGAGCCTTCACCTGCATGGTTTCGTAACGAATCCGCAGCGTGCTCATCTTGAGGCGGCCGAAATACACGTCGGCCGGCGCTCCTCCGCTGGCGGCCGCAATCAGGAACGCGGCCGCGAACATCATCGTGCGAGCGCGTATCCGGAGAATTGCACCTTGGCCGAAAGCGGCATGTGGGGATAGTCCACTTCGGCCTGCATCGTCGAGGGCAGGAGATACCCGAACTGCGAGTTCGAGTTGACGATCATGTGCACGTGCATGCCGTCGGCGTAGGTCGCGTCGACCCACTTCGCGCCGTCGGTGGGGCTCATGGCAACGGTGGCCGATTTCAAGCTCGGGTCGTCGAGCGACTCCAGCGAGAAGATCGTATCGCCGTTCTGTTCGCCCGTCTCGGCGTATTGGTAGCGGCCGGGCCACATGGTCGGATCGATGAGCGAAAGGTCGACGTCGGGCGGCTTGCTCGCGAACGGCGGCCCGCTCGTGAAGTGCACCACGTACCGCTGGTCGCGCTGGTAGACGCCGTCGCCGTTCATCGAGAAATGCAGCCATGGAAAGTGCTTCATCGCCATCGCGACGCTCATGTGGAACGTGTACGTGCGCAGCGTCTCGTTGCGGCCGTAGGCGGCCGCGATCACCATCGATCCCGGCGGCGCCGGAGCGGCGGCCAGGTTGAGCGTGAGTGCCGCGAGCACGCTGCCGGCGGCGGCGCGATGTGGAATCTTCATGCTGCTACGACGGTATATTCCCGCAAAGTCCGTCATCCGTATCATCGGTTCCCGAAAGTCCCATGCCTTACTCGCCCGGCCGGCCGGGGAAGCGGGCGGCGGAGTTTTCTCGCACGCTTTAGAAACGACGACGGATGACCGCCTTGCTGCCCGACAACGCCGTGCTGCTCTCGTTCGAAGGGCCCGATCCGTACTCGCTGGTAGGCGGCCTCGGGACGCGCGTGACCGAGCTCTCGGCGGCGCTCGCGGCGTCGGGAGTCGCCACCACGCTCGTCTTCGTCGGCGATCCGAGCCTCCCAGCCGTCGAGCGTGCGGGCGACCGGCTCGAATACCGTCGCTGGTGCCAGTGGATCTCGGCCTACCATCCGGGCGGCGTGTACGACGGCGAACGCGGCAAGAGCGACGATTTCCGCGACAGCGTGCCGGCGTTCGCGATCGATTCGATCGTAGCGGCCGCCGCGGCGCGAGGCGAGTACGTGCTCGTCATCGCCGAAGACTGGCAGACGGCGCCGGCGGCGATCGCGCTCGACCGGCAGCTGCGCGAGCGCGGGCTGCGCGATCGCGTGGTGCTCATGTGGAACGCGAATAATACCTACGGGTTCGATTCGATCGATTGGCCCGCGCTGCGCGCCGGCGCGACCATCACGACCGTGAGCCGCTACATGAAGTTCGAGCTGCAGCAGCGCGGCATCGAGTCGTTGGTAATTCCCAACGGCATTCCGGAACGCATCGTCGGCGGTCCGCCCGAAGAGCTCACCGGCGCGCTCGCCGCCGCGTTTCCGGCGCGTCCGCTCTTCGTCAAGGTCGGCAGGTTCGACGAAGACAAGCGCTGGATGCAAGCGATCGAGGCGTTCGCGCTCGTTCGCGAACGGCACCCGCAGGCGCGGCTAATCGTCCGCGGCGGCCGGGAGCCCTACGGCGAAACCATTTTCGCGCGCGCCCGCGCGCTCGGCTTGGCGATCGAAGACGTCGCGGTGAAATCGCGCGAGGCTCGTCCGCTCGTCGACGGGCTCGCCGCCTCCACCGCGCCGATCGTCAACGTGCGCAGCTTCGTTCCCGAAGAACTGCTCTTCGCGCTCTACCACGTGGCCGATGCGGTGCTCGCCAACTCCGGCAAGGAACCCTTCGGGCTGGTCGGGCTCGAGGTGATGGCCGCCGGCGGATTGGCGGTGACGGGCTCCACCGGAGAAGATTACGCCCAGCCGTTCGAAAATGCGATCGTCTGCGATACGGGCAGCGGGAAAGAACTGGCCGCGTACCTCGAGGCGGTGCTCGGCGACACCGCACTCGCCAACGCGATTCGCGCCGCCGGCCAAGCCACCGCCGAGCGCTACACGTGGCCGATCGCGCTGCAAATCCTCTCGCACAAGATCGTGACGTGAGGGCGTTATCGGCTAGCCGCGGGCGAGTTCGTCGATGCGGGTGGCGATTTCGTCGGCGTAGTGCCGCGCTTCGTCGTCGTTGCGGCCTTCGGCGTAGACGTTGAACTGCGGCTCCGAAGCGTCGGGCAGCACGAGCACCCAGCCGCCCTCGCGGCTGATGCGGATGCCGTCGGTGAGCTCGACGTTCTCGCCGTCGGTTTCGTCGAGCAGCTGGCGCATGATCTGGCCTTTGCGCTCCCACGGGCAGTGATCGCGGCGCGAAGCCAGATGCCATTCGGGCAGCTCGTCGACGATTTGGCTGAGGGGATGGCCCGCGCTCGCCAGCAGCTCCATGATCTTCGCGGCGGCGTAGAGCGAATCGAAGACGGGCTGGAACTCCGGAAAGATCAGCTCGTAGTTGGCGCCTCCCGCAAACGAGAGCGTAGCGGCTTCGCGCGCGGCCAGCGCCATCAGCGCGCGGCGATCGGTGCGCGTGCGCACGACGCTGGCGCCGTAGGCTTCGGCGACCGTTTCGATCGCCCTGGGAGCCATCACCGGCACGGCGATACGCGCGTGCGGCGTGTGGCCGGCGACGAGCACCGTGAGCAAGGCCATCAGGCGGCTGCCCTCGATGATGCGGCCGCGGTCGTCGATCAGCGTGAGGCCTTCGCCGTGCTGATCGAGCAGAATCCCCAGCGACGCGCCCAGCGACGTCGTGACGTTGCTGAGCTGCTCCAGGTGGCGCTCGCGGTTCTTTGAAAACGTCAGCACTTTGGCGTTGTCGAAGAACGCGTTGAGCGCGATGAGTTCGACGCCGAGATTGCTCAGGATGCGCGGCAGGATGAGCGAGGCGTTCCCGTAGGCGTAATCGATCACCACGCGCATGTTGGCCGTCGAGATTGCTTGCGGCGCCAGCGCCGCGAGGAATCCGCTGGTGTACGCTTCGGTGGTGCGTTCCGGAAAGCCCAGGATGCCGACGGCCGACATCGGCGTGCGGCGGAAATCCTCGCGGAAGAAGATGTTCTCGACTTTTCGCTCGGTGTTCTTGTCGATGTTGACGCCGTGCGAATCGTAGAACTCGATGAGGAACTGATCGGGATCGTGCGGCGAGATGCCGGTGTGCACGCCGGCGTCGCCCGACATGCGCACCGCGTAGCGCGAGACGGGCGTCGGGTTCTCGCGCAGATCCTGCACGTTGATCCCCACCGAGAGCAGCCCGGCGATGATGCAGCGATTGGTCAGGCGCGAGGCCGGATGCGCGTCGCGGCTGGTCATCACGGTTTGGCCCGGGCCGAGGACCGACCCGAGCGCCTGCCCGAGCTTGAGCGCGAACTCGGGCGTGACTTCGATGTTGGCTAGGCCGCTGACGCCGTCGGCGCCGAACAGCGAACCCGGCCACTTGATGCCGTAGATCAGCGACATCGAGACGATCGAGCCCGCAGCGACCGACTTGTCGGGCCACAGCTTGATGTTCGCCGGCACGGTCGATCCCGTGCCCAGCGTGCTGCCGCGACCGATGACGGCGCCTTCCAGGATCGTGACGCGGTCTTTGACGATCACGCGGTCGGCCAGCGTGCAGCCGGTCAGCGAGGCGCCTTCGCCGACGTAGACGTCTTCCCACGCGACCGTGCGGTGCAGGCGCGCGTTCTCGGCGACGATCGACGACGAGCCGATCGCCGTGAGTTCTTCGATCACGGCGCCTTGCTGAATGGTGACGTTGCGCCCGATCGAGACCGGCCCTTGCACGTGTGCCCCGGGCGAGATGCGCGAGTTTTCGCCGACCCACACGCCGGGCCGGATCTCTTCGCCGGGAATTTCCACTTCGACCGCGCCCGAGAGCGCGTCGTAGTTGGCTTGCAGATACTGCTGCAGGTTTCCGATATCGCTCCAGTAGCCGCGCGTGACGTGGCCGAAGAGCGGCTTGCCGTCGCGCAGCATCGCCGGGAAGAGGTCGCGGGAGAAATCGTAGTTCTTGCCGGCCTCCATGTAATCGAAGATCTCGGGCTCGAGCACGTAGATGCCGGTGTTGATGGTGTCGGAGAAGACTTCGCCCCACGACGGCTTTTCGAGGAACCGGGTGATCCGGCCGTGCTCGTCGGTCACCACCACGCCGAATTCCAGGGGGTTGGCGACGCGCTGCAGGGCAATCGTCGCGGCCGCGCCGTTGCGCACGTGGTAGGCGATCAGGTCGGTGAGGTCGATGTCGGTGAGCGCGTCGCCGGAGATGATGACGAAGCGTTCGCGCCCGACGATCGGCTCGGCGAGCTTCACCGCACCGGCGGTGCCCAGCGGCGTATCCTCGACCACGTACGACATCGCGATACCGTGCTCGGAGCCGTCGCCAAAGTAGTTTTCGATTTCGTCGGCCAGGTAGTGCAGCGTCGAAACGATTTCGGTGATGCCGTGGCGGCGAAGCAAATCGACTATGTGGTGCATCACCGGTTTGTTGGCGACCGGCGCCAGGGGTTTGGGCCGGCTCGACGTGAGGGGGCGCAGGCGCGAGCCTTCGCCGCCCGCCATGACCACGGCTTTCATTGGCGAGACCTCGGGCGTTTACGCATGTCGTTCACTCTGCTCTTCCGGCGGCTGACGATGAAAGATGGTTTTGAGTTCCCCAAAGCGGGCCGAGCGGGATAGTTCTTCAACGGTCGCCGGATGCTTGCGCCGCCAGTTGGGATGCTGGTCGACCGTTCCGGGGACGTTGACGGCGTCGGTCTCCCCCAAGACGTCCTCGACGGCGACCACCTTGATGCGCGATGGGGTGGCGGCCAGGAAGCGATGGACCGCTGCGAAGAGTCCGTCGTAACGTTCCAGCGTGCCGCCGCGCCCGGCGTCCTCGCGTAGCTGCGACGCGAGTTGCGCGTCTGCCGCGCCGGCTCGTTCCAGCGCGTCGACGAGCATGTACCGCGCGTAGCGCCGCTCCTCCCAGGCCTCGCGCGCGGCGTCGTCGCCGGCGATCGAGCCGATGTCGCGACGGAGCGTCAGGTCGGCGGCGGTCCACCAGCCGGCCAGCGGTGGGAGATCGTGCGTACCGACGCTCGCCGCCGCCAGCTCCGGGTAGCTCTGCGGCGGCGCGAAGACGCCGTCGGCGAAGCCGCGCTCGAAGTAGACCAGCCGCGAGGAGAGCGCGCGCGCCTCGCGCAGGCGTTCGCGAAATCCCGCCGGCACGGTGCCGAGATCTTCGCCGACCACGATGCAGCGTTGCCGGACGCTCTCCAGCGCGAGGATGCCGAGCATGGCCTCGAACGGATAGCGCACGTACGCGCCCTCGAGCGCGCTTGCGCCGCGCGGAATCCAAAAGCCGCGCTTGAGCGCCATGACGTGATCGATGCGCAGCACGCTCGCGTGCTGCATGTTGGCACGCAGCAACGCGGCAAACGGTTGGTACGCCTGGCGCTGCAGCGCCACCGGGGAGAGCGGAGGAAGGCCCCAGTTCTGCCCCCGTGCGTTGAGATGATCCGGCGGCGCACCGAGCGACGCTCCGGCGAGGATCGCCGATTGGTCCGACCACGCATCGGCGCCGTTGAGCTCGACGCCGACGGCTAGGTCGCGATAGAGGCCGACGCCGCAAGCGCGCGCCGTTCGTGCGGCGCTCGCGAGCTGCTCGTCGGCGAGGAACTGAAGATAGGCGTAGAAATCGATCCGGTCGCGGTGCCGGCGCGCGAAGGCCTCGACCTCGAGCGTATCCGGGAAACGGTAGGCGGCCGGCCATTGCTGCCATCCGTAGCTCGAAGGATCGGCGGCACGGAAGTGCTCGGCGAGCGCTTCGTAGCGAGCCAGCCGTTCCAGCGGAGCGCCGGCGCGCCGCACGAATCCGCGAAACGCCTCGGCCCGGCGATCGCCGGGGCGCTCCAGCGAGTTCGTGCGAAACGCGGCGAAGACGGCTTCGAGCACCTCGCGTTTGGCGGCCGTCACGCCGGCGTAATCGATCAGGTCGCTCGCGCGCAACGCGCGCAAGCGTTGCCGAAACGCCGGACGCTCGATCAGCGCGCGGGCCTGCGGCGCGCGCTCGAGATCGGGAATGCGTTCGACGTCGAGATAGAACGTGTTGAGAAACCGGCGGCTCGAGGGTGCGTACGGACTGCAGGCCCACGGGTTGCTCGGATGCAGTTCGTGCAGCGGGTTGAGCGCGATCGCGCCGGCCCCGATCGCGCCGGCGGCGCGCGCCACATCCGCGAGATCGCCGAAATCGCCCGCGCCCCAGTTGCGTTCGGAACGCAGGCCGTATAGCTGCGTGGCCAGCGCGAGCATGCCGCCCTCCTCGACGCCGTCCGGAAGGTAGCACGCGCGCGGGACGACGATCAGCGGGCGCGCGCTCCCGTCGCCGCGGATCGCGCGATGATAGCCCAGCGGCAGTTCGCGCGCGTCGCCGGCGAACGCGGTGCCGTCCTCGAGGAAGATGGCCTCCGGCGTTGCGGAGCGATCCAGCGCCTCGCCCTGCGTCAGCAGCGTCGCGCCGGCCGCCGGATCGTCCGCGGGCTCGCCGTCGCCGGCGCCCATGGCCTCCAAGAGCGCGCGTTTGGTCGCGTCGCTCACGCGGCGTTCGTTGCCGAAGTAATCGGTGAACGACGGTTCGATGCCGGCCGCTTCGGCCAGCCGGTCGAGGGCCTCGCTCACGCGGATTCGGCAGCGGTAAAGAGCACGAAGGATCGATCGGCCGCGCGAAACGGCGTCCCGGGTTCGAACGTCGCGCGCTGCAGCGCGGCGGGGCCGGCGCAGGTGTCGACGAGCCGCACCCAGCGCTGCACGTGCGGCGCCGCCGGAAGCGTGAAATCGATCGGGCCGTCGTGCGCGTTGAAGAGCAGGAAGAAGGTTTCGTCGATCTCGGGATAGCCGTGCAGGCTGATGAAGCGGTCGGCGGTGTCGCCGCCCAGCAGCGCGCCGAAGCAGCGCCGCGAGCCGTCGTTCCAGTCGTCGTGCGTCATCTCGGCACCGGTGGGCGCGAACCAGGTGATGTCTTTGAGCGGCGAGTCCTCCACCGTCACGCCGCGGAAGAAGCGCGGCCGGCGAAAGACGGGGTGCGCGCGCCGCAGCGCGATCAGCGCGCGAACGAATTCGAAGAGATCGCGATCGCGCCCGGCCGCCCCGCCGGAGCGGTGCGCCGGCGTCCAGTCGATCCAGCCGATGTCGTTGTCTTGACAGTAGGCGTTGTTATTGCCGTACTGCGTGTTGTTCATCTCGTCGCCCGCCAGCAGCATCGGCAGGCCTTGCGAGAGCAGCAACGTCGCCAGAAAGTTTCGCTTCTGCTTTTCGCGCAGCGCGAGGATCGCGGGATCGTCGGTCGGGCCCTCGGCGCCGCAGTTCCAGGAGCGGTTGTCGTCGGAGCCGTCGCGGTTCTCCTCGAGGTTGGCCTCGTTATGCTTGCGATCGTACGAAACCAAATCCTCGAGCGTGAAGCCGTCGTGTGCGGTCACGAAGTTGACGCTGGCGCGCGGGCGACGGCCGCGGCGGTCGAAGATGTCGCTCGAGCCCGTGATGCGCGTCGCCATCTCCGGAATCGATCCGTCGCCGCGCCAGAAGGAGCGAACGCCGTCGCGATAGCGATCGTTCCATTCCGACCAGCCGGCCGGAAAGTCGCCGAGATGATAGCCGTCGGGGCCGAGATCCCACGGCTCGGCGATCAGCTTGACGCGCGAGAGCACCGGATCTTGCTCCAGGCTGGCCAGGAAGTTGCTGCGCGGGCTGAACGCGCCTTCGCGGCGCGCCAGCGTCGTCGCCAGATCGAACCGGAAGCCGTCGACGTGCATCTCGTTGACCCAGTAGCGCAGCGAGTCGGTAACCATCTTGAGCACGTGCGGATGGTCGAGATCGAGCGAGTTGCCGCAGCCGGTGTAATCGACGTAGAAGCGCTCGTCGTGCGGCGAGAGGCGGTAATACGATTTGTTGTCGATCCCGCGAAAGCTCAGCGTCGGGCCGAGATGGTTGCCTTCGGCGGTGTGGTTGTAGACGACGTCGAGAATCACTTCGATGCCGGCGTCGTGCATGCGCGCTACCATCGTTTTGAACTCGCCCAGATCCGGGCGCGAGAGATAGCGCGGGTTCGGCGCGAAGAACGAGATCGGGCTGTAGCCCCAGTAGTTGCGCAGCCCTTTTTCGGCGAGATGCCGGTCGTCGGCGAAGTTCTGCACGGGCAGCAGTTCGATCGCGGTGACCCCGAGCCGGGAGAGATATTCGATCACGGCCGGCGACGACAGTCCGGCGAACGTTCCGCGCAGCCCCGGCGCCACGCCGGTGTGTTTCATCGTAAAGCCGCGGACGTGCATCTCGTAGATGACCAGTTCGTGCCAGCGCGCGTGGAGCTGCCGGTCGCGGCTCCAGGTGAAGGCCGTATCGACGACCACGCACTTGGGCATGCCGGCGGCGTTGTCGCGGCGATCGAAGGAGAGATCGCCGCGCGACGATCCGACGCGATAGCCGAAATGTGCGTCGCTCCACGCGATGGTGCCGGTCAGCATCGCGGCGTACGGATCGAGCAGCAGCTTGTGGTGGTTGAAGCGATGCCCGCGCGAGGGATCGTACGGACCGTAGACGCGGTATCCGTAGAGCAGCCCGGGCCGCGCGTCGGGAAGGTAGCCGTGCCAGACCGAGTCGGTGTACTCGGGCAGCGCCACGCGCTGCACCTCGCGCCGGCCGCGCGGATCGAAGATCGCCAGCTCGACGCGTTCGGCGTTTTCCGAGAAGAGCGCGAAGTTGACGCCCGAGCCGTTCCAGGTCGCGCCCAGGGGATAGGGGCGCCCCGGAAGCACCGAGGCACGTTTGACGGAGAGCATCAGTCGGGCTCGCCGGCCGGCGGCAGCAGCACGATCGCGGCGAGCGGCGGCAGCGTCAGCGAGAGCGACTGCGGGTAGCCGTGTGCGGGTACCGCCTCGGTGGCGATCTCGCCGTCGTTGCCGACGTTGCTGCCGCCGTAGTGGTGCGAATCGCTGTTGAGCGCTTCGCGGTAGAGGCCGGCGCGCGGGACGCCGACCCGGTAGCCGTAGCGAACCACCGGCGTGGCGTTGAGCGCGGCGACCGCGAAATCTCCGTTGCGCGCCAAGCGTAAGAATGCGACGACGCTGTTCTGCGCGTCTTGGCAATCGATCCAATGAAAGCCCTGCGCGTAGGCGTCGAGCTCGTGCAGCGCCGGAACGTCGCGATAGAGGCGATTGAGGTCGCCGACCAGCCGGGCGACCCCGGCGTGCGCCGGATCGCCGAGCAGGTGCCACTCGAGCTCGGCGTCGTGATTCCACTCGCGCGGCGCGCCGAACTCGTCGCCCATGAAGAGCAGTTTCTTGCCGGGATGCGCGTACATCAGCGCGAGCATGGCGCGCAGGTTCGCAAACTTCTGCCACCGGTCGCCCGGCATCTTTTCCAGCAGCGGGCGCTTTCCGTGCACCACCTCGTCGTGCGAGAACGGCAGCACGAAGCGTTCGCTGAAGGCGTAGAGCAGGCCGAAGGTGAGATCGTTCTGGTGGTACTTGCGATAGACGGGGTCGTAGCCGAAGTATCGCAGGGTGTCGTGCATCCACCCCATGTTCCACTTGAACGAAAACCCGAGGCCGCCGTCCTCGACGCTTCCGGTGACCGCCGGCCACGACGTCGACTCCTCGGCGATCGTCTTGACGTCGCCGTGGCGGTCGCCCAGCGTGCCGTTGAGCCGCTGCAGGAAACCGACGGCGTCGACGTTCTCGTTGCCGCCGAACTGATTGGGCACCCATTCGCCTTCGCGCCGGCTGTAATCGAGGTAGAGCATCGACGCGACCGCGTCGACCCGCAGTGCGTCGACGTGAAACTCTTCCACCCAATAGAGCGCGCTGGCCAGCAAGAAGTTGGCGACCTCGCGCCGGCCGTGATTGTAGATCAGCGTGTTCCAGTCGGGCTGAAAGCCTTTGCGCGGATCTCCGTATTCGTAGAGATAGGTTCCGTCGAAGAACGCCAAGCCGTACGCGTCGGTGGGAAAGTGGCCGGGCACCCAATCGAGGATCACGCCCAACCCGAGCGCGTGCGCGCGGTCGACGAAGAAGCGGAAATCGTCGGGGGCGCCGTACCGGCTGGTCGGCGCATACATGCCGGTCGTCTGATAGCCCCACGAGCCGTCGAAAGGGTGTTCGGCGATCGGCATCAGCTCGACGTGCGTGAATCCGAGATCGGCGGCGTAGCCCAGCAACTGGTCCGCAAGCTCCCGATAGGTGAGAAAGCGGCCGCCGTCGCCGCGCCGCCACGAGCCCAGATGCACTTCGTAGATCGACATCGGCGCGTCGTCGCGCTGGCGCGCGCCCCGGCCGGCCAGCCATCGTTCGTCGCTCCAGCGGTAGTTCGAGCGGTCGCAGACGATCGACGCGTTCTCGGGGCGCAGCTCGGCATAGCGCGCGAGCGGATCCGCCTTGAGCGGAAGCAGGCCCCCTTCCGGGCGCTCGAGTTCGAACTTGTAGCGCGCACCCGGCCGCGCGCCGGGGACGAAAATCTCCCACACGCCGCACTCGACGCGCTTGCGCATCGGGTGGCAGCGGCCGTCCCAGTCGTTGAAATCGCCGACCACGCTCGCGCGCAGCGCGTTGGGCGCCCACACCGCAAAGGCGATGCCCTCGACGCCGTCGATCGAATGCGGGCGCGCGCCGAGCGCTTCCCAGAGCTTGTAGTGCGTACCCTCGGCGATGAGGTGCGCGTCGACGTCGCCCAGCACCGGCCCGAAGCGGTAGGCATCTTCGAATTCGCGCCGGCCTTCCGGTTCGTCGGCGACGAAGAGATACGCGAACGGTTCGGCATCGGGCAGGTTCGCTTCGAAGAGCCCGTCGCCCGCACGGCGCGTCATCTCCAGCATCGGCGCGCCGGCGGAGCGCCGGCGTACGTAGGCGCGGCTCGCCCGCGGCAGTGCGGCGCGCACGACGAGGCCGGAGCCGTCGCGGTGCATTCCCAAAACGGCGAACGGATCGAGACGATAGTCGGCGTGCGGCACGCGGCCTCTTATTGTCGGCCGGACGAAGCGGAACCCGCCGCTGCGGCCGCCGCGACGTCGTTCCATGCGCGCAGCAGCTCGCCGACCGACCAGGCCTGAGCGATCGCGCCCTGCGGTGCGAAGGGCGCGGTCGCGTCGGCGAGTTCGGCGATACTGCCAAGGCCGTAGTCGTCGAGCTGGCCGGCGAGCGGCTCGAGAAAGGCGCGCGCGGCGCCGGCGTCGCCGTACGCTCTCGCGTGGGCGACCGCGAATGGGCCCAGCAGCCAAGCCCACGCCGTTCCGCGATGATAGGCGGCGTCGCGCTCGCGCGGCGAGCCGGCGTAGCGGGGCGAGAACGCGGGATCGGCCGGATCGAGGCTGCGCATGCCGCCCGGCGTAAAGAGCCGCGCCGCGCAGACGTCGACCACCGCGCGCAGCCGGTCGCCGCCCAGCGGCGCGTGCGGCAGCGCCGCTGCGAAAAGCTGGTTGGGACGCAGCGTGGCGTCGTCGCCGTCCGGGCCGTCGAGCACGTCGTAGCAATAGCCGGCGTTCGCGTTCCAGTACCGGTCGAAACGAATCGCGCTCGCCAGCCGCTCGAACTCGCCGGCGTCGATGCCGGCCGCTTTGGCGAAGCCGATCGTGCGATGCAGCGCGTTGTACCAGAGCGCGGAAATCTCGATCGGCTTGCCCATGCGCGGCGTGACCACCCAATCGCCGATCTTGGCGTCCATCCACGTGAGCTGCACGCCGGGCGCCGCCGCAACGACCAGCCCGTCGGCGGGATCGACGTGAATGCCGTAACGCGTCCCGTCGCGATACGCGCGGACGATCTGCAGCACCACCGGCAGCAGGTCGTGCAGCGCCGCCGCATCGCCGCTCGCCTCGACGTAGCGCGCGACGGCTTCGACGTACCAGAGCGCGGCGTCGGCCGTGTTGTACTCCGGCGCGCGGCCGTCGTCGGGGAAGTCGTTGGGAAGCATCCCGCCGTCGACGTAGCGCGCGAAAGCCCGCAGGATGCGCGCCGCGATGGCGGGGCGTCCGGTCGACAGCGCGATTCCCGGCAGCGCGATCGCCGTATCGCGCCCCCAATCGCCGAACCAGTGATACCCGGCGATCAGGGAACGCCCGTCGTCGTCGCCGCCGATCGGGCGCCGCACGACGAACTGATCCGCGGCCAGCACGCACTGCACCATCCAATCGGGCGCATCTGCCGCGCGCGGCGTCGCGCGCCAGGTGGCGATCAGCGCGGCTTGACGTTCGCGTTCGCGCGCCAGCGAGGCTGCAGCGTCGCCGCCCGCGGGCGGCACCGCATCGCTGCAGAAGAGGGCGATCGATTCGCCGGCGCCGAGCGTGGCCGTGAAAGAGCCCGCGGCGAGATGGTCGTCGCGGTCGTCGAGGCCGCGCAGCGTCTCTTGCGCGAGGACGAAATCGCGATACCACACGTTTTCGATCGCGCACGCGCCGCGGTCGGCGCGTACGGCGTACGGCACGCCGCCTTCCAGGTGCGCGTCGGCGCGCAAGCCGCCGTCGATCGCCGCGATCTCGACACGCCGGTCGCCGGCGTGCGTGTTGCCGTGGAAGTCGCGGTCGTCGACGAAGACGCGCAGCGCGAGCTCGACCGGTGCCGCCGAGCGCAGCACGCGGTACCGGACGTACGTGGCGTTGCGGCCGTGCTCCATCCACACGCGTTTTTCGAGCAGCGCGTCGCCGAGCGCAAACTGCCACACCGGCAGCGTGCCGTCCAGCTCGAAGCGTTCGATCAGCGCGAAGCCCTGCGGCGAGACCGAGCCGTCCTTCCAGCGATTCGCACCGAGATCGTAGGCAACGCCCCGGTAGGTCGCGCGCTCGTCGATTTTTGCCACTAAGAGGCGCCGGCCCACCGGCGGATGCGTTGCGGCGACGAGCAGCCCGTGATACCGGCGCGTCAGCGTTCCGGCAACGGTTCCGGAGGCAAAACCGCCCAACCCGTTGGTGACGAGCCATTCGCGACGCTCGGCCGCGGTGAGGTCGGTGCAGATGGAGCGGCCGAAGGAGATCACGCATCGCTTGCTTGCCCATCTAAGGCTGGGGATTCCTCCGGCCGAATTCTGAAAGCATGGATCGACGCTGGTTGGCCGGGTGCGCCCTCGTTGCCGTTGCCGCTTGCTCGGCTCGAGGCGGCGGGAGCGCGCTTCCGTCCACTCCGGGCGCCGATCTGGTGCGCCCGGCAACGGCGGCTGGCGGCCGCGCACCGTGTTCGATGCGCTCGGGCTTGAGCAGCCCGGTCGCCGGAGCGATCGTCGTCGATACCGCCTACGGCGAGCTGTTCAAGACGGCCAAGGGCGCGCGCTACGTCTCCAGCGTCGCAGCCTTCGCGTATCCCGCCAAGAAGAACGTGTTGTCGGCGATGACGGGAACGGCGCGATACTATCCGGCGCTTACGGGGTTCGGAAAGACCATCATCGTGACGCGATCGGACGGGGCGCAGACGCTCTATGCAGGCATCGCTTCGCTGAAGATTGCGTTTAAGAAGAACGTGGCTCACGTGCTGGCCGGCCATGCGATGGCCCTGAGCGCGGGGCCGGCCCTGCGGTTCGCCTACGCGCCGGCCGGCGGCGTCGTCAAGGCATCGTCGCGCAGCAACCCGTGCGGGAGCGGCAATACGGCGGCCACCGCGACGGTGAGCGTGATGCCCGAGAACGTCGCGGTGTACGCGCGCTTTCACGCGTTGACGGTCAACGGCGTGCCCGTATCGCCGGGACCGTTCCCTTCGGGCAATCCCGACGTCGGCACGCCCGCGTCGATTGCCAGCAGCAACGTGGCGGTGCCGGCGACGCTCTCGCCGACCGTGTACGAGCGCAGCGACACGTTCGCGAGCTACTACGTGGTGCTTTGCGGCAACGCCGCCTTCGCGTCCGGGCCGGCGCGCTATGCCGGGCCGTACGCATACGCGAATAGCCAAACCTCGGTCGTCTACGCGACGCCGTCGCCGCTGCCGCAGGTGCTCTTCTTTACCGACCCCGGAGCCAACGGCGCCGATCTCACCGCGCAGCTGCCGTTGCCGGCGGGGCAGGCCGACTCCGCAGCGTGCCCGGCCGCGCCGCCGGCCAACTTCTACAATCAATACGCGCTGACGTTCAACGAGGTCGGGCAGACCTATTGGGTGTGGTATTCGTGCAGCATCTCGCCCGATACGATCGCTTTGACGCCGGCCAACACGTCGGTCGTCACGGCCAGCCCGTCGCCGCTCACCGAATACTCGTCGCCCCAACCGAACTGGCCGCCGCCGCAATACCGAGCGGACTTTACGGCGAAAGGGGTTGGCGGTACCACCGTCACGCCTAGCGATTCGGATTGCCCCGACAACGACACGGCGATCGCCGTTACCGTGAACGCGACGCCTTCGCCGGCCCCGACGCCGACGGCGATGCCCAACTAACGCGCGCACGCGGCACCGAAAACGGCCCGTTCATCCGGCGATGATCTAGCGGACACGAACCGGGCGTACAACCGGAAGCGACCGATGAGGAGGGTCTCATGTCGCTTCGCCTTTCGCGCGCGTCCGTCGCGCTCGCCGCAACCATCGCCGCCGCCGGCTGCGGCGCGCCCATCCCGCATCTCGCCTCCGGAGCGAACGCCGCCGCGCTGCCTCTGCAAGCGCGGCCGGCGACGGCTTTGCCGGGAGCGCGATTTCGCTATAGCGGTTCGCTGATTCAGAGCGGCGACGGCGTCAGCAGCACGACGCACGTCGCCCAGACCGTTACCGTCACCGCGACGCCGGATCCGTTGGGCAGCGCGCCCGGCGCCCTCGACTACGCGGGGGTCGAAACCGACCGCACCGGCACGTCGGTGGCGACCTGGCGCGAAGACGCCTGGCAGGGAAACGGGTCGGCGACGGGCGGAAGCGTGCCGTTCTTGCTGTACGGCGAACGCGTCGGCGACGGCGCCGGCGACGCGTCGACGTCGCTCTATCCCACGCCGCGGACGGTCGATCGCTCGCCGCAGCGCAACGGCGAGGCATGGAGCAACGGCGCCGCGCTCGTCTATACCGAAAACGATGCCGACGGGACGACCGCGCGCGCCACGTACGCCGCTGCCGGAAGCTATACCGAACGCGTGCGCTATGCCTCGCCCTGCGGCTACTCCGCGGCGTGTACGCTGGCGATCGCCGTCGGCGCCTCGGGCGCAGCGCGGTACACGGGAAGCCTGCTCGCCGCCTCGGGAATCGCGTCGATCTCGTTCGGCGCGCCGGCCAACGGCTGGATCGAAATCGCCTACACCTACGCCGGCGGATCGCAGCAGCGCGCCACAATTCCCGCGTGGTACGCCGCGGGCGCCGCGCTCTACCGCGAGAACGACGCGATCGCGACCGGCGTCGCGTTCCCGCGTCGCTGCGGCGTGCTCCCCGCCTTCGGCTCGATCGGCAATGCCGTAGTCCGCACGATCTCGCAGACCGATCCCGCCGCCGGAACGCTGCTGCTCGAGACCGATCGCTCCTATTCCACGCCGGCGTACGGTACGGTCTGTGCGACCGTCGACCGCCGCCTGACGTCGTATTACGATCTCGCGACGGGATCGTACGGCGCGACGCCGCTGGCGAACGCGGTCACGGCAGAGACCCTCACGCTGCAGTCGGCGAGCCTGCAGGCGCGCCGCGCGTTCGGCGTGCGCCTCCGGCTCGCCCTCGCGACGCAGCGCCTCGGGCAAGTTCGTTCGCTCCGGGACCGGGGATGGGGGCGCCTCGGCAGAAACTAGGGCCCCGAATGACGGCGCAAGATCCCCAGCGGATCGCGATCGGGGGCCGGGAACTCGAGTTCGTGCAGAGCGCTGCCGCCCGCCCCGGCTTGCCGACCCTGGTCTTCCTTCACGAGGGCCTGGGTTCGCTCGCGTTGTGGCGCGGCGTTCCCGAGGCGATCGCCGCGCGGACCGGCTGCGGCGCGTTCGTCTACTCGCGCTACGGAAACGGCTTCTCGACGCCGTTGGCCGAGGCGCGCGATCCGCGCTACATGCACGACGAGGCGCTGTCCACGCTGCCGGCACTGCTCGACGCCGTCGAGATCGACGACGCGATTCTGATCGGCCAGAGCGACGGCGGCTCGATCGCGTTGATCTTTGCCGCCGAGCATCCCGGCATCGCGCGCGGCTTGGTGCTCGAAGCGCCGCACGTTTTCGTCGAGACGCTGTCGGTGGAGAGCATCGCGGCGGTGAAGGCACAGTACGAACGCGGCGAGCTGCGCGGCCGGATGGCGCGCCATCACGCCGACGCCGATCGGACGTTCTACGGTTGGAACGACGTCTGGCTCGCGCCCGAGTTCGCCGGCTGGAACGCACGGGACGCCGTGCGCCGCCTGACGGTGCCGACGCTGGCGCTGCAAGGCCTCGACGACGAGTACGGGACGCCGGCGCAGCTCGAAGCGATCGCCGGCGACGCTCCGGCGCCGGTCGACCGCGCGCTCTTCTCGCGCTGCGGCCACGCCCCGCACCGCGAACGGCGCACGCTGTTCGAAGGCGTGGTCTCGGCGTGGATCGCGGAGCTGCTCGCCCGGTGAACGGCGCCGAAGCGACGCGCGCGCTGCTCCTGGCGGGATGCGCCGGATTCTTCGCGGCGATGGCGGTGGTGAACGCGATCGTCGGCATCGTGATGCGTTCGGCGTCGAGCGCCGTTTACGCGCTGCTGATGGCGATCGTCGTGGGGATCGAGCTCTATAGCTTGCCGTACGGCCGCTTCGGCGGCCTCGGACTGCACGCCGCACTGCTCGCGGCCTACTTCGCGGCGCTCGTGGCCTTCGCGCTCACCCTGCTGCGAACGCTGCGCTACGACGCCGTGGCGGCGCGCGTGGCGATCGCGATCGCCGGCATCAACGTGGCCTTGGTCTTTGCCGAAGATCTCTCGCCGTTCTGGCTGGCGCACTTTTACGCCGTCGACCAGCTCGCCCTCGACGCGCTGGTGATCGCGCTCGTCGTGTTGGGAGTGCGTTCGTTCGCGCACGAAGGCGCGGGAATCGCGGCCACGTTTCTCATCGCGCTCGCCGGGCCGGCGGTCGGCTTGATCGTCGACGACCTCGCGACCAATCACGTGCTGCCGCACTCGGTCTGGCTGATCTCCACCTTCGATGCCGGCGTAGCGTGGGAAGCGCTCTTTTTCGCCTACGCGGTCGCGCTTCGCAACCGCGGCGTTCAGGGCGAGCGCGATCGCTTCGAACGGCTGGCCTACCTGGACGGCTTGACCGGCGTCGCCAACCGCCGCACGTTCGACGAAACGCTGGAGCGCATGTGGAACGTTTCCCGCCGCGCGCGCGTCCCGGTCGCCGTAGCGATGATCGACATCGATCACTTCAAGCGCCTCAACGACACGCGCGGGCACCAAGTGGGCGACGAATGTTTGCGGCGCGTGGCCGCGGTCTGCTCTTCGGCGCTGCGGCGCGCCGGCGATTGTTTCGCGCGCTACGGCGGCGAAGAATTTGCGGCGATCTTGGTCAACGTCGATCTGGCACAGGCGCAGGCGCTGGCCGATCACATGCGCCGCGCGGTCGAACGCGACGGCGGCATCACGGTGAGCATCGGATTGGCGGCGCGCGTGCCGTCGACGAGCGATTCGCCGATGGCGCTGGTCGCCGACGCCGACGAAGCGCTCTACCGCGCCAAGCACGAAGGACGCAACTGCGTGCGCGTCGCCGTTCCTAGTATGCCGGATGGTCCTGGCAGCGTTCCACCGACGGATCTTCGCTCGGGAACACGGTGAAGATCGTCCCGCGGCCGACCACGATATTCTTGCCGCGGTGGAAGTAGTTGAACACGCCGATTGCCGCGCCGACGCCCGGGAGGGGAATCGCGCCGAGATAGCCCGGAATGCTGTCGCTGGAGCCGGCGAATTGTAAAGAATCGGTATTGTGATTGAGCACCACTCCGACGTGCGTGCCGGTCGGCATCACCAGATAGCGCGGCTCGAGCACGAGCGTTCCGGGGCGCCCTTGACGCCCTGCCGGGGAGGCGATCGCGACGATTCCGTAGCCGATCGTGCGCGCCGGAATCACCACCTTCGCGCCCTTCGTTACCGCGTTGATCGTCTCGAAACGAAAGAAATCGCCGGGTCGCGCGTCGGCGGAGTCGACTTCCTCCATCATCTGGACCGCGACGACGGTGCACGGATCGATCGCCAGCGACGCGGCGGGAGCGCGCGCCGGCGCGATCGAGGTACCTAGCAGAGCGACGGCAGCCGCGATGCCGCGCCACGGCGATCTCATCGGCTCAACGCCTTGGCTCGACGGCGGCCGGCTCCCTGCGCGGGTGAGGGGTTCCCGCGGCCGCGGAGAAGGTTCGCAACCGGGAGGGCGCCGATGCTGGAGGCACGATCGACTGACGCGGCGGTCCTACAACCGAATCTTGCGCTCGTCCTCGAGCGCATCACGGACGGTTTCTTTGCGCTTGACGCCGATTGGCGCATCGCGTACATGAACTCCGAAGCGCGGCGTTTGCTGCACGTCGAAGACAATCCCAACGGCAAGATCTGGCTCGAAGCCTTCCCCAAGGCGCGCGGCCGCTTGTTCGAACGCGAATACGGCCGCGCCATGCGCGAACAGACGCCGGTGCAGTTCGTCGAGTATTCCGCCACCGCCGAGTGCTGGTTCGAGGTGAAGGCCTATCCCTCGTCCGACGGGCTTTCGGTCTACTTTCGCGACGTCAGCTCGCGCATCGAGGCGCAGCGCGAAGTGGAACGCAACGCTCGCCGCCAGCGCGCGATCATCGATTTCGGCCGTTCGGTGCTGGGCGGGCTCTCCTTCGACGAGCTCGTTACGGATGCGATCGATTTAATCCGCGACGTGCTCGAGGCGCCGATCGTCGAGATTTACGGCTTCGACCGGCTGCGCAATCAGCTCGTGGCCCAGGGCGCGGTCGGATGGAATCCCGGATCCGCGCTCGACGCCTTTTCGCCGGAGCTCGATCACTTGGACCGCAGCGTGCGAACCGGCGAGCCGTTCGTCTCGGCCGATCTGCGCGTCGACCCTCGCGCGCGCTCGATGCGCGAGCTGCTCGCCAACGGCGTGCGCGCCTGCGTCTGCACGCCGATCGGCACGCCGTCCTCGCCGAAAGGGGCGATCGTCGTCTACACGACGGCGCCGAGAACGTTCGCCGTCGGCGACGTGCGCTTCGTGGAATCGCTCGCGCAGACGATCGCCGAGGCGTCGGCCTCGATCGAATCGAGCCGGCAAATGCGCCAAGTGGTGGAATCCGTGCGCGACGGCTTCGTCGCCTTGGACCGCATGCTGCGGATCACGTACGCGAACGAGCGCTTCGCGCGCTTCTGGGGGCGCACGGCCGAGCAGCTCATCGGCGTGCCGGTCACCGAGCTCACCGACACGGGCGGCGATTCGGGCCGGCGCGTTTACGCGGCGCTGGTGGAGACGCTCGAAAGCGGCCAGTCGATGACGCTCGAGAGCCAGTACGTCGATCGCTGGCACGAGCTGCGGCTCTACGCCTTCAGCGACGGAATCGCCGGGTTCGTTCGCGACATCACCCGGCGCAAAACCGAAGAGCAGCGCATTCGCGATCTCAACGCCGAGCTCGAGGCGCGCGTCGCCGAACGCACCAAACAGCTCCAGCTGGCCAACAAAGAGCTCGAATCGTTCTCGTACTCGGTCTCCCACGATCTGCGCGCGCCGCTGCGCGCGATCGACGGCTTCAGCCAAGCGCTCGTAGAAGATTACGGCGACCAGCTCGACGAGCGCGCGCAGAAGTATCTCGACCGCGTGCGCCGCGCCGCTCAAAGGATGGCCGACCTCATCGACGCGTTGCTGCAGCTGGCGCGCGTCGCCCGCGCGTCGGTCACGTTCTCGAGCGTCGACTTGTCGACGATTGCGGCGTCGGTCTGCGGCGAGCTCGCGGAGCGCGACCGGGAGCGGCGGGTCACCTTCGATATCCAGCCGGGGCTGCTCGCCTCGGGCGAACCCAATCTCTTGCGCGCGGCGCTGGAGAATCTGATCGGCAACGCGTGGAAGTTTACGCGCAAGGTGCAAGACGCGCGGATCGCGGTCGGCCGCACCAAGGACGGCGAGTTCTACGTGCGCGACAACGGCGCCGGGTTCGACATGGCCTACGCCAACAAACTCTTCGGGGCGTTTCAGCGCCTGCACGTGGAAGAAGAGTTCGAGGGCACCGGGATCGGCTTGGCCACGGTCGCCCGAATCGTGCACCGGCACGGCGGAACCATTCGCGCCGAAGGCGAGACCGGGAAGGGCGCGACGTTCTTTTTCTCCATCCCACCCCACCCAGACGGAGCGGCATGAAACCATATATCTTGCTCGTCGAAGACAACCCCGACGATATCGAGCTCACCCAGCGCGCCTTCGCAAAGAATCACATCATCAACGAAGTCATGGTTCTGCGCGACGGCGCCGAAGCGTGCGAGTTTCTCTTCACGAGCGATCGCGACGGCCGGCCCTTGCCGCAAGTCATCCTGCTCGATCTGAAGCTGCCGAAGATCTCCGGGCTGGAGGTGCTGGAACGCATTCGCGGCGACGAGCGCACGCATCTCATTCCGACCGTCATCCTCACCTCCAGCAAGCAGGAAGAGGATCTGCTCGAAGGCTACCGCCTGGGCGTCAACAGCTACGTCCGCAAGCCGGTCGATTTCAACGAGTTCGTCGAGGCCGTGCGTCAAGTCGGGCTCTACTGGCTGGTGCTCAACGAAGCGCCGCCGGCGAAAGGGATCGCGTTCTGAGCGCGCGCCTGCGGGTGCTCTGCGTCGACGACTCGCCCGACGACGCCGAGCTCAACGCGCTCGCCCTGCAGCGCCACGGCTACCTGCTCGAAGCGCGCCGCGTCGATCGCCGCGACGACGCTCAGACGGCGCTGCTCGACGGGCCGTGGGATCTCATTCTGTGCGACTACTCGATGCCGTCGTTCAGTGCGATCGCGATGCTGGAACTCATTCGCGAGCTCGATGCCGACGTTCCGTGCCTGATCGTCTCCGGAGCGGTCGGCGAAGAAGCGGCGGTCGAGACCATCCGGCTGGGCGCGTACGACTACATTTTCAAGAACAACCTCAAGCGCCTCGGGCCGGCCGCGGAACGCGCCCTGCGCGACGCCGAGCTGCGCCGGGCGCGCGCGCTCATGGAAGTGCAGCTGCGCGAACGCGAGACGCGCCTGCGCCTGCTCTTCGAGCAGCTCCCGGCGCTGGTCATCTCCTGCGACACGAGCCTGACGGTGACGTCGGTGGAAGGCGCACAGCTCCAGCAGGTGCCCGACGATCCGGAGACGCTGATCGGCACGCACGTCGCGAGCTCGGCGCTGCTCGCCGACGAATCGCGCTTTCCGATCCGGCACGCGCACCTTCAGGCGCTGCAAGGCGGCTCGGCGCAGTACGAGATGATTTGGGGCGGCAAGACGTTCCGCGGGCACGTCGAGCCGTTGCGGGACGTCGACGCGCGCATCGTCGGCACCATCGCGGTCGCCTTCGACATCACCGAGCGCAAGATCGCCGAGCAGCGCTTGGCGTATTTCGCGCAGTACGATTCGCTGACCGATCTGCCGAACCGCGCGCTGCTCGAAGACCGCCTCACGCAGGCCATGGCGATGGCGCAGCGGCACAACGGCGGCGTCTCCCTGGTGAGCGTCGACATCGATCACTTCAAAGAGGTGAACGATCTCTACGGAACCCGCAATGGCGACGAGGTGCTGCGCGCGGTCGCCAGCCGCATGCGGCGATTGGTCGACGGGGGAACGACCGTCTCGCGCATCGGCGAGGATCACTTCGCGATCCTCTTGGTCGACGCGGGCGGTGCCGACGAAGCGCGCGCCTTCGTCGAGCGCCTGCACGCCGCATTCGAGGCGCCGTTCGTCATCGGCGATCTCGAGATCTATCTCACCGTCAGCAGCGGCGTGAGCCTCTTCCCCGACGACGGCCACGACGCATACAATCTGGTACGTTCTTCCGAGGCGGCGATGCTGGCCGCCAAGCAGTCGGGCGGAAGCGGCTGGCGCGTCTTCGTGCCCAGCATGATCGCCTCGTCTTCGGAGCGCCTGGCGCTCAAGCGCGATCTGCGCACCGCCGCCGGCTTGAGCCAGCTGGTGGTACACTACCAGCCGATCTTTCGCTCGCACGGGTTGGTGTTCAGCGGCTTCGAAGCGCTCGTGCGATGGGAGCATCCCGAGCTCGGCCTGCTCTCTCCCGATCACTTCATTCCGCTGGCCGAAGAGACGGGCGCGATCGACGAGCTCGGCAGCTGGGTGCTGCGCGAGGTCTGCAGGCAGCTGGTGGCGTGGGATCGAGCCGGCATTCACGTGCCGCGCGTCTGCGTCAATATTTCCGCCCGGCAGTTCGAACGCCCCGGCCTCAAGGAGTCGATCGCGTCGACCCTGCGGGAGAGCCGCATCGATCCCGCGCGCATCGAGTTCGAGCTCACCGAATCGTCGATCATGCGCGACATCACCAGCGGCATCGCGATGCTGCACGATTTCAAGGGACTGGGCGTGCGGCTCTCGGTCGACGATTTCGGAACCGGATATACCAGCCTGAGCTACCTGCGGCGCTTCCCGATCGACGTGCTGAAGATCGATCAGAGCTTTCTGCGCGATCTCATGCCGGGTTCGCAAGACGAAGCGATCGTCAAAGCGATCGTCACGCTGGCCGACAATCTCGGCCTCACTTCGATCGCCGAAGGCATCGAATCGCGGGTGACGCTCGAACACATCCGCGCGCTGGGAGCCGACGAAGTGCAAGGCTTCTTCCTCGGCGAGCCGTCGCCGGCCGCCGAGGCCGTGGGATTCATCAGCGAGTTGCACGCCCAGCGTTCGCGCTCGGTCTAAGCGCGCGCGGCGGCGTCCAATCGCGCGAGCGCGGTTTCGGGCGACATCCCGTCGACGGCGAAGAGCTTGAGCCGGGCGCTCTCGCCGCGCAGCAGCCGCACGCGCGAGGGCGGTACGCCGAGCGCTGCGGCTAAGGCGCGAACGCAAGCCCGGTTGGCGGCGCCGTCGACGGCGCGCTCGCGCACCCGCAGCGTCACGCGTTCGGGGCGCACCTCGATTCCGGGCGTTTTGGAGCCGGGCCTTACGGAGATTTCGAGACGAGTCTCGCCGGCGCCCACGCGCTCAGGAGACGCGCGCGACGAAGATTGCGATATCGTCGCGGCGGCGGGTCTTGCAATGCGCTTCCGCCGTCGACAGCAGCGCGTCGGCGATCTCCATCTCCGGCAGATCGCGGTTCTCCGCGACGACGCGCAAAAAGCGGTCCATGCCGAAGAGCGTTCCTTTGGCGTCGCGCGACTCGGTGACGCCGTCCGTGGTCGCGACGATGAGCGTCCCGGGCTCGAGGCTCACGAAGGCCTGCTTGTAGAGATGGTGCTGATCGTCGAAGACGCCGATCAACGGCGCGGTGACGTCGAGCGCGACCGGATCGTGCCCGGGACGCGCGATCGCGACCGGTTCGTGCGCCGCGGACGCATAGTGAAAGAGCCGGCGGCTCGGGTCGAAGAGCCCGAAGAAGACACTGGCGAACGAGTCGCCGCCCTCGAACGCGTTGTTCTCGAGATAGAGGCGGTCGAGCGACCGTAAGACGCGTTCCGGCGAGAGACCTTGCGACGCGTAGGCGCGCAGGCCGTACTTGATCATTGCGGCGTGAATCGCCGCCTGCTCGCCCTTGCCGGCGATATCCGCCACCGCGACCGCCACCGCATCGTTGTCGAACTGATAGACGTCGATGAGATCGCCGCCGACGTGACCGTCGGCGAGCTTGTACTTGACCGCGTACGAGATGCCGGCGATGTGCTTGTCGGTGCTCGCGAAGAGCCGCTCCGCCAGCAGCTTGGCCGCCGATGCCGTCATGTTGTCGAAGAGCACCTCGACGTCTGCGGCACCGCCCCCGCGGGCGACGCTGGTGGGCCGCGACGGCTGCGTTTCGATTCCGGCACTCAGGGAATGGATGGGGCGATCGGTCGTGGACATACGTTTTCACAACTTTCGAGAAAACGGGGTACGCACCGTGCGCGCGGGAGCGTTAGAGCACGGCTTCCGCCGGTCCCGTTCGTCTCCCTTTGACGTTGCCTAGGCGACGTTCGGGGCCTAGCTTGCTTCGAGCGCAAATCCTAGGGCAGCGGCGTGAGGTGCAGCTCGGCCGCACTGTAGTCGAGCTGCACGTCGAACTGGCGTAAGAAGGCCGCGCCGAGGTGGCCGAAAGCGGTTCCCGCGAGCGTCTGCGTGGCGCCGATCGTTTGCGGGCCGGTGCGAAACGTTCCGATCGTCACCTCGGGAATCTGGCCGACGAACTGCACGCTGGTCCCTCCGACGCCGCCGACCAGACGCCGCGCGGTAGCGGTAAAGAGCGCCGGGTGTTTGGAGTAGAAATCGTACGAGAGGTTGATGTTCGATTCGTCGCCGGTATCCACGGCGAGCTTGGCATCGACCGTGCCGAGCTGCACGTCGACCACCGGAACGAAGTTTTCGAAGGTCAACGGCAGCGCAATCGAGTTCGCCGGCGCCGGCGGCGCGCCCAGCCGCAGCACGTGCTCGCGTCCGTCGAGGTCGACCGTGGTCGTGGCGAGCACGTCGCCGCCGAGCACGACGTCGTAGCCGTAGTGGCTCACGTCCTTGAGCACGATGTAGTTCGCTTCGGGATAGCGCGCGTTCCCTACGGCGAGCGGCCCGGCCCGCACCACCTGCGTATCGTATCCGCCTAGGCCGAGCACGTGAAAAGTTCCGATCACCGGCGCATCCAGCCGCGCCGCGAGCTCCGAACTGATCGAGAGCCCGGAGTTGCCGGTGTCGAGCAGGCACTTCACGGCGACGCCGCCGAGCGTGCAATCGAAGACCGGCGTCACGTGCGCGGGATCGGTGGCGATCGCCGCCGGCGGCCCGTTGAAGACCGGCTGCAGGCCGCGGGGCGGATAGAACGTGGCCGCAACGGGCGTTCGATCGTCGTAGCGTTCGAGCACGCTGCCGTTGTGCATGATCTCGAACGGGAGGGCGAATCCGTCGACGCGGCGGTAGTCGCGATATTCGAACGTGTCTTCGCCGCGCACGTCGCGCGCGTAGCGCACCAGCGCCGTCTGCGGATCGACGTAGACGCGCAGCGGGATCGCGTCGCGGTCGAGCATCACGAAGGTGCGGTACGGCGTGCCGCCCAGCGTCTTCGTCCCTTCGTCGAAGAGGCGTCCGCCGCGCGCCGTGAAGGCCGGGTCGAGAAAGCCGAGCGACGCGAGCTGCCGCAGCGAGCGCAGATACGGCTCGGCCTCGGCCGATTGCGGCAGTGCGGTGTCGTTCATGTCGACCGAGTAGAGGCGCTTGCCGTCGAAGTAGGTTCCGGTGCAGAGCTCGCCGTCGCACCGGCGCAGCACGAAGGCCACCCCCTCGCCGTCGGTGGAGACCACCGTCGTCGCGCCGTTGAAGACCAATCGCGAGACCGAAATGAAGTGGCCGCTCCAGACGGGGCCGCTCGCGGCTCGCATCCGGTCGAGGAAACGTTCGAAGTCGGGGCCGTTGCGCGGCGGAGCCGCTGCGATCGTCGCCGCGCCGAGCGCGCAGAGCAGGAGCGCCCGCACGGCGAAGGCACGCAGCATGGCCATCGACACCAACTTCGAGTTGCTCGACCGGTACCTTCTCGGGGGGTCTCCGGCGAAGGCTGCGGTCGTCGGCCGCCTGCTCGAGAAGCCGAGCGGCGCGCCGGGTGCGGCGCCCTTCTACGAGGGCATGCGGCTGCTCGGCGCCCGTACTCCCGATCTCACGCTGATCGCTCTCAGGCTGGTCGTCGCAGGCAAGCGCGCCGACGACGCGTCGGTCGTGCGCCTGCGGTCGTTCGCCGAACGCGCGCGGGCGGGCGATGCGGCGGCGGCCGAGGCCTACGCGGCCGAGCTCGCGGAGGAGGCGTGAGCCTCTCGACTCACGAGCTCACCGTTCGCTATCCGCGGGCGGCAGGGCGCGCGCTCGACGAGGTGACGCTGGAGGTGCGCGCGGGCGAGATCCTGGCCATCGTCGGGCCTTCCGGCGCGGGGAAGACCACGCTGCTGCGCGCCGTCGCGGGCTTGCTCGCGCCCGCCTCGGGCGACGTGCGCCTCGACGGGCGCAGCGTCGCGAAGCTCGCACCGCAGGCGCGTCGCATCGCGATCGTCTTTCAAGACGACGCGCTCTTTACGAACATGACGGTGCGCCGCAATCTCGAGTTCGCACTGCGCGAGCGAAGCGCTACGGCGCGCGCGCGCGTCGCGGAGACGGCCGCGGCCCTGCACGTCGGCGACCGGCTCGAGCGCCGGCCGCGCCAGCTCTCCGGCGGCGAGCGCCAGCGCGCCGCCATCGCTCGCGCGCTGCTCTCCGATCCGCTGGCGCTGCTGCTCGACGAACCGCTCGCCCACCTCGATCCGTCGCTGCGGCGCAGCGTTCGCGACGAAGTGCTCGGCGTTCGCCAGCGGTTCGGCGGCCCGATTCTCTACGTCACGCACGATCACGCCGAAGCGATGAGCGTGGGTGACGAGCTGGCCGTGCTGGTCGACGGCCGCATCGAAGACGCCGGCGCTCCGCAGCGCGTGTACGAATCGCCTCGCACGCTCGGCGTCGCGCGCTTTCTCGGCGACCGCCCCATGAACGTGCTGCAAGGCGAACCGCTGCTTGCGATTCGCCCGGAGCACGTGCGCCTGGGCGGCCGCGACGATCTGCGCGGCCGCATCGTCCGGCGCGAATCGACCGGTGCCGACGCCTACGTGGCGGTCGAGACGGCGCGCGGCACGGTGCTGGTGCGCCTGCGCTCCGGCGAGCCGGCTGCGCTCGGCGACGAGGTCGCGCTCGAGTTGCCCGCGCAGCACGTGCGCCGTTTCGACGCCGCGAGCGGACGAGCCGTCGCATGAGCGATCTCGAAATGCTGGCCGCCGGCGTCGTCGCTACCGGCTTCGACGGCGACGCCTTCGACGACGCGCTGCCGCGGCTGGGCGGCTACGTGCTCTTCGCACGCAACTGCCCGTCGATCGCGCACGTGCGCGCGCTCGCCGGCGGCCTGCGCGCACGCGCGCTCGGCGGCGCGCCGCCGCTGATCGCGATCGATCAGGAGGGCGGGCGGGTGCTGCGCCTGCAGCGCGACGTGGAGCCGATGCCCTCGATGATGGCGCTGGGAGCCACCGGCGACGAAGAGCTCGCCGGCCGCGCGGGCGAACAGGCCGCCTTCGATCTGCGCCGCGCCGGCTGCACCATCAATCTCGCCCCGGTGCTCGATCTCGCGCTCGATCCGGCCAACACCGTGATCGGCACGCGCTCGTTGGGCGCCGATCCGCACGACGTCGCCCGCCTCGGCCTCGCCTATGCGGCCGGACTCGAACGCGGCGGCATGCTTTCGTGCTACAAGCACTTTCCGGGGCACGGCGGCACGAGCGTCGATTCGCACGTGGCGTTGCCGTCGGTCGATGCGCCGGAGCCGCTGCTGCGCGCCCGCGACCTGATCCCGTTCGCGCGCGCGGCACGTGGAGCGCGCGCGTTCATGGGCGCGCACGCCGTGGTCACCGCGCTCGATCCCGACGGGCCGGCGACGACCTCGCGCCGCATCGCCACCGGCCTGCTGCGCGGCGAGCTCGGCTTCTCCGGCGCGTTGCTCAGCGACTGCCTGCAGATGGGGGCCGTTTCCGGCGGCGCCGGCAGCGTTGCCGCCGGCGTCGCGGCGCTCGATGCGGGCGTCGACGGTTTGCTGGTCAGCGACGATCCCGATCTCGCCGCCGAACTCGTGCGCGCGATCGTGCGCGCAGCCGAGCGCGGCGAGCTCGCGCCCGAACGCCTGCGCGAAGCGTACACGCGCGTGCTCGCGCTTCGCAGCGCCGCGGCGCCGCCGTTGCCGCTCGACGCCTTCGCGCCGCATCCCGGCGTAGGCCGCGAGATCGCCCGGCGTGCGATCACGCTGATTCGCGGCGTTCCGCACGCCGATCCGGTGGCCACCTGCGCCGTCGATTTCACCGCGACGCCCGAACGTCCCGATCTCTCGCACGAAGCGCCGGCGATGACCGTCGTGCGCTGCGAGCTCGATCCGGCCGACGACGGCGCGCCGCTGGAAGCCGTGGAGCGGTCGAAACGCCGGCCCGTGGTGCTCGCGCGGCGCGCGCATCTCCATCCCGGTCAAGCTCGCGCGATCGTCCGAATTCTCGAGCGCCATCCCGACGCGGTCGTCGTCTCGATGCTCGAACCGTTCGATCTCCCGCTCTTCGGCGCCGCGCGGCACGTGCTGGCCGCGTACGGCGACGATCTCGCCTCGCTCGGCGGTCTCGCCGACGTCTTGTTCGGCGGCAGCAGGCCGCAGGGCCGTCTTCCGATTGCGCTCTCCGTTGGCGTCTGATGCGTTTGCGGCGGTCGACGCGCTGCTGCGCGCGGCCTGTCCCTCGGCGGCAACCGCGATCGTCGCGCGCGTCGAACGCGGCGGACGGCTCGCGTTCGAGCGCGCCTACGGCACGACGCGGCTGGGCACGCGCGCGCGCGCCGTTTACGTCGACACGCGCTTCGACCTCGCGTCGATCACGAAGCTGTTCGTGGCGACGCTCGCGCTGCGGCTGGTCGCCGAAGGGAAGCTCGCGCTCGACGAATCGCTGGCGGACGGCCCGTTCGCGCAGTGGCGCGGGACGCCGCGCGCGCCGATTACGGCCCGCATGCTGCTCTCGCACACCTCCGGCATGCACTCGGGCGCAGACTATCGCACCATCCTGGGCGAGAACGTCGAACGCTTCGCGCTCGAACGCGATCTGGCGGCCGATCCCGGCGCCGGCGTGATCTACAGCGACCTGGGCTTCATCGCGCTGGGTGCCGCGATCGAGCGGATCGCCGGGCGTTCGCTGGCGGCGATCGCGCGCGAGACGTTCGGCTCGCCGACGCTGGGGTATCGTCCGGCACAGGCAGATCGCGCGGCGATTCCGGCAACGGAACGCGATGCGTGGCGCGGGCGCGTCCAAGGCTTCGTCCACGACGAAAAGGCGTATCTGATGGAGGGGGTTGCCGGCCACGCGGGGCTGTTCGGCACCGCCGCCGACGTCGCGGCGCTCGCCGAAGCCTATCTCGGCCCGCTGCGCGGCCGGCCGTCGGCGCTGCTGCCCGAGTCGCTCGCACGCGAAGCCGTCGAAGAGCAGGCCTACGATCCGGTGCTGCGCCGAGGGTTGGGCTGGGCGCTGAAGACGCGCGACGAAAACTCGTGCGGGCGGTTGATGGATCGCTCCAGCTTCGGGCACACGGGATTCGTCGGAACCTGCGTCTGGGCCGATCCGGTCGCCGACGTCCAAGCGGTATTGCTCACCAATACGGTCTACTTCGGGCGCAGCGACACGCGCGATCTGCGCGCCGCGTTCTACGAAGCCGCGATGGAGGCTGCATGCTCGCCATCGGTTTGATGAGCGGCACCTCGCTCGACGGAATCGACGCCGCACTCGTCGAGGTCCGGCCCGGCGGCGGAGGATACGCCGTGGAGCTGCGGCGATTTGCGACCGTGCCGTACGAACCGCCGCTGCTCGACGCGCTGCGCGCCGCGCTGCCGCCCAATGCCGGGAGCGTCGAACTTGCCGCCCGGCTGCACCGCGACCTCGGCCGCGCGTACGCCGCCGCGGCGGCGGCGATTCGCGGCAAGGACCGCATCGACTTCGTCGCGTCGCACGGACAGACGCTCTGGCACGACGGCGCCGCCGGCGCGACGCTGCAGGCCGGCGATCCGTTCGCGATCCGCGAGGCGCTCGAGACGACCGTGTGCTTCGATTTTCGCAGCGCGGATTGCGCGGCCGGCGGCCAGGGCGCGCCGCTGATTCCGTACGTCGACGCGATGCTGCTCGGCCATAGCGGTGAAGACCGCGTCGCGCTCAATCTCGGCGGCATCGCAAACGTCACGCTGCTGGCTGCCGCGCAGGGCGGGGCGGCGGTTGCGGCCTTCGACACGGGCCCCGGCAACATGCTGCTCGATGCGTTCGTACGCGAACGCACCGGCGGCGCGTCGGCATTCGACGAAGGCGGTTCGTTTGCGGCGGCGGGCCGCGCCGACGCCGGGCTGCTGGCGACGATGCTCGGCGACGACTATTTCGCGCAGCCCGCGCCGAAATCGACCGGCCGCGAACGATTCGGCGCGCAGTTTCTCGCGCGGCACGAACGTCTGCGCGAACTCGGCCTCGAAGACGGCGCCGCGACGCTGACGCAGCTCACGGCAGCCAGCGTTGCCGATGCGATCGATCGAGCGGGCTTCGGCCACGCTCGCGTGCTGGCCAGCGGAGGCGGCGCGCGCAATCCAGCCCTGCTCGCCGGCATCGCGGCACGGCTTCCGCGCGCGCGCGTCGAATCGTCCGACGCGATGGGAATTCCGGTCGACGCCAAGGAGGCGATGGGCTTTGCGCTCTTAGGATACGAGACGCTGCGCGGCCGCGCGGCCAACGTGCCGAGGGCTACCGGCGCCGCTCGCGCGGTGCCGCTCGGCGCGATCGCTCCCTGGAACCTCGGCGACCTGCTCGCCCGAATGGAACGCGAATGCGCGACGGCGTCGCGATAGTCGGCGTCGACGCGGGCGGCAGCGGCACGACCGCCGCCTGCGAGCGCGCGGGGCGGCGCTTCGTATCGTCGCGGCACGATCCCGCCAATCCCACCGCCTACGGCGTCGAACGCGCCGTTGCCGCGATCGAAGCGGCGATTGCCGACGCGCTGCAGGGCCAGTCTCCGGCTGCCATTGCCGTCGGCGCTGCCGGAGCCGGCCGCGAAGCGGTCGCCGCCGCCATGCACGGCGCGCTCGCCCGGCGTTTCCCGCACGCGAAGATCGCCGTCGCCGACGACGCGCGCATCGCCCTGCGCGGCAGCGTGCCGGAGGGCGACGGCATCGTGCTGGTCGCCGGAACCGGCTCGATCGCCTACGGCGAGCTCGGCGGAGCGGCGTATCGCGCGGGTGGCTACGGATTCGCCCTCGGCGACGACGGTTCGGGTCACGCGATCGGCGCCGCAGCGCTGCGCTTGCTGCTGCGTCACTACGAGGGCCGGGTTCCTCGCGACGCGTTCCTCGAGGCGATCGAAGCACGGCTCGACGTTTCGAGTGCCAGCGCGGTGCTGGAACGCGTTTACGGCAGCGCATCGCCGATCGCGGCGATCGCGGCGATCGCTCCCGTAGCGATCGAACGCGCCGGAGCCGGCGACCGCAGTGCGGTGAAGATCGTCCAGGCCGCGGCGCAGGAACTCTTCGAACTCGTGCGTGCCGTGTGGCGCGCCGCGGGCTGCGGGCAACGAACGGTGCCGGTGGCGCTCTGCGGCGGCCTGCTGCGCGAAAACAGCATGCTGACGTTCTTGCTCGAGACGCGCATCGCCAACGAACTGCCCCTCGCGGAAATTCGCAAAGGCGGCGCGGCGCTCGACGGCGCGCTCGCGATCGCGCGCGCGTTGGCCGGCACGGCGTGAGCGCGCCCGACCTCCCCGCCACCGAAGGGGCCAATCCGCGCGGCGCGGGCCTGGACGCACTCGACAGCGGCGCGTTGGTGCGGCGTCTCGTCGAGGAACAGCGCTATGCGGTCGATGCCGTTCTCGCGCGTTGCGACGCGATCGCCGGCGTCGTCGACGCAGTGGCAGAACGCCTCGCGCGCGGCGGACGGCTGCACTACGTCGGCGCCGGAACGAGCGGCCGCCTCGCGGCGCTCGACGCAGCGGAGATGCCGCCGACCTTCGGTACCGAGCCCGCCTTGGTGCGCGCGCACGTCGCCGGCGGCCCGGCCGCGCTCGCCAACGCGGTCGAAGGTGCGGAAGACGACGGCGATGCCGGCGCGGCGGCGATCGGCGCCTGCGTCGCGCCGGGCGATGCCGTGATCGGGATCTCCGCCAGCGGCGGCGCCGCCTTCGTCGTGCGGGCGCTGGAGCGCGCGCGCGAACTGGGAGCGTACACCGTCGCGCTCGCGAACTCTCCGGGCTCGCCGATCGAGCGCGCGGCCGAAACGGCGATCGCGCTCGAGACGGGCCCCGAACTCGTTGCGGGATCGACGCGCATGAAGGCGGGCACCGCGCAGAAGATCGCGCTCAACGCGATCTCCACCGCGGTCATGGTGCGACTGGGAAAGGTCCACGGCCATCTCATGGTCGACGTCGTTGCGAGCAACGCGAAGTTGCGAGCGCGAGCGGTGCGATTGGTGTGCGAGCTGGCCGGCGTCGGTGCCGACCGCGCGACCGATCTGCTCGCGCGTGCCGGCGGCCGGGTGAAGGTGGCCGTCGTCATGCAGCTGCGCAACGCCGGCGCCGCCGAAGCCCACGCGCTGCTGGCCGAACACGGCGGGCGGTTACGGCCGCTGATTTGATGGCGCCGCTCGCGCTGCTGCTGGCGGCGATCGCGTTCGTTCCGCTCGACGATCGTCCGGTCACCGCGCAACTTCCGCCGATGCTGGGGCGCATCGCCGGCGTCGCCGTAGCGGAGCCGCCGCCCGAACGGCTGGGCCGCTATCTCCGGCCCGGCGATTCCGACGCGATCGTGTCGTGGCTCGGCGCGCAAGCGGACGCGCGCGGCACCGGCGCCTTCGTCGTTTCTACCGACATGCTGGCGTACGGCGGACTGATCGCTTCGCGCGTGCCCGGGCCGTCGTATGCCGACGCCGATTCGCGGTTGCGCGCGCTCGACCGCGTGCGCGCTCGGCGGCCGCACGCGTGGATCGCCGGCTTCGCGACGATCGTGCGCCTGGCGCCGACCGGCGTTCCGGCCGGTACGAACTTCTTCGCGCCCTATCCCATCTGGTCGCTGCTGCAGCAGTATGCGAACTTGCACGATCCGCCGCTGCCGCACGAGGCCGCGCAGGCCCAGCGCTTGGAGGCGGCGATCGGCGCGCCGGTGCTCGACGCCTACCTGGCGACGCGCGCCCGAAATCTCGGCGTCGACCGGTTGCTCTTGCAGATGACGCAGCGCGGCGCGATCGACCGGCTCGCGATCGGTCAGGACGACGCGGGGCCGGTCGGCCTTCACGTTCGCGAGGTCGCGCAGCTGCAGCAGATCGTCGCCGCGGACGCATCGCTCCAGCGCCGCGTTTCGATCGAGCCCGGAGCCGACGAGCTCGGCATGGCGCTGGTGGCGCACGCCATCGCGCGCGCCGCCTCGTGGCAGCCGCACGTCGCGGTTCGCTATTCGACCGCGTCGGGCGCGCTCGTTCAAGATCCGCTCGAATTCGCTCCGATCTCGGACGCGATCGACGGATTGATCGGGCTCTGCGGAGGCGTGCGCGACGACGCGCGTCCCGACTTGGCGCTGTACGTGCGCGTCCCGGGCACGGGGGCGGCCGACGACGACCGGTTTGCCGCCGCGATGGCGGCCGACGAATCGCACGGCCTGCCGGTCGCGCTCGCGGATCTGTCGTTTCTGCGTTCGTACGAAAGCCAAGCGGCCTTCGCGCAGCGCATCCTCGCGTCGGGCGTCGCCGCGAGGCTCGATGCGTACGCGTCTTGGAACACCAACGCGAACACGGTCGGCACCGCACTCGCCGAAGCGATCGCCGCGGGCGCCGGGCGGCGCCTGCATCGGTACGACGCACTGGCGCACCGCACGTTCACGTTCCTGCGCTTTCTCGACGATTACGCGTATCACGACGACGTTCGGATCGCGATCGACGATTGGCTGGCGGCGCGCGGCGTCACCGACCGCACGCTGCTCGCGCCCGGCGTCGCGGCCGAGGCTTCGGCGCGCGTTCGGGCCCTGCTCTGGCAGCGCGCCGTGCAGATGCTGCCGCAGCTCGATCCCGGCTATCACGTCGCGGCGATGACGATCGATCTGCCCTGGGACCGGCCCTTCGAAACGCGAATCGACGCCGGGCTGGCCCCCGACCTGCCGGACGCGCGTTGACCGCCTTGCTATGATTGACCGCATGGACGTCGCCTTCGCGGCCACCGCTTTCGCTACGGCGATTACGATCATCGATCCCATCGGCATGATTCCCATGACGCTGGGCGCCACGGCGCGCGACACGCCCAAGCGGCGCAATCAGATCGTCGATCAGGCGGTTTTGGTCGCGGCCGGCGTGATGCTGGTGATGGGGGTCGTCGGCCGCCCGCTGCTCGATTACCTCGGGATCACGCTGCCGGCGTTCATGATCGCCGGCGGGATCTTGCTCTTTTTAATCGCCGTCGACATGCTCTTCGCCCGGCCCACCGGCGCGAAGCGCACCCAAGAAGAAGAGCGCGAAGCGGCCGAAGTGGAGAATCCGGCGGTCTTTCCGCTGGCGGTGCCGATGATCGCCGGACCCGGAACGATCGCCACCGTCTTGCTGCTCGTGAATCTCGCCCACGGCAACCGCGTGCAGCTGGCGATCGTCTTTTCGGCCTACGCCGCCGCTTTGCTCGCGACGTGGCTGTGCATGCGGCTCTCCACGTTCCTCTTAAAGCTCATAAGCACCACCGGCGTGCACGTCACCAGCCGGCTTCTGGGCATCATCCTGGGCGCGCTCGCCGTGCAGTTCGTGATCAACGGCCTGGTGCAGACGCCGCTCTTCAAGCATTAGCGGCCGTTGGCCCATTCCTCGTAGACTTGCTTTTCGAGCGGCGGCAAGAGCGTGCCGGCCGGTAACACCCAGCCCGCCAGCGGGAGCGGAAACGGCATCGGGTGCGGGGGCAAGCGAAATGGGTCGTCGCCGGGATCGAAGCAGAACGGCCACGCGATCGAGCCTTGCTCTTCCGAACCATCGGGATACGTGTATTCGTATCGCCCGTAGTAACAGTTCTGACCGTTGGCTTTCCAGCGCGTCGTCGGATAGATGACGCCGTTGCCGTTGTTGCCGCCGCGCAGCGATTCGGGCACCGCAAACGAGTAGCTCTTCACCGTACTGCCGCGCTGCGCCGGATCGATCGTCGGAATGGCGTGCGGATCGTTCGCCTTGTTCAACGCGGCGACTTCGCGCGCGTAGCCGGCCTGATCCGAGAGCACCGGGGCGATCGCGCGATGGCGCGCCGGGGGCTGCGGCGGAGCCGCGATCTGCTGGCGCGCGAGTTCGTGGCGCGGCGCCGCCGCCGGCGGGGGAAGCGGAGCCGAATGGACCTGAAGCTTTGGGCGCGGAGATGGCGCGGGCGTCGCCGGTGGCGGCCGGCGTTCGATCTCGGCGGTGGTCGTTTGCGACACGGTTTCGGGGCGGCCCGTAATGATCGGGGTGTGGCGCATCAGCGAGTAGAGCCACGCGCCGCCCGCATGAATTACGGCAGCGAGTACGATCCACCAAAGAAACGAAATGCGACGCCGCGGCGGCGCAGCCGAGATCACGTCCGGTCAGCTCCTCGCCTGGAGGTTACGCGAGCCGCCTGAGAAGCCTCTGAAACGGCAGCGCCCCCTGCGTGTTGCAGGAGGCGCCTTCGGGTTCGACCGGCCGGATGGTACGGGGAGCTTAGGCCGGAGGGTGGTGCCGGTGCGATCCGCCGCCGCCCGACGAGCCGGTGCGAGCGGGAGCCGCCGCTTCGCGCGGGGCCGCGTTGTAGCGCGGAGCCGCGTTGTAGTGCGGAGCCGTCGCGTTGTAGCGCGGAGCCGTCGCGTTGTAGCGCGGAGCCGTCGCGTTGTAGCGCGGAGCCGTCGCGTTGTAGCGCGGGGCCGTCGCGTTGTAGCGCGGAGCCGTCGCGTTGTAGCGCGGAGCCGTCGCGTTGTAGCGCGGAGCCGTCGCGTTGTAGCGCGGAGCCGTCGCGTTGTAGCGCGGAGCCGTCGCGTTGTAGCGCGGAGCCGTCGCGTTGTAGCGCGGAGCCGTCGCGTTGTAGCGCGGAGCCGTCGCGTTGTAACGCGGGGTCGCGTTGTAGCGCGGGGTCGCGTTGTAGCGCGGGGTCGCGTTGTAGCGCTGCGCTTGGTTGAAGCGCGGAGCCGCGGCGTACCGCGTTACCGGTGTGGCCTGTATCCGCCGGTCGACCGGCCGCGCGCCGAACTGACGAGCGGTTTCGATCGGACGGCTCGCCCGGGGGGCGCGTTCGGCAGCGAGGCGCGCGGGTTGAGCGATGCGCGCGGGCTGCGTGACGCGGTTCGGGTGAGCGAAGGCCTGCACGTG
This sequence comes from Vulcanimicrobiota bacterium, assembly GCA_963794735.1. Taxonomy (GTDB): domain Bacteria; phylum Vulcanimicrobiota; class Vulcanimicrobiia; order Vulcanimicrobiales; family Vulcanimicrobiaceae; genus DATJUC01. Next base: position 243,045 of record CAWCFE010000002.1, on the reverse strand, counting down.
GAGGAGGCGCCGGCCGTCGACGATCGGCGCGTTCGGGGTGTGGGCCACGATGCGGTTACGATTGGCCAGGGCGATGCGTTGCGCCGCGGCGCGATTGGCGATTGCGGTACGCTGTACTGCGAGGCGATTGGTCACCGCGGTGCGCTGTGCGACGATCCGGTTACGGTTGGTCGCAAGCGCCTGGCGCTGATCGACGATCTTCTCGCGATTGACGGCGAGTGCCGTACGCTGGGCGTTCAACCGCTCGCGATTGAGCGCGACCGCCGTGCGCTGGCTAGCGATCCGGTCGGGATACATGCGGGTCCACTTGGTCCCGTTCTTGGTGACCGGCTTGGTGCCGCGCGTCACGCGGACGATGCGGCGATTGACCGTCGTGTAGTAGTTGTACGTGTTTCCGCCGGTCCCGGGATAGTAGCCGCCGCTGTAGGCCGTGGGGTACGAGGGATACGACGGATAGTAGCCCATTTGCGGATAGCCGCCGCCGTAGCCGTAGCCGGTCTGGGGATAACCGTAGCCGTAGCCGTACGGCGTGCTCGGTTGGAAGGCGCTGGAAATCAGCGACATCGCGGTGACGCCGAGCAGCGCATCGAGGATCGGGCTACCCGTAATCGAGGCCGTACCGTAGCCGCCGGGATAGCCATAGCCGCCAGGGTAGCCGGTCTGGGGATAGCCGTAGCCGCCAGGGTAGCCGGTCTGGGGATAGCCGTAGCCGCCGGGATACCCGGTCGGCGGATAGCCGCCGTAGCCGACCTGCGGGTAGCCGTAGCCGTAGCCGGTCTGGGGATAGCCGTAGCCGCCGGGATACCCGGTCGGCGGATAGCCGCCGTAGCCGACCTGCGGATAGCCGTAGCCGTAGCCGGTCTGCGGGTAGCCGTAGCCGTAACCGGTCTGCGGGTAGCCGTAGCCGTAACCGGTCTGCGGGTAGCCGTAGCCGTAGCCGGTCTGCGGGTAGCCGTAGCCGTACGGCGGGGGCGCGATGGCGACGGTCGACGGCGGCATCATGCTACCGAAACCGTAGGCACCGTAGAGCGCGCCCATGCCGATTTGCGGCGCGTACGCCGCCGAAGCGGGCGGACACCACACCCAGGTGGAGCCCTGCCACACCCAGGCGCCGTTTCCGAGGATCGGGCAACCCGGGGGCACCGCGGCCGCCATCATCATGGGATTGTAGTAGGGCGCCGGCGGCGCCGGATAGGGATAGACCTGAGCGCCCGCCGGCAGCGCTCCGAAGAGCGACGTGGCGGTGAAGGCTATCACCGCGACGAGGCCTGCGAAGAATTTGGTAGTCATCTGTTGTGAACCGCCTTTGAAGGGAGTCATCTGCTCCCATTGTGCGGTACGCGGTGCCGCCGCATCCGGTGAGGACGATTAGCGCGTCGTTAAGCGGGGATTAGAGCGGCGCGCTTGGCTGGCAGAGCTCGACGAGCACGCCGCCGGTTGCGCTGGGATGCAAGAAAGCGATCCAGTTGCCGTGCGCGCCTTTGCGCGGCGTTCGATCGATCAAACGTATGCCCGACGCTTCCAGTTCCGCCAGCTTCGCGCGCAGATCGTCGACGCGGTAGGCGACGTGATGGAGCTTGCTCGGTGCGTCGCCGCGGTACTTGGCGATCGGCGACGCCTCGTCGAGCGGCAAGAGGAGCTCGACGATGGACTCACCCGCCTGCAGACCGACCGCCTCGATGCCTTGATCGTAGACGACCTCGCGGTACGTCTCGCGAAATCCGAGCGTTTGCGTGTAGAGCCGCAAAATGGCGTCGAGATCCTTGACGACGATGGCGACGTGATCGATCTGCATCAGGCGACGATCTCCTTCGCGCGGTAGACTCCGAAGACGTCGCGCATCACGTCGCAGATCTCGCCGAGGGTGGCGCCCGCGTCGACGGCGTCGACGAAGGCCGGCATGAGATTCTCGGTGCCGGCGGCGTACTCGCGTACGCGCGCGAGTGCGGCCGCGACGGGAGCGGCATCGCGAGCCGCCCGGAAGGCGGCCAGTCGCGCGACTTGCTCGCGCTCGACGCGTTCCTCGACTCGCTGCAGCGGAATCGACGCTCCGCCGCTCGCTTCGGCGAAGGCGTTGACGCCGACGACCACGCTCTCTCCGCGCTCGATTGCCTGCTGTGCGGCGTAGGCGGAGTCGGCGATGCGCGCCTGCATCCATCCGCTTTCGATCGCCGCCACGCTTCCGCCGAGCGCGTCGACCTCGGCGATCAGCGACGCGGCGCGTTCGATCAGCTGGTTGGTCAGCGACTCTACGTAGTACGAGCCCGCGAGCGGATCGACGACGTCGGCGACCCCCGATTCGTAGCCGATGATCTGCTGCGTTCGCAGCGCGACCTTCGCGCTGGCTTCGGTCGGGAGCGCGAGCGCCTCGTCGCGTCCGTTGGTGTGCAGCGATTGCGTTCCGCCCAGCACCGCAGCCAGCGCCTGCAGCGTGACGCGAACGACGTTATTCTCCGGCTCCTGCGCGGTCAGCGTCGATCCGCCGGTCTGCGTGTGGAAGCGCAGCATCTGCGAACGCGGATCCTTGCAGCCGAACTCGTCGCGCACGATGCGCGCCCACAGATAGCGCGCCGCCCGGAACTTTGCGACCTCTTCGAAGAAATCGTTGTGCGCGTTCCAGAAGAACGAGATGCGCGGAGCGACGTCGTCGAGATCGATGCCGGCCGCGCGCGCCGCGCGCAGATACTCCTTGCCGTTGGCCAGCGTGAAGGCGATCTCTTCGACCGCCGTCGACCCGGCCTCGCGGATGTGGTATCCCGAGACCGAAATCGCGTTCCACTGCGGAACCTCGCGCGCGCAGTAGCTCATCACGTCGGTGACCAGCCGCATCGACGGCTTGGGCGGATAGATGTAGGTGCCGCGCGCGGCGTACTCTTTGAGCACGTCGTTTTGCACGGTGCCGCCCAGCCGGTCGAACGGGATGCCGCGGCGCCGTGCGACCGCCAGCAGCAACGCGAGCAAGATCGACGCCGGCGCGTTGATCGTCATCGAAACGGTGACGCGGTCGAGTGGAATGCCGTCGAGCAGCGCTTCCATATCCTCGATGGAGTCGATGGCGACGCCCACCTTGCCGACCTCGCCGCGCGCCCGAATCGCGTCGGAGTCGTAGCCCAGCTGCGTCGGCAGGTCGAAGGCGACCGAGAGACCGGTTTGCCCGCGCTCGAGGAGATAGCGGTAACGCGCGTTCGATTCCGCGGCGGTGCCGAAGCCGGCATATTGGCGCATCGTCCAGAGGCGGCCGCGGTACATCGTCGGATACACGCCGCGTGCGAACGGGAAGGCGCCCGGCTCGCCGAGCTCGTGCTCGGGGCCCTCGACGCGATCGTAGACGGGCTGCAGCGGAATGCCGGAGGCGTTGACGTCGCGTGCCATCGATTACTCCAGCGTCAGCAGCGGCGAGCCGGATTCGACGGTCTCGCCGACGCCGGCGTGCACCGCGGCGACCGTGCCGCTGCGGTGCGCGCGAATTTCGTTCATCATTTTCATCGCCTCGATCACGGCGACCACGTCGCCTTCGGCCACGCCGTCGCCGGGCTTCGCCGCAAGCTCGACGACGACGCCGTGCATCGGCGCGACGATCGCGTTTCCGCTCGGCGCGCCGATGCGGCGGCGCGGCTCGGGTCGCGGCCGCGCATCCTTCCGGCCGCCGTTCGCCGCGCTCGCACGCGCGGCCGGCAGGTCGAGCAGCCGCACGCGGTAGAGCCGGTCGTCGATCTCGACGCGGATGATTTCTCCCTGCGGCGGTGCGGCGGCGGCCGGAGGCGCCGCCTGCGCGCCGGGCGTTTGGGCGAGATTGGCGGCAAACGCTTCCAGCGTCGTCGTGCCGTAGCTGCCGTCGACGACGGGTTCGTGGCTGCAGAGCGCGTGCAGCAGCGGCAGCGTCGTCGGAACGCCTTCGATCGCGAACTCGTCGACGGCGCGCCGTAACCGGGCGATCGCTTGCGAACGGGTCGGCGCCCAGACTACCAGCTTGGCGATCATCGAATCGTAGTCCGGCGCGATCGTGAAGCCGGGATACGCGGCCGAGTCGACGCGAACGCCCGGGCCGCCGGGTTCCACGTACGCGGTGACGGTGCCGGGTGCGGGGGCGAAGTTGCGCGCCGGATCCTCCGCATTGACGCGTCCCTCGATCGAAAAGCCCGAGAACACGAGATCTTCCTGCACGAACCCGAGCGGTTCGCCCGCGGCGACCCGAATCTGCTCGCGAATCAGATCGAGGCCCGAGATCATCTCGGTCACCGTATGCTCGACTTGGATGCGCGTGTTCATCTCGAGGAAGAAGAACTCGTCGTCGGCGACGAGGCACTCGATGGTGCCGACCGAATCGTAGGCGATGGCTTGGGCCGCGCGAATCGCCGCCTCGCGCATGCGCCGGCGCAGCGACACCGACAGCCGCGCGGGCGCCTCTTCCCAGAGCTTTTGATGGCGCCGCTGCAACGAGCAGTCGCGCTCGCCGACGTGGACGACGTTGCCGAACTTATCGGCGAGTATTTGCAGCTCGACGTGCTTGGGATTCTCGAGATAACGCTCGGCGTAGATCGTCGGATTCTTGAAGTAGGCCTCGGCTTCGCGACGCGCGGTCGCGAACGCCGACTCGATCTCGTCGAGCGTACGGGCCACCTTCAGCCCTTTGCCTCCGCCGCCGCCCGACGCTTTGAGCGCGAGCGGCAATCCGAACTGCGCGGCGGCGTCGCGCGCGGCTGCGGCGTCCTCGACGGGCTCGGTGCCGCCCGGCACGAGCGGAACGCCGGCGCGCAGCATCGCCTGACGCGCGCGCAGCTTGTCGCCCATCGCGTCGATCGCGTCGGGGTGCGGGCCGATCCAGACCAGCCCGGCTTCGACGACGCGCCGAGCGAAGGCCGAATTTTCGGCGAGGAACCCGTAGCCGGGATGAATCGCTTCGGCTCCCGAGCGCAGCGCGACCTCGATCAGCTTCTCGCCGTCGAGATAACTCTGCGACGGCGCCGCCGGCCCCAGCAAATACGCTTCGCCGGCCATGCGTACGTGCAGCGCGTCGCGGTCGATCTCCGAGTAGACCGCGACCGTCGCGATATCCATCTCCCGTGCGGTACGGATGATGCGCACCGCGATCTCGCCGCGGTTGGCGATTAGGATCTTGGCGAACACGTGCGAGCGCGCGCCAGCGCGCGCAATTCGTCGGCGTCGAGGTCGGGGTGCCGCATCGCCAGCTTCCAAGCGCCCCGCGCGTTCGGAAAGGCCGCGGGTTCGGGAGGCGCCGCATCGCAGGCGCTCAGCGCGGCGGCTACGGCGGCGAGCTCGCCCGGCGTCACTTCTCGAAATCCGGCGGGTAGAAGCCCATCGCGTGGAACCCGGCGTCGACGAAGTGCACGTCCGCGGTGACGGCGCGCGAGAGATCGGAGGCAAGATAGACGGCGGTATTGCCGACGTCGTCGGCGGTCACGTTGCGCCGCAGCGGGGCGACGCGGGGCACGACGTCGAGCATGCGCGTCGCGCCGCCGACCTGCCGCATGCTGGCGGTCTTGATCGGGCCGGCCGAGATCGCGTTCACGCGAATCCCGCGATCGCCGAGATCGAAAGCGAGATAGCGCATCGACGCCTCGAGCGCCGCCTTCGCGATGCCCATCAGGTTGTAGTTCGGTACGATCTGCGTCGCGCCCAGATAGGTGAGCGTCATCACCGACGCCCCGTCGCCGAGCCGTTCGCGCAGCGCGTTGGTCAAGGCGATCAGCGAATACGCCGAAACGTCGAGCGAGAGCGAGAATCCCGAACGCGTCGTGTCGTAGACCTTGCCGGCGAGGTCTTCTTTGTTGGCGAACGCGATGCAGTGCACGAGCGCGTCGAGCGAGCCGAAATCGCGTGCGAGGCCGTCGCGCAGCGTCGCCAGCGACTCGTCGCGCGCGACGTCGCACTCGGCGACGTAGGCGCCGCCCAACTCGGTTGCGAGCTTCTCGACTTCGTCGCGAACCCGCTCGCCCTGATAGGTGAGGGCCAGCCGGGCGCCGTGGGCGTGAAAGGCGCGTGCGATGCCGGTCGCGATCGACCATCGGTTGGCGACGCCGGTGACCAGCGCGCGCTTTCCTTCTAAGAGTTTCACGCTGCGTTAGATACCATCGCAGGGCGGCTCGTCCTGCCACCGAAGCGTCGCCGCATGTTCGTCTTGCTCAACCGCTATCTCAAGCCGCTCGACGAGGTGGATCGCGTCCTGCCCGACCATCGCCGGTTCTCCGACGAGATGTACGCGCGGGGGATCTTCATCGTCTCGGGGCGATTGGAACCGCGAACCGGCGGCGTGACGCTGGCGAAGGCCGGGAGCCGCGCGGAGGTCGAGGCGTTGCTGCGCGACGACCCGTTCGTGCGCGAGGGCATCACCGAATACGAGATCGTCGAGTTCGTTCCGACGCGCTGGAGCGAGGCCTTTGCGGCGTTCATAGGTTGACCTGTTCGTAGGTATACCCTCGCTCTTGCAGCGCGCAGACCGCCCAGACGCCGGCGGGGACGAGGCTCGCCCCGGGAAGCAGCCCTTTGACGAAACGCGCATAGGCTTCCGGCGCGGTAATCCCGTTGGCGCGCGCGACGAACTGCGCGAATCCCGCGGCGGCGTGATTGCAGACGTAGAGACGCGTTCCGCCGGCCGCGAGCGTTTCGACCGATCCGGCGTCGGCGTCGTGCGTTTGGCGGAACGGATTGCCCTTCGCGCTCTTGTAGGGCGCGACGTCGTCCTTGAATCCGGCGGGCGCGTGCGCGATCGCCGGCACGAGAAGTTCGTGCCACACCGAATCGTCGAAGGCGAGCGCGATCGACGCGCCGTGGTACAGCACCGCCGCCGTGGCGACGCTGGAAGCCGCGGTGCCGACCGAGACGTACGCATCGATCACGGTTTTGATCGTGTCGAGCACTTGGCCGCCCGCGATTTTGTGCGCCGCGAACATGTGGCGATGCGCGGCCGTCTTTGCCGCGGCGCCGGCGTCGAAGGCCGCGAGATCGAACCGGAACGGCGGGATCGTGGGCGTCGGGGCCGGATGCGGCGAAACCGCGGGCGCCGGTGACGGCGATGCGCCCATTGCGGGAAGCAGCGCCGCCAGGGCGCCGGCATTGAGGAAGGCTTTGCGAGACGTCATCGGGTGCTCCTACAGCGGGATGTTGCCGTGTTTGCGTTTGGGCCGCTCGACGCGCTTGTCGGCCAGCATCTCGAGCGCGGTCGCGATGACGCTGCGCGTCCGCCGCGCCTCGATCACGTCGTCGACGTAGCCGCGCTGCGCGGCGATGTACGGGCTGGCGAAGCGCTCGACGTACTCGTCGATCAGCTCGCGGTTCTTCGCTTCGGGATTAGGCGCTGCCGCGATCTCGCGCCGGAAGATCGTCTTCACGGCGCCTTCGGCGCCCATCACCGCGATCTCCGCGGTCGGCCAGGCGACGTTGAGATCGGCGCGAATGTGCTTGCTCGCCATCACGTCGTAAGCGCCGCCGTAGGCCTTGCGCGTGATCACGGTGATCTTCGGCACGGTGGCCTCCGCGTAGGCGTAAAGCAGCTTGGCGCCGTGCAGGATGATGCCGCCGTACTCTTGGCCCGTGCCCGGCAGAAAGCCCGGCACGTCCACGAACGTCACCAGCGGTACGTTGAACGCGTCGCAGAAACGCACGAACCGGGCGGCTTTCGTGGACGAAGCGATGTCGAGCACGCCGGCCATCACGTTGGGCTGATTGGCGACGATTCCGACCGCGCGGCCGTCGACGCGGCCGAAGCCGCAGATCACGTTGGGGGCGTAGAGCGCCTGGATCTCGAGGAACTCGCCGTAGTCGACCACCGCCTCGATGACGTCGTGCATGTCGTACGGCTTGTTGGGCGAATCGGGAATCAGCTCGTCGAGCGCGGCGATCTCTCGATGCGGGTCGTCGTCGCAACGCGCGCGCGGAGCGTCTTCGAGATTGTTCTGCGGCAGGTAGGCGAAGAGCGATCGGGCCAGCTCGGTCAGGTCGTCTTCGTCGGCGGCGACCAGGTGTGCGACGCCGCTGCGCGTGGCGTGCGTCATCGCTCCCCCGAGCTCTTCGAAGGTCACGTCTTCGCCGGTTACGGTCTTGATGATCTCCGGGCCGGTGATGAACATTTGCGAGATGCGCTCGGTCATGAGGATGAAATCGGTGATCGCCGGCGAGTAGACGGCGCCGCCGGCGCACGGCCCCGCGATCAAGCTGATCTGCGGAATGACGCCGCTGGCCTGAACGTTCCGCCAAAAGATTTCCGCGTAGCCTCCCAGCGAGACGACGCCCTCCTGAATGCGCGCGCCGCCCGAATCGTTGATGCCGATCAGGGGCGATCCGGTGCGCACCGCGAGATCCATCACCTTGCAGATTTTCTCGGCGAAGGCTTCGCCCAGCGAGCCGCCGAGCACGGTGAAATCTTGCGAGAAGAGAAAGACTTGCCGCCCGTCGATCGTGGCGCGTCCGGTGATGACGCCGTCGCCCAGAAACTCTTTCTCGTCGAGCCCGAACGCGTTGGTGCGGTGCACGACGAACCGGTCGAACTCGACGAAGGAGCCGTCGTCGACGAGCGCGTCGACGCGTTCGCGCGCCGTGCGCTTTCCGCGGGCGTGCTGCCGCTCCACCGACGCGGCCCCGGCCGGCGCGCGGGCGGCCTCGCCTTTGCGGCGCAGCTCCTCGTATTTCTCGCGGTTGCTCTTCATGAGGCGGGCGTTGCACGAAGCGAGCGGTGCGTCCTATCCGCGAGGAGCGCCCGGCGCCTCGAAGAAAGGGTCCCTCTTCCGGCTCTCTGGTGGAGGTTCGTCGATGCCGCGTTGGATCGTTCCGGTACTCGCCTGCGCGCTGGTCGCGGCGTTGGGCGCCGCCGGACGCGCGACCGGGGGCTTTCCGCCGCCGCCGCCGCCGCTGCCTTCGCCCAGTCCGGTTGCCGAGACGTTCTTCGGAACTACCGTGGTCGACCCGTACCGCTACTTCGAGAACGTCCAGAATCCGGTGGTCGCGCGATTTTTCAAGGAAGAGAACGCCTACGCGCGCGCCGTCCTCGACAGGCTCGGGGCGCCGCGCCGCCAACTGTTCGAGCGCATCAAACAGCTCGACAACGCCGTGGCATCGGTCTCCGACGTAACGCTCGACGGCAAGTACTACTTCTACGAGAAGCTTCCGCCCGGCGAGAGCTCGCCCAAGCTCTACGTGCGCGAGACGGCCGGCGGAGCGGAGCGCGTGCTGGTCGATCCCGCCAAGCTCGCCGCCGCCGGAAAACACTACACCATCAACTACTACCTTCCGTCGCTGGACGGATCGTACGTTGCCTACGGCATCTCCGAAGGCGGTTCGGAGGCGTCGGTCATTCACGTGGTCGAGACGGCCACCGGGCAGACGCTGCCCGATACGATCGACCGCGCCTACTTCGTGGGCGCGACCAGTTGGCTGCCGGATAATAAGTCGTTCTACTACGTACGGTTTCCGGCGCTCAAGCCGGGCGAGCCGGCGGTCGACAAAGAGACGCGCGCGGTGAACTACCTCCACGTGTTGGGGCGCGATCCCGACCAGGACGTTCCGGTCTTCGGCTACGGCCTCGGCGGTACGGTGCATTTCGACACGACCGATTTTCCCGTGCTCGTCTATTCGCCCGCCTCGAACTACACGCTCGGCGTGGTCGTGCACGGCGTGAAGAACGAAGTCGAAATCTTCGCTGCCGAGGGCACGCCCGCGAATGCGAACGCGGCGTGGAAGCCCGTCGTTACCGATGCCGACGACGTCACCGGCTACGATCTCAAGGGCTCGACCATCTACCTGCTCACGCATAGCGGTGCGCCGACGTTCAAGGTCGTCGCCACGTCGCTGGCGTCGCCGAACGTCGCGGCCGCCACGACGGTGGTTCCCGCCGGGCGAGAGATCGTGCTGCAGGTGTCGGTAGCCGCCGACGGGCTGTACGTGCGCTCGCGCGACGGCGGCTTCGGCCACATCGCTCGCGTTCCGCTCGCCGCGGACGGGGCGCCGGCGGGCGCGCCGGTGCCGATGGCGCTGCCGTATCGCGGATCGATCAACCTGCTATCGACCGACCCGCGCGTGCCCGGCGGCGTCTTCGGCATGACCGGCTGGACCCATTCGCTGTTGTACTACGCCTTCGACGCAGCGGGAACGGCGACCGACACGCACCTGAAACCGCTCGCTCCGGTCGACGCTTCGCCGTATACGTCCGAAGAAGTGCAAGCCAAGAGCGCGGACGGCACGCTCGTGCCGATGTCGCTCGTCTACCGCAAGGGCCTCAAGCTCGACGGCTCGCACCCGGTGGATCTCGAGGGCTACGGCGCGTACGGCATCACCGAGGAGCCGTACTTCAGCACCACGCGCATCGCCTGGATGGAGCGCGGCGGCATCGCCGCGTACTGCCACAGCCGCGGCGGCGGCTGGTACGGGGATGCGTGGCATCAGGCCGGGATGATCGCTACCAAACCGCACACGTGGGAAGATTTCGTCGCTTGCGGCCAATGGCTCGTCGATCACAAGTACAGTTCGAAGGCCCACTTGGCCGGCGAGGGAACCAGCGCCGGCGGCATCAGCATCGGCCGCGCGATCACGTCGCGCCCCGATCTCTTTGCGGCGGCGCTCGACGTGGTCGGCGTCAGCAACGCGTTGCGTGCCGAGTTCTCGCCCAACGGGCCTCCCAACATTCCGGAGTTCGGCAGCGTCAAGACCGAAGCGGGATTCAAGGCGCTCTACGCGATGGACGCCTACCAGCACGTCGTCGACGGCACGCCTTATCCCGGCGTCATGCTGATCACCGGCTTCAACGATCCGCGCGTGCCGTCGTGGGAGCTGGCCAAGTTTGCCGCGCGCCTGCAACAGGCGACGACCAGCGGCCGTCCGATTCTCTTGCGCGTCGACTACGATGCCGGCCACGGCTTTTTAGCCGCGTCCCGGTTGCAGAGCGAGCAGCTCCTGACCGACGAATACGCCTTTCTGCTCTGGCAGTGCGGCGATCCGGCATTCAAGGCCGTTCCGATTCGCGTACGATAGCGGTTCGGCCCTAACGCAGGGTAGATTGCAAGAACGTGACGTCGCGCTGGACGCGGAACTTGGGATCCTCGAATCCCACGCCCTCGCAATAGCCGACGCCTTTCATGGTTACGCTCTTGCCGTTGAGCGCGCCCTGTGCGGTCACCGTGCAGTTGGCTTCGGCGTATTCGACGATTCCGTTCATCCATAGGGCTTGAGGCTTGACCGTGCAGACCGGCTGGACGACGAGCGCGATCGGTTTCAGCGTGGCGCCCGGCAACACCTGAAGGCGCCAATCCGATGGATACCGGGCCGTCGTGTAGGGGCTTTGCGTGTAGCCGAGCACCTGCATGATCGCCGAAACCGGGAAGGCGTCTTTGCCGTCGACGTACGTGCCGAAGCCGGCATTGAAGAGCGGGAGCTTTCCGCCGACGATCGGGCCGTGCGGCGAGGCCAGCGTGAGCGATTGCTTGTTCGGAAACTGAAACTCGAACCACGCCCATCCGCCCCACGAAATCGCCGGCCCGCTCGTCGCGCGTTTGACGCCGCCCCACTGATGATCCATCCATGCGATGGCTCCGCTGCCGACGCGATACGTGCTGCCGTTCAGTTTCACGGACCCGGTGGTTTTCTGTTGCGGCCACGAGTAGTAGTACCACGCGAGATCGGGATCCTCGACGTTCGGTCCCACGTAGCCGTTGGTGCCTTGCAGGAAGAGCGGATTGGTCGCTTCGCACTGCACGTCGATGACGGTTGGCGGACGCCCGACGCTCCAGTCGCCGGGATCCTCGAGATGGAGGTGCAGCGGGAAGACGCCTTTCGAACCGTCGATGAAGTTCTTGCCGAGCACCATCTTGAACGGATTATTCGTCACCGTGACGTCGCAGCCGGAGAACGCGGTGATCGGCCACGCATAGTGGACGCCGGGACGGCCGGGAAGCTCGACGGTGACGCCGACGCTCGTGCTGTATACTTGCCGCTCGATCGGCGTGAGCGTCGGCATCGCGTTGGGCGGGAGCAATGCGGTGCGGAAGAAGGCCATCACGACGGAGACGAGGCCGCCGCCCTGCAGCGGAAGGCTCAAGGTGATGTAGCGCCACTCGTACGTCGTGTCGAAGTGTTCGCCGTGGTCGGCCGGAAAGACCAGCGTGTGATTCGGCTTGGGAACGTTCCCGATCGCCGAGAAGTCGCCCAAAAGCGAGTTGGCGACGAGGACTTGCGGCGCGGCGATATTTTTCGACGCGGCAACCTTGCGCAGCAGCGCGAACACGTTCTTATCGGGATAGTTCTTCACCGCGTTCAAGCTGGAGGTGAGAATTGGCCCGAGCGGACAAGCGTCCGCGGCCGCGCTTTCGGCAAAGTACCGAGGCGAGCGAACGAACGCCGCGCCGGGGCCGGCGTCTCCGGCCGAGCTAGCCGAAGGCAGAAGACCGCTGCGCGTAGCGCAGCCGGCCAGGGGCAGGGCCGACAATGCGGCGGAACCGAGAACGAAATGACTTCTGCGCATGAGCCACACCTCCGACTGCGAGCGTAAGGCCGGTCGCTTTCGGCAACCGGCCGGCGTGCTACTCTATTGCGCGCAGGTTTCTTCTCGGCGGCAAGAACGCCAAGCCTCTTGGCTTGCTCGTACGCTAACCGTTAGGCGGTTGCCGCAATCCGACGATGGTGCCGTTGGGATCTTTGACGCTGGCCACCAGCATGCCGTAGCCGACGTTGGTGATTTCTTGCACGATCGTACCGCCCGCGGCTTCGAGCGCCTTGACGCTGCCCGCGATGTCGCTGACGGTCCAATACGCCAGTGCGGGCGCCGCGTTCGCGCTCGGAACCAGCCCGATCTCCATGTCGCCGTTCTTATAGCCGACGTACCGGGCCGAGTCGACGTAGGGGTCGCTTCCGAGAAGCTCGCGAAAGAAGCGCTTGGCTGCGTCCATGTCCGGCGCCGAGTAGACGATGAGCGAGACGTTTTTCAAGATTGAACCCTCCTTATTGTCTCTATGACGGATCGACTGCGTGCAAACGTGACGGGAAGCGGGAGAATCGACTGGTGGATGCGGAGCGCCTCGCAGAGCGTTTCGAAGCGGACCGGCCGCGCTTGCGGCGGATCGCGCTGCGCATGCTAGGATCGGTTGCGGAATCCGACGACGCGCTGCAGGAGACCTGGCTGCGCGTCAGCCGCGCGGACGTAGCCCGCGTCGAAAACTTCGAAGGCTGGCTTACGACCGTCGTCGCGCGCGTGTGCCTCGACGCACTCAAGTGGCGCGAAAGCCGGCGCGAGGAGCTGACGCCGGACGACCCGCGGCACCGAGTCGCCACCGCGGCAGCCGGCGATCTCCCGGAGGAGGAGGCGGTTCTCGCCGATTCGATCGGCGCCGCGCTGCTGATCCTGCTCGATGCGCTGCCGCCGGCCGAGCGCGTCGCGTTCGTGCTGCACGACCTGTTCGACGTGCCTTTCGGAGACATTGCCGCGATCGTCGGCAAGACGGTCGAGTCGGCGCGGCAGCTCGCGAGCCGCGCGCGGCGGCGCGTACGCGGAGCCGCACCTTCCGTCGATGCCGCGACCGAACGCCACGGCGAACTGGTGCGCGCCTTCCTGGCCGCATCGCGCGCGGGGAACATTCCGGCCCTGCTGGTGCTGCTCGATCCCGCAGCGACGCTGCGCGCCGATGCCGCGGTGATGGCGATGGGCGGAGCCGCCTACTGGCAGAACGATCGCTTGGGGGCCGGCATCGACGGCGCGAACGAGGTCGCGCTCGCGTTCTCCAAGCGCGCGCGCGCCGCGCAGCCCGCTTCGATCGACGAGCGGCCGGGAGCCGTGTGGATCCAGGACGGCGAGGTGCGAGTGGCCTTCCGCTTTCGCATCGAGCGCGATCGCATCGTTGGGATCGAGCTCGTTGCCGACCCGGAGGCGATCGCTCGATCCGCCATCCGGCGGTAGCTACTCCATGGCGATGGCGGGGGTTCCCGCCGAGCCGCGCGGCGAGCGCAGGAGAAAGACCAGCGGCGTGAGCAGCAGCGTCAGCGCGCCGAGCACGTAGAAGGCGTCGGCGAACGCCATCGCCGAGGCTTGCTGCCCGACGAGCTGGGCGATGACGGCGATCGGCGCGTGCTGTTGCAGCGCCTGTGCGACTGCCGGGCGCGAGGCGGTGATCGTGCCGGCCAGTTGATTGAGATGAAACTCGCCGCGCCGGTCGAGCAGCGTCACCAAAACGGCGGTCGAAATGGAGCCGCCCAGTTGTTGGCACAGGCTGAGCAGCGACGTCGCTTTCTGCGTGTCGAGTCCGTGCACCGAGCTGAGCACCGCGACCGAAAGCGGCACGAAGAGCATGCCGAATCCGAGGCCGCCGAAGACCAGCGGGAAGACGAACGTGCCGAAGACGCTCTGGGTGGTGAGGACTTGCGCGGTCATGACGTTGGCGATCGCGACCACGATGAAGCCGACGCCGAGCAAGACGCGCGGCTTGGCGTGAAAGCGTCCGAGCAGCATCAGCGTGATCGGCGTCATCACCATGATCCCCAGGGCGCGCGTGAGAATCGAGAGCCCCGAGAGGGTCGCCGTGAAATCCAGCAGCGACTGCTGGAACTGCGGGGCGAGGATGACGCCGCCGAACAGCCCGAATGCGAGCGTCATCGCCAGCAGGCACCCGGCGGCGACGGTGCGATTTTTGATGAGGATGCGCAAGTCCACGATCGGGTTGCGCTGGCGCAGCTCCCACCAGACGAACGTCGCCAGCGAAGCGACCGAAACGAACGCCGTCATCGCGATGTTGCGATCGCCGAACCAATCGTAGCGTTCGCCTTCGTCGAGCACGTACTGCAAGCAGCCCAGCCCCGTCGCCATCAGCGCGAGCCCGATGCCGTCGAGGCTCGGCTTGCCGCGCTTGGCCGGATTGCGCAGCAGCGACGCGCACAGCACCGCCGAAATCGCTCCCGGCACGATATTGATGAAGAAGATCCAGTTCCACGAAAGCTGATCGGTGAGCACGCCGCCAAGCGTCGGGCCGATCGACGGACCGATGATCGCGCCGATCGAGGTGAGCGCTTGGCTTAGCCCGAGCTGGCGCGCGGGAAAGGTATCGCGCATGATGGCCTGTCCGGTGGCGATCAGGCCGCCGCCGCACAGGCCTTGCAGCACGCGAAAGAAGACGAGTTCGTCGAGCGAGGTGGAGAGGCCGCACAGCGCCGAGGTGATCGTGAAGCCGACGATCGCGGCCACGTAATACTGGCGCCGTCCGACGAGCTGCTGCAGCCAAGGCGTCAGCGGAATGACGATGACGGCGGCGATGATGTACCCCGTGATGATCCAGGCGCCTTCGTCGAAGTTGGCGCCCATGTTGCCTTGAATCGTCGGCAGCGCGACGTTGACGATGGTAGCGTCGAGCACTTGCAGTAGCGTCGCCGACATCACGCCCACGACGATCAGCCAGCGGCGGCTGCCGTACTCGACCAACTCGCTGTCTTGATGGATCATCGCTCGGTCTGCAGGGCCTCCAAAAAACAGACCGAACGGTCTGTTTTGTGAAGGGTTCGAAGCGCAGGACGGCCATCCTGGCGAGCGCGGCACCGATCTTCAACCGCCGCGGGTTTGCCGGCACCTCGATCGCCGACATCCTGGAAGCGGCCGACCTGGAGAAGGGCGGCCTCTACAACCACTTTGCGAGCAAGGAAGAGCTCGCCGTCGCGACCTTCGACTATGCCTGGAACGAAGTCAACGCCCATTTCGCCCGCTCCCTCGCCGGCGTCGCCGCCGGAGCACCCTACCTTCACGCCTACGTCGATGCGTTCGTGCGCTACGTACAACGCCCGGTCGTCGCCGGCGGTTGCCCTCTGGCCAACGCCGCGCTGGAGGCCGACGACGCCTTGCCCTTCCTGCGCGACCGCGTGCGCGACGCCTACGCGCGGGTGCGGTCCTTCGTGCGCCACCACGTCGCGCGCGCGGTGCAGTTGGGCCAGTTCCGTCCGGAGACCGATGCCGGCGCGGCAGCGGAGTTTACGATCGCCGCGCTACAGGGCGGGCTGCTGCTCGCGCGTGCGGCCCGGTCGCGCGCCGGCATGGCGAGCGTGGCGGCGTCGCTGCACGCATGGCTGCGTAGCTTGGAGCCGGAGCGATGACGATCGCGGTCCGCGATCTGTCGATCGGCGCGGTCGATGCGCTGCCGCTGCGAGCGACGCTGTTCGAGCCCGCATCGCCGCGCCAAGCCGTCGTGATCAGCGGAGCCACGGCGGTGCCGCGCGGGTTCTACCGCGGCTTTGCCGAGTATCTCGCGCGCTGCGGAGCGGCCGTCGTCACCTACGATTATCGCGGTTCCGGGCTTTCGCCGCAGGAATCGCGCCGCTCGCCCGCGCGGATGCGCGATTGGGGCGAACTCGATTTCCCCGGCGTCGTGGCGTGGACGAAGGCCCGGTATCCCGCGATGCCGCTGCACGCAGCCGGCCACTCGTTCGGCGGTCACGCGTTCTTGATGGCGCCCAATAACGCCGCCATCGACCGGGCGATGACCGTCGCGACGCAGATGGGCTACTGGCGCTATTGCGCGCCGGTCGAACGGTACCGCGTCTGGACGCTGCTCAACGTGCTGGCCCCGTCGGCGCTGCTCGCGCTGGGATACGTTCCGGGATCGAAGCTCGGCCTCGGCGAGGATTTGGCTCCCGGCATCATGCACGAGTGGCGGCGGTGGTGCAACTCGCCAGGCTACTTTTTCGACGACCCGACGATGGCGGCGACGCTGGCGAACGCGCGCGCCTTCACCGCGCCTACGCTGCTGGTTCGTCTCTCCGACGACACCTGGGCGACGCAAGCCGGCGTTGACGCGTACGCCGCGCACGTCGCCGGCGCCGAGCCGTTGACCCTCGTACCCGCCGACTACGGCCTGCCCGCGATCGGGCATTTCGATTTCTTTCGCTCGCGCAACGGCCCGGCCGTTTGGCCGATTGCCGCGCGCTACTTCGGTTTAGTGGAGGCCGCATGACGGAGCACGCCCGGGAACGCCGGTTTACTTGGACCGACCCGCTGGAACTCGCCCGCCATCTGGGCGCCGGCGACGGGCTCGGCTGGCTGATGGCGATGAAGGACGCAACGATTCCGCCTCCGCCGATCGTGGAGGCGCTGGGCATGCGGCTGGACGACGTTTCGCACGGAAAGATCGTCTTTTCGATGACGGCGGAAGAGTGGATGTGCAATCCGGCCGGCGTCGTGCACGGCGGCATGGTGGCGACGCTGCTCGATACCGTGCTCACGCTGTGCGTCGTCACCCGGATGCCGCGCGGCAAGCTCTGCCAGACGGTGCAGCTCGGCGTCAACTACGTGCGGCCGCTCTTTGCGACGGGCGAGCGCATCGTCGCCGAGGGCGTCGCGCTGCACGTCGGCAAGACGATCGCCACGTCGGAGGCCCGAGCGTACAACGGGCACGGCAAAATGCTCGCGCACGCCACGACCACGCTGGCCATCCTCGACGGCGCGACGCGCACCGCCGCGCCGGCGTAACGCGCGAACGGCGCCGATCGGAATCGGCGCCGTTGCGTTTCCTGGAGTGGAACCGTTTAGGTGTGCGAGATCTGAGCGTGCGCGTGTCCGAGGACTACTTGGCCGCCCTTGGCAATGCCGTACTTGTTGCCCTTCGCGGTCACGTAGAGGTGCACGGCGTTGACCTCTTCGGTATACCCGTCTTTGGCCGGGATGATCGATTGTTCGTTGACCATGATGAAGCCGAGGCCCGGCATCACGATCTTGGTGTTCGCGGCGACGTTCGGCGCGATGGTCTTTCCGTCGATCGAGAGCGAGGCGAACTTCATCGTGCCGCTGCTCGTGAAGGCGGTGCCTTTACGATTGACGGTCGACGAGACTTGGATGCTCTTGCCGACGATGAGCCCGTTGAGCAGCGACGCGGAGGCCGTTGCCGAGGACGACGTGGCCGACGTCGCGTTGGCCGTGGTGGTGGCGTTTGCCGAATCCGCCGTCGAGCCGATCGTGCCGACCGGCGTGGTGGCGCCCGGTGCGGCGTTGCGGCTCGCGTTCGCGTTGCAAGCGACGCCGGCGGCGGTCCAGGGCCCGCTCTCGTTGGCGGCGTTGTTGCCGTAGCCGGTTGCCAGCAGCGAGTAGGCGGTG
The DNA here is from genome assembly GCA_963794735.1 of Vulcanimicrobiota bacterium. GTDB lineage: Bacteria > Vulcanimicrobiota > Vulcanimicrobiia > Vulcanimicrobiales > Vulcanimicrobiaceae > DATJUC01. The sequence continues at coordinate 224,984 of CAWCFE010000002.1, read as the reverse complement.
GGATTGACGACGTACGGCGCCGGCGGAATCGTGAACGAGCTGTACGCGCTGCCGACGACGATGGTCGTGCCGACCGGAATCTTCAGCGGGTTGTTCGCGATATTGATGACGACGCGGATCATCTCGACGAGAACGTTGGTCTGCATCGAGCCGTTGGGGTTTTTCTTGTTGTCGACGGGGCCGGTCACGCCGTCGAGCACGACGTAGCCGTAGTTCTTGAGATAGATGGTCGAGTTGGCTTTCGGTGAGACGACGGGCTTGCCCTCAACCACGAGTCCTTTGAACGACGATCCGCTCGCGTCGCTGGTGCCCGAGGTCGCGGTGGCCGTACTTTGCGCGACCGCCTTGACGGATCTGGCGCGGATCACGCCCTTGAGGATCGAGAGGCCGGAGATGGTCGACGTCGAGACGACAGTGCCTTTCGTGCCATCCGCGGTCGACGTCCAGTTCTGGACGGCGGTGCCGCGGCTGACCGCATACGGGCTCCGCAGGGCCGGCAGCGTGCTCGTTCCGGTTCCGGCGTTCGAGCCGCACGCTAAGGGCGCCTCACCGAGCGGCCCGGAGACGATCTCCGTTTGCTTGCCGCTGGTGCGCGTGGTGTATTCTGCGTAGGCGTTGCCGTCGGCAAAGCCGGGCAGTGAGGCCGTTCCGGTCGCCGCCGGAGCGGCGGCGGCCGCCGGCGCGAGGCCGACGGTCGTTTGCGCGGCTTGCGCCGCCGATGCGTCCGGCGCGATGGGCGCCGTTGGGGCCGGCGGCGTCAGCGATTGCTGTCCGCTGCAGGCCGTGAGCCAAAAAGTTGCCGCGACGATGCCTGCGGCGAGCAGTTTTTTCATGTACAAGCTTCCTCCGAGGCCTTCACTCTACTCGAACTCCCAGGGTTCGAACGTGGGCCGACCCGGATACTGGAAGCAGAAAGTAGTCCCGCCGAATGGGACGTTGTGCCTATGAGAAAGCGATGAGAGATCCCGGAACCGGGACGCGGGCGCCGTTCCCGGCCGCTACCAGATGCCGAGCAGCACCTTGACGTCGTCGGAGGCCATGGTGCGCGGATCCCACTGAGGCGTGAAGGTGATCTCGACGTTCGCGCTCTTGACGCCGTCGACGGCGAGCACGTGGTCTTCGACCGATTTCTTGAACATCGGCCCGAACGGGCACATCGGCGACGTCAGCGTCATCGTGACGGTGACGTGCTCGCCGGCATCGCCGGCGGCGCTAATGTCGTAGACGAGCCCAAGCTCGAGGATTCCCAGGTCCAGATCGGGATCTTTGACCGCGACGAGCGCGTCGCGAATTTGGTCGACGGTAGCCATCTCGGCTCAGGGATTCCGCAACCCCGAGGGCAAAACCCCTCCCTAGAACGGCGGCAGCCCGGCCGCGCCTGGGGGCGCGCGGAAAGCTGGCGGGGGCTCACCGTCACGAAACCGAGTTCTCGCGGGTAGAGTTACTGGAGAGGACGCGGAGCGGAAAGGATCGGCTAGAACAAATGTCAATGTGGGAGCCCTTCACCGAGCGAGCAAGGCGCAGTATCGTGCTCGCTCAGGAAGAAGCGCAACGGCTCGGAAACAACTATATCGGTACCGAGCACATTCTGCTCGGAATCATTTCCGAGGGCGAGAGCCTTGCCGCAAAAGTGCTCGAATCGCTGGGCGTGAACCTCTCGAAGGTTCGTCAAGAAGTCGAGGCGATCGTCGGGCGCGGCGGCCAGACCGTTCAGCAAGAGATGGTATTTACGCCGCGGGCGAAGCGCGTCATCGAGCTCGCCTTCGAAGAGGCGCGCCAGCTCAATCATAATTACATCGGGACCGAGCACCTGCTGCTGGGCCTCATTCGCGAGGGCGAGGGCGTCGCCGCTCGCGTGCTCACCAACCTCGGCGTCGATCCGGCCAAGGTGCGCGTCCAAACGACGTCGCTGCTCGGAGCCGAGGGGCAAGCCCCGGCGCCCAAGGGGAAGAGCAAGACGCCGACGCTCGACGCGTACGGCCGCGACCTCACCCAGCTCGCGCGCGACAACAAACTCGATCCGGTCATCGGCCGCAACAACGAAATCGAGCGCGTCATTCAGATTCTCTCGCGCCGCACCAAGAACAACCCCGCGCTCATTGGCGAGCCCGGCGTCGGCAAGACGGCAATCGCCGAAGGCCTGGCGCAGCGCGTCATCAAGTCGGAGATTCCCGAACCGCTGCGCGACAAGCGCGTGATCACGCTCGATTTGGCGGGCTTGGTTGCCGGGACGAAGTACCGCGGCGAGTTCGAAGAGCGCATGAAGCGCGTGATGGACGAGATCCGCGGCGCCGCCGGCGAGATCATCCTCTTCATCGACGAGCTGCACACGCTGGTCGGTGCGGGCGCGGCCGAAGGCGCGATCGATGCCAGCAACATCATCAAGCCCGCGCTCGCGCGCGGCGAGCTGCAGTGCATCGGCGCGACGACGCTCAACGAGTTCCGCAAGCACATCGAGAAGGACTCGGCGCTGGAGCGCCGCTTCCAGCCCGTGATGGTGGGCGAGCCCTCGATCGAAGAGACGATCGAGATCCTCAAGGGCCTGCGCGACCGGTACGAAGCGCACCACAAAGTGCAGATCACCGACGAAGCGCTCAACGCCGCGGCCAAGCTCAGCGACCGGTACATCACCGACCGCTTCTTGCCCGATAAAGCCGTCGATCTGATCGACGAAGCCAGCTCGCGCGTGCGGCTCCAGGCGACGCTGCCGCCGCCCGAGATTCGCGACATCGACGCGCAGCTGCGCCGCGTGATTTCCGAAAAGGAGTCGGTCGTCAAGAACTCCGAGTTCGAGAAGGCCGCTTCCGTCCGCGATCGCGAGGAGAAGCTGCGCCTCGAAAAGGGACGCCTCGAGCAAGAGTGGCAGGAGAAGAAGTCGCAGGGCGACCGCATCCTGCGGGTGACGGCCGAAAACATCGCCGAGATCGTTTCGTCGTGGACGAAGATTCCGGTGAGCCGATTGGCCCAGGCCGAAACCGAGAAGCTGCTCAAGATGAAGGATCTGCTGCACGAGCGCATCATCGGGCAGGACGAAGCGATCGAGGTCGTCACGCGCGCCATCCGGCGCTCGCGCGCCGGCCTGAAGAGCCCGTCGCGCCCGATCGGGTCGTTCATCTTCCTCGGGCCGACCGGCGTCGGCAAAACCGAAGTGGCGCGCAGCGTCGCGGCGTTTCTCTTCGACGACGAAGAGTCGATGATCCGCATCGACATGTCGGAGTACATGGAGAAGTACTCGGTGAGCCGCCTGGTCGGCGCTCCTCCAGGATACGTCGGCTACGAAGAGGGCGGACAGCTCACCGAAGCGGTGCGCCGCCGTCCGTACTCGGTCGTGCTGCTCGACGAGATCGAGAAAGCCCACCCCGACGTCTTCAATCTGCTGCTGCAGATGCTCGACGACGGGCGCCTGACCGATTCTCAGGGCCGTCAAGTCGATTTCAAGAACTGCGTCATCATCATGACCAGTAACGTCGGCGCCATCGGCATGACGACGACCTCCGAGATCGGCTTCCGTCCGCAGAAAGGCACGTCCGAGGACGAAGCCAAGGCGTACGAACGCATGAAGAACAAGGTGATGGAAGAGGTCAAGACCACGTTCCGTCCCGAGTTTCTCAATCGCGTCGACGAAATCGTGGTCTTCCATCAACTCACGCGCGAACAGATCGAACAGATCGTCACGCTCGAGCTCGATAAGGTGATCCGCGAAGTCAAGGCGCAAGAGATGATGCTCAAGGTCACCGACGCCGCCAAGGCGTTGTTGGCCAAGAAGGGCTGGGATCCGCAGTTCGGCGCGCGTCCGTTGCGGCGCGCGATCCAGCGTTCCGTCGAGGACGAGCTCGCCGAAGAGATGCTCAAGGGCCACTTCGGTTCGGGCGATCACATCCTCGCCGACGTCGATCCGGACGATCCCGAGAAGCTGAAGTACTCGAAGATTCCGTCGGTCGAGCCGCCCGCGGCTCCCCCGCCGGAAGCTGCGGTGACGTAAGGCTCGCTCGAGCGCACGACACACGACCGGCAGTCGCAACGCGACTGCCGGTCGCGCTTTTACTGCGAGCGAGGTGGGTACACCGACAACGTATGCACCCGCCCGCGGCAACGCGCGCCGTTCTCGTCATGGCAACGCTCGCCATCGCATCGTGTTCCGGCGGTCGCGGCGGCCAAACGCCTTCGTACGTTCCGCCCGCAGCCTCGCCCGGCGTCGCGCTCGCGCCGCGCGTGCGCGTCGCGGAGTTTGCCATTGCGGGATGGACGGCCGGTGCGGTTGCAGTCGACGGGCGGGGAACGCCCTGGTTCGTCGTCGGCGGCCCGGCGTCGGAGATCGGACGCTTCCAGAGCGGAGCCTTCTCGTACGTCAAGGCGCCGCACGTCGATTCGCGGAGCGGCCAATTCTTCGATACGCTGGCCGCCGGACCGGCGGCCGTCTTCGCGTTCGACCGTACGAACCAGCCTCCGACCGATCCGTACACGCAATCGCTGGTCGGCATCACCGAGCGCGGCCAGGTGCTGCAATCGCCTTACGAAGCGTACGATCCGTCGGGAGCCCAGGGATTCGTCGATGCGCAGTACGATGCGTCGAGCGGCCTTATCTGGAGCGCCTTCGATACGAACGGCGGCGCTTACGTCATCGCCAATCGGTTTCGAGGCGCCGCGCAGCCGGTAGCGACGATCCCGCTTCCCGATGGAAACGCGCCGTATCCTTACGCGCAAGTCGCCGCGGTAGCGCTCTTCCCCAACTCCGACTATCTGGCCGCTGCCGGCGAGTGGGATCGCAACGGAACGTTTCGCCAGCGCATCTACCGGATCTCGAAATCGCGCGCGCAGGTCACCTACGCGTACCGGCTGCCGCTGCGATCGTCGGTGCAAGCGATGGCCGGCGCCGCCGATGGATCGCTCTGGTTCACCGACCGCGGGCTCAACGCGGTCGACCGGCTCTCGCAGCGGGGAGCGCTCACCGTCTATCCGATCCCGACCCCGAATGCCGGGCCGGACGGCATCGCGCTCGATTGCCAGGGTCGCCCCTGGTTCACGGAATCGTGGGCCGGGAAGATCGGGCGCGTCGACGCCGGCGGCAAGGTGGTCGAATATTCGTTGCCGACCCAGGATGCCGCGCCGGCGGGCATCGCGCTCGCGCCCTCGACGTGTTCGACCGCGCCGTCGCTCTGGTTTGCCGAGACCCACGCGCTGGCGATGGTCAGTTACGCGCCGCGCGCGCTACGCTGACCCTGCAGGAGCGACCGCCGCATCGCTCCTCATCGCGCCGCGGTGCGCTGCAATATTACTATGCCGTCTCGCTCACGAAGGACTCGATAGACGCGCGCCTTTAGGAGCCTCTCTGCTAGGGGTGCGTCGACGTCGTGCCAATGCTGCGAATAGTGCCTCCGGTCGAAAACGAACCATTTCTGGCCCTTCAGGTCGATCGACGCGTAAGGGTCCAGCCCGAGGTGCGCAAATATCTCGTCTTCAGCTCCTACGTCGGCGTCTGCGGGCAGGTCTCGCAGCTCGCGAGATAACGCGGCATCGTGGGCATTGGGCCGGCGGTACCAGTAGTACCAATATTCCAACGGGCTCGCGAAAACCCCGATGACGACGGAGCCGATGGCTGCTATCACGAGCGCGATTCTCGAGAGGCTGCCAAACCGCCGTTCGAGGTTGCCGGCGCCGTCGATGAAGGCGGCGAGAACGAAGCCGGTCAGGAGAGCGCTATAGTGGGCCCCCAGCGCGAGAGTCACCGGTTCGTGCGAAGCGAAGATCTCCGCGGCTGCCGGTAACAAGAATAGAGCGTACCGCGAATAGAGCGCTACGAATGCGAGTGGCGCCAAGATCATGAATGCGTATCGCAGACGTTCCAGCGCTAGGCTCCAAATGGGCGCCCCGTCGGCGACGTGCGACCAGTCGAAAAAATGTAGCGAGAAATACGGCACTCCAGGGTTCCAGAGATCGTGAAAGACCTTGAAATAAAATAGTGCAACCACTGCGATAAGCAGGAGCGCGCACAGCGCGAACGCGCGCATTGCCGGTCGGCGCCGCTCCATGACGAGCGTCAGGACGGCAATCCATCCCACTATGAGAAACTGGTCTTCTTTCGTACAGATCAATACTGCCGCAGCCGCCACCGCCAACCAACACGACGAGCGATCGATCGCGTAGACTAAAAGCGCGGAGAGGAACGGCACGAAGGCCATTTCGTGAAAGTCTCCGAGCGCATTTGCCCAGAGAATCGGATAGATGGAGCAGACGAGGATGGCAAGCGTGGCAGTGAGGGGAGAGAGTCTCCGTCGCGCGAGAGCCCAAAGTGGAAAGAGTGTGGCCGCCACCAGAACCGCCTGGAAATACTGCAGACCGACCGGACCAAAAAGCCTCAACGCGGGCCATGCAAGAATGATGATCGGCGACCAATGGGCGAGGAGGTGATTGCGACTCGCTTCAACCGTACTGGCGAAACCGGATAATGGACTCGATATTACCTGAGTAAAGATGCCCAGATCTACACCGTAACGGAAAATGTCGTAACGCCAGCCGGCAAGCACAACCAGGGTGCTTGAGAGCGCCAGGAAGATCAGAATCGTGAGATAGCTTCCGGATCTATACTCCCGCGCAAACATGCCGGGAGGCAGTTCGACGCATAGAGCAAAAGTGCTTCCGTAAAAACGGGATCGACGGTTCCCTACCGATCGGGCGGCTCCGGCACGGGGATCGCGCTCGCGCGCGTCCGCTTTACTGCGAGCGCTCTGCGAACGGGACGACGAGGTTGGCGATCTGCGTCATCACCGCTACGCCGTCTTGGTTGAACGTCGCGAGTTTCACGCGCAGCGTTGCGCGCCGGCGATTTCCCGGCCATGGATCGAGAGCGAGCGTTTCGCCGCGTACGGTGAGCGTATCGCCGGGCTTGACCGGAGCGAGCCAGCGCAGATCGTCGATTCCGGTGCCGACGATGCCCGTCTCGGCCAAGACGCCGGAATCGACGACCAGGCGCATCGTGATCGCCGCCGTCTGCCAGCCGCTGACGACCAGCTCGCGAAAGAGGCTCTTCTCCGCCGCCGCGCGATCGAGGTGAAACGGCTGCGGATCGTACTCGCGGGCGAAAGCGATGCTCTCGTCGCCGGCGATCGTATAGGCGGCCGTTTCGAACGTCTCGCCGGGCGCGAATTCGGAGAGGGAAAAGGTCATCCGGCTTACCGGTAGATCTCGATACCTTCGAAGGTATCGACGGCGCTGTGCGTGCCGGCGGGGCGCACGCCGTCTTGCGGGCGTGCGAGTTGCACCGTCTGCATGCCGGCTAGGCGTGCCGCATCGAGTTCGGCCGGATGGTCGGAGAAGAAGACGGTCTCGCCCGCGGGCGCGGCGATGCGCTCCGCGATCGTGCGGTACGATGCCGGATCGCGCTTGGGGCCCGTGGTCGTATCGAAGTACGCCTCGAAGAGCGGGCGCAAATCGCCGAAGACGGAGTGCCCGAAGAGGAGTTGCTGGGCCTCGACCGAGCCGGACGAGTAGACCGAGAGGCGCACGCCTTCGAGGCGGAAGCGCCGCATCGCGTCGACCGCGTCTTGGTATAGCTCGGCCTTGAGGTCGCCCGATTCGAAGCCTTCCTTCCAAATGAGGCCCTGCAGCTCTTTGAGCGGCGTCACCTTGAAATCGGCGTCGCTCCACTCGAAGAGCACGCGCAAGATCGCCTCGAAATCGTGCACGCCGACGCCGCCCTCCCGCGCCGTCGCATCGAGCAGCGCACGGATGGGAGGTTCCTCGCGGCGAGAGGTCAGGAACGCGCGCATGCGCTCGCGCGCGTACGGGAAGAGCACGTCGCGCACGAAGGCGATCGAACCGACGGTACCCTCGATATCGAAGATCGCGGCGCGCGCGTGCAGCTGCATGGCGCCGTTACGGTTCGAGTTTGGGAAAGCGGCCGGCAATCGGATCGCCGGTGAACGTGGCGATCCAGCCGTCGGGATTGAGAAAGAGCCGGATCGCCGCGAACTCGGGATCGGCGCCCATGTCGAACCAGTGGCGCGTTCCGGCCGGAACCGAGATCAGATCGCCGCGCGCGCAGATCACCTGATAGACGCGATCGTCGACGTGCAAATAAAAGCCGCCGCGGCCCTCGACGAAGAACCGCACCTCATCGTCGTCGTGGCGGTGCTCTTCGAGAAACTTCGCGCGCAGCTCTGGGGCGTTCGCAGCGCCGCGTACGACGCGCACGACGTCGATGCTGGCGTACCCGCATTCGCGCATCAAGCGGTCGACCGACGTGCGGTAGGCAGCGATGACGTCGTCTTGGCCGGCCCCGGGCGCGAGCTCCGCATCCGCGTTCCACCGTTCGAAGCGCACGCCGATGGCGTGCAGTTCGCGGGCGATTCGATCGCCCTCGCCGGTTTCGAGCAGCACCTCGCCGCCGTCGTCGCGGAAAATGCGCAGGTAGCTTCCGGTCGCCGTTGCGGTCATCGTCGTAACCTCCGTTCCTCGAGTTCGCATCGTAAGAGAAACTCCAGCCCTTCGAGATGGCGGCGGGCGTGCGCGACGGTCGCGCCCCAGGCGTAGATCCCGTGCCCCGCCAGCAGATAGCCCGGCACCGGCGAATCGCCTAGCGCCGCTTCGATCTCGCGCGCCAGCGCGTGCGTATCTTGGGCGTTGGCGAACACCGGCACGCGCGTGCGGCCCTCGTGGGTGGTGACGCCTTCGAGCGCCTTCTGCATCTCCAGGCCTTCGATCGTCACCGCGCCGAGGTGCGCGTCGAGGCGCGAGAGCACGGTCGCGGCCACCGAGTGCACGTGCGCGATCGCTCCGACGGCCGGATCGCGCGCGTACCGCGCGACGTGCAGCGGCGTCTCGGCGGAGACGCCGGCGGGCAGCGGCCCGTCCAGCGCGATCGCGATCACGTCGCCGGGGACGCGCAAGGCGCCCTTGTCGGTGCCCGAACGCGTCACGAGCGCGTGCGATGCGTCCAAGCGGCGCGAGAAATTTCCGCTGGTGGCCGGCACCCATCCGCGTTCGGCGGCAAACCTGCCCAAGGCGGCCAGCTCCAGGCCCGCTTCGATCTCGCTCTCCATCTCCAACTCCAGGACACTCTAGCATGAAAATCGTTGCGCGCTCCGAAGGCGCGTAGCGATGTCGCACCTCGCCGTTGCCCTGGCCGCGCTGCTCGTCGCGCAAGCGACGCCGCCGCCGACGCCGCCCCCACTGGCGGCACCGTCGGCGACGCCGTCGCCCACGCCGGCGGCCTCGGCGTTGCCGGGCCAGCCGTCGCCGGCGGCTTCGCCGACTCCCTCGGGGCCGCGCCTCACGCTGTCGGCAACGCAGCTGAACCTCAATCCGGCGCAGCAGAGCGTCGTTCTGGTGAGCGGCGCCTCGCCGCCCCTCACGGCGACCACCGAGCGCAAGCTGGTGACGGTGACGGCCGACCCAAACGCCGCGAACGTGACGATTGCCGCCACGCAGGCGACCGGCACCGACGTCGTCCATCTCGTCGACGCCAACGGCGCGACCGCGGAGATCGCCGTGCGAGTCGCATTCAACGCCGGCACGATCGTTCCGCAGACGACGCTGCGCGTCACCGGCGATCCCGCGACGCCGGATTGGCTCGCGCGCCAAGTCGCCGGGCTGGTCGCGCGTCTCACGCAGGCGATGCCCGGCGCGCAGGCCTCGATCGGCACCGCCCCGGTCGCGCCCTCGCCGCTCCCGCCCGGCGCGCAGACGCAGTTTTCGATTCCGATCTCGATCACGAGCCCGGACGGCCAGTATTTCGACGTCTCGGGAACGACGAACGTCACGGTCGAGAACGTCGCGGCCGATCCGTTCGCGCCTGCGCTGCTCTTCTACGACGACGATCCCGAACACGTGCACGCCGACGGCGTGCTCTTCCGCGGTACCGTCGCTGCGGGCCAGCCCGCGCGGCTCTACTACTACCACGACGACGTCGCCGATCCGCGCCGCATTCTCGTGATGCTCACCACCGACGCTCCGCAGCCGGCCAGCGTGCAGGTGATCGACGCTACGGCCGGCCCGAACATGGACGTGCTCACCGTCGGCAATGCGGTGACGCGCGAGTTTCTGCTGCGCAAGGCCTATCGCGAAGGCGTCATCGTCGACGTGGCGCAGGACGTTCCGCTGGCGCTGCACGACGTGCCGGTCACGGCGCGTCAGCTCGTCGCAGGCAGCGTCGATTTCCGCGTTCTCTCCGGCGGGCCGGTGCTCGTGACCGTGCTCGCGGTTTCGCCCGGCGTCGACCCTCGCACGCTCCTGGCCGGCCCCGTGCTGCCGGGCGACGGCCACCACCGCACCGGGGTCTTCTCGATCGCCGGATTCGGCGACGAGTCGCTGGCCTACGACGCGGGCGGGGCCGATGCGAAGGTCGTGATCGGCGATCGCGAGCCGACCGCGCCCAACGTCGATCCCAACGCCGACGGGCACGACTACGGCGATTACGGCGTGCTGCAGAGCATCGTCGCCACGCTGACCAATCCCCTCGAGACGCCGGCCAACGCCTATCTCTACTTCCGCCCGATCGCGGGCGTCGCGCGCGCGACGTTCCTGGTTGACGGCGCGCTCGTGCAGCTGGGCTGCGTTCGCGAGCCGGTGCCGTACCAGATCGCCGCGTTCTCGCTCGCGCCGCACCAAACGTACCGCGCGAACGTCCAGACCATGACCGACGGCGGATCGTTCTACCCCGTCGAGATCGGCGTAACGGCAACCGCGCCGCAACCCTCCGCACCGCCGATCACCGCGCCCGACGGGTGCTTCCCCAAGCCCGTGCCCGCGGCGTCACCGTCGCCCGAGACCTCCGCGTCGCCCGAAGCCTCGCCGCCTGCGTCGCCCGAGGCCTCGCCGTCCGCGTCGCCCGCGCCATCGCCGTAGCCGTCCGAAACATCGGCGCTCGGGCGGCGTAGTACGGGTAGCATGTCAGCGTTGGTCGACGCCTCGAACGAGCCGAAGATCGTCCTGCTCGTGCGGTTGCTCAACGCGATCGACGAAGGAAACCATTCCTTCGAATCGCTCAAAGAGCGGATCGCCGAAGGGGGACGCCGCCCGAGCACGCGCAGCCTTCGGCGGTATCTTGCCGTGCTCTCCGAAGCGGGATTTCCGTGGTATTTCGATCGCACGAGCGGCAGCTACCGGTTCGCCGGGGGCTACAGCCTCAAACGCCTCGATCTCTCCAACGGCGAGCTCTTCGGGCTGGTCGCGCTGCGTTCGCTGGGGGCGACCATCGGCGGAGCGATCGGGTCGTCGATCGACGAAGTCACCGAGAGGCTCGTCGGCACCGCCGGCCGCAGCGCCAAAGCTCGGGTCGAAGCCCATTCACCGGTCTCGTTCAGGCTCTCGGAGATCCGGCTCGACGAGCGCGGCGAGCGCGCCTTCGCGCTGCTCTCCGCGGCCGAGCGTGCGTCGCGCTGCGTGGAGTTCGCCTATCTCGATAAAGACGGCAACCGCAGCGTGCGTCTGGTCGATCCCTACGGATTCATCGTCAGCGCCGGGCGCGTCTACTGCGTCGGGTACGATCGCGCCCGCAAAGACATGCGGACGTTTGCCATCGACAACGTCGGCGATCCGCAGATGCGAACGAGTACCTTCGTACGCCCGGAAGGCTTCGATATCGAACGCTACGCCAGCGGCTCGATCAGCGGCGTCTTACACGGCGTCCAGAGCGCCGAGGTCCGCGTTCGTTTCGCGCCGCGCGTCGCCAAGGCCGCGGTCGCCGCGCGCGTCGTCGCCGAACGCTCGATCGACCAGTGCGAAGACGGCTCGGTAGAGATTACGTACCGCGTCGCCGACCTCGACGAGCTCGTTCGCTGGATTCTCGGTTGGGGCGCCCAAGCCGAAATCGTCGGCCCCGAGCCCGCGCGCGCCCGCATCGCGGCGCTCGCAAAAGAGATCGCGGGCAAGTACGGCGGCCGGGCCGCTACGTAACGAAACCCGCCGAGCGATGCTCTGCGGGTCCCGACGTATTCACTCACCGGATCTCGCCTGTTTGGCTCCCGGGTGGGAGAGCCCCACTGACGTCGATCGGCGGTTTGACCGGATGCCTACGGATCGTCGCTCATCGCAACGTTTCACGGTTGCAGGCCGGTCGCGACCGATACGTGTGTCGCGCTTCGGATAAGGTCCGAAGTGCGAGTATCGTAGCATGCGGGCGGCGCGTCGACAAGCGCCGCGCGACCGCAATTCACAAGCTCTCCACAATAATTTTTTAATTATGCACCGCGTGCGGTCGGGTTATCCACGGGTCGCACCGAAGAGCCGCCCCCATGGTCGCGCTATTGTTTACGGCTACGTTACTGGCCCAGAGCTTGATGGGCGGATTACCGATCGACGGCGTCTCGTGCGATCGGCAAGAGGGAGCGGTGGAACATATCCACACGCATCTCGAGCTCTACGACCGCGGGCGTTCGGTCGGCATCCCCGCCGAGATCGGCATGCCGATGGGCGGTTCGTGCCTGTATTGGATCCACACGCACACCGCCGACGGATACATCCATATCGAGTCGCCGGTCAAGCGCGCGTTTACGCTGGGCCAGTTCTTCGATATCTGGGGACCCGAGCTGAGCTGGACGCACGCCGGCTCGATGGCGGCGCCGCACGGCAAGCGCCTCTCCATCTGGGTGAACGGCAAGCCGTGGCACGGCAGCGATCCGCGCGCGATTGCGCTGCTCGACCGCGAGACGATCGTCATTCAGAACGGGCCGCCGTTCGCGACGCCCAAACCCTCCGACTGGGCGAACTTGTAATCGCGATGGTCGAAATCGATGGCCGTCATCTCACCCTCGAATCGATCGAGGCCGTCGCCGACGGCGCGCAGGTTTCGATCGAAGCCTCGGCTCAGGCGCGCGTCGCCAAAGCGCGCGCCTTCGTCGAGGAGCGCTTCGCCAGCGGCGCCGCGATCTACGGCGTCACCACCGGATTCGGCCGCTTGGCCAACGTTCACGTCGATCCCAAGGACGCGCACGTGCTCCAGCTCAACCTCGTGCGCAGCCATGCTGCGGGAACGGGCGCACCGCTGGATCGCCGCCTCGTGCGCGCGGCCGGCGTGCTGCGCGCGAACTCGCTCTCGGCCGGCCACTCCGGCATCAAGTCCGATACGCTCGCGCTGATCGTCGAGCTGCTCAACCGGGGCGTGACGCCGGTCGTGCCGTGCCAGGGTTCGGTCGGGGCCAGCGGCGATCTCGCGCCGCTCGCGCACATGACGCTCGCGCTGATCGGCGAGGGCGAAGCCTTTTACGAAGGCGAGCGCATGCCCAGCGCGGCCGCCCTGGAGCGCGCCGGCCTGCGCCCGGTCGAGCTCGGTGCAAAGGAAGGGCTGGCGCTCATCAACGGCACCCAGGTGATGACCGGGATCGCGGCGCTCGGCGTGCTGCGCGCGGAGCGGCTCGCTGCCGCTGCCGACGTGATCGCGGCGATGTCGCTGGAAGCCTACCTCGGCACCGAGCGCGTCTTCGATCGCCGCTTGAACGATTTGCGGCCCCATCCGGGCCAGTCGCGCGTCGCCGACAACCTGCGCGCGCTGCTCGCCGATTCGGAGATCGTGCAGTCGCACGCCGAATGCGGACGCGTGCAAGATCCCTACTCGTTCCGGTGCATTCCCGTGGTGCACGGGGCGGTGCGCGACTCGATCGCGCACGTGCGGCGCGTCACCGAGACCGAAGCCAACTCGGTCACCGACAATCCCTTGGTCTTTCCGGACGATGGGGAGTTTCTTTCGGGCGGCAACTTCCACGGCGAGCCGATCGCGCTGGCGATCGATTTCTTGAAGATCGCGGTCTCCGAGCTGGCCTCGATCGGCGAGCGCCGCTTGTACCTGCTGCTCAACGCCGAAGACCGCGACTTGCCGCTCTTTCTCACCGGGCGGTCGGGGCTGCAATCCGGCCTCATGATCGTGCAGTACGCGGCGGCCGCCGTCGTCAACGACAACAAGGGCTTGGCGTGGCCGTCGAGCGTCGATTCGATTCCGACCTCGGCCGGCCAAGAAGACCACGTCAGCATGGGCATGACCTCGGCAAACAATCTCGTGCGCGTGCTCGACAACGTCGAAGGCGCGCTCGCCTGCGAACTGCTCGGCGCGCTGGCCGCGACCGATTTCCGCCGCCCGCTGCGGTCGGGGAAAGGCACGCAAGCCGCCTACGCCGTCGCGCGCGAACGGATCGCCCCATGGACCGACGATCGCGCGCCGGCGCCCGACATCGTCGCCGCGCGCGAACTCATCGCTTCGCGCGCCCTCGTCGCCGCCGCCGAATCCGCCGCCGGCGTCGCGCTCTAGATCTTGACGCTGACCTGGAAGTAGGCGTTGAAGGGTCCGGGGAGCGTAAAGGCGTTGGTGTCGGCCCACGCCGGAACGTAGGCGTTAGCGAAGGCGGGATTGAGCGGCACGCCGTTGGCGCCGCGGTCGTTGGGCGACGTTCCGTTGTAGAAGTTCGAAACGTAGTACAGATTGTCTTGATACCCGCACGTGTACTGGTTGGGCGGGAACTGGCGCGACCACGGGGTCGACGAGCCGCCGAAGCACGCGTTGAGCAGGTTGGTGAGGATCGCCGTCGCCTTGATGCGCGGGGTGACGTCGTACGACATCGAGAGGCTCAAGTTCATTTGGTTGGGCTGCCGGAACGTCCCGAAGCCGTCGAAGACGCCGGTCTGCGGATCGGGGATGAAGAGCGTGCCCGGGCTCGTGCCGGTCTGCGTCAGCGAGAAGCTGCAGGTGGTGTAGTCGGCCTGCTGCGCGGTTTTCGGATTGCTGATCGGCGAGTTCACCATGAAGCGAGAGTTGCCGGTGCACGTGCGCGGATCGATGCCCGCAACGTCGGCCGGGTTTCCGTAGAGCTGCCCCTCGTTGAACTGCAACGACGGCGTAATCGCGAAGCGGTTGTGCTTGTAGTTCAAGAGCAGCGTGGCCGTATTCGGCGAGAGGTAGCTGTAGTCGAGGCCGACGGGATACCAGCCGTTGCGATCGAGCAGCGGCTGCGGCTTCATCGCGTAGTAGGGGTTGCGGATCGCCTTGGGATAGCGCTGGCACGACACCGGGCCGTGGCCGCCGCTCGCCGCGTAGCACGGCGCGCCGCCGCCGGCCTGCGTGAGACCGTTGAAGTTGGCGATGTCTTGATTGTATGGGTCGATCGGGTTGAGATTCGTGCCGGGGTAGTTGGCGTAGCTCTCGGCTGCGTTGGTGTAGGTGTACGAGAGTAAGAACGAGAGGCCGTTCTTGTTGAAGTCGCCCTTGGTGAACTCGAACTCGACGCCGTCGACGCGCTCGATGCCGGTGTTCAAGCCGCCGCTCAGCCCGAACGGCAAAGCGATGTTGTAGACCTGGTTGACCGCGTAGCGGTCGTAGGGCGTAAGCTTGAACGACATGTCGGTGCCTTTCAAACGCTGTTCCCACGAGACGTCGTAGTTGTTCGAGAACTGCACCAGCGGATCGTGGCGGGGCGTCGTGTAGCCGTATTGCCAGAACGCCTGGAAGATGTCGTAGGCGAGATTGTTGTCTTTGGCGTTGTACTGCACTTGGTAGGTCTCGGGCTCTTGCACGTAACGCCCGGCGGAGGCGCGCAACACCGTATTATTGTTGAGCGTATAGGTGAGCCCCAAGCGCGGCGTAAACGCCGTATCGGTCAGCGACGGGCTGTACTGATTGCTCAGCAGCAAGTGCCCGTTCTTGCCGTTGGGATGCACCGTTTGCACGGGATGCCCGGCGTTCGAATTGTCCACCGGGCAGTTGAACCCGACGAACGGCGTCGAGGGAAAGCCGCTGACCGGTCGCGACGGAATGACGTACGGCGCGAGCGTCACCGGGTTGTAGCAGAACTCGTTTTGCCCGGCCAAGAACCAGAAGTTTTGACCGTTGTTGGACGTGTTGGAAAGGTTGAAAACGTAGATCTGATCGCGCAGGCCGAGATCGACGTTGAGCTTGTCGCTCGGGTTCCACTGGTCTTCCAGCGCGAGCGCGTAGAAATCCGGGGAGATCGTATTGAGAAAGCCGGAGGCACCGGTGTAGGTGACCTGCCACGCGGCCGCGCTCGGGATACAGTTGGGGTTCGCTTTCGGGCAGTCCGCCTGCGGCACGGGCGTGCCGAACGTTCCGCTCGTTAGCGGGCTGTTGCAGGGCGCGGCCTGGCCGGCTTTATACGACTCGCCCAAGTAGGAGCCGGAGTAATAAGCGACGCAGCGGTTGCCGTCGATGAGGTTGGTCGCCGCGGTCGTATCGCCGGGGCCGCCGATGCCGTTGTTGAAGGTCGTGTTATTGTAGCGGTTGGTCGTCGCCGCCGTGTAGTTGGCATCGAACGTGAGCAGGTTCTGCGAATCGAACTGATCGGCGAACTGCAGCGCCAGGCCGCGCGTGTGCGATTCGAGTTCGTAATCGTAGCTGGTGACGCCGAAGCCGTAGAGGCCCGAGCCGTAGCTCAACGGGCTGGTCTGCAGCCAGTCGGAATAAAACGTGTAGCCGTAGAGGCGCAGGTAGGCATTCGAACCCATGTTGTGCTGGTACTGCACTTTGGCGATCGACGCGTTGTTCCAAAAGCCGTCGCGCGAATCCGACGGTACGGTCGAGTAGGTGCCGGCGGGGCAGGCTCCCGGAACGCTGGGGTCGACGTTGGCGCAGCGCCCTCCAGGAGAGCCGGGCTCGTAATACGGCGCGATTTTGGCGTTGGCGGCGTTCTCTCCGAAGGACGTGCCGTTCGCCCAGGTCACGAAGTCGCCCCAGATCAGCGGGGGCGCAGCGGCCACCTGCGCCGGACAGGGCCCCGAGCCGTACACGGAGCAGCCGCGGTAGACGTTCCACTGGTTGAGCTGGCGAACGACGTTGGGCCCGAGGTCGTTCTGCGAGCTGTAATACTGGCTGAGCAGCGAGTCGTTGTCGTAGAGCAGCTGCACGTCGTCGCGTCCCGACCCGCCTTTGTGCGGGATGCCGAAGTGCAAGTTGATCACGCTCTCGCGGTCGGAGAGATTGGAGTAGCTTGCGTACGCGGGCGAAACGGTGTTGTAGCAGCCGGGGTCGTACGCGACGCCCGCCGGAAGGGGGACGTATCCCGCCTGGCCCTTCGAGAGGCGGAAGGGATCGTAGATCGGCGAGGGGTTCGGCCCGTTGTAGAAGCCTTGATTCGCGGGCGCCGTGAAGCCGCAGGTCGGATAGACGCCGGGGTAGTTGATGAGGTTCGAGGTGTTGTCGGCGATCGACGGCACGCCGTATACGTCGGCGAGGTTGGCGCCGTTGAATTGATCGAAGTAGCGAAAGCTTTGGTTGTAGCCGCCGACGCCGACGTAGTAGGAGAAGAGGCGATCGGGGGTCGCGCCGCCGACTTCGAACTGCAGATTGTGATAGTACGACGGCGCGCCGAGGCCGGCGTTGACGTTGGCGTATCCGGGGAACGTGCCGGTTTTGATCACCTGGTTGATGAAGCCGGAGAGCCCGCTGGCCGATTCGCCCGACGTGCCGCCGCCGGCATACACTTGCAGCTCTTGCTGCCCGAGCGTTCCGGCCGTTCCGCCGGGGTAGTTGTCGAACGACCGGTTGACCGGCACGCCGTCGAACTCGTAACCCACTTGATCGGGCGAACCGCCGCGAATGTAGACGACCTGATCCCAGCCCTGCTGATTCTGCGGCACGAACGCGCCGGGGACCGTCGCGATGGCGGAGTACGCGTTGTTGAGGTTGCCGCCGCCGCCGATGCCGGCTGCCGCTTGCGTCACGGTGGCGTTGACCGAATAGATGTCGCTGGTCGTGCCGGGCTTGACGACGTCCATCGACGATCGCGAGGTGACGTGCGCGATCGTGTGCAGCGCGGGCGCGAGCGTCGCGCGAATGCTCTGGCGCTGGTCGGCGAAGACGGAGATGCCGGTGATCGTGGTGGTGTCGTAGCCCGCTTTCGAGGCGGTGATGGTGTAGGTGTCCGGCGCGAGCGAGAGGATCGCGAACCGGCCCGCGGCGTCGGTGGTTGCCGAGGCGGTCTGCGATGGGCTAGTGACGCTGACGTTCGCCCCGGCGATGGGGGCGCCGGCCGACGAAACGACCATGCCGTTGATCCCGCCGGTGGTACCGGCGGCGGCAAATCCGAGGACGTTGCATGCAAGGGCGGCGGTGGCCGCCAGGACGACGAGCGCGCGCTTCATGCAGTGCCGCCTTCGCTCCAGGCGTTGGGCGCCCCTCGACAGAAAACCGGCGCATGCAAGCGATCGCACCTGCCTTCGTCGCCCGGGCGCTCTGGATCTGGATCCTGCTCGGCGTTCTCGGTATCGCCTACATGGCGCTCTGCCCGCGCGCGTATCACCAAACCTACTGGGATTTCGTAGCCGGATTGCTGGCCGGTCTCGGACTGGTCGCTTGCTTCGTGCGCAGGGCCGCGTCGTGACGCCGGTCGCGATGCCGAGAACCGTCCGTGCGGCGCGGGGGACGGAGCTCACGTGCCTGGGCTGGCCGCAAGAAGCCGCGCTGCGCATGCTGATGAACAATCTCGATCCCGACGTCGCCGAGCGGCCCGAAGATCTCGTCGTCTACGGCGGGAACGGCAAGGCGGCCCGCTCGTGGGAAGCCTTCGACGCGATCGTGCGGACGTTGCGCCGCTTGCGCGGCGACGAGACGCTGATCGTCCAGAGCGGTAAGCCGGTGGCCGTGTGGAAGACGCACGCGCGCGCCCCGCGCGTCCTCATCGCCAACTCCAACCTGGTTCCCAAATGGGCCGACTACACGATCTTCCGCGAGCTCGAGGCGCAAGGCCTAACGATGTACGGCCAAATGACGGCCGGATCGTGGATCTACATCGGCACGCAAGGCATCGTCCAAGGCACCTACGAGACCTTTGCGGAGCTCGCGCGCCAGCATTTCGGCGGCAGCCTGAAAGGGCGCGTCTGCCTGACGGCCGGCATCGGCGGCATGGGCGGCGCGCAGCCGCTCGCGATCACGATGAACGGCGGCGTCGCGCTCGTGGTCGACGTCGACCGCGCGCGGCTGGAACGCCGGCGCGAGCTGCGCTACCTCGATACGGTGGCCGCGTCGCGCGAGGAAGCGCTGCGCGAGGTCGAGCGCGCCAAGGCGGCCGGCGAAGCGCGCTCCGTCGGATACGAGGGCAACGCGGCGGTTGAGTTTCCGGAGCTCTACGATCTCGGCTTCCGCCCGGATTCGGTGACCGATCAAACCTCGGCGCACGATCTCATCGACGGCTACGTGCCCGCGGGCGTGACGCTCGAGGAGGCCGCCGCGTTGCGCAAGAGCGATCCCAAGGAGTACGAACGGCGCGCGCTCGAAAGCTGCGGCGCGCACGTCGCGGCGATGGTGCGCTTCCTCGACGCCGGAGCGATCGTCTTCGACTATGGGAACAACATTCGGGCGCAGGCGCAGCGCGCCGGCTTCGCCCGAGCGTTCGCTTTCCCCGGCTTCGTGCCGGCCTTCATCCGGCCGCTCTTCTGCCGCGGTTCGGGTCCGTTCCGGTTCGCGGCGCTCTCGGGCGACGAGAACGATATCGCCGTCTGCGATAAGAAGCTGCTCGAGCTCTTTCCCGACGATGCGCCGCTGGCGCGCTGGATCGAGCTGGCGCGCGAGCGCGTCGCGTTTCAGGGGCTGCCGGCGCGCATCTGCTGGCTCGGCTACGGCGACCGCGCGAAAGCGGGGCTCGCGTTCAACGAGCTCGTGCGCACCGGTGCGGTGAAAGCGCCGATCGTCATCGGGCGCGACCATCTCGATACCGGCAGCGTCGCATCGCCCTATCGCGAAACCGAATCGATGAAGGACGGCAGCGATGCGATCGCCGATTGGCCGATCCTCAACGCCCTGCTCAACGCCAGCGCCGGCGCGCACTGGGTGAGCGTGCATCACGGCGGCGGCGTCGGCATCGGCTACAGCCTGCACGCCGGCATGGTGGTGGTGGCCGACGGCACCGACGATGCCCGCGAACGGCTCGGCTGCGTGCTGACGACCGATTGCGGCATGGGCGTGGTTCGCCACGCCGACGCGGGTTACGAGATCGCGATCGAAACGGCCGACGAAAAAGGCATCGATTGGCGTCTCTGATCGTTCGCGCGCGAACGGTCGTGACGTGCGACGGCGACGCGCCGCAAAACGGCGCGACGTTCGCCGCGCTCGGCCGCATCGACGACGCGGCCATTCTCGTCGAGCGAGGTCGCATTGCGGCGGTCGGCCGGCGGCGCGACGTCGAGGCGCACCTCGCGGGCCGCGAGATCGAGGAGCTGGACGTGCGCGATTGCGTCGTCGTGCCGGGCTTCGTCGACGCGCACGCGCATCCGCTCTTCGCCGGCGACCGCGAACCCGATTTCGCCGCTCGCAAGCGCGGCGAAAAACCGCCGCTGGGGATGCTCTTCACCGTCGAGCGAACGCGCGAAGCGCTGCTCGATCCCGCCGCGTTCTACGCCGGCACCGTGCGCCCGCGGCTGGCGACGATGCTGGCGCACGGCACGACCACGCTCGAGACGAAGACCGGCTACGCGCTGCACAAACCCGGCGAAGCCGAACTGCTCGATCTGATCGCCGCCCATCGCGACGATGAGGGAGTGCCGCGGTTGATCGCGACGTTTTTGGGAGCCCACGCGCTGCCGCCGGAGTTCACCCGCGAAGACCGCTTCGTCGACTACCTCATCGATCAAGTGGTTCCGGTCGCGGCGAGGCACGGTGCGGTGTACGCCGACGCCTTCTGCGAGCCGGGGTTTTTTTCGCCCCAGCAGACGCGGCGCTACTTGGAAGCGGCGCGCGCCGCCGGCATGCGGCTGCGCGTGCACTGCGACGAGATGGCGTTCGGCGCGGCTGCCGAGATGGCGGCGGCGCTGGGCGTCGACGCGGTCGATCACTGCAACTGCATCCGCGAGGCCGACGTGCGCGCGATCGTGCAAGGCGGCATCGTCACGGTGGCGTGCCCCGCGACGATTGCCTATCTCGATCTGCCGCAACGCGCGCCGGTGCGGGCGATTCTCGAGGCGGGCGGTATGGTGGCGCTCGCCAGCGACTACAATCCGGGCACGTCGCCGTGTTTCAACCTTCAAACGGTAGCGTACTTCGGCCGCGCGATCTTCGGCCTCACGGCCGCCGAAGCGCTCTACGGCGTGACGCGCGCCGCGGCGCGCTCGCTGCGTTCCGATGCCGGCTGCTTGCGCCCCGGAGCGCTCGCCGATTTCGTCGCGCTGGAGATCGCCGCGCCCGACGAGTTCGGCTGGCAGTTCGGCGGAAACCTCGCCCGCGCCGTGGTGAAAGGCGGCCGCGTGGTGGCGGCATGAACGCCAACGAGCTGGTGCGCTGCGCGCGTGCGATCGTCGGCGGCGAGCTGCGCGAGGATTTTGCATTCGTCGTGCGCGACGGGACGATCGCCGCCCACGGCGATTTCACGGACGTGCGCGATGCCGCGCGCGATCTCGACGCCCGCAGCTTCCCCGCCGACCGGCTGGTGGTGCCAGGCTTCGTGAACGGACACAGCCACGCGTACCAGATTCTGCTGCGCGGCTGGGCCGACGACTGGACGTTTGCGAAGTGGCGCACCGACGCGCTCTATAAAGTCGTGCCGCAGTTAACGCCCGACGACGTGTACTGGACCTTCGCGGCGGCGTTCTCCGAGATGCTGGCGGCCGGCATCACGACGGTCGCGGAGTTTTTCTACCTCAACGGCGAGGGGAACGCGCGCGCCGAGGCCGCCATTCGCGCCGCTCGCGACGTGGGGATTCGCCTGGTGTTCGCCCGCACGTGGATGGACGCCGAGTACGCGCCGCCGCAGTTTCGCGAGACCGCCGCGGTTGCGGCCGAGCGCACGCGCGAGCTGATGGAGCGCTATCCCGATGCGAACGTCTGCGTGGCGCCGCATTCGCTGCACGCGGCATCGCACGAGATGATCCGCGCGGCCGCGGCGTTCGCACGCGAGTTCGATTGCGCGCTGCACGTGCACGTTGCCGAGGCTTCGTACGAAGGCGAACAGACGCTCGAGCGCTACGGCGCCACCCCGATCGACCTGCTCGACCGGCTTGGCGCGCTCGACGAACGCACGGTGGCGATCCACGCGATCTACGTGAGCGACGCGGAGAAGGCCCTGATCGCCAGACGCGGTGCCCGCGTCGTGCATAATCCGGTGACCAACCAATATCTCGGCGACGGGATTTGCGACGTCGTGGGCCTACAACAGCTGGGCGTGACGATGGGCCTGGGTACCGACGCCGACGTCAAGCCTTCCGGCATCGACGAAATTCGCTGCGCCGCACTGCTGCAGAAAATTGCGCGGCTCGACGGCAGCGCGCTCGGCGCGAAGGCCGCTTTCGATCTCGGCACCGCCCAGGGCGCGCGCGCGCTCGGCATCGCGGCGGGCGATCTGGTGACGGGCTGCGCCGCCGACTACGTGGTGCTCGACGCGTCGAAGATCGATCCATGGTCGCCGCCGCTCAACGCGCTGGTCTATCGCGGCGAAGACGCATGGGTGCAGGGCACGTTCGTCGGCGGCCGGCGCGTCTATGCGGGCGCTCGCTCGCCGTTGGCCAACGCGGCGTGGGAGGGCGCGGCGAAGGTCGCGAAACGCCTGATATGAACGCACGACACGCAACGATCGCTCTCTTGCTTTGCGCGCTGACGTTCGCCGGCTGCGGCGGAAACTCGTCGGAGAACTCGGCGACGAATGCAGCGGCTACTGCAGCCGCGTCGGCCGCGGGCGAAATGCCCGCGAGCTCGGCACCCGCATCCAGCATGGCGCCGATGGCGAGCGAAATGCCGATGGGCAAGCACCCCAAGGGCGCGATGGCCAATGCCAACGCCGGCCCGATTCCCAACTGCGGCGCGGTTTCGGCCGTTTGGGTGAATCTCAATACGAAGGTGTATCACGAGCCCGGCGACGGCTACTACGGCAAGACCAAGCACGGCGAATACTTGTGCCCGAGCCAAGCGAAGGCGCAAGGCTTCCATCCGGCGCGCGCCAAGCGCGACGCCGCGGCCGCCACGCCGGCGCCCTAGCGGTAGAGGTAGGCCTCGAGTGCGCCCAGCGCCTCGGGCATATTCGTGCGGCCGTAGCCGATGCGCACGCGCTCGTCGCCTGCGTCGAAGGCGACGCTGGGGAGTAAGAGCACGCCGGCGTTGGTGACGGCATCGCGGCAAAGCCGTTCGGTACTGCCGCGCACGTAGCGCGGGAAGGCCGTCGTGCCGGCGCGCGGGCGATGCCATTCCCAGTCGGCGGCGTGGCGTGCAAAGAAGGCGTCGAGAAGATCGAGATTGCGCGACGTCGTTTCGCGTAAGCGTGCTAAGAGCGTCTCGCCATGACGCAGCGCGACCATCGTAAGAAACTCGCTCGGCGCGGAGTTGCAGATCGTGAGATAGTCCTTGAACTCGGCCAAGCGCTGGTAGAGCGCGGGATCGTGCGTCGCGATCCAGCCGATGCGAAGCCCGGCCAAGCCATAGGCCTTCGCGGTGCCGCCGAGCGAGACGCCGCGCTCGTACAGATCGCAGACCGCCGGATGGCGGTCGCGCACGTCGCGTTCGGAGCCGCGGTACACCTCGTCGGCGAGCAGCCATAGCCCGTGCTTGCGCGCGATCGCCACGACGGCGTCGAGGCGCTCGCGGTCGAAGGTATAGCCGGTCGGATTGTTCGGCGTGGTGATCACGATCGCGCGCGTCGAGGGACGAATGGCCGCCGCCAACTCGTCGGGATCGGGAGCGCCGTCGCCCGAAAGGTTGGCATTCCACGGCGTCATTTCGGCACCGATCGCCTCGGCGACCGAGTAGTGCGATTGATACGCGGGAAACTGCACGATGAAATGATCGCCGGCTTCGAGCGTCGCGTTCATGAACGCGAAGATCGGCTCGTTGGCTCCGCTGCAGACCAGGATCTCGTCGTCGCCGGTGCGCTCGTAGAGCTTGGAGATCAGGCGGCGCAGCTCCGGATTGCCGCGCGATTCCGTATAGCCCAGCCACACGCGAGCGAACGCGTCGGCCGCGCCCGGTTCGAGCGCGAGCAAATCGCCGATCGTGGTCGATTGCGGATCGCTCGAGCAGAGCAGGTAGCGCGTGGTAAACTCGTACTCGGCAAAGTAGCGCTCGAGCGAGAACGGGCGCGGCTTCACAGCCAGCCTCGTACCGCGGCCATGAACGGCCCGAAGCGCGCGTTGTGTTCGTCGTTCGACGGAAGGCCGGTGTAGGCGACGACCACGTAGCGCGTGCCGTCCGCGGTCGTCAAGATGCCGCCGTCGTGCGTCACCTCGTCGGTGTCGCCGGTCTTGTGCGCGAACTGGTCCCCGCGCTGGAGGCCAGCGCTCAGCTTCGTATTCCATTCTTGGGCGGCGAGCGCGGTGCGCAGGATCGCCGCGAGCGGCGTGACGTTGGCGGCAATCGCGCGAAAGAGCTGGGCTGCATCGGAGGCGGGATGCGAGTTGCGCGTCACGCCGTCCCATTCCGGATCGTCGATCAGGGGTTCGCTGCCCGAGAGCTTCCGCTCGAACGACGTGGCGCGCAGCCCGAAACGATCGCGGGCCACCTCGGTCGCGCGGCGGCGGCCGACGACGTCGAACAGCACGTTGGTCGCGACGTTGTCGGAGCGCGCGATCGAGAGATGGATCAGCTCGGCAAGCGTGGCCGCGTACCCTGGGACCAGGGGCGAGGCGGCGTCGTTGGCCGTCATGTTGCGCTCGTCGACCTTCACGGTCGATTCGAGGGTGTCGAGACGGCCATCCGCGATCTCGGCCAGCACGACGGCGGCCAAGGGCACTTTGATCATGCTAGCCGGGTAAAACGGCCGGTCGGGATCAAGCGTGAGCGGCTCGGCGGCCAAGTCGAGCGGGGCAACCACCAGGGAGGCTGGGGAGAGGCCGGCTTCGGTCGCGGCGGCCTGGAGCCGGTCGTCGGTCAGGTGCATGCAGGACGTCCTTCAACGAGGTGCGTGTAAGCACTTGCATTCATTGATTTGGCATGGTACAGTGACGCGTGCAAGTACCCACTTGCAACCGTTCGCACCGGAGAGAGGTCACCCTTGGATATGGAATCCATCGTTATCGAGTACCGTCCCAACGCCTACCCGGCGCTGGAGGCCGAGGTCGTTTCCGCCTTCGAAGAAGGCGGCGCCGGGACCCGCGTGGTCCTCGATCTCGACGAGCTCGATTCGCTCGATACCGACGGAGTGCGCGGGCTTATCAGCCTCTTGCGCCGCTCGCGCGCCCTCAAGGGCGTGCTGGCGCTCCAGGCCAGCAAACCCGTCGTCCGGCGGACCCTCGCCGTCACGGCACTCGACCGGCTCTTTCCGATGCACGAACCGGAGGCCGCCTAATGATGGCACGACGACTCCTCACTGCGCTTGCGCTGGCGCTTCTCGCCACGACGACGCTTCCGGCCTCGGCCGCAGACGGCGCCCTCGACGCCCACGCGGTCATCCAAAAGATGCTCGCGCGTAACCCGTCGCTCGCTTCGTATCGCGCCCGGGTCCACGTCGACGTCAAAATGCTGAGTTTTCCGTTCCTCGCGCCGCAGCTCGACGGAACGTCGTACTATCGCCGCCCCGACACCTACGAGGTCGTCTTCGACAAGATGCCGGGATATGCGAAAAGCTTTCAGCGTCTCTTCGACGATATCGGCGATCCAGCGGCGTGGGAGCGCAATCAGAACGTCACCCTCGACGGCACGGCCGAGCTCGACGGCCGGCCCACGATCGTGCTGCGCCTGACGAAGAAGATTCACAGCACGATTCTCGATCACACGCTGGCGTACGTCGATCCGTCGGATTACTCACTGCTGCAGATGGAGTGGTATTACACCAGCGGCGGCAAGATCACGATGACGCAGCAGTACCGCCAGCAGGGTGGCTACTCCGTGCTCGCGACGCAGCACGCAACGATCGAGATTCCGCACGTAAAAGCCGTTGCCGACGCATCGTACGGCAGCTATCAGACCAACGTTGCCGACGTGCCGCCCGCGGTGGGAACCCCATGATCGAGACGCGACGCCATCCGGTGAGTTCGCCCGAGGAGACGCGCGAGCGAATCCTTGCGGCCGCTCGCGAAGTGATGGCCAAGAAGGGCAAGCGCGGCGCGACCACGCGCGAGATCGCCGAAGTTGCGGGCGTCAACGAAGCGACGCTCTTCCGCCACTTCGGGACGAAGGAAGCGCTGATCGTCGACGTTGCGCGGCATTTCTGCGGTTCGTCGGCAATTCGCGAAGTCGCCAATCAGCTCGACGGCTCGATCGAAGACGATCTTCGCGCCCTAGGCGGGGCGCTCCTCAAGCGCATGGTCTCGCAGATGGATATGATTCGCTGGTCGCTCGTCGAGGCCGACTACGAAGCCGACATTTTCGCGAGCACGGCCTGGCGCCCCCAGCTGGCGATCCACGAAGTCGTGGTCGAGTTCATGGAGCGGCGGGTCGCCACGGGCGAGCTTCGCGGCGATCCCAAAAAACTAGCGATGACGTTCATGGGAATCATCTTCATGCACGTTCTGGCAGCCAACAAGTTTCCACAATCGGAACTGCACGAAGGCAGCCCCGAGGCGGCCCTCACTTTCTACGTCGACGTTTTTCTGCACGGAGTCGGGAGTAATCGAGCAAATGGACACGCGTGAAGCCGATAAGCAACGGACGGGCGTCGTAGCGAAATCGCCGAACGGCGAAGGGCGGCCCGCCCCCGATATGGAGCCCGAAGACGACGAGCGCGCCGCCGGGCCACGCAAGCGGTATTTTTTCATCGCCGGCGGCATCGTGGTCGTCGTGCTGGCGCTGGTCTTCGGAATCCCGTGGCTAACGTATACCTTGGCGCACGAGGGGACCGACGACGCTCGCGTCGACGCCGACGTCGTGGCGGTGACGAGTAAGATCAACGAGCGCATCGACAAGATTCTCGTCGAGACGAACCAGCCGGTGCACAAGGGCCAGCTGCTGATCGTGCTCGATAACAAGGACGAGCTCTATCGCCTCAAGCAGGCGCAGGCGCAATACGACCTCGCGGTGGCCAACCAGCGCACGACCACGCAGCAGCAGAGCGGCGGCGTGGCGCAGGCGGCCGGCCAAGTCGGCAGCGACCGGGCGCAGGTTCCGGTCGCGCAGGCCGGCGTCGGGCAGGCGCAAGCGCAACTGCGCGTGGCAATGGCCAACGTGCCTGCGGCCCAGCAGTCGTTCGATAAAGCGCAAGCGGACTACAACCGCGTCGTTTCCCTGGTTTCGACCGGCGACGTCGCGGCGCAGCAGCTCGATGCGGTTCGCGCCGAGCAGGCCCAAGCCGCGGCGCAGCTGCGCGGAGCCGAAGATCAGGTCAATGCCGCGCAGGCCAACGTCGACGCCTCGGAAGCACGCGTTGCTGCCTCGAGCGCCGGCGTCGCCGCCGCGCAGGGCGGCCTCGAGAGCGCGCAGGGCCGTCTGGCACAAGCCGCCGACCCGAGCAACGTCGAAGCGGCCAAAGCGCAGCTCGATCTCGCCAAGCAGAATCTCAATTACACGCGGATCTACTCGCCGATCGACGGGTACGTCGGCGAGAAGAACGTGGAGCAGGGCCAAACGATCGGCTCCGGCAACACGCTGCTCTCGCTGATCCCGCAGCACGTCTACATCACGGCGAACTACAAAGAGACGCAAATGGGATCGATGAAGGTCGGGCAGCCGGCCGACATCAAGGTCGACGCGTACAAGGGCGTGACGTTCCACGGCCACGTCGAATCGATCAATCCCGCCTCGCAGAACACCTACGCGCTGGTGCCGGCGCAGAACGCCACCGGCAACTTCGTGAAGGTAACGCAGCGCATCCCGGTACGAATCTCGATCGACGACCCACGCAGCGACATGCCGCTGCGGCCGGGCATGAGCGTCGAGACGTACGTCAAGACGAAGTAGGACGGAACCGGACGTGCAACAGAGCGTGGTCGTCGAGCACGGCCTGCGCAGGGCCATCATCAGCCTTGCAGTCATCGCCGCGACGCTCCTGGAGATCGTCGACACGACGATCGTGAACGTCTCGCTGCCCAACATTCAGGGCAACTTCGGCGTCGCGGTCGATCAGGGCGCGTGGATCGTCACCGGCTACATCATCGCTAACGTCGTGGTCATCCCGATCACGCCGTGGCTGGCAGCGCGCTTCGGCCGGCGCCAGTATTTCTTCGCGTCGATCGTGCTGTTCACGATTGCCTCGCTGATGTGCGGTCTCTCCGAAAGCTTCGGCCAGCTCGTCTTCTGGCGCATCGTGCAGGGCTCTAGGCGGCGGCGGCCTCATCTCGACGTCGCAGGCGATCCTGCGCGATACGTACGAGCTGCGCGAGCAGGGTAAGGCGCAGGGCATCTTCGCGATGGGCGTCATCGTCGGGCCGGCGCTCGGCCCGGTCATCGGCGGCTGGATCACCGATCAGCTCAACTGGCATTGGATCTTTTTCATCAACCTGCCGGTCGGCATCGTCGCCGGAACGCTGATCTGGATGTACCTGCGCAATCCCGCGGAGCCGCAGCGCAAGACGCTCGACTGGATCGGGCTGGCGCTGCTGGCGATCGGCTTGGGCTCGATGCAGTACGTGCTCGACCAAGGCCAGCAGTACGATTGGTTCGACGATCCCAATATCCGGCTGTTCACGCTCGTTTCGATCGCCGGTCTTGCCGGGTTCGTGTGGTGGACGCTGCGCTCGACCATTCCGGTCGTCGACCTCCACGTTCTGCGCTTGCGCCAAGTTGCCGCGGGCAGCATCCTCGGCGCCGTGCTGGGCGTGAGCCTCTACGGCTCGATCTTGGTACTGCCGCAGTACCTGCAGAACTCGCTGAACTTCACCGCGACGCTCTCCGGGCTGACGATGCTCGTGCGCGCCGGAGCGGTCATGATCTTTACGCCGATCACGGCAATGCTCGCCGGCAGGGGCCTGATCGACGTTCGGGTTTCGACCGGGCTCGGATTCGTGCTGCTCGCGGTGTCGAATTGGATGCTCGCTTCGGTGACGACGCCCGAGACCTCGTTCGGAACGCTCGTCGCCGCGCTCATCATGAGCGGCATCGGGCTCTCGCAGATCTTCGTGCCCCTCTCGATCGCCGTGCTGGGCGGCGTCCCGGACAAGGACGTTCCCGCGACGTCGGCGTTCTTCAATCTCTCGCGCCAGGTGGGCGGCAGCATCGCGACCGCGGTGCTGGTGACGCTGCTGGTGCGCGGCATGACCGTCCATCAGTCGGAGCTTGCCGACACGCAGACCCTCTCGCACACCGCGACCGCCCAGTTCATCGCCTCGGATCGCGCCGGCACCTCGGCCGCCCTCCAGAGCCTGGGCAACATCGTAGAAGGGCAAGCCGCGGTGCAATCGTATGCAGACACGTCGCGGTGGGTCGCCATCATCACCATCGGACTAGCCCCGCTGGTCCTGCTGCTCAATAAGCCCCGCCTTCACGCGGTGGCGGTGGATTAAGGAGACGTCAGTGAGAAGAACGTTCTCGTTCGCCCTTGCGGCGCTCGCGCTGGTCGCCGGCGTGTTTTCCTGCAGCATGGCGTCGGCGCAAGATGCCGCGACCTTGCCGAGCAAGGCGACGATCCCAACGGCGGTGCCTCCGGTACTCCCGGTGGTTCCGTCCGTCGCGCCGGGATATACTGCGCCGCACGTTGCGCCTTCCGCGGCGCGCATCGTCGGCGTGACGCAGCAGCCATTCGTCGGCATCACCCTCCAGGACGCGGTCGGCATGGCGCTGCTAAAGAATCCAAATCTGGCAGTGTCGGCGTCGAACGTTCGGGTCGCGCGCTATCAAGTCGTCGAAGCGAAGGCCCCGTTCGATCTGCGCTTCCAAGTCGAGCCGTCGTCGAGTTTTTCGGTGCAGCCCCCGGAGAACGTGTTCTTTGCGGGTCCGGGCACCGTTACGGTGGTTCCTTCGCCGGGACCGCTGTTCAGCGGAATCCCAGCGCCGCCGGGGCCGACGAGCGAGCCAGACGTTCACAATGCCGGCAATATCGTTCAGCACCAGTCCGGGTTTCAGTACGGCCTCTCGGGCGAAACGGAGAACGGCACGCAGTATAACGCCGGAATCCAGCAAATGCGCACGTACAATAACATTACGTTCAACGCCTACAACCCGTACTACAACGCGAATCTGAACGTCGGCGTCACGCAGCCGTTGCTGAAGAACCTCGGCATGAACGCCGACAAGCGCCAGCTCAAGCTGGCACTCGTCAATGCCGACAATAACGCCGAGCAATCGCTCGTCGACGCCTCGAATACGATCTCGCAGGTAGAGAACGCCTACTGGGACCTGGTGGCCGCGTGGCGCAACGTCGCGATCCAGGAGGACGCGCTCAAGACCGCCGTCGCGCAGCAGGCGAGCAATATTCGCCTCGCCAAGCGCGGCGCGGTAGCGCCGATCGATGCGGTCGAGTCGGCCACCCAAGTCGCGAACTTCCAAGACGACGTCTTCTCGGCGCTGCAGAACGTCTCGCAGCTGCAGAACGAGCTCAAGGGGTTGATCGTCACGAATGCGGCCGATCCGATCTGGTACGCGAACCTCATGCCGACGTCGCCGGTATCGGAATTGCCGGCAACGTCCGACTTAACGACGCTTATCGCGGTAGCCGAGAAGAATCGCCCCGAAGTGCAGCAGGCGATCGACAAGCAGAACCAGGCCGCGATCGACGGCGCTTATGCCAAGAACCAGGAGCTGCCGCAAGCCGACGTGCAGGCGCAGTACCAGAGCAACGGCTTCGCCGGTTTGCCGTTGGCTCTACCCGGATTGCTGGGCCAGTTGTCGTGTTCCACGAGCCTCTCGACGGGCCTTACCTATTGCCCCTCGGTGCCCGGACAGTCGAAGGGCACGATGCCTTACGCGTATCACAACCTCTGGGCGGCGACCTACCCAACCTTCAACATCAACCTCACGGTGAGTTATCCGCTGCAGAACGATCTCGCGCATGGGCTCAAAGGCATTGCCTCCGAGGAGCAGCGCCAGGCAGACGTTCTGGCCGCAGGCACGGCGTCGCGCATCGGGTACGAAGCTCGCAACGCCCTGCAGTCGTACCAGTCTGCATTGTCGCGTCTGAGCGCGGCGCGCACGGGCCGCGAATCGGCAGAGCAAGTCTTTGCGAGCGAGCAGCGCCGGTTCAAGAATGGAATGTCGACGACGTTCCTCGTGCTGCAGCGGCAGGTCGAGTTCGAACAAGCGCGCGGCCGCGAGTTGGCGGCGCAGACTGCGCTAAACAAATCCGTCGTCGAACTGCAGCGCGTCGAGGGTGTGATCATTAGCCAGAACGGCGTGAACCCGAAGACCATGGGATCGCAGGCGCTCGGCGCCTCGAGTCCGCAGCCGAAGTAGCCGGGTCCGTGCAAATCACGAACGTGAAACGACGAGTCGTCGCGCTCGCCGTCGCGGGGATGGCCTTCTGGGTCGCCTCGGCATCGCACGGCGTGGCCTCGGCGCAGGCCGCAAGCGATTTGCCTAGAGCGGTGACGATTCCGACTTCGGTACCGCCGGTACTGCCGGTCGCGCCGACGGTAGCCCCCGGGTACACCGCGCCGAAGGTGACGCCGTCCCCTGCGGCGATCGTGGGCGTTACCGAACGGCCATTTGTCGGTATCACGCTGCAGGATGCGGTAGGGATGGCGCTGCTCAAGAATCCAAACCTGGCGGTATCTGCGTCTAACATGCGCATCGCCGGCTATCAGGTCGTCCAGGCAAAGAGCGCTTTCGATCTGCGGCTTCGGTTGGAACCTGGGTCGAGTTTCTCCGTGAGTCCGCCCGAGAATGCGTTCTTTGCGGGGCCTGGCACCATTACCGTGGTGCCGTCACCTGGTCCGTTCTTCCCGGGATTGACGGTTCCGGGCCCATCCGAGATTCGCAATCCAGGCAACATCATCGAACATCAGTCTACGTTCCAGTACGGTCTAGGGGGCCAGACGCGCAACGGGACGCAGTTCGTCGCGGGCATTCAGCAATCCCGAACGTACAATAACATAACGCTCAACGCGTACAATCCGTATTACTTGGCGTCGCTGAATCTGAGCGTCACGCAGCCGCTCCTGCGCGACGCCGGCATGAACGCCTACAAGCGCCAGTTGCTCTTCGCATCGATCAACGCGAAGAGCAGCAGCGCTCAGACGCTGATCGACGCGTCCAATACGATCGCCAAGGTCGAGGATGCCTATTGGGATTTGGTGGCGGCGTGGCGCAATGTCGCCATCCAGGAAGACGCGCTCAAAGATGCCGCGACGCAGCAGCAGAGTAACATCCGCCTGGCCAAGCGAGGAGCGGCTGCGCCCATCGACGCCGTCGAATCTGGTACGCAGGTCGCGAACTTCCAAGACAACGTCTATTCGGCGCTCCAATCCGTGTCACGGGTGCAGAACGAGCTCAAAGGGCTGATCGTTACGTCCTCGGCGGATCCGATCTGGCAAGCCAACCTCGTGCCGACCTCCCCGGTGCAGGCGCTGCAGTGGGCGCCCGACGTAAGCGAAATCGTTGCGGAGGCCGAGCGCAACCGCCCGGAGGTCGCGCAAGTGCAGGCGCAACGCCAAGAGGCCGACGTAAATGCCGCGTATGCAAAGAATCAAGCCCTCCCGCGTGCGGATCTGAAGGTGCAATACATGAGCAATGGCTTTGCGGGTCTGCCGGTTCCCGTTGGCGGATTTCTCGCCCTGTTCACGTGCTCGACGAGTACGTCGACCGGAAAGACGTACTGCCCGCAGGTTCCGAGCGAGTCGCGCGGTACGATGGCTTATGCATACCACAATCTCTGGGCAGGGGCATACCCAACGTTCGACGTGAACTTTACGGTCAGCTTTCCGTTGCAGAACAATGGTGCAAACGGGTTGAAGGGTGCTGCGGCACAACAGCAACACCAAGCCGATATCGCGGCGCAGGCATTAGTCGAGCGGTTCGGCTATGAGGCGCGCAATGCGATCCAAAGCTACGATGCGGCGGTATCACGGTTGACGGCTGCGACCGCGAGCCGGGAGGCGTCCGAGGAAGTGTACGCGAGCGAGTTGCGGCGCTTCAAAAACGGGATGTCGACGACGTTCCTGGTGTTGCAACGCCAAGTTCAACTCGAGCAGGCACGCGGACGCGAACTCGTCGCGCAGACGGATCTCAACAAAGCCGTGGTGGAACTGCAGCGCGTGGAAGGGACGATTCTCTCCGACAATAACGTCAAGCTGCAAACGCTAGGTTCGCAGGCGCTCAGCGCGAGCGCAACGTCGCTGCCGCCCGGGTCGCCGCAGCATTAGGCGGAAGCGCTAGCCTGCGATATGGCCGTCGGTTGCGGCCGAATCGCTAGGCTTTGAAAGTCGCTAAGCGGGACAAGCCGGCGAGGGCAGACGGCGGCGGCCGGGCGCAACCGTTACCGCGATGACGAAGAAGCGAGCTCCCCATAGGTCACGCTCTCGATGCCGCCGCGCGCGATCGCGTCGCGCACCGGTGCACCGGTCAGCGCCGCGAGCTCCTCGGCCCACGCAAAACGCTCGGTTCCCGGATCGGCGCCTGCGAACGGCCCGGTCGCGGGATGGAAGAAGAGCTCGGTGGTGCCCTCGGGAAGCCGTTCGAGCAATGCGAGCACTCGGCGCTCGTTCATCGCACCCGGATCGTTCACGCCGAAGGCGTAGTCGTTGCAGATCACGCCGGAAGCCGCGGCACGCGCGCGCATCAGCGCCAGCCACGGCCCGGTGAGCGCGGCATTGAAGAGGCGCGCGCCGTAGCGGTCGCCGCCGGCCCGGTACGAGAGCGCAAAGGGCTCGCGGGGAAGCCGGATCGCGCGCATGCCGAACTCGCGTCCGACCTTGAGGATCAGGGCGAAGATCGTCGGATGCACGTGCATGTGGCACTGCGCGTCGACGTGGTCGAGCGCGAGCCCGGAGGCGGCGAACCGCTCGAACTGCGCGCGGATCTCGGCCTCGAGCTGGCGGCGGATCCCCGGCGTGAAGAAGAATCGCACGCCCGCGGCGACGAGATCGATCGGAAACTCGCCGCGCGCGTCGACTAGAGCGGGCACGCGTTCGGGCGGCAGCGCGGGGCGGCCGTTGACGAGGACGACGTGAAGGCCGACGGCGAGGCTGGGCAGGCGCCGCGCGCGTTCGATCGCATCGGCGGTCGCGGGCGCGGCCACCATGAGGCTGGCCGCGCGCAGCACACCGTCGCGGTGCGCGCGCTCGACCGCTTCGTTGACTTCGGGAGAGATGCCGAAATCGTCGGCATTGAGAATGAGTCGCTTCGCCGGGGAAGCCGGGCCGTTAGGAATGGAGCATCCCCGCAGCGAGCGTGTCGACGATCCAGATCAGGCGCCCGTCGTCCGGTTTCACGATCTGCGCTGGATAGGCGGTTGGGTCGATCGCCCCCTCGTAGACGGTGCGCAGGATCTCCGCCTTCTCGGAACCTTCGACCGCGAACGCGACCGTATGCGCGGCGTTGATGACTTCCGGCGTGAACGTGACGCGCCACATGGATTGCGATTGGGCGTAGACGGCGCGGACGAGCGCGGAATCGTCGGTGTCGGGCGGCGAGCCCGGAAAGAGCGAAGCGGTGTGGCCGTCGGGCCCCAAGCCGAGCAGGATGAGATCGAACTTGGGCTTGTCGCCCATATCCGCCCGCAGGACGCTGGCGTACTCGTTGGCGGCTTTGCCGGGCTCCTCTTCGCCGTGGATGCGGTGAACGTTGTGCGCCGGAACCGGCACGAAATCCAGGAACGCCTTGCGCGCCATGCGGTAGTTCGATTGTTCGTCGTCCGGCGGCACGCAGCGCTCGTCGCCGAAATACACGAAGACGTCGGTCCAGGAGATCTGTTCGATGCGCGGCTCTTGGGCGAGCAGCTCGTAGGCGCGGCGCGGCGTGTTGCCGCCCGAAAGCGCGACGCGAAACGAGCCGCGATCGGCGAGCGCCAGCCGGGCGCAATCGAGGAAGAGATCGGCGACGGCGGCGGCAACGGCTTCGGCGTCGCGAACGATTCGGAGTTCGCCTCGGTCAGGCATCGGCAGCTTCCTTTCGGTGAGCGATGATCTCGCCGGCGGCGAGCAGGGAGTCGACGAAGACCTTATCGTTATGCCCGGTGAGGATGGCGCGTTCCACCAGCGAGGCGATATCGATGTGCGCGATCGGCCGGCAGCGATCGGGATGCTGGTGCTCCCCGGCGACCGTGAGCACGATCGCTTCGGCGGCCTCGTTATCGATCTGGGCGACGAACTGCGTGTGCGACGCGTCGAGCTCGATCCGCCGGATGCGCCGCGGGCGGCCTTCGCGCCGTATCGCAAACTCGATCTGCGTGCCGAAGCGGTTGCAGAATGCGTCCGGGCCGCACGACGCCCACTCCAGACGGCTCGCCAACCAGCCGAGCAGATAGTAGGCTTCCGAATCCGAGCCACAGACGATCTCGACCCGGCGCAGGTCGAAGAGATCGCGCACCACGTCGCGGGCGTCGAAGAAGAGCGCGATGCTCTCCTGCCAGGGAGAGAGGCGCAGATAGGCGAGATCGGCGATCGAGATGTCGCGATGCGCGCGCACGAACGCCACGAGTTCGCTGAGCGCGGCATCGTCGTCGTCGAGCACCGAGCTGTTGTAGACGACGGTGCGCACCTGTTGCGCGAGTTCGGTAAAGCGCGGGTCGTGCCCGATGCCCGTTGCGGCCCACAGCAGCACGACCGGCGTCTGCGGCAGGCGCAGCGTGGAAACGGCCGAGCGCAGCGTTTCGGGGGCGCTCTCGAGAGCGCCGAGTTCGATCCAGTCGCCGCGCGTCTTGACGCACTCCTCGTGCTGGTCGCAGGTCGACCCGACGCGGTAGGCCGTCTGCGGCTGCGTTGCGTCGAGCACGATGACGCGCGAAGGATGTTTGGCTGCCAGCGCGTGCGTGCGGTCGCGCGCCCACTCGCCGACGGCCGGATCCTCGAAGAAGACCACCACCGTCATCGTCGCGACGTTCATGTCGCGGCGGCCGCCGCGGCGTTCCGCCAGCTCGTCGAGCACGAGATGGAGGTCGAGGCTCACAACGGCCGCCACTCCGGGAAGAGCGTTGCCGCCGACGGCGGCCCCTGCGTGCCGGCCGCGTAGTTCGGAAACGTGAAGTCCTTGGTGTGGCGCCAGACGTCGAGCACCGGCATCACGATCTCCCAGGCGCGCTGTACCGCGTCCCAGCGCGTGAAGAGCGTCTGATCCCCGCGAATCACGTCCCCGATCAGCCGTTCGTACGCGGGCGGCGACTGCACGCCGAAACCGCTGCCGTAGTTGAAATCCATGTAGACGCTGCGCACGTGATCTTTCGGCCCCGGCACCTTGGCTTCGAAGCGCATCGCGATGCCTTCGTCGGGCTGAATCTTGATCACCAGCAGGTTCGGCTCGATCTGATCGGTCGACTCGCCGTAGAAGCGGTGCGGAATGGGTTTGAACGTGACGACGATCTCGGAGACCTTCCGCGCCAGGCGTTTGCCGGAGCGCAAGTAGAACGGTACGCCGGCCCAGCGCCAGTTGTTCACGTAGAGCCGTACGGCGGCGTAGGTCTCGGTATTGGAATCGGGAGCGACGTCGTCTTCCTGGCGGTAGCCCTGCACGGTCTTCCCGGCGATCGAGCCCGGCCCGTACTGGCCCCGCGCCGACATGGCCGCGACGTCGGCGTGCGGCGGGGGCGAGATGGCCGAGAGCACCTTGTATTTTTCGTTGCGGATGTCGTCGGCCGCCGAACT
Organism: Vulcanimicrobiota bacterium; assembly: GCA_963794735.1. Lineage (GTDB taxonomy): Bacteria > Vulcanimicrobiota > Vulcanimicrobiia > Vulcanimicrobiales > Vulcanimicrobiaceae > DATJUC01. The sequence continues at coordinate 188,480 of CAWCFE010000002.1, read as the reverse complement.
GATCGGCGGCTCCATGGCGACCAGCGCGAGCAGGTTGATCACGTGGTTTTGAATCATGTCGCGCAGCGCGCCGGCGTTATCGTAATAGCCGCCGCGTTCTTCGACTCCGAGCGACTCGGCGGCGGTGATTTGCACGTCGGCGACGTAGTTGCGATTCCAAATCGGCTCGAAGATCGTATTGGCGAAACGCAGCGCGATGATATCTTGCACCGGTTCCTTGCCGAGATAGTGATCGATGCGGTAGATCGCGGTCTCGGGGAACGCCTTTTCGATCGCCGTCTGCAGGGCGCGCGCCGAATCGAGATCGGTGCCGAACGGCTTCTCGACGACGATGCGCGTCCAGCCCTTCTCGTTGCTCTTGGGCTCGAGCCCGGCCTCGTTGAGGTGCTTGACGATCTCGGGGAACACCGAAGGTGGCGTCGAGAGGTAGAACACGTGGTTGCCCGCGGTCTTGAACTCGCGGTCGTTTCGTTCGAGCAAGCCCTTGAGCTTCACGTAATCCGCGGTGTCGCTGAAATCGCCGGCAATATAACAGATGCGGCGCGCGAAATCGTCCCAGAGCCCGCCTTGCGGCTTCTGACCGTCGGGCATGAACGTGTCGAGCTGCTTGCGGCAGTACTCGCGAAAGCTCGCGTCGTCGTAGGTGGTTCGAGAGAATCCGACCAGCGCGAAATCGTCGGGAAGCGTGCCCTTGAGCCGCATCGAGTACACGGCGGGAAGGAGCATGCGTTTGAACAGGTCCCCGCTCGCGCCGAAGAAGACCATGCTGCACGGATCGGCGATGCGATCGGCCGCCAGGCCGGCGCGCAGCGGATTGACCGCAGCTCCGTCGCCCGGGGCCGCTACGGGAGCTGCGGTCGTCTGCACGTCGGCCACCGGTCAGGCTCGGGCGGTCAGTGCGTCGTCGACGGCGTCGATGAGCGCGCGCAACGCGCGCTCGACGTCGCCTTTCAGGTGAACGCGTACGCCGCGGCGGCCGCGCTTGTCGAGCGATTGCCAGTCGCCCAGCGCTTGCGCCGCAAGTAGCGTCCGGAAGCCGATCGACATGCCGGGGATCATCGGATCTTCGGGATCGTCGGCGACGATCTGCAGCGCGACGCACGTGTCCGGACCGCCCTTGTGGAGCTGCCCCGTGGAGTGCAGGAAACGCGGCCCGAAGCCGACCGTGGTCGCGACCTTGCGCGCGTCGCGGATCTTCACGCGGAGCTGTTCGAGCAGCGCCTCGTGCGTCTTGTTGCGCGCGATGTAGGCCGTGATCGCATTGTAGTCGTGCGGCTTGAGCTGGGCGAAGAGCCCCGCCAGCGCGCGCACGCCGTCGCCGGCCGGAAGGTTCTTGCTGCCCGATAGGAAGGTCACGTCGAAATGCGGGCCGTCGACGTTGGCGGCCGGTTCGTGGAAGTCGCCGCTCTTCGCATACTCCTCGAGCAGCGCGACCGTGTTGTCTTTCGATTCCTGAACGTTGGGTTGATCGAACGCGTCGATGCCGAGTAAACTTCCCGCCGCCGCGACCGCGAGCTCCCAGTTGTAGAACTGCTCGCCCAAATCGTACCCGTCGGTCAGCGCCAGCCGAACGACCGGGTGCCCCGCGGCTTCGAGCGCTTTGAGCTTCGCCTCGACGCCCGGTTCGGGATCGGGCATGTTCGCGCCGACGTAGACGAAGATCCGGTCGTCGCCGTACACGGCGGGGTCGCCGAGCGGCTCGCCTTCGACCGGAACGATGCCCTTGCCCATCTTGCCGGTCGACTCCGCGATCAACTGCTCGGCCCACGCCCCGAACGCTTTGACGTCGGGGTGCGCGACGATCGTCAGTTTGTCGCGTCCGGCGAGCGCCGCGCTGCCGATGGCCGCGCCGAAGCGCACGCCCGGCGCGTCCTTCGGCTCGACGGTGCGGTCGTTCGCGTGCATGGCGCCGAGCGCGCGGTCGAGCAAGAGGTTGATGTCGTAGCCCGCGACGGCCGAGGGCACGACGCCGACGTCGGAGAGCGCCGAATAGCGTCCGCCGATGTTGGGATCGTTGTCGAAGCACTGCAGAAAGCCGAGATCTTTGGCCTGCTGCTCGAGCGGCGAGCCCGGATCGGTGATCGCGATGAAGTTGCGCCCGGCGATCGACGCGCCGTTATGCTTGCTCACCTTTTCGTAGAAATAGGCGAGGAACGCGTTCGGCTCGGTGGTCGTGCCGCTCTTGCTGGAGATGATGAAGAGCGTCTGCGGAACGTGAATCTTCTCTTCGAGTTCGCGAATCTGCGTGGGGCAGGTCGAATCGAGCACCAGCAGTTCGGGATACTCGTCGTCCTGGCCGAACGTTTCGGCCAGGATGTCGGGTGCGAGCGAACTGCCGCCCATGCCGCAGACCACTGCAAAATCGAACTTTTCCGCCCACTCGCGCCCGGTTTGATCGAGCACCGGAACGTTTTCGAGCATGTGCTGCGGAACGTCGAGCCAGCCCAACGACTTTTTGACGATCGCGGCGTGGGCCGGATCGTTCGACCAGAGCGTCGCGTCGTGGCCCCAGAGCCGCTTGAGAAAGTCCTCCGACCCAAGCTTGGCCAGCGTCCGATCGTACTGCGCCTGCAGCGGACCCATCGCCATCGCCACCCGCTCGGTGCCGCCGGATTCGATCAGCTTCTGCTTGTAGACGATCGCGCCGAGGAGTGCGGCGAACGCGTCGGAGAAGAGCGTGACGCCTTCGGTCTGCAGCGCAGAGGTGACCTCGAAGAGCGAGATCTTCGCATCCTGCAGCGCGCGCAATACGTCGTGCGCGCCCTGCAGATCGCTCTCCACGGTGTCGGCGACGATGTGGCCGTGATCCATGAGCGCGTCGATCGTGTTGGGCGGCATCGTGTTCACGGTGTCGGGGCCGACGACCGTCTCGACGTACATCAGATCGGGGTATTTCGGATTCTTCGTCGAGGTCGACGCCCAGAGCGGGCGCTGCACCGCGCCGCCGGCGGCGCGGATCTTGCCGAAGTTCTCGTCGCCGAAGAGCTCCTTGAACTTCTGATAGGTCGTTTTCAGTCCGGCGACGCCGGTCTTGCCGAGCAAATGGTCGAGATGCTCGCCTTTGGCGATGCGGTCTTGCAGCAGTTTGTCGACGGCGACGTCGATGCGGCTGACGAAGACCGAGTTGACCGAGCGGATCTTGTCGATCGGCTTCTTCTCGTCGAGACGCCGCTGCAGGCCCTTGATGTAGGCCAGCGCCGCCTTCTCGTACATTTCCGTCGAGAAAATCAGCGTCACGTTGATGTTGAGGCCCGAGTAGATGCACTCCTCGATCGCCGGCAAGCCCTCTTTGGTGCCGGGAATCTTCACCATGAGATTGGGGCGGCCGACGCGCGCCCAGAGCTCTTTGGCCATCGCGATCGTGCCCTGCGTGTCGTGCGCCAGCAGCGGCGAGACTTCCAGGCTCACGAACCCGTCGTTGCCGCCGCTGTCGCGATAGATCGGCGCGAACGCGTCGCAGGCGTGCTGGATATCCTGCACCGCGAGATCCCAGAAGAGCGCTTCGGCATTCTTCTGCGAGCCGACCAGCTGGCGGAGCTGTTCGTCGTAGTCGTTGCCGGCGCCGATCGCCTTCTCGAAGATCGACGGGTTGCTCGTCATGCCGCGCAACCCCTGATCGATCAGGCGTTGCAGCTCGCCCGAGGCGAACATGCTGCGGCGGAGGTTGTCGAGCCAGACGCTCTGTCCGGCGGCGAGGAGCTGCTGCATCGGGTTACTCACGCTGACGATTCTCCTAAGGCGTGGCGAGTGCGAACTTTTCGAGGGCGAGCTTGGCGACGTTGTCGGGAGTGAAGCCGAAGGCTTTGGCGAGATCGGCCGCCGGTGCCGACGCGCCGAAGTGATCGATGCCGAACGCGAATCCGCGATCGCCGACGTACTTGGCCCAGCCGAGCGTCGCGCCGGCTTCGATCGACATGCGCGCGCCGACCGAGGGCGGCAGCACTTCGTCTTTGTAGGCTTGCGGCTGGCGGTCGAAGAGCTCCCAGCACGGCATCGAGACGACGCGCGTGCGCACGCCCTTGCCGTCGAGGATCTGCTTGGCATCCATGGCCAGCGAGACTTCCGAACCGGTGCCGATGAGAATGACGTCGGGCGTCCCGCCCGCGTCGGCGAGCACGTACGCGCCTTTCGATACGGCCGCGTCGCGCTGGCCGAGGAACGGCACCTTCTGGCGCGTCAAGACGATCGCCCACGGCTGGCTCTTGGTCGCGATCGCGAGCTTCCACGTTTCGAGCACTTCGAGCGCGTCGGCGGGGCGCACCACCATGCAGTTCGGCGTCGCGCGCAGGCTCGCGAGCTGCTCGATCGGCTGGTGGGTCGGGCCGTCTTCTCCTAGGAAGAACGAATCGTGCGTGAAGACGAAGATCGAGTGCAGCTCCGCGAGGCACGCGAGCCGCACGGCGGGCTTGCAGTAATCGTAGAAGTTGAAGAAGGTCGCGGCGAACGGCAGCAAGGCGCCGTGCAGCGCGACGCCGTTGTTGATCGCGACCATCGCGTGCTCGCGCACGCCGTAGTGCACGTTGCGGCCGGCATACTCGTTCGGCTCGAAATCGCCGCAGTTCTTGAGATACGTTTTGGTGGACGGGTCGAGGTCGGCCGAGCCGCCGAAGAGCGGCGGAAAGCTCTGCGCGATCGCGTTCATCACCGCGCCGCCGGCGTCGCGGGTCGCGACGCTGCCGTTTTCGGCCGTGAACGACGGCCACGGCAGGTTGGGCGGCAGCTCGTTGTCGAGCGAGCGTTCGAGTTGCGCCGCCAGTTCGCCGTTGGCGGCTTTCCATGCGTCGTACGTCGCACGCCAGCGGTCCTCGAGCTCTTCGCCTTTGCTGCCCAGGCTGCGGTAGAACGCGAGCACCTCGTCGGGCACGTAGAACGTGGGCTCGAGCGGCCAGCCCAGCTCCTCCTTCGATTTCTTGACGTTCTCGGGGCCGAGCGGCTCGCCGTGCGCCAGATACGAATCTTGGCGCGGCGATCCGAAGCCGATGTGCGTGCGCACCGCGATGAGCGAGGGCCGGTCGGTCACGTTCTTCGCGACCGTAATCGCCTGATCGATGGTGTCGACGTCGTTGCAGTGGCCCGAGTCGACGAGCTGCGTGTGCCAGCCGCTGGCGTCGAAGCGCGCCAGCGGGTCGTCGTCGAGGGCGAGATCGGTCGGCCCGGAGAGCGACACCTTGTTGTCGTCGTAGAGGACGATCAGCTTCCCGAGCTTGAGATGGCCGGCCAGCGAGATCGATTCCTGGCTGATGCCTTCCATCAGGTCGCCGTCGCCGACGATGCAGTAGGTGTAATGATCGACGACCGACTGATCGGTGCGGTTGTAGACGGCGCCGAGATGGGCTTCCGCCATCGCCATGCCGACCGCGTTGGCGATCCCCTGGCCCAGCGGTCCGGTCGTCGCTTCGACGCCGCCGTGCGCCTTCTCGGCTTCCGGGTGTCCCGGCGTCTTGCTGCCGAACTGGCGGAACGACTTGAGATCGTCCATCGTCATGCCGTAGCCGGTGAGGTAGAGCAGCGCGTAGAGCAGCATCGACCCGTGCCCGGCCGAAAGCACGAAACGGTCGCGATTGAGCCAATGCGGATCCTTCGGGTTGAAGTGCATGTGCCGCGACCACAGCGCGTACGCCATGGCGGCCGCACCCATCGGCATGCCCGGATGCCCGGAGTTTGCTTTTTGCACCGCATCCACCGCAAGGAAGCGGATGGCATTGATACGTTGCTCGTCGGCCGGCGAGTTCGCCACGAGTGGTCTCCTCATAACAGTCGTTCAGGGTACCCCGCGAGGGATGAGGTTCTTTCGCCCTCGGCGGCGGTTTTCTTACCCATTCCGCAACCCGCGGCGGCGGTTGCCCCGGCCGGCCGCCGGTTTGCCCCGGCGCCCGGTCGCGCGTTCCGGCATGGGACGCCCGGCGCGGCGACGTACACGAATCCGGGATGATGGAAATCGACGAGCTTCGTTCGCGCATCGAGGCGCTGGCCGCCGGCCAGGGCGACGTTCGGGGCCGGGACGGAGAGGCGGTCGACGAGGCGATCGAGTTGCTCGATACCGGCGCCGTGCGCGTCGCCGAGCCGCGCGACGGGTCCTGGGTGACGAACGTCTGGCTCAAGCAAGCGATTCTCTTGTACTTTGCGCGCCGCGACGCCGATTGGATGGGCGATCGCGGTCGCGACGGCCCGGTCTACTTCGATAAGCTTCCGGTCAAACGCAACTACAAACGGCTCGGCGTGCGCTGCGTTCCCCCGGGCGTGGCGCGCTACGGCAGTTTCCTGGGGCGCGGGACGATTCTGATGCCCGGGTACGTGAACATCGGCGCGTACGTCGACGAAGGCAGCATGATCGATACCTGGGCGACGGTCGGTTCCTGCGCGCAGATCGGCAAGAACGTGCATCTCTCCGGCGGCGTCGGGATCGGCGGCGTGCTCGAGCCGCCGCAAGCCGCCCCGGTGATCGTCGAAGACGGCGCCTTCGTCGGCTCGCGCTGCATCGTCGTCGAAGGCGTGCGCGTCGAGCGCGAAGCCGTGCTCGGCGCCGGGGTCGTGCTGACCGCCAGCACCCCGATCGTCGACGTCCGCGGCGAGACGCCGCAGACGGGCAAGGGGGTGGTCCCGGCGCGCGCGGTCGTGATTCCGGGCACGCTGCCCAAACGCTTCAACGCCGGCGAGTTTGGGACGCCGTGCGCGCTGGTGATCGGCACGCGTACCGAATCGACCGACAAAAAGACCTCGCTCAACGCGGCGCTGCGCGATTTCGAGGTGGCGGTGTGAATCCGCGCGTGATGGAGATTCCCGGATCGATGATCCGGCGCATCGCCGCCAAGAAAAAGCCAACGTCGATCGATCTCGGCCTGGGCGAACCTACGCTGATGCCCAACCGCGAACATTTCGAGTACGCGATGGACCGCGTCGCGCGCGAAGGCGTGAAGTACACGGCCAACGCCGGCGATCCGGCCCTGCGCGAATCGATCGCGCGCTACTACCGATACCCCGAGCTCGACCGCATGGGCAACGTCTGCGTCACCGCCGGCTCGCAAGAAGCGATGTACGTCACGCTCAAGACGCTGCTCGACCCCTCGCAGGACGAGCTGCTCGTCGTCGAGCCGGCCTTTCCCGCGTACGTGAAGATGGCGGCGCTCGAGGGCGTCGCCTGCCGCAGCGTCGCCATGCCCGCCTCGAGCGATTTCGCCTTCGATGCGGAGCGCATTCTCGCCGCGGCGAGCGAGAAGACGCGCGCGATCGTGATCTGCTCGCCCTGCAATCCCACCGGTCGCGTGATTTCGAGCGAGCAGGCGCGGCTGCTCGTCGAGGGCCTGCACCGGCGGCACGGCAAGCACGTGTGGCTGATTCACGACGAGATCTACCGCGAGCAAACCTTCGTCGAAGATGCCGGCTATCTGGCGGAGCTCTACCCGCAGACGATCGTCACCAACTCCGTGAGCAAGAGCAACGCGTTGACCGGCCTGCGCCTCGGATGGATTCTGGCTCCGGAGAGCTTCATCGAGCACGCGATCAAGGCGCACGCCTGGGTGACGTCGTGCGCCGACACGTTCGCGCAATACGCGGCGCTGCACGTTTTCACGCAGGTCGGCGGCGTGCAGGAGCACGCGCCGTGGTACCGCGACCAGCGCCGCGAGGTGTTGCTGGGGCTGCACGAGAGCGGCTTGCGCTTCGTGACGCCGGAGGGTTCGTTCTACGCCTGCGTCCGCTTGCCCGACGGAACCTCGTCGCTCGAGGCCGCCAACGAGCTGATCGCGCGACACGACGTGCTCGCCATTCCGGGCGCCGCTTTCGGCGATGAACTCGAAGGCTGGCTGCGGTTGAGCTGGGTCGCGCCGCCCGATCGCGTGCGCGAAGGCATCGCGCGCATCGCCGCGTACTGCGCGGCGCGCGCGACGGCGGTTCAGGCCGGCGAGCCGGCTCCGTGATGAACCGTGAAAACGCCGCTCGGATCGTAGGTGCGCTTGGCCGCAGCCAGCCGCGCGTAGTTCGATCCCCAGAACGCCTGCTGCCAACGCTCTAGAAAGTAATCGCTCTCCGAAACGTACGATCCGGCATTGGGAACGGCCGCGCGGAAGCGGTCGCCGCAGGCGCGTATGCGCTGCGCGCTGCGCCGGCCGGCCGCAACGTCGGGCTCGTGCCCGGCGACGCCGGGATAGGCCGGCTGCTGTCCGTCGCCGGCGATCATCAGCGCGAACGCCTGCGTGACGGCGGGATTCGTCGCCGTGTCGAGCGCGGCCGCGATCTCGGCTGCCGGCGCTCCGGCCAGGCCTTTGTTGAAGTGCAGCGAGAAGCCCCAGTGCCGCGACGCGTCGTAGAGCGTTCGCGCGAGTCCGTCGGCATCGTCGAGCAGCGAGGCCGGCATCCACACCGACTCGTAGCCGTTGATCACCCAGCCGGCCTGTTCGCCGTCGCCGGCCCACCAGTACTCGCCGGGCTTGGCGCCCGCACCGGCGTTTTCGACGATGACGCCGGGCGCGTATTTCGCGTAGAAGGCCGAATCCCACCAATGCGCGGCCGGAGCGCTGGCGACGAGCGGCTCGCCGGCCAGGGTATACTGCGCCGAACGCTGCCGCACCCAATCGAAGAAGGGCTGCCAAACCGCTTTGGCCTCGGCGGTCGCCAATCCGTACGACACCATGTGGACGTCCAGCACGTTGTCGGGCCGGAACTCGGCCTGTTCGCCCCAGGCGTCGTTGAAGAGCGCCTTGCGGTAGTGCTCGACGAAGGCGGCGACGAGCGAGCGATACGCCTCGTCGGAAGCCGCCTTCACTTGAAATTGAACCGCGCCGAAGAACTCCGGCAGCTCGCGAACGCGCACCGTCACTTTCGTGACGACGCCGAAACTGCCGCCGCCGCCGCCTTTGAGCGCCCAGAACAGTTCGGGATTCGAGCACGCGTTGGCGACGCGCACGCGTCCGTCGGCGGTGACGACTTCGGCTTCCAGCAACCCCGCCGCCGCCGTGCCATAGTGCTTCGAGAAGCTGCCGAAGCCGCCGCTTTGAATCAAGCCCGCGACGCCGACGGTCGTGCACCCGCCGCCCTGAACGTACTTTCCGGCCTTCGTGGTGACGGCGTCGTAGGCGTGGTTCCAGATCGCGCCTGCGCCGATCGTCACCGCGGGCTGGGGCGGCGCCGAACATCCCTGCGCGACGAACGCGTCGTGCATCTCGATCTCGTCCATGTGCCGCGTCCAGATCAGCAGCGAGTCGGCCGCGTTCGACGTGCCTTGATAACTGTGGCCGCCGCCTTTGACGACCAGCCGCAGACCGTGCTCGCGCGCGAAATCGACCGCCGCCGCGACGTCGCCGGCGTTGCGTGCGGCGACGGCGTAGGCGCTGGTCTGCGAGGTCCACGCATCGACCCACCCGAGCGTCTGCGTCAGCGCGGGGTCGTTGCCGACGAAGTAGGGATTCTTGACGTTCTCGAAGAGCTTGGTGCAGGCGGCGCTCTGCGGCGCGCGCCGGCAGGCAACGAACGGCGACTCGAGCTTTCGCAGCGTCCCGCCGGTCCGCCGGTTGAGGCCGGCCCACGCGGCGGCGGACGGCCAGCCGGCGCCAGGGAGCGCCCATAGCCGCCCCGGCAGAAGCGAGGCGCCCACCGCGCCCGCGGCAATTCCCAACAGCTTGCGTCGATTCATGCCTCATGCATACCCGCTGCGCGGCGGCGGCGTCAACGCGCCCGTGACGAGCGGGACGCACCGCGGGCTCGGAGGGCGCGCATCTCCGCAGCGCGTTGAGTGGTTGCACGCTGCATGAAGATTGGGATTCTCGGCAGCGGCGACGTGGCGAAGGCCTTGGGCAACGGCTTTCTCGAGCGCGGATACGGCGTGATGCTGGGAACGCGCGATGCCTCGAAGCTGGCAGCGTGGCAGCAGGAGCACGCGGGGGCCTCGATCGGATCCTTTGCCGATGCGGCGGCATTCGGCGAGCTCGTCGTCCTCGCGGTCGCCGCCGAGGCGGTGCCCGACGTCGTCGCGCTGGCGAAGCGCGAGCACTTCGCGGGCAAGGTGGTCGTCGACACGACCAATCCCATCGCGTTCGACGAACGCGGGCCGCACCTCACTACGCAGGGCGAGTCGATGGGCGAACGCGTTCAGGCGCAGCTGCCGGAGGCGCGCGTGGTGAAGGCATTCAACACGGTCGGTTTCGCCCTCATGGTCGATCCGCAGCTGCGCGGCGGGCCGCCGACGATGTTCGTGGCCGGCAACGACGACGATGCGAAAGCGACGGTCGGAAAAATTCTCACCGCCTTCGGCTGGGAGACGGCCGATCTCGGCGGCATCGCGGCGTCGCGCGCGCTCGAAGCGATGTGCTTGGCATGGCTGCTCTACGCGGTGCGCAATCAAGGGCGCGCCCACGCGTTCAAGCTGCTGCGCTGATCGTCACTCCGCCGGCGCGCGCGCGGTCTGTCCGTCGCGCGCCGGGCCGATCCAAACGGTTTGCACGTTGGCGAACTCGTGTATGCCGAAATGGGAGAGCTCGCGCCCGTAGCCGGAGTTCTTGACGCCGCCGAAGGGCAGCCGCGGATCGCTCGCGACCATGCCGTTGACGAAGACGCTGCCGGCTTCGACGCGCGCGGCGGAGCGTTCGGCGGCTTCGACGTCGCGCGTCCAAATGCTGAAGCCCAGTCCGTAGCTCGAGGCGTTCGCGAGGTCGATCGCGCCGCCGGCATCGCTCGCGCGCACCACTGCGGCCGCCGGGCCGAAGACCTCTTCGTCGAACATGCGCATGCCCGGCTTCACGCCGGTAACGATCGTCGGCTCGTAGTAATACCCGGGCGCCTCGACGCGCCGGCCGCCGAGTGCCAGCGTGGCACCGGCCGCGAGCGTCGCGGACACTTGGGCGTGCATGGTATCGAGTAAGTCGGCGCGAGCGCACGGCCCGATCTGCGTGGCCTCGTCGTTCGGATCGCCGACGCGCTGCGCCTTGGCCAGCTCGACGAACTTTGCGACGAAGGCGTCGTAAACGCTCTCGACCACGATGAAGCGTTTGGCGGCGATGCAGCTCTGACCGTTGTTCTGAAAGCGCGCCGTCACCGCGGTTTTCGCGGCGGCTTCGACGTCGGCGTCGCCGAGCACTACGAACGCGTCGGAACCGCCCAGCTCGAGCACGCACTTCTTGAGCGATTCGCCGGCGGCGCTGGCGACCGCGACCCCGGCGCGTTCGCTGCCGGTGAGCGTCACCGCGGCGATGCGCCGGTCCTTCACCAGCTCGTCGACGTCGTGATGGTTCATCAGCAGCGTGCCGAACAGGCCTGCCGGCGCGCCGGCTTCTACGAAGAGCCGCTCGATTTCCAGCGCGCAGCGCGTGGTCGCGTCGGCGTGCTTGAGCAGCATCGCGTTGCCGGCCATCAGTGCCGGAGCGGCGGCGCGGAAGACTTGCCAGTACGGAAAGTTCCAGGGCATGATCGCCAGGATCGTCCCGAGCGGGCGAAACGCGACGTAGCTGCGCTCCGCCGACGATTCCGCGGCTTGCGGCGCGATCATTGCGGGCCCGCGCTCCGCAAAAAACTCCATGGCGAAGGCGCATTTCTCGACCTCGGCGCGCGCCTGCACGACCGGTTTGCCCATCTCCGCGACGGCCGTCGCCGCCAGCGCATCGCGTTCGCGGCGCAAGCCGGCGGCGACCGCGCGCAGGAGATCGGAACGGCGCTCGCAGCTCGACGCCGCCCACGCTTTTCCGGCGGCAAACGCCGCGGCGACGCGCGCCTCGGCCTCCGCGGCCGTCATGTAGGGGATCCGTTCGATGGCCTGGCCCGTGGCGGGATTGACGGTCTCGATCATAACGTGTGCCCCGCCCATGGGCCGCTCGGCCCGGCATACACCTCGACGAGCGCGTCGGGTTTCAGGTAGGTTTTCGCGACGCGCTGCACGTCGGCAGCGGTGATGCGCGCCAGGCGCTCGTTGAGCGTCGCGTAGTAGTCGAGAGGAAGATCGTAGGTCGCGATCTCGAGCAGCTGTTTGGCTTGTCCGTCCGAGGACGCTTCCTCGAGCAGCGCGTTGCCGGCCAAACGCACTTTGGCCTCTTGCAGTTCCGTCGCCGAAACCGGCTCGCTCTGGAACTGTTCGAGTTCGTGGCGCACGAACTGCACCGCTTCGACGACGCGTTGCGGCGAGGCGTCCAGCTCGATGCGGAAGTCGCCGCGGTCGGCGTCGGCGTCGATCGAACTGCTCACGCTGTACACCAGCCCGCGTTTCTGGCGCAGCTCTTGCCACAGACGCGATTCGAAGGCGCCGCTGCCGCCCAGAATTTGATTGAGGATCAGGAACGCGTCGTAATCGGGGCTCGAACGCGCGACGGCCGGTTGGCCGAGGCGGATGTACACCTGATTGGCTTCGGTGCCGATGTAGTCGTGGCCGCTCGTCGCCGGCGGCATCGCCATCAGGTGCGCGTCGGGTTTCGGGCCGACGCCGCGCCAGCCGCCGAAGGCCGCTTCGAGCTCCGCACGCACGGTTTCCGGCGCGACGTCGCCGACGACCGCGATCGTCGTGAGGTCGGGCCGCCAGTAACGCAGCGCGTACGCGAGCAGATCGTCGCGCGTGATGCTCGAGACCGAACTGGCCGTCGGCTGGCGTAACGTGGGATCGTCGCTGGCGAGCAAGAGCTGATCGTAGGCGCGATCGATCAGCACGCCGGAGATGTTTTGCTCCGACTGCAGGCTGTTGGCCAGCTGCGAGCGTTCCACGCTCAGCCACGGTTCGGCGAAGGCCGGATGTTCGACGCCGTCGGCGAGGATCGCTACGATGCGATGGAAATCGGCAGCCTCGCCTTCGGCCGAGAACGTTTGGCCGGTCTGCACCTCGGCGCCCATCGCGTCGGTCGCAGCGCGGCGCTGCTCGAACGGATAGTGCTCGCTGCCGTAGTCGGCGAGATCGTCGGCTAGGCGCGCGATGCCCTCTTTGCCGGCCGGCTGAAACGCCGGCGACGAATCGATCTTGCCGCGCAGCACGAAGGTCGGGCGATCGGTCTTGCGCTGCACGATGACGCGCACGCCGTTGGAGAGCGTAAACGTCACCGGTGCGAGCGGGCTGCGAGCGGTCGTCGGCGCGCGCACGGCCGCAGCCACCCACGCGGGCTCGACGATCGGCCCGTTGGGGACGCGCTTGGAGAAATCGTCGCTGGCCGCCGCGTTGCTCTTCTGCGAGTTGCCCTTCGGCGGCGCGTCGTTGGGGCGTAGGTGGCCGACGACGGTCGGCGCGCTCAGATAGCGCTTGGCCGCGGCGAGCAGCTGCTCGCCGGTCAGCGCGCTCAAACGGCCGTCCTCCTGCGCGATCTTCTCGCCCACGATGCCGTAGGTGTAGCCGGCGAGATCGCCGATGCCGTCGATCGAATCGGCGCTGTAGAGCCGCTCGGCGATGGTCATCTGTTTGGCCGCGTCGACCAGCTGCGGATCGAATCCGGTCGCCAGCTGCCGCTCCATGGTCTGCTGGAAGATGCGCTGCGCCTCTTCGCCGGTGTGGCCGGGATTGAGGATCATGAAGACGTTGAGCAGGCCGCCGCGCAGCTGCGTGTCGGCACTGGCTTCGATGGTGAGCGCGACGTTGCTCTGCACCAGCGCCTTGTAGAAGGGCGAACGCTGATTCTCGATCAGCGTCGCGAGCGTGCTCACCGCCGGCTCGCCGGCCTGCGTGTCGCCGGGAATGGCGTACGCGAGGTCGACCACTTCGAACGGGAACGGAAACTGCGCCTCGACCACCTGGCCGGGCTTGGCGACGGGCGTGCGGTCGGACTTGGCGGGAAGCTTCTTGGAGGGAATCGCGCCGAAGTAGCGCTGCGCGCGAGCGAAGACGGTGGCGTGATCGACGTCGCCGGCGACGACCAGCGTCGCGTTGTTCGGCGCGTACCACTCGTGATAGTAGCGGGCGATGTCGGCGACGGTGGCGCCGGCGACGTCGGCGCGGCTGCCCAGCGGCGTTCGCCCGGCGGGCTGCCCCGGAAAGGCGGCGGCGCGCACGCGCGAGAGCAGATCGAAGAACGGCGAACTCGCGTCGCCGTCGATTTCGTTGAGCACGGCGTTGCGTTCGATCGCCCAATCGGAGGCGCGCAGCGCGGCGTGCTGCATGCGGTCGGCTTCGACGTAGAGGGCGACGTCGAGCTTGTCGGCCGGCATCATGAAGTAGAACTGCGTGTAGTCGTAGTTCGTCTCGCCGTTCATCTGCGCGCCCAGTCGCGCGACGATATCGTCGAGGCCGCCGGCCGAAACTTCCGGCGTGCCGCGGAACATCATGTGTTCGAGCGCGTGGGCCAAGCCGGTTTTGCCCGGCGTTTCGTCGAGCGACCCAAAGCCGTACCATACGGCGGTTTGAATCACCGGGGCGGCGCGGTCTTCCACCACCACCACTTTGAGGCCGTTGCCCAGCGTGGTCGAGTAGACGCCGGCGTCGCCGGGGCCGGTGACGGCGCGGGCCGTGCCGATCAGGCTCGCGACCAGCGCGAAGGTGAAGGCGGCGATGGGGACGAGGCGTTTCAAAGGTGGTCGACTCCCAAGTAGTAAGCGGCCGCGCTCTCGACGGCGGCGCGCGGAAGGCAGCCGACGAGTTCGCTGCCCGCAACGGCGATGCCGCGTTTCGCGGCGAGACGGCGAATCAACTCTACGACGCGGTAGAGCGGAGTTGCAGCATAGTCGGTAACGTTCAAGGAAACCTGGACGTGCCGCTCGTCGATGCGGAAAGCGAGCGCGCGCAAGGTGCGCAGGCCGCCGCCGCTCTCGCGAACCTGGCGGGCGATCGCCCGGGCGGCAGCCAGATCGGCGGTCTCCAGCACGACGTTGAACGCGATCAGGATCTCGCGGGCGCCGATCGCGATCGCCCCGGCGCTGGCGTGCGCGGCGACGTCGCCTTCGTCGGGTGCCCACGCCGGGTCGGCGAAACGGGCCGCCAGGCCTTCGAACTCGCCGCGGCGCACCGCCGGCAGCAGCCGGCGCGATTCGTGGCGCGCCGCCGCGCCGTAGTAAAAAGAAGGCACGCGATAGCGCTCCCAGATGAGCGCGCCCGCGCGGTGGGCCAGCGCTACCGCATCGTCGATGCGCGCGCCTTCCAGAGGCACGAACGGCAGTACGTCGAGCGCGCCGATGCGCGGGTGCACGCCGCGATGGGCGCGCAAGTCGATCCGCTCGACGGCGACTGCGGCCAAGGCGATCGCGGCTTCGAGCACCGCTTCGCCGCTGCCCGCAATCGTGAGCACGCTGCGATGGTGGACCGGATCGCTGGTGCGGTGCAGCAGCCGCGCCTGCGTGCCGGCGACCGCGGCCGCGGCGGCGTCGAGCACCGAGGGGTCGCGCCCTTCGGAGAGGTTGGGGACGATCTCAAACAGCAAGCGCGTGGCTCAGCGCGGCCGCCAGGTCGGGCGCGTTCTCGGGCGTGATGAGATCGCCGTAGCCGAGCTTGCGCGCTTCGGCTGCGCGCCGCTCCGCGGCGTACACGGCGCGCAGTTCGCCGGAGAGTCCGAGTTCGCCGAAAACTGCGACGCCTTGGCGCAGCGCGATATTGCGAAACGACGAAGCGACCGCGAGCGCGATGCCGAGATCGGCCGCCGGTTCGGCGATTCGCAGTCCGCCCGCCACCGACGCATAGACGTCGTGGGTGCCCAGGTGCAATCCCGCGCGGCGTTCGAGGACCGCCAAAATCATCGCCAAGCGCTGCTGGTCGAGATTGTTGGCCAGCCGCCGCGGCGTGCCGTAGCTCGTCTCGCCGACGAGTGCCTGCACTTCCACCAGCACCGGCCGCGAGCCGACGATCGAAGCGACCACGCACGAGCCGCTGGGACGCTGCGCGCGCGAGCCGAGAAAGAGCGCCGAGGGATCGGCGACTTCGGCCAGCCCGTCGTCGTGCATCGCGAAGACGCAGATTTCGTCGATGGAGCCGAAGCGGTTCTTATAGGCGCGCAGGATCCGGTATTCGCCGTTGGCTTCGCCTTCGAAGTAGAGCACCGTATCGACCAAGTGCTCGAGCAGCCGCGGCCCCGCGATCGCCCCGTCCTTCGTGACGTGGCCGACGATGAAGGTCGCGCAGCCGGTGCGCTTGCAGAACTCCATGAGCGCCTGCGTGCAGTCGCGAATTTGCGTGACGCTGCCGGCGTACGCTTCGGCTTCGGGCAGCCACACGGTTTGAATCGAATCGACGATCAGCGCGATCGGCCGGCGCGTCTCGAGCGTATCGAGCACGGCGCGCAGGTTGGTCTCGGGATAGATCGCGAGATCGCTTTCGACGCGCAGCCGGCGCGCGCGCAGCTTCACTTGCCCGGCCGATTCTTCGCCGCACACGTAGACGGTCTCGCCGATTCCGGCCAGCCGCGCGGCGATCTGCAGCAGCAGCGTCGATTTCCCGGCGCCGGGCGGTCCGCCGATCAGCGTGAGGCTGCCCGGAACGATGCCGCCGCCCAGCACCGCGTCGAACTCCGGCATGCCGACCCGCACGCGGGCGAGGCGTTCTTCGCCGATCTCGCTCAGCGGGATCGGCGCGGCCACAGCCGCGGTCGCGCGAACGGCCGCGCGCGCGGCGCGCGGCGAACCCACCGCGATCGGGCGCTCGTCGAACGAGTTCCAAGCACTGCATTGGGGGCACCGGCCCAGCCACCGCGGCGATTCGAGACCGCACGCGGAGCAAAAGAAGACCGAACGGGACTTTGCCACGACCTCCTTCGGTACGCGGGTTTTCCGGCGGCCTCCTACGAATGCGCCGCCCGTGGAGCTTCCCCACCCGCTGCAAATCGCGATCGACGGTCCGGCCGCATCCGGAAAAACGACGGTCGCGCGGCTCACCGCCGCGCGTCTGCAGGCGCTCTATTTGGATACCGGAGCGATGTATCGGGCGCTGGCGTACTTGGCCATCGAAGCTCGCGTCGACGTCGACAACGGTGCGGCGCTGGCGCGGCTGCTGGAACTTCGCCCGATCGACGTGACCCTCGATTCGCAGGCGGCGATGGGCTTCCGCGTGATCGCCGCCGGCCACGAACTCGACGAAGCCGCGCTGCAATCCAACGGCGTCACGACCGTCGTCTCGACGGTGGCGGCCCACCCCGAGGTGCGCGTGGCGATGGTGCGCGCGCAGCGCCGCGTGGCCGGAAGCGGGCGCGTGGTGATGGCGGGCCGCGACATCGGCACCGTAGTGCTGCCCGACGCGCCGGTCAAGATTTTTCTCACCGCTTCGGTCGGCGCGCGGGTCGCCCGGCGGCGGGCGCAGCTCGAGGCGGCCGGTGCCGACGTCGATCTGCACCGGCTCACCCAGGAGATCGAGGAGCGCGACCGGATCGACCGGACGCGCGCCGTCTCGCCGCTGGTGCCGGCGCCGGACGCCCACGTGATCGATTCGAGCGACATTTCGGCCGAACGGGTGGTCGAGGAGATCGAGGCGGTGGTCGCGCGGGTGGAACGGGAGCCGCGGGCGTGAATCCGGCGCTCTACGATTTTGCGGCCGGGACCATCCGCCTGATCGTGCAGCTGGTGTGGCGCGGCCGCGGCTACGGCGCCGAGAACGTGCCGATGACCGGCCCGCTGATCGTCGCCTGCAACCACGTCTCGTATCTCGACCCTCCCGGAATGGGCTGCTTCTGCCCTCGCCGCATCAGCTTCATGGCCAAGAAAGAACTCTTCCAGATTCCGGTGCTCGGGCCGGGAATCGCCGCCGTCGGCGCCTATCCGGTCGACCGCAACGGCAGCGCCACCGCGGCCATCAAGCGATCGCTCGAAGTGTTGCGCGGCGGGGGCTGCGTGGGCATATTCCCGGAGGGAACGCGCAATCTCACCGGCGAGATCGAGCCGCAGACCGGTGTGGCGCTCCTGGCCTCGCTTGCGAAGGCACCCGTCGTTCCGGCGTGCATTTTGGGAAGCGACCGGGCAAAATATCTGGCTCAGATCAAAGTCGCATTCGGGCCGCCGATGGCGCTCCCGGCCGGCCGGAAAGCAACGCACGACGATTTGGCGAAGTTCACGGCCGACATTATGAAGGCAATACAGGGTTTGGCGACCTCGCTTCGCGACGGGAAGGCCTCTTAGGGTGGAAATTCGCAAGGCTTCGGTGCAAGGCTTCTGCTTCGGCGTGGCCATCACGGTCAAAAAGGCCGAAGAGGCGATCGCCTCGCGGGAGTCGGTGACGACCCTCGGGCACGTCGTCCACAATCCGCAAATGGTGGAATCGCTCGAATCGCGCGGCTTGCACAACGCGCACTCGGTCGACGAGGTCGATTCGGGAGCGCTCTTCGTGCGCGCCCACGGCCTGCCGGTCGACGTGTTCGAGACGGCCAAGAAGAAAGGGCTCGAGATCATCGACGCCACCTGCCCGATGGTCACGAAGATTCACGTTCAAGCGCAGAAGCTCAAGGCCGACGGCTACAAGATCGTCGTCATCGGCGACCCGAACCATCCCGAGGTGAAGGGTACGCTCAGCCACGTTCCGGGCGCGTGGTGCATCCAGCGCGTCGAAGACGTAGAGAAGCTGCCGCGTTCGAGCCGCGTCGGGGTCGTGGTGCAGTCGACGTGGTCGGGCCACGGATTCACCGAAATCGTGCAGGCGCTCTCGGCAAAATACTACGAAGTTCGCGCGGTCAACACCATCTGCACCGACACGCACAACCGGCAGAACGAAGCGTCGCGGCTCGCCGCCGAAGTCGAAGTGATGGTGGTCGTCGGCGGAAAGACCTCGGCCAACACCAAGCATCTCGCCGAGCTCTCGGAGACGCGCGGCGCACGGGCGTACCACATCGAGGGCCCCGGCGAGCTGGAGGCGGCGTGGTTCGACGGCGTCAAAGTCGCCGGGCTCATGTCGGGTGCGTCGACGCCCGGCTGGCTCGTCGACCAGGTCGAAGCCCGCATGGAGGAACTCGCCCGTCAACCCGTCTGAGCTCTTCGAACTCGCGCTCGAGCGTCGGCTTACCGAATATCGGGGATCTCAGGAGATCTCCGATATGCTTTTGCGCCACTTCGGCTACGGCCGCTACGGCCCGGCGCGCCACGGAAAGCGCTTGCGCCCGCAGATGGTCATGCGCGTCGCGCTGTGGGAAGGCGCGCCGATCGAGCACGCGCTCGACGCCGCCGTGGCGGTCGAGATCTTTCACAACTACTCGCTGGTGCACGACGATATCGAAGACCGCGACGAGCTGCGCCACGGGCGCCCGACGCTGTGGAGCACGTACGGCAACGCCCAAGCGATCAACGCCGGCGACGCGATGTGCGCGCTCAGCTTTCTCAGCCTGGAACGGGCGGCCGAGTATCTCGGCGCCGCGCGCGCGCTCAAGACGATCGCGCTGCTGCACGAGGCGCACGCCGTGATGTGCGAGGGCCAATCGCTCGATCTGTCGTTCGAAGCGGCCCCCATCGTCGACGTGGCCGGCTACAGCCGGATGATCGCGTGCAAGACCGCCCAACTCTTCGATGCCTCGTGCCGGCTGGGCGCGCACGCGGCGAACTGCGACGAAGCGGCGATCGAAGCCTACGGTGCGGTCGGGCGCGCGTACGGCATGGCGTTCCAGATTCGCGACGACGTCTCGGGCATTTGGGCCAGCGTCGACGAGACCGGAAAGCGCACCGGCATGGACGTCGCGCGGCGCAAGTGGACGTTTCCGGTGGTCTGGGCGATCGCCCAGCCGCCCGGCGAGGCGCGCGATACGGTCGCGCAAGCCTACGCGCTCGGCCGCCCGCTCGAGAGCGCCGAGGTCGACCGCGTCATCGACGCCCTCGACCGGCTGGGCGCGCGCGAAGCCGCGGCCGCGGCGGCCGCCGAACATCTCGCGGTCGTCGAGGGCTGCACCAACGACCGTTTGCGCGAGCTGCTCGCGAGCACGCTCGATCTAGCGGCAGCAGGCTGAAGGGGAAGATGGCGACGCGCATGCGAGGCGGCGAACACGCACCGGCGGAACGAAACGCCGCGGTCTGGGCGCTGCCGCTCCTGCTCCTGATCGGGCTGTGCCTGCGCCTGGCGTTCATTCCGAATACGGGCTACGCCAACGACGTGCAAACGTTCGAGGCGTGGGCGACGATGCTGCCCGAACACGGCTTCGCCAACTTTTACTCGTCGGGGCAGTTCGCCGACTACCCGCCGGGCTATTTCTACATTCTGGCGGTGGTCGGGTGGATCTGGGAGGCCTTTTTCAAAGGCACCGACGGCGGCCACTTCGTCGTGCTCCGCACGCTCGTCAAGCTTCCGGCGATCTTCGCCGATCTCGGCATCGGCGTGCTGCTCTACGCGCTGGCGCGGCGCTTCACGAACTCCGGCGTCGCGCTCGTTACGGCCGCCGTCTATCTGCTCAACCCGGCGATCGTCTACGATTCGGCGCTCTGGGGCCAGATCGACTCGATTCCGGGCGGCCTCGCGCTGCTGGCCGTCTACTGCCTGATCCGCTCCGACGACGCGCCGCAGGAGAAGGCCGTCAACTGGTGGATCGTCGGCGGCTGGCTCGCGTTCGGCTATTCGCTGCTGATCAAGCCGCAGGCGGCGGCGATTCTGCCGCTGATGATCGCGTTCGCGTTCGTCGACCGGTCGCGCATGCGCGCGCGCCTCACGTCGACCGCCATCGGCATCGGCGCGGCGGCCCTGCTCGTGCTCGCGCTGGTCGAGCCGTTCCATCCGAGCAATCCCGTCTCGGCCGCCGCGTGGCTGCTGCAGCGGTATAGCTACGGCTCGAGCGTCTACCCGTATAATAGCGTCAACGCGTTCAACCTGTGGACCATCCGCGGGAAGATGTGGGAGCCGGATAGCGACCCGATCGCGTTCTTGAATCTCTTCTCGCTGGGCCCGTACTGGTTCTGGGGCATGCTGCTGGTCGTCGCGGCCGTGGCGCTGGTCGTTTGGCGGTACGTGCAGGATCGCTCGCACCGCGCCCTGCTCGAAGGCTGCGCGATCGCGACGATCGCGTTCTTCATGCTCGCGACGCGAATGCACGAGCGCTATCTCTTCGACGGCGCGCTCTTCACGATCGCGTGCCTGCCCTTCGCGCGGCGCTATTTGTGGGGCGCGCTCGCCCTTTCGGCGCTGCTGCTGCTCAACATGATCTACGCGCTGCAGTACCTCGACGTGGTGAGCAATCACGTGGCGGGAGCCGACTCCCAGAATCTGTGGGGGATGTGGACGACGCTGATCTCGCTCGCCGGCGTCGGCATCTTCTTCTGGCTGGGCTACATGTATCTGGGAACGGAGGGCAGCGAAGAGGTGCCGTTTGCGACGCAGGCCGAGCCGGACGAGACGTCGCCAAGACGGTCGTTTGGAGGGGCGCGCCATTGGTTCGATCCGCGCGAGGGCCTCACCGCGATGCAGGCGCCGCTCGACTACGTGGTGATGGGCGCGCTCGGGGTCGTCAACTTCGTGCTCTCGTTCGTCGGCTATTGGTGGCCGCCGGACAAGGTCTTCGACGAGATTTACTTCGCGCGCGCGGGCGAAGAGTATCTGCAGAACATGCGCATCTACGAGAACACGCACCCGCCGCTCACCAAGCTGCTGGTCACGCTCTCGATGGTGCTCTTCGGAGGCATGCCGCACGGTCATGGTTTGGGCGGCTGGACCGGCCTCAACGCCATCATCGGCCACATGCACGACGGCGACAACTCGTACGGCTGGCGCTTCCTCGACGTCGTCTTCGGCGCGCTGGTCGTGATGCTGCTCTACGCCTTCGCCAAACGCGTCACCGGCTCGACGATCTTCGCGACGATCACGGCGCTCTTTCTCACCTTCGACGGCATGCATTTCGTGCAATCGCGCATCGCGACGCCGGAAGGGTTCGTGATCTTCTTCGCTACGCTGGCAGTGTACGCGTTCTACCGGTTCTGGATCTCCTCGCAGGTCGGCGAGCGGGCGCACGTGGACGTGCCGGAATGGGGCTTCGCGGTTGCGGCCGGCGGCGCGGGGGCGGCCGGCTTCGCCGTCGCGCTGGCGTGCCGCGCCTTGCTGGGCTTCGATCTTGCGTCGACGGTCATCACCACGCTGTACGTCGGCTGCGGCGTCTATCTGTTGATCCGCTACGCCGGCCTGCCGCGCTGGTTCGGCGACGGCAAACGCGAGCTGACCTACGGCGAGGGGTCGCGGGCGCTGGCCGACGGCCAATCGACGACGCTCTACGCCGCCGACGGCGGCACCATCGACAGCCGCGGCAAAGTCTCGCGCGGCGCCTCGTCGCAGAACAAGGGCGGAACGCTGGTCTACGGCGACGATCCGCTGGCGATCGAGTACCGTCGCGACGCGAGCGTCGCCTACGCGACGCCGGCGGGCGAAGCGACCTATGCCAACGACGAGATCCGGACGCCCGGCGCGGTAGAGCGCGGAAGCGATTCGCGCTTCTGGCTCATCCTGTTCACCGTCGCGCTCGGCTGCCTGGTCAGCAGCAAGTGGTACGGCGTCATGGGCTTCGGCGTCAGCTTCACGGTGCTGATCGCGGTCTTCTTGCAGCGCCTCTTCGTCAAGCGGCGCCCGACGCTCTGGGGCAACCCGCGCGGCTTCCGGCTCGACGGCGCGCTGCTGACGATCGTGTTCGTGAGCTCGACCGTCTACCTGATGGCGTGGATGCCGGATTTGCTGCGCCACTCGCAGGATCCCAACGAGATCCACAACTTCAACGACGTGGTCTACCGGCAAGATACGATGTTCATGTATCACGACACGCTGGTCGCCACGCATCCGTACTCGTCGAAGTGGTGGGAGTGGCCGCTCGATTACGTGCCGGTCGCGTATTTCTATCAAGACCATCGCAAGGATCAAACCAACAACGACGGCTGCTGCATCTACGAGATCACGTCGATGCCCAACCCGCTGCTCTTATGGTTTGGGCTGCTCTGCGTCCCTTGGGTCGGGGTGCTGGCATGGAGGGAGAAGAACAAGGGCTACGCGCTCATCGTTCTCACCTATCTGATGCAGTGGCTGCCGTGGATGAAATCGCCGCGCATTACGTTCGCCTACCACTTTTACGTCGATATTCCGTTGATCTGCCTGTGCAACGCGATCGTACTGCAGCGCCTCTGGCAATGGGGGCGCGACCACGACGAGCCGCGCGTGAAGTGGCTGGCAGGCCTCGCGGTCGGCACCGTCGTGCTGCTGATCGGGGCGGCGTTCGTCTATTTCTATCCGATCCTGGCCGCCTATCCCATCTCGTGGAACGCTTGGCACCAGCGGATGTGGATCGACAAATGGGTTATCGGGCCCGGTTGACGAAGGCGGCGACGAGGTTTTAGCGATGTCCGGACACTCGAAATGGCACAACATCAAGCTGAAGAAGGGCAAAGTCGACGCCCAGCGCGGCGCGCTTTTCACCAAGCTCAGCAAAGAGATCATTCTCGCCGCTAAGGGCGGCTCGCCCGATCCCGAGGCCAACTACCGGCTTAAGATGGCGGTAGAGAAGGCGCGCGAGTTCAACATGCCCCAGGATAACATCAAGCGCGCGATCTCGCGCGGCTCCGGGCAGACGGGCGAACGCGAGATCGAGGAGATTCGCTACGAGGGCTACGGCCCGCACGGGCTGGCGGTGGTACTCGACGCGGCTACCGACAACCGCAACCGGACGGCCGGCGAGCTGCGCTTTCTCTTCAGCAAGCATGGCGGAACGCTGGGCGAGACCGGCTCGGTCGGCTGGATGTTCGATGCGGTCGGCGTGGTCGAGGCCGACCCGGCCGGCAGGGGCGAGGACGCGTTCACCGAGGCCGCGCTGGTCGACGGCGTGGTCGACGTCGAGTTCGACGCCGAGCTGGCGACGATCTACACCGATCCGGTGCAGCTGGCGAGCGCGCGCGACGAACTGCGCGCGGCGGGCGTGAAGGTTTCCGACGCGTATCTGGGGATGCGCGCAAAAACCAAGATCGAACTCCACGGCGCCGATCTCGCCGCAGCACTCGCGTTCCTCGACGCGCTCGACGAGCACGAAGACGCCCAACGCGTCTTCAGCAACCTCGACGCGAGCGACGTGGCGCTGGAGGCGCTGGCCTGAAGCCTTCTTTGGCCGATTACCTCCCGCGCGATTGGGTGTTTCCCATCGTGCTGGCGGTCTTCGTCGCCGTTACGGTATGGTTCGCGCGGCAGATTCACGATTTTCTGCTGCCGCCGTCGACCACCGTCACCGTGCCCTCGTTCGTCGGGCAGACGCTCGCCGACGCCAACGCGGAAATCGAGCGCCTCAAGCTCTCCTCGGCCGTCATCGACCACACCACCAGCGATCGCTATCCGAAAAACGTCGTCATCATGCAGCGCCCGCAGCCCGGCGAGCAAGTGCGCCAGGGACGCCAAGTATCGTTCGTCATCAGCGACGGCATCGTCGCGCACTTGATGCCGGATCTGCGCTATCAATCGATGCGCGAAGTTTCGATCGACCTGTCGCGCGCGCGGCTCACGCTCGGGAAGGTGACGCAAGTGCGCAGCGACATCGTTCCGGAAGGGCACGTCATCTCGCAGGATCCGCAGCCGCTTTCGAGCGTCGCCGAAGGCGACACGGTGACGCTGGTCGTGAGCAAGGGCGGCCTCACCAGCATCAAGGTGCCCGACTTCGTCGGCACGTCGATCGATCAAGCGCGGGCGCTCGCCGAGAAGAGCGGCATCAAGCTCGGGCAGATCGTCTGGACGCCTTTGGGCTCCGGCGGGCCGCCGCACGGCATCGTCGCGCGCCAAGTGCCGGCGCCCAATACGAAGATCGCCTCGTTCGATCCGGTCTCGCTCCAAGTCAGCGCGGGCCCGCACGAGTCGGGGTATATCTTGCGCCAGGTGCACGTGCTGGTCTCGGTGCCGGTGCCGCAGGATTACCAAGCCGGGCAGCAGCTCGACGTGCGCCTCGTGGTAACCGACGCGACCGGGCGTTACGATCTCTACCACGCCTTCGCCGAGCCCGGGCAGAAGCTGGATTTCACCGTCTCGGCTTTGGGAACGTCGCTGGTCGGCATGTACGTCAACGGGGTGCTGGTGGGCGAAACCCGCTTGGGGGTCGAGCCGCCGGCCGTTTATGATGAAAAGGCCTCGCCCTCGCCCGCTCCCGGAGGTTAGCGTGCCGAAGATCGCTCCGTCGCTGCTCTCGGCCGATTTCGCCCGCATCGCCGAGCAGATCGCCGCCGTCGAATCGGCCGGCGCCGATTACCTCCATCTCGACGTGATGGACGGCCGCTTCGTGCCCAATATCACCTGGGGGCCGAAGATCATCGGCGATCTGCGCAAGCTCTCGCCGCTCGTCTTCGACGCGCACCTCATGATCGTCGAACCGGAACGCTACGTCGACGATTTCCGCGAAGTGGGCTGCGACGTCATTACCTTTCACCTGGAAGCGACGCCGCACGCGCCGCGGCTCTTGACGCATATCCGCGCGAGCGGCGCGAAAGCCGGCATCTCGATCTGCCCGCAGACGCCGGTCGCGATGCTGCAAGACGTGATCGAGGATTGCGACAACCTGCTGATCATGAGCGTCAATCCCGGGTTCGGCGGCCAGCGGTTCATCGCGCGCACCTTCGAAAAGATCCGCCAGGCGCGGGCGCTGATCGACGAGCGCAATCCCTCGTGCACCATCGAGATCGACGGCGGCGTGAGCGAGAAGAACGCGCGCGCCCTGGCCGAGGCGGGCGCCGACGTGCTGGTGATGGGCTCGGCGATTTTCGACGCGCCCGATCCGGGCGAGCAGCTGCGGCGCATTCGCGCGCTGCTGCCCTAGGGTGAACGAGGACGAACTCGTCGCCGCGATCGCGGCGATGGTGCGGCGCCCGGATCGCCGGGTGACGCTGGGCATCGGCGACGATGCGGCGCTCTGGCAGCCCTCGCGCTCCCATCGCAGCGCGATCACCACCGACGTGCTGGTCGAAGGCGTGCACTTCACGCGCGAGCTGATGTCGCTCGAAGACGCCGGCTTTCGCGCGATGGCGGCCAACGCGAGCGATCTGGCCGCGATGGGCGCGCGGCCGGTACTCGCAACGGTGGCGCTGGGCCTGCCCGAATCGCTTGCGAGCGCCGGCGTGCTGGAGCTCTATCGCGGCCTGGCGCTCGCGGCCGAAGCCTCCGGGCTCTCGATCGCCGGCGGCGACCTCTCGCGCGCGCCGGTGGTCACCGTCGCCATTGCGGCCGTCGGTGAGGTTCGCGCCTCCGACGCCAAGGTTCGGTCGGGCGGACGGCCCGGCGACGCGGTGGCGGTCACCGGCCCGTTGGGCGGCGCCCGCGCCGGCCTGCGCCTGGCGGGCAGCGCGGCACCGGCGATCGATCCCGCATTGGCGGAGGCGGCGCTCCGCGCGTTTCGCCGGCCGCAGGCGCGCGCCGCCGAAGGGCGCTTCCTTGCAGCGAGCCGAAACGTTGGAGCGATGATGGATTGCTCGGACGGCCTTTCGACCGATCTCGACCGGCTCTGCGCCGCATCCGGCACCGGCGCCGATCTCGAAGCCGTGCCGGTCGCCCAGGCGGCGCGCGCCGTCGCGAACGCGTGCGGGGAAGACGCCGAGCGGTTCGCGTTGGCCGGCGGCGAGGACTACGAGCTGATCGTTAGCGTGCGGCCGCGAGCGTTCGCGCATCTGGCGGCGCGCTTCCGCGCCCGTTTCGGCCGCGACCTGGTGCGCGTCGGCACGTTGACGGCGGCGGCGGGCCTGCGCTTGCGCGGCGCGGCCGTCGAACGCTCGGGCTGGGATCACTTCGCGGGCGCCGCGAGGGGAGCGCGCGCGTGAACCTGATGGGCGACGACGTCGCTTCCTTCCCGCTGGTCGGGAGCATCCAAAACAGCGTCGGCATGGGGTTTCTCGGCAATCAGGCCGTCTTTGCCATCGCCAACGCGCTGGGCGCGCGCGTCATTCACGCGCAGTCGACGTTCGCCAGCGCGCACGGCGGCTACAACGGCCGCTCGAGCGCGCTGACCGATCCGCAGCAGTTCCGGCGCGACGTCGCGTTCCTCATCGCGCAACGCCCGGGGATCATCGTCGTCGGCTACTTGCCGCGCCCGCAGCACGTCGACACGGTTGCGACGCTGCTGCAAGAGTACAAAGGCGTGGTGCTGCTCGACCCGGTGATCGGCGACTACCAGAAGGGTCTCTACGTCAGCCAGGAGACGGCGCGCGCGATCAAAGAGTCGCTGCTGCCGATGGCGCAGATCGTCACGCCCAACCGCTTCGAAGCCGAGGTCCTGCTGGGCAGCGGCGATCGCACGATGACGGAGTACGAGTATCTCAACGGTCTTTTCGATCAAGGCCCCGAGGCGATCGTCATCACGTCGTGGGAACGCGATCCCGAGAAGCACCGCGTCAAGCTGCTCTTCTCGAACGGATACAGCTATCACCGCATTTCCGGGCCGTTCTTTCCGGCCTATCCGGCGCACGGGGCGGGCGACGTCTTTGCGGCGTCGGTCGCGACCTTTTGCGGGCTGGGCGCCTCGCCGTTCGCCGCAACGCTCCTGTCGACCGCGCTGGCCGCGCGCGCGGTCGCCAACACCACGCCGTACGGCGGTGCGACCGTCGATCCGATCGGCGCGCTGGCAAAGTGGAATCCGCTGGGCTATCACGTCGACGACGATCGCACCATGCGTTTCTGCGAGCGCAGCAACGTGGAAAGCCACGCGCTCAAGCCGAGCGCGAAGGACAGCGCGCGGCTGAAGTTCGCGCCGCCGAAACACAAGATCATCTACGGGTAACGCGATGGAGCCGGGTGCGACCTTCGAAGTTCGATTGGGCGATGCCGGCGCGGCGCACCTGCGCATCGAAATCGTCGGCTACGAACATCCGGAGGTTGCCGAGCCCCGCGGGTTCGATTTGCTGGCGTGCCGCGTGCACGCCCACGCGGAGCCGGTGCGGGCGAGCTTCGACCTCTCGATCCGCGCCATCGAACTGGCCGATCTGCGCGCCTATTTAACCGAGATCAACTCCGGCAACGGGCCGCCGGCGGCGTTTGCCATCGCCGGAGGCCTGCTCAATCTCTCGTTCGCGCCCAGCCGCCGCGGGCCCGTGCTCTGCGCGGTGCTGCTCAAGAGCATCGATCTCTCGCACGTGCGCCTCGAGTTCCTGATCACGCTCGAACCGCCGGATATCGGCCGCGTGCTGGCCGATCTCGACGCGCTCGACGCCTAGCGGCGCCCTCGGAGAAAAGGCGAGGAGCCGTCGCTGCGCGACGGCTCCTCGATTCGTTCGGCCCGCTGGTCGGCGCTTAGACTTTGCGCGTGACCCGCTTGGAGCGCAGGCACTGCGTGCAGACGCGCGCCGTGCGGTGCGTGCCGCGTTCGTCGACCTTGACCGACTGCAGGTTGGGCAGCCAGCGGCGCTTGGTTTTGTTCATGGCGTGGCTGACGTTGTTGCCAGCTTTCGGCCCCTTGCCACAGACTTCACAGCGCTTCGCCATTTGGGATTCCTTTACAACGGGTGAGACGTAAGTCACAGGCCCGGGGAGCAGCCCCGCGCCAAACCACGGAATCATACCACGGGCCCCCGGGCGCCGCAAGCGGAATTCGAAGCACGCCCCCCTAAGACCGCTCGCCGTGGACTTGATCGCACTCGATGGCCGCGGCTATGCCAAGTTTCTCGCCGCGGGCACGTATTTTCTCAAAAAATACCGCGACGTCCTCAACGCCCTCAACGTCTTCCCGGTGCCCGACGGCGACACCGGCACGAACATGTACCTCACGGTGCGCTCGGCCACGCTGGAGGCTGCCAAACACGACGGGGAGCCGATCTCGGCGGTCGCGGCCCGGGCGGCGGAGGGCAGCCTGATGGGCGCGCGCGGCAACTCCGGCGTCATCATCTCGCAGATGCTGCGCGGCTTTGCGCACCACGTGCGCCACCGCCGGGAGATCGACACGTTCGGGATCGCCACCGCGATGCGCGAGGCGGCCGCCGCGGCCAGGCAGGCGCTGATTCGCCCGGTCGAAGGCACGATCGTCTCGGTGGCCGACGCGGCGGCAGAGGCCGCCTATCATCTGGCGCTGCACGAGCGCGACCTCTATCGCTTCGTCAACGGCGTGCTGCGCGCGGCCAACGAAGCGCTCGACCGCACGCCCGACCAGCTGCCGGCGCTCAAAGAAGCCGGCGTGGTCGACTCGGGGGGAGCCGGGTTCGTGTACTTCCTCGAGGGCTGCCTGGGGTTTCTTCCCGACGTCAAAGTTCGGGCGACCGCCTTTCCGCGCCGCCCCGTGCGCAGCACGGTCTTTACGGCGCAGCAGGTCGTCGGCGAGCACAAGTTCTGCACCGAGTTCGTGCTCGAGAACGCCACGATCGGCGCGCACGATCTGCGCGCGCTGCTCGAACCGCGCGGCGAGTCGCTGCTCGTGATCGGCGACGTCCCGACGATCAAGGTGCACCTGCACACCGACTCGCCCGAACGCGTCAACGAAATCGCCTCCAAGCACGGCAGCGTCACCCGGCTGAAAGTCGACAACATGGAGCGGCAGCACCAGCTCCTGGTCGTCGAAAAGCCCGCGCTGCCCTACTCGATTGCGGCGGTCGTCCCGGGCGACGGCTTCGAGCGCATCGTCAAAGAGCTCGGTGCGGAAGTCGCCGTCTCCGGCTCGAAAAACCCGAGCGTGCGCGATCTGCTGCTGGCCACCAACAAATGTCTGGCCGACGTCGTCTACCTGTTCGTCAACGACAAGAACGTGGCGCTGGCGGCGGCCGAACTGCCGAAGCTCACCGAGAAACGCGTGATCGCCGTGCCGACGCGCGACGTGATCGAAGGGATCGCGGGCCTCTTCGCATTTCGCTCCGGCGGGTCGCCGCCGGCGGAAGACGAGATCCTCGCCGCGGCCCGGCGCGCCCGCAGCGCGCAGCTCTTCTTCGCGGCCAAAGACGCGACGGTCGCGGATCGCCCGATCAAACGCGGGACTCCCGCCGCGCTCGCCGGCGGCGAACTGATCCCGGGGGAGACGCTGGCCGACGCCGCCCGGTTGGTTCTGCAGTCGTTCGGCGCCCCCGGCGGGGGCTTGATCACCCTCTACTACGGAGGCGCGCAGAAGGAACGCGACGCCCAGCGGCTGGCCGAGGAACTGCAAGCGGCATTTCCGTCCGCCGACGTCGAATACTATTACGGCGGAATGAAGAACGCAGAATACTGGCTCTCTTTCGATGAGTAGACGTCGTATTGCCGTCGACGCCATGGGTGGCGATCACGCTCCCGAGGAGGTGGTTGCCGGCGCCCTTGCGGCCGTCACCGAATCCGACGTTTCCGTCATCCTGGTCGGCGACGAAGCCCGGGTGCGCGCGCTCTTGCCGGCCGCATACCCGCAGGATCGCGTCGCGATCGTGCACGCGCCCGACGCCGTGCCGATGGATCAGCTGGCTTCGGCCGCCGTGCGGACCGCCGAGAAGACCTCGCTGGGCGTCGCGGTCACGCTGGTCAAGCGCGGCGAAGCCGACGCGGTGGTCTCCGCCGGCAATAGCGGCGCGTTTCTCGCCATCGCGCTCATCCGGCTGCGCACCATCGAGGGCATCTCCCGCCCCGCGATCGCGACGATTTGGCCGGGGTTACACGGGCCGTTCCTTTTGCTCGACTCCGGCGCCAACGTCGATTGCCGGCCGGAGTGGCTGATGCAGTTCGGGATCATGGGATCGGCCTACGCCAAGGGCATTTTTCGGATTCCCGAGCCGCGCGTGGCCGTGCTCTCGCTCGGCGAGGAGCGCACCAAAGGCAACCAGCAGGTGCTGGAGGCGGCTCGGCTGCTCGAAACCGCGCCGGTGAAGTTCATCGGCAACGTCGAGGGCAAGGATCTCTTTCACAACGTGGCCGACGTCATCGTCGCCGACGGATTCGTCGGCAACGTCGTGCTCAAGACCGCCGAAGGGATGATCGCCGATCTCGGCCGCATCATGAAGGAAACGCTGCTAGGCGGAAGCCTGCTTTCGAAGATCGGCACCGCGATGCTCGCGCCGGCGCTGCGCCGGCTGCGCAATAAATACGACTACGAGACCTATGGCGGCGCGCCGCTGCTGGGCTTGCGCGGCAACTGCATCGTCACCCACGGCCGCGCCAGCCGCAATGCGATCAAGCACGCGATTCTCGCCGCCGTGCAGGAAGCCGATCACGACGTCGTCGGCAAGATTACCGAACTGATCGCTCCCGACTTGGTCGAGCGCTAGCCGCGTGGCGATCTCGATCGTCACCGATTCTACGTCGGATATCGAGCCGGCGCAGGCCGCCGAGCTGGGCGCCACCGTCGTACCGCTCTTCGTCGTCTTCGGCGATCGCAGCTACCGCGACATGGTCGAACTCTCGCGTCCCGGAATTCTACCGGCTGCTCGCCAGCGAGCCGGTGCTGCCGATCACCTCGCAGCCCACCGCCGCGATGTTCGAGGAAGCTTTCGCGCCGATCGTCGATCGCGGCGACGACGTGCTCTGCTTGACGATCTCGTCGCACCTCTCGGGAACGATCAACGCCGCGCGAGCCGGCGCGCAACGCTTCGCGGGAGCCCGCATCGAGCTCTACGATTCCGAAACGACCGCCGGCGGCCTGCGCATGATGGTCGCGCGCGCGAGCGCGATGGCGCGGCGGGGCGCGGCGCTCGAGGAGATTCTCGCCGCGCTCGATCGCTGGCGCGCGACGCAACGGCTCTACGCGTGCTTTCCGGATCTTTCGCATCTGCAGCGAACCGGCCGCATCGGGCGCGCGCGCGCGGCACTGGGAACGCTGATGAAGATCGTCCCCGTCATCGTCCTCAAAGACGGGCAGGTCGGTGCCGAGGCCCAGGTGCGCACCTTTACGCGCGCCCAGGAGACCATGCTCGATCTGGTGCTGGCCAACGCGCCCGATCCGGCCGCGGCGCACTTTCTCGTCACCCACACCAACGCGCCCGAACTCGCGCAGCGCGCCGCGGGGCAGCTGCGCGCCCGTCTTGGGGGCGTCGAGCCCTTGTCGCTGGAGATCTGGGAGGCCGGGCCCGTGATCGCCACGCACGGCGGGCCTGGGGCGGTTGGGACGTTCGTCGCGACGGAGAGCTGACCGCAACCGCCGAATCTCACCCGTATGGGAACCGTGATCCTCACCGACAGCGCCGCCGACCTCTCCCCTTCCGCGGCGCGCGATGCCGGGATCGACGTCGTTCCCCTCTGGGTGGTGTTCGGGAGCGAACGCCTGCGCGACGGCATCGACATCACGCGAGCCGCATTCTATCAGCGTCTGGCCCAGGTCAAGGATCTCCCCCATAGCGAGCCGCTCGATACGGCCGGGTTCGCCGCCGTCTTCGGCCGGCACGTGGCGGCCGGCGACGACGTCGTTGCGGTCATCGTTTCGAGCAAACTTTCGAAGACGTACGAAAACGCGGTCGCGGCCGCCGCGCAGTTCGGCGACAAGGTGCGCGTGGTCGATTCGCAGTCGCTCTCCGGCGGAGAAGCGCTGCAGGCGCTGGCCGCAGCCGAAATGGCGCGCGCCGGCGCGAGCTCCGGCGAGATCGTCGCCGCCCTCGAACGGGCGAAGGCCACGCAGTACGGCTTCCAAGTGATGCCGACGCTCGAGTATCTCGGGCGCAGCGGCCGCTTGAACAAAGCGATCGTGGCGCTGGGAACGGTGCTCAAAGTCAATCCCATCCTGCAAGTGAAGAACGGCGTGGTCGAAACCGCCGCGCAGACCCGCACCTACGAGAAAGCCAAAGAACTGATCGTCGACGTCGCGGCGCGCAACGTGCACGACGTCGGCGCCACGCGCATCGCCGTCGGGCACACGCACGAACCGGCGGTGGCCGACGAGATCGTGGCCGCGCTTCGAGCGAAACTCGGCGTGCCTCCAAAGAGCTTCATCACTTACGAAGTCGGCCCGACCGTCGCCGTCAACGTCGGCACCGGCGCCGTGGCGATCTTTTTGCTGGCGGGGATATAGTAGCGGCGCGTTGCTCGGAATCTACGTCCACCTGCCGTTCTGCCCGTATCTTTGCCCGTACTGCGACTTCGCGAAGTGGCCGGCCCGCGCGAGCGCTGCCGAGCGCTACCTCGCCGCGCTGGACGCCGAACTCGCCGCCGAGCCGGTGCGCCCCGCCGCGACGATCTTTCTGGGCGGCGGCACGCCGAACGCCTACGCTGCCGGCGAACTCGCCGGCCTGCTCGATCGCGTGGGGCGCCGGTTTCCCCAGCCTGCGGGCGTCGCGCCGCGTGAGGTGAGCGTCGAGGTGAATCCGGAACTGGTGCGCGCGGGCGACTTCGCGCGCTACCGCGCCGCGGGCGTGACGCGGCTTTCGATCGGCGTGCAATCCTTCGAACCCGGCGAGGTGCGCGTGCTCGGGCGCAAACACACCGAAGCGCAGGTCGAAGCGGTCGTGGCGCAGGCGCGTGCCGCCGGCGTCGAGTCCGTCTCGCTCGACTTGATGTTCGGCGTCCCCGGCCAGACGGCGCCGAGCTGGCGCCGCTCGCTCGACCGGGCGATCGCCCTGGGCGTCGACCACGTCTCGGCGTACGGCTTGACGGTCGAGCCGAACACGCCCTATGCGGCGTGGCGCGAGCGCGAACCCGAAGCCTTCTTCGACGACGGCCGGGAGGCCGAGCTCTACGGCATCGCCATCGAGACCCTCGAGGCGGCCGGGTACGAGCAGTACGAAATCAGCAACTTCGCCCGGGCCGGCCACCGCTGCCGCCACAACTTGAACTATTGGGCCAACGGCGAATACGCCGGCCTCGGCGTGGGAGCCGCCTCCTATCGCGACGGCGTTCGCAGCGTCCACACGCGCTCGCTTGCCGAATACGTCGAGGCGGCGCTCGGCGGCGGGCCGATCCCGTCGGAGGCCGAGCGCCTGGAAGGTGCCAGGCGCGCCGGCGAAGCGATCATGCTCGCCTTGCGTACCGCGCAAGGGGTCCGGCTCGGAGAGTTTAAAGAGCGGTACGGAATCGACGTAACGAGCGCGTACGCGCCGGCGGTCGAGCGGTTCGCCCGTGCCGGTCTGCTGGAATGCACGCAGGACGCCGTTCGGCTGACGGTGCGCGGCCGGTTCGTCGCCAACGACGTTTGCGAGGCCTTTCTACCATTCGCGTAACCGACGGCCATCTCTCGACCACGGTCCTCCGGGCGGCATTCGTCGTCGTCTTCGGCGTGACCGGATTTTTGCTCGGACGCGAAGCCTACGTCAACCTGTTCTCGATGCACTTCGCCAGCGAGGGGCTGCAGCTCGCATTCTTCATTCTCTCGCCCGCGATCGGTGCGGTTCTGGGCGCGCTGCTCGCCCCGCTCGCGCAGGGGCTTTTCGAGGGCGAGCTCGCGCAGGTCGAAGGGGCGATGGAACGGCTCTCGCCGGCCGAGATCGCCGGCGGTGCGGTGGGCCTCATCGTCGGCTTGATCATCGCGTTCCTGGTCAAGAGCATCGTCTTCGAGATTCTCTCGGGCGCGGGCAAGATCGGCACCTACGCGGCGGTCGTGCTCTATCCGATCCTCGCGATTTTCGCCGCCTATCTGGGCGCGCGGGTCGGAGCGCGCATTCGGATCGTGCCGGTTCCCAAGAGCGTTGCCGGTGCGTCGGCGCCGGTGCCGCCCAAGCTGATCGATACGTCGGCGATCGTCGACGGGCGGATCGTGGAACTGGTCGAGAGCGGATTCTTGGAAGGGACGCTGATCGTCCCGCGGTTCGTGCTGCGCGAGCTCCAAACGATCGCCGATTCCGTCGACCCGCTCAAGCGCACGCGCGGGCGGCGCGGTTTCGACGTGCTGGCGCGCCTGCAGCAACTGGCCGCCTTTCAAATCGACGAACGCGATTTCGACGACATGCCGCCGGGCAACGTCGACGCGCGCCTCGTTCGCCTCGCGCGCCAGCTGGGCGCGAAGCTGATCACCAACGATTACAATCTCAACCGCGTCGCGCACGTCGAAGGCGTCGACGTGCTCAACGTCAACGAGCTGGCCAATGCCGTGAAACCGGTGGTGCTGCCCGGGGAAGAACTGCACGTCGCGGTCGTTCGCGAGGGCAAAGAACTCCATCAAGGCGTGGGCTATTTGGAAGACGGGACGATGATCGTGGTGGAACACGGGCGCCGGCTGATCGGCGACGAAGCCGACGTGATCGTGACCAGCGTACTGCAAACGGTCGCCGGGCGCATGATCTTCGCGCGGCCGAAACGCGACGCCGCTTCGCAGGAGGCGCGCCGGTGAAACTGGGCTGGGCGGCGGTGATCGTGGCGGCCGGGCGCGGAACGCGCCTGGGGCAGCCCAAACAGTTTCTCGATCTCGCCGGCCTGCCGATGGCGGGCTGGTCGATCGCGGCGTTCGCCGCGATGCCGGAAGTGCTCGACATCGTCGTGGTGACCGAGAACGACTCGCTCGACGCGATGCGCGAGCTGGTGGCGCGCTGCGCGCCCAGCCATACGACGCGGGTGGTCGAAGGCGGCGCGACGCGCCAGGAGAGCGTGCGCTTGGGGCTTCGCGTCGTCCCCGAACGCTGCGACGCGGTGCTGGTGCACGACGGCGCGCGGCCGTTGATTCGCGCCGCGGAAGTGCGCGCGGGAATGGCCGAGGTTCGCGACGGCCGCGCCGCGTTCTTGGCGCTGCCGGTCGTCGACACGATCAAGGCCGTCGATCCCGGCACGCGCGTCGTCGAAGAGACGCTCGATCGCGCGACCCTGTGGGCGGCGCAGACGCCGCAGTTTGCCTTGACCGCCGATCTCGCGTGGGCGCACGAACGCGCGCGCGAAGACGGCGTCGACGCCACCGACGACGCCGCGCTGCTCGAACGGATCGGCATCGAGGTGGTCGCGGTGCCGGGATCGCCCGAGAACTTCAAAGTGACGCTCGCCGAAGACGTCGCGCGCGCGTGCGCGGCGCTGGAGCGGCGCGGTTCGGCGATCGCGCGGTGATTCGCGTCGGCCTGGGCTTCGACGCCCATCCGCTCGTCGAGGGCCGCGCGCTCGTGCTCGGCGGCGTCCGCATCGCGTTCGAACGCGGCGCGCTCGGCCACTCCGACGCAGACGTTTTGGCGCACGCGATCGCCGACGCGCTGCTCGGCGCCGCGGCGATGGGCGATCTGGGCGCGCGCTTTCCGGCGAGCGACGAGCGCTGGAAGGGCGCCGATTCGATGCTGCTGCTCGAAACCTGCGCGCGCGCGGTGCGCGAAGCGGGGTGGAGCGTGGTCAACGTCGATGCGACCGTCGTGGTCGACCGCCCCAAGCTCGCCGCGCACGTCGAGCGGATGCGCGAAAACGTGTCGGCGCGTCTCTCGATCGAGCTGGGTGCCGTGAGCGTCAAAGCCAAGAGCAGCGAGGGGCTGGGCTACACCGGCGACGGCAGCGGGATCAAGGCCTACGCCGTGGCGTTGCTGGAGCGCGCCACGTGATCGAGCGCGACGATCTCGCACGCGCGATGCAGCGCTGGGGTGCGCTCGAAGATCCCGCGCCGCCGGCGGCGCTGCGCTGGATCGACTCGTTTCTCGAGGCGTACGGAGCGAGGCTCGCGTCGGTCGACGACGCGCTGCCGTTGGTCGGCGCGCTGCGGGCCGAGGCGTGCCCGATTCCGGCGCTCGAACTCGAACGCTTGCGCTCGCGCGAGGCGCTCTTCTTTCTCGACGCCGTCGGCCAATACGTCGACCACCAGCCCGAGCTGCGCGGCCTGCCGCTCGCGCACGATCTCGCCGCGATCGCCGCCGAGTTCGGCATCGCGCCGCAGGATGCGGCGGCAGCCGTCCGCATGGCGCTCACCGGCGAGAAAGACGGCCCCCCGCTCGAACTGCTCTTCCCGCTCCTGGGCCACGACCGCATCCTCATCCGCATCGGGGCCGTGAACTCCAAGCTGCTGCACGGTCGCGGCCTGGAGCCGATCCCGTTCGGCCCCGGGGGAGCGCCGTTCGAGCCGATTCGCGGCACGCCGCCGCCTCCCGAGGAATCCGGCGGTTGACGGCGCGGGTTAGGATAATCGAATGAAACGGTGGTTCGGCGTCTTCGCCGGCGATCTGCGGGCGCCGCTCGAGCGCGATCCGGCCGCGCGCGGCTGGTTCGACGTGGTCCTCAACTACCCGGGGTTTCACGCCATCGTGGTCCATCGCTTGGTGCACCCGCTCTACCGCGCGGGCATTCCGATCCTCCCGCGTTTCGTTTCGCAGGTCGCGCGGTTCTTCACCGGCGTCGAGATCCACCCCGGCGCGACGATCGGCAACGGCGTGTTCATCGATCACGGCATGGGCGTCGTCATCGGCGAGACCGCGGAAGTCGGCGACGGCTGTACGATCTATCAGGGCGTGACGCTGGGCGGAACCAGCCTGTCGCACGGGAAGCGCCATCCGACGCTCGGGCGCAACGTGACGGTCGGCGTCAACGCCGCCGTGCTGGGCGCGATTACGCTCGGCGACGGCGCGAAGGTCGGCGGCGGCTCGATCGTGGTGAAGGACGTCCCCGCGGGCGCCACCGTCGTCGGCGTGCCCGCCCGCGTCGTCGCGCAGCACGGGAAACCCGTCCGCGCCGTGCCCGACCGGCCGCAGGTCGAAATGCCCGATCCGAACGCGGATTCGCTGGTGCGGCTGCATCGCAAGCTCGAACGGTTGGAAGGGCGCATCGCCCACCTCGAGGCCGAAGAAGACGGACCGGCGGAAGCCTGGAGCTGGGTGATCTAGTGGCGCTGCGGCTCTACAACACGCGCACCCGGCGGGTCGAGGCGTTCGTTCCGCTGCGCGACGGCGAAGTGCGCATCTACGTGTGCGGCCTCACGCCGTCGGCGCAGGCGCATCTGGGACACGCGCGTTCGTTTCTCTTTTTCGACGTCTTGCGGCGCTATCTCGCGCATCTGGGCTATCGCGTTACCTACGTGCAGAACGTCACCGACATCGACGATCGCAGCATCGCCGAATCGCGTTCGACGGGCGAGGATTACCACGCCATCATCGATCGCCACTACGCGGAGTTCAAAGCCTCGATGCGCAAGCTCGGCGTGCTGGAGTACGACGAAGAGCCCTACGCGACGCGCTACATCGAGCCGATTCAAGCGATGATTCGCGAGCTCGTGGAGCGCGGACACGCCTACGCGTCGCAGGACGGCATCTATTACCGCGTCTCGACGTTCGCAAACTACGGCAAGCTTTCGAATCGTAACCTCTCCGAGCTCGAATCCGGAGCTCGCATCGAAATCGACGAGCACAAGGAAGATCCGCTCGATTTTGCGCTGTGGAAGTTCGCCAAGCCCGGCGAGCCGCAGTGGCCGTTCGAGCCGTACGGCGCGGGCCGGCCCGGCTGGCACATCGAGTGCTCGGCGATGGCGCGCGAACTGCTCGATCCCGAAGGCGTCGGCTTCGACATTCACGGCGGCGGCGCCGATCTGATCTTCCCGCATCACGAAAACGAGATCGCGCAGAGCGAGCCGCTGATGGCGCGCACCCCCATGGCCAACGTTTGGATGCACGGCGGCCTGCTGCTCTTCGAAAACAAGAAGATGTCGAAGTCGCTGGGCAATTACGAGCCGCTCGGCGACATGCTCGAGCGGTACGATCCGCAGGCGATCCGCCTTTCGATGCTGCAGACCAGCTACGGCAAAGTGAAGAACTTCAGCGAAGAGGCGATGGCCGGCGCCGCATCGGCGCTGCGCCAGTTGAAGAAGACCTACCGCCAGCTGCGCGCCGCCGGCGAGCCCGTGCCGACCGACCTGACGAAGACGGGGTACGTGCAGCGAATCGAGAGCGAGCTCGACGACGACGTGAACACGGCCGCGGCGCTCGCCGCAATGTTGGAATTTTCCGGCAACGCCGCCGAGATCGCCAAGCGCAGCTCGGAAGGTGAGGCGCTGTACGAGTACGCCTACCTGTTGACGATGCTGGGCCTGGAACCGAGCGACGCGTGGCTGGAGGAACCGGCGTTGCCGGCGGATTTCGTGCAACGGCTGGGCGCGACGCTGCGCGAGGGCTTCGACGGGGCGGCCCCGCACGAAGCGGTCGAGCGCGTCATCGCGATGCGCGCGCAAGCGCGCGCGCGCAAGGACTGGGCGGCCTCGGATCGTCTGCGCGCCGCGCTGCTCGAGTGCGGCGTCGAGCTCAAGGATTCGAAGGAAGGCACGACGTGGAGCGTCGCCGGCTAAAACGCCGGCCGCCCGCGCGGCGCTTCGATTTCGACGACGTCGTTTACGGCATTCACGCGATCGAAGAAGCGCTCGCTGCCGGGGAGCGGCTGCGTTCGATTCACGTCGCCGAGGACCGCAAGAAAGACGGCGCCCTTCGAGTGCTGCTCGCGCGCGCCCAGGAGCTCGGTGCGACGGTGCGCTTCGAGGAGCGGCCCTTCTTTGCGGCGCTGCCGTTCAAGGCTCATCAGGGCGTCGTCGCCGTCGCGCCGCCCTTCGAATATGCCGCGCTGCACGAGCTCTTGGCCGCGCCGGGACGCGACGGGCGCCGTCTGGTCGTCGTCCTGGATCATCTCACCGATCCGCACAACGTCGGGGCGATCGTGCGAACCGCCGAGTGTGCCGGAGCTTCGGGCCTAGTGTTGCCCGACCGGCGCTCTGCCGGCATCAACGCGACGGTGCGCAAAGCCGCTGCCGGTGCGGCCGCCTATCTTCCGATCGCGCGGGTGCCCAACGTCGCCGACGCGATCCGCGCGCTGAAAAAGGCGCGCGTGTGGGTAGCGGGCGCGGACGCAGGCGACGGCGCGACGCCGTTAACGCAAGCGGACCTCAAAGGCGATTTGGCGATCGTCATCGGTGAGGAAGGGCGCGGCCTCTCGCCGCTAGTCAAGCGCGAGTGCGACTTTCTGGTCGCCATTCCGATGTACGGCCGGATCGCCTCGCTCAACGCGTCGGTGGCCGCCGCCGTTCTGGTGTACGAGGCGGTGCGCCAGCGGCTCGCGCACTCGGCGGCAACGCGCTAGCCTAAGGAATCCTCGAGCCGCGAAAAGACGCCGAGCTGTTCGCTCAGTCCCGTCATATTGAAGATGCGCCGCAACTGGCCGTCTTCCGGCACGACCACGCGAAGCGCGCGGTGCGCGCGCTGGCTGAGTGCGACGACTCGCAGGCCCGTGGAATCGATGTAAGTGCAGCTCGCAAGATCGAGAATCGCGTTGGCACCGGAACCGGCGCAAAGCCGCTCGACCGAGGCCTGGAGATCGCTCGCGTTGGCGAGATCGATCTCGCCGACGACGTGCAGCACCTCCGCGCCGTCAAGGTCTTCGCGAATGAATGCCGCCATCGGCAGATCGGCAGCCGGCGTGTCGGCCGCACCAGTCGAGAAGAACGCCTCCTCCCGTATTGCCATTGAATCTCACCTCAAAATCTTACGATTCGAGTATGAGCGCCGGTGCGGGGGGATCAAAGCGTGATTCGAGGTGTGACGCCCGGACGGTGCGGCTACGCGGCGTGCGGACCGAGGAAAATGCGCACGGCTTCCATGAGCTGGCGCTGGGCCTCCTCGAGCGAGGCGGTCCGCAGCACCATAACGGGCGAGCGATCGTCGAGGTGCGGGTTGCTCCCCATGAACCACGCTTTCGCGGCTTCGGAGCCCTTGGCTTCGGCAACCATCGCCGCAAGCTGGAGAGCGAAGCGCAACACGTGCGGGCGCTGGGGAACCCGGTCGGTCAGCCACTGCGTGACCGCGCGCGTTTCGCTCACGCCGCCGATGGTGGCGACCAGGGTCAATCCGAGCACGTCGACCAGTTCCCGAACGACCTCGCGGATCGGGAGGGTCATGGCTCTGCGGTGGCCGTCTGAATCGTGAAGAAGCATGCGGTCCGGTGATTGGTTGAGGGAGTTCGTCTCGAGTATAGCACTCGGTCCCGTCCAAAATCCAGGGGTAAATCCCAGGTTGGACCCCAAAATTCCGGAGCCTGGGGCTATGGGTGCGGATTTTTGGAGCCATAGCGGCGCCGCTAGCTTCTCTCGTCCTTGACGGTGGAGGGGTGCCCTCCTATACTTACCAGGATGTGCCGCGCCCGATGGGCTACGGCCTGCGCATGCGGCACACGTTCCAAGAGGCAAGCAAAGCATTATGGCAATGACCCATCCCGTGTCGGATGGTCTGGAGTACCACGAACGAGCCGACGAAGAGCTCGT
This sequence comes from Vulcanimicrobiota bacterium, assembly GCA_963794735.1. Lineage (GTDB taxonomy): Bacteria > Vulcanimicrobiota > Vulcanimicrobiia > Vulcanimicrobiales > Vulcanimicrobiaceae > DATJUC01. Next base: position 147,678 of record CAWCFE010000002.1, on the reverse strand, counting down.
AGCCATCGCGAAAACCGGCGACAATCTCGCGATGGAGTTCCTCCTCAACAAGTATAAGAACTTCGTCCGCATCAAGGCCAAGAGCTACTTCCTGATCGGCGCCGACCGCGAGGACATCATCCAAGAGGGTATGATCGGCCTCTATAAAGCCGTGCGCGATTTCAAAGCCGACAAGCTTTCGAGCTTCCGCGCGTTTGCGGAACTCTGCATCACGCGGCAAATCATCACGGCGATCAAGACGGCGACTCGGCAGAAGCACATTCCGCTGAATCAGTACATCTCGCTCAACAAGCCGATCTACGACGAAGACAGCGAACGCACGCTGCTCGACGTGATGGCGTCGCAGAAGACGTCCGATCCCGAAGAGCTGGTCGTCACGCAGGAAGTCTCCGACGACATCCGCCAGCGCATCCGCCAGAATCTCTCGGAGCTCGAGTCGCAGGTGCTCGAGTCGTATCTCGAAGGCAAGAGCTACCAGGAGATGGCGCGCGATCTCGGCCGCCACGTGAAATCGATCGACAACGCGCTTCAACGCGTCAAGCGAAAGATCGAAAAGAATCTCGCGGAGTTCGAGTTCCAGTAAGCGGAGGCGATTCGAACCGAAAAGCACGAGGCCGGCGCAAGACGCCGGCCTCGCGCGTTTTTAGGGCGTCGCGGCCAGCACGCGTTCGGCGAGCAGACCGGCCGATTCGGGGCGCGCGCGAAAGAAGAGCGTCGGCTCGATGAGTTCCAGTTCCATCAGCAGCGGACCGTCGCCGCCCGGCACGAGGTCGACGCGCGCGTAAGCGGGCAGTTCGGGCAGGCAACGCAGGATCGACTCGGCGAGCGCCTTCCACGGCGCCGGGACGTCGACCGGCGCCTCGAGGCCGTCCGGGGGAACGCCGTTGAACGGCAGCTTTCGAACGGCGTGGCTGAAGACGTCGCCGAAGTAGATGAGCGCGTACTCGCCTTCGCGCTCGACTTGCGGCAGATACGGTTGAACCAGCACGTCGCGCCCGCCTGCGAGCAGCGCCGACGCATGGGCTTGCGCCGCATCGCCCCCTGCCGAGAACCGCTGCGTGCGAAAGCTCGCGCCGGAAATCGCCGGCTTGACGACGACGTCGCCCCAGGATCGCTCGCGGCATAGGTCGCCGATGGGCCGGGGATGCGCCGCCGCGACGATCTCCGACGGGATCACCGGAACGCCGCGCGCTTGCAGTTCGAGCAAGTACGATTTGTCGGCGTTCCAGCGCACGGTTTCGGCAGCGTTCACCAGCCGCGTCAGCCGCTGCGCTCGATCGAGCCAGGCCGTAAAGGCTTGCGGATGCTCGAAATAGTTCCAAGTCGAACGAAAGACGGCGACGGGGCTCGCGCTCCAATCCACGGAGGGATCGTCCCACACGGCGGCGCGCACGCTCGCGCCTCGGCCGCGCAAGGCTTGGGCAAAGAGCCGATCGTCGTCGTGGAGGGCGGGATAGCGATCGTAGGTCAGGACGGTGACGTCGCACCGCTCGCTCACCGGTCGAGCGACTCCACGATGGCCGCGTAGAGCGCCTCGCGCTCGGCGACCGGATCGACGACCACGATGCGCGATTCGCCTTCCTGCGGTTCGATCGCGACGGTCACGCGCGCGCGGCCGCACACGTCCAAACAGCTGGTGCTGACCGCGCGAATCGCTCCCCAGCGCCCGTCCTGCTTGAGCCGCGCCTTGAGCCAATCGCGCAGGTTGAAATCGCCGATGCGCTCGGCGGCGTCGGGATCTTCCTCGGGAATGCGCTCCTTGAAGCAACGCTCGCACACGAGCACGAGACCCTTGCCGGTCCACTTGGGGCGTACGTCTTGCATGATCAGGGTGTCGGTATCTTTCGGGTGGTGAGCCGGCGGTGGGACTCGAACCCACGATTATGGCTTTACAAAAGCCACCCTGTAGCCGCTGAGGCACGCCGGCGCGGCGGCGCCTGGTCGCAATGGCGGCTCGAACGTTTCGCACATCCCCGCGCCGTTCCTGGGACGAGAGGACGCATGACCTACACCGTGACGCGAGCCGGAATCGGCGACCTAGAGGCGCTGCTGCCGTTGGTGGCGGCCTACCGCCGCTTCTACGAGCGCCCGCCCGACCCCGACGGCGAGCGGGCGTTCGCGGCCGCGCGTCTGGCCGGCGGGAGCGGCATCGTCTTTCTCGCGCGCGACGCCGCCGCCGAGGCGGCCGGCTTCGCCCAGCTCTTTTCGACGTTTTCGACCGTGTGGCTGGGGCCGTCGCTGATCCTCGAAGACCTCTTCGTATCGCCGGCACACCGGCGCGCCGGCGTCGCCGCGCACCTGCTCGAATGCGCGCTCCGCTACGCACGCGACGCCGGCGCTACCGGGATGTTCTTGGAAACGGCGTTCGACAATGCCGCGGCGCAGCGAGCCTACGAGCGTGCGGGCTGGACGCGCGAAGCGCGCTTCTTGAAGTACAACGCGCCGCTGGCGTGAACGCCTAGCGAACGACGCTCCAATCGACGAGCCGGTATTCGGCGCCGGTGCTGGTAATCGTCAGCAGCCCGTCGCCGAAGCGATCTGCGGCGAACGCCGCGACGCGCAGCGCGCCGGCCGAAACCGTCCCGCGAATCGTCGTATCGAAGCCTTCGCCGCTGGTGCGTACGTCGAGCGCGTAGCCGTTGCCGAGATCGGCGCGCGTCACCGAGACTGCGAGCAGCAGGCCGTCGTGGAACGTCGCGACCAGCGGAATCTGATACGCGCGCTTTTCGGTACCGCCCGACAGCGCGTAGGCCGGAGCGCCGATCGGGCAGCCTTCGTTGGCCGCCTGCTTTTCGATGGCGAGCGCGCCGATGGCGCCGCGATCGACTTCGCCGCTCTGCGTCGACGACCACGTGACGATGCCGTTGCCGTCGTCGGTGCGGCTACCGGGCACGCCGGCGCTCGTGCCGCCCTGCCACCCGAAGGTGGCGTCGAGCGAGGGAATTCCGACGGCGTTATACCCCGCCGAGTCCTGGCAGAAGACGTTGACCGCACCCGAGCCGGGCATGACGACCAGTTCGGAGTCGGAAAGGACTTGGAGGTGGCCGCCGATCGTCAGCGTCCCCTGGAGGGCGCGACGAAATCCCGTGTCGGCGATCGGAAAGCCGTACGGCCCGAAGGCGGCTGCGGAGATTTGCGACTTGGCGGTGCGTACGGCGAGCGGCGCGTTCGAGTTGCCGCGTGCGTAAATGGAGACGGTGCGTGCCACCGTCTCGGCACCGGCACCGGCGGGTGCGTACACGCGCACGGCGTCGCGCGCGAGGCGCCGGCAGCCGGCATCGTAGAAGGCCAGGGTTTCGGTCGAGTCGGCGTCGCCTCGCCGGTCGGGAGCTAGGAACTCCAAACCGTCGACGCAGCGTCCCGTGCCGGGCCGCATTCCCGTCGGAAGCGCCGTCTCGTCGTTCTGCTCGCCGGCGTCTTTGATCCGCGAGCCGACCGCACTGATCGCAAGGATCGCGGCGGCGGCGTTTTGGGTTCCCGTCGCGTGGTGGGCGGCGGCCGCGGCGGCATCGCCGACGGTCTGGACGCTGTCGCTCGCATAAGGGACCGGAAGCCCACCACCACCCGCGCCGCCACTGCAGGCGCACAGGAGGCCTCCAAAAACAACGACCAACGCGAAGGCCGGCGGACGAACCATCCTAGACGCTCCTCGAGTAGCTTGTATTCCTCTGGGTCCTATGGTACGGCCGTCGCCGGAGAGCATCATGAGAACCCGATGAGGAGGCCATCAATTTTTCCTCTTGCCGAGGACTGGGCGGGTGCGGTATCGTACCCTGGTCCGTCGATTTCTGGGTAGGTGGCCGAGTGGTTAATGGCGCCAGACTGTAAATTTGGTGCGCGAAAGCGCTACGCTGGTTCGAATCCAGCCCTGCCCACCAGTCTTCCCCTTCGCGGCCGGGCCCGCGGGCGTTGCATAATGGTAATGCCCTTGCCTTCCAAGCAAGAGTCGCGGGTTCGATTCCCGCCGCCCGCTCCACCGGCTCCCGGCCCCGGCCTTCTTTGAGGACCGGGACGGAGCGGGTTTCGCCGTCGACAAATATGGGATCACCCCATTCGAAGACGTGGGCGCACGCGGAGGCATTGCAAAGCGAGAATGAGGCGTAGGGATTATCCCGGTGGGAAGCACGGTGGTGGACAGCCGCCACCGTCCCCGAAACCGGAACCGTTTGGGCATCGTAAGCGGAGACGCGCGACAGCAGTTCGGCTGGCGTGATCGTTCCGGCCGCGGCGCAGCCTGTCGCGGCGAGAACGAGCGTGACGACGAGAATGAAGGCCCCCATCAGTCCAACCCTTCTCGGGCACACCTAGACCCGTCAGAGCAAGGAGTTGCTAAGTGGATCGGAAGGACTCCTCCAACGTCTTGGCTCGCCGAAGCAGTCAGTATCGCAAGCCCGTGGCCCACTGGCTTTTTCGGGCGCTACGCGACTGGCTCCAGGCCGACTTCGGGGCCGCGTGAAGCATGGGGGATACCGATTGCCAGCCCTCAAGCGCCGCGGTTGCCGAACGGTTGCCGTCGATCGCAATCCAGCACGATCGACATCGACCAAGAGGGCTTGATTAACCGCCGGTAAGTGATGGCGCTCGCCCCATCGCGACCTCCAGCGGGCGGGTTCGATTCCCGGCGCCCGCTCCACCGGCTCCCGGCTATTGGTCGTCGGGCAGTTTGTCGGACGGCTTTTGGTGGAGAAAGAACGCGGGCGGGTACGGCGCCGGGATCGCGTAGAACCGGCGGGGCGGTTGCGCGAAGTCGAGGGCCTTGGCCAGGCTGCGAGCGCGTGAGTCGGTATAGCCGAAGCCGCTCGACGCGTCGCCGAGCGCCGGCAGATCGAACGCTTCTTCAACGAGCTTGAGCACGCTGCCGTATTCGTAGAGGCGGTGGTCGACGTAGCCGCGCCGGGCGTAGGGCGAGATCACGATCGCCGGCACGCGCTCGCCCAGCCCTCGGAAATCGAGTTGCGGCGGCCGCACGTGATCGTACCAGCCGCCCCAATCGTCCCACAGCACGACGACGACCGTCGAATCCCAGTACTGGCTCTTCCCGATCGCGTTGACGATGGACGCCACCCACGAAGGCCCCGTGTTCGAACCCGCACCGGTGTGATCGGAGTTCGGATAGCTCGGAACCACCCACGAGAGGGCGGCGAGTTTGCCGTTGGCGACGTCGGTCAAGATCGCCGTTTCGGGCGCGGTGACGCGCCACCACGGCGGCCCGTAGCGCACGGCCGAGATGGCCGAGAACTCCGACCAAATCGACGTGCGGAACGGCGCGTAGTAGCGCCACGAGACTTTGGCGTCGTCGAGCGTGTCGGCCATCGTTCCGAACTGCGTGTAACATGGGAACGGGCCGGTAGAGATGACGCGATATTGGTTGACTAGGCGCGTATACGTTCCGGGCGGAGCGCCGCAGCCCCACGGCACGGTATTCGGCGAGCCCGCGATCGCGGTATCGGAGGTGAGATTCGTCGTGCCGGAGATGAGCGCCAAATGCGCGGTGAAGCTGCCCCCGAACTCGGTCGGAAACATGTGGTCGGCCAGCACGAAGCGGTGCGCCATCACGCGATACGGTTCGATCAGCGACGGCTCGAGATAGCCGTAGGCGAGCGTGCCCGCCGGCTGCCCCGTGGCGGCGATCGGCACGTTGTAGCCGTCCATCTTTCCGCCGTCGTAGTCGACGATCGCGTCTTTCCAGCCGTGGGCTAAATCGGGCGTCGAAAAATCGACGGGTTTGAGGGGCACGCGGGTGCCGTCGCGCATCGTCCCGACGGTTGCAGAGTCCGCGCCGGGCCAGCCCGCGAACAGGTTATCGAAGCTGCGATTCTCTTGGATGACGATCACGACGTGCTTGACGTGCTCGTGCACGATCGCGCGTTCGCGCCGCGAATCGGCGGCGGCCGACATGACGGGCAGCGCCGGCGCGGGGGCCGCGAAGGTGGAGCAGGCCGGCAACGCCGCGACCGATACGAGCGCTGCGAATAGCCGCGCAAACGGGTAGGATTTCAATGCAGAAGCCTCCGGGCCGTCGGATGATTCGTCCGCCTCGGGGCTTCCCCCCGTTTCCGGGGCCGGCTGCGAGCAGGGATTCGGTAGCGGTTTTCGCAAGAAACGCGGGCTCCGTGGCCGCCCGGCGGGCCCGAACGAGCCGTCGTAGCTTAGTGGTAAAGCACGTCCTTGGTAAGGACGAGACCGCGGGTTCAATCCCCGCCGACGGCTCCACTTATTTTCGGGTAACATATCGCGGATGAGTAGAGACCGGACGCTCAAACCCGTTCCGCGCCCCTCACCCGATGCTTCGCCTCCCAAGGCGATGAAGTTTTCGATCAATCTCGCCGCGGACGTCGGCTCGGAGCTCAAGCGGATCGCCTTCGATCAGCGGCTGAGCGAGAGCTCGATCGTCGAGGTGGCTCTCAGGCAACTGCTCGGCCGCGTCTCTCCGGAGGCGCTGGGTGCGTTCTTGCGGCGCAACGGCGCGACGTTACGCCGTAAACCCTAAGCCGGGAAGGCGCGGATCGTCGAACGCTCCGCAAATTCCGAGCACCGGCACCGGCGGCAGAGCGAATGGATACATTTCGAAAGGCGAAAGCGCGGGCTCGCTGCGGGCCGCCGGAGGCTCGGGCGGATGCGACGGCAGCGGCATCTCGTGCTGCAGCGCGTCGTATTCGTCGATGACGCTGCGTACGTACTGCTGCGTCTCGACCGGCATCTTCGAGAGATGATCGCCGCTTGCCGCAACGTTTCCGGCGCCGAAGTTGTACGCGGCGATGCCTCGTGCGACGCCGAATCGCCGTACCAGGTATCCGAGCGTGCGCGCTCCGCATTCCACGTTGGCTTCGGGGTCGAAGGCGTTGTCGATGCCGCAATCGCTGGCGGTGGGCTTTTCGAGCTGCATCATGCCGATGGCGCCGGCCTTGCTCACCGCACGCGGATCGCCGCCGCTCTCCGCGTCGATGACGGCGCGCACGAGCGCCGGATCGAGCCCGCTGATCGCGGCGCCGCGTTGCGCGTACCATTGCACCACCGGCGCCGGCAGCGGCGAGATGGTTGGGCTAGGCGTCGGGATGGCGAGAATGCCGGCGAGTAAGACCGCGGCCACCCCGCATCCGTACCCGCACCGCCGTAAATCATGCGTGGCAGGCGCCCGTCCGCATCGCCGCAGCTACCAGAGCGAGCCCTCGGCAACGAGGATGTAGAGAATCGGCCCCAGGCCCCAAATGATGCTGACGATGAACCAGACGACCTTTTGGAATCCCGAGAGGTCGCCGCGCGCGAGCAAGTTGATCCACATGAGGATCATCGCGATCGGGTGCAGGATCACCGAGAGCAGGATTTCGAGCAGCAATTTCATGCGGCCGTCTTTCGACGCGGGCACAGGTGACACCGACCGGGGCCCAGCCGGGTTTATGCGCCATGAAGAAGGAGGGCCGCGGCGTGAAGGTGCTCGTAATCGGAGCGACGGGATTTTTGGGCGGAGGTGCCGCTCGCGCATTGCGCGCGGGCGGCCACGAGGTGGTTGCCAATGCGCGAGGAGACGTTGCCGCAAAACGGTTGCGCGACCTCGGGTACGAGGTCGTTCGGGGCGACGTCGCGCAGCCGGAGACGCTGATCGAGGCCGCACGCGCCGCCGACGCGACGATCTACGCGGTGCAGCTTACGACGCCGGACGCGGCCGCCGTCGACGGTGCGGCGCTGCGCGCGCTGGCCGGGGCACTCGAAGGCACGTCGAAGGCGTTCGTCTACACCAGCGGCATTTGGTTCTACGGCCCAGTCTCGGGGCCGCCGGCCGACGAAGACACGCCGCCGAATCCGCCGCCCTATCTCGCCGCGCGGCCGCAGCTCGAAGCCGCCGTGCTCGAGAGCGCAAACCGCGGCGTGCGCGCGATCGTGCTTCGCCCGGGAGACGTCTTCGGCGAAGGAAAGGGCCTGCCGTCGATGTTCGTTGCGTCGGCGCGAGATGCGGGCGCGGCGCGTACCATCGGCGACGGCTCGAATCGCTGGCCGGTGATCCACGTGGACGATCTCGGGCGGCTCTACGTTGCGGCAGTCGAGCGCGCGCAGCCCGGCGACGTCTATAACGTCAACGACGAAACGGCGTACGCGCAGCTGGAGATCGCGCAAGCGGCCAGCCGCGGAGCGGGGAAGGGCGGGGCGACGGCGGTGTGGCCGGTCGCCGATGCCGTCGCCGCCATGGGGCCGTGGGCGTCGGCTCTGGCGATGGATCAGGTGGTCACGTCGGCGCGGGCCCGCGCTCGCCTGGGATGGGCGCCTCGCGAGGCGACGATCGTGGACGATCTCGAGCGCGGCTCGTACGCATCCGGCGGCGCGGCCTAGGCGTTCTAGAATGGACATGAGTATGAAGCACGACGTCGTTCCCGAGATCGTCAAAACCGAAGCCGAGTGGAAAACGGAGCTCGGGCCCGAGCGCTACCACATCCTGCGCGAAGCCGGAACGGAAGCGCCCTTTACCGGCAGCCTGCTCGAAGTGCGCGACGACGGCGCGTACGCCTGCGGCGCGTGCGGCGCGGAGCTCTTCGCCTCCGATGCGAAGTTCGAATCGCACTGCGGCTGGCCGAGTTTTACGAGCCCCCGCGAACGGGAGAACGTTCGCCTCCTGGACGATTACAGCCACGGCATGCACCGGACCGAGGTCCGCTGCAAGCGTTGCGACTCGCACCTCGGGCACGTCTTCGACGACGGGCCCGGCCCCGAAGGGACGCGCTATTGCATCAACTCGCGATCGCTCGAGTTTCGGCCCTCTTCGCAGCCCTCGCCCTAACCCTCGCGCCGGCCGCGGCGCAAGCGCCGGCGGTCGTGAGCGTGCTCTACGCCGGCTCGCTGGTCACGCCGATGGAGGGCCCGATCAAGGCCGCGCTCGCGCAGCGCGGCGTGGAGTTCCAAGGCGAGCCCGGCGGGAGTGCGAAGCTCGCAAACTTCATTCTCGCCGGCGTCCGTTCGCCCGACGTGTTCGTCAGCGTCGACCCCGCGCTGGTTGCCAAGCTCGGCAGCCGCGTCGCTTCGTCGACGACGTTTGCCTCGACGACGCTGGGCGTCGCGTGGTCGCCGCAATCGCGCGAAGCCGGACTCTTTCAACGCGTTGCTGCGGGGAAGGTCCCACTGGCCGAGGCGCTGCGAACGCCCGGGCTCACGATCGGCCGCACCGATCCGCGTTTGGATCCCAAAGGCAAGTACACGATCGCGAGCCTCGCGGCGTGGCTGGGGCCGCAGGGCGAACGCGCGATTCTCGGCGATGACGAAAACGCCGCACAGATCTTCCCGGAAGAAGACCTGCTCGCGCGCGTCGACACCGGCGAAGCCGACGTCGGATTCTTCTATCGCACCGAAGCCGTCGCGCGCGGGTTTCCCTTCGTGCCCCTGCCTGCCGAAGCGAGCTCCGCGAAGGTCGATTACACCTTGGCCGTGATGAAGGACGCACCGCATCCCGGCCAAGCGCGCGCCTTCGCGGCGTTCGTGCTCGACGGCCCAGGCCGCGCGATTCTGGAACGCGCGGGCCTCACGTATCGTACGAGCACTTCTTTCAGCGCCCCGTCAGATACGGAAGGGGACTGATGAGGCGTAGGTCGGGCGAGAGCAATATCAACGGCCGAAGCATCGCCGCGTGACCCTGGCCGATAAAGACTACGACGCGATCCCCCGGGCGTACGACGTGCATGACGTTGGCAAAAATGTGTAAATTCCGAGCGTACCAATTCGAGACGAGATCCGCCCCGGCGTAATCCGACCGGGCGTTGCCGACTCGATCCACGTATGCGTACCACGAAGCGTTGGCGTCGAGCGCCGGCGGGCTGTTGAGGTACGCGAGCACGTCTAGCACGCGGTTTTGCTTTTCCAGCGCGGAAGCCGTGGCGACCAGCTTGGCCGCGTGACCGTCGGCTGCGGCGAGGATCGCACCTTGATGGTTGCGCCGAGCCGAGGCCAGGACGGCATCGTAATCGAACGGAAAATTCCCGCGTGCGTCGATCGGGTAAATCGTAGGGTTTCCGGCGATCGCCGCGAGACGGTAACCGAACTGATCGTTCTCGTTGGGCCCCAAAGCGTAGCGGCCCGCGAGATACGCCTTGTAGCGCTCGACGAAGGCCGGCTTGCCGGGATCGGCTTCGATCATTACCTTCGTGGGCCGGAACGCGGCCAGCCGAGCCACGACGAGTTTGATTTGCGCTTGCATGGCGGGGCCAAGCGCATCCTGGCCCCACGTCGAGTTGTGAAGATCCGCCTTCGCTACCAGATGCGCTACGCCGACGATCATGATCTGCGCCGGAGCGCCTTCCGGCGGCGGCGGGCTCGGAAGAGGTGAAACGCCCGCGATGCAAACGAGCAGACCCAAGCTCAAACCGCGGCGCACGTTACTTGACGATGTGGGCGCTCGCGACGAGGCAATCGACTTCGAAGTTCGGCCCGTGGTCTTCCTCGGCGATGCCGAAGCTCTTTGCATATCCGTAGTCGTGGGTGGTGCGACTCTCTTCGTAATCGGCAACGGTGAACGTTCCCATCGGCGTCGGATTGCTGGACTCGATGCCGTAAAAGTAGCGGGAAACGACGGCGCCCGTCGGGCCGGTGTAGTCGTAGAACCGTCCGGCAACGGGCGTCGCAGAGACGATGAGCGCACGTTTGATTCGGCGAACGGATTTGTGCACCAAGTATCCGTCGATCCACAGGTTTCCGTGCGCGTCGTTATCGAGCAGCATCACCGTGGTAACGATTTTTAACGGTTTGCTCGGCACTTGGGGTACTTGAAGGGAGAATTCGTAAGCCGGAACCCGCCCGACGTTCGTCGATGCAAGCACTCGATGGCGGATGGTGAACGGCCGGTTTCCGTTCTCGCCGCCACCTTTGATATCGCGGCAGGTGTAGGTCCAGCTATCGCCGACCTTGAGCGGCTGATAGAGGCCGGCTTGCGTCTGGCTCGGCGCCGCGACTGCGGCCCCGCTAGGAATCGATGGAGCGTTCGCGCTGCAGGCCGCAAGCGCGAGGAGGAGCGTGCAGGCCGAGGGCCGCAACGGCATCATCGATTCATCGTAACACCGAGCGGCAAGAGATCCAAGCGGTTCACCAGGGCCGGAAGATCCGGTGGTTCGCCGGAATTGCCAGCGAACGGCCCGAACTCGCGTTCGGAGGCGGAAAATGATCGAAATGCTTGGGGCGTTTCCTCCCAACGTCGTGGCGTGCAGGGCCTCGGGGCGCGTCGGTGCGAGCGATTACGACGACGTTTTGATCCCGTCCGTCGAGCGGGCGCTCGCTGCGAACGCCAAGATACGCTGCTATTACGAACTCGGCGCGGATTTCGAAGGCTTCGGTTTGGGCGCCCTTTGGGAAGACGCGCGCGTGGGCGTCGAGCATTTCACGCGATGGGAGCGCGTCGCCGTGGTCGCCGACGTCGAGTGGATTCGCCACGCCGCGCAAGCGTTTCGATTCCTCATGCCGGCGCGAGTCCGCGTCTTTTCCACGAGCGAAGCTCCCGAAGCGCGCCGGTGGATTTGCGAGCCGTGAGCGCGCTCGCTCGGTCGTCGTGAAACCGCAGCGGATATTGATCTCGGGCGGCGGCATTGCGGGATTGACCGCCGCCTATTGGTTCGCGCGCGCGGGAGCCACGCCGGTGGTGGTGGAGCGCGCGGACGCCGTGCGTTCGGGCGGGTACGCGATCGACTTCTTCGGCAACGGCTACGAGGTGGCCGAGCGCATGGGCTTGGTGGCGCAGCTGGAAGCGGCGCAGGTTCCCGTTCGCGAACTCGTCTACGTCGACGACGGCGGCAAACGCATCGCCGGCGTGCCGATCGAGCGCTTCAAGCGCATTCTCGGCGGGCGTTACGTCGCGCTGATGCACCAAACGCTGGAAGAGACGCTCTACGCTGCGGTCAAAGATGCGGTGGAGATTCGGTTTGGCGATTGCCTCACCTCGATCGACGAGGAACCCGACGGCGTTCGCGCCGGCTTTCGGAGCGGCGCGAGCGAGCGCTTCGATCTGATTTGCGGCGCCGACGGCATCCGCTCGCGCGTGCGATCGCTGGTCTTCGGCGACGGCGAGCGAGCTCTGCGCGGCCTAGGCTACGTCATCGCGAGCTTTGCCGTGCCGAACCGTTACGGCATCGTCGACAGCTGGAGCATGAACGTGCAGCCGGGCCGGATGGTGGGCCTTTACGCCAGCAACGACCCGTCGGAGATCTTCGCGTTCTTCATGTACCGTCTCGCGGGCGGCGAGGCCGAAACGGCGCCCGTGCCGGCCGCGGAGCGCACCGCCGAGCTTCGCCGTCGCTTCGACGGCATGTGGGTGGCGTCCGAGATCTTACGCGACGCTCCGGCACCGCAGGAGATCTTCATGGACCGCGTCTCGCAAGTGGAGCTGCCCGGCTGGAGCCGCGGACGGGTCGCGCTGGTGGGCGACGCCGCCTACGCTCCGACGCTGCTCTCGGGCCAAGGTGCGTCGCTCGCGATGGCCGGCGCGTACCTCCTGGCCGACGCGCTGCAAGCCACCGACGATCGCGCTGCAGCGTTCGCGCAGTACGAAGCGCGCTTGCGGCCGTACGTCGAACGCCAGCAGCGCGGCGCGCGCGCGTTCGCCAAGCAGTTCATCCCCGAAACGCGGTCCGGGATCGCCGTGCAGCGGGCGGCACTCAAGGTGCTCTTCGCGCGTCCGTTTCTTCCGCTGCTCGGCCTGCAGTTCAAATTCCAAAACGTTCTGCCGCCCCAGCGGACCGCGGGCTACTCGGCCGGGTAGCCGGTAATCTCGCGAATCGCGGCGTAGAGCGGCTGCAGGCGGTCGTAAAGCCGCCGGTAGACGCGCCGGTAGAGCGCGTCGTAGAGCGCTCGGCGCTCGGCGACCGGTTCGAACGTGCGGCCGGGATGCGTCATCGCCGCGGCGGCAGCGTCGAACGAAGGATGCAGGCCGAATGCGACCGCGCCGTCGATCGCGGCGCCGAGCCCCGAGGTTTCGTACACGTGCGGGCGCGTTGCCGGGAGGCCGAAGATGTCGCTGGTGAGCTGCATCGCGGCGTCGCTCTGCGATCCGCCGCCGCAAACGCGCAGTGCGGTAATCGGCTGGCGGGTTCGCCGTTCGATGCGTTCCTTTCCATCGCGCAGCGCGTAGGCGAGGCCTTCGAGAATGGCACGATAGAAGTGCGCGCGCGTATGCACGTCGCCGAAACCGACGATCGCCCCTTTCGCCTCGGGCGTGCGCAGGCCCGGCGACCAATACGGCTGGAGCATCAAGCCCATCGCTCCCGGCGGTACCGAGACGACGAGCTCGTCGAAGAGCGTTTCGGGCGCGATGCCCGAACGCGCCGCCGCTTCGCGTTCGAGCGCGCCGAACTGTTCCTTGAACCAGCTGACCATCCAGTATCCGCGGAAGATCTGCACCTCGACGTCGTACGCGCCGGGCAGCGCCGACGGATACGGCGGAACGAGCGGCGTCGCTTCCACGTAGCGCGCGGAGGCGACGTTGATGGTCGCGGTGGTCCCGTAACTCAAGCAGGCGACGTCGGGACGCGTGCATCCGGCGCCGAGCACTTCGCAGGCCTTGTCGGCGGCTGCCGCGGCGACGGGTAACCCCGCTGCGATGCCGAGATCGGCGGCCGCTGCGGGCGTGACGCTTCCCAGCAGCGTGCCGGGCGGCACGAGTTCGGGCAGCATCTGCGGATCGATGCGCAGCGCCTGCCACTTCCAATCGCCGGCTTTGGCCCAGCGCAGCGCTTTGAAATCGAACGGCAGGTAGCCGACTTGCGAGCCGACCGAATCGGCGTAACGGCCGGTGATTCGATAGTTGAGATACCCCGAGAGCAACGTTACTTTCGCCGTGCGCTTCCAAATCTCGGGCTCGCGCGCGTAGATCCAGTTCATCTCGGCTTCGCGCTGGAAGTAGCGGACCGTCCCAGCGACGCCCGCGAGGCGGAACGCGGCGCGCATCAGCGCGGGGATCGGCGGAAGATCGGGGCTCTTGCGCTGGTCGAGCCAGGTAATCGCGGGGCGCAGCGGGCGGCCCGCGGCGTCGAGGTTGACGATCGTTCCGCGCTGCGCGGTGACGGCGACGCCCGCGACGCGATCGCGCAGCTCGGGACGCTGCGCGAAGAGCCCGCGCGACGCTTCGCACGCGCGCGTCCAGAACAGCTCGGCGTCGTGCTCGTGCCAGCCCGGCTGCGCGACGACGTACTCGTCGAGCGCGATGCGATGGGCGGCGACCAGCGCGCCGAGCGGATCGAAGAGCAGCGCGCGGACGCTCTGCGTCCCGTTGTCGATCGCGAGCACCAAATCGGCGTTCACGCGGGCACCCCGTACTGCGTTCGCACGCGAGCGAGATAGGCGGCGGCTTCGCCTTCCCAGCGGGCCGCGTCCCAGCCGAGTTCCTCGGCGCAGATCGATGCGACGCGCGCGAAATGCTCGCTCGCGCCGGCGCGCGCCAACGCGCCGGCGCGCGTGCGGCGCAGCAGCAGATCGTCTAGACGCTCGACCGACTCGTGGCGCGCGCTCCAGCGCAGCTCCGCCCAGCAATACGGCGTGTCGCCGACCGTCTCCAACTCGCCTGCGCGGGCGACGGCGATCACCTCGGCGGCGCGCGCGCCGAAGCGACCGGCCAACCTTCGGGACGCCGCAGAGCCGGGCGCGCCGTCCGGAGATTGCGCCGCCGCGAAGACCGGACGCAGGGTGCGATCGAAGGGCGGCAGCTGCGGCGCGGCCGCCGCCAACGCATCCATCGCCATCGGCCGGAACGTCGTGAGCTTCCCTCCGGCGATCGTGATGAGGCCCGACTCGTTCCACACGACGTGATCGCGACTGGCCTTCGAGGGCGCTCCGCCCGACGCATCGACGATCGGTCGCACGCCGGCGTAGGTGGAAACGACGTCGCTCGCGGCGATCTCCGCGGCCGGAAACTGATAGTGCAGTGCTGCGAGCAAATAGGCGACTTCGCTGGCGGCGATCGAGGGTTCGTCGTCGAGCGGCGCGGCGTGGTCGAGATCGGTCGTGCCGACGAGCGTGCGTCCCAGCCACGGATAGGCGAAGACCGGTCGCCGGTCGTCGGGATGCTCGAAGGCCACGCACCGCGAGAGCGGCAGCCGGCGTTCGTCTACGATGAGGTGGCTGCCTCGCAGCGGGCGCATGCGCGCGCCGGCTCCGACGCTCGCGCGCACCGCATCGGAAAAGACGCCGGTGGCGGCGACGACGGCGGCGGCCTCCACGTCGACGAACGTCCCGGCGATGGCATCGTGCGCGCGAACGGCGGCCACGCGCCCACCTTCGAGCAGCGGCGTCGCGCCGGCGTAGTTGAACGCGATCGCTCCGTGCGCGCGCGCTTCTTGCAGCAGCCGCAGCACCAGACGCGCGTCGTCGGTAGTTGCGTCGAGATAGGCGTGCGCGCCCGAGAGGCCGCGAGGATCGAGTTCCGGCACGATCCGCAGGGCCGCAGCCCGGCCGAGATAGCGATGCTGCCACGATCCGGCCAGCAGATCGTAGAAGGCCAGGCCGAGCGCGAGCGTTGCGGGGCCGGGAGAGCGGCCGCGATAGTGCGGCATCACGAACTCGATCGGCTCGACCAGGCCGGGCGCGTCGCGCAGCAGTTCTTGCCGCTCGCGAACCGACTCGCGCGTGAGCGCGATCTTGCCTTCTTTGAGATAGCGCAGGCCGCCGTGCACGAGCTTCGACGAGCGGCTCGACGTGCCCGAAGCGAAGTCGTTTCGTTCGAAGAGCGCGGCGCGCAAGCCGCGGCGGGAGGCTTCGTGAAGGACGGCGGCACCGGTGACGCCGCCGCCGATGACGGCGAGATCGAGGCGGCCGCCGTCGCGCAAGCGAGCGAAGGCCTCGGCGCGCGCAGTCACACGAGCTTGCCCGGGTTCATCATTCCGTCGGGATCGAAAAAGCGAAAGATCGCGCGCATCGCATCGATGCCGAGCGAGCCTTTCTCCGCTTCGAGATACGGGCGGTGATCCACGCCGATGCCGTGCTGGTGGCTGATCGTTCCGCCGTTGGCGACGATGGCTTCGCTCACCGCACGCTTGAGACGCCGCCACCGGTCGAGATTCTCATCGAGCGACGGCGCGATGCGGAAGATGAAGGTGGAGTAGACGCTCGAGCCCTGCGGATAGACGTGCGAGAGATGCGTGTACCCGTGCATCGGTTCGTCGCCGAACGCTTCGCGCGCCGCCGCCTCGATCCCGCCGACCATCGCGTCGACGCGCGGCCAGTCGACCGCGGTCTCGACCGTATCGATGGCAAAGCCGCGCTCCCACATCGCGTTGCGCAGATAGACGCCGCGAAAGCGCTGATGCTGCCAGCGATCGCCGAGCTTGCGCCCGATGTAGATGCCGCCGTCGCGCCGCAAAAGGGCTCGCGCTGCCTCGAGCGCGCCGCGGGCCGCCTCGTGCGCGCCGGTGACGCCGAGGATCAGCAGGCACGCGCCTTCGCGCGCGCCGCGCATCGCGAGATAGCCTTCAAGCAATCGCTTCGAGGCGCCGCTCGCGGCGAGCTGCATCGTCGTAAAGGTCTCTGTCGGATTGGAAAGCCGCAGCATCGAGAGCGGAATGCCGCTCTGCGCGAGCGTCCGGACGGCGGCGAGCGCGTGCGGCCAGTCGCGGAAGAAGATGCCGTGAAACGATTCGTGTTCGGGAAGCGGACGAACGCGAACGGTCGCCTCGGTGACGAAGCCGATCCGGCCTTCGGAGCCCAGCACGAGATGGCGCAGGTCGATTCCCGCCGACGACGCCGGCACGGTGGGAATGCGCAGCGTGCCGATCGGCGTTTCGACCGTCCCGCCGGCGAAGAGCGACTCGATGCGGCCGTAATAGAGCGATTGCTGGCCGGACGAACGCGTGACGATCCAGCCGCCGAGCGTCGAGTACTCGAACGATTGCGGGAAGTGCCCCAGCGTAAAGCCGGCGCCGTTGAGCGCCGCCTCGAGCTCGGGCCCGGGCGCGCCGGCCCCGAAGGTCGCCAGACGGCTGGTCCGGTCGAGCTCGCGCAGCCCGCGAAAGTTGGCGGTAGAAACGGCGATCGCCGGTGCGTCCGGCGAGGAGGCGGTCGCGGTGAGATGCCCCGCGACGCTCGTGCCGCCGCCGTAAGGAATCAGCGCCGCGCCGGATACGCGCGCAAAATCGAATAGGTCGCGCAGTTCGCGCGCCGACGACGGTGCGGCGACGCCGTCGGGAAACGGTGCGGCTTCTCCGAAGCGCAACGCGAACCAATCGGGAAGGCTTTGGCCCCGGGCATGGAGCAGCCGCGCGGGCGCGCTCGTGTCGATGGCGGGATGCGACGCCAACCGGGTGGGCGGCACGCGCGCCAAGGCAGCCTCGAACGACGCGTCGGCAGGCGGGGAAGCCGGCCCGAGGCGCTCGTGCAAATACGAAACCGCGCTCTCGGGAAGATCGATTCGAACGTTCGGGTCGCCCCAGCCGTTCCAGCGGCGCTCGGACACGCCGCAGGGTTTCCGCCCGGCGGTACGCCGATACTGCCCGCCGCCGGAAAAGGACGCTTCGTGGACGCGCGCGGCCCATACTCGCGCCATGGCGCTACGCCTCGGTGGCGGGAGGCTCGCCGGCACGCCAGCGGTGGCTCCGGCGGTGGAAAGCGAGGCGGCCAAGGCGCACTGGGCGGTCGCCGCTTCCCTCTCCCGTACGTACCGCCGCGCGCCTCGGCATCATCGAAGCGCGGGGATCAGCACGGTCACGATCGCCGACAAGAACGGGCGCGAGCAAACCTTCGACGCGATCGTCACGCAGGTGACGCCGGCGCTGCGCCGCCGTCGCGGGCGCTAGCCAGCAAGGCGTCGACCGCGGCGAGCACGCGTTCGATCGCGGTGCGGCGGTAGGTTCGTTGCGGGTCGGGATCGGGAGCCGGCACCATCATCGCGGCGTTCGCTTCGAAGAGCATCACGTTGCCGCGGGCGTCGATCGCGAAGTCGATGCCGGCGTAATCGAGCGCGAGCGTTCGCGCGATCGCCGCGAGCGCCGCGACGGCGCGCAAGCCCAACGCCTCCTCCATCGCCTCGAGAAAGCGCCGTTCCTCGTCGCGGTGGCGTTCGTATTCGTTGGTTTGCGCGCTGTAGTAGTGAACTTTCCAATCGCGCGCGATCGCCAGATGGAGCGGATAGAGCTTGCCACCGACGATCATGACGCGATACTTGCGCGCGAAGCCGTCCGGGCCGCGGGCGTCGAGATAGGCGATGGCGGTCAGCGATTCGCCGGGCAGCTCCGCCGCCGCTCCCGCGAGCGACTCGGGCGCTTCCACCTTGAGAAAGTGCTGCCCGGTATGAAAGCCCGGCGCGCGCAACAGCAGCGGAAAGGCGAAGCCGGCCCGTTCGAGCCGCTCGGGCGCCCGCACGTGAAGCAGGTCCGAGCGCCGGTAGGTGCGCGTCAGCGGTGCGACGACGCCCTCGAGCGCGCCCAGCCGCGCCGCGTTTTCGGCGCGCCCGGTCGCGCGCACCGCTTCGGGCCGGTTGAGCACGACGGCGTTGGTGCGGCGCAAGAGCGCCTCGGCGCGATCGAGCGCGTCCGGCGAGAGCTCCGCGTCGCCGATGGCGTTGAACGCAAACTCGTGAAACGGCAAGAAGCCCGCATCGCCGGCGTACTCCGCGTGGACCTTCGTCACGAAGAACCGCCGGTCGTCGAGAAACCGCTCGGTGTCGACGTTCCCGCCGATCGCGGAGACGAGCAGTAACACCGCCGTCGCCCGGCCCGTTCCGCGATACGGCAGCACGACGGTCGCGCCGTCGCGGTAGCCGAGATCGCGATGGTGCCGCGCGCCCGCAGCGTCGCCGAAGCGGTCGAGCACGTAGGCCAGGCCGCGATGCGCCGGAGCGCACCGCGCGTCGACGGCCAGCGCCGCTTCGTATTGCTCGCGCGCTTGGTAGAGTTCGTCGCGTTCGTAGAGGGCGTTGCCGTAGTTGACGCGCGCCATCGTATCGCCGGGGTGGTGCTCGACCGCCTGCCGGTAGGCGGTGCGCGCCGCGCTGCGAAAACCGCCGTTGAACAGCAGCGTACCGAGATTGTTGAGCGCGCCGAGATGCGTGGCGTCGAGCCGCAGAACGGCAACGTAGGCGGCCTTGGCCTCGTCGTCGCGTCCGTGCGCGTGGTGCTCGAGTGCGAGCTCGAGGAGCTCGTCTACGGACGCGGCCGCCACGGCAACGACAGACGCTCGCCGTATTCGGCGAGCAGCGTGAGCGCGAACCCCATCACCGAGACGAGCACCAGCGCGACGTACATCTTCTCGACTTGCAGCGTCTGCCAGCCGTTCCAAATCGTGTAGCCCAGGCCCGACTTCGCGGCGCTGAACTCGGCGGCGACGGCGAGCACCACCGCCACGCCGATGCTCAAGCGCAGCCCCGTAAAGATGCTCGGCAGCGCTCCGGGCAGCATCACGCGCAGATAGAAGCTGAGCGGCCGGATCCGGAAGGCGCGCGCGACGTCGAGATAGATGGCGTCGATTTGGCGAACGCCCGATTCGGTGTTGATGACCATGATGAAGAAGACGCCGATCGCGACCAGCGCGTGCTTCGATTCTTCGCCGACGCCGAAGATCAGGAGCACGAGCGGCAGGATCGCGATCTTCGGGACCGGGTAGAGCAGCGCCACGATCGGATCGAGCGCCGCCGCAAACCATTTATTCGCGCCCATGATCAGCCCGATCGCGACCCCGGGCACCGCGCCGATCGCCAGCCCGATGACGACGCGCTGGAGCGTGATCCAGCTATTCGACACCAGCTCGCCACTGCGCGCGAACTCGTAAAACGTCTCGAGGATCGAGCTGGGCGCGGGGAAGAAGACGGGATCGAGCAAGTGCGCGCGCACCACGAGTTCCCACAGCAGCAGCAGCGCGATCGGCGACGCGATCCGAATCAGCCGCAGGATCACGCGAGCAGTTCCCAGATGCGGGCGACGTAGCGGTGAAACTCGGCGTCGCCGCGCAGCGCGACCGGGTCGCGGGGCCTGGGCAGCGCGACGTCGACGATCTCGCGCACCGTGGACGGCCGCTTGCTCATCACCACGATGCGATCGGAAAGGACGACCGCTTCTTCGATGCCGTGCGTCACGAAGACGACGGTCTTGCGCGACGCGCGCCAGAGCGTCTCGAGGACGCCGGCCAAGCCCACGCGCGTCTGTTCGTCGAGCGCACCGAAGGGCTCGTCCATGAAGAGCACCGGAGAATCGACGGCGAAGGCGCGCGCGACGGCGGCGCGCTGTTTCATGCCTCCCGAGAGTTCGTGCGGATAGGCGTCGAGAAACTCGCCCAAACCGACGGCGGCCAACTGGTCGCGCACGCGTGCCCGCACCTCCGAGCGAGGGAGCCCGAGCGTATCGAAGGCGAAGGCGAGATTTTTCTCCAGCCGCATCCACGGAAAGAGCTGCGCGTGCTCCTGGAACACCATCGCGCTGGGCAGCGCGGCGGCCGGCGGAGCGTCGGTCTCGACGCTGCCGGCGGTCGCGCTGTCGAGCCCGGCCATGATGCGCAACAGCGTGCTCTTACCGCAGCCGCTGGGGCCGACGATCGACACGAACTCGCCGCTGGCAATATCGAGAGAGATCCCGTTTAACGCCACCGTTCCCGAAGCGTACCGTTTCTCGAGCGAACGAACGCCGATCCTCGCCACGACGGCGGGGGTTCGCCGCCGGCCGCGAAGAGACTTCCATGCGCCGCCGCACCTTCGCCGCACTCGCCGCATCCGCACTGGCCGCCGCGCCCTTTCGCTCGCGCGCGGCGTCGCCGTCGTCGGTGCGGCTCGCCTACGTGCCGGTGCTGTCGCTGGCTCCGGTGATGGTCGCGATGGAGCGCCGCTACTATGCCGACGCTGGGCTCGACGTCGACATGATCTCGATCGCGACGGCGCAAGATGCCGTCGCGCTGCTCGCGCGCGGGCGCCTCGACGCCGCGGCCGGCGGCATTTCGGCGGCCTTTTTCAATGCGGTGCGGCGAGGATTCAAGGTACGGCTCGCGGGCTGCACCACCTACATTCCCAAGCGCGGCCATCCGACCGCGCTTCTGGTGCGCACCGCCTTGTACGAAAAGGGTGTGCGCAATCCTCAGGAGCTGCGCGGGCAGCGGATCGGGCTGATCGGCGGCTTGGGGACGGCCTCGTCGTATTACCTAGGCAAGCTCATCTGGCCGCTCACGTTCGACGACGTCGATCTCGTGCCGCTCAACGGCGGCGATCAGGGCGTCGCGCTCAAACGCGGATCGATCGCGGCCGCGTTTGCCTGGAACCCGTTCACGCAGGCCTTCGAGCGCAATGGGATCGCGCGCGTCATCGCGGTGCCGATGCCCGGAACGTCGACCGGCGGCGTGCTGTTCGGGGAACGCGCGCTCGCCGACGCCGGCCTGGCGAAGGCGCTGCGCTCGGCCACCAACCGCGCGATCGCCGATATCGCCGGCAACGGGTACTACGACGCGAAGAATCTCGCCGCAATCGCGAAGTACGTCGGCCAAACGCCGGCCGCAATCGTCAAAGACGATCGCTACGACTACCCGCCGGGCATGCCGGTCGACGGGCGCACCCTCGAAGCGATGCAGCGGCTCTTCATCGCGGAGAAGACGCTGGCGTATCCCTCACCACTCTCCGTTGCGTCGCTGACCGCAAAGGAATGACGATGTCTCCAAAAGCGCAATTTCCCGACGAACAATCCGGCGACGGCGCGTTCGAGCGCCAAGCCGATGCGTTTCGCAACTGGGTCGGAACGCCCGAATTCCCGGTCGAAGCCGGCCGCTATCACCTCTACGTGTCGCTGGCCTGCCCTTGGGCGCACCGCACCATCATCGTGCGCAAGCTCAAAGGGCTCGAACGCGCGATCGGCATGACCGTCGTCGATCCGATTCGCGACGAGCGCGGCTGGCGATTCGGCGACGGTTCGCACGCGAAGGGCGAGCGCGATCCGCTCAACGGGTGGTCGTTCTTGAGCGAGGCCTACTTCGCGAGCGATCCCGGCTATCGCGGGCGCGTGACCGTTCCGGTGCTCTGGGATACGCAGCGCAACATCGTGGTGAGCAACTCCGACGACGACATCATGCGCATGTTCGAAACGTCGTTCGACGCGCTCGGCGACGCGAGCCTCGATCTCTATCCGCAGCCGCTGCGCGCCGAGATCGACGCGTTGAACGAGCTGCTCTACGAGACGGTGAACGATGGGGTGTACCGGGCCGGCTTCGCCACGTCGCAAGCGGCGTACGAGGCGGCCGCGTATCGCCTCTTCGAGACGCTCGACCTCATGGAGCAGCGTCTCGGCGATCGCCGCTACCTCTTCGGCCGGCGGCCGCTGGAGAGCGATTGGCGGTTCTTCGTTACGCTGATCCGCTTCGATGCCGTCTACCACGGCCATTTCAAGTGCAACCTGCGCCAGATCGCCGCCTACCCGAATCTCTACGGCTACCTGCGCGATCTCTATCAGATCGGCGGCGTCGCCGCCACCGTCGATTTCGACCACATCAAGCGCCACTATTACGTCACGCACGACGACATCAATCCGACCGGCATCGTGCCGATCGGCCCGCTCCAGGATCTCAACGCGCCGCACGGGCGGAGCCAGACGTAACGTAACCGGGCCGCCCAGTCGTTTCACAGATTCGTCTAGGGAAGGCTGCAGTAGGATCGGGATATGAAAAACGTCCTTCTCGCGCTCTCGTTAGCGCTGGCCCTCGGCCCGGTCGCGGTCCTGGCCGACACGAACGCCACCAACGCGCCCCCCGCCCGCCCGCAGCTGACGCAGCAGCAGCGTCAGGCCCTGGAAAAGACCTTCGAGACCTTCCGCACCCAGGAAGAGAAGCTGCACGAGCAACTGCGCACGCAGGTGCTGAACTCGATCTCGCCGGCCCATCGCACCACCATCGCCGGCATCATCGGCAACCTCGCGATCTCTCCCAACCCCGATCCGCAAGCGGCGGCCAAGCAGCTCGACACGTTGCTTTCGCAAGGCGAGCAGCAGCGCATTCTCGCCCTGCACGCGTCGTTCCGCACCCAGTCCAAGAGCCTGCACGAGCAGATGAAGGCTCAGCTTGCCAGCGAGATGCCCGCCGGCCCGAAGCCGCCGGGGCACGACGGCTGGGGCGGCCAGAACCAGCACCAAATGCCGAATCTCGACGCCGGCACGCTGCTGCTGCACGTGCTCTCACACTCGGGGATGGGACACCTGGGCATGTGGGGACACCCCATGGGCATGATGGGACCGGGAGGCCCGCCCCGCCGCTAACTGGGAATAGCCAAGCGGTGTGAAACCGCTCGAACCTTGGCAGCGAACGCTGTGGCTCATGGTGACGGTGCAGGCATTGATGTCCTGCGCCTTCTCCATTTCTGGGCCGTTCTTGCCGCTCTTCATCATTCAGCTGGGCGTCCATCCGATCGCTGCCGTCGATCTCTGGGCGGGCGCCATCGCTTCGGTGAATTTTCTGATGGCGGCGATCTTTTCGCCGGTGTGGGGCGGCATCGCCGATCGCGTCGGCCGGAAACCGATGGTGGTGCGCTCGTGCATCGCGATCTGCGCCTTCACCGCCCTCATGGGGCTCACGCAGAACGCTTGGGAACTCTTCGGGGCGCGCGCGGCGATGGGCGTGTTCAGCGGCTTTTCGGCGGCCGCGCTTGCCTTGGTGGGCACGCAGGTTCCCGAAGAGTCCCTGGGGTTCTCGCTCGGATGGATGGCGACCGGGCAGCTCGTCGGCGGCCTGTGCGGCCCGCTGCTGGGCGGGTTTCTGGCCGACCGGCTCCACGACTACCGGCTCGTCTTTTTCGTCACCTCCGCGTTTGCACTGGCGGCGACTCTCGTCTGCACGCTGTTCGTTCCCGAGCACTTCGTCAAGCGTACGCATACCGCGCGACCGGGAATGATTTGGCAGCGCTTCGGTGAGATCGTACGCCACCCGCAGTTGCTGCCGATGTTCGTCGTCGTGCTGCTGGCGCAGGTCGCGGCGTTCGGCGCGCAACCGATCGTGCCGCTCTTCGTGCGCGAGCTCGTCGGCAACGCCCCGTGGCTGGCGACGGCAGCCGGCGCCTCGTTTGCGGTCGTCGGCCTGGCGGATTTGATCGCTTCGCCGTTCTTGGGCAAGCGCAGCGATCGCATCGGCTACCGGCGCGTGCTGCTGATCTCGCTGGCCGGCGTGGCTGCGTTTACGTTACCGCAAGCCTTCGCGCGCAACGTCGGCACGTTCATCGCGCTGCGCTTCGGCGTCGGCGCGTTCTTGGGAGGCGTGCTCCCCACGGCCAACGCGCTGATCGGGCGGATGTTTGCCAGCGAACGGCGCGGGCAAGTCTATGGCGTCACGTCGAGTGCGACGTTCTTGGGCATGTTCGTCGGGCCGGCCGCCGGCGGCGCGATTGCGTCGCGCTTCGGCTTCCCGGCCGTCTTTGCGACCATCGCCGCCGTGACGCTGCTCAATCTCGTTTGGGTGGCGCTCAGCGTACCGAAGCCGCCGCAGCCGGCGCCTCGCTGAAGGCGAGAACGAGCCGTTCGAGGCCGTCGCGATCGGCCGCATCGAAGCGCGCGAGCGACGGGCTATCGACGTCGAAGACGCCCCACACCTCGCCCGCGCGCAGCAGCGGAACGACGATCTCGGAGCGCGACGCCGAATCGCAGGCGATGTGCCCGGCAAAGGCGTGGACGTCGTCGACGACCACCGTTTCGCGGCGCACGACCGCGGCGCCGCAGACGCCCCGTCCGGCCGGCAGCCGCGTGCATGCCGGGCGGCCGCAGAACGGCCCCAGCACGAGTTCGCCCTTCCCGTCGACGAAGTAGAAGCCCGCCCAGTTCACGTCGGGCAGCTCGTGATAGACGAACGAGGCGAAGTTCGCTTGGTTGGCTACGGCGTCGGTTTCGCCGGCGAGCAGTTCGCGCGCTTGGCGTTCGAGCAGGTCGTAAGAAACGGACATGCGCGCTCCTTCGACGAAGAGTCCACGCCACCCCGAGGGGCACTCGCACTGGAGGCTACGACGTGACGGAGCACGCGACGCCGATCGAGCGGTCTCGAACCAGCGACCGGGCGTTAATGCGCTCGGTGGTTAGTCTTTTGGCGACCGACCTCTCGCTTGGCGAGTTGTTCGAGCGGCTGACCGAGATGCTGCCCCAGTACCTAGACTCCTCCGTCGTCTTCATCGCGCTAGCCCGGCCCGACGGGCAGCACTCCATCGAATACTTCTACGATCACGGCGAGATCCGGCGCTATCCGCACATCGTGCTCGGCGAGCACTCTCGCGCCCGCGAGGTGATCCGTACCGGCGAGTTGATCTGGGGCAACGATCCGTCGGTCTGGGCGCCGGCCGGCTCGGAGCCGATTCATAAAGACCGTCCGTGGACGAACGACACCGTCTCGGCGATCTTCGTGCCCATGCGCGCGGGCGGCGCCACGGTCGGGTGCCTGTCGGTGCAGAGCACGCGCGGCGGAGCCTACAACAACGACGATGTCGAAATCGTCGCGGCGCTCGGGCACTACGTCGGCGTCGCGCTCGAAAACCAGCGCATGTACCAGCAGTTGCAGCGCACCGCCGAGTACGACTCGATGACGGGCCTGGCCAGCTACACGAAATTCTCGCGCGCGCTCGACGAGGTGCTGCTGACCGCGACGTCGCTGCGTCCCGCGACCGTCGTCGTGCTCGACGTGGTCAACTTCGCCGCCTTCAACGAAACGTACGGCTATCGCGAGGGCGACGAAGTGTTGCGCCGCGTCGGCGACGCGCTGGGCGAGTTCGAGGAAGACGGCGTGGTGGTCGCGCGCTACGGCGGCGACGTGTTCATGGTTGCGTTCGCCGGAGGGGCGCCCGAGGAAGCGGAACGGTTCGTCGAGCGCCTGTACGCGCGCTTGCGGCAGCTCGCTTACGTGACGAGCGATCAAACGCTCCCGATCTCGGTGGCGATGGGGTACGGCGTCGCGCCGCTCGACGGCGCTACGCGCCACGAGCTGCTTTCGCTCTGCGTCGATCGCGCGCGCCGCTCGCGCCGCGAAGGGTGCCGCCCGGTTCGTACGCTCGACCCGCGCCCCGCGGGATTGCACGGCAATTTCGCCGGCATCGAAACCATCGTCGCCGCGATGCTCGATCGCGATCCGTACACGCGCGTCCACCTTTTCGAGGTCAATCGCATGGCCAAAGAGTGGTCGGAGTACAATCTCGAGCTCGACGGCGAGTGGCTGGGCGCGTTCTTACAGGCGAGCCTGCTGCACGACGTCGGCAAGCTGCTCGTCTCCGATCGCATTCTGGTCAAGCCGGGGCGCCTCACCAGCGAAGAGTACGAGCACGTCAAGCGGCACCCGCTCTTCGGACGCAACCTGCTGGTGCTGCACGACGGCTGGAGCGACGTCGCCGCGCTGGTCGGCCAGCATCACGAACGCTGGGACGGCCAAGGCTATCCGAGCGGCCTCTCCGGCGAAGAGATCCACCCGCTGGCACGCGCGATCTCGATTTTGGACGCATTCTCGGCGATGATCTCCGACCGCCCCTACCATCGCGGCATCACCGAGGCGGCGGCGCTCGCCGAGCTGCAGCGCTGCAGCGGCACGCAGTTCGATCCGTTCTACGTGGAGCGGTTCGTCGCGTGGCGCGAATCGCTCGCCGAGGGCGCTCAGTAGGGATTAGTCGAGTACGGCGGCGTCTTGCTTCCGTTCACGGTCACGGCGTACCACGGGTCCGACGTCTTCTTTCCCAGCAAATCGAAACGCTCGCCGTTCGTCTTCACGTGCGAGACCTCGACGGTGTAGTCGATCGACCCCGGAGCGACGAGATTCATCGGATCGGTCGCACGCAATAGGTAGGCGCCGCGCCCGCCGGGGGCGTTCAAGACCGTCGCTTCGCCCGCTGCGTCGACTACCACCGCGCTGGCCTGATCGATGCCCAGCCCGTACACCGGGCCCGGGCCGAGGAGATCGTCGTTGACGATGCGTGCAAGGAAGACGACCAACCGGCCGAAGCGATCGCGAACGGCGAAGTGCGTGTCGGTGATGGTGCGCGCCAGCGCCGGCCAAGCAAACAGCTTGGTGGTAAAGCTGATGCGCGGCTCGAGCGGGTGCTTCACCGCGTCGGCGGTGTGCGTTTCCACGTTCATGCGATCGGCAGCACGGGAATCGTAGATCGCCGCGCCTTGAATCGCGAGCCCGGCGCTGCCGCCGCCCACCACGCCGCCGCGAGCGTAGACGCGTTTGACCGCCTCGATGAGTTTGCTGCCTTTCCATGCGACGTAATCGGACTGGTCGCCGCCGGCGAAGAAGAGCGCATCGGCCTTGTCGACGGCCGGCACGACCGAGTCGACCTGCGCGCGCGACGCGCACGTCGGAATCAAGACGGTCGTGACCGATGCGAAGTTGGCATGCTGATAAAACGGCAAGTCGTACGATTTCTCACCGTACGCGCGTAGCACGACCACGTTGCCGGTGCGCCCGTGCGACGGGCCGACGCTGCGATCGTGCATCCAAACGAACGCCGCCGCCGGCGCTTCGGAGCCGCCGCCGCCGGCGAGAAAGAGGCCCGGGCCGTGAAGGCGCCCGGAGCGCGCGTACGTTCCGTAGGGCGGAAAAACCGTCGGCGCGCACGACGCCGGGTGCGCCGGAGCCGTGGCGGCCAGCGAGGCGATCAGGATGGCGGCGGCCGGGAGCAAGAGCGGCTTCATGAGTTCCTCCGTGGACGTTGTCATTATAAAGAGCCGCGCGCGTAGCCGGTATCCCGGGTTCCCGCCACGCCGGATGCGTCTACGCGTGTGCGACGATGGCGAACGCCGCCCCGATCGCGACGGCGTCTTCGAGCAGCCCGGACGGCACGTTGCCGATCGCGGCGCTCGCTCGCGCGCGCAACGCCAGGCCGCCGTACGCCCCGGCGACCGCAGCCGCCCCGCCCGCAATCGCGCCGGCAGCGCCGGACCCGCCGCTCGCCGCGACGAGCTGCCAGCCGCAGAACGCTCCGCTGAGCACGCGTGGGATCAATCCGGCGGCTTGGGTGCGTGCCGGGGCGCTCGGGTGCAGGTCGCCGGCGTATTCGAGCGCCGCCGCAACCCAGAGCACGATCGCCCATGGGCCGCCGTGCCGCACGAGCCACAGGACGGCGGGCGGGGTGAAGGTCCGCAGCCCGGCGACTATGCCGAGCAAGACGGCCGCGAGTAAAGCGGGCAACATAACGTTCCTCCGGTTGAAAGGAGCCCTCTTCGCCGCGCCGGCGGGGCAACCCGCAGTGCCATGGGGCCGACGCGAGAGAGGCGAATAGACTGCGCCATGATGGTTCGTTGGACGGCCACGCTTGCGGCGTGCTCCCTGCTCGTTGCCGGATGTTCCGGCGGCGAGGCCGCGCCGCCGAGTGCGGGATTCGTGCCGGCCGCGAGCCTCGCTTCCGGTTCGGTGCCGATCGGCAAGTACATCAAGCACGTGGTGGTGATCATCCAAGAGAACCGCACCTTCGACAACGTGTTCGACGGTTTCCCCAACGCCGACACACAACCGTACGGCTACGACAGCGCGGGCAAGAAGGTGGTTCTGCAGCAGATCCCGTTCGTGGTGACCACGTTCGGACAAGACATGATCCACAACTTCAACGAAGCCGTGACGGCCTGGGACTCCGGGAAGATGGATCGCTTCGATCGCACGCCGTTCGACAACGGCAGTCCGGCGGGCTCGTTCGCCTATTCGTATCTCGAGCCCGCGCAAGTAGCGCCGTATTGGACCTTGGCCAAGCAATACGCCATCGCCGACCATTTCTTTCCGATGGAGTTTGGCCCGAGCTTCACCAGCCATCTCGCCTTGATTGCGGGAACCGATAACCTCAACGCTGGCAACGACCTTGCGGAGGCGAACTATCCCGAGGGCGAGCCGTGGGGCTGCGATCAAGGTTTCGCGGGCGCGACGTGGACCGTCAACTCCAAGCGCCTCGTGCAGCTCGACGGCCCGGAGCCGTGCTTTACGACGTTCAAAACGATGGCCGATTCGCTCGACGCCAAGGGCGCGTCGTGGCGGTATTACGCTCCGCCGATCTCGGCCAACGACGGCGGCCAGTTGTGGACGTCGTTCGACGCGATCAAAGCGGTGCGATACGGGCCCGATTGGAAGAACGTCGTCACGCCGCAAACGCGCATCCTGCGCGACGCCAAGGCCGGGAAGCTCGCCGCGATGTCGTGGGTGATTCCCGACTGGCAAGATTCCGATCATCCCGCTGCCAATAGCGACACCGGCCCGTCGTGGGTGGCCAGCGTCGTCAACGCCATCGGCAAAGGCCCCGACTGGAACTCGACCGCGATCTTCTTGCTGTGGGACGACTGGGGCGGCTGGTACGACAACGTTCCGCCGCCGCAGAAAGATTTCCGCGGGCTCGGCATCCGCGTCCCGCTGGTCATCATTTCTCCGTACGTGCGAGCGGGCTACGTCGATCACCGGCAGTACGAATCGGCGAGCGTACTAAAGTTCGCCGAGGAGGCCTTCGGATTGCCGCCGATCGGGCCGGCCGCGCAGGGCTATACGGATACGCGCGCGGCCGCGCCGCTCGATGCGTTCGACTTCACGCAGAAACCGCGCGCTTTCGTGCCGATCTCTGCGAAGTATCCGGCGTCGCACTTCCTGCACGAGCGCCCGTCCTACCACGTGGTCGACGAAGAGTAAGCGCTACTCGTCGTCGACGGGCTGGTTCGAAGGCCGCTGGCGCTCGAAATACTCGCGCGAAAACTTCGTCGGCACCGGGGTGAAGGCGCGGGGTTTCTGTTTGAAATCGAAGACGCTGGCAATGCTGGCGGCGCGCGCGTCGGACGTGCCGAGCGACTTGAGCCCCCAGTTCTGCTCGACGAATTTCAGGATGCTGCCAAACTCGAACTGTTTGTGCGCGACGCCGCTGCGCGCGTACGGCGAGACGACGATCGCCGGGACGCGAAAGCCCAGGCCGGCGTAATCGAGCTGCGGCGGAGCGACGTGATCGTACCAGCCGCCCCAGTCGTCCCATACGATCACGATGGCGGTCGATTTCCAGTACTTGCTCTTGCCGATCGAATCGACGATCTGTCCGACCCACGATGGGCCGGTGTCGGGCGACGTCCCCGCGTGATCCGAGGCGAGATTCGACGGTACTACCCACGACACGTTGGGAAGCTTGCCACCGGACACGTCGGAGAAGATGAGCGTTTGCGGCGTCACGACGTTCGTTTGCCACTCGGGACCTTCGCGAACGGCCTTCACCGCGTCGAAAGCGCTCCACATCGCGCCCCAGCTATTGACGGCCGGCGTGTAATACTTCCAGCTCAACCCGGCGGCATCGAGCCGGTCGCGAAGCGTGACGTACGTCATGCACGGATAGGGACCGGCGTTGGGCTTGTACTGGTGCGACGACGTGAGCAGCGACGTCACCGTATACTCGGGTGCGTCGCATCCCCACGGCAGCGCCGACGGCGAATCGGTAATGCTCTCGGTGGCGTCGATCGCCGTGCCGCCGGCGATGAGGTCTTGATGCGCGGTCCAGCTATTGCTGCCTTGGGTTTGGAACATGTGGTCGGCGAGCACGTACGTCTTTGCCAGCGTCCAGTACGGCTGAATCTGTGCCGGATTGACGTACTGATAGGGATACGTACCGGCCGGCTGGTGCGACGGGTTGTAGCCGATCTCGTCGAAGCCGTCCATCTTCCCGCCGTCGTATTCCGTCTCGAAGATCGGATGCGAGTGCTGGATGTCTTCGCCGACGAGATTGCCCTCGACGAGCGGCACGCGCGCGCCGGTGTGCGTCTTTCCGGTCCTCGTGCCGTCGGCGCCGGGGAACGTGGCGAAGAGATTGTCGAACGACCGGTTCTCTTGAATGACGATCACGATGTGCTGAATCGGCGTCCGCGCGACGGCCGTGCGCGGGATCGCTTGGAGCGAAGCCGGCAACGGCTCGAATGCCGTCGAGGAAGGGCCGCGCGCGCAAGCCGCCAGCAACGCAAGCGAGAGGCAGAACGAAAGCCGAGCCGCACAGTGCATCAGCCTAAGCTTCGACGCGCGGCGCCGCGAACCTGAGCTTTCCGAGCGTCACCGCGCGCGGCCGTGCCGCGTTGTACGGTCATGAATCTGCGAACGCTCGCATTCCTCGCCGCGCTCCTCGGCGCGGCCTCGCCGGCGGCCGCCGGCACCCCGGGCGGCATCGCCGGCTACGTCGTCGATGCCGCGGGGCGGCCCCTGGCCGGGGTGGAGATGGTGCTCGTGTCCCCGGTAGCAACGAGGATCCTCCAGGCCGACCGGCACGGCTTCTTTGCCGACGTGACGCTCGAGGCCGGAACCTACTTCGTCTGCCGCGGCGGCCCCCACGTTCAGGGCGGAGCGGCGCCGGTCCGCGTCTTCGACGGCGAGGTGACCCGGGTGCGGATCGTCGCTCGCTCCGAGAACGGCTCGGCCGCCTGCGAATCGGCGGCCTCGGCGGTCACTCGTATGGTCGACCCCAACCAAGTCGGCGACCTCTACCGCATTTGAGCGCACGCCGGGCACAGGCGCGGCCGCGGCCGGCTCAGAAGCGAGCCCGCCTGACGGCTCGCGCGCGCCCGTAGCTCAAATTGGATAGAGCAGGGGACTCCTAAAGCGTAAAGTGGGGGTCGCGGTCAGACGTGACAGGGCCCAAATGGCTATAGACAAAGACTTTTTCGGTTGGCGTCGATCGCCGTTAGCTACCGGGGGATGTGATCGACGGCAACCGTTTGGCAACCACGGCGGCGAGGGGGTGGCAACCCCCATCCCCCGTCGCGCTTCGACCAGCCCATAAATCGGCTTAGAGCCCACCTGCGTAGCGCACAAAATTTTGAAAAACTTGCATCCTAAGGCCACACCGGCACCCGGGTTCCGATCCTGACCGCGGCCGTCGAGTTGGAGGAGTCCTTCCGATCCGCTTAGCAAGTCCTTGCTCCCACCGTCCCCGAGCCGGTGCGAGGAGGGTCTATGCGTACCTTGTGGTCGTGGGTCTTCGCCGCTTTGGCGATGCTGGGCGCGTCCGCGTTGCCCGCTGTTGCCGCGATTACTCCCGCCGAGCAGACTCAACAGAACGAAGCGATGGAACGCTGCGCGAAGGATGGGGCGGGGGCTTCGACTGTTTCGTGGTCCCGAGTCTTGTCCGATTGCGTGAGCGCTTCCCAACAAGCGTACGCGCTGTCCTTAAAGGCCGACACCGAATCCGAACGTCAAGAGTTGCTCAATAACGAGGCGCTCGCGGACATCTACACTTCGGCGGCGGCGCACAAGGTCGGCGATGATCCCACCGCTCAGGTTGCGCTTAAGCGAGCGCACACGGTTTGGACGTTCCTCTCGCTGAGCGGCTACAACGACCGCATGAAATCACTGGCGCAACGCAGTCTTCGGTGCTGGTTCCAACACGACCATGCGGCTTGTGCGAGTCTCTTCCCAGGCATGCAATAGGAGACGATGGACGTGCTGTCCTTCTGCCCACGCTGCGGAGCGCAGATCACGGTCTCGGGCGCACAGTTCTGCATGAAGTGCGGCGCACGGCTTCCAGATGAAGCGGCCCTCAACACGCCGACGCCAGCGGTTTCTCCGGCGCCGTCACCGGCCCCGGCGATGACGCCGTCCGCTGCCAACGTTCAGGAGGCACCGCCAGCGAAGCGATCCATAAACTACGTTTCTATTGCTCTGGCTGTAGTCTTGACATTCGTGCTCTACTACATCCTTGAGTCGATTTATCTCATAGTCGGCGACTTGATGGTCGGTGCGATCAGATTCGAACAGTCCGGCATGGTGACGCTGCGCGTGTTGCTGTTCCCAGTGGCCGGCTATCTCGTGTTCCGCGCAATGTGGAAACACATTCGTAACGAGCGGTGAACGAGCCAAAGTTCTGTCCGTTCTGCGGTCGTGGATTAATTTCCGATGCCCTCTTCTGTGTGCAGTGCAGGCGTGCCTTACCGGCCGGCGCTGAGGGCTCTTCTTCAAGTACCACAAAGACGCAACCCAACGAGAACGCGGTGGCGGTACTCAAGTATGCGGGCGCAGCCTTCGCTGCGATTGTCATCCTACTTGTTGTTGGCGTTGGCTACGCAACTTTTAGCGACCGGAAGGGTCTACCGAATCCCGTCGCGCCGCTGGCGACCGGCACGCCGTACGTCGCGAAAGGGCTACAGCAGAATGCGGGCAGCGCCTCGGCTCCCGCAACTCCGTACGTTCCTCCATGGGAACGCGCGACGCCGGCTCCTCCTGCGCCCGCGACGCCCGAACTTCCCAAGGACCCATTCCTGCGCGCTGCTGCCTTGACGGGTCTCCTTCGAACTGTGCAGTCGTCTGAGTATGATGGACTATCAGGCTACGGGTTCGACCTGCTCAACAACGCTGCGTTTGCGCGAGCCTACCGCGTTTTGCTCAACGGCTCCGACGGCTCGAAGTTGAGCGCGTTGCCCGGCTTACTTCTTGACCGAGCTACTGAGACACCCTCTCAGCGCATCGAAACGCCGCACGGCACGATCATCGTGGCCGGCGTGTGCTGGCCGCACGATTGCGGCGATTCCTACGGCTGGTACGTCTACGAACTGGGCTCTGGCTCGCTGAGTGCTTGGCTTTACCACGATGGTACGGCTACGTTCGTCGGCGATTGGCAGAACCCGGACATCCCAGCCGCAGTCATTCTGCTACGAGCCTGCACGCACTACGCGAGGTGTGGAAACACGGCGGACCCCGTTTTTCCGCTCGAAGTATCGAACCGATACGCGGCTGCGGTTGGAATCGCGGCTCAACGGTAAGGCGCCGAGCATTTCGTTGCATACCGTGTTCGCACGCTGCGTTTTGCGTCGCAGGTAAATGGCATCGCGATTGCAACGAAAAGCCCTTGGCACGCATCTGTCATTTTGCAACCAAACATTCCGTGAAATGCAGGCCCGGCCGTGTGTAGCCATTCCTATCCTTCGATGATTGGGAGAGTCGAGTTGCGTTCGAGACCGGGCACAACCAGGCCGCACGGCGGCCGGTCGTAGATCGTCGCGGCGGCGATTCTTCGGCGAAGCAACGTCGCGCGTGCAGCGATTACTCGGCGATTGCGATTGCGCGGTTTCTGGGAAGCCAAGGGGTGGAGAAGCTGCAGACCGAGGTTCTCCCAGCCGAAGCGAGTGAGTTCCCACTGGCCTCGGCGATGCTGCCGAACGGTGCCGAGCCGTGCAGAACTACGCAACCTGCGCCACCACCACCAGCGGGACCTGTAGCAGGTCGCATCCGCGAGTTCGCCGGGAGATGGGCGCCACCCATTGTCGTTGAGAAACTTCGCCAGTTGTCGCAGGGCGTAGACGCCTTCGCCGCGCTTGCCGGTGCGGGCTAGTACCGCCGTACGTTTCCGCACCTTCCGCTTCATGCGCGCACCTTCGCCGGCTGCAACCGCTTCAAGCGGAACCCGCCCGCGCGGAGCAGCGCGGCCGCGGCTACGATCGCACGCGCTTGCTCAAGCGC
This sequence comes from Vulcanimicrobiota bacterium, assembly GCA_963794735.1. Lineage (GTDB taxonomy): Bacteria > Vulcanimicrobiota > Vulcanimicrobiia > Vulcanimicrobiales > Vulcanimicrobiaceae > DATJUC01. The sequence continues at coordinate 113,367 of CAWCFE010000002.1, read as the reverse complement.
TCGCTCAGCGCCGCTCACTGGTGGATTCCGTAACCGCGTCGATTCTCTCCGCGGCGTAGGCGAAGACGTCACTGGCGCTATCGGGGGTTTCGGTCGGCGGCTTCATGTCGAGAATCTGGCCCTCGCGACTCGACAGCGCGACCGCAGCGCGGGAGGCAGAGTAATCATCGGTTTCATGGGCATTTCCGGCCAAATCCGCTTTCTGGTTTGCTACCTCCGAAGCATGGGTGGGAGGCAGGGAGGCGGAATCCGCGTAGCGGAACGGGCTGCCCTTGCGGCCGGTCCCGGAGCGTGTGAGCGCTCCCAGTTCGACCGCTCGCCGCAATGCAGCCTGCTTGCGATCCTTACGGCCGGTTACGCCTTCTAGGATCGTTGCCTCGGTCGGCGCCTCGTCGGGTTGCTCGCGCACGAAGTCAACGATAACCCCCACCATGTTCACCGTATCTGCTTCCGCCTTTGTACCCATTGCTAGGACCCCGTGCGTCGCCTGGTCCATGTGCAACACCGTTTCCGGCATGGGTTCCCCAAAGCGCTGGTCACTCGCGATGGTACGGCAGTGTTCCGTCTTCCGCATCACCAAGACCGTATCGACGGCGGCAGCCCATCCGGTGCTACCCATCACTTCGTCCACGATGTCTTCGCGCCGCGTCTTGCCCGAGTGGTGAACGAACAGCAGCGTCGCGTTCGCGCTGCGCGCGAGTTCAATGGCTGCGTCGGTCACGTTCGATGCACTTGCATAGTCGTTACCGTCTTTGACGCGCAGCAACCGCTGCATCGTGTCGATGATTACGAGAACCGGTGCGTGTTGCCTGATGGCATCGCGCAGCCATGCGATCGGACCTTCCGGTGCCCGGTCGATGCAGAAGAACACGTCGTCCGCATCGGTCAGGCCAATCTTGCGGATAACCGACTTCCATCCGCCCCTTGCACCCTCCAGCGCGAGGTAGAGCACGGGGCCTTTACGGGTCGTGCGCCCGATGAATGGCTGACCGCGAGCGATGCAAAGTGCGAGGTTGAGCGCCGTCGTTGACTTCCCGCCTTTCGGTCTGCCAGCAAGAATCGCCGTGCCGCCTAGCGGCATCAGGTCGGCGACGACGTACTCGATGTCCTCGCCTGGCTCGTTGAGAAGAGCGCTAGCTCGAACGAAGACGGGACGTTCCTTTTGGTCGCCGCGCTGCGTTGCGCTGACCGGCTCGAAGCGGGTGCGAACGTCTTGCCACTTGCGCCGAGCGCAGCCATTGTGAAGGCAGCGAAAGACAACTGCACCGCTCGCGAGCTGCAGCAGCGCTGCGCTGCTCCCCGTGTGCGATGGGTCGAACGGGCAGTGCTCTAAGATGAACTTGCGGCCGCCGTTCCACGCAGCGTCGAACCTTACGGCTATGCCGTTGCGCTCGATGAATCGAGCGAGATCGACGGCTCCCGGTTCCTTCAGCGTCGATTGCGCGACCGGCACGGACTCCGCGAGCCTTTCGAGCGACTCGCGTAAGACGCGCTCGACGGGGCTTGGAACGTCAAGGAGCGTCGAGCACCTGTGCGGCCGGTCCGCCGTGGACTCTCCCTTACGTGCTGTGGTGCCGTAAAGCCGCACAATGCGAGCGGCATTGAAGACGGTGGTGTCGATGGCAACCGCGCTGTCGCTGAACTCGAAGTCCATGGAGGCCAACACGCTCTGGACGAGAGCCCTTGCGTTAGCGTCGTTAGGAAGGTCCACCGCATATAACAAGTGCGCTCCGTTCCCGCTATCGGCAAGCACCGGCATCGGCCAGCCTCTTTCGTTGAGCGCGAGAGCGATTGTGGTCGCTCGGTCGAGCGCCGCGTTATGCTCGGAATCGGTCGAGGAAATGCCGGCGGGTCGAACGGGATCGAGGTCTACGAGCAGCCACCGCCTTCGCGCGACGTCGCCGTCGCTCGCGGCGCCCCCGGTCTTTACGTTGGTCAGGCGATTGACGCAGCGCGAGAGAACTGCCGACTGCAACGGGTTCAACGTCGTGTAGACGCCGGTCGTTCCGGTTCTACCATTCGCCTTGATAGCTTCGCGCGGCGCAGCGGTGGCGTAGTCGTTGAAGTAGCCGGTGAGCGTTTCTCGGCCCAACGCCCGTATTTCGGCCACGTCGCCGGGAGCGTGAAGCAACGCCAGCGAGCGTCGAACTTCCGCTTCTTGCTCCGTCGTCGTCACGTGGGGTTCCCCAAGCCAAGGCGGTCGGCGATGAACCGTTCGATTTCCATCCTCGGAATCAGCGAGCGGCGGCCGATACGAATCTGCCGAATCTCGCCGCGCCCGATGAGGAGCTTGAGCGTCGAGAGCGAGATGTTGCAGGTTTCACAGGCGGTGCGCCGGCTAAGCAGGTCAGGTCGTGGCGAGTCTTGTGCGATGAACATGGGTCAAGAATAGCTCCCGGGGGTTGCCAAGGAGAAGCTCACAAACTATACTCGCTTCAGGTAGTTAATGAGTAGACCTCGCGAACCAGGCATGACGGCCAGTCAGGCGGCGCGCTTCCGCAAGTCGTTCCGGCGCTGGGTTTCGTATTTCGGCGAAACCAACGCCACCGTCGGCGACGCGCTCGACGCGTATCCCGAACTTCAGGGCAACCGGAACGAAGGCGGCGGAAGCAAAGCGGTGGCCAACGCCATGATGACCGACCGCAGGCTGACGCATCAGATGGCACGGCGTTGTGCCGTTGCTCTGTTCCTTACTGCATCCCGCGAGCGCGATCTTGAAGACGAGTCCGTTGCGTTGAATGAACTCGCCAGCATCCTCGTTAACTGCGGCGCGCTCCGCGTGAAGCGCGACAAGGAAATACCCGCGTTAATCCCGCCGAACTCCATCGACGCTCTCGCTCGCCGCCTGGCCTTCGCTCCGGTTACGGGAAGTGGCATCGGCGAAAAGACCAGGAAGCCGCTGTACGATGCCATTCGCCAGTGCCTGCGAGAGTATGCTCCGGCGATGGCGAGGTCGTGGGGTGATGCAACACGGCAGCATCCCATTGTGCGCCGTGAACAAGCTGAACACGTTGTCGAGATTCTGACTGAGGATGCTTTCCGCGATTCCTACCTGTACCCATCCATGGGCCCGTGGTGGGGCAAAGAGTTCGACTTGCTGTCGCGCGAGCGCGGACCCGAACTGGACACCGCCGAGTTGGAAATAGACGCGGCGACTCAATAGGAGCACACAACAGATGAGCATTTACAAGCGCGAGAGTGGCCATTACGCGGCACTCATCGACCTCGAACCTACGGCAGCAGGGCTCCGACGGCGTAAGAGCCTGGGCACATTCGCAACAAAGAAGGAGGCGGAACGTGCCGAGCGCGATGCGCTCGCAGCGCGCGATCGCGGCATTGACCTGGACCCGCAGAAGGTGACTGTCGCCGAGATTGCGACACGCTTTCTCAAGAGCGTCGAGCCGGACTTAGCGGGCCAAACCGTCAGCCGCTACGAGGAGCATCTACGCATGCACGTCGTCCCGAATATAGGGAGCCTCGGCGCAGCGAGCCTAAAGCCGGCGCATTTGGCTGACCTTTACGCGAAACTGCGTACCGAACCGATTCGCTACGAGAGAAAGGCGCGAAAGGCGGCTGCCGACAGCGCTCCCGTAAAGGTGCGCTACGGCCGTCCGTTAGGAGCAACTACAGTCCTTCGCGTTCACCGCCTGCTGCATCGCATGCTTGGCTGGGCGGAACGTCTAGGGCTGGTTAGCCGCAACGTCGCGCGCTTGGTCCCCGCACCCAAGGCGGGGTCCTCCCCGGCGCGAGCACTGAGCGTGGATCAGGTAGCGTTGTTTCTGGCTGCCGCGGAGGGGACGCCGCACTACGCTTTCTTCGTCTTGGCCGTCGCGACCGGCATGAGGCGCGGCGAACTCGGCGCGCTGACCTGGGACGCAATCGACTTCGAAGTGAAGACCGCGATCGTACGGCAGGCGATCGGTGAAGACCGCAAGGGACGTTACTTCATCAAACGGACGAAGAGCGGTCGGGATCGGACGGTGCCCCTAAGCACCCTGGCTATCGAGACGTTACGCCGGCTCCGCGCAGACCGACTTGAGGAGAAGATGCGGAACCGCGATCGGTACGTTGACGAAGGCTTGGTCTTCGCGAACGACGTCGGGGGGATGGTAGACCTTGATGGTATTTCCAAAGCGTTCGCTGCGATCGCGCGCTCCGTTGGAATCAAGGCGAAGGGCATCTCGCTGCACTCATGCCGGCACTTCAGCGCCACGCAGGCCCTGGTCGCCGGCAGCGACGTTCGGACTGTTGCCGCCCTGCTCGGCCACGCCTCGCCCTCGACGACGTTGAACGTCTACGGACACGTCGTCGCGGGAGCGCAGGAGCGTGCCGTTGGGGGGATTGCCGATGCCATCGCCGCGGCGCAGGCCAAGCGTGCAGCCGGTCAAGAATGACCATCGCGACCGCCTCGGTTTTCGGCGGACGGCAACCGAATGGCAACCGTCCACCCGACCTCGGGAGGTCAAGCAGGCGGCCGATGCGGCACAAACCCGCATGGAATAAGGCTGCGGCACCGTGCGCCCGTAGCTCAAATTGGATAGAGCAGGGGACTCCTAAGCCCAAGGTTGCCAGTTCGATTCTGGCCGGGCGCACCAAGCTTGCGTCAGTTGGGGGCCCCGCGCTGGCCTTCCCTGGCTTGCGGATGCCTTCGGCGTGTGTTAGCATTGGAGGTCGGAACGGGCCTCGGGTCCGTTTCTTTACTGTGTACCGGACGTTTTTGGGATTAGGATGGCAAAGAAAGAAACGCGCGTGATGGTCGTGATGGCGTGCACCGAGTGCAAGCGCCGGAACTACAACACGCAGAAGAACAAGTCGAAGACGACCGACCGGCTCGAACTGAGCAAGTACTGCCGGTTCTGCCGCTGCCACCGCGCCCATCGCGAGACCAAGTAACGACATTCGCGACTACGACGAGGCGCATAGGGCGGTGGCGCAATTGGTAGCGCAGCGGTCTCCAAAATCGCCGGTTGCAGGTTCGAGTCCTGTCCGCCCTGCCAGTTTTTCGGGAGAGAACCTTTGGTGAACGAGCAGCAGAAGAAGACGGCGTCGTCGATCGCCGGGCAAGACTTCGTCCGCGGCGTGATTGCAGAACTGCGTCGCGTCACCTGGCCGACGCGCGACGAATGGGTTTCCGCGACGATTTTGACCGTCGCGCTGGTCGTCGGTATCGGCGTGTTCACCTTCGTCCTCGACCAATTTTTCGGATGGTTGCTCAACCTCATCCATCCCGCCGTTGGGTAATGCACGATACGATGTTTGAATTCGAGCGCGAGCACCTCGGGACGGCCGAGCCGCTAGGCGAAGAGCCGATCGTCGACGACGCCCAAATGGGCGATCTGTCGGGTGCCGTCGACGAGTTCGCCGCCGCCCCGCCGGTCGAGGCCGCCGAGCCTGAGGCCGAGCCGGCCGTCGAGGGCGAGCGCGCGAGCGCGGCCAAGCCCAAGGACGACCGCAACTGGTTCGTCGTGCACACGTATTCGGGCTACGAGAACAAGGTCAAGGCCAACCTCGAACGCCGCATCCATTCGATGGGCATGCAAGACAAGATCTTCCGCGTGCTCGTCCCGATGGAAGACGAAGTCGAGTTCAAAGACGGCAAGCGCAAGATCACGCCGAAGAAAGTTTTCCCGGGCTACGTCTTGGTCGAAATGATCATGGACGACCAGTCGTGGTACGTCGTGCGCAACACGCAAGGCGTCACCGGATTCGTGGGCAGCCCCGGACCGGGCGAGAAACCGGTGCCGCTGCAAGAGAAAGAAGTCAAGACGATTCTCAAGCAGATGGGCATCGAGGCGCCCAAGCTCAAGATCGACTTCAAGAAGGGCGATCGCGTGAAGGTCACGTCGGGCCCGTTCTTCGATTTCACCGGCGTGGTCGACGAGATCGCTCCGGAGAAGGAGCGCCTGCGCGCGCTGATCTCGATCTTCGGCCGCGAGACGCCGGTCGAACTCGAGTTCTTCCAGGTCGAAAAAGTCTAAGCAGGTTTCTCGCAAGCACGACCCCGGCTTGCGAGATTGCCGAGGGGCAGAAGCGCCGCGCAAGCGGCGAATCGTTAAGGAGACAACGTGGCTAAGAAAGTCGTAGGCAAAATCGGCCTACAGATTCCGGCCGGGAAGGCGACGCCCGCCCCGCCGATCGGTCCGGCGCTCGGACCCTACTCGCTCAACATCATGGATTTCTGCAAGCAGTACAACGAACGTACCGCCTCGCAGGCCGGCATGATCATTCCCGTCGAGATCACGGTCTTCGAAGACCGCACCTTCACCTTCGTGACGAAGACGCCGCCGGCGTCGTTCCTCATCAAGCAGGCGCTCAAGATCGAATCCGGGAGCAAAGAGCCGAATCGCAACAAGGTCGGACGCCTGACGCAAGCGCAAGTCGAAGAGATCGCCAAGGTGAAGATGCCCGACATCAACGCCAACGATATCGAAGCCGCCAAGAAGATCATCGCGGGCACCGCGCGGTCGATGGGCGTCGAGGTGGAAGCGTAAGATGCCGCAACATCACGGAAAGCGCTTCAAGAAGCTCGTCGCCGAGTACGATCCCAAGCAGCAGTTCACGCCGCCCGAAGCGATCGCGCTGGTCAAGAAAAACGCCAACGCGAAGTTCAACGAAACGGTCGAGGCGCACATCCGCCTCGGCGTCGATCCCAAGAAGAGCGATCAGAACGTTCGCGGCACCGTGCTGCTGCCGCACGGCACCGGCCGTACCGTTCGCGTGATCGCGTTCGCCAAGGGCGACAACGCGAAGGCGGCCACCGAAGCGGGCGCCGATATCGTCGGCGATCAGGACTTGATCGACCGCGTGAAGGCCGGCTTCACCGAGTTCGACGTCGCCGTCGCGACGCCGGACATGATGGCGCAGGTCGGCAAAGAGCTCGGCCGCATCCTCGCGCAGAAGATGCCCAACCCCAAGGCGGGCACCGTCACGGCGAATATCGGTCCGGCGATCCGCGACATCAAAGCCGGTAAGGTGGAGTTCCGCCTCGATAAGACCGGGATCATCCACACCATCGTCGGTAAGGCCAGCTTCGACGACGCGGCGCTGCTCGAGAACGTCTCGACGCTGCTCGACGCGATCGTCCGCGCCAAGCCTGCCGCCGCTAAGGGAACCTACCTGCGCAGCGTCGTGCTCACCAGCACGATGGGGCCCGGCATCAAGGTCGACCCCAACCGCATCAAGGCGACCGCTTAATCGCCTACTGAACGCATCCCGGCGCAGCGTTGCTCCAAAGCGGCTGCGTCGGGAACGTTCCCCCCGCCCCGAAACTCGTATTGCGCAGGTGCCACCACGCGCATTTGTCGGCGATCTCGTTGCCCGGCGCATCCCACCAGCCTCCGTTGCCCGGATCGGTCTGCGTTTCGGCCAGCTCGTGCCCCGCGATGATCGACACGCCGTCGAGCCGGCCCGCGCTCCCGCGATTGACCGAGTTGTTTCCGCACGAGAATCCTCCGTCGGTCATGTACGGAAAGTTCGTATAGGCCAGGTCCGCGCCGTGCGTACTCACGTCGGAGTGATACGAGCAGAAGTTCTTTCCGAATCCCGCGCTGTTGTGCCCCGAAGGCGTGGCGACGAAATACGCCGCGTTGCGGCTGTACACGCCGAAATGCTCCGCCAATCGAACCGCTTCGGCCGCGACGTCGGCATCGGTCGGATGCAGCGCCACGGGAGTCGCGAGATCGGTCCACGTGCCGCGCAGCTGGCCGGCCGGACTGGAAATATACACGGGGCCGGCTTGGTAGTATTGCGTGACCGTGCGCAGCCACGGCGACCCGCCGACCGCCTTGAAGAATGCGGTCAGGCGCGCGGCTTCCCCATCCGGATCGGTGTGGAAGCCCCAGTACACGACGTAGATCGACGGGACCGTTTGGATCGCCCCGTGATGGTAGAGCAGCGGGAGCGTGTGCGGAAACGCAAACGGGTCGACGGGCAGCGCGCGTTCGCGCGTCGCCATCGCGTGCACGAACGCCCCGGGCGCGTGGGGGACGATCGCCGTTGCGGCGTTCGGCGCGATCGTCGGCGGCGCGAGCGCCGCGGGATTTCCAGCGCATGCCGCGGTGACGGCAACAAGCAAGGCAAGCGCGCTGCGCAAGATTCGCACGTTCATGCACTATGAACGCACGAACGCGGGAAAAAATGCAAGAGGGGCGCGGCCGTAGCCGCGCCCCTTCGCATCGGTGCTCGACCGGCTCTAGAAGTCGGTCGTGCCGTCGGGCGTGCCCCAGCCCGCCGGGCCGGAGTAGACGCCGTCGGTGTTCGTGCCGGCAGTGCAGATGTAGTTGTACGAGCTGTTGCACTTCGCGCCGCTAGCGAGATTATTTCCGCTGGTGACGCTGTAGAGGCCGGCGCCCGCCGCGGTCCAGAACGATTTGGCTGCGTTGGGCCCGAGCGAGCTGGCGTTGCCGGCCAGGCCGTAGACGCCCGCGAGCGCGGGAGCAGCGACGCTGGTGCCGCCGAAGACCATCCAGCCGGAGTATCCCTGGTACGACGTGCTGTCGTAGATCGCGACGCCGTGCAGCGGATCCGCATCGAACGACACGTCGGATTGCGAGCGCTTCGTGCAGCCTTTATCGGTCTGCCACGACGGCTTGGCAACTTTCGAGCTGCAGCCGCTGCCGGTTGCACCGTTGCCGGTCGCGAGGTCGTTCCACACGGTCTCGGTGTAGCCGCGCGTGTTGCTCGCGGCAACCAGCGACGATCCGCCGGTGCAGACGACCGTCGAGTACGAGCACGGCTGCTGCGAGCCTTCCGCATAGCCGTTGTCGCCGGCGCTGGCCGTGATGACGATGCCGCTGTGATTGTAGGCGGAGTTCGTGGCGCCGCTTTCGCTGCCGCCGTACGAGTTGCTGATCACGGTGGCGCCGAGCGACGCCGCGGTATTTTCGGCGGTCGCCAAGTTGGCGTTGGTCGCGCTATTCGCCTCGACGATCAGGATGTGGCAGTTCGGGCAGGTCGCCGAAACCATGTCCATGTCGAGGGCGGTCTCTTCGGCCCAGCCCGCATCTTTTTTGGGAAGCTTCGTCGTCGAGCCGGTCTGGCCGACTTTCTTGAAGCAACCGTTCGACGTGGTGCACGACGGGAGGCCGTACTGCGAGCGGTAGGTCGTGAGATCGGCGGCCGCCGTCGGGTAATCGCCCGACTCGACCAGCGCGATCGTCTGCCCGCTGCCGCCGCTCGTGTTGAGGCTATACGCCTTTTGGAGCTGGGCCGGGCCGTAGCCCGAGGGCGTGGTGTGGGAGCGATCGAGGCCATACAGGCCGTGGTACCCACCCGGAATTCCGCCGATGTCGGTGCGGACGAGGGCGAAGCAGCGCGACGAGCCGGGAGCGGCGCGTCCGCAAACGGCCTTATAGGGGTGGCCGCCGGGCAGTTGCAGATCGGCACCCGGAGCCGAAGGTGCGGCGCCCGTGCCGCTGGGAAGCATCGAATTCATCGAGCCGCCGGAACACGCGGCGAGCGCCGCGATCGCGGCCAGGGCCATCGGCCGAAGAAACCGTCCGTTCAAAGGAGTCCTCCACACAAAAAGAAGCGAGCGCCCCCATAGGGACTGCCAGAACGGTAGCACATTCGACAAAAGCCATATAACGGCAATTTACACTGCCTTAACCGATCGAGCCGAAGAAAACGGCCCGCCGAAGCTCGGCGGGCCGTTGGGCGGTCGCGATGGCGACCCGGCTTACTGGACGCAGCCGGTGACCGCGTTGCTCCAGAGCGGCTGGGTGGGATACGTGGCCGAACCGAAGCTCGTGTTCTTCAGATTCGTCCAGGCGCACTTGTCGCCGATCTCGTTTCCGCTGGAATCGAGCCAGCCGTTGCCGGCCCCGGGGTCGGTCTGCGTTTCGGCCAGCTCGTGGCCTTCGACGATCGTCACGCCGTCGAGCGTGCCGGCGGAGCCGGAGTTGACCGAGTCGACGCCGCACGACGTACCGCCGTCGCTCATGTAGGGAAGGTTCGTATACGGAATGGTGGAGCCGTTCGACGACGTCGTCGAGTGGTAGGCGCACCACTGCGTCGCGAAGCCGCTGGTGTTGTGTCCGTGCGGGGTCGCGACCACGTACGACACGTTCTCGCTATAGACGCCGAAGTGTTGGGCCAGCTTGACCGATTCGGCCGCGACCTGCGCGTCGGTCGGTGAGGAGGGCACCGCATCGGTGGTATCGACCCAGGTGCCCTTGAGCTGCCCGGCGACGTTGGAGATGTACTTGGGCCCGGTCTGGTAGTACTGCGTGACCGTGCTCAGCCACGACGAGGCACCGACCGCGTTGAGAAAGTTGGTGACCCGGGTCTGCTCGCCATTGGGGTCGGCCGAGGAGCCCGAGAAGCCCCAGAACACCACGTAGATCGACGGCGTGGTTTGCACCGGGCCGCCGTAATAGTTGAGGTTACTGCCCCGCCGCGCTCGCAGCGGGCGGAAGCCCTTGATGGTTTCGCGAGTCGGCATGATGTGGGTTCCCGGAATCGGGTTGCCGCGCGCGTCGCGCAACAGATACGGCGAGGCGACCGGCACCCTGAGGGCCGGCACGGTCCCCGGCCCTGACCCTGACGCCGGCAGCGATGACGAACCCGGGTTGCCGCTGCAAGCGGCTAGAAGAGCGGCGCCGGCCAAAGCGGCGACGAGCCGTTGGGAAACTTGCACGCTGGAAATCCTCCGCGGTCGAGTGGTGCGTGAAGAGCTTCGACAAAAGTCAGTCCGATACGGAATCTTAACGCAGCCCGCGGGGGCAGGATAGATGCAGAACGCATCTATCCTGAGAGTTAGCTGGGAAGAAAGTTGACTACGCCGGTGTGGAGGTCGTAGACGGCGCCGACGACGCGCAGCGAGCCGGCTTTCATTGCGGAGGCGAGGATCGCGGAGCGAGCGGCCGCCGCCCGGGCGTTGCGGGTGACGTTCTCGACGATCGCGTTGGCAACCCAGTCGCCGCTATGGCCTTGCACCGCTTTGGCCGCCGGCTCGATGGCCGTTACGAGGCTCTGGATATGGCCCGGCTGCGTCGTGCCGTCCTTGACGAACTGGACCGTCGCCTGCACCGCTCCGCAGGCGCTGTGGCCCATGACGACGAGCAGCGACGATTTGAGCACGGCAACCGAGTACTCGAGCGAGCCCAGGCCGTCGGGCGTCAAGAAATTCCCGGCGACGCGGACCACGAAAATGTGGCCGGGGACTTGGTCGAAGATCGTCTCGATGGGGACGCGCGAGTCGGAACAACCCAAGACCATGGCAAACGGGCTCTGACCGGCCTGGAGTTCGACCCGCCGGTAGGTGAGCGGCCCGCAGTGGGAGTTGCCCGCAACGAACCGGGCATTCCCCTCCTTGAGAAGCGCCAAGCCGGCGTCGGGCGTGTCCGCTGCGGGTGTTGGTGCGCCGGCCGCGGCCGGCGCCGCAGCGGCTTGGAGCGGTGCGCCGGCGGCAGCTCCCAGGGCGCCTAGGCTCATCGCAGCGGCTCCCAAGAAGGTTCGGCGATCGTGATTCGGGCTTCGCTCATTCATGTCGGCTCCTTGCGGGCGAGCTCGCCGGGCGTTGCGCGGCACGGCGGCTTGTGATACTGTAGTCGACGGCTCCGAAGACCGTAGGTCCCCGTTAGGGGGTAATGTCGCAAGACTCCTACCGAGGACGCGATACACGACCCTTCTTTTGCGTTGGTTCGTCGAGCGCCCTCCGGACGGATGGAGCGCTTTTTTAGTTCGAAGAAAGCGAAGACGAAGCAATGCCAACCGCCAAAAAAGAGTCCGCGGTGCAAGAGCTCCGCGAGCGCCTCGCGGCCTCGCAGAATCTGTTCTTTACCGATTATGCGGGCTTGACCGTCGAGGAGATCACGAAGCTTCGCGGCGAGCTGCGCAAAGACGGAACGACGTACGCCGTCGTCAAGAACACGCTCTTCAAGATCGCCGCGGGCGACGTCGCCTCGCAGGTAGAGCGGTTTCTCGCCGGCCCGACCGGCGTGGTCTTCGCCGGATCCGACCCGATCGCTCCGGCGAAAGCGCTCAAGACGTTCAGCGACGGCACCAAAAAAATCGGCATCAAGGCGGCCTACATCGACGGCCGCGTCGTGGATGCCGCGCAGGTGGAGCAGCTGGCGATGCTGCCCTCCAAACAGGAACTCATCGCCAAACTCGTCGGCTCGCTCGCATCCCCGCTGCGCGGTCTCGTGACCGTGCTCTCGGGCAATCAGAGCGGCCTCGTCCGCGTGCTCAACGCAATCCGCGAGCAAAAAGCCGCCGCGGCACCCAACGCTTAAGGAGATTAGGAAGCAATCATGGCAGTAGCCGAACTCATCGATCAGATCGACAAACTCACCGTTCTCGAGCTCGCCGACCTCGTGAAGCAGCTCGAAGAGAAGTACGGCGTCTCCGCCGCGGCTCCGGTCGCAATGATGGCCGCCGCTCCGGGCGCCGCCGCCGCGCCGGCCGCGGAGAAGACCGAATTCGACGTGATCCTCGCCGAAGCGGGTCCGGAGAAAATCAAGGTCATCAAGGCCGTTCGCGAACTCACCAGCCTGGGGCTGACCGAGGCGAAATCGTTCGTCGAAAGCGCGCCCAAAGCCGTCAAAGAAGGCGTCACCAAAGACGAGGCCGAGGCGGTCAAGAAGAAGCTGGAAGAGGCCGGCGCGAAGGTCGAGATCAAGTAATCTCGCTGCCGAGCGATCGAATCCACAACGGGAGCGGACGCCGCTCCCGTTTCCTTATCCCGACGCGAAAAGGAGCGAAACGTGCAGCCTGGTCAGACGCCGCCGATGTGGGCGCAACTGTTGCCGCTGGTCGTCGTCATCGTTGTGCTGACGATACGGTTTCTGCGTCCGCAGCGTCTCACCGTGACGCGCATGTGGCTGCAGCCGATCATTCTCTGCCTGCTCGCCGCGTGGGTCGTCTACGCGGGAGAGCTGATCTTCCCCGCACCGGTATGGGAGATCGGCTTGGGTATCGTCATCGGCGCGATCGCCGGCGTGCCGTTCGGCATCCTGCGCGGCATGCATACCGACGTGCGCCCGACCGAAAAACCGGGCGTCATGTACCTCGGCTCGTCGTGGATCACGATGGTCGTCTTCGTCGCGGCCTTTGGGCTGCGGTTCGGCATTCGCCAAATCATGCCGCATCGCGGCAGCCTGGCGAGCGCCGTCGGCGACGCGATGATGGGCTTCGCGATTTCGTTCGTGGTGACCAGCTACGTCGCGATCTACCGGAAGTACCAGGCCGAGCTGGCCGGGCGCATCGTCGCCCCGCCTCCGCCGGCGATCTGAACCGGCCCTAGCCGGGCGGCGGCGGATAGCCCTGCTGCGGGTATGCGGGCATCGGCGCGGGCGTTGCGAGCGGAGCGGCCGCGCTCGGATTGTCGGCGTAACGCCCGAACGTCGCGGGATCGCTGCGAAAGAGACTCTCGAGATCGGAGACGCGATGATCGTCGCGCGGGTGATCGGAGAACATCTCGAGATTGTTCGCGTTGCCGGAGCGCTGCGGGTTCTGCGCCTGGGTCTGCGCCATCTGCTGGAAGAGCCACACCATGCCCCACGGGTTGTAGCCCGCTTGGGCGCAAACGTAGGCGCCCGCGTGGTCGGCGTTGGTCTCGTCGGCGCGCGAGTAACTCATCGCGGTCGCGCCGGCGCCCGCGCCGACGGCGGCCTGCCCGATCATCCCGTACGGCCCCATGAACGGGCTCACCACGGCGCCGAGAATCCCGGCCATCGTCTGCAGGCCCTGCATCTTGCGGTGGTTGTTGTAGACGTCGTGATGGATATCGTGCGCCACCTCGTGGCAGAGCACGCCGGCGAGCTCGTCTTGATTGCGTGCGTACTGCATCAGCGACGTCGTGACGTACACGTTGCCGCCGGGCGCCGAGAACGCGTTGGGCGAGCCCTCGTTGACGAGAATGAAGCGGAACGGCGCGAAGTATTGCGGATCGGCGACGGCGGCGACGCGCAGGCCGACCGGCTGCAGTGCTGCGTAGTAGGGCGATTGCGGCACGATCTCCCCGCGCTGCATCAGTTGCGCGTACTGCTGCTGCCCCGCTTGCATCTCCCACGCCATCTGCTGCTGCGAAATTCCGTCGGCTGCCAAGCCGGCCGAGGGAAGCAGCGCGATCGCCGCGCCGATGGCGAACGTACGGCGGCGAAGGTGACCGATCATCGACCTCATCTTACTAACAAAATCGGCGGTGCGCTCCGCGAGCGCACCGCCGATTGGCTAAGAAACGATGAGAGGTTAGTGAACCAGGAATCCGACCAAGAGCAAGGCGACGATATTGAGCACCTTGATCATCGGGTTGATCGCCGGGCCGGCCGTATCTTTGTACGGGTCGCCGACGGTGTCGCCGGTGACGGCCGCCTGGTGGGCGATCGAGCCCTTCCCGCCGTAGTGGCCGTCCTCGATGTACTTCTTGGCGTTGTCCCACGCGCCGCCGCCCGTCGTCATCGAGATCGCGACGAAGAGCCCGGTGACGATGGAACCGACGAGAATGCCGCCCATCATCTGCGCGCCCGTATCTCCCGGTAGAACGTGGAAGTACGAGAGCAGAACGACGAGCACCGGAACGCCGACCGGAATCAGCGCCGGCACGATCATCTCTTTGAGCGCCGAGCGGGTGACGATATCCACCGTCGTGCCGTAATCGGGTTTGGCCGTACCGGCCATGATGCCGGGAATCTCGCGGAACTGGCGGCGCACTTCTTCGACGACGGCGCCGCCCGCGCGGCCGACCGCCTCCATCGAGAGCGAGCCGAAGAGATACGGCAGCAAGCCGCCGATGAAGAGCCCGCAGAGCACGTAGGGATTGCCGATCGCGAACAGGTTGCGCACGGCGTCCTGGCACGCGGTTCCGCCGCCCGGGCACTTGTGGTTGATGAGCTCTTGCAGGAACGACGCGAAGAGCACGACCGCAGCGAGCGCGGCCGAGCCGATCGCATAGCCCTTCGTAACGGCCTTCGTGGTGTTGCCGACCGCGTCGAGCGGATCGGTGACGTTGCGAACGTCTTCGGGCATGTCGGCCATCTCGGCGATACCGCCGGCGTTGTCGGTGATCGGCCCGAACGAGTCGATCGCGACGATGATGCCGGCCATCGAGAGCATCGACATCACGGCGATGCCGACGCCGTAGACGCCGGCGAAGCCGTAGCTGATCAGGATGCCGATCACGATCACGATCGCGGGAAGCGCCGTGCCCTGCATCGAGACCGCGAGGCCGGCGATCATGTTGGTCGCGTGGCCGGTGATCGAGGCTTTGGCGATGTTCTGCACCGGCGGGAACTGCGTGCCGGTGTAGTACTCGGTGATGAACGTGATCGCGCCGGTGATCACGATGCCGACCAGCGCGCAGATGAAGATCGAGAGCGGCGCGATCGTGGACCCGCCGAAGATGTTATTCGAAAGGAAGTAGAAGCCGATCAGCGCGAGCACGCTCGCGACGATCATGCCGCGATAGAGCGCGCCCATGATGCGCCCTTTCTCGACCTTCCCGATCGAGACGACGAGCGAACCGAGGATCGACGCGACGATCGAGACCGCGCCGAGCAGCAGCGGAAACGTGGTCGCGCCGGGAACGGCGCTGCCGACGAGCAGGTTGCCCAGCAGCATCGCGGCGACCGTCGTAACGCAGTACGTCTCGAAGAGGTCGGCCGCCATGCCGGCGCAATCGCCGACGTTGTCGCCGACGTTGTCGGCGATGACGGCCGGATTGCGCGGATCGTCCTCGGGAATGCCCGCTTCGACCTTGCCGACCAAGTCGGCGCCGACGTCGGCGGCCTTCGTGTAGATGCCGCCGCCCAGACGGGCGAAGACCGAGATCAACGAGCAGCCGAAGGCCAATCCGACCATCGCGCCCAGCGACTTGAACTCGTCGCCGCCGTTGATGCTCAACAGCACCCAGTAGTAGCCGGAGACGGCCAGCAGGCCCAAGCCCACCACCAGCATGCCGGTGATCGTGCCGCCGCGGAAGGCGACGTTGAGCGCCGGCGCGAGCCCGCCCCGGGCGGCCTCGGCGGTGCGCACGTTGGCGCGCACCGAAATCATCATGCCGATGTAGCCGGCGGCGCCCGAGAGGATCGCGCCGATCAGGAAGCCGATCGCCGTCTCGATGCCCAGCGAGGGCGCGAAGACGATGATGACCGCCAGGACGATGGCGACGATGCCGACCGTCGTGTACTGCCGCTTGAGGAAGGCCATCGCGCCCTCCTGAATCGCCGCGGCGATCTCTTTCATGCGCTCGTTGCCCTCGGGCTGGCCCAAGACCCAAAAGATCAGGGCGATTCCATAGAGCACGGCCAGCGCGCCGCCGATCAAGCCGGCGACTATCGACGTTTGTGCCGTCATTGCATTCCTTACGTAGCAGGGTGGTACGAAAAACGAGGCCCGCTAAGGGCCGACCGGCCAGCTTACTATGGCTTCCCGGGGGAGTCCTTGTGGCCGCCTAGCCGGAGAAGCGGCCGGCCGACTCGGCGATGACCCGGCGCGCCTGGGCGGCGTCCAGCCAGGAACCGGCCGACGTCTGCTTGCCCTCGAGCGCTTTATAGGTCTCGAAGAAGTGCGAAATCTTGCGCAGGGTGTGGGGGAAGATCTGCGTGTAGTTGTGGATTTCGTCGAAGGCGGGCTCGCCGAGGGGCACGGCCAGGATCTTGTCGTCGGGCTTCCCGTCGTCGATCATCTCGAGCATCCCGATCGGCCGCGCCGCCACCAGGCAGCCCGGAAAGGTCGGCTCGATGACCAGCACCAGCACGTCGAGCGGATCGCCGTCGAGGGCTAGCGTTTGCGGCGCGAAGCCGTAATCGCCGGGATAATACATCGCCGAGTGCAGCGTCCGGTCGAGGCGGAAGACGTCGAGGGCCTTGTCGTACTCGTACTTGTTCCGTCCGCCTTCGGGAATTTCGACGACGACGTTGATCTCGTCGGGCTGTCGATCGCCGAGCGGCAGGTGCAGGTAGTTGCGCTGCGTGGGTGATGCCATGACGCGTCTTTCGATTCCGACGCCGCGCGCGGCCTGTCGGTCGAGGGAGGCGTCGCGCGGCCCCGAACCAGCCCGGTGATGGAGTCGGTAGAGTTTCTCGTGGTCGGATGCGGGCCCGCAGGGGCGACCGCAGCGCGCGAAGCCGCGCGCGCCGGCGTCGAGACGCTCGTGCTCGAGAAGGACGCCGTCGTGGGCGAACGGCGGGTCTGCGCGGCCGGCCTGCGGCCGGGATTCTGCGAAACCTTCGATTTGCCGCGTTCGATCGTGCACTGCGACACGCCGCGGCTGGCGCTCTTCGATCACGACGGCACCGAGCACGAGGTCTTCTTCGGCCCCGGCCACACCACCACGCGCGAAGAGCTGGACGGAACGATGGCGGCCTTGGCCGCGTGCGACGGCGCGCGCGTCCAAACGCAGACGCTCTTCCGCGGCGTCGAACGCGAGGGCGAGCGCACGATCGTGGAGTACGCCGACCGGCGCAGCGGCGAGCGGCGGCGCATCGCCGCGCGCAGCGTCTTCCTGGCCAACGGAGCGACCGCGCGGCTCGAACGAACCTTTCCTTACGCGCGCTGGCCCGATGGCTTGATGACGACGCTCCAGCACCGGGTCTACCTCGACCGCCCGGCCGCCCCGATCGCCTATCGCACCCTCGAGCTCCACTATTACCGCGCCGGCGACGGCCGCGAGATCGTCGCCTGGATGTTTCCCAAGCGCGATCATCTCGCGATCGGGCTGGGGCTGCTGGGCAAGCTCGCGGGCGGCGAACTGCGCGCCGAGCTCGACGCCTTCGTCGAACGCGTCCGCCGGCGGCTCTATCCCGATGCCGCCGTGCGCGAGGTGAAGGAAGAAGGGCACCTGCTCTACGGAGGGGAGCCGCGCCCGGTCGTCGCGCGCGAAAACGTCATGCTGGGCGGAACGGCGGCGGGGCTCGTCGACGCCACCAACGGCGAAGGCATCTTCGAAGCGGCGATGAGCGGGCGTTTCGCGGCCGAGGCCGTCGCCGCCGGGCGCTCCGACCCGGAGCGTGCGGCGCGGCGCTACGCGGCCGCGCTCGCCGGGCGCTTCTCGCGACGGCTCTCGCACCGAGTAAAGTTGATGCGTTTTCTCGAACGGCGCCCGGTGCGCTATAGGCTGCTCTTCGAACAGCTCGCGGGTACGCCGCGCTTCGCAGACGTGCTGCAGAAGGAAGATTGCGACCGGACGATGCGAGACCGCCTCTACCTCTACGGTCAAGCGCTGCGTTTCGCGATGCGTGCGACCGTCGGCTGAGACGTGTCGACCATTCTCATCTCCGAGCCGGAGTTCGTGGCGCTGCGAGATTCCATTCGCGAGCGCTTCGGCATCTATTACGACGACACCAAGCAGTTCTTGCTGCAGAGCCGCCTGCAGACGCGGCTGCTCAAGAACCGCTGCGAAAGCTTCGCGTCGTATCAACGGTTTCTCACGATCTCGCCGCAGCGCGAAGAAGAGTGGGACGAGCTCGCGTCGGTGCTCTCCAACAACGAAACGTACTTCTTTCGGGAACGCGCGCAGCTCGACGTGCTCGCCGGCGAGTGCCTCGACGAAGCGCTGCGTTCGGGCGGCAAGCTTCGCGTCTGGTCGTCGGCGTGTTCGAGCGGCGAAGAACCCTACACGATCGGCATGACGCTGCTGGAGACGCGGCGCATCGCGCCGTCGTCGCTCGCGATTCGCGCCAGCGACATCTCTCCCAGGGCGCTGGAGCGCGCCCGAACGGGGTTCTATCGCGAGCTCTCGTTCCGGGCCACCCCGCCCGAGATGGTCGCGAAATACTTCAAGCCGTTCGAAGGAGGTTTCTTCGTTGCCGACGAGGTCAAGCGCATGGTCGAATTCTTTCGCATCAATCTCCTCGACCACAACGCCGTGGCAGGCGTCGGCATCCACGACGCCGTCTTCTGCCGTAACGTGCTGATCTATTTCGACAAGCCGACCCAAAAGCGCGTCGTCGAGGCGTTCGCCAAGGCGCTCCGGCCGGGAGGATTCCTCTTCCTGGGCCACGCCGAGTCGATCATGCGCCTGACCGATCTCTACGAGCCCGTCATCACTCCGAAAGCCATCTACTACCGACGGAAGCCGTAATGGAACACATCAACGTTCTCGTCGTCGACGACTCGGCGTTCATGCGCCAGGCGATCACGAAAATTCTCGAACGCGAGCCGGATCTGGCGGTCGTGGCGACCGCGCGCAGCGGCGAAGAAGCCGTGGAGAAGGTCGCGCAGTTCAATCCCGACGTCGTGACCATGGACGTCGAGATGCCCGGCATGGGAGGTCTCGAGGCGGTACGCCGCATCGTCGCGCACCAGCGCGTGCCGATCATCATGGTGAGCTCGCTGACGCGCGAAGGCGCGGAGACCACCTTCGTCGCCCTCGAGCTCGGCGCGGTCGATTTCATCGCCAAGCCCGACGCGGCGTACACGAACATCAACGAAGTCGCGCGCGATCTCGTCGGAAAGATTCGCACGTTTGCCCGGCGCGGCGCGCGGCCGCTGGCGGCGCGCGATGCGATGGACCGTGCGACCGAGCGCGAGACGCGTTCGCTCGCGGCCCCGAAGGTGCCGGTTGCGCCGCGAGCGCCGCACCCGGTGACGCGGCACAACTACGAATGCGTGGCGGTCGGCACGTCGACCGGCGGCCCGGTCGCGCTCGCTCACGTCATCCCCAGGCTGCCGCGCGACTTCCCGGTACCGATCTTGATCGTGCAGCACATGCCGGTCGGCTTTACGCGGCCGCTGGCCGATCGCTTGAACGCCCAGAGCCAGCTGCGCGTTACGGAAGCGGCCAACGGGACGATCCTTGAGGCCGGCACCGCGCTCGTGATACCCTCCGGGCGTCAAGCCAAGTTGCACCGGTCGATGGGTGAGGTCGAGCTTCGCTTGGTCGACGACGACGGAAGTTCGCTGCACGTTCCCAGCGTCGACGTGATGGACGAACAAGTCGCGGACGTCTACGGCCCGCTCGGCGTCGGCGTCATTCTCACCGGCATGGGACAAGACGGGGTGAAGGGCTTGCGAAAGCTCAAGGCGCGCGGCGGCTACGTGATCGGCCAAGACGAGGCGACGTGCGTGGTGTACGGCATGCCCCGGGCCGCCGCGACGGCCGGACTGGTGGATCGGGTCGCGCCGCTCGACGAAATACCGCTCGCGCTGATGGAGTTAACCAACGTATCGACATCTTAACGCTGCACAGGTCGAGACTTCACGAACCAACTCGCGGCTCCGTAGGAGCCGTGCGGCTAGTTGTGAATACGTCGGTGCAGGCGCGCCTGGTGCGCGTCGTTCGGGGATCTGATGCAGGCTAACCGCGCGGCACGGCGCTATATCATCGGCGGCGTCGAGCTATCCCGGGAAGAGATCGTGCACCGGTACTTGCACTTGGTCAAGTACGTGGCCGGACGCATCTCGGTCAATCTTCCTCCCAACGTCGAGATCAACGATTTGATCAACGACGGGATCTTGGGATTGATCGACGCCATCGAGAAATACGACGACGCCCGCGGCGTCAAATTCGAAACCTACGCGATCACCCGCATCAACGGCGCCATCCTCGACGCGCTGCGCTCGCTCGACTGGGTGCCGCGCGCGATTCGCCAGCGCGCTCGCGAGCTCGAGCGCATCTACCAAGAACTCGAGCTGGAGTTCGGTCGAGCCCCCTCCGAGGAAGAAGTCGCCAAGCGGATGGGCCTGACCAGCCGCGAGCTCGATCAGCTCGTGCAGCGCGTTCGCGGCACGGCCGTTCTCTCGCTCGAAGAGTTCTTGCCCAACGAAAAGGGCTACGAGATTCCGCTGGTCGACACGCTCAAGGACGACGAGAGCGACGTGACCACCGAAGTCGAGGCTCGGGAGATCCGCAACGAGCTGGTGAGCGCGGTCGATTCGCTCTCGGCCCAAGAGCGAACCGTCATCCGCCTCTACTACTTCGACGGCCAAACGCTCAAGGAGATCAAGGGCGCCCTGGGGGTCTCGGAGTCGCGCGTCTCCCAGATTCACGCCCAAGCCGTCATCCATCTGCGCCAGAAGCTCAAGGAGCTTCGCAACGATCTGGGCTATCGCGAAGACGACCCGACGGTCAAGCAGAAGTATTTGCGCAAGCCGCCCGTCGAGCCCGATCCGAGAGTAGAACGCTCCACGCGGGGCGAAGTAACGAACCATGGCGATCCAGCCGGTGGATCTGCAGCTAGCCTACATGGCCGCACCGGCGAGCGCGGCGGTAGCTAGCAGCGCCCAACAAGCGCCCGCCGCCGCACAGCAGGCCGCTCAGGCCGCCTTTGCCGCTCAAATCGAGCAGCGCGAAGAGAGCGTCAACGAAACCCCGGATGTCGAAGGTGCCAAAATTCGTCCCGATGCCGAGCGCCGGGGCGACGCCGGTACCTATTCGCCGCGCAAACGGCGCCGTTTCTACCAGGCCGAGACCGAATCGCCCGATGCGATCGAGGTCGAGCCGGCCGACGAGCGGCACTTCATCGATACGACGGCGTAGCGCGGAGGGTCCGGGCGCGTGTCGGGGTTCGATCCGCTCGCCGCACTCGGCGCCGAGGCGGCCTTACAACAGTCGTCGCTCGCGGCCATCGATCTCGGCGTCGCGATCGAGATTCTGCAGAGCCAGCTCACCGTCGGCGATCTGCTGACCGCGACGATCTTGCCGCCCCAAGGCGGCTCCGATCTCCTCTCGTTCCTGGGCCAAACGGTCGCCGCGCAGCTTCCCCCGGGCATCGATCCCGGGCAATCGCTCTTGCTGCAGGTCACGGGCTTTACCAGCAGCCAGATTCTGGTGCGAAATCTCGGCGTCGTCGATCCCGCCAATCCTCCGCCGACGGCCCAAGTAGCGCTTCCGCCGCCTGCGGCCGGCGCTCCCGTGACCGGGACGCTGACGACCGTCGTTCCCCCTCAGCCGGCCGCCGGGCCGGCCGCCGCGCCCGCCTCCGCACCGTCCGCGCCGGCCGCACCGCCCGCGCCCTCCGCCGGGGTGCCGCCGGGGACGGCGACCGCCGCCCGGGCTCCGGCCGCGGCCGCCCCGCTTGCGCCGCCGCCGGCTGCGACGGGAACCGTGGCGCCGCCGCGTTCGGTCTTCGTCGCCGCCTCGGTGCAGCCGGCGCCGCCGCCCAGCGAGGGTGCGCCGGTCGAGGCCGCCGCCGTTCCATTAGCCGCCCAGGCCGAGCTGGGCGTGGAGGCGCGCATCGTCGCGACCCGCGCGGCCGCGATCGATCTGGCCGAGCTGGTGAATACGCCGGGCAAACCGCCGGGCGCTCAGGCGGCACCGGCGTTGCCGCCTCCCGCCGCGCCGGCGGCCGCAGCCACCCCCGCCCCGGCGCCCGGAGCCGCCGTCGAATCGCCTCCCTCCGCGCCCGTGGTTTCGGCTGCCGCCGTCGCGCCGCCGGCCCGCGGCATCGCGCCGCGTGCCGGCGCTCCACCGGCTTCGCCCGCTCCGCCCTCAACCGTGCGCCCAGCTCCGCCGGCGACGCCGGAAGCGGCGCTGCTGGCGCGGCTACGGGTGCCCGCTTCGGCGGCCACGCTGGCCGCCGCGCGCGTTGCGGCCAACGCGGCATCCGCCCTTCCGCGCGCGCTGGCCCGGCTCGACGCCGCGCTCGCCCGCGTCGCTTCCGACGATCCGCGGGCGGGCTCGCTGCGCGCCCTGGTCGCCTTCGTCACCAAGCTCGAAGCCGCCAATCCGCGCGCTTTGCCCGAGCAGATCATGGCCTTCGTGAGCAACGTGCTCGAGGGCGCGGAGGGAAAACTCGCCGCGATCGTTCGCCAGTTTGCCGGCTTGCAGGCCGAAGCCGAGGCCGCCGCCGCCGACGGCGCCGCGCCCGCCGATCCGGGCGCGGCCGAAGGCGATCCCGCGCTTCCAGCCTTGCCCGGCGCTCCCGTCCCGGCCGCTCCCGAGGCATCGAGCGCGGCGCCCGGAACGGCCCCGCCGGCGGCCGCTGCGAACCCGCCGTCCGGCTCCCCGCCGGCGACGGCCGCCTCGCCTGCGGCGCCGGCGTCCGCGCCCGCCGCTCCGGCCGCTGCCCCAGCCGCGCCGTCGTGGGTCGGGGCGCTCCCGCCCACCGCCGCCGCACACGTCGCCGAACGGCTCACCGCGCTGCAGTACGATCTCAAGGCGGCGATCGTCGCGCTCGCGCAATCGCCGCCGCGCGGTGCGCCGCCCGATCTCGCGCCGGCGCTCGACAGCGCGCTCACCGCGATTACCGCGATGCAGCTCAACGCGCTTTCGGCGCAGAGCACCGATCCCAACGCGATCGTGATTCCGTTGCCGATGTTTTTTCACGAAGGGGGCCGCCCGGTGCAGCTGCGCGTTTCGCGCGACGCGCCGCGCGGCGGCAAGCTGGACGGCGACAACTTCCACATCGCGTTCGTGCTGGATACGAAATCGCTGGGCACCGTCGCCGTCGACGTGCAGACGGTCGGCCGCGCCGTGAGCGTCAACGTGAAAACCGAGGCCGCACCGGCTGCGAACCGCTTTCGCGCCACGCTCGACGATCTGCGCGGGCGGCTCGAACACCTGCGCTACCGAGTGTCGAACATGGCGGCGGGCGTGGCGCCGCATCGTTTCGGCGCGGCTGCGGAGACCGGCGCGCCGTCGCCGTCGCCCGAGCGCGGCGCGCAGAACGTGGACGCGCGCGCGTGAGCTTCTTTAACTTTCGCAAACCCAAGGAGCGGCGCCACGCCGCGGCCGCGCTCACCTACGACCCCGTCAAGCCGGAGCCGCCCCAAGTCGTTGCGGTCGGCCGCGGGCATCTCGCCGACGAGATCGTGCGCGTCGCGCGCGAACACGGCGTCCCGCTGCTCGAAGATCGCGCGCTCGTGGAAGCGCTGGCGGCGCTCGACGTGAGCGATTACGTTCCGCGCGAACTCTACGCCGTCGTCGCCGAAGTGCTCGCCTACGTGTTTCGCGTCGATTCGCAGTCGGCCTAAGCCGTCGCGGCCTCGCCGCCGGAGGACAGATCGATCGGCAGCACGACCGAGACGCAGTTGCCGTCGCCCTTCCAATCGACCGACAAGTCGCGAGCGAGCGCGCTGGCCAAGAAGAGTCCGCGCCCGCCCTCGGCCATCACGTCGGCGGCGGCGATGCGATCGGGCGAGAATCGGGGCCCGCGATCGGAGATGCGAAAGATCGCGCGACGGCCGTCCCAGTCGAGGCTGACGTCGGCGACGCCCGGCGTATGTTTGGCCACGTTGCCGATCAGCTCGGTAACGATCAGCTCGACGGCGGAGAGATCCATCGTGCGCCCGGTCATCGTGCCGAGATGCCAGAGGACGGCGCGTTTGACCAAACGTGCCGATTGCGCGCGCCGCGCGTCGACCGTCCAGGTACGTGCGTTGCGCTGCACCGCCGCGTCGCCGAGCGCCGTGACGCCCAGGAAGAGCACCGCCGCGTCGTCGCGCGGGGAGTTCGCGCGAAAGATGCGATCGACGATCGCCTGCGCGATGTTGTGGGAGGCGTTGCGAAACTCGGCCTCGACCGATTCGAGCAGCTCGTGCAATCCGGCGTCGTAATCGCGCCGCGTTTCGACGACGCCGTCGGTGTAGAAGACCAGCGCCGAGCCCACTTCCAAACGCCGTTCGAGCGTTTCGTACTCGGCATCGAGCGAGACGCCGAGGACCAACCCTTGGCCCTGCGCGAGCTCTTCGACGCTCGACGACGTCACGACGATCGGCGCGGGATGGCCGGCGAACGCGTATCGTAAGGTGCCGTCGCGCAGGTCGAGCGTCGCAAAGACCGCGGTGACGAGCGGCGCGGCTTCGTTGCGGTAGAGCACGCGGTTGACGTTGCGCAGTACGGCGGCGGGCTCGCGGTCGAGCTGCGCGACGGTCCGAATGGCCTGGCGCGCGGCGTCCATGATCGCCGCCGCGCGGACGCCGTGGCCGGCGACGTCGCCGACGCTGATGCCGACGGTGCGCTCGTCGAGCTCGAAGACGTCGTACCAGTCGCCGCCGACGCGGGCGCCGGCACCCGCCGGAACGTAGGCCGCGTCGAGCCGCAAGCCGGGAAAGCTCGGAAAATCTTGCGGCAGGAGCGCGCGCTGCAGGATGGTCGCGATGTCGTGCTCTTGCTGGATGCGGCGCGTCATCTCTTGGTAGACGCGATCGAGTTCGGCGATCTCGTCGTTGCCGCCGATGGGTTCGGTGGCTTCGCCGGCGGCCAGCCGCCGCGCGTTCTCGGCCAAGCGCGCGATCCGGCGCGTCGTCTGCATGCCGAAGCGCGTCGACGTGATGATGGTGACCGCCGCACCGATCAGCGAGAGCGTCACGAGCAGCACCCCGAAAAAGCCGGTTTGGCCCTGCAGGCGGCTGGCCTGCGCGGCGATCGTCAGCAGCTCGAGCTGGTCGAAGGCGGCGAGCGACGCGGCGATCTCGAGGCTCAGTTTGCGTACGCCGGCCGACTGCGCCAGCGCGTGCGCGGCAACGATTCGCCCGGCGCGCACTTCGGTCAAATACGTCCGCAGGACTACCATGCCCGCCTCGAGCGACGCGGCGAAGCGCCGCGCGGCGGCGGTTTCGGCCTTTCCCGAAGCGCCTTGCCGCAACGCGCGAAGCGCTTGCGGCACGTCGGTCTGCGCGAGGCGGTAGGCGTCGAGGTCGCTCGAAACGTGCGTGCGCTCGTACGCCGCGATGCCGCGCCCGGCGTCTTCGATCGAAGTGTTGGCGCGCGCGGCCAGCGCGAGCATCTCCGAGGCGTGCTGCGAGCTACGCCCGCTGGCCGCGTTCTCCGTTTGGAGCACGAACGAAACCGCGAGCAGCAACAGCAAAAAGAAGAGCGGAACGGTGCTGATCAGCACGGTTTGCCGCGCCAGGCGCGAAAGCTTTAGCGGTGAACGACGCGCTACTCGATCTGTTTCGAACGTACCGACGACCCCCTCGCGTACGGACGGTCAATTGCCAGCCAGTAAGCCTATGCCTTCCCGTCCGGGGATTCAAACCTTCCACCGGACTATCGAACAGGAGTTCGCTAGTTTTGGGGGAAGAAGCGAGTCCGTGAGTTGGCTATCGAGGCTTCGCGCCTCCCTCGGGAAAGCCCGGGAAGCGTTCACGGCGGTCCAGCGGCTGGGGCGCCCCGGCAAACCGCTGACCGACGAGTTTTGGGACGAGCTCGAGGAGACGCTCATCCTCGCCGACTTCGGCGTCCCGACCACCCGGAAGATCGTCACCGGACTGCAGACGGTCGCCAAGCAGGAAGCCTGGAAGACGACCGATCAGCCGGTCGCCCGTTTTCGTAAGGACGTCGAACGGTTTCTCACCCTGCCCGGGGCGGAGCTGCGGCTCGACCGGCGACCGGCGGTCGTGCTCGTGGTCGGCGTCAACGGCAGCGGCAAGACGACGACGATCGGGAAGCTCGCGACCCGGCTGCGCGCCGAGGGCAAGCGGGTGCTGTTGGTCGCGGGCGACACCTTTCGGGCTGCGGCAGCCGAACAGCTCGCGATCTGGGGCAAGCGCAGCGGCAGCGAGGTGGTCCGGGGCGAGGAGGGCGCCGATCCCGCGTCGGTCGTCTTCGACGGCGTTCGTGCCGGGAAATCGCGCGACGTCGACGTGATCCTGATCGACACCGCGGGCCGCTTGCAGACCAAGACCAACCTCATGGAAGAACTGAAGAAGATGCGGCGCGTGATCGAGCGCGAGCTCGGAGAGCCGCCGCTCGAGACGCTGCTCGTGGTCGACGGGACGACCGGGCAGAACGCGATCTCGCAGGCCAAGCTCTTCCACGAAACGACCGCGTTGACGGGCATCGTCATCACCAAGGTCGACTCGACCGCCAAAGGCGGCGTGCTGGTCGCGATCGTCGATCAGCTCGAAATCCCGATCAAATTCGTCGGTCTGGGCGAGACCCCCGACGCTCTGCGGCCGTTCGAGGCCGCCGAGTTCGTCGACGCGCTCTTTACCGACGGTGCGACTGTGCCATGACGGGTGGCACAGCGGCATGGCACAGTAGGCCTCACAGCTAGACAATCGACTGCGAACGCGTGATGGGGCGTTCGACGAAAGGACGGGACATGGCAGCGCAAGACGAACGGCAGGTCGCCCTCGGCAACGCCCTCGCACAGATCGAGCGGCAATTCGGTAAGGGCTCGATCATGCGAATGGGCGATTTTCAGGAGCGAATGGCGTTCGAGGTCGTTCCGAGCGGATCGATCGCCCTCGATTTGGCACTCGGCGTGGGCGGATTCCCGCGCGGGCGCATCGTCGAGATCTACGGACCCGAATCGAGCGGTAAAACGACGCTGGCGCTGCACGCGATCGCGGAAGCCCAGAAGATGGGCGGCACCGCGGCCTTCGTCGACGTCGAGCACGCGCTCGATCCCACCTACGCGGCGGCGCTGGGGGTCGATCTCGACAATTTGCTCGTCTCGCAGCCGGACACCGGCGAACAGGCGCTGGAGATCGCCGAAATGCTGACGCGCAGCAACGCCGTCGACGTCGTCGTGGTCGACTCGGTCGCCGCGCTGGTGACCAAAGCCGAGCTCGAAGGCGACATGGGCGACGCGCACGTCGGGCTTCAGGCGCGGCTGATGTCGCAGGCGCTTCGCAAGCTCACCGCGGCGATCTCGCGCAGCAAGACGATCATGATCTTCATCAACCAGCTGCGCGAAAAGGTCGGCGTGATGTTCGGCAATCCCGAAACCACGTCGGGCGGCCGCGCGCTCAAGTTCTACGCGTCGATCCGGCTCGACGTTCGCAAGCTCGAGACGATCAAAGTCGGCCAAGACGTCGTCGGCACCCGCACGCGCGTCAAGGTCGTCAAGAACAAAGTCGCGCCGCCGTTCCGCCAAGCCGAATTCGATATCACCTACGGCCACGGCATCTCGAAGATGGGGTCGATCCTCGACGTCGCGCTCGAGCAGAACATCGTCGGC
The DNA here is from genome assembly GCA_963794735.1 of Vulcanimicrobiota bacterium. Lineage (GTDB taxonomy): Bacteria > Vulcanimicrobiota > Vulcanimicrobiia > Vulcanimicrobiales > Vulcanimicrobiaceae > DATJUC01. The sequence goes on along the minus strand of CAWCFE010000002.1, from coordinate 85,576 downwards.
AAGAGCGGTTCCTGGTACACGTACGGCGATCAGCGCATCGGCCAAGGGCGCGAGAACGCCAAGTCGTATCTCGAGGAGCACTCCGACCTCGCGGTCGAGATCGAGGCGAAGATCCGCGAAGCGCTCGGGAAGGTCGCTTCGAAGAACGGCTCGGCGACGGCGGTCGCCGTAGCCGAGGAGTAGGCGACGCGCAAGGCCTACGCTTGCGCGCTGGCCATGCTCGCGCGGCAGCGCCTCACCGAGGCGCAGCTGTGGCAGCGGCTGGAGCGCAAGGCCTACGAGCGCGACGAGATCGGCGAGGCGATCGAGCGCTGCAAGCGCGACGGTTTCGTCGACGACCGGCTCTACGCGCGGCTCTACGTCGAGACCAAGCGCAAAGCGGTCGGCGACGTTCGCCTCGTCGGCGAACTCGCTCGCAAAGGCATCGACCGTGAGGCGGCCGCGGAAGCGGTCGCCTCGCTCGAAGCCGCCGAACCCGAGCGGTGTGCGGCCGCCTTCGAAGCGCTTTGCCGCACGGGATCGCCGCCGGCGTATGCGTCGGCGGCGCGCAAGCTCGAGCGAATGGGCTTTCCGGCATCGACGATCTATCGCACGCTGCGCGAGCACGCGGCGCGGTTCGGTCCGCTAGCGGGAATCGACGCCCTCGACTGATCCGCTTTCCGGTCCTCGTGCGAGATCGTGCGGGCACTCATTCGCGCATGGCCTCTCACACGATCGCCGTCGCGGAAGACGACGGTGCGATTCGCGATCTGGTGGCGCACCATCTCGCGCGCGAAGGGTTCGGCGTGGTGACCGCCGGCGACGGGTACGCGGCGCTGCGTGCCGCTCGATCGACGGCCGACCTCCTCGTGCTCGACGTGGGGCTCTCCGGCGTCAACGGATACGAGGTGGCCCGCATCTTGCGCAGCGAGGAACGCACGCTGCCGATCTTGATGCTTACCGCGCGCACCGACGAAGTGGACCGCATCGTCGGTTTCGAGCTCGGCGCCGACGACTACGTCTGCAAGCCGTTTTCGCCGCGCGAGCTGGTGAGCCGCGTCAAGGCGATTCTGCGCCGCCGCGGCCTCGAGAGCGCGCCTCCCCGCGCGTTGCTGCGCTTCGGGCGGCTCGCGATCGACGAAGACGCGCGCGAAGTGCGCGTCGACGATAGCGATATCAAAGTGAAGCCGCGCGAGTTCGAGCTGCTGCTCTTGCTCGCGCGCAATCCCGGAATCGCGCTCTCGCGCGAGCGGCTGGTGCAGCGCATCTGGGGTTTCGACTTCGAAGGCGACGAGCGCACCGTCGACGTGCACGTGCATCGCCTGCGCCTGCGCCTGGAACGGCCCTGGCGGCTGGGCTACGCCATTGCGACCGTGCACCGGTTGGGCTATAAGTTCGTGCCGCCGTGACCCAGGCCGCGTAAGCGGACCTCGGCGCGTCGCGACGAACGGCGGTGCCATGGCGCGCCTGGCCGGCCGCTCGCGGTGGCTCATTCTCTCGATGGCCGCGGTGCTGGCTCTTCCGATCGTGGCGATTACGGCGTATCTCACGTACGAGATACAGCAAAACGTCGATGGCGCTCGCACCGAACGCGGCGGCGTCGCAACGATCGCCAAGCTCGAAGCGTTCTTCACCAGCGCATCGCAGTTTGCGCTCGCACGGTCGTGCCCCGGCGCAGCGAGCGATCTTGCGGCCGCGCGCGCCGCGGCAGACGCCGATCTGGCAGCCGCCGAGAGCGCGGGAGCGGCCGGCTTCGCGCCTCGCGATTGGACGGCGGTGCGATCGGCGTGGGCGGCGCTGCGCGCGCCCGGCACTCGCACCAAGTTCGATGCGCTGTTCGGCCCGCTCGACGCCGCGCTGATGCAAGTGGGGGATCGCTCGGGATTGACGTTCGACCCGAATTTTGCAGGCATCAGCCTCGCCGACGCGCTCGCGTACCGTCTGCCCGAAGCGCGGAACCAACTCCAGGCGGCTCAGCGCCGCCTCTGCCGCATCGCCGGCGCGCCGGCGCTGCCGCAACGGCTGGAACTGAAGAAGCGCCAGGTGCTCGCGGATAAGTCGGTCGCCGACGCGTTGCAAGACAACCGGGATGCCATCGCCATGGCCGGCGCGGGACTTCGGCTCGCGCACCTTTCGAGCGCGTACGACCGTGCGCGCAAGGCGGCTCCTCGCGCGTCGTCGCAGCTCGACGCCTTCATGACCGCGGCTGCCCCGACGAACCGCACGGCGGCGATACGTTCGCTCGACGAGGCGATGGCGGCGCTGCGCGATCTCATGCGCGGCGAGATTCCGGCGCTCGATGGAATGCTCGAGCAGCGGATCGCCGGTTTGGAGCGGCAGCGGCTGATCCGGCTGATTCCCGGCGTTGCCGGCGTGTTTGCCGCCGTCCTGGTCGCCGTGCTGATGATTCGCTTGGCGTTCGAGCGCGGCGCGCTGGAAGTGGCGCAGAAAGCCGCGGCCGACCAGGAGCGTATGGCGTTGCACGACGGACTGACCGGCATCATGAACCGCCGCGCGTTTTTCTCAGCCCTCGAACGGGCCGTCACCGGCGGCACCAATCACGGCGCGCTTTGCGTCTTCGACGTCGACCGGTTCAAAGAAGTCAACGACACCTACGGCCACATGACCGGCGATGAAATTCTCATCCGGCTGGCTGCCACCATCGAAGCCTCGGTTCGCAGCACCGACGCCGTCGCGCGCTTGGGCGGCGACGAGTTCGCCGTCTTTCTGCATCCGCCCATCGACCGCCGAGGAGTCGAACGGTTTCTCGAACAGGTGACCGCCGATATGGCCAAGCCTATCGAGATCAGAGGCGAGATCATCGTGGGGTCGGTCAGCGTCGGCGCTTCGCTGATTCGCGGCGAAACGATGGCCGAGGTGCAAGATGCGCTCGGCCGCGCCGACGCCGCGCTCTACCGCGCCAAAGCCGCGTCGCGCGGCAGCTGGGCGATCGGCGAAGAGTAACGCGGCGGTCCCCCGGGCGGCGCGGCGGGGCACTCTTCATCCCATGCCCCGCGGGGTGACGCTCGACCGGTTCGCGCGCGCGCTGAACGGCGCGATGGATCGCGGCGCTTCCGTGCCGCTGCTCGTGGTCCGCGTTCCCGACCTCGGTGCGGTGCTGCGGCGCCGGTCCCGGCGCAGCCTCTCGCGCGCGAACGACTTGATCGCCGTCGACGGGAGCGGCGAGCGTTTGGCGCTCGCGCTGCTGGCGCCGCCGCGCGCGGGAAGCGCGCACGCGGTGGCCGCGATTCGAACGACGCTCGATCGCATCGCTTCGGTCGCAAGCGGTTCGACGGGCGGCCGCGCGCGTGGCGGCTGGTGCCTCCTGGCCGAACGCCGGCGCCTTGCCGACTTGTCGCGCGTGCTCGACGATGCGCTGGCGCAAGGCGAACGCGAGGGCGAGCGGCGCGACGCGCTTGCAACGGTCGGGCACGAACTGCGAACGCCGCTGACGTCGATCCGCGGATACATCGAGACGCTGCTCGACGACGAACTCGACCGCGCCACCGCCCGGCGCTTCCTGGAAACGGCGCGGCGCGAGGCGTTGCGCCTCGGGCGCATCGTCGAGGCGATGCTCGCGGTTTCTCCGCTCGATCTCACCGCGTCGCTGGCCGGCGCGACGTGCGACGTGGCCGAGCAAATCCGCGCGACCGTCGACGCCGCGCTGCCGCTCGCCCGCGAGCGCGGGGTGACGATCCGCGCGCATCTTCCGTCGCAAGCGCGGGCGAGAATCGACGGCGACGCCTGCGTGCACGCGCTGCTCAACCTGGTCGAGAACGGCATCAAGCACGGTCGCGAGGGCGGCCTGGTGCGGATCGCCTGCCGGAACGCGGGGGCATTCGTCACGGTCTGCGTCGACGACGACGGGCCAGGGATCGACGGCGCCGAGCGCGTGAAGATCTTCGACATGGGGGTTCGCGGCGGCGGCGGTGGGCGGCCGGGCGCGGGCATCGGCCTAGCCGTCGTAAAGGCGATCGCAGAGCGAGCCGGCGGCGACGTGCGCGCCGGCCGATCGCCGCTCGGCGGCGCGCGTTTCGTGCTGCGCCTTCCGCCCTCGCCATAGGGGTTGGCAGCGTTGCCGTCGTAGATAACGGTCCGTGGCAATGTCACGGGGACCGTTCGCCCACGCGAGTGAAGCCGAGCTCGCACGACTCCTCGACTTCTATCGGGTCCCTTGGCAGTACGAGCCGCGAAGTTTTCCCATTGCTTGGAACGAGCGCGGCCAACCGGTCGAGTTCTTCACTCCCGATTTTTACCTGCCGGAATACGACCTCTATATCGAGCTGACCGTTGCCAAGCCCGTCCGCAACACGCGCAAGAATCGCAAGCTGCGACTGCTGCGCTCCAGCCACCCGCACGTCCACGTCAAGCTGTTCACCAAGCGCGACGTCGAGCGGCTCTTTTCGCGATCGGCGCGACGCGCCTCGTGATCGGCGAACCGCTCTTCGACGCAGCCACCATCGCGAACCGCGTTCGCGAGATCGGGGCGGCGATTTCGCGCGACTACGCGGAAACGGTGCCCTTACTCGTCGGGATGCTCTCGGCAGCCGCGCCGTTCCTGGCCGACCTTTCCCGTGCGATCTCGATTCCGTGCGAACTCGACGTGATCGCCGTCAATCGCTTCGGGGACGGCGAGGGGATCGCGTTTCAGAAGGACCTGGCGGCCGGCGTCGAGGGACGCCACGTGATCCTGGTGGACGACACCATCGATACGGGGCTGACCCTGCAGTTTGCGCGCAAGGCCCTGCTTGCCCGCAATCCGGCCTCGCTAGCGGTCTGTGCCTTGCTCGATAGGCCTCACCGCAGAATTGCCGATATTGAGATAGACTATCGGGGGTTTGAGGTTCCCGACGTTTACGTCGTGGGCTACGGGCTCGATTACTTGGGACGCTATCGGGAGTTGCCTGCACTGTATACCCATGGAACCTGGCCCGCGTGATGCGGAGATTCTTCCGGGCCCTGGCGGCCGCGTGCGCGGTCGCAATTGGCCTGATCCCCTCGGCGCTCCCGGCTCTCGAGCTGCACTCGATCGAGCAAGCGGCCGCCGACTATAAGAGCGATAACGAGCATCTCGAAGAGATGTTTCGCGCCGCGTTGCTCGATACGAGCAAGCTGGCGGAGTACGCACCCGACGGCACGGCCTACGTCAAGACCGGCGACATCCCGGCCGAATGGCTGCGCGACGCTTCGGCGCAGGTGCGCCCCTATCTCTTTTTTGCCAAGGAAGACCCCGACGTCAGCAAACTGCTGCGCGCGATCATCGCCCGCATGGCCAAGTACCTGCAGATCGATCCGTACGCCAACGCCTACACGCTCGACTACCGCGTTTGGGAGCAAAAGTTCGAGCTCGACTCGCTGGCCTATCCGACGACGCTGGCGTGGAGCTATTGGAAGACCACCGGCGACACCTCGATCTTCACGCCCGATTTCTCGAAGATGCTCGATTCGGTGCTCGCGACGATGCAGCGCGAGCAAGATCACCCGCGCAACTCGAGTTACACGCATAAAGAGCTTTCCAACGACGGCAAGGGCCGCCCGGTCGGCTACACCGGCATGATTTGGACCGGCTTCCGGCCCTCCGACGACGCGTGTTACTACAACTTCTTGATTCCGTCGGAGATGTTCGCGGTGGTCGCGCTCGGCGACATGGCGGAGATCGAACGCGACGTTTACCACAACGTCGTCAAAGCGCGCGAGGCCAAAGCGCTGCGCGACGAAGTGCAGCGCGGCATTCAAACCTACGGGTTGGTGCTGGTGCCCGAAGTACGGCTACATCTACGCCTACGAAGTCGACGGCTTGGGCCACGCCATCCTCACCGACGACGCGAACATTCCCAGCCTGCTCTCGGCGCCGTACATCGGCTATACCGGGCCGTCCGACCGGTTCTACGACGATACGCGGCGCTTCTTGCTCTCGCAGGATAACCCGTCGTTCTATCAGGGGCAGAAGGCCCGCGGCATCGGCAGCTTTCACACGCCCGACCATTGGGTGTGGCCGCTGGCGCTCATCGTGCAAGGCTTGACCGCGACATCGCAATCGGAGAAGCAAGACGTGCTCTCGCAACTGCTCGCCAGCGATCCGGGGGACCACCTGCTCCACGAATCGTTCAACCCCGACGATCCCAAGCAGTACACGCGCCCCGATTTCGGCTGGCCCAACGCACTCTTCTCGGAGTTCGTCATGACGCAGCTCCAAGGGATTGCCGAGATTCCGATGGGCGACACGAGCGACCTGGAGTTCCGCTCTGAGTAACGCCGCCGCCTCGAAGGCCGACGTCGTCGTCGGCATTCAGTGGGGCGACGAAGGCAAGGGCCGCATCGTCGATCTCTACGCCGCGGAGTACGACGTCGTCGCGCGCTTTGGCGGCGGCGACAACGCCGGGCATTCGATCGTCGTCGGCGACACCGAGCTGGCGCTGCGGATCGTGCCGTCGGGCATTCTCAATCCGGGCGCCGAGCTGTTCGTCGGCGGTGGAACGGTGGTCAACCCGATCGGGATGCTCGACGAACTCGATCGCCTCGCGGCGCTCGGCCTCGACGTTTCGCGCGTGAAGCTCTCCGACCGCGCGCATCTCGTCCTCGAGTACCACGCCGCAGCCGACCGCGCGGCGGAGACGGCGCGCGGGGCGCAGGCGCTGGGCACGACCGGACGCGGGATCGGCCCCGCATACGCCGACAAAACGTCGCGCTCGGGGGTCACGGTCGCGGATATGCACTCGCCGTCCCGCCTCGAATCCAAGCTCGCCGGCCGGCTGGGCGCCGAGGCGCTGGAGCGGGTGCTCGCCGCCGCCGAGCGTTTGCGGCCGCACGTCGTCGACGGCGTAGCGTTCATCCACGAGCGGCTCAAGGCCGGCAAACGCGTGCTGATCGAGGGTGCCCAAGGGTCGCTGCTCGACGTCGGCTTCGGCACGTATCCCTACGTGACGAGTTCGCACACCATCGCCGGCGGGGCGTGCACGGGCTTGGGCATCGGCCCGACCGCGATCGGCCGGGTGGTAGGCGTCGTCAAGGCGTACTGCACGCGCGTCGGTGCCGGCCCCTTTCCCTCCGAGCTGCACGACGAGCGGGGCGAGCGCCTTCGGCGGCAAGGCGGCGAGTTCGGGACCGTGACCGGCCGGCCGCGGCGATGCGGCTGGTTCGACGCCGTCGCCGGAGCCTACGCGGTCGCCCTCAACGGGCTGACCTCCGCGGTGATGACCAAGCTCGACGTCCTGACCGGCTTCGAACGCATCGGCATCGTCACCGGATACCGCTTGGGGGGCGAGCCGGCCGGATTCGGCTACGCGGGATTCGACGGGCTGGAACTGGAGGTCGAAGAGATGCCCGGCTGGGAGGCGCCGATCGGGGATTGCCGGCGGCCCCAAGAGCTCCCCGCGCAGACTCGCGCGTACGTCGACCGCATCGAGGCGCTGCTCGGCGTCCCCATCGCGGACGTCTCGGTCGGACGAGAACGTCAACAAATGGTACGCCGATTAAACAGCGGTGGATAAGTATCCGATATCCCTGGTAGTGTTCTCGCCGGACCGAAAGGCCCGGGGAGGGCAGTCGCGTTGGGAAAGGACTCCCTTCGCCAGCACGCCATGGCCGGCGCTATAGAGTGAGATAGAGAGTGCGCGCGTGGATCGTCTGAACACGATGTGGAGCGACTTAAGCGGTCGCATTTCGGCTTTGTGGAACGCGCAAAGCCAGCAAAACCGCATCATCGGCGTCGCCGGCATCGGCGCGATTCTCGCCGCGCTCGTCGTGATGGCCTTCCTCTATATGGGGCGTCAGCCGAACTACGAGATTCTCTTCTCGAACCTTTCGCCCGAAGACGCGGCGGCCGTCACCGCCCACTTGAAGGACGACAAAGTCCCGTACACGATCTCCAACGACGGCAAGACGATCAAGGTTCCCGACGTCTCGGTCAGCGACGAACGCGTCGCCATTGCGGGCTCCGGTTTGCTCAAGGGCGGCGGAGCCGGATACGAGCTCTTCGATCGCACCAACTTTGGCATGACCGAGTTCCAAGAGAAGCTCGATAAGACGCGCGCGATCGAAGGCGAGCTGCAGCGCACGATCAACGGCCTCAATCCCGTCGAGAACTCGCGCGTGCACATCGCGACGCCGGATCAGTCGCTGTACTCTTCGTCGCAAGAACCTACGACGGCGTCGATCGCGATCAAGACCAAGCCGGGCCAAGCGCTTTCGCCGCAAGAGGTCAAAGGCATCACGATGCTGGTCTCCAACGCGGTCGAAGGCCTCAAGCCCGAAAACGTCACGATCGTCGATCAAGACGGCACGATTCTGTTGCCCGGCAACGGCCCGAACGGCAACGGCGACGGCACGACCGCCGACGCGCTGCGGCTGACGCAAGAGCAGCTGCTCGCCAAGGAGCGCTACGAATCCGCCGTGCAGCAGAGCATTCAATCGATGCTCGACGACACGCTGGGCCCCAAGCGCGCGGTGGCGCGCGTTTCGACCAAGATGAATTTCGACGCGCAGTCGAGCGAGAGCAAGATCTACGCGCCGCAAGGCACGATTCTTTCGCAGCAGACCGAACGCGAATCGAACGTCGGCACCACGCCGCGCCAGCCTCCCGCCGTCGGCGTTCCCGGAACGACGAGCAACATCGGCACCTATCAAGGCTTCCAGCAGCAGACGCCGACCAACAACCGCTACAATCACGCGAAGAACACCACCAACTACGACATCTCCGAGCAGAACGTCAAGCACATCGACGCGCCCGGAAAAGTAGAGCAAACCAGCGTCGCGGTGCTGATCAACTCGTCGCCGCTCTCGCAGCCCGGCCCCAACGGCGTGCCGGTGGCCGCCGCCAACGCCGGCTACCAGCTGACCCCGGCCAACGTGCAGCAGATCCGCAACGTCGTCATCGCCGCCGCCGACCTCAATCCGGCCCAGGGCGATCAGGTCTCCGTCGAAGCGATTCCGTTCAACCCGAGCTTGAGCACGCCGGGCGGCGCGACTGCCGTCACGACCACGGTGCTCGGCATTCCGGTATGGGTACTGGCCGTGCTCGGCGGCGTGGCGCTGCTGGGCGGGCTCGGCTTCCTGGCGGCTCGCGCGCGCCGCTCGCGCTTCGCACCGGCGGGCGAACTCCCGGCGTTCGACACGTCGCTGGCCGAAGAACTGCCGCCGTTCGAGGAGCATCCGATTCTCGAGGGCGCCCCGGGAATCGCCGCGCCGATCAGGTCGGCCGCCGATCTCACCCGCGAACAAATGATCGAGTACGTTACCACCGTCGCGCAAGAGAACCCCGACAGTATCGCCAAGCTCGTCAAGCTGTGGTTAGCGGAGTAACGCACCGGTGATGGATTCCCCGATCGTCAACCTCTCGAGCGTCGGGACGGCCGAGCCGCCCATGATGACGTTCCCCGATATTCCTCAAATCGAAATATCGGGGCCCGAGAAAGCCGCGATTCTGATCATCACGCTGGGGCTCGAGCTCTCGGCGACGATCTTCAAATTCTTGCGGCAAGACGAAGTCGAGCGCATCGTGCTCGAGATCGCCAAAGTCACCACGGTCTCGATCGAGAAGCGCGACGCCGTCATCCAAGAGGCCTATCAGCGCGCGATCGCACTGAAGTACATCAACGAAGGCGGCATCGAGTACGCCAAGGAGATCCTCGAGCGCAGCTTCGGCGCCGGGCAAGCCGACGACATGACCAGCCGCCTATTCGCGGCGCTCAAACACGGCAATCCGCTCGAACTGATCAAGAAGACCGAACCCGCGCAACTGCTGCAGTTCATCCAAGACGAGCACCCGCAGACGATCGCGCTGATCCTGGTGTACATGCAGGCCGAACAGGCCGGCGCGGTGCTCTCGGCGCTGCCGCCCGAGCTGCAGGCCGAAGTCGCGATGCGCATTGCAATTTTGCAGAAGACGGCACCCGAAGTGCTCGAACAGCTCGACGAACTGCTGGGACGCAGGCTGCTCGTCAGCGGCGCCGATTTCGCCAAGGCCGGCGGCGTGCAGTCGCTCGCCAACGTGATGAACTTCGTCGACCGCGAGACCGAGAAGAACATTCTCGACGGCCTGGCCAAGCGCGATCCGGAGCTCGCGCAAGAAGTCAAGAACCTGCTCTTCGTCTTCGAAGACATCGTCAATCTCGACGACCGCTCGATCCAGCGCATCCTCAAGGAAGTCGACGGCAAGGATCTCGCGCTCGCGCTCAAGGTGGCCAACGACGAACTGTTGGCCCGCGTCTACAAAAACATGTCGTCGCGCGCCTCGGGCATGCTGCGGGAAGAGATCGAACTGCTCGGCCCAACGCGCATGCGCGAAGTCGGCAAAGCCCAGCAGCAAATCGTCGACGTCATCCGCACCCTCGAAGAAAACGGACAAATCGTCATTGCGCGCGGCGCGAAAGACGAACGGCTGGTGTGATGGCGGCGCAACGAAACGTTCCCGTTTTCTTCGACGGGGGCCCCGGCGGCTTTGCCGCTGGGGGGCGCGCAGGCGCGAAGCGCCGGAGCGCCGGTCGAATTCTCGGGGCCCCCGGCGTGCGAAGCACGTTGGGGAGGAACGGACAAATTGTGATCGCGCGCGGCGCGAAAGACGAACGGCTGGTGTGATGGCGGCGCAACGAAACGTTCCCGTTTTCTTCGACGGGGGCCCCGGCGGCTTTGCCGCTGGGGGGCGCGCAGGCGCGAAGCGCCGGAGCGCCGGTCGAATTCTCGGGGCCCCCGGCGTGCGAAGCACGTTGGGGAGGAACGGACAAATTGTGATCGCGCGCGGCGCGAAAGACGAACGGCTGGTGTGATGGCGGCGTTGCTGGCCGATGGGTAGGATCGTCCGCGGAGCCAAGATGGTCGATGCGGCGTTCGTCGTCGCCGTGCCCGAAGCCGCGCGCGAGGCGGCGCCCACCGTGCGCGCAGAGCAGGACGAGCGTTTTGCCGAGCAGCACGACGACGCGCTGCGTTTCGACGCGCCGGACGATATCTTTGCCGACGTCCCGATGCCGTCGGTGCCGCCGGCACCGGCCGTCGACGTCGAGCAGATTCGCGCCGACGCGCGCGCGCTGATCGATGCCGCGCAGGCCGACGCCGAGGCGCTGCTGCAGCGAGCGGCGCAACAAGCCAAGGCCTTGGTCGAGGGGGCCGTCGCGCGCGCCGGGCAGATCGAGGAAGCAGCGCGCGCGAAGGGGCAAGAAGAAGGCACTGCGGCCGGGCATGCGGCGATCGAGGCCGAGCTGGCCGACGACGTCGCGGCAATTCACGAGCTCATCGCGAGCGTTCGCGCGCAACGCCATCAGGTGATCGAGAGCGCCGAGCCGGAGCTCGTCAATCTCGCGATGGCGGTGGCCGAACGCGTGGTTCACGAACACCTGGCCGTCTCGCCGACGGCGGTGCTCGAGAACGTACGCAGCGCCCTCACGCGCCTGGTGGGCCGCGAGGTGGTGACGCTCCGCGTCAATCCCGCCGATCTCGAAATCATTCGCCAGCAGCGCGAAGCGCTCGCGTCGGGGAACGACGTCGAGCACCTGCGCGTGGTCGAAGACCAGCGCGTCGATCGCGGCGGCGTCGTGGTGGAAACCGATGCCGGAACCGTCGATGCGAAGGTCGCAACGCAGCTGCGCGAGGCGCGGCGCGCGTTGCAGAACGCCGACGGCGCGTCCATCGCGCCGGCGCAAGCCAGCTAGCGCCGCGTGTCCACCCCCGCGTTCGCCGCCGAACCCTACCTGCAGTCGTTGCGCGCCGCCGACCTCATGCGGCAGTACGGCAAGGTGCGCCAGGTCATCGGCGTCGTCATCGAATCGATGGGCCCGAACATGGCGATCGGCGAGACGTGCCAGATCCTCTACAAGCGCAACCGCGATCCGGTGCTGGCCGAAGTCGTCGGCTTCCGCGACAACAAGGTGCTCATCATGCCGCTGGGCGAGCTCTCGGGCATCGGGGTCGGCAGCGACGTCGTCGCGCTCGGCAAGCCGCTCGAAGTCGGCGTCGGCGAGCATCTCCTCGGCCGCGTGCTCGACGGGCTCGGCCATCCGATCGACGGAAAGGGCCCGATGCCGCTGGACGGCAGGATGGCGGTGATCGCGTCGCCGCCGCCGGCGCTCGAACGCGCGCGCATCGCCGAGCCGCTCGCGCTGGGCATCCGCGCCATCGACGGCACGCTCACCTGCGGCAAGGGCCAGCGCGTCGGCATCTTCGCCGGCTCGGGCGTCGGGAAATCGACGATTCTTGGCATGATCGCGCGCAACACCGCCGCCGACGTCAACGTGATCGCGCTGGTCGGCGAGCGCGGAAAAGAAGTGCGCGACTTCATCGAGCGCGATCTCGGCGACGAAGGCCTGCGGCGCAGCGTGGTGGTGGTGTCGACCAGCGATCAGCCGGCGCTGCTGCGCATCAAAGCGGCCTTCGTGGCGATGACGATCGCGGAGTACTTTCGCGAGCGCGGCCTCGACGTGATGTTCATGATGGATTCGATCACGCGCTTTGCGATGGCGCAGCGGGAGGTCGGGCTCGCCATCGGCGAGCCGACGACCACGCGCGGCTACACGCCTTCGGTCTTCGCGCTGCTGCCGAAGCTGCTCGAACGCGCGGGGACGGCGCATCGGGGAACGATTACCGGTCTCTTCTCGGTGCTGGTCGACGGGGACGACATGAACGAACCGATCGCCGATGCGGTGCGCTCGATTCTCGACGGCCACGTCGTGCTCTCGCGCCAGCTCGCCTCGGCCAATCACTATCCGGCGATCGACGTGCTGCAGAGCGTGAGCCGCGTCATGCCCGACGTCGTCGACAAAAACCACTACTCGGCAGCGTCGGCGATTCGCGACGTCCTGGCGACGTATCGCGACGCGGAAGACCTGATCAACATCGGCGCGTACGTGCCGGGCAGCAACCCGCGCGTCGACCACGCGCTGGCCAAGATCGAGGCAATCCGGCACTTCCTGCGCCAAGGCATTTACGAAACCAGTTCGTTCGACACGACGATGAAGTCGCTGTTGAGCGTGGCGTAGGGCACCGTGCCGAAGAAATTCGCCTTCTCCCTTCAGCCGGTGCTCGAACACCGCAAGCGGATCGAGGACGAGAAGCAGCAGGCCGTCGCCATCCGGCGCCGCGCGCACGAGGAGGCCCAGCACGAGCTCGCGCGGCTCGACGACGAATTTCGCACCTGCGCCGCCCTGCTGCGGGAGTCGCACCGGCAGCTCACGATCGAGGACTTACGCCTCCATTACGCGCATCTGCAGTTCCTCGACCGTTCGATCGAGGCGCAGAGCCGCTTGGTCGCCGAGCGGCGCGCCGCACTCGACCGGGCCCGGAACGACCTGATCGAAGCCAGTAAGAACCGCAAGGTCGTCGACAAGCTCAAGGACCGGCGCCGCAGCGCCTTCGTCGCCGAGGAGATGCGGATCGAACAGATCGAACTCGACGACAACAACGCGCGCCGCCACGGGCACGCGAGCCGCCACAGCGGAGGAGTATCGTGATCGTCACGCGCCAGCGGCGCAAACCCTTCCCGTACCGCCGGCTGATCCTGCCGGTGCTCGCCATCGCGCTGGTCGTCTTCGCGTTCTGGTGGGCGCCGTCGCGTTCGGTCATCGCCGGCGGCCCGATGGCGCCGGTGTGGCAGACCGCCGGCGCGTGGTGGGGCAACGTCGCGGCGCCGTTCCACTTCGCGGCGCAGAACCGCGAGATTACCGACCGCAGCCGCCAGATCGTGCAGCTGCAAGGGCAGCTCGCGACCGCGCAGAGCACGGCGCAGGCCAAAGACAAGCAGATCGCGGCGCTGCAGCAGCAGATCGATCAGCTGCAGTCGCAGGCGGCGTCGGCGCGCTCGGCCGGGCCGCCGGCGAAAGGCGCCGCGGCACCGCGTCCCGTGCCCAGCGCGGGCGCATTCGGCAGCGACGCGGCAGCCGGCACGACGCCCGACATCCAGCGCGCGGCGCAGTATTGGACCTCGATGGATCCCGAGAACGCGGCCAAGATCGCGCAACGCCTGCCCCCCAGCTACGTCGCGCGGGTCTTCGCGCAGATGCAGCCGGATGCGGTCGGCGCGATTCTCGACGCGCTGCCGCCGAGCTTCGCGGCCAAACTGACGCAAGAACACCCCGAAATCCAGCGGTAGTGATCGCGCGCCGGCGCACGATTCCGTCGGACGTCCTGACGGCGATCGGCGCCTATCTCGAGCTGCGGCAGCCCGGAGCGTCGTGCATGCTGGAAAGCGTGGAACACGGCGGGCGTTTGTCGCGCTATTCGTTCATCGGTCTGGATTACGCGGCCGTCGAGACCTTCGACGCCGGTGCCGGCCTCTACGATCGCGTGCGTGCGTTCGTCGGGGCGCACCGCGTCGACGAAGACGGCGGCGAGGCGCCACTGGGCGGGGCGCTGCTGGCCTTTGCCTACGATGCGGCGCGGCCCGCGGCGCGATTGCCGGCACGGCCGCCGTCGCCGCCCGCGATGCCGGACGCCTACGTTGCGATTCCGGCGACCTGGCTGATCTTCGATCACTTCGTGCACGCGCTCACGATCTGGGGCAGCGGCGAGGACGCCGGCGAGATCGAGCGCCGCCTCGACGGCTACGTCGCGCGGCTGCTTTCGGCGCCGGCGCGATTGCCGGGGCCGGTGCGCGCGCGCGGCCCGATGAGCCGCTCGATCGAACGCGACCGGTATCTCGAGCTGGCGGCGCGCGTGAAAGGCCACATCGTCGACGGCGACGTCTACCAGCTGCAGCTCGGGATTCGCTTCGGCGCCGATCTCGAGGGCACGCCCTTCGATCTCTATCGCGCGTTGCGCCGGCGCAATCCGTCGCCGTACATGTTCTTCGTGGAGTCGCCGTTCGGGCAGCTGCTGGGGGCGTCGCCGGAGTTCTTGGTGCGCCTGGAGGGCCGCAAGGCGCGCATTCGGCCGCTCGCCGGAACGCGTTCGCGCGGCGCCGACGACGAGAACGACGCGCGCATCGCTGCGGAGCTGCTTTCCGACCCGAAAGAACGCGCCGAGCACGTGATGCTGGTCGATCTCGGGCGCAACGATTTAGGTTCGGTTTGCGAGTACGGCAGCGTACGCGTCGACGAGCTGCTGCAGATCGAACGCTACAGCCACGTGATGCACATCGTTTCGAACGTCGTCGGCTCGCTGCGCGCCGAGTACGACGGGCTCGACCTCTTTCGCGCGGGCTTCCCGGCGGGCACCGTCACAGGAACGCCGAAGGTGCGGGCGATGCAGCTGATCGACGAACTCGAGCCGGCGTCGCGCGGGTTTTACGCCGGATCGATCGGCCGGTGGTCGTTCGGCGGCGATTTCGACTCGTGCATCACGCTGCGCAGCATTCACGTGCGCGACGGGCGCGCGTGGTGGCAGGCCTCGGCGGGAATCGTCGCCGACAGCGACCCGGCCGCCGAATACGACGAAGTGCTGCACAAGACGCGCATCGCGCGCGACGTCCTGGGAATTGCGGAGTAGCCGTGCGCGCGCTCTTCGTCGACAACTTCGACAGCTTTACGTACAACGTCGTGCACCTGCTCGCCCAGGCCGGCTGCGTTCCCGACGTCGCGCTCAACGACGATCCGCAGCTCGCGCCGGCGCTGCTGGAACGATACGACGCGCTCGTCGTGGGGCCCGGGCCCGGTTCGCCGGGGGAGGCGGTGCAGATGATGGCGCTCCTGCGCGCCGCCATCGCTCGCGGCATGCCGGTGCTCGGCGTCTGCCTGGGCATGCAGGCCATCGGCGAAGCCTTGGGGGCCACGGTCGTGCACGCCCCGCGCCTGATGCACGGGAAGACCTCAGCGATCGTCCACGAAGGCCGCGGGATCTTCAACGGCTTGCCGTCGCCCTTTACGGCGACGCGCTACCACTCGCTCTGTCTCGATCCCCAGACCATTCCGCCCAGCCTCGAGGTGACGGCCCGCAGCGACGACGGGGTGATCCAGGGCATCGCGCACCGCGAGCTGCCGGTCTACGGCGTGCAGTTCCACCCCGAATCGGTGCTCAGCGAGCACGGCGCCGAGCTGGCGCGTAACTTCATCGCCACTAAGGTCGCCCGGCCGCCGAGCCGATGAAGAAGACGAGGGTCCAGGCATGTGGGCCTTCGCCATCCTTTCGGAAAGGGGGTGACAGATAGAAACATGACACTCGTCCTCTCTTCTTTGGGCCTCTCGGCAGGCGCTAGCGTCCGGGCCTCGGGCCACGGCACGCGCGCGCAGGCTACGTCGCTCTTCGCGGCATCGAGCTTCGGCACGATGCTGGGCGGTCAACCCGACGCTTTGGGCGTCGGCGACCCGCTGGCGGCGCTGACCGCGCTGGTCCAAAACGGAACCTCGACGGCGACCGTCATCTCGACGCTCTCGAATCAGATTGCCGATTCCGTGCAACAGACGTTGCCGGAGGCGCAGCTCGGCTCGGGGGCCTCGCGAACGCAGCTCGTCGATTCCATCACCGCGGCGCTCTCGCCGCCAGGAACCGCACCACCCGGAGCGACCGCCGCACAACAAGTGGCGGCCCTCGCGCGACGGCTGCAAACCTGGATAGGCGGCGTAGCGAGGGAAGCGAATCGAGCGGGGCAGCAGAACGAACGAACGGGACACGTCTTGGACGCCAACACGGCGAAAGAACTCCCGGCCCAGCAAGATTCGAAGACCACGGCGAGCGGCGTCGACGCCTCGGCGCTCGCGCGTTCGCTCTTGGCCGACGTCGTCGCAGCGCTCTCGGCTACGCCGGGAACGTCTCCGGCGGGCACTTCCACCGCACCACGTTCCACGGCTCCGGCCGTTCCCGCATCTGCGGCGCCGATTTCGGCGCGCGCCGCTGCGGCATTAGCACGATCCGCGATCGCCAAG
The DNA here is from genome assembly GCA_963794735.1 of Vulcanimicrobiota bacterium. Lineage (GTDB taxonomy): Bacteria > Vulcanimicrobiota > Vulcanimicrobiia > Vulcanimicrobiales > Vulcanimicrobiaceae > DATJUC01. The sequence goes on along the minus strand of CAWCFE010000002.1, from coordinate 68,816 downwards.
CTTCCGGCGCATGCCGCGCCCGGCGAATCGATCGCACTCCCGGCCTCGGATCCCGCATCCGGGCCGGCTACCGCCCCTCCGGCGGACGTCGCGGCGTTGGCCACGATAGCTCCAGCCACGACGCCTCCGGCCACGACGCCACCGGCCACGGTGGCTTCCCTCCCCGGCAGCGATCCCGGGGCCGCACCGGCGCACCCGGCACCTGCCGGTCCGCCCGCTCCGGCCGCGGTGCCGACCGCCGGCGATCTCCTCGCACGCATGCTCGTCCGCGCCGCGGGCGTCGACGCACGCGTGAATCCAGCGCCGGCACGTGCCGACGCCTCGGCTCAGGCCGATGCGCCCGCAACGCCCGCCGCTGCCGCAGCGGTTCGGTCGCCCGACGGCGGCCCGCCGGTGCAGCAATCCGCGATCGATCTCAACCGTCTGACCGCACTGCTGACCGACGCCGTGGGCGCAGCGCGTCCGGACGGCGAGAGCTCGTCGCAAAACGGCGGCACCACCTCGCGCGATCCGAATGCCGACGCCGGCGCACTGCCGTCGCCGGTCTCGCTCGCACCCGCAAAAACCGCCGGCGCCACCCAGGCACCGGCTACGGCGTTCGCGGTTCCGGCCGCGCCGCCGGCGGCCACCACTCCGGCGACGGCTCAAGCCGCGCCACCCGCGCCGCTTCCGCCTTCGGTCGATCCGAACGCGGTCGTCGAGCAGGTGGTCAAGAGCATGGCCATGCGTTCGAATACGAATGGCACCTCCGAGATGCGGCTTCGCCTTCAACCCGATCAGTTGGGAACGGTCACGCTCAAGCTGACCGTCGACGGCTCTTCGGTCTCGGCTACGGCGCTCGCGCAAAACGCGGACGTCCGCAGCGCGCTACTGGCGCACCAGCACCAGCTCGTGAAATCGCTTGCAGAGTCGGGCATGAAGCTCACCAGCTTCTCGGTCGACATCTCGGGCGGCGACACGGGCAACGATCGGCAACGCGATCGTACCTCCGGCTTCGGCCGTCACTACTCCGTCCACGAAGTGGCCGGAGCGCAAGACGGTTCGGAACCTTCCGAGAGTTCGTCTGCCGGACCGGCGCTTTTGCCCGGTTCGACCGTCGCACTCTTCAGCTATTTAGCGTAAATGGGGACCCGCGCCGCGTAGTGGCGTGGGGGCAAAGTGCGGTGCACTTTGAAAGGACATCATGGGCTCTACTATTCCGATAAGTCAGCTCACGACGCAACCGAATCCGGCAACGCAGTTGCCGGGGACGCAAGCGTCGTCGACGGCGTCGGGCGGAACGCTCGGTCCGAACGCGTTTCTTCAGCTCCTCACCACGGAGATGATGAACCAAGATCCGACCAGTCCGCAGGATCCGACGCAATCCGTCACCCAGCTCGCGCAGTTCTCGCAGCTGCAGTACACGCAGCAGCTCACCTCGTCGTTCCAAGGATTCGAGTCGAACTTCAGCGTCCTGCAAGCCTCGTCGCTCGTCGGCAAGCAGGTTACCGTCGGCATCACCGACAGCTCGGGGAACAGCTCGACCACCACCGGAACCGTCAACTCGATCGACGTGCAGAACGGCATTCCGTACTTCACGATGACCGGATCGAACGGCCAAACCATTACCGACAACAACGGCCAACCGTTGCTCTTTTCGCTCACGCAGATCGTCGGCATCGGTGCCGGCAGCGGGACGACGGGCACCGGCGGCACCGGCGGTACGGGCGGTAGCGGCGGCAGCGGAAGCAACGGTGGGAACACGGGAACGGGCGGCAGCGGCGGAAGCGGGGGCTAACGCGTGGACCCGAACGACATCACCACGCGTCTCACCCAAACGCCCGGCATCATTCCCGGGCCGGCCCCGCGGCCGGTCGGAACGCCGGTCGATATTCCGCCGTCCGGCAGCCCGGGCAGTTTCCGTTCCGTCCTGGATTCGGCCGCGGCGCAAACCGCGACCGGTTCGGAGCCGCTGCGCTTTTCCGCGCACGCCATGCAGCGGCTGCAATCGCGCAACATCACGCTCACCGGCGACGACGTCGCGCGCATGAACGCCATGGCCGACAAAGCGGCCGCCAAAGGTGCGAAAAACTCGCTCTTCATCCTGCGCGATACGGCGCTGGTGGTGAGCATCAAGAACCGCACCGTGATCACCGCGGTCGACCAAGATTCGATGAAGGAGAACGTGTTCACCAACATCGACTCGGCAGCGATCATTTAAGACTCATTTTCACCAATCCGGGGTGGACCACAAGGAGCCCCGGCCGCAGCGCCGATCGAACGACGCGCCGCGGAACCGCCTCGAGGTCAAACACAGATGGCTTTCGACTCACTCTATACCGGGATCACCGGCCTGAACGCCTATCAGAGCTGGATCGACCTGATCTCGAACAACATCGCCAACGTCGATACGACCGGATTCAAGGGTCAGAGCATGACCTTTGCCGATCTGTTCTATCAGACGCAGCAGTTCGCAACCGGCCCGACCACCACCAACGGCGGGCAAAATCCCGAGCAGGTCGGCGTAGGCGTCCAGATCGGCTCGATCGATACCTCGTTCGCGCAAGGCGGCTTGCAGCAGACCGGCGTGAACACCAACCTCGCCCTCAACGGCGACGGGTTCTTCATCCTCAATAACCTGCAGGGCACCGCGGCGCCGACCTACACGCGTGACGGCAACTTCTCGCTCAACTCCAACGGCGTGCTCTACGATCCGTCGAGCGGCCTGGCGGTGCAGGGCTGGGAGGCCAACGCCAACGGCCAGGTAACGCCTGGCGGCACCACCGGAGCGATCACGATTCCGGTCGGCTTGCAAGAGCAGGCCACGGCGACCGGTTCGGGCGTGAAAGTCGGGCCAAACTCGCAAGACCAAGTCTTCGACGTCGCGATGGGCGGCAATCTCGACCAGACGCAGTGGCAGCAGGCCTTCCTCAACACCATCGGCGCGTCGGCTACCAATGCGGCGCCCTACACGGTGACGACGACGGTCTACGACTCGCTCGGCAACGGCCACAAGGTCGAACTCACCTACATTCCGGTCGCAACCGGTTCGGTGCCGGCCACGGCAACGACTGCAGTAGCGGCGAACACGGCCGGAATCACCGTGTCGCCGGCTGCAAACCAGAACGACACGATCACCATCACGTCAAACGGCCCGGTTGCGGGTACGTTTACGATTAAGGATACTCTCGGGACGAACGAGACCGTAGCCGCCGGGTCGACGGTCACGATCGACGATACGACGATCACGCTGAAATCGCCGGCAACCGGCGCTGGGACATCGCAGACGATTGCCGTAACGGCGGCCAGTAACGGCCTGCCGACAGGCGTTGCCAATGCGTCGGGAACGATGGTAACCCCGGCGACGTGCTGGAAGGTCGAAGCCACCTTCACCGACGGAACGACGTTCCAGACCATCGCTCAGGCCGGTACCGTTTCGACGGCGGGCAAGGTCACGTTCCCCGCAATACGGGAGCGGTAGTTCGGGCGTTGTCGGGTACGCTTACTTCGATCAAAGCGGTCAGTTCATCAACAGTTCGGCTATCAACGGTGCTACGACGCCTGGGACGGCATATTCCATCGGCGTTGCCGAAGCCGACCAGGGCTTACTGCATACCAACGGCGTCGATCCGGCGGTCTCGCAAGGAAACCAGCTCGACGTCACGCTGTGGGGGCAGAGCGCCGGTAACGCCGCACAAGCACCCACGCAGGTCGCCTCACCCGGCGCGATCGGGCTCGACTTCGCGGGCGATGCTACCCAAGGCGGCATGGCGAGCTTGGCGGGCTCGTACAGCGCGACCGTCCTCTCGCAGAACGGCTACGCCGCTGGGACGCTCGAGAACATCTCGATCGGCACCGACGGCACGATCACCGGTGCCTTCACGAACGGCCAGCAGAAGACGCTCGCGCAAGTCGCCGTGGCGACGTTCTCGAACGAAGACGGCTTGGCACGCGACGGCGGCAACCAGTTCTCGGCATCGGCCAACTCCGGCCTCGCGCGCATCGGCGTCGCGGGCACCGGCTCGCTGGGCTCGATCCAGTCGGGAGCGCTCGAGCAATCGAACGTCTCGCTGGCCAACGAGTTCACCAACCTCATCGTGGCGCAACGCGCGTTCGAAGCGAACACGCGCGGCATCACGACGGCCGACCAGAATCTCCAAACGGTCATCAACCTGCGCGCTAGCGAAAACTAGGCGCAAAAAGGACGCAACGGGTGAAGCGAACGTCACGCATCGCAACGACCGCCGCCGGCATCGCGCTGGCGGCGGTCGCGTTGGCCGGTTGCGGCGGGGGCGGCGGAGCTCAGGCTCCGCTGCCCGCCGTCGCAGCCCCCGGCGCCGGCCCGGATGCCAAGAGCGGCGGCCGGGTCTACGTGGCCAACTGCAGCTCGACCTCGCAAGGGGGCGCGCTCGTGGCCTTCGCCCAAGGCGCCGGCGGCGACGTCAAGCCGAAGCTGCGAATCGCCGGCTCAAAACCGAAGCTCACCTGCCCCACCGCCTTGGCGGTCGACGGCCGCGGCCGCATTTACACGGCCGAGATCGGGGGCAGCACGGTCTCGATCTTCGGCGCGACCGCGAGCGGCGACGCCGCACCGCAAGGGACGATCGGCGGAAGCGCCAGCGCGATCGATCCGGTCATCCGGATCGCACTCGACAGCAAAGAGAACCTCTGGGTTTCGAGCTGGCAAAAAGCCGACGTGATCGACGAATACCCGGCCAAGAAGTCGGGCAACGTCAAGCCGATTCGCACCATCACCGGCGCGGCGACGATGCTGGCCGGCCCGGAGGGCCTGCACGTCGACTCCAAGGGCGTCCTTTACGTCACCAACTTCCGAACGGCGTCGGTGCTGGCGTTCGCCAGCGGAGCGAAGGGCAACGTTTCGCCGTCGATCGACCTCGCCGGCACCAATACCGGACTGATCTATCCGATCGACGTCACCACGGATTCGGCAGGTCAGGTCTACGTCGCCGACTACCAAGCCAAGGCCATCTTCGTCTGGAACGCCGGCGACACGGGCGACGTCAAGCCGTCTCGCGCCATCTCGGGTTCGACGACGCTGATCGGCAGCCCCGAGGGCGTCGCCGTGGACTCGGCTGGGCACGTCTACGTCTCGGATGCCACCAACGGCGGCGAAGTGCTGGAGTTTGCCGCGAACGCCACCGGCGACGTCAAGCCGCTGCACGTGATTTCGGGCAGCGCGACCACCCTCACCGAGCCCGGCGGCATCGCGCTCCATTGAGCCGGCCGGCGCTCGCCCTCGGGGGTTGGGCCCGGGCGCGGAGAATCGAGGGGCCATGATCGCTCTGACGCGCCTCAACGGCCACCCCGTGATGCTCAACTGCGATTTGATCGAGTCGCTCGAGGAGACGCCCGATACGGTCGTCACCCTGACCTCGGGAAACCGGCTGATCGTCCGCGACTCGATGGCGCAGGTCCAGCAGAAGATCATCGAATTCAAGAGGAAGATTTACGGACCGGCCGAGCCGGGGCCGTAACAGAAACTTCATAATCCCAAACCCGCGGCCGATACCCAAGAGAGACTTCACCTCTGGGGAGCGTTCGTTTGGATCTCGCGACCATTTTCGGGCTACTCATCGGGTTCGGCGCCGTTTTCGTCGCCGGCTGGGTGGGTGGAACCGATCCGCACATCGTCTTCGGCCGCTGGGAGGCGATCTTCCTCATTATCGGAGGGACGCTGGGCGCGACCTTGACGTCGTTCCCAGGGCGGATCTTCGTCCGCGGATTCTTCGGCGGGTTCAAGACGGCGTTCGTCGAGGTGAACTACCACGAGCGCGACGTCATCTCGACGCTGGTCTCGTTTGCCGAGAAGGCGCGCCGCGAAGGATTGCTCGCGCTCGAAAACGAGGCCGCGGCGCTGGACGACGAGTTCATGCGCAAAGGCATCCAGCTCGTGATCGACGGCCGCGACACCGAGATCATTCGCAAAGTCCTCGAAACCGAGGTGAGCAACACCCAGGAACAAGGCTCGAAGGCCGAAGCGGTGTTCAACTCGCTGGGCGGCTATTCGCCGACGCTGGGCATCATCGGTACGGTGCTCGGCTTGATCGGCATGCTCAAAGGCTTGGCCAGCATGGGCTCGAGCACCAACGTCGCCGGCACGATCGGCGTCGCGACCGCGCAGGCGTTCGTCGCGACGTTCTTCGGCATCATGTTCGCCAACTTGCTGTGGCTGCCGATCGCGACCAAGATCAAGGAGCGCAACGGGCAACTGCTGCTGCTGCGCGAGATCATGATCGAAGGCATCCTCGCCATCCAGGCCGGCGACAACCCGCGCCTGCTCGAAGAGAAACTGCTGGCCTTCCTCGATCCGGCCGAGCGCGAGATGGATGTGGAAGAAGGCGGCTCCGTGGCCGCCGAACCCGGGTTCTCCGGCTCCGGGGCGTAACGGCTCCGTAAGCGATGGCTCAACCGTCGAAGACCGCGGCGCGCGCGGCCGAAACGAAGTTCCGCAACCGCCCGAAGGAGCAGCAGCTCGAGACGGCCGGCATGATGCGCTGGCTGCTCACCTACGCCGACATGATCACCCTCATGCTGGCGCTCTTCATCATCTTGTTCGCCATGTCGACCATCAGCCGGGTCAAGGTGCAAGAGTTCGCGAAGCTCGTCTCGGCGGGCTTCGACAACGTTTGGTCGGTCAACCAGCCGCCGAACGGCGGCACGAACGGAGAGCAGTCGTTCAACGCCAGCTCCAACGTGCCCGCGATCGAGCACGAGCTCCAGCAGTACGTCCAGCAGCACAAGCTGCAGAACCAGGTGCAGGTGCACATGGATCACCGCGGGTTGGTGATCACGCTGCTCTCGGACCGGTCCTACTTCGATAGCGGCAGCGCCGAGCTGCGGCCCGAGACCTTGCAAATTCTGGACCAGATCTACGCCTTCATCAAGCGGGAACCCAATCTCATTCGCGTGGAAGGGAACACCGACAACGTTCCGATCAGTACGTCGCTCTACCCGACGAACTGGGAACTATCGGCCGCGCGTGCGACCGCCGTCGTCCGCTACCTGGTCGAGCACGACGGGCTCGACCCGACCCGCGTATCGGAAGCCGGTTACGGAGAGTTTCGGCCGCGTAAACCGAACGACACGGATGCGAATCGTCAGCAGAACCGTCGCGTCGACATCGTCTTGTTGAACGCGACCAAGTCCAGCGAGGAGAAATAGCGTCCGCTCATGTCGAGTCTCTCCCAAGAAGAAATCGATGCCCTCATCAACCAACTCTCCGGCACCGAGGGCAAGCCGCAAGTCCGCGAAGCGATCGACGGCCGAAGGGTCAAGTCGTTCGATTTCCGTTTCAACAAGCGGCTCGACAAGTTCACGAACAACCAGCTGCAGACGCTGCGGACGCTGCACGAAAACTTCACGCGGCTGCTCAACAACTCGCTCTCGGTGTACTTGCGCACCCGCGTCGAAGCCACGATCGTCTCGATCGAGCAGATCAGCTACGGCGATTTCATCGCCTCGATCGGCATTCCGTCGATCCTCGCGATCTTCTCGATGGACCCGCTGCCCGGCAGCGGCATCGTGCAGGTGGATCTCAACCTCGTCTTCTCGATCATCGACCGCCTGCTCGGCGGCCCGGGCTGGTTCCCGAACAAGCTGCGCGATCTGACCGATATCGAGCGCACGCTGATGCAGCGCTTCATGGCGCGCATGCTCAACAGCTACCGCGAGTCGTGGAACTACCTGCTGACGCTCTCGCTCAAGATCGAGGCGCTCGATTCGAACCCGCAGTTCATTCCGCGCATCATCCCGCTCGACCAGATCGTCGCCTACATCTCGATGGAGCTCAAGGTCGGCGATATGGCGGGCGTCATGAACTTCTGCCTGCCCTACCTGGTGTTGCAGTCGATCGGGCAGCAGCTGACCGATTTCCAATGGTCGCCGACGGTGGTCGCCGGCCGGGGCATGACCGAGGAAGATATCCAGCAGCTCACCCGCAACGTCGAGCGCGCCGGCGTGGAAGTCGAAGTCGAGCTGGGGCGGACGATGGTCTCGCTGCGAGATTTGGTCGCGCTGCGCGAGGGCGATCTGGTCGTTTTCGATAAACTCACGACCGAGCCGCTCTTGGCCAAAGTGAACGATCGCGAGAAGTTCCGGGTGTTCCCCGGGCTGAACAAGGATCACTTGGCCGTGCAGGTGGCCAGCACGATTACCAGCGAGGACGATTGATTCGTGGCGGAGATGCAGCAACTCGTCGATGCGATGCTGGCGGCGGCCGGCACGGTGCTCGGCCGGCTCGTCGAACAGCCCGCGGCCGCGACCGGCTCGATGCGTCACGACCACGAAGGTTCGATTCGCACCGACGGCAACGAGCTGGTGACGCTCGCCGAGGTGCCGTCGATCGGCGCCAAGGTGGTGGTGCGCTTTCCGACCGCCGACATGCAGCAGGTCGTGGGGATCATGCTCGGCGGCGCCGACGACCTCGGCGAAATGGGGGCGATGCAGCTCTCGATCGCCTCGGAGACCGTCTCGCAGATCGCCGTCGCGATGGTCGAGACGATGGCTCGCGAGCTCAACGTCCCGATCGACGGCATCCACGCCGAGCTCTGCACCGACGCTACCCTCTTGCCGCCGCCGCCGTTCGAATCGTACGAAGGCATGATTCAGGTCGGCAGCGATCTCGTGCCGCACCTCAGCATCGATTTTGCGGCGATCACGATGTCGAAACTCGGCGACGTCGAGCCCGCGAGTGCCCCCGCCCCCGCGCCGGTGCCGGAGCCCCCGCCCGCACCGGCCGCCGCCGCGCCGTCGCCCGCGCCCGAACGGCGACCCGCCGCGCCCGCCGGCCCTCCGCCCAACGCCCAAAACGTCGCCTATACGACCATGGCGCCGACGCCGGTTCGCGCCGCGCACCCGGGCCAGGCAAACCTCGATCTGGTGCACGACGTGCCGCTGCAGATCAGCGCGGTGCTGGGCAAGACCGTCATGCCGCTGCGCGAGGTCGTGTCGCTGCAGTCGGGGACCGTGTTCGAACTCGACAAGCTCGCCGCCGAGCCGATCGACCTCTACGTGAACAACATCCTCATCGCCCGCGGTGAGGTCGTCGTCGTCGACGATAAATATGCGGTGAAAATCAGCGAGCTCAACCCCCAGGTCTCGTAAGGGGCAGCCATGGCCGCATCGTTTTGGATCAACTACTTCCTGGCATTGGCCGTCGTCGCGCTGCTGCTCGGCGGCCTTTGGATGATCGTGCGCGGCCTCGCGCGCGGCCGTCTGGTCGCCTCGGCCGGCCGGCGGATGGTCACGGTGCTCGAATCGACCGCGCTCGCCCAGCACGTCGCGGTGCACGTGGTGAAGGTCGGCACGCGCTACCTGCTCGTCGGCGGCAGCAGCGGCAACGTCTCGACGCTGGCCGAGCTCGAACCGGCCGAGGTCGACGCATGGCTGGCGCAGCAACGCGAGGGGCTGGGCGCGGGCGGCTCGCTGCTCGGCGTGCTGGCTCGAGTCCGCGGGCGGTGATCGCCCGGCTCTGGGAACGCCACCGCGTCTTTCTGATCGGCGCGGCCATCGGCTTTGCGATTCTGTGGGTGGTGCCGGCGATCGCCCGCGCAGCGACGGCGCCGACCGCGCCGACCGTGCCGATTCCTTCGATCAACCTCGGCATCGGCGAAGCCAGCAGCCCCAAGCAGGTCGTCGGCGCGCTGCAGATCCTGCTGCTGCTCACGGTGCTATCGCTGGCGCCGACGCTGCTCGTGCTCCTCACCTCGTTCACGCGCATCATCATCGTGCTCGGCTTCGTCCGTACCGCCATCGGCACGCAGCAGACGCCGCCCAATCAGGTGCTCGTCGGCCTCGCGCTGCTGCTGACGTTCTTCGTGATGAGCCCCGTCATCAAGACCATCAACACCGACGCGCTCCAGCCGTACCTCAAAAGTAAGATTTCGCAGCAGGTCGCCCTCGACCGCGCCGCGGCGCCGCTGCGGACCTTCATGTTCAAGCAGACGCGCGACAAAGATCTGCAGCTCTTCTATTCGATCTCCAAAGAGCCGCGGCCGCGCGCGCAGAGCGACGTCCCGACCTACATTCTCATTCCCGCCTTCGTCATATCGGAGCTCAAGACGGCCTTCGAGATCGGCTTCGCGCTCTACATTCCGTTCATCGTCATCGATATGGTGACCGCGAGCATCCTGCTCTCGATGGGCATGATGATGATCCCCCCGATCCTCGTCTCGCTGCCCTTCAAGATTCTCATCTTCATCCTGGTCGACGGCTGGAACTTAGCCGTCGCCGCACTCTTTCAGAGCTTTCAACGATGACTTTTGCCGACGCGATCGGGCTCGGACGCGAGGCGATCTTCGTCACCCTGGTGGTGGCCGCGCCCGTGCTCGTCATGAGCCTCACGATCGGGTTGACCGTTTCGCTGCTGCAGGCGGTCACGCAGGTGCAAGAACCGACGCTCGCCTTCATCCCGAAGATCTTGGTCGCCGGCGTCGCGCTCCTGTTCTTCGGGCCCTTCATGCTCGCGATGCTCACCGACTTCACGAGCCGCATCTTCACCAACATCGCGCATATTCCGATACGGTGATCGCCACCGCCGGATGATCGATTTCTTCGGCGTCAACGCCGCTCAGCTCGAGACGTTCGTCCTCGTGCTCGTCCGCGTCTTCGCCATGCTCGCGGTCTTTCCGATCTTCTCGGCTCCGCAAATTCCTCACCACGTGCGCTTCGGGCTCGGCCTGCTGATCGGGTTCATCCTGTTCAAGGTCGTCCCCCCGATCGCGCCGCTGACGACGTACTACGATCTCATCGCCGCGCTCGTGGCGCAGATCGTCCTCGGCATTATCGTCGGATTCATCGCGTCGCTGGTCTTCGTCTCGTTTCAGTTCGCCGGCGAAATCGTCGATCTCATGATCGGCTTCGCGGTCGCCAACGTCATCAATCCGACCACGCAGCAGAACGTCACCATCATCGGCGAACTCGAGCTAGCCCTCGCGACCCTCGTCTTTCTCGCCACCGACTCGCATCATTTGCTGATCCAAGGCATGGCCGGGTCTTTCACGTTGGTGCCGCTGCCGTTCATCAACCTCGATCCAAGCGTGATGGGCAACTCGGTGACCTTTCTCAGCCTCGCCCTCACCAACGTCTTCAAAATCGCCGCCCCACCGGCGGCCGCGCTCTTCATCACCAACGTCGGCCTCTCGTTCATGGCTCGCGTCGCGCCGCAGATGAACGTGTTCGTCGTCGGCTTTCCGATCCAAATCGGCGTCGGCCTCACCGTCCTCGCGCTCAGCCTCTCGCTGCTCGGCATCGTCGGCCCGGAACTCTTCCACAACGTCGCCACGCAAATGGACACCATCATGCGCGGCCTACGCACCTAGTCGAGCATTGCGATTGCGGCGAACGCTAGGGCGGCGTGGTGGGGCTGGTGCCGGGGACGTTCCTTCCGCGCATCCTGCGCTCCAGTCACTCGGGCCGATTTTCGGAAGAACGAAGTTTTGAAGTCCACATCCTGTGGAGTCCGAAAATCGACACGCCCCGTCACCAGCCCCACCACACCGCCCTAGCGTCACGAGCCTTCAAGGACGGACTTAGAACGGGCGAACGCGCTTGCGCTTTAACTCCTGTCGTTGCTCGGCGGCGGGCGCAAACGGTGGGCTGGGACGGGTGGTGGGCGTGATGGCTGGTTGCGGGGCGTGTCGATTTTTGCCCATCACAGGAGGTGATCTTCAAAACTTCGTTTTGGCAAAAATCGGCCCGAGTGACTGGAGCGCAGGATGCGCGGAAGGAACGTCCCCGCGACCAGCCATCACGCCCGCCGCCCGGCACGGCCCACCGTTTGGAAGGCCTCTACCTCAGCAGCAGAAGTACTTGAACTGGCCGATCGCGTCGTTGCCCGACTCGGTGAAGTAAATCTGGCTGTCGGGCCCGAGCGTCATCCCGGTCGGCTTCGTGTTGGTCGTCTTGATCGGATAGATCGTCACCAGCGAGTTGCCGGGGTTGAAGCGGCCGATGGCGTTGCCGGCCGTGTCGGTGAAGTAGAAGTTGCCGTCGATGCCCTGCAGGAGGTCGTTGGGCGTCTTGGCGCCGGTGAGCACGTATTCGTTGGTTACTTGCCCGGTGACCGCGATGCGGCCGAGCTTCTTCGACGTCGTTTCGGTGAACCACAGGGCGTTGTCGGTGCCGGCGGCGATTTGGTTCGCGCCCGAATGGGCCGTCGGAATCGCGTACTCGGTCAGCGGAGCGCCCGAGGTGGGGAGGCGGCCGATCTTGTTGGTGCCGGGTTCGGTGAACCACAGCGCGCCGTCGGGCCCGCCGACGATGCCGTTGGGCTGAGCGTTGCCGTTGAGGGCGTACCGGGTGGTGTTGCCGCGCTGATCGATCTTCCAGATGGCGTTGCTGCCGGGATCGGTCGCCCACATGTTCCCGTCGGAGCCCAAGGCGATCCCGACCGGTTTGGCGCCGGTATACTTCAGCGCGAAGTCGGTGAGCACGGGGAGGCCCGTGGTGGTGCTGATTTGGCCGATCGTTGCGATATTAGTCTCGGTGAACCAGAGCATGCTGTTCGGGCCGGAGGCGATCGCGTTGGGGCCCGCGTTCTTGGCGCGCGTCACCGTGTCGCTGACCACGGCCGAGGTATTGAGCTGCCCGATCTTGCTCTTGCCGAACTCGGTGAACCACAGGTTCGAATCGCTGCCGAGGGCGATGTCCATCGGGTCGCTCGACTTCGTGGGGATCGGGTACTCGCTCGTCACCTGGGGGTGGTAGGAGGGCCCCGGGGTGGGGGTCCCGGCCGTAATCGTGGTGCCGCCACTACAAGCGGCCAGCAGCCCGGCTGCCAGCACGGCGAAAGCGCAGAGGTGCACCGGTTTCACCAAATTTGTCTCCATAGGCGTGGGGTCAGCCACCCTTATTGGCAGGCCGGGGGCTCCTCTCCCCTGCGTCCTGCGGGCGGGAGTCTTAGAAAACGCCTCACGGCGCCGAAAACATTGGGAGAGATGACGATGGCGAGCGGCTCGCGTGGCTAGACCCGAACAAACCGAGAAGCCGACCCCAAAACGGCGACAGGAGGCGCGCAAAAAGGGGCAGGTCCCCCGGAGCGCCGAGCTGCCCGGGGCCGTGATCTTCTTGGTCGGCGTCTTCATCATTTACGCGTTTTTCAACCGGATCGTGCAGGGCATCGAATCGTCGGTTCGCGACGCGTTCACGGGCGTGACGCCCGTCCAGACGCCCACCATCCACTCGGCCTGGCTGCTCATCGTGCACGCGCTCGCGCCCCTGGGCGTCTTTCTGCTCTCGCTCCTGGCCGCAGCCTTCGTGATCGGCATCCTGACCAACATCGCGCAGTTCGGCGTGCTCTTCTCGCTCAAGGTGATCGTTCCGAGCTTTAGCAAGCTCAACCCGATCGCCGGCATCGGGCGGCTCTTCTCCAAGCAGATCCTGGTCAATCTCGCCAAGCAGCTGCTCAAGCTCGCGGCCGTCATGATCATCCTCTATCAGACGATCATGGCCAACCTGGGGCTCTTCGCGCAGGTCGGGCAAGCGCAGCCCCAACAAGTGATCGACGCCGTCGCTGCGGTCGTCTTCCCGGTCGCGATCAAGTACGGAATCTTGCTGGTCATCGTCGGCTTGCTCGATTACGCGTGGCAGCGGTATCAGCTCGAAGACAGCCTCAAGATGAGCAAGACGGAAATCAAGGACGAGCAGCGCCAGGCCGAAGGCAATCCGGAAGCCAAGTCGGCATTGAAGAAGAAGCAGCGGGAGTTCGCGCGGCGGCGAATGATGGCTTCGGTGCCGCGCGCGACCGTGGTCGTGACCAATCCCACCCACTTTGCGGTGGCGCTGGAATGGAACGAACTCGAGATGGAAGCGCCGGTCGTCATCGCGAAAGGGGCCGATCTGCTGGCCAAACGCATCCGCGATCTCGCCAGGGAGCACGGCATACCGATCATGGAGAACCCTCCGCTCGCGCGCACGCTCTACGAGCGCGTCGAGCTGGATCAAGCGATTCCGCCCAACCTCTACTCGGCGGTCGCGCAGGTGATCGCCTTCGTGTTCCGCTTGAAGCGAAAGACGATCGCCTAGATGGCCGCAACCAACGCCGGCGCGCCGTCGCTCCTCCAGCGCCTAAGCCAGAGCATTCCGATCATGGTCGCCGCGATGGCCGTGATGCTGGTGCTCCTGATGATCGTTCCCGTGCCTCCGGAGGTGCTGGACTTTCTGCTCAGCCTCAACATCATCGTCGCGCTGGTCATCATCGGCAACAGCCTCTACACGGAGAACGCGCTGGCGTTCTCGGTGTTCCCGACGCTGCTGCTCATCGTCACGCTCTTCCGGCTCTCGCTGAACATCACGGCAACCCGCCAGATCCTGCTGCACGGCTACGCCGGGCACGTGATCGATTTCTTCGGGCAGATCGTGATCGGCGGCAACTACGCCGTCGGCTTCGTCATCTTCTTGATCCTCGTCGTCATCCAGTTCGTCGTCATCACCAACGGCGCCGGGCGCGTCGCCGAAGTTGCGGCGCGCTTCACCCTGGACGCGATGCCCGGCAAGCAGCTGGCGATCGACGGCGATCTCAATGCCGGGCTGATCACCGAAGCCGAAGCGCGGCAACGGCGCAAAGATATTCAGCGCGCGGCGGATTTCTACGGCGCGATGGACGGCGCCAGCAAGTTCGTTCGCGGAGACGCGATCGCCGCCGTCATCATCGTCGCGATCAATACGATCGGCGGCTTCATCGTCGGCGTCGCGCAGCTCCACATGGATTTCGCCCAGTCGCTGCAGCACTTCACGCTGCTCACGGTCGGCGAAGGCATCGTCACCCAGGTGCCGGCGCTGCTCATCTCCACCGCCACCGGCATCATCGTAACGCGCGCCGCAAACGAGTCGGATTTCGGCCGCGACATTACCCGCCAGCTCTTCGCCCAGCCCAACGCCATCTTGATCGCCGCGATCTTGGCGTTCATCTTCGGCCTGTTCGGGCTGGCTCCGTACCTGTTGATCCCGCTCTCCCTCATCATGTTCGTCGGCTACTTCTACCGCCGCCGGGCCGTCATCGCCGAACAGCCCGGCAGCCCGCAGTCGGCGCAACGCGCGGCGGCGGCCGCGGCGTCGGCGCCTCCCAAACCCGCCGAGAGCGTGGTCCCGCTGCTCTCGTACGATCCGATGGAGCTGGAGATCGGCTTCGGCCTGATCCCGCTGGTCGACGTCAACCAAGGCGGCGATTTGCTGGAGCGCATCACGCTGATCCGGCGGCACTCCGCCCGCGACCTCGGAATCGTCGTCCCGCCGATCCGCGTTCGCGACAATCTGCAGCTGCGTCCCAACGCGTACGTGGTGAAGATTTACGGTCTCGAGGTGGCGCAGGCCGAGGTGATGGTGAGCCGCTTGCTCGCGATGAACCCCGGCACCGCCACGGCGCCGCTCGACGGCATACCCACCACCGAGCCGGCGTTCGGGCTGCCCGCGCTCTGGATCGCCGAGTCCGCTCGAGCCGAGGCTGAGATGGCCGGCTACACCGTGATCGACCCGACCAGCGTGATCGCGACGCACCTGACCGAGATCATCAAGTCGCACGCTCCGGATCTGCTCGGCCGCCAAGAGGCCTCCGCGCTGCTCGACAACATCAAGGCGCACTATCCGGTCGTGGTAGAAGAGCTCGTGCCGGGCCTGCTGACGGTCGGCGAGGTGCAGCGCGTGCTGCAGAATCTGTTGCGCGAGCGGATTCCGGTGCGCAATCTGGTGCTCATTCTCGAGACGCTCGCCGACGCCGCGCGCGTGAGCAAAGACATCGACTTCCTGACGGAGAAAGTCCGAGCGGCGTTGGCGCGCCACATCTCAGCGGAGTACGCGGAGAACGGGCTATTGTCGGTGATTACGGTCGATCCACGCTTAGAGTCGCTCTTGGCCGAGGCGGTCCGCCGCGGCGAAGACGCGTACGCGCTGCTCGATCCCAATACGGTCGGCCGCGTCTACAACTCGTTGACCAGGCAAATCGCGGTCGCCCAGAACTCGGGCCTGCAGCCGATCGTGCTCTGCTCGCCCTCGGTGCGTCTGGCGCTCAAGCGCCTGACGGAGCGCGCCGCGCCGCAGCTGGTCGTGCTCTCGTACTCCGAAATTCCGCCCGGCTTGCGCGTCGAATCGATCGGCCAGATCTCCACCGTCGACGAGGCGACGCAGCCGATGGGAACGGCAAAGTAATGTTCAAGACGCTGTTCGGCGGCAATAAGACCGCGGTCTCTCAGGCCAAGCTGCCCCAGGTGAACTCGTTCGTCGACGTGGTGGTCGGGGGGCGCGCGTCGCGTTCGGTGACGGTCGACGCCAGCGGGCCCAAGGGGATCGTGACGCGGGAGGTGCTCGGGCGCCCGGGCGAGTTGGCGGTGATCCTCTATACCACCCGCGCCGGCCGGTTCCGCATGCAGACAAAAATCGTAGGGACGACGTCCTCCGCCACGCAGTTCGAGTTTCCGAAACGGGTCGATCTGGTTGGGGCCGCGACCGGCTCGCAGAAGCGCTCGAGCGTGCGGCTCGACACCCTGGTCAACGGCAGCTGGCGCTTCGCGCCCGGCGGCAAGGGCGCCGGCGAGTTCGTCCGCGCGACCATTCGCGATATCAGCCGCGGCGGCTGTGCCCTCAATACCGATCGGCCGCTCAAGTTGGGCACGATGGTCGAGGTCAAGATCCAGCTCAGCGACCATACGCCGCCGATCGCGCTCCTCGCCGAGGTGATGCGCCATCAAGAGATCAAGTCGTCGGGCAAGCATTCCCACGGGGTGCGCTTCCACGGCGTACGCCCCGAGGAGGATCATGCCATCATCGATTTCATCAACCGTAAGCAGGCCGAACTGCGCAGCCGAGGGCTGGCGTAAATGACGTCGAACAAGGCGGCAGCGGGACGCTTTACGCCCCGCCTATCGCACCTACGTCTTGGGAGCAAGGGATGAGCAAAAGGGTCCTCATCGTCGACGACGCGGTCGTCATGCGGATGATGATCAAGGGGATTCTGTCCAAGAACGGCTTCGAGGTCGTCGGCGAGGCCCAGAATGGGGTCGAGGCCGTCGACAAGTACAAGCAGCTCTCCCCGGATCTGGTCACGATGGATATGGTCATGCCCGAGATGGACGGGATCACGGCGGTCAAGCAAATTATCGCCCATGATCCCAACGCCCGGATCATCATGTGCACCTCGATGGGCCAGCAGGCGCTGGTGGTCGAGGCGATTCAGGCCGGCGCGAAATCGTTCATCACCAAGCCGTTCCAGCCGCCGAAGATTCTCGAGACGATCCAGAAGGTGCTCTCATGAGCTCCTCCGGCTCGCTCAATCTCAGCGATCTCCAGAAGGACGCTCTGAAGGAAGTCGGCAACATCGGCGCCGGCCACGCGGCGACGGCGCTCTCGCAGCTGCTCAACACGAAGATCAATCTGAGCGAACCCCGGATCGACGTCATCAAGTTCCGCGACCTCGCTTCGCGCGTGGGTCACGAGAACCGCACCGTGGCCGCCCTGCACATGTACGTGCGCGGCGAAGCGCCCGGGCAGATGGTGGTGCTCTTCGACCGGGAACAGGCGCTCGATTTCGTGAGCCAGTTCCTCCACCGCGTCATCGGCGACATCCAGATCTTCGATTCGATCGCCGATTCGACGCTCAAGGAACTCGGCAACATCATCGCCGGTTCGTATCTGACGGCGATCATCCAGCTCACGGGAAGCAACTTGCTGCCGTCGGTCCCGACGCTTTCGTACGGCACGGTGCAGGCGGCGTTCCGCACGCTGATGTCGATCCTCCCCGATCAAGACGTCTTCCTCATCGAGTCGAGCTTCCTCGACAAGGAGAAAGAAGTCGCGGGGCAGTTCATCCTCATTCCGGAAACGGGTTCGCTCGGGCCGTTGCTCTCCGTTTTCGGCGTCGAGTAATCCATGTCCGACGAGCTCTTTAATCGCGAAGAGTTCGTTGCGTACTTCCGCGACGAAGCGGAAGAACTGCTGCAGCAGATCGACGCCGATCTGCTCAAACTCGAAGAGTCGACGAACACCGGCGAGACCGATCCCGAAATCGTCAACTCGCTCTTTCGCGCGCTGCACACCATCAAGGGCAGCGGCGGCATGTTGGGATTCACCGACGTGCAAGAGCTCGCCCACAAGCTCGAAAATCTCTGCGACTTGCTGCGCAAGGACCGGATGCCGCTCTCGGAGAGCACGGTCGACATTCTCTTTCACGGGCGCGACCTGCTGACCGAGCTGGTCGAGATCGCCGTCAACGGCGGCCATCTCCCCGAGGGCTTGGACGAGTACATGCACCGGCTCGATCAGTTCGTCGGCATCTACGAGCAGACCGCGCACGTCATCGAAGGGCGGACCGGGCCCGAGCTGTCGTTCGAAGAGGCCGCCACCGAAGAGAGCAAGGCCGCGAGCCCGGCCGACGTCGATGCCTTCGAGGCCGAAGTCGCGCGGTTACTGGCCGAAGCCGAAGCGCAACGGCAGGGCGGCCCCGATGCCGAGGCGCCGGCGCCTGCCGCCGAGCCCGCGCAAGCCGCGTCCGTTCCCGAGGCCGCGCAGCCGGTTGCCCCAGCTCCCGCGGCGCCCGAACCGGCGGCGGCGGCCGCTGCGACCGACCCCGCGCCGAAAGCCGACAAGAAAGGCGCGGAAAGCGCCCCCAAACGCTCGTCGATCCACCAGACGATCCGTGTCGATATCGAGCGCCTCGACGCGCTGCTCAATCTCGTCGGCGAGCTGGTCATCAACCGCACGCGCATTTCCGATATCGCCAGCACGCTCGAACGGCTGATGGCCGACAAGGCGATCGACGGCTCGCTGGGAATCATCGGCCCGCTGGCCAAGGATCTCGCGGATTCGGCCGCGTTGCTCGCGCGCACGACCAACGAGATCCAAGAGTCGATCATGAAGGTCCGCATGGTGCCGATCGGCCAGGTGTTCGACCGCTTTCCGCGGCTGGTCCGCGACGTGGCCAAAGCGCGCGGCAAAGAAGTGCAGCTCACCATCGCCGGCGCCGAGACCGATCTCGACAAGACGATCGTCGACGAGGTCGGCGAACCGCTCATGCATCTGCTGCGCAACAGCGTCGATCACGGCATCGAGCCGCCCGACGTTCGCGAGCAGCGCGGAAAATCGCGCATGGGAACGATCGCGCTCAACGCCTATCACGAGGGCAACCAAATCATCGTCGAAGTCTCCGACGACGGCGGCGGCATCGATCTCGAAAAGGTGCGCGCGCGCGGCATCCGGCAGGGGCTGATCTCGGCCGAAGACCGCTTGCCCGATCGCGAGCTGATCGAACTGATCTTCACGCCCGGGTTCTCGACGGCGGAAGTGATCTCCGACGTCAGCGGCCGCGGCGTCGGCATGGACGTCGTCAAGAAGAACATCACGCGCCTCAAAGGCATCTTCGATATCGATACCGTGCCCGGGCAAGGCACGCGCTTCACGATCAAGCTCCCGCTGACGCTGGCGATCATTCAGGCGCTGCTGGTGCGGGTCGTCGACGAACTCTACGCGATTCCGCTCGATTCCGTCATCGAATCGCAGCGCGTCGAAATGCCGGACGTGCGGACCGTGCACGGCAACGAAGTGATCACGCTTCGCGGCCAAGTCGTGCCGCTGGTGCGCATCGCCGATTTCTTCGAACTCGGCGGCAAGCGCGATCCCGACAAGGTGATGATCGTGATCGTCGGGCTGCAGGGGCGCCAGGTCGGCCTCGTGGTCGATTCGTTCGAAGGCGAACAAGAGATCGTGATCAAGCCGCTCTCCGACGTCGTCGGGCGCATTCCCGGTATTTCGGGCGCGACGATTCTCGGCAACGGTTCGATTTCGCTGATCATCGACGTGCACTCGCTCGTGAGCGAGGCGTACGTCGGCGGAAAATCCGCTCGCGCCGAGTTCTCTGGAGTGTAAGGAGCCATGGCGGACCACAGGCAGCAGAACCAACAGTTTTCGGGCGAGGTCGTTCAAGTGGTGTCGTTCCGCTTGGGCGGCGAAGAGTATGGGGTCGATATCGCCCAAGTGCAAGAGATCATCCGGCTGGTCGAGATCACGCACGTTCCGCGCGCCCCGCATTTCATGGAGGGCGTGATCAACCTGCGCGGCCAGCTCATTCCGATCATCGATCTGCGCACGCGCTTCGGCATGTCGCGGATTGCCGCGACGAAGAGCACCCGCATCGTCGTCACCGAGATCGGCGCCAAGCGCGTCGGGATCGTCGTCGACAGCGTCTCCGAAGTGCTCAACATTCCGATCGAGAACGTCGAGGACGCGCCCGAAATGGTCGCCGGCGTCGGCACCGAGTACATCCAAGGCGTCGGCAAGATGGGCGACCGGCTCATCATCATGCTCGACCTCACGATGGTGATCACCACCGAAGAGAAGCAGCAGCTCGAGACCGTCGAATCGCAGGGCGCCCCGGCCTAAAGGCGCCTCCGCCAACTCCGTCTCCTAAAACCTTAGTTGACAAGCCGGGCCCGATCCGGTAGGATTCAACTAAATCTTTAGGACTTCGGAGGATCAAG
The DNA here is from genome assembly GCA_963794735.1 of Vulcanimicrobiota bacterium. Taxonomy (GTDB): domain Bacteria; phylum Vulcanimicrobiota; class Vulcanimicrobiia; order Vulcanimicrobiales; family Vulcanimicrobiaceae; genus DATJUC01. Next base: position 48,357 of record CAWCFE010000002.1, on the reverse strand, counting down.
CGTGGCCCGTCAGCCTTCCAAAACCCTCACCGAGGCCGAACTCCGGCTCATGGACGTGCTCTGGCAGAAGGGGTCGGCCACCGTCGCCGAGGTGACGGCGGCGCTCCCGCCGCCGCCCATTGCCTACAACAGCGTGCTGACGACCATGCGCATCCTCGAGCAGAAAGGCTACGTCGCCCACGAAGAAGCGGGGCGGGCCTTCGTCTACCATCCGCTGGTCGCCCGCGACGCGGCCGCTCAAAACGCGGTCGGGCACGTGCTTTCGCGGTTCTTCGACAATAGCGCCGGCTCGCTGGCGCTGCGCCTGATCGAGAAGGAGCGCCCGTCGAACGACGAGCTCTCCCGCCTGCGGGCGCTCATCGAGCAGTACGAGGAGGACGTATGATCGCGCTACCACCGGTTCTCGCTACGGCCGCCGCCGCGTTGGCCGCGATCGCGATCAACTCGTTGTGGGAGGGCGCGCTCATCGTCGCCTGCGTGTGGCTGCTGCTGCGCGCTTGGCCGCGCGTCAACGCCGCAACGCGCTACCTCGTATGGTGCGCGGCCTTGGGCGCCGTCGTCGTGGTGCCGGTCGTCACCACGCTGCCGTTCTTCCACGTCCCCGCCGCCGCCGTTGCGGCGCCGGCGCTCGATACGGCCGGCCCCGCCGCCCCGGTGGCGCGCGAGGCTCGCCCCTCACGCCCGCATTCGACCGTCTCCGCGCGCGAGCGCCAACGCCCCGCGCCGGCGAACGCCGCCGAACCCAGGCCCGCGGTGCGTCTGCCCGAGCGCTTTCGCGTGACGATGCCGCAGCCGCTGGCCTACGCCGTCGTGGCGATCTGGGCGCTGCTCGCCGCGCTCGCGCTGGTGCGCCTCGCGCTGGGCTTGCGCAGCCTCGAACGCCTCAAACGCGACGCGCTGCCGCTGCCGGTGGAGTATCGCGAGGCGATGGCGCGTTGGACCGCCGTCAATAAGGGCGCGCGCGAAGTGCGCCTCTGCGTGAGCGACGACGTGGACGTGCCGGTCGCGGTCGGGCTCTTCGATTCGATGATCCTGATCCCGCGCGAGCTGCTCGAGCGCCTTTCCGAGAGCGAAGTCGATCAAATCAGCCTGCACGAACTCGCGCATCTGCGCCGCGCCGACGACTGGAGCAACTGCTTCCAGCGAATCGCGCTCGCGCTGATGGGGTGGAATCCGGCAGCCCGCTTTGCCGGCGCGCAGCTCGATCTCGAACGCGAAGTCGCCTGCGACGACTGGGTGCTCTCGCTCACCGGCTCCGTGCGCCCGTACGCGATGTGCCTCACGAAGATGGCCGAGACGACGGCGTGGCCGCGTCACGCGGTGCCGGCACCGGGCGTGTTCGCGACGCGCAAACATATCTCGATGCGGATCGAGCGCCTGCTGGGCGCGGGGCGCAACGTCGCGACCACGCTCGCGCTGGGTCCCGCAGCCGGCGCGCTCGCAATCGTCGGCGTCCTCGCCTTCGTCATGGGGCTCGTCGCTCCGTCGGTCGCGGCAACCGCACCCGCTGCGGCAACGGCCGTGCAACCGTCGACGCCGGCTGTGGCCGCCTCGCTGCCCGCGGTGGCCATCCGTCCGGCAACGCAGCGCGAGATCCATCGCACGGTCGCGATTGCCTCGGCCGCTGCCGAATCGCAGGCGCCGTCGCCGTCCCCGGCCCCGCCGAAAGCGGCGCCCGCGGCGCCGAGCGTCCCGGCGATTCCGGCCGGCGTGAACGCGCTCGTGCAGCGCAAGATTCGCGAAAGCCTGGCCAAATCGCTGAGCTCGATCGAGTCGGTCGGGGCAGGGGCAGGAGCGGGCGTGCCGGCGTCGCGCGCGGTGGCCGATTCGAGCTCGGCGCGCAGCTGCACCGGCTGCGAGATGCAGGGCGTGGATTGGAGCGGGCGCGACATGCGCGGCGTCAACTACACCGGCGTCAATCTCAGCCACGCGCACCTGGCTGGAACGGATTTCTCGGGCGGCACGTTCGACGGCGTCGATTTCTCGCACGCAGATCTGCATCACGCCAACTTCCAAAACGCTAGGCTGACCGGATGCGATTTCTCCTACGCGATTCTCACCAACGTCGATTTCACGGGTGCCAAGATGAGCGGCTGCCAGTTCACCGGAGCACAAATGACGGCGGCGGTGATTCGATCGGTGCTCGATACGTGCACCGGCTGCGATTTCACCAACGCCAACCTTTCGGGCCTCGATCTCTCGGGCGTGCGCGCAAACGGCATCGACTTCACTCGCGCCAACCTCACCGGCGTCAATCTCTCCGGCTCGCAGTTCACCGGCGTCGATTTCACCCGGGCCTCGCTGGCCGGCGCGAATCTCAACGGCACGGTGCTGAACGGATGCGATCTCGCCGGCGTCGACCTGACGCACGTCGACCTCTCCAAAGCCAAGCTGATCGGAACCGACCTCTCCGAACACCGGCGACGCTGATCTGCTGACGGGCGCGCGCTAGCGCGCCCGTCTCTCCCAAAACCACGTCGTTTTTGGCCTCGGCGCGCGAGGCTTGGTTCTCTGCGCTCTTTTCGCCCTCGCCTTCCAGGAGCAACATCGTGAAAAGCGCCATCCTGCTCGCCGTACTCGCCGCCGCGTTCGCGTGGACCGCCGGCCCCGCACGCAGCGTTACCCCGGGCATGCCCTCGAACTGCGTCGGCTGCTCGTTCGCCGGCCGCGACCTGCGCGGCGCCGATCTCGACCGGGTCGCCTACGTCGGCGCCGACTTCTCGCACGCCAACCTGCAGAACGCCACGTTGCGCGATGCCAACTTGGCCGGTGCCAACTTCTTCGGCGCAGATTTGCGCGGCGCGGACTTTTCGGGCGCGCACCTCGCGGGCGTCAACTTGCGCGGCGCGCGGCTCGCCGGCGCGCGGTTCGCCGGCGCGGAGCTGGCGGGCATCGATTTGCGCGGCGTGTTCGACGGGCTCAGCGACGCCGACGTGCGAGGCATCTTACAAGAGTGCTCCGGCTGCAGCATGCGCGGCGCCAACCTCGAAGGCCGCGACCTGCGCGGCGTCGGCATCCCCGGCGCGGACTTGCGCGATGCAAAAGCGCGCAACGCAAACCTTTCCGGCAGCGACCTCGAAGGCGACGATTTCGCCGGCGCCGATCTGCGCGGCGCAAATCTGCGCGACTCGAAACTCTGCTCGCGCAACCCCGGCGACGACGGCGCTCGCCTCTCGTGCGCCGTCTTCTCGGGCGCCGACGTTGCCGGCACCGATCTGCGCGGCGCGCTGGTCTGCTCCAACCGCAGAGGTTCGCCGTGCTCGCCCGTCGATGCCGCCACGCTGCGCGACCACGCGCGCTCCTCGCTGACCGGAGCGCGGCTGCCGTGATGCGTTCGTTCGCGCCGCTGCTCTGCGCGTTCGCGCTGGCGACCGGCGTCGGGTACGCGGCCAGCCAATACCCGCACATCGAGGTGCCGCAGTTCGCGCCGTCCCTCGACCCGCAATCGGCCCCGAGCGACTGGGGCAAGGCGGCCAGTGCGAAGCTGGCGTGGGACGTGACCCGCGGAAAGCCGGCGAGCGAAGCGACGACGGCGTGGATATCCACCGACGGCCGCGCGCTGTTCGTGCGGTTCGACGCGGCGCAGCGCGAGCCGGTCGCGGCCGCGCAGCACACCAACGACGTCGGCCAGGGAAGCGACGACGGCGTGTGGATCGATCTCTGGCCGAACGGGGCGAACGGCTACATGTATCAGTTCCAGTCGACGCCCAACGGCACGCACTACCAATCGTCCTCTGAGAACACCAGCTTCTCGCCGACGTGGGAGGCCCGGGGCGCGACGCACGAGGGCGGCTATACCGTGACGATGCGCATTCCGCTCGACGTGATTCGCGGCGCGGCCGGCGGCCACGCCTGGAAGGTGCAGTTCGTCCGCTTCGTTCACGCCACGGGCGAGCAGCAAGTCTGGTCGTACGATACCAGCCAAACCTCGCCCGACGATTACGCGCGCGCCGGAACGATGCTCATGCCGGCCATCTCGCTCACGGCTCCGCGCCCCAAGCCGCGGATCGCCAGCTACGCTCTGGCCGAAGCCGCCTCCAAGACGATCGGCGGCTCGACCTCGCGCATCGGCGCCGACCTCTCGATTCCGATCACGCCGACCGCATCGTTCTACGCCACCTTCCATCCCGATTATTCGAACGTCGAACTCGATCAGCAATCGATCTCGCCCACCGTGTTTCAACGCTACTACAACGAAGTGCGACCGTTCTTCACGCAAGGAGCGAGCTTTTACAACCAGTTCAACTGCGACGCGTGCCCGCAGATTCAGGAACTCTACACCCCCGCCATTCCGACGCCGCGCGAAGGATACGCGGTGGAAGGCAAGCAGGGGCCGTTTTCGCTGGCCAGCTTCGACGCGATCGGCGACGGCCGCAACGACGTCGCAAGCGCCGTCGGCTACACGTCGCCCGACCAGAAGTGGTTCGGCAGCGTTCAGCGCGTGGCCGTCTCTACCGATGCGCTGGTCGACGACGTCGAGACCGCCGGCGTCGCCTACTCGGATCTCAAGCACGTCTCGGCGTACTTCAACTACGGCAGCGACTCCGGCACCAACGTGCTCGTTCCCGATCAAGCGCAGCGCTACGATTTCGGCGGCGGCTGGGCGAACCAAACCTTCGGGTTCTTCGGCTCGGTGCGCAAGGTCGGCGAGTATTACGATCCGGCCGACGGCTTCGTCTCCCATCCAGGCATCGCCGGCTACGCACTCTATTCGGCCAAGCTTTGGGATTTCGACGCGAACGACAAGCTCGAGACCGTCGGCGTCGCGGGCTTCCTCGACCGCTACCAAGGCCCCCAGTACGGCATCGCGCAGAGCGACAACTCGCTGCTGCTCGACGTGCTTACCAAGAGCGCCTGGGATCTCCAGGTGTTCTCGGGATCGAACTACTGGCGCTTCGGCGACCTCCTCACGCCGATCTCGCAGAACGCGGGATTTCAGCTGACGTATCACAGCGGGCTGCAGACCAACAATCCGGGGAACTTTCCGAACCACGGCGCGTCGTCGACGCCGACCTCGATCAACTACAGCACCGGGCACTACGGCAACGGCCGCCTCGACACGTGGTTCCGCAGCTCGACGATGCGGCTGGGATCGCGCGGCTTGCTGACGCTCGCGGTCGACGACACGGCGCAATACTTTCCGGCGACGCCGAATAACGTGCAGTGGTTCGAGAGCCTCAGTTACGCCTATCAAATCAATAGCAACTCGTCGTTTGCGATCGGGCTGCGCCGCGTCGTGGGCGAGCCTCCGGTGCCCAACGGTGGAGGCGACTGCATCGGCACGTGTTCCAACGTTTCGGTCGCGTATCATTTGCGCACGCGCCACGCGGAGTTCTATCTCGCGTACGGCAACCCGAACGCGCTCACGACCGTACCGCAGGCGATTTTCAAAATCATTTTCTACGCAGGCGCGGAGAAAGGCACGTAAGGTGTCGCTTCGCCGGCACCGTGCCAACGCGCCGTCACGTGTCGCGCGTGTGGCATACGAAACACCTCGCAACGCTCGCTCGTACGTCACCTAGTTCGTACGTCCGTTCAAGGAGAAAGCATTACATGAATCGTTCGATCGTCGTCGCCGCCGCGCTGTTCGCGGCGTGCGCTCTTCCCGCAGCGGCGGCTTCGTCGCTCACCGTGCCGCTCGTCGCTTCCGCACCTTCGCCGACGGGTGCGTTCCCCGCAGGCGCCGTCGCCACGCTCGATTGGAACGCCACCGAGCAACGGCGCGCCGACGAACCGGCCATCGCGCACGCCGTCAGCGACGGCACGAATCTCTACGTGCGTTTCGACGTTTCGCAACGCGAGCCGATGATCGGCAACGCGGGCGGCGACAACGTCGTCGTCGATCTGTGGCCCGACGGCCCGAGCGGAAGCGAGTATCGCTTCGGCGTCGATCTCGACGGCACGTATACCGCCGACTCCACGGCGAACACTGCCGATTGGGGCGCCACGACGTCGACCCACGCGGGCGGCTATACGGTGACGATGCGCATCCCGCTGGCTGCGATTCGCGGCTCGAATTCGCAAGTGCAGTTCGAGCGCTGGATCGCCTCGACCGGCGAGCTCCAGCTGTGGTCCCACGGCAACGGCTCGGACGCGGTCGCTCAGGCGGGCAGTATCGCCTTCGCCAGCTCGGTCGGGGCGGCGCCGGCTCCCGGTGCGCCGTAAGCGCGGCTTTCCCGTAACAGGGAGGCCTCCCCGGGCGTTGGGAGCGTAGAATGGAAACGATGCGCCAAGCTCTTTCCACGGCGGCGATCGCGGCGGCCCTGCTGCTCGCGATCGCGCCGTCGCTCCCTTCGCAAGCTGCCGGAGCGCCGGTGCCGGCCGCCACCGCCACCCCGCCGCCGCAAATCATCCGCGTGCTTTCGCGGCCGGTCTGCTCGGAGCTCCACCAGCACATCGCGCCGGCCGTCGGCATGATGCTGCAAAACGACACCGAGATCAAGAAGAGCCCCGAACTCTTCTCGCGTTACAACACCGCGTCGCTCTACGGTGGCGGGGATCCCGGGAATGCCGGCGCCAGCGGCCCGGGCTCGGCGTCGACCAACGGCGATGCCAGCGACGAGCTTTCGAACCCTTCGCAGCGTATCGCGCTGCTGGGCTTGGAGAATCTCGTCGGGCCGATCGCCAACAACATCATCGCGATTCAGAAACTGCTCGATAGCCCCGCGCTCACCCAAGGCACCGGCAATCCGCAAGACGACCGGCAACTGCAAGAGACGCGCGCCAAGCTGCTCAAGGCGCTGGCGGTGCAGAGCGCCTCGCTCGATATCATCAACGGCTTCGTCGACACCACCAACATGGGCGATCTCCAGCATGCCGGGCAATCGACCATCAACGCGATGAACCAACCCGACAAATCCGTGCCGGGAACGCCCTCGCCCGATCCGTTGACGCAGAACCCCAATCAAGCCGGCCTGCCGGCCAATCCATACGTCATCGATCTGGCCAACGTGCCGGGCATGACGCTGGGCGCCAACCCGGTGACCCGGCTCACCGAGGCGCTGCATTGGACGATTACCGAGACGGCGACTCGGGAGAATGCCGCCGCTACGGCGATCATGCAGCTCAAGGCGGCCTGCGACGGACGCTGACCCGTTGACATACGAACGTATGTTCGATACCATGATTCTCCCATGTGCCCCCAGCCTTCAGCAACGCAGCCGGAAGCAGCCCGGCGGGAGGCCTTCAGCGCTCTCAAAACCGAGCTGAGCGCGGGCCGTTCTGCGGCCCCGCGTACGGCGGCCGAGCCGCCGCTGACGACCGGGATTCTCGCCCTCGACCGGCTCCTGGGCGGGGGCGTCCCCTGCGGAACGCTGCTCGCGCTCGAAGGCAACGCCGGGGCGTGGAGCATCGCCGCCCGGCTGGCGGCCCACGTCACGCGCCGGGCGCTGGCCGCAATCATCGACGACGGCGGCCTCTATCCCCCGACCCTCGCACAGGCGGGCGTCCGGCTCGACCGAGTGCTCGTCGTGCCGGCACGTTCGCCGCTAGGCATCGCCCGCGCCGCCGATATTCTCATCCGTTCGCGCGCGTGCCGGCTCGTGTTGATGACGGCGCCGGCGCTGCGCGATGCCGTCTGGTCGCGGCTGGCCGCGCTCGCGCATCGCACCGGCGTCGTGCTGGTCGCCATCGCCGGCGGCTTGGCCGCGGCGCCGCTGGCCGCCGCCGCCGGTCTGCGGCTGCTCTGCACGCGCGAGCGCGCGATCCTCGCCGGACTGCGCGGCGTCTGGAGCACGCTCTGCGGCTACGTCGTCCGGGCGGAGATCCGTAAAGCCAAGGGCATCGCGCCGGGCAGCGCGGCGGCCGTTCGCGTGGCCGTCGAAAGCCCGGGCATCACCGTTCGCGAGTGCGGATTCGCTCAACGTTCGAGGCCGGCGCGTGCTGCTCTGCGTTAGCGTCGAAGCGTACCCGCTCGCGGTGGTACGCCGCGCGCATCCGGAGCCGCTCGAAGCGGCGCCGCTGATCGTCGCCGATCGTTTCGATCGCGGGCACGTGCTGGCCGTCGATTCCGCTGCGGGAGAGGCCGGCGCGCGTGCCGGGCAGACCGTCACGCAAGCCGTCGCTGCCGCGCGCGCGCAGGTCGCGGTCTACGATCCCGCGCTCGGCGCGGCGTGGTGGGAAGAAGTGCTCGACGCGCTCGACGCGCTCTCGCCGCTCGTCGACGACGTGCGCCCGGGTTTGGCCTACGTCGACATGCGCGGCATCGAGGGTTCGCCCGCGCAATGGATGGAACGCGCTCGCGCGCTGGTGCGTCCGCTCTTTCCTTGCCGCGTCGGCGTGGGCGCGAATAAAACGAGCGCGCGCGCCGCCGCCTACGTTGCCGACGGAACCGCGTGCGCGCCGGGCGGCGAACGCGCGCTGCTCGCGCCGTTGCCGCTCGCGCTGCTCGATCTCGATGCCGGATCGCTCGAACGCTTGCGGCTGCTCGGCGTCGAACGGCTCGGCGACCTCGCCCGCCTGCCGCACGGCCCTTTCGTGCGCCGCTTCGGTCCGCCGGCCGCGCGCTGGCACGAGCGCGCCCGCGGCATCGACCGGTCGCCGTTCGTTCCGCGCGGGCGCGCGGTCGCCATCGAGGCCTCGATCTTCGGCGAAGGCCGCGCCGACGACGAAGCGCAGGTCGTGTTCGCGCTGCGCGTGCTGCTCGCGCAAATCGCCGCCGATCTCGAACGCTGCGGAAAGCGTGCCGGCTCGCTCGCGCTCGACGTCGAACTCGAAGACGCGCAGACGCAACGCTTCGAGGTTCCGCTCGCCACGCCGACCGCACAGGAGCGCGCGATGCTCGACGTCGTGCGAGCCAAGCTCGAAGGCACCACGTTTGCCGCGCCGATCGTCGGTTTGCGACTGCGCGCGGGGCGCCTGGAAGAAGGCGGCGAGGCGCTCCCGCTCTTGACCGGCGACGATTTCGATCCGCAGGCGGTGGCGGTGGCGATCGCGCGATTGGAGGCGGCGTTGGGAGAGCACGTTCGGCGCGCGCGCACCTGCGAGGCGCACGCGCTCGAAGAGCGCTTCGTCTACGAGCGCTTCGAACCGCCTACGCGCGAGCTCGCCGTCGATGCCGGCCGTACCGAGCCCGTCGATGCCGAGTGCGTCGTTCCTCAGCTGCGATTGCTCGCCGTTTGCGAGATCGACGTTCGCGTGCGCCGCGGCGAGCCCGCATTCGTCGGCACGCCGCCGCAGGCGGTACTCGAATCGAGCGGTCCGTGGCGCGTCGATGCGGGATGGTTCGACACCCCGATTTCTCGCGACGAGTACGACGTGTTGCTCGAAGACGGCGAGCTCTATCGCATCTATCGCCAAGGCGAGCGCTGGTATCTCCGGGGGACCTACGACTGACCGGGATCTCGCGGGATACGCCGAGCTCCACTGTTGGTCGAACTTCACGTTTCTCGAAGGCGGATCGCATCCCGAAGAGCTCGCCGACCGCGCCGCCGATCTCGGCCTCACCGCCGTCGCGCTGACCGATCGCGACGGCCTCTACGGCACGGTACGCTTCGCGGCGCGCGCCCGATCGCGCGCGATCGGCGGCATCGTCGGCAGCGAGCTGACGTTCGAAGACGGCGGCCGCATCGTGTTGCTCGTCGAGGACGAAGGCGGCTACGCTCACCTCTGCGAGCTGATCTCGCTCGCACAGCTGCGCGGCCGCAAAGGCGACGCGCGGCTGGCGATGGGCGATCTCGCCGAACGCGCCGGCGGTCTGATCGCGCTCTCCGGCGGCCCGCAGGGGCGGGTCGAACGCGCGCTGGCGGCGTCGGGGCCCGAAGCGGCGGCCGCGCAAGCCGGCGCGCTGCGCGAGATCTTCGGCGAGCGTTTTCATCTGGAGCTGCAGCATCATCTCACCGAAGACGACGCGCGCCGCAACGAACGAGTGATCGAGCTGGCGCGCGCGCTCGCCATTCCGACGGTCGCAACCAACGGCGTCGCGTACGCGATCAAAGAGCACGCGCAGGTCGCCGACGTGCTCTGCTGCGTGAAAAACGGCGCTTCGCTGGAGGAGGCCCGAGCGCGCCACCTGCTGCGCCCCAATCGCGAGTTCTTCCTCAAAGACGCGGCGGCGATGCGGCGCCTCTTCGCTCCGTATCCGGAGGCGGTCGATCGAACGCTGGCGATCGCGCACCGCTGCCGTTTCCGGCTCGAACGGCTCGCCGGGCAGTTTCCGCTTTTCCCCGTGCCCGAAGGCACGACGCGGCAATCGTACTTGCGCGATTTGGTCTATCGCGGCGCCGCGCAACGGTACGGTTCGCCGCTCTCCTCGGCCGTCGAACGACAGCTCGAATACGAGCTGGGGATCGTCGCGAAAATGGATCTCGCCGGCTATTTTTTGATCGTTTGGGATATCGTGCAGAAGGCCGCCGAGCTCGGCGTGCTCTGCCAAGGCCGCGGCTCGGCGGCCAACTCGGCGGTCTGTTACGCGCTGGGCATCACCGCGGTCGATCCGATCGGCATGAACCTGCTCTTCGAACGCTTCATGTCGGAAGAGCGGCGCGAAATTCCCGATATCGACATCGACTTCGCGCATCAAGACCGCGAGAAGGTGCTGCAATACGTCTATTCGCGCTACGGCCGCTCGAATGCGGCGATGGCCGCCGAAGTCATCAGCTATCGCACGCGCTCGGCGCTGCGCGACGCGGGCAAAGCGCTCGGCCTGAGCCTGGCCCAAGTCGACGCGGTCGCACGCGAATACGACGCGCAAGAATCGCTCGCCGCCGCCACCGGCACCGCCCCTCCCGACGGACCGGCCGCACCGCCGATCGGCGGCGAACTCGGCGAACGGCTCTACGCGATCTGCCGCCGCATCGACGGCTTTCCGCGCCACATGGGCATCCACTCCGGCGGCATGGTGATCACCCGCGATCCGCTGATTCGCGTCGCTCCCGTGGAGTGGGCGACGATGCGCGACCGCACGATCGTGCAATGGGACAAAGACGACTTGCAAGAGCTCGGGCTCATCAAGATCGACTTGCTCGGGCTTGGGATGCTCTCGCTCCTGCGCGAAGCGTTCTCGCTGCATAAACGCTGTTTTGCGCCGTCGGTTGAGGCGTTGCCCCGCGGGGAGGGGGCGGGGGCTTCGTCTTCCTCGTCTGGAGAACCGTTCGTCGCTCCGCCCTCCGGGCTGCGCTCCTACTGCTGCGCCTCCTCACTCCCGCCATCCTGGCTTCGTTCGTCGGTCACAGCTTCTCCAGCCAAGGAAGACGAAGCCCCCACCCCCTCCCCGCTCGACAACGATCGAGCCACCGCCAACCCCGCATCAACCAATTCCAAAAACCCTAATTCCAATTCCAAAAATCGAACTACGCCGATCGCCGCCGACCAGCTCTGCAAACACGAGCACGATCGCGCATCGATCGCAAAAATGAATGTCTAGCGGCGAGCGAAGCGATGCCATCGCCGGTATGCGGGCGCGGCTCGCCGGAGGGGGCGATGCGCTTGGCCGGAGCAGCTGTGACCGACGAACGAAGCCAGGATGGCGGGAGTGAGGAGGCACAGCAGCAGGAGCGCAGCCCGGAGGGCGGAGCGACGAGCGGTGCTCCGGCCAAGTGCATCGCCCCCTCCGGCGAGCCGCCAGCTCGAGCCACCCAGCAAAAGCCTACGAGGCGCTCGCCCTCCATACCATCCCCGCAGACGATAAGCCAACGTACGAGATGATGCAGAAGGCCGACACGATCGGCGTGTTTCAGATCGAGTCCAGGGCGCAGCAGTCGATGCTGCCGCGGATGAAGCCGGCATGTTTCTACGACATCGTGATGCAGGTGGCGATCATTCGGCCCGGGCCGATCCAAGGGCAGATGGTGCATCCGTTCTTGCGCCGGCGCGAAGGCTTGGAGCCGGTGACGTATCCGCATCCCAAGCTCAAGCCGGTGCTGGAACGAACGATGGGCGTCCCGCTCTTTCAAGAACAAGGCATGCGGCTGGCGATCGAGGCGGCCGGGTTTACGCCGGGCGAAGCCGATCAGCTGCGCCGTGCGATGGGGCACAAACGCTCGCGCGGGCGCATGCTCGAGATCTACCCGCGGCTGATCGAGGGCATGGTGAACAACGGCATCGATCGAGCCGCCGCCGAGCAGCTCTTCCACATGCTCGAAGGCTTTGCCGATTACGGCTTTCCCGAGTCGCACGCCGCCAGCTTCGCGCTGCTGGCGTACGCGTCGGCGTACGTCAAGTGCCACTATCCGGCGATCTTTGCGGCGGCGATCCTCAACGTGCAGCCGATGGGATTCTATTCGACCGAGGTGCTGGTCAACGACGCGCGCCGCCACGGCGTCGCCGTCAAACCGATCGAAGTCAACGCCAGCGAATACTGGTCGTTCGTCGACGGCGACGGCGCGTTGCGCTTGGGGTTCCATCTCGTTCGCGGTTTGGGCGAAGCGCAGAAGCAACGCTTGGAAGCGGCACTGCGCGGCGGCGCCTTCGCCGATCTGCTCGACTTCGCGCAGCGCACGCGGCTGGAGAAGGAGGCACTCGAGAATCTCGCGATCTCCGGCGCGTTCTCGCCGTGGTTCCCCGGGCGGCGCGAGGCGATGTGGGCGCTGCGCGCGATCGACGAACGCGAAGCGCGCGGCGAACTCGGCAAGCTGATGGACGTCGACGAACCGGCGGCGCGCCTCAAAGCGATCTCTTCGAAACAAGAGACGGCCTTCGATCTATGGTCGACCGGCGTTACGCCGAAAGGCCAGGCGATCTCGCACTTCCGGCACGTGCTCGAAGCGCAGCGCGTGCTGCCCGCCGCCCGGCTGGCGGAGATGCCGTCGAACCTGGTCTGCCGCGTCGGCGGCATGGTGATCACGCGCCAGCGCCCCGGCACCGCCAAAGGCTTCGTCTTCCTCACGCTCGAGGACGAAACGGGCTACGTGAACGTCATCGTGCGCCCCGACGTGTACGAACGCTACCGCCGAACGATCCGTACGCAGCCGACGCTCGTGATCGAAGGCAAACTGCAGAAGGAGAGCGGCTGCATCGATCTGCTCGCCCGCCGCATCTGGTCCTTCGACGCCGAAGGCATCGCCGACGGCGTCCGCTCCCACAATTTCCACTAGCGAAGGTCCCGGGTGTCATCCTGGAGCTGCCCCGATTTGGTGGACGGGTAGTTAAGCGACACGACGGCGCTTGACCCTGAACCGGAATTGTGGACCAGCGGGATTCGCGAAAAATCGGCAAAACTCTCTCCCGATACCCGGAGGTTTTGCCTGTGCGAAAGCGCCACTCCCCCGAGCAGATCGCCGCGGCCTTGCGACAGGCTGAGGCCGGCGTTCCCGTCGCTGAGATCATCCGCAAGCTCGGAATCCACGAGAACACCTTTTATACCTGGAAGCGCCGCTTTGGCGGCCTAGGAACTCCCGAAATCCGCGAGCTGAGGCAGCTACGCGAAGAAAACGCCAAGCTCAAGCAAATCGTCGCTGACCTGAGCCTCGACCGCAAGATGCTCCAGGAGATCATTTCAAAAAAACTGTGAAGCCGGCGCAGAAGCGCGACCGCGTCGGCTTTCTGATGCGCACGTTTGGCGTTGGCGCTCGCCGTGCTTGCGATCTGGTCAGACTCAACCGTTCCACCTGGTATCGCAAGTCAACGGCAAGACCGTTTAACCAAATGCTGCGAGAGCGCATCAAGGAAATCGCCAGTGCGCGCGTTCGCTACGGTTACCGCCGCATTGGCGTTCTCTTGAGACGCGAAGGGCACAAGGTTAACGACAAGCGCGTCTATCGCCTATACGCCCTGGAAGGCCTTAGTCTGCGTGCGAAGCTGCCGCATCGCAAGCGAGCAGCAACGCCCAGGTCTGAACGATTCGTTCCTAAGAGCGCCAATGAAGTGTGGAGCATGGACTTCATGCACGATCGCCTCGCCGATGGCCGTGCATACCGCCTCTTTACGATCGTCGATATCTTTTCCCGTGAATGCGTCGCGCTTGACGTGGCTTCAGGCTTTCGATCGGACGACGTCGTCGCGGCACTACGGAGGGCTTGCGATGAGCGAGCGTCCAAAAGCAATTCGTTGTGATAATGGCACAGAATTCGTGGCAACGCCAGTTGACAAATGGGCATTCTGGAACAAGATCGGGCTCGACTTTTCACGTCCGGGCAAGCCAACGGATAACGCTTTCATTGAATCGTTCAACGGAGGCGTTCGGCGCGAGCTGCTCAATCCATCATACTTCGAAACGATTGACCAAGCGCGTCAGGCCGCGCGAGTTTGGCGTGCCGAATACAACGAGTTCCGACCGCACTCAATGCTGGCTAACAAAACGCCAAAAGAGTTTGCGGCTGCATCTCGAAATTCCCAAGAAAGCCGATCTTCCACCGATCGCGCTGGTCTACGAACCGGGTGAGGCTCATCTGCGCCATGTGGCGGCTATCTTGGAGTCCACAAAACCGGGTCAAGCCCATCCTGAGCGCGGCGCGGAGCGCCGCAGTCGAAGGACCGCGATCTCCCTTAGATTGCAGAGGTGAGACGCACCAGCGCGGTGGCCGTGTTCATAACGTCGATCGCCAGCCAGAGCGTACGGCGATCGTCTCCGGCAACCATAACCCCGGCGTTGACGATCGGCAGCTCGACCGGCCGCCCCACATCGAACCGGCGCACCTTCGCTAGATACAGCCGGAAACGAGCGTCGTCGATTCGTTTTGACAGCACTACCCAAGCGCCAAACGTTCTCAGCGAGAAACTCATAACCGAGTAGCCCGCAGGGAAGTGTAAAGTTTCGGAGGGTCCTTCATCGTATGCCAGAGTGAGAGCGCTTCCATCTTCCGGAATCCACCCTACCGTTCGAGCGTTACACACAGCCGACGAAGGGACGACGTCGCCACGTCGCGATAACTCGACCTTATGCCGCACGACGCCATCGTCCGCAACGAACGTTTTTACGGCAGAGCCGCTAACGATGTAGCCCGGGCAAAGCGCGGCGACGCTCGCCATGCCCGCGATCCGCGAGGCGTCCGAGATCGACCCATTCGGCGCAATGAAGAATAGTTGCGATGCCGTTAGAACCGCGAGCCGTCCGTCGGGCCAGCAAGCGCTCGAGAAATCCGGCGCGGCGGAAAAGCGGCGAACCGGCGTCGCCTTATTCCCGAGCAAAAGTCCTGCAGCGTAGTTGGTGCGGTCGACGTACCATGCTCGAGAATCACTGGAGCCGCACAACGTAATCCAGGAGCCTGGGCTGAGGTGCGCGAGCACCGATACTTTTCCCGACGCGGTAACGCGTTGAATCTCGCTTCCGCTAACGAAGTACGCGCCGCCGTCTCCATCGGCAACGATCGTCTCGAACCCACCGTTTACACCGTGCGGATCGAACGTCTTTGCGCGAAAACCGGCCGATCGCAACGTAGACGCGACTTGCCCGGGAATGTCCTGCGTACTTGCGGATCGAGCGCCCCCTTGCGGTGCCGCGCTATACCGGCAGCCGATCGCGCACGCGAGCGCGATGATGCACGTCAGGCCAACGAAACTTCGCATCTGACGATGAGAAGAGAAGCCCGTTCGCTACCGCGGATTGAGAGCGCCCGAGCTCGGATGCGGCGGGGCGGAAGGCATCGTTGCAGGCGTGCTTGCGGGAACGGGCACCAGGTACGTTTGGGGCTGGGGCGACGGCGTGGGCGTGGCGTTCGAACGCGGGAGCGGGCCGGGGACCTGAGGCAGCGGGAGCTGATCGCGGCGCGTGCTGCCTTCGTTCTGCAGGCCGGTGGTGTGGATGATGTGCGGCGTGATGAAGATGTAGAGGTTGGTGCGCTCGGTGGTGTCGTGACGCACGCGGAAGAGGCCGCCGATGATCGGCAGGTCGCCGATGCCGGGGATCTTCGAAAGGCTGTTGATCTCTTCGTCTTTGAGCAGGCCGCCGACGACGAACGATTCGCCGTCTTTCACGGTTGCTTCGGTGCTGACTTGGCGCAGGCTGATCTGCGGCACTTGGCCTTGGGTGGTTTGGATATACTGCGTGACGCTCGAAACTTCGGCGAAGATGTGCGACGTCACGTAGCCGTCGGTATCGATGCGAGGCTGGATCTGCATGTTGATGCCCACCGCCACGTAGTTGACGTTCTGTTGCGTCGTCACCGTCGATCCGGGATAGATGATCGTCGAAAGAATCGGCAGCGCGTCGCCGCTGAGGATCTGCGCCGCTTGGCCGTTGACGGCGAGCACGCGAGGCGTTGCAAGAATGCGGCCGCCGCCGTTCTCGATCTGAGCGAAAAGCTGGGCTTGGAGCTGCGCGGTGATGTTCGGCGACGTCGTGAAGCCGGAGCCGTTATTGAGCGGCCCGAGCAGCGCCGAGCCGGTCGCGATGCCGCCGTTGCCGTTGGTGAAATCGATGCCGAGATTCTTGGCGTTGTTCTCGTTGAGCTCGATCACTTCGCACTCCAGCATCACGCTGGGGACCGGCACGTCGATGGCGGTAATGAAATTTCTGTACTGGGCGATCTGTTCGGGCGTGCCGTAGACGACGATCGCGTTGAGGCGGCGGTCGTAGCCGATGTTGTCGTTCACGCGCTCGCCGAAGCTGGTCGATTGCGGCGAGGTCGCGTTCGAGAACGGCGACGGCCCCGATTGCGTGGGAATGCCGTTGCTCGAGGTCGGCAGGCTGAAGATCGAGCCTTCGGGATTGAAGACGTCGTTGGGCTGCACTTGCTGCCCTTGCACGAGCAGGCCGACCACCTCGCTGACGTCGGCGTACTTGAGCGGGATCACCGCGTAGCTCTGGCCGTTGCCGATGTCGCCGGTCGACGACGGAGGCGGCGTCGCCAGCGTCTCGATCGCGGGCGTCGTGGGCGGGGCGGCGACGTCGACGAAAATCGAGCCGGCGATCGCGTGGGACGAGACCGGGACGGAGCTCGAGGTGAGATGCAGGACCACGCTGAGGTTGGTGCCGGCTTGCGTGACCGAGACCGAGGCGACGGCACCGCTTCCTTGATAGGCCGCTTGGCTGATCGACGACGCGGCCGTGGTGGCCGGGAGGACGACGGTGGGCGTCTGCGTGCCGGCGCCCATGACCGTCCAACCCACCGGGATACCGCCCGCGAAGTTCAGGACGATGCGCGAGCTGCCGCCGCGAGCGGGCACCACGACGATGCCGGTGAGCTGGGAAGCGGCGACCGCACGCAAGGGCAGCGCGGCCACGACTGCGGCCGCCACGAGAACGACCGCCGCGATGCGCGCGCCGGTCAGGCACCGTAGAAGCATGAGGCGCCAGCGTTCGCAGGGGTGCGGCCCCCGGCCTGCCGATGCAAGCACGCTGGGAAGATCCTGAAGAACGCGGTAAAAGCCAAGTGCGGCGGTGCGTGGCGCGGCCGCTCCGGGGGGCCGGGCGCCTTCCCCGCGAAAGCATCGACATCGTCCGACGAGGAGAACCGCGTTGCAGCCGTCCGATTCCGCTTCCGACCGTATCCGCCCCGAGCACCGCACCGACGAAGGCCGTTTGGCGCGCACGTTCGTCTGGCTCGGCGTTGGGATCGGCGTCGCCGGCCTGGGCGCGGCCATCGCTTACACGATCGTCCGGACCGTCGTCGGCAACCGCCGGCAACCCGACGATCCGACCAGCCAACGCATCCAGCAGTTGATCGACGAAGCGAACTCGTTGCTCAAGACTCTTGACGAGCAAAGAAGCAGCGCATAAGCCCGCGCGCGAGCGTTCGACGCTGCGCGCCGGGGACGAAGCCGAGATCCTGTTCACCGACCTGCTCGCCAACGGGCAGGCGGTCGGCCGCGCCGGCGGCATGGTCGTGTTCTGCTTCGGTCCGCTGCCGCAAGAGCGCGCACGCGTGCGCATTACCTCGATCAAACCGAAATACGCGGTGGCCGACGTCGTGCGGCTCGTTGCCGGCTCGCCGTTTCGCGTGCAGCCGTTCTGCGCCGTCTTCGGCTCCTGCGGCGGCTGCCAAGTGCAGCACCTGAGCTATCCCGCGCAGCTCGCCTGGAAGCGCGACATCGTGCGCAACGCGATGCAGCGGATCGGCGGATTTCCGGGAATTCGCGTGCGCGACACGATCGGGATGAGCAATCCGCGCGCGTACCGCAACAAGATGTCGCTCGTGGTCGACCACTCCAAACCACTGCCTTCGTTTGGATTCTATCGTCAGCGCTCGCACGACGTCGTTCCCATCGACGAATGCCCGATCGTGACGCCGCAGCTGAGCGATTACGTCTCGCGGTTCAACTCGGCACGCTTCTCACCCGAGATCGCCGGCGCGCTGGCCGACGCGCGTCATCTCGTCGCGCGCGGCGCGCGCGCGACCGGAGAAGCCGTGCTCACGGTCACCACGGCGCAGGCGTCCGAAGCGGTGAACGCCGCGGCCCCGGCGCTGATGGCGCAGCTTCCCGGCGTGGTGGGGGTGACCAACTCGTTCGATCTCTCCGGCGAGAACGCGATCCTGGGGCGCCAGCAGCGCGTGGTGGCCGGCACGCCGGAGATCGCCGAAACGATTCACGGCGTGAAGTACCGCGTCTCCGCGGCGTCGTTCTTCCAGGTGAACGTCGAAATCGTCGCGCGCATCTTCGAGTTCATGAAGCCGGGCTTCGACCGGCCGCGCCGGGTGGTGGATCTCTACTGCGGAGCCGGGACGTTCTCGCTCTTTTTTGCCAAGCACGGCTGCGACGTTTACGGCATCGAAGAGAGCTCGCGCGCGGTCGCCGAAGCGCAGGCGAACGCCGAGCTCAACGGCTTTGCCGATCGGGCGCGGTTTGCCGCCGGGCGCGTCGAGGACCGCATTGCCACCGACGAAGCCAAGGAGGCGCTGCGGCGGGCGCAGATCGTCTTCCTCGATCCCCCGCGCCGCGGATCCGACGAAGCCACGCTGGGCGCGATCGCGGCCTGCGGCGTGCCGAACATTTGGTATCTCTCGTGCGATCCGGCCACGCTTGCCCGGGATTTGAAGTTCCTGGCAGCCAAAGGATATCGCTTCGGCGTGGTCCAGCCGTTCGACATGTTTCCGCAGACGGGGCACGTCGAGACGCTGGTGACGCTCTACAGCGAGGCCGGTGCGGCTCGGATCACGGTCGAGGAAGCGTTCGCGGACGCGCCGCCTCCCGCATCGTGGCCCGACGACGACCGGTTCGCTCGCAACCAACCGGAGTATCCCGACTTTGTCATCCGACAAGATTGACGTTCGTTACGTAGCCAAGCTGGCGCGGCTCGCGCTCACCGACGAAGAGGTCGAGCGCTTCGGCGCGCAGCTCGGCGATCTGCTCGCGCACGTGAACGCGCTGGCGGAGCTCGATACCAACACCGTCACCGCCACGGCGCAGGTCGTCGAATCGCGCAACGTGCAGCGCCCCGACGACGTGCGGCCCGGGCTCGACCGCGAGGTGGTGCTCGAAGGCGCTCCGGCGCGACAGGGTCCGTTCTTCCGCGTTCCGCGAATCATCGCGGAGTAGGCCGATGGACGAACGAATCGTAGAGAAGACCGCCGCGCAGATCGCCCGCGACGTGCGCTCGGGCGCCGCGACGGCCCGCGAAGTGACGCAAGCCGTTCTGGCTCACGTCGACGCAACCGATGCTTCGATCGGCGCGTACCTCACGCCGCTGCACGCAGCGGCGCTGGAGGCCGCCGACCGCGTCGACGCGCGCATTCGCGCAGGCGAACGGCCGCCGCTGGCCGGCGTCCCGCTGGCGCTCAAAGACAATCTCTGCCTGACCGGGACGCGTACGACCTGCGGCAGCAAGATCCTCGAGCACTGGATCGCGCCTTACACTGCCACCGCAGTTACGCGCATGCTCGAGGCGGGCTGCGTGCCGATCGGCAAGGCGAACATGGACGAGTTTGCGATGGGCAGCTCGTGCGAGAACTCGGCGCTCGGCGTTACCCGCAATCCCTACGATCCCACCCGGGTGCCGGGCGGCTCGAGCGGCGGATCGGCGGCTGCGGTCGCCGCGTACGAGGCCGCGATCGGGCTGGGCAGCGATACCGGAGGGTCGATTCGCGAACCCGGCGCGTTTTGCAACTTGGTCGGATTCAAGCCGACGTACGGACGCATCTCGCGCTACGGGTTGATTGCGTTCGCCTCGAGCCTCGATCAGATCGGGCCGTTGACGCGCACCGTCGAAGACGCGGCGCTGGCCTACGACGCGATGGCTGGGCTGGACCCCATGGATGCGACCTCGATCGACCGTCCCGTCGAGTCGGCAGCCGCTGCGCTGCGCGAGAGTCTCGACGGCCTGCGCATCGGCGTCGTGCGGCAGTTCGATACGCGCGGCCTCGGCGACGAGGTCGACGAGCTCTACGATCGCGCCTATCACGATCTGCAGGCCTTGGGCGCCGAACTGGTCGACGTCTCGTTGCCGACGGCCGACTACGGCTTGGCCACGTACTATCTCATCGCACCCGCCGAGTGTTCGTCGAACTTGGCGCGCTTCGACGGCGTGCGCTACGGCTTGCGCGTCGACGCGGCCGACGTGCAGGCGATGTACGAGGCGACGCGCGCCGCCGGCTTCGGGCCGGAGGTGAAGCGCCGCATCCTCATCGGCACGCACGCGCTCTCGAGCGGCTACTACGATGCGTATTACGTCCGCGCGCAGAAGGCGCGCACGCTGATGGCTCGCGATTTCGAGCAGGCGTTCGCGCAGTGCGATCTGATCGTCTCGCCCGCAGCCAGCTCCCCGGCCTTCACCTTCGACGCCAAGAGCGACCCCTACAGCATGTACATGATGGATTACTATACGATTCCGATGTCGCTGGCGGGCCTGCCGGCGCTCTCGGTGCCGTGCGGCTGGGTGACGCCGCCCGGCGGAGAGCTGCCGATGCCGATGGGTCTCCAGCTCTGCGCGCCGCTCTTCAAGGAAGCGCTGCTGCTCGGAGCGGCGCACGCCTACGAGCGCTCGACGCGGCACGCCCTGGCTCACGCACCGGCTGCGGGGGCCGCGCGATGAACTACGAAGCGGTGATCGGCATCGAATGCCACGTCGAGCTCAAGACCGCGACGAAAATGTTTTGCGGCTGCCCCAACGAGTTCGGCGGCGAGCCGAACACCAAGATCTGCCCCGTCTGCCTGGGCATGCCGGGAGCGCTTCCCGTGCCCAACGACGCGGCGATCGAACACATGATTCGCGCCGGGCTCGCATTCGGTGCCGAGATTCCGTCGTTCTCGAAATTCGATCGCAAGAATTACTTCTATCCCGACATGCCCAAGGATTACCAGATTTCGCAGTACGACATGCCGCTGACCGCCGGCGGCGCGGTGAAGTACTGGCTCGAGGACGGCACGATGAAGCAGTGCCGGCTGACCCGCATTCACCTGGAAGAAGACACCGGGAAATCGACGCACGCGGGCTCGGGCGACGGGCGCATCGCAGGCAGCAACTACTCGCTGGTCGATTTCAACCGGGCCGGCGTGCCGCTGATGGAGTGCGTCTCCGAGCCGGAGCTGCATAGTGCCGTCGACGCCGTCGCCTATCTCGAAGCACTGCGTTTGACGCTGCTGCAGCTCGAGGTCAGCGACGTCAAGATGGAGGAAGGCTCGCTCCGCTGCGACGCCAACGTCTCGATCCGCCCGGCCGGCTCCAGCGAGCTCGGCACAAAGACCGAGATCAAGAACATGAACTCGTTCCGTTCCGTGCATCGAGCGATCGAAAGCGAGATCGAGCGCCAGATCGGGCTGCTCGAATCCGGGGAGCGGATCGTCCAGGAGACGCGCGGCTGGGACGAAGTGCGCGGCACCACGCACTCGATGCGCAGCAAAGAGCAGGCGCACGATTACCGGTACTTCCCCGATCCGGATCTCGTGCCGATGGAAATCGCACCCGAGCGAATCGAGGCGATCCGCGCGCAGCTTCCGGAACTGCCGTGGCAGCGGTTCGAGCGCTTTACGGGCGAGTACGGCATCGCTCCCAAACCGGCGGCGCAGCTCGTCGGCGACGTCGCGCTCGCGGGCTATTTCGATCGCGTCGTGCGCGCCGGAAAGAACCCTCAGCAGGCCGCCAACTTCGTCCTAGGCGACCTTTCCCGGCTGGCCAACGAGTCGGGACGCGCGATCGCGCAGTCTGCGGTCGAGCCCGAGCATCTCGCGGAGCTCATCGTGCTGGTCGACGCCAAGACGATCAACTCGAAGATCGCTAAGGAACTGCTCGCTCGAATGTGGGACGGCGGCGGCTCGCCCAAGGCGATCGTCGAAGCCGAAGGCTTGTCGCAGACGAGCGATCCCGCAGCGATCGAGGCGTTCGTCGATGCGGTGATCGCGCAGAACGAAAAGGTGGTGGCCGAGTACCGCGCCGGAAAGACCAACGTCGCGGGATTTCTGGTCGGCCAGGTGATGAAGGCGTCGCGCGGCAAAGCCGACCCTGCGCTCGTCAACGAGTTCCTCGTCAAAAAACTGGGCTGATGGACCGGCTGGCCGACGAGCGGACGCTCGAAGCGCTCGACTTCACGAGCGTCCGCGACCGCGTCGTCGGCGCGACGCGAACGCAGCGCGGCCGCTCGCTCGCGGCGGCGCTGGCGCCTTCGACGGATTTCGCGAACGCGGCCGAAGAGCAGCGACGCACGGCCGCTGCGCGCGAACTGATCGCGGGCGCAGATTTGCACGTCATGCCGGCGATCGACACGGCGCCGCTCACGCGCGGCGCGGCGGTCGGGCGCACGCTGGCGGCCGCCGAGCTGCGCGCCGTCGGCGACGCGCTGGCCGCCGCCGCTGCCGCCTATCAAGCCGTTCGCGAAAGCGAGCCGCTGCGCGGGGCCGTCGCAGGCTACACGCCGCTCAAGGAGCTGCAGCGCGCGCTGGTCGACGCGATCGACGAACGCGGCGCCGTGCTCGACCGCGCCTCGCACGCGCTCGGTCGGATCAGGCGCAACCTCTCGCAGGCGCAGGTCGACGCGCGCGACCGCGTGGCCGCCACGCTGCGCTCGGCCAAATACGCCAAAGCCATTCAAGACAGCGTCGTAACGATTCGCGAAGGGCGCTTCGTCGTGCCGGTCAAGGCCGAGTTCTCGGGCGAGTTTCCCGGCATCGTGCACGACACGAGTTCGAGCGGCCAAACGCTCTTCATCGAGCCGTTGGCGGCGCTCGACGCTAACAACCGCTTGCGCACGCTGCGTATCGAAGAAGAGCGCGAGGTCGCGCGGATTCTCGAAGAGCTCTCGCGCCGGGCCGGCGCCCAGGCCGGCGCGATCGAAGCCAACGTCGAGATGCTCGCGACCGTCGACGCGATCGTCGCCAAGGCCGAGGTCGCGCGTTCGATGGATGCGGTCGCGCCCGAGCTGGTCGACCGGCCGTCGATCGCGATCGAGCGCGGGCGCCATCCGCTGCTGGGTGCGCGCGCGGTCCCGCAATCGCTCGTCCTCAACGACGAAGTGCGGCTGGTGGTGATCAGCGGCCCGAACATGGGCGGAAAGACCGTCGCCCTCAAGATGGTCGGCCTCTTCATCGCCATGACCTACTGCGGCATGCAGCTGCCCGCCGCGGCGGCGACCGTCGGGCGCTTCGACTGCGTCATCGCCGACATCGGCGACGAACAATCGATCGCGGCTAACGCCTCGACGTTCTCGGCCCATCTGCAACGCATGCGCGAGATGCTCGAGCGGGCGGGAAACCGCACGTTGGCGATCGTCGACGAGATCGGCGGCGGCACCGAGCCGTCGGCCGGCGCCGCGCTGGCCGTGGCCATGCTCGAGCGCCTGCTCGAACGCGGCGCCCACGCCGTGGTGACGACGCACGCGACGGAGCTGAAGCTCTTCGCCCACGCGACCGCAGGCGTCGAGAACGCCAGCGTTCGCTTCGATCCGCTCACGTTCAAGCCCACGTTTCAGTTGGATGCGGGAGCGCCGGGCCAATCGCTGGCGTTCCCGCTCGCGCGCGCGCTGGGCATCGACGAAGAGATCGTCGAGCGCGCGCAGCGGCTGCTCGACAGCCGCGAACGCGATTACGAATCCGCGCTCGCCGAGCTCTCGATGCGCACCGCGGAGCTGCAGCAGGAGCGCGAGCGGCTGGCGCTCGAGCGCGCCGACGCGCTGCGCGAGCTGCAAACGCTCGAGCGCGATCGCGCGCGGCTCGACGCAGAGCGGCGCACGTTCGGCGAACGGGCCGAGGAACGCATGCAGCAGGCGCTGCGCGAATTCGTACGCGAGCTGGAACGGCGCGCGGCCGAGCGCGAGCGTGTGCGGCCGAAGGTCACCGCCTCGCAAGCCGCGCTGCTGGGGCAGAGCATCGACGCCGTGCATCGCGATCTCGGCATCCAATCCGCGGCGCCGGCGGCGGCCGCCGACGGCGGCGCCTTCGCCGCCGGCGACGCCGTGCGGATCGAGTCGCTGCGCCAAGACGCGACGGTCATCGACGATTACGGAAGCACGCTGCTGGTCGCGATCGGCCCGATGAAAACCGTGGTGAAGAAGGGCGACGTACGGCGGCGCGGTGCCGCGGCCAAGCCGCGCCGCGGCGACGGCGGAGAGGCTCGCATCGGCGCTGCCGCCAATGCCAGCGCCTCGCTCGACGTTCGCGGGAAGCGGTTCGTCGAAGCCGAACCGCTGGTCGAACGCTGGCTCGACGATGCGGCGCTGGCCGGCGTCTCGTCGCTGCGTTTGGTGCACGGGAAGGGAACCGGCATGCTCGGCCGCGGGCTGCAGGAGTACCTGCGCGCGCATCCGTCGGTGAAGAGCGTTCGGTACGGAAACGAGGACGAGGGATCGTCGGGAGTGAGCATCGTGGAGCTGCAATCGTGAGCGCGAACCCGCACTTTGCGGACGCCGAATATCTGCTCGACGGTTTCGAACACGTCGAAACGACGGCGGATTTTCGCTCGCGCTTGGCCGCGGGGAACCCGCTGCGCGTGAAACTCGGCATCGACCCGACCAGCCCCGACTTGCACCTCGGCTTCATGGTCGTCCTGCACAAGCTCCAGCGCTTCGCCGAAGCGGGCCACGAAGTGACGCTCATCATCGGCGATTTCACCGCGCGCATCGGCGACCCCAGCGGCAAGAACGTCACGCGCCCGCAGCTCACCTCCGACGAGATCGACGCCAACATGCGCACCTATCGCGAGCAGGCCGGCAAGGTGCTCGATCTCGAGCGGGTCAAGATTCGCAACAACTCCGAATGGCTCGACGCTTTGAGCTTCGAGGATCTCGTCAAGTTGCTCGCGCGCACGACCGTGGCGCAGATGCTCGAGCGCAACGATTTCAGCAACCGCTACCAATCCGGCACGGCGATCTCGCTGCACGAGTTTCTCTATCCGGTCGCGCAAGCGTACGATAGCATCGCCGTCAAAGCCGACGTCGAGCTCGGCGGCAGCGATCAGCTCTTCAACCTGCTGCTGGGACGGCATTACCAGCGCGAGTACGGGCAGCCGCCGCAAATTTGCGCGACCGTCCCGCTGCTCGTCGGGCTCGACGGCGAGAAGAAGATGAGCAAATCGCTGGGCAACTACGTCGGCATCGCCGAACCGGCGCCGGAGCAGTTCGGGAAGCTCATGAAGATCGGCGACGAGCTGATCCCGACCTACGCGCGGCTGGCGGCCTTCCGTTCGGCCGACGAGTGCGCGCGGCTCAAACTCGAGCTCGAGGCCGGGCGGCTCAATCCGATGGACGAGAAGAAGCGCCTAGCCGAGGAGATCGTCGCCCGCTACAACGGCGCCGTCGCGGCGGCGAAGGCGCGAGAGAACTTCGAACGCACCGTGCAGCGCAAGGAGCTGCCCGACGGCGAGCTTCCCGAGCTGCCGCTGGGGGAGACCAAGCGCATCGTCGAGCTCTTGGTTCGTGCCGGCTTTGCCGAGAGCAAACGTGCCGCCGAGCGACTTATCTCGGGGAGCGGCGTCAAGGTGGATGGTATAGTCGTGAGCGACCCCAAGGCGGTCTGGTCTCATACGCGGCCGGCCGTCCTGTCCGTCGGCTCGCGTAAATTCGTTCGCATTCTTCCGGAGAAATAGCCCGTATGGCCGAGAACGCGCAAGCGATCACCTACACGTCGTCGGTACCGCCGATCGAGGGACGGCAGCTCGTCTGTAAACGCTGCGGACGGCAGTACGCGTATCCGCAGCCCGGCGAACGCCCGATCCGCTGCGAGTGCGGCTGGTGGTACTTCAACGACGGCGCGGGCCTGCGCGAGGCATACTGGCAGCGGCTCGAATCCTATCGCATGCCCGCCAGCCTGGCGCGGCTCTTCGCTCCGAAATAGCGCTATCGCCGCGCTCGCTGCGCGAGCGCGCGGATCTGGTCGGCGGTGAGTGCGTAGGCGGTTTTGCAATACTCGCAGATCGCTTCGGTTTCGCCGCGTTCGTCGCCCATCTTCAGCAGTTCGTCCTCGCCCATTCCGAGCAGCGCGTTCTCGACTTTTTCGCGCGTGCACGTGCAGGCGAAGCGAATCTCCATCGTGCGATGCGAGCGAAGCTCGAGATCGCCCGCGAGCGAGCCGAGCAGCTCGGACGCGCCGGCGCCCGCCGCAATCGCCGCCGTCACCGGCGGCATCGCGAGCGCGCGCGCTTCGAGGCGAGCGACCGCCGCATCGTCGGCACCGGGCAGCACCTGGGCGAGCATGCCGCCGGCGGCGGCGATGCCGTTCGGGCCGGCCAGAACGCCGAGCGCGACGACGCTGGGGATCTGTTCCGAACGCGCGAGGTAGGAGGCCAAGTCTTCGGCGATCTCGCCGGAGTGCAGCGGGACGACGCCGACGTAAGGCTGCCCGGCCTCGTAGGATTTCGTCACGTGCAGCGAGCCTTCGCCGATCGCCCCGCCGACGTCGAACTTTCCGCGTTCGTCGAGCGGGAGATCGACGTGCGGGTTGACGACGTACGCGCGTGCGCCGATCGTTCGCTCGTCCAGGAGCCACGCCTCAGCGGTTGCGCCGCGCAGCGGGCCCTTCCCGGAGATCTGCAGCGTAATGCGCTCGCGGCCTTTCAGGTTCGCACCCAGCAGCACGGCGCCGGTGAGGAGCCGCCCGGCCGCCGCCGCGGCGGTTGGCCAAAGGTCGTGCCGGCGCGCCACGTCGCCGACGATCTCAGTGGTGGTGGCGGCCAGGAGGGCGATCCCGGCGCCGGGCGCGGCGGCGGTGGTCAAGCGGTCGGGCATCGCCGCGTTCTTCGACCCCGCTCGCGGCGACCGCTGCGCGGGGATGACATTTTCCGCCTTTGCCGGAAGCGTCGTGCATGCGCGTTTTGGTGATCCACGGGCCGAATTTGAATTTGCTCGGCGACCGCGAACCCGAAATCTACGGAACGATGTCGCTGGCGGACGTCGACGACCTGATTCGAGCCGCCGCAGGCGATCTCGGCATCGACGTTGCGTGCGAACAATACAACGGCGAAGGCGAAATCGTCGGCGCCCTGCAGGCCGCGCGGGGGCGGTACGACGCGGTCGCGATCAATCCGGGCGCGTACGCGCACTATTCGCACGCGATCGCCGATGCGATCGCCGGCATCACGTTGCCCGTCGTCGAGGTGCATCTTTCGAACATTGCGGCGCGCGAAGCGTTTCGGCGCACCAGCGTCACCGCGGCCGCGTGCCGCGGCACCATCGGAGGCTTCGGAGCGCAATCGTACGCGCTCGCATTGCACGCGCTCGTAAAAATGTTGTCAGCATAAGGAGTGGTTGGTTCTACGCCGGAGGGGAGGAGCGGCTCGGCTGCCTCCGTATATCCCCCTTCCGGGCCGTGCCGCGCCCATCCGCACGAAGGAGATGCCGTCTTGACGAAAGCCGATTTGGTCGATGTCGTCGCTGCCGAAGCGGATCTCACGAAGCGCCGTGCGGGCGAAATCGTGGAGTTGATCTTCGACCACATCACGGCGGCGTTGCGCGCCGGCGACCGCGTCGCGCTCACGCCGTTCGGCAGCTTCGTCGTGCGCGCGCGAAAAGCGCGCGAGGGGCGCAACCCGAAGACCGGGGCGAAGATCGAGATCGCGGCCACGACCGTACCGGCGTTCGTGGCCGGGAAATCGCTCAAGGACGCCGTCGCCAAGAAGGGCGGCCGCCGCTAAGCGTCGCAGTCTGCTGGGCTGCGGAGGGCCTCCGCACCGCGGGCTGTAGCGAAGCTTGGTTATCGCGCTAGTCTGGGGGACTAGAGATCGCTGGTTCGAATCCAGTCAGCCCGACCATACGACGAGCCCCGGAGGAGCGATCCTTCGGGGCTCGAGCGTTGTGCCGGCGCGCGGCGTTACTGCGTACCGATGGTCTGATTGGCGTTGTCGAGGAGATAGATCTTATCGGCGTGGCGCATGCCCAACGCTTTCTGATCGTAGATGATGCCGACGTACTGGCCGGCCTTCACCTTGCTCATCTGATACGTCGTCTTGCCGTCGGCGGAGAAGACTTGATCGAACTTCGGTACCAGCTCGAAGCTCAACGATTGCTTCGTTT
Organism: Vulcanimicrobiota bacterium; assembly: GCA_963794735.1. Taxonomy (GTDB): domain Bacteria; phylum Vulcanimicrobiota; class Vulcanimicrobiia; order Vulcanimicrobiales; family Vulcanimicrobiaceae; genus DATJUC01. The sequence continues at coordinate 20,113 of CAWCFE010000002.1, read as the reverse complement.
TGGGATCTTCGACCTTGATGTTGTTCGTCGAAATGTGTTCGACGATGCCGTAGAACGTGGACGCGGCTTGCGCCGCCGTGCTCGCGGCAATCGCCAAAGCGGCCGCGAAGGCCATGGCGGCGGCCCGGATGCTCAACGCTTTCATGTTTGCGATCATACCCTCCCGAAGGGCGGTCCATGCCTGCGGGCCGCCGAAGAGCCTTTCGATGGTTGAGGCTACGCTCTTTGCCGACGGCGGGTCGCGCGGCAATCCCGGCCCGGCGGCGAGCGGGGCCGTCTTGCTCGGACCGGACGGCGAGACGATCGAGGAGATCGGCAGCTATTTGGGGATCGCTACCAACAACGTCGCCGAATGGAACGCCCTGCTGATCGGGCTCGAAGCCGCGCTGGCGCGCGGCGTGCGCCGTCTGACCGTCCGGCTGGATTCGGAACTGGTCGTCAAGCAGGTTCGGGGCGAGTACCGGGTCAAGCACGCCGACCTCCAGCCGCTGCATCGCCGGGCCCTCGCCCTCCTGCGCGGATTCGAATCGGTCGACGTGGGCCACGTGCCGCGCAAGCAGAACGTGCAGGCCGATCGCGTCGTGAACCGGATCCTCGACCAGGAAGCCCGCCCGGCGGCAAAGTAGGGCCGCGTCTATGCGCCGGTTGCCGCTGCTCCAAATCTTCATCATCCTGGTGATCGTCGCCGGCCTGGTCGCCGGGTGGCGCATCTACGGTCCGGGCGAGATGGGACGATTCGCGCCCGTGCGGCGCGCGCAGAGCGCGCCCAGCGGCCTCTACGCGCGGATGACGATTCGCTATCCGAAGCCGCCGATCTACGAAGAAGCCTACCGCATGCAAGACGTCGACGGCGTTTCGTCGTTCGAGTACCGCGTGCGCGGTTACGGCTGCGCGCAGATTACGATCAAAGCGCCGGCTGGCCCGATGTTCGACGTCAGCTTTTTCTTCGGCCGGCTCGATCAGGACGGCATCTGGCAACTCGTCAACCGGCCCCCGCGACCGAACCCCGACGCGTACTACACCGTCTACGTGAAGCAGGTGGCCGATTTCAAGCAGGGCGACCGCACGGTGACGTTTACCGATCCGCACTACTGGGCCACGACCGCGGGGCGCCAGTACCAGATCGATCTCTCCAAGCAGAATCCCAACGATCTGCTGCACATGCAGAGCACGCAACTGGCCGACCCGGCCTATCAAACCATCGTTGCCGATTTTCGAAACTTCGGGCCGCCCGAGTTTCGTGCCAACGTGGCGAAGGCCCGAGCTCGCGTGCGGTCCATCGTCTGCAAATGAAGCCCGTGCGCTGGGCGCTCCTCGCGGCGCTGGTGGCGGTGGCCGGTTTCGAAATTTACGAGTTTGCCGAGAGCCCGGGAAACCAGCTCTTCGGAAAGACGCTCGTCAGCGGGCCACGCGACCAGCGCGTCGTCGCGCTGACGTACGACGACGGCCCGAATCCGCCCTATACCGACGAGATCCTCGCCGTGCTGCGCCGGGAAGGCGTGCACGCCACGTTCTTCGTCGTCGGCCGCGCGGTGGCGGCCTACCCCGGGACGGTCGCGCGCGAGGCGGCCGACGGCAACGCTCTGGGAAATCATACCTGGAATCACGGACACTTGGTGCTCTACGATCCCGCGGCGCTACGCAACACGCTGGAACGCACCGACGCCGCGATCTTTCGCGCCACCGGAACGCACACGCACATCATGCGTCCTCCCTACGGCGGGCGCGACTGGCTGGTGCTCCACGAAGTGCGCAAGCTCGGCTACACGCCGGTGATGTGGTCGGTGCCGCTGGCCAACGATTGGGAGTATCCGCCGGCGGCGACGATCGCCGCGCGCGTGCTGCGATACGTTGGCGACGGTTCGATCATCGACTTGCACGACGGCAACCGCGGCCTGCTCTGCGGGCGCGAAAAGATCGCGCCGCACGTGTGCGATCGCAGCTCCGACGTCGAAGCGACGCGCCTCATCGTGGAAGAACTCAAACGGCGGGGCTACCGGTTCGTCACGATCCCGCAGCTCTTGGAAGCCAACCGTACCGGAATCACGCGTACAGCCGTCCGCGCAAACGAATAAAGCCGCCGGGATGCCGGCCCGCGGGATCGCGATGCGTCCAGTGAACGATCGGGGGCCGTCCGGGGTCGTGCACCATTTCGCCGCAGACCTCGACGCGATCGCCGGCGCGCACCGGGCAACGCGGCGCAATGGCGACGTTGTCGACCACTTCGATCGGCCCGGCGGGGCTGGCGACGTCGAACGCCTCGTGCACGCAGTGGGTGCGCGAGCCGTAGAAGAAGCGCGCGGCCGAGGTGACGGTCGCTTCGAAATCGACCCGGGCGGCTGCCGTTCCGGCGTACGCTCGTTGCAGTTCCATCGCCGTACCATCACGCGGTGCCACGCGTCCGGCTAGAGGCGGCGCCTGGGCGCCCGCGAAGTGACGGGCACGCGATGAGGATCATTCGAACGCCACGGTTGCGCCTCGAACCGGTGACGCCCCGAAACGCCCCGGCGCTCTGGGCCGTTTTGCAGGCGCCGGATTTACGCGACTTTCAAGATTTGCCGGATCTCGATCTTCCGCAGTTCGTCAAGGCCGTCGCGGCCCGGCCGGTGCGTTTGGAACGCGGTGCCTCGGGGCGCTTCGAGTGGTTGATGTATTACGACGCTCCCGACGCGCCGCAGGAGCCGCTCGGATGGATCTCGCTGCGAATTGCCGAGCGCACCTACTCGACGGCCGAAGTCGGGTACAGCGTGGTGAAAGCCTATCGTCGCCGGGGGATCGCCAGCGAGGCGGTTGCGGCGATGATCGACGAGGGTTTTCGCGAAGCGGGGTTGCGCCGGATCCGCGCCTACTGCGTTCCCGAGAACCGGTCGTCGCGCGCGGTACTGCGACACAATCTCTTTCGCGACGACGGCATGCTGCCCCACGGCGCGACCGTGCAAGGGCATCCGGTCGACGTCATCGCTTTCTCCATCGAACGCGACGCTTGGGAATCACGCGTCGGGCAGGGCCGGCATGCCAACGTTTCCGCCGGCGACGGGCCGTTACGCCGAACCTGACGGCCACCGGATCGTAATCCCCGCCCGCGCGTATCCCGCGTAGCGCGCGGCGAGCGTTCCGTCGAGGTAGGCCAGCAGCGGCTCGCGCACGACGGCGACGGCCAGACGCGCCGCGAGATCGCCGCGCGCGACCCACTCCACGGCGACGGCGTGGTCGGTGAGGCCGCGCTCGGCCGGCGATTGCGGATCGCCCGCGCCGGCGTCGACGAGGAACGTCGCGTTGAGCACGTGCACGTCGCCGTCGTAGCTCTCGCTCAGATAGGCCAGCTCGCCCACGGTGGCCGTCAATCCGGTCTCCTCGGCAAACTCGCGCGCGACCGTCGCGGCGAGCAGCTCGCCGGGCCGCTGGCGGCCGCCGGGCAGCGTCCACAGCGGTTCGGGATGGTTCGCGTAGGTCGAGGCGACCAGCAACACGGCCCCGTCGTCCCGCCGTGCGAGTCCGGTGGCGATGTGGATCACGCGACGATGCCCTCCAACACCGCCAGCGTTTGGGCGGCGGCGCGATCCCACGTGAAGGTCGCGGCACGCGCGAAGCCTCGCGCGCGCAGTTCGCCGGCGTAGCCGCTATCGCCGGCCACGCGCAGAATTGCGGCCGCGAGCCCGCCGGGATCGTCGGGAGGGACGGGGCACGCGGCGTCGCCCGCGACTTCCGGCACGGCGGTCGCGGTGGAGGCGACGACCGGCGCGCCGTAACTCATCGCCTCGAGCACCGGCAGGCCGAAGCCTTCGTACCGCGAGGGAAACGCCATCGCCGTGCAGCCGCGATAGAGCGCCGCCAGCGTGTCGTCGTCGACGTACCCGAGGGCTTCGAAGCGGTCGATGCCGTGCAGGGCGTCGCGGTAGTGCGCGACGTCGGAGGTTGCGAGCAGGCCGAGGCCGGGGCGCTCGCGCTGCACCAGCCGCATCGCCTCGAGCAGCGTATCGAAGCCCTTGCGCGGTTCGGCGGAGCCCACGTAGAGCACGTACGGCGCGCGGGCGGCAACGTCGAGTGCGACGGGGCGCGGCGGCCGCGGCGGCGCGACGCCGGGGTAGATCGGCACGAGCCGTTCGGGTGCGATGCCCAGCGCGCGCGCGAGATCGCCCTGCGCGTAGAGCGAATCGGTGACGAGCGCCGCACAGCGCCGCGCGGCTTCGCGAAAGATCGCTTGCGTCGCCGGGGCGTATCCTGGAATGACGAAGTTCGAGGCGTCGTGCAGCGTCGCGGCGGCGGGCAGCGAGAACGCCGTCCAACTGCAGCCGTTGAACGGGAACCAGAGCGCCTGCAGGCCGGCGCGTGCGTGAAAGGCGCGCGAAACCACCCGGTAGGGACGCCCCTCGACTTCGCGCCGATAGCGCGCGGCCACCGTGAACGCGTGCCACTCCGGAACGATCAGCGTCACCTCGATACGGTCGCGATATCCGTCCCACCAGGCGCGCAAGATCTCGCGCAGGTAGCGCCCGATGCCGCGGCGGTCGCCCGGCAAGTTCCACGCATCGACGCCGACGCGGATCACGCGCCCGCGACCTCGCGGAAGAGCTCGAGATGCCGCAGCGCGCAGGCGTCCCACGAGAACTGTGCCGCGCGAGCGATGCCCGCCTCGCGCATGCGTTCGCGCAAACCGGGATCGAAGAGCACGCGCGCGATGGCGCGCGACCACGCGGCCGGATCGTGCGGCACGACGTACACCGCTGCATCTGCGCCGATCTCGGGTAGCGCGCTGGCACGCGCCGCGATGACGGGCGTTCCGCACGCCATCGCTTCGATCAGCGGAAGCCCGAACGCTTCGTGATAGGCCGGCAACGCGAGCGCCAAGGCGCCACGATAGAGTGCGCGCAGCATCTCGTCGGATGCCGAGGCCACGTGGACGATCCCCGGCTCTTGCGGCGCCTTCGGGCCGAGCACGACGAGGCTGGGACCGCCCGACGGCCACGCGGCGCGGTACGCTTGATAGAGCACGGAAAAGTTTTTGCGCGGCTCGTCGATCGGCCCGACGAAGAGCAGGTACCGGCCGGCCGCGACCTCCGGCGGAAGCGGCTGCGCCGGCCCGGGCGTAAAGAGCGCGTCGACGCCGAGATGGATCGCTTCGATTCGCTCGAGCGGGATGCCGAGCGCCGCATGGAGATCGTCGCGCGCGAAGGCGGAATCGGTGACGACGCGCGCGGCCGTTCGCGCCGAACGAAGGATCGGTTCTTGCTCGCGCTTGCGGCGCCGCGGATCGGGGCTGGGCTCGAGCACGGCGATCGCGTCGTGAATCGTTGCGACGCTAGGGGCGGACGAGCCGAAAAACGTGCCGTTGGCGGGATGCCACACGAGATCGACGCCGGTCGCGCGCGACCGCAAAGCGAAACGCTGCGAGCCGTCGAGCGCGCGCGCCAGGGCCGCGCGTTGCAAGAAGGGGAACGGACCGGGCAGCAGCAGGGTGAGCTCGACGTCGTCGCGTTCGATCAGGCGCCGTAGAATCGCGCGCGCGTAACGGCCGATGCCGCGCGTGTCCCCGGCGACGACCCGCGCGTCGGCGGCTAGGCGCAAAGGACGCATGGGCGGCCGAGTTCGCGCGACCGGCGGAAACTCCGCTCCCGCGCACGAAGCGCCCGACGATGCCTTCCCCGCGCGGCGCCATCGCCGTCCACCTGATTCTCGGTCCGCGGGAAGAGCCGTTTTTGGCCGCGCTCCTGGCGTCGCTGGCCGGCGTTGCGGAGCGGCTGATCGTCAACGACAACGCACCCGAGCCCTCGCCTCACGCGCGCGTTCTGGCCGAGAGCGCGTTCGGTCGCGAAGGCCGGGCGGTCGTCGATCGCACGCCGTTCGAAGGCTTCGCACGCGCGCGCAACGTGTGTTTGGATCTGCACGAGCGTCACGGAGCGGCACCGTGGATCGCCTTCGTCGACGCCGACGAGGTGCACGGCGAAGCGGCCGGCGCGATCGCGAGCCACCTCGAGCTGCTCGGCCCCGAAATCGGCTTCGTCGACGCCTACACCTGGCATTTCTTTGCCTCGTTCGATTTCTACACGTCGATCGAACGGCGCATGGCCTTCTTCCGGTACGCGCCCGGCGTACGCTGGGAAGGCGCCGTGCACGAGCGGCTCGCCGGCGTTCCGGGGCGCAGGCTCGCGTTGCCATACGTCTACGCGCACTACGGCCATACGCTCGAAGCGCGGCGCCACGCCGAGAAAGGGCGGCTCTATTCGTCGCTCGGGGCGGAGGGCGAGGTGCTGCGCGAAGATCAGCTCGACGGGTTCGACGTCGCCGCGTATTTCAAAGACGTGTATCCGCGGCTGCTGCGATTTCGCGGCGAGCATCCGCCCGCCGCGCGCGCGACGATCGAACGCCTGCGCCCGGCGTTGCGCGCCTACCACGACCAGACCGCCCGGATCGTGCGCGCGCAGCCCGTTGCGGTGAAAGCGCGCAACGCGCTGCGCCGGCTCAACTACGAAGTGCGCTGGCGCGGCCGCGCGCTCGATCCCCTCGCGCGCCGGATGATGGAGGGTTCGGGCGCTACTCTGCCGCCGCCATCGCCATAGCCGCGGGGGCCGAGCTCTTGTGCGCGCGGATGAAGAAGACCAGCGGCGTCGCGATCACGAAGACGATCGCGCAGACGCGGAAGAGATAGTCGTAGGCGATCATCGTCGACTGCTGCGCCACCATTTGCGTCAGCGCGCCGACCGAGTATCCGTGGGTCTGCGTCACGCCCGCCGCGAGCACGTTCCACGCGACGGCCGACTCGTGCGTGAGCAGCGTCGTGAGGATAGCGATGCCGAAGCTGCCGCCGAGCTGGCGCAAGAGCGTGTATACTCCGGTCGCACCGGCGAGCTTGTGAATCGGGACGTCGCCCAGCGAGATCGTGGTGAGCGGCACGAAGAGAAAGCCGAGCGCGAACCCTTGGATGAGCCGCGGCCAGAACACGTCCCAGTATCCCGCGGTCACGTTGAGGTCGCCCAGCATCCAGCACGACCAGGCAAACAGCGCCATGCCGAAAACGATCGACAGCCGGCCGTCGATGCGGTTGAGGATGCGCCCCACGAACATCATCGACGCCGCCGTCGAGATCGCGCCGGGCAGGAGCGCGAGGCCGGTATCGAAGGCCGTGAAGCCGAGAATGGTTTGGAAGAAGAGCGGCAAGATCAGTGCGGTCCCGAACAGTCCGAACCCCATGACGATGCCCAAGATCGAGCCAAACGAGAACGATCGGAACTTGAAGACCGACAGGTCGACGATCGGATGCTTGTCGCGCAGCGATTTGTAGAGGAAGATCGCCAGCGACGCCGCGGCCACCGCGCTGAGAATCACGATCGTCGACGACGAGAACCAATCGTCGCGCTCGCCGCGTTCGAGGACGTACTGCAGGCTGGCCAGGCCGGCCGTGAGCAAGCCCAGGCCGGTCCAGTCGATGCCGCCTTTGGGCTTTTCGATGAACTTGGGATCGGGAACGAACGCGATCGCCATGAGAAACGCCACGATGCCGATCGGAATGTTGATGTAAAAAATGAGCGGCCAGCTGGCGTTGTCGATGATGTAGCCGCCCAGCGTCGGGCCGATCGCCGGGCCGACCATCGCGCCGAGGCCGAAGATCGCCATCGCGGCGCCGCGCCGTTCCGGCGGGTAGGTTTCGAACATGATCGCTTGCGCGGTGGGCTGCAGCGCGCCGCCGCCGATGCCTTGCACCACGCGCCAAAACACGAGCACCCAGATCGAGTTGGAGAGCCCGCAGAGCAGCGACGAAACGGTGAAGACGCCCAGCGAAATCGCATAGAACCGCTTGCGGCCCATGATCGCGGTCAGCCAGCCGTTGAGCGGCATCACCACGACGTTGGCGAGAATGTATCCGGTGGCAACCCAGGCCACCTCGTCGACGGTCGCCCCGAGATTGCCGCCGATCGTATTGAGCGCGACGTTGACGATCGTCGAATCGATGATCGCCATGATCAGCCCGAGCATCACGGTGATCGTGATCAGGCCGACGGCTGGTTGCTCGCGCTGGCGGAAGGGGTTCCTCATACCTCAGGTGTTTAATCGGCTAAATATGTGCGGAGTTGCGGTACCGCCCGGCTATTTTCATACCCGGCTGGGCTCGCAAGCGATAATGGGGCCTTAGCGACGGCTTAAGCATGCGTAGGGTACGCCGCGATGACGCGCTGTATCGCGAGATTCACGCGGTGGTCGAAGAACTCTCCCCCGACGCCGGCGACGAGGACGACGAAGACGAGGACGAGGCTTAGCCGCCGCCGGCCGGCGCGAGCAGGTCGATCGCTCCCTGCGAGGCCACGCGCTCGCCCGCATGGACGCCGGAGAGCACGACGACGTCCGCGCTCTGCGTGGAGCCGGGCGCAACCTCGACGGTGCGGGCGTCGAAATGCGCCGCTCCGCCGGCTTCGCGGCGCTCGACGAAGAGCATCGTCTTGCCGGTTTGCGGATCTTCGACGATGGCCGCGCGCGGGACCACCAGGCCGCGCGTCGACCCGACCACGACGCTGGCATCGACCGGCGTTCCGGCGGCGATGCCGTCGGGGACTCCGGTGACGTCGAGTACCGCTAGACCCGTTGCGGGATCGACGGCCGGCGCAATGCCTTGCACGCGGCCTTCGAAGGCGGTGCCGGCGGCATCGGCACGGACGAGATCGCCGGGAGCGAGCGCGCCGGCGCTCTGCACGGGAACGTCGAGCGTCGCGAGATGCTGCTGCGCGGGCGCCAACGCCACGACCGGAGTGCTTGCGTCGACCGCGTCGCCGGCTTGCACGTAAATACCGCTGACGATGCCGTCGTGCGGCGCGCGCAACACGGTGCGGTCGAGATCGTAGTTCGCCGAGCCGGCGTGGGCGCTCGCCGAACGCGCTTGCGCGCGAGCCGCTGCGAGCTGATCGCGCGCCGATTGCGCGTCGGCGTCGTCGGTTGCTAGGGCGGCTTGCGCCGCCTGCACGTCGCGCAGCGCGACGATGCCTGCGGCGTAGAGCCGTTGCTGCCGCTCGAGCTCGGCTCGATCGACGCGCAACTTCACCGACGTGCGATCGACGTTCGCCGCCGCCGCCGCCGCCGCCGCGGCTTGCGCGTCGGCGTCGGCCTGCTGCGCGTTGAGTGCGTACCCGGTCGCATCGAGCGCGGCCAGCGCGGTGCCGGCAGCAACCCGCTCGCCCAATCGCACCGTTACGGCCCGCACCGTGCCGGGCAGCGCGAACGCCAGCTTGACTTGCGTGCCGGCGACGACGCCGATCCGTCCCGTCAGCGCGATCGTGCGGTCGACGCGCCCCTCGCGCACGATGGCGGTCGGAACCGGCGGCGCGGTCTGCACGGCGCCGGGAGCGGGAGGGCGGCGCAGCAGCCACACCGCGAGCGCGATGACGGCCAGCGCCGCAACGGCGATGGCGGCGGCGGTGGAACGCCGCGTACGGAGCGATGTCACGGGACGATGACCTCCAAAAGAGCGAGCGCTTGCGCGCGGCGGTACTCGGCGACCAGCGCGTCGACCGACGCCTGCACGGCAACGCGCCGCGCGTCGGAAACGTCGAGGCTCGAACTCGCGCCCTCGCGGTAGCCGAGTTCGACTGCCGAGAGCGCGCGCTGCGCTTCGTCTCTCGCGCGCGCAGCTGCTTGCGCCGCGACGCCCGCGGCGCGCGCGTCGCGAACGGCCGCTGCGACTTCGAGGGCGATCGTGCGGCGCGCCTGCGCTAGCTGCGCGCGCACCAGTGCGACCTGCGCTTGCGCCGTCGCCACGCGATCGCCGGTTCCGGGTGCGAGCGGAAGATCGAGGTGCACGCCGGCAGTCGGGCCGCGTACCGGCACGCCGGTGTCGACGCCCTCCGCGTACCCGCCGGTCGCGGCGATCGACGGAAGGCCCGATTGCCGTGCGGTGGCCACGGCGGCCGTGCGCGCGTCGATCGAGGCCAGCAGCGAGGCGATTTCCGGCCGCATCGCCAGCGCGCGAGCGACGGCCTTCGCTTCGCCCGGCGGCGCGCCGCACTCGCAGCTTGCCGTCGCCGCGGGAGCGCTCACGACCAGCGCGGCCGGCGAGACGCCGGTGGCGGAGGCGAGCGCGGCCAGTGCGTCGTCGCGGTCGGCTTGGGCCTGCGCGAGATCGGCGGCGGCGCGCGCCAACGTCACGTCGGCACGAACGACGTCGAGTTGCGGTGCGGCGCCGTTGCGCGCGCGCAGCCGTGCCGCCTCGACATCGCGGCGCGCGCCGTCCACGGCCCGAGCGCGCACGCTCGCCACTGCGACCGCCTGAAGCGCCGCGAAGTAGAGCTTCACCGCGTCTTCGCGCGCCGTCAGCGCGGCCGCATCGGCGTCGCGCTGGGCGGCGAGCAGGTCGGCCGCAGCGGCGCGCGTCGCGGCGGGCGCGCCCAGCAGATCGTTGATCGAAATGCCCGCACCGATACCGAGCAGATGTTGCTCGACGATCGAGTCGCCGGTTTGGCCGGCCTGCGGCGCGAGTGAGTAATCGCCGGTGAGATGTGGTATGCCTCCGCCGCGCGCAAGCTGCAGCGCGGATTGCCGCTGCACCACCGTCGCGCGTGCCGCGGCGACGTCGGCACTGGCCGCGACGTCGCGCGATTGGGCGTCGGCCAGCGACAGGCCGGCGAACGACGGCAGCGCGGCGAGCACCACGGCGGCCAGCGGAGCGATCACGCGGGCACCTCCTCTCCCCGCACGAAGGACGCGTAGAGCACCGGTATGAGCACGAGCGTAAAGAACGTCGCCGTCGAGAGGCCGCCGACCACGGCGATGGCGAGCGGCCGTTCCATCGCCGCGCCCGCGCCGATGCCGAATGCGAGCGGGAGCAGGCCGCCGATCGCCGCGAGCGTCGTCATCAGGATGGGGCGCAGCCGTTCGCGCGCGCCTAGGGCCAGCGCACGTTCCATCGGCGCGCCCTGCGCGCGGTTTCGATTGGCGGCATCGACCAGCAGGATGCCGTTCTTTACGACCAACCCGACGAGCAGCAGCAAGCCCATGAACGACGAGACGTTGAACGGGGTGCGCGTGAGCGCCAGGCCGAGCGTGACGCCGATGGGTGCGAGCGGAACCGCGGCCAACACGACCAGCGGCTGGCGTAGCGAGCCGAAGCTCGCGAGCATCACGAAGAAGACCAGCGCAATCGCGATCGCGATCACCTCGACGAACTGTTTGAAGGAATCTTGCTGCGCGCGGTACGCACCCGCGATTTCCGCGGAATACCCGGCCGGGAGCGCCGCGTCCGCAATCGCCCGGCGCACGCCTGCGATCGTCGACGAGAGGCTCGCGCCGTTGGTGTTGGCGGTGACGACGATCGCGCGGCGCCCGTCGATTTCCGTGACGTCGGTCGAACTGCGGTCGACGCTGGTGCGGGCCAGCTGCGAGAGCGCGACCGAGCCGCTGCCGAGCGCGACCGACGACGGCACGCCGCCGCCGGCGCCTTCGACGCGAATGCGGACGGGAACGAGCATGGTCGGCGAGGGAAGTTGCGTTGAGATCGTCCCCTGCGTGGCGGCGCTCAACGCCGCCGCCAGCCCGGGAGCGTCGGCGCCTCCGCGCTCGAGCCGCACGAAATCCGGCGTGACGCGCAGCGTCGGGTCGTCGCGGTCGATGCCGTCGTAGACGTCGGTCACGCCGCGCACCTCGCGCAGCCGGCTGCCGAGCCGCGCCGCCGCCGCGACCAGCGTCGATTGATCGTCGCCGCGCACCACGATTTCGATCGGCGAGGGCGCACCCGTGACGTCGTTGATGAGATCTTCGAGGATTTGGTGAACGTCGAGTTCGGCGGAGGGAACGGCGGCGTTGAGCGCGTCGCGGAGCCGGTCGCTGACGGTGCCGTACGGGGGGCGATCGCCCAGCGGCTCGAGCTTGACGCGCAGAATGCCGGCTCGTACCGGCGTCGGCGAGAAGCCGTTGGTGTCGATGCCGGTGAAGCGCCCTTCGGAGGCGACCGCCGGATCGGCCAGCACCGTGCGTTCCATCCGCGTCGCCGCCGCGTCGCTGGCCTCGAGCGTCGTGCCGACCGGCATGCGATAGGCGATTTCGAACTGTCCCTCGTCGAGTTGCGGCAGAAAGTCGCTAGGCAGAACCAGCAGCAATCCGACGGTACCGGCGAGCGCCGCCGCCGCAATCGCGTAGACGATCGCGCGGTGCCCGAGCGCCCAATGCAGCAGCGGTTCGTAGCCGGCGAGAAACCGGGCGAGTGCGGGCGGATCGGCGTGCTCGCCCGCGCCGGGCCGCGCGAGCATGCGGCGGAAGAGCATCGGCGTGACGAAGAGTGCGAGCCCGAGCGAGACGAAGAGGGCGCAGCTCAGCGTCAGCGCGAGCGCGCGAAAAAACGCGCCCGAGACGCCGCCGAGCAGCGTCAGCGGCACGAAGACCACCACCGTCGTCAAGGTCGATGCCGTCATCGGCCCGATGAGACGGCGCATCGTCGCGACCACCGCGTCGCGAACGTCGGAGCCGGGCGATTCGTGCAGCGTTCGCGCGATGCCCTCCACCACCACGATCGCGTCGTCGATGATCAAGCCGACCGCGATCGCGAGGCCGCCGACGCTCATGATGTTCAGCGTTTCGCCGAAGAGCGAAATCGCGAGCACGGCGATCGACATCGCGGCGGGAATGACGAGGGCCGCCACCAGCGTCATCCGCAGGTTGCGCAAGAAGAAGAAGATGACGCCCAGCGCCAGCAGCGCGCCGACGAAGATCGCGTCGCGCAGGCTCTGCTGCGAGGCGACGATGAGATCGGTCGCGTTCCAGTACAGGTGCGGCTTCAGGTCGGCGGGCAGCTGCGGCCCCAGCGCCGCGACCCGCGCCTCGATCTCGCGCGCCATGCGCACCGTGTCGGCGCCCGGCAGTCCGTAGAAGTTCAACGCGACCGCGTGGCGGGCGTCGTACGACATTTGCGCCGTCAGGGGGGCGACGCCCAGCCGAACGCTTCCCAGCGACGAAACGGGGATGGCTGAGCCGTTGCGCGTCGGCACGACGATGCGTCCGATCGACTCCGCGTTGCGCAGCCCCGCATCGACCAAGACCGCACGGCGCTGCGAATACCCGTTGGCGAGACCGACGGCCGTCACGTCGTTCGCGGCCGAGACGGCGGCCGCGACGTCTTGCGCCGAGAGCTTGTTGGCGGCGAGGGCGGCCGGATCGAGATCCACGTGATACTCGCGGATCGCGCCGCCGACGACCAAGATGCGCGCGAGCCCCGGCGTACCGTAGAGCGCGGGGACGACGTGGGCGATGGCGTACTCGCGCACCAGCGTCTGCGAGAGCGCCGACGAGGTGAACGCGTACGACAGCACCGGTTCGGTCTGCGGCGTCACGACGTTGGCGACGACGCCGGTCGCTTCGGAGACGTCGCCGCGCGTCTGCGAGATCGCGTTGTCGACGTATTGCAGGTCGGTCTGCACGTCGGTGGCGGGGTCGAACTCGACCACCAGCTCGGAGCTGCCTTGCGAGGACGTCGCGACGACGCGCGTCACCGACGCGAGGCCGAGAAAGGCACGCTCGAGCGGCAGCGTGACGGCGACGCGCACTTGTTCGGGCGGCAAGTCGCCCGCTTGCGCCACCACGTCGATGCGCGAGAAGCGCATCTCGGGAAAGATCGAAGCCGGCGTGCGCTGGTAGGCCCACACGCCGAGCACGCTCAGCGCCGCCGCCAAGAACGCGATCGCGCGCTCGTGGCGAATCGAAAACCGCGCCAGATCCACGCTCCGAGCCTAGAGCTCGTATATGAACCCTACGTGAAAAGCGTTCTAGCGCGCGCCTTCCTGACGCGATTGCGCGGCCTTGGCGAAGGCGGCGCGCAGGAGATCGTAGCCTTGGATGGCCGCCAGCGCGATGCGGGCCAGCGTGGGGATCACGCGCGGGCGCAGCAGCCGCGGATCGAAATCGCGCATGTAGCGATCGTTCTCGGCGATGGACGCTTGCAAGAACTTCGCGGGGGTCAATCCCTTGAGCACGTCGTCGAAGAGGTTGAGCGGCGGTGCCTCGTCGTTTCCGCCGCCGGCCATCTCGGATCCGCTGCGGACGCGCCGCATGATCGCGCCGCCGTATCCCGCTAATGCCGGCAGCGCCTGCGCGAGCGCCGTGCGGTAGCCGCTCCGGTAGCGATCCCATGCGACCCAATTGACGAAGAAGACGATATGCCGCGCTTCTTCCACCAATAGGCGCGTGAAGATCGACGTGAGCGCGTCGGGCAAAATGCGCGCGTCGCTGGCGAGCTTGAAGATGCCGAAGCCCGCAAACGAATCGACGCATTCTTCGTAGCCGAAGTTGACGAACGCTTGTCGCGTAGCTTTTTGAGGCGCATTTTTGGCCTCCGCGTTCAGGCCGTAGCGCTGGACCATGCACGCCAGCAGACGGCCGTGCCGTTCTTCCTCGAACGCCTGCAGCTCGATGGCCTGGCGGACGAGCGGATCGGCCTCCGTCTTCGCAACGCCGTAGAGCATCGCGCCCGCCGTGATCTCCGTTTCCAACGCCATGCTCCACACCGGAATCGCCCGCAAGCGCGCCAGCGACGTGGCGTCGAGGTCGGGCCACGGCAGCTCGGATGGCTCGAACGGCACGAACGAGTCGACGAACGTGCGGCAAAATAACTGTTTGTGTTCTTCGGAACCTACGAACATCACGCGCTCCTTGTCGAGGGGCCAACCACGGACCGGCGAGAAGTCCCCGGTATGACGCTCGCGTCCCAACGGTTGCCTCTGCCCGATCGCCGGGCTTTCGTCCTCGATTACCTGCGCGGGATTCCGTTGCCCTTCACGTCGGCGGCAGGAACCATCGTCGGCGAGTGGCTCGCCGCCGCCCGCGAACGCGATTTGCTGCGTTCGACGCTCGTGCTCTGGGCAGGTGAGGCCTGCGGCCGGAATACCGCCGACGCGCTGCCGGTCGCGGCCGCGTTCGCGTTGGTCGACTGTTTCATGGCGTTGCACGACGAACTCGTCGACCGTGCCGCCGAGAGCGGGACGCTCGCGCGGTGGGGACTCGGCCAAAGTCTCAACGGCGGCGACGCGCTCTACGCGCTCGCGCTGCGCACGCTGGCCGAAGGCGTGCTCGACGCGAACCGCCGTCTCGAAACCGCGGCCCTCGTGACGTCGGCCGTGCTCGAGGCGATCGAGGGGCGCACGATCGACGTCGAGCGCTCGGCCCGCGGCGCGCAGAACGGACTCTACGCTCGGGTTCGTTCGCTGCGGCGTCGCAGTGCGAGGCTCACCGCAGCCGCGCTGCGGGCCGGAGCGTTGCTGGCCGGAGCCGGCGCCGACGCCGCTCGCGGCTTCGAGCGCGCGGGCCGGCTGCTCGACGCGGCGGGAGCGGCTGCCGAGGTCGACGGCGTGCTCGCGCAACGTTTGGGCGCGAAAGCGCGCGCCGCGATCCTTCGGTGGGTCGCCGATCCCAACGCGCTCGACGAGTTCGACGGCGTGGTCCGCTTCGTTGCAACCCCCGCAGCCTGACGCGGCGTCGACGCCGTCGCGCAAGGCCGAGCACCTGCGCATCAACGTCGAACGCGACGTTTCCGGCAAGGGCGTCGGCACGGGCTTCGATGCGTACCGCCTCGTCCATCAAGCCCTTCCGGAGATCGATCTCGACGACGTCGATCTCTCCGCAACGCTCTTCGGACGGCCGCTGCGCGCGCCGGTGCTGATCTCGTGTATGACCGGCGGCACGCCCGAGGCGCGCGCCGTCAACCGCACCCTCGCGCGGGTCGCACGCGAGCACGGCCTCGCGATGGGCCTAGGCTCCGGACGCGCGCTGATCGAGTCGCCTGCGACGCTCGACACCTTCGACGTTCGCGACGAGGCGCCCGACGCGCCGCTGCTGGCCAACCTCGGCGCCGTTCAGCTCAACAAAGGCTACGGCGCCGACGAGTGCCGGCGGCTGGTCGCATTGCTCCGCGCCGACGCGCTGGTGCTGCATCTCAACGCGCTCCAGGAGGCGCTCCAGCCCGAAGGCGACACGTGCTTCGCCGGGCTGCTGGGCCGGATCGAGGCGCTCTGCGCGCGGGCTGAGTTTCCCATCGCGGTCAAGGAAGTCGGCTGGGGCATCGATCCGGCGACCGTCCGCGCGCTCTTCGATGCCGGCGTGGCGGCCGTCGACGTTGCGGGAGCCGGGGGGACGTCGTGGAGCGAGGTCGAGCGGCACCGGATCGCGCAGCCGTGGCGGGCGCGGGTGGCAGCGGCATTCGCGGGCTGGGGAATTCCGACGGCGGCCTGCGTGCGTGCGGCGCGCGAAGCCGCCCCCGAGGGCGTGTTGATCGCCAGCGGCGGCATTCGCAACGGCATCGACGCGGTGAAGGCGCTCGCGCTCGGAGCCGACGTCGCAGGGCTGGCAGGCGAGTTCTTGCGGGCCGCCGACGGGGGCCTCGACCGGGCGCTCGAGTTCGGCCGCGAGCTGGTGGAAACGATGCGGATCGCGATGTTCTCGCTGGGAACCCCGACGGTCGAGGCGCTGCACCGTTCGAACCGAATCGAGCCGGCTGGCTGAGCCGGGCAAGCAGGTCGACCGGCTGCGCGGGGGAAACCCCGCTGCGTCCATGTCCAGCGATACGCGCGTCGAGCCCGGCCTCACGCTGGAGGCCGCCGACGCTTACTGCCGTTTTCTATGCCGGCACCATTACGAGAACTTTCAGGTGGCTTCGCTATTCGTCGGCGACGCCGCCAAGCGCGATTTGGCGCGTCTCTACGCCTATTGCCGGACGACCGACGATCTCGGTGACGAGAGCCCGGACGGCAGTGCGATGGGCCGGCTGGAACGCTGGCGCGCAGACGTCGAGGGCCTCTTTGCGGGAGAGGCGCCGGTCCATCCGGTGCTGACGGCCCTGGCGCGCACGATCGAGACGCACGCGATGGCGGCCGAACCGTTCCTCCAATTGATCGAAGCCAACGTCCGCGACCAGCGGGTGAAAGCCTACTCCACCTGGGACGAGCTGATCGGCTACTGCCGCCTCTCCGCAGCGCCCGTCGGCCGCATGGTGCTGGCCGTCTTCGGCTGCGGCTCGCCGCGCGCGCTAGCGCTCTCCGACGACGTCTGCATCGGCCTGCAACTGGCCAATCACGCCCAAGACGTCAGCCGCGACGCGGCGATCGGCCGCCGGTATTTGGTGGAGACCGATATCGCCGCCGGCGGAACCGCCGGCGCGGTACGCGCCATGGTCGGCCGCGCGCGCGAGCTGCTGGCATCGGGACGCGATCTGGAGGCCATGACGCCGCCGGCACTGCGCCTGCAGCTCGCCGTCTATCGCCTCGGCGGCCAGGCCATCTGCGACGCCATCGAGCACCTTGGGTATCACACGGAGAGGACGCGCCCTAGCGTACCGCTGACGACGAAGCTCTCGATCGTCGTCCGCACCGGGTTCGAGGCGCTGACCTCGCCCAGAAGGGTCGCTTTGCCATGATCCATCTCCAGAAGGCGCTCGGCGGGATCGTTCCGGGCGAATCCGACCGGCAGCGCGCCGAGCGGTTCAACCGCGACATGGCCAAACGCGAAGCCGGGAATTTCTATTGGGGGTTCATTTCGCTCGGCTATCACGAGCGTATGGCGATCTACGCGCTCTACAACTTCGCGCGCCAAGTCGACGACGAAGCCGACGCGGTCGGCGTCGACAATCTGCCCGCGCGCCTGGCCGTGCACCGCGAGCGGATTTCCCGCGCGGTCCGCGCGGAGTACGGCGACGATCCGATCCTGCGCGTGCTCTCCGAAGCGATAACGCGCTACTCGATCCCGGAGCGCGAGCTGCAAATGCTCATCGACGGGGTCGAGATGGATTACAGCCATCCGCGTTACGAGACGTTCGACGGATTGCGCGATTACTGCAACCTCGTAGCGTCGGTCGTCGGGCGCATGTGCGTGCGCATCTTCGGATTCAGCGATCCGGTCGCGCTCGAACGCGCCGACGATTTGGGGCTGGCGCTGCAGCTCACCAACATTCTTCGCGACGTGCGCGAGGACGCCGTCGACATGAAGCGCGTCTACGTGCCGCAGGACGAGCTCGCGCGTTTCGGCGTACCCGAGTCGGCGCTCTCCAGCGGCGAAATCGTTCCCGGCTGGACCGAGTTCGTCGACCATCACATCGCGCGAGCGCGCCGCTATTTCGCCAGCGGATACGAAGTGCTGCGCTACATTCCGCGGCGCCCCGGCGCGTGCGTGCATACGATGGCGGGCATCTACGAGGAGCTGCTCAAGAAGATCGAGCGCGATCCGGGGCTGCCCCTGCGCGAGCGGGCCGCGCTTTCGAAGACCGAAAAACTGCGCGTCGTGGTGCGATCGTGGCTGAGCAGCGGCACGTAGCCGTCGTCGGCGCCGGCTTGGCCGGCCTCGCCGCCGCGGTCGAGCTGGCCGACGCCGGGCACCGCGTGACCCTCTTCGAGCGCACGCGTCTGCTCGGAGGACGCGCCACGTCGTTCGAAATCGACGGGCACGAAGTCGATAACGGTCAACACGTCTTTCTGGCCTGCTGCACGGCGTTCGTGGGCTTCGCCCGGCGCGTCGGCATGGACGCCTACCTGCACGTCCAGCCGCGGTTCGACGCGATCGTGCTCGATCGCAACGGGCGCTCGGGACGGCTGCGCGCGGGCTCGCTGCCCGCGCCGTTTCACTTGCTCGCGTCGTTCGCGCGGTACCCGCATCTCAGCGTTGCGGGAAAGCTGAAGATCGCGCGCGCGCTCTTCGCCGGGACCTCGGGCGCGGCGACGTTCGAGGAGTGGCTGCAGCAAAACGGGCAAACCGCCGAGACCCGGCGGGCGTTTTGGGATCCGTTCTTCATCCCCGCCTTGAACGCGCCGTTCGCTCGCGTCGACAACGCCGACGCGAGCTTCGTGTTGAAGACCGCGTTCTTGCGCGACGCGGGCGCCGCGCGCTTCGGATTTTCGACCGTCCCGCTGGCGCATTTCGCCGCCGCGGCCGCGCGCCGGCTCGATGCGGTGCGCCTCTCGACGGCGGCGGTGGCGGCGGCGCCGGTCGACGGCGGCGTGGATCTGCAGCTCCTCGACGGCAGCGTCGAGCGTTTCGACGGTGCCGTGCTCGCGGTGCCTCCTAAGACGCTGGCCAAATTGCTGGGCGATCCGCAGCGCTACGGCGTCGCCGATCTCGACGGTTACGAACCCTTCCCGATCGTCGACGTGCATCTCTGGCACGACGGCGGCAGCGTGGGATTCGATTTCGCGGCGGCGCTCGAATCGCCGCTGCAATGGATCTTCGAGAAAGAGCCGGGCTACTTGTGCTGCAGCTTTAGCGCGGCCGACGAGTATCTGCGCCTGCCGACGCCGCAGCTCCAAGCCTTGGCGTGGGACGAAGCGCGCGCGTTCGTGCCGGCGCTGCGCGGCGCGACGCTGGTGCGCGCGTCGGCAACGCGCAATCCCGAAGCGACGTATCTGCCGCGCTTGGGCGGTACGCGCCCGGCGCAGGCGACGCGCGTTCCGACCGTCAGCATCGCCGGCGCGTGGACCGACACCGGCGGTTGGCCCGACACGATGGAGTCGGCCGTTCGCAGCGGCCTCGCGGCAGCTCGGGCGCTGCTCGATCGCGCGCCGTCGCGCGAACGCCCGGCGAGCTTGGCCTCGTGAACGTCGAACGCGCGCTGGAACGCAGCGTCGGCTGGCTCCTGGCGCGCCAGGCCCCGGAAGGCTGGTGGTCGGGCGAGCTCGAGACCAACGTCACGATGACCGCCGAACAGGTGCTGCTCTTCCGTTTTCTCGGGCTGCCGGTCGAACCGTTCGCGCGGCGCGCGATCGTGCATCTGCTCGATCATCAGCGCGAGGACGGCTCCTGGGCGCTCTACTACGGCGGCCCCGCCGACCTCAGCACGACGATCGAAGCCTACGTCGCGCTCAAAGTGCTCGGCGTCGATCCGCAGCGCGACGAGATGCGCCGCGCGCTTGCCACCATCGGGCGCGCCGGCGGCGTCGCCGCCGCGCGCGTGTTCACGAAGATTTGGCTCGCGCTGTTCGGCGTCTATCCGTGGGCGGGCGTGCCGTCGATGCCGCCCGAGCTCGTCTATTTGCCCTCGTGGATTCCGTTCAACCTCTACGATTTTGCCTGTTGGGCGCGCGGCACCGTCGCGCCGCTCACGATCGTGCTTTCGAAGAAGCCGGTGCGTCCGCTGGGCGTCGACGTTTCCGAAATCGTGTCGCCGGGCACG